>CAVPRB010000005.1:0-100446 GCA_963707735.1 uncultured Acidobacteriota bacterium | reverse complement strand
ACCCCGTGCAAGGTTCCGCGTTCGTGCGCGCCCCGAAATTCCAAGACCGCGTGGTCGCCGAGACAAGCGCCTTACTGGCCAGCGAAATAGCCTGAAGTCGGGCGATTACCGATCTTTGACAGAGATCCATACACCATCTACGCATTTCTGCGGGACAGTGAGTTTTCGTGAGTCGAAATGCCGGCTAGTCTAACGCAAACAGGGCGAAGCGCGTTCCCAAAACCACCATGCCATGAGATGTTCATCAGGCACGATATCGATCTCTTCCTCTTCGAATTCCATGCGAGTGGCGATATTCGGAAGTGGTACCTCAGAAAATAGTCCTACCTGTTCATCACGGCATAAGGGTTCCGTAACAATCTCGTTCCTGCCCCGCAACGCCCGGCCCCGAAGAGCGCATTGCAATTCGGAATGAGTCCTAAATTTCTTCTTTTATCAAGTGCCCCCGCTTCAGGCGGCTTTATGGCAGAGGCGGTCGGAACCCGTCAAGGCTCTCCGCTGCGCTGCGATGAACGCGCACAGAACGCGCGGCCTTGACCGAACCCTCCGCGCCCCTGCCCGCCGCAAGAGCCATGAAGCGGGAGCACTCAACAAAAGAAATTTGGTTGAGAGCTTTCCGCACATGGACGCAAATCGCCCCACAGCGGGCAGCAATCGAGGAATAGAGCCATGTCAGCAACCATCAGCAGCACCGCCACGCCGCACAGGACAAATGCGGCGCGGCGCACCGAGCGCAGCACCTCCCCCTACCAGCAGCGCACCAGCCAGAAGGACAACCCCGCACAGCTTGTCATCAAGCAGGCCGTGGATTTTCTCATTCAGCAGCTTGAGGCGGGCAAGAGCGATACCTTGACCGCGTACCTCGGCGCAATGGCCCGCTTCCACAAATACAGCTTTGGCAACATCCTTGCCATTGCACGCCAGCGCCCCACAGCCTCGCACGTTGCGGGCATCCGGGCATGGAACGAGCTTGGACGATTTGTGAAGAGGGGCGAGAAGGGCATACAGATTCTCGCGCCTATGATCGGATACCGGCGCAGGAGAGACGAAGCGGAGCAGGAACAGACCACGAATCAGGACGCGAAGCCCGCACCCATGCTGATTGGTTTTCGTGCCGTTTACGTCTTCGACATCTGCCAGACCGAAGGCGCGGACCTGCCGGAGTTTGACCGCACCATTACCGGCGAAGTCGGCGGACAGCGCGACCGGCTGATTGCCTTTCTTGCGGCGCAGAACATCAAGCTGGAATTCAACGAGAAGATTGCCCCGGCCTTGGGCGTCAGCTACGGCGGCAAGATCGTCATTCTTCCCGGCCAGTCGAAGGCCGAGGAGTTCACCACGTTGGTGCATGAAACGGCGCATGAACTTTTGCATCGCGCCGAGCGCCGCACATTTACCACGCAGACCATCCGAGAGACGGAGGCCGAGGCAGTGGCCTTTATTGTGGGTCAGGCCGTTGGCTTGGAGATGGGAACCGCTTCAAGCGACTACATCCAGATGTACGCGGGCAACGCGGCACTCTTGGCCGAAAGCCTTGAAGTCATTCAACGCACATCAGCCGTGATTCTCGCCGCCGTTGAAACCGACGACGCGGCGCAGGAGGCCGAGACCGTGGCGGAGGTGGCCTAATGAGGACCATTCTCCAAATCCTCGAATGGGCGGGAGGCTATCGCAGCGATCTTTATCTGCGGATTGAGAACCCGCCCTATATGGCGCTTGTCATCGAAGCCACGCCGGAACCCGGCCCGCTCAAGGCTTTGGCGATTTCCGTAGCACACTACGGCGAACAGAATGGCGACCTGATGCGCGACCCGGAGATGTGTTTCGAGTTGACTAACCCGCTCGGCACAAGTTGGACCATGACAGCGTACTACTTTCGCAACGACTACATGGGTGTGGAGCAGTATTCACGCACACGCGACGAGAAGAACTACGTTTTCTATCCCGACCTCTTGCACCAGCACGAGCAGTTCGCCCGTATGTGGGATAGGAATCTCCGTGCACAGGGCTTTGTTGAAGCCTTCGAGCGCAGCCGCTAACCTGCCACTTTCTGGGCGGGCACACGCGGCCCGCTCATGCGTTCACGCTGGAAAACATCAAAGGAGAAGTTATTATGACAATCGAAGTCCAATCCGAATATCGCAACCTACCGCTTGATTCGCTCACTGAGTCACCCAACAATCCCCGCCGCAGCTTTGACGAAGCTGCGCTCAACGAACTTGCCGAATCAATCAAAACGCAAGGCATTCTCGCGCCGCTTGTCGTGCGGCCCGTGGACCATCACTTCGAGATCGTTGCCGGAGCGCGGCGCTACCGTGCGGCGCAACTGGCAGGACTCGAAACCGCGCCTGTCCGCATCGTCGAACTGACCGACGCCCAGGCGCTTGAAACCAGCATCGTTGAAAACCTCCAGCGCCGTGACGTGCATCCGCTCGACGAGGCGCAGGGCTTCGCCGCCCTGATGCGGCTTGAGGAGCCGAAGTATTCCATCGAACAAATAGGCGCCAAGGTTGGCAAGAATCCCGCATACGTCGCAGCGAGATTGAGATTGGTTGAGCTTGCCCCCGCCGTTATCGAAGCCTTTGCCAGAGATGAAATCGGCGTGGGCCACGCGCTTTTGCTGGCCAAGTTGCAATCCGCGCAGCAGGAAGAAGCACTCGCCGCTTGCTATCAGGAGCAGTACACCAACGGCAGCAAGGGAAAGCGCATCTTGCTTCCCGTTCGCCATCTGCAACAGTGGATCGAACACAACATTCTGTTGGAGCTTGCCGCCGCGCCGTTCTCGAAAGAGGATGCCGCGCTTGTGCCCGAGGCGGGCGCGTGTGTCGAGTGTCCGAAGCGTACCGGCCACAATGTCCTACTTTTCGAGGGCATAGCCACGCAGCACGACAGTTGCTCGGACCCTAAATGCTACGCTGCCAAGCTGGACGCGCATGTGAAACAGACCGTTGCCTCAAAGCCCAAGCTGGTACAGATCAGCACGGCTTACGGCCAGCCAAAAGACGGCAGCGCAGCAGTCCCGCGCAACAAGTACGTCGAGATTCGCAGCGAGAAGCCGACCAGCCAGAAACAACGCGATTGGCCGGAGTACAAGACCTGCAAGTTCACCACCGAGGCCATCGTCACCGAAGGCAGCGAAAAGGGCGAGACGAAGCGTGTTTGCGCGAATCCCGATTGCCCCATCCATCACGCCCGCAAGCAGAAGCCCGCAACCGATGCGACAATCAAGGCCGAACAAGAAAAGCGCCGCCGCGAGGAGGCCATCGCTCAGGTCACGGGCTTGCGCGTCCTCAGCGCCGTCGGCGAAGCGGTCCCCGTTCGCCTGATGAAACGCGACCTGTTGTTTGTGGTCGAGCGTCTCGCCGCCATTTTGGACGAGCGCCGTTTAGCGATCATTCTTCGCCAGCACAACCTCGGCAAACCCAACTTGGCCGACGCTCCGGCCAAGTTGCTTGCGTCCTTTCTACGCAAGTCGGACGAAAGCACACTCGGACGCCTGTTGGTCGAAGTGGCCATTCTGCAAACGACACACTCGCCCAACGATACCGGCAAAACCCTCCGCGAGGCCGCCGACTACTATAAGGTGGACGTGGCCGCAATCACGTCCAAGGTCAAGCATGAGTTCGCTGCGAAAGAAAAGGCCAAGGCCGCGAAGAAGGCCACGCCCAAACCGGCATCGAAGCCCACGAAGAAAGCAGCGGCATAACCCCTACCAACCGGAAGCCTTTCGGCGGAGCCAGCAAGACCGGCTCCGCATTTCTTTGTATTGCTGGCCGTCTGCCCGCCCTTTTTGACGCCCCGGAAGAGCACCGGTGCGGCATCTTCAGCCCACCCAACGGCCAGCGCCGAACCGCTCTCGCCGGGAACACATGGGAGTGCTGGTAATTAGTCTGTGCATTGCGGCAAGGCCGTTTATAGCCACGGCTGCAATTCAGTGACGCAGTTCGACGGACCCAGAAGGAAGAATTGTCTGGAGCCGTCTACCCGCCCTTGAGGGATGCCCCAGAAAAGCGCTGGGCGTCATTGTTTCGGTAGTGGGCCGGTTTGAATGGTCAGTTCCAGTGCTAAGATGAGCCCGGGGGACGGTGCAATGCAGAGAGACAAGTTTCCGCCTGGCGTTGCGGTTCGCCTGAACTGGTACGTTTACCGGCTGATTGATCCTCGGAATGGCGAAACCTTCTACATCGGTAAGGGAAAGGGTGACCGGATTTTTCAGCACTTAAAGGGTGCGTTGTCAGCAACTGCGGAAGAAGATGAAGCCGAACTGAAAATAAGCCGCATCAAAGCGATTCGAGCAACACAACTTGACGTTGGTCACGTCATCCACAGGCACAATATCGAGACTGCGAGAGTCGCCTTTCAAATCGAAGCCGCTCTGATTGATGCCTATCCGGGCCTAACGAATCAAATTGGTGGCCATGGGTCTGACGACTACGGATGCAGGCATGTCGAAGAGATTGTCAGAGACTACGCTGCCGAGCCATTCGAGGCCAGAGAGCCACTAATCCTCATTTGCATCAACAAGAGCTATGAAGAGGAAGGAAAGAGTGTCTATGACGCTGTGCGGGGCACGTGGCGACTGAGCAAAAGTGGAGTCCAAAAGTTCAAGCTTGTCCTAGCGCACCGTCACGGGATCGTGGTTGACGCGTTCCGGCCCACAGAGTGGTTGCCATCCACAAAGGAAAACTTTCCTTGGCTGATCGAGAATATCCCCGGCCGAATTGGTTTTGTAGGCGTTCCCGCAGAGGCAGCAGTTAAGAGCCTCTATGTCAACAGACGAGTTCCCGAGAAATTCCGGCGCAAAGGTGCCGCCAATCCTGTCCGTCTCGTTTCGGAAGTCGCCGCGACGCGGGGTCAAAGTACAAAAATTTCGATCTGACCCACTACGCATTTTTCCCACTCGACGGGCAGTGCCGCCGTAGTGCGTGGCGGCACGAGATCCTGTAATTGGCGTAGCGGGCGCGGTTGCTTCATGTCATCTCGCCCACCGGCGAGTTCTGACTCGCCTGAGGACCGGAGTCGCGCTGCTGCGCAGCGGTTGTAGGGTTGACACGTCATCCCCAATGGGGAACTGCGTTCGTACACATTTGTTTACGATGGTTAACATGTGTGCTTTCAGCAGCTTGCGAGTTCTCGTTTCCGAGCGTGAACATGTGGGTAGCGAATGCTACCGATGAAGTTACCGGGTGCGAACTTGATGATGCAAAAGCCCTTACGAAAACCATGCTCCATAACCTGGCATCCAACTGAGTGACGATTTAAGTTCCTGCCGGGGTCAAATTTGCAGTGTCTACCACCGACTCGAAGCCGCCTTCACTGATTCCGCCAGCGGTGCACGCTGCCCGGACCTCCGAGAAGTACCGCACCAATTCCATCGGCACCCGGTTGTCCGAGGCGGAGCTTTCCGAAGTCGAAGCCGCAGCCGCAAGCGCAGGGAAGAAGGTTGGCGAGTGGCTGCGCGACGCTGCGCTCGCCCAGGCGCGTTCCGTCCCTGCCCAGAATACCGACCCGATCCTGCTCGCGGAACTGATGGCGATTCGTACCCTTATCCTTAATCTGTTCGCGGCAGCTTCCAAAGGCCCGTTGACGGACGAATCGCTCCGCAAGATGCTGGCATACGCCGACTCCGTTAAACAGCAAAAGGCCGACGAGTTTCTGGTTAAACTGAGGCTCAAGAACGGCGGCAAACCGTCCGAGGAAGTGCCATGAAACCGATGCGATTTCCGCGCCGGTTTCCGTGGCTGATCGTGTTTCTCATCGCGGTCGGCCCCGTGTTGTTTAGCGTCCCGTTGACCATCTGGTATTCGTTCACGATGCCGCCCTTGGAGCGGTATTACTACGACGCATACTTTAACAGTACGGCCCTCAAGAATTCTCCGAGCGCAACGACTGACGTTCAGTGGATATTCAAGACCGCTCCCGGCCGGACCGAAGAACTCGCCGGCCCGACCGATATTGTGTCCGGTTCCTCGGCAGATCAAGAGCGTCTTGCCGTTCCCATGAAGCTCTCTTCTGCTGCTCGGGATGCGGGTTGGAAGAGTCTCGAACAGGGAACGAAAGAGCGGGTCAATGCCGCCGAGTTGCAACGATATCTTCAGGCGTCATTTTATGACGGAGAGGGCTTCTGGCACCTTCTACTCCATCCTGTTTTGTGGGGAGTGGCTTTCATCCTCGCTCTGCTCGCCTTGCGGATATGGCTTCACGACCAGTCGAAGCAGGAAGAGCGTCACGGACGCCGCACGAAAGGGCCGGAGCTGCTGTCCGCTCTGCGCTGGAATCGCCAGACAAAGGCCGATGGTATTCAACTGCGCTTGCGGTGGGATAATCCATGGCTTGATCGGTTCGGCAAATTGCTTCCCGGATGGGCGAGTCCATCGTTTCGCGTCCCTCGAAATCTCGAAGCCAGCCACCTCCTCTTGATGGGCGACACCGGCAGCGGTAAGTCTTCGGCGATCCGGCAGATTCTTCGCCAGATTGCGGAGCGAGGAGAGACTGCCATCGTCTACGATCCGGCGCTGGAGTTTACCCCTGAGTTCTACTCGCCAGCGCGGGGCGACTTGATCCTC
This sequence comes from uncultured Acidobacteriota bacterium, assembly GCA_963707735.1. GTDB lineage: Bacteria > Acidobacteriota > Terriglobia > Terriglobales > Acidobacteriaceae > TOLSYN. The sequence goes on along the minus strand of CAVPRB010000005.1, from coordinate 93,880 downwards.
AATCCTCTCGATACACGCTGTCCCTATTGGGGGCTTGGCGACGAGATTACACGCGATGAAACTGCGATGACCATTGCGGCTGCCTTTCTTCCCGAGAAGGAGTACGAAAAGGAGTTCTTTACGGATGGACCGCGCCGGATATTGGCGCACCTATTGAAATGGAAGCCGCAGCCCAGGGACATTCTTCGGATGATGGCGAATCCATCGAACATCGAGGCCGCAATAAAAGGAACTCCGCTCGCGCCGCTGCTCGACCCCGCCGCGCCTGCGCAGCGGGCCGGTGTACTTTCGAGTTTGAACATGGTTGCCGACAGTTTGGAGTTGTTACCGGAGTGGGAGCACACGAGGCCGACGTTTGCCACTGCCGAGTGGTACGACGAGCGGAAGCGTTGGGTTTTCCTCACCTCGCAGTCATCGTATCGGGAGAAGATTCTTCCACTGCATTCCGTGTGGCTTGATCTGTTTATCCTGCGCATGATGGGCTACTGCGATGCTCCCAACGTCAAGCCCGTCTGGTTCGTCCTCGACGAACTCGCCAGCCTTAACAAATTGCCTCAGCTTCACTCCGCCGTTACGGAGAATCGCAAGTACGGCAATCCCGTCGTGATGGGCTTTCAGGGCCGGAGTCAATTAGAGAAGCGATACGGCCAGGATGCCGAGACCATGCTCTCCCAGCCAGCGACAAAAATCTTCTTCAAGACCTCTGAGCCGCGCGCGGCGAAATGGATCTCGGAGGCTATCGGAGAAATCGAAGTCGAGCGGCTAAAAGAGTCGCGTTCGATGGGATTGTTGCGAAGCAAGAAATCGTTCGCGATGGAGATTGCGACCAAGCCGCTCGTCATGCCTTCCGAGATTGCGGGGCTTGAGCCATTGCATGGCTACATCAAGCAGGGGAATCGGGTCGTCCCGGTGCGTCTTCCTTATCTAAAACCCAAAGCAAAGCAGCCTGGATTCATCGAGCGAAATATGCCGGTGCTTGTTCCCAGACCTGCGCCGCCAGTTGTTCTCGTCGAAGCCTCTACAACTCCTGTCAGCAATCCGAGCGCAGTCGCCAAGAAGCCTGCGAAGAAGCAGACTGTTTTCGCTCCGTTCTCAAAGCAGAGAGCGGTGAATGAAGAGGCTTCGGATTGGGATGAATCCCAGTGGATTGAGTGACGCGCGTATGTTGACCATCTCCAAATCGTTATCTGCTGGTCAGGCCCGCACGTATCACTCCCGCGAATTCACTTCTGAAAAGCAGAACTACTGGAGCCGCGACCAGCAGGCCCATAGCGAGTGGCAGGGCAAGCTTGCGCAGGAGTGGGGCCTGCATGGTGAAGTTGGCTCCGAACACTTCGCCCGTCTGAGCGAAGGCCAGCATCCTGAAAGCGGTGTGCAACTCGTCAAACACCAGCCTGCCAGAACCTACGAAAACGAGTACGGCAAGGAGATCACCAGCGTGGAGCATCGCGCCGGTTGGGATGCTACATTCTCTGCGCCGAAGTCCGTCTCTCTCACTGCCCTTGTTGGCGGTGATGAGCGTGTGCGCGAAGCGCACCGTGAAAGCGTCCGCGTCGCTCTTGGAGAACTGGAGCGATACACGCAGGCCCGTATCGGCAACGTCCATGCACCGGAGACGACCGGCAAATTCATAGCGGCGACATTCGAGCATGACACTGCCCGTCCGGTGGACGGTTATGCTGCGCCGCAGCTTCACACCCATGCCGTAATCTTCAATGTCACCGAACGCGAGAACGGCCAGACACGCGCGCTCCAGGAACGCAGCTTGTTCCAGTCCCAGCAGTATGCGACCAGCGTGTACCGCTCAGAGCTTGCCATACGGTTGCATGGGTTGGGTTATGAGATCGAACGCGGCAAGCATGGTCAACCGGAGATCAAGGGCTACACGCAGGAGTATCTCGACGCATCGAGTCCACGCCGTGAACAGATCAAAGAGCATTTACAAGAGATAGGTAGAGACGGCGCAGGCGCGGCCCAGGTCGCTGCTCACCGCACGCGAGATAGCAAAGAGCTGCTTTCGCCGGAAGAAGTGTTGCAGCGGCATCGTGAACTAGCCGCGCAGTTCGGCCATCAAGCGGATCGTGTCGTCGCGCAAGCGCGCGAACAGGCTCACCACCATGCGCAACAACCGGAGAAGACGGTGCAGCAGTCCGTGACCTATTCGCGCAACCATGTCTTCGAGCGTTCGGCAGTGCAGGATGAGCGAGCCATCCTACAAGCGGCGATGGATCGCAGCATGGGTCAGGCGACCTACGGCCAGGTGCGGCATGAGTTTGAGCAGCGGGTGATGCGAGGCGAGTTCCGCGCGATTGAACAGACGGATGGCCGCGCCGCGCCACAGTACACGACTGCCGAGATGATTCGCATGGAGAAGGAGATCGTCGGCCAGATGCAGAGAGGCAATGAGCGCGGCTATGGCGATCCGATGCTGGTTTCACCGCAGTTGCGGATTGCGACAGAAGACCGGCACCCGGAGTTGAGTCCGGCGCAACGCAGCGCGGTCGATGAGATATTTGTGAGCCGCGAGAAGATTGTTGGATTGGATGGAGTCGCCGGCGGCGGCAAGACAACGACGCTGGCTGTGGTTCGTGAAGGTGCGGAGGCGCAAGGGTATACGGTCGAAGGATTCGCGCCGACATCCCGCGCGGCTTATAAGCTCGGCGAAGCCGGTATCGAGACTTCAACGCTTCAGCGTCACCTTGCCAGAGGCGCAGCAGCCGGACACCGGCGAGAAGCGATTGTATGTACTCGATGAGTCGTCACTGGCCTCTACTCGCCAGATGTACGAGTTTGTAGAACGGCTCCATCCTAATGACCGCGTTCTGCTGGTAGGCGATACGCGCCAGCATGAAGCAGTTGAGGCAGGCCGTCCCTTCGCGCAACTTCAGGAAGCGGGAATGCGGACGGTGAAGCTGGAGGAGATCGTGCGGCAGCGCGACCCGGAGCTGAAGCAAGCCGTGGAGCAGTTGGCTCACGGTCAGGTTGGAGCCGCAGTCGAAAATCTCGACCGGCAGGGTCGCGTGCATGAGGTAAAGGGCCACGAGGAGCGCATCTCGGCCATTGCACACGAGTATGCCAAGTCTCCAGAAAGCACGCTGGTAGTTTCGCCCGACAACCGTTCACGGACGGAGATCAACCAACGGATACATGACGAGTTGCAATCGCGTGGCGTTGTAAGCCGCGAAGAACACTCCGTGCAGACGCTCGTTCCGCGCCAGGAGATGACCGGCGCAGACCGTGGTTGGGCGCAGCAGTATCAAGTGAATGACATCGTGCGCTATTCGCGTAGCTCTCAGGAGACCGGCATTGAGAAGGGCGAATACACCCGCGTTGTTTCAGTAAATGCCCAGGAAAACACGCTGACGGTTCTGCGGACGAATGGGGAACAGACGACCTACGATCCGCGCCGCCAGATGGGTGTCTCTGTCTACCGAGAACAGGAGAAGGCATTTTCTGTAGGCGACCGCATCCAGTTCACCGCGCCCAACAATGAGATGAAGATTGCGAATCGTGAACTTGGAACGGTGGAAGGCATCGCGCAGGATGGCACGATGCGATTGAAGCTGGATAACGAACGCAGCATGAACTTCGATCCGCAGCGGCACCCGCATCTGGATCACGGCTACGCCGTGACCAGCTACTCCAGCCAGGGGCAGACCGCAGACCGTGTGCTCATCAATGTAGATACGGAGCTTGGCGCAAAAGACCTGCTCAACAATCGCATGGCCTATGTCTCGGTTTCGCGCGGCGCGCACGATGCGCAGATTTTCACGAATGACCGAGAAAAGCTCCCGCAAGCGTTGGGCCATGATGTTTCGCACCAGAGCGCCCATACACCGGAGCGAGAGCCGCTGCGGCCTGAGATCGCCCAGACTCCGAAGCAGGAGAAGAGTCAAGGCATGGATATGGGTCTGAGCCTCTGAAGGCTCCGACGACGAATGCGATCATTTATCGTTAGCAGTATGAACAGCAGGAACCGACATCGCGTATGGATATGGCTACTCTGTGCGTTGCTGTTCTGGCTTCGGAAGAAGGGGCGACGCACCCCGGCCCCTCATGCTCAAGGAACCTGGAGCTGCCAAATTGGCTGAAATTTACACAGTTTCCCTGCACAGATCCTACACAGCCATAAATTGGCATGTTATCCGCAATAAAAACAATCAGATACAAAAGTTTTATCACTCGCTCAGGATGACAAATTAAGAAACAAGAACAAGAGCAAATGCAAGAGCAAATGCAAGAGCAAATGCAAAAACAAATGCAAGAACAAATCAGGAGCAAATGCAAGAGCAAGTGCGAGAACAAATACAGGCGCGAGTGCAAGAACAGGGACAGGGACGAGAACTGGAGCAAGGTCAACAACCCCACGTTAGCCAAAGGCGGGCGAACGTGGGGCACCCGAAGCTGTGGCGGCGGATGCATGCGCCCGAGGCTTTGGCGGCAAACGCGTACACCCGCGGCGGTGGCGGTAAACGGCGGCACCGGAGGCGGAGCGGCGATTATTCGACGATGGCCAGCAGGTCTCCGGCATTGACGGCGGAGGCTTCCCCAACGGCGATTCTGGTGACTTTGCCGTTCTTTGTGGTCTTGATCTCGTTTTGCATTTTCATGGCTTCGACGACGACGAGGCCCTGACCGGCTTCGACCTGGTCGCCTTCGGCGACGAGGAGGCGGACGATTTTCCCGGGCATGGGAGCGAGGATTTTGGCGGGTCCGGCTTCGGCTCCAGCGGCGGCGCGGCGGCTGCGCAGAGAACGGGGGTCGCGGACTTCGGCGAAGAAGCGCTCGGAACCGACGATGATGTGCGTCTCTCCCATGAGGGAATACTCACGCTTAGCCTCGTAGTTGCGGCCGTTGTGAATGATGGAAAGGACGTCGCGCGCGGTCATGGCAACGTCAAGGGTGAAGGTCTCGCCATCGACGGTGCACTCGAAGCCCTTGTGGGCGCGTTCCAGTTGGACCTGGTGGAGATGACCATCGATCAGGACTTCGTACTTCATCGGCCCACCCCCTCGGTGCGCGCGGCGGTCTTCCAGCCACCCGGCTTGGGCTCGCCGGTTCCAGGAGCGGCGACGACGCGCGGGGTGGCGCTGTGCAGGCCGTCCTGACCGTCGGAGGGCTGGGCTCCGGGCGGCGGTTGCTGGGCAAAGATGGCGGCGGCAAGAGCGACGATGGGCACCCGGCGCACGGTGCGCGCGTCAACGATGGGCGGCTCCCGGAGGAGGCGGTCGAGGAAGCCGGTATCGATGCGTCCGGCCTGGAAGTCAGGATCGAGCAGGATGCGGCGGAAGAGCGAGAGATTGGTTTTGATGCCGCCGATGAAGTACTCGACCAGAGCGCGGCGCAGGCGGTTGATGACCTGGGTGCGATTTTCGCCGTAGGCGATGAGCTTGGCGAGGAGCGGATCGTAGTCCAGGGGCACGACCCATCCCTCGTACATGCCGCTGTCACGGCGGATGCCGGGGCCGGAGGGCGAGATGAGACGGGTGATGCGTCCGGGCGACGGAAAGAAATTGTTGTCGGGATCCTCGGCGTAGACGCGAAGCTCCATGGAGTGTCCGCGGAGGATGATGTCCTCCTGCTTGAGGGGGAGCGGCTCGCCGGCGGCGACCCGGAACTGGAGCTGTACGAGATCGATTCCGGTGACCATCTCGGTAACGGGATGCTCGACCTGGAGGCGGGTGTTCATCTCGAGGAAATAGAAGTTCTTGTTGGCATCGATGAGGAACTCGACGGTGCCGGCGTTGTAGTAATTGGCGGCCTTGGCGACCTGGACGGAGACTTCGCCCATGCGGCGGCGCATGTCGGGATCGACGAAGGAGCAGGGCGCTTCTTCGAGGACCTTCTGATGGCGGCGCTGCACGCTGCACTCGCGCTCGGCGAGATAGATGACGTTGCCGTGGGTGTCGCCGAACATCTGCATCTCGACGTGGCGCGGGTTTTCGATGAACTTCTCGATATAGACCTCGGAGTCGCCGAAGGAACGCTGGGCCTCGCTCTGGGTGGTCGCCAGGGCAGAGGCGAGATCCTTTGGGTTGGCGACCATGCGCATGCCTTTGCCGCCACCTCCGGCGGCGGCTTTGAGCATGACCGGGTAACCGATGGATTCGGCGACGGCGAGGGCCTCGGCAGCGCTCTTGAGGCCGGTGTCGGTTCCGGGAACGAAGGGAACGTTGGCCTTCTTCATGTTCTGGCGCGCCCTGGTCTTGGAGCCCATCATTTCCATGGACTCAGGCGAGGGCCCGATGAAGACGATCCCGGCCTCATGACAGGCGCGGGCGAAGCCTGCGTTTTCGGAAAGGAATCCGTAACCGGGATGGATGGCCTCGGCGCCGCTGCGGCGCGCGGCCTCGAGAATCTTGGGAATGTTGAGGTAGGACTCGGACGCCTGGGCGGGACCGAGGTACTCGCAGAAATCGGCCTTGCGCACATGCAGAGCGCGCCGATCGACATCGGAATAGACCGCGACCGATTCGATACCCATCTCGCGGCAGGCACGGATGATGCGAACCGCGATCTCGCCGCGGTTGGCGATCAGGATTCGTTTGAACATGGGGACGAGCTTCCTTCTGCGTGCGGGGTCGGGCGAAAACCCGGATTCTATCAAAACCCAGAGACAAGGGGAACAAGGAAGATGGTGCGGCGCCGGCCAGGAGGGGCTGACCCCGTGCGATCCGCCGGAGCGGCGGGAGGAGAATCCAGCTACCTTGGTGCGGACTCCGGGTTGAGGCGCGCGAGGGTTTCCTGGACCTGTTCCACACGGTTGCGCAAACGCTCCATGGTGGCGGTGAGGATTTTGGCTTTTTCGACGAGGCCGCGCTGGGTTGCGAGCTGCCTGCGTGGCCGACCGCGTTCTGATTTGCCTGGGCAGCAGCCTGCTGCAACAGTAGGAGAGCGTCGGCATGGGGACGCCAGAGATGGGTGGAGTTCTGACGGTGTTTCATTTCTTCGATCTCCGCCTGGATGCGCGCCATGACGGCGACCATGCGGACCAGAGCGCGGGCATTGTCACCACGAAAGCTCTTCTTCCTGGTGGAATTCGGCGCAGTAGGCGTCGGCTTCGGGTGGCGTGAGGACAAAGTTGCCGAACTTCATGGGGACGATATGGCGGCAGCGCTCATCGGCGGCGCGGACCCAGCCGCGAATCGACTCCTCGACCGAACGGATGCGCGCCTCCTCACCGAACTGGGCGGGATTGGTGAAGCTGCGCGAGGGCCTGCTCGGACGGCTGGCGGAAGCAGGACGAGGCCGAAGCCTGGGGAGCGGCGGCGGCAGGCGGGCGCGGCGGCAGGCTGACGGGCGTGGATTCTTGGAGTCCACCGCCTTCTGGAGGCGCGAGAGGTGGTGGAGGTGGTCCTGGGCGCGGCAGTATTCGGCGTCGTAGGTGGTCTGCTGCCTCGAACTGGGCGAGATGCTCGACGGTGATGTCTCCCTCGACCCGGGAAGAGAGGCTGCCGCCGAGCTGCTGGAGTCTGATCGGCGTAGGACTTGATGTGGGAGGCGGCGGCATCGAAAAGCTCGGCAAAGCGGCAGCCGAAGCGGTGATTGTAATGGCGCGATGACGGCCAGGGCGTGGGGATGGTAAAAGGCCGGGCCGAAGGTGTGCTTGATATGGCGCGCCTTCTGCATGAGGCCGGAGTCCATGAGGCGGTCAAAATGCTCGATTTGATCGACCTCTTCCGCTAGAAACTCAAACTCGTCGAGGATGCGGGACTCGGCGGGGCTGAGCTCGGGGAGCGCGGCGTCATCTAGAATCTCAAGTAGAGCGATCTCAAAGGGCGGCACGGGGGCGACGCCGTCCATGGATAGACCGTGCTTCTCCCACTGGCCGGGGACGCGAGGATTGCGGTAGAGGAAGGTGACGACGAAGTCGGTCTTGTCGCGGTCGGAGTCGTTCTTGGACTGCTTGCGGGCATAGTAGCGGAGCAGGGCCTCGGCGAGATCCTGATCGATGGCGGAGTTAAGACTAAAGCGGAGCATCTCCGGACTGATGGCCATGTCCAGCAGCTTGAGCCAGCGGCGCATGGCGGGTAGGAGCAGGGTTGGCTGGCGATCGCGGGCGCGCAGGGAGTCGTCCTCCAACCCGCGCGGCGGCGTGACCTCTTCCTCCAGAATGTCTCTGAGGAGGTTGAGGTAGAAGCCGTGCACGATCTCGAGAATCGTCAATTCCCAGTTGAGGTCGATTGCCACCGTGGCGCTCCAAAATTGAGGCTGAGGAATCCAGTCTACGACGAAGCGGGACAATTGCGGCGGAGGATTTTCAGGAGAAATGAAGACGGCCTCTGCTGCAGAGGCCGCCGGTGGAAATCTGAGGCCGAGGAAAGGAACTATTTCGGCTCCTGGTTCTGGTCCATGACGATTCCGCCAGCTCCCTGCTTGTTGGCCTTTTCCTTTTTTGTGGCGATGGTCTTATCGACCCATCCGTCGGCGGTCTTGAGGTCGGCGGTGCGGGCGGTGGCATTGTCGCACTCGTAATCGGCGCGCTCGCGGTACATGAGGTTCATGTAAGCCATGGCGTCGTCATAATCCTGGCGAAGCTGGAGCGCCTTGTTGAGCAGGCCGATGCCCTCCTCGACGCATGGGGCGTTGTGCGCCTTGACCAGGGCGCAGACCTTTTTATCCTTGAGCGGATCGGTGGCCTTCATGCCGAGTTTGTTGCGCTCTTCCTGGCGGAACTTGTAGGCCTGGGTCCAATCGATGAAGGCGACCGAGTAGTAGGATTCCGGATCATTGGGATCGATCTGGACCGCCTTGTTGTAATACTGCTTGGCATCATCGAACTGCTTTTGCTGAAGGTAGAGGTAGGCGATTCCCTTGACGGAGTTGACGTTGGCGGGATCGACGGCGAGCACCTTTTTGTATTCTTCGATGGCCTGCGTTGGCGATAGCGCTTATTTTCGTCGGTTTCCGCGCCGGGAACGTACTGCTGGGCGTAAGCAGTGGCGAGATAGATGCGCGCGTTGAGGAGGCTGGGATCAAGGCTGACGGCAGTCTTGAAGTGTTCGATGGCCTCTTCATAGCGGGCGTTCTTGTAAGATTGCACACCCTTGTTGAGTTGGTCGCGAGCCTGGAGCTTGGTGCAGCCGGCCGACGCCAGCATGACGAGAGCGAGGAACAAACCGGCCAGCACGCGTACGATTCTGTTCATTTGATGTCACCTTCCGTTGCCAATTATGGCCGGGTCTAAGGTCCTGGGAGAAGCTTCCGAGCCGCGGTACGCGGCGACCGGACGGGCTCCGGCCGCGGGCGCTTCAGACTCCTGCACGCCGATTTAGCGGGAGCGGCGAGGGAGGTGGGAGTGCGGCTTGCGCCCCGCTCCCGGTCACTCGATTCCCGCAATCCGGCTACTGACCGGCTTCGATCTTGGCCGTGATGAGACCCACTTTATCCACGCCAGCGGCGTGAACCTTATCAATTACCTCGGCCACGTCGGAGAAGGTGAGATCGTCATCACCCTTGACGAACGCAACCTTTTCAGCGCGCGTCTTGAAGATATCTTCGAGACGGCCCTGCAGATTATCCATGGTCACGTCATCCTGGTTAATCTTGAGGGTGTTGTTCTTGAGGACCTGGACGACGATGGTGCGATCATTGTCCGGATTGGTCTGCTGCGGGATTCTTCGGCGGCTGAGGAACCAGCGCGTCGAGGCCCTTGGGCGTGAGCGGTGTGATGACCATGAAGATGATCAGCAGCACGAGCAACACGTCGATCAACGGCGTTACGTTGATGTTTGCCTGAGGACCACCGTCCCCGCCACCGACTGCCATTGACATAGCGGAAGTCTCCTACTTGGTCCCGGACGATGCCGGCGTTTCGAGCGAACCCTGCTTGCGCTCTTCGGTAAGGAGGCCGAGTTGGTCCACTCCCGCGGAGCGGACGTCATCGACGACCGCGACGACGTCGCCGTACCTGGCGCCGGCGTCGGCCTTGACGAAGATGCGTTTATCAGTGGTGTTCGCCAGTCTGTCTTTCACTTTGTCGGTCAATGATTCCGCGGTAACGGCGTCGGAGTTGAAGTAGATCTTCCCATCGCGCATGATGGCCACGATCAGGGCATCTTCCTTGTCGGCCTCGGGCATTTTGATCGGATTATCCGTCTTGGCCAAGTCCACGCTGACGCCCTTCTGGAGCATCGGCGTGATGACCATGAAGATGATCAATAATACGAGCATCACGTCCACCATCGGAGTTACGTTGATATCCGAGTTGACGTCAGCCATCCTCTTTTTAGCGACTGCCATTGCTTGCCTACCTCCGTGGGAACCGAGCTAGCGGCGCGCGCTGCGACGCTTCAAGAAGTAGTCGATCAATTCGCTGGAGCTGTTGTCCATCTCGACGTCAAATGCTTCGACGCGACCGGTGAAGTAGTTGAACATCCAGACGGCCGGAATGGCGACGAACAGACCGATGGCGGTGGTCACGAGAGCTTCCGAGATGCCTCCGGCGACGGCAGCCAGACCGGTTGCCTTGGCGCTGGAGATGCCCCTGAAGGCGTTGAGAATGCCGACGACGGTACCGAACAGTCCGACGAAGGGAGCGGTGGAGCCGATGGTGGCCAGGCCGCTGAGGCCGCGCTTGAGTTCGGCGTGGACGATGGCTTCGGCGCGCTCCAAGGCGCGGCGGGAGGCTTCCAGTTCTTCGCCGGGCAACTCGGTGGATTCACCGTGGGCTTTGAATTCCTGCAGGCCGGCGGCGACGACTTTGGCCAGGTGGCTCTTCTTGTTGCGGTCGGCAACCTTGATGGCTTCTTCGATCCTGCCATCCTTGAGGGCGCCGGCAACGGCCGGGGCAAAGGCGCGCGACTGGCTGCGGGCAGCGGAGAAGGCGAGGGCGCGGTCGATCATGATGCCGATCGACCAGCCGGACATGAGGAACAGGACGATGACCACGACCTTGGCCAGGAAGCCCATCTGCTTCCACAGCGAGATCGGATCCCAGCCGATGCCACCTTCTGGCTCCTGGAAGAGCAGGACCGCGGCTTGGTGCAGGTTGCACAGGACCAAAGTTGCAATGTTTGCGAGAACCATGAGTTGATTTTCCTCCTCAGAACCGTTGAGACTTCTGATCTTAGTTGATGCGCAGCCACTCGGGATACGCGATCCCCGGTTTTACCCCTGGGGCCGCCCGGTGGAACGGATTAGCCTTGGAACGGACGGCGACCCGAGTTCTTGCCGGAGTTCCGCCATACGCGAGAGTTTCATGCCGGATGGATGCCTGACCTGGACCGAAGTCCGGCCAGGAGCCCAGTCCGGCTGGCTGCCGGGTTTAACCGCCTGCCAGGGTAAAGTTTACGGTTACCTGCGTATCCACTTCGACGGGCTCGCCATTGAGGAAGTACGGCTTGTACTTCCACTGGCGGACGGCGTCGATGGCACTCTGGATGAGCATGGGGTGACCGCTGACGGCGTGCAAATTCTCAATGGAGCCGTCCTTGCCGATGACAGCCTGCAGTACAACCGTACCTTGAATGCGGGCCTGCTTAGCCAGCGGAGGGTAAGCCGGTTGAATCCTGCGGATGAGAAGGCCCTGGGTGACACCGGCGGAAACCTTAATCCGCGTCGGAGTGGCTGCCTTGGGAACGGCGGTGGGAGCCGAGGAGGCGATGGCGCCGAGCACGCCTCCGAGGACGCCTCCGGCCTGGCCTCCAGGTACGCCGCCAACTACGCCACCAACCACGCCACCGCTGGACGCGGAGCTTCGTCTTCCTTAATCATCGCAATTTTCTTGGGAATCGCAGTGGGAGCCTTGAGTTGACCGTTATCGATTTCCGTCATTGGTTTGGCTGCCCGGACCACCGGCGCGGCGGCGGGGGGCGGTGGTGGTGGCGGCGGTGGCGGCGGCGCGACCAGGTAGCCCATTAACTGCTGCTTGGGAAGCGCTTCAGTGTAGATCAAGGGGATCAACACGAGCACGCCAACCAAGAGAGCCTGCAGGCCGAACGACACCACGGGCCAGAGTCCCCATAGGTAAAATGCCATTGCGATCGCAACCACTACCCAAGCGCCCCAAACCCACATGGAAAGAATAAGGGACTGAATGTTGAGCAGTTTCAGTACGATTCCCGCGATCCCTACGAGGACTATGAGGGTATTCCCGTACGGCCTCGAATTCTTCCCGCCAGATTCCAGAAGGCTGTCTTCAAACATAAGCCAGTTCTCCGTCCTACTACTTCAATAGACACCGGGAGCGATGGATTTGCTCCCGGAATCGGGTACAAACGGCAAAAAAAATGATGCCGGCTAACGTGCCCGCCGTGAAACCAGGAGTGCGGCGCCCGGGACAACGTGGTCAGGGGCGCATCTCCTGGAAACGGGAAAGCGGGCAACCGGCCAATCCACCCACCGCACCCAGGTTCCTTTGCAACACTTGCTACGCCTTTGCAGACGCCTTGTAGCGGCGGCCTTCGCTGTTGGACGAAGAAGCTGCCGCTCCGGGTACGGACTTCTGGCCGCGCCACTGCTGATAGGCAACCAGCATAGGGGCGGCGATGAAGATGGACGAGTAAGTTCCAATTATAATCCCGATGACCAGGGCGAGGGAAAACCCGTGCAGGACTTCGCCTCCGAACAGAAACAGCGCCAGGACGGTGAGGAAGGTAAGTCCGCTGGTCAGGACGGTCCGGCTCAGGGTCTGGTTGATGCTCTTGTTGACAATTTCAGTCAGGGAATCCTTACGCAACAGCTTGATGTTCTCCCGAATGCGGTCGAATACGACGATGGTGTCATTCATGGAGTAGCCGACCAGGGTGAGGATGGCGGCGATGACGGTCAGCGAGATCTCGGTATTGAGCAGCGAGAATGCGCCGACGGTGATCAGGGTGTCATGGAAACAGGCGACGACGGCGGCCACGCCGTAAATGAGCTCAAAGCGGAACCATAGATAGGCCAGCATGCCGAGCAGCGAATAGAGAGTCGCCAGGATCGCCTGTTTGCGCAGCTGCGCGCCGACCTGAGGGCCGACGATATCGACGTTGCGCACCCCGAAGTTCGAGGTAAAGAAATCCTGCTGGAGAGACTGCAGGACGGCGGCTGGGACGAGGGCGCTGACGTCAGCCACGGAGTTCAGGACGCCGCCGCGGGTTTTGTCGCGGAAATCGACGATGGTGCGGGCGATCTGACCGTACTGGGCGGGGGCATCGGTTCCGAGATGAAGCGGGTCGGCCTTGAGCAGGTAGTCCTGCAGCGAGGTTGAGCCGGTGTTGTTGAGGTCGGTTTTGCCGGGCTCGGCGGCGGTCTGCAGGGCCTTGACGATGTCTTCCTTGCCCTGGTCGAGCGCCTGCTCACTGGTTTCTCGGATGTCGAGCTTGATGAGGAGCTCATTGCTGCCGGGGCGGGTGTCGGCCTGGATGGTGGCGTTCTTGAGGCCGGCGCGATCGAGGTCGGCGCGAATGGCGTCCACGTAGGGCGTTGCGGTGAACTTGACGTCCACGACGGTGCCGCCGCGGAAGTCAATCCCCAGCGGAACGTGATGCCAGAAGAGCATGGAAGCGACGCCGGCGACGGAGAAGATCAGCGAGAGGGCGAGAAAGAACCACTTCTTGCCGAGGAAATCGATATTGGTGCTGCCAAACAGTTCCACTGTAGAAGCCTTCTACCCGAGAAGCGCGGGCTCCTCTAGATTTCTTGGGCATCGCAGAGACTGCGAAACCTTGCGTCGAACCTTTTGCGGCGGGCTCCGGAATGCTCCGGAGTTCCGCCCTGGTACTAGATTGAGAGCGCCTCGCCGCGTTGATGGCGGTTGAGGATGCTGTCAAAGATGGTGCGCGAGACGAAGACGGCGGTAAACAGATTCGCCAGCAGACCAAAGGTCAGGGTGACGGCGAAGCCTTTGACCGGACCGGTTCCGAACAGGAACAGGATGGCGGCCGAGACGATGGTGGTGACGTGCGTGTCGACGATGGTCAACCAGGCATGTCCAAAGCCCTGCTCGACGGCCGAGGGCGGAGTCTTTCCGGCGCGCAGCTCCTCGCGAATACGCTCGAAGATGAGCACGTTGGAATCGACGCCCATGCCGACGGTGAGAATGAGACCGGCGATTCCGGGCAAGGTGAGGGTGGCGCCGGAGAAGCCGAGGAATCCGAGAAGGATGACCAGGTTCAGGATCAGCGCGAGATCCGCGTTGATGCCGGCGAAGCGGTAATAGACCAGCATGAAGACCAGCACGGCGATCATGCCCACCATGGCGGCGCGAATGCCCTCGTGAATGGAGTCGGCTCCGAGCGAGGGACCGACGGTGCGCTCTTCCAGGTACTTGATGGAGGCAGGCAGGGCGCCGGAGCGCAGGACCATGGAAAGATCCTTGGTCTGCTGCTCGGTAAACGAACCCGAAATGCGGCCGGTGTCGCGGATGGCCTCCTTGATGTTGGCGATCTCCTGCACCTTGCCGTCGAGGACGATAGCCAGAGGCTCGCCTACGTGGGCGGAGGTGAAGTTGTAGAAGCGGTCGCCGCCGTCGCGGGTCAAGGTAAAGCTTACGTCGGGACGGCCAGTCTCTTCATGTCCGGCTTCGGCCGAGCGCAGATCGCGGCCGCTGACGGCCGAGACGCGGCTGATCAGATAGAAGACGTCGCCGTTTTCGTTGCCGGCGTTCTTGCTGCCGATGCTTTTGCCCTTGATGATGACGGCGTCGGAGGGAAGGATGCCGTTGTGGGCGGCGAGGACTTCCTGCTCACTGTTGTAGGCGCGGCCGTTGTCCAGGCCCTGGCGGATTTCCAGCATGGCGGTGGACTGCATGACTTCCTTGACGCGGGCGGGATCGTCCACGCCGGGAAGCTGGACGAGGATCTGGTAATCGCCCAGGCCGTGCTCCTGGATGACCGGTTCGGAGACGCCGAGCTGGTCAATGCGGTTGCGGATGGTTTCGATGGCCTGCTCGACGGCGCGCTTCTTGAGCGAATCCAGAACGGTTGGCTTGAGCACGACGGTCCAGGAGTTTTCCGCGCCCGAGACCAGGTCGTATTCGCCAAACTGGTCGGAAATGAGGGAGCGGAGATCGCCCGCGGCGGTGATGTCAACGCCACGCAGGGTGACGGTCTGAGGAGCCGCGACGGGATCGAGCTTGAGGATGTCGCCATAGGCGATATTTTTCTTCTTCAGGGCATCCTTGAGGCGTTCGATGGTCTGATCGGTTTCGGCGTTGACGGCGTCGTTGACCTGAACCTGGAGGATCAGGTGGGTTCCGCCACGGAGGTCAAGGCCGAGATGAATGTTTTGCTGAATGCCGGCGATGAGGCCGTTGGCCTTGATGGCTTCAATACTCTTCTCGGGATCGGTTCCGAGGAAAATTCCCCAGATGAACACGACCAGGGTAGCGAAGATGAGTACGACTTTCCAGAGCAGGTTTTTCTTCATGGAAACCGCGACCGCCTAAGATTTCATTGCGCCATCGTCGATGGTGACCGATGCGATAGCGTTGCGAGCAATTTCGATTTTCAGGTTGTCTGGAGCGACGCGGAGCACGATGCTGCCGGTGTCGTTGCCCTCGCCCTGGCGGATGGAAAGAATGATGCCGATGATGCCCCCGGTGGTGGTGACGCGGTCGCCTGCCTTGAGGCTGGCGAGCATCTCCTGCCATTTTTTCTGCCGTTTCTGCTGCGGCATGATGAGGAGGAAATAAAAGATGACGAAGATCCCTGCCATCGGCAGGATGATTGAAATCATTCCCGCGCCGGACTGCTGAAAGACGAGGAATGCGAGTTGAGCGATCATTCTTTGTTCTCCCGCCGCTGAGCGGCGCCAGCAAGGCGGCGCGCGGCGTAGAAATTATGTTTCCCTGGACCCGAGCGGGACACTCGCGGAGTGGGACACACCCTTGAATACACGAGGAATCCACCTTCGTACCAGGTATCTTCAGGTATCCGGGAGTTCAGATTACCGCGAAAACCGGGTTCCAACACAGTACAACGCGCGGGGACGCAAGCCAGGCGGTGAAAAAACCTGGCGACCGGCCAAGGCAAAGGCCCGGCCTCAAACCGCCGAACGGGCAATTGCAAACTCCCCTGAAATGATAGTCTCTCGGACGCGCCGCATGATGTCAAGGTAATGCGCGAGATTGTGCACGGTGTTGAGGACCTGGGCGAGCACTTCCCGCGAGGTATAGAGGTGGCGGAGATAGGCTCGCGAGTAGCGGGTACAGACCTTGCAACGGCATTCCGGGTCGATGGGATTTTCGTCCCTGGCGTAGCGTGCATTTTTTATGTTCACCTTGCCTGCGCTGGTGAAAAGCAGGCCGTGGCGGGCGGCGCGGGTGGGCAGGACGCAATCCATCATGTCAACGCCAAGGCGGACGTACTCGACGATTTCCTCCGGAGTTCCGACGCCCATGACGTAGCGGGGCTTGTCGGCGGGAAGCAAGGGAATGGTCTGGCTGACGATCTCCCAGGTTTTTTCGCGGGGCTCGCCGACCGAGAGGCCGCCAATGGCGTGGCCGGAAAAGCCGATATCCACGGTGCGGCTGACCGATTCGCGGCGCAGATCGGGATACATGCCGCCCTGCACGATTCCGAACAGGGCCTGGGACTGTTCGCTGCCGAACTGGCGGGTTTTCGCCTCGGACCAGGGCACCTCGAGTTTGTGAGCCTCGAAATAATCCTTGCTGCGGCGAGCCCAGCGGGCGGTCAACTCCATGGACTGGCGGGCGCGCTCATAGGTGGCGGGAAATTCGGTGCACTCATCGAAGGCCATGATGATGTCAGCGCCGAGGCCGATCTCGGCGGCCAGGGAGGTTTCCGGCGAAAAAAAGTGCAGGGAGCCATCGAGGTGGGAGCGGAACTGGACGCCGTCTTCGGTGAGCTTGCGCAGATCGCTTAGGCTGAAGACCTGAAATCCACCGGAATCGGTGAGGATGGGCTTGTGCCATGCCATGAACTTCTGCACCCCGCCAAGCTGGCGGATGGTCTCAACCCCGGGGCGCAGATAAAGATGGTAGGTGTTGTTGAGCAGAATCTGCACGTCAAGCTCGTCGAGGACATCCTGGGGCACGCCCTTGACCGTGGCCAGGGTGCCGACGGGCATGAAGACGGGAGTTTGGACCTCGCCGTGAGGGGTGACAAAGCGGCCGGCGCGAGCCGCGCCGCAGGTGGCTTCAAGCTGAAAAGAAAAAGACATTGAGAGTTAATTGTAGAGCAGGGGGCAAGCGGAAGGCGGGATCGGGCTCGCCGCTGGCGGATTGTGGGTGCATTGCGTAGGAACCGCCCGAGTTGAAAATAGAGGCCGGAACGAGAATCCGGCGGGGTGGGACTGGCCGCCAGGTCATGGCGCGGGAGCGGCGCGCGAAGCGGTGGCGGCGGCGTTCGGTAGTGGTGCAGTTTGAATTTGCACAGGGTGGAAAAGCCGGACGGATCGGCGCAAACTTGGGGCAAGACTGAAAAGAAAAACAGGGAAGTCATCGATTGAGCACGATATGATCTTGGAAGACCTACGGAGATAACGGGCGAATGACCAAGCAAATCAACGCCCGCCAATCTAGGCGGGCGTCCTTATCCTGTACACGAATAGACAGGGTCATTCTGGGATTCCAGTGCGAATTCCCATGGCCTGCTTGGATACCTGGAACTTAGCCGCCAACTCCCCAAGTGTTCGCACGCCAGACTGCATGGTTTCTTCGATCAGACGGAATGGCATGAGAATTTCGGCTGCCATCTTGTTGGCTTGGACTTCCTGGAGCGTGCTCAGTCCGCTTCTATACAGTGCGTCATCCGTCAACCCATCGCCGATTTCTTGGCGATGCAGCAAAAAATGACCAATCTCATGAGCGACGGTAAAACGTTGCCTGACCAGCGCGTGCTTCTCGTTTACGATGACGCTGTAGCCAGCCGACCCACCATTGACGGGATCTTTAATGATCTTTCCCGAGATGTCGTCTGACATCTCTTCTTCCCAAACACTCAACCCGAGCTTTTCAGCTAAGGAAACCACGTTAACGGGGGCAGACTTCTGGAACTCGCGAATTACCGATTTCGCGGCAGGTGTCGCAAAAAAGCTACTTGGTGCTGCCAGTGTCGCCATCTTTGACCCCCTTTCTTGGATATGGTCTCGCAATACCGCCAGTTTGGGAAGGTATTTCTTCCTTCTCTGTCTTAGATGCCTCTACGGTCTGAGCCGATTCGGCCTCTTCCCGAATGACCATAACTCTATCGGGTGCAAGGGTTTCCATGAGAATTCGGCTTGTGGCAGAATCCAGATCTCCACTTTTGTGCAGCGTCGTGATTATCTGGATGATGTGTTCTTGTAGCTTCTGATGTGTGCTCTGCCTTAGCTCACCATACCCAAAAAACGCAACGACCCCAATTCCGACTGCCGCTACCGCGACCAATACACCCAAAACGGTGACAACTATCGTGAGGCAAGCCAATATCTGATCCGTCGTGAGAGAAGACCCGGTTGTGAGCGTCGTTCCGAACCGGAAAACTAATGCAAAATATGCCGAAAGGCAACACGCGAGCACCGCAATAAATGCGGCTGCTATGGTCAACGCCTTCCAGAAGAATGTCATTGTATCTATTTATCACCTTTTGTCTCTCAATGCCGTCACCTTCCCGGTTCCTCGCCGTGCCAACCGCGTGACCTGTGAATTTTCAAGCTGCGCCACCGCCCAGCGTTTCACTAACTCCCATGGAAATGGAAGGCGCGGAAAGTGTAGGATTTTAGACATGCACACATTGAAAGCTGTCATCTTCGACTATGGAAAAGTTCTCTCGCTGCCGCCGACGCTGGAGCAGTGGCAGAAAATGAGCACGCGATTTGGAAAGACGCCGCTGGATCTGCAGCAGGCCTACCATAACAACCGCCCGCAGATGGACCGGGGGTTGGAGGACTACGCCGCCTACTGGCAAAAGGTGGGCAAAGACTGCGGCCGCCAGATCAGCGCGGACGAAGCGCTGGAGCTGAGTGAGCACGATAACTTGCAGTGGACCAACGAGAGTCCCGAGATGGTGCAACTGGCGCGCGATCTGCAAAAGGCCGGCTACAAGACGGGGATTCTGAGCAACATGGAAAAGCGGATGCTGGCCGCGATGCGCAAGAAGCTCAAGTGGCTGGACGAATTCGACGTGCAGGTTTACTCCTGCGAGGTGGGGATGGTAAAGCCGGATGCGGAGATTTACCGGCTGGTCTGCCGGAGGCTGGGCTGCGAGCTGCACGAGGCGCTGTTCCTGGACGACAAGAAGGAAAACACCGAGGCTGCGAAAAAAGTTGGGATGCAGAGCCTGGTGTTCCACTCGGCGGTGGAACCGGTGATGCTGACGGGGGAACCGGAAATCACGGTTACGGGCCTGCGGGAGATGCTGCTGAACGGACGCTAGAGGAGACGCGGGCGGGAGTGGCGCGGCGCGAAAAGAATTCCCAGGCTACCCCACGGATAGCCTGGGAATCGAGGTCGCTCAAACACATACAGGACTGTTATTTCGATGTAGCGCTGCCATTACGGGATTCAGAAAATTCCTGGCCGCTGAAGAATTATGGCTTCGGAATGTCGTGCTTCTTCATGAAATCATCCACCCGGACGATGGCGCGGGTGATGGTTCCGGCGCCGATTTCGCGCTTTCCCTCGAAGGCGGCGACGTGAATCCGGTAAAAGCGGCCATCAATGGCTTCGACCTCGGCGGTGGCGCGAACCACGGCGTTGATTCCGACCGGGACGCGGTGTTCGACTTGAATGGCCGTGCCGACCGACATTTCACCGGGCTCGCAGAAAGGCTGCAAGGCGTGAAAGCCGGCCGCTTCCATCAGGCGGATCATGTCCGGCGTGGAATAGACGGGTGGAAGTTGATGATGATGCGCGGTGAGGGTGTGCTCGAACTGCACACGCTCCTCTGCCGTACCTTTGGCGCCGATGGGAACCTGTTTGGCCATAAGCAAAAAACTGTATCGGAGTGCGGAGAGAACGGCAAGCGAAAGTATTGCCGGGAGTGGAAGACAGTTCGGAGATAGTACGGCGATGCGGGCTGGAAGGGTTGCGGTTGGCATGGGCGCCAGCAGGTGGCCCGGACGGCGCAGCCGGAGCGGATGGGGAGGAATAAATGGGGAAAATGGCGGGAATCATGGGGATGCTGCTGCTTCTGGGCTCGATGCTGGCGGCCCAAACCGTGGAGGCGGCGCCGGAAGCGGCGGCACCGGAGGCGGCGATCCGCGCGGAGCTGGAGGCGCAGGTGGCGGCCTGGAATCGCGGCGATCTGAAGGGATACATGCAGGGATACTGGCACTCGCCGGAGTTGACATTTTTCGCCGGGCAGGATGAATCGGCCGGCTGGGAGGCAGCCTACCAGCGCTATCGCGCCGCCTACGTGGGCAAGGACAAGGAGATGGGCAGGCTGAGGTTCAGCGGCCTTCGAGTGGAGGTGCTGGGCCCGGACGCCGCGTTTGTCCGCGGCCACTGGCAGCTCACCATGAAGGACGGAAGCAAGCGCCGGGGGCTGTTCACGGTTGTGCTGAAGAAGCTCGGCCAGGACTGGCGGATTATCCACGACCACTCCTCGTAGGAATGGGTGGAGCTGAGCGCGACGCCGCCGCGAAAATGGACCCGCGGGCCAAGGATGGAACCCGGGAAATTCGCTGGCGCGCCGGGAGGTTTGTTGCACCAGGCTGTTGGTCCCATTTGTTACATTTATTACGATTGCCCGTAAGCCGCATGCGTGATTGGGAGGATTCCATGAGCACCGCTGCCCTGCCCGAGGATGCAACGCCCGCGCTGAGTGAAGCGCAGCGCCTGCTGTACACCTTTACCGCGCCTTCCAGAACGATGGCGGACCTGCGGCGGAACGCAAGCTGGTGGGTGCCGTGGCTGCTGATCTCGGTTGTTTCGATGGCGTTTGTCTACGCCCTGGACAAGCGGGCCGGCTGGGGCCAGGTGATGGAGACGCAGGTCCAGTCGAACCCGAAGTCCGCCGAGAAGATGGACAAGATGCCGCCCGAACAGCGGGAAAAAATCATGAAGATCCAGGAGACCAGCGCCCGCGTGATCGGCTACCTGTCACCGGTGACGGCGCTGATCGCACTGGTGGTGGTGGCTGGGGCGTTGCAGGGATTATTCAACTTTGGGTTCGGCACGAAACTGAGCTTCAAGGAGCTGATGGGGGTGACGGCGTACGGCTTCCTGCCGTCGATCCTGAGCACCCTGCTGACGATCGCCGTGCTCTTCTTCGTGGATCCGGAGGGGTTCGACGTGAAGTACCCGGTGGCGACGAGCGTGGGGTATTTTGTTCCCGGCACCATGCCCTTCCTGAAGACGCTGCTGGGCGCCTTTGACGTATTCACGCTGTGGCAGGTATTCCTGCTGGCGGTAGGCATGGCGCAGTTGAGCCGGCTGAAGGTGAAGACGGGCACGGCGTTCGCCACGATCTTCTCCATGGTCTTGCTATTCAAACTGGGAGCGGCGGCGCTGGGCTCAATCTAGAAGTTATGAAAAGAAGGCTTGGCTTAGCGGCCGGGTGCGCGGCAACCCCGCCGCACCGGGGGCTGGCGGTTGGCTTCCCGGCAGGGAGCTTTTTCATGCGAATGGGACGGAAGCATTAGCGCGCGACGCCGGCGGTGATGGAGTGGCGGATGGCGGCGCGGGCGAGCAGGCGGGTAGAGTCAAGCACGGGCAGCGGTGAGGTTTCATTGCCGATGAGCAAAGGCAGCTCCGTGCAGCCGAGAACGACGGCGTCGCAGCCTTCCGCTTTCATCCGGCTGATGGCGACGCTGATGACGCCGAGGGAGTCCGAGCGGAAGATGCCGTTGACCAGTTCGTCGAAGATGATCTGATCGATGCGGGAACGGTCAAGGGGCGACGGAATCTGGTAGCCGATGTCGTAACGGGCGAGCACCTCGGGATAAACCGGGCCCTCCATGGTGTAGCGGGTTCCGGTGATGCCGAGGCGGTGGAATCCGTGCTCGCGGGCGGCGTTGGCGACTTCTTCGGCGATGTGCAGCCAGGGCAGCGGCGAAGCCTGGGCGACGAGAGTGAAGGCGCGGTGGATGGTGTTATCGGGCGCGATGAGAAACTGGGCGCCGCAGCGCTGGAGCTTGCGGGCGGAGTCGAGCATGAGTTCGGCGACCCCGCTCCAGTCGTCGGCCTCGATGGCCTGCATGTAGTCGCCGAGGCAGTGGGTGTGCATGGAGACTTCCGGATGCACGTAGCGGCCGAGCAGGGATGGCGCTTCGGTGCAGATGGTGCGGTAACAGAGCGCGGCGCCTTCGGCCGAGCAGGCGACGATTCCGATGTGCAGGGGCGTGGTCATTGTGGCGCTATCTGATTCCTTCAGAGCAAATTCAACAGCTCGCGCTTGCGCGCTTCCGGAAGCCATGAGGCGCGGAAGGAATTGGCGGCAAGCTGGCGCAACTCCTCGTTGGTGAACCCAAAAGCATCTTGCGCCAACTGGTACTCGCGCACAAGTGTCGTTTGAAACATCTCGGGATCATCGGTGTTGAGGGTGACCAGGGCGCCGGCGTCGAAATAGCGGCGCAGGGGATGGGCGGAGAGCTCTGGGCAGCAGCGGGTGCGCAGGTTGGAAGTGAGGCAGAGCTCGAGCGGCACTTGCTGGCGGACCAGGCGGGCGAGCAGCGCGGGATCGTCGGCGGCGTGGAGGGCGTGGCCGAGGCGCTCGGCTTTGAGCGAGTCGAGCGCACCGTAAATGGAGGCGGGTCCGACGGTCTCTCCGGCGTGGACGCTGAGGCGCAGACCGGCGCGGGCGGCCTGGGCATAGACCTGGGCGAAAAGCTCGGGAGCGGCAATGCGCTCATCGCCGCCGATGCCGATGCCGATGACGTGGCTGGCCTGGTTGTGACGGGTACGGGCCGACGGATGGCCCTCCGACCGCAGGTGCATGGCCTTGGCGAGAACTTTCTCGCCCTCTTCGGGACCGAAGTTGCGGACGGCGTCGAAGATCCAGTAGAGGGTGGTGCCGAAATCCTTTTCGGCGCGCCGGCGTCCGCGCTCCATGCCTTCGAAAAGCGGATCGAACTCCTGGCCGCGCCAGAAGATGACGCCAACGCTGACGAAAACCTCGGCGTGCAGGCATCCCTGGGCGGCGAGCTTTTCGACGAGGCGGTAGGTGATGAGCTCGAAGTCTTCAGGATCGCGCAGGCGCTCGGTGACCGATTTGAAGGCCAGCAGGAAGCCGGTGAAATCCTTGTAGTTGTAGAGCGCGGCGGCTTCGGCGACGGTGATGGGAAGGTGCGAGTTGGGCTGCGGCTTGTAACGGTTGCTGGCCCACGGAAAGGGCGTGTTGTGCTTCTGGCTGAGCTGGCTGAGAGTGAGCGGATCGACGGAGCCTTCGAGATGGAGATGGAGTTCGGCCTTGGGCAGGCGGGTGATGAAGTCGGTGGTCACCCGATCATTCTAGTGAAGTTTATATTCGATAGGTAGAATCCTGAGCAATCGAGAAGCTGCCTTTTATGAGAATCATTGCCATTCGACACGGCGAGACCGCGCTGAACGTTGAGACCAGGCTGACGGGGTGGGTGGACGACGACTTGACCGCCAAGGGCCGGGAGCAGGCAATTGCCATGGCGGATGGCTTGCACGAGGAGTTCGAACTGATCGTCAGCTCGCCGCTGCTGCGCGCCGCCAACACCGCGAAAGCGATCGCCGCCAAGCACCCCTGCAAGATTTTGTTCGACGCCAACCTGCGCGAGAGAAACTTCGGCTCGCTGAGCGGCAAGACCTGGGCCGAGGTAGAGGCGGAGACGGGCACGGACCTGCGCCATCTGGATGTGGATTTGACGGCCTACGATTACAGGCCATACGGCGGAGAGTCGGTTGAGGAGGTGACGGCGAGGGTCAGGGAGTTCGTGCGCAGCGCGCCGGCCATTGCCGATGGCCGGGACGTGGTGGCCGTGACCCATGGCGGAGTGATCAAGCTGCTCTATACGCTGCTCGCGTCCGACGTCCGCAAGCCGATCACGAACTGCTCGGTGCATGTGTTTTATGTGCGGGCGGTTGGGTCGTAGGGATTGGGACGGCGGGGCGCGGGGACATTCTAAGCACCTGGTGATCTGGTGTGTGTACTGCTTCCCACGCCAGCGCCGGAGAGCACGGCGCGAAGGTGGGGCAGCCGCCATTCTTCGTTGACATCCGTTACGTTACGCATTACAGTACGGAATGATCCGGCCGATACGCCACAAGGGACTGAAACGCCTCTATGAAGACGACGACCCGCGCGGCGTGATTGCCGAACATGTCCTGAAGCTGCGCGATATTCTTGCGCGGCTTGACGCGGCCCGCACGGTCGCCGATATGGACATACCTGGCTTCCGGCGGCATCCGCTCAGAGGCGAATTCAAGGGCTATTGGGCGGTGACGGTCCGTGCGAACTGGCGGGTGATTTTCCGCTTTGTTGACCCCGAAGCTAGTGATGTCGATTACGTGGATTACCACTGAAAGGAAGTTGTACCATGCCGATGAAGAATCCGCCGCATCCCGGAGGTTTTGTTTTGCGCCAGTGCATTGAGCCTTTGGGCTTGAGCATCACGGCAGCCGCCGCCGCGCTCGGAGTGACGCGCACGACGCTGTCGGAACTGGTGAATGAAAAGCGCGGCATCTCTCCCGAAATGGCCGTCCGGCTCTCCAAGGTGTTTGGTGGCAGCGCGGAAAGCTGGCTTGTGCAACAGGCGCAGTTCGAGCTGGCCCACGTTCGCGCCGACTTGATGAAACTGAAGCGGCTCGAAATCGCCTAGAAGTTCGGTGCACGGAGGTTGCGTCCCCACATTTGCGTCGAAAGGCGCGACGCAGATGTGGGCCACCTGCCTATTGTCTTTTCTTAACCGCGAGAGCTAAACCGGCAGGCCACCCGCCGCGCGAATCGCGGGCAATCTCCTCTTGCCAAACCTGTTAGTCTTTTCCTAGGCCCCTGTGGTCGCTTTTTCTCCCATGGATTTTCTCTCAAAGCTCAATCCGCAGCAGCGCGAAGCGGTGGAAACCGTGCGCGGCCCCGTGCTCATTCTGGCCGGCGCGGGCTCGGGCAAAACCCGGGTCATCACCTATCGCATCGCCTACCTGGTCGAGCATGAGAATGTCGCTCCCGACCGCATCCTGGCCGTCACCTTCACCAACAAGGCCGCCGCCGAAATGGCCGAGCGGGTTCAGGAACTCATCGGCCAGCGCTCGCTCGCCAAGCCCGCCATCAGCACCTTTCACTCCTTCTGCGTGCGCATGTTGCGGCGAGACATCAACGCCCTCCAGATCAACGGCAAGGGCTACACCCGCGACTTCGTCATCTACGACGAGGCCGATCAGCAGCAGGTCGTCAAGTCGGCCATCAAGCGCCTCGGCATCGACGACAAAAAGCTCACCCCGCGCAGTGTGCTCTCGCTCATCTCCTCGGCCAAAAACCACATGCAGGACCCGCAGGAAATGTATCTGAACTCAGCCGAGCCCAAGATGGAGCGCATCGCGCACATCTACAAGATTTACAAGGACGAGCTGCTCAAGGCCAACGCTCTGGACTTCGACGACCTGCTGCTGGAGAGCGTCCGTCTGCTCAAGGCCGACTCCGCCACGCGCGAAAAATATCAGCGCCGCTTCCAGTACATGCTGGTCGATGAGTATCAGGACACCAACCGTCCCCAGTATGAGATCATGTGCGCCCTGGCCGGAACCCACCACAACCTCTGCGCCGTGGGCGATGAGGATCAGTCGATCTACTCCTGGCGCGGCGCCGACATCAACAACATCCTCGACTTCGAAAAGAATTTTCCCGAGGCCAAAGATCATCCGCCTCGAGCAGAATTACCGCTCCACCCAGCCCATCCTCCAGGCCGCCTCGGCCGTGGTCGCCAACAACGTGCAGCGCAAGGGAAAAAACCTGTGGACGGCGCGTGAGGGTGGCGGCAAGATCGGCTTTTACGACGCGCCCGACGGCGAGAACGAGGCGCTGTTTGCCGCCGACTTCATTGCCGCTGGGCGCAGGCGCGCGCCCGCCAGGGCGCGGAAAACAAGTGCGCCATCCTCTATCGCACCAACTCCCAATCGCGCCTGCTGGAAGAAGCTCTGCGCCGCTACAACCTCAACTACAACGTCGTCGGAGGCTTCAGCTTCTATGAGCGCGCCGAGATCAAGGACATGATCTCCTACCTCAAGCTCATTCTGAATCCCGACGACTCCGTCGCCCTCATGCGCGTGGTCAACACCCCGGTCCGCGGCATCGGCAAGACCACCATGGAAACCGTCGAGCGGGTCGCTCTGGAAACCAATCTCTCGCTCTGGGGAGCCTTGCAGCAGGTTATCGAGCGGCGCCTGTTGCCGGCCCGCGCCTGCGCCGCCCTGGCCGCCTTCCGCGACCTGATTCTCGATGCGCGCGCCCTGGTTTACGGCGGCTTTGCCGAACGCATGGACGCCACCGCCGCCGGCTCTTCCACGCCGGCTCCAGCAGCGTCCTCCGCCGTCCCGGAGGCCGCGCCCGCGCAGCCGCCGGAAGCCGCGCCCGACCTCCAGCACGGCTTCGAGTTCGGCGACGCCGATGACAGCTTCGACCCCAGCCAATTCGCCGACACCGCAGACGGGGACGCAACCGGCTTCGACCCCGGGGTCACCGGATTTTTGCCCGGCGCATTCGCAGAAGAGCCCGCCGCACTCGCGGGAGAAAGCGCCGACGAGTCCGAGCCCGCACAAAAGGTTTCCACCGCCGAGCTGCTCAAATTCCTCATCGACCGCACCAAGTACATCCAGCTCCTCGAGGCCGAGGACTCGCCCGACGCGCAGGCGCGCATCGAAAATCTCAAGCGAACTGGTCAACGCCGCCATGGATTCGCGCGACCGTGGCGAAAGCATCAGCGACTTCCTCGATCACGCCGCCCTGGTCAGCGATGTCGATCAGTTCGACGACTCCCAGCAGATCACGCTGATGACCCTGCACGCGGCCAAGGGCCTGGAGTTTCCCCTGGTCTTCCTCGTCGGCATGGAGGAGGGTCTGTTCCCGCACTCGCGCACCCTGCTCTCGCCCACCGAGATCGAGGAGGAGCGCCGCCTCTGCTACGTCGGCATGACCCGCGCCATGGACACCCTCATCCTCAGCCGCGCCCACTACCGCCGCCGCTATGGCACCGACTCCCCCGAGCCCTCGACCCCCTCGCGTTTCCTCGAAGAGATTCCCATCGAGCTGCTGGAGGATGCCGGCTCGCCGGGAAAAATCAAAGGCTCCACGCCGCGCTTCCAGGAGTATGGCTCGGCCCATTACGACTACGAGAACGAGGATCAGTCCGCGGCGTCGTGGGGCGGCCGCGCCCGCCAGAAGAGCGCGCCCAAAACCACCTACACCGGCCAGGCCTACAACTCCATTGACAACATTGCCGAGTTTTTCGCCTCGCGCGGCAAAAAGTTTTCCCGCCCCGAGATGGATCTCGACAAGCCCTCCGGCGGCCGCGGATTGCGCAAGGGAGACCGCGTCCGCCATCCGAAATATGGCGAAGGAGTGGTCTATCATCGAGAAGGCGATGGGGAAGACGCCAAGATTACGGTACAATTTCATAGTTTCGGTTTGAAAAAGCTTGTCGAGAAATACGCCCAGCTCGCCAAGGCGTAGCAACCGGCAAACCGGCGAGTGTCTTTGCAACCGCCTCGGCCGGGATCGCGCCATATGGAACCGGCACAACCTGGAAGCAGTTGCGCCAGCGGCGGCATTGGCCGCAGACTCCGCCGCAAAGTACCGCCGATCACGGCCCTACCGCGCTCAAGCGCAGAATTTATTCGCAAAGGAAACCCGAGAAAATGCCCAACACCACCGCTCTCCCCAAGGAAGAACGCAAAGAGGAGAAACGCGCAGCGCGCAAGAAGGCCGCTCCCAAGGCTGCCCGCACCCACGAACGCGGCGCGGCAAAACGCAAAGTCAAGAAAGGCCGCTCGCGGCACCTCCAAGCGCTAACTCGGCACGATGCTGCCGCCCTGTACGCTCCGGCGAGTGAAGCTTGCCTTGCTCAGCCATCGCCCATCGATCCCGCGCGACGCAAGTTTTCGCGTAGGTGGTGGCCGTTTTGCTTGCTATCATGCACTCTGGAACAATCCAACCACATTCTCCACGGTTTGACTTCCAAGCCGGGAAGCAGGAGCAATCCGCTGGCGAATCAACTTTTTGCCCGTAAGTCGATCGACAGGCTTATTTCCGAGGCCGCCGAACCCGGCCACCAGCTGAAGAAAACCCTTGGCCCCTGGTCGCTGACCGCTCTCGGCATCGGCGCCATTATCGGCTCGGGCATCTTCGTCCTCACCGGCACCGCCGCCGCCGGCGAACACTTCGAAGCGCCCTCCATCCTCCATGCCCAGGTCATGGACATCCTCTGGAACCTGGCCAGCCACGGCAATCTTCACGGCGCGCTCATGCATGGCCGTCCCGCCGCCGGACCGGCCATCGCCATCTCGTTCATCCTGGTCGCCATCGCCTGCTCGTTCGCCGGACTCTGCTACGCCGAACTGGCCTCCATGATCCCCATCGCCGGCTCGGCCTACACCTACAGCTACGCCACCCTCGGCGAAATCTTCGCCTGGATCATCGGCTGGGATCTCATCCTCGAGTACGCCGTCAGCAACGTCGCCGTCTGCGTCGGCTTTGCCGGATACCTCAAGGCGCAACTGGCGCAATTCGGCCTTATCCTGCCCGAGCGCTGGTCCTCACCCGTCTGGGCCGACGGCAAATGGACCGGCGCCTACTTCAACGTGCCCGCCTTTCTCGTCGTCATGATCCTGAGCTGGCTGCTGGTGCGCGGCGTGCGTGAATCCGCCGGGGTCAACAACGGCATGGTCGCCATCAAGATCGCCGCCATCGCGCTCTTCCTCGTCGTCGGCGGCAGCCTGGTGCACAAATCCAACTGGGTGCCGTTTGCGCCCTCGGGATTCAGCGGCGTCCTCACCGGCGGCGCCATCGTCTTCTTCACCTACATCGGCTTTGACTCGGTCTCCACCGCCGCCGAAGAGTCGCGCAACCCGCAAAAAGACATTCCCTTCGGCATCATCGCCTCGCTCGTCGTCTGCACCATCCTCTACGTCGGCGTGGCCCTGGTGCTGCTCGGCATGATGAAGTATTCCGTCTTCGGCTCCGGCGCCGCCGCCGAAGCCCCCGTGGCTTACGCCTTGCAGCAGCTCGGCGCCCGTCCCATCTGGCGCTCGGTCATCATCATCGGCGCGCTCACGGGCATGTTGAGTTCGCTGCTGGTCTTCCAGTACGGCCAAACCCGCATCTGGTTCGCCATGTCGCGTGACCGCCTGCTGCCGTCGTTTTTCTCCCGCATCCATCCCCGCTTCAAAACGCCCGCACTGGTCCAC
Organism: uncultured Acidobacteriota bacterium; assembly: GCA_963707735.1. GTDB lineage: Bacteria > Acidobacteriota > Terriglobia > Terriglobales > Acidobacteriaceae > TOLSYN. The sequence goes on along the minus strand of CAVPRB010000005.1, from coordinate 64,650 downwards.
CTGGATCGCCGGCCTTGCCGTCGGCCTGCCCTCGGGACTGGTCGATATCGGCGACGCCGCCGACCTCTCCAACATCGGAACCCTCTTCGCCTTCGTGCTGGTCTCCTTCGGCGTCATCCTTCTGCGCCGCAGCCAGCCGGAGCGTCCCGCGCGGCTTCAAGGTTCCCTGGGTGCCGTTGTTCCCCATCATCTCCATCGTTCTCTGCGGAGGCCTGATGACCGGCCTCACGGTCATCACCTGGATTCGCTTCTTCGTCTGGCTCGCCCTCGGCCTGCTCATCTACATCGGCTACAGCCGCCACCGCAGCGAGTTCGCGGGCCAGAGTTAGCGCAGCCAGCTAGTGGGACAAAGGGCAGGTGTCCTGCAACTGCAGTGATTGGCAAATTTGGGTCTGTTCCCGCAGCTATTTCTCCCGCGGGGGATGGTTCTCAATGTCCTGCTTCAGCCCGTCGGTGGAGTGATGGATGTCGCGGCAGAGCTGGCAGGGACACCACTCGCGGAGGTAGGTCCAGGAGTAGATTCCGTGCTCGTGGCCGTCGTTCCAGGTGAAGCGGATGGCGTAGTTGCCGGCCTGGGCGACTTCGGTGGGGCGCGGCTGCGGCTTGAACATGGGCAGCGGTCCGGCGGCGGCGGGAGAGGCGGGCTCGCCGGGCTGGCGATGGTTCTTCTCGCGCTCCTCGTTGCAGAAGGCGCAGGGACAGGCGTCGCGCAGGTACTGGAAGGTGTAGGTGCTCTGGTGGCCGTCCTTCCAGAGGATCTCCATGGTGGCGCCGCTGGTTTTGTGAACCTTGATGGAGGCGGGCTGGGGTGCGGACGACGCTGCAGTCATGAGGAATAGTTTAGTCTATGGGGACAGGGTTGGGCGCGGCGGAGGTCGCGGACAGGTTGCCGCGGGTTGCTGAAATCGGCAGCGTCTTGTAGAATCAGACTTTGGCGACCAGCCTTTTGTTCATTTCAGGTTCCGCGCGTTTCTTTCCTGGGTTGCACCTAATGCTGCACCCCCACGTTGTTCCGGCTCGATGGGACACCCGTGCAGCGGTCGAAAGCCCAAGCGGTTCCAAAATTTTGGAGTAAGACATGGCACAGGTTTGTTCAGTCTGCGGCAAAGGTCCGCAGTTCGGCAATAACGTTTCGCACGCCAACAACAAGACCCGCCGCCGCTGGAACGTGAACCTGCATCCGGTGAAGGCGAAGGTCGCGGGCACGACGAACACGAAGAAAGTCCGCGTGTGCTCGAGCTGTTTGCGTAGCGGCAAAGTTACAAAAGGCTAAGTCCGGGGGCTAAGCCCAGGGTTAAACGCGGGGTTAAACCCGAGGTTAAACCCGAGGATCAGAGTACGGCGCGCGCCGGATTGCGGACGACGCTCCGCGCGCAGCCGGGAAAAAGTGTAGGCCTCCGCCAAGGCGGAGGCTTTTTGCTGCCGTTCGAGGACGGAAAGTTCAAGGATCGATGACCTCCGCGCGCCAAATCCGTCGCGAAATGCCTCCCCTGCTGCGCCTGGCGGTGCCCATTGTGATGGGCGAGGTGGGGTGGATGTCCATGAGCTTTGTGGACATTGCGATGATCGGGCGGGTGGGGCCGACGGCGCTGGCCGCGGTCAGCCTGGGTTCGGCGGTGTTCATGGTGTTTCGCCATGATGTGCGAGGGCTGCTGCTGGGCAGCGATTCGCTGATCTCGCAGGACTTTGGCGCCGGACGGATGGAAGAGTGCTTTCGCACCCTTTGGGCTGGGGCGCAACTGGCGCTGCCGCTGGGCCTGCGTGCGCGCTGGTGGTGGCCGCCAGCGGCTGGCTGCTGACGCCGATGGGGATTGCGCCGGAGATTGTGCGGCAGACCATCCCGTTCCTTTACGCCATGGCCTGCGGACTGCCCGCGCTGATGGGTTTTGTGGCGATGCGCGTTTTTCTGCAGGGAACGCACCGGGTGAAGATTGTGGCCTTCGCCATGGTTTCGGCCAACCTCATCAACTTTGCGGGCAACTACGCGCTGATTTACGGGCACTTCGGACTGCCGGCGCTGGGTGCGACCGGCTCGGGGATTTCCACGGCGCTGGCGCGCTGCTACATGTTGTGCGTGCTGCTGGGCTACATGGCATGGCGCGACCGGCGTGGAGCACTGGCACCTGATGCGTTATGCGGGCGCAGTTCTATCGCGAGCGCATGGCGAGAATCGTGCGGCTGGGCGCACCGGCGGCGACCCAGATTGCGGTGGAGGTGGGAGCGTTTTCGGCAGCACGCTGGCCGCCGGACGGCTGGGCGCGGTTGCCGTCTCCGCCCACCAGATTGCGCTGGTCATGGTCTCACTCACCTTTATGGTGCCGCTGGGAGTGGCGCAGGCAACGTCGGTGCGGGTGGGCAACGCCATTGGCCGGAGAGACGCCGAGGCCGCCAACGTGAGCGGCTGGAGCGGACTGGCGCTGAGCGCAAGCTTCATGAGCTGCTCGGCGATTGTGCTGTGGACGCTGCCGCTGCCGATCGTGCACATCTTCAGCTACGATCCGGAGGTTGCCAGGGTCGGAGTGCTCGCTGCTGGCGATTGCCGCGGTCTTCCAGTTCTTTGACGGCGTGCAGGTGACGGCCATCGGGGCGCTGCGCGGCTCGGGCAACACCCGGATTGCGATGATCACCGACCTGGTGGGCTGGTGGCTGGTTGGATTGCCGCTGGGCGCGTGGCTCTGCTTTGGGCGCGGCTGGGGAGTGCGCGGACTGTGGTTCGGCCTGAGCGCGGGACTGATCAGCATTGGCTGCGTGCTGGCCGTTGGCTGGCGCCGCAGAGTGGAGTGGCTGCGCGCGGAACTGGGCAGGACCGCGGCGGAAATCGCTCCCGCACCGGCACGCTAGGGGAACGGTTCCCTGCACCGGCAAGGCAAGGGCGCGGCCAGGCTGCGGGAGACACGGCGGCTCAGTTGCTTTCTTTCTCTGTATTGGGGAGATCGACGGCGACGATGCCGAAGTTTGTTCCTTCCGAATTCTTTTCCATGGCGACGATGTGCTGGTGCGTTTTGCTTCCTGTTTTCAGTTCTATGTCAGGATGCGATGTAGTGTTGCTGACGGAATATTTCCCGTTGTCGTCACAGCTGAGGCCTTCGCTGGTTTTGGAGGGCGCGCCCACGGCCAGCTTGCCCCTGCACTCGATAACGTCGCCATATTGGGCGAGTTGCTTGCGGTAGTAGGCCTCCACTTTTTCCGGCGGGTCGGGAGTGTGGTAGCCGGCGCCCTTGGCGCGGACGTGGAAATCACGGAAGCTCAGGTCCAGGTCAACGGCGTCGTTGTCCTTGTCATGCTTGACAAGGGTTGAACCGGGATAGACGGGGAGACCGATCCCGGAGATTGCGACGGCATCGTTGGTCTTCACCTTCAAGTCGCCGAAGGGTGTTTCGATTTTCACATCCTTGTTGTCGTTGGAGCCGTGCTGTTGCACGCTGCAGGCGGTGACGCCGAGGGAGAGGGCGAGCAGGGCGGGCAGAACCCATGGTTGGCACGGCGTCTTTCCGAACCTCGTTTTTCCAGGCGGCGTTCTTCCAGACATCGTTCCTCCGAACATCGTTGCACCTCCCACTTCACTGGCAGGAAGATACGAAAGCGGCGACGGGATTGTTCCGCCGGCTGGGAATGGTGTCAGGAATCAGCCAGCCAGGGCGATGACGTCGATTTCGACGCGGACATCCTTGGGCAGGCGGGCGACCTCGACGGTGGAACGCGCCGGAGCCGCGAAGGGAAAGAAGCGTTCGTAGACGTCGTTCATGGCGGCGAATTCGCCCATGTCCTTGAGATAGACGCTGGTGCGCACGACTTTCTCCAGGCTGCTGCCAGCCGCCCGTCAGAATTGCTTCCAGGTTGGCGAGCACCGCTCGGTCTGCTCGGCCACTCCGCCCTGGACGATCTGCTGGGTTGCCGGATCGAGCGGAATCTGCCCGCTGACAAAGATGAAACCGTTGGCGCGGATGGCCTGCGAGTAGGGGCCGATGGCCTGCGGGGCATTCGGCGTGGCGACGACTTGCGCATGGTCTATCTCCTTGAAGGCAAATTTCCTTACGCAGGCAACATTGTAACCGTCCGGCCTCAGGCGCTGGAACAGCTATGGCTTGGCGGGCCGCAGCAGAAACAGATAGGCGATGGCAATGGCATAAAGGGTGAGCGCAATGGAGCGTGGCCGCGCCCAGCAACTGCATGGCAAAACCCATCAATCCAACCGCGCGCGCACAGCGACCAGCACGATGAGATTGTTGCGGCTCCAGCGCTTGAGCAGTTTCGGGTCGCGGGGGTTGCGGCGCAATTCCGCCAGCGGCGGGCAGCACCATGGCATTGCGGACGATGTAGGCGAAGGTGAGCAGCGAAGTGGAGAAGATGATGGGCAGAAAGGTGCGATTGCCGAGGGTTCCCGGAGGCACGCGAAAGACGGTCATGCCGAGTACGGCGCAGACCACCAGCATGCCCACCAGGCCGCGCTGGGTGCGTTGCAGCGAGAGATAGGCAACTTCGACGGGTTGCAGTCTGGAAGGCCAGAGCGCGCGGGTTGCGGCTGAGCTTCTTTTGGCGAAGCGGGACATGGATTAGTTATTCATCTTCTGGACGCGCTCGACGTCGCGCACGCCCTGGATGCGGCGGATGCCGGTAATGATGCGGTTGAGGTGATTGACGTCGCGGGTTTCAAAGATGATGTCGATGGTGGCGAACGCGCCGCCGGTCTTGGCTTCGATGTGGCGGATGTTGGCATCCTCGCCGCTGATGACGGCTGAAATCTGGGTGATCATGCCGGGGCGGTCATCGCTGGAGACCACGAGTTTGACTGGATAAGCGGGCTGCGCGCCGGCGATGCGGGGTTCCTTGTGCGACCACTCGACGGCCAGCCTGCGCTCGGGTTCATACATCAGGTTCTGCACGTTGGAACAGGTTTTGCTATGCACGGCGACGCCCTTGCCGCGGGTCACGTAGCCGACAATCTCCTCGCCGCGGATGGGGTTACAACATCGGGCGCGATAGACGAGCAGATCGTCGGTGCCGCGCACGGTGAGGGCGGCAGCTATCCGATGCCCGAAGGCGCGCTTGACCGCCGAGGCCACGCCCTGCTGCTCTTCGCCGGGCTGCAGATTGCTGCCGGGCAACACCTTGGCCAGCACCGAGCGCGCCGAGTACTTGCCGTAGCCGATGCCGGCCATCAGGTCGTCCACCTTGTTCGACGCCGTATTCGACGGCGGCCTTCAGCAACTCCGGGTCCTTGATTTCCTTGAGCGCGATGCGATATTTGCGCGCTTCTTTTTCGATCAGCTTGCGGCCGATTTCAATGGCGCGCTCGCGCTGGTGAATGTTGAGCCAGTGCTTGATTTTCTGGCGCGCGCGCGAGCTTTTTACGATGCCCAGCCAGTCGCGGCTGGGATTGTGGCCGGCCTGGGTCATGATCTCGACGATGTCTCCCGAGCGCAGCTTGGAGCGCAGGGGAACGATGCGTCCGTTGACCTTGGCGCCCACGCAGGAGTGTCCGACCTCGGTATGCACGGTGTAGGCAAAGTCGATGGGCGTGGCGTCGCGCGGAAGAATGACCACCTTGCCCTTGGGGGTGAAGGTGTAGACCTCTTCCGGATAGAGATCGATCTTGAGGGTGGAGAGGAACTCGCTGGGATCGGCCATCTCGCGCTGCCACTCGACGACCTGGCGCAGCCAGGCGAGGCGCTGCTCGTCGCGCGCCGAGATGGGACCGTCCTTGTATTTCCAGTGCGCCGCGATGCCCTCTTCGGCCATCTTGTGCATCTCTTCGGTGCGGATCTGCACCTCGAAGGGATGGCCGTCTTCGGCAATCACCGTGGTATGCAGCGACTGGTAGAGGTTGGGGCGCGGCATGGCGATGAAGTCCTTGATGCGCCCCGGCACCGGACGCCATGCGTTGTGAATGATTCCGAGCACCGCGTAACAGTCATTCACCGAGTAGGTGATGATGCGCAGCGCCAGCAGATCGTACATCTGGTCGGCGCGTGATCTTCTGCTTGACCACCTTCTGATAGATGGAGTACATGCGCTTGATGCGCGAATCGACGCGCACGCACGTTGATGTTGGCTTCGCGCAGCTTCAGGCGGATGGTATCGGCCATCCGGGCACAGGGCGCGTTCGCCATCCTTGCGCAGGGCCTCCACCTGCTCGAAGACCATCTTGTATCCGACCGGATCGACGTAGGGAAACGAGAGATCCTCAAGTTCGCCGCGCACCTTGCCCATGCCGAGGCGGTGCGCCAGCGGGGCGTAAATTTCCAGCGTCTCCTTGGCGATTTTCACCTGGCGCTCGGGCGAGAGATGCTGCAGGGTGCGCATGTTGTGCAGGCGGTCGGCCAGTTTGATGAGCACGACGCGGATATCGTCCACCATGGCCAGCATCATCTTGCGCACGTTTTCCGCCTGCGCTTCTTCGCGCGAGGCGAAATCGATTTTGCTGATCTTGGTTACGCCCTCGACGATGTGGGCGACCTGCTCGCCGAATTTTTCCTTGATCTCCTCGGTGGTGACCGATGGTATCTTCGACCGAATCATGCAGCAGTCCGGCGGCGATGGCGGTGGTGTCCAGCTTCATCTCCGCCAGCAGAATTGCCACTTCCAGGGGATGCACGAGATAGGGCTCGCCGGAGGCGCGCTGCTGTCCGCTGTGATGTTCGAGGGAAAGTTCGTAGGCGCGGCGGATGATGTCGAGGTCGTCGCTGGGGCGGTTGAGGCGGGCAATCTTCAGCAGGTCGCGAAACCGCGTTGCGGTCAAAACATTGGTCGCGATCTGCTCGCGAAAGCTCGCCATATCTGATTTTAGCCTGTAACCTCCCTGTAGCGCCAAGCAGGTCGTCGCAGAAGCTGCGCCTGTTGCATCCGATGACGCCGCGCACGCAGAATGATTCGGTGGAAGCGGGAAAGACGCCATGAGAGTGCTGATCAGCGGCGCCAGCGGGTTGATTGGACAGGCGATTTGCTCTCTGCTGAGCGCCCAGGCGGCACGAGGTTCACCGTCTGGTTCGCGATCCGGCGAAGGCGCGCCCCGGCGACGTGGCTGTGGCATGCCGGTCTGCGCCGCTGGAAGCCGCGCGGATTGCCGGGTTTGACGTGATCGTGCATCTGGCGGGAAGGCCGGTGGCGACCCTGTGGACAGAGAAAGCCAAGGCGGAAATCCGCAGCAGCCGGGTCGAGGGAACGGCCAACCTCGCCAGGGCGGCGGCGCAGGCATTCCTGGCAGGCGGCAGACCGCGGGCGCTGATCTGCAGCTCGGCCATCGGCTATTACGGCAGCCGCGGCGACGAAGAACTGGTGGAGGAGAGCGAGCCGGGACTGGGATTTCTGGCCGAGGTCTGCCGCGACTGGGAGAACGCGGCGCAGCCGGCGGCGATGGCCGGGGTTCGGGTGGCCCAGATGCGCACCGCGCTGGTGCTGGACGGCGACGGCGGCGCGCTGGCCAAGATGCTTCCCGCGTTCCGCCTTGGAGTGGCCGGAAGGCTGGGCAGCGGACGCCAGTGGTGGAGCTGGGTCAGCCTGGCGGATGCGGCTCGCGCCTTTGCCTTTGCGGTGGAGAATGAGCAGATACACGGCGCGCTGAACCTGGCGGCGCCAGACGCGGTGACGAACGCGGAGTTCACCCGGACGCTGGGCCGGGTGCTGCACCGGCCCGCCCTGCTCGCCGTCCCGGCCTTTGCGCTTGCGCGCGCTGGGCGGAGAGATGGCGCGAAGAGATGCTGCTGGCCAGCCAGCGGGTGCTTCCACGGCGGCTGCTGGAGGCGGGATTCAGCTTTGAAGATCGGGAGCTGGAGCCGGCGCTGCGGAAATCTGCTGCGCGCAGCGCAATACCCCGCAAAAATAGCTGTTGACCTGTCTAAAGCTGACAGGGTTGAGAGTAGAGATGCTCGCGATGCTAACCGTCTCCCAACTCGCCAGGCTCTGCGGACTGAGCCGCACCACGCTGCTCTACTACGAGTCCATCGGACTGCTGCCGCCGGCGTCCCGCTCTGGCTCCAACTACCGCCGTTACGCGACGGCGAGCAGTTGGAGCGGCTGCGGACGCATCTGCGCGTACAGGGATGCGGGGCTGCGGCTGAGCGATATCCGGCAGATTCTCGACGAGCAGTCGAATGAGGCAACCACGGTCTTGAAACGCCGTCTGCTCGAACTCGACCGGGAGATCGAAACGCTTCGCGAGCATCAAAATGCCATTCTGCGGCTTTTGCAGGCCGGCGATGGCACCTGGAGGATGTCGGATATGACCAAGGAGAAATGGGTTTCCATCATGCGCGCCGCCGGCTTCGGCGAAGACGGATATGCAGCGCTGGCACAAGCAATTTGAACAGCAGGCGCCCGAGGAGCATCAGCAATTCCTGGAGTACCTGCAGATTCCGGCGGAGGAGATCGGCAAGATTCGCGAGCTGGAGCCGGGAGGCGTAGCTCGGCTGGAATGACTGCGCGGCAGCAAGCCACCCCCGCTCAAGGCCTGAGATTGAGGGCGGGGATTTTCTTTGCCATCGCGGCAGCCTTCGATCATTGCTTTTCGCGTGAAATCTCTCGCCACGGTTGCCGCGGTGGCGCGCAGGTAATCGGCGGGGGCGATGACGATCTGCAAGCCGCGCTGTCCGGCGGAGACGCAGACCGTGTCCCACAATTCGATGGTCTCATCGGCAAAGACCGGATAGTCCTTCTTCATTCCCAGGGCAGTGACGCCGCCGCGAATATATCCGGTGACGCTCTGCACTTGCTTCAGCGGAAGCATCTCGACCTTGCGATCGCCGGTGAGATGGGCGAGAGCTTTGAAATCGAGTTCATAATTTCCGGGATCACCGCGACGGCCACGCCGTTGCGGTCGCCCTTGACGGCCAGGGTTTTGAAGACCTGTTCGGGCGGGAAGCCAACCTTGGCGGCAACGTTTTCGGCGGAGAGATCGTCGGGGTCCACCTTGTACTCGCGCAACTCGTAGGGGATGCCGAGCGAATCCAGAATGCGGCAGGCGTTGGTCTTGCTCATGACAATATTCAATCACAGGATGGAGCGGCCGGAGTTCAAATCCCGGGCGCGCCGGTTCACCTGTCGGGGTTCGAGCCCTGCGGGTGATTGGCCTCGAGAAAAGCCGCAACGCGTTGCTTCACGCTGAGGACCGGTTGCGGCAGGGCGAGCCTTGCGCCTTCCTCCATCAGCGGCACCAGTTTGTCGAACTCCGGCCCGGATTGCACCCCGGTGAGCAGGATGCGAATGGGATGGAAGAGCGCCGGACCCTTGACGCCAGTCTCTTTCTGCACTTCCTTGACCAGCGCCTTGAAGCGCTCGGCAGCGATCGGCTCGGGCTCGGCGGCAATCTTTGCGGCAAACGCCTCGAGCACCTTGCGGCTGGCGGGCGCGCTCAACACATCGGCGTTCTCCGGCGCGGCGAGGGCCGCAGCGGGATCAAAGTGCAGCACCGCTGCGGCGCGCTCGGGCAGCTCGTCCAGCTTGTTGACCGAGTGCACCAGCGATGCGGTAATGTGCGCCAGCCAAGCCTTCACCGTCCGGCGTAAGCTCGTCGACTCCGAGCGCGCGCTGATAGAAAGGCTCGGCCAGCGCGGCAATGCGCTCGGGCTCAGCTTGCTTGATGTAGTGGCGATTGAGCCAGTAGAGCTTCTCGAAGTCGAAGACCGCCGGCGACGGAGTGACGCGCGCGAGGTCGAACTCCTGCACCAGTTCCTGGGCGAGAAAGATCTCGCGATCGCCTCCGGTGGGAGCCCAGCCGAGCAGCGCCATGTAATTCATCAGCGCCTCGGGAAGCACGCCCATCTCGCGGAAATTCGCCAGCGAGGTTGCGCCGTGGCGCTTGGAAAGACGCTCCTTGTCGGGGCCGAGAATGGTCGAAAGGTGGGCGAACTCCGGCACCGCCCAGCCCAGCGCTTCATAGAGCGCAACCTGCTTCGGAGTGTTCGAGAGATGATCGTCGCCGCGAATGACGTGGGTGATCTTCATCTCCGCGTCATCGACCACGACCACGTAGTTGTAGACCGGAACGCCGCTGGAGCGGACGATGATCAGATCGCTCACCACGTCGCTGGAAAACTCGACCCAGCCGCGCACCATGTCGTGAAAGCGGATCGGCTTCTCGGGAATCTTCAGCCGGATGGCGCATGGCTCGCCGGCGGCGCGGCGGCGCTCGGCTTCTTCCGGCGCAAGGTTGCGGCAGGTGCCGGGATAGTTGGGCTGGAGATGCTGCTGCCATGGCCTGTTCGCGCTGCCGGTCGAGCGCCTCCTGGGTACAGAAGCAGCGGTAGGCCTTGCCTTCGCTGACCAGGCGCTCGGCGTGGTCGCGATAGACCTGCCACTTGTCGCTCTGGCGATAGGGCGGATAGGGACCGCCGACGTCGGGACCTTCGTCCCAATCGAGGCCGAGCCACTTGCAATCTTCGATGAGCTGGGCTTCATAGCGCGCTTCGCTGCGCTCCAGATCGGTGTCTTCAATGCGGAGGATGAAAGCTCCGCCCTGCTGGCGCGCGAAGAGCCAGTTGAAGAGCGCGGTACGCGCATTGCCGACGTGAACCTGACCGGTGGGCGAGGGGGCAAAGCGAACTCGCACCTTGCCCGGAATTGACGACTGCTCCATAGCTAAAGATGTTAGCAGAGCGGGCGGAGGTGAAAATGTGAGGCAGTTCTGCGGCACAATACTGGTGGATTCCACGGCATCGCTTGAGACTAATCTATGGAGCGAAAGCAGTTGGCTCTGAAAGGCAAGGTGCAGAATCCATGGCAAAGAAAAAGATCCTGATGCTGGTTGGCGATTTTGTGGAAGATTACGAGGCGATGGTGCCCTTCCAGGCGTTGCTGATGGTGGGCCACACGGTCGATGCGGTGTGCCCGGGAAAGAAAGCCGGCGAGAGCGTGCGCACGGCCGATCCACGATTTTGAGGGCGACCAGACGTACAGCGAAAAACCTGGACATAACTTTACCGTCAACGCGGATTTTGACCAGGTGAAAGCCGAGAGACTACGACGCCCTGGTGATTCCGGGCGGACGCGCACCGGAGTACCTGCGCCTGACTCCGCGGGTGCTGGAGATTGTGCGTCACTTTGACAGCACGGCCAAACCGATCGCAGTATCTGCCATGGCGCCCAGCTTCTGGCCGCGGCGGGCGTGGTCAAAGGGCGGAAGTGCAGTTGCTATCCGGCGGTAAGTCCGGAGGTGACCGCCGCTGGCGGCACCTATGCGGATATCAAGGTGGATGCCGCGTGGGTGGACGGAGAACCTGGTGACCGCCCCAGCCTGGCCGGCGCATCCGGCGTGGCTCGCCGAGTTCCTGAAAGTGCTGGGAACGCGCATCGAACTGTAGGACGCGGCGGAGGTTAGCGAATGTGCGGGCTGGCGGGAGTGTAGGTGGATTTCTTCACCCTGGGCCTGACGACTTTTACGTCAAACTCCAGCGGAGTTGTCTTGGGCGGGAAGCACTGACGGTTGTCGCAGGCCTGGTATCGCACTTCGCCGTGGACGCGCAAGGTGCCCAGCGCGGCCGATTTCTGGAACACGCACATCGGCCGTGACAGCTGAAGCGTCCCGAGTAAACGCTGAGCTTGTCATTGCCCATGAAAGGCAAGCGCCAGTTGCTCGCCCGCAGGGTACTGGATATTGACGATCATGATTCCTTGCGGCGGGTTGAGGTGAACCACGGTGGGCATCAGCAGCTCGTCGTTGGGCTTGTTGGAGTTGACGTGGAATCCCCTGTTGACCTGCAAGCGCGATGTCCAGCGGAGCCTTGCCGCCGCGGACCAGGACGACGGTGCCGATGGGCGCCACGGCGACCGACGGAGAAGACCTCTGAGCCAGTGCGGCGGCGGCGCAAAGGACGCAAAACGGACGACGCGATGAGGTGTGAGAGCTTCATGGCTATGGCTCTAGTCTAGCGGATTTCGCGGAGCCATGGCCGGTGAAAAGCAGCGGCCGCTAGGAGCGGGGCTCGGCGGTGGAGGCGATGACGCGCTTGACGTTCTGCTCAATCTCATCGCGGCTGTCCGGCTGGCCGAAGACGCGATCCAGCACCACGCCGTTGCGGTCGATGTAAAAAGTGGTGGGCAGATAGTCGATGCCGCCGTACTGGCTCGGCGACGCTCTCTTTGCCCAGCAGCACCGGGTAGTTGATGGATTGTTCGGCGGCAAACTTTGCCACATCCTTGCTGGTCGCCATCGTCGTCCATGGAGACGCCGACCATCTGCAATCCCTGCGGAACCGTAGCGCTTCTGAAGTTCGACAAACCAGGGGATCTCCTGCTTGCAGGGCGGGCACCAGGTGGCCCAGAAGTTGAGCACCACGGCCTTGCCGCGCAGATCGCTGAGCTTGAAGTTGTGCCCTTCAAGATCGGTGAGAACGAAGTCGGGTGCGGCGCAGCCCTTGGAGGCGACGGCCGGGGCGGGGCGACACCGGCAGGAAGCTTCACCTGAACTTGGCCAGCATCAGCAAACCCGCAACGATGACGACCATCAAGGCAAAGATAACGATTTTGCGCTTCACGCCAGACACTCCCGGTCACAGCTGGTTCAGATGCTTTACAGAGAGAAGCGATTCAGGAAGCCAAGATAGCCGGAGAGCATGGTGAAACGTCCCAGGGCAATCAGCAACCCAAAGACGATGAGCAACGCGCCGCTGAAAACCTCAACCGTGTGCAGGTGGCGGCGGAAGCGGGCGTAGAAGCCGAGAAAGCGATTGACGCCGAGCGAGGTAAGAAGAAACGGAACCGCCAGGCCGGCCGAGTAAACGGCGAGCAGAAGGATTCCCTTGAAGACCGTGTCCTGCGAGCCGGCGAGGAGAAGGATTCCGGCCAGGATGGGACCAATGCAGGGCGTCCAGCCAAAGGCGAAGGCAAAGCCGATGAGGAAGGAGCCGAGCGGACTCGACCCGCCTTTGACGCTGTGCAGGCGCTTGTCCGAATAAAGCGCGTTGATCTTGAAGATTCCGGTGAGGTGCAGTCCGAAGATGATGATGACGATGCCGGCGAAGATCGGCCAGCGGACGATGATACTGATGGGTAAGCTGTCCCAGGCTGGTGGCCACCGCGCCCAGGGAGATGAAGACCACGCTGAAGCCCAGGATGAAGCAGAGCGAGTTCAGCATGACGGTGCGCAGGAGCTTGCGGTCGGCCGCTTGCAGGGTTTCCACGCTGGCGCCCGAGATGAGCGAGACATAGCCGGGCACCAGCGGCAAAACACAGGGCGAGAGGAAAGAAAGGACTCCGGCAAGAAACGCGGCCAGCGGTAGAGGAAGGCTGTGCATACAGAACCGATTGTACAGGGCGCGCGGGGGTCGCGGCTTATTGCAGGAAGCGCTGTTGCTGGGCAGCAGTGAGCAGCAGGCACTGGCGCGGGCGGCGGGCGAGGCGCTTGCGCAGCCGGGCAACCAAGCGGTAACCGGCGGCGAGCAGAGGGCGCGGCAGCAGGCGCGGCAGTGAGGCGAGGCGCGCGTACGGGCCTCCGACGTAGGCGGCTGCGTGGGCTACGGCGTCGAACTCGATGAAAGCGCGGCCATCCTCGATCCAGAGCAAAGATTCGACGCGCTCGAGATGGTACCGCTCGCGCAGGGAGCGGCCCAGGGCGGAGTCGCGGGGAACAAACAGCAGGTCGGTGCGGTGCTCGTGGGCGAGGACGAACTGCACGGCGCGATGGCAAAAGGCGCAGTCTCCGTCAAAGACGAGCATGGGCGCGGCGGGCATGGAGGTTAGATGAGGCGGAGGCGCGTGCGTTCCAAATCAAAAGCTTTACATCTGCGAACTATGGCAGACATGGGGCACCTAGCACCTCACAGGGTCTAGCGTTTCTTCGCCGGCGAGGCATTTTGGGCCACTGCGGCCTTCACGAGCGCGTTGAATGCTCCCGGGGCGACCATCTCCCCTTCGTGGATGTCGATCGCCCTTCGGGTGTTGCCTTCCAGGCTGGAATTGAAGAGGCGCGATGGGTCGGGGACACTGGCCCCCCGGGCGAACGTGAGCTTGACGACCTTGGTGTACGCCTCCCCGGTGCAGACAATCCCGTGGTGCGACCAGACCGGAGTGCCCATCCACTTCCACTCCTCGGTCATCTCGGGGTCGGCTTCCAGGATCAGCGCCCGCACGCGGGCCAGGGTCTCCCCGCGCCATCCCCCCAGGTCGTGGATTCGCTGGTCGATGAGCCGGGAAGCGGGTTCCCCGGTCGCTTGCTCACGGCTGCTCATGTTTCTTCTTGCCTCTAAGCCACCTCTCCCGAGCCGCTGACGGCTCGGGAGCATAGTCTTCTGAGTTCGCGAAAAAATTACAGCGGGATGTTGCCGTGTTTCTTCGCGGGATTCTTGTCGCGTTTGCCGTCGAGCATTTCCAGCGCCTGGATGATCTTCTTGCGGGTATCGCGGGGACGGATGACGCCATCGATGTAGCCGCGTTCGGCGGCGACGTAGGGATTGGCGAAGCTCTCGCGGAACTCCTCGATTTTCTCGGCGCGCACCTTTGTTGAAGGCGTCGTCGCCGGTGAGTCCGTCCACGCCCTCCTTGGCGGCACGGTCGAGTTCGCGGCGGTAGACGATGTTGACCGCGCCCTCCGGTCCCATGACGGCGATCTCCGCGCGTGGGCCAGGCGTAGTTCACGTCCGAGCGGATGTGCTTGGAGCTCATGACGCAGTAGGCTCCGCCGTAGGCTTTGCGGGTGATGATGGTGATCTTGGGAACGGTGGCTTCGGCAAAGGCGTAGAGCAGTTTGGCGCCGTGCGTGATGATGCCGCCGTGCTCCTGCTGAATGCCGGGAAGGAAGCCGGGAACGTCTTCAAAGGTCACCAGCGGAATGTTGAAGCAATCGCAGAAGCGGACGAAGCGCGCGGCCTTGATCGAGGAGTCGATGTCCAGCACTCCGGCGAGGAAGTTGGGCTGGTTGGCGACGATGCCGACGGAGCGGCCGTTGAAGCGGGCAAAGCCGATGACGATGTTCTTGGCGTAGTGCTCCTGCACTTCAAAGAAGTAGGCGTCATCGACGACGCGGGTGATGACGTCCTTGATGTCGTAGGGCAGGTTGCTCTCGGCGGGAACGACGGTATCGAGCTGGTCGTCGGCGCGGTCGATGGGGTCGGTGGTGGGCTTGCGCGGCGGCTCCTCGAGATTGTTGGAGGGAATGAAGCTGAACAGCTCGCGCACCATGGAGAGACACTCGGCGTCATCGTGGGCGAGGAAGTGGGCGACGCCGGACTTGGTGTTGTGGGTCATCGGCGCCGCCGAGTTCGTCTTTGCTGACCTCTTCGTGGGTCACGGCCTTGATGACCTCGGGGCCGGTGATGAACATGTAGGCGGTCTTATCGACCATGAGGATGAAATCGGTCATCGCCGGGGAATAGACGGCGCCGCCGGCGCAGGGTCCCATGATCGCCGAGATCTGCGGAATGACGCCGGAGGAGAGAACATTGCGGAGAAAGATGTCGGCATAACCGGCCAGCGAGCGGACGCCTTCCTGAATGCGCGCGCCGCCGGAGTCATTGAGGCCGATGACGGGCGCGCCGACGCGGGCCGCCTGATCCATGATCTTGACGATCTTGGCGGCGTTGGTCTCCGAGAGCGAGCCGCCGAAGACGGTGAAGTCCTGGGCAAAGACGAAGACCAGGCGGCCTTCGATGCGTCCGTAGCCGGTGACGAAGCCGTCGCCCAGGATGACCTGCTCGCCCATGCCGAAGTCGGTGGTGCGATGGGTTACAAACTTGTCGGTCTCCTCGAAGGTGCCTTCATCGAGCAGAAACTCGATGCGCTCGCGGGCGGTCATCTTGCCGAGTTTGTGTTCGCGCGCGCGCCGCTCTTCGCCGCCGCCTGCTTCGGCAAGTTCGTCGCGCAATTTCAGTTTTGCCAGTTTCTGCTCGATATTCATGAACCGGCAATTATAGCCAGAGAGCGTCAGCGATCCGGGCCAAGGATTAGTTTGCGCGGAGGCATTTTGAAGGTTTCGTCGCCTTCCATGCCCTGGGCGCTCCAGCGCCAGCGCTTGCCGTCCCAGAAGACGAGCGCGTGCAGGGTGCTGCGGTCGACGGCTTCAATGGCCTGGATGATTCTTCTTCTTGAGGCGGAGATTCACGAGCTGGCGCGTTTCAAAGGGCGTATTGATGAGGACAAACTTGGACGTCTGCTTGGACTTGGACTGGCGGCTGCGCGCCAGTCGAAGACGATCAGGATGCAGCGGGAAGAGCCGTCGAAGTGCAAGCGTGAATTGCGAGGTGATGCGAGGATCTCCGGTGCCGAAGTAGGCGTCATAGGGGTCTTCGACCTTGAAGTCGAACTGCTCCTGCGACATCAAGGGCGTGCTGCTGGTCCGACCAGCACGAGATCCTCGTTGCCATCGCCATCCAGGTCGCCGAACATGGGCGGAACTCTGGGGTCGAGCTTGAAGGTGGGGCCAAACTGCGCGCCAGGTAAGCCGCCGGATCCGCCAGCGGCGGGGCGGCGGGCGGCGGCACGGACTGCGCCAGCAATGGCAAGGCAAGCAGCAGGCAGATGGCAAGGCGGCAGAAGCGCGGATGGCAAAATGGAACGCATAGCGGTAATGTATCCGCTTTTTGCGCGGCGAGCAGGAAGAAGTTCCGCCCGGCGGCCTTTGCAGAGGCGGCGAGCATCTATAATCTGGCTGGTGCGGTTACTCCTGGTCAGCGACATTCACGGAAATCTTGAGGCTCTGGAAGCCTGTCTCGACGCGGCTCCGGAGCATGACGGCGTCGCCAACCTGGGCGATGTGGTGGGCTACGGCGCCAGTCCCAACCAGGTGATCGAGTTGGTTCGCGCGATGGACCCGATCAATGTGCGCGGCAACCATGACCGCTGCTGCTGCGGGCTGGAGGATACCACGAACTTCAATCCCGTAGCCGCCGACGCGGCCAACTGGACGCGCGGCGAGCTGAGCGAGCAGCAACCTGGACTGGCTGCGCGAGCTGCCCAGCGGTCCGCTGCGCGACGCGGCCTGGGAAGGAGTGCAGTTTGTGCACGGCTCGCCGCTCGACGAAGACGGCTACATCACCTCGGAGTTCAGCGCGAGCACGGCGCTGGAGTTCTCGCCTTTCCACCTTACTTTCTTCGGACATACCCACATTCAGTGCGCGTTTGCGCAGCGGCGGCTGGTGACCGAGGCGTTGACCGCTGGAGCGGCTGAACAGCGCGAGCCGGCTACAGATCTCGCGGCTGAAGCTGGACCCACTGAAGAAATACCTGGTGAATCCGGGCTCGGTAGGACAGCCCCGCGACCACGACCGGCGCGCCGCCTTCGCCATCTACGACAGCGACGAACACGAGATTCTCTTCTACCGCGTGCCCTACGACATACTGGGCGCGCAGGAGCGCATCCTGCAGGCTGGGCTGCCAAGGAGCTGGCGCTGCGGCTGGAGGATGGCCGCTAGAAATCCGTCAAGAGCGGTCCGAAGATGGAGAGCGCCCCGGCTTCGAGTCCGCTGAATCCTCCGGCGCCGCCACCCGCGTAGTGCGATACACTCGCGCTATGTCATTTGGAAAAACAGGCGGACTCTTTGGCGACGAACCCGGCGCGGCTTCCGCGCCAGCCAGCAAGGTAATGGTCGCGCACGTCGATGGCGGCTCGCGCGGCAACCCTGGGCCTGCGGGATACGGCGCGTACATCACCGACGGCGAAGGCCGCCGGCTGGCCGAGCTGAGCGAATTCCTCGGCGTGCAGACCAACAACTTTGCCGAATACTCCGGACTGATCGCCGCCCTGGAATATGCGGTGGAGCACGGCTATCGGCACGGTGAAGGTGGTCAGCGACTCCGAGCTGCTGGTGAAGCAGATGAAGGGCCAGTACAAGGTTCGCAGCGAGGCGCTGCTGTCGATCTACGGCGAGGCCAAGGCGCTGATCCGCAAGCTGGACCGCTTTGAGATCCGCCACGTGCTGCGCCACCTGAACAAAGACGCCGACCGGCTGGCCAACGCAGGCGATGGATCGCGGCATGGGACGCGCCAGTACCGGCTCAAGGCCGACGCCTATGCCAAGCCTCCGGTAGAGCGCGAAGAGATCAAAGAGCTGCGCGGATTCGTTAGCGGAGGCGTGGTGGAATTTACCGGCGAGAAGTTTCCCGACGGAGTGTTTGTGGTGGTGCGGCGGGCGCGATAGCGGGAAAATTTGCGCCGGCGAAGGAAACGGGAACGCGCGGGCCGGAACCCGCGCGCCTGTCTGCTCGGGAGCGTGCGAAACTTCAGCCCGCCAGCGCCTTCTTCACCGCTTCGCTGACCAGCTTGCCGTCGATGCGGGCGCCGGCAAATCTGGCCATCACGTTCTTCATGATCGTGCCCATCTCCTTGGCGGTGGGCGAGCCCATTTCGGCGATCACCGACTGCACGGCGGCGGCGATTTCCGCGGGGCCGACGGCCTTGGGAAGATAGCCTTCGATGAAGACGATCTCCTCCAACTCCTTGGCCGCAAGTTCGGGGCGGTTGCCCTTGGTGAACTGCTCGGCGGACTCGTGGCGCTGCTTGATCAGGGTGGAGAGCACCTGCATCTCTTCCTTCTCGTCGAGCGGCGCGCGCTTGTCGATTTCCTTATTCTTGAGGGCGGTCTTGACCATGCGCAGAGTGGAGAGGCGCAGCTCCTGCCGCGCCTTCATCGACTCGACGATATCCTTCTGTATCTGGGAAGTAATGCTCATGCGTCCATGATACGCGAAGCGCGGGTGGGCTACTGCAGGTGCGCGGGAGCGTTGGAAGCCGGGGCGTTCGGCCGCGGCCGCGGCGCAGCGAGAGCGCAGTCAGTTTGCGCATCAGGTTCTGGAAGGTGATGATGCCGACCAGGTAGTCGCCTTCGACCACGGGAATCATGGCCAGGCCGCTGCGTCCGATGCGGCGCAGCACCGCGGCCAGCGACTCCTGCGGACCGGCGACCAGGTACTCGCGGCGCATGGCCGATTGCACGTAGCCGTTGCCCTCCTCTTCCATGCGACGCGGCCATCTGCTGGCGGCTGATCACGCCCACCATGTCGGTGCCGCGCACCACGGGAAACTCTTCCTGCGGCGGCTCCACGGAGCGCTGCAGGGCATCGGCCAGGGTCTCGGCCGGGGAGAGCGTGATGAAGTCGGTGATCATCACGTCGATCACGCGCACCCGCTCCAGCACCGCCTGCAGAATCATGCTGCGGTCTTCCAGTTGCGCCGCCAGGAAGAGAAAAACTCCCGCCATCATGATCCAGAGATTGTTCGAGTTGGAACCCAGAAAGACCGCTCCGCCGCAGACGAAACAGCGCCAGGGAGAAGAACTGTCCGATGGAAACCGCGCGCCGGGTCGCCGTGACCTGATCTCCGCTGCGCGCCAGCACCGCGCGCAGAATGCGTCCGCCATCGAGCGGATAGGCGGGAAGCAGGTTGAGCACGGCCACAAAAAGCTGTGCCCAGGCCAGGCTGCGCGGAAGATTGAACGGCGTAAGCCAGGGAAAGCTGAACAACTGCACCTGGGGACGGAAGATGAGAATCGTACTGGCCGATGATGAGCGCAAGCACCAGGTTGACGGCGGGTCCGGCGAGCGCGATGCGAATCTCGCGCCGCGCATCCATGCCGCGCTGCGCCTGCTCATCGAGCAGGGAAATGCCGGCGATGGGCAGCAGCACCACGCTGCGCACGCGAATGCCGTTGCGCGCCGCAACCACGGCGTGGCCAAGCTTCATGCATCAGCACGGCGAACATCACCAGCAGCATGAGCAGGAAGCTGCGCAATCCCACCTGCGGGCCGCGTCCGGCTTCCAGAATCCACACCAGGCTGAACATCAGCGGAAAGCTGAAGTGCACCCGGAAGTGGATACCGAAGATGTCTGATAACCGGAATGGACCAGCGTCTCATGCGATTTGCCTTGCGCCGGAAAAACCCGTTACTAATACACTACACGGCAGAGGGCAGGGAGTAGAAGAGGCCGATGAGAGTGATCGCGGGAAAGTTTCGCAGCCGGACGCTGAAAAGCCTGGAAGGTTTGGAGACACGCCCCACCTACGACCGGCTGAAAGAGACTCTGTTCAACGTGCTTGCCTCGGCCGGCATGGTCGCCGAATGCGCCTGGGCCGACCTGTTTGCGGGTACCGGCGCGGTGGGCATTGAGGCGCTGAGCCGTGGCGCAACCTCGGTGCACTTTGCCGAATCCAGCAGCAATGCGGCCCAGGTGCTGCGCCAGAACCTGGCGCTCGCTGGGACTGGAGGCCGGCGATGTGGCCGAGCGCGACGCAGCCGAAGCTCTGCGCCAGTGGGACAAGGCCGGAGTGCGCTTCGACGTCTGCTTCTTCGACCCTCCCTACCGGCTGCACGGAGCTTACGGAGAGATCCTGCGCACCCTGGCACGCGGAACCAGTGCTGCTGCGGAGGGCGGAATCGTGGTGGCCGAGCACGAGAAGCGATTCGATCCCGGCGACGGCGAGGGCAATCTGAAACGCTATCGCCTGCTGAAACAGGGCGAGAGCGCGCTCAGTTTTTACCGCCGAAGCGCGGAAACCAGCGACGCTGCGCGAAGGCTAGCGCAAAGCGGCATCGACGGCGATTTCACATCACCAAATCGTTGGGACGAACCAGCGCATACTGCATTTCGGTCAGCTCCTTGCGCACCAGGTTCAGGCCGAAGACGCAGCTCTCAAATTGCTGCGAGAGCCGCCCAAACAGCGGCGCAACCTTGCGGTACTCCATCTGGTCGAACTGGCTGACGATGAAGTAGCTCTCCTTGCCGGCGTGGACAAAGTCGATCAGGCTTTCCAGCCGCTGGCGGCGCAGACGGAAGCGGTTGATCGCCTCGGGAAACATCCCGCTGTAAAAGAGAGTGAAGTCTCCGATGTGTTTGCGCACCTGGCGCTCGCGGTCAAACGACGCCGCCTCGCCGAAGACAGGATCGCTTTCCAGCAGCATCTCGCCAACGTCGTCCAGCGAGCGTCCCTGCGCGTTCTTCAGCGCGTAGAGATTGCGCGCGTCGCAGAATTCGGTGAGCAGGTTGGCCAGGTACGCCCAGATTTCCTCGTCGCGCAGGCCCACTTCGCGGCCAAATTGCTGCGCAATCTTTTCCGCCAGAAGCTGACGCAATGGATGCCGGTCGCCGATCTCTCCCATGGTTGCCATCCTCCCAGACAGGTATGCGTTCACCCCAGCGCAGGCCGCCTGTGCGGAATCAGACTTCCGCGTGTCATGTTACTTAATACGACTTAGATTGCGATGGCAAGACAGAAGGTCCGCTGGCGCAAAGATTGGCAGTCATCGGCGCGGAGTGCTGACAAGGATTCGCATACCAGGCAGCAGGGAAAGCGCTTAGGTGCGCAGTCCGCACCAGGTTTCCGCCACCACGATCGAGTTGCCGGGATGGCGCGGATCGTACTTGACGCTGGTGGCAACGCCAATGCGGCAGGAGTGCAGATCGAGGAATTGGCGCAGGTGAGTCACGTCCTGCGAGCACTCGTATTGCACGCCGGCCACGTCATAGGTGTAGATGATCATCTGCACGGGTGGTCGGTGTCGGAGTCGAATTCCTGCACGTCGAGCACGGTTCCATCGGTGATGCGGCCCTGCGCGTTGATGCGCTGGCGGCGCAGAGTCTCACGCTGCTCGGGAGTTTTCTTGCGGCCGCTGAGCCAACAAGAGGAGCTGGCGGCGGCAATCACGATGGCGCCGGTGAGGGTGTAGATGCGCAACAGGGTCATGGAAAAAATGCGGCCACGGAAGGTGCGTGGACCGCTCACCTTCGACTTTACTACGAAAGCGGGGCACGTTGGCGGGGCGCGGGAATCGAGCGCACCTTGAAAAAGCACGAGGTGGTCGCGCCCGCTCTACTCGTTCACCACCGGATTGCGGAGTGTCCCAATGCCTTCCACCGTGACCTCGACCACATCTCCGTCCTGCAGCGGGCCAACGCCCTCCGGCGTGCCGGTGGCGATCAGGTCTCCCGGCAGCAGGGTGCAGAACTGCGAGATGTGATGCACGATGCGGTCGAGTCGAACATCATGTCGCGCGTGTTGCCATCCTGGCGCAACTCGCCATTGACGCGGGTCTGCACCTGGATGCCGCTTGCGGATCCAGCTCCGTGGTGACGATGGGGCCAAACGGGCAGAAGGTGTCGAAGCCTTTGCAGCGCGTCCACTGGCCGTCGATGTTTTGCAGGTCGCGCGCGGTCACGTCGTTGACGACGGTGTAGCCGAGGATGTACTCGCTTGGCGCTTTCGCCGTCCTTCATCTGGTGGCAGCG
Organism: uncultured Acidobacteriota bacterium; assembly: GCA_963707735.1. Taxonomy (GTDB): domain Bacteria; phylum Acidobacteriota; class Terriglobia; order Terriglobales; family Acidobacteriaceae; genus TOLSYN. Next base: position 42,506 of record CAVPRB010000005.1, on the reverse strand, counting down.
GCGGCCGATCAGGATTCCGAGTTCGCCTTCGTAATCCACCCGCTGGCTGAGCTTGGGGCGAACGATCTCGCCTCCGGGAGCCAGCAGCGACGGAGGGCGGCTTGCTGAAGATGAGCGGCTCGGTCGGCATCTCATGCGCCAGTTCGCGGACGTGGGCGGCATAGTTGCGTCCCACGCACATAATTTTGCTGATCGATGGGAAACGGGATCAGCAGCTTGGCGCGCTCCAGCGGAAATGGTTCGTCGATCGTTTTTCCGGAGCCGGGCTCGGGCAACACGATCTGCTCCGGCACGCCCGCGGCGCTGACCTGCATCTGCGGACTGCCCAGCTCGCTGATGATGAAGTCCTGGCCGTCGCGGGTCTCCACCAAACCAAAGCGGGATCCTTCCATGCCAAGAAAGCGGCAGAATTTCATCGCGCCTCCGCGGGCACAGACTCTTCGGCCGGAGCCGACTGCGCGCTGCTGATTATCGCGCACATCGACGGCCGCGACCGTGTAGTAATACCTTTGTCCGGGATGAACGTCATTGTCACGCCAGGCCGGCGCCTTGATCGGGGCAGAGGACACGGCTACGAAGCTGGAGCCTTCGCTGCGGCGGTAGACGATGTATCCGGCAAGGTCGCTCTCCGTGTTGGGCGCCCAGGTGAGATCAATGAAGGGCTTCTGGCCCACGCTGCTGAATACCGCCTGCAAGCCGCTGGGGACGGCGGGCGGAAACGTGTCGTGCACCCTGAGGTGCACCAGGTTGCTGTCATTGCCTTCTACTTCGATGACGGGCTTTCCCGGCACGGCGAGCACGGTCACGGCGGCGATCTTGTAGTCGTACTCCTGTTCCCATTCGAATCCGCTGTCGCGCGCCTCGTCCTGGCCAAGGCGGTAGGGCAGCTCGCCGACCATCGCAAACTCGTTCCTGGCGCGGGCGCGCCGGTAAATGCGCAGGCGGTAAGAGATGCCCGGAGCAGGCTCGGGGGTTGCCGCGACGTTCCACTGCAGCAGCGGTCCCTGGGCGTCGAGCGTGGCGTGGAACCCGGTGGGTGGCGGCGCAGTTGGCGCCAGCCAGGATACGCACCTGGTTGGACAGTCCGGCGAGCCTGGCCGCGCTGGTTCGTCGACCTCGATCGCGTAGGTGGCCTGATTCTGGGAGCCGATCAGCTGCGGCGGCAGCACGTCCTCAAAGGAAACCATGGGACGCCGCGCCGCAGGCAGCGCCGAAGCCAGCTCGCTGCTCTTGATCTGCTTGACTACCTCGCCGCAAACATTGATGGGAAACTGGTTGAGCACCCGGCAGACAAGGGTGGTCGTGGGCCAGCGAATCGCCTGATGATCGGTGGTGACCGCGGGAGGCGACCAGGAGAGGACAACGCGATCGCCTTTGCGCACGGCTGAAAGATTATCCACCACCACCGGCAGGCGCAGCGACGGCGGCTGCGGCATGCCGGGCGAGGCGCAGCCGGAGGCCAGGGCAAGTGCAAAAACGCAGACGGCGGGCAGGATCGTGTTCTTCATCATCGGAACGGTTCAGCGTATCAGAAAGCAGCACCCTTCTGCAGCCGAGATCGCGCAGATACGAATTCTTCTGAACGGGCGGCGCTTCGCCCATCGCAGTCCCGCCGCTTTCCATGGGCCGGGGCGCATGAAATCCTGTGGCAAGCCCTCGGCCCGGCCAGGAAAATGGCGCTCGCCGCTCCCTGGCTGGGTATGGGGTCCGGGACTGTTGGGGGACTAAAAGGGAAGATTCCGCTTACAACAATAATTCCCATAGACGGCGCGGCGTTATCCTTGAGATGTTGCACAAGACTGCAAACGAACGGATAGAGCAGCCATTGGAAGTTGCGATAGAAACGATTAGGAGGAAAATAACATGATTGATTTTTCCAAGATGACAAAGAAAGACATTGGAAAACTCTTTGATTACGCAATCTTACCGAAGGAAACCACCGAATCCATCATCAGGGATAACTGCAAGATCGCCATCAAGTACAACTGTAAGGCGTTCTGCTTCTCTTCCTCATATTGGACCCGCGTGGTTGCCGAAGAACTCAAGGGCACGGACCTGCTGGTGGGCGCCGGCATCGGTTTTCCTTATGGCCAGCAGAGCAGCGCCGTCAAGGCCTTTGAAGCGGAAGAAGCCGTCCGCATGGGCGCCACTGTTCTGGACAACACCATGAACGTGGGCGCGCTCAAGGACAAGAAGTACAAGGAACTCGCGCAGGAGTTCAAGGACTATAAGAAAGCCGCCGGTCCGGTGATGACCAAGATGATTATCGACGCCGCGTTTCTCACCGACGAAGAAATCGCCACCGCTTGCAAAATGATCGCCGAAGCCGGCATCGACTGGGCGAAGTCTTCCACCGGCCAGTGGGAAGGCCCTACCCTGGAACAGGTTCTCATCATGGTTGACACCTTGAAGGGCACCAAAACCAAGGTCAAGGTTTCAGGGGTCAAGTTCCCCAGGCCCCAGAACGCGTATGCCTTCCTGTTGGCCGGCGCCGAGTTGATTGGCACCCGCGCCGCGCCCCAGATCATCGACGCCGTGGACACCATGCGCAAGATCGGCATGATTCCCCAGTACAAAGGCTAGATTCCGCAGTAAATCAGAACGCTTTTCCCGGCAGCATGGTCGCACATGCTGCCCTGTTTCACCGCACGCGAAGCGCGATAAGATGCTGCAAATCCTCAATCAGACTAAGACGACTTCCGGCCGGAGTTGGCGGGGTGCATCGATTCTCGCGCGCATTCCATTACAGCAGGCCGCCGGATTCGGTGATGTGGCGCGAACGGTAGGCGCCGTAATCCGGCACCTTGCGCGGATAAACCTCGCCCATCAGGGGCGAGGAAATCAGAAAATCCGCCGAGGAACGGTTGCAGGCTACCGGAATATTCCAGACGTTGACCAGGCGCAGCAAGGCTCGCACATCGGGATCGTGCGGCAGTTGCTCCAGCGGGTCCCAGAAAAAGATAAGGAAATCGAGTTCCTGGCGCGAGATCATGGCGCCGATCTGCTGATCGCCTCCCAGAGGACCGCTTTCCAGGCGCGTGATGCTGAGTCCGAGTTCGCGCTCCAGGATGCCGCCAGTGGTTCCGGTGGCGAATAAGATGTGTTCGCTGAGAGTGCCAACGTTGAACCGCGCCCAATCGTAGAGGCCCGCCTTCATGTTGTCATGGGCAACCAGGGCAATCCTCTTTCTTGCGGGCAGCGGGACGGTGATGTTTTTCACTTGCGATCCTCCCGGGCAAATCGATCTAGTAGAGGCTCTCCTGCCGGCGCAGGTTTCCAAAGGTTCCGATATTGGCTAGGCTGAAGGAGAAACGGTACTGGTTTTCAATATTTACGCCCGGCACGTCAATGTGCCGGTATTCGAAGCTCATGCCGCAGCAGTCCCAGTTGTAACTGCTCTGCGCGGCTACATATTGCAGGAGCCCAACGTTTTGATCGTAGCCCATGCTGAAGCCTCCGGCGAAGCCCCGTTTATTGGGATGGCCGTAACCCAGCAGATAGCGGTACTGGTTGAATACCAGGGGCGCGTTGCTGGAAATCTGGGTCACCGAGTTGGAGGGAACGTGGAAAAAGGCGTCGCTTAAGCCGACGAAATACTCGCCCAGGCGATATTCGAGGAAGGTCGCGCTGGAGTTGATGCGGCCGCGGACCGGGTCGTAATCAAGTTGCCATTGCAGGTCGGTATTGGCCGAGGTCTGCAGGCGCAGCTTGCTGATTACCGGGCTCCAGGTGCGGGCTCCGTCCAGGAATGCGATGCCGGTAAGGTCGTCGGTATTGGTGAAGACGTTGCGGCGGCCGGTCACCAGCGCTCCCCCGAAATTCTCATTGATGTAGTACTTCTGCTTCACCTCCCAAACCAGAAGCTGGCGGGTGGTATTGCTCTCATCCTCACAACGGGCGCGGACTACGCTCACTCCCGGAATGTAGGCCGTGGGTTTATCCGGGCGCGCGGGAGGCGGAGGAGGAGCCTCGCAGCCGGGTTCGTGACGGGTGGAACGGCGGCGGCCATAGATGCGCTGGATGAAATCGTATTCGAATTCGCTGGTGTTGCTGATAATGTCGGTCTCATCGAAGCGGATAACGTTCTGGAAGTTGTTCACGCCCGTGGTGTAGCGATAGGTGAGGATGGGCTCGATGACGTGCTTGAGGCGGCGGCCGAAAAACTCACGATCGAACAACTTCTCCAACACCGGAGGACGCAGTTCGATGGCGGCTTCCAGGTCGCGACGGTTGAGCGAATTGCCGTTGGCGACGCCCAAAGGATCGCTGGCCGAAGGATTGGATCCCTGGGTGTAGAGGGTGTCATGCACGGCAATCTCGGGGCGCAGATCCCAGCCCTTCCACTGCAGAGGCAGCGCAATCCGCGGGCGCAGGTCGAGACGGCCGACAAGGTTGGCCGTGACAAAGCCCGGCTCACTGCGTTGCAGGCCGCCTGCGCTGGCGTCCACGCCCCAGCGCAACCAGGATGAATCCAGCCGGTGCTCCAGCCCGTTCACCTCCACCATGGGCAGGTGAAGGATTTTAATCTGGTTGGAGAACGAGTTGGTCTGGGGATCCTGGTAAAAATCCTGGTAGCGGTCGGCGCTTGCATTCAACGAGAACCCCGCCCGATTGTGCGATAGAAAGCCAACCGACTTCACCTCGGAGTTCACCGCCTGGGTGTAGGTCTCGGAAAAAGCCTGGCGGAAGAGAAACGAGCTGAGGTAGTCGATGCTGGTCGCGGCGCGCCAGTGGCCGGTACTGGTCTCGCCGAACAAGCGCACCTCCTCGCCGCCCTGGTCCTGATGGGTCACCGGGGCGCCGCGGTCCAACACACCGAAGTAGTGCAGTTCAAGCGAGCTGCTTTCCGAAGGCCGCATGCGGAACTCCGCTGTCTGGCTCCAGCCGCGTGAGGAGAAGTACTCGGCTCCCACCGAGAGGTCGCTCCAGCGGTTGATCGCCCAGTAGACCGAGTCGCCCAGAATAAATCCCTTGGTGGAGGATTGTCCGATGGACGGGAGCAGGAATCCGCTGGCGCGGGACATCGCGCTGGCCGGCGCCTGGGTGTAGGGAAAGTAAAACATCGGCAGACGGAGGAGGCGAAAGTTGGAGTGATAAAGCCTGGCGTCTTCGCCCGCCACCACGTCAATCTTCTCCGCGCGGAACGTCCAGGCCGGGGGCTGTTCGGCACAGGAAGTGATGCTGCCGTGGAAGACGACGTAACGGTTGCGATCCACCTTGTGGACCTCGCGTCCCACGATAAAGAAAGGATTGCTGGTAGTCAGAATTACCGTGTGCCCGTGCACCACGGCGCCAAAGGTCCCGGAAACGTCGTAGAAAATTCCCGGTCTCGCTCTTCACATTGTAGGTGGCATGGGCGGCGATGAGGTGGGCATCGTGGGGTCCGCCGTCGAAGACAACCCGGCCGGTGGCTTCCACCTCGCCGGTGGCTTCGTTGTAGGTGCCATGCTCGGCGCGCATGACGTAATTCTGGAAGAGAATCTCCACGTCGCCGTCCGCCGTGTAGAGATCGCCCTGCTTTTCCTGTTGCCGGGCCTTGATGGTGACTTCCTGGGAGGGCAGTGCCGTGGCCGTGGCCGGCGCTCGAGGAAGGCGTGGGCAACTGACTAGTAAATGCCGGCTGTGCCAGTAGCAAGTGACTTAGAAACGTGACTGTGATAATTCTCAGAGTGCGAAGGGTCATCGGGATGCGTTTCGCCGGTTCACGTGGTGCACAAACAGCGCCCGGTTGCACGTTAGCACGCGCAGCCGCCTGCCACAAAGTTTAACCGTCCAGAAAAACCCCTCGCGCTCTGGCAATTCCCACAATTCGACCATGGACTGTCCGCTCTGCGGTACACCGTGCACCTGCTCCGTGCCCTCCGTGGCCGCGCGAATTTCCTATCGCGCGGCACCCTCACCACGGCAAAAGCCGTGGAAGTTCGTGTGTTCCCAATTCGTTCGTGGACGCAAAGGCCGGAATGCAATCTGGGCGAACCGATTGATGCCGGCGTTCGAGACGACCCTGCCAACAGGCTCTCGGAGATGAGAGCTGGCGCGCCGAAGTCGCCTTGCGCGTCAACAGCTACCGCGCCCGCCGCACTCAAGACAGCGCAGGGGAAACCTCTCCCAGGCTCGACTTCGGCGCGGCCGCCGATCTCAGGACCTGTCAGCGCGGGCCTCGCGGCCTTCCCGGCGGCGCCGAGAGCAGTGCTGTGCCCCGTCGCAGGCCGGTCCGGGCGAGGAGCCGCGCAGCCCGGTCCACCCGCCACGCAACCTCTTTGACACCAACTACTATCGCCGCCTGAACGCCGCATCCATCGCGCAACTCCCGGCCTGATGATCGGGCGCAACCGCCGCGGCATCGCGCCCGTAACGGAAGCGGAGACGGAGTGCGGGACGGAGCGCGAGGCGGAAGTTTGCCCCACCCTACAGCGAGACAGTTGCCGGACGATACCCGGTGACGAGTCCGGCAATCGATCTGGAACTCCGCCCCACCGTCGCCGGGGATTCCGTTCTTGATCGCTATTGCATCTCGCCAGCGGAGCCCGAACCGGCTGCGCCTCCCGAGCCGGCTGCGCCTCCCGAGCCGCCCGCGCCTTCTGTCGTCCGGCCGCCTGCTCCAGCGCAAGGAAATCTGCTCGTCTTCCGGCGTCCGCCCCTGGAGCCGCCGCTACTGCCGCAGCCTTCGCGGCGACGAGCTGGCCGAGCCCATGAACCGCCGGCCGCGCATTCTGGAGGTGCCCGAGGACATCATGCCCGCCGTGCAAGGTTCGCTGTTCCCTGAGATCCGGCTGGACGGCGACGAGGCAGGAAGTTCGAACACCTCGCCAGCCCGAGATCGAGGTGCCGCTACGGGTGGCGCCGGTCTCCGAGCGCCTGATGGCCGCGCTGACGGATCTGGGCGTGGTGATGGCCGCCGGCCTGCTCTTGGCGGCGATGGCCTGGCGCGCGCTTGCCCGGAGATCCCTCACACCAAGCCCTTCTGGATGATGCTGGGCGCGGTGACCCTGCTGCTCTGGGCGGTCTACCAGCATCTGTTCCTGCTCTACGCCGGACGCACCCTCGGCATGAGCATGAGAAGCATCCGTCTGCAGCACCTTTGACGGCCGCGTGCCGCAGTGGCAGCAGCGCCGCCGCCGCGCGCGATTCATGTTCGTCTCTTTCGCCGCAGTGACCCTCGGCTTTCTCTGGGCTCTGGTGGACGAAGACGCGCTCTGCTGGCATGACCGCATCTCGCAAACCTTCCCCACCAGCGAGTAGTTTCCGCCATACGCAAACAGCGCGGCCTTAGGGCCGCGCTGTTTTATGCCGGAAACTCCGCGACTTCCACTCTCCGCCGTCTTCTTCCTGTCCGGCTTCGCAGTTCCTTCTTCAGCAGTGCGAGCATTTCCTCGCGCTGCGGACCGTGCAGCCGCTCGTAAAGACGCTCCAGGGCCAGGCCAACGATGTGGTAGTGGTGCAGCGACGCGAAGCTCCGGCTCGGCGCTCACCTCCAGCCAGATTTTGTGGAGCAGTTCGAGATCCTGCTCGCGCAGGCGCGGGGCGTGCGGGCCAAGGTAATACTCTTCCATGCTGTGGTCGGGGGTATGGATTTCCAGCACGAGGTTGGGGCGCGGCTCCGGCAGCCGCTCCCAGGCGTCGCCCGTCAGCTTGCCCTGCTCCTCGCTGGTAAGCTTGTTGGAGAGGCCGCAGACAATGCGCGAAGACTCCAGCCGCGACGCGGTCTGCACAATTGCGTCGAAGACATCGGCCGAGGGCACCACCATCAGCGAAACGTGCTTGCCCTGTTTCTCGGCCAGTTCCACTACCTTGGTGAACAACTGCTGCTCGTACTCGTCGAACAGCTCCGCGCTGTCATAAGCTGGAGTTGCCGCTGAAAGCTGTACTCGCGGTGGTAGATGCGCGCAGTCATCACCACAATGTCCTGCTTGGCAACATCCGTGGCCTGCAGCAGGTCATTGAGATAGTAGAGATTGCGCGGGTCGCGGATGGCGACCAGCACGTTGCCGGGACGCACCTTCATCTCCTCGCGATCCATCAGCGGCTGCTCGGCGACGCGGAACTCCTCGCGCATCTCGTGATGCGCGCCGCGCTGGCGGTGCGTGATCTTCTCCGAGACCGTGAACACGCCAAACAGGACAGACCGAGAAGCTGACGCCGGCCATCGTCGCCAGCGGCTTGGTCATCAGGTTCACCAGCGCGGTGCCGAACAGCAGCAGGGTGATCAGCGCCAGCCCGATGGGAATCTCCAGCTTGCCGATCTGAATGTTGCCCGGCACGCGGAAGTCGCGATGGCCCGGCTCGGTAAAGCGCAGCACCAGCACCGCCAGCGACTTGAACGCAAAGCTCCAGATCACGCCGAAGGCATACAGCGCCGCCAGCAGATACACGTTGCCGCGGCTGGCGACGATGGTGAGGCACTGCAGCAATGCAATCAGATTGATCAGCCGGTGCGAGGTTCCGTACTTGCCGTGCGGCTTGCGGAACCAGGGCGTCAGCACGCCGTCTTCACTGATGCGGTTGAGCACGCCGTTGGCGCCGACGATTGCCGTGTTCACCGCGCCCGATAGAATCAGCACGCCCACCAGCACCACAAAACCCTGGAAGATCAGCTTCAGGTTATAGGGTCCGGCCATGTACATGGCCAGTCCGCTGATCAGGTTGGCAAAGTATTCCGGACGCTTGTGGTCCGGAATGATCATCACCGCGAAAAATGAGACCAGCGAAGTGAAGAACAGGCTGTAGAGAAAGATGACGGCTCCGGCCTTCTCCAGGTTCTTCAGCTTGGGATGCTCGATCTCGCGATTGACCTGCGCCAGCGACTCCTCACCGCTCATGGCCAGTACCGAGTGGCCGAAGCCGACCAGCATCAGCACCCAGGGCAGCATGGTAAGCAGCGGCATGTGGGCCAGCCATCCGAGGGTGTCGCCATGGGAATGAACGTTAGCCGCCATGATCGACTGGTGCGTCGGCAGCGGCGGCAGGTGCCGCGTCTCCGGATGCACGATCAGCGTGAAGGAGCACCAGAGGATCAGCATCACCACCATCACCGTGGTGATCTGCATGATGCGCATGGCTTTTTCGCTGGATTCGTGAATGCCCTGGATGTTCTTCCACCAGAAATAGACGGTTACGAGAATGCCGAATCCGGCGGCGAAATAGTCGCCACGCCAGCCCGTCAGGTTAAACGGGTGACCGATGCGAGTGGAGAGATCCACCACAAATCCCGCCAGGTACTGTCCGGCGGAGACCGCGCTGATCGGTCCGGTCAGCACGTAGTCAAACAGCAAGGCGGAGACCGAGAGCTTGGCCAGCGAACCGCCCATCGCTTCCTTGACGACGCGATACACGCCGCCACGCACGAACATGCTGCTGGACTCGATGTAGAGGGAGCGCACCGCGTAGCTGAACAGCATGACCGCCAGCACAAACCAGGGAGCGCTCTTGCCGATCACGTTCTCCGCGTCGCCGCCCACGTAGTAGGCCGACGACGCCAGGTCGCTGAGCACGATGGCCGCCGCCCGCCAGAAGCTGATGAAGCTCAGCATCACCGTGGTGGCGACAAACACCTTGATCGCCGGACGCTTGCCGGACTTCAACGTTACAGAATTCAGATTTCCAGAGTTGGTTCCCATAGTTGTCAAGTCAGCCTGCATTCGGGTCGATGCCCTGAATGCGGCTGACGCGCTCGCTAACCTGTTCGATTCGTTCGGATGTTCAATTAAGGACACGGCCACGCCGTGGCCTCATCCAAAAAATTCTCGGAGAACGTTGAGAAACAGGGTAAATGGAGCCGGAAAAAAATGTAAGAGCAATTCCGGAGATTCGCTCCAAAACCGCTCAAGCACGGTCGGGAATATCCGGCTCGTAGTCAGGATCCTCGTCTGCCTCTTTCCGCGCTGGAGTTTTGGGCAGAGGCAATCCGCGCATGGAGTCGATCTTTCCCACCGGATACAAACCGATGCGCTGGTCCCACCAGGGCGAGCGCTCGAGAAACCAGTTCAGGCGCTCGTGGGGACTGGCGGCAAACCCGGGATCGTTGGCAACCTTCTGCTCGAACTCGGCTTTCAACTTCGGATCGGCCCCCAGCCGGATGCGCGCCAACCGCTCCAGCACGTAGGACTTCGCCATATTCTTTTTGCTCGAAGATGCTGTCGAACAGCCCCCAGTGCAGCGCCGAATCCGGCGCCAGCGGCTCCAGCCACTGCATGGCAATGCGCGCCGCGCGCTGATCCATTGGCACCACCACGGAGCCGGCGGGAAAGCTCATCTTCACCCGCACCGGAACGCAGGGCGAGTGGTTTTCCGTATCGCGCCACGCGGCCAGGTGATGTCCCTCGAACGGTTGCGCCTGCCACTGCGGCGTGGTGCAGCGGTAGCTTTCCACCTCGCCCGTCCACGCCTTCGTCAGACGCTTCAAGCGCAACCCGTGGAGTTCCAGCCGCGCAATCACCCCGGTCCACGGCGCGGGAACGATGTAAGCCCCGGGAATCGTTGCCTCCACCGTCGTCTTCATCGTGGTCTGGCGCGGCACGGTGATCGTGAATGGCTCATGGGTGTACTGCACCCAGTCGGCGCCGGAAACGTCGCTGTGTTCGGTTTTCCAGCGGTATGCCTTGAAGACAAATGGTTCAGTTTCGCCCGTCGCCTCGTACTTGAGGGCAAGCTTTGCGGTGTGAGCCTGGCCACGCGCAATGGTCCGGAGGTCGGCGCGGCGGTTTGCCTCCACCAGTTTGGCGGCGTCGCGGTTCACAACCTCCAACAGGGCGCGCAGCAACTCGTAATTGCCGGTCACCCTGGTCTGGTAGTCCTTGAGCATGTGCATCTCCACCAGCATTCCCGGCCGGTTCTGCTGCATGGCAAAGCCGGTGGAGAAGCGCGGCGTGGCCGCTCCTGCCACAATGCCGGTGTCCGGGGTGCGCCCCACAAACTCCAGGTAGGGCGCAATGACGTGGCCGGAAGCCGTGACCCGCTGGAACAACTCCGGCTCCAGGACTTTGCGCACCCAGTCCGCCGCCGGTCCGTCGGTCTCAATTGCAAACGTCACGTCATACTGGTAGTCAGCGCCGTCGGTCACGTGGTCGTCCACAAAGAAGTCCGGCAGCCAGCGATTCCACTCGCGCAGAAAGGCGCGCGTCTCCGGCGCGTCGGCTTTCATGTAGTCGCGATTCAAGTTCTGCTGGGTGGCATTGGCCCTCCAGCCCATCTCCTCCGGCCCATTCTGGTTGATGCGGTTAAATGGCCCGAAGTGCTCGTGGCCGTCGGCGTTGTAAATGGGCACAATCACCAGCACGGCGCGCTCGATGAGCGGCGCCTGCTTTTTGGTAATCAGAATGTCGCGCAGCAGCGCCAGGGACGCGTCCTTGCCGTCCATCTCACCGGCGTGAATGGCATTCTGAATGTAGACCACGGGGCGCCTGGCGCGATGCAGCGCGGCGGGTGAAAACACGCCATCGCGCGAAACCACCACGGCCACCAGCGCCCGCCCCTCGCCCGTCTTGCCGAAGTTTTCAATCTTCACCTGGCGCGGCGCGGCCTGGGCGATGCGGCGCACATACGCCATGGTTTCCGCGTAGCGCGGAGTGGTGCGGTAACAACTCTTTTCCGCCGGGGTGCTCCACCCATCCAGCGCCGGACACTTCACGGCCGCCGCCGGGCGCGGAGGCTGCTCCAGCAGATTTGCATTGGGGAGTTGCTGGGCAAAACAGGAGACCGTGAGAAAGGCCAACAGGTAGGAACGAAGCATGAAACATTCTAGTACGGACCGGGTTCTGCCCCAGCTAATTACCAGGCTACCGTTTGCGCGGGAGTAGCTTCGGGTCAAATTTCCAGTTCATGGGCGCGCGATGGTAGAAATTGAGCGCGTCATAGCCCGAACCGACGAGAAAGTGGTAAAGAGGAAAGTCGTCAGTGATAATGAGGTGACCTTGGCCAGCAATTTGAGCGATGCATGCGTCAGTGATTCCAAATCTCTTGAATGGTTTGCTCTGCGCGACGGTCGTGCTTGGTATGTATTTTTCCTCTAAAAGCGTCATCGTTGCGGCGAAACGCTCAAAACAATCGTCTCGGTCGGCCCCCGACAACTGTCCTGCAAGGTTACTCACTTCGGTCAGGATATTCGGCGTGGTGAATATCTTTCCAAAGTAATCCACAACATTGAACAGGGTGTCGTAGTCTTCCACGGCAAACTTACTCACACGTTTGAAATTGGATATCAGGTCGCGACGAACTGAACCGACAAATAGAAGCAGGAGCAGGTTTGTGTCGATCAAAGCTCCCTTACTTCGATTTCGGGCCAGAAGTTGCTCGGCGTGCTCGTTCACGGCTTTCTGATCTTCATCGACACCGCCGCGCCTGTCTCCGCGTCGATCGTGATGACTTTGTATGACCGCCCATCACCCCTGAGAGCGACGAAAGCGTTCCCAAACTTGTCGTTGTATCCCAGCGTGATGAGCCAATCTGAACCTGATCGCTCTACTTCCTCGAGAGCTACGTTCATGGAATTGGGAACCAACTCCTTGAAGTATTCCATTGCCTTCGCGACCGCTTGCTTGACATCTATCGCTGATGCGCTCTTTCTCGGCGCACCCATAGGATCGATTCTGCGCTGCTCCCGCCTGGCCACCTCACCTTGTGGCAATTTTCTCTTGGCGTTCTTCTCAGTTCCCATCTCTGTCAATCGCTCCTATCCTCTTCAGTGCCTGCCGTTGCCGCTTCCGTCGATCAGTTTGCCGACTTCGTGGTCATCCACGCTGACCGCGACCGCGGCTTCTTCGCAGCAGCGGCTCCAGCGGGATCGACTCCAGCAGCACCACCGCGTGCGCAATCGCCGCGTTTTCGCTTCCGGTGCCTTCGGGAGTCTTGGCCTTGATGCCGACGCAGGACGGACGCCACGTTCAGCAGTTCGGCCACCCGGGCGCGCAGCTTCTCCGCGTGCGGAACGATCTTGGGCGCGGCCAGGATCATGGTCGTATCGACGTTGACCACGCGAAAGCCCGCCATCTCGATCTGGCGCATGCGCCTCTTCCACAAAGACGACCGAGTTTGCGCCCTTCCACTGCGGGTCGCTGGGCGGAAAAAAGCTGCCGATATCGCCGGCGGCCACCGCGCCCAGCAGGGCGTCGGTGATGGCGTGCAGCAGCACGTCTCCGTCGGAGTGCCCCGCCAAGCCGTGGGTATGCTCCAGTTTCACTCCGCCGATCACCAGCGGCACGCCCGCCTTGAATTCATGCGAGTCATAGCCGTAGCCGATGCGCATGCTCATTTGCTCACGCCCTGGGCTGGCGCAACTCCTGCGCCAGGAAGAATTCGGCCAGTTCCAGGTCTGCCGGAGTCGTGATCTTGAAATTGCGCGCCGATCCCATCACGACGTGAACCGGATGCCCGGCCCGCTCCAGCAGGCTGGCCTCGTCGGTTCCCTGGAAGCCTTCGATGCGCGCCTCGTTGAAGATCGGGCTCAGCAATCCGTAGCGGAATCCCTGCGGCGTTTGCGCCTGCACGATCTGCTCGCGCGGAATCGTCGCCTCCACCACCGCGCCCTCCGGCCGGCGCTCCACCCGCTTGATGGTGTCAATTGCCGGAACCCCGGCAATCGCCGCGCCGTAACGCTTGGCCTGCTCGATCACCCCGGCGATCGTCTCCTGCGAGACGAACGGACGCACCGCGTCGTGGATCAGCACCAGGTCGCCGGATTCGGCCGGAAGCGCGTCCAGCACGTTGCCCACCGACTCCTGGCGATGCTCGCCGCCCTCCACCAGGTGCACCGGCTTACTCCAGCCCGGCCGGCTCCAGCAGTGGGCGCAAAGCTGTCGATCTCCGGCTTGCGCATGGCAATCCAGATCGAGTCCACCTGCGGGGCGGCGGCAAACTTGCGAAGCGTGTGAATGAGAATGGGAACTCCGTCGAGTTCCAGGAACTGCTTGGAGCGCAGAGGAGCTCTGTCCGGCGTGCGGAACCTCCCATGCGCGTTCCCAAACCAGCTGCGGGAATGATTACGAAGACTTTCATAGGCGGCCTGCCAGTATAACGAGCACTGCGCCCAACATCAAATTTGTTCCGGCGCCGGCGGTTATCCGAAACGATGGCGCGAGGCTCAAGGCTCGCGCCCGCGTTCATGCCCCGCATCGCGCGCTTGCTGCCCTAGTGCGATTCCTCTTCCTGCGTGGTGGTGCGCTGCCGGAGCCGCCTTGCTGCTCCGGCGAAGCCGGCTGCGGATTGCTCTTGCGCAGGTCCGGCGGACGCGATTCCGGCTTGGCCATGCCGGTCTGCCCGCGCTCGTCAAACTTGCCGAAGATCATCTTGCCCGCCGTGGTCTGCAGCACGCTGGTCACCGAGATATCGACCGTCTTGCCGATCATCTTGCGCGCGTTGTCCACCACCACCATGGTTCCATCGTCGAGATAGGCAACGCCCTGGTTGTACTCCTTGCCTTCTTTCAGGATGAAGACCTTCATGATCTCGCCGGGCAGCACGATGGGCTTCAGGGCATTGGCCAGTTCGTTGATGTTCAGCACATCCACGCCGTGCAGTTGCGCCACCTTATTCAGGTTGAAGTCGTTGGTCACGATCTTGCCTTCATAAAGTTTGGCAAGCTCGATCAGCTTCATGTCGACTTCGCGCACCGCCGGGAAATCGTCTTCGACGATGGTCACCTGGATGTTGGTGAGCTTCTGGATGCGCTGCAGAATGTCCAGCCCGCGGCGGCCGCGGTTGCGCTTCAGCGAGTCCGCCGAATCGGCCACCAGTTGCAGCTCGCGCAGCACAAACGCCGGAATCGTCAGCACGCCGTCCATGAACCCGGTTTCGGCGATGTCGGCGATGCGTCCGTCGATGATGACCGAGGTATCCAGAATCTTGTAGCTCCGGCGCGACTGTTTTTCGCCGCCGAAGATGCCGCCCAGCGCCGCCAGATTCAGCAGATCGCCTTTGGCCGCGCCCACGATCAGGCCCACGTAGGCCATCACCAGCATCACCATGAGCTGCAAAAAGCTCTGCAGATGTCCCGATGGGGATCGCGTTGCGGATCACGACGCTGAACAGATAGGCTCCGACGATGCCGAGAACGCTGCCCAGAGCCGCCCCGATCAGCCGCTTCAGGCTGATCGAGCGCAGACGCATCTCGAACAGAATCACCGCCCGCGCCCAGCACCAGGCCCATTGCGGTATCCACTAGCCTTGGCTGACCGAAGGGCTGAAGCAAAAAACATGCCAAGCCCACTAAGAAAGACGAACAAACCACGAATAATGACCAGATCCAAGAGGACCTCCCTGAAGGCCCTATATCAACTACGAACGGGAGGATCGGAATGCACGGTTCCAGATGCGGATCCATGGAGATGCTCCCGGTTATCGCCAGCAGAAAATCTGCCGGTCGATACATATATCAAGCTTATGAAAGTACCGGCGACTATTAGGATGCCCAAACCCGACGGTCCGGTGCAACCTGCACCGCACGGAAAGTAGTGGAAGTATATACCAGCGCAACCAGTTCTGCTCAGCAGCTCATTCCTCCGCAAGCCGAGCACGTAACACTCTACCAGGACTCGTGTCCCTCGATGCAACTCCGCGGAACATAGCTCTTCAACAGTATCTCACTGGTAATCGCTTTGCCTACGTTTCTGATTGTAAAACAGCGCCGCACAGGCGCACCTTGAGTAGGCAGCCCCGGCGCGCATTTCACATGATCGGGGCACCACGTATTTGTACCACTGTTAGCCGCCCCGCAAGGGGAAGATGAGCGGCTAAGTTCTCCCGGCAGCTCGGGAGGCTGGAGACCGGCGCAAAAATTCTCGGGGGAGAATACGCGCCGGTTTTTTCTTTGTCCTTGCCGTATCCCTGGCCCAGCCGGGTGGCATTCTGGCTCTCCTCCTGCTCATACAATCTTGCACATGAAAGCCATCGTCGTGACCTCGCCCGAGGGCCCCGCCGGACTCGAACTCCGCGACGTTCCCGTACCCACTCCCACGGCTCATCGAAATCCTGGTGCAGGTCGAAGCCGTCGGCATCAACTTTGCCGACGTTCTCGGCGCCCTCGGCCGCTATCCCGCCGGCCCCACCCCGCCCTACATCATGGGACGCGAGTTCGCCGGCGTCACCGAAGACGGGCCGCCGCGTCATGGGCTACGCCCAGCACTCGGCCTGCGCCGAGTACGTCGCCGTGCCGGAAGGCTTCTACTGGCCGCAGCCCGAAGGCTGGTCCTCTGCCCAGTGCGCCGCCTTCCCGGTCAACTACTTCACCGCGTGGCTGCTCTACTGGAAGGCCGGGCTGCTCACGCGAATCCATCGAGCCCGCCCCGGCGCGCGAAAAGCCGCGCCCGCGCGTCCTCATCCACGCCGCCGCCGGAGGCGTGGGCACCGCCGCCGTGCAACTCGGCCACATCCTCGGCTTCGAACTCTTCGGCACCGCCAGCAGCCCGGAAAAACTCGCCAAACTCACCGCGCTCGGCCTCACTCACGGCATCGACTACAAGAATGACGACTACGAGAGTTCGCGTCCGCAAGCTGACCGGAGGCGAAGGCGTCGACGCCGTCTTTGACTGCCTGGCCGGCGAGCACACCTACAAGAGCCTTGCCTGCTGCGCCGAATTCGGCCGCGTCATTCTCTTCGGCAACGCCACCGGCGAGAGCGCCAAGTTCAACACCTCGGCCATGTACGCCAAGGGCCTCAGCGCCCACGGACTCTGGCTCAGCAAGCTCTCGGCCAATCATGCCCTCATCCGCCAGGCGCTGGACTCGATGACGCCCTACATCCTGCAGCGGCCAACTGCGCCCCACCATCGGAGCCAAGTTCCCCATCGCCGCCGCCGGAGACGCTCTCCGCCTGCTCTTCGAGCGCAAGAACTTCGGCAAGGTCGTGCTGACCCTGTAAGCTAGCGAGCCGTGTATGTACTTCATCCTCTGGGAGTTCGAAAGCGCGCCACGGCGGGCTGCCGAGTTTCAGTCCATCTACTCACCACGGGGCGAGTGGGCGCAGCTCTTCGCCCAGGCCCCGGGTTACCTCGGCACCGAGCTGCTGCATTCCTGCGATGCCGCAACCCGATTCCTCACCATCGACCGCTGGGCTCGCGAGGAGGACTGGGCAAACTTCCAGCAGAAGTTCAGCGTACCCTACCAGGCGCTGGATGCATGCTGCGCGGGGCTAACCCTGAATCAGCGCAGGCTGGGGGCGTTCCTCGAATCCGGCGGGCAGTAAACTTTCCCGGCGCGGTCAGACTGACGAACGCCGGGTTTGCGGAACCTTTCGCGGCCTACTCGCGCAGCGCCATCGTCTCCTGCGCCCGCAGCGCCAGCCCACTGGCCACCGAGGTAAACTCGTTGCCGGTACGCACCCGCTCCTGGCCAAAGCGCGTCTCGAAAATCCGCCGCACCGCCGGCACAAATGACGTTCCTCCGGTCAGAAAGACGCGGTCCACCGCCCGCGCATCCACTCCGCTCGAGCCGCCAGCAGCCCATCCACGCACTGCTCGATCTTTCCCAGCTCCTCGCGCGATCCAGCTCTCGAACTCCGCCCGCGTTACCGCCATGCGCAGCTCCAGCCGCCCTCGCGAAAGCGGAACTCGGCGCGCTCGGCGCGCGAGAGTTCGAACTTCACCCGCTGCACCGCCTGGTGCAGTTGATATCCCAGGTCTTCGTCCACCAGCATGATCAGCGCTTCGATCTTCTCCGGCTCCAGGGCTCGCGCCCGCGCGCCCTGTCAACAGCTCCATCACCGGGCGCGTGCGCAGAAATGACAGGTAGTGCCAGCGTTCCAGGTTGGCGTAAATCCACGCCGGAACCGCCGGAGAATCTTTTTGCCCGAGCGCGCCATGCTGTCGGCGCCCAGCGCCGGAGAAACCAGCTTGCGCACGATCCGCGCATCGAAGGCGTCGCCCGCCAGCCCCACGCCGCTGTTGCCGAGCAGGTCTTCAGCCTTGCGTCCGCGCCGCCGCACTCCCGGCCCCACGTGCAGCAGAGAGAAGTCGCTGGTGCCGCCGCCAAAGTCGCCAATCATAATCAGTTCATCGTGGTCGAGCGTCGATTCGTAGGCATAGGCCGCCGCCACCGGCTCCATCTCGAACTCCACCTGCTCGTAGCCCGCCAAGGTCAAACGCGTGGCGCAGCCGGCCCAGCGCATAGGCCTCGTCGCTCGTCGTTCTCCGCGCCCACAAAGCGCACCGGACGCCCCACCGTCGCCTCGCGCACCGGAACGCCGAACTGCCGCTCGGCATGCAGGCGCAGATCGCCCAGCATGCGCGAGATCAAATCCTCCAGCGTGTAGTGCCGCCCCAGCACCTCGGTCCCGGTCAGCAGGCGGCTGGACAGGTAGCGACTTCAGCGACTGGATCAGCCGCCCCTTGTGCTCGGCCTCCAGATACTGCTCGATCGCCCATGGCCCGGTCCACGACTGCACGTGGCGGCGGCCGGCCTTCTTGTGCTGCTCAAGATAGAGAACCGAGCGGAACGATTCCGTGCTGCCGCCCGCCGGAGCAAAGCGCACCAGTTCCACCGCGGCGCCGTTGGCCAGCGCCAGTGAACTGTTGGTGGTTCCGAAATCGATGCCAATCGCGAAGGGATGTTTCTGCCGGGACTTCACACTCTATTATTCCACCCGGCGCCTGCCGAGCGCCCGCCGAGCGCCCGCGGCCGGAGCGGCGGCCGTTGCCGCGTACCCTACTGCGCGGCCGGAGCGGCGGCCATTGCCGCGTACCCTACTGCGCGGCCGGAGCGGCGGCCATTGCCGCGTACCCTACTGCGCGGCCGGAGCGGCGGCCATTGCCGCGTACCCTACTGCGCGGCTGGAATACGTCCGCGGCCGCTACTTGAAGCGCAGTCCGCGAAATTCCAGATCCGGCTGCGCCTGGTTCCACTGGCTGGAAATGTGCTCCACGGTCAGCCGCAGAATGCGCGTCTTGGCCCGGCCCCAGCGGCGCCTGCGCCAGATCGCCCGCTTCGTCCTCGCCGCCCAGCCCATGCGGAACCAGCGCGCGCAGCGGCAGGCTCTCGGTCTGCACGGCCTGTCCCAGGGTGTCGCGGAAAACCGCCTGCACCGCCCGCCCACCACCGTGCGTCCGCCGTTGTTCTTCACCGTCAGGTCGATGTAGGTGATGGTCGCGCCCACAAAGTTATCCGCCTGGCTGAGCCTGGCCTGCTCCACCACGAGGTTGGGCGCATAAGGATCGGCTGTCTTCACGACGTCTTTCCTGCTGCGCCCCAGCACCACAATGGCCACCACCACGGCCAGCATCAGCACGAACCCAACGATCACCGGAGTCCAGTTGCGCGGCTCCGTCTGAGCATTGCGCGCGCCAAACAAAACCGGCTCGGCAGGCGTGGCGTTCGGCGCAGCTTCGGTTCGGCTCAGTCATCGCAGGCCCATTCTACCAGCGCGGACGGCTTGCAGCTTCATGCTTCTCGCAGGTAAAGAACTGTTGCATCTGGCAAAGTTCGGTTGACAGGGGCGCGGCGGGAAGTATGATTGTGGGAATTTCAACGGAGAAATTTATCGTGAAACAGTGCCTCGGCATTCTTCTGGCTTTCTGCATTTTCACCCTGTCCTCTTTCGCGCAGGACACACAAGCGGCACCACAAAAAGCTGCTCTTGATAAACCTCGCGTCTTCATTACCGAGAGCCAGTCCTGGGAAACCCGCGCTTCATCCGGTGGGAGCCACGGTACGTTCGGTGGCTACGCCGCTGGTGGCGCACGCCCGCAGACCGCGGAAATCATCAAGACTTTCGGCGAACGCTGCCCAGGCGCGCTCGTCAACAATCTCCAGGAAAAGGCCGACTTCATTGTGATGCTCGACCACGAAGGCGGCAAGGGGCTCTTGCAACATAAGAACAAGATTGTGGTCTTCGAGCGGACCTCCGGCGATACCATCATCAGCAAGTCCACGCTTTCGCTTGGCGGCGGCGTGCAGGGGGCTTGTGAAGCCATAGCAAAATATTGGGCGGACAATGGCGCAAGGCTGCTGAGCGCGAAGGTTGCCGCGGAAGCGCCCGCGCACGCACCGGCTCCCGTGGCTGCTGCGGCTCCGGTGGCCGCGGCGCAGCCAACTGAGGCGGTTCCGACCACCGAGCTGACGCTCATCTCTACACCTGACGGCGCTGATATCGAGCTGGATGGAGCGTTCGTCGGCAACACGCCCTCCACCATCGCGCTAGCCAACGGCGATCACACGGTGCGCGTCACAAAGAAGGGATTTCAGCCGTACGAAAAGAAGCTGCGTACCTCGGGCGGCGCCATCAGCCTCCGCGCCGAGCTCGACGCAGCGGGGCAATAACTCCGCGCAAATGCCATGCAAAACGGGAGGCCGCGGCCTCCCGTTTTCATCCCACATCGGGCCTATTCGCCCGCAATCGTCATGCCCTCAATCCTCAGCGTGGGGCACGCCACCGAGCCGCGCCAGATCAGGTCGCTGCCGATCTCGGCCAGGTTGCTGAACATCTCGCCCAGGTTTCCGGCCACCGTGATCTCCTCCACCGGATACGCCAGCTCGCCGTTTTCGATCCACATTCCGCTGGCCCCGCGTGAAAAATCTCCGGTCACCAGGTTTACGCCGAAGCCCAGGAACTCCGTGACCAGCAGTCCCTGCTTCACGCCCCTGATGATTTCCTCCTGTGACTTTTCTCCCGGCTGGAGATAGAAATTTCCGTTGCCAATCCCGGGCGTTCCGGCCAGTCCGCGGGCGGCGTTGCCGGTGGTCGCCAGGCCCAGCTTCTTTGCCGTGTAGGTGTTCAGTAAATAACTCTTGAGCTCGCCGTTTTCAATCACGGTGGTGCGCCGCGTCGGCACACCTTCGCCGTCAAAGGGACGCGTGCCGAAGCCGCCCACGATGGTGCCATCGTCGAACACCGTCAGGTTGCTGCCAAATGGCTTTGCGCCCAGCTTACCCGCCAGGAACGACGCGTGGCGATAGATGGCGTCGCCGTTCACGGCGTCAAAGATATGGTCCAGCAGCGCCCCCGCCGTCTGCCGGTCGAAGACGATGGGAACCTTCTGAGTCTTGATCTTGCGGGCGCCCAGCCGCCGCAGGGTGCGCTCGGCGGCAATGCGTCCCACCTCTTCGGGCGACTCCAGTTTGGCCAGCGTGCGCGCCACCGAGTACCAGTAATCGCGCTGCATGTTGCCGGCTTCGTCGCTGGCAATCGGCACCGCGGAAATCGAACAGTAAGACGAGCGATACTCGCCTACAAAGCCATTCGAGTTGGCCAGCACTTTGCGTCCAATGCTCGCATCAAACGTTCCCCCATCGCTGTTGGTCAGGCGCGGATCCGCGGCCAGCGCCGCCTTTTCCGCCCGGCGGGCCTGGTCAATCCGCTCTTCGTTCGAGAGTGAATACACGTCGTCGAAGTAAAGGCCCAGGTCGCCTTCGAGTTGCCCCTGCTGCTCTTCGGCGGGAATGCCACCCATCGGGTCTTCCGAGGTAATCCTGGCCAGCTCAATCGCCGCCTTCACCAACTGCTCCACGCCTTCCGGCGATAGGTCGCTGGTTGAAGTGTTGGCCGTCTGCTTGCCCACGAATACCCGCACCCCCAGCGCGCGCGAGCCCGCTTCCTTCAAGGTTTCCACCTCGCCCAGGCGCACCACGGTGGAAAACTCCGAACCTTCGCTCAGCACTGCTTCGGCTGAAGTGGCGCCCAACTCGGCCGCCCGTTTTACCACTGCGGCGGTAAGCGCGCGCAGGTCCACTTCCGCCGCTGTCATTGTCGTCGCCATTACTATGCGCTCCCCGTGCCGCCCACCGTCATGCGGTCGATCTTCAAAGTTGGAATGCCGACGCCGACCGGGACGCTCTGTCCGTCTTTGCCGCAGGTGCCAATGCCTTCGTCGAGTTCGAGATCGCTGCCCACCATGCTCACCCGGGTCAGCACGTCCGGCCCATTGCCGATCAGGGTCGCATCCTTCACTGGCGCGGTAATCCTGCCGTCTTCGATCAGGTAGGCTTCGCTGGCGGCAAAAACAAACTTGCCGTTGGTGATGTCCACCTGCCCACCGGCAAAATTCACCGCATACAGTCCGCGCTGCACGCTCTTGATGATGTCCTCCGGCAGATCCTCGCCCGAGAGCATGTAGGTATTGGTCATGCGCGGCATGGGAATGTGCTCGTAACTTTCCCTGCGCCCGTTGCCGGTGTTGGGCAGTCCCATCAGGCGGGCGGAAAGCTTGTCGGCCATGTAGCCCTTCAGAATGCCCTTCTCGATCAGCATGGTGTTCCGGGTGGTGTTGCCCTCGTCGTCCACGTTGAGCGAACCGCGCCGCTCATTCAGGGTTCCGTTGTCTACCACCGTACACTTGTCGCTGGCCACGCGCTTGCCCAGTAAGCCGGAGAAAGCCGAGGTCTTCTTGCGATTGAAGTCCGCCTCCAGGCCGTGCCCAATCGCTTCATGCAGCAGCACGCCGGGCCAGCCCGGTCCCAGCACCACTGCCATCTCGCCCGCTGGACACGGTACGGCGTTCAATTGCAAGATCGCTTGCCGCGCCGCTTCAACGGCAAAATGTTCCGGCGTTTTTTCGGTCATAAAGACCTCGAACCTATGGCGTCCGCCGCCGCCCGAAGTTCCCTTCGCGCTGAGCTGTCCGTCGCGCGCGATCACAAACACGCTCAACCGCGAGAGCGGCTGCACGTCTTCGGCAAAGGTGCCGTCGGAGCCAATCACCAGGATGCGGCGAAGCTCGTCGGCATAGCTGGCGCGAACTTCCTTGACGCGCGAATCGTAGGCGCGCGCAGCCTTGTCGGCGCGGAACACCAGCTTCACCTTGTCCGCCAGTTCGGCATCGGCGGCCGCGTTGGTTACCGGATAAAGACTGGGACGCGCCTGATCCTTCAGGCTCACCACCGGAGTCCGCGCCGGACCGCTGGCAATCAAGGCCGCGGTGCGCGCCGCATGCAGAATCTTTTCCGGGGCAAGGTCGTCGGTATAGGCGTAACCGGTGCGCTCGCCGGTCACTACGCGAACCCCGCATCCCGCGCTGATTCCCTGCGCGGCCGACTTCACCATCGACTCATCCAGCGAGAGCGCCGTCGAGGTCAGATACTCGAAATAAAGATCGGCATAATCGCCACCCGCCCCCAGAGCCGCAGCCAGGTACTTCTCCAGATCAGGCTCGCTGAGTCCATACTTCTCAAAGAAAAACCGCTTATCCATAAGTTTGCTCACAACTGATTGGATGCCCGCCGCGCCAATTGGTGGCAGAGCCGGAAGCCAGCGCTTCGATTATAAAGGCCCGTCGTAAACTACCCTACCACCCGCCCGCCAGAAGCGAGATCAACTATCGCACATCTGCGGACGCGGTCTCCTTGGCAGGGGCGGGTTGATCGGCGGCGGGCGCATTCGCCGGCGCTTGCCTGCGGACCCAGCCGGGATACCACATGGTGAAGGCCAGCGCGGATGCGGTCAGGGTCGTGGAGATCACACTGGGCAGCGCTCCACCCTTGGCCGCCTGCCACTCCAGCACCAGGGCCTGCAGGATGAAGTCGGTGCCCCAGGCCGCGGTGATCCACTGGTTCGTACGGATGAACGAGGGAAGGTTCCAGCGTTCCGGAGGAACTCCCTCGCGCGCGTACTGCAAGGTGAACGGGCTGCCGGCAAGCAGCGAACCCCAGGCGGTGGCCGCAAGGAGCAGGTGCACCAGGAGTCCCTGGTGATGTCCGATGGCTTGCCAGTGCAGGAAGTAGAGCGCCACGAAGTCGAAGGTGAAAAAGCTGAAGGACACCAGTTCCAGAATCTTGGCATTGCGACGGTGCACCAGCACCTGAACGGCGGTGATCGCCAGGGCCACCAGCAGGGCGGCCAGAGGATAACGGTGGCTCAGCGCGCCAAAGAGTATCCAGGGCAAAAAGGCGATGATCAGACTCAAATTCATGGGTGGATAACTCCGTTCCTTCCAGACCAGGCCTGGTTTCCCCGGCATTGCCACGCCGGCTTGGGCCGGCAAGTGAAATCCTCTTGTTCAGGAATGATTCGCCCGAATTGTACCGCTCGCAGCGAGGAATGCAAAACCTAAAGCGGAGCCAGGCGGGTTGCGTCGAAGGGGTACAGCGCGGAAGGCAGTTCGAGGCCAGAGAGACTGTAAAGCAGTCGCATAAATGGCTTGAGGTCCGAAGGGCTTTTCCCTCAGCGGCTAAAGCCTCGTGAAATCAGCCCTTCTTGCGGCACGGCCGATTTGTGAGGCCACCTCTACAGCGTCACCCCAACTTGGAGCGGTGCGGGGATGGCTCGCCTGGCTCGCGATGAATGCTCAGCGGGCAGGCGGGCAAAGTCTACACCGGCTCCATTTTGGCGGTGAAGTGGCGGAGGAATGGCGGTTCGTAGGTGAGGCGGAGGCCGCGGATGTGGAAGCGTTTGCGCCAGACTCCGGTGATGACCTCGATGACGTAGTCGATGTGGCTCTGGGTGTAGGTGCGGCGGGGGATGGCGAGGCGGACGAGGTCCATTTGGGCGGCGGGGCCGAACATGAGGGAGCCGATTTCGACGGAGCGGATGCCGCCTTCGAGGTAGAGTTCGGCGGCGAGGGCAACGCCGGGAAACTGTTCGACAGGAATATGGGGGACGAAGGCGCGTGCGTCAAGGTAAACGGCGTGGCCGCCGGGCGGCATGACGA
Source organism: uncultured Acidobacteriota bacterium (assembly GCA_963707735.1). GTDB lineage: Bacteria > Acidobacteriota > Terriglobia > Terriglobales > Acidobacteriaceae > TOLSYN. The sequence continues at coordinate 17,943 of CAVPRB010000005.1, read as the reverse complement.
GCGGGATACCCTGCTCGGCCAGGTGGTTGCCGAGGTAGGCGGTGGAGGCGATGCGGTAGCGCAGGTAGTCGGGATCGAGCGCCTCCTGAAGGCCGACGGCGATGGCTTCGAGGTCGCGTCCGGCCAGGCCTCCGTAGGTGGGATATCCCTCGGTGAGGATGAGCAGGTCCTTTTCCTGCTGGGCGAGCAGGTCGTTGTTGGTGCAGAGGAAGCCGCCGATGTTGGCCATGCCGTCTTTCTTGGCGCTCATGGTGCAGCCGTCGCCGAGGGAGAACATTTCCTGCGCGATCTGCTTGGGAGTTTTGTCGGCGTAGCCGCGCTCGCGGAGCTTGATGAAGTAGGAGTTCTCGGCGAATCGACAGGCGTCAAAGTACAGCGGGATGTTGTGCTTGTGGCAGAGCCGGCTGACCTGCTGGGCGTTTTCCATGGAGACGGGCTGTCCGCCGCCGGAGTTGTTGGTGATGGTGAGCATGACGAGCGGAATGCGTTCGCGGACCGACGCGCTGGATGGTTTCGGCAAGAGCATCGACATCCATATTGCCTTTGAAGGGATGGATGAGGTTGGGCTGGCGGCCCTCGGGGATGACGAGGTCGAGAGCCTCGGCGCCGGCGGTTTCAACATTGGCGCGGGTGGTGTCAAAGTGAGTGTTGTTGGGTACGACGTCGCCGGGTTTGACCATGGTGCTGAACAGGATTCGCTCGGCGGCGCGGCCCTGGTGCGTGGGAATGACATGGGTGTAGCCAAAGATGCTCTGCACGGAGTCGCGGAAGCGAAGGTAGCTGCGGCTGCCGGCATAGCTCTCATCGCCTTCCATGATGGCTCCCCACTGGTAGGTAGACATGGCGCCGGTGCCGGAGTCGGTCAGCAAGTCAATGAGGACATCGTCGGCCAAGAGAAGGAACAGGTTGTAGTGGGCGGCCTGCAGCAGACGTTCGCGATCTTCGCGCTGGGTCCAGTGGATGGGCTCGACACTCTTGATGCGGAATGGCTCGATGATGGTATGGATGGGCATGGGCTCCTCGCGCGGGCAGAAGAATCATTGTAGTGTGGCGGGATGTTTCGTGCAGCAAAGGAAACTCCGGCATACGCCGGAGAGGATGCGGGCGAGAAACTTGCGATCGGGGCGGCTACTTGAACTGGAACACGACGACGCAGGATTCCGAACCCTCAAACCTGGCCTGCTTTACGGCAGTTTGCGCGGCGGATGCCAGGATGGGATTGCCACCGAGGATCTTGCTCTCACGGACGCTGCCGGATGGGGAAAGCTGAAGTTCGAGACGAACGACGCCCATGATCTTCATGCGGCGGGCAAGGTCTGGGTAGACTACTTTTACTTCGCCGCCTTTGGACTTGCAGAAGGGTTCCTCGGCACAAAGCGAAACTGCACAGAAAAACATGGCCGCAAGAACAAGTGCGGAGTACCGCAGAATCCAAAACGTTGGTCTGGTATCTGTCTTCATCGCCATGGCATTTCGAGAATTTGGTATGGTCCGATAGTACCCAATTCCGGGGCGATCGCAACGATTACGTCGGTCCATATACCAATGGTTACCGCGATGGTAAACACGGGTCTGGAGGCGATTGGGTGCGATCCGGCCCGGCGGTAGACGCTGCAACAGCGGGAGCGCCGAAGGACGCAGACGAGCGCGCGACGGGCGTTTGGGACCGGCATTCCCGGGCTGAGACGTTGCCTACAATGCAGCCGAGATCAGCGCCCGGTATTGCGCCTGGGAGAGGGGAACTACCGAGAGCCGTCCCTGGAGGAGCAGAGGGGAATCGGCGAACAAAGGGCTGAGTTTAATCCGGGAGAGCGATACGGGATGCGCAATGGCTTTGCCGGCGGCAATTCTTACCAGGGGAACCTTGGGATCGGATGCATCGACGGAGAGGACATGGGCGGTGCCGACGGCGGAGCGCTCTTGGCCGGTATGGTAGAGGATGAGTTTGTCTCCCTTGTGCATCTCGCGAAGGTGCATGACGGCGGCGGGATTGGTGACTCCGTCCCAGAGAGTTTCACCTTCGCGCTGGAGCTGAGGAAAAGAATAGACGGTGGGTTCGGTTTTGAGGAGATAGTACATGAGACTGATTTGTAGCACAATTTGCGGCCCAATTTGCGTCGTGGGAGACGCGGGAAGATATTTTATCGAGCCATGACAGAGCGAGAATTTTCTCCGGAAGCGATTCGCGAGCGGTTGCTGGCAATTCCCGCGGCGCGGACTTTTGGCTATCGAGTGGAGGAGTTGGGACATGGGCGGGCGGTGCTGGTTGCTCCGTACGAGACGCGGCTGGATGGCATTTTCCAGTGCTTCCATGGGGGGTTGCTGGCCACCCTGGCGGACTCCGCAGGTGGAACCGCGGTGCTGACGGTGGCGGGAGCCGACGTGGCCACGACGACCACCGACCTGAGCATCCGGTTCCTGGCGCCCTGCCGAACCGACGCCCGCGCCACGGCAAGGATCATCAAGGCGGGACGGACGCTGATCCTGGCGGAGATTAACATTCACGACATGGAGGGCCGGCACATTGCGGTAAGCCAGGCCAGCTACATGCGGCTGCGCAAGAATACGTGAGCAGCGGGCACTACTGCACGGCGCAGCGGGGCGTATCGACCTCCAACATCAGGAGCTGCACTTGCGGGACGAGAATCTTCATCTGGTCTTCCAGGCGTTTCCACTCGCGCTGGATCTGACGGGTGCGGCGGGCGCGAACGGCGCCCTCCAGGATTTCCGCGGTGAAGGAAAGATGACCGGGGCCGATGACCAGGAGGGAGTTGCGCAATTGCTGCAAGGCGCACTCGGTGCGGGGGTGGTTGCGATCCTTGATGGCTGAGCGCAGGGACTCCATGCGCATGGGAAGTTCATTGAGAAAGATGCCACAGAGCTGAATCAACAAGCGTGGATCGCCTCCGGCGTGAGTGAGGAGATGATCGCAGTCGAGGGTAAGAGGTTCGATCGGCGCGGACCCGGTTGAGGGTTGCATCGGCTTCGCAGTCGGTTCATTCATGGCAGTGTCCGTCCCAGGCCCGCCGCCGGCACTTCCGAAAAGAGAAGCGCGGGCGGAGAAGCGATTGTCATTACTCTTTGTTATCGGCAGATCGGGAGCAAATCTCAAGGGCTAGGGACGGGCTTATAGTTTTCTTCTAAGGTACTCAAAGACGAGGTAACCGATGGAGGCGGCGATCATGGCGATCACGAAGTTCGCGATCGTAAAGATGTTGTGCAGGGCGAGCACCAGGGTCTTGCCCTGTCCATTGACCGCGGTAAATTCGCTCATCAGCAGATTTGAGTAAAAGAGGAAGACGATAAAGAGGATTTCCACCATGGCGCGCCGGATCGGGTTGAGGCGGTGAGGGTCGTTCGGGTCGCGCGGCATGTATGAATGATACTAAGAATTGGGCTGGAATCCGGAAACTTCGACCGTTGAAAACAAAAATCGGCCGGCATTGCTGCCGGCCAGCGTCGTCTGCTCAAAAATGGATTCCTACTGGGTGCGAATTCTGCGGCTGCGCTGCTGCAACAGCGACGGCGGCACGCCAAACTTGGCGCGAAATAGATTGGAGAAGGTCGGAGCACTGTGGTATCCGACGGCGCGGCAGATGGCCGAGACCGGCGTGTCGGTGGTCTCCAGAAGCTTGTGCGCCATCTGCATGCGGCGGTCCGCCAGGGCGCGCAACGGCGTGATTCCATAGACCTGGCTGAAGACGCGATGGAAATGATGCGGCGACATGCAGGCGGCGCGGGCGATTTTCTCCAGGCAGAGCTCTTCGTTGTATGCGTCCTGAATGAAGACGTAGGCGCGCTGAATGCGGCGATAGAGTTCGGCGCGGGTTCCGGGACGCACGCTGTCAATGGTTTCGATCTGGCGGCTGGCGGCGCTGTAGACCAGCACCACGCATTCAGAGACGGCGCGGAACTTGTCGGCGATGCTCCCGATACTGTCGCCACGCAGGCAGGCGGCGCTGAGCGAACGTAATTTGGGTCCGATTTCAAAGGCGCTCTCGTGCTCGACGCACTCGGGAAAACGGACGACGATGCCATCGCTATCCATATCGAGTGAAGCAACCAGCGGGGCGCTGAAACTGCGCGCGACATCCGCCATGTACTTTTGCTCGAAGACGAGGGTGACGGCGCGCGGAGCCGCATTGGCTTCAACGCTGATCTCGCCACGCTGGCCTTCATTGATGACGACGAAGGTTGTGGGAGAAAGCGTGTAATGGCCGCGCTCGGTGCGGATCTTGTACTGATCCTGCAGCGAATAGCGCAGCGACAACGGGCTGACGAACGACTGTATTCCGGGACGCAGAAGACCGCTGGCGAAAATATTTTTCCCTACCAGGGTCTGGCCGGCAGCACTGCTCGGGAGCGGCATGCTCATCGACACGCACCATGCTGAGGTCGTTCATCTGCGAGGCTTCGAATCTCAAGTCCGTTTAACATTCCGCAACTCCCAGGCTGATGGATCATTTCCCTCTACCGTTTTGTATTGCCGTCAGAGGCGTGTCAAAGTTCCCGGAAATGGAGATCGACGGCGCTTCTTTACAAAGCTTTACAAATGAGTTACCCGCACACGTTCTGAGAGACGGAAAACGCAGACATTGGTTTACATGGTGCAAGTGGAAAAAAATTCACTCGAAAACCGTACCGGCGGCCCCGGAAGCCACTGCTTAGTGACCGAGGCGGACCTCGCCGGGTTTGGGCCGGCGCGCCAGCAGGACCAGGGGCATGACCAGCACGGTGATGAATCGCCATGGCCAGAATGGTGTCTCGGTAGCCGAGCACGGCGGCCTGTTGCTGCACGATTCCGTAGATGCTGGCGTAGGCCTGTTGCAGCGCCGCTGGGCCGGAGCCGCAGCGCACCGCATACGTGGCGGCGCATGCCTTGAAGCAAGGTCTGCATCTGGTTGGAGTTGGCGGTGTGGGCGGCAAGGATCGGTTTGATGCACCTGGGCGCGCCGCGCCAGCATGGTGGTGACAAAGGAAATTCCAAAGCTGCCGCCAAGATTGCGCATGAGGTTGATCATGGACGAGATCTGGTTGTTCTGCTCCTGGGGCACGCCAATGTAACAAAGAGTGTTGATGGGCACGAAGAGAAACGCCATGCCGATCGACTGGTAGACGCGATACATCATCGCGGTGTGGAAGTCGATGCCGAGGTAGATGTTGGTCATGTGGAACATGGAGCCAGCCAGGGCGATGAATCCGAAGGTGATCAGTTTGCGCGGATCGACGCGCGAGACCGAGCATGCCCACGATGGGCATCATGGCCATCACGACCAGGCCGCCGGGAGAAAGCGCCATGCCGGCAAGTTGCGCGGTGTATCCCATGCACGGTTTGCAGAAACTGCGGAATCAGCACGGTGGTACCGTAGAGCACCCAGCCGAGAGTGAACATGAGGACGTTGCTGACGGCGAAGTTGCGGTTCTTGAGCAGACGCAGGTTGAGCACCGGATGCTGCTCGCGCATCTCCCAGACGACGAAACCGAGCAGACCGGCAACGGCGACGGCGGAAAAAATCTGGATGAAGTGCGACGAGAACCAGTCTTCGCGCTGGCCTTTGTCAAGCACGACCTGCAAGGCTCCGAGGCCGACGGCGATCAGGCTCGAGGCCCATGTAGTCGACCGGCGAGTGTTTGGCTCGCTCGCCGGGCGTCGTCGATCCAAGGCGGGTCCTCCACCATGCGCGAGCTGAGAAAGAGCGAGAGCATACCGACGGGCACGTTGATGAAGAAGATCCAGTGCCAGGAATAATTGTCGGTGATGTAGCCGCCGAGGGTGGGACCGATGGCGGGCGCCAGGACCACGGCCATGCCATACATGGCAAAGCCCATGCCGCGCTGCTTCGGGCGGAAATGTATCGGCCAGAATCGCCTGCTCGCTGGGTCCCAGTCCGCCGCCGCCGGCGCCTTGCAGAACGCGGAAGAAGATCAGCATGGGCAGAGTGGTGGAGAGTCCGCAGAACAAGCGAACTGAGGGTGAACAGCAGAACGCAGGTCATGTAGAAGCGCTTGCGGCCAAAGCGATCGCTGCATCCAGGCGGAGATGGGCAGCACGATGGCGTTGGAGACCAGGTAGCTGGTCAGAACCCAGGTGGATTCATCCTGCCCGGCCGAGAGCGATCCGGCGATGTGGGGCAGCGCCACGTTCGCAATCGAGGTGTCCAGCACCTCCATGAAGGTGGCCAGAGTTACGGTCATGGCCACGGCCCATGGATTGTGGCTGGGGCGCCATCGGGGGCTGGCGCCGGGCTGCGGCCTCGCTCATCGAACCCTCACGTCCGGATCCACGGAAAGACCGGGGCGCAAGTCTGCCGTCCTGATTGAAGTCGGCTCTTCTCGCGGTCGTCGAAATCGATGCGGACGGGAACACGCTGCACCACCTTGACGTAGTTTCCGGTGGCGTTCTCGGGAGGCAGCAGGCTGAACTTGGCTCCAGTGGCGCCGCCGATGCTGGTGACCTTGCCGCGGAACTTCTGGCCGCCCAGCGCGTCCACCTTGATTTCAACGGGCTGGCCGGGACGCATGTGCTCCAGCTGCGTCTCCTTGAAATTGGCGGTGACCCAGATGTCCTTGAGGGGAACGATGGAGAGCAATTCCTGCCCGACCTGGACGTTTTGGCCGACCTGTGCGTTGCGGTTGCCAACCACGCCATCGACGGGAGCGACGATCTCGGTGTAGCCGAGATTGAGCTCCGCCTGATCGAGCGAGGCCTTGGACTGGGCGGCCTGCGCCTCACCGGCGCGGGCACGGGCCTGGGTGACGGAGATCTGCTTGGGAGTGATCTGGGCGTTGGCAAGCGCGGCCTGGGCCTGGCCGAGACGCGCCTTGGTCTGCTTCACGACTTCCTGCGAGGAGCGGACACTGGCCTGGGCGGCGGAGACGGTGGCATTGGCGGAGGTGGCGGCGGCGACGGCCTGATCGTACTGTTGCTGGGAGATTTCCTTCTTGCCCACCAGGGTTGCGTAACGCGCCAGATCGGCGTTGGCCGTCTTGGCGTTGGCCTGCGCCTGAATCAGGCGCGCTTCGGCTTCCTCGACCTGCTTGGTGGCGGCGGTGATGCCGGCTTCGGCGTTGAGCACGTCGGCTTGGGCGGAGTGAATCTGGCTGCTGGAGCCTACCTGCGGAGATGGGCACATTGAACTGCGCGGCCTGGGACGAGGCGACCGCATCCATGTAATCGGCTTTGGCGTGCTCGACGGCAACCTGGTAATCGCGGTCGTCGATTTCGACCAGCACGGTGCCGGCCTTGACGAACTGGCCTTCCTCGACGTTGACCTTGACGACGTGTCCGCTGACCCGGGCGCTGATGGGATAGATGTAGCCATCGACCTGGGCATCGTCGGTATCCTCGATACTTGCGGCTCTGCCACCAGAAAAGCGCGACGCCGATGACGGCGAGCACCACCAGCACGCGCAACACGGTGGAAAGCCAGGGCTTGCGCTCAAATAGTCCCGTTTTGTGCTCGGCCGCGGCCGGTGTCTTCTGTTCTTCGTTCGCCATTCCAGTTCTCCAAAGCTTCTCGAGGCGGCTGCCGTCGGCAGCCGCGCAAGTTCGATTTCTATTTCGCCGGTGCAGGATTTTCCTGCAGGCCGGCAGCGGTGTCGTCTCCGAGAACCTGGCGCAGCGTCTGCTCGGCGGCGCCGACGGCGCGCGCCAGCAGAACCTTGGCGATGTTGTGGGAGTAAAGACTGCCGATGTACTGCTGATTCGCCGTGGCCAAAGCTTCCTGCGCCTGGATCACTTCAATGTTGTTGGTGACGCCGGCGGAGAAACGGTCCTGGGATTGGGTAAGCGTCTGCTGCGCATAGTCCAGGGTGGCCCTGGCCACCTCGACCTGCTCGCCGGCGGCGGCTACGTCGAGAATGGCGTCGGCGACATCCTGCTCGATGCGGCCTTTGAGATCATCGCGCTGCGCCTTGCGCTGCGCAGAACGGCATCGGCCTGACGAATGTCTGCCTCAATCTTGCCGCCCTGGAAGATGGGGACTTTGAGTCCGGCATTGACGGTCCAGGTGGAGAATGCGTTGTCGGGACGGGTTCCGATGGACGCCGTAGTCTCCACTGATGCCGAGGGTGGGCAGGCGCTCGGCTTCGGCCGCCTTCTTTTGCAACTCGGCGGCCTTGACCTGCTGCTCGGCGGCCAGGTAGTCGGGACGCGTGGCCAAGGCACGCTGCAACGCCTCCTCTTCGGCGACCTTGGGCAGCGGCTTGTAAGGGACGCGGCTGACCAGCCTGATCTGCTGATGGACGGGGAGTCCGAGGACGCGCAGCAGGGTGATGCGCTGCTTGGCGAGGTTGTTGTTGGCCTCGATGAGATTCTGGCGGCGTACCTGCAATTCGACGCGGGCACGGAGGGTATCGATGTTGGGGTTGAGGCCGGCGGACTTCGCGATCCTCGGCAAGTTGCTGCAAGGCCTCGGCGGTATTCAGCTCGGCGGTGCCGGCCTCGACCCGGCTCTCGGCGGCGATGACCAGCAGATAACTGGCGGCCACGGCGAGGGTCACAGTCTCCTTGGCGGAGTTGAAGCTGAATCCGGCGGCGCGGACATTGGCAGCGGCGGCGCGGGTGTTCTCGATGGCGTGCAGATCGAGCAGGTCCTCGGTCATGGAAACGCGGGCGTCGGAGTTGCTGAAGCGCAGGCACGGCGGATATCGGCACGCCGAGGAGATTCTGAAGCTGAAACCCTCGGCCGGAAGGCTGCTTTGATGCCGCTCTCGCGCAAGGCTGCCATTGATCTGCGGCAGGATGTTGCTCAGCTCCTTGAGGCGCGCCGCCTTGGCCTGGGCGGTGGCCTGGCCGCTGAGGACGATTCCGAGATTGTACTTGAGGCCGCGATCAATCGCGTCGTCGACGCTGAGATCCAGAACGCCGGGCTGTCAGCTTGGCGGAGGGAACGCTGCCGGAAAATGGACTCTGATTTCCCGCGGAGAGCAGCTGATCGAGCGACTGCGGAACATTGAGCGGGGCTGGGCCGCCGCTGAATTGCTGGGCAGCTGGCGGGAACGGCCAGGAGCGAGAAGAGCAGCCAGCGGTAGAATTTGTCTAACCTGCATTATTGAATCTCCGACCCGACTTCGATTACTATTACTAAGAAATCATACGCTTGATTTATTTGTCAAACTGTGGTTTTATGCAAAAGCGAAAAAAATGGCTAAACCAGTGGTAAAGACGAAATGCTGCCTTTGGACGCTCTGCCTGCCAGGACCGGAGCGAACGCACCCGCCAGCGACTGATTGAGGTGGCGGTGGAGGTTTTTTCCGATCTCGGCTTTGAAGGTGCAAGCACGCGAACCATTGTGGAGCGGGCACAGGCCAACCTGGTTTCGATTCCCTACTATTTTGGCAGCAAGCTGGGACTTTATCATGCGGCTGCCGAGTACATTGGCTCAAACATTGCGGACGCGTTTCCGTCCGGCGTGCGAGCGGGCGCGGCAGGGGCTGCTGGAATCCGGACTGACCCATGATGAGACGCTGCGCAAGTTTACCGAGTTCATCGTGGAGATTGCCGAGATCATGCTGGGCGCCGATACGCCGCGCTCCTGGGGACAGTTCATCTACCGCGAGCAGTTTGATCCGACCGAGGCGTTTGAGATTCTTCATTCGAAGTTTGTGCCGATGCTGGAGGTGGGATTCGAATATGTTTCCCGGCTGACCAGGCGGCCCGCCGAGGCGCCGGAGACCCGCATCCAATTCATGGCGATCCTTTCGATGATCAAGTTCACCGCGGGTGGATCGGGCTTCGGTGCTGCGGACTCTTGGAGTGGAAGTCGTTTGGCGAGGAAGAGACGCGCATTGTGGAGAACATGCTGCGGCACAATATGCACGCGCTGTTTGCCCGTTCAGACTGATATTTAGGGGCGTTTAATCCCGGATTCGCCAGCCGGACACCGCATTCTGTGGCGGCGGGCGGCGAATCGGTTACGATAGTATACGGAGGGTGAGTTCAATGGCAGTTCCGGTCTCTCAAATGTGGGCGGTGAGTAGTTATGTGCTCAAGAACCGGCTCCAGGGGCGCAAGCACTATCCCGCTGGTGGTGATGCTGGAAGTGCTGTTCCGCTGCAACCTGGCCTGCGCCGGGTGCGGCAAGGTGCAGTATCCGGCGCACGTGCTGAAGAGCCAGTTGACGCCGGAGGAGTGCTTCCGCGCGGTGGAAGAAGCAGGCGCTCCGATTGTGAACATTCCCGGCGGCGAACCGCTGCTGCATCCCCAGATTGGCGAGATTGTTGCGGGGCTGATTGCGCGCGGCAAGTATGTGTACCTGTGCACCAACGCGCTGCTGCTGAAAGAGAAGATGCACCTGTTCAAGCCGAGCAAGTACTTCACGTTTACGGTGCATCTGGATGGCGAGCGCGAGCACCACGATTTTGCTGTTTGCCGCGAAGGCACCTATGACATTGCGGTAGAGGCGATGAAGGAAGCCATCGCCAAGGGATTCCGAGTGACGACGAATACCACGTTGTTCGATGGCGCGGATCCGGCGAGCGTGCGGCGATTCTTCGACGACATGATGGAGATGGGAGTTGAGAGCATGATGCTCTCGCCCGGCTACAGCTATGACAAGGCTCCGGACCAGTCGCACTTCCTCGGCAAGGAGCGCACCCGGGAATTGTTCCGGCAGATTCTGAGCAATCGCAAGCAGAGCTGGAAGTTCAACGCCACGCCGCTGTTTTTGGAATTCCTGATGGGACGGCGCGACTACGAATGCACCCCGTGGGGCATTCCGACCTACACCCTGTTTGGCTGGCAGAAGCCCTGCTACCTGCTGCAGGACGGCTATGCGGATACGTTCAAGGAACTGATTGAAGAGACGAATTGGGACGGCTACGGGGAGAAGAGCGGCAATCCGCGCTGCGCCAACTGCATGGTGCACTGCGGCTTTGAACCTTCGGCGGTAAACCACACGTTTGGTTCGCTGGATGGAATCGTTGCCACGGTCAAAGGCATGCTCTCCAGCTACGAGGACGCCGCAAGCGTTGGCCAGCGTTCAGGCGGCGCGGCCGTCCGAGCGGCGGGCGCCGCTGGTGCAGATTGCAGCGCCGGTTGCGTCACATTTTGAAGCCGACGCCACGCCGCAGGAAACCCGATGAGCATCGAGGAGATGGAAACAGTGACGCGCGAGACACTGCAGGGATGGGTTCCGCCGCTGGCAGAAGAGCAGGAGCTGCGAACGGCACTGGAACAGGCATTCGACTACCGCGGCGACGTGACCCTGACGCTGAAGAACGGCGAGGTGGTGGTGGGCTACGTCTACGACCGGCGGACGGGAAAGTCGCTGGCGGATTCCTACGCACGGGTGCTGCCGCAAGAAGGTGGGCAGAGACGCGACATTGCCTACGCGGAGATCGCGGCGCTGGCCTTTACCGGGCGCGACCCCGCCGCAGGCAAGAGCTGGGAAGCGTGGGTGAAGAAATACGAGGAGAAGAAGGCGGCCGGAGAAAGCAACATCGGGCTGCAGCCGGATGATGGCGCGTAGGACAGGTGGCTGGGGATGGGTGCGACGGGACCGGAGTTCCTGGCTGCACGCGAGTTTGCGGAGCGGCCATGGCCGCTCGGGGCTGGGATGCGGCGCGCAGCGAGCTGGCTTGGCGCTAGACGCTCGTTTTGCTATATTGAAGCTGGCTCTCGTGGCGCTATCGTCTAGGGGTTAGGACGTGAGATTCTCAATCTTAAAACCCGGGTTCGATTCCCGGTAGCGCTACCATTTTAGAATCAAGCATTTAGCTCTCCTCTTCTAAGGTCTGATCTTCCCCAGTGTGACGCGGAATGTGACGTAAACTTTCCGCCCGCGCCGCGTTTCTCTGGTTCAGTAATTCTTTCGCTTTACCGATGCTCGGATGCATGTAACGTGCTGTGGTGTTGACGTTGCGGTGCCCCATCAGTTTCCCCACAAACACAATATCGCCGCTGAGCGCCAGCATGTCCGTCCCAAAGGTGTGCCGGGCCGCATACGGCGTCAGCTCCTTCGGCAATTTCTTCTCCCGGCGCATTTTGGAAAATGGACGTGAGACGTTTGGCCAGAGGTGTCCAGACTTCGCAGTCTTCGATGGAAAAGCCCATTCCGACTTCTTGTCTTTCGACCGTTCCAGCAACGCTACCTTGAGCCGGTCACTCATCGGAATCCAACCATCCGTATCCTGAGCTTTCACCCGCGGATTGTAGATGTGTTGGTTCTCGAAGTTCACATGCTCCCAGCGCAAGGCTACTGCTTCCTGGTTGCGCATTCCGGCGTCGAGCATCACGAGCAATACGTCCCTCCACGGCTGCGGCAGCGAGGTAAGGCTGACATCCTCAGACTCGCCGTCGAAAGTTGCAGTGCGCTTTCTTTCACGCACCATTTTGACCTTTGGCACCTTCACCAGATATCCCCACTCACAGGCCAGATGCATCATGCGATTCAAGGTGCGCAGGCTACAGTTGACGTGCGAACCGGAGCCCTCGAACGCAGTCGTATCGATCACCTTCGCCGTGATCTGATCCAGCCGCATGGCGGCCAGAGGCTTTGTGAGCAGAACCTTCAGCCCCGTTTGGTAATACGACTTGGTTCCAGGATCACGCCGCATATCGGTAACGTAATCTCTGAAGATGCCCGCAAACTCACAAAACCCAAGCGGCTTCTTCGCGGTTGACGAAAGTTGACGGTTGCGTGCCTTTACGATCAGTTCCGATTCTGCCGACCGGGCACGGGCCAGTATTTTCTCCTTGGTAGACCCTCGAAAGCGGACCCCGCCTTCCGTAAAGTCATACCAATAGACACTGCTGTTCTTACGCCGATAGAGTGCCAAGGCGATTCTCCTGTGCGGCCCGCACGGATGGAATTCGCTTATTGGCTTTGACGTAGGCGTGTACGTCAGCCTCATCATACTTGATTCTTCCGCCGAGTTTGACGTAAGGCAGACCGAGTCCGGCACACCGCCAATAACGCAGCGTGCTTTCCGGTAGACCCAGAATTTCAGAGACTTGTTTCGTGCTCAGCAATTTCATCGTGCTATCCCACTTGAACCGTCAGTCCGGGAGTCTGTTCCCGGAAACCAATTTTCGCCACCTTTTTAGCAAGGGACAGGTAACCGCATCCCAACTCTGATGCATCAATTGACTACAGAAGGAGTATGCGTAGGCAAAATTATGAATATTTTAAGTAAGAAAAAACGCAACGAGGTTATCTCTCTTAGGCTTACAGAGGAACGGATGGGCATTCTTGAGCGTTATCGGGATGTGTTGGCCGAGCAGTTGCACCGTCCCATATCGCTCGGGGAAGCGGCATTCCGCGTCTTCGAGGAGCGTGCCGACGACCTTGACCGGCAGAGTCAGCGGAGTGAGCTGTTGCGGCATCCCACGGCCTCACTTTTGCACATTCGCAAGAAATGGGAGTCGCAGCACACTCTGTCCAGCCCCGAATGGGATGTGCTCGCTGAATTTGTGCAGATCGCGTGCGAAGAACGCTGTCAGACGCCGCCGCTGTTCCGGCCAGCGATTCCCTGCCGGGAGTCATATCTGGGGCTACTGAATGCGTTTGAGGCGGTCTATCAGAACCGTAAGAAACCGGCGTCGAAGCATGCCTGGTATTACTTTGGAAACCTCGACGGCCACCACTCCACCGGAGTTCAACTTTCCGATAGCGATTCCGAGCAGAGGCACCAAGCGGTTCTCAAACAGATCGAATTGCGACGAAAGCTGCTACTGCCAGAGGACAGGTGGGAGCATCCCGGCAACGTTGGCAGATGTTTCCTCGCCGCCGTTCGAGATGAGGAGGTCGAGAGCACGCGCCTGAGTCAGATTCTCGCGCCACATTGGCCGGTGTTGTGGCGCTTGGCCGCTCGTGGTCACTGGATACGAAATGACGAAAATCCGGTGCGTCAGTCGGGGGCACACGAGGATGACTTTCGACTGCGGAGCAAGCTGCCGGAAGCGGCGGAGAACGAGGAGCAAACCGTACGGCTTGCCTTCCTGCCAACGGATCGCGACCTGACGCTCTTTGTGAACTTCAATGGGGTGCGCCGCTTCGGATTCATGACCAGCGAGTTTCCGGCGATGGTCGAGTTGCATAACGTGCTTGAAACCCTGACCTTTGATCCGGTTCAACCGTGGCGCGGCAGGGAGTTTCATGCTTTCCCTACAGATGACAAGAAGGGGTACTCGCTCATGTTCAATCAGGATCGGCTATTCCTGAGCCTGTCCAGAGAAGAGTGCCTTGAGTTGCGCGATTTGATGCGCCGGTTGTGGGAGAGCGTTGAACTTCAGCCTTGGCGGGAGGAGCTAACGGCGGAGTATGGCGAGCAAGGATGAGGACCAAGAGCATTATCGGCGCCTACGGCACCGGAATGGGGGGTGACACGTCACCCCTGGAGGGTTGCTGCACGGTAACCCAAGGTTACCGCTCGGGAACCTGCTGCAAATGCAGAACTTAGGCTCCAAATCCGCCATTTTCGGCGTTGCAGTGTTACCGAAGGCGAACCTGTTGATTTCATTGGATCGGGAATAAAGGTAGGGAAAGACCAGATGGGCAAGCCCAACCTCCGCACGAAATCCATTGGCACCAAAGTCAGCGATGACGAGTATGGGCAGATGGAAGCGCAAGCCGCCGCACGCGAACTCACCGTGAGCGAATGGTGCCGCGAGGTGTTGCTCGCGAGTGTGAACGGCCAGTCACCTGAACCGTCCGGCGCAAGCGTGCTCGCCGAGTTGCATTCGCTGCGCGCCATTGTGGTGAACCTCTTTTATGCCTCACTGCGCGGCGAGGCGATCACCGAAGAACGGATGGAAGAGATCATCCAGTGGGCCGACGGGCGAGAGGACAACCTCGGCAAGTTAGAACAGACGGGAGAAGGATCATGACCCAGGGGTGGGGACGCGAGAAGAATGCAGGAAACTGGCCCAGCCGGTATCCGGTGGGAATTCTGTGGGCGGTAGCGGCAGGAGTGTTCACCGCCGTAACAATCCTCGTTTACCAATACCAAGGAAGGGTGGCCCGTGGCGGATCGCATCTATCTTCCGACCTACTTGCAGACCCAGGTTTCGTTGCACAAGGAAGGCAGCTACAACCTGCTCACAGTCGTGGACCGCAAGGGTGGCCACCGGCTAGCGTTGGAGGACGATGTTGTTTCCGTGCCGACTTCCTCGGGAGAGTCCAGCTATACGCTCACTCAGGAAGCCGTGGCGAACGGTGCGGTACGGCTGGAGTGGCAGCGCGGAAGATACAACTGCCAGGGCCTTCACCGGATGATCGGACATTGGATTTACCACGACCAGCCGCTCACCGAGCAGTTGAAACCAGCAGGATGGGGCGGGCTTGCGGTCTTGATTGCAGGCGTCATCTTGGCGATTCCCTCCGAGCGCGAGCGCATGCGCATCTGGAAACATGGAAGGCGGTTGAAAGGCCCGGAGCTGGTCACGGGTGACGAATTCAATCAGCGCTATCGCTCGGATGGCATCGGGTTCGTTACCAACGGTCAAAGCTGGTTCCAACGAAGGCGAGGAAAGAATCCGGTCTTGCGTTTGCCGCACGCCACCGAGGCAAGTCACTTTCTGATTGTCGGTGATACTGGCTCGGGCAAGAGTTCTCTGATCCGCCAAATGCTGGAGCAGATCGAAGAACGCGGCGAATCCGCCATCGTATACGATCCCGCCCGCGAGTACACACCGCAGTTCTACCGGCCCGAGCGCGGCGATGTAATCCTCAATCCTCTCGACCAGCGGATGCCGTATTGGAGCCCCGGCGAGGAAGTGCGCCATGAAGCAGAAGCTTTGACCCTGGCGGCATCGCTGTTCCCCGACCGACCCAATGATAACCGTTTCTTCACGCGCGGACCGCGCGAGGTGTTTGCTCACCTGCTCACCTTCAATCCGACGCCCGCCGAACTGGCATGGTGGATGAGTCATGACGAGGAGATCGACCGCCGGGTGCAAGGCACCGATGTCGCCTCCACCATCTCGCAGTCGGCACCGGCGCAGCGCGAAGGCGTGCTCGCCGAGTTGAAGATGGTAGCCAATGTCTTCAAGTTGCTGCCTTCGGAAAAGGAAACGAAGCAGCGTTGGAACACGTTGGAGTGGTCGAAGGAGCGCCGGGGATGGTTGTTCCTTCCGAGCACTCCGGAGAGCCGCGAGCGGCTGGCCCCGCTCATGAGTTTATGGCTCGATACGCTGGTGCTTCGCCTGATGAACCAGGGGCAGATGTCTTCGCGGCGAACATGGTTTGTGCTGGATGAGCTAGCCAGCTTGCAGAAGTTGCCGCAGTTGCACACGGCAGTCACCGAGAATCGCAAGTCCGGCAACCCCGTAGTGCTGGGCTTCCAAGGACGGAGCCAACTGGAGACCCGCTACGGCCACGAGGCTGAGGCCATGCTCTCTCAGCCCGCGACCAAGATATTCCTTAAGACCAGCGAGGCACGAGCAGCGGAGTGGATTAGCAAAATGATCGGTGAGGTTGAGATCGAGCGCTTACGGGAGACGCGCAGCGACCGCTATCGCGGCGCTGGCGAGAGCAAGAGTTATTCGCTTGACCGCCGAGTGGAGCCGCTGGTGATGGCCTCCGAAATCACCGGATTGCGCGAGCTGCATGGTTACCTGAAGTGCGGCAATCTTGTGGTCCCGATGGGCTTCCCGTTTGTTCCTCCAGAACAACGCCAGCCAGGAATCTTGGAACGTCCCTTGCAGATGCGGCGTTCCGTGGCCCCCGCAGCGGCCTCCGCCGTCGCCGGTGGTACCGGTGGTGGCAATGAATACAAGATCGAGCCAGCGGAACAATCGGCCCAGAAGAAAGTAGTCGGCCAGGAACAGCGCCACCTCTTTCGGTAAACACTAATGATTACGATTTCGAAACCAATCACCGCGAGTCAGGCGCAGACGTACCACCGCGAGGAGTTCTCAAACGCCCGCCAGAATTACTACACCGAGGGCGATCAGATACGCGGCGAGTGGCATGGCAGGCTTGCCACGCAATGGGGACTTACCGGCGAAGTCGCCGAAGAACACTTCGCACGGCTCGCCGACGGCCAGCATCCAGTGAGTGGCGAGCAGCTTGTGCGCCATCAAACGCCGCGAGAATACGCCAACGCGCAAGGCGAGACCATCCGCACGTTGGAACACCGCGCGGGCTGGGATGCCACCTTCAGCGCCCCCAAGAGCGTTTCTCTTACCGCGCTCGTCGGCAGCGACGAACGGGTGCGCGCAGCGCACCGCGAGAGTGTGGCCGTCACGCTGGATGAGATGGAACATTACGTCCAGGCGCGTCTTGGCGGCAATCATCCGGCAGAATCAACCGGCAAGTGGGTTGCCGCCAAGTTCGAACACGACAGCAGCCGTCCGGTGGACGGCTATGCCGCACCGCAGCTACACACCCATGTCCTGTTCTTCAACCTGACAGAAACCAAAGACGGCGAGATGCGGGCCTTGCAACCGCATGAACTCTATCGCACGCAACAGTATGCGACCGCGATCTATCGTTCGGAGCTGGCGCTCCGGCTCCAGCAGTTGGGTTACGAAATCGAACAGGGCAAGAGCGGACAACCAGAGATCAAAGGTTATAGCCAGGAATATCTGGATGCATCGAGTCCGCGCCGCCAGCAGATCAAAGAACATCTCGAAAACGCGGGGCTGAGCGAGCGGGGGCGGCACAGATCGCCGCCCACCAGACGCGAGAAAGCAAGTTGCCTTCTGACTCACATGAGTCCATGCAGCAACGTCATCGCGCCATGGCGAAGTCGTTCGGCAACCAGACCGAACACGTGATGCGTGTGGCACGTGAGCACCACGTGGAACCAGCCAGTCTCGAAAGCAAACAAAGGTCCATTGATTCCGCAATTACCTATGCGCGCGAACGCAATCTGGAGCGCGAAGCGGTTACCGATGAGCGGGACCTGATGCGCGATGCACTGAAGCGGTCGATGGGCGAAGCGAGTCTCTCCGAGGTCCGGCCTCGATTCGAGCAGACGGTTGCGAGCAAAGGATTA
>CAVPRB010000004.1:0-233664 GCA_963707735.1 uncultured Acidobacteriota bacterium | reverse complement strand
AGCGAGGCATTTCAGAGGACGTTGAAACATTAGAGAAACATTAGTGAACGGCGTTACGGACGAGGAAGACCATAGCCACCGATTAAGACTTCCTAAGAATTGCAGCCTGGCGACCGACATCTCTGAGTACCCGTCCGTCTGAAATCAGTAACTTACGATAGGCCTCCCGGTCCAGCAGAGATGGCACTCGGTGTGCAACTCTCCTGTTTGAAGCTCGTGTTACGACTGGAGTGCGCCCGTGTACGATCTGATTCCTTGCCTGTCACGCCGCAACCTGCGGCCTGCGTCGCTAGTCACGGCTTACCGCCAGCAACCCCAGCTTTTTCTTTCCATCCGCAGCGGCCGTCTCGCCGGGGCGCGATTGGTGAGGACCAGGGCGGTCGTACTGCGTACGCTTTCGCTGCTTTGGATGCTGCTGCTTGTCCTCGTGCCGACGGGACTCCGCGCGCAGAGCGTTACGTCGACGCTCGCCGTGGGGGCAGCTCCCAGGGTCGCGGTGCTCAATCCTGTAACCAATTTGGTGTATGTGCCGAATAACAGCAGCGGGACCGTATCGGTGATCGATGGAGCGACCAACACAGTCACGCAGACGATCACCGTAGGGTCCGGCCCGTTCTCGATCGCGGTCAATCCCGGGACGAACACGGTGTATGTGACGAATTCCAACAGCAACACAGTGTCGGTGATCAACGGCGCAACGAATGCGGTGACGGCGACAGTCGCCGTGGGCAGTCATCCGCAGGCGATTGCGGTGAATCCTGCAACCAACACGATCTACGTGGCGAACTATTCGGGCGTTTCGGTCTCGGTTATGAATGGATCGACCAATGCAGTCACCTCGACGGTCGGGGTTGGTGCTGGTCCCATCGGAATTGGAATCAACCCCGTATCCAACACGGTCTATGTCGCCAATTTCACCGCCGGCACGGTGTCGGTGATCAACGGGTCGACCGAAACGGTGACGACAAGCGTCACCGTGGGGACGAAGCCGTCGAATGTAGCCATCAATCCGGTGACGAACACAGCATATGTGACGAACAATGGCAGCGGAACCGTCTCGGTGATCGACGGCTCGACGAATGCGGTTGCTTCTACAGTGACGGTGGGGGCGAATCCAAGTGATATCGCCGTCAATTCCGTTACCAACACGGTGTACGCGGGAAACAATGGAACCAATACCGTGTCCGTGATCAACGGCTCGACCAACACGGTCACTTCGACAGTGACAGTGGGGTCGGCTCCGGAGGGCGTTGCAGTCAATCCAGTGACGAACATGGTGTACGTTGCGAACTGGACGAGCGGGACCGTTTCGGTTATCAATGGGTCGACCAACGCGGTAGCAAGTACGCTTGCAGTTGGATCGCAACCTTATGGCGTTGGTGTCAACATCACCACCAATGACGCATACGTGGTGAACTATAGCGGCAATAGCGTTTCCGTAATCAACGGCTCGACAAATCAGGTGACGGCTACAGTTTCGGTGGGATCACAACCGGTCGGTGTCTGTGTCAACAATGCGACCGATAAAGTATATGCGACGAACGAACTCTCCAATACTGTATCTGTGATCAACGGCTCGACAAACGTTGTAACTGCGACGATCAATGTTGGATCCTGGCCATACGGTGTGGATGTCAATCCGGTAACCAACACCGTGTACGTTACGAACTGGACGAGCGGGACCGTTTCGGTTATCAATGGGTCCACCAACGCAGTCACTGCCGGGATCAATGTGGGATCGAATCCGATGGGCTTGGCGGTCGATGCTGCGACAAACACGGTATACGTGGAGAACAACGCCAGTAACACGGTGTCTGTGATCAACGGCGCAACCAACGCAGTCACTGCGACGATCCCGGTGGGGTCGTCGCCCGCTTTTATAGCGGTCAATTCTGCGACGAACACGGTGTACGTATCAAACTATGGCGCCGGGACCGTCTCGGTGATCAACGGGGCGACGAACACGGTGACGGCACTCATCACGGTGGGAGGGGCCCCACGTGGTATTGCCGTCAATCCCGCGACGAACACGGTGTATGTGGCGAACCTGGGCAGCAACACGGTGTCGGTGATCAGCGGAGCGACGAATGCGGTGATGGCGACGATCTCCGTGGGGTCTATGCCGGTTGGCATAGGGGCCAATCCATCGACGAACACTATTTACGTGTCGAATTTTGCTAGCGAGACCGTATCCGTAATCGATGGGGCGACGAACGCGGTTATAGCAACAGTCGGCGCAGGAGAGGGTCCAAATAACATAGCCGTCAATCCTATTACGAACATGGTGTACGTTCCGAATGACGGGAGTGATAACGTTTCAGTGATCAGTCCGTTGACGGTCGAGAGCATCCCGGTAACACTCCCCATAAACGGCGTGACGGATGCGTATACGATTAGCGGCAACTCGATTTGGTCCACATCCAGTACGAATCCCTCTTTTACGTCGACTGTCACCAGCAACTTCAGTCCCACAGCACCCGCGCCAAGCTCTTTGTACTATCAGCTTGACACGTCTGAAGGCGCTTTCGCGGCGGCGACAGAGACCAGCGCAGCCGGATCGAACCCCGGAACTTTCAGCTTTTCGCTGAGCGGCGTGTTGCCGGGGGTCCACTACCTGTACGCGTATAGCGGCTGGGGCGAAGACGCGACTGTGACGAGCGGACTAGGGAACGATCCGAAGGTCAGCAATCTGCAAGTCTTTACCTTCCTGAAAGGTCTCACGCCGACTACGACGACGTTGACGGCGGACACGAATCCGCAAACCTATGGATATACAGTCAACTTCACCGCTACGGTTGTGCCGCAGACCGGCAGCGCCATCCCGACCGGAACGGTGACGTTCATGGATGGAGCGACGACGTTGGGCACGGAGACGCTGAGCGGGGGCTTGGCGACCTATGGGTTGAGCACCCTGGCGGCAGGCACGCATTCCATTACGGCTGTGTATTCGGGAGACGCTGCGAACGCGGCCAGCAGCGGAGCGATGAGCGAGGTGATTACCAAAGCTCCGCTGACGATCACGGCTTCGAGTTCAACCGTGAATTACGGCGCGGCAGTGCCAACAATCACGCCGATCTACTCGGGCTTCGAGAACGGCGACACGTTGGCGTCGTTGACCACAGCGCCCACCTGTACCACGACCTACACCGCGACGAGTCATCCGGGCAGTTATCCAACTTCGTGCTCGGGTGCGGTGGACGCCAACTACACGATCGGTTATGTCGCCGGCTCGGTGACGGTGAACAAGGCGACGCCCACGGTAAGCACGTGGCCGACCGCGAGTGCGATCACTTACGGACAAACGCTGGCTTCTTCGACACTCACCGGCGGCAGCGGATCGGTGGGCGGCAGCTTCTCATGGACGGCGCCAACGACGGGACCCCCAGCGGGTACGCAATCGGAGAGCGTGACCTTCACCCCGACCGACACGACCGACTACAACACGGTTACTGGCTCGATCAACGTAACGGTGAATAAGGCGCCGCTGTCAATCACCGCGTCGAGCTCGACGCTCACGTATGGTTCGGCAGTTCCGACGATTACTCCAAGCTACACGGGATTTGTGAACGGCGACACGGCAAGTTCGCTTACCACCCCGCCCACCTGCACGACCACCTATACGGTCACCAGCCACCCTGCCAGCTATTCCACCTCCTGCTCGGGAGCTGTAGATTCCAATTACACGATCAGCTACGTGGCCGGATCGGTGACAGAAAGCAAGGCGACGCCGACGGTGAGCACGTGGCCAACGGCGAGTTCGATCGCTGCCGGCCAGACGCTGGCCTCTTCGACCCTGAGCGGTGGCAGCGGCTCGGTCGGCGGCGGCTTTGCCTGGACGACTCCCACGACAGCACCTGGCGCAGGCACGCCGTCGGAAGGCGTGACGTTCACCCCGACGGACACAACCGATTACAACACCGTTGCTGGAACGATCAACGTAACGGTTGTAGCGAACCCTGTCGTAGGGATGGGCTTTGTTCCCAGTGCGATTTCCTTGAACGGGGTGAGCACTTTGACGCTCACCATTTTCAATCCGTCCCCCAATACGATGGCGTTGACTGGAGTGGCCTTCACCTCCAGCCTGCCGACGGGCATGGTGGTGGCCTCGCCCAATGGATTGACTTCCAGCTGCGGTGGAACGGCGACGGCAGTGGCGGGCTCGGGGATCGTCTCGCTAACTGGCGGGACCGCGAATGCCGGTAGCAGCTGTACCCTCTCTGCCAACGTGACTCCAACACTATCCGGCACGCTGATCGGCAGCGCCACGGTAAGTTCGACCAATGGCGGCACAGGCAATACGGCCAGCGCCTCCCTGGTGGTCACGCCGGTCACGCTCTCTGCCTCCACGATCACCTTTGGCAGCACGGTAGTGGGAACGACCAGCGCCGCGCAAAACGTGACGCTGACCAACAATTCCGCGGGCATCATGGTCGTCAGCAGCGTGAGCGCCACTGGCGATTTCGGCCAGACGAACAACTGCACCACGATCGCGGCCGGGAGCAATTGCACCATCGCCATCACTTTCACTCCGACAACGACGGGTACGCGCACCGGCGCACTGATCGTGAGCGATAGCGGCGGAACTCAAGTTGTGATGCTAAGCGGAACCGGCACCCAGGCGGGAGTGTCGCTGAGTCCTTCGAGCCTGGCCTTTGGCAGCACGGTTGTTGGTGCGACTGCGGCGGCGCAGTCGGTGACATTGACGAACACCGGCAGCAGTCCGCTCAACATTTCTGCTCTGAGTTCCAGCGGCGACTTCGCTCTGGGGACAGGGACAACGTGTTCGACTTCAATGCCGGTTGCGGCTTCCGGCACATGCACAATTGCAGTGACGTTTGCCCCGACAGCGAGCAGTACGCGCACCGGCGTATTGACCATTCTGGATAATGCCAGCGGCGGCACGCAAACCATCGCGCTCAGCGGTACCGGGGCAGTGGCCGGAGTGTCTCTGAATCCATCGAGCCTGACCTTTGGCAGCACGGTGGTAGGAACGACGGCCGCAGCCCAGTCGGTGACGCTAACGAATACGGGCACCAGCGTCCTGAACATAAGCTCATTGACTGCGAGCGGCGACTTTGCCCTTGGTACCGGCACCACTTGCTCCACTTCGACGCCGGTTGCGGCTTCGGGCACATGCACGATTGCAGTGACGTTTACTCCGGCCGCCAGCGGCACGCGTACAGGAGTGGTGACCATCGCCGATAACGTCAACGGCGGCCTGCAGACAATCACGCTCAGCGGTACCGGCGCTGTGGCCGGAGTCTCTCTCAATCCCTCCAGCCTGACCTTCGGCAGCACAGTGGTCGGGACCACAGCGGCGGCGCAATCAGTGACGATCACCAACACTGGCAGCAGCCCGCTGAACATAAGCTCCTTGACCTCCAGCGGCGACTTTGCTCTCGATCCGAGCACGACTTGCTCAACGTCTACGCCAGTAGTCGCCGGGGGAAGCTGCATAATCGCTGTGAACTTCACCCCGGTGGCGAGTGGCACGCGTACGGGCGGAATCACGATCAGCGACAACAGTAGTGGCGGGACGCAGATCATCACGCTCACTGGTACGGGCATCGCTTCAGGAGTGTCGCTGAGTCCGTCGAATTTGACCTTCGGCAGCACGGTGGTAGGAACGACGGCGGCAGCACAATCGGTGACGCTGACGAACACCGGCACCAGCCTGCTGAACATCACAGCATTAGCGGCAAGCGGCGATTTCGCTCTGGAGCCGAGCACGACCTGCTCGAACTTGACGGCGGTCGCATCGGGTCAGAGCTGCACGATTGCCGTGGCCTTCACGCCGACGGCGAGCGGTGTGCGAACCGGCGGAATCACGATTACGGATGACGCCAGCGGCGGGATCCAGAACATTAGTTTAAGCGGTACAGGAACAACTCCGGGAGCGTCGCTGAACCCATCCAGCCTGAGCTTTGGCAGTACTGTCTTGGGCACGACGGCGGCAGCGCAATCGGCGACGTTGACCAACACGGGCAGCAGTCCACTTACGATCTCGGCGCTAGCGGCCAGCGGCGACTTCGCCCTGGGCACGGGCACTTGCTCGACTTCGACGCCAATAGCGGCGGGCGGCAGCTGCACCGTTGCAGTGACCTTCACCCCGACCAGCAGCGGCACCCGCACGGGCGTAGTCACGATCTCCGACGACGCCGGCGGGGGCACGCAGACCGTCACGCTCAGCGGCTCGGCAATCGCACCGGGGGTAACGCTAACTCCATCGAGCCTGACCTTTGGCAGCACGGTGGTGGGAACGACGGCGGCGGCGCAGTCGGTGACCTTGACCAACACGGGCACCAGTTCCCTGAACATCACCGCATTGATAGCCAGCGGTGACTTTGCTCTAGGGACAGGAACCACCTGTTCGACTTCAACGCCGGTCACGGCGGGTGACACTTGCACGATTGCGGTTACGTTCACTCCGACAGCCAGCGGCACACGCACGAGCGTTGTGACCATTAGCGACGATGCAAGTGGCGGCACGCAGATCGTCACGCTGACTGGCAACGGCACGGCGGCGGGAGTGTCGCTGAATCCTTCTGGCCTAACCTTCGGCAGCACGGTGGTAGGAACGACAGCGGCGGCGCAGTCGGTGACCCTGACCAATACCGGCGCGAGTTCGCTTTCCATCACGGCTCTGACGGCCAGCGGCGATTTTGCTCTGGGTGCGGGCACGACTTGTTCGATTTCTACGCCGATTGCGGCCTCTGGCACATGCACAATAGCGGTGACGTTCACTCCGACAGCTAATGGCACCCGCAGCGGAGTGGTGACCATCACGGACAACGCAAGCGGCGGTACGCAGACTGTCACACTCAGCGGTACCGGGACGGCTCCAGGAGTGTCGTTGAATCCCTCCAGCCTCACCTTCGGCAGCACCGTGGTGGGGACGACAGCGGCGGCGAAGTCGGTTACCTTGACCAACACCGGCACGAGTTCGCTGAACATCACCGGCGTGACCACAAGCGGCGACTTTGCGCTCGATCCGAGCACGACCTGCTCGATTTCGAATCCGGTAACCGCCTCAGGGACATGTGCAATTGCGATTGACTTTTCGCCTATTTTGAGTGGTCTACGCAGCGGCCTCGTGGTCCTCAACACGAATGCCGGCATTTACACCATTACATTGACGGGCACAGGCTCAACCCCGGTCGTTTCTCTCAACTCCACTAATCTCATATTCGGCAGTCAGACCGTGGGAACCACGAGCGGGGCCGAGAGCGTGACCGTCACCAATGACGGGACTTCGCCCGTGAGCTTTGCGTCCTTCAGCATCAGTGGGGACTTTGCTGTGGATGGCGGTACGACGACTTGTTCCGCTTCGAACCCGCTCTCTGCCGGCTCCAGTTGCGATCTCGGAGTGACATTTACTCCGACAGCGGCAAGCAGCCGCACCGGAACCCTTACCATCGGATCGAATGTCGGCACCAGCAATGTCAGCCTTGCAGGTACTGGCACATTGGCAGGAGTGTCGCTGAGCCCATCCACCCTAACCTTTGGCAGCACCGTCGCTGGAACCGCGGCAGCCGCGCAAACCGTCACTCTCACGAACACCGGCAGCAGTCCGCTGGATATAAGCGCTCTTACAATCAGCGGCAACTTCGCTTTCGATCCGAGCACGACGTGTTCAACCTCTGCCCCCGTGTCAGCAGGCAGCACCTGCGTCATCGCCGCGGCTTTCACTCCAGTGGCGAGCGGCACACAAACGGGCGTAATCACCATTAGCGATAACGCCAGCGGCGGCACGCAGACCATTGCCCTGAGCGGCGTCGGAACAGCGCCAGGAGTTTCTGTCACGCCCTCTAGCCTGGCCTTTGGTAGCACCGTGGTGGGAACGACGGCGGCTGCGCAGTCTGTTACGCTGACCAACACTGGTACAAGTTCGCTTACCATCACAGCCCTGGCAGCGACCGGCGATTTCGCGCTCGACGCGAGTTCGACCTGCTCGACCTCAACTCCGGTAGCAGTTGCTCAAAGCTGTACGATTGCCGTAACTTTCGCGCCCACGGCGAACGGCGTACGAACCGGTATTGTCACCATCACTGATAACGCCAGCGGTGGTATCCAAACCATCACGCTCAACGGCACGGGTACGTTACCGGGAGTTTCGCTGAGCCCGTCGAACCTGACGTTTGGCAGCACCGTTGTTGGGACGACTGCGGCAGCGCAATCGGTAATGTTGACCAATACCGGTAGTAGTCCGCTGAATATCAGCGCTCTGGCTGCAAGCGGAGATTTCGCTCTCGATGCAAGCTCGACCTGCTCGACCTCTACGCCGGTAGCGGCTGGCGCCACTTGTACGATTGCTGTCACGTTCGCTCCTTCAGGCACCGGCGTCCGGACCGGAGTGGTAACGATTAACGACGATGCCAGCGGCGGTATACAGACCATCACGCTTAGCGGCACGGGTACGGCACCCGGAGTGTCGCTGAGTCCTTCCAATTTGGCTTTTGGCAGCACAGTGGTCGGAAACACCTCCATCGTCCAGTCCGTGACTTTGACCAATACTGGCCAAAGTCCGCTTAACATCGCTGCCCTGGCGGCGAGCGGCGACTTTACCCTGGCTGGTGGGACGACTTGCTCTATTTCCACGCCGGTCGCGGCGTCTGGCACGTGCGAGATCGCGGTGTCGTTCACTCCGACAGCGAGCGGCACGCGAACTGGTGTAGTGACCATCACCGATAACGCCAGCAGCGGTACGCAGACCATCATGCTCACTGGCAACGGTACGGCGGCGGGTGTGTCGTTGAATCCATCGAGCCTGACCTTCGGCAGCACCGTAGTGGGCGCGACGTCAGGTCCGCAGTCGGTAATACTCACGAATTCGGGTACGAGTTCACTAAGCATCTCGGCGTTAAGTGCGGGCGGAGACTTTGCTCTCGATGCCAGCACGACTTGCTCAACTTCGAGTCCGGTCGCGGCCTCTGGCACCTGCATGATCGCGGTTGACTTTTCGCCCACGGCGAGCGGATTGCGCAGTGGCCTCGTGGTGCTCAATACAAATGCCGGCACTTACGTCATCACTCTGGGAGGCACCGGAGTCGTGCCGGCACTTACGCTCAACTCCGCCAATCTCACGTTCGGCAGTCAGACAGTGGGAACCACAAGCGGCGCGCAGAGCGTGACCTTAACCAATACCGGATCGGCGGCTGAGAGTTTCAGCAGCTTCAGCGCCAGTGGCGACTTCAGCGTCGACTCGACGACGACTACTTGTTCGACTTCCGGCGTGCTCAGTGTGGGCTCCAGTTGCGACGTGGGCGTGACCTTTACGCCCACAACCACGGGTGCTCGTACCGGAACCCTCGCCATTGTTTCGGATCTTGCCACTAGCAATGTCAATCTTTCGGGCATGGGCATATCGGCGGGGGTGTCGCTGAATCCATCGAGCCTGAGCTTCGGCAGCACCGTCATAGGCACTACTGCCGCAACTCAGTCAGTTACATTAACCAATACCGGCAGCAGCGCGCTGACGATTGCGGCTCTTAATGCCAGCGGTGACTTTGCTCTCGATCCGAGCACGACCTGCTCGGCTTCGAGCCCGGTTCCGGCCGGAAGCACGTGTCTGATCGCCGCGACATTCAGTCCAGTCGCTAGCGGAGTACGAACCGGTGTCGTGACCATAACGGATAACGCCAGCGGCGGCACGCAGAATATTGCGCTGAGCGGCGCGGGAACCGCTGCCGGAGTTACGCTAACTCCCTCCAACCTGACCTTCGGCAGCACCGTGATCGGAACTACCGCGACGGCACAGTCGGTGACGCTAACCAACACCGGCACCAGTTCGCTCTCCATCACTGCTCTGGCGGCGAGCGGCGACTTTGCTCTCGATGCAGGCTCGACCTGCTCGATTTCTACACCGGTAGCGGCTGGAAACACCTGCACGATAGCCGCTACATTCACTCCCACCGCAACCGGTGTGCGAACCGGCGTAGTGACCATCACGGACAACGCCAGCGGCGGCGCACAGATCATCACGCTGACAGTGGTACCGGCACAGTCGCCCGGCGTTACGCTGGCTCCTTCTAGCCTGAGTTTCGGCAGCACTGTTGTGGGAACCACCACCGCTGTGCAATCGGTGACGTTGAACAACACCGGCACCAGTGCGCTGACTATAAGCGCTCTCGCGGCCAGCGGTGACTTCGCTCTCGATCCGAGCACGACCTGCTCGACTTCGAGTCCGGTGGCAGCCTCCGGCACATGCACAATTGCGGTAACGTTCTCTCCGACGGCCATTGGCTCCCGCACCGGCACTGTGACGATCTCCGATAACGCTGGCGGCGGCACGCAGACCATCACCCTCAGTGGCAGTGGCACGGCTCCGGGAGTATCGCTCAATCCATCCAGCCTCACATTCGGCAACACATTGGTGGGAGCGACCTCGGCGGCACAATCCGTAACATTGACCAACACTGGCAGCAGCCCACTGACCATAAATACGCTTGCGGCCAGCAGCGATTTCTCATTGGATGCCGCCACAACCTGCTCGACTTCGAGTCCGGTTGCGGCTTCCGGCACCTGCACGATCGCCGTTGACTTCACTCCCACCGCAGCCGGGATACGCAGCGGCCTGGTGGTGCTCAACACCAATGCCGGCACTTACGTGTGTGACATTGACGGGCTCAGGTATGAGTCCGACAGTTGTACTCGATTCCGGCAGCCTGACTTTCGGTAGTCAGTCGGTGGGGACGACCAGCAGTGCGCAGAGTCTGACGCTCACCAACAATGGCTCGACCGCGGTGAACTTTACCTCATTTGCCATCAGCGGCGATTTCAATGTGGATGCGGGAACGACAACCTGTTCCACTTCCAGCGCATTAGGCGCAGGCGCCAGTTGCAGCATTGGAGTGACCTTCGGTCCGAGCAGTCAGGGAAGTCGCACAGGGATCCTCAACATCGTCTCCAGTGCGGGAACCGATTCCGCCTCTCTTTACGGTACGGGCATCGCTGCGGGGGTATCACTAACCCCATCGAGCCTGACTTTCGGCAGCACGGTGGTGGGGACGACCGGGGCGGCGCAATCGGTGGTGTTGACAAACACCGGCAGCACTTCGCTCACGATCACTGCCATCAGCGCCAGCGGCGACTTTGCGCTCGACGCGAGCTCGACGTGCTCGACTTCCACTCCAGTTGCGGCTGGCGCCAACTGCATCATCGCCGCAACATTCACTCCCAGAGCTGACGGCCCTCGTGCCGGAATGGTCACCATCAACGACAACGCCAGCGGTGGCACGCAGAATGTCGCGCTCAACGGAACGGGGATTGCACCCGGAATTTCGCTGAGCCCGTCCAATCTGACTTTTGGCAGTACCGTTGTGGGAACGACGGCGGCGACACAGTCGGTGACGTTAACCAACTCCGGCAGCAGCCCCCTGACCATAACTGCGCTGGAGGCCAGCGGTGACTTCGCTTTCGACCCCAGTACCACTTGCTCGATCTCGTCGCCGGTTGCGGTCGCGAGCACATGCACCATTGCAGTGACATTCACTCCAACAGCGAGTGGCACGCGCACGGGCGTAGTGACCATCAGCGACGACGCCAGCGGCGGGACGCAGACCATCACCCTCACCGGAAGCGGCACGGCTCCAGGAGTGTCGCTGAATCCCTCCAACCTTACCTTCGGCAGCACCGTGATGGGAACAACCGCGACGGCACAATCCGTAACCTTGATCAACACCGGCAACAGCACTCTTACCATCAACTCTCTGATCGCCTCGGGTGACTTTGCGCTCGATCCCAGCACCAGTTGCTCAGCGACGTCTCCGGTTGCAGTCTCGGGCAACTGCACCATTGCGGTGACGTTCACCCCAACAGCGAGCGGCGTGCGAACCGGCGTTATCACCATCACTGATAGCGCCAGTGGTGGCACCCAGATCATCGCGCTAAGCGGCACCGGCACGGCCCCCGGGGTGTCGCTGACTCCGTCGAGCCTGACGTTTGGCAGCACCGTACAAGGGACTGCGGCCACCGCCCAGTCCGTGACCTTGACCAACACCGGTAGCAGCGCGCTTCAAATCTCTGCCCTATCTGCCAGCGGCGATTTTGCTCTTGCAGGCGGCATGACTTGCTCGACTTTGACGCCGGTTGCAGCCTCCGCCACCTGCACGATTGCGGTGACATTCACACCGACGGCGACTGGCGTACGCACCGGCGCAGTCACGATCTCCGATGATGCCAGCGGCGGCACGCAGACCATCACCCTTACCGGCAGCGGCACTGCTCCAGGCGTGTCGCTGAGTCCTTCCACCCTCACCTTCAGCAGCACTGTCGTGGGAATGACGTCGGGTCCGCAGTCAGTGATGCTCACAAACACGGGTGGCAGTTCCCTCAGCATCTCCGCATTGTCTGCCGGAGGCGACTTTGCAATTGATCCGAGCACCACATGCTCGATTGCAAGTCCTGTGGCCGCTTCCAGCACATGCAGTATTGCCATTGACTTTTGGCCTACCGCCAGCGGCCTCCGTAGTGGCCTCGTGGTGCTCAACACCAATGCCGGAACTTACGTCGTCACCTTAGCGGGCTCAGGCGCAATTCCCATTGTTGCGCTCAGTTCCGCGAACCTGGTCTTCGGAAGCCAGACTTTGGGCACCACCAGCACAGCCGAGACATTGACAGTCACTAACAACGGCTCAGCGGATGTGAGCTTCGCCGGCTTCACTGCCAGCGGCGATTTCAATGTAGACACGACAACTACAACCTGCTCGACTTCTACTTCGCTCGCGCCGGGCCTGAACTGCGCAGTGGGAATTACCTTTACACCGTCGGCAACAGGAGCACGCACCGGAACGCTAAGCATTGCTTCGAGTGTCGGCACCAGCGTTGCTGGCCTCAGCGGCTCGGGAACAGCACCGGGCGTAACGTTAGCTCCTTCGAGCCTGAGCTTCGGCGGCACTGTTGTGGGCACGTCGACAACGGCGCAATCGGTGACGTTGTCGAATACCGGCAGTGGTCCGCTTACCATCAGCGCCATCGCGGCCAGCGGCGACTTCGCCATCAGTTCCGGCACGACATGTTCGACTTCTACTCCGGTAGTTGCCGGTGGAACCTGTGTGATCTCCGTAATTTTCACTCCGAGAGTAGTGGGTTCGCGGACTGGCGTAGTAATCATTGGCGACAACGCCAGTGGCGGCACACAGAACATTGCACTGACGGGTACGGGCACGGCGCCTGGAGTGTCTTTGAATCCGTCTGGTCTTACGTTTGGGAGTACAGCGATGGGGACGACATCGGCAGCCCAGTCAGTGACGCTAACCAATGCCGGCACGAGTCCCTTGTACATAAGCGCTCTCGGGGCCAGCGGCGACTTCGCTCTGGACCCAAGCACCACTTGTTCGACTTCCACACCAGTAACGGCGGGCGGCACCTGCGTGATCGCTGCAACTTTTACCCCTGTGGCGAGCGGTGTGCGTACAGGCGTGGTGACAATCAACGACAACGCCGGCGGCGGCACGCAAACTATCGCGCTCAGCGGTACGGGGACGGCACCGGGAGTGTCCCTTGGCTCGTCGAGTCTGAGCTTCGGCAGTCAGACCGTGGGCGTGACCAGCAGTGCGCAGAGTCTGACCGTGACCAACAACGGGACGGCAGCAGTAAGCTTCACCAGCGTTGCAGCAAGCGGAGACTTCAGTGTGGATGGGCCAACCACCACCTGTTCGACCGCGAGTGCACTCAATGCCGGTGCCACGTGTGTGGTGGGAGTGACGTTTGCGCCGACAGCCACAGGAGTACGCAGCGGAACGCTCAGTATAGTTTCCGGCATAGGGACAAATACGGCGGCACTGACAGGTACAGGCATAGCGCCGGGAATTTCGCTGAGCCCATCGAGTCTGACCTTCGGCAGCACGGTGGTAGGAACCACGGCGGCGGCGCAGTCAGTGACGTTGACCAACTCCGGCAGCAGCGCGCTAACGATTACGGCTCTAAATGCCAGCGGCGACTTCGCTCTCGATCCGAGCACGACCTGCTCGACTTCGAGCCCGGTTCCGGCCGGAAGCACCTGTCTCATCGCCGCAACGTTCAGTCCAGTGGCGAGCGGAGTGAGAACCGGTGTCATCACCATCACGGACAACGCCAGCGGCGGCACGCAGACCATCGCGTTGAGCGGCACCGGCGCTGCGCCAGGCGTTACGTTGACTCCTTCGAGCCTGACCTTCGGCAGCACGGTGGTAGGAACTACCGCGACGGCACAGTCGGTGACGCTAACCAACACCGGCACCAGTTCGCTCTCCATCACTGCTCTGGCGGCGAGCGGCGACTTTGCTCTCGATGCAGGCTCGACCTGCTCGATTTCTACACCGGTAGCGGCTGGAAACACCTGCACGATTGCTGTCACCTTCACTCCCACCGCGAGCGGCGTGCGAACCGGCGTAGTGACCATCACGGACAACGCCAGCGGCGGCGCACAGATCATTGCGTTGACAGGTACCGGCACAGCGCCAGGCGTTACGCTGGCTCCTTCTAGCCTGACCTTCGGCAGCACGGTGATAGGAACAACAGCGGCCGCGCGGTCGGTCACATTGACCAACACCGGTACTAGTCCGCTTTCCATTACGGTCTTGAAGTCCAGCGGTGACTTCGCGCTCGATCCGAGCACGACCTGCTCGACTTCGACGCCGCTGGCGGCTTCCGGCATATGCACCATCGCGGTGACGTTCACTCCGACAGCGAGCGGTACACGCACTGGTGTAGTCATGATCCGCGACAACGCAAGTGGTGGAACGCAAACCATTGCGATTAGCGGAAGTGGCATCGCCGCCGGAGTGTCCCTTAATCCATCCAACCTTGCATTTGCAACTACCACCTTGGGAGTGACCACTCCGCCCCAGCCGGTTACCTTGACGAACACCGGCACCGGTCAGTTAAACATCAGCGGCCTGGCGGCCAGCGGTGACTTCGCCCTGGATACCAGCACAACCTGTTCGATCTCGACACCGATTGCAGCCTCGGGCACATGCACGATAGCGGTGACGTTCACCCCGACTGCCGGCGGCACCCGTACGGGCGTAGTGACAATCTCGGATAATGCCAGCGGCGGCATCCAGACGATCGTGCTCGTCGGCAGCGGTGCGGGCACCACCATCTCGTCTGAACTCTCATTGAGTCCCACGAGCCTGTCTTTCGGTGATCAAGCGGTGGCAACAACCAGCCCGGCCAGCACTATTACAGTCACCAATGTCGGCAGCACTGCAACTGATATTGCTGGCATTGCCGCAACGGGCGACTTCAGCCTGGATGCGGCGACCACGACCTGTTCGACATCGATTGCCCTCGGCGCTGGATCCAGTTGCAATGTAGGAGTGACCTTCACGCCTGTGGTCATGGGCTCTCGTACCGGAACTCTCAGCATCAACTCAAATGCCGGCACAGGCTCCGCCGGGCTTTTGGGTAATGGAACCGCGCCGGCGATATCTCTGAATCCGTCGAGTTTGAGCTTTACCAGCACCGGGGTGGGTTGGACGACCGCGGCGCAATCGATCGTACTTACAAATACTGGTACCAGTCAGCTCAACATTTCGAAGCTGACAGCCAGTGGAGACTTCGCGCTCAATGCGACCGGGACCTGCTCGACTTCAACCCCGGTGGCAGCGGCGGGCGCCTGCACGATAGCGGTGACATTCAATCCGACGGCCACTGGCACCCGCACCGGCGTGGTGACGATCACCGACAACGTAAGCGGCGGAACGCAAACAATCGCCCTCGCCGGTACGGGGACGGCGTCCACGGATTTCTCGCTGTCTTTGAATGGTTCGGGAACTCAAACAGTTACATCGGGCAATACTGCGACTTATCTTTTCACCGTCGCCCCGTTATATGGGCAGTATTCTGGCACGGTCAACTTTAACGTCACTGGATTGCCCTCGGGCGCAACTGCTACGTTCTCGCCTTCCAGTGTGGCGGTAAACGGCGAAACCCAAACTATCACGCTAACGGTTCACACTTCGACCACAAGTGCCATGACAAGCCCCTTGCAACCCGGTAGGGTGTGGCCTCTCGGTATGCTTGCAATCCTGCTCATTCCTTTCTCATGCAGGCGCAACATACGCCGTCAAAGCCGAAAACTCAGAAATCATGCAGGCTTCCTGTTCTTGGCGCTCTTGTCGATTTTGAGCATCTCCGCAGTTATAGCAGGATGCGGCGGCAAAACCACTGGATTCGCGGAATCATCCGCGACGAATACTTATGCACTAACGGTCACGGCAACCAGCGGCAATTCCAGCCAGTCCGCAAACGTGATTCTGACTGTGAAATAGCAGCGAGGTTCTTATGCGGAGATTTGTTTTCGTTGTGCTTTTTCTGGTATTCGGTGGCACGGCCCAAAGTTTGCAAGCGCAGAAGGAGGCCGATGCTCTCCAAAGTAGTGGTGGTTTCTCGAGTCAGGCCGACTTTGCCGCCACGTATGGCGTGCTGCGCACCAACCTCGTTGGTGGCGACGACTTCTATATGAAGGAAGGAACAGTACAGGTTCAAAAGCCAGTTTGGCGATACCTGGGTGCGGTCGGCGAGTTTTCGCGCGCTACGGGTGGAGTGAACAATCTGCACTTCGATTTGTTGGTATTCGGCGGCGGACCACGTGTTACCGTCTCGAACAGGAAAATCGCCCTTTTTGCTCAAGGGTTGGCCGGACAAGCCTTCGATCTTGACAATTCCTATCTCTCCTCAACGTCTTCTGATGAACACAATGGCTCTCTTGCAATACAGGCAGGAGGCGGAGTCGATTGGCGCTTGTCGCGATTCTTCTCTATCCGGCTTGCGCAAGTGTCCTGGATGCGCACCCAACTTTCCAATGGCGGCTCGAATACACAAGATTCCGTGCTGCTCAATTCCGGCATCGTTTTCCATTCAGGTACCATTGCTCCTCTGCCCCGGTTGTCGGTCGCTTGTTCGGCTGATCCTTCCGAAGTATTCGCGGGGGAACCTGTCAGTCTAGCGGCCGCCGTCTCCGGACAGCAGCAAGACGCGGATGTGTCGTATAGCTGGTCAGGCAAAGGGGTCTCCACCATTGGCGCGAACTCTAGCGTTGATACCACTTCTCTGGTGCCTGGAACGTATACGGTTAACTGCGTTGCAAAGGAAACTCGATCCCGAAGGAGAAACGGTCCGGAACTACAGCAGCAGATTGCTGAGCAAGGTTTTGCCACTTTTGCGGTGAAGGAGTTTCAGTCGCCCACGGTCAGTTGTTCCATCGATTCCACGAGTCTGAAGCTGAATGATCACATTGCGATCACAGCAGTTGCAGTCAGTCCACAAAACCGACCCCTGTCATTCACTTATTGGGCTTCGGCGGGCTCGATTGACGGTCAGGGTTCCCACGCAACGTTCTATCCGAACGGTTTTTCGTCCGGTCCTGTTTCGATCATCTGCAGCGTGTCTGATGACAAGGGCCATCGCGCTTCAGCCCACACTTCGGTCAGCATCGCTGCGCCACAGCCAAGTCCATCACCCTCCCAGTCGGTCGCTCCTTCCCCGGAACAGGCTCTTCTTGAACATCGCCTTGCACTGCACAGCGTTTTCTTCCCGCCAGAGTACCCGCGAGAAGAGAATCCGGCAGGTGGACTTAGAGATAGCCAGAAAGCGACTCTGGATTCCTTGGCGACCGACTTCAAGCAGTATTTGCAGCTTAAACCGGATGCACACCTTTTTGTGATTGGGCACACTGACAGCCGTGGGGCTGCTAGATTCAACTCGGCGCTCGCCCATCGACGGGCATTCTGCGCACTGCAATTTCTGATTGAACGCGGGGTTCCAGCTGCGAACATCGAAATAGGTGGTGGCAATGGCAGCGAGCAGCAATTGTCTTCTCTGCAGGTGAATAGTTTGATTGAGCAGAACACGGACCTGAATGACACGGAGAGGCAGAAGATCATGCATAACGTCGCCGTTGTCGTTTTGGCGCAGAATCGACGCGTTGACATTGTCTTGAGTACCACCGGCCTAGAGATGAAGCAAATGCAACCTTTCAATGCCGCAGATACTCTGACGCTTCTAAACAACAGATCGTCTGCGCCACAGAGGTATGCAGAATCCCAGCGGTCCAAAAAGTGAACGGGTTACCCAAGCCTTTTAAACCTGAGTGAAACTCATTTGCGGGGCCGTGAAACAAGTTCAGGAACACCCCAAATGAGTGTGCCAATTTTGGTGCCTGAATTTCGCTTCACACACTCAGCTGAATGCCCGTCTGCACCGACTGCTCGGCGGGCGTCTTCCCGGCGGCCTGCGAAAAATCAATCGCTGCGATCTTGTCGATCTCCGTGCTTAGGCGCGCCTGGAGCCGGGTGGCGTCGTCGGTGAAGATGCTTGCCTCGAAGCTTGCGCGCGACACCGCGACATACGCGAGACGGCTGTTGACAAAGTTGGGGTGCGTTGCGAGGTCCACGTGGACAGGGCACGATCCGCGGTAAGACCCTGCGCGCTATGGCTGGTGACCGCATCAGTGTGCTAACCGTCTTCTGACCGTATGCCTCGGGCAGTGTGCTGGCATCGAAACCGCGAGGAGCAATGTGAACGTCTCGGGCTCCCATTCCCGACAACAAAAATTCGGAGTTGCACGAAGTACAGCCGCCAGCGGCGGCACGTGCAGAGAGATTTGCCGCTAAGAACGCCCCAGCGGGGCAGCGGCAAATCAGAACAATCTCTGTGAGGAGAGTCCGGGCCGGACATTGGGACGACTACCTCCCTGCGCCAGCCTCCGCCAGCGGCTCCGGCAAAAGACGGCTTCGGGAGGTTCATTGTCAACGCGCCTTGCTGCGTTGACCTCCTTTAGACCTATCGTGAACCTCTGCCGCCTTCACCGCCTTGGCCTTGCTATAGTCCGGTTGCGGCAGTTCCCACCCCGCCATCCCCTGCAACACGCGGTCCGCGTGCTTGATGGTGTTCACGTGTCCATAGTGGGTTTCAATCATGTGGACGGAAGTTCCCATCTGCTCGGCGAGGAAATACACGTCCACGCCTTCCTGCAATCGGAGCGTGGCGTAGGTGTGCCGGAAGCAATAGGTCGAGCGCGGCACGCCCTGCGTGCCTTCGCGCAGTTTCGCTTCGTTCAGAAGGTCGGCAATCAGCTTGCTGTAAAGAGTTTTTTCAGGCTTGCCCGTGGTGTTGGTAAAGACTCTGTCGTCCGGTTCCGTGGCTTTGGAGATCACGCGGATACGTTCCAGATACTCTCCGACGCTTTTAGGAGCCACCAGCTTGCGCGACTTGCCTTTGCCCTGGACAAACAGCACAACGATCTCACGCCCCTCGCGGTCTTTTGCAGGCATAATGTCGCGCCAGCGGAGATTCTTCATCTCCGCCGGCCTCATGCCTGTATTGCAGGCAATCAGGATCATGTTGTAGGTGACGGTGCGATACCAGATGCTTGAAGGTTTATCTGTCTCGGCAATCCACTTCCTTCCCACAGTGTGGAGTTTGCGGTATTCCTCCAGCGTAAACTCATCGCGCCTCATCGTCTTGAGCTTGGGGCGCTCGTCGAAACGCTGGCTGGCCGCAACGTAGCGTTTCTTGATGGCGTAATTCATCACCGCACCGAAGATGGACATCTCCAGGCGGATGGTGGAATCGCTAATAAAAGGAACCGTCCGTTCTTCGGAAGGTTTGACTTCAATCGGCTTCAAAACCCTGATGCCCAGGGTTTGCTGAACCTTGGTGCGGCGCTCGGCTTCCTTATCCGCGAAGGCTTGCGCCATGTCGGCAGTGACTTCCCGAACACCGTTGCGCCTGTTGCGCCCCGCGCCGTTCTCCCGCCGCCATGCCGGATAGCCGCCCCAAAGCTCATCGCCAATAAGGTGGACCTGCGTTGAGCCTACATATCGGTCTAAAGCGCCTTCGATGATGGCGCGAACTTTCCTGGGCCGCGCCGCGCTGATCTCTCCGCGTTTCGCCCGCGCCTCCTGCATCAGCAGATACTCTCTCCCCACCTCGCGGAAGGGATGGTTGAACACAGGAACGTCATGCTTTAAGCGAAACCGGATGTCTGCGTCCTGGTCGAAGGCGCGTTCCCGCGCCACCTCGATGTCGGTCGTCTTGAGCGAAACCGTCTTGTAGCGGTCGGCTTTGGGTATTTTCATGCGGCAATACCACATCCGATGATCCACGTCGCCACGCCGGAAGAGAACCAGGCCCGGCTTGAGTTCCGCTTTGTCGGTGACGAATGCCATGTTCGCCTCTGTCTTTTTCGATGCGTCCTGTGCAGATTCCGTGCAGATTTTTCCGGCAAGTCATTGACTCTGCGTATCTGTGCAGGACTTGTATAGAGGATATCAAAATATTATGTTGATTATTTATAATTATTTACGATATATTTGTCATCCTGAGCGAAGCGAAGGACCCCTACCCATCCCAAGTCTGCCCTGCCAGGCTTTTCCACCGCCCGATCGATTCCACCCTTGCCCACACGACAAAACGCCCGGCCTCAGCCGGGCGTCTCCTTCGCACAAGCCCTTACTGTCCGCTAGCCTTCAATATCTGGTCCGCCAGGTAATTCTCAATCGACGCGCTGTTGTGCAGCGACTCGTAATACGCGCTCTTCAGCAGCTGTTCCCGCCGGTCGCGCAACTGCTCGCGAATCGCCTGCTGCACCCGGGGATCGTTCAGCTCCCGCTGTCCCGCCGGCTCTTTCGAGATTAGCTTGATGATGCGGTAGCCGAATACCTGGTGCGTCGTGCCATCGTCCACCGCCTGCAGTGCCGGGGTAATCTGTCCAGGCTTCAGCCGGCCAATCGCCTCGTAGGCCTGCCGGTCGCTTTGCAGCGAAGTCTCCGGGATGAACCCCAGGTCGCCGCCCGTCGCCGAGGTGTCGGGTTGTTCGCTGTAATTCATCGCCAGGGTGGCAAAGTCCTCGCCACTCTCCAGCCGGTTCAGCAGCATGGAAACTTTCTTCTTCGCCTCCGCCTCGTTCTGCGCCTTGTCGTTCTTCAGGTTGCGAACCTGCGGGTTCGGCTGCGTCGTCACCAGGATCTGCGCCAGGTGATATTGCGGCACAATCAGGTTAAATTCCGCCTTGTGCTGGTTGTAATAATTCGAAATGTCGCTATCGTTGATGATGATCTTCGACGTGATCTCTTTGTTCAGCACTTTCTCCACGGTGATCGAGCGCCGCAGATCGCGCTTGAAGTCCTCCAACGTAACTCCTCGTTCCTTCAGCCGCTGGTCAAACTCTTCCGCCGTAAACGGCGCCCGGATTTCGCTCAGCTTGCCGTCCACCTCTTCATCCGTCGCCAGCAATCCCAGCTTCTCGGCCCGCTGCGCCAGAATTTCGTTCTCGATCATTTCACGCAGAATACCCAGCCGCAGGGCCTGCGCCTGTTCGTCCGAAGGTGGCTGCTGTCCCGCCGTTTGATTGCGATAATATTTCTCGACTTCGGTGCGCAGAATCTTGCGTCCATTCACCCGCGCCATCACGTCGTCGCCACCCGCCTGGCCCTTGCATCCCCCCGCCGCCAACAAGCCCAGCGCGCAAACCCCCAACAGCATTGCGACCCATACCTTCATCTTGCGATTCAAATCTCGATTCCTCCAGCTCTTCCCATCCTGGATGCACCAGCCGTCTCGCGCTCCTGGCGCGAATCCACTCCCGCAAGCCAAACGCTCTCTACTGCCCGGGCGCCGCCGCGGCCTTCGCCGGTGCCTCTACCCCAACGTTCTTCAGCTCTCTGTCCAGCACCAGCCTGAACTCGTCTGCCGGAATCGCGCCGTCCATCTTCATCCCGTTGACAAACACTGCCGGGGTCGATTCTACTCCCACGCCCTCGGCCTCCTTCACGCTGGCCCTCAGATCGGTCCTCGCCTGGGCGTTGATGCAGCTATCCAGGGCTGCCGCATCCAACCCGTGCCTCTTGCCCATCTCGCGCGCGATCCGGTCTACTTCGGCGGTCTGCAACTCCAGGGCGCGCTGTTCGCCTTGAATCTGGCGTCCGTTGGCGTGTACGTCGTCGGCAAAATCCCAATACGCGCCAGCGCTCTGCTTAGCCAGGCAGCCGGAGTCAATCGCCGCCCGCTCCGCCCACGGATGAATCTCAAACAGCGGGTAATCCTTGTACACAACCTTGATCCGGTCGCCGTAGCTCTTCAGCACTTCGATCAGCGTCTGGTGCATGCGCGAGCAGTACGGGCACTGGAAGTCGTCGTACACCACCACCGTAACCTTGGCGTCCTTGTTGCCGCGAATCGGACGTCCCGTCAGGTCGATCTTCGCCATCGCCTCTGCCTGCGGGTCGCGCGTCAGGTCCATCTTCATCACGGAGAGCAGCGTCTTGCCGTCCTTGCTCAGCAGCAACTCCCGCGTCTGCGTCTGTCCGCCGTAGCTCATCTTCAGCGTCAACTTGTCATAGCCCGCAAAATCCTGGCTCGGCTGCCGCTCGCCCACCGCCACGTTTACATACGGAGGCAGATTAAAGTTTGCGCGGACCTGCTTTTCAATCCTGCGATTCAATTCGGCGCCAGCCGGGGCCGGACTCTGCGCCCGGCAACCAATTGCCAACAACATCACACACAGAAGCAAACGGCGCATCAGCCACTCCCCAACCCGCTGCGGATTGCATTTCATAAGCCTATGAATTATCTCACGCGCCCACCCGCGGGGCACCATCCGGAGACCGCCCCGCCACAAATTGAGAAGCCGCCCATCGGGCGGCGTCGATGCGGACCTCCAAGGTCTCCTGCAAATGCCACCTCAACCCTGTCCTCAGGTTTGCGCAATGCTGTCAAAATTAGGCTGTCATCCTGAGCGCCAGCGAAGGACCCCCGCATCATTCAAGTCACCTGAACCGTCTCACAGGCATTTCAACCAGCCATCGATTTAGTTTGGGCGCCCCACCTTCGACGCGCCGCTCTTGCGCGGCTAAGGTGGGGAAGTTGTCCTTGCCGTTGCACTTGCCCCTGCTCCTGCCCCTGTTCTTAACCCGCCGCTCCGGCCGCGCCCTGCCGCAAACTCTCCACCGTCAGCACCACGTTCATGGATCCGGAGCGGAACCCCTCCAAATCAAGCGCCACGAACTTGAACCCGCACGCCTTGATCTCCGCGCTCATCCGGGCAAACATCTCCAGGGTCAACGCCCGCTCCAACTCCTCGCGCGCAATCTCGATGCGGGCCACGTCGCCGTGATGGCGCAGCCGGAACTGCCGGAAGCCCATCGCCCGCAGCGCGTCTTCGCCGCGCTCCACCTGTTCCAGAGCCTCCCTCGTAACCTGGCGCCCATACTCAATCCGCGATGACAAACATGCCGACGCCGGCTTGTCCCAAACCCTCAGTCCCGCCGCCGCCGCCAGCTGCCGAATCTCCGCCTTCCCCAGCCCCGCTTCCAGCAGAGGAGCCGAAACCCCGTGTTGCCGCGCCGCCTTCTGACCCGGACGCCAATCCCCCTGGTCGTCCCAGTTCACCCCGTAGGCCACCGCCGCCCATCCCCGGCCTGCACCAGAGGTAGCGTTCCGCGCCGCCGCAAACTCCTCCATCACGCCGAACAGCTCGTCCTTGCAGTGGAAGCAGCGCATCGCGTCATTGCGCTGGTACTCCGCGTTGTGCAGCTCGTCGGTGCGCACAATCTCCAGCGGAATCTCGCACTCCCCGGCAAAGCTGACCGCGTCGCGCATCTGCGCCCGTGCCAGCGAAGGCGAATCCGCCAGCACCGCCAGCATCTCCCCGCCCAGCACCTCGTGCGCCGCCCAAGCCAGGTAAGCCGAATCCACCCCTCCCGAGTAGGCCACCAGCACCCGTCCCAGTTCCCGCAGCCGCTCGTAAAGCCGCTCGCGCTTCGCCCTCAACTCTTCGGAAATCGAATCCTTCATCGCATCCCCCGCCATCGCTTTATCTTACGCGTCCAGGAGGCAAAGCCCAACCAGCCGAGATGCAGCGCGCAGGAGCAACTTCCGGATTGCCCGTCATCCGCCCGCGACCGGCGACAAGCGCCATCCCAGCTTCCAACTTCCTCGATTCAGACCTCGGGACCGCGTCGCAGTTGAGATGGGCGTTTCACGACTGATCCACGGAGCGCCGCCGAATGGTAGGTCAATGAGTGCTTTGGTCTGTCATCAGTTGGCGACTCACTATCTCCCCTTGAGCCCAAAAGCGCCAAACATGCATCATGTAAGCATGGCGAGCTTAACGGAGTTCAACGTAACCGAAGCTGTTGCAGTTCTCACCCGCACTCCAGCAACGCTAAATTCGCTATTGCGCGGCTTACCCGGCATCTGGGTGCACAGCAACGAAGGAAAAGATACTTGGAGCGCGTTCGACATCAT
This sequence comes from uncultured Acidobacteriota bacterium, assembly GCA_963707735.1. GTDB lineage: Bacteria > Acidobacteriota > Terriglobia > Terriglobales > Acidobacteriaceae > TOLSYN. Next base: position 209,433 of record CAVPRB010000004.1, on the reverse strand, counting down.
GGGCCACTTGGTCTTCGGGGAGAGTAGCGACTGGATGCCGCGAGTGCGAATCTTACTGGAGAAGGGCGAAACGCGGCCCTTTGATCCCTTTGACCGCTTTGCGCAGTTGAATTTGAATCGAGAGAATTCGCTTGAGCAACTCCTCGACGATTTCGCCTGTCTACGCCGGGACAATCTGGCAGCGCTGGCTGCAATGAATTTACAGCAGGAAAGCTTGAACCGACGAGGAAAGCACCCAGCATTGGGAGTGGTAACGCTATCGGAACTTCTGGCGGCTTGGGCGGTTCACGATCTCACTCATCTCCATCAACTTTCCCGCGTGATGGCCCACCAATATCGTGACGTAGTCGGTCCGTGGAGCGCCTACCTGGGCGTGCTGCGGTGTGCTGGGCATAGCGCTCCGTAGGCAAACGAGCCTGGTTGTGCTGTCCGCCGTGCCAGGCGCGACTTGACTTGCACACGAAGCGGTCGGAGCAATTTTGCCAAGTCACTTTAGCCCCGATATGTCGGCATGTGTTCTCCGAAACCGGCTTCCGGGAAACCACGATCTGAGATTCTGTCCAGATGGTCGCCCAGCCGGAACTCGCCCCACCATGCAAAAACGCCGCCCTCATCGAGAGCGGCGCTCCAATCCCGTCCACCCTTTACAGTATGTACCGCGACAGATCTGAATCCTTCACAATGTCGGCCAGCATCTTGCCCACGTATTCGCGGTCGATCTTCACATCCTTTTCCTTCAGCTCCGGCGCCTGGAAGCTGATCTCGTCCAGCACCCGCTCCATGATCGTGTGCAGCCGCCGCGCCCCAATGTTCTCCGTCGTCTCGTTCACCCGGAACGCAAACTGCGCCATCTCCGCCAGCGCCTCCGGCGTAAACTCCAGCTTCAGCCCCTCGGTCTCCAGCAGCGCCGTCGTATTGCTTCACCAGCGATGACTTCGGCTCCGTCAGAATCCGTACAAAATCTTCCACCGTCAGCGACTTCAGCTCCACCCGGATCGGAAACCGCCCCTGCAGCTCCGGAATCAGATCGCTCGGCTTCGACACATGGAACGCGCCCGCCGCAATAAACAAAATGTGGTCGGTCGCAGCCATCCCATACTTCGTGTTGACCGTCGTCCCTTCCACAATCGGCAGAATGTCCCGCTGCACGCCCTCGCGGGACACGTCCGGCCCATGCCCGCCCTCGCGCCCGGCAATCTTGTCGATCTCGTCCAGGAAAACAATGCCGAATCCTCCACCCGCTCCACCGCCAGCCGCGTCACCTGGTCCATGTCGATCAGCCGCCGCTCTTCCTCCTGCACCAGGTATTCAAACGCCTCGGCCACCTTCATCTTCCGCTTCTTCGTCCGCTGCCCAAACAGCCCGGGCAACATGTCCTTGATGTTGATGTCCATGTCTTCCGTGCCCCTGCGTGGCTGATGAACTCGAAGCTCGGCTGTTTGCGGTCGCGCACGTCCATCTCCACCATCCGCTCATCCAGCCTGCCTTCGCGGAACTGCTGGCGCAGCTTCTCTCGCGTGCGTTCGTGGCTGCTCTCCACCGCGCCAACGTCACATCGGCCCGTCGTCTGTCGCTCGCCGCAATCGCGCCCGCCGCTCACCCGCTCGCCCGCCGTCATCATCACCGCGGTCGGCCGCGCCGTCGCTGCGGCGAAGGCGGCAGCAGCAGGTCCAGCAGCGCTCCTCCGCGTTCAGCTCCGCCTTGTCCTCCACGTCCTCCATCTTCTCCTCGCGCACCATGTCGATGGCGATCTCCACCAGGTCGCGCACAATCGACTCCACGTCGCGCCCCACGTACCCCACCTCGGTAAACTTCGAGGCCTCCACCTTCAGGAACGGCGAGTTCGTCAGCTTCGCCAGCCGCCGCGCAATCTCCGTCTTGCCCACCCCCGTCGGCCCAATCATGATGATGTTCTTCGGCATGATCTCTTCGGCCAGCTCCGGCGAAAGCTTCTGCCGCCGCATCCGGTTCCGCAGCGCAATCGCCACCGCGCGCTTCGCGGCCTGCTGGCCCACCACATACTTGTCCAGCTCCGCCACAATCTCGCGCGGAGTCATCTCATCCAGCGCGATCAGCTCTTCTTCCACGGTTTGTGGCAGATAAATCGCCATTCCAACTTCCTTCCGGCGTCCGGGCAGCAGCCCGTTTTCGGGGACGCCTATTCCTGCCGCAAAGGACCGCGCTCGCCGCTGGCAAGCCGTCCCCCGCTCCTACAACTCTTCAATGGTGAACTTTTCGTTGGTATAGATGCAGGTCTGTCCCGCAATCGTCATCGCCGCCTCGGCAATCTCCAACGCATCGAGCTCGGTAAACTGCAACAGCGCCCGCGCCGCGCTCAGCGCGTACGGTCCTCCGCTGCCAATCGCCGCAATGTCGTCGTCGGGTTCAATCACGTCGCCATTGCCACTCAGCAGATACGTTTGGCCCTGGTCGGCCACCAGCAGCAGGGCCTCCAGTTGACGCAGGCTCTTATCCGTCCGCCAGTCCTTGGCCAGCTCCACCGCCGAGCGTCCAAGGTTGCCCGCGTATTGCTCCAGCTTGGTCTCAAAGCGAGCAAACAGGGAGAACGCATCGGCGGTCGAACCGGCAAAGCCCGCCAGGATTTTTCCCTGGTACAAGCGCCGGATCTTGCGCGCACCCTGTTTGATGATATGGTCGCCGAGGGTCACCTGCCCATCGCCTGCCATCACCACCCGGCCGTGGCGTCGCACGCAAAGCACGGTGGTGGAGCGGATCCGCTGATGTTGGGTAGCTGTCTCGAAGGGATAAGGGCCAGTAGTAGATTTCGTCGGCATTGGCGTAGTCTCTGATTATAACAGTGACATCAGTGGCCAGCCTCGCCCGCCTGAGCAAACCTCGGTCTTCGTACTTTCATCGCCTTTCTGCGTCGAAGAATTCCTGGTAACTACACCCGATCTTCCCTTTTGGCTCCCCACCGTCCGCTTTTCATTGACGCCTCCGCCTCCCGGTTGTTAGGCTTTACTCGGTCCAATATAATCAGAGGTCAAGGGAAGGGCGACGGTAAGCCTCCGCGAGGCATTGCCAATCTCGCCTTCCTGATTTATCGTCCGCGTCCGGACCACATCTTGATAGCTTTTCGGGAGCACTCATTGCGGAAACGCTGGTACATCCTTTTTGTTGCGCGAGACGCAGAGGGGCAGCTCCGCAAAATTCCCATCCCCGTTCATTACCTTTATGTTTTCCTCGCCGGAGCTCTCATCGGCATGTTCACCGTCACCGGCATGGCCGGCTCCTACGCCCGCATGTTGTGGAAGGTGGAACGCTTCAACGAACTCCGCGCCGAGAACCACCAGATCAAGCGCAACTATTCGCAGCTTGAGCAGGTCTCCAAAGAGAAAGATGTCCAGGTCGCCTCGCTCGGCTCCATCGCCGGCGAAGTCTCGGCCATCTACGGGCTCAAGACCAATTCGCGCCTCCTGCCCACCAATGACGACGTCCAGCCCGGCCAGTACCAGGCATCGCTTGACACTCTCTACGCCCTGCGCGGTTCCGCTCTCACCGGAGCTGCCACCGCCGGCTTGCAGGATGCAACCCACCGGCTCGCCTCGCTCTCGGATTGGACTCGCGCCGCTGACGCGCCATCCCTCTGGCCCGTCGAAGGACGTCTCACCAGCTCCTTCGGTGAGCGTGTCGATCCCTTCAACGGAGAAGGCGCGTTCCACAGCGGCATCGATATCTCGGTGCCCTACGGCACCCCGGTCCACGCCGCCGCCGACGGCGTTGTCACCTTCGCCGAATTCATGAGCGGCTACGGACGCCTCATCAACGTCGATCACGGTCATGGCCTCGCCACCCGTTACGGCCACCTCTCCGGATTCGCCATCACCCCGGGCCAGCACGTCCATCGCGGCCAGGTCATCGGATACGTCGGCACAACCGGCCGCGTCACCTCGCCCCATCTTCACTACGAGGTCCGCATCCAGAACGTGCCCGTCAATCCCCACAAATACCTACGCACCACCATGGCGCAAGTTGCCCGGCAGGGTAACACTTAGCGCCGCCTTGCCATACCTCTTGCCAGCTATTTCCATTTCGGAATTTATCCCCGCAATCGCATTTCAATGGGTATTTCCGCCCGTACCCAATTTTTTCCGTTCGCCGGTGCCGCTTTCGCGGTACTCTTTCTTCCACCGAGGACACTTCCATCTGTGTGACTGACATGAGCATCCTTAATTATTGCGCCGCCAATCCCGCCGCCGTCTCCCTTACCGCCAGCGCCGCTGACGCCATCGAAGCTATGATCCACCGCCGCATGGGCGCCGCCGCCGTCGTCGATGAACACGGTATCGTCGCCGGATTCTTCACCGAGCGTGACGTCATGACCCGCGTCGCACTCTGTGGCCGCGACCCTCACAAGGTCCCCATCACCGAAGTCATGACCACCCCGGTCCTGCTGGCAACCCGCTCCACTTCCATCGCCGAGGCCACCGCCGTCATGATCAATCATCAGAAGCGCCACCTCCCCGTCGTCGAAGATGATGGCCGCCTCATCGGAATCCTTTCCATCCGCCACGTCCTCGAGCGCAAGGTTGACGAACTCACGGCCCAGATCGCCGAATCCGCCGCCTGCGAGGCCGCGCCGCTTTAACCCGGCGCCAGCGTCAGCGCACCCCGGCCGCTCAAGCGTCTGCCGCGCCCGTCGTCCTGCGATGTCATCCCGCACCCTATCCGCGGCGCCAATTCCACCGCTGCAACCAATCGGCAACGCAGCCGGCTCGAACCATCCCCGCACCTCATTCTCCGTTTTCCTGCTGCCCGCCGCTTTCGCTCACCCGCCCTTTTCGAGTACTCTGTCCGGTCATGCCTATTCCGGAAAATCGTCTAGTCGAACGCATCGCCCACGCCGCCGAAGCGGCACGTCCCGCCCTGCGGCGCCTTGCCTCGGCCCGCGTTCTCCGTTCCATCGGAGACGATTGCGCCATCCTGTCCACCCTCCCCGGTACTCAAACCCTGGTCACTACTGATTTTTCCCTCGAAGGCGTCCACTTCCGCCGCCAGTGGCATCCAGCCGACTCCGTCGGTCACCGCTGCCTCACCCGCGGACTCTCTGACATTGCCGCCATGGGCGGCGAGCCCTGCGCCGCCTTTCTATCCCTTGCCATGCCCGCCGATCTGCCCCAGCGCTGGGCCGACCAGTTCTTCGACGGTCTCCTCAACACCGCAAAAAACGCCGGGGTCACCCTCGCCGGGGGCGATCTTTCCGAATCACCCGCCGGTGTCCTCGCCGATATCACCGTCATCGGCACCGTCCCGGAAGGCCGCGCCATCCTGCGCAGTACCGCCCAGCCCGGCGATCGCATCTATGTCAGTGGAGAGCTGGGCGCCTCCTACGCGTTGCTCGAGCAGATGTACGCCTCGCCCGAGCGCCGTTTCCGCGCCTCTTCCTACCCCGCCCACTTCTATCCCAAGGCCCAGCTCGCGCTCGCCCGCTTCCTCGGCGAAAAAAAAATTCCCTCGGCCATGATCGATATCAGCGACGGCCTTTCCACGGATCTCACCCGTCTCTGCCGGGCCTCTAAGGCCGGCGCCATCCTGCAGGAGAACGCCATCCCCATCGCCTCGCTCAACCGTCACGAGGTTGAATTGCGTCACGCCCTCCACGGCGGCGACGAGTACCAGCTCCTGTTCACCGTCCCGCCCGGACGCCGCATCCCCGCCGAATTCAAGGGCCTGCCCCTCTCCCTCATCGGCTACATCACCGAGGGCGACGAAATTTCCATCGAGCACGATAACGGCTACACCACCGAGCTCGAACCCCAGGGCTGGCAGCACTTCACCCCAGCCGCCACCGTCAAAGCCAAACGCACCAAGCGCAAGTAGCTGCCCTGGGCTCCACATCCTTGGCGTTTGCCGTTGCTCTTGCGTTTGCCGTTGCTCTTGCGTTTGCCGTTGCTCTTGCGTTTGCCGTTGCTCTTGCGTTTGCCGTTGCTCTTGCGTTTGCCGTTGCTCTTGCGTTTGCCGTTGCTCTTGCGTTTGCCGTTGCTCTTGCGTTTGCCGTTGCTCTTGCGTTTGCCGTTGCTCTTGCGTTTGCCGTTGCTCTTGCGTTTGCCGTTGCTCTTGCGTTTGCCGTTGCTCTTGCGTTTGCCGTTGCTCTTGCGTTTGCCGTTGCTCTTGCGTTTGCCGTTGCTCTTGCGTTTGCCGTTGCTCTTGCGTTTGCCGTTGCTCTTGCGTTTGCCGTTGCTCTTGCGTTTGCCGTTGCTCTTGCGTTTGCCGTTGCTCTTGCTGTTGTTCTTTGTTTTAGGTTGTCATCCTGAACGAAGTGAAGGACCCCAGCGCAGTCCAAATATCCACCGCGGCGCCAAGCTTTTCAGCCCACAATCGATTCACGCCCCACTCCCGCACCAACAAGCAAGGCGCAGCCGAAGCTGCGCCTCTTCGTTCCTGCGCTCTCTACCGTGAACCTTCCAAAATCTCCGCCGCAACTTCCACTGGAAAACTCACCGAGTTCGCAATGAAGCAAAGGCGATGCGCCTCCGCATGCAGGGCAAAAGCGCGGCCAGGGTCCGGCGGCAGAATTGTCACCACGGGTCGCAGCGCCACGCGTACGAACTTTCCCGAGCCATCCTCGGCTTCCACCATTTCGCCCGAGGCCGCGTCATGGTAGTCAACCACGGTCACCTGATTTGCCGAGCACAGGTGCAGATACCAGAGCATGTGGCACGCGGAAAGGCTGGCGGCCAGAAGTTCCTCGGGATTGTAACGGGCCGCATCGCCGCGAAAGCCCGGGGCGCTGGAACCTTCAATCAAAGGCTTGCCCGCGGCGATGATCGTGTGGTCGCGGCGGTAACTCCGGTAACTCTTCGTGCCCTCGCCATCATTGCCGGTCCAATCCACGCGGACCTCATAGCGATGGCGGTTCAAGCGCTCGCATCCAACTTCTTCGTCGGCTTCATCGCCTTCTTCTTCGACTTCGCCGCCGGAGCCGGGCCCAGCGCCGCCTTCACCTGCTCGATGGTCTCAAACAGTTTTCCCTGTTCCGTCACTTCCACAAACGGCGCTTGCGGAGAGGTGCTCACCACGTAGATCGTCGGCGTCTGGTGCACGCCCGTGGCTCTGCCCAGCAGGGTGTCGGCTTCCACCTTGGCGCGCAGCGCTCCGGTCGGGTCGTAGAAGGACGGCAGCGCCGTGCGGTGCGCCGCGGCGAACTTATCCGCCCACTGCCGCAGGTTCGTCTTGTAGATCGCGGTCTGGTTGGCAAAAATATACTGCCGGAACAGTTCGCCCAACTGCGGCGACTGGGTATCGAAGTACCGCGCCATGATGTGCGCTTCCTTGCTCCAGGCGTGGTTCGGAATGACAAAATCGTGGCGCACCAACGGCAGCCCGTAATTGCGCACCGCCTGCGTCAGCAGCGGATCGGCCTTGGCGCACGCCGGACACTCCAGGTCCTCGAAGACCACCAGCGCAATCCTGCGTTCCCGCCGGAGGATGCAGCGCGCTCGTATCGCCGGCCCACGCCGCCGAAGCCATCATCGCCACCACAGCCATCACCGCGACCATCTTCGTCTTCATCATTCTCGTTTCCCTCGATCTTTAGTTCTTCGCCGCTGCCTTACCTCTTTTCGGCCGCCTGCATCTGCTCGATCATGGTAAACAGTTTGTCCCGCTCCACGCCCTCCACAAACGGCGCCCCACGCTGGCTCACGCTCACCACGTATACCGTGGGAGTATGCAGCACGCCCACTTGTTGCCCCAACGCAAAATCGGCAAGCACAAGTTTCTTCAACTCGCCCTTCGGGTCGTAGTTCGCCGGCAGCTCCAGGTGGTGCTGGTCGGCAAACCGTTCGGCCATGCCGCGCAGGTTGCCTTTGTTGATCGAACTCTGGTTCGAGTACACCCAGCGCCGGAACTGCTCGCCGGGCGGCAGCGCGTTCGCCGCGGCCTTTGCGTCGGATTTCGTACCGGTTTGCGTGCCGGTTTTCGTACCGGTCTGCGTATCGGTCTGCGTATCAAAGTAGCGCGCCAGCACGTGAGCTTCAAAGCTCCAGTCGTGCATCGGCAGCGGGAAGTCCCGCCGCACCAGCGGGATCCCATACTTCGCCGACGCCTCTTCGAGCAGCGCTTCGGCGTCGGCGCAATCCGGGCACTGCAGATCCTCAAAGGCAATCAACGCTACCCGCGCTCCCTTCGGAGGCCGCAGCGCGCTCGTGTCTCCCGCCCGCAGAACCGCCGGAACCATCAGCAAAGCCAGCACTAAACCAAGACGCAGTCCCATCGAAACTCTCTTCCTCGCGCTCCCCGTGCGACCTCGCGCCAGCGGCCGGAGCGGCAGCCATCGCCGCGTACCCGCCGTGCGCCAGCAGCCGGAGCGGCAGCCATCGCCGCGTGCCCGCCTCGCGCCAGCGGCCGGAGCGGCAGCCGTCGCCGCGTACCCGCCGTGCGCCAGCAGCCGGAGCGGCAGCCATCGCCGCGTACCCGCCTCGCGCCAGCGGCCGGAGCGGCAGCCGTCGCCGCGTACCCGCCTCGCGCCAGCGGCCGGAGCGGCAGCCGTCGCCGCGTACCCGCCGTGCGCCAGCAGCCGGAGTGGCAGCCATCGCCGCGTGCCCGCCGTGCGCCAGCGAATTTCCTCCGGCCTCCCAATCATAGACGAAGCCCCTGCCCGGCGCACTCCACCGCGTGCTGATCCCGCCCTGCTTTTTATCCGGCGCTGAGAGCGCGGGCAGAACCGCTGCCCTCGAGTGCAGCGTGCCAAGCCACGCGGAGCGTCGCCGGCACAAAAAAAGGGAGACGCGGATAAATCCACGTCTCGACGCGAAGCAAAGGAGGTTTCGTATATGCCAATTAGACGTGTCGGAATTGCAATCGTTAGCACGGGATGGAAAATTTTTCGGCCACCTCCACCCAGGCAACTTCGCGGCGCGTCAAACCATGTACCGATTCAACAATACTGGGCCGCGCAAAGCTGTTCAGAAGGTCAATCCTTTGCGACCCCGCGCAACGATTGCCACATCGGTAAAATCACGTCTCCAAACCATTATCCATTCTGCCAATCGTTGTTCCTCCCTGCGGCAACGCCCGCCCTGGGCGCCGGTGACTTGATTTCGTTCAGGAATGTCGTTTGACCCTGTGTTCATGCCCATGCGGCAGGAATTCTGAACTTTTTCCCGAGGCGAGTAGAATTCTATGCATGGCAGTCACGGTTCGCTCGTTTGCAAAAATCAATCTCGGCTTGGCGATCGGTCCCGCGCGGCCCGATGGTTTCCACGCTCTGGAGACGATTTACCAGACGGTCGCCGCCCACGACGTCATCCGCGTCGAAGCCGCGCGCGGCAATGGCATCGAGATTCGCTGCAAGAATCCCGGGTTCCATGCGATGAAACCAACACCTGCTATCGCGTCGCCGACCGCATGTTGCGCCACTGGAAGCAGCGCGCCAAGGTCGCGATCACCATCGAAAAGAATCTTCCCGTGCAGGGCGGACTCGGCGCCGGTTCGTCGAATGCCGTGGCCACCATGTTTGCTCTGGAACGCGAACTGAAAGAGCCGCTCGCCGCCGCTGAGCGCCTGCGCATCGCCGCCGAAGTAGGTTCCGATCTCCCGCTGTTTTTGCTGGGTGGAACCGTGCTCGGCCTCGGGCGCGGCGAGCAGGTCTATCCCCTTGCGGACTTGCCTGCCATCGCCTGCGTGCTGGTCACGCCCACGGTTGCGGTCTCCACGCCGCAGGCTTTTCGCGACTGGGATGCGTTCATGGAGAGCGAGTCCGAGGCTTGGAATTTGACGCGCCCAGCGACTCCGTTACACTATCTAAGTTCAACCGCTCTGCGTTTGAGTGGTTGAGCTACCTGGATGTATCCGGTGTTCCTGTCGAAGGTGACGGGGACCGGGCCGAGACTCCGCTTCTCGACCTCGTCCGAGCCGGGATAGAAAACGATTTCGAAAGAGTCGTGTTTCCTCAATATCCCGAATTGCGTGACGTGAAGCGAGTCTTGAGCGCGAAGGCGCCGATTATGCTTCGCTCTCTGGATCAGGCTCGACGATGTACGGTTTGTTCCGTACCCGCGAGCGTGCGGTGCAGGCAGCCGAACGGATGAGCGCGGAAGGATTGGCAACCACCGTCACCGAAACGCTGCCGCGAAGTCAGTATCGCGAGCAGATGTTTGTGAAGTAGCGATTCGGCGAATCTTGCCCCACTGGGCGGTAGACTAATGGTAGGTCAAGTGCCTTTGGAGCACTTCGTCCAGGTTCGAATCCTGGCCGCCCAGCCAGAATTTCAGGTCAGGGAACGCAATTGGCAGTACCGGTTCAGGCGAGCTGTGCCGCGAATGATGCGCGCCAGCCGCCTGGAGTTTCACGCGATTCAAGCGGGGATCAACCAGTCCCCATAGCGGAGATAGCGATGGACGCAGTAGTCAAGCCGAGCGTAGTGACAGCAACGCAGCCGAGGCCACACAGACGGCACCTGAAGCGGGAGTCAGCGACTCCTGCGAAAAGCTGCCGAACTGCCCAAGGGTGACAAGAAGCCGGTACCAACCCGCCGCGACGATAAGTTGAGAATTTTCTGCGGCACCTCGAATCCGGCACTCGCCAAAGAGGTCTGCGATTTTCTTGGACTGCCGCTGGGACAGACATTTTTGACGCAGTTCTCCGACGGCGAAATTTACGTGCAGATTCTGGAGAACGTGCGCGGCGCGGATGTGTTCGTGATTCAGCCCACGTGCGATCCGGTCTCGCACAACCTGATGCAGTTGCTGCTGATCATCGACGCGCTGAAGCGCGCATCGGCGCGGCGCATCACCGTGGTGATTCCGTATTTCGGTTACGCCCGGCAAGACCGCAAGGACAAGCCGCGGGTTCCGATCAGTTCCAAGCTGGTGGCCGATATTCTGACCACCGCGGGGGCCAATCGCGCGCTGGTGGTGGACCTGCACGCACCGCAGATTCAGGGCTTTTTCAACATTCCGGTGGATCACCTGTTTGCCTCGCCGGTGCTGGTGGATCATTTCCGCAAGCTGAACCTGCCTAACCTGACGGTGGTTTCTCCCGATGCCGGCGGCGTGGAGCGCGCCCGCTTCTTTGCCAAGAAGATGGATGCTCCGATGGCGATTGTGGACAAGCGCCGGACGGAGATCAACGTAACGGAAGTGATGAACGTGATCGGCGATGTGCGCGGGCGCACTTGCCTGATCCTGGACGACATTGTGGACACAGCGGGAACGCTGGTGAAGACCGCGCAGGCGCTGCTGGATAACGGCGCGGTTTCAGTCTCTGCCTGCGCCTCTCATGCGGTACTTTCCGGACCGGCGCTGGAGCGAATTTCCAAGTCGAACCTGAAAGAGCTGATTGTTACCAACACAATTCCGCTGAGCGAGGCGGGACAGAAGGAACCGAAGATCAAGGTGCTTTCGATCGCCGGTCTCATCGCGCGTGCGATCCAGTCGATCCACGAAGAGACCTCGGTGAGCAAGCTGTTTAGCTAAGCCCTGGCGCGCACGGTGCGCGCCGAGGACGTGAACCCAGACGTAGAAGGAACGGACTGATGGCAACCGCAACTGCAACAAACACAGTGGAAGCAAAGCTGCGTGAAGCTTCCGACAAAAACGCCGCGCGCCGTCTGCGCACCACCGGAATGATTCCGGCGGTGCTGTACGGCGCCAAGAAAGACCCGCGCGCAATTGCCGTGGATCCGAAGCAGATTCTGAAGATTCTGCACTCGGCCTCGGGTCACAACACGATCTTTGACATCAATGTCGAAGGCGAACAGGCCAAGGCGATGGTGGTGGATTGGCAGTACGAACCGATGAAGGGAGCCCTGCTGCACGTCGACCTGAAGCGCATTGCGATGGATCAGAAGATGCGTCTCTCGGTTCCGGTGCATATTCAGGGCGAAGCCAAGGGCACCAAGGAAGAGGGCGGCCTGCTGGATCTGGTGCTGCGCGAGATCCAGATCGAGTGCCTGCCCGTCGGACATTCCGAGCCACATTGCGGTGGACGTAACCGATCTGGGCCAGGGCGAGGCGATTCGCGTTGCCGATCTGCCGCAGACCGCGTCGGTGAAGTATCTGAATGATCCGGATGCACTGGTTGTGCACATCACCTTTGTGAAGGAAGAAGTAGTGGCTACGCCGGTGGAAGAGCGCGGTTGCCGCGACTGCCGAGCCTGAAGTCATCAAGAAGGGCAAGGCGGAAGCGGAGCCCGAAGCCAAGGATACGAAAGAAGAAATAACTGCCGCGCTGGGCTCAGCCGGCTTGGCCGCATGAGCCCGCGGCGATGGGAGAGGCGGCACGGTGAAACTGATTGTCGGGCTCGGAAATCCGGGCATCGAGTACCAGTTCACACCGCACAACATGGGGTTTCTGGCGATTGATCGCATCGCCGAGCAGTGCGGAGTGAAGGTTGCGAACCGCCACTGCAAGGCAGTTACGGCGAGGGCGATTGTGGAAGGGCAGCCGGTGCTGCTGGCCAAGCCTGAAACCTACATGAACCTGCAGCGGCGAGTCGGTCAGGGAGTTGCTGGAACGCTACGAAGCGGATCCAGCCAGAGACCTGATCGTGCTGTATGACGAGCTGGCACTCCCGTTCGGCTCCATCCGGGTTCGCGAGCGCGGAAGCGCGGGCGGACACAACGGAATGAAGTCGATCATCGCCTGCCTGGACGGATCGCAGGAGTTTTTGCGGGTTCGTCTTGGGGTAGCGCCGGAGTACAAGCTGACGAACGGCAGGGATTATCTGCTGTCGCCGATGCGGAAGGCGCAACTGCCACTGGCCGATGAGGCTCTGGACGCGAGCAGTGAAGCGGTTCGAATGATTTTGACGCTTGGAGCGTCAGCCGCGATGAACCGGTTCAATCAGAAGGTGAACGAGGCCGGGCAAGCGGAGTAAGGATTGAGGGCAAGCGCCAGCGCAGCCCAGGAGAGAACAGATGGATCGTAAATATGAAGTGATGTTCATCCTTCGTCCGGATACACCCGAGGAGGATATGGATCGCCTTCTCCAGACGATGGAGACCAACGTTGCCGCCACCGGCGGCAAGGTGACCGGCTTTGAGCGCATGGGCAAGCGCCGCCTGGCTTACACGGTCAAGAAGTTCCAGGATGGCATTTACATTCTGGCCTTCGTGGAGGGTCCGGGCTCGGTGCTGAAGGAGCTGGAGCGCCGCCTGCGCGTGCAGGAACTTGTCATCAAGTTCATCACCGTTCGCACCGACGAGGAAGAGAAGCGTCTGGCGAAGGTCAAGAAGCTGCGCGACGCCAAGGTCAAGGGCCAGGGAACGCAGGGCCAGGCGGCAGCGGCAGCAGCAGCCCAGGCAGCCGAGAATGCAGCGGCGGCGGCTCAGGTGCCGAGACCGCAGCGGCCAGCGGTCGAGACGGCGGCGGCAGCGCGGCTGAAGCTCCGGCCGAAAGCTCCGGCGGAAGTTCCTCCGGCAACGGTTTAGGCAGGCTAGCCCGCCTTCGGGCGGGCAGCGCGAGTGGGCAGTGCGCGCGTAAACGATGGTGAAAGTTCAGGCGCCTCTGGCGCCAACAAGGAGAGTTATGGCAGACGAGAGCACCAAACAGGCAGCTCCGGAGAGATCCGAAGCAGCGGCACCCGAGGGCGGCGCACGTCCCTCCGGTCCCCGTCTCCTCGGGACCGCGCCAGGGAGGCGGCGGACGTCCCGGCGGCAGTGGCCGCGATGGTGGCCGCAAATTCTTCCGGCGCAAGAAGGTCTGCAAGTTCTGCACCGAGAAGATCGACAGCATTAATTACAAGGACGTGCGTCTGCTTTCGGGCTTTGTGGCCGAGAGCGGCAAGATCGTTCCTCGCCGCCTGACGGGGGTTTGCACGCCCCACCAGCGCCGCGTCACCGAGGCTATCAAGCAGGCGCGCAACATCGCTCTGCTGCCGTTCGCGGCCAGCCGCTAAACTCGTGGGCGCCGCACGATGCGGTGCGCGGACGGCGCTGAGACGCAAGGCTGAGATTAGAGAGGGATTGAGTCATGGAAGTCATTCTGAAAGAAGATGTGGCCAAGCTGGGCGCGCGTGGCGAAGTGGTGAATGTGGCCGAAGGGTACGGCCGCAACTACCTGCTGCCGAAGAAGCTCGCCGTGGAAGCGACCAAGGCGAACAAGGCCGTAATCGACCAGATGAAGGCCTCGTCGGTACGCAAGCTGGCCAAGGAAAAGGGCGATGCAGAGCTGCTGGCAAAGCAGTTCGAGGGCGTGAGCCTGCACTTTACCCGCAAGGCCGGCGAACACGATGCGCTGTTCGGTTCGGTTACTTCGGCCGACATTGCGCATGAACTCGAAGGCCGCGGCTTCAACATCGACCGCCGCAAGATCGAGCTGGACCAGCCGCTTAAGTCGCTGGGCGAGTTCAACGTGCCGATCAAGCTGCACAAGGAAGTCACCGTGCAGATCAAGGTTACGGTGACCAAGCAGGAGAGCGAAGAACCGTCCGCGTAAGTTGCGGGCTAGATGGTTCTGCTGGAGGCCGGCGTCCGGGGACGCTGGCCTTTCTGCGTTTAGGATTGCAAAATAGATTGCTAACGGACTGAGCTTTGTACCGTCCAACCCTATGAGCAACGTACTCTGCTTCGGGGCAGGGTTCGGACGATGGGCACGGGCAAAGCAAGAGATTCCCCAAAGGAAAGCATGGTGGGGCAAGGCCCGAGCCGGGTAAATGACGCCGAACTGATTCGCGCGGCGCAGCAGGGAGATCAGGCTGCGTTCGAGGAGCTGGTGCGCCAGTACGATCAACCGGTGTTGCGGCTGGCCTTGCACCTGACCGGCTCCGAGCACGAAGCGCAAGGATATTTACCAGGAAGCGTTTCTGAAGGTGTACCGCAACCTGGGGAGCTTCCGCTTCGAGTGTTCTTTTTACACGTGGGTGTACCGGATCGTTTCCAACTTGTGCATGGATTATCTGCGGCGCAAGCAGGTTCGCAAGGAAGATCCTTCGGTGCGGGTCAGCTCGGAGGGCGAAGAGTTTGACCTGCTGGAGCAGGTTCCGGACGAGCGCGCCGGGGCCAGTCCGGAGCAGGATCTGATGCGGCGCGAGCTGGGCAAGCGGATTGCCCGCGCGTTGACCAAGCTGACTCCGCGCGAGCGCATGGTTTTTGAGATGAAGCACTACCAGGGACTGAAGCTGCGCACCATTGGCGAGGCCCTGAACACGACGGAAGAGACGGCAAAGAACACGCTGTTTCGCGCAACGCAGAAATTAAGGGCGGCCTTGGCCGACCTGAAGTAAGAAGTGAAGAAGGCAATTATGAACTGCGATTGGGTACAGGAAAACATCGCGCTATATCTCTACAACGAGCTGGCCGATGACGCGCGTCACGAGCTGGAAGGGCACGTCGAGCGTTGCGCCGAGTGCGCCGCCGAGTTGAAGGCGATGCGCGCGTTTCATGGCGAGATGAGCGGGCTGCCGCAACTGGAAGTGACGCCGAATCTGCTGGCGTCGGCGCGCATGCAGCTCTCCGAGGCCCTGGAGACGGTACAGCAGCGCCGCGGCTGGCGCTGGGCGCTGGACCCGATGGCGCTGCTGCGGCAGGTGCGTTTCTCGCCCGCCCTGGCCGCGGTCATCTTCATGGTGGGCTTCGGCGGCGGCCTCGGCACCATGTACCGCATGAGCGCATCGCTGCACGGTGGCGCGCTTTCGGCGGAGCAGCAGCAGGAAGCCTCCATTGCCGGCATTCGAAACATTGTCCAGGAGCCGGGCAGCAACCGCGTGCGCATCGACTACGAACGGGCGCTGCCGGAGACGGTGCAGGGTTCGGTGAACGATCCGCAGATTCAGGCGCTGCTGGTGATGGCTTCGCGCAGCACGGCGAATTCCGGGCTGCGCATGGATTCCGTGGACCTGCTGCGGCAGAAGCCGGACGATCCGGCGGTGCGCGAGAGCCTGGTGTATTCGCTGCGCTCGGACAGCAATCCCGGGGTGCGGCTCAAGGCCGAAGAGGCGCTGGCGCCGATGGTGAAGCAGGACATCCGGGTGCGCAATGCCATGCTGGAGTCGCTGCTGAATGACAACAATCCCGGGGTTCGCGCCGGCGCGCTCAAGGCCCTGGAGGCGGTGCGCGACGATACCAGTGTCCGGCAGGCCCTGACCCAGTTGGCCAAAGAAGATCCCAACGAGTTCATCCGGCAGGAATCCTCACGCATACTGGCGCAGGCGGCGAACAGCGAGTAGATGAACGCAGGCGCTGAACATTGGACGGCGGATCGCGACAGCATGCCGGAGCCAAGACCATGAGAGACGAGGCAATCGGCCGGTGATGCACGAGCGGCAGATGGCGAGCGCGGGCCGGTTGCGTCCTGCTGATCCTGGCGCTGGTGCTCCCGGCACTGGCCGCGCAGCGCCAGCAGCACGTGGAGCGCGATGGCAGCGGCTGGATGCAGGAGAGCACCGGCCCGCTGGGCAGCGAGAAGTCGCTGCAGGTGACGCGCTTTGTGGGCTCGGTGCGGGTGGTGACCGGCGCCCAGTCCGGCAGCTACATTCTGCGCTTGCATTCGCAGGAACCGCTTGAAAAGGATGCGCGCAAGCAGTTTGCCAACTTCCACCTCGGCGTGGGCCGCAGAAGCGGCGAGATTCTGATTCAGACCGTCGGTCCGGTTGATCTGGCGGTTCGCGCGGAGCTGATCGTTCAGCTTCCGGCGGGCACGGAAACCGTGCACGTCGATACCCTGGCCGGCAAGATCACGATCCAAGGCAAGGTAAACCACCTCGATCTCCAGACCCATGGCGGCGACATTGAGCTTGACGATGCGGAGCTGTTGCGCGCCGTGACCATGGGCGGCTCGGTGACGGTCAACCACCGGCTGGGCGATTCCTTCATTCGCACCGGTGGCGGCGATATTCGCGTTGATGCCTCGGTGGGCGATCTGGAGATTGTCTTCCCTGGGCGGAAACATCTGGCTGAAGGCCATTGCCAAGGGCCGGGTGCAATCGGGCGGCGGAAATATTGAAGTCGTGCGTTGCGCTGGGTGCGCTGCTGGTGCGCACGGCGGGCGGCAACATCAATCTGGGCGAGATGGGCGGAGCGGTTACCGCCGAGAGCGGCGGCGGCAACATCCGCATTGGCGTGGCTCACGGAACGGTGGTGGCCAGCACCGCGCTGGGCAACATCGAGCTCTGGAAGCTGGCGCAGGGAGCCGAAGCGCACACCGGCATGGGGCGGATTACCGCCGAGTTCATTGGCGACCGGAACTCCATGCGGAATTCCGAACTGGTGACCTCGATGGGCGATATCGTGGTGTACTTTGCGGCGACAGTTCCTGGCAACATCCATGCCGTGACCGGAGCGAGTCCGGCACACCGCATTTTCAGCGACTTTCCGGAGCTTGAAGATTACCAACGGCGCCGCCGAGTACGGACCCCGCAGCATTGCCGCCGAAGGAGCCATTCACGGCGGCGGTTCCTTGATCGAGGTGCGAACCATGATCGGCCAGATCGAGCTGCGCAACGCGCGGTAAACCGGATCACACTTTCCGCAGGTCTCAATCGTCCCCGGCAACTAGGGAAGCCTTCATCCGCGCTTTCATTGAGAAGGAGGGCACGGTTATTTCCGCTTACTGATTGGCGCGTTTGTTATTCATGCCCGGTCTGTTCGCCTCGGGCGGATGCCCGCCGCGCGAGGCTATTTGCTTGACAGGCAAAGTTTGCAATTCTAATATCTGCTCACTTATACAATGAGCCGCGACATACTCCTGCGAATGGGACACAATGCAAACTCAGGATTTCCCGCACTTTTGGTTGAATTCATTTTCCGCTGGAAGAACCTTACGCAGGAGGGTACATGTCTGGACAACATGCTTTTAGACGCTTGCTCATCAATTGCCATCTCCGCAGCCTATCCATAGTTTTCGTCTGTATCGCACTCTCGCTCGGCTGTGCCTACGCGGAAGACGGCATCGTTGTTCCGCAACTGGTCAAGTTCAGCGGGACCATCTCCGGCTTGCCCGCCGGAACCGTGGGCGTCATCTTCGCGCTTTACAAAGATCAAACCGGCGGCACGCCGCTCTGGCAGGAAGTCCAAAACATCGCGGTTGACGCCAATGGCCATTACAGCTCGCTGCTCGGCGCGCGCAGCGCCACGGGCATTCCGCTGGAACTTTTCAGCAACGGAGAAGCACGCTGGCTCGGCGTCCAGCCTGAAGGTCAACCCGAACAACCCCGCGTGCTGCTGGTCAGCGTTCCCTACGCCCTCAAAGCCTCGGACTCGGAAACCCTCGGCGGCCTGCCCGCCTCGGCCTTCCTGCGCGCGGACGCCTTGACAGCCTCGCCCGTCGCGGCCGCGCCGGCCAACTACATCAATACCGCTGCCGTACACACGGCGGCCAACCGGGCGGTCGCCGCCGCCATCGCGGCCTCGGGTGCAACTGCCGGGTACCTGCCGGTCTTCACCGACACCACCGGCGACCTGGGAAACTCGCTGATCGCGCAGTCGGGCAACTTCGTCGGCATCGGCACCGCCAGCCCGTCGGCCGCGCTCGACATTGTGGGCACCAATCCAACCCTGCGCATCGACAACTTCTCCAACACTCTTGGCGACTCGCCGAATTTCAACTTCTTCTCCGGACACGGCACCCCTTCGGCGCCGTCTGCCACGGTCGTCGGTGATAACCTCGGCCAGTTTGCCGCCGTCGGCTATAACGGCGCGGCCTTCCCCAGCAGCCGGGTCAAGGTCAGCTTCATCTCCACCGAAAACTGGAACACTGGCGCGAATGGTACGGCGATCACCTTCCAGACGACGACCAATGGAACCACCAGCCGTTCTGAGCGGGTACGCATCAATCACAACGGCTACGTCGGCATCGGCACCACCACGCCGGCCTATCCGTTGTCGGTGAACGGCGTGGTGCAGAGCCTTTCGGGCGGTTTCAAGTTTCCCGACGGCAGCACCCAAACCTCGGCGGCTTCCGGCGTCGCGCTGAGTTCGCCGGATTCCTCGATCACGGTCGGCGGCAGCGGGGCTGCTCCCACCGTCGCGGTCAATACCAGTGTGATTCAGAAACGGGTCGGCAGCGCCTGCTCCAGCGGCAGCGCCATCGCCTCCATCAGCAGCACGGGCACGGTCAGTTGCCAAACCGTCAGCGGCGGCGGCGCCGTCGTCCTGCCGGTGAACTGGAGTTCCGCTCCGAACCCGCCATCCACCGTGGCTGGCGTGCTCAACGTGACCAACACGGCCGCCGGCCCGGCGGAACCGCAAAATAACCCCAGCCCGAGCTTCTTCGGAACGGTGCCCGTCGCCATTGTTGGGACGGCGACAGGTAGCCAGGTCACAGCCGGGCTCTCGGGAGTGGCGACGGGCAGCGAAGGTATCGGCGTCTTCGCCTACACCCCCACATCTACCCTCGGGGCACTTTTGGCGTGGAATGGACTCACCGGATACGCGCCCACCAGCAGCAATGGCGACTGGCCCAAGACGATTCAGGCGGACCTGGAAAACGCCGGCGGCGATGTCATCGAAGCCAATGCGGACGCGACCACGGCTCCAAACTGCACTGAGAGTTCAAACAATTGCAGCCCAACCATCGGCGTAAGAGCTAAAGTGAAAGCAACCTCCGGGCAAACAGAAGCGTTTGAAGGAGACTTATCCAGCCCTTCGGCCGTCGGTCTCGCGCTCAACTTCGATGTTACCCCGACGTCAGGGGCCATGATCAGCGCGGGCTCTCCGGGCGGATACTTCGACGTGGATGGCAGCGGCAATGTCAGCGTCAGCGGAAATCTCCATGTGAACGGGACCGTCTCCAAGGGCGGCGGTAGTTTTAAAATCGACCATCCCCTTGACCCCGCCAACAAGTATCTCTACCACTCCTTCGTCGAGTCGCCCGACATGAAGAATGTTTACGACGGCCTAGTGGTGCTCAACAAGAAAGGCGAAGCCGTGGTCGAGCTGCCGGATTATTTCGAGGCCCTCAACCAGGACTTCCGTTATCAACTGACTTCGATCGGCCGCTTCATGCCGCTCTACGTCGCCAGGGAGATCAAGGGCAACAAGTTCACCATCGCCGGCGGCAAGCCCGGCGCCAAGGTTTCCTGGCAGGTTACAGGCATCCGGCACGACGCGTATGCCGAGGCGCATCGTATCCAGGTAGAAGAAGAGAAGACCGGCAAGGAGCGTGGGACGTACATGCATCCCGAGCTCTTCCAGCAGGAACCGCCGGCCTTGGCTAAGAAATAAGGTATCCGCGGCGGAGGCTCGCGCGCCGAGCCTCCGCCGCCCATCCATCAAGCATTGAGAGTCCACCTCTGTGCGTTGCGGAGGTGGACTTTTTATTGGGTGAAAATGGAAATATGGCCGCGCCTAACCGCCAACCTCAATGCTGAGTTTCTGCTGGCGGCTCTTGCCGTCCTGGGTGGCCGTCAGATCCACATCCCAACTCCCCGCCATGTCCAGTTTCACCGTTCCCTCGTAGTCGCCGCCGCCTTTGCCGCTGAGGGTCAGGTGCTGGGCGCCCTGGTCCATGCCGCTCATGGAAACATCCGCCTTGAGCGTAACCCCGTCGGCAGGTTGATTTGCTGCGTCAATGACGTGGACCTTGAGCAGGATCGGGCCGTCGTAGCTCGGTGAGACCGGCTCGGTCGCCAGGGTGAAGCGAAAGGGGGTGAGCTGGTCACGAGCGTGGTTGATGATGGTGGTGGGATTCGGGGGCATCACGCTGGAATCAGGAACGGGCACGGAGCTGGACTTGCATCCGGAAGATGTCAGAGTGAGCGCAACGAGGGTGACGATGGCGAAGGTCCAAAGGCGCATGGATCGATTCCTCAATCCGTGATTCCCGAGTGTGGGTTGCAGGCGGGGGAAGCAGGGAGGTCATGCTGGCGCTCGTGGGGTTCGGGCAGAATGCAGCCGTGCGCCAGATCGCAGTCGGCACTCTCAAACTGAATGGTGGTGTGGTGGATGTGATGGCGGCTAGCCAGCATCCGGCGCACTTCGTCGAGAATGGCGTTGCTGGCCGAGGGCGGAATGTCGGCAATGGTGATGTGCGAAGAGAGCGCGTGGGTATCGCTTCCGATGCTCCAGATGTGCAAGTCGTGCACGTCGAGGACGCCGGAAACAGCGCGCAACTCGGCATCGATGGATTCCAACTCCACGCTGCTGGGCGCGCCCTCAAGCAGGATGTTCAGACTCTCGCGCACAATCCCGGCCGACGACCAAAGGACCATGAAGGAGATGCCAATGGAGAGCGCGGGATCGATCCAGCTATGGCCGGTGACGGCAATCGCCCAGCCACCAGCGATCACCGCGGCCGTGGAGAGAGTGTCGCCAGTCTCATGAATCAGAACCGAGCGCAAGTTCAGGTCGCCTCTGCCGCGCAGGAACAGCATCAAGGCGATGGCTCCGTTGAGCAGCACTCCGGCGCCGGCAACCCACATCATCAGACCAGCCTGCACCGGTTCAGGGTGGGAGAAGCGCTGGATGGCGGAATAAAAGATGAGGACGGCAATCACGATCAAGGTGATGGCGTTGACGAAAGCGGCAAGGACTCCGGCGCGGCGCCACCCGTAAGTCTTGGTGCTGGTGGCAGGCCGCTCGCTTAGAAAAGCAGCGACCCAGGAGAGTAGGAGGGCCAAAAAGTCGGAAACATTATGTCCGGCTTCGGAGAGCAGCGCCAGGCTGTGTGCCCGGAATCCCGCTACCACCAGCAGAACAATATAAGCCAGAGTAAGCCCTAGAGCAAGACGAAGCATCCGGGCGGAGAGCGGAGGATGCGCGTGGTCATGGGATTGCCCGGCGTGGGAGTGCATGGATGGAGTTTACGGCGGCCCGCGCCCGCCATCAAGGCGTCAGGGCAAAAACCTTTCGCCGGAAGCCGCAATAGGAGGGCGTTTTCTGACAGAGGGCGACGGATTCGACAGATTGGCTTCGAGTCCTGCGCGCACCGTTTCTGAATCTGCGTTACACGGCCAGCTTGCAGAAAAGGTTGCCCTGCTCAGGGACGGATGGACGCAAGCGCGCGCCTTCAAGATTGAGCAGGAATTCCTTGGCCGCAAGGCCACCGCCGAATCCGGCAAGGGTGCCGTTGGAGGCGATGACGCGGTGGCAGGGAACGATGATCGCGACCGGATTGTGGTGGTTCGCCTGGCCGACGGCACGCGACGCCGAGTGGTGAACCCACCGCGGCGGCAAGCTGCGCGTAGGACCAGGTCTGGCCGTAGGGGATGCGCAACAGCGCCTGCCAGCAAAGCTGATGAAATGCGGGGCCGCGCAGATCAAGTGGCAGATCGAAGCTGCGACGAGCTCCGGCAAAGTACTCATCCAGCTGGCGGATCACATCGCGAAACCGGTCCGGCTCCTCAATCCAGCGCACATTCTTCGTGCCGTGCGGAGCGACCCATCGGCCATGGAACGCAACCGCGGCTAGGCCGCGCTCACTCATGGCCAGATCGAGGTGGCCGACCGGGGAGTCGTAGCCGGCGGTAAAGAAGAATTCAGATGGCTCGGCAAATAGCATTCGTCAGGCAAAGATAGCATGAAAGTCACCGGAATGGTCAACTTGGTAAGCTGCATCCGAAGCGGAAGGCGCGAGCCTGACTGGCCCGCGCCTTCGCTTCGTATCTCGTAGCCTCTGTGAACTACTGGGGCTGAGCCGGAGGTTGCGCTTGCTGGCTGGCCTGCATATCGCCGACGCTATTCTTGAGCAGTGTGACCTCCACGCGGCTGCCTTGCGAGGGCTTTGCTGTCCGTTCGCCGGAGGCGGACTGGATCGCGGCATTGCCCAAGCCCAGCTCATAGATGCGGTAGACCGGAATCTGGTGATTGATGACCAGGTAACGCACCACCGAGTCCGCCAGATGCTGCGACTGCTGGATCGAGGCAGCGCCGCGGCCCGGAGTGAAGCCCTGAACCTCTACGAGGTAGCCTTTCTGGTCCTTCATGGTTTCAGCCAAGCTGGTCGAGGGGCTTCCTTGGCGTTCTTGCTCAGTACCGTGGCACCGGGCCGGAAGCGAATTTCAACCTGGTTGGCGCTCTGGTACTGATCGAGATTCTGCACCACCTGCGAGACGGATTGCAGATGAGTGTTGGCCTGCTGGGCGGTCGGTTGGCCATCTGAGCGCGGTTCGCGGCATCGACCGCGTGCTGATCAGCGAGGCTGGCGTGGGCGTCGGCGCGCTGGATTCCAGCCGTGGCGCGGGCGTCAACATCCTTCAACATGCGGGAATTGTCTCGCCGTGAGCTCATCGAGTTCATTGGCGCGATCGCGAATCGGAGCCAGTTGGCGCTGCACATACTTCTTGCGCGCAAACGGATTCAAATGTCCCCAAAAGCCTTCGCGGGTGTCGGGCTTGAGCGGCTCAAGCTGCTTGTCAGGATTGGCCATCGGTGAGTTGGCGTCGGTGGCCGTCTGCGACTGCGCAGCAGGCTGCTGATCTGGCGCGGCGCTGCTTTGCTGCGCAACGACCGGCAGGGCAAGCGTGGCAATCAAGGGCAAGGCAAACAGGAAACGATTCTTCATTGCATTCCTCCGGCGGGAGTAGCCCGCTCTCAGGCTGCGTACCGCCTGAGGCGGTGGCGCCGACACTCTTCTCAGTACAGTTCAGATGCCAAACTAAAGATCGAAGTAACCTGATTGTTTTCAGTGAGAAATGAAATTCGAAAGCGGAGGGCGTGAGCGGTAGGAATGGGGCTGTAGAGTAGGAATTACAGGGTTGGAAACCACAAACTCCAAGGCCAGACCATGGAGTGCGTCGACTCCGCACCGGCTCAAGCCATTACTTTTCGGTGCAGATCCAGGATGTAATTGTCGGTCATGCCGGCGATGTAGTCGCAGATCACGCGAGCCCGGCGTCTCGGTTTCCATCTGCTGCTGGTAGCTGATCCGGCAGGCTGGTCGGGGTGCTCGATCCAATAGCCGAAAAGGTCGCTGACGATCTTTTCCCCGTCGGCCTTCTGCGGGCGCAGCGATTCGCTGTGGTAGAGGTTCTGAGAGAGGAACTGCTTGGCCTGGGCGCGCTCCGCATCGGTGGCGGGACTGAAGGCGGCGAGACGCTCGGGATGGCGCCGGATGTCTTCGACGGTCTGACACGCCAGAGGCCTGGAGCCGGCGGCGGGTGTTCTCGATCAGGTCGGTGACCAGGTGGTTCAACATGCGCTTGAGCGCCTCGTTGAACTTGAGCTTGTCGCGGACGCCGGCTGAACTCGCGCTCAACCTGGCGGAAGTAGCGGTCGAAGATTGCGACCTCGCGGCGAATGTCGTCGAGCTTGAGCAGGTGCGCCTCGTAGCCATCGTCAAGGTCGGCGGTGTTGTAGGCGATCTCGTCGGTATGGTCGATCAGTTGGGCTTCCAGCGGCGGACGCTGATCGAGCAGGTATTCGGCCAGCTCGGGGTAGTCGGCGGGTGCGTAGTCGTGCGAGTGCTTGATGATGCCTTCGCGAACCTCGAAGGTGAGGTTCAGGCCGGGATGCGAGGCGTAACGCTGCTCGAAGTGTTCGACGATGCGCAGCGCGTGCAGATTGTGGTCGAAGCTCTCGCCATGCTCGCGCATGAGCCAGGTCCAGGGCGCGCTCGCCGGAATGTCCGAAGGGAGGATGGCCGATGTCATGCACCAGGGCGAGGGTTTCGACGAGGCTCTCGTTCAGATGGAGCGCGGCGGCGATGGTGCGCGAGATCTGCGCGACCTCGATGGTGTGGGTGAGCCGGGTGCGGAAGTGATCGGAGAGGCGCTGGGTGAAGACCTGCGTCTTGTTCTCCAGGCGGCGGAAGGCGCGGGCATGAATGATGCGGTCGCGGTCGCGCTGGAAGTCGTCACGATACGGATGCGGCGGCTCTGGATAGCGGCGTCCGAGAGAGGACTCAACCCGCACTGCGTAGGAGGCCAGCATGGGGGAAGTGTAGCACCGGGAGCGGCGCTGCGCGCGCCGGCTGATTTGCCCAGCCTGGCACCCGTGACCCTCTGCCGCGGGACGTCCGACGATCCTGTCAATGAGAGCTCTCAGACATGAATCCTGAGCCGCTGGCAGGCTCAGGCGCGTCGTGCCGTCAAGCCTACTTTGCTGCGCTGTCTTCCTGCTTTGGCGAGCTTCACCTTGGCGCCATCGAGTTTCTTCTGTACCTTGGCTACGTCGGAGGCTTCGACCTCGGCGGGAATGGTCTTCTTCCATTCCTCCAGCGAGCGCTCCCACTGGGTCACCGCCAGCTTCAGGCGATTGGTCTTCTGATAGACGTCGCCCAGATGTTCGTGCACCGTCGGATCGTTGTCGATGCGATCCACGGCCTTGCGCAGCGCGGCTTCGGCCAGATCGTACTTGCCCATCTTGAACTGGACCCAGCCGAGCGAGTCGAGATAGGCGCCATTCTGCGGATCGAGGGCGACCGCGCGCCGGATCAGCGAGAGCGCTTCGTCGAGGCGGGTGCCGCGGTCGGCCAGCATATAGCCAAGATAGTTGAGCGCGGTTGCGTTCTTCGGATCGGAGGCAAGCACCTTGCGGAAGTAGCTCTCGGCCTCGTCGTACTTCTTCTGGCGCTCGTAGATCGAGCCGGCGATGAAGTTGGCGTAGTCCTTCTCTTCCTGCTTGGTGGAATAGCTCCAGGGCCTTCGCCATGGCCTGTCTCCGCTTCGGGATAGCGGCGCAGGCGGCTGTACATCTGGGCCAGCGCGATCCAGACCTCGCGGTCGTCGGCGGGGTTGCCCTTGAGCATGGCCTTGACGCGGGCAATGGCGGCATCGGCATCGCCGCTGTCGGCTTCCTGCCCGGCCAGGACCATCTGCAATCCCCGGTCGTTGGGAAGCTTCGCGACGGCTTCGCGTGCAGCGGCCGTGGCGGCGGGCCAGTTCTTGGCGTCGCGATAGGTTTCAATAATCTGCTGATAGCCGCGGGCGACCGAGTCGTCGCCGAGGGCGATCATCTTGCGGAAGGTGTCCACCGCCAACTCGCGTCTTGTTCTGGTCGCGATAGACGGTGCCGAGGCGTTCCAGGAAGATGGCGCGATTGTTGCGTTCAGAGGCCGAGTACACGCCATTGGGTTTTTCCGTGCGCGCCAGCAGCTCTTCGAGTTGCTTCGTGGCCTCGTCGTACTTGCCAAGCGCTTCCTGGATGACGGCGCGGTTGTACTCGACCTCCATCGAATCCGGGGCAATCGACTGCGCTTTGTTCAGCGTGTCCAGGGCCTTCTCAAACTGTCCGTCGCGGCGGTAGATTTCCGAGATGTGCAGCAAGGTCTGGACATCCTGCGGATCGGCGGCCGCAATCGTCTTGATATTGCTCCAGGGCGGCGTCGGTCTGATTATCGTTGAGCAGGTTCTGCGCCAGTCCGCGCACCGCGTCCAGATTGTCCTTGTCGAGATCGACGGCCTTGCGATAGGCCTCGATGGCGTGGGTGTAATCCTTCTTCTGCTCGTAGGTGTAGCCGAGCACCGAATCGATGCGCGGCGAGCGGTCCGCCTCCGGCACGGATTGCAGAATTTCCAGGGCGCGGCTGGCATCGCCTTCCTCGTTGTAAAGCAGCGCAAGTGTCGTGACCGCGTCTTCCGAGGAGGGCTGCAACTTGACGGCGGTGCGGAACTCGGCCTCCGCCTTGGCCGTCTCATTATTCAGACGGTAGAGGCGGCCCAGCAGAAGATGATCCTCAATGCTGGTGGGATCCAGACGCACAATCTGCTCGTACTGCTCGATGGCGAGGTGGAGAACGGCTTCGGTGTCTCCTTGCGGAACCTGCGCGCCGCCCTGCAGATCACCGATGGAGCGCAGGTAGATGCGGCCCAGCAAACGGCGGGCATCCAGGTTGTCCGGGTCGCGGCTGATGACGTCCTGGGCCTCGACGACGGCCTCGCGGATATCTCCGGTGCGGGCATAAAGCTCGGCCAGCGCAGAGGCAAGGTAGGGAGAAGCCGGATCGGCCTGCAACGCGGCCTTGTACTCTTCCACGGCCTTGGAGGCGAATTCCGCACGTCCGGTGGTGGCCACCATCTCCTCGTACATGTGACCAAGCTGGAAGTGGTAATAAGCATCGGCGCGGTCGGGTTCCTTTGCGCTGGCAGCGGGAGTCGCCGCCGCCGACGGTAATTTCGCCGCGGGCTGCGCTGCCTGGGACGCTGGAGCCGCCGGAGCCGCCTCGGGATGGGTCTGCTGGGGAGCGCTTGCAGGCGCTTGAGCGAATGCGGCAAGCGACGCCACGAGATAGACGAGAACGAGCAGGCGGTTACGAATTTTCATGTTCACCAAGCCGACATTACTTTGATGCGCTGAAGCTTGACGCCGGAGCACTTTCTATTTTAGGCCAGGAAACAACTCCGAATGGCGGTGGCTGGGCAGGAAGGGAAGATTCCTGCAATCCCAAGTTGCGAATCTCAAACCCCGCTCTGTTCACGGCTCCAAGCCCAAAGCCAGGCTGAGCGAGCCTTCTGCAGAACCCGGCCCTTTCAGTTTTGTTCTGCCACGCCGCAATCGCAACCAAGCGTTTCCCGTCCGCTGGCCTGGGCTGGGCGATGCGCGCAGACAACTTGCGAATCCAGATGCAATCTGCTGTGAACCGGCCGCCCCAGACCGGAACCTTTCCTAGGCTAAGTTGAAACCAATTCTTACCTCGCCAGTGCGACCGCCGGTCGAATCTCCTGCAGATCCACATAGTTAGTCGGATACTTGCCGGTGTAGCAGGAGGTGCAGTAGTGGGGATCGCCCTCTGGTTCGCCGCAGGAGGCGCGCAATCCTTCCAGCGAGAGATAGGCCAGCGAATCGGCGCCAATGAACTCCCGTACCTCGTCCACCGATTTGCGCGCCGCGATCAAGTGCCGGCGCTCCGGAGTATCCACGCCGTAATAGCACGGCGAAGTCGTCGGAGGACACGAGATCCGCATGTGAACTTCGGTTGCCCCGGCATCGCGCACCAGGCGCACGATCTTCTGGCTCGTTGTGCCGCGCACAATCGAGTCGTCGATCAGAATCACGCGCTTGCCCACCAGCAGTTGGCGCACCGGATTCAGCTTCAGCTTCACGCCAAAGTCGCGCACCCGCTGCTCCGGCTCGATAAAGGTGCGGCCCACGTAATGATTGCGCACCAGCCCGAACTGCAGCGGAATGCCGCTCTCGCGCGCATAGCCCAGTGCCGCCGTCAAGCCGCTGTCCGGCACGCCGACCACCAGGTCGCCATCCACCGGAGCCTCGCGCGCCAGTTGCCGTCCCATCTGCTCGCGGCACGCCTGCACGCTCTTGCCGAAGACCAGGGAGTCCGGCCGCGCAAAATACACCTGCTCAAATATGCATTGCGATTGCGCCAGCGCCGGCGCGTAAAAATGCGAGTGCACGCCCTCGGGCCCAACCACCACCAATTCGCCAGGCTTCACATCGCGTTCGTATTCGGCGCCCAGCAGATCGAAGGCGCAAGTCTCGGAGGCGAAAACAACGGAATCTCGCCAGCCCGTCCTTGCCCGGAATCCGCCCCATCGCCAGGGGACGGAAGCCGCGCGGATCGCGGGCGGCGAAGATATGATCGCGGGTTGCAATCACGAACGAGAAAGCGCCTTCAATGCGGCGCAGTGCGTCGGCAATCGCGTCCGGCAGCGTCTTCTCGTGCGATTGGGCAATCAGGTGCAGCACGATCTCGGTATCGCTGGAGGTCTGGAAAATCGATCCCGCCAGCTCGAAGCGTTTGCGAATCTCGGCGGCGTTCACCAGGTTCCCGTTGTGCGCAATCGCAATCTGTCCCTTGTTGCAATCCACTTGGATCGGCTGCGCATTCAGCAGCGCCGAGTCTCCCGCGGTCGAGTAGCGGGTATGCCCAATGGCATGGCTTCCCGGCAGTTTCTGCAGCACCGCTTCGCTGAAAATATCCGCCACCAGCCCCATGGACTTGATATACGGTCAAGCGGCGGCCATCGCTGGCTGCAATCCCGGCCGACTCCTGTCCGCGATGCTGCAACGAGTGCAGTCCGAGGTAACAGAGCTTGGCCGACTCAGGGTTTCCGTAAACTGCAACCACCCCGCACTCTTCGTGAAGTTTGTCCAGTTCGATCTCAATCATGGCTACCCGCCTTGTACGTCTGTGCGCTGGAGCGCGATGAATGACAAGGGCACGGCCGGAGCCGTGCCGGGTTTACGAATCGCAAAACACCTGCGGAAAATCATGCTGCGCCCGTGTTGCGCGTCCGCATGATCTTCCCAGGCCCATTCAAACTTGCCGCCACCTCCGGCTCCCCCTGTAGGGCCTGCTCCAGCGCCTGCCGCCAGCTCTGCTTGAATGCGGAAACCTCTCCCTCGATGACAGGGTTGCCGTCAATCCGAATCGTAAATTTTTCGCAGGTGGTAACGCCAATACTGTTGCGCGTTCAATCCATATTTTACCGCAGTCTCTTCGATCGCTCCTACTTTTATGGGATCGCAGGTCACCATAGCGCGCGAAGCATCTTCGGCGAACAGCACGCACTCGGCCGGAAGTCCGGCGGAAATCAGATCAATTTCCGCGCCCAACCCCTGCGGAAATCCGATCTTGGCCGCCGCCACGGCGATTCCGCCCTCGGCCACGTCGCGCGCCGACTCCACCAGTTTCTCCGCCGCCAGCGCCTGCAGCAGATCCTGCAGGGCCTTTTCGGCCTTCAGATCCAGAATCGGCGGCGCGCCCCACAACTCGCCCAGCACATGCACGGCAAATTCCGAAGAGCCGAACTCGTTCTGCTCCTCGCCGCTGTGCGCCTTCTGCCCCGGCGTCAGCAATCACAATCGCCCGGCCTGCGCCTTTGGCGTTCGCCCCCACCGCCTTGGTCACGTCGGCAGGATTCCCACAATGCCCAGCGTCGGCGTCGGATAAATTGCCTCGCCCAGGGTCTCGTTGTAGAAGCTCACGTTGCCGCCCGTGATCGGAGTCTCAAGCGCAATGCAAGCCTCGGCAAGTCCGTCGATCACCTGCGAGAACTGCGCCATGATCGGGCGGCTTCTCCGGGTTGCCGAAGTTCAGGCAATTTGTCGCCGCCACGGGTTGCGCGCCAGTGCAGGCCACCATCCGCGACGCGCGCGCCACGTTGTGCTCCGCACCCAGCTTCGGATCGAGATAGCACCAGCGGCCATTTCCATACAGCGCCATCGCCAATCCGCGCTGCGTGCCTTTGATGCGGATCACGCCCGCCAGCTCTCCTGGCCCCTGCATCGTGTTGGTCTGCACCATCGAGTCGTACTGCTCATAGACCCAGTGCTTGGAGCAGATATTCGGGCTTGCCAGCAGTTTGCAGGAAATCGCGATTGAAATTGTTCTTCGTTCCCAACTGCAGCGCCCCGGGCTTCTGCCCCGGCACCGGAGCCGTCCACTCGCCCACCTCGCGGTGATAGAGCGGCGCATCGTCGGTCAGCGCCTCGTTCGGAATCTCGGCCACCGCAATCCCGTGGTGCAGCACGCGCATGGTGTTTTCGCCGATCACCCGCCCCACCGTCACCGCGTCCAGTCCCCACTTGCGGAAGACCGCGAACACTTCCTCTTCGCGTCCGCGCTCGGCCACCAGCAGCATGCGCTCCTGCGATTCGCTGAGCATGATCTCGTAGCTGCTCATGCCGGTCTCGCGCTGCGGCACCAGGTCGAGTTCAATCTCCAGGCCCACGCCGCCGCGTCCGCCCAGTTCGCAGGTCGAGCAGGTCAGCCCTGCCGCGCCCATGTCCTGTATGCCGACGATCGCGCCGGTTTGCATCGCCTCCAGGCAGGCTTCCAGCAGCAGCTTTTCCATGAACGGATCGCCGACCTGCACGTTCGGGCGCTTGGCCTCGCTGCCTTCGCTGAATTCCTCGCTCGCCATGGTCGCGCCGTGAATTCCGTCCTTGCCGGTCTTGGAACCGACGTAGATCACCGGATTGCCCGCGCCCGAAGCCGAGGCATAGAAAATTTCGTCCTTCTTCACCAGCCCCGAGGGCAAACGCGTTCACCAGCGGATTGCCCGCGTAGCAGCTCTCAAAGCGCGTTTCGCCGCCCACGTTGGGCACGCCAAAGCAGTTGCCATAACTGGCCACGCCGCCCACCACGCCGTCCACCACCGAGTGATTCTTGTGCAGCGTGGCGCGGTCCATCCCGGGATCGTGTTCCTTCGTGATCGGCCCAAAGCGCAGCGAATCCATCACCGCAACCGGGCGCGCGCCCATGGTGAAGATGTCGCGCAGAATGCCGCCAACCCCGGTGGTCGCTCCCTGAAAGGGCTCGACGAACGAAGGATGGTTGTGCGATTCGATCTTGAAGGCGCAGGCCCACTCGCCGCCAATGTCAATGATTCCGGCGTTTTCGCCCGGCCCCTGCATCACCAGCTTGCTTTGGGTCGGCAGCCGCTTCAGATGCACGCGCGACGATTTGTAGGAGCAGTGCTCGCTCCACATCACGCTGAAGATGCCAAGCTCGGTCATGGTAGGCACGCGGCCCAGCCACTTCAGAATGCGTTCATATTCCTCCGGGGTCAGTCCGTGACTGCGGAGACCTCCGGCGTGATCTGCGGCTGTTTTTCAGGGGTGTTCATAGGCGGACTCATCTATTTTCGCATGGTTAGGGGAGAGGCGGAAGAGAAGCCGCTGCGGGAAGGTCTCCACCTCGAATCGTCGTGACCAGTGGAACCCGGCAATTCTGTCTTCTGGGATGAATGAAATCAGCAGCAGGTACGCGAGTGGGATCGCAACGATGACCACGGCCAACCAGGTTTTTTTCTTGAATCTCACGCCGCGGTCCCGTTGGCTTTCCGCGTAAGAAATCTCAATCGGATGCCTCTCACTGCACCTTTACCGGCACCAACTCCCGCTGCGCCTTTCCATCCACAAAGCGCACGCACGGAATCTCCAGCACCAGCACATGATCCAGCAGGTTGGGCCTCATGCGGAAGGCGCCTTGCTCGAACGAGAACTGCACCCGGCTTGCCGTTGAGCACCTGCGGCAACTCCACGGGCGCCGCGGGATTCGCGCACAGGTAAAGCGAGGCCAGATCGCAGAACTGCAGCACCGCAATCAGCGCCTCGATCTCTTCCAGCGGCAGGCCTGCCTGCGGCAGCAGACGCTCCACCCGCGCCGCCTCGCGCATGGAGAAACCGCTCCACCTGCGCGCGCTGCTCCGGGGTGCCCGCGCCGCGCGTCAAGGTAGTGATGGGCGAGGCGCGCAAAGTGCGCGCTGACCATCAGACCTCCCAGCGCGCCGGTGCTCTGCGACCGCCTGGATCGATCCCAGCCAGGCGCGCAGAAACTGCTCCGGCTCGGTATTGGCGAACGAAACCGGAGCGCCCGATTCGAGCTGTGCGGGCGGGCGCGGCGAATCCACGTCCCCGTCGTACGGCATCCAGCCAATGTCGTGCATGGAGATGGCGCGCACAATCGCCTCGCCTCACGTTGCGGAACCTTGCGTGAATCGAATGCCGCCGCCAGCTCGCCGGAGATGCGGGCGTGGTCCGGCTGGGTCACATACCAGTCGGTCAGCGCCGCTTTCTGCTGTATCTCGGCAATCGCTTCAAACGCCGGACGCACCGCGCCTTCGGATCTCCTGCGCAGCCAATTTGCTTCGAAAAATCAACGGTTCCTCCGCGCGCGAACCCGTCCGCTCGATGCCGCCCGCGCCGGCCCGGAGGTCGATGGCGGCTTCCTGACCCCTTCGAGCAGGTCGCGCAGGATCGCCGCGTGGCTACGTTCCTGCTCCTGGCCGAAGTCAGCAAGGTCAAAGTCTGCTCGCTCGCCGCGATGGACGTGCAATTCGTTCAGTCGCATCCGTCGCTTCCTCGCTGCATAGCTCGGCCAGATAGCGGCGGCGGAAGACCGGCCATTGCAGCGGCCTGGCGTCGAACCAGCGCCGCAGCTCGTTCGCTGGGAGCCAGCACGGGAAGCCACGCCCTCAGTTGCAACGCTTCTTCGGCAACCCCGCGCGGCCGCCGGCGATCCACCAGCACGCGTGCGCCATCCTCGGGCGAGGCAGCTTCACGGGTCCGCTTTGAGCAGGATGGCCATTGCGATAAGATGGTACCTGATTCCAGCCAGGACAGCTCGTCATGCGCCCTACTTTCCTTCTCAGATTCCGAACTCTGTGTCTGCCCTGATCTGCCTGCTGGCGCTGCTTGCCTCTCTTGGCTGCCAGGTCGAGCGCAGAAAGTCCGACGCCGAGCTGGGACTCAACTCCCACCCAAGCCATGGGCCGCCATCTGTTTGATGCCAATTGCGCCCGCTGCCACGAGCCCTATTCCAGCCGCGGACTTGCACGGTCCCAGCCTTCACAACGTATACAAAAAACAGTACTTGCCAAGCGGCATGCCGGCCAACGACGATCGCATCACGGAAGTGATCGTGCGCGGCCGTGCCAAGATGCCTGCCTTTGGCAATGCTCTCTCTGGCGCCCAGATTGACGCTCTGCTCGCCTATCTGAAAACTCTTTGAGCTCGGCGGCCAATCGGGCGAGGCGCAATCGACCCGCTGAAAAGCTGGAATTTGGAGTCCGCAGTCTTCATCCCGGCATCGTAAACTAGAGACACCGATGGCGAACTCCGATTTGATCCAGATCCAGCCCGTTTCCGCCGCTCCTGCCCCCAAGCCGCAGCTGGCTGCGCGCCAAGGCTCCGATGGGCGAGCAGTACCATGAGCTGAAGAAACTGGCGCGCGGTCTCTGGACCTGCACACCGTCTGCGAATCCGCGCAGTGCCCCAACATCGGCGAATGCTGGAACCATCGCACCGCGACCTTCATGCTGCTGGGAAACCTCTGCACCCGGCGCTGCGGCTTCTGCGCCGTGCCCAAGGGACGTCCCGAGCCAATCGACTTCGACGAGCCGCGCCGCGTCGCCGAAGCTGTCGCGCGGCTCGGACTCAAGTTCGCCGTCGTCACCAGCGTCAATCGCGATGATGACAACATCGGCGGCGCCAGGGTCTTTGCGGAAACCATCCGCGAGATTCGCCGTCTGCATGCCGGACTGCTCGGTCGAAGTCCTCATCCCCGACTTCCAGGGCCGCCAGGACTGCTTGCAGATTGTGCTCGATGCCCGGCCCGACATTCTTAACCACAACACCGAAACCGTGCCGCGCCTCTATCGCGTTGCCCGCAGCGGCGCCCGCTACGAGCGCACCCTCGACCTGCTCTCGGGCGCCAAGCAGCTTTCGCCGACAACGGTCACCAAAACCGGAATCATGGTTGGGCTTGGGGAGGACATGGAAGAGTTGCTGCAGGTCTGCCGCGATCTGGCGGCGCGCAAGGTGGACATCCTCACCATCGGCCAGTACCTTGCGCCCTCGCGCAATCATCTCCCGGTGAAGCGCATGTACCCGCCCGAAGATTTCGTCTTTCTGAAGCAGGAGGCAGACAAAATGGGCTTCCAGCACGTGGAGTCAGGCCCGCTGGTGCGCTCCAGCTACCACGCCCACGAGCAGGCGGCCGACGCCCGAACCGCGCGTCTTTGAAACCGGCTCTGCCGTCGCAGAAGAGCCGCCGATTCTCGCTGGCCATTTTCCCGAGCGCCGCGCTAGAAGATGTGCAACTTGATGGTCAGATACTTCTTCGGGTTCTCGCGGAATGCGGTCAGCAGGGAGCGGCTTTCCACCAGCATGTGGTCGGCGTTGTTGTAAAGCGAGGGGTCCTTGAGCAACTTGCCCGCCGAGCCCTGTCCGGCTTGCAATTCGGCTGAGATCGTAGAGAGATTCGTCACCAGCAGGTCCAGCTTCTTGGCAAACACCGGGTCCTTGGAAAACTTGCCCAGCGCGCCTTCGCCGCGATTGATTCCATCCATCAACTGATTCGCCTTTGCCAGAGTCTGATTGGCGTTGTCGTAGAGCGAGGGATCGCGAATCAGCTTGCCGATCGTGCCGTTGCCTTGGTTTATGTTGTCGGCGATGGTGTTCAGCTTGTCGATGGTCGAGGTTGCGCGCGTGTACAGAGTGTCATCGCTTATGAGCTTGCCCAGGCTGCCACGGCCGTTGTCAATGTCGCTGAGCATACTGTTGACCTGCGCAACGGAGCTGTTCAGGTTGTTGTAGAGCTGTTTGTCGTAGATCAGTTTTCCTACCGACCCCTGCTGACTTTCCACCGCGCTCACAATGTGGTCCAGACGGGTTACCAGGACGCTTACGTTTTGCAGGGTGGACTGCGAAGAACGCACCACATCCTCAATATCCGGTACTGCCGTGGACGGCAACACGGATTGGTTCGAGGCCACCGCGCCGCGGGCCTGGGTCGAGTCAATATCGATGAAGGTCTCGCCCAGCACCCCAGCCGTGGTGAGCAACACCTGGGAGTCGGTGTGGATAAACGGCCCGAACTTCGCATTCACCTTCATCAGGATTTCCACCGGCGTACTCGCGCCATTCGCCTCCCGGTGAGACACAATGCGGATACTCTCCACGTTTCCGATATCGACGCTCTGCAGCCGCACCGGCGCCCCGGTGCGCAGCCCGCCGGCATTGTCCACGTAGGAGACAAGGCGCAGCGTGGGGGTAAACAAGCCCGTCGAACCGCTGATCAGGAAGACAAGGACGGCCAGAACCAATGCGGACAAGACAACGGTCAGCCCCACTCGAAGCTGAGCCCAGCGAAGTTGCTTTTGACTAGGCACGGTTTCTCCCATTGCAACTGCCACGAATCATAACAAACCTGTTTGCCACTGCACCTGGAGCACCGTCGCCCGCGGACCTCATTCGGACTCCAGCACCACTTGTGCCATGGCCATACTCTTGATGTGGGTAATCGAAACCAGCGCCCGCCGCACTCCCAGCTCCGCCGCAATCCTGCTTGCAACTCCGTGGAAGACAATGACCGGCTGTCCGCTGGCTGCCCGCATCACCTCAAAATCGCGCCATCCCACGCCGCGGCGCCATCCGCTGCCGATTGCCTTCATGGCCGCTTCCTTGGCCGCAAACCGTCCCGCAAAGCGCTCCATGGGGTTCTTCCTCGATTCGCAATACGCGCGCTCCGCCTCGGTGTAGATGCGCGCCAGGAAGTGATCGCCGTGCCGCCCAATGGCCGCTGCCATCCGCTCCACCTCGCACAGGTCCACGCCGATGCCCACGATCATACCCTCCAGCCTACACGAAACACTGCGATCCCGCGCCCTGGTTTAGACCCCGCCCACAAGGAAAAAATCCGTACTTGGGAAGCCGATTACAGGCAGCGAAAAGGCTAATGCGCCGCGCCGGTTTGCCTGGCAACTCTCCTACCCGACCTCCACCAGCCCATAGCGCCGGTTCCAGTGCGCCCTCAAGTACTCCACGGCCATCCGCTTCTCCTCCGGAGTTACCTCCGAGCTACTCCCCTCCACGAGCGCGCGCGCCTCGCGTTTGGCCAACTCCAGCAGTTTGCGGTCGCGGATCAGGTTTGCCACCCGCAGACTTGGCATGCCCGCTTGCCTGGTGCCAAAGAACTCACCGGGCCCGCGCAACTCCAGGTCTTTCTCCGCAATCTCAAAGCCGTCGCATGTGCTGGCCATGGTGTCCAGCCGCTGCTGCGCCTCTTCGCTGATTTTGCCGCTGGTCATCAGCACGCAATACGACTTCGCGCTGCCCCGGCCGATGCGTCCGCGCAGCTGGTGCATCTGCGAGAGACCAAAGCGTTCCGCGTGTTCGATCACCATAACCGACGCGTTTGCAACGTCTACTCCAACCTCGATGACCGTGGTGGCGACCAGCACATCGAGATCGCCGCTCTTGAACCGCCGCATGA
Organism: uncultured Acidobacteriota bacterium; assembly: GCA_963707735.1. Lineage (GTDB taxonomy): Bacteria > Acidobacteriota > Terriglobia > Terriglobales > Acidobacteriaceae > TOLSYN. The sequence continues at coordinate 172,920 of CAVPRB010000004.1, read as the reverse complement.
TCTCGTCTTTCTCCTCGGCCCCCAACCGCCCGTGCAGCAATCCCAGCTTCAACTCCGGGAACACCTTGGTGCGCAGCTCCTCATACATCTTGATCGCGGCTTTCAGCCCTGTGTCCTTTTCGTTCTCGTCAATTACGGGGTAGACGACGTAGGCCTGCTGTCCGCCGGCGACTACCTTGCGCACAAACTCCCAGACCTCTCCGGCGCGCTCGCCGGCGACCACCCGGGTGCTTACCGGAGTGCGTCCCGGCGGCAGTTCGTCGATGACGCTCAAGTCCAGGTCGCCGTACACCGTCAAGGCCAGCGTGCGCGGAATGGGAGTCGCGGTCATCACCAGCACGTCGGGCTGCACTTCGCTGTTCTTGCGCATCAGCTTCATCCGCTGCATCACCCCGAAGCGATGCTGCTCATCGACGATCACCAGGCCCAGCCGTTCGAACTCCACGTTGTCTTCCAGCAGCGCGTGGGTGCCGATCACTAGTTGCGCCTCGCCGCGGGCCACGTGGTTGCGGATGGCGCGCTTGCGCTCGGCTTCCAGTGATCCGGTCAGCAGCACGACCCGGTACCCGGCGGGTTCCAGGATGCGCCGCGCCGAAAGATAATGCTGTGTCGCCAGGATCTCGGTCGGGGCCATCAGCGCCACCTGGTATCCGTTCTCCATTGCCACGGTCGCTGCCTCAAAGGCCACAATCGTTTTACCCGAGCCCACGTCGCCTTGCAGCAGGCGCCGCATCGGCGAAGCCTGGACCATGTCTCCGGCAATTTCCTTCAGCACCCGCTTCTGCGCCTGGGTAGGATGGAACGGCAGTACCCGCTTGAGCGCCGCACGTACCTGACTACCGATCGCAAAGCCGATCCCCGGCTGCAAGCGCGCCTTGCGGCGCTTCAACTCCAGTCCCAGTTCGAGAAAAAACAGTTCCTCAAAAATCAGCCGCTGGTGCGCCGGGGTGCGCGCCGCCAGCAAGTCGGCGAAACTCTCGTCAGCCTCCGGCCAGTGCACCTGCCGGAAGGCTTGTGCGCGTGGAATCAGTCCCAGCCGGGCGCGCAACGCCGGCGGAATCGCGTCGCTGACCTCGGCCGGCATTTGCTCCAGCGCGGTGCGGATCATGCGCCGGAACCAGCGCGCGTTGAGCCTTCCCGCCGCTTCGTAGATGGGCACGATGCGTCCGGTTTCGAGCGACTCAAAGCGTTTCTGTTCCTCGCTCTCCAGGGCCGCTTCCGCACCCTCCGGCGCTTCGTTCAGAATTTCAAATTGCGGCTGCAACATCTGCAGCCCGCCGCGCCCAAAGCTTGAAGCTTCAACTTTTCCGTAGAGCGCCACCAGGGCGCCCGGCTTGAACTTTCCCTCCAGGTAGCCGCCCCGAAACCAGAGGCACTTCAGTTTGCTGCGTCCCTGTCCCGCGGTCATCTCAAAGATGGGCATGCGCCGCGTCTTGAACAGACCGCTGGTACGCACCTCGGCAATCACCGAAGCCATTTCTCCCGGCTGCAATTGTTCAATGCTGCGCGGATTGATGCGGTCCTCGTAGCGGAACGGCAGGTAATAGAGGAGGTCTTCGAGAGTGCGAATTCCCTTGCCGGCCAGCGTCTCCGCCACGCGCGGGCCAATGCCCTTCAAGAACTGGACTTCTGTATGCAGCTCCGGCATTCCTCGCATGGTATCGCATTCCCGGCTGCAACGCCTCGGATACCTGCCTGCCGCTCGCTCCGCGTTCCCTCCGCCCGCCGTGCCCCAAAGCGGCGCGCAACTCGGTTTGGAACCATCGATTGGATTTTGGTTCTACCTGTTCGTAACGGAATTTCCGAAACTTTGGTGTGGATACAAAAGGAAATTCGGGGCCTGGAGTGATGTAGTATGGTGTCTTGTTTTCTCCGACCCCGTCGTCCATGGGTTCATTATGCAAAGAGTCGCCATCCTTTACGACGCCAGTCAAGCGGTATTGTCCACGTTCGATCTCGACGAGGTCCTCAACCAGGTTCTCGCGATCGTTCGGGACTATTTCCACTTGCAGAACGGCTGCATCATGCTCCTCGATGAAGCCGCCCAGAAGCTGTTCGTCCGGGCCCAGTTTGGCGACTCCACCATGCCTGCTGATTTCTTCGTTCCATTTGGCAAGGGCATCACCGGAATCGCCGCCAAGGCACGGCGCCCGGTCTATTCCGCCGATGTGACCACCGATCCGCGCTACATCGCTCACATTCCCAGCACCCGCTCGGAGCTTGCCATTCCTCTCATGGTGCGCGATGAGGTCGTCGGCGTGCTCGATTGCCAGAGCAATATGCCGGCTTTTTTTGACAATGAGACCGTCGACCTGCTTACCCTGTTTGCCACCCAGGCATCCATCGGCCTGCAGAACGCCAAACTCTACTCCATGCTGCAGCGCCGGGCCGCCCAACTGGAGGCCATCAACGCCATCGCCAAGCGCACCACCGTGGAACTGGATCTAAAGGAGTTGCTCGACCGCCTCTGCACCCAACTTCCGCAGTCGTTTCCGGTCGAGCATGTCGCCATCTTCCTGCGCGATGAGGACGGCGATCTCGTCCTCTGTTCCCAGCAGGGCATTCTGTCGTCGCGGCTCCAGGTTGGCGACCTGTTGCCTGCCGGCTATTCCTGCACCTCACCGCATTCCGACCACAGTCCCTACTGCGGCGATCCCTCGAAATGCAAGGGCGAATGCTTTCCCACCGGCCGCGAGGAGGTCTGCCTGCCGCTGGTTTCGTTTGGCGAAAATATCGGTCTGCTGGTCTGTGTCAGCGCCCAGAACCAGGCGTTCCACGCCAATGATATGCAGGCGCTGGAGTCCGTGGCCGACATTCTGGCCACCGCTTCGCAGAACGCCCGCTACGTTGACCGGGTGCGCCAGCTCGCCTATCGTGACGGGCTTACCGGCGTCTTCAACCGCCGCTATTTCGAGTCCCGGCTGATTGACGAGGTCACCCGCGCCGCCCGCTACGGCGGAGGCGTCAGCGTCCTTATGATCGATCTCGATCACTTCAAGAGGATCAACGACGATTTCGGACATATGCTGGGCGACGATGTGCTGCGCGCCGTTTCCGCCATCTTCGTACGCCAGTTGCGCAAGGTCGATGTAGTCTGCCGCTACGGCGGCGAGGAGTTTGCCGTCGTCCTGCCGGCAACCCAGGGGCCAAGTGCCGCCGCGGTGGCTGATAAGCTGCGCCGCGCCGTCGCCAACGCCCAGTTTGCCGGAGTCGCCTACCCGGTGACGGTCAGCATCGGTGTCGCCGAGTTTCCCGCCCACGGCATTACCCGCGACGATATCGTGCGCGCCGCTGACGAAGCTCTCTACGACGCCAAGGGGGCCGGGCGCAACCACGTCTGCCTTGCCGCAGCCAGCGCGGCGGCCGCGGACGAATCGCTCTCATCCGGCGTTTGACAGCCTCCCTCCCGCCACCTTACCCTTGGGATAGAGAAGTTACGATCTGTATCTTCCGTCCCGCTCCGTGCGTCTAATGAACATCATGTCCCTGCGCTCGCATTTGCGCTTTCACGCCGCCCTCCAACTTTCGCTTGCGCTGGAAAGCGCGGAGCAAACCCTCGTCGGCGGCCAGGCTGTGCTGGAAGGTGTCATGATGCGCGCCCCGCACGCCTGGGGCATCGCCATTCGCAAGCCCGACGGAGAGCTCGCAATCCATTCCGAAACGCTCGTCAGACCCAGCGACAAGAACCCATGGAAGGCCTGGCCTTTCATTCGCGGAATTGTCACCCTTGGCTCCGCCATGCTGCTCGGCTTCAAAGCCTTGCGCTACTCGGCTGATGTCGCTCTGGAAGACGAGAAGACCGCCAGCGGGGAAAAGCTTGAGATGAATGGTTGGGTCGCCGCCTTCAATATCGCGCTTTCCCTCGGATTCTTTATCTTCATGTACAAGTTTCTTCCCTATGCGGCGGCGCGTTCCGTGCGCCACTGGGCCCCACAAACCGCCAATACCGTTCTTTTCGCTCTTGTCGAGGGCCTCATCCGACTCGCCATCTTCCTGGGCTTTATCTGGCTCACCTCGCGCTGGAGCGATATTCGCCGTGTCTACCAATACCATGGCGCCGAGCACAAGACTGTTTTCGCCTACGAGAATCATGACCCCCTCACCACTGTTGCCGTGCAAAGCTATTCCACCTACCATCCGCGCTGTGGGACCAGCTTCCTGATGACCGTCATGATTATCTCCATCGGCGTCTACGCGCTGGTTCCGGTGCACGGATTCTGGGCCGGCTTTGGCGCGCGCGTCCTCTTGCTGCCGGTGATTGCCGGCGGCTCCTATGAGATCATCCGTTACGCGGCCAGGCGGCGCTCCTCGCTGTTCGCCGTGATTACGGCCCCGGGACTCTGGCTGCAGCGCATTACGACCCAGCCGCCCGACGATACCCAGGTCGAGTGCGCCATCGTTGCCCTCAACCACGCCATGGAACTGGAACAAGAGCAGGGCGGGGAACTGGTAATCGCTTGATGCAGGTGGAATCCATTTCGCTCCATGCCTCGCAGCGCCACCTCTAGCGGCGCCTGCCGCACTCTACCGGATCGCTTTCCGTCTGCTTCATCGACATCAATTTTCTCCGGCTGCGGCGTGATTTTTCGCGCGGCCTGAAAGCCCAGGGACATCATGTTTGATCGCTTAGCTCAAATCGAGGCGCGCTGGAAGGAACTCAACGAGGCACTCGCCGTGCCCGAGATCGCCAACGACTCGGCCAACTATCAGAAGACCGCCAAGGCGCAGGGCGAGCTTGCGCCCATCGTCGAAAAATACCACGAGTACAAGAAACTCCAGGAGGGCATTGCCGACTCGCTCGCCATGGTCGAAGGCGAAACCGACCCGGACATGCACGCTTACGCCCAGGAGGAGCTGCACTCGCTGCAGCAGCAGCTTGGCATCGTTGAAGAAGAGCTCAAGCTGCTTCTGCTGCCCAAGGATCCCAACGACGAAAAGAACATCATCCTGGAAATCCGCGCCGGCACGGGTGGCGATGAGGCTACGCTGTTCGCGGCTGAAATCTTTCGCATGTACATGCGCTACGCCGAGTCGCGCCACTGGAAGGTCGAACTGCTCTCCAGCTCGGAATCCTCCGTCGGCGGCCTCAAGGAAGTCATCGCCATCATCGAAGGCAAGCGCGTCTATTCGCAACTCAAGTATGAGAGCGGCGTGCATCGGGTGCAGCGCGTGCCTGATACTGAAACCCAGGGCCGCGTCCATACCTCGGCCGTCACCGTCGCTGTACTCCCGGAAGCCGAAGACGTCGACATCAAGATCGAGGCCAAGGACATCCGCATCGATACATTCTGCTCGTCCGGTCCAGGCGGGCAGTCGGTTAACACGACCTACTCAGCGGTGCGCATTACCCACCTGCCCACCATGACCGTGGTCAGCTGCCAGGATGAGAAATCGCAGATCAAGAATCGCGAAAAGGGTATGCGCGTCCTGCGCTCGCGTCTCTACGAGCTGGAGCAGGCCAAGCAGCAGGAAGCGCTCGCCAAGGAACGGCGTTCGCAGGTCGGCACGGGCGATCGCAGCGAGAAAATCCGCACCTACAACTTCCCCCAGAACCGCGTCAGCGACCACCGCATCGGACTCACGGTCCACCAACTCGACCAGGTGATGGAAGGCAAACTCCAGCCCTTTGTCGATGCTCTTATCACCCACTTCCAGTCCGAAAAACTGAAGGCGGATACGGTGCACGCATAGGCAAGCCCGCACCGTACAATAGACTGGTGCAACTCCGTACGATGCTGCGCTCGGCCACCGCGCAACTGGAAGCCGCGGGAGTGGACCAGCCGCGCCTCCACGCCGAGCTTCTCGCCGCTCGCGTCCTCGGCTGTGACCGCGCGTACCTGTTCGCGTATCCCGAGCGGGAGCTGAGCGGGAGCGAACAGGCGGACTACGATTCTCTTATTGCCCGCCGCGCCTCGGGCGAGCCGTTACAGTATCTTACGGGGCATCAAGAATTCTGGAGGGCTGACTTCCTGGTCTCGCCCGCCGTGCTCATTCCGCGTCCGGAGACCGAGCACCTCATCGAGGCCGTCCTCGATCTCATCCGCCAATTCGCCCTCGGCCCGCGGCTCAAGCTGATCGACGTGGGCACTGGTTCCGGGGCCATCGCCATAAGCCTGGCGCGCGAGTTGCCGCAAGCGGAGGTGCATGCCGTCGATCTTTCAGCAGCGGCGCTGGAGGTTGCGCGCAGCAACGCCGAGCGGCTCGGCGCCCGGGTACAATTCGGGAAAGCGACGTGCTCGCGGCGATTGCCCGCGACGCCAGCTTCGACTTCGTCGTATCCAATCCTCCGTACGTTGGGCTGGATGAGGCCGACAAGGTGCAGGCGGTGGTCAGAAATTACGAACCGCACATGGCGGTTTTCGCGGGAGACGATGGTCTGGCGGTGATTCGCCGCCTGATCCCGCAGGCGCAGGAAGCCGTGCGCGGCGGGGGTTGGCTGCTGATGGAGATCGGCTATACGCAAGCGCAGGCGGTGATGGCGCTGCTCAGCGAGTGGCGAACGTGCATGCGGTGCCAGACCTCGCCGGAATTCCGCGGGTGATTGTGGCCCGCAAGCATGCATAGATCGCGATTCCAACACGCCAGCAAGGGCGTGCGACGCGATGCGCGGGATGAAATTCTGCTACGCCTCTCCCCGCGGTATCCTGGCTGAAACTTGAATAAAGATTGACTCAAAAGGTAATCGTTTGAAGGCAGAATATGACTGGTTTGCCAATCGTCGTGCAGGGTTGCGGACCATTGCCTCTTCCGCCAACTTTGCCCTGAAAACCATTATCCATCTCGCCAATCGTGGCTGTCCCGCCGAGCCTCCCCGTTCTAAGATGTGGCTTGGCAAATAGTTCGGAAATCGGTTCGGCTAAGCGTCACGGAGAAAGATCATGAGTCCACATTGGATCTCACCGGCAAGGTTGCACTCATCACCGGAGGCTCGCGCGGCATCGGCGCCGCCTGCGTCCGTCTCTTCACCCAGGCTGGCGCCAGCGTTCTGTTCAATTACCAGAAGTCCGCCGAAGCCGCGCAACGAGTGGTGATTGCCTGCGGCCCCGACCGCTGCGCCGCCGTCCAGAGCGACCTCATCGGCGAGGGCGCCGAGGAGATGCTGGTCGAGGAGGCAGTCTCGCGCTACGGCTACCTCGATATCCTTGTGGTCAACCACGGCATCTGGCCGCCGCAAGACCAGGCCATCGATCAGATGGAGGACGAGCAGTGGCGCTCCACCATGGCCACCAACCTGGACAGCGCATTTTTGCTGGTGAAATCCGCCGTGCGGGCGATGAAACACTCGCGCCGCGGCGGCCACATCGTCATGGTCAGCTCCACGGCGGGGCAGCGCGGTGAAGCCTTCCATTGCGATTATGCTGCCACCAAGGGCGCCATCATCAGCATGGTCAAGGGACTCTCGACCGAGCTGGCGCGCGAACACATCTATGTAAACTGCGTGGCTCCCGGCTGGGTCGCCACCGACATGTCAGCGCCGGTGATGGGGTTGCCGGGAATGCAGGACAAGATCACCAGCCTGATCCCGCTGGGCCGCATCGGCCGCCCCGAGGAAATCGCCGCGCCCATCCTGTTCCTATGCTCTCCGCTGGCGAGCTTTATCACCGGTGAGGTTTTTAACGTGAACGGCGGCGCGGTGCTGGCAGGCTAGCCCGCGGCTGTGGCATTGTGCACGAGGACGAAGGAACGATGAAGACACTGCTTCCGCTGTTGCTGCTGGCATCGGTCTGCGCCCTGGCGCAGAACAGTTCCGTGCCGGCCGCACCCAGAGCGGCTCCGGCCGCCGCCGATCCCCTGGCCCGGAAGGCGCGCCAGTTGCTCGATCAGATGGTCGCGGCCCTGGGCGGCCAGGCCTGGCTCACCTACACCACCAGCGGACAGCAGGGCCGCAGCTACACCTTCTTCCACGGAAAACCAAGTTCGGCGGGCACGCTCTACTGGCGCTTCTATGAGTATCCCGACAAGGAACGCCGCGAGGTGACCAAGCAGCGCGACGTGGTTTACATCTACAACGGCGATAAGGGTTACGAGAAAACCTTCAAGGGCACCGCGGCCGAGGATGACAAGAACATGCAGGAGATTCTGCGCCGCCGCCGCCACTCGCTGGAAGTCGTGATGCGCGAGTGGCTGAAGGACCCCGCGACCGTGCTTTTCTACGACGGCCAGTCGGTGGCCGATCAGCAGATGGTCGATGTGGTGACGATTCTGAATAAGGATAACGATCATCTAAGCATCGGCATTGACATCAACAGCTACTTGCCGATCAACAAGCGTTACACCTGGCGCGATCCTGACAAGTACAAGGTGGAGGACGAAACCATCTACGGAAATTACCGCAAGGTGGATGGAATCGAAACCCCGTACACGATCACCAGCCGGCGCGATGGCGAAATCATCGGGCAGAGCTTCCTCACCCACGCCGAGTACAATGCAGCCTTCGCGCCCGGTTTTTTCGACGCGGCCGTCACCTACAATCCGGAGACTTACAACCCGAGGAAGAAGTAGCCGCAAGCCGGGAGCCTCTGCCGCGCAGCACTCCCATCGAGGACCGCATGACCCTCCGCATCAACCGTGAGACCGAGCTCTGCATGTCGCTGGCGGCCAGGCCAGGCAACTTTGGCACCGGCTTCCACAACTTTCTCTATGAAGAACTCGGGCTGAACTTTATCTACAAAGCGTTTACGACCCGCGATCTGCGGTCGGCAATCGCGGGCGTGCGGGCGCTGGGAATTCGTGGCTGCGCCATTTCCATGCCATTCAAGGAAGACTGCATCGAGTTTGTCGATGAATTGGACGCCTCCGCCCAAGGGATTCAGTCGGTGAACACCATCGTCAACCGCACCGGGAGGCTGTGCGCCTATAACACCGACTACGCCGCCGTGGCCGCGCTGCTCGCGCGCAGCGGGATTTCTCCCGCCTCGTCCTTTGTGTTGCGGGGCAGCGGAGGAATGGCCAAGGCGGTTGCCTGCGCTTTGCGCGACGCGGGTTTCCGCCAGGGCGCCATTGCCGCCAGAAACCAAACCAGTGGCCGCGCCCTGGCCCGACAGTTCGACTACCAATGGACGCCGCAGGCGGATTGCGCTCCAGGCCGATCTGCTGGTGAACGCAACGCCGGTTGGAATGGCCGGCGGCGCCGAGGCCGGCGATCTTGCTTTTTCCGTGGAAGCCATCGCCCAGGCCACAACCGTCTTCGACGTAGTCGCGCTTCCCGCCGAGACGCCGCTGATCCGCCAGGCCAGAGCCCAGGGCAAGCAGGTGATCTCCGGTGCGGAAGTGATCGTTCTCCAGGCGGTGGAGCAATTTGTGCTTTACACCAGGTTGCGGCCCAGCCCGGATCAGATTCGCCGCGCCGCCGAGTTTGCCCGGGCTTTGTAGACGGCGACGCATCAGGCGCGCCATGTTAACCTGCCGGTATTCGGTCCAAAAGCACGGAGCCTGTCCTTGGGGAGACACGGACCGTGGTTTAAATACCACAACTTATTTCTTGCAAATGCCTATAGCCTGAAGGGTACTTGTGGGATATCGGGCTATTCGTGAGATTTGAGCAGACAATCCGTGCGGCCGTGGAATGTTCGGGCGTCGGGATTCACAGCGGCGCTGCCGTGCGCATGCGCATTGTCCCGGCCTCGCCAGGGTCGGGCGTCGTCTTCCGGCGCACCGATCTGGAGGACTTCCAGGTGGAGGCCACGGGGCGCAACGTCGCCAAGGTGAGCTATGCCACCAGCCTGATGAAAAAGGGCGTGCTGATTTCAACCACCGAGCACGTCCTCTCGGCTTTTGTCGGCATGGGCCTGGACAACGCCATTGTGGAGTTGGACAACCTGGAGCTGCCGATTCTGGATGGCAGCGCGCAGCCGTTCGTGGAGATGGTGCAGCGGGTTGGCTTGCGGCGGCAGAAGCGGTTGCGCCAGTATCTGCGCGTGCTCAAGCCCGTCGAAGTGCGCGAGGGCGAGAAGTTCGTGGGCCTGTATCCGGCGGAGAGCTTCTCGGTCTGCTACAGCATCAACTTTCCCCATCCCATGATCGGCGCGGAATCGATCTGTGTCGATCTATCGCGCGGCGATTATGCGCTGGACATTGCCCCGGCGCGCACCTTCGGATTCCTGCACGAGGCCGAAGCGTTGCGCAACATGGGGCTGATCCGCGGCGCCACCGAGCAGAACACAATCGTGCTCACCCGCGACGGAGTCAAGAACGGGCCGCTGCGCTTTGCCGATGAATTCGTGCGGCACAAGGTGCTGGACCTGATTGGCGATCTCTCCCTGATTGGGCACCAGGTGCTGGGCCGGGTGGTGGCCGACCGCGCCGGACACGCCATGCACACCGCGCTGGTCAGCCGCTTGCTGCGCGACACTTCTTCGTGGGAGCTGGCAACTCTAGGCGAGCCCGCCGTGCTTCCCGAGATGGCGAGCGTATAGGCGACCGCGAACCCACAGCTGCTGACTGCGGCAGATGGCGGGGCACCCGGCAGCCGCACAAGCCCCAGAGTTGGAACTGAACAAACTTTTCCTACACTGGGGCATTGGAGGCGGCGACTGACGCTGCCGCACTCTGGTGCGCGGGGATTACCGCGCTCTCGCCAGCACCACGGTCATGTCGTCGGGCTGTTCTTCGCCGCCAATCCAGTCGACCACCGCCGCCAGGATGGCGTCGGAGATTCGTAGCCAGCCCCAAGTCGCGGTTCTCCCGCACAATCCGGATCAGGCGTTCCTCGCCAAATTCGCCAAAGTCGTTCTCCGGCTCGGTGATGCCGTCGCTGTAGGCCACCACAATGTCGCCGGGGTTCAGCGTGATGCTGCCCTCGCTATAGCGCATGTCTCCAAACAGGCCAACGACGGTGCCTCCAACATCCAGCAGCCTGGTTGTACCGTTGGGGCGCATCACAATCGGCGGCAGGTGTCCGGCGTTGGAGTAGGTCAACTGGCGCGTCTGCTGGTCATAGAAGCCCAGAAACATGGTGGCGTACTTGTGCGCGGGAGTGCTGCTGTAAAGCTGCTGGTTCAGCACGGCGAGAATCGCTCCCGGCGATGGGCAACCGGCTTCGCCGCCACTCGCCGCGCCGGCCGGCGCAGGCAAGTGCTCCACCATGGTGTGGGCGCGGACAAAGGCGTGTACCGTCGCCATCATCAGCGCGGCGGAGATGCCTTTGCCGCTGATGTCTCCCACGGCCAGGCCCACCGCGTTCGGCCCCACCGGAAGAAAGTCATAGTAGTCTCCGCTCACCGTGCGTGCCGAAATGCAAACGCCATGCAGCTCCAACCCGTCCAGGTCGGCAACATCGCGGGGAAACAGCAGATCCTGCACTTCCTTGGCAATGAACAGCTCGCTCTCGATGCGCTGCTTCTCCTTCTGCTCGGCGATCAGCTTGCGCAGCGACTCGGTCATCGAGTTGAACGACGATTCCAGCGATGCCAACTGGTCGCGGGAGTTGACCTCGATGCGGTGCGAGAAGTCTCCCTGGTTCACATGCTGGGTCGCGTCGTAGAGCTTGGCCACAGACGAGGTCATCGTTCGCGTCAGCCGCACCCCAATCACAAAGGCCACCACCTCGATCAGGGCGAACACCACGGCAATGGCTCCCAGGGCAACCAGGATGACGTTGGTGGTATCGCCAAGATTGCGGAAGAGCCGGTAGTAGAGCAGCGAAGGCCGGGTGCGGACCGTCAGCAGCAGGTTGCTGGGCTCGCCGTTCTTCCAACGCACCGCGTTGAGGATGGTGAAGAAGGGCGCGAAGTCGAGATCCATGCCGAACACGGGCGGTGGCATGGAGCCGCAGACGACGCGGGGATTGGCGTCCACGTCGGTGTCTCCCACCTTGATGCGCGCGCCGGCTGGCGGCGTCGTACTCTCGCCCGTGGAGCGCTCGCCGTATAGCGTGATGATGCCCATGTTGGCAACAATCGACTCCAGGTGCGGCTTATCCAGGGGAACGCTGGATACAATAACCAGCTCGTCCCCGGAGCCGCTACCGCCAAGCCGGGCGCGGTTGACGGCGCGCAGAAAGAGCCCGCCATCGTCCACAATCAGGACGGCTTCGGGAATCTGTGCTGGTGGCGGCGCCAGCTCTCCTCCGGAAGTCCCGCCGAACAGGGTCTGGGCGCGGCCGTGGTAGTACGCCGTCACCTGGCGGCCGGGGAAGGCTTCGTTGTTGATGGCAATCTGATCCGGATCGATCGTGCCGCTGCGGCGCATCGCGGCGGCAGCCTGGTGGGTAATGGTGCGATTGGAACTCTCCAGCCGCCGCAACTCATCGCGCACGTCGGTGGTCACCACAAAGGTGGAGAACTGTCCCGCAAACAGGTATCCGGCGACCATGCCCATGGTAGCCAGCAGAATCAGAGGGATGACTCCGATAAATACGTAGGTAACAATAAGGCGATTGCGCAGCCGCCACATGAAGCGTTGGGCAAAGGCGCGATAGCCGAGCACCAGCAGGCAGCCGGCGAGAATCAGCAGCAGGACGCGGTAGACGCCGAACCGGTGCCAGCCCGTCAGCGTCCAGAGCGCCAGAATCACGGCCAGGGCAAAGCAGAAGCGCGCCAGCCGGGTCCGCGGAATCATCCCATGGCGGTCCAGGGTGCGCTGCGCGGATTGAAGCGTCGGACTCGTCATGCGTGCCGGATGGCCGAATTATAGCTGGAAGCAGGGCACCCGTCTCTGCGCCCAGTCATTTACAATCCAGCGGTGCGGAAATTCGAGTTGAAATCGGTACTCTTGCAGTCGCTTTGCATCACGATTCTGCTGGCTGCGGGCTTGCTGGCCCAGGATGCGCCGTCCACCCCAGCCATGCCGCAAACCAAGATCCAGGTGAACTTCCTGAACCCCTGCCGTCCCGCCCAGGCCGATCTGGAAGCCATGGGGCGGGCGCTGGCGCAGGTCAAAGACAAGCCGTCGTTTGCCCCGGACTTTGAGATCTCGCGCGGCCTTACCACCTTGACCGAGGCCGAGGCCCAAGCTGCCGGAGCGCCAGCGGGCAGTGGAGGAACGCCGTCCACATGGGTGCGAATCCGCAGGGAGTTTCCCGAGAAGGCCATCCTGACCGACGTGCAATATTCGCTCAGTGTCGCGGGCGGCTCGACCAGCGAGGTGCTGGCCCTGCATCTGCGCGACAGCCGGGAAGTGCTGCAGATTCTGATCTCGGATTCGGTGACTGGCCGCCCGGCGGAGGTGGTCCAGGTGGATACTCCGCCGGAACGCATACGCATCGAGCGTTTCGGCAAGCCATCGATTGTGCTGGCGCGCTGCGGCGCTCTCGATCAGTCGGCCTATGAGCCGCTGTTCCGGATCGCGACCGGCATTTTCGAAAAGTATCGCGCGGCCATGGCAGTGAGGACCGTGGTTGCGGCTGAATTGGCTCGCCTGCCGGGCGCCAGGGAATCCAAAACCGCCGGCGCGAATCATTAACATAGGGAGACTGGTTTACCATCTTCCTGCAGGTCGCCGTCCGTGCCAAGGCACGGCGGCGCGTGGCAAACGAGAGAGAACGATGGCAGAAGAAATTCGCGACGTAGTGATTATGGGATCGGGATGCAGCGGCCTGACGGCGGCAATCTATTCCGGCAGGGCCAACCTCAAGCCGCTGGTGCTGGAGGGACACGAGCCCGGCGGCCAACTCTCCATGACGACGCTGGTGGAGAACTTTCCCGGCTGGCCGGAGGGAATCCAGGGCCCGGAGCTGATCGAGAACATGCGCAAACAGGCGGAACGATTCGGAGCCGAGTTTCGCATTGGACATGTAACGGCAGCCGATCTGACCGCAGCGGCCCTTTGTGCTGACCGTGGGCAAGGAGCAGATCAAAACCCGCGCGCTCATCATTGCCAGCGGAGCCAGCGCGCGCTGGCTGGGATTGCCGAGCGAGAAGGCGCTGATCGGGCATGGCGTATCGTCGTGCGCCACCTGCGACGGATTTTTCTTCAGCGGCAAGGAGATCGCCGTGATCGGCGGCGGAGATTCGGCCATGGAAGAGGCGCTGTTCCTCACCCGCTTCGCCAGCCGCGTGACCCTGATCCATCGCCGCGACGCGTTCCGCGCCAGCAAGATCATGCTGGACCGCGCCCGGGCCCACGACAAGATTCACTTCATGCCTGACACCGTGGTGGAAGAAGTGATGGACGTGGCCGCCAAGGAAGTGACCGCCCTGAAATTGCGCAACCTGCTGACCGGAAAGGTATGGGACTTCCCCGTCAGCGCGATGTTCCTGGGCATTGGACACACCCCGAACGCGGCCATGTTCCACGGCGCGCTGGAGACCGACGAGGATGGCTACCTGAAGGTGCGCGACTACGTGCACACCGGCGTGCCGGGAGTGTATGCCTGCGGCGATGTGGCCGACCGCCGCTACCGCCAGGCCATCACGGCCTCGGGAACCGGATGCATGGCGGCCATGGAAGTGGAGAGGTATCTGGAGGCAACAGGCCACTGAGAGCACTTACAGAGTTGCCGCCGGTGTGATACAACCATGGGTCACCGTCCCAGAGAAATCCCCCGCGCCTGCTGCCTCCGGCGCGTGTTTGGCTGCCGCGATGACCCCGCATCACTTATGAAATCAGCCGGCCCTCCAACTCCGGCTTGAAGGATCAGCAATGCTGCGTTCCTTTTTTATTGCGCTCTCCGGAAGCAAAGCCATTCGTTCGATGGCCGAGAACTCAGCGCTTGGGCAGAAGGTTTCCAAGCGCTTTGTTGCCGGGCATCACGATGGAAGATCTGATCGCCGCCACCGTGGCCATGAACCGGGTCGGCGTGCGCGTGACCGGTTGACAACCTCGGCGAAAACGTCACCAATCGCGAAGAGGCGCTGCAGAGCAAGGCCCTCTACCACCAGTCTGCTGGATGAGATTGCAGCGCCGCAAACTCGACGCCAACGTCAGCTTGAAGCTGACCCACATGGGACTGGACGTGGATGAAGCTCTGGCGCGCAGTACGGTGGAAGAACTGCTCGAACATGCCATCGCCATCGACAGCTTTCATCCGGATTGACATGGAAGGCTCGCCTACACGCAGAAGACGCTCGATCTGGTGCGCGAGCTGCACCGCCGGCCCACCGCCGCCGGCCACATCGGCACCGTGCTGCAGGCGTATCTCTACCGCACCGCGGAAGACGCGCAGGCTGCTGTGCTCGGAGGGAATCCGGATCCGTCTCTGCAAGGGTGCCTACAAGGAGCCGGCTTCCATCGCGTATCCCGAGCAAGCAGGACGTGGACGCGAACTACATCAAGGTGGCCAAGCAGATCCTCAAGAGCGGAGTCTTTCACGGACTGGCAACCCACGACGAAAACATCATCGACGCCATCAAAGCCTGGGCGATGCAGGAGGGCATCGCCGAAGACGGCCTTCGAGTTCCAGATGCTGCACGGGGTGCGGCGCGATCTGCAGGAGAGCCTGGCGCGAGAAGGATGGGGCGTGCGCTGTTATATTCCGTTCGGCACGGAGTGGTATCCGTACTTCATGCGCCGGCTGGCGGAGCGTCCGGCGAACGTGCTGTTCCTGGCGAAGAACTACTTCAAGGGCTAGGCGGTCAACCGTCGCAGGCGTAGGCCGCCTCTTCCAGGCGGTTGCGCTCTGAAATTGATTGATGTAAAGTCGTGAGCTACCTCTCAGACCGGAGCTGGAAGCCATGAAGATTAGTGCACGCAACATACTGGCAGGAAGCGTAGACCAAGGTGACCACGGGCGCGGTGAACGCCGAGGTGGAGCTGACGCTGCAGGGTGGCGACAAGGTCGTGGCCATTATCACAAACGAAAGCGTGGCCCACCTTGGCCTTAAAGACAGGCACGCACGCCTATGCCATCCTCAAAGCAAGCTGGGTGATTTTGGGCAAGGATCTGGATGCGAAGCAAGATCAGTGCCCGCAACGTGCTGCGTGGAACCGTGACCAAGGTGCATGAAGGCGCGGTGAATAACGAAGTGGTGCTGAAGCTGGCTGGTGGCACGGAGTTGACCGCGATTATCACCCGGGAGAGCAGCCACGCGCTGGGATTGAAAGCAGGTGACGCTGCCGACGCGGCTTTTAAGGCGAACAACGTGATCCTCGCGGTGGACTAGAAAGTTCGCGGGGCACCGCGGAAACAAAAAGCGCGCCTTATCGGAGACGCGCTTTGTGCTCGGGCTCCAACCTGCGTAAAGGTGTCCGCGCCGCCAATCCGGAGCTACGTGCTGCGGTCCGGCAAAGCCGATGTCGTTGAAGCCGCGCAGCATCTGGATCTCCTGCGGGGAGTAGCGCGACTGGGTTTCCGGTGAGTTCAGCAGCCGCTCGCGGGCTTCCGGAGGCATGGCTCGCATCTGCGCGCAAAGTGCGGCGCATCATCTCCTTGCGCTGCGGGTCCATGGCGCGGAACTGCCCGAACAATGCTTGCGCCTGCCTGCTGCTGCTCGGGCCTCAGGTGCTCGATCATCTCCATGCGATTCAGCACCCGCTGCTGCTGCTGCGGGGCATGGAGTTGAAATTCTGCAAACGGTTTCTGAGCTGCTCCTGGCGCTGTGGCGGAAGCTGGCGGAAGTGCTGATCCTGTTCGAGTCTTCTGCTGCTGTTCCTGGGGCGGAAGCCGCATGGTGTTGCGCAGCCAGTCGCCGTTGTGCGGGCCTTGTCCGCGAATGATCTGGTGCGGCGGCGACTGGCGGCCGCACGAGTTGGGGTGCGGTCGCGCGCGGACTGAGCGCACGCGCGTTGCGCTGCGGGCGCGTAACTCCGGTCTGCCCGCGTGACGCTGGGACTGCAGGCGCTCGAGCCGGCTGCGGCGCATCCGCTGCCGCCGCGGCATGACGCAGCACGCGCGCTCCTCCGGTGCGTGCCAGACTGGTGCTGGCCGGCCCAGAGCGGGTACGGCCAGCGCCAGGGTGACCAGAAGAGCCGGGATGTAGTTCGTGCGCATTGCTGCTTCAGGTCCCTGAGAAGCTAATTGCTCGCTGTCGGTATCCGCGTCGCCGTCCATGTCGTCGAGGGCGTCGAAGTTCTGCAGCAGGTCTGAATTCTTGTCCAGATATTGCAAGTCGGCCACCGCCGTTCCGGTCGGGGCGACGATGTGGAACGGCCACGCGGCCGCCGGATGGCGTCGTCGCCCGCGCTGCATGAAGCGCCCCACCTGGTAGAGACCGATGCCGACGACCAGGCAGAGCGCGGCAGCCACGCTGAGCGCCGGACGGCGGAACCACTGCAACCATCCGGATGCGAGGCCCTCTGCTGCTCCTCGCGCAAACGCGCCTGCATACGGACATCCCAGAAGGGCGACGGCTCGGGCGCCTTCCATTCATCCAGCAGGTTCATGGTGGAGCGAAGTGCCTGCAGGGTGTCGGCACACTCGCGGCACTCAGCCGAGATGGAGCTTCGACTTCGGGCGGCGCTGGGGTGATGCCCAGGGCGACGTCCGGCAACTGATCGTGAATATTCCGTGCAATTCATAACGGCCTCTATACGAAATCCTTCAAACTCTCGCGCAATGTCTCATAGGCGCGGAAGAGCAAACTCTTGGTGGCCGACTCGCTGAGGTGCAAGACCTCGGCGATCTGGCGGTAATCCATCTCCTGATACTTGTGCATCATGACGGCCATGCGCTGGCGTTCGGGCAGCGCCTCAACGTGCTTGCGGATGGCGCGCAGGCGCTCGCGGCGCAGAATCTCCTGCTCGATATTGGGCCGGTCGTCGGCCACGTCCATCGAGAGCCCGGTTTCCTCGTCGGTCTCATCGAGGCTGGCCTTTACCTCGGGGCGCTCGTGCTTGTTATCGCGCGCGTGGTTCACCGCCAGGTTGGTGGCGATCCGGTAGAGCCAGGTGGTGAACTTGGCATCGGCGGAGTAGCTGGCGCGGGAGCGATAGACGCGCAGGAAAACCTCCTGCGACAGCTCTTCGGCGATGGCCGCGTTGTGCACCATGCGGTACATGAAGCTGATCATGGCCCGGCGGTAGCGCTCGACCAGATAATTGAAGGCGGCATCGTCGCCGTCGCGCACCCGGAGCATGACCTGGGCGTCGTCCAGTCCGGCCAGCGTCCGCGGATCGCTGAAGCGAAGTTGCTGGCCGCCGCGCAACGCTGCTGGAAGCCGGGAAACGCACCGCCAATGGCCATGCTACTCATGTCATTTGGAACCCCCTCGACCTGCGAAAGTTGCGGGGATTCGCCGGATTCAGCGCCGGTATCTGCGGTTTCCGGGTTGTCGGTCTTCCTGCGCTTCCAGATCATGCCAATGGGGAACCGTACTGCGCCTATTATGCCCGAAGGCGGCCGGAATCGCTTGGGAAAGTCACAGGCCGCGCGATTTGCGAAATCCGGCAGGGTTTGTTACAATCCGAGGTGAGCAGACAGATCGGGCGCTTAACTCAGCGGTAGAGTGTCACCTTCACACGGTGGAAGTCGTAGGTTCGAATCCTACAGCGCCCACCACTCCCATCCCCGGTAGAGTGGTCAGGGTCGGCAAATGGTTCGGCAGGGAAGCAAAGAGTCGGCAAGCAATTGCAATTCGTTAGCGACCCGCGCCGAAGTTTTAGCATCTGAACAGATGTCGGCTAGGTGTTCTGAAATCAGCCGATATCCACAGCCGGGCGAAACATTCGGCTTGCCCGTCCGGGGAGCGTTGAGTAGTATCGGGTATCTCTCCGGATTCAAGAAGATTGATCTCTGAGGCTCGCGGCGCTGATCCAAAGCACGGCCGCAACGACCAGGAAACACCAAAGACATCCAGCGGGTACGCTGGCTCGAACCACAACAGGCCGTGCGCCGCGCGGATATGATCGCAAGAAGCTACTAAACACTAGAGAAGCCTGACAATATGAATAGTGGATCGAACCATCCTGCCAGCAACGGCGGGAGAGGACGCAAGCGGCGCCGCGGGCGTCGCGGTGGTCAGGGTGCGGGAGCGCAAGCCGGAACCCAGGCCCAAGCATGGATCAGGACAGCCCAATCAAACCCTGTCACAAGCTTCTCCGGGAAACGCCAGCAGTGCAAGGGAAGCCAGCAATGAAAAGACAATTCAAAGCCAAAGCCGCCGGCGCGCAAGAACTTTGCCGAGGCCAACGGCAATGGCAATGGCAACGGCGCCGGCAACAAGCGCGTCTTCCGCTCGGTGGTAAATCAAAAAACTCCGGACGCCGGCATTTACAGCGCGCCGATGGACCACTCCTACCGCACCCTGCAGCACGAGGGCAACGCCGGACGGCCGGGATATGAGGCGATGCCGGTGGTGGACAACTCAAGTTCCAAGCCGATCTTCGCCTTCGTCGATGACCTGTTCTTCATGGCGAAGATCCAGGAAACGGCGCGCAAGCTGAACGTGAAGGTGAACTTCGTCAAGAGCGACAAGGAAGTCCTGGAGTCGGTGGCGGCCGGGGAAGAAAAGCCGTCGCTGATCATCATCGACCTGAACCACCACACGGTGAAGCCGCTGACGGTGATTCCGAAGCTGAAGTCGAAGTTCAAGAAAGAAACCAACATCATCGGCTTCCTCTCGCATTTGCAGGGAGAGCTGAAGGTGAAGGCTCAGGAAGCGGGCTGCGACATGGTGCTGCCACGCTCGGCGTTCTCGCAGAACCTGCCGCAACTGCTGCGGCGCCACGCCACCAGCGAAGCCGAGCTTCAGGAATACTGATCCCCGCAAAACGCAAGTGTCACCCGCCGGATCGGCGGCGCTCAGTAGCCCCCGGCGTCCGTGGCGAAATGATACTCGCCATCGAGTACGCCTGACGCTTCCGCGGCTTTGGCCGCCTCGGGGTCGCCGATGAACTCGCGGGCTTTGTCCACGCTGGCGGCTTCAAAGACAAAGTAAATGTTGTTCGCATCTTCCGCGCCGCGCCAGAGGTGGATCAGGCGAAGCCCGGCGCCCAGGTGGGCATACTTGTGCGAGGTAAACACCAGCTTCCAGCGCTCGAAGTCCGCCACGCGATTCCGGCAGAGCAGGTAAGTCATCCGCGCCTCCCTGGCGCTTGCGACCGCCCCGGTTGGCGGCGGCCAACGCGTCATCAAGTCAGAGGTTGATCCGCAAAATTCCCAGCGCCTAGCCCGGAGGCCACTTGAGGTCGCGTCCGCCGATGAGGTGCAGGTGGAGGTGGAAGACCGATTGGCCGCTGCGTGGGCCCACGTTGAGCACCGTGCGGTATCCGTCCTCGATGTTGCGCTCGCGTCCCGAGTTTGGCGGCAATCAGGTGGCAGTAGCCGATGATTCCGGCGTCGGAGGGCGCGGCCTCCTTCAGTCCGGCAAAGTGGCGCTTGGGCACGATGAGAACGTGGGTGGGCGCCACCGGTTTGATGTCCTCGAAGACGAACACCTGCTCGTCTTCATACACTTTCTTCGAGGGAATTTCTCCGGCGATAATTTTGCAGAAAAGACAGTCGCTCATGGACGCTCCTTGCCAGGCCAATGTAGCACAGTCGGCAGATCCAGCCGAACCAGGTAATCGAGGCGGACCATGAAGACCGCTCCCTCGTCGACATGGGTGTGCTCGTAGACCTCGCGGGTTTTTTCCTTGTCGTCCTGGGCCACGCGGATGCGGACCCAGTATCCGGTCGGCCCTTTGAACTGGAGCACCTGCGGCGCCGGGTAGCGGCGCAGCAGATGCTTTTTCAGGCGTTTGGCGCCGGATGCGATCAAACGCGCCGATCTGCACGCACCAGCGCCCGCCGGTTTCGATGGGGCGCGGGGATTCCAGCACTTCGAGGCGCACCTTGGCGGTTCCCGGCAGGTAGACGTTGACGGCCTTGGCGGCGGCCGCCGAAAGATCGATGATGCGGTCGCCCACAAAAGGTCCGCGGTCGGTGATGCGGACCACGGTGGACTGATTGCTCTTGAGATTGACCACGCGGACGATGGAATTCAGCGGCAGCGTGTTGTGCGCGGCGGTCATTCCGTTCTGGTCGTAGATCTCGCCGTTGGCCGCTTTTTTGCCGTGGTAGTTAGGACCGTACCAACTTGCGTATCCCACCTGACTCCAGAGCACCGGGGCGTGGGGATCGACGTGAATGTCCGGGCATTGTGGTTCCGCGAAGGGCTCGCGGGCGCGGTTGGAAGTGAAGGCGCGGGAGGAACATTGCGCGCCGTCTGCTTCTTGCCTCCGCAGCCAATGGACAACAGCAGCAATGACAGCAAGGCAGCCAACAGCAGGGTGCGGCGCACACGGCTCCGCGCGGAAACCGCGTGCCGGGGCACGGCTGCATGGGACGCGAAAGTTGGTTCACCAAGGGGACGGAGGACACCAGAGCACCCTAATTCTGTGGCCTGAACCGCGCCCCGGTCAATCCGGTGGTACACCAATGGTCACTCCGGAGCCAGAGAGAGAAACAACGTCCCGGCGCAAAGTGTTTCTGAATGTAAGAGCGCCATCCCCCGCGAACAATTTGTCTCTCTGGAAGTGTTGCCCCAAGCGAGGAGTGCGCCTCTCCTGAAGTGTCATCCCCACTAACAATGTCTCTCTCTTGAGGTGTCATCCCCTGCAAGAAACGTCTCCCCCTAGGAGTGTCATCCTGAGCGAAGCGAAGGACCCCCGCACAGCTCAAATCTGGTGCGCGGCCCCAGAGGCTTTCCAACCACCCAACCACGCGCCCGCCGCTCGACCCACGCCCAGCTCCGAGTATCCGGAGGGGGTCGCACACTCTGCGCCGCCTCTCACGCCGGCAGCATCGGCGAATCCGGATCCAGCGGCATGACGATCCACAGCACCAGGTAGGCAAGCAGACCGCAGCCCGCCAGCAGAACGCACAGCAGCCAGATGGCGCGCACCACCGAGGAGTCCAGATCAAAGTACCGGGCCACGCCGCCGCAGACCCCGGCAATCTTCTTGTCGGCGCTGTAGCGGGCAAAGGGACGCTTTGCCGCAGCCGCCGCAAAGGGCGGCACGGGAGCGACCGGGGTTCCGCAGAACTGGCAGAAGGCTGGGTGTTCACCAATCTCTTTGCCGCAACTTGAGCAGTACATGGTTTCTCCTGGGCGCGCCGGCGTCGAATCCTGACTTCCATCCAGCAAGCTCTGCGACAAAATACGCCAAACCCGGCGCCGTAGTTCCACGCCCGCCGCACCCGCCTCCCGAACGCGCCTGCTTTCAACCATTTAGCATGTGACCTACGTCACCACTTGATGTGATATTTCGCAGGTCAGCCGCCGAATGTTGCCATTCGTGGATTCCACTTTGGGAATGACCCCCGCCACGCCCTAGCATAGGGTTGCAGCGCCGTACGCGCCGCTCTGTGGGGTGAACTCGATTTCAGCCACTCCTGGCGACACCAGAAGCTAAAGGGAAACGATCCCGGGCCGTCAGACGGACCCGATGAGGAGTCAGCAGTTCATGCATAAACCGATCAAGTACGTCGAAAAGGTCTTCACCTTCGCAGCCAAGGGAGCCTGGGTTGTCTTTGACAAACTGAACAGCATCCATCCCCGGCCCTCCATCACGCCGAAGTGGGCCGACAAGCCCCTGCTCAAGTCGTATCAGAAGACCAAGCCTCCGCTCGGCTGGCCGCGCACCACTGACTCCCTCTGCCCCAAGTGCGTGCCGGAGATCCGCCAGCAGATCGTGGACGGCAAACTGCCGTACGAGATTCTGCTGAATGAAAAAGTAGGCGAAATCAAGGCCCAGATCATCGAGCGCGATGGCCGCATTCTGATGCTCAAGGACTGTCCCAAGCACGGTCACTTTGAAGACGTGATGGCCGTGGATGTCGAGTTCTTCCGCCACCTTGAGGAGACGTTTCCCGGACGCGACATGCGCGCCCACAACGACGAGCGCCTGCACAATCACGGCACTTCCACGGTCAAGTACGGCCGCGGCTCGGTCCTCACCATCGACTTGACCAACCGCTGCAACATGATGTGCGATCCCTGTTTCATGGACGCCAACCAGGTCGGCTTTGTCCACGAACTCGGCTGGGAAGACATCAAGACCATGCTTGACAACGCCATCACCATCAAGCCGCGCCGCCAGATGAGCGTGCAGTTCAGCGGTGGCGAGCCAACCCTGTCGCCGCATTTTCTGGAAGCCGTGGCCTACGCCCGCAAGGTGGGTTACAACTCGGTGCAGGCGGCCACCAACGGCATTGAGTTTGCCAAGTCGCCCGAGTTCTGCAAGCAGGCGGCCGAAGCCGGTCTGCGTTATGCCTACCTTCAGTTTGACGGCATCGGCAACGCCGCCAACTCGCACCGCGCCGTCGGCAACCTGTTTGACGTAAAGCTGCGCGCCATCGAAAACCTGCACAGCGCCGGAGTTGAAATCGTTCCCGTAACCACCATTGTCAACGGCGTCAACAATGAGCAGGTTGGACGCATCATTCAGTTCGCGCTGGATAATCCCAAGCGCATCTCGTTCCTCTCGTTCCAGCCGGTTTCCTTCACCGGGCGCGACGAGGCCATCACCGACGAGCGCCGCCAGGCGCAGCGTTACACCCTCAGCCACCTCGCGCACGACGTAAAGAGTCAGACGGGCCTGGGCGAGCCCACCCGCGACTGGTTCCCCATCTCGTTCATGGGCACTTTCAGCGACTGGGCCGACGTCGTGCACGGCGCGGGCAAGGACTGGGGCTCGGTCAATTGCGGCTGCCATCCCAATTGCGGTGTCGGCATGGCGTTGATGATCGACAAGGAGACCAAGGAAGCGGTCCCGGTCACCAAGTTTATCTACGCCGACCAGGTGGCAAAGGACGTGGCCAAGGTGACCGATGCCGGGCGCAGCGCCCGCTGGTCCAACCTCGGCATGGCGCTGGCCTTGGCGCGCAACTACGATCCCTTCCAGTCGCCGACCCACTTCAAGTTCACCGACCTGCTCAAGAAGTTTGACAAGACCTTCGCTGCCACCAAAAAGGCCGAGGTCAAGTACGGCAGGTCCAGTCCCGACCGCACCCTGGAAGACGTGCAGAAGCGCCGCGCCGACCGCTGGAACTTCCTCTTCGTCGCCGGCATGTGGTTCCAGGATCTGTTCAACTACGATTTCCGCCGCACCGAGCAGTGCATCATTCCCTACGCCACCCAGGAAGGCGAGATCAGTTTCTGCGCCTATAACACCGGCGTCGGCTGGCGCAACATCATCGAGAAGATGCACATGACGGCCACCCTCACCAAGTGGTATGAGGAACACGGCCGCCATGAGATTTTCGCCGGCGGCAAGAAGGTTGCTCTGGAGAACGCCGACCACTCGCTGACCCTCAACCAGGCGCACGTCCAAGCCGGGCGCAATACCACCTTGGACGATCAGGGCATTGCCCGCACCGCCCGCGAGGAAAAGCTCAGGGCGCGCGACGCCAAGGTCAAGCAGGACGCCGAAAACGCCCGCATGATGGCCTTGTACAAGCAGCATGTTCTCGGCGAAAAAGCTCCCGAGGTGGGAAGTTTTGTTCCGCTCGGCAGCCTGGCCGCAAAACCGCTGCCCAAGTCCCCCGCAGTCAGCACCGAGGAAACAACAGAAGAAGTCATGGGCGATTAGGTCCAGCCGTCATCGCAGCGCCAGCCTGGTGCCCCATATCTGCCCGCAGTTGGCAGATGTGGGGTAGTTGCCTTTGCCCCTGCTCTTTTGAAGTGTCATCCTGAGCCTTGGCGAAGGACCCCAGCGCAGCTCAAATCGTCCCTGAGCTTTCAAGCTTTCCAGCCGGCAATCGATTCTTCCTCCGCCCTCGATTTTCCCCCCGCCAGTTCCCGCATGAGCGGCCGCGCTGAAAAGCTCCGCCCGGCAAGTGAGCCCTCGCCCAACAAAAAAGTCCGCCGTTTACCGGCGGACAGCGTTGCGACAGGAGGAACTTATCTGGCTTGGTCGAATGCCATCGACTCGGCCATCTGTTGGTATTCACTCTCACGGGCATTAAGTTCCAATTCTTTTTCGGCTATTTCAGAATTCAGCGCCCCCAGCAGGTCTTCCTGCCGGTTCAGTCCGGCGACGTAGCGTTCAACCAGTGCTCTCTCCTCGGCGCTGCCCTTCAAGGCCTTCATGTTCTCGCGGATGCGCGCCTGCTCCCGGGTGATGCCGTCCACATCGTCGCGGCGTTCCTTGAGCACCCGCCGCACCGCCGCGATGGCGTCCTTCTTGGCCAGCAACTGCCGCAGCGCCGACTCAACCTCGGGCTGGATTCCCTCGCTCTTCAGGATGAAGCCAATCAGGTTTTCGTCGGCCTTATTCAGGGCGTAGGTGGTCTCCTGCGGATAGTATTCGGCAACCACCAGCTTCTCGCTGCTGGCCGGAGCCACCCTCACGCGGAAGCGGTCATACGAGTTCGAGGTTTCCTCCGGCTTCAGTTCCTTGTCGATGAAGTGCCAACCCGTCCGCGCCGGGTGCTCAATCACGACGCTGCGCGCCGTGGTGTCCGAGTTTGAAACCGTGTAGGTGCGGGTTTCCCGCAACTCGCGGGTCAGGAACAGAATCCCGCGCGCGGCCCGCAGCCGGGTGTAGGGGCGCGTCTCGCTGGCGCCCTCGCTCTTCACCCGCACCGCCGTATCGGCGGCGTAGGAGATCAGGCGGCGCTCGTTGGGCCGGACCTCGGCCAGCAGTCCCTCGCCGGCGAACGCTCCCGCCTCAATGATGTTGAACGTGCCCGCATCCAGCGTCAGCCCGCTGGAGTTGGTCAGCCACAGGGCGCGCACCGGGGCAGGCTCGCGCGCATTCCAGAGCGTCACTTTTTCGGCGTCCACATGGGCCTGCACAATCGGAACCAGCGCCGACTGATTCTGCAACACAGTGACGTTCTGCTTGATGGCGTACTCAAACATATCGCCCAGGGCTCCGCCCGTGGACTGTGCTTCCACGGACTGCTCATAAGACTCGGGGGCCACAGGGGCAGCGGCGACCACGGCGGAGCTATTCTCCAACGCTGTGTTTTGGTCGTAGATTCTTCCGCCCTGCGCCCCGGCGCGATATCTTCCCCCGCCCACGCCGCCGCCGGCACTGCCTACCACGCCGCCGATGACACCTCCCGGCTGCCCGTCCGTGCTTTCGATACGCGGGATTTTTTTCGGAAGAGCAGTTGGCGCCCTCGGCTGACCATTGTCTACCTCGGCTGCTTGCGCGTACTCCGCGCCCTCGTGGGTTTGCGGCGTCAGTTGCGCGGTTCTGGGCAACTCCACCACCGGCCTGCGCACGTAGTAGGGCTGCGAAATCTGTTCCACAAACGATTGCGGCGCTCCGGCCACCAGCGAAAGCTGTATGTTGCGCCAGTCCTCGCCCACCGTGTTGTCCACCACTGCCCAGCCTTGCAGCAGCGGCTTGGCGTCAGAATCCTGCGGCAGCACGATCCGATACGTAGACTTCCACACCGGAACCTCGCTGATGTAGCTGACCGCGACCTCGCGCTCGCCGTCGCCCGCCGTGGAGATTGTCATCTGGCGCACGTTTTTGTCGCGTGTGCTGGCCAGCAGGGCCATGTAGCGCCCCACTTCGCGGTTCATGTCACTCTCCAGGATGCGCACCGATGTCGCCGGCGTCAGCTCAAACGTGCGCAGATCGCCGCCGTCGGTGACCACGGAGATTTCCGTGCTCTTGATTTCCGTGCCGCCCTTTTCCACCCTCGTGACCTCTTCCACCGCCAGCAGCCGTCCGCTGGCCGAGGCGCTGCCAGAGCGGACCTCGACGCGCGCGCCACGCAGGGCGCCGAGGAACCCGGCGCGGCCAGTGTTGGCGTCCAGAGCCAGGCGCAGGGTGTCGAGCCGCTGGCTGAGCGGCGCAATGGAGTTATAGCGCACCCCGCCGATCCTGCCCCCGCCCAGGTCCACCACGGTGAGAGACTTCAGCACGTCGTTCAACTGTGACGTGGTGAAGCGGACATCGAGGTCCTGGTTACCCGTCACCCTGCCCCGGTGTTCAAAGTATCCAACCCCGTTCTTGTAGAGCACCACGCGGCGGATGGGAAGCTCGGCGCTCGTGGCCTCTGCGGCCGCGGAAACCGTTTTGGGCGCGCGCTTCGCGGCGTTTTGCGCGCTGTCCTGGGCCAGGCCAGGCAGCAGCAGCGATAGTAGTGCCATGGGAAGAACCACCAGCAGTCGTCTCATGCGGTCTCCTTCGAACTCCGTTCGTCCTCGGTTGCGGTTGCCGGCGCGCCAACTGATTTCTCCGCCGCACGCCAGATTGCAAATTCGCATATTTCCTTGCGGCTCCATGGTATTGACCCCGGATAGGTACGCCCGGTTCCCGGAATCGCCACTGGATGCATGAAATTGCGATTCGCTGAAAAGTGGCCTCACCGTGGCGGGTGACCGCTGCCACTGTGTCCACCGCGCGCCAGGGGGCAAACTAGAATCACGCGAGAGTGTATCTTTTCCCGCTAATTCTGATTGTTGAGCGGAGACAGCCTTGAGTAACTCATTTGCGTCGGCAAAGCGCCCGGATTTGAAAATCCTGCAACCTGAAAAGACTCTGACCGGTGGTCCAATTCAGCCGTTGCAGAAGGGGCTTCCGAAACATACGACCTCGCTGTGTCCGGACTGCGAGACGACCACCCTCCTCCCGGCCCGCATCTTTGAAGAGAACGGCCGCGTCATGATGGAGAAGACGTGCCCCCAGCACGGCTATTTCAAAGACTGCGTTTACTCCGATGTCGCCCTCTACCTGAAGATGGAGGAGTGGACGTTCGGCGATAACTCGGGCCTCAGCAACCCGGCGGTCGATCACGGCGCCGAAGCCAAGTGTCCGGACGATTGCGGACTCTGCTCCCTGCACACCTCGCACAGCGCCTTGGCCAACGTCGATCTCACCAACCGCTGCAACCTCACCTGCCCGGTCTGCTTCGCCAACGCAAACGCCGCCGGGTACCTGTATGAGCCGGACATCGAGCAGGTGCGCACCATGCTGCTGGCGCTGCGCAACGAGCGTCCCGTTGACGGCCGCGTGGTCCAGTTCTCCGGCGGCGAGCCCACCATCCATCCCAGGTTCATTGAGATTCTCAAGATGGCCAGCGAGATGGGTTTCACCCATTTGCAGGCAGCCACCAACGGCATCCTGATCGCCGCCAGCCTCGAGTTCGCCGAGCAGTGCAAGCAAGCCGGACTGGCGACCTTGTATCTCCAGTTCGACGGCGTCAGCGACGACATTTACCTCAAGACGCGCGGCGAGCCCCTCCTCGAAAAGAAAATGCAGTGTATCGAGAATTGCCGCAAGGCGGGCATGAAGATCGTTTTCGTCCCGACCATCGTCAAGGGACTGAACGATCATCAACTGGGAGACATTCTCAAGGTTGCCATCGACAACGTGGACACCGTGAGCGGCATCAGCTTCCAGCCCGTCGCCTTTACCGGCCGCATCTCGAAGAAGGAATTGGAAGCCAAGCGCTTCACCCTCACCGACCTTGCCTTCGCCCTCAGCGACCAGACGGGAATGTTTGATAAGTACAACGACTGGTTCCCGCTGTCGGCAATTACGCCTTTCAGCAAGCTCATCGCGGCGGTCGAGCATCGCGGCGTGCCCACCATTTCCAGCCATCCGCATTGCTCGCTGGGAACCTACATGTTCGTCGATGAGAAGTCCCGCAAGGCCGTGCCGGTGACCCAGTTCGTGGATATTCCAGCCATGCTCCAGGATATCGAGATGCTGTCGCGCAAGTCCTTTGGCGGCCTCATGAAGTATTACAACGGCGCCATGGGCTGGATGGATTTGAAGAAGCATTTCAAGCCCGAGCTGGCGCCCGAGGGACTCACCTTCGAGAAGTTCCTCAACACCATCCAGGGCATGACCAACAAGAAACTAGGCCGCGACGGCATGGATGGCACCTTCACCTATCGCACCCTGCTCGTGGCCGGCATGCACTTTCAGGATTCCTACAACTACGATATCGAGCGCGTCAAGCGCTGCGTGATTCACTATGCCGCGCCGGATGGCAAACTCTATCCGTTCTGTACCTACAACTCCGGACCAACCTACCGCGAGAAGATCGAGAAGCAGTTTTCCATCCCCTTCGAGCAGCAGTTGGAGCGTTTCGAGTTCGTCGAGCTGACCGCCCAGAAGTAATTGCAAGCCACGTATGCACAAAGAAAGCCCGCCAGGTGATGGCGGGCTTTCTGGTTGCGCGGAACCGGGTTGCTACTTCGCCGGTACGGCGGGCTTGGACGCATTGGGCGCGGCCGCTGGTTTGGCTGGCGCGTTCAAACTTGGAGCGGCCTTGGCGGCCGGCTCCGGCTTGGGCTTAATCGACACCAGTTCGATCTCGAAGATCAAGGCGCTTTCGGGACCGATGTCGCCGCCCGCGCCGCGTGGCCCATAGGCAAGATCGGCAGGGACAAAAATCTTGTACTTGGAGCCAACCGGCATCAGTTGCAGGGCCTCGGTCCAACCCTTGATCACGCGGGTGACCGGGATCGATAGAGTCTGGCCGCGTTTGTACGAGCTGTCGAATTCCTTGCCGTCGATCAGCGTGCCGCGATAGTTGACCTCGACCGTGTCGGTTGCCAGCGGCTTGGGGCCGTTGCCCTGCTTGTCAATCTTGTACTGCAATCCGCTGGGCAGGGTTACGACTCCTTCTTTCAACTTGTTGGCGGCCAGGAAAGCTTCGCTCTCCTTCTTGTTGGCTTCGCCGATCACTTTCAATTTGGCTTCTTGCACGTCGCGCGCTTTTTTCTGATACGCGGTAAACGCGGTCTTGGCTTCTTCTTCGGTCAGCGCCAACTTCTCTCCGGCAAGCGATTCCTTCATTCCGCGCAAGAAAATCGCAGGATCAATCTCGATCCCGTCGCGCTTCAGGCTCTTGCCAATGCTGTCGCCAATGTTCATGCCCAGCGCGTAGCTGGCTGTTTCTTTTTCACTCTTGAACTCGGAAGCCTTAGGGCTCGCCGGGGTGGGAGCCGGTGAAGTTGCAGTGGAGGACGGAGCCTGTGCGGGTTTCGCCGCGGGAGCCTGCTGGGCCCAAACGCTGGTAGCCAGCCCGATGCCGGCGGCAAGGAGAGTTACGGCCAGGGTGAGTTTTCTTTTCATATTCAGAATCAGAACATAAAGTTGCCCGGACAGCAAAGCCAAAGTTTCGCCGCCACCCGCCCGGCAGCGCGAGTTCAGCCGCTTCCGGGCCCAAACCGGGATTGCTACAATCAGCTCACCAATGGCCAAGCCCGCACCCGGACAGGAAAACTCCGAGCCCCCAGCACTGCGCCGTGCGCTGCTGGCCTGGTACGCCCGCCACAAGCGCGACCTGCCCTGGCGTCAGGATCTGGATCCCTACCGGGTCTGGGTCTCGGAGATCATGTTGCAGCAGACGCAGGGTGGCGGCCGTGCTGGAGCACTATCGCCTTTTCCTGCAAGCGTTTCCCACCCTGCAGGCGCTGGCCCAGGCGCCCGAGGAGCGCGTCCTGGCCCTGTGGAGCGGCCTGGGATACTACCGTCGCGCCCGCATGCTGCACCAGGCGGCCAAGCTCGTAGTCAGCGAACAAGGTGGGGTAATTCCATCGCCAGGCGGACGATTTGCGCAAGCTGCCGGGCGTTGGCCGCTATACGGCCTCGGCGGTGGCCAGCATTGCCTTTGGCCAGCCTGTCGCCGTGGTCGATGGCAACGTCGAGCGGGTGCTGACCCGGCTGGACGGCGCGCCGCGGGCCGGCGCAGCTGCCTGGAAACGGGCGCAGCAGCTGCTGGACCGCCGCCATCCCGGCGATTGGAACCAGGCAATGATGGAGCTGGGCGCAACCGTCTGCACTCCCCAGAGCCCGAGCTGCCCGCTTTGCCCGCTGCTCCAGTGGTGCCGCGCTCCCGGCGCCGGGACCACCAAGGGGCAACCGAGGCGCAAACAGTTGCAGATCGCTCGGGCGCTGGTCGAGCGCGGCCATTCCGTCTTCCTCGTGCAGCGTCCGC
The DNA here is from genome assembly GCA_963707735.1 of uncultured Acidobacteriota bacterium. Classification (GTDB taxonomy): domain Bacteria; phylum Acidobacteriota; class Terriglobia; order Terriglobales; family Acidobacteriaceae; genus TOLSYN. The sequence continues at coordinate 142,208 of CAVPRB010000004.1, read as the reverse complement.
CGGATGCGGCAAAGATGCCCGGCATGTGGGAGCTGCCAGAGTGTGCGCCAAATGAAAAGCCACGCTCAAGCCAGCGCGTCGGACCCTGCTGCAAGCCCACTCTTCCGGCTGCGCCACTCCATCACAGACACGGATTACGAAGTGCAGGTGCTGCGGCAGGCGCCGAAGGAGCTCGAAGCAAAGGATAAGAAGGCTGGCTGCTGGGTTCGCTGCGATCAGGCTTTGAACTCCCGCTCACCGGCCTGACGCGAAAGATTCTGCGCAAGCTGGGCATCCAGGGAGCCTCCGCCGGCGCTAGGCGGCCGCTGCCGGGCAACGTACAATGAGCTTTCAAGGCAATGATCCCGGGAATCTCGCCGATTGAGAGTTTTCACCATGCGCAGACTTCTGATTATCAGTGGATTGTGCCTGGCGCTGGCCGCGGCAGGCGTTGCAGGTTCGGCGCGCCGTCCGGCCAGGAAAGCCGCTGGCCCAACCCAGCCCGACGGAATGATGGCCGCCCTGCACAACGTGCAGGCAGAGCGCATCCGCGCCGACGTCAAGTACCTTGCCAGCGACGCCCTGGAAGGCCGTGGCACCGGCACCAGGGGCGGCGACCTGGCGGCCAACTACATCGCCAAGCAGTTCAAGGAAGCCGGAGTGGAACCGGCGGGCGACAACGGAACCTACTTCCAGAAGGTTCCGCTGGTCGGAGTGACGACGCTGCCCGCAACCACCCTGTCGGTCGCAACTCCGCAGCAGACCATGAACCTCAAGATGCTGGACGACGTCATGATCTTCAACCTGGACCAGCACGAGGTCAGGGACCTAGACGCTGGCGTGGTGTTCGTCGGCTACGGCATCACCGCGCCGGAGTTTGGCTGGGACGACTACGCGGGCGCCGACGTGAAGGGCAAGGTCCTGCTGATGCTGGTCAACGAGCCGCCCTCGGACGATCCCAATTTCTTTGCCGGCAAGGCGCTGACTTACTACGGCCGCTGGACCTACAAGTTCGAGCAGGCGGCGCGCATGGGAGCCGCCGGCGTGATCCTGATCCACAAAACCGACATGGCCAGCTATGGCTGGGATGTGGTGCGCAGCTCGTGGTCTGGCGAGCGCTCGGCTCTGGCCGACGATCACGAGCCGAAGCTGGCGCTGGCCGCCTGGGTGCAACTGGAAAAAGCGCGCGCCATGCTGGCCGATGCCGGACAGGATTTGGATGCGCTGATCGCTGGCGGCGCAGACGAAGGGATTCCGCGCGCTGCCGCTGCCGCTGCAGGTCAACGCCCACCTGGTCTCCGCCATTCGCCACTTCGAGTCCAGCAACGTGATCGGCAAGGTCACCGGCTCAGACCCGGAGCTCAACAAGCAGGCCGTCATCTACACCGGCCACTACGATCACCTGGGGATTCGTCCGGATCAGCCGGGCAACAACATCTACAACGGCGCGCTGGACAACGCCACCGGCACGGCCATGGTGATCGAGATGGCGCGCGCCGTCGCAGCCGCTCCGGTCAAGCCCAAGCGCTCGATGTACTTTGCCGCCACAACCGCCGAGGAGCAGGGTCTGTGGGGCTCTGCCTACCTGGCAAAGCATCCTCCGGTTCCGCTCTCCGACATCACGCTGGAATCTTAACTTCGACTCGATCAAGCCGCTGGGAATTCCCCGCGAAGTGCGAAGCGGAGGGCTTTGAGCGGACCACGTTTCGAGCCGTCTTTGAGAAGACGGCCGCCGACTTCAAGCTGAAGGTCCTCGCAGCCGGCGCATCCCGAGAATGGCGGCTACTACCGCTCCGACCACTTCAGCTTCGCAAAGATCGGAGTGCCGGCGTTTTCCATCGAGCCGGGCGAGCACTTCAGCGGCCATCCCGAGTCCTGGGTGAAGGCCAACAGCGAGCCATGGACCGGAGCTACCACCAGCCCAGCGACGAGTACAAGGAAGAGTACGACTATCGCTCCAACGCCGTGCTGGCACGCTTTGGCATTGCCCTGGGTTTCCGCGCGGCAGCAGCCCGCTCTGGTGCAATGGAAGCCGGGAGATGAGTTCGAGAGGCGCAGGAAAACTCGTCAAGGTAAGTCCCCGAAGTAACCTTCCACAGGTTACAGAAGGACGTCGGCCATGCGGAATCCTGCTCTCCCGCTTGGCTTCTTCCGTGTGATAGAGTCCGTACGTCAGCTCACAATAATCAAGAACACGTAAGGATCCCAATGTCTCCGTTGCCGTTTTTTGGACGGGCGAAATTGCGCGAGATGGCGAGCCAGTTCACGCTGGCTTCGCTACGTCCCGCAGCTTACTCTCCAGGGACTGGTTGCGGGCGTTGACAATCTCCGTCCTGACGTTTTCCTCAGCGCCGAAATTCACCGACCGTCGCGCGCATCCACCTGGCCAATCTGATCGAGCAGCACGGCGACGTGCAGCAACTGGCCCGGGTGCCGGAGGAGAATCCGTTTGGCGACTCGCCCTACGGACGCGCCCACATCAAGCACGATGCCCTGCCCGAGCCGGAGGTTGATTACCCGGCGCGATTCAAGCAGCTACCTGAGCGAACTGCAAGTCGCATCCTTGCGCCGGGCCCGCGAAACTGACGACATGCAGCTGGATCTGCTCTGCCGCGTGGGACTGATCGAATTCCTGCGCAACGAGCTGGGATGCAGTTCACCCAGGTGCTGGAGCTCTGCAGCGAGAATCTCAAGAAGCGCGACGAACGCCGCCTCGAACTGCAGCAGATGGTGCTGCGCGACCGCTTCCTGCGCTTCCAGGTAAACAAGCGCCAGGTGCTGCGCTCGCGTCGCCGATGATGTGCTGGCCACCTGACCGAGGTGGAGCGCGAGACCGTAGCCAGCACCCGGCACTCGCTGTTCGGCGAGCGCGAAGCCGCCGGCTACGAGGTTCTGACCAACCGCCTCCTCTTCCCGGATTCGATCAAGGACCCGTTTCTGCGGGCTGAGCACTACGCCCTGTTCGGAAGTTTCGATCGCGACCCCGACCTGTTCGATCACGTGGTGGTGATTGCCAAGAGTTTCCTGAAAGACCTGGGCGTGGCCAGCGGCGACGTGGAGGCCGAGGCACTGCTCAATGTGCCGGAGAATGCCAAGGTGCTCATGTTCAGCGGGCTTGGCCGATGATTCGCCGCGCGGCAAGGCGCAGCGGGCAATCACCACCGCCTGGATGGAGACGCTGGAAGAACGCTGGGGTCATGGACTATGCTGTGGCCGCCTATGAAACCGTTCCCATCCTGGGTGACTACGGCGCCGTCGTCTCTCCCCAGCAATTGAAGTGCGCCCTGATCCTGAAGTCCGAACTGCGCAAGGTGGAAGAGGTGCTGGAGACGCACGACCGGCGCCCGCCCGATAAACTGCACGCGGCCGTGCAGAGGGCCCGCTCCGCGGGCAAAGCCGACCGCATGCGGTATGCGGCGCGCTACCTCATCGACCTCTCCCGCTTTCATCGCGACGTGCGCAAAATGGAGGTGCTGGAGCGGACCCTCGACTCGGTAAACCTTCTCAACAACGAGCGCCTGCGCGAGCTCTCCGAGATCAACGGTTCGCTCTACGAGTTTCTCCTGCCGGAAGAGCAAAAGCCGGCGGAGGAGCGGGTCAAGGATCACGTCGTGCTCAAGGCCGACATTCGCGACTCAACCTTTCTCACCCGTTCCCTCCTGGAGCGCGGGTTGAACCCGGCATCGTTTTTCAGCCTCAACTTCTTCGAGCCGGTGAACAAGCTCCTGCCCGCCTACGGCGCGGAAAAGGTTTTCATTGAAGGCGACGCCGTGATCCTGACCCTGCTCGAGAACGAGGCGCAACGCGGCTTCGGCGTGGCTCGCACCTGCGTCATGGCGCGGGAGATTCTCAACATTGTGCGCGCCTACAACAGCGAATCCATGGAAAACGGCCTGCCCCCGCTCGAGATCGGCATCGGCATCGCCTACCAGAATTCTCCCCCGCTTTACCTCATGGACGGCGCCCACCGGGTGATGATCTCCGAGGCATTGAATCTGAGCGACCGTCTGAGTGCCTGCCACAAACGAGCCCGCCGTCATATCCAGGGCGCCAATCCCATCTTCAACGTCTTCGTCTTCCAGACGGTTGAAGAACAGGCCGCGGCGGGTGCCGTCGAAGACTTCCTGCTCAACTACAACGTGGGTGGAATCCACCTGCCGCGGGCCGCCTTTGAGAAAATGCAGGAGGAGATTTCCCTGGAAGAGTTCAAAATGGAGCTGCCCATGCCATGGGGCATGGATACGGTTCGCCTGTTTCGCGGTTTGGTTCCGGTGAGTCCCGGCGTCTTTCATCCCATCCTGGTGCGCGAGGGAAGAGCCGCGCAGGTCGAAGCCCGCGACTTCCAATTCGTGCGCTGGGCCGGCCACCTTTACTACGAGGTCTGCTCGAACCCGGAACTGGCCACCAGGATTGAGACCCGCCACTCCGCCCAGACCACCCCCCAGACCACCTAATTCCTTTTCCACGCCAGATCGTTTTCCCGCGGTGTTACCGTGAGCGCTGAAGATGCCGCGCGTCCTGTCCCGCGCCGTACGCCCGCCTCCAAATTTTCCTCTTAAGATGATGTCATCCTGAGCGCCAGCGAAGGACCCCTGCGCCGCTCAAATCTCCAGCGCCGCTGCAGAGGCTTTTCCGCTGCCCACTCCCTTTAAGAGGTGTCATCCTGAGCGCCAGCGAAGGACCTCTGCGCCGCTCAAATCTCCAGCGCCGCTGCAGAGGCTTTTCCGCCATCCCCCCTTGGCCGCTCCAACAGAGTGGACGCCCCTGCACCTTCTATCGAACCCCCAGCCCTTTCAGGCGGAATGGAACCGTGAACACCGCTTCCAGGTCGATGGCCTGTCCGTCCTTCAGCGCGGGCCGGAACAGCCAGCGCGACAGCGCTTCGACGGCGTTGCGGTCCAGTTGCGGGTCCAGGCTCTTGGCGACGGCGATGTTGCCCACGCTGCCGTCGGAGCGAATGATGGCCGTCAGTATGACCGTGCCCTGCACCCCGTCCTGCATCAACTTGCCGGGATAAGCGGGATCGAACTTGCTGAGCACCTCCGGCGCGGCAATCGGGGAGTGGACAACGCCCGGATTGCGTTCGACAAAGTGAATAATCCAACTCCCGGTCGCCGTGTTCAGGTTCGGCATGTTGACCGAAAGCGAGTAGGAGCGCCGTCCGGCAAAGATTCGATTTTCCAACTCGCTGCGTGGTGCGGCACTTTCATGCGCCACCCCCGGACGCGGTGGGATGGACGCAACCGGCGTGGCCGCCGGAGTCCGCATGGCGGCCATCAGCCGGGCGCGCACACTCGCATCGGCAGGCGCGGAATTGGGAGTTGGAGCGTTGGGCGCGGCCACCGCTGCGCCTGGCTGCGCGGCGGCGCCTACGCTGATGCCCTCAGGGGCATTGGCCGCCCGCTTGGACCCGCCCGTGCCGCTCGACGGCCCCGCGTCGGCGCCCGGCGTTCCCGTGGCTTCGCGGTGTCCGCTAGGCGATGCCGCAAACGCCCCACTGCGGTTGCCCGCGGGCACTTCAACGGGCCCATGCACCTCGGCGGGATGAAGATTGAGGGCAATGATCTGGGCCGACGAGCGCTGCCCATCGCCCATCGCCTGCATCTCAGGCGTGGGCCCGGCAACCCTGGGCGTAAGCTGCGCCAGGTTGGCCGTCGTACCGTGGCCACCGAAGCCAGTGTCGGGCGCTGCTTCCACCACCCTGGGCAGCAACGCTGGCAGCATCAGGCGCGGATGGTCTTCGGTCGCAACCGGCGCGGCCTCGGCGACCCGCGGCTGCAACGCCGGAAGATGCGACCGCGAACCCAGGGAACTTGTATCGGCCACCGGGCCGATCACCGCCGGCATCAGTGCCGGCAAACGCAGGCTCGCCTGGTCGCTGGCGCTTACCCCCAGGGGCTGCACCGGAAGCACCGCCTGGTAAGCAACAATGTTAGGGAGATTCACATCTTTCTGGAGCCTGATCTTAGGCGGAGTGACGATCGTCTGGTGAAAATTGTCCGGGTTCTTCGGGAGCGAGAGAATCTCCTGCTTCGCCAGCACGGGGTCATGCTTGCCACGAGCCAGGCTGTGGCTGGGCGCCCCGTGCAGTTCCGGCAGATACTGGCTGATACTGAAACTTTCGTAGGCGCGCCGCGACAGCGGCCGGTCCAGATGCACCCTGGCCACGGGCCAAATCGAGACCGCGTACAGCAGCCCCAGCAGCGCCGCATGGGCGCAGACCGAGTCGGCCAGCCCGCGGCGCGGAAAGGGCGTGCGGATGTCCACATCGCGCCAGAAACCGGGGTCAGGCGCCGAGGTGGTTACCAGCCGGGGAACCACCCGCCCGCAGAGCCGGTCGCCAAGGTTCCCAAAGAAGACGGCCCAGGGATTCGGCCAGGCCACCAGCAGTCGCAACCCGTCCGCCCCATCGGGCGCCGCGGGGTGGGACGGGCTGTTCGGGCTTCGGGATTTGAGAATCACTCGCAAGGCCGCCAATCGCGCGATTATACCCTGAGCGGCGGATCGCGCTGAACCGCCGCCGCCTCGGCTATACTCAATTCCAGTCCTATGAAAAACATCTTCGGAATTGTAGCCGGACTCGCAATATTGTCGCTCACCATGGCCGTGGCCGCGCTGGCGCAATCGCCCGCCAAGGCTGAGCCGCAGGTTGGCGATGAGATCACCGGCCTCTATTCGTTTGTCCACGAGGGCGAGTTCGTCCAGATCGAGGTGAACGAGGGCAAGGTCACGGGCCTGGTTTCGCGCTTCAGGGACGACGACCCGGATAAAGCTGAGTTCGTCGACCAGTACTTTGACCAGGCAAAGCTGGATGGCGCGACTCTCAGCTTCCGCACCAAGCCTGCCGATGGTGTCTGGTTCGAGTTCTCCGGAGTGGTCGAGCGCGGCCCGGCCAGGACTCCGGCTGACGAAGGTTATTGGAACGTGCGCGGAACCCTGACGGAACAGCGCACTTCAACGCAAGGAAAAATTGTCCGGAAGGTGCAATCGCTGACGCTCAAGTCTTTCCCTCAGGACACGGAGCCGAACCCGGCCGCCGCCGGGGAAACGATCGACTAGCCTTGGCGCCCCGCTCCGCCGCATCTCCAACGAACATCTGCGCCTGCGCGCTGGCGCCTCAACCGCGCGGCGCGCTGCCGGCCAGCTTGCGTTGCAAAAACTCGACGTGATCGGCCTCAAAGCTGGACAGCTCCTCATAGAGGGCGCGCAGCGCGGGGTCGATGGCCGCCGCGCTCAGCCCGGCATAGTAGTCGCGCGCCTGGTTTTCCGCGGACAGGGCAATGCGCAGCGCATGCAGCCGCGCCGTCACCGCACAAGAGGAGTCGAAGATTTCCTCCCCGACAAGCTGCGGCAGTTCGATGATCTCGATCACGTCCGCCTCGGTCAGGGTGCAGCTCGCCTGCCCGTACTGCGCCGTGTAGCGCTCCTGGAGGAGGCTGCTGTGGTGCCGCTCCTCGACAGCCATGTCCCACAGAACGCCGGCGATTTCCAGCGAAGTGGAATCCTGAAAGGAGACAAACAGTTCCGCGAAGTTGTGGTAGATTTCCGCGTTGCGCTCTTCGATAAAAATGGCCACATGGAGCGCTTCCTGTGGCGAGAGCGATCGAAAGCTGCGTTTCATGAGGGCATACCTATCCTACCCGCGCGGCGCATCAAAGCAGCGCTGCAAGAGGGACGATCCGTGCACGTCGGCCGGCTGGGACCGGTTCCCATCCGTAGCTGAATCAACCGCTCTTCTCCGGTTTCTACGCCTCTCCGTTGGGCTGTAGCGTCGCCTGCAGTTGCGCGATGGTGGTGCGCAGCCAGGCTTTCAGTGCAGTCACCATGCGGCCCGGCTCCTTCTGTTCCATCAACCCTGCAATGGTTTCACCCGATGCGCTCAGCCGGATGTAGTGACAGGGGAACTCTTCTCCCTGTTTGTCCTTGGGAACAAACTGATGCAGGAGACACTCGTGGCAGGCATGAGCTCGCAGCGGATCGCCAAAGTTGATGCAGGCGATTGTCCCCAGAAACGGAGACTCCTCCCCAAGCACTGCCAGATCGCGGTCGAAGCCGCCCTGTTCGAGGTAGTTCAACTCGAAACAAAGTATATCTAACACCGCGCGCAAATCCTGAGCCATGGGACCTCTCCGAAGCGCACCAGCCCAGTAGAGTCTGTCGCAATGGAGGCCGCAGGGATGTGATCAATCTCACCCCGTTCAGTGACGAATCCGGCCCTCCGCTGATGCCCCAGCTCTCGACCGGGCAGTGATTACCCGCAAACAAGGCCGAGTCAGGCGCCAACTTTCCGATGGTCTCCAGGAGCGACGCGGGTTGCCCGTTCATGGGTCAAGCGTGCCGCCGCGCCCAAAATCACCCGGCGCTGTGACTGGCCTCACTGTACAAAACGGCGGACGCGGACTAGGTTGATTGCGGCCTTTAACGCGCACCTCCTCAAGCGGCCACAGCCTGAGGAGCAGTCTGCCGGAAGGTTGAGGAGATGGAATGGACGGAAGCGTAGCAAAGCGGAAGCCGCCGGCAAGGCGCGGCCCTGGTTCGGCGCGCGACTCCGCCTTCCTGGACTCAAAAGGAGAAGTAAATCATGTCACGGCCGGCTTCCTTCAGGTTGGTGTCGGTAGTCGCTCCAATTGTCCTGCTCGCATTCCTCGTGGTTCATGCCCAGGGGTCTGCGCCCAAATACGACAAGAGCAGCGAAGTTAGAATAAAAGGCGTGATCGACGAAGTGAAAACCGGCGCCGACAAAAGCGTCCATGTCACGCTGAAAAACGACAAGGGCTTGCTGGACGTGATGATTGCCCCGGAGAAATTCCTGAAAGAAATGGAAATCACGTTTGAGAAAGGCGACGCGATCGAGGTTCTGGGCTCACAGTTGGCAGTCGATGGAACTCCGCTCTTGCTGGCCCGCGAGGTGACCCGCAACGGCGATGTGATGACCATGCGCGATAACAAAGGGAAACCGGTGTGGGTCGGCTGGATGCCGTAAGCTTTCCGAGGGATTTTTCCGCGCTGCCAAGCTGCTCCGGACCGTCGTTTTCCGCAAAACGCCATCGCCCGTCCAAAGCATTGACTGATTGAACATCGGAAAATCTCTCATTGTTGCCTATTCGGTCAATGGTTCAGTACCTTGCCGAACCATTCACTCAGTAGTAATAATGCGGTTCCAAACGATTATCCTTTGTGGCAATCGTTGTCCTGTTTTGCGCCCACCAGGACATCGGCAACTCTCAGCTACCGGAGGCCGCGCAGGCCGCGGGTGGTCTGGTTTCGAGCCGCGCAACCGGAATAGCGCCGCCACCTGGACCTCTCTGCTTCCTATTCTCAAATACTCATATAGTGGTCGATCCGCCGGCGGCCCGGACTACTTCTTCCTGCCGGGAGGAATGACCAGCGGCCGCCGCACCGGCACCAGGCCCTCCTTGGGCATGGCCTGGTTGGCGCGCGTCATCACTTCCTGCTGCACGTACTTCACGAACTCCTGCATCTGGGTCTGCATCTGCTCCATGCGCTCCCTCATATTGAGAATGATGCCGATGCCTGCGATATTGACGCCCAGGTCGCGCGCCAGCGACAGGATGAACTCCAACCGCTTGAGATCGTCCTCGGTATACAGGCGGGTGTTGCCGTCGCTACGTGAAGGTTTGAGTAAACCCTCACGCTCGTACAGCCGGAGCGTCTGCGGGTGGATTTCATACATCTCGGCCACCACCGAAATCATGTACGCGCCTTTGCCTTTGCGTTTCGTCATAGGGCTACCAGATTTGTGCTTCCGATTCTCTCGCGCCAGCTCCCGCCCGCCGATGCCCGGCTGCGCACTAGATCTTGCTCCACAGCTCGGCCCGTGGATTTTCCGGATGCAGCTTTTCCAGCTTCTGCCAGAGTTCCTTGGCTTCCACGTTGGGAATCTCCGGGACCACGATGCGTATCTCGACGATCTGGTCTCCGATGACGCCGGGGCGGGTTGCCGATGGCACGCCCTTTTCCCGCATGCGCAGCTTTTGCCCGGTTTGCGTGCCCGGAGGAATGCGCAGGACCGTGCGGCCGTCGATGGTGGGCACCTCGATCTTGGCGCCGAGCGCGGCCTCCCACGGCAGGATGGGAAGGGTGATGCTAATGTCGTCGGCATCGCGGTGAAAGATGGGATGCTCGCCAATGTGCACAATGAGGTAGAGGTCGCCGGGCGGCCCGCCGCGAGTTCCGGGATTCCCTTTGCTGGCAAGCCGGATGCGTTGGCCATCGCGGGTGCCAGGTTTGATGCGGAACGAAATGGGTTCGGGCGTCATGCGTCCCAGCGACGATGGGCGCTGGATGTTGAGCTTCATCTCACCGCCGCGAATCGACTCCCAGAAGGGAACCTGCACCGTGTACTCGGCGTCAGCGCCGGTCGTGTTGGCCGGTTCCTGCGCCACCCCGCCGCCGAACATGCCGGAGAAAATGTCGCGAAAGCTTCCGCCCCGCCCGCCCTGCTGCGCTCCAAAATCAAAATCGCGGAAATCGAAATCCGCGGGTTGGCTGCCCGCCTGGCTGTAGCCGCCGAACGGATTGCCCCCGCCGCCCGTGTAAGGATTTCCGCCTGGGGCCGCGCCGCTGTTGGCGTAGGCCTCGGCCGCCTTGGGGTCGATGTTGTCAGAGTAGAAGCCAAGCTGGTCGTAAATCTTGCGCTTCTTGGGATCGCTCAAAACCTCGTTGGCTTCGGAAAGCTCCTTGAACTTCTCTTCCGACCTCTTGTCGCCCGGATTCACATCGGGATGATACTTGCGCGCGAGTTTGCGGAAGGCTTTACGAACATCGTCAGCCGTGGCGGTTTTTTTCACGCCAAGGATGGCGTAGTAGTCTTTTTTGTCCGTTGCAGCCATGGTTGTTCTTCTTCTTCCCGCTGCTTCCGCTAAGTCAAGATGCCCTGCGCCTCAGCTTACTTGCTCATTTCGAACTCGGCCACGCATTTCTCATCGGAGCAGCCCTATTGCGAACCAATCCGAGCGTCGTGCTGTTTCCGGGAACCGAGGGAACTTCAACTCCCGGATGAAGTTCGCTGCTCCTGCAGTCAGGCGCCTTGCCGGCACAGAACCGCAGGGGCAGAAGGATGGAAAGCTTTCCAGGGACTCGTGAAGTTGCTGGTCATTGCAGCGCGCTACCGTTGAACGGCGCAAGCAGGAAAGGAGCGGTCAGCGGCGTGCCGTCATTGTGTATCTCCAGCGACTCCACGCCGCCGCCGGAAGACGTCAGCAGACACCACCGCGCCGCACTGGGATTGAAAGTGAAAAGGTACGGAATGCCGTTGACTTCAAAATTCATGTCTTCTCCATTTCGCGAGCCGGCTTGAACTTCTGTTCGCTTCAAACTGACCTGCTGCGAGGCGGCCGAAGCATCTAAGCTCCGGCCGCGCGCACGAGTCTCGCTTCCGGCGAGCCTCGCTTATTTCTTGTCTTCTACGTCCACGTACTCAGCGTCGATCACGCCGTCGTCCTTCTTGGCTTCGGACTTCGGCTGCGCCTCGCCTGGCTGCGCCGCGGCATCCGGGTTTGGCGGAGTTGCCTTGTACATCGCTTCCGCCAGCTTGTGCGAAGCGGTCTGGAGCCGGTCGCGCGCGGTCTGCATCGACTTGTGATCGCCGCCATCCAGCGCCTTCTTGGCATCGCCCAGCGCATTTTCCACTTCGCCGCGCTCGCCGCCGGAGATCTTGTCGCCGTTCTCCTTCAGCATCTTCTCCACCTGGTAGACCATGGCGTCAAGCTGGTTGCGCGTTTCCACTTCCTCGCGCTTCTGCTTGTCTTCGGCCGAGTGCGCCTCGGCTTCCTTGGCCATGCGCTCTACTTCTTCCTTGCTCAGACCGCTGGAGGAGGTGATGGCAATCTTCTGATCCTTGCCGGTGGCAACGTCCTTCGCCGTCACGTTCAAAATTCCGTTGGCATCGATGTCAAAAGTGACCTCGATCTGCGGCACGCCGCGCGGCGCCATCGGAAGCCCGGAGAGATGGAACTTACCCAGGGTGCGGTTCTGCGCCGCCATGGGCCGCTCGCCTTGCAGAACGTGAACCTCCACCGATGTCTGATTGTCGGCAGCAGTCGAAAAATTCTCGCTCTTGCGCGTCGGGATCGTCGTGTTTCGCGGAATCATGGTTGTGGCCACGCCGCCGTAAGTCTCAATCGAGAGCGAGAGCGGAGTCACATCGAGCAGCAGCAGATCCTTCACTTCTCCTTGCAAAACGCCGCCCTGGATGGCCGCGCCGATGGCAACCACTTCATCGGGATTGACGCCACGATGCGGCTCCCGTCCAAAGAATTCCTTGACCTTCTGCTGAATCATCGGCATCCGGGTCTGACCGCCGACGAGCACGACCTCGTCAATCTTGCTGGCGTCGATGCCCGCATCCTTGAGCGCCTGCACGCAGGGCTTGATCGAGTCATCGATCAGGTCGCGGACCATGTCCTCGAGTTTGGCGCGAGTCAGGGTCTTGACCAGGTGCTTGGGGCCGGACGCATCGGCCGTAATGAACGGCAGATTGATCTCGGTCTGCATGGTGGTGGAAAGCTCGATCTTGGCGCGTTCGGCGGCGTCGCGCAGACGCTGCATCGCCATCTCGTTTCCCTTGTTGCGCAAGTCGAGTCCGTAATCCTTGCGGAATTCATCGGCCAGCCAGCCCACCACGCGCTGATCAATGTTGTCGCCGCCAAGGTGGGTATCGCCGTTGGTGGACTTGACCTCGATAACGCCCTCGCCAACCTCGAGAATGGAAATATCAAAGGTGCCGCCGCCGAAGTCGTAGACGGCGATGGTTTCGTCCTTCTTCCTGTCGAGGCCGTAGGCCAGCGCGGCCGCCGTGGGCTCGTTGATAATCCGCTTCACGTCAAGCCCGGCAATCTTGCCCGCGTCCTTGGTGGCCTGGCGCTGCGCGTCGTTAAAATACGCAGGAACCGTGATGACGGCTTCCGTGACCGGCCCGCCAAGATAGTCCTCGGCGGCTTTCTTCAGCTTCTGCAGGATCATGGCCGAGACCTGGGGCGGGGTGTATTCCTTGCCCTGCGCCTCGATCGCCACGTGGTCACCCGACTGAACCACCTTGTAGGGAACCATTTTCATTTCTTCGCTGACTTCGTCAAAGCGGCGTCCCATGAAGCGCTTGATGGAGAAAACGGTATTCTCCGGGTTGGTGATTGCCTGGTTCTTGGCGACCTGGCCGACAGGGCGCTCGCCCGTCTTGGTGAAGCCGACCACGGAAGGCGTGGTTCGACCGCCTTCCTCGTTGGGAATAACCTTTGGCTCACCGCCTTCCATGACGGCTACAACCGAGTTCGTGGTTCCCAGATCGATTCCGATAATCTTTGCCATTGCTGTTTGCCTCCTGCACTCAAGCTGAAAAGTTTGTTGAGGTTGGCACCCCCGCAGGAGCCACCAAACCCGCCGCAGCGTCCGTTGGACGCCCCACTCATACCTAATATGGTTGCAATGATAGAACCTGAGTGAGTTACTGTCAACTTAATAGATGAGGCAACCCCGCTGAAAGATGCACGAAGAGTTTGCCTGAACAACTCGAGGTGAAGTCATTGACTGGATAACCAGTTTTCAGGTAACTGGCCGGAACGACGAAAGACTTGCCTCAGCCAATTGGATGGCGAACTTTGACCACAGGAACCTGGCAGCACATTATTTTGTCCACAGGGGATGGGTATCCGAGCGGGAGACGGCATTGCGGCGGAGCCCGACGATCTCCCGGAAAGGGGAAGTTTGTGCCAAAGCGGGACTCCCGATTCCCGTTTCGGATGTGGAGCCCTGCTTGAAGCCGGGCCAAGGTTGGCGACGGCCCCAACGTCGAGGCACGTAAATTGATTTTGTTCAATCACTTGTGACTTGAGTGAGGGATCGCGGGAAGTTTGTTGGCAGACTCACAGGAATTGGGCACCTGGATTGCAATGTCCCCGTCTAGGGGGCCAAATGAAAAGCCGGGAGAACAGATTCGAGACGTGTGAAGATCAATTGGAGATCCCTCGACAAAGAGCATGCGGCGATCCATCGCCAATACATCGAGCTCGATGACGCCATCCTGCAGGGCGAGGGCTCGGCGCGAATCCTGGAAGCTGCCAAGGGCTTGGCCCAAGCCATGGGAATGCATTTCACCCACGAGGCGCAGTTCCAGGAGGCGAACTCGATTCCCGTCTTCGAAAAACAGAACAGCGCCAGGAAAGCGGCCATGGCCGAGATCATGATGATTGCCCAAGGCCTGAGGCAGGGAGAGGTTTACGCCGCTTTGCGCCTGCGAGGACTGTGCAAGGGATGGATGCACGAACACATGTACGTTGAAAACGTGGAGTTCGGGATTGCCGCCCTGGCGTTCGTCAATGAGTTGGACCGGCTGCCGGCGCAGATTTAAGCAGACCGGCCACTCGGTGGCTCCGAACCGGTGGCGGCAACCAACTCCGTGTGGCCGGTAGGGCCTGCCGGGTGCACGTTGCAGGTAGCAGGTAGCAGGGCTGACGCAGCGGCGGCCTTCCTCTGTGCGGGAAGTGGCCGCCGCATCCTCTTTCACTGTTCCCGCTTCATCCAGTTGGACAGAACTCCTCCCGCGGTCGAGCCTCCAGCACTCTCTCAAAACTTACAGGTTCGCGGTACCCAGCGAGGTGGCCGGCGTCTTCTCCGCCGCAATTCTTCCGGCAGCCAGGGAGCTGGCTTTCGGGTTTCTCCCGCCAAACATGGGGAGCCAACTCAGGACGTAGGCGCTTACCAGGAAACAGACAACGAGGGACAGAGCGCACACGGCCAGATACTTGACGTAGATATTCCAGTGATATCCCCTCACCACGAAATTGGAGAGCAGCACAATCGGCATGTGCACCCAGTAGATGGCATAGGAACTGGCCGCCAGCTTTGTCAGGAAGGCGGAAGTCCAGTTCATGCAAGCGTGGAATAGACCGAACAACGCCAACGTCGTACAGAGGCAGAACAAGCAGTGCAGCAGGCCGTTTCCGGCACGGAGTGGCAACCGGGCCAACGCGAAGCCGAAATGCATCTTGTACCAGAGCAAGGCTCCGCCGGTGAAGATGGCCAGAGGCAGCCAGAGGGCGAAGCGGGGAGCGTAACCTCCGGCGCCAAACCAGCGCCGGCGATAGGCGTAGACACCAAGCGCAAAGTAGAAGAAGTACAGTGAGACGCGGGTCGGCTGGACCCACAAGACGTACTTGACCGGAATCCAGGCAATGTCGAACCAGAACTGATTCACGGCAACGAAGGCCGCGCTGGGAACGAGCCAGAATAGCAGGAAAAATCCCAATCCCGGGGCGACGGTCTTATCCGTGGTATTGCCGAGCGGTTTGTACACCAAATACGCCAGTGAGAGGACAAGGTAGAAGACGGTGAGAACGCCGAGGAACCAGAGAGCTCCCTGGGTGTTAAAGGCTTTGGTAAAGAACATGTGCGACCAGAAGTAGGCGAAACTGGGTTCTCTGTGGCGGGCGACCAGCCAGATGTAGGGAGACGTGGGAGCAATGATCAGAAAGCCCAGAACCCACGGCAGCACAATGCGCAACAACTTGTCCCTCCAGAACTCCCCTTGTCCCTTCCTGGCCAGCGATGCGATCGCAAAATAACCGGCGAGCAGGAACATGATCGGCATGATGGGCACATCGGCGAGCACGACGAACACGAAGAAAAATACATTCTGCTGCGGATCGATGACGGGCCACCACGAGGGACTGTAAATCATGAAGGCCATTGCAACATGAAAGACGACGACCACCAGGACGACGAAGGAGCGAAGATTGTCAAGATAGTAGAGACGAGCTGGGCGCGCTAGGTTGGCGGTCATTGCAGCCGGGGTACTCATGGAACCTCCACAAGAGCCTGCAAGGGGAAGAAGCCAGTCTTGCAGGAATGATTTCAGATATCGCGTGCTTCCGTGACAACAAAAAAATACCGGCGGCTCATCCCGTGCAGGGATGCTTTACTTCGGCACATTCTCGAAACCGGCAGATTGAAAATTCATCGCCGGATTGCCCGACAGCAGTGTGGTCGCGTGGTTCGCCAGGTTGTAGGCGTACATCTGATAAACCCCGGAGCGGTTGGAGTCGTAAATGATCATGGACTCGTCCGCACTCCAGCTCGGGTTTTCAGAGACCTGAGAAAGGTCGTAACTCGTGATCGCCACCGCATGTGAAACCACACCGGTCCTGGCGTCAAAATCCGCGTAATAAAGCACGTTGTCGTTTCTCGAAACCATGTCGCCATCGCCGTCCAGCATGTAGGCGATCCTGGTCTCGCTGGGCGAAACGCTCACCGCCTGCCAAAGCTGGTTTTCCGTGATCGGCCGGGTGATCTCCTGGTAGCTGGGCGTGCCTCCGGGCTTGGGCGTCAGCAGGAAGGACTTGGCCACCGCGCGCCCACCCGACCAGTCGATCCGGTCGATGAAGATGCGGCCGTCCTTCAGCCCCGAAAAGGCGTGTTCGTAGCCATTTTCAGGAGTCGAAACCAGGACCTCGCTTCCCGGCGCTCCATCCGGAGAGATCAGGTAGATGTCGTTGGAAGTTTCGCCGCGGACCGCGTAGCGATTGAAGATGACCCGGTTCGTGCCGTCGCGGGTCCAGGTGGGACTGAAGTCGGTATATTTTCCCGTGCTCAGCGCCGTGGGCTGGCTGCCATCGGAATGGATTACACAGATTGCGTTTCTCCACTGGTCAAACCTTGCTCCCATGTACAACGGGTGGAAGTACGCCAGCATGGAGCCGGTCTTGGACCAGGAAGGATCAAAATCACCTCCGTAACTTAGATACTGTTTGGGGTGACCCGCGGAGTTGACGGCAATTTGCCAATTGTCCGAGGCCACCCAACCCGCCGTGACGCCCGCCGTGTCAACCGGGGAAGTCCTGGGTGCTCCCGTATGGAAGGACCATACTGCGGGAACTCCGCCACACGCGCTCGAGGGCATGGGCTCCACGGCTGCATTGCCTTGCGGGCCGCCTGATAAGCCGCCCTTGCACCCGGCAAGGGACATGAGTATGAGTGCACAAACGATAGCCGAGAATCTGATTGCAAATCCGGGTTGAAATCCACCACCCGAGCCAAAATCAATTCCAATGTTGATACCGAGAAATCTTTGCTGAGTCCGAACCACGGAAACCTCCCCTAACCCGAAATTTCGTCCTGTCTCAAAGTGTAGCCGCGTGCGCCGGGCAGGTCAGTTGATTCCCATCTGCCTTCGATTGGCGAATGCAGGGTTGAGCCGAATTCGCGATCAACGATCTCACGCCGGCAAGATTCTGTCACCCGTAAGAAATTACAGGTGCGCCGGGCTACGGCCGCGGGGTTGTCCCGGCGAAGGCGGTCAGCCCAGCGGAATGAGTCCGCGCCGGATGGCGATGGCCACGGCCTGCGGCCGGTTCAGCGCGCCCAGCTTAGCCATCAGGTTATACACGTGGAAGTTGATGGTCCGCTCGCTGACGCCGAGCACCACGGAAATTTCCCATGAACTCTTACCCTCCTTCAACCAGTTGAGTACCTGCTGTTCCCGCACGGAGAGGGTGATGTCGGAAGGCTTCTTGCGCTCGCGACGGGCAGCGCGCAATAGTGCCAGGTGCAGGTGCGGCGTCAAATGCTCGAGGACACTGACCATCCTCGGATCGTACTTCACGGACGACCCAAGAAAGCTGCAGTAACTGCCGCCCTCTCCCGCGGAGGAGCTGGCGCAGCCATGGGAATAGCCGCTCTTCATGCCGAAGTCGGTCAACAGCGAAGGAAGTTTCCCGGACAACTCCGCCTTTGTCTGCCACCCGCTTTGGGGCAGGCAATACCGCAACGAATTGAACGACCAGTATTGGATCTCGTAGGTCTTGAAGTTGCGAACCACTACCGGGATCTGCCCGGAGACATCCGTCCCGGTCATACTGGAGGCAGAACTCGGGCGGCAGGCTGATATCGAAGAAGTCAGTGATCGCAATCCCGCCGCCAGTGGCTTTGGTGGCGCCGAGCCAAGCTCCGCCGAAATCGAAAGGGAACAGTTTCTGTATTCCGGGAAACACTTTCTCCCGGATGTCCCTGCCCGACTCGGCGGAAAGACACTCCCGAATGGTCTCCAGGAGCAACAGGGCATCGCCGCCGGAGAGTCGGGAACGGTATTGTGACATTCTCAGTTCGCCTCCGCCCGGTCCACGCCGGATCTCCGGATCGGTTCCCATGGTTCTTCAAACGATGGCAGCATCAGCGTCCCAACTCGCCGGTTCCATCCTGATTATCTCATTGCCCATGATAGAGAATGTCCCGTCGTGGGTTGAGAATGACTGCGCTGACATCTCAGGAACCTTGGCGCTATCGCAGAAAAAGCACCCCACAGCAGAGTTCTGGTTGCTGCGGGGTGCTCGCGGATAAATCCGTTCCTTTTGCTTACCGCTTCTCAGGCTCCTTTGGAGCAGCCTTCTCCTGCTTCGGCGCTGCTGCTGGATGCGGCGCTGCCGCTGGATGCGGAGCTGCCGCTGGATGCGGAGCCGCCGCTGGGTGCGGAGCCGCCGCTGGGTGCGGAGCTGCCGCTGGGTGCGGAGCCGCCGCTGGGTGCGGAGCCGCTGCCGGCTTTGGAGCTGCCGCAGGTTTTGGAGCCGCTGCCGGTTTTGGAGCTACGGCAGGCTTTGGAGCTGCCGCGGGCTTTGGAGCCGCCGCGGGTTTTGGAGCTGCAGCAGGTTTTGGAGCTGCCTCAGGCTTTGCGGCTGCTGCCGGTTTTGCCGCTGCCGCAGGTTTTGCGGCCGGTTTTGCCGGGGCAGCCGCGGTCTTGGCCGCGGGTGGCATCGACTTGGCTGTGGCTTTCAAGCTTGCCGGGTCCACTTTGCCGCCGGCGGCTTTCGCCGGGACAGCACTCTTGGCTGAAAAATCACCGGGCTTCGAGGTTGCCGCGATCGCCGGTTTGCCGCCGTTGTTCTTCGCCAGAAGCTGAGGGTTCTTGGCGGCAGCGCTCTCTTGTCGCGTCTGCATCGCCGTCGGTTGCACGTGGTTCTCGTGCGCCGCAGCCTGCTCTGCGGCCGTCGGTACGGCGCGAGTGCCGCCGGTGCCGCCGTTGAAACTCACGTTATTCACGGTAGTGTTGTTAACGATGACTGTCTTGTTCACATATACGTTCGTGAAGTGGGGGCCGCCGCCTACGTTCATGACCGCGGTGTTGTAAAAGAATGAGCCGCCGCGCCATTCACCGCCGCCGAATCCCACACCGCCAAATCCAAAGCCGTAGTTAACGCCGCCATAGAAGCCGACGTGAGGTCCCCAGTAGCCGCCGTTCCAGGCGTAGTTTCCATTCACCCAGCCCCAGTAGCCGGGCGTCCAGAGCAGGCCTGGAGTTGGCGCCGGAACCCAGGTTCCAGGAACCCAGTAATAGCCTTCGTCGCCCCAAGCCCAGTATCCCGGCGCCCACATATAGCCAGGCTCGGGGCAAACCGGTTGCACATAAACGGGTAGCGGCGGCGGAGCCACCGTGATTGAAACGAATATTCCCGCAAACGATGCGGACGTCAGCGCCAACGTCAGCATTGCGAGTACCAGCAGACGAGTGAACCGAATGGTATGCATGTGTAAGCCTTTCCATCGCCGTAGACTACCGGACAAAAGTGGTTTGTCGATGTGACTGATTGCCGGGTGTTCCTGCAATCGACTTTACGACTTGCGAAACCTGACTTGCGCCTTCAAAACTCCTCGGCTGTGTTGAACACGCACAGAACCAGAAAGTCGTGGGCGGCTGCTGCTGCCAGCAGAGAGAAGACCTGCCTGAGTACGACCCCGTTGCAGCCCGGCAGAACTTGTTCTGCAGATCGATTGCGTGAACGCCGACTCTGGCGCCGCGCACGGTTAATCGTAGCGTTCGAAGATGACGCGCTTCTTGTCCCAGCCACACTCTTCCAGGAGCAGGCGGCGCACCGAGGTGACCATCTCGTTGAGACCGCAGATATAAACGTGCATATCCTTTCGTTCGCCGACGATCCGGCGAACGTGCTCCTGAACATATCCGCGGCCTCCAGCCCAGTTTTCTGGCGGCCGGCTGAGGGTTGCGATGTAGTGAAAATTGGGCTGCCCGGCCGCGAGCCGCTCAAATTCTTCCTGATAATATACATCCTCAGGGTAGCGGGTGCCATAAACCAGCCATATCCGGCGGCCGTTGTGGCGGTGCTGGCCGCTGCCGTCCTCTCCAAACAGGTGTTGCACCATGCTGCGGAAAGGCGCAACGCCGGTGCCGGTGGCGACAAAGATGACGTCTTCGATTTCGGGTTTGAGCACGAACAGGCCGTGGGGCCCGTGGAAGCGCGCCACTTCACCGACCTCACGGTCGCAGAGAAAGTTGGACATGAATCCTTCGTCGACCCGGTTGAGGCAGAGATCGAAGGTGTTGTTGCCACGCGGCGGCGAAGCGATGGAGTAGGCGCGAGTGACGAACCTGTCGCCGCGTGGTTCGCGGACGGAGACGAACTGCCCGGCCAGGAAGTCGAATGACGATAACTCCTCAATATCGAATTCGAGGTGTTTGGTTTTCTCCGAAAGGATTACGGAGCGGGTGAGCCGGGCGGTGAGCAGGGTGTGTTCCATGTCTTTCCTTGACAGCCTGGTGTATGCGCTATTCTAAAGCACAGTGAATGCCCCTGCTGAAAGCGGTTTGGAACGGGCTCAAAAGTGCTTGGAACCGGACACCGGTGCGCCGCATCCAAACACGCACCGGGCAAATCTCCGGGCTGCGAAGACGTCGAACAGTTCGAGGAGGAAGCGATGAGCAGTGCGCCGCTGGAAAACCCAGTGGAAGCCGAGCTTGTAATCGACTTCGGCGGCAAGAAAACAATCTATATGCTGGCCAAGCCGGTGGTCACCATCGGACGCCGTCCGGATAACGACGTGGTGATCGCCGAGCCGCGCGTCTCGCGCGCGCATGCGCGGATTGAGCGCCGCGGCTCAGAGTACTACCTGACCGACCTGGGCAGCAGCCACGGAACCTTCGTCAACGGGGAGACTACGCAGAATTGCCGGCTGCAGGGCGGCGACCGCATTGAGTTGGGCTCGACCGATGGCGTCAGCCTGCTGTTCAAGGATTCGCACGGTTCCTCCGCCGGCCCGTCGCCGGATTCGCGCGAGTTGCTCTCGATGATCATGGCCCGGAAGACATCTTCCGAGCAGCCCGGCGAGCTGCACCTGCTGCGACTGTTCATCGAAGGCGCGCGCGCCCTGAACTCCTCCTCGGTTCTCAGCGAGGTGCTGATGAATCTGGTGGAGTCATCCTTGCGGCTGACCAAAGCCGAGCGCGGTTTTGTATTTTTATGCAAGGAAAATGGGCGGCTGGAACTGGCTGCCGGGCGCAACGAACGGGGCGACACTCTGACCGAGGCGAAGGGAATTTCACATTCGGTGCTGCATGATGTAACCACTTCGGCCTCTGAATTTGTGCTCAGCGTGGGCGATCCGGGAATGACCGGGCGGGAGAGCATCATCGCCCACGATCTGCGCAGCATCGTCTGCATTCCCTTGCGCAAATCCCAGTTTCGCGACGGCGGCTGCGATGAGCATGGGGCGATGGGCGTTCTCTACCTCGACAGCCGCATCGAGAAGGGCAAACTTCCGGATGTGAGTCACGAACTGATCCGCGCCATTGCCCGCGAGGCCGCCGCCCTGGTGGAGAATGCCTACCTGGTGAAGTCCGAACAGGAGACGCTGGCCTACCAGAGAGAGCTGGCGATTGCCTCGACGATTCAGCAGAGCATGATGCAGGTGAAGATTCCATCGCTGTCGTTTGCCGAGGTCGAGGCCCGGAATATCTCCTGCAAGGAGATCGGAGGCGACTTTTACGACGTGATCCGGCTGTCGGATTGCGTGGCCGTGGTGGTTGCGGATGTATCGGGCAAGGGAATTCCGGCGGCCCTGCTGGCCTCGGTGTTGCAGGGAGCGATTTATCCCCAACTGCGCCAGGGGCTGGCGCTGGAACAGATTGCCGAAGGGTTGAACCTCTACGTCTATAACAAGATCGTCGGACAGAAGTATGCAACCCTTTTGATGATGAAGCTGTACGACAACGGCGAGCTGGAGTACATCAATTGCGGACACGTAAAACCGCTGTTGTATTCCGCGGATACGATCCGCTGCCTGAACAACGAAAATCTGCCGGTCGGGTTGCTCTCTCCGGTTACATTCACAAGCGGACGCGAGCAACTGCAGAACGGGGATCGACTGCTTCTGTTTACGGACGGCGTCGTGGAGGCGGAAAACCAGGACGGAGATTTTTTTGGAAACGAGGGACTGGAGGCCGCGCTTGCATCCGAGTTTTCCCTCGACCGCTTGTTCTCCGCGCTCGATGCCTACCGCGACCAGACGCCGCTTTCCGATGACTGCACCGCACTCTGTCTTCGCTACGGGCAGAAATCCAGTTAAGGCGAAAGCTCGCCACTCGGACGCGCCGGTCCGTTCACGAAGCCAGCCCTCCGGAAAGACAACGCCGCTCCCAGCACGCGCAGTGCGTCCCGTGTTTGAATTGCGGCCTTCGGCAGCAAAGGACCAAGGAACCCAGCGCCCGCCCGGGCGCCTCATGCGCGAGTCACCTTCTCCAGCAGGTACAGGTACGAGCGATAGACTTCGCCGGTGGCGCGGGTCATGCCGATCTCGCAGGTGCGGCTGCTGGAGTAACAGCCATCATGCTGGTGAGCCTTGATCTCGGCTGGCTTCGCCGGCAGTTGCCGAGGCGGTAAGTTCGGGGTACATGAAGCCGCGATCTCCGGCAAAGGCGCAGCAACCCAGGCTCGCCGGGACGAAGACCTCGCCGCTGCACAGGCGCGCAATGGCCTCAAGCTTTCCGCTGAGTCCCATCTTCACCGCGGAACAGACCGGGTGCAGCGCCACCGATGCTTCAGGATGATTCACCTTAAGTTTGGAAAGTAATTGGTCGTGGACGAAATCGATGCTGTCCACGATCTTCAGGCGGTCAAAGCGCTGCTGATTCTGCGGCGTAAGGTATTCGCGCGCATGGGTCAGTCCGTAGGTACAGGGGCTGGTATCGACCATGATGGGCAGCGCGCCTTCGCTGGACCAGTTCCAGAAGTTTTCGATGACTCGATTCAGCATGGCATCGCGCGCTTCCTCAAATCCCTTGGATGAATAGGGAGTGGCGCAGCAGTTTCCGGCCACATCCTCGGGAATCCACACAGGGACGCCGGCGCGCTCGGCGATTGCGACGGTGGCCTGCATCAGAGACATCTGACTGGGCTCGCCGGGAAGCCGGCCCATGACGCGCGAAATGCAGGCAGGGAAATACACGGCCTGCGCGGCGAAGCGATTGGTTGCCGGGATGCCGCCCTTGGTCGCATAAGGCATCTCGGCCGTCCACATCGGCATGTTGGGGCCGATGACCTTGCGCATGGCTCCGGTGATCGCCTGCATGCCTTTCACTCCGACGATGTGCTCTGCCAGGTGGCCGGCGCGTGAGTCCGAGGCGGACCAGGCGTTCGACCTGCGCAAAGTAGTCGAAGGTGAACTTGGCGACACGTTTGGCGAAGGACGAATTACGCAGGGCGCGGAAGCGCTTGACCAGCTTGCCGGTATCGATGCTGACCGGGCAGGTGGTGGCGCAGAGTCCGTCGGCGGCGCAGGTGTCGAGCGCCATGTAGGGAAAATCGCTGTCCAGTTGGGTGAGTAACTCGCTACCGCCGAGTTGCTGTTGGCGCGCCATCTCACGGCGAACGACAATGCGCTGACGCGGCGTGAGGGTGAGGTTGCGGCTCGGGCAGCGCGGCTCGCAGTAGCCGCACTCGATGCACTTGTCGATCTCAGGCTCGACCGTGGGAAACTGCTTGAGGTCGCGGAGGTGGGCGCGCGGGTCGGGGTTGATGATGACGCCGGGATTCAGCAGGCCGGTGGGGTCGGCCAGCGACTTGAGCTGGCGCATGATCTCATAGGCTTCCGCACCCCACTCGGTTTCGACGAACGGGGCCATGTTGCGTCCCGTTCCGTGTTCGGCCTTGAGCGCCCCATCGAAGCGGTTGACCACGAGTTCCACGACATCTTCAATGAAGTGCGAATACTGGTCGATGGCGCGCTGGTCGTTGAACGACTGGGTGATGACGAAGTGGAGATTGCCGTCCTTGGCGTGGCCGAAAATGATGGCATTGTTATAGCCGTGGCGGCGGAAGAGCCCGTTCAGCTCCTGCGCGGCGGGCGCCAGATGCTCGATGGGGAAGGCGACGTCTTCGATGATGACCGTGGTGCCGCTCTTGCGCACGGAGCCGACGGAGGGGAACATTCCCGCGCGAATCTTCCAGAGCGCGGCCTGGTCAGCCGCGTCGTGGGTGAATTGCGCGGGCCCAAGCAACTTGAGGCTGCGAGGTGGAGTCGGCCGCCAGGGCCTCCAGCTCGGCCCGCCCGGACTCCGCTGCCGACTGGAACTCGACGAGCAATCCGGCCGCGCCTTCGGCAAGCGTCTTGATGATCGGAGGCGTGCCCGACTGATCTTCGACCGAGCGCAACGAAGCGCGATCCATGATTTCCAGCGCCTTGGCGCCAGCCTGGCGCAGCGGCACAATGGATTCGGAGGCGGCGTAGAGATCCGGGAAGAGCAGAAGGCCGGTGTATTTGACGGGGAGATCGGCAACGGTGTTCAAAACCGCTTCGGAAATGAACGCCAGGGTGCCTTCCGCGCCGATCAGCAGGTGGGCAAAGATATCCACGGCGCGGTCGAAATCGAGAAAAGCGTTGATGCCGTAGCCGGTGGTGTTCTTGGTTCGATACTTGCGGCGAATTCGCCCGGCCAGCGCACTGTCACCGTCGATCCTCGACTTAAGTTCGAGGATGCCGCGCGCCAGTGCAGGTTCGCGGGCGAAGAAGACATCTTCGGCATCGGGCGCGGCGGTGTCAATGGCGGTGCCGGAGGGAAGCAGGAATCGCAGCGAGGCGAGCGTGTGATAGGCGTTCTGATCGACGCCGCAACACATGCCGCTGGAGTTGTTGGAAAGAATTCCTCCCAACGTGCAGGTGGCGATGGATGCGGGATCTGGGCCGATTTTTCTGCCGTAAGGAAACAGTGCGCGATTGGCGCTGGCGCCGATGGCTCCAGGCTGGACGCGAATCCTGCTGCCGTTCTCAAGCACCTGGAGATCGTGAAAATTACGCGTGACCTCAACCAGCAAACCGTCGGAAATGGACTGCCCGGAGAGGCTTGTGCCGGCGGAGCGAAAGGTCATGGGGAGTGCGTGGCGATGGCTGAACTGGAACAGCGCCGCGACTTCCTGTTCGCTGGCCGCCTGCACCACCGCCTTGGGAATGAGCCGGTAGAAGCTGGCATCCGAGGCGTAAGCGATGAGGTCAATCGGGCGCATCAGGATGCGCCGCTCATCGACAACTTGAGACAGCAGGGAACGGAGTTGCTCAGAAGAGTAGGCCGGGTTTGCCACCGCTGTTAGCGCCATTTGTGTTTGCTCCCGGAAAATGGAGTTTGCGGAACGAACCGCCCGGCCGCCTTCACAGCAATCGATCCATGCACGACGGCCCGGGTGAACGGGAGACATTCGCCAGCCGCTGGACGCCAATGCGCGCCCGTTCTCCGGAGAAAGCTCGTCGGTTATACCACAGAGGGGATGCCGCGCGCGCTAGTAATGCTTACAAAGATGCCGGTGGAAAAGGGTCTTCTTGGAAAAAGGAGCCCGGAGGCTACCCGATTTTCGGCGCAACTGAACGCAACAGGATGGCTGTGATCAGCAGAAAATTCTAGTATCCCCGTCCGGTTGTTCGCCAGGCTGATTCCCGTTGCGCAATCCGCGCCCGGATGAGGCGTTACACTATCGCATGATCTTCCGCTCACGTTATCTGCCCCGCGTCCTCGTCGCCTTGCTTGCGATCTCCTGCATGGCTTTGGCCCAGCCCAGGTCTGGGAATGGGGCCTCGGCGCGCTTTTCGATCCGCTTCTCCAGCAGTGCCAGCCAGGAAGCGCTAGACGGCCGCGTGTTCCTTCTGCTTTCCACGGACCCGGGCGACGAACCCCGGATGCAAATCGACGACACCCCGCGCTCGCAGTTGATCTTCGGCGTGGACGTGGATGGGCTTCATCCAGGTGAGCCGGTGATAGTCGATGAACACGCGGACGGGTATCCGATTCGCAGTTTGCGCGATCTTCCCGCCGGCGAGTATTTTGTGCAGGCCGTGCTGCACCGCTACGAAACCTTTCATCGCGGGGATGGGAAAACCGTCAAGCTGCCGATGGATCGCGGCGAAGGCCAGGAGTGGAATATTGCACCTGGAAATCTCTATAGCAAGCCCAGAAAAATCGCGGTCGGCAACACGGGTGCACCGATCGAGGTCCTAATGGACCAGTTGATCCCGCCGCTACCGGAGGCCCGGGATACGAAGTATGTCCGCCATCTCCGCATCCAGAGCCAACTGTTGACGAAGTTCTGGGGCAGGCCGATGTATCTTTCGGCGCTGGTGCTGGTGCCGGAGGGTTTCGACGCTCATCCCGAGGCGCACTATCCTCTGATGATTTTCCACGATCACTTTGTCAGCGAGTTCAGCGACTTCCGCACCCAACCGCCCGACCCGGCCCTGAAGCCGGACTATAGTGAGCGCTTTCACATCCCCGGATATAACCGGATTCAGCAGGAGGAGTCGTACAAGAACTATCAGCAGTGGATTTCACCGGGATTCCCGCGCTTTCTGGTGGTCAAGATTCAACACGCGAACCCGTACTATGACGACTCCTACGCGGTAAACTCGGCCAATCTGGGGCCCTACGGCGATGCCATTGAGACCGAGCTGATCCCGGCGATTGAGAAGCAGTTTCGCGCCATCGGCGAGGGCTGGGCGCGATTCACCTATGGCGGTTCCACCGGGGGATGGGAGGCGCTGGCAGTCCAGATTTTCTATCCCGACCATTACAACGGAGCGTTTGGAGCATGTCCCGATCCGGTGGACTTCCGCGCCTACATGCTGATCGATTTGTATCACGACAAAAATGCATTCTACCTGGAGGGCGCCCACAAGCGCGTCGCCCAGTCCGCCATGCGCGACTACCTGGGTCACACCCTGCTGACCCTGGAGGAGAACAATGCGTACGAACTGGCACTGGGGAGCAAGGGACGCAGTGGCGAGCAGTTCGACATCTGGCAGGCGGTGTTCTCGCCGGTGGGCGAGGACGGCTATCCGAAGCCGATTTTTGACAAACGCACCGGCGTGATCGACCATGAGGTTGCTCTCTACTGGCGCGATCATTATGACCTCCGGGCCATCCTGGAAAAGAACTGGGATGTGCTCGGCCCCAAGCTGCAAGGCAAGCTGCACTTGTATTGCGGCAGCGCCGACACCTACTTTCTGAACGATGCCGTCTACAAGATGGAAGACTTCCTGAAGTCCACCCTGAACCCGCCTTATGATGGAGAGGTGAAGTACGGGGATCGTGCCGAACACTGCTGGAATGGCGATCCGGCGCAGCGTAACTATATTTCGCGCCTACACTACAACACCATGTACCTGAACAAAATACTGGATCGCATCGCCAAGACCGCACCCCCGGGAGCGGACCTGAGCAGTTGGCGGTACTGAGAGCAACCATGAAAGTCTTAGTCACCGGTGGGGCAGGGTATATTGGCAGCGTTGTGGTTTCGCAGCTTGTGGCCGCCGGCCACGAGGTCGTCGTCTATGACAATCTGAGCAAGGGGCATCGGCCAGCGGTATCATCCGCCGCCCGGCTGGTGGTGGGCGATGTGGGCGACCGCGCGGCGCTGGACCGGGCTTTTGCGCAAGCCAAACCCGATGCCGTACTGCATTTTGCGGCCTGGATCGAAGCCGGCGAATCGATGCGAGATCCCGCAAAGTTTTTCCGCAACAACACGGCCAACGCCCTCACTTTATTGGAGACTACGCTAGCCCACAAGGTGCGCTGCTTTGTCTTTTCCTCCACTGCCGCAGTGTACGGAGATCCGGAGAGCAATCCAATCCGTGAAACAAGCAAGTTGCAGCCCACCAACGCTTACGGCGAATCCAAGTTGATGGTGGAGCGGATGCTCAGCTGGTTTCACCGCATCCACGGACTCTCCTACGCGAGCCTGCGCTATTTCAATGCTGCCGGCGCCACCGAAACTCTCGGCGAACAGCATGATCCCGAGACCCACCTGATTCCGATGGTTCTGCAGGTTGCCAGCGGCAAGCGTGACCACATCAGCATTTTTGGCGGAGACTATGACACTCCCGACGGCACCTGCGTGCGCGATTACGTGCACGTCTCCGACCTCGCCAGCGCTCACCTGCTCGCGCTCGACGCGCTCTGTTCGCAAGCGGAACCTGCACAGCGCATCTACAACCTGGGCAACGGGCACGGGTTCAGCGTGAGGGAAGTCATCGAGTGTGCGCGGCGGGTTACCGGCCACCCCATTCCGGCCGGGTTAGAGGCGCGCCGGGCGGGAGATCCGGCGATCCTGGTTGCCAGTTCGGCGCAAATACGCGCCGAGCTTGGCTGGCAACCGCGTTTTCCCGAGTTGGAGGAGATCGTCCGCAGCGCCTGGCAATACCTCCAGCGTAGGCCCCGGCATCCGGAACCCCGCGTCTGACCCATGGACCTCGAAAGCAGTTGCCCGGTTGCCATCGACTCCATGCGCTGGCGTGCCAGACCGGCCGAGTCAGGAACCGCGACGGCCGGGGCGGCTTAGACTTAACGAACCAGAATCCGGCCGATGATTGCTGGGTTCAGCCGATTGGTTGTACTCTCGAACCGCGGTCACTTGCACGCGTTCAAACTTGCGGCCAGGTGATCGTAAGAGCTGCTTTTGAATCTGTCCTCGGGGAGAAAGTCATGCGGGTATTTGCGCGGTTCCGAATTGTTGGCTGGGTGATGATATGGATGGCCGGCTGCTCTGTGCTGTTGGCCTGGGACGTCCCGAAGAACGGGCCGGGCGGCGACGCGGTGCGTTTACAGGGAGCGTATCGCTTCGAGCGTGATCATTGGATCTACGTGCACCTGCAAGGCTCGCCGCGCCGGATTGGATACCAGCACGGCTGGCTGCTGGCGCCGGAAATTGACGACGCCCTGGCCGCCGTAAAGCTCGAGGATACCCACGAGACCAAGCGCAATTGGGAGTTCTTCCGGAACACCGCCAAGGATGTGCTATGGCCGCACATCGACCAGGAATACCGGCAGGAACTCGAAGGCATTACCGAGGGTGCGACGGCGCATGGAATCCACCTGGATCTATGGGACATTGTTGCCCTCAACGCGATGGAGGACGTGCCGGACTATTACGTGCCCTGGCTAGACCGCAAGGAAAAGCGGGCCGGCGCTCCGCGGTTGCGGGCTCCGGGAAACTGCAGCGCATTCGTGGCAACCGGCGCGTGGACGAAAGATCATCAACCGGTCATTGCCCACAACAACTGGACCAGTTTCATGGTGGGTGAGCGCTGGCGAATCATCTTCGACGTTGTGCCGTCGCGAGGACTTCATTTCCTGATGGACGGATTTCCGGGAGTCATTGCCAGCGACGATGACTTTGGTATCAACAGCGCACAGCTCGCCATTACGGAGACGACCATTACCGGCTTCGCATCGTTTGATCCCAACGGCAAGCCTGAATTTGTGCGCGCCCGCAAGGCTTTGCAGTACTCCACTTCGGTGGATGAATTCGTGCGCATCATGCTGGAGAAAAACAACGGGGGGTACGCCAACGACTGGCTGCTGGCTGACTACAAGACAGGCGAAATCGCACGACTCGAACTGGGGCTTAAGCTGCACAAGGTGTGGCGCACCAGGGATGGCTATCTGGCAGGCGCGAACTACCCGGTCGATCCTGAGTTTACCAAGGATGAGACGGATTTTGATCCGGCGAATCAGGCCAGCTCTCCGAATGCACGCCGCCAGCGATGGAACGAACTGCTTGCAGCCAACAAGGGAAAGATTGACGCGGACCTAGCGCAAACTCTGCTAGCGGATCACTGGGACAGCTTCGAGGGAAAAGCCGCCAGGAATGAACGCGCGCTTTGCGGCCATGTCCAGGCTTCTCCACGGGGCGTTCCCGAGTGGGAATGGGCTGCCTACAACCCGGCTGGTGCCGTTACCGCCAAAGCCGCGGACAGCAAGCTGGCCAAAGCGCTTGCTTTCCGCGCCCGTGCCGGGCAGCCTTGCGGGGAAGATTTCCTCGCCGGCCAGTTCTTGAAGGAGCATCCGCAGTTCGACTGGCAACGGCCTTTGCTGCAGGACATGAAAGGCAATCCGTGGGCGGAGTTTAAGGCGGGCGACCGCCGCTGAGGTTCTGGGAAATGCCGCAGACTCCAGGCAACTCCAGCGGTGTCAACATCGACTCGGAACCAGCACGGCAGCAAGGCTCGGGGGCGGTGTGTGCCGCCCCCGGAACTGTTCGCAAGCCATCCGCCAGGTTTATCTACGGGCCTTTGCGAAGCCGGGAACTCTCCCGCGTTTCCCCGGGTTACTCCACCGTGACGGACTTGGCGAGGTTGCGCGGTTGATCGACGTCGCACCCGCGGCGCACGGCGATGTGATAGGCGAGCAACTGCAGCGGCACGATCTCCAGAATCGGCAGCAGCAGCTCCGGCGCATGGGGAATGAAAATCACGTGATCGGCGGCCTCGCGAATATCCTCATCGCCTTCGGTGGCCACGGCGATCACCCGGCCGGAGCGGGCTTTCACTTCCTTCAGATTCGAAATCGTCTTCTCATAACGCAACACGGAGCCAGGGTCGTTCTTGTCCTGCGTGGCGATAATGACGACGGGCAGATCCTCGTCGATCAGCGCATTGGGACCGTGCTTCATTTCGCCGGCGGCATAGCCTTCGGCGTGAATGTAGGAGATCTCTTTCAGTTTGAGCGCGCCCTCAAGGGCAATCGGGAAGTGAATGCCGCGGCCAAGGAAGAGAAAGTCCTGCGCGCGCTGATAGGTACGCGCCAGTTCCTCGATTTCCTCCTCGCGGGAGAGCACCGTCTCCAGGTGCCCGGGGATCCGTGAGAGCTCCTGTGTCAGGTTGATGGACTCTTCCTCGCCGATGACTGCCCCGCACCTGCGCCAGGCGCAGCGCAAAAAGAAATAATGCGACCAGCTGCGCGGTGAATGCCTTGGTGGAAGCCACCCCGATTTCCGGGCCGGCGTGGGTATAGATGGTGCCGTCGGCATCACGCGCGATCATAGCGCCCACCACGTTGCAGATGGCCATCGTCTTGGCGCCGCGATTCTTTGATTCGCGCTGCGCGGCAATGGTGTCGGCGGTTTCACCGGACTGGGTGATGACCATCGTCATTTCATTCTTTTCGATGAGCGGATTGCGGTAGCGGAACTCGCTCGCGTAGTCCACTTCCACCGGCACGCGGGCCAGGCGCTCGATCATATACTTGCCGGCCAGTCCGGCGTGCCAACTGGTGCCGCAGGCGGCGATGTTCAGCTTGCGCAGGTTGCGGAACTCCTCGTCGGAAACGTCCATCTGCTCGAGGAATACCTTACCCGTATCAAAGGAGACGCGGCCCATCGCGGTGTCGCGGACGGCGCGCGGCTGCTCATAAATTTCCTTGAGCATGAAGTGCTTGAAGCCGCCCTTTTCCGCCATGATCGGGTCCCATGTGATGTGCTGCACCTCGCGCTGCACCGGCTTGCCATCGAAGTCGGTAAGGGTCACGCCCTGGGGAGTAAGCACCGCCAGGTCGCCATCGCCGAGGAAGAACAGATCGCGGGTGTGGTAGAGAATCGCGGGCACGTCGCTGGCGACAAAATATTCATCCTTGCCCAGGCCGATCACGGCGGGAGGGCCATTGCGCGCGGCGATGATCTTGTTGGGTTCCGAGCTGCAGATGACGGCGAGCGCGAAGACGCCGGTCAGCTCGCTTCACCGCCATGCGCACGGCCTCTTCGAGGGAGATCTTCTTGTCCGGATTTTCCAGGATGAAGTACTTCTCGATGAGGTGCGCGATGACCTCGGTGTCGGTTTCAGTCTTGTAGGTGTGGCCTTCTTCGCGCAAGCTGCTTCTTCAGGGCAAGATAGTTCTCGACGATGCCGTTGTGAACCACGACGATGGTTCCGCTGCAATCGCGATGCGGGTGCGCGTTTTCCTCGCTGGGACGCCCGTGCGTGGCCCAGCGGGTGTGGCCGATGCCGTAGGTGCCGTCGATGCGGATGGTGGCGAATCACCTCTTCGAGGTTGCGCAGTTTGCCTTCGGCGCGGCGAATCTGCAGGCCGCCTTCTCCGCCTGCTACCGCAATTCCCGCCGAGTCGTAGCCGCGATATTCAAGACGGCGCAAGCCATCAATAATTACCGGAACAACCTGCTTCTTACCGACGTAGCCGACAATTCCGCACATGAGTCACTCCCTGCGGGAAAGAAACTTCGATGGATGAAACCCGCCTTGACGGCAGGCATTGCGCAATTGGACCCCGGACTAATCTTCGATGGAGTAATGAAACTCTTCGATCACTGGATTGGTGAGAACTTCGCTTGCCATGCGCTCAACCTCGGCGCGCGCCGCATCGCGGTCGAGGCTGCCATCGAGCGAAAGCTCAAAGTACTTACCCTGGCGGACATCGGCAACACCCTTGTAACCCATCTTGGTCAACGCGCCCTGAATGGTTTTGCCCTGCGGATCAAGGACGCTCTTCTTCATCGAGACGTAAACGTAGGCTTTCATCGATTCCTCAATTATATTATACAGCGCAGCCGGACGGCATGGACCGGCGCAAAAGGGTTTTCTTCCCGCGTGAACCATTACAGGCCGAACAGATCGCGCAGCCGCCGCGTCTGGGCGCGGCTGACGGGAATCTCAGTTTGTTTCTTGTCGTCCATGCGGATCTGATAGCTGCTCTTGAACCACGGCACCACTTCCTTGATCCGGTTGATATTGACCAGATAGGAGCGGTGCGCGCGCCAGAACAGCTTGGCATCCAGCGAAGTCCAGCAGTTCTTCCAGGGTGCGGCAGTTCGACTGGCCCTCCATGTTCTGGGCCACCACGGTGATCACGCCGTCCTCGATCGAGGCGAAGCAGATTTCCTTCTGGTCGACCAGGAAGAGACGGTTGTTGGCCTTGAGCAGAACCTTGCGTGGTCTGCGGCTTGCTGCTGCTCCAGCAGTTTCACCAGGGTGTCCAGCTTTTCGCTGGGCGCAGCGTCGGACTCCCGCGTTTTGCGGGCTTTTTCGACGGCCTGGAAGACGCGCTTCTTGTCGAATGGCTTCAGGATATAGTCCAGTGCGCTGACCTCAAAGGCCTTGACCGCATACTGGTCAAAGGCGGTGGAGAAAACGATATTCGGCAGCGGAATCTTCTTCTCCAGCAGTTTCTTGATGACGCCAAAGCCGTCCAGCCCGGGCATCTGCACATCGAGAAAGACCAGGTCCGGAGAGGTTTCCTTAATCAGGTTGACGGCTTCCACGCCATTCTTGCCCTGGCCAATCACGTCGAGGTCTTCCACATCGCGCAGCAGGTAGGAGAGTTCATCGCGCGCAAGCTGTTCATCGTCCACGATGATCACGGATAGCGGCATTGAGCGCTCCTCAATCAGTACAGACGAGTATAGAACGGCAAAGGTCGCAGAGAAAACGCGGCTGTGTCATTTTTGCAACGGAGGCTAAGCGCCGGTGCCGTACACTAGAAGGCTATGAGTGAAGTGATCTACGGCATCCATGCCATTGGCGAAGCGCTGAAGCGCGGCGGCCGCCGCTTTGACTATGTTGCGGTCTCGCGCGACCGCACCGACAACCGTTTGCAGAATATTCTCGACGACTGCCGCGCCCAGGGTATCAGCGTGCGCTTTGTGCCGCGCGAAGATATCGACCGCGAAACCCGCACCAACACCCACCAGGGAGTCATGGCCATCACCTCGCGCAAGGAGTACACCGGGGTGGAGGAACTGCTCGAGAACAAGACACGGCGACTACAGCTTCCTGCTGGTGCTGGATGGAGTGGAGGACCCGCACAACCTGGGCGCGCTGATCCGCTCGGCCGACGGAGCCGGGGTGGACGGCGTGGTCATTCCGGAGCGCCGCGCGGCGGGCATTACGGGCACGGTGGTCAAGGCATCGGCCGGCGCCAGCGAGAACATCTGCCCGTGGCTCGCGTGGTCAACATCGCGCGCACCCTCGACGAACTGAAGGCGGCAGAACGTTTGGGTCGTCGGCCTTGATGAGCGCGGCGGCAAAAGCTACGACGAAGCTGGATTACAACATGAATTGCGCCATCGTCATGGGCGCCGAAGGCAAGGGGCTGCACGACCTGGTGCGCCGCAAATGCGACATGCTGGTTTCCATTCCGATGATGGGCGCGGTCTCATCGCTGAATGTCTCCGTCGCCGGCGGCATTGTGATGTATGAAGTGCAGCGGCAGCGCCGGCAGGCGCAGAAGACCGCGGCAGAGAAATCCGCCAAGAAGCAGAAGAAAGAGGAATAGCCTTGCGCCGTCTTGCGCTCGCCGCACTATTCTGCGTATTCGCTGGCGCCTGCCGGCCATGGCGCTGGACCGCAACGCCTTCAGCTTCACCCGCTACGACTTCAGGCCACGGTCGATCCCCACCAGCATGGGCTGGCGGTTGAAGGCACGGTGGAGTTGCGCAACGCCTCCAGGAGTGCCGCAGCGTGAAGTCTGCTGCAGATTTCAAGCTCGCTGCACTGGCTCTCGGTGCTGACCTCGGACGGGGACCGAGGTGGAGTGGCTGGAGCAGAGCTTACACCAGCGACATTGACCACACGGGACTGCTCAATGAGGCCATCGTCAAGCTCGACAAGCCCCTTGCTCCGGGCGAGATTCTGCGGCTCAAGCTGCGCTACTCGGGCACGGTGCGGAAGGACACAACGCGGCTGGAACGAATCGGAACCCCCGCCGACGTTGCCCGGCGCAGCGATTGGGACGAGATCAGCGATAGCTTCACGGCTCTGCGCGGAGCTGGATTCGTGGTCTGGTATCCGGTTTCGATGGATGCAGCCAACCTGAGCCAGGGCAATGAGTTGTTTGAGATCATGCGCGGCTGGCGCGAGCGCGAGGCTTCGGCGGTGCTGCGCGTGCATTTTTCAAGGGCGGCTGCGCCGGAGGGCGACGAGTCAAAATTTACCTTCTGTGGCCAACGGCTCGGAAGCCACGGTCGCGGAGCCGGCGCGGCATCACCGCGGAATTTCGCGGAGTGGACCCGGTGATCGTGCTGCTCGGCGATCCCGCCGAAACCGCCGACCGGCCTCGCGTGGCCGCCTACTACACGGCCGCACACACCAATTTATGCGCGCGACTACATGGCCGCGGCCGAGGCGGTGATTCCGCCGCTGGAAGAGTGGTTCGGCACTCCCCGGACCAAGGTCGTTCTGGTCGAACTGACCGACCCAAACGCGCTTGCCCTATGATGCGGGAGCCTACTATTTTGTGCCCATGCGCAGCGTGCCGCACGCTGCCGCCGAAGTGGCGCTGGCGCGTCCGGTGGTTCATGCCATGCTGGAGTCGCCGCGGCCCTGGATTCGCGAGGGGCTGGCAGCCTTCGCCCAGGCCCTGATTCGCGAGCGGCAGGCGGCCGCGCGCGCCGCCCTTGGCATACCTGGGCCAGTTCAGCGCGGCGCTGGCCGTGGCCGAGGCGCAGTCCCACAGCCTCGGTGCCGCCCGGCGAGATAGCAACTCCGCGGCAGCCACGCCGCCATCGGACCGCAACCGCTCATCACCACGGCGGACGAAATTTTCTTTCGCACCAAGGCCGCCTACGTCTGGTGGATGCTGCGCGATATGGTGGGCGACCGCGCGCTGCAAGTCGGCACTGGCGCACTATCGCCCGGCGGATGACCGCGACACGGGATACATGCAGCGGCTGATCGAACAGCAAGCTATCGCCGCAAGCGCGACCTGGAAGCATTCTTTGACGACTGGGTTTACCGCGACCGGGGATTGCCGCAGTTGCGGGTCGACTCCGCCTACGTGCGGACCAGACGCTCGGGGAGCAGACGGTGACCGCCGTGACCATTGAAAATCTTGGCGAAGCCTGGTGCGAGGTTCCGGTCACGGTGCGCTCGCCGAGCGGCGAAAACACGGTGCGCGTGGTGGTGCCGGGCAAGAGCAAGGCCACGGTGCGCGTGCCCTTCGAAGCCGCTCCCAGCGAAGCCGAGGTGAACGATGGCAGCGTTCCCGAGGCCGAACGCCGCGACAATGTGATTCCGGTGACCACCGCGCCTGCTGCCGTGCACTGAGCTTTAAGTCTTGCATCTTTCTCCGCCGCGGCCTATGGTTCTTGCGGTCGAATTACGAAGTTCAGGACCCAGGCAAGGAGGCAAGCGTGAGCTACATTCAGTTTCTCGGCGCTGCTGGTACGGTTACAGGCTCCAAACATCTAATCGCCATCGGGCAAGGAAACGGTGCGGACGAAACCACGGGCAGCCGCAGCTTCCAACTGCTGGTGGATTGCGGTCTCTTTCAGGGACAGAAGGAATGGCGGTTGAAGAACTGGGCGGAGCTGCCGGTTCCCGCGCGCGCCATCAAGGCCGTCATCCTGACCCATGCCCATCTGGACCACTGCGGATGGATTCCGCGCCTCTGCAAGGAAGGTTTTGAGGGAACAATCTACGCGACTCCGGCGACGGTGGATTTGTGTGGCATCATTTTGCCCGACTCCGGCTACCTGCAGGAGGAAGACGCGGCGTTTCATAATAAGCAGAAAAGTTCCAAGCACGTCCCGGCCCTCCCTTTGTACACCATGGAGGAGGCGCAACAGTGCCTGTCGCGCTTCCGCGCCGTGCCGTTTGGCGAGTGGGTTCAACTGGCTCCCGAGGTGAGCTTCCGCTTCGTGCATTCGGCGCACATCCTGGGCGCGGCCATGGCGGAGATCACCCTGGCCAGCAATGGCGCCCGGCGCGCCCTGCTGTTCACCGGGGACATTGGAAGGGTGCGCAACAATACCATCGCGCCCGGCAAAGTGGTGCACTCCGGGCCGGTCGAGGGCGAGTTGGCGGATGTGTTGGTGATGGAGTCCACCTATGGCAACCGCCACCACCCAGAGGAGGACGTGATGCTCCCACTGGCCGAGCTGATCAATGCCGCGGTCGAACGCGGCGGCAGCGTCGTCGTGCCCGCCTTTGCCGTGGAGCGCACCCAGAAGTTCCTGTTCCTGCTGAAGGAGTTGATGGAGCAGAATCGGATCCCGCGCATTCCCGTCTACGCGGACTCGCCGATGGGAATCCAGGCGGTGCAGATCTTCCTGAAGCACAGCGAGGAGTTCAGTCCCGAGACCCGCGACCTGGTCGCCCGCTACGGTTCGCCTGTGCAGTGGCCGGGATTCCACTTTGCCAGCACGGTGCAGGAGTCGAAACAGATCAATCAGAGCCACTATCCCTCCATCATCGTCTCGTCGAACGGGATGTGCATGGGCGGACGCATTCAGCATCATCTGCTGCAGCGCCTGCCGGACCCGCGCAACCTGGTACTGTTCATCGGCTACCAGGCGGTGGGCACGCGCGGCCGCCAGATCAAGGAGGGCGCGAGCGAAGTGAAGATCTTCGGCGAGATTGTGCCGGTGCGGGCGCAGGTCGAGGCGCTGGAGCAGTTTAGCGATCACGCCGATGTGGACGAATTGCTGGAGTGGCTCAGTACCTTCCAGAAGACTCCGCAGAGCACCCATATCGTGCATGGCGAGCCCGATTCGGCCGAAGCCTTGCGACAGGCGATTATCAAGGAAATGGACTGGCCCGTGGATACGGCGCACTACATGCAAAAGGACCAGATTGAGTAGCTCGCGGGTCCTTCCACTTGCATCATCGCGGGCCAGGGAAAGAATTCAGTGCCACGAGGCTTTGAGCCGGATTGAGCAGATGAGTGACGGCCTGATTCGCGGGGTGAACCCCCGAGAATGAGACACGGCGTGAAGGGCCAAGTTACTTCGAATGGAAATGAAGTATGGACTTGGCCCGAATCGTTTCCAGGCGCCGGGCTGACACAAGGCTGCGGCAACGACGCTCCCGGTGTTGTGGCAGACACGCAGAAGCCTTCCGGGTTACCAAGCACCTTCTGAGCAACCTGCAGGTAGCGGGACCGGCTTCTCGCGTATGCGGCCTAATGCGGATCAGTGCTTGTCGACATAATGGATCTCAAACTTCTTATTAGTGATGAACAATACCACTACGTCGGTCTCGGCGGTGGCGCCGTGCTCGGCCAGGGTTCCCTCCGGAAACCAGGCGAGGCAACCTGGGCCAAAGCATCCCTCATTCGTCTTTAGCGTACCTTCCAACACGTACATGCCATGGGCACATGGATGATCGTGCCACGGTGTGACAAATCCCGCCGGATATCGCGCCAAATTAACTCTCATGCCCGTATCCGGATCCACAATGAGCATCTTCCGGTAATAGCTTTTTCCCAGACTCGCGTTGGGACGCTCTTCCCAAGGCATTTCATCGGGATTGACGGCGATCATTTTTTTTGTCTCCGAAGTATCACCCATATCCTTTACCTCCAGGTTTGAATTTAGACTGGCCAACATTTCCCCGCTTCCTGCACTACCGGGGAATGGCTCTCACTTTACAGCGGAGTTAGTCATGAATAAAATGATTATTCTGACTACTATCCAGTCGCATTTGGAATGTCTTATGGAGCTACGCACGCTACGCGCTTTCGCCGAGGTCGTCCGCCAAGGCGGCTTTTCACAGGCAGCCAAGGCAGTGTTCTCCACGCAGTCAACGGTGAGCAAGGCGGTGAAGCAGCTCGAGGATGAACTCGGTTTGCGGCTTCTCGACCGGACGGGCCACCGCAGTACGCTCACGGCGGCCGGTGAAATCGTCTACCGCCGCGCCTCCGCCATGCTGGCGGGGCGCGACGACCTCATCGCCGAGCTCGACGAATTGCGCGGCCTGAAGCGCGGGACCTTACGCCTCGGTCTGCCGGTCATCGGATCCAATACCCTGTTTGCCCCGCTCTTCGCGGAATACCGGAGCCGTTATCCGAGTATTGACATCCGCCTGGTCGAGCACGGCAGCAAGCGTCTCGAAGAGGTGCTGCTTGCCGGCGAGATCGAACTCGCGGCATCTCTTCTTCCGGTGCGAGAGGAGTTCGAATGGCAGGAGGTGCGCCGCGAGCCGATCGACGTGATTGTTCCCCGCAATCACCCACTGGCGGCGCGCAAGAAGATCAGGCTCGCCGAACTGGCAAGCTTCGATTTCATTCTCTTCGGCAAAGAATTCGCTCTCGACCCGGTCATTCTGGAGGCCTGCCGCCGCAGCGGCTTCACGCCCACGGTTGCGGCCCGGTCGGGTCACGTTGATTTCATCATCGAACTGGTTGCCGCGGGACTCGGCATCGGCTTCCTCCCGCGCATGATTGCCGAGCAACGCAGCCGTGCCGACGTCCGCCACATCGCTGTATCCGACCCCGGCATGAACTGGAACCTGGCGCTGATCTGGCGCCGCAGCGCCTATTTATCTCACGCTGCGCGAGCCTGGCTGGAGTTGGCGAAGGGGTGCGGGCTGCCGCGGGCCGGCCGCCGGCTTCCGGCGGGGTCTAGCGCGATAGCAAGAAGATCGTGAAGCAGAGGGTGAGCCAGAACGGCGTCGCCAAGGCGCATGCCATCAGCAGTCCGCGCAGGGCGCGCAGCCGACCAGGCGGCGCGAAATCCGAGACCAGCCGCCGTTGCCCGGAGCGGCGTCCAAGGGTGGCTGGCCGTGCTGTGCCGTAGGGACGGTAAATGGTTTGCGTGGGCATACTCGGCCTGCCTCTCTCGTGGTTTGAGTATAGGGAGGCAGATTTAATATCACGTAAAGGAAAGATCAATATCGCGTGAAGAATCCAGACAGCAACCATGTATGTTGTTGATTCCCCGACCGCGAGCCCCCTCCGCGGGTGACCGCGCAGGGGTCTGCCGAGCCGGATTCGCAGGCAGAGGCGGATATTGCCCCAAGAAGCTTCCGCAGGTTACCGGCGTGATTCAGGCAGAAATCGTGGCAGGCGGCGCAGCCCACCGGCGTGGGCTGACATCCTATGGAACGAGGAGCGCAGAAGATGAAGCTGACGGGAAACACGATTCTTATTACAGGCGGCGGTTCGGGCATTGGGCGCGGCCTGGCGCAGGAATTTCACGCACTGGGAAACCGGGTGATCATCGCCGGGCGGCGCAAGCAGGCGTTGGTGGATACCGTGGCGCGGCATCCGGGGATGAAGTGGGTGGCGCTGAATGTGGAGGATGCGGCGAGCATCAGCGCGGTAGTGGCGGAGTTGACGAAGCAGTATCCGGCGCTGAACGTGGTGATCAATAACGCGGGGATTATGCGGGCGGAAAACGTGCGGGCGCAGCAGCCGGACTTGGCGGACGCCGAGGCGATGGTTCGTACCAACCTGCTGGGACCGATCCGGCTGACGGCGGCCTTGCTGGGGCTGCTGCAGAAGCAGGCTTACTCGGCGGTGATAAACGTCTCCTCGGGATTGGCGTTTGTGCCGCTGGCGCTGACGCCTACGTATAGTGCGACCAAGGCCGCGATCCACTCCTATACGCAATCGCTACGCTACCAACTGAAGGGAACGGCGACGGAGGTTCTGGAACTGATTCCTCCGTATGTGGCGACGGAGCTGATGGACGGGGCCGAAATCCCAGGGCCATGCCGCTAGGCGCGTTCATTGCCGAGGTAATGGAAATCCTGAAGACGCAGCCGGCGGTGACCGAGATTTGCGTGGAGAACGTGAAACGGCTCCGTTTGGCGGCTGAGAGCGGAGTTTATGACGCGGTGTTCGGAGGTCTCAACGAGGCGATGGCGATCCCGGTGGGTGAGTAGCCGGCGGAAGCGTCCGCAATCGATTGCGGAAAGGGAATTGACCCCGCGCCGAGGTAATTTCTTACTCCGGACTGCGATTGATTTACCCCGTGCTCGCGGCGCCTGGGTCGAGCACTACTTTGCCAGTTCATTGGCCAGCAGGCTGGCTTTGACGGCCAGGTTGTAGGCGCGCTCAATATCTCCGGCCTCCAACGCCTGGTTGGATTCGGCGATGTAGTTGCGCGCCTGGCGCAGCATTCCCTGTTCCGCTTCGTTGAGGGAACGGGTGATGCGGGCGAGTTTGCCCTGGGAGCTGCGCAACAGTTGTCTGGTGTTCTGGGTTTGCGATTGCACGGCGGCGCGGGGAACATCGGCGGTGATCTGCACGGAACTGCTCGAGGGCGCGGGCTTGGCTGGCTCGCTGGGCGCTGGCTTTGCGGGCTCGGCGGGCTGTGCGGGCGGATGGGAAACGGGCTTGCGCGGCTTTGGTTTTGGTCTTGGTTTGGGCGCGCCTGGCGAGGGGCGGCGGACGGCGCGGCCTCGGGAGCTGCGCTGGGGGTTTCGCTGGGCGCAGGCGGCGGCGCAGCTCGGGCAGGGGCTGCGTCTGGATGGAAGGAACGGGCGCGGGTGGAGTGGTGGGCGCGGGTTTCCTGTGGCATCCCGCGGCGAGCAGCGTGAGGGCGAGGGCCAGTCCGGTGAGTATGCGGGTCGGGATGAGAGTCTCGAAAAAAAGAACGGACATAATTTTTTCTGTAAGTCTTATTTTACTGCCGCGGAGGAATGATGGGTTCGTGCGGCCCATCGGGCATCGGTCCACCGGGCGATTCGGAGGCTCTGCCGGCAGGAAAATCCTGGAGCGCCAGGGGAAGCATGAAGCGGAAAGTTGCGCCTGGCGTGGATTCGGGGACGAGATCGAGCGCACCGTTATGCAATTGCACGGCGCGGAAAGTCAGGGCCAGGCCGATTCCGCTGCCGGACGTTTTGGTGGTGAAGTAGAGATTGAAGATCTTCTCGCGAATTTCGGGCGGAATTCCGACGCCGCTGTCTCGCACCTGCAGCACGGCGGCTTGTGCGGAGGCAAAGGCGCGCAGAGTAAGGGTGCCACCATCGGGCATGGCCTGGACGCCGTTGATGACCACGTTGAGAACGGCCTGCCGCATCAGGTCAGCGTCGACGCGGACTGGCAGCGGCTGCGGGCCGAATTCCTGAACGATTTCCACGTTGCGGGAGCGGGCCTCGGGAGCGGCGAGCGCAACCACGCTGGCGGCCAACGAGCGTAAATCCATTGCTGCAAGGTTGAGTTCGACGGGGCGGGAGAAATCAGCGAGGGTTTTGACGACGCGGTCCAGGCGGTGAATTTCCGAGTTGATGATGTCCATGTGACGGCGGATGTCGGGGTCGGGTTGGAGGATGCGCTCGCGCAGCAGCTCAAGGTGAATGACGATGGCGTTGATCGGATTCTTGACCTCGTGGGCAACGCCCGAGGTGAGGCGTCCGATGGCCGCCAGACGGCGCGAGAGCTCGATTTCGTTTTCAATGCGGCGGACCGACTCGGCATCGCGAACGGTGAGCAGGGCACCGATGGGAACGCCGCGCTCGGAGATGAAATCCAGCGCGAGCGCACCCGGCGTCCGTGTTCGATCTCAATCTCGCGCGAGGGAACTTCCTGGCGCAGCGCAAAGGCGTCGAGCATGATACGTCCGAGGCGGTTGGAGTCGTCAAAAACCTCCTCGACCATGTCGGCCCAGCATCTCGGCGCGCGCACGGCCGATGAAGCGCTCCACCGAGGCGCTGACAAGGAAGATGCGGCCATCGCGGGTGAAGAGGATCAGTCCATCCTGCAGGGTAGACATGAGCTGGTCGAGGTTTTCCTTGAGGGCGGAGAAGACCTGGCGGACATCGTTCATCTGGCGGCCGAGGCGGTCGATGCGAGTGCTGACGGCGCCGAATTCGTCGGTTCGCGCGGTCTCCGGCTCGGGCGTTTCGCTGTCTCCGCGGTCATGGCGTCCAGGCGGCGGGCGATGAGTCTCCAGCGGGCGCAGTGCCAGGTTGGAGAGAAAGGCGGCGATGATCAGTGAGAACAGCACGGCGATGCCGGAGAGCAGGAGAGCGCGATTGAGTTGCGGCACCAGTTCCTGCTTGAGGAAAAGCGTGGAGAGGCCGACGCGAATTTCACCGAAGGGCGCGCCCTGGCGCTGCACCGGCAAGGTCACCTCATAGACGCGGGCGGGACCATACACGGCGCGAAACTGGTCGAGGAAGCCGCCATCGCGCAGCGCGGCGAGGGCGGGACGGCGCGGCATGGGTCCTGCATGGTGCTGTCACCGGTATCAACAATCAGTATCCCATTGCGGTCGGCGAGGGCCGCGTCATAAACCTCGGGGTTATATCCCACGACGGACTGCAGCAGGCTGCGAAGGGCCTGATCGCGCTGGAGAATGGCCGCTATGGCGTCACGGGCCTGGTTGGAGTCCTGCGGCTGCAGGCCAGTGGAAGGCAGTTCGGTCTCCAGCGCCTGGCGGGCTGCGTGCAGTACCTGGTGGGCGATGAAATCCGCGTTGTCGTAACTCTGGCTGATGCGCTGGCCAAGAATCT
Source organism: uncultured Acidobacteriota bacterium (assembly GCA_963707735.1). Taxonomy (GTDB): domain Bacteria; phylum Acidobacteriota; class Terriglobia; order Terriglobales; family Acidobacteriaceae; genus TOLSYN. The sequence goes on along the minus strand of CAVPRB010000004.1, from coordinate 98,990 downwards.
GGGAGAGATAGAGACCAGAGAGCGCCGCAACCAGGGTGAAGACCAGGGCGCTGATTGCCAGTACTAACTTGGTTTTTAGTCTAAGCCGCGGCATGGTCAGCCTCATGGCGGAAGCTGAGCCGAACTCGTCTTGGGCGCACAGCGTAAACGGCACCCCGCTCGCGCCGCTGATAGAGATTCGCGTTCACTATGGCTTCAAGTTTACCCTAGCCCACGCGCCCGCTATCACGGCACGGAACATCTAGGGGGAATCCAGCTCCGCGTTCCGGAAACCGGCAAATCTCGGGTGTCGCTTATCAGCCAGAAGTTCCTACCGGCACTCGCCATCGGTGCGCTTTACCAGAGCCGGTGGGACATCGAGTGATGCTTCAACTGGACCTGAATCAAGCGGCCTCTGCGCAATAAGCGTCCTTACGGGTTCTTCCGGATGAAATCGATCAAGGCTTGATTGAACTTCTCCGCCTGTTCATAGAAAAGAATATGACCTGCACCTTCGAACGGAACGAAGGTTGAATTCGGAACCTGAGCCGCAATACTCTTACCCATTTCAAGTCCCGTTTTGTAGTTCAACGAATCGGTGGCAAAGACAATCGTCGGAATCTTGATGGTGGGCAGTACCTTGGCATGATCGCTCATCACATAATCTGAGTACGCGGCCACCCCAATCCAGACAGGAGTTTTGTCCAGCTCGGCGCTGATCCATTCGAGGTCGCTGTCGCTCACCTTGCCGTCTTTGAACATCTTGGCGGTGTGCGCGGCGTTGAACTTCTTCGGATCGGCCATATAGACACTAAACCCGGCATTCATGCCGTCGTAGTTGTAGTTCTTCAGCCCATGGGGGTTCCAGTCGGCAGGGTTGAACGGAAAGGGATCGGTGTCGAACCAATCCCAGGGCTTTGAGCCGGCTGTCATCCCTGAATTGATCGTAGTAGGACAGCACGACCGGACCACCCAGCGACCAGCCCACCAGGGTAACGTCGTTTATTCCAAGGTGTTCGATGAGTGCACGGACGTCAGAGGCATATTGTGAAATAGTATGGCCGGTCAGTATTTTGGAGGAGTTGCCGTGACCGCGCAGGTCGATGGTAATTACCCGGAAATGTTTGCATAGCTCGGGAACATTTTTTCGCCAGAATTTCGAGGAACAAGTCCAGCCATGTACCAGCAGAATCGGTTGGCCGCTTCCGTGGTCTTCGTAATAGATGATGGCTCCATCCTTGGTTTTCAATCGCAATCTCCTTATGCAGCTCTGGATCTCCCGAATTCTACTATTCTTGCGCAGCAATGCAAGAATTCCGCTGCGGTCAGAATCAGACGTCCATCAGCAACCGAGAGGCGACTGCACGCGCTCCACTCGGTTCGTGTCATTCCACTCGTTCCGCGCCGAGCTCCTCAGCACCTCCCCTGCCGGCCTCAGATTTGGCGATCAGGATTCCGCAACTCAGTCGCAGCGAATCGCATACCGGAAGCGCCAGCGTTTCATGGGAATGATGTCTTCTGGGTGCCAGAGCCGGCGCACACATAGCCACGATTTTGGGGGCAGAGCTTGCCGGCTCGGCTGTCAACTCCCGCTCTCGCGCCGGTCGACTGCTCCGGAAGCGAGCGGTTGCTCCTTGCTTCCGTATTCCTTCAGCTTATTGTGCAGGGTCTTGAGGCTGATGCCGAGAATTTCCGCGGCGCGGGTTTTGTTGTTATGAGTGGATTCCAGGGTTTTGACGATCAACTGACGCTCGGCCTGGCCGACGGTGGTACCGATGCCCACGTGGATACCATCGAGCTGGCTGAGCGGCGGGCGCGACGAAATGTTGGCGAAGGCAGGGGGTAAGTGGCGCGTCTCGATCATACTGGAACTGCAGACGATGACGGCCCGCTCCAGGATGTTTCGCAGCTCGCGGACGTTGCCTGGCCAGGAGAAACTTTCAAACAGCTGCAGAACCGGATCGCTGGCGCCGAGAACGTTGCGCTGATGCTTGGCGTTCATCTCCTGGATGAGGGTGCTGGTTAGGGCGGGGATGTCTTCCTTATGGTCGCGCAAGGGAGGCATGTGGATGTTGAATACATTGAGGCGATAGTAGAGATCGTTGCGCAACTGGCCACCGGTGACGGCATCCTCGGGAACCTTATTGGTGGCGGCGAGGACGCGGACATCCACAGTGGTCTCGGTTTTGCTGCCCAGCCGGCGGAAGCTGTGGTCTTCCAGGACGCGGAGCAGCTTGGCTTGGGTTGCGATCGGCATCTCGCCGACTTCGTCGAGGAGCAGGGTTCCGCTCTCGGCCAGCTCAAAGCAGCCGGTGCGGCGCTCCAGCGCTCCGGTGAAGGCACCTTTTTCATGGCCAAAGATTTCGCTTTCAATGAGAGTTTCAGGAATGGCGGCGCAGTTGATGGCCACAAATGGTTTGCGGTTGCGCGGGGAGAGCTGGTGAATGGCGCGGGCGGCCAGCTCCTTGCCGGTGCCACTCTCGCCGGTGATCAGGACCGAGGCGGTACTGGGCGCGGCCAGTTCGATGAGGTGGAAGACCTCCTGCATTTTGCGCGAGGATCCCGACCAGTGCGCCGAGCTTTCCGGTGTCGCGCAGGAGGCGGCGCGCGGCTTCCAGCTCACGTTCAGTGGCGCGCTGGCGGGCGGCGTTTTGTAGGATGTTGCGCAGGCGGGCCGGGTTGACGGGCTTCTCGATGAAGTCGTAGGCGCCCAGCTTCATGGCCGCTACGGCCGCATCGATGGAGCCCTGCGCGGTGAGCAGAATGAATGCGATCTCGCGCGGCGTCTGGGAGACGCGCTCCAGCAATTCCAAGCCATCCATGCGGGGCATCTTGAGGTCGGTAACAACGATGCCGGGACTCCATGAGAGAATTTTTTCCAGCGCATCGAGACCGTCGCAGGCGGTCTGGGTGCAATATCCCCAAGCGGCGGCCAGCTCGGCTAGTCCAGAGCGTTCGTTCTCTTCATCCTCCACGATCAGTACCTTTTCGGACTCCATCCCTATTCAGTCCCTTCGCTGGTCCCGCGCCGTGACAGGCATCCGCAAAACACGTCGCCCGCGTGATGAATGCCGGGTTTATGCAGACATTGGCGCCGCTCTCCCCATCCTGATGGAGACCTCCGGAACGGTGCCGGCACATAGGTCAAGCTTACCGAAAAACGGGCGCAGAATCGAAAATGCCAAAAAGGATATTCAAACTGAGCTAAAATGACCACTGCAATGACCGGCGTGATGGTTACCATTGGGCAGCACGGATTTTGAACCTACGTGTGGCAGTGCAACATCTGAATGACGGATTTAGGTTGCTAGCTGCCGCTTCTGTTGTTTGTTGACTCGTTGCCGATAAGGTTCGGGAGGATCTAGAAAATGTCTCTACGTCGCTTTCTGCCGATGTTGTTAGTTTTCGCGTTAGTATTGTGCCTGCCTTCGTTGCTGGCCGCACAGAGCACGGATGCACCCCAGGCTGAAATTTTCTTGGGATATTCCTGGTACCACATGGGTGGCCAGATCACCCCTTCGCTGTTCAATGTACCGGATTTCAAGAAAGGTGCGGGACTGCAGGTCACCTATAACTTGAACCGCTGGGCAGGACTCACCGCGGACTTTGGTGGCCGCTACAATGACGTCTTCCGTCTGGAATCCTACGCGGTAGGGCCGAAGTTCACGTACCGGACCGAGCATTTGATGCCATTTGTAGAGGCCCTGTACGGACTCCAGCATGTTGATTCGGCTCCGACTCGCGACCAGAACTCTACCATTTTCTTCCTGGGCGGCGGGTTGGATTACAAGATCAACCGGCACTGGTCGATCCGTCCCTTCCAGGCCGATTACGTCCTGACCAATTTTAGCCAGAGCAACCCTCCGGGGCATAGCACTACCTACAACGGCGTTCGCCTTCAGGCCGGCTTCAGCCTGGACCTCGGCATGCCGAAGATGGAACGTGAAGTGACCGCAACCTGCAGCGCGGAACCATCGGCAGTGGATGCCGGTGTCGCGGTGAGGGTTAGCGTGACGCCTTCGGGCTTCATGCCGAAGCGCATCGTAAGTTATTCATACGCTAGCACCAGCGTTAAGATTGGCGGCAACACGGGAACAGCATCGGTGGATACGACCGGGCTGGCTCCGGGCACCTACACGGTGAGCGCCAAGGTATGGGACAACGGCAAAGGCGCACACCAGCGTTCCGCCACTTGCCAGACAAGCTTCAGTGTCAACCGGCCTCCGATGCGTGGGCCGTCGTTGACGGTTTCGGCCAGCCCGGCTTCGCTGCTGTGCGGCGATTCGTTAACGATCACGGCCGTGGGCAGCAGCCCGGACAATAGTCCGCTGACCTATAGCTGCACGGCTAACTCCGGCCACCTGACCGGCAGCGGCCCGACGTACAACCTGGACACCGCGGGAGTTCCGGCCAGCACGATTGGCGTGGACTGCTCGGTGACCGATGCCCGCAACCTGTCGGCTTCGGCCAGCACGTCGGTGGTGTGCAGCGTGGTGGTTCCGAAGGTCGCGACCCTGTTCGGTCACATCGACTTCAAGAACTGCGACCAGCCGCCGACCCGCGTGGACAACGCAGCCAAGGACGAGCTGGGCCGTTACGCCGAGGCTCTTCTGGCCGAACCGGACGCCAAGGGCGTGGTGGTTGGCTATGCCACGACCGAGGAAAACACAGCGAGGAAGGGCAAGAAGACGCCTGAATTCGCTGCCGAGCGCGCCGTCAACACCAAGGAATACCTGGCGGTGGAACCGGTGAACCCGACGAAAGTCGATGCCGATCGTATCTCTCCCAGCACCGGGACGGGTGACGACCAGCGGGTCGATCTGTGGATTGTTCCGGCCGGCGCCAGCTTCCCGACCGCGGGAACCACGGCGGTGGACGAGAGCAGGGTGAAGGCAGTTCCGCGCGGTACGTACCGCAAGGAGACAAGAAAGAACTGCAAGATGCCGGAGGCATCGAACTAAAGAGCTAAACCTTAAGATCGGCGGGCGTGGGTCGCCAACGCGCCTCGCCCGTTGACAATCTCCCCGGCTGGATGCGTTCATATTCATAGCATCCAGCCGGGGTTTCTGTTTTTGTCAAACGAGGGAACGGTCTTCTCGTGGGGCCATTGGGTTTCGCAAGCCGGCAGGTGAGCTAACCCAATTGGCGACGGCAGAGGCCAGCGGACTGGATGAAACGAGGATTGCCATGTTGAAGCGTTTCTCCTTTCTGTTGGTTCTGCTGATAGTTGCGATCTCCACTCCCGCGTTCTCACAGTGGCAGGCCGTGGGGCCGTTTGGCGGCAACGCCCGCGCCTTGGCCGCCGATCCGTCCAACCGGGACCACCTCCTACTGGGCTCGGGAGCGGGAGCGTTGTTTGAATCCATCGATGGCGGACGCCACTGGAAACACTTCGCACAACTTGGCTCCGGCCACGAGCTGATGCTGAAAAATATTGCTTTCGATCCCTCCCATCCGGCGACCATCTATGTGGTTGGCTGGAGTCTCACCGGCACCGGAGGGGGATTTTTCGTGAGCCGTGATGGCGGACGCATCTGGAGCGAGCCGGCGGGACTGCGAGGCAAGAGCATTCAGGCCCTGGCCCTGGCCGAGTCCGATCCGCAGATCCTGGTCGCCGCGTCCCTGGACGGAGTCTACCGGAGTACCGACCGGGGTGAACGCTGGGAACGAATCACGCCCGCCGGTCATCCCGATCTGAAAAACTTCGAGTCGGTCACCATCGATCCGCAGGATCCCAAGATCATTTATGCCGGAACCTGGCACCTGCCCTGGAAGACAACCGACGGCGGGGCCACCTGGCACAACATCAAGCAAGGCTTAATCGACGACTCGGACGTTTTTTCCATCATTCTCGGCCACTCGAATCCGCGCACGGTTTATGCCAGCGCCTGCTCGGGGATCTACAAGAGCGAGAACGGCGGCGAACTCTTTCACAAGGTGCAGGGAATCCCGAGCAGCGCTCGCCGGACTCTGGTTCTGCAGCAGGACCCAGCAGACATCAACACGGTGTACGCCGGGACCACCGAGGGGCTGTGGAAAACCAACGACGGCGGCAAGGTTTTCAAACTGATCTCACCGCCGAACTACATTCTCAATGACGTGCTGGTGGATCCGCGCAACCCCAGGCGAGTGCTCATTGCAACCGATCGCGGCGGCGTATTTGCATCTGACGACGCCGGGCAAAGCTTCTATCCTTCCAACGAGGGCTTCAGCCAGCGACAGATTACGGCGCTGGTAGCCGACCCGGAGCATTCCGGCGATCTCTACGCCGGCGTATTGAACGACAAGGAATTCGGCGGGGTCTTCCGCTCGCACGATGGGCGGTGGAACCAGCTCAGCGAGGGCTTGGGGGGAAACGATGTCTTTGATCTGGCTGAGTCATCACAGGGAAAGCTGGTGGCGGCGACCAACCGCGGCCTCTACGTGTTGAATTCGAAAAGCCAGCGCTGGGAGGGAAGCAAGAACATCGTGAAACAAGCCCCTGCGGCGCCCGGCAAACCGGTGCCCAACGCTAGCCAAGGACGCAAAACGCGCAAAGCTCCGAAGCCGGCGGTTACCCGGTCTACCTTTGAGGGCAGGGTAAACGCTGTGGCGCTGGGTGGCCAGCAGTGGTATGCGGCCACTGAGGCCGGGTTGCTGGTGAGCGCAAACGAGGGAGCGTCCTGGAGCGGTGGCTCGGTAGACGGAGAAAAGGAATTTTTCTCGGTCTCCGCAAATATGGGAACAGTGGCGGCGGCGACCCTGCACGGAGTCTGGCAGAGCAGCGACGGGGCAGCGCACTGGTCGCGTCTGCCGCTGCCGGAATGGGTCACGCGGGTCTATGCGGTAACGGTCACGGGCGACGAGACGTTGTGGATTGCAACCAGCGAGGGAGCGCTGCGCTGGGCGCGCAAGGCGAAGGGTAACCCGGAGTGGGAGCACGTGCTGAACGGGTTGCCGCCGCGCGAGATCCTCTCCATCCGGGCCGAGGGCAGCCGGTTGGTGGCCGGAGCCGCAGGCTCCAAGACCGTGTATGTGAGCCGCGACGAGGGACGGAGTTGGAAGGCCGAGCCCGCCGCTGGGGTTGAAGTGACCGGGGCGATGCTGCAAGGTGAGGCGCTCTACGTCACCACCCGCCACCACGGGGTGCTGTTGCTGGAAGGCAGCGCGCCAGCGACGGCTGTGCGCCCGGGCGGACAGTAAGTAAGGTTCGAGATTGTGCAGGTTCTTGGCGGAGGGTAATCTCTCCGCCTTTTCTTCTCCCTTTTCCGGAATTGGTTCCAACTCGGTAAATTATTAAAAACAATACAGTTGCTTGGTAACACGAACGACTTTGTTCCGTTGTGGGAATTCACCCGGGACGAAGCCTCCGTCTGCCTTTGCCTCCAGCCTGACGAAAATCCTTCATTTACAATGGGTTGCAACTCGGAGCCCGATTTGGCACTTGCCTTGCCTTATAGCAGGGCGTGAACTCCGAAATGAACACGAACGAGGCGAGTGGTTGTCCGGTGACGGGGACGCTGCGGAGCGTCACCCTGGAGCTGGGCGAGGTGCAGGCAATGCGGCACCGTCTGCATGAACTGGCGAATGTTTTTACCGGGGTCATGATTGCGGCTGGGTTGCTCTCCCAGTATCTGGAAGGTGAATCATTGCAACATTACGCCACCGACATTTGCGAGGGCAGTGATCGCGGCTGCGTCCTGGTGCGTGAGATCCGCAGCCAGTTGCTGGCCGCCAGCGGCGAACCGGACGCCGCCGTAATCCGGATTGCAATCGATGCGGCACGGGAAGAACCGGAGATTTCTTAAGGAAACAGGCAGGCATGGAGGCAAGGGAGATGATGGATACAAGCAGGGGAAGCGGGCAGGCGCCGATACCCAGTCACAGTTCGGGCGTGTCCCACGGCACACGAATGGGTGACGCGGGTACTTCAAGCCCAGAGGTGGCAATCAGTACAATTCTGGGTGCATTAGCCATGGAACCCAGTCGCGAAAAAGCGGAAGCGAATCTGTTGAATCTGCTGATCGTGGACGATGAACGCTCCATTCGCGAAGGTTGCCGCGATGTGGCCCAGGGCATCGGATATTCCACTTACATCGCGGACAACGCTGAACATGCGTTCCGGGTTCTGGACACGACCAGCATCGACGTGGTGCTGCTGGATTTGCGCCTGCCAGGGCTGGGCGGGCTGGAGGTTTTGAAAGAGGTCAAGCGGCGTCGTCCGGAGACGGTGGTGATCGTAATGACCGGCTACGCCAGCGTGCAGTCGGCGGTACAGGCGATGAAGCAGGGCGCCTACGACTACGTGACCAAGCCCTTCAACCTGGAAGAGCTGCGCCTGATCCTGGACCGGGTGCTGGGTCATCTGCAGTTGTCGAGCGAGAATCGCATCCTGCGCCAGCAGGTGAAGAGCAAGGAAGGCTTTGGCGCGATCGTCGGCCGCTCCCCGGAGATGGAAAAGCTGTATCGCATCATCAGCAAGGCGGCGCACAGCTCGCACCCGGTGTTGATTCTGGGCGAGAGCGGCACCGGCAAGGAGTTGGTGGCGCGCTCGATTCACTACTCCGGGCCCTACCGCGACAAGCCGTTCGTAGCCATTGATTGTGGTTCGCTGGTGCCTTCGCTGATCGAGAGCGAGCTGTTCGGCTACGTCAAGGGCGCTTTTACCGGCGCCAACAAGAACAAGGATGGACTGTTGCAGGCCGCCGACGGCGGCACGATCTTCCTCGATGAGATTGGTGAGCTGCCCATCGACTTGCAATCCAAGCTGCTGCGCGCCCTGCAGGAAAAGGAAGTGCGGCCGGTGGGCGGCACCAAGCCCATTGCCATCGACGTGCGGGTGCTGGCGGCGACCAATCGCGACCTGGAGCAGGCGGTTTCCCAGGGCGCATTCCGCAAGGATCTCTACTTCCGCCTGAACGTGCTCAGTCTGCGGATCCCTCAACTGCGGCAGCGCAAACAGGACATTCCGTTGCTGGTCGGCCACTTTCTGGAGCGGCTTTCGCGTTCCACCGGGTTGCAGCGCAATGTGAGCGACGACGCCTTGAAGCTGATGCTCAGCTACGATTGGCCGGGCAACATTCGCGAGTTGGAGAACTGCATCGAACGCGCCTGCGCCCTGACCAGCGGTCCCACGGTTCACATCGCCGATCTCCCCACCGCGATTCAGAACTGGCGGGAGCAAAGCGAGCCGGCTGCTGAATTCGCGTTGCCGCGGCGCGGCATCCTGCCGATTGCCGAGATCGAGCGGCAGGCGATTCTGGGCGCCATCGAGCTGCTGCACGGCGACAAATTGGAAGCCGCGCGCCTGCTCGGCATTGGCAAGACTACCTTGTATCGCAAACTCAAAGAGTACGGCGCGCTGCAGTAGGCTGGCGGCCACCCCGAATCCCACATGGATGCATTTCTGCGCCCGTGCCCCGGGCACACGCTGCCCGGGCCCAGTGAGGAGATCATGATTCTACTAGTAACTTCGAGCAGCCGCCGCCTCGAGTGCGGCAATACCCTGGAACAAACCATCGGCGAATCGGTTGAGGTCTGCGAATCGGTTCGCAAAGCGGCTTCGATGCTGCGCAACAATGAGTACTCGTCGGTGATTCTGGACGACCCGATGGTAGAGGTGGAAGGCGAGGCCCTGGAGTCCTTGCTGAATAATCTCGGCCTGGCCGTGCCGGTTTACGTCAACCTTGCCATCAGCAACGCCGAACGCATCGCGCGCGAGTTGCGGCTGGCGATGCGCCGCAATCGCGAATCGCGAATCATCGCCATTCGCGCCGCCGAACAGCAGTTGCGCAGCGAGATTCGCGACGCCGTGACCGGCATTCTGCTCTCCACCCAACTGGCGATGCAGTCGCCGGAGATGCCCACGGACGCGGTTGAAAAGCTGGCATCGGTCTGCCAACTTGCCAGCACGATCCGCGCGCGCCTGGAGAGCGTGAACTAGCCCCGGGAGTTGACCCGGCTGTCCATTCGATCCCAGCCAGCGCCGCCACATGGGACGAGCCATCGGTTTGCGGGGAAGATCGAATGGACGGCTTCGGCAATGCCCGGCCCGCGTTTCCCCCGGACGCAATCGCCAGAAAAGTTTTGCGCGCGGGGTGCAGGAGGCAGTCGGCTGCTCGCCGCCTTCCTCGTGCACGCAAGGCCGCTGCCGGACGGGCTCGTCACGCGCAATCCTGGTTGCGGCATCAATGGTCCAAATGGATGGCTTCAGGATTGCCCGTAATCGGTAATGAATTCGAGTGGGGCAACAATTCCGTGTATGGCTGGGAATTGTTTGGGTAGGATAGTCAGTGATATGCCTGTTAATTCAAAACCGAGGGAACGCCCAATCATCGAAATGTTGTTATCCGCCTACGAAAACGGAGCTTGGAAAACTGCGGCGCTCGATTGGGTGGAGGAAAGAGAAGACGGGGCGGTTGAGGTAGTCGCGACAAGAGCGGACGGAATCAAACTCGCGCTCGAACACACTCTGATTCAACCGTTCGTCAACGATAAATTTGACTCTCATGTATTCATGAAGGCTTTCGGACGCATCGAGAACAATGCGGCTCTTGTGAGGGCAGAGCGATCTCTTGACGTCTTTATTCCAGTTCGTGCGATTCCGAAGGGATACGACTGGAGTGAAGTGGGAGATGACCTACTGGCTTGGCTAATCGCGAACCATGCCGGTGTGCCGCAAGATGGTGATTTCAAATACTCTGTCCCTGTTGGACGCGGTTCGAAGAACGGGTGTCTTAAGTTGAATATTATTCTCCGTACCACTAGCGTGCCGGGAATGAAGGGAAACTGTCGCCTAGGTCGCCATAGCGTTCCCGGCGGTCTGGAAACAGTTGTTGAAAAGGCCCTCAGGACAAAAATCCCGAAGCTTGTAAAGGCCTCGGCGCGGAGACGGATTTTGCTTTTGGAACGGGATCAAACTGGGATCACGGACAGGGACATCTATCAGGAAGTAGTAGGGCTGTCATCGCAGTTTCCCGATCTGGCAAGAATCGACGAAATCTGGCTGGCGGACACCTCGATCCTGTCATCCGAGAACTGTGCATATTTTTCGCTCATGGATGGGCGTGGACGCGTGGAGTGGCTGGGTTTCGATAATGGGGCATTGACGAACCGGCGCGATGACCGGCCACTTCTCGGCCCCTCAAGACGTGAGTTCTAGTTTTGCAATGTTTACAGGGCGGGTGCGTCTGTGCTTCTATGATTTTCAATCGGCAACCTTGAGGCGATTCTGGACGTGTCGTCGCCAAACCGGAGACTAACTCGAAGTCAAACCGGTCTTGAAGTGTCCTCCATGGTGTCGCTCGCTCGCTAACTTGGTCCGACCCGCAGAGCTTCTGCCTGGGAGCTCCTGCAGGTCAGGCGGCGAACCGTGTTCGTATGCCTGCCGCACGGAACCTCTGCTTACCGCTGCCTGGGCTGGCTTGACTTTTCAACCGCGCGGTCATAAAACTCCGGCATGGGCATTCCAGGGAAAGTTGTGGTGGTGACCGGCGCTTCGATGGGAATCGGCGAGGCCATCGTGCATCGCTTTCTCCGCGAAGGTGCGTCCGTAGTGCTGGCCTCGCGCGATCTTGGCCGGGTTGAACAGGCCCGCGAGCGCGCCGGAGCGCCCGAACGCACCCTCGCCGTCGCCTGCGACGTATGCGTGCGGGCGCAGATCGAAGCCCTGCTGGCGGCCTCGATCGAGCGCTTTGGCCGCGTCGATGTGTGGGTCAATAATGCGGGCTTCGGGCAGGTGGATTCGGTCGAGCGAATGGACCTGGGCGCTTGCCGCAAGATGTTCGACACCAATCTGTTCGGCGCCATCGAGTGCATGCAGGTCGTCTCGCCGCTGCTCAAGCAGCAGCGCTCCGGCGCCATCCTCAACATCTCCAGCGTGGCCGGACTGGTCAGCGTACCCTACATGGCTGCCTACGGAGCGACCAAGCACGCGCTGAATTGCATCGGGTTTGGGGCGCGGCTGGAACTGGCTCCATATGGAGTTCACGTCAACACGGTCTGCCCGGGATATGTGCAGACCGCGTTCAATGCCCACGTGGTGCGCGGAGCCGAGAGCCTGCGCATGGGCGGCGGCCGCCAGCGCGGCGCCAGCGCGGAACTGGTGGCGGAGGCGGCATGGAAGGCGTATCGCGACAACCGGCGGCTGGTGGTGGTCCCGTGGGGCTATCACCTGCTAATGGGGCTGTACCGCCTGCTTCCCGGAGTCTTCAACTGGGGATTGCTGAAGATGTTGCGCCGCATGGATCGGGTGGAGAAGCGCTAGGATTCCAACTCTTCGAGCAGCGCCTGCATTTCGCTTTCCGCATGGCGGTTGCCTATGCGATGGGCGCAGACGATGCCATCGCGCAGCCATTCGACGGCTTCCGGAATGCGGTCGGCGTTCTGCAGCGCCTGGGCTCCCATGAAAAAGGCGTTGGCGTAGTTGGCGTCCAGTTCGAGCAGGGAGCGAAACTCCAGCAAGGCTGCGTCGGTCTGCCCGGCCGAGGAATACTCCATGCCCAGCGCATAGCGGGCGAACGCATTCCGGGGATCCTGGGCGAGGATCGATTTCAGCTGCTCCATTCGTGCGGCGTCCATAGGCAGAACATACCACAAGGCTGGCGGGGCGGCGAAGCGGCAACCGATGGGGCAGCGGAACGGGCGAAGGTCAAGGGTTTGCCGCTCGCGCCTGGCGCGTATTGCAGTGTGCATTCGAATCGCGCCGCACCCGCCTTTTGCGCATCCGGCGGGCGCTGTGTCCAGAGCTGCGCTATGATCGAGCTGCCAGAAACCGGCCGGGGTGGCCGCAGGAAGGTGCATTCCCTGAAGACGGACGGAATGCTCGCAGGCGCCGGAACACTTCAGCGACGGGCCAGCCGCATTGCGCATCCGGCAGGCCGCAAAGCAGAATGAGGAACGATGGAGCTGCCAGAAAACCTGAATCCGCGCCCGGTCGCCGACTCAATTTCCGAGATGGTGGAATTGGTTCTGCCTAATGACGCCAATCCCCTAGGCGCGCTACTGGGTGGCCGGCTCATGCACTGGATCGATCTTGCCGGGGCGCTTGCCGCCCACCGCCATTCGCGCAGCTACGTGGTAACGGCCTCCACCGACCACCTGGACTTTCTGATTCCGGTGCGCATCGGCGATCTGGTGATCTTCAAGTCCTCGGTGAACCGGGTTTACCGCACCTCGATGGAAGTTGGCATCAAGGTGTTTGTGGAAAGCTACTTCACCGGAGAGCGCCACCATGTCAGCTCCGCCTACCTCACCTTTGTTGCCGTAGACCGGCATGGGCGCAAACTTCCGGTGGCGCCGGTAATTCCCGAGACGGCCGAGGAGCAGCGCCGCTTTGACGATGCGGGGCGGCGACGCGAACTTCGCCGGGCTGAAGCCGAACGCAAAGCCAGCGCGGCCAAGCGCGACTGAGCTGTCAGTCGCGGTTGATCTCAATCCCCAATTGCTGGCACTTCTTGTAGAGGTGGCTTCGCTCCAGTCCCAGCGCCCTGGCCGTGTTGGTCATGTGATTGCCGTGGCGTTTCAGTTCCTGCTGAATCGGTGACGCGTTCGAATTCCGCGACCCGCTCCGCCAGCGGCCCGGCGATCTCACTGGCGCCGGAGAGCGCCTGGGTTGCCGACAAGGGAAGCGCCAAGGCAACGGTTGCCGCATCTACCGGGCCCTCGGCCAGCAGCAGCAGACGCTCGACGATGTTGCGCAACTCGCGCACGTTCCCCGGCCAGCGATAGCCGCAGAGAGCCTCGATCGCCTCGGGCTCGAACCGTGCGGGCTTCCAGTTATTCTGCGCCGCCACCTGGGTTGCAAAGTGCGCGACCAGCAAGGGTATGTCTTCGCGGCGCTGGCGCAAGGGTGGCAGCTCAATAGGGAATACGTAGACGCGATGAAACAGGTCCGGGCGGAAGCGCTCTTCGCGCACCAGTTCCTCCAGGTTGCGGTGGGTGGCCACAATCACGCGCGCGTTCACCGCGATGTTCTTGTCTCCGCCGATGCGCTCCAACTCGCCTTCTTCCAGGATGCGCAGCAGCTTGGCCTGCATGGCCAGGGGCATGTCGCCAATCTCGTCGAGGAAGAGCGTGCCGCGGTGCGCCTGCTCAAACTTTCCGATGTGGCGCGCCAGAGCCCCGGTGAATGAACCTTTTTCGTGACCGAACAGTTCGCTCTCGATCAGCTCGGCGGGAACGGCGGCGCAATTCAAGGTGACAAACGGCCCCAGCTTGCGTGGACTCTTCTCATGCAGGGTGCGAGCCACCAGTTCCTTGCCGGTTCCAGTCTCGCCATGGATGCAGACCCGTGTCTCACTGCCTGCAACGCGTTCCACCTGTGCCATCAGCCGCCGCATCGTCTCGCCGTGGAAGACGATCTCATGTCTGCCAACGCGACGGCGCAACTCACTGTTCTCATCTTCCAGACGCCTCAACTTGAGGGCATGGTCCACTGTTAGCAACAGCTTGTCCGTGGAGATTGGTTTCTCTAGAAAGTCTAGCGCGCCTAACTTGGTGGCGCGCACCGCCATCTCGATGTGAGCCTGGCCGCTCATCATGACCACGGGCGAATCGACGCCGGCCTGGCGCAGGTCCTCCAGCAGACTCAGGCCGTCGCGCAGCGGCATCACGACATCACTCAGGATGAGGTCGAAAGCGCGCGTCCGCGCCAGCTCCAGCGCTTTGGCGGCGCTGTCGCATACGGTTGCCTCGTGGCCGGCAATGCGGAAGGCGCGCGCCAGCGATGCCAGGGTGTTGGCTTCATCGTCAACAATCAGAATCTCAGCCCTGGGCGTGGCGCTCATCGCGCGGACTCCGCCTGCAGAGCCGATGCCGGCTGCCTGCGCGGCAGGCGGACGATGAAGCTGCTGCCGCGTCCGGCCACGCTCTCCACCGCGATGGTGCCGTTGTGATCGCTGACCACCGACTGCGCGATGGCCAGGCCCAGGCCGGTGCCGTGTTGCTTGGTGGTGTAGTAGGGAGTGAACAGCCGCGCGCTCTCCTCCGGAGTCATGCCGGTGCCGGTGTCACGTATCTCGATCGTAACTTCATCATCCCCTGCGCGGGTTGTCATGGTGATGGTTCCTCCCTCGGGCATTGCGTCAACGGCATTGAGCACCAGGTTGCTGAGCACGCGGTAGAGCAATTCTTCGTCGGCTTCGATCTCTCCGGCGTTGTCGTCGAGCACGGTTTCCAGGCGCACCGGCTTGGTTGCCTGTTCCAGTTGCGCGGCATGCAGGTTGAGCACGCGAAGCAGCAATTCGTTCACCTCGATGATCTGCACCTGCGGCTTCGGCATGCGCGAGAAATCGCTGAAGCGTCCGATGATCGTCTTCAGATGTGCCAACTCCTCCAGCAGGGTCGTGGTGCTCTCGTCGAACACCTCCTCGAATTCAGCCTCCGGCAGGGCCCGGGCGCGCACCAGGTTCTCCACCGTGATCTGCAGCGGGAAGAGAGGATTTTTCAATTCATGGGCCAGGCGCCGCGCCAGCTCGCGCCAGGCGGCCACGCGCTCTGTTTGCACCAGCTTGTCGCGTTGCGAAGCCAGTTGGCTCGTCATGGAATTGAAGGTTCGCCCCAGCTCGCCGAACTCATCGTGCGAATTCAGTTCGACGCGCGCGCTCCAGTTGCCTGCCGCAATCTGGCGCGAAGCGGCGGCAAGCTGTTCGACGGGACGGCTGAAACGCCCGGAGATCCAGAGCGCCAGGGGGATCGAGAGCAGGAGACCAGCTCCGGCCGTTGCCAGCGCCACGGCTTTGATCTGGCGCTCCAACTCAAGCAGCGGACGGCGCGAGGTCTCCACCAGCAGCACGGCGGAGACCGCACCCTGCTCGTCGCGCAAAGGAATTGCCTGCACGGTGACGCGGTCCAGCGGATCTGGCGAGGTCGCAATGGCCGCGCTGGATTCCTTGCCCGAAACAGCCTCGCCTAGCAAAGGCCGCAGCAGGGCAATCGGCGGAGGCCCATCGCCCACCATCGAGGCCTGCTCCAGAGTTCCCGATCCCAACTGCACCATCCACACCCGCGCTCCCGCCGGCAGGGACAGATCCTTGAGGAATGCCGCGTCCAGGCGCTTGCCGCCGTACAAGTAAAGCACGCCGTCCGGAACGGTGAGGATGCGCGAGGCGACCAGGCCAAGCTCGGAGCCGTCGGCGAGCTCCACCCGGTCCAGCGCCGGAGTGGCGCGCGCCGCAGTTGCCTGCGGAAGCTTGTAGGCAAAATGGGCCGGCCACTCCGCCGACGAGAGTATGGTCCCGTCGCCGCCAACCAGGTCGAGGTAATCCAACTGTTGCTCGTGCGCCAGGGTGCGCGCCTGGCGCACAAAGGAGGACGTATCGCCGGAATGTGCGGCTTCAAAGGCGATCTGCTGCACCACCTCACTGGCCGATAAGCGCTCCAGAGCCTCGGCCACGCTAGCCTTGCGGGCCGCGAATTCCTCGCGGAACTGGGAGACGATGGCCACCGTGCGCTGATGGTCCACCTGTTCAAAGGCAACCCGCGCCCGCACCGCGGTGAACCAGGCAACCGAGGCCACCGCCGCCGTCACCATGACGGCCATCACCACCAGCAATCGCCCCCGGAAACTCATGGCCGGGTCTCCACCCAGCTTTCGGCGGGGAGCGGTGAGAACGGTGAGGCGTTGGACCAGTCACGCAAGCGCTCGCTGGCGGCCCAGGCGCGGTCCAGGTGCAGCAGCGGAATCGCCGTGTAGTTTGCCAAAGCTCCGCGCTCGGCGCGGAAGACGCTCTCCAGGGTTGCGTCCCCTAACTCCAGCGGCTCATGCAGGGCGCCCAGAACGGCGGTCAGAGCCGCCGCCGGATTCACCGTCTGCACCGGGATGCGGCGCAGCAGCCAATCCACATCCGCGGTGCGCGCCACGGCTTGCACCGTTAATCCTGATTCGCGCGCATTCAGCGCGATGCGCTCGGCGAGCAACTGTAACTGGGCGTCGTCCGGCTCATAGCCGATGCTGAACAACGGGCGGCCGCCAACTTCGGCGCGCAACTGGCGGGCGTGCGCCTGGTCTTGCGGGGCAGGCAGCAGCGCGCCGTATCCGGTAATCCAATCCGGCAGCAAACCAGCTGCGCTCTCGCCCTGTTTCTGAAAGATGAAGTTCAGTAGCGCGGGACGGTCAATGGATTCGCTCAACGCCTGCCGCAACCTGAGGTCGCTGGAGCGGGCATGGTCGGCCGCGAGTACGATCAACTCCGACGGCTGCGCCTGCGAAAGACGAACGCGCTCCTGCTGGGCGCGGCGCAGCTCCTCGGGCGCAACCTCGACAAGGTCAGCTCGGCCAGCCGCCAGGTCAAGCGCCTGTTCGTGTGCGCTGCGGCTGCACAGAACCGTGATGGTCTCGGGAAATCTTCGTCCGCCCCAATAATCGGGATTGGCCACCAAGGTGATGCGCGGCGCGGTGATGGATTCAATGGCGTAGGGACCGCTGCCCACCACCACGCCACGGACGTCCTGGGTTCCCACGGCGAATGGTGCAGCCGCCAGCAGCGCGGCAAACTGGGGCATAGGCGCGTCAAACTCGACGCTAACCCAATCCACGGCGGTATGGATGCGAGACTCCATCGCCAAGCCGGCAAGCCCGCTGCGAATCGCCTCGGCGGCCATCACGGAGGTCAGCGGCGCATCCATCTGGGTGCCGTGCAGCCGCAAGCCCGGACGAAGCCAGAACTGCCAGCGGCGGTCGCCGTTCTGCGTTTCCCAGCGCAGGGCCAGGCCCGGTTGGACCTCGCCTCGCATATCGACATATGTCAATGTCTCGGTAACCAGTAGCTTGACGAAATCCGGGGCCTCGGCAGCGGCGGTCTCTACGCGCACCTCGCCGCCATAGTGAGGCCGGATTCGCGCCGTGGCCGCATCCGCGCCAAGCAGCGGCCACAGGGCGGCCAGCACCGCCGTGATGCCCAGGGCGCGAACTCTACCGGGTGCAGCCAATTGAGACATCGAATACCTCGTAGTATGCCGTTTGCGGATTGCGTGGGGCGTTGCGCTGGCCGTCGCGCGGGGAGACAGAGTCGCGCAAATCGCTGCGTAGAACCAGGACGGCCGTCGTGGGGTCGCCCGAGGGCCAGAGCGCGGTGATCGATCCATCGAACTCCATGGCGGGTGTTGCCACAACCGGCTGACGCTGGGCCACTTCGTAGCCACGCAGGGAATCGTTAACGCCTTCGCCGGAGGCAGCGGTGACCAGCAACTGGGTTGCGCTGCCGCACCCGGAGTGCACGGCGGCCAGCTCGCTTCCCCAGCCGCGCACGTTCCATATCTCTTCGCGACCGCCGTCCCAGGTGCGAAACTGGCCATCGACGCCGGCAAAAATCCATAACGTTGGTCCGGGACCGGGCAGCGCGGCCGCGGAATAAAATGGAGCCAGCTGCTTGCCGAAACCGGGGCGCAGCAATCCGTTGAAGTAATCTCGTCCCGCGTTGAAAAAGGCGGCTTGTCCACCCAGCGGCCAGGCATCGTCGGCGTCATGGCAGTCCGCCCGCAACCCGCCTGCCAGGATGATGGAGCAGACAGCGCCGGGCAGATACGCATCGAGCGAAGCCTCGCCGGTGACCACCAGGTGGCCGCGGACGTCGAGCGGAAATATCCCGCCGTGGCTGATCGCCACACTTTGTTCCTCGCTCCACGTGCCGCCCTGCAGGCGGTAGAAAACCGCGGCCCGCGCCGTCAGCAGCACCAGGCGCACTTCATTCCCGGTACCCAGCCGCGCTGCATCCAACACGGGCTCGGCTCGGGCCGCCAGGAGCGAGCGGCGCAAGACCATGGTGCCCGCCACCGGCTCGACCACCCCGACCGGCGGAGCCTGCACAATGGCCACACGCGTTTCGGCTCCCTGCTGAACCTCGGCCAGATATACCAATCCGTGGGCGTTCTCGCCGAGCGTCACTCGAATGCCGCTATTGGCGAGGGGCGGCTGGCCCTGGGAAGGTTGGCGGAGCCGCACTCCCGCCGCGATCAGTTTGCTCTCGAGCGCTTTGCGGAAGGCCGAAACCTGCTCCACGGTGGCCGCGGAGGTGTTGCGCACGGCCAAGGTTTCCAGGCCCGGACCGGTCAAGGCAAAAATGCGCGAAGCAA
Source organism: uncultured Acidobacteriota bacterium (assembly GCA_963707735.1). GTDB lineage: Bacteria > Acidobacteriota > Terriglobia > Terriglobales > Acidobacteriaceae > TOLSYN. The sequence continues at coordinate 79,961 of CAVPRB010000004.1, read as the reverse complement.
ACTGCTGCAGCGCATCTCCCGCGGCGTCGCTGGCGGCACTCGTCGCGGCGTTACCGGCCAGACAGGGCAGCGCAAGCAAAACGGCAACGAAGACGGTAACAAGCTTCGGCAGAGGTGTGCGCACGATGCGCGAATTATAGCGGGTACGCCGCGCTCCACCAATTTCGTTTTGCGCAGGTAACCCGGCGCGCACCGAACTCCCCCTTCGACTTTTACCTCGGTCTGCGAAAGATTCTTGCTTCACCGCTCGGCCAGGGACTACAATCCGCCCGCTTGCTATTTGTACTGCTTGGCAGTGATCCTGCTCTTGACGGCTTCCGCGCAATCGACGAGGAGGCGCTCCGGTCCAGTTGCCGTTCGGTTCCAGGGGGCTCGGGCAGGGCGGGACGCCTCTTGCTTAGCGCCGGTATAATAAAAGCCGAATCCTTTCGCACGATAGAGTCATCAAAGTTGAGTACATCTCACTCAAGGAGTTTTAATGCCGAACACAAATCGCATTCCTGAAAGCGCTCCCGTGGTTCTTGCTCCCAGTGACCGGCGCTCGCTTCCAGTTCTGCCCGTTCGCGATACGGTGCTGTTCCCGCATGCAGTTCTTCCCCTGACGGTGGGGCGTGAGAGTTCGGTACAGCTGATCAATTCGCTCGGTGAGGACAAGACGATTGTGGTGATTGCCCAGCGCGAGGCGCGCATTGATTCGCCGCAGCCGGTGGATCTGTACCCGATCGGAACTCTGGCCACGGTTCACAAAGTGGTCAAAATGCCCAACCAGAGCTTGTTTGTCTTCGCCGAGGGATTGGAGCGGGTCAGCGTGGTCGAGTACACCCAACTTTCTCCATACATGAAAGCAACGGTGGAGACGGTGCACGAGGTTGTGCCCGAGCTGAACGCCGAAATCGAGGCGTTGCAGCGCAACATTCTTACTCTGTTCCAGCAGATTGTGGCCGGCTCGCCGACGCTTTCCGACGAGCTTTCTACGGTGGCGATGAACATCGAGGAGCCTGGCCGGCTGGTGGACTTTGTGGGCAGCTCGCTGCCCTCGTTGTTAACCCGCGACAAGCAGGATGTGCTGGAGACCTACGACGTGCGCTCGCGTCTGGACAAAATCAACCAGCACCTGGCCAAGGAACTGGAAGTTCAGCAACTGCGCAACAAGATTCAGAGCGAAGTGCAGGACCGGGTGCAGCAGACGCAGCGCGAGTACTACCTGCGCGAGCAACTCAAGGCCATCCAGAAGGAATTGGGCGAGCAGGATGACACCACCCGCGACGTTGAGGATTTCAAGGAAAAGATCGATCAGAGCGGAATGCCGGAGGAAGTGAAGAAAGAGGCGATGAAAGAGTTGAATCGTCTCTCGCGCATGTCTCCCATGGCTGCTGACTATTCCGTGACGCGCAACTATCTGGAGTGGCTGGTGGTGCTGCCGTGGACCAAGTCAAGCGGCGCCGAGGTCGATATCACCAAGGCAAAGGTCATCCTCGACGAGGACCACTACGATCTGCAGAAAGTGAAGGACCGCATTCTGGACTATCTCTCGGTGCGCCACCTGAACCCGAAGATGAAGGGTCCGATCCTGTGCTTCTTCGGGCCTCCCGGGGTGGGCAAGACCTCGCTGGGCAAGTCGATTGCGCGCGCCCTGGGACGCAAGTTCGTGCGCATGTCGCTGGGCGGCATTCATGACGAGGCGGAGATTCGCGGACATCGCCGTACCTACATCGGCGCCATGCCTGGACAGATCATCCAGGGCATACGCCGCGCGGAAGCCAACGATCCGGTGTTCATGCTGGATGAAATCGACAAGGTGGGACGCGACTACCGCGGTGATCCTACAGCGGCCCTGTTGGAGGCCCTGGATCCGGAGCAGAACTCAACCTTCCGCGACAACTATCTGGACGTGATGTTCGATCTGTCGAAGGTGTTGTTCATCACCACGGCCAACCAGTTGGATACGATCCCCGATCCGCTGCGCGACCGCATGGAGATCATCGACCTGCATGGCTACACGGAAGAGGACAAGCGGCACATCACTTACCAGTACCTCATCCGGCGGCAGACCGAGGAGAACGGCCTCACCCCGGAGCAGATCGAGTTCACCGACGACTCGGTCGGCTTTCTCATCCGCCACTACACGCGCGAGGCGGGAGTGCGCAGTCTGGAGCGCCAGATCGGCACAATCTGCCGCAAGCAGGCGCGGCGCATCGTCGAGGGCAAGACCAGTAAGCTGGTGGTCACCCGCGAGGTGGTGCAGGAAATGTTGGGCGGCATCAAGGTGCGCGTCGATACCGAGATCGCGGCCCGCACCAAGCACGCCGGGGTGGTGGTGGGGCTGGCCTGGACTCCCACCGGCGGCGACATCCTCTTCATCGAAGCGATGAAGATGAAGGGCAAGGGCGAGTTCCGCATCACCGGACAGATTCTGGAGGTGATGCGCGAGTCCATGCAGGCCGCCTTCAGTTGGGTGCGTGCGCACGCCGAGGAGTTGAACATCGACGATGACGTATTCACCAAGTACGATGTTCACATCCACGTCCCGGCAGGAGCGATTCAGAAGGATGGCCCATCGGCCGGGGTCACGATTGTCACCGCGCTGGTCTCGCTGCTCACCGATAAGCAGGTGCGTCCGAAGATGGCGATGACCGGCGAGATCACCTTGAGCGGCAACGTGCTTCCCATCGGCGGAGTCAAGGAGAAGTTCCTTGCCGCCAAGCGCGCCGGGGTCACCGAGATCATTTTCCCGGCGGAAAATAAGCAGAATGTGGAGGAGGATGTGCTGCCCGAACAGATGGAAGGGGTGCACGTCAACTACGTGGAGAGCATCGAGGAAGTGCTTGCCATCGCATTGCCGCACAGTCCGGCCGAGGCGCGCGCCGACGCCGAGACGCGCGAGCATGTTCTTGCGGACGGGCAGAACTAAGGCATTTGCCGCTCGTTTTACCCGAAAGGCCAGCCCCGCGGGGCTGGCCTTCCTGCTGCACCGTGTCCGGTTGCGCCCAAAGGTTGTATGACTTGAGTATCAAGTTAGCAAACCACAATTCTCTTGAATTGCAGAGGGTCTGTTGCGAAGATTGAGCAACATTCCTGTCAGGAGAGTCAAAATGGTGCAGCGTGCATTGACTGTGCTTGGTGCTGGGTTCTTGGCTGCGTTGATGGCGAGCTGTGGCCAAACCTACAAATTGGATTCAATCACGATTACGCCAGCCACGGGTTATAACCTCGTGGCTCCTGGCCAGACCGGCGCCCTCACCGTCACGGCGAACTACTCCAACTCAAAGACAAATGACGTAACCCTGAACAGCTCGTATCAGCTCGGATCGTCGCTAGCGCCCGATGACGCCGCCCCGCTGCAGGCCCTTTCCTACAACAAGTCTGGCGTGGTGACGGCGAGCAGCACGATTGGGTCTTGCACCTGGGTTGCAACCACTTCGGGGACTGCAACCACCTACGCAACCTATCCCTACCCGCTGACCGCGACCTATGCCGAGAACGGCGTGACCGTGACCGCGACTGTGCCGATCAGCATGGCGACCGCTGCTAACTGCAACGACGGACAAACTCCCGCCACGGACCGGCCGTCTTCGCCGGAGCGGGAACAGGCGGCGGAGTCTTCCCGGGCAAGGTAAGCGTACAAGTTTGCTGGGCAAGGCTCGAATGAAGGATTCCTGCAGGGTGCGGATGACGGTTCCTGGTGGTGATTCGCAACTGGAAAGTAACCGATTTCTCGATTGTTGCACCTGAGGCATGAACATGAAGCTGACGTTCTGCACCGCACTGCTTACCGCTGCCGCGCTCATTGCTCCACTTTCTGTTGCCGCCGAAAAAGCTCAGAACCCCGCCGGCGCGCAACCCTCCGCCGTGGAGATGTACGGCAGGCTTCCGCTGAGCTTTGAGCCCACGGAAAACTCTGCCCGCTTCCTGGCGCGCAGCGGCAGTTACGCGGTCTCGATCGGCGCCCGCCAATCCTGGGTTGCCGTGACCGATGCCAAGTCAGGCAAGCGTCAGGCGCTCGGCTTTGCATTCGACCATGCCAATCCCGCCGCCGGACTTCAACCCCTGGAGGCGCAGCCGGGAGTGACCAACTACTATCTTGGAGCCGATGCGGCCAAGTGGCGGCTGGGAGTAAAGAGCTACGCCAAGCTTCGCACCCAGGGGCTGTATCCCGGCGTGGATGTTGTCTATTACGGAGACCATCGCCAACTGGAATTCGACTTTGTGGTCGCCCCCAAGGCCGACCCGCGCGCCATCGCACTGTCGTTTACTTCCATGGATAAGATATACAAGGATGGCAATGGCGATGTGGTCGCGGAACTCAACGGCCAGCCCGTTCGTTTTGCCAAGCCTTACGCCTATCAGCGGATTGCCGGTGTCTTGCGCACGGTGGAAGTGGAGTATGAGTTGGCCGCGGCGGGCAGTGTGCATCTCCGCGTGGGCGACTATGACCCCAGCGTCGAGCTGACCATCGATCCCGCCGTGACCTATGCCACCTTCCTCGGCGGCAGCCAGGGAGATGTGGGCAACGGCGTCGCCGTCGATGGCGCGGGCGCCGCATATGTGACCGGCCAGACCTGCTCCAGCGACTTTCCAGACACCCCGAATCCCAGCGGCTTTGTCTACTCGCCAAACTGCGATGCCTATGTGACAAAGTACAAAGTCGAGACCACTACCCAGACCATCACCTACGCGTATACGACCATTCTGGGCGGCTCGACCCCGGCCAATGCGACCGCGATCGGAAACGCAATTGCCTTGGACTCGTCGGACCAGGCTTACATCACCGGCTGGACAAACTTCGAGGATCTGCCCGGCAATGTGAATCAATATCGCAGCACCTATCAAGGCGGCGATAGCGATGCATTCGTCATTATCCTGACGTCAACCGGAACCCTGCTGCGGACCACCTACCTTGGCGGCGCCAAAGCCGACATCGGATATGGCATTGCGGTCGACAACGCAAAAAGCGTGATCGTCGTTGGCCAGACCAACTCCGACGACTTCCCCGCGTACAACGCATTTGAAACCAAGGTGGAGGAGTGGGTTGCCTTCATCACCAAACTGGATAATGGTCTGCACATCGCGCCGCCGGCCGGAAGAGGTGCTTCGGCGATCACGCCTCCGCCCGCGCCCCCGGTGGGAGATACCTATTACTTCTCGGGATATTTTGGCGGCCAGCCCGTGCCTCCGGCGCCCACCTATGTCTGGGCACCAACCACCGTTATGCTTCCAGGCACCATCGTTCAAGACGACACCGCGCCCATCCCGAACATCGAAGTGACCTTTGGCGGCGGCACCACGGGTGCCACCGTGCCTGCTTGGACGACAGCCACGCTCGCCTATACCTATGATGGCACGGTGGCTTGGGAGAATCTCGGACCGAGTCAACTGTTCCCCACCAACGCCAGCGAGGCGTATGGTGTGGCGCTTGACCCCATCGGCGACGTCTTTGTTGCAGGTGGCACCAACACACCCGACATTGCCTCCACGGTCTGGCCATTCCTGGGCATCAGATTGCAAGGCACCGGCGCCTGGGTTTTCAAGGCCAGCGGAGTAAACGGCTCGTTTATTTACGGATCGGCCCTGCAAACTACGGAGACGGACCTGACCTCGACGATTGACACCGCGCGCGCCATTGCGGTCGATTCAGGAGGTTCCGCCTACATAGTCGGAACCGCAAGCGGCACTCTGTTCACGACCGCAAATGGCTTCCAGCAAACCATCCATGGAACCCAGAATGCTTTCCTGGTCAAAGTGAACAATCCAGGCTCGGCGTTTGAGTATGCGACCTACCTCGGAGGCACCGGCCTGGACCAGGGGCTCGGCGTCGCGGTCGACGCAAGCTTCTCTCCTTATGTTACCGGCGCCACCAAGTCCAACGACTTCCCCATCATCAATCCGATCACCAATCCCAATAGCGACCTGCCCCTCAACACGCTCGCCGGACCCCAGGACGCGTTCATAACGCGGTTCACCTCCGACGGTTCGGCGCTCATTTTGTCCGCTTACCTGGGAGGCTCAAACATCGACCAGGGCAATGCTATTTCAGTGAATAGCCTGGGCAATATTTTCGTAGCTGGCACCACCGACTCCACCGATCTGGAGAAAGTGCTGAACCTGCAACCAACGGTCGCGGATCCAACTCCGCCCTACGCGCCGCCGCAAGCGGCGTACGGCGGGGATTCCAGCGATGCGTTTCTGGTCATGCTTTCCGGGGCCAGCCTGCCTACGGTTACGGTCACGCCAGGCAGCCTGAGCTTCCCGGATCAGGATCTGGATACCCCAAGTGCCCCGCAGGCCATCCTGTACACCAACACCAGCACAACTTCCACGGTCAATATTTCCAGCATCATATTCACCGGCAGCGGCGATTTCACCCAGGCTATTGAAGGCGGCCTTCCGGGAGATTGTCTCTCCGGCCCGATTGCGCCCAGCACTGCCTGCAACATCTGGGTTGTCTTTACGCCGACAGGAACGGGACAAGCCCTCGGCACGCTTACCATCACGGACAACGCCAGCACCACGTCCCACGCTATCGCTCTGTCCGGTGTGGGAGCTGTGCCACTCGACGTGTTAACGCCGTCAAGCCTGACCTTTGCGGATCAGGCCGTCAATACCGCTGCCACCGCCCAAACGGTGACAGTGAAGAATGAAGCGACCATCGCTACACTCAACATCATCAACATTGCCACTACGGGCGATTTCTCATGGTTCCCGCCCGCGGTCAACCCCTGCGTCGTGGGCACGCAGGTGGCGCCAGGCGCCACCTGCACGATCAGCGTGGGGTTCACGCCCACGGCTGCCGGCACCCGTCCCGGAACCCTGACAATCACCGACAACTCGGAGCGCGGCTCGAACGCGGTTATTTTGACGGGTACCGGCGTGCTGGTGCTCAGCACCGTCACACCCGCCAGCTTGACCTTCGCACAGCAGGCGATCGGTGTGCCCAGCGCCACGCAGAACGTCACGGTGAAAAACACCGACGCAAGTCAGACCCTGCTGGTGACCACCCCTGTGGTCACCGGGGACTACCAGGTCAGCAACAATGGTTGCACCGCCCCTCTGCTGCCGGCGACTTCCTGCATCATCCAGGTAGCGTTCGATCCCACGGCTTCAGGAGTTCGGGCCGGTACGCTGACCGTCAGCGGCAACGGCAGTTCGATGCCGGCGATGGTCGCACTCACCGGCACGGCTGGCGCCACGAGCACGCTGGCGCCCGCGACATTAACCTTTGCCGCCACTAACGAGGGCCAAAGCATCTCCCTGCCGGTGACCCTCACCAATCAGAGCAACTTCGCGTTCAATGTTCTAAGCGTTGCGATCAGTGGCGCCGCGGCCGGCGACTTTACGCAGACCAACAATTGCGGCACCAGCGTTTCAGCCGCGCCCGCTTTCTGCACCATCACCGTGACCTTTGCTCCCACGGCCACGGGCAACCGCAACGGCACCCTCACGGTGACCACCGATGCCGCCGCCTCGCCACAGGCAGTTGCCTTGCTCGGTACCGGAACCGCACCCGCCGTCACACTTCTGCCGGCCATCAGCTACACCTTCCCGAATCAACCGCTCAACACTCCATCGGCCGTCTCGTCCGGGCAGATCAAGTTGAGCAACACGGGTACCGGGCCGCTGAGCATTCCCGCGGGCGGCATCACGATCGCGGGCACCAATGCTGGTGATTTCAGCCAGACCAACACCTGCGGCAGCCAGGTTGCAGCCGGAGCCAATTGCACCATCAGCGTGGTGTTTACGCCCTCGGGGCTCAACAGCCGCAGCGCAACATTGAGTATTACCGACAACGCCGTACCGGCCCCGCAGACGATTGCGTTGCTGGGTTCGGGCGTCGCGGTGAAGGCCCCGACGCTCACACCGGCAAGCCAGAGCCTGACCTTCACCAATCAGCCGCTGAACCAGGCCAGCGCCGCGCAAACCGTGACGGTGACCAATACCGATCCGGCCTATCCGCTCACTTTGAGCGCGCCAGTCCTCACCGGCAACTTCCAGGTGGTGGCGCTTGCGAACGGCAACAACTGCGCCACGACCGTAGCCGTGGGCGCCTCGTGCGTCGTCGGGGTGACGTTCACCCCGCTGTCTTCCGGCGTGCTCAGCGGCACGCTCACCATTGCCAGCAACTCCGCATCCTCTCCCGTGACCGTGCAATTGAGCGGCACCGGCGGAGCCGTCGCATCGATCAGTCCGCTCTCGCTCAACCTTGGCAGCGCCAACGTTACCGAGAGCACTGTGGCGAAGCCGGTGACGCTTACCAATAGCAGTAATTTTGCGGTGAACATCACGTCGGTGACGACCAGTGGTCCTTCGGCCAGCCAGTTCTCCGTGAGCAACCTCTGCGGAACCATCGTGCTGGCTTCGAGCAACTGCACCATGAACGTCACGTTCAACCCAGCGGCGACAGGCATCCAGACGGCGGATTTGAACATTGCCAGCGATGCCGCTACGCCATTTGCAGCCGTCGCACTCAGTGGCACCGGAACCATTCCGGTGGTGACCCTGTCGCCCACCAGCGTGACCTTCCCCTCGCCTGGCCAGCCCCTGAACGTCCCCTCCAGCCCGATTGACGTTACGGTGAAGAACACGGGGACAGGCCCGCTGAACTTCACGATCCAGGGCATCACGATCACGGGTACCAATGCGACCGACTTCAGCATTCTGACTAACACCTGCGGCAGCCAACTGGTCGTGGGGGCCAGTTGCGTAATTGGAGTTGTCTTCACCCCGACGGCGCTGAACAGCCGTGTTGCCGATCTTGTCCTGACCGACGATGCCAGTCCGAACACGCAGACGGTCCCGCTGGTAGGCAACGGCATCGCCGGATCGGGATTGATTGAGCTGGCCCCGTCCCCGGTGATCTTCCCCGACACCCTGAAAGGCACGGCAAGCGCCCCGCAAACGGTTACTCTCACCAACGCTTCCTCGAGTTCGGTGCTCGCCATCTCGAACATCCTGGTCAGCGGCGCCAACGCGGCGGACTTCGTCAGTGGCAGCGGCAGCAACTGTCCGGCAAGCTTGGGCGCCGGTGCCAGTTGCCAGATCAGCGTTGTCTTTAGCCCCAGCATCGTCGGGGCTGAGACCGCCACCTTGACGGTGAGCGGCACCGCATCCAACTCGCCGCAGTCGGTCATTCTAAAGGGAACCGGGACATCCAGTTCAAATACCGCTCCGTTTACCATGACTCCCGCCAGTACGGGCGTATCGGTCGTAGAAGGCAACACCGCGGCTTACGTTCTCACCCTGGTTCCCAACAACTTTAGCGGCGCCATCAACTTCACAACCTCGGGACTGCCGAACGGCTCCAGTTGGTCGATTTCGCCGAACCCGCTGACCATGGATGGGACCACCACCAAGACCGCGACGCTCTACGTGAACACCAACGGAGGCAACGGTGGCGCCGCCAATGCCACTCCGCCGCGATTGTTCCCAAGGTCCATCTTCCTGGCCCTGCTTCCGTTCTCGGTGATGGGAATCCTGCTCATCAACAAGCGCCGTGGCGTCTGGCTCGTGATGGGGTTGGTGGCCTTGTGCCTGATTCTGGGACTGGCTGGCTGCGGGTCGTCTGGTTCAAGCAACAACACCAACGGCGACCTGGCACCCGGGACCTACACGTTCAAAGTAACCGCGACCTCCAGTACCAACGCCGCGCAGACGCAAACTCAAACCCTTACCCTGGTGGTGGCCCAGCAGTAAGGTTCTTCCAACCTCTCTGCAGCGCGCCGCGCTGGTGCGCTGCAGAGAAATGCAAGCCGCCGCTGCCGCCAGGAACTGCTATCGTTTCCTCATGCGCCTTCGAATCCTGTGTTTCGGCCGCCTGCGCGAGCTCTTAGCCCCGGAGCTCTTCGTGGAACTGGCCGCGCCCGCTTGTGTCGCCGATCTCTGGCGCTGCCTGCGCCAGCAGCATCCTCCGCTTGCCGCCTACGAGGGAGCCATCGCCATCGCCGTCAATCAGTCGCTGGCATCGTCCGCCACACCCCTGGCGCCTGGGGATGAAGTTGCGCTTCTGCCGCCGGTAAGTGGCGGCCAGGCGGAGCCGGCACTGCCGCCGCCCACGGCCCACGCCGGCCTGCAACACGCCCCGATTGACTCCGCCGCACTCCTGGCCCAACTCAAGCAGGGCGAAGACGGTGCCGTGTGCCTGTTTGAAGGCGTAGTGCGAAACCACACCCGCCATCGCCGCACCCTTTATCTCGAGTACGAATCCTACCCCGCCATGGCCGTTGCCGCCATGGAGAGGCTGGCGCTGGAGGCGTTGCAGCGGTTTTCCATCCGCGATGTGCGCCTCGCACACCGCGTCGGACGCCTCGAAATCGGCGAAACCAGCGTGTTGATCGTTGTCGCCAGCGCCCATCGCGGGGCGGCATTCGACGCCTGCCGCTGGCTCATCGACTCCCTGAAGCAGTGTGTGCCAGTCTGGAAAAAGGAATTCTTTGAGGACGGAGCCCGTTGGGCCGACGGCGAGCCATTTCCCCCGGACCAAGCCCCGTAGAGTCTCTGCGCAACCGCTTGCAAGCCGGCCCTCTAACTTCGGAATCCGGGCCATTCGTCTTTGCCTATAATGACCTTGCGCATGACATCCCGCCTCGCATTGATTGTTTTCGCGGCGATTCTAGCTCCAGTGTTCGCTCAGAACGCCCCCGCTGCGCCTGCGCCCCAGACGAACCCAGCACTCTATCCCCACATTCCCGTCAAGCGAAATCCGGCCAGGACCGCACCGGGCGATGCCTCGCCCACCATTTCGGTGAACGTCAAGCTGGTGAGTGTCTTCGCCAGTGTCGCTGACGCCGGCGGTGCGCCCTATGGCGACCTGCGGAAGGAGGACTTCCGCATCTTCGAGGATGACATCGAGCAAAAGCTCGCGGTCTTCGAGCGCGAGTCCGGTCTGCCGCTCTCCATCGTCATGGCGCTGGACACCAGCATGAGCACGCGCAAGGATCTGCCCCTTGAGATCGCTTCGGCGCGCAAATTTGCCCATGCCATGCTGCGCCCGGTCGATTCCATCGCTCTCTACCAGTTTTCCACCTATGTCTCTCAGGCCATGCCCTTTACCAACGACGAGCGCCACCTGGACGAGGCGTTGAAACACTTGCGAACCGGCGCCGCCACGTCTCTGTATGACGCCATTTTTCTCACCGCCCAGGCTTTGGAGCGGCGCCAGGGCCGCAAGGTGCTTGTCCTCATTACCGACGGCGGCGACACGGCCAGCAAGACCGATTACCCGGAGGCGCTTCGGGCCGCGCAAATCGCCGAGGCCATTATCTATTCCATCATCATGGTGCCGATTGAGGCCGACGCCGGGCGCGATACCGGCGGCGAGCACGCCCTTATCCAGCTCTCGCGCGACACCGGGGGCAAGTATTACTACGCCACCTCGCTGGCCCAGCTCGACAGCGCCTTCCAACAGATCAGCGATGAATTGCGCACCCAGTATCTACTCGCCTATTACCCGGTCAGCCGCGTGGGAGCCGAATTCCGGCGTATCCGCGTTGACCTTACCGGACCGGCTAAACAGCGAGCCGGACGCGATCTGTACGTTCGTAACCGAGCCGGATACTACAACAGCAAGATTGAATAAGTAGCCGCGGCAATTTCAAAAAGTCTACCGATTGTCATATTTTTGCTTGCCAGCATCCCTAATTTGGTAGTCCTGAATAATCTTCCACCCTTAAGTCCCTTTAAATCAGCCGGTTTCGATACTTGTTCTTTGGTACTCGGCGTGCATATTCAGACTGGTGAAACTTCATCGGCGAGACTATGCGCCCAGAGTTAAACGGCTGTCTTTTAGTGCCGGTTGCTGCTGAGCAACCGCAGGGAGGAAATACCTTATGAGTGAAAAGCGTTCCATTAGCGTTCGCTTTTTCGTGCTCCTGTCAATCGTAGCGGTGTTCCTGCTATCCGTTGGTCTGCAAGCCCAGGAGACCACCGCCGGATTGCAAGGCACGGTGAAGGATGCAGGTGGCGCGGTAGTGCCAAAGGCGCTGGTCGAGCTGAATAGCTCTGCGCTGGTCGGCTCCAAGACACTTCAAACCGATGCAACAGGCTACTATCGCTTCGCCAATCTTCCACCAGGCATATACGCGGTTACAGTGAAGGCGGGCGGGTTCGCCACGCTGAAGCGCGAAGGCGTAACCCTGGAAGTTGGCCACCTGCCCACCCTCGATCTCATCTTGAAGGTTGGCAGCGCCGAGACGGTTGTCGAAGTTACTGCGGAAGCTCCAGTGATCGATCTGACCACCAACACCACCCTCACAAACATCACCGAGGATGTCATCGCGGATGTGCCCCACGGCCGTTCGTTCCAGTCGGTGATCCAGTTTGCGCCTTCGGCCCGCAACGAGCCTCTGGCCGGCGGTTCGCTGAATGCCAACGCCGGAGTAACCAGCAGCGTCGGCGGCACCGGTGCCGGAAACAGCTCTCCTGGCAACGGCGGCAACGGCAATTCCTTTGGCTACTCGGTCGCTGGCGGCGCCGATTCTGAAAACTCATACCTCGTGGAAGGTCAGGAAACTGCCAATCTGATCGGTGGTTATTCCCACACCAATGTACCCTTCGAGTTTATTCAGGAAGTCCAAGTCAAGAGCTCCGGTGTAGAGGCCCAGTATGGCGGCTCACTCGGTGGCGTCGTAAACGTCATCATGAAGCACGGCAGCAACGACTGGCACGGATCACTGGGCGCCAGCTACGAAAGTGGCAATATGGACGGTTCCCCTAACAACTACACCCGCTACGACCCTCAGGGTAGCCGCGTCGGCTTGTTTGACCCGACCGCGCAATTCTATCAGCCGCAAAAGGATCATCTCCGCGATGTCGAGCCCTCGGCAACCATCGGCGGCGCGATTTGGAAAGATCACGTTTGGGCCTTCCTGGGATTTGCCCCTGAGTACATCTCCCGCGGCCGCACCGTCAATTTCGGCACCTATGACGCAAACGCCGGACTCCAAACCTTCAACCGCGATCAGCAGACCTACTACAGCAACGCGCGTATCGACGCGAAGGTCACCAATAAAGCGACTGTCTTCGCCTCCTGGCTCTACCAGCATCAGCGGGAAGCTGGCCAACTGTTGCCGCGCGCGGATTCAACCACGGGCCTGTTCAATCCCGACGCAACCACCCCGTTGGATGTCTACGAGCATGGTTACGGCTACGCCGCTCCCGATACCACTCTGAACATCGGAGCGGATATCACGCTCACTCCGCGGTTGGTTTCGACCACCCGTTTTGGTTACTTCTTTGAGAACTATCACGATTTCGGCTTTCCCACGGTTGGAACAATTTATCTGTGGCAGACCAGCGGTTCGGCTGCACGTGAGTGCGATCCGACAACGGCAGTTTGCGCCGGTACGCCGTTTTCCCAGGATCCTGCCGCTGCTGGGTTGATTCAGGCCGCCGGATACCAAACGGCCGGATGGGATCCGAACTATACCCTCAAGAACGCCGACAAGCACATCCAGTTTGACCAGGATATCGCCTTGTTCAAGTCGGGATGGTGGGGAACCCATAACCTGAAGGGCGGCTATCAACTCAACCGCCTCTCCAATGACATCTTCCAGCGCTATAGTGCGCCGACCGTTGAGCTTTATCCTGGCGCGGCCGACTACTCCTATACCCAAGGGACGAATGTTGCTGGAACCTACGGTGACGCGGTTGTGGTTGACTTCGGAACCAAGGGACAGGCGATCAGTTACAATCACGCCTTCTTCGCGCAGGACGCCTGGACGATCGGTAAGGGCGTAACCATCAACGCGGGCATCCGCTTTGAACATGAAAACGTACCGGCTGAATCCTTTGGACTCTTGGCGGGACTTCCGGCGAATCCGATCGAATTCGGATGGGGTTCCAAGATCGCTCCTCGTATTGGCTTTGCCTGGGACATCTTCCGCGACGGCAGAGCGAAACTCTTTGGCAGCTATGGCGTCTTTAATGACGAGATGAAGCTCAACTTGGCCATCAGCTCCTTTGGCGGCCAGTGGTGGAATAACTGCCTCTACCTGATGAACGATCCGAACTACCAGGATATAGTCGTTGCCCCCAATTCGCAGCGCTTCTACTGCCAGGGCAATGACCCCACGGCGCCGGCCAGCCTTACCCCAACCGGCGATAGCGCCGCAAACACCTTCATCGAGAACATCAACTACCGTGGCCAGGAAGGCACGATTGCGGGATTGAAGCCTTACCGGCAGCACGAGTCTGTGTTTGGTGCCGATTACCAGCTCAAGAAGAACCTGGCATTTGAAGCCCGCTGGGATCGCCGCCGTTTGGATAACGTAATCGAAGACACTGCGTTCTTCCAGAATGGCAGCGAAATCTTCTTCGTCGCCAACCCCGGCGAAGGTTTGAACTCGTATAACACCAGCTGCGGTGCTGCTTGCCCGCACAACGTCAAGGGAGCTCGGGCCTACGACGGTCTTGAATTCCGTCTGAACAAATCCCTCAGCAATAACTGGTACGGGATGCTTAGCTACACCTACAGCTACTTCCGTGGCAACTACTCCGGCCTGACCAGCACCGATCTGTCCGACGGTGGCGGCGGACGCAACTCACCGAACAACAGCCGTGCGTTTGACGAGACTTATTTCGAGTTCAACGCCTACGGCCAGCCTGCCAACGGACGCTTGGCAACCGATCGTCCCAACACCTTCAAGGGTTACACCTACTACCAGCTGCCTTGGGGCCACAAGCGGGCCACCTCGACAGTTGGCTGGATTCAGTACATGTATCAGGGCACGCCCTTGAGCAGCTACGTAGATGTGGGCGGCTGGCAGCAGCCCAATTTTGCCCCGGTGTATCCGGAAGGCCGTGGCAAGTGGGTGGATATCTCGCAGGATCCGGTCACCGGTACCTTGACCGTCAACAGCGTTGGACTCCGCCGCACTCCGTGGTATTTCCAATCGGACGCCTCGTTTATTCAGGAGTTCAAACCGAACCACAACAACGAGAAACAGGTTGTCTCCTTCCAAGCTACGATTAGCAACGTGTTGAACTCGCGTTCCGCAGTTGCTTACGGCTCGCAGATTGATTCTGCCAACAGCACCAACCCCATCGCTCCCAGCGGCCTGTTCCTGGGGCAGCCGGGGTTCTATGCAGCTGCCGAGCACCCGTACCCATGGAAGACCCTTCTCAACACGGACGGCGTCGTCCTTAACAGCACCTACGGCAAGCCGATCGCTTATGAGCTTTCCCGTACGATTCGGGTGCAGGTTAGCTTCAGTTTCTAGCTTGAAACAGTCAGTGGTTTGCAGTAACTTTTCCGGGGAGCCCAAAAAGCTCCCCGGTTTTTTGCGCCGAATTTCAGCCGTCCCGTGTACGTTTCCAAAGACTGCACTGGCGACGATTCACGGCGCCTGGAACCCGCCGGGTTCGCTCACGAAGTCGATGAATTGACCCCCGTGCGATTCAGCAATCGCCTCCGCCCTCATCTTCGGATAGAATCTCTTCATGCCATTCCGACCGACCAGCAAGACCAAGACGCCTCCGCCGGAGGAGACCTTCGAAGAAGCTGCCTATCTGAAGGCGCTCGGCGAAAACCAGAAGCACGTCAGTATCAGGCTGCAGGGCGGCGAGGCCGTTCACGGCTGGATCGAGTACTACGACCGCAACATGCTGCGCCTGACGCGCGAAGGAGCGCCCAACCTGTTCATCTTCAAGTCTGAGATCATGTACATCTCGGAAGGTGAAATTACCACTCCGCGGGTTCGCCGTCCCAGGGCCGCGAAGGCCGCCGCCGTTCCGCTCCAGCCTGAATCGGCGACCGGTGAATAGGGTGGCTGCCCCCTCCGCCGTCGCGTTTCTCCCGCAAGCCACGGCCATCGCCACGGAAGCCGGCAAACTCCTTATGCCGTTTTTCTTGCGCCGCGTCGGCTTTGAGTACAAGGGAGACGTCGATCTGGTTACCGAGGCTGACCGCGCCAGCGAGCGGTTCATCGTCTCCCGCCTGCGTGCCGCCTGGCCTGGTCACGATATTGTCGGCGAGGAGGGAACTCGCGACAGTCACGGCGGCGATTTCCGCTGGTATGTCGATCCTCTCGACGGCACCACCAACTTCGCCCACGGCTTTCCGGTCTTCTGCGTCTCCATGGGATTGGAGTACGAGGGCCAAATCATCGCAGGCATTCTCTACGATCCCACCCGCGATGAGCTGTTCGCCGCCGCCAAGGGAGCCGGCGCAACACTTAACGCCCGGCCCATTCATGTTTCCACCACCACCACCCTGTCGGAATCCATCCTCGGCACCGGTTTTCCCAGCTTCAAACGCCACAAGAATCCCAACATTCACTTCTATCATCAGCTCACTCTGCGCTCGCATGGCGTCCGCCGGGTTGGCTCGGCCGCGCTGGATCTGGCCAACGTGGCCGCCGGCCGCTACGACGGTTTTTGGGAGTTCAATCTGAATCCCTGGGATACCTGCGCCGGCGTCCTTCTGGTCGAGGAGGCAGGAGGCACGGTGACGCGATTCGACGGTTCGCCCTTCAACATCGACAGCCGCGAAACCCTCGCCAGCAACACGCTCATCCACCAGGAACTGCTGCAGAACTTCCGCGACATCTTTGCGGGGCGCGGTCTAGAGGAACTTCCCCCGGTCACCGGCTACAGCACCGGGCTCTAGCCGGCGTAAAGTTGCAGCTTTCCCTTGTCACCGTTGCGCGCTCTTTTGCTACAATCATGGGTTCGCAGCAGATCGTTCACCACCAGAAGAGGATCGCCAAAAGCTATGGCCTACATCATTGCAGAACCGTGCATCGGAACCAAGGACACCGCCTGTGTGGACGCATGTCCGGTGGATTGCATTCACCCCAAGAAGGACGAAGCCGCACACGAGGCCGAAGAGATGCTCTACATCGATCCGGTGGAGTGCATTGACTGTGGCGCTTGCGTCCCGGTCTGCCCCGTGTCGGCAATTTTCGCCGCCGACGATCTGCCGGAAAAGTGGAAGCATTTCGAGGAGCGTAACGCGAAGTATTTCGGCCGCTAGTTCTCATCGCCCTCATCTCTGTCGCCCGTCCGGCACTGTAACCGTGAAGGCGCACCGCCCGTGGCGCGCCTTTGCATTGTTTGCTTCCACGCCACCCAAGCTCCCTCTGCGCTCTCCGCCTCCTGTCCCTACTGCTTCCCACGACGTTCCTTTACCAGCCGCACAAATCCAATCGCGATCGGAATGGTCCATCCCCAGAAAACGACGTTCACCATCAAACCCGCAATGCCGAGCGCAACGTTGGGGTTGACCCATTTTGACGTCGAGACCGAGACGCCGAACCCAGCGACGCCCCAAGGCAGGGGAGCGGCCAACGGAACGATGATGGCCAGCAGCCAGATTCCGCCAATAGCAAACCAAGCCCAGGGTTTCATAATGAAGAATCACAGCGCCGCGCCAGCCGGGTACTCACAAAACGGCGCGAGCCGCAGCCCGCGCTGTTTCCACCCATTGCTCCTACACTCCGTAAATCGGCCACCACGGCGAAGCCGCCTTTAATCCGGTGTTCACGTTTTCAATGTTCTTCACGCCTTCCACTTCCAGCCATGCGCGGAAAGCGTCCAGACCTTTCTCGGCGAAGATCGGCACGCCATCGGCCCAGGTCGCGCGGCCGCAGAGCACGCCGTTGAACTTCACGCCGGTCTCGCCCACGAGTTCCAGGGTCTCGGAAAACTCCGCGTTGCTCACGCCCGCCGAAAGATAAATGTAAGGCTTGCTAGTGGCTTCGGCGGATTTCCGGAAGAGATCCTGCGCCTCGGCCCTGGTGTAGGCCTTCTCGCCCTTGAAGCTCCTCGTGCCTTCCACGAACTTCATGTTGATTGGCACCTCAAGCTTCAGCACGTCCACGTTGTAGCGCGGCTTGCTGAACTCGCGCATGTATGCCTGTACTATCTCCGGCTTCTTCTTCGCGTACGCCAAACTCTTTTCGTCCATGCCCTCTTCGTAGCCAATGATTTCGAGGAAAAACGGAATGTCGTTGGCCACGCACTCATCGCCAATGCGCTCGGTCCAGGCGTGCTTGTGTTCGTTGATCTCCTTCGGGTCGGCAGGTGCATAGTAGAGCAGAATCTTGACGCAGTCGGCCCCGGCTTCTTTCAGCCGGCGGGCGCTCCACAGGTCGAGCAGATCGGGAAGGCGTCCGGCAAGCTGCTTGTCATAGCCGGTCTTCTCGTAGGCCAGGAGCAGGCCGGCCTTGGTATTGCGAGCCTTGGCAGCCGGCAAACCCCACTCGGGGTCGAGCAGAATCGCACTGGCGTAGCGGGTCAGCACCTCGCTGACCGCAATCTTGAAATTGATCAGGTCCTGCTCGGTTGCCTTGGGGCCAAGCGCCTTCTTCAGCGATCCGCGCTGATCCATGGCCGCGGCAGCAATCACGCCACGTTGGTTTGATACCGCTTTCAATCCAGCCAATTTTCCGGGAGTAAGTTTCACGTCCGCCTCCTCCAACTCATAAGATGCTGGTCCTCGGGAGCGCCACCGCATGCGGTCTTGGCGCAAGCATCCCCAGCAGAGAGAAGCATACCGCAATTGGCGCGCCTCTGCCTGTGCGCTGCCTCGGCGCGCGGGGTTTACAGCTTCACTCCGGCGGCCAATAGCACCTCGCGCTGCCGCTGGACCAACTCCGTAACGCCTTTGCGACCCAGAGCCGTCATCTGCGCAAGCTGCTCGTCGCCGAAGGGCTCGTGCTCGGCCGTCGCCTGGATCTCAACGAACTGGCCGGCGCCGGTGAGCACGTAATTCATGTCCACCGCAGCGCGGCAATCCTCTTCGTAGGCCAGATCGAGCATCGCCGCGCCATCCACAATGCCCACGCTGATGGCTGCGACCGTCTCCTTTAGCGGAAGCTGCTTCAAAGTCCCGGCGGCCACCAGCTTCTGCATGGCCAGCGCCATGGCCACAAAGCCTCCGGTGATGGACGCGGTGCGCGTGCCGCCGTCGGCCTGGATGACGTCGCAGTCGATCCACAGGGTGCGTTCGCCCAGCCGCGCGGTGTCCACCACGGCTCGCATCGAGCGGCCAATCAGCCGCTGAATTTCATGGGTGCGTCCGCCTTGCTTGCCCTGGCGGATTCACGCGCCGTGCGCGTCAGGGTGGCGCGCGGCAACATGCCATACTCGCTTGTGACCCATCCCCTGCCCTGGTTGCGCATCCAGTGCGGCACGCTCTCCTCGATGGTCGCGGTGCAGATGACCCGCGTATTTCCCAGTTCGATCAGGCATGAGCCTTCCGCGGTGCGAATGAATTCGGGAGTCAACGTCAACCCGCGCATCTGGTCGAGGGCGCGATTATCGGAACGAAAAATCATCTTGGTGTCCTTACTTCCCGCAGGCGGTCTTCACATCGGTGACCACCCACATTTCCATTTTGTAAATGCCGGCCCATGGCAACAGCCACTCCGGTTTCTTCAAGGTCAGCTCCAGCAGGCGGCCATCGCTGGCGGTGTATTGAAACACTTGCATGCGCTCATCGCCTTTCACCAATTGCACTGCCGCGCTGCCGGGAGCGCCCTTGCAGACGACGCAGCCTGGATCCAGCGCGGCTGCCTCGCGCGATGCGACCTGTGCGGCCTCCAGCCGCCACAGTTCCTTGCCGGAGTTTACCCGGGTCTGCTGAACACTCTTCTGTGCGGCCTGGTCGAGTTTGCGGTGATCATTGGCTGGCCTGCAAATGCCTTGGAGCGGTACGGCAACTGCCAAGAGGATGGTGGCGCACCATGCCACATGGTTTGTCATCCTTGCGTTTTCTCCTTCCGAAGATCTGACCGGAACGACGATGGTATTCCGCGCGGCTCACTAATGCCCGGCATCAAGGTCGGCGCGCTCCACTGCGCTGGCGGCAAAGCCGAGGAAGACGGGAGCCTGCTTGCGGAATTTCTCCACCGAGTCGGTGACGAAAAATCTGTAGTCCGGCTCGCCCGCCGAGAAGTTGTGGCCGTCAAGATAGTGCAGCAGCGCGCGCGCCGTGGCGTCGGCGGAATCAACGATTGCAATGCGCTGCGGAACCACCCGCCGCAACAGCGGGCGCAGCAGCGGGTAGTGAGTGCAACCGAGCACCAATACATCGACATTCGTCGATGCATTGCGCAGCGCCTCGATGGCGTAGATGCGCGCCACCTGCTCGGTGACCGGAGTGTCTATCCAACCTTCCTCGACCAGCGGCACCAGCAGCGGGCAGGGCTTCTCATAGGTGGCAAAGCCGCGGCGGGCCAGGGCGCGCTGGTAGGCGTGGCTGGAGCAGGTGGCCTCGGTGGCAAACACCAGCGCCTCGCGGCTCTTTGAGATGGCCGCCGCCGCGTCGGCGCCCGGCTCGATGACGCCGATGACCGGCAGCGAAACCGCCGACTTCACGTCATACAGCGCCAGGGCCGAGGCCGTGTTGCAGCCGATGACCAGCAGGTCGATGCCGCGCGCGGCCAGGAAACGCGCGGCCGCCGAGGCATAGCGCGCCACGAACTCCTGCGACTTGGTGCCGTAGGGAAGGCGCGCCGTGTCGCCAAAGAAAATGTAGTTGGCGTTGGGCACCAGCCGGGCAATGGCGCGGAGCACGGTAAGCCCGCCGACGCCGGAGTCAAAGACTCCGATGGTGGGACGATGTGAGTTGGCAGTCACCTGATTCAATGTAGCGCAAAAGCAGAGGGCGCGGCGAGAGGCGCATCGCATATTCGCTCAAAGCGGGCGGGTTTGGGCCAGAAGCCAGTGTTTATGCGGTCTCCAGGGCCGACCGGGACGATCCATAGCCTTTTGCCTGCGCAGGGCGAGCTTTGAGCCGGTGCGGCGACGATTAGCTTAGTGGATAATCGTTGGAAAGCGCAGATGTACCTTCTAGCCAATGGTTGCGCAGGGTCCGAAAGGATTGGCATAGTAAGCAACAATCTTGGCAAAGTTAGTAACGTAATGATTAAATTTTCCCGGTTCAGTGCTGACAAGCGCGAGTACCAGTTGGTCAATGGGTTCCGATGGGATGTCCTGCATAATATGCAAGCGCCAATCCGAGAGTGGCAATCACCGGGAGGGGCCGCCAATCTCACGTCTTAGAGCCCCTGGGCCGAAGCCGTGTTGCTGCCGTTAGCGAGCTTCCTGTGTTTGGATCAGCTGAAAAGTAGCCCTTGATGCTCCATGCGCAGATGGGAGGCCATACATTCAATTATCAGCCGCGCAGGAATTAGGGCCAGTTCCTTGGGCTCGACTTTGTGTAGGCCGCCCCCATACACTCTCCCCTCCGAGAGCACCTGTTCCGGCGTGATACATTGCAGCGCGCGGAATACGTCCGCCTCAAGTTCAGGGTGGTCTCTTAGCGCATCACGCATCCGGCCTTTCGGGTACAGCATGAGATAAACGTTGTGCGCCGTTGCCTGCGAGCGGTTCCAAAGAAACCGAATGGGGCACTTGCCGTTTACCGAGCGTCCCATGTAGGTACAGAGAAAGGGCGCAGGGGGGCGCTTTTCCTGCGAGTACCAGGGTGCTCGACGGCTCGTGAGATAAGAGGAGTGCACATTTTGTTCACGTCCCTTTTGCAAGTATTCATAGAGGCGTGGCCAGTTGGTTTTAATCTTGTCCTCTGCCTCTGCGCAGTCGAGCAGGTAAAGCCGACGCGATACTTCCGGTGTCCCGCCTGGCAGCACACCAACTATGTCGGTAGATAAGTGGCGCGGGCCGGGGAGAATCGGTTTCAGAAACACGTCAGGAATTTCCCAGTGGTCAACTTCGGATTCGGTCAGAATGAAGAAACTGTTGGCGCCAGTTGCAAGTCCTCTTTTAATGGCGAAGAGATCGCCAAGCGTGGGTTCACCGTTGCGCTCGCCAGCCTTTCCGCCCGGGAACTGGGTCCATTTGTGCGAATGGGCTAGTTTCTCAAGCGGAACCGAAGCTTCGCTTTTAGGGGATTCAATCGGCCCCCCAAGGGAAAAACGCACGCAGTGCCCCGACGGCGGTGCCGACTTGCGAAAGATTACGACGGCGGACGAAACAAGTGCGTCGGTAAACTGAACGTCGGCAGGGCAGAAGCGATGGATATGGACGAGCGTGACACGCTCAGTGAGATAACGCTGGAGCGTTATCCCGTAGTTCACGTCCATGAATTCCGAAGGAATGAGCCATGCAGCGAGGCCGTCATCCTCCATCCAGTCATGGCTGAGCAGCAGGAAATAACAATAGAGACCAGCGAGGCCACTAATTTCCAGATGAAGCGATTGTGCCAGCCTTGTCTTGAGGCGAGTCTTTTCTTCGGTCTGCAGATGGTGGTGACGGACGTATGGTGGGTTCGAAAGCAGCAGCGAAAAACGGTTGCCGGGAACGGGCTGCCTAGTGAAATCTCCCTTGATAACCTCAAGGCCCGATCCGGCCCACAGGCTATTGGCGCTCTTTGCAAAAAGAGGATCAAGCTCAACCCCGACGGCAGACTCAATTCCATGTAAGCCTGATTCCTGGAGAAGTGCGGAAAAGAACGAACCGGTGCCCACCGCAGGATCAAGAAACCGCACCGGAGCCCCGCCCATAAGCGAAAGCGCATAACGCGCAATGCTCCGCGCAAGTTCCGGCGGAGTGGCGAACTGCCCCCACTGATTTCGCTCAGCGGCAGTTTTGAGCGCGTCAAGCCGCGACTGCTCTTGCAGCCGATGTTCCTCGATACGCTTTATGGCCTTCGTTTCCATGACGATCTCAGATGCCGAGTTGGTCAAGGTCTCCGATTCGATGTTCCCATATCCAGTCTATGCCTTCGGCTGCCTCGTACCCCAGGTACGCCGCGTCGAAATAGCCGCAAAGAAACAAGGCAAACACAACGTTATCGTCGAAGGTGGCCTTGAGCTGGTTGATCTTGGTGGCCTCCTCTTTTCGGCGCTTGTTGACGTTGGTGAAATCTCCTGCAGATTTTGCTTCGATGAGTAGCGGCAAGTGCGGCAGGACAGCGCGTTTGGGCTGAATGACGGCGTCAATTGGAATTTTGATTGTCTTTGTTTCGGTTTTCGATGGTTTCACGAGAACATTCAACCTGAAGGAGAAGGTGCCGGGTTCCATCTGGGTGACGGGTGTCCCAGTCGGGTGAGCCATTTTCCTATATCCCCGATCTGTGAGGTAGTGCTCGATGAGGGCGAGTTGTCGCCTCTCCTGGGCATTGCGCACAATGGGGTCCGCCACCGCGCCGCAGAGCCGGTCGGCAACGATTGTGGATGAGCGGAAGCGTTCTTCCTTCGTCGGGCGGCGCTTCTCTTCGAGCCACGGGAAAATGTCCACATCCCGCATATGCAACAGAATCCCGGCAATTCGTTCCAGATGCTCCTGCAGCAAATCAGCCGACAGGAGCGGCGGAACCTTTCCTGCTTCCAGCGAACCGACTAGGTTCTTGGTGGAATCCGCAAGGCCGATCAGCCGGTCGCGTGCAAGGGGCGGGCACGTGGACATCCTTAGAGTCGGAAGGATTGCGGGTTGCGCCCGAATAATATCTGGGGTGATGGCCGTCAGATTCCTGGTCAAGGTGAGACCATTTTCAACGCTCTCTATGGTTTTCTTGCGCGTGTCACGGTAGGCTTTCGGCGCGAACCTCAAGAACCATTGGTTGAATTGGTCAACCGACGCACGCGTGTCAGCCTTCCAAAGGTGCGGCTTGTCGGCATTAATGGCCATGAGCTTACTTTAGCAGTCACCCTCTAAATTGCAACGCCAAGGTGTGCCGGCCCGGGGCAGGTCTGCTCCCCTTCGGCCACGCAAATTCCGACCAAAAAAATCGCCATTCGGTAACTTGTTGCAGCCGAATAACCTATCTCATTCGCCGTTGGATGAAGTCTGTTGCTTTTTCGGGTTTTCCGCATCTATACTGCTATTGGCGACTGAAAAGGTCGGAGATTCCTGTTCCGCATGCTGAAGCTTACCAAGAAGGCCGATTACGGGTTGATGGCGGTGCGGCACCTGGCCGAGCACGCCGACCTGGGGGCCTGCTCGGCCAAGGACCTGGCGGAGATGTACGGGATTCCGCAGGAGGCGCTGGCGAAGATTCTTGCAGCGGCTGGCGCGCAGCAAGCTGCTGACCTCGCAGCAGGGGACCAACGGAGGATATGTGCTGTCGCGCGATCCGCGGACGATCTCGGCGCTGGAAGTGATTCGGGCGATCGAGGGGCCGCTGTTCATTACCTCGTGCAACTCCTCCACCAAGGCTTGCAACCAGCATACCAAGTGCACGGTGCGGGAGCCGCTGCAGAAGGTGAGCCGCACGATTGAAGACGTGCTGGGACGATTGACCGTATGGGAGCTGCGCGAGGGGACGGAAGACGGCGTCCCACATTCGCGCGCTGCGGGCGGATGTGGGCCAGCCTCGATTGAGGGCGAATTGGTAAGGATCGAAATCTCTGGAGGGAATTATGGCAAGTGACGGGGCGGTAAAGCTACCAATTTATATGGACAACCATGCCACTACGCGGACCGATCCGCGAGTGCTTGAGGCGATGCTGCCTTACTTTGGCGAGATTTATGGCAACGCAGCCAGCCGCAATCATGAGTTCGGATGGGTGGCCGAGGAGGCAGTGGAAAAAGGACGCGACCAGGTTGCCAAACTGATTGGCGCGACCGCAAAAGAGATGGTGCTCACCTCCGGAGCGACCGAGAGCAATAACCTTGCGATCAAAGGCGTGGCCGAGATGTATCGCGAGAAGGGCAATCACATCATCACCGAGGTGACCGAGCACAAGTGCGTGCTGGATACCTGCAAGCGGTTGGAGAAGCATGGATTCCGCGTGACCTATCTGCCGGTGCAGACAGACGGGCTGATCGACCTGAACCAGTTGAAGGACGCGATGACGCGACGAGACGATCCTGGTTTCGATCATGACGGCGAACAACGAGATTGGCATCCTGCAGCCGATTCGCGAAATTGGCAAGCTCTGCCATGAAAAGGGCGTGCTGTTCCACAGCGATGCGGTGCAGGCGGCGGGCAAGGTTCCGTTCAACGTGATCGAGGACAACGTGGATCTGGCTTCGGTTTCGGCGCACAAGATTTATGGGCCGAAGGGAGTGGGCGCGCTCTACGTCCGGCGGCGCAATCCGCGGGTGCAGCTGGTGGCGCAGATGGACGGAGGCGGTCACGAGCGCGGCATGCGCAGCGGCACGCTGAACGTTCCGGGCATTGTGGGCCTGGGCAAGGCGTGCGAACTTGCGCAGCAGGAGATGGGCGAGGAGTCCAAGCGCCTGTTTGCGCTGCGGGAGAGTTTGCGCGAGCAGATCACCTCGCAGCTGGACGAAGTTTACATCAACGGCAGCATGGAGCATCGCCTGCCGGGAAGTTTGAACATCAGCTTTGCCTATGTGGAAGGCGAGTCGCTGCTGATGGGGATCAACGATATTGCGGTCTCCAGCGGTTCGGCCTGCACTTCGGCAACCCTGGAGCCGAGCTACGTGCTGAAGGCGCTGGGCGCGGGCGACGACCTGGCGCATAGTTCGATCCGCTTTGGACTGGGGCGGTTCAACACCCAGGCCGAGGTGGATTATGTGGCGACGAAAATTGTGGAAGTGGTGAAGCGTCTGCGCGAGCTTTCGCCGCTGTACGAGATGCACAAGGAAGGCGTGGACCTTTCCAAGGTAAAGTGGGCGGCCGAACCGGCGACGCACTAAACGATGGGCAATCCCACATTTGCTGAACGCGGCAGATATGGGGCACCCGAGGCAATCCCACATCCGCTAAAAGCGGCAGATATGGGGCACCCGCAAGAGATAGCGGAGATTTCGGGATTTCGTGGGGGAATCGCGAAGGAATCAAGGAGAATACAGGGATGGCTTACAGCGATAAGGTACTGGATCACTACACCAATCCGCGCAACGTTGGCACCATGGACAAGAACGCAGATGAGGTGGGCACCGGGCTGGTTGGCGCTCCGGAGTGCGGCGACGTGATGAAGCTGCAAATCCGGGTGAACCCGCAGACGAAGATCATTGAGGACGCGAAGTTCAAGACGTTCGGCTGCGGCTCGGCGATTGCATCGTCGTCGCTGGCGACGGAGTGGGTGAAGGGCAAGACGGTGGACGAGGCTCTGCAGATCAAGAACACCGATATTGTGAAAGAGCTCTCATTGCCTCCGGTGAAGATTCACTGCTCGGTGCTGGCGGAGGACGCGATCCGCGCCGCCATCTCCGACTGGAAGAAGAAGAAGCGGCTAGCGACGGGTGAACGAGCGGTTGGCCCCGGTCGCTTAGGCGGACTGGAGAGGCCCACAATGACGATAGAACAGACGGCGGTAACGCCGGGAATCAACATCACGGAGAAGGCACTGGAGCACATCCGGGCGGCGATGCAGAAAGAAGGCATTGCGCCGGAGCTGGGCGGGCTGCGCCTGGGCGTGCAGGGCGGCGGATGCTCCGGCCTTTCCTACAACATTCGCTTTGACACGCAACCGCGGGAGCGCGACCGCATCTTCGAGTACGGCGACGTGCGCGTGTTCGTCGATCCGAAATCGTTCATTTACCTGAACGGCATGACGGTGGAATGGGAAGAGACGCTGATGCATCGCGGCTTTGTCTTCCAGAACCCGAATGCCAAGAAGAGCTGCGGCTGCGGCAGCAGCTTTTCCTAAAGGAGACGGAATTGAGCGATCGACGACGCAGGAACGTCCGAAGCGCATCTGCAGGTGATGAACGGGCGGCCGCATCCGACCACCGGTGCTGGTCTTGCGGAGACATGCGCGCCGAGCACTTTTGCGGCGAGTGCGGGCATGTGCAGCCGGCGGAGCCGACGGACTTCTTCTCCTTCTTCGGACTGCCGCGCAGGCTGGAATTGGATGAGGTGGCGCTGGAGCACGAGTTCTACGCGCTGAGCCGCAAGCTGCATCCGGATGTGTACTCGCGGGCAAGCGCGCGGGAGCAGGCGTGGAGCCTGGAAAAAACTTCGCAGCTCAACGACGCCTATCGGACCTTGAAGGACCCGATTTCACGCACCGAATACCTGCTGATGCTGGAAGGCATACAACTGGAAGAGCAGAGCAAGACCGCAACCGAGCAGGCGCGCGCCGTCGGGAGTGGATAAGAAAGCAGACGGTTCCGGCGGAGTTGCTGGAAGAAGCCTTTGAGCTGAACATGCTGCTGGAAGAGGCGAAGATGGGCGGCGTTGACGACGATTTGCGCGGGCAACTGGGCGCGACTCGGGCGGGACTGACGGCGCGGCTGAATACGATGCAGGATGAGCTGCACGCTGCCTGGAAGCAGTGGGACGGCGGAGATCGCGAAGCTACGGCGCAGATGGTGGATGTGCTGAACCGCCGCAGCTATCTGCGTAACCTTGTGCGCGACATCAATGAAGTGCTGGAATTAATTTGACCTTATAAAAATGGCAGACGACAGAGTTGTAGGAATCGATCTCGGAACTACAAATTCACTGGTGGCCTACATGGGCACCGGGCCCACGCTGGCGCATCCGGACGCACCGGGCAAGGGCGTGTTCATTATTCCCGGGGAAGATGGCTCGAACCTGGTTCCATCGGTGGTGGCGCTGGACGACGACAACCACGATGCTGGTGGGCAATGCCGCGCGCGAGGTGCTGCTGACGTCGCCGGAGCGCGCCGTTTACAGCGTGAAGCGGTTGATGGGACGCGGCGTGGAAGACGTGCAGGAGGAGCTGAAGCTGTTTCCGTTCCATCTTGCCGAAGACCTTGCGCCGGGCGAAGTGCTGCGCATCCAGCTGGGCGAGCGGACCTATACGCCGCCGGAGATTTCGGCGCAGATTCTGCGCCAGCTCAAGCGCAATGCGGAGCGCTTTTTCGGCGCGCCGGTGAAGCAGGCGGTGATCACCGTTCCGGCGTACTTCAACGACGCGCAACGGCAGGCGACGAAGGACGCGGGACGCATTGCGGGGCTGGAAGTGCTGCGGCTGGTGAACGAGCCGACGGCGGCTTCGCTTGCCTATGGGCTGGACAGGAAACAGAACGGCACCATCGCGGTGTATGACTTTGGCGGCGGGACGTTCGATATTTCAATCCTTAAATTGCAGGACGGAATTTTCGAAGTGATCGCCACCAATGGCGACACGCATCTGGGCGGCGACGACATCGACAACCTGCTGATTGCGGTTGCGGTGGACGACATTGCCGGCGACCTGGGGGTGGATGTGCGCCAGCATCCGGATGCGGTGCAGCGGCTGCGCCGGGCGGTGATCGAGGCCAAGATCGCGCTCTCATCGCAGGAGGCGGCCGAGCTGGAAGTGGAGTTGCCGGATGGCAAGCCGTACCAGCGCACGATCACGCGCGAGATGTTTGAGGAGATGATGCAGCCGATTGTGGAGCGCACCCTGGGACCGTGCCGGCAGGCGCTGAAAGATGCGGGACTGACGGCGGAGCAGGTGGACGAAGTGGTGCTGGTGGGAGGGTCGACGCGGATTCCGCTGGTGCGGCGGCAGGTGGAAGAGCTGTTTGGGCGCAAGCCTCACTCGGAGCTGAATCCCGACGAGGTGGTGGCGCTGGGCGCGGCGGTGCAGGCGAATATTCTGGCGGGCGGCTCGGCGGAGACCAAGGACATGCTGCTGCTGGACGTGACTCCGCTCTCGCTGGGCATTGAGGCGCTGGGCGGAGTGACGGCGAAAATCATTCATCGCAACTCGACGATTCCGGCGAGCGCGACGGAGCACTTTACGACCGGGGTGGAAGGCCAGGTTTCGGTTGCGATTCACGTGCTGCAGGGCGAGCGCGAAATGGCGAAAGACTGCCGCTCGCTGGCGCGCTTCGACCTGAAGGGAATTCCTCCGATGCCGGCGGGATTGCCGCGCATCGAGGTGCGTTTTCTGATCGACGCCAACGGAATTCTGCATGTTTCGGCGCGCGAGCAGCGCAGCGGCAAGGAAGCCGAGATCCAGGTGCAGCCCAGCTACGGATTGACCGACGAGCAGGTGGAGAACCATGATCCTGGATTCGTTCGACAACGCCGAGCAGGATTTGGCCGAGCGGCAGTTGATCGAGGCGCGCAACGAGGCCGAGACGATTCTGACGGCGCTGGTGAAAGGCCGCCGCAACGCGGCCTGGACGATGTTGAGCTTTGCCGAGCAGCGCAAGGTGGATGAGCTTGAATCGCGAGTTGCGGCTGGCCATGGGAGGCGCGGATTACCACCCCATCCGGCGCTGCGATTGATGAGTTGAACCAGGCGACGATGCATCTTGCGGAATTGATGATGGACGCCGCCGTTGGCAGCGCGTTGCGCGGCAAGAACATGGAATCGACGGATATGGGCGAGGGACCAGCGGCGCCGCATCCGATTGGCAAAGCTGAATTCAGCTAACCGAAGATCGACCTACGTCGAGGGTGAGAATAGGACACGGACATGTTAGAAGTTAAGAACGAGCGCGACGGGAACAAGACTGAACTGGGGCCGAATACGGTTCGCCTCACTTTCCTGCCCAGCGGGCAGAGCGTGGAATTCGAGGCGGGCAAACTGCCTTACCAGGAGCACGGCAAACCGCAATCCATCCTGGATGTTGCGATGAACTTTGGCATCCACCTGGAACATGCGTGCGGCGGAAACTGCGCCTGCACGACCTGCCACGTGGTGGTGAAAAAGGGCAAGGAACTGCTGAGCGAATGCACCGAGGAAGAGTTGGACCGGCTGGACATGGCCGCCGGTTTGCAACTGAACTCGAGGCTGGGTTGCCAGGCGATCATTGAAAAGCCCGGCGAAGTGGTGGTGGAGATTCCATCGTGGAACCGCAACTACATCAGCGAGGGCGGCGGAAGCACGCTATAGGCGGCGCGGATGAAGTGGTTTGTGTATACTTTTGCTGGTATTAGAGGCAGTGCTGGTGGGATGCGCAGTGAGCCGGGCGATTTCCGGCAACCTGGCGGTGCTGCTGCTGGCGGCGAATTCAGTGCTGCTGATCTGGACTGCGTCTCACCTGCGCCGCAAACCTTCCTGTTGCCGATGATAGCGGAGGAACGATGATCGAACTGCACTGGGACGATGCCGAAGATATCGGGATCGAACTCTACGAGAAGTTTCCCGAGACCGATCCGCTGGCGGTGCGCTTCACGGAATTGCACCGGCTGGTGATTGAATTGAAAAACTTTGACGACGATCCGAAGGCCTCGAACGAAGCCAAGCTGGAGGCGATCCAGATGGCGTGGTACGAGGAATGGAAAGACAACCAAAAATAGAGTGTGTGTTGCCAGCCAGTTTGAAAGCGACCGGAATTGTCCGCAGAGAGCATTGCGTTCCCAGGCGAAGGGATCGGACGGGAGCGGAGTTACCGATCAGCATTTATCTTGACAGTAGCAATCTTACTGGAGTACGTAAGAAGGTAGAGGCGGTAGAGACAAATCTACAAAGCCGTCTTCTCAAAGACAGATTGTACGTGTCCTGTCTTTGAGAAGGCGGCTTTTTGTTTGCGGTTTCGAGCGCAGGTAAAAAGTGTAGCGCTCGGGATGGGAGCGCATGCCGCAGGCACAGGAAACATGCCGGCCGGAAGCAAACCCATTCCGAACTGTAACCAGGTAACTTCATATCCGAGGCGTTTTCTTAATGGTACCAATGGCCAGAAGCAGTTGCCCTACCACAAGCAAAACTTACGACCTCATCGTGTTTGATCTGGATGGGGTCATCATCGACTCGGTGGGCGACATCGTCGCCGCCGTGCATCACACTTTGAAGCAGGTGGGAAGCCAGGATCGGGACTTCGCCTACATTCGCAGCGGCATCCCCAATACGGTCCGGCCGTTCTTGCTGCCGTGTCTCGACGATCGCAGCAAGGATCGGATCGATGAGGCGATTGAGGTGTTCAAGACCTATTACGAGGAGAACTGCACCCGGCACACCGTGGTTTATCCCGGAGTCCGCGACGCCCTGGAGTATTACGCCGGCAAGAAAAAGCTGGCGGTCGCCACCTCAAATCTTTACCCGGCGGCGATGAAGATGCTTCACGCACTGGATATCTTCCGCTACTTTGACGTGATCGTTACGGGCGACGACGTCGCGCGGGCCAAGCCCGATCCGGAATGCGTGAACTACATTCTGAAAAGTCTCGACTGCGGCCGCGATGCCACCATCATGGTAGGCGACACACCGACGGATATCGTGACCGGAAAGAATGCCGGCATCGCAACCTGCGCCGTCCTGTACGGGATCGGAACGCTGGCCGAACTGCGCCCATGTAAGCCCGATTTCATGGTCGAAAACCTAACGGAACTGAAGCAGATCGTGGCACTGTAGCGGGCCATCCAGGCCCGGCCGGATGGAACTGGAAACAGAGAGCAGAAGACGGCAGGCCGCGGCGCTTTTTCCAATCGAACGTGAGGGCGTTGGATCACTCTGCTGCGCAATTGTGTCCCGCAACAGTAGAAACCGCGCTTGCCATGGGCATTATCTGGAGGTGACGTTGCCTGGTTTTGCGGTGGGTGCGATCATTGGTTTCCTGACCCAGAAGATGGGGATTCGCGATTCAGCGACAAGGAGAGAACAATGAAATGTCTGCGAGTTCTGGCGGCTGTCATCCTGATTGCCGCCTGCGCATTTGCCCAGCCGGACCCCTGGGCTAGCCTGCGCGTCTTCGAAGGAAAATGGGAGGGCGCGACCTCGGGTAAACCCGGCGTGGGAACAACGTCCCGTGAGTACAAGTTTGAGTTGAATGGGAAGTTTCTCTCCCAGCGCGACAGGTCGGTCTACCAACCGGAGAATCCGGCCGCGCAAATTTTCGTGCATGAAGATTTCGGATTCTTCAGTTACGACTCCGACTTGAAGAAAGTGGTCTGGAGACAATTCCACAGCGAGGGCCTGGTAAACGAATACATTCTGGAATCGGCCGGTGAGGATGGCAAGTCGCTGGTGTTCGTCACCACGCACATTGAGAATCTCCCTGGGTTTCGAGCCAAGAAGCTGTATCGCATCGTCTCGGCGGACGAGATTGAAGAGACGTTTCTGCTGGCACCGCCCGGCAAGGACTTTGCTGTTTATACGACAGCGCACCTGCGGCGAATTAAGCCGGTCTCGAAATAGTTGGCGATGTTGTATAGGGTAGGCCGGCTGACTGCAAGTTGGACAGGGTAGTGCGGGACGGCAATGAATCCGGCCTGGCGACGGAGTTGTTGCGATGACGATGCCTGCCGGCCGGGCTGAATCCAGGATATGATTGCTGGCTCTTGCCGCGGTGCGGCGGCGACATTCCGCGAGGTGTCCGGATGCGTTTTCGATTCCTGATTGGCTTCCTGCTCATCACTGCCATCGCCTGCGCCCAAGGCCCGGGAGCAAGCGATGTGGCGGCGTTTGTAACCGTGGACGCGCCCGTCTTTGTTCTGAACCATGTCCGGGTTATCGACGGGACGGGAGCAGCTCCAAAAGAAGACCAGGCGGTGGTGATCGCGGATGGCAAGATCCAATCCATCGGCCCCGCGGCGTCGGTGCAGATTCCCCAGGGAGCGCAACAGCTGGTGCGATCCGGCTATACCGTTATTCCTGGCCTGGTCGGGATGCACAATCACCTCTACTACACCGATTCGTACTCGGTGCAGCTTGGGGACGGCAAACTCGGCGAGCCTGGACTATTCATAGCGCAAGTGCCTTACACCGCGCCACGGCTGTACCTGGCCGCGGGAGTCACCACCATGCGCACCACCGGCAGCGTGGAACCCTATACCGATCTGAAGGTCATGCAGCGGATCAACGCGAATCTTATGCCGGGTCCGGCCATTGACGTGACCGCGCCCTACCTGGAAGGCGCTCCCACGCGATTTGCCCAGATGCACGAGTTGACCGGGCCGGAAGATGCAAGGCGCCTGGTTGATTACTGGGCCGCCGAGGGCGCCACTTCGTACAAGGCGTACATGAACATTACCCGCGAGGAACTCGCGGCGGCGATTCAGCAGGCTCACGCTCACAAATCCAAGCTGACCGGACACCTTTGCTCGGTGACCTGGCACGAAGCCATTGCGCTCGGGATCGACGATCTGGAACACGGACCGGTGTTCACCGACACGGACTTCATTCCCGACAAGAAGCCGGACGATTGTCCGCAGGGAGCGGGGCGCGGTGAAAGCTGGGCGCGCCTGGATGTGGCGGGGGCGCAGGTGCAGCAACTGATCCACGATTTGATCGAACACCATGTTGCCGTGACTTCCACGTTGCCGGTGTTTGAGGCAAGCGTCGCGGGCCGGCCGAAGCTGCAACAGCGAGTACTGAACGCGATGTCCGCGGAGTCTGCTCAAAGCTATCTGACGGCGCGCGCCCGCTTGTCGCCGGATTCTCCGATTGCGGCTCTGCTACGCAAGGAAATGGATTTCGAGGTTGCCTTCTTCAAGGCTGGGGGCCTGTTGCTGGCCGGTCCTGATCCGACTGGGAACGGCGGCGTACTACCGGGATTTGGCGATCAGCGCGAGTTGGAGTTGCTGGTGGAAGCGGGGTTCACTCCCTTGGAAGCCATCCATATCGCCACTGAAAACGGCGCTGCATATCTCGGACAGGAAGATCGAATCGGAACCCTTGCGCCGGGCAAACAGGCAGACCTGGTTCTCATCAAGGGTGACCCATCGCAGAGCATTGATGAGATTGAGAAGGTCGAGACGGTCTTCAAGGCCGGAATTGGCTACGACTCCGGGAAGCTGATTGACAGCGTGCGCGGCCAGGTCGGAATCCGGTAGAGGGTTCGATCCCATGGCCGAAACATTTCAGGTTAGAGAGCCGTGGGCAGCTCTCAAGGCGGGCCTCGGGCGGTTCGGCAATCGGGACGAGCCTTGGAAACCGCATGGCGCGAGACATGGCGCAGACATTGATGTTGGCAGCCGTTTATGGGCCGAGTACGGGAAGAGGAAGCATGGCGCAAAGCAGAGGGTTGTTTCTGGTCATTCTGTTCATGATCGCGGCGGTTTCATTGGTAGCAAATGCTCAGCCTCGAAACACACCCGGTGGCCCACCGGGCGAGCCGGCAGCGGCGGAGATGAATCGTGATCTTCTCGAGGTCACCATACCGGAGCTGGAACAGTTTTATGCAAGGCACAAGTACAGCGTCACCCAGGTGGTCCAGTGGTACATCGCGCGCATTGAGAAATACAACGGAATCTATCGCGCGGTGCAGAACCTGGACTTGCCGGGAGCTCTGCGGACGGCTGCGCGCGAGGATGCGGACGCGCTGGCGGGCGGAGCCGGCTTCCGGCGCGGACCGCTGTGGGGCGTTCCGATCCTGATCAAGGCCAATACCAGCGTCGAGGGTCTGGTCACGACGGATGGGTGGCAGGGATACAAGATTCCGGGGCATGAACTGGTTGCGCCCAGCGACGCCACGATTGTGAGCAAGCTGAAAGCGGCCGGGGCCGTCATCCTTGGGCAAAGCAACATGCCGGATTTCGCGGCGAGCGACACCAATCGAAGCACAGCCTTTGGCCGCACCGGGAACGCCTATGACGTGCGCTTCAGCCCCGGAGGATCGTCAGGCGGCACGGTGACGGCGGTGACGGCAAATTTCGTACTGCTGGGCACGGGGACCGATACCGGCAACTCAATCCGCATGCCCGCCGCGACCAGTGCCGTGGTCGGTGTATTCCCTACCC
This sequence comes from uncultured Acidobacteriota bacterium, assembly GCA_963707735.1. GTDB lineage: Bacteria > Acidobacteriota > Terriglobia > Terriglobales > Acidobacteriaceae > TOLSYN. The sequence goes on along the minus strand of CAVPRB010000004.1, from coordinate 45,511 downwards.
GCGGCCTGGTGAGCACGGCGGGCATCGCTCCCCTCGACTGGCTTCTGGATAACACCGGACCGATTGCCAGGGATGTCACCGACGCTGCCATTGCGCTCGGGGTGATGGCCGGGGAAGATCGGCGTGATCCGCGCACCGCCGGTTCCGAAGCGAAGGCGCAGCCGGGGCCGTATACGAAGTATCTGGATGCGGCGGCGCTCGAGGGAAAGCGCTTCGGTGTTCCGGCGTTCATCCTGCAAGGGGCGGGAATACCGTTCCAGGGAGTCCCTGTGTCGGCTTCGGATGAGCGGGCAAAACAAATGCGGCTGGAAGCGCAGGTTGCCCTGCGGCCGGAAACCCGGGAGGCGTTCCTGAAGGCGATCGAAGGATTGCGGGCCGCGGGTGCGACCGTGATTTTCGACGAATCCATTCTGCCGGACAGCTTTGCCGAAACGGCGAGCCGCGTCTGCACGTTTCCGTACGTGCGGGAAGGCACGGAGAGATTTCTCCAAAGCTTTGGACCCGCGCAGTATCACTCGGCCGCGGAATACGAGAAGGCAGTTGGCTCGCCACTGCCCGCGACCATCCTGAGCGGATTCGCGCAGGAAATCTATCCCGGAGCAGAAGACAGAATCGCGCAGCGCGAGTTGGAGACTGACCCGCAGGCGGAAGCCATTTACTACGCGCCTCGGCGGCGTGCCCTGGAAGCTTACAACGAAGTTTTCCAAAGACTGCACCTGGATGGACTTGTGTATCCCGCGGCGCAAATGCCTCCTCCGGACGAAACCATGCCGCAGGACGGCCGTTTGAGCGAGGGACCGCATAGCGATACGAGCTGGGTCAACATGATTGGAGTACCTGCCGTGGTGGTTCCGGGAGGCTTCTATCCAGATGGGCTTCCCTTCGGATTGGAAATCTCAACCAAGCCATGGCGGGACGGCGATCTGCTCGGCTACGCGTACGCGTATGAACAGGCCACAAAACATCGCCGGCCGCCTGTCCTGGTGGAGCACGGCCTGCTTCCGGATGCACGTTAAGAAACCAGCCGCCCGGAGGCACGCCGCCGCTGGCGATCCGCAAGATTGGCACCGGGCGCCAACCGCGCCCGTTGGTGCTGGCCCCTCGTGCTCCATAAAAGGCTCCATAAAAGGCTTATGGAATGGAGTGTTGTGGGATAGTATTTACAGCGACCTTACTATAGACCCGCAAGGCAAGACTCTCCGGAACGCGGCCAGGACCGAGCTAAGATCCAGGGGAGCGAAGAATCCAGAGCAGGCTGTCGATAAGTCTATGATGCTGGCAGGCAAAGCTGATCACAAGAACGGACAACTCGCGCGCGCACTCTCCTTGCTGGCGGCGATCGCCCAGGACTCCTCGGATGCGATCATCGGCATCGATCCCGACGGGATGATTCAGAGCTGGAATGCCGCCGCGGAGAGCCTGTTTGGCTACGCGGCCGCGGAAGTGCTGGGACATATCTCAAGCATCATTTGCCCGCCCGAACGCCTGGACGGGTTCCTGGAGTTGATGCGGGAGATCGAGCGCGGCGGACACGTGCAGCGCTCGGAAACTGTCATCGTCCGCAAAGACGGCTCCGCGGTGGACGTATCCCTTTCGATCTCACCGATTTGGGATGACACGGGGAAAATCGCCGGGTCGGCCACGACCATCCTGGACATCACCGAGCGCAGGCGGCTAGAGGAGGGATTGAGCCGGTCCAAGGCCTACCTGGATGGGGTGATCAACTCCATTCTCGATCCCGTGTTTGTCAAAGACGAGCAACACCGATGGGCGTTTCTGAACGACGCTTTCTGCAAATTCCTGGGGGTCAGCCGGGGCGAGCTCATCGGCAAGTCTGACCATGGTTTCTTTCCCCGGCACGAAGCGGAAGTCTTCTGGAGCAAGGACGACGTGGTGCTTGCCACCGGGGAAGAGAATGTAAGCGACGAAGAATTCACGGATGCCAAGGGAATCACCCATTCGATCAACACCCGGAAGTCGCTGTTTGTGGGCGCGACCGGGGAGAAGTACATTGTTGGTTGCATCCGCGACCTGACGGAACACAAGCGCATGGAGCGCGTCTTCCGCAAGGCGCACGACGACCTGGAGCGCAAGGTTGAGGAGCGCACGGCGGAGTTGAGCGAAGCCAACCAGGCGCTGACCGCGCAGGTGACGCAGACGCAGCTCGCCCTGGAGGCTTTGCGCAAGTCCGAGCAGAGCTACCGGCGGGTGGTAGACCACATTCTCGATGCTCTTCTGGTGGACGACGCCGGCGGCCGCGTTGTCTATGCCAACGACAGGTTCCTGGAACTGTTTGGACTCAGCGGCGAAGACATTCCCAATCTTGCCCTGGAGGATTACGTTGCTCCCGAATGGCGCCCGGCGCTGCGCGACCGTCATGACCGCAGGATTCGCGGCGAGGAGCTCCCCGTAGAATTTGCATACGAAGGAATCAGGAAAGACGGCAGCCAACTTTGGCTGCAGGCGGTGGTCACCCCAATCGTTGAAGACGGACGCGTGGTTGGAACCCAGTCGGTCATCCAGGACATCACCGAGCGCAGGCGGGCGGAGCGCTTGCAGTCGGCGCTCTACCGCATCGTGGAGTTGGCGCGTTCAGCCGAGGACCTGCAGAAACTTTACGCATCCATCCACGCCATTGTAGGCGAGCTGATCTACGCCAAGAACTGCTACATTGCGCTCTACGACGGGGCCACCGACATGGTGAGCTTTCCGTACTTTGTGGATGAGAAGGATCCGCCGGCTCCGCCGCACAAATTTGGCCGCGGCTTGACCGAGTACGTCCTGCGCACCGGCCAGCCTCTGCTGGCCACCGCCGCGAAGCTGGATGAACTGGTGCGCCAGGGCGAGTTGCGCCGCATGGGCAGCGCCTCGATGGACTGGATGGGCGCGCCGCTCAAGAGCGGAGACCGGACCGTCGGCGCGCTGGTGCTGCAGAGTTACGAACCGATTGTGCAGTACGGGGAGCCGGAAAAAGAAATTCTCATGATCGTCTCCCAGCAGATTGCCGGGGCGATTGAAAGTAAGCGCAACGAGGCTGCCATCCGGGAGAGCGAAAGCAAATTCCGCGCCGTGGCCGAGACTTCTCCAACCCTGATCCTGGTCTCCGACGGCGTGCGCATCTTCTACGCCAATCCCGCCGCGGAAGCCGCCAGCGGCTACAGCCGGGAAGAACTGCTGACCATGGATCCGTGGACCCTGATCCCGGAAGATTACGGCTCCAAAATGCGGAGACGGGCGCGAGCCATGCTGCAGGGTGAAGCGGCGACCAGCGGATACGAGTTTCCGATTTTCACCAAGAGCGGCGAGGAACGCTGGCTGGGCTTCCGGGCCAGGAACATCGAGTACGGGGGCAAGACCGCGATCCTGGGATCGGCGGAGGACATTACCGAGCGCAAACGGGCAGAACAACTGCAGTCGGCGCTTTACCGCGTCTCCGAGCAGGCCGCCGCCGCCGAGGACCTGCCCCAGTTCTTTGCTTCACTGCACGCCATCGTCGGCGAATTGATGTTTGCCCGCAACTTCTATATTGCACTCTCGGACGCGGCATCCGGAACCGTGAGCTTTCCGTATTTTGTGGACGAAGAAGACGTAACACCCATCCCCAAGAAGCTGGGCAAGGGCCTGACCGAATACGTATTGCGCAGCGGAGAACCACTGCTGGCTTCGCCCGAGGTCTTCGAAGACTTGGTGCGCCACGGCGAGGTTGAAGCGCTCGGCGCGCCCTCCGTGGACTGGCTGGGTGTTCCGCTAAAGTTTGGCAGTGACACCATCGGCGCGCTGGTGGTGCAGAGCTATACGGAAAGCGTCCGCTTCAATGAGAAGCACAAGAACATCCTGACCTTCGTCTCCCAGAACATCGCCACCGCCATCGAGCGCAAACGCAGCGCGGAGGCTCTGCGCCAATCCGAGGCGCGCTATCGCAGGCAGGTCGAGAACGCGGTCTACGGCATTTTCCGCTGTAGCGTTGAGGACCGTTTCCTGGAGGTGAACCCGGCGCTGGTCTCTTTGCTGGGATACGACTCGACCGCCGAAGTGCTCGCGCTCCGGCTCTCTCGCGATGTCTACGTGAATCCCGAAGAACTGGCGGAGATCATCCGCAGCTGCCGTTATCAAGACCGGATCGGGAACATGGAGGTTCGCTGGAAGCGCAGGGGCAGCGCGCCTTTCACCGCAAGGTTGAGCGGCCGGGTGGTGCGGAACCTGGAGGGCGAAGTCGAAAGCCTGGAGATGATCGCCGAGGATGTCACCGAGCGCTGGATGCTCGAGCAGCAACTGTTGCAATCGCAAAAGATGGAGGCCGTGGGGCGGCTGGCGGGAGGCATTGCCCACGACTTCAATAACCTGCTCACCATCATCAAGGGCTACAACGAACTGATGATGGAACAAATCGGTCCGAACGACCCATGGTGGGGAGCGACGGAGGAAATCGGAAAGGCCGCGGACCGCTCCGCGAACCTCATCCGTCAGCTCCTGGCTTTTAGCCGCAAACAAGTGCTGGAACCGAAAATCCTGAACCTGAGCGCGGTGATCACCAACCTGGCAACCATGCTGCAACGCCTCCTGGGCGAGGACGTGGTTCTTTCAACCGTGCTGGGCGATGACCTGGGCCGGATCAAGGCGGACCCTGGACAGATCGAGCAGGTCGTGATGAACCTGGCGGTCAATGCGCGGGACGCCATGCCCCGGGGCGGGCGGCTTTCGATCGCAACCAGCAATGTGTCCGTGGTTGACAGCCACACCCCGGAGCACGCCGAACTGAAGCCCGGCCGCTATGTTCTGATGGAAGTGAGCGACACCGGCGTGGGCATGGACGTAGCGACGGTGGCTCGCATCTTCGAGCCTTTCTTCACCACCAAGGCGCTGGGCAGGGGAACCGGACTCGGCCTTGCAACCGTGTACGGAATCGTGAAGCAGAGCGACGGCTATATCTGGGTTGAAAGCGAACCGGGATCGGGCACCACCTTCAAGGTGTACCTGCCACGGGTGGACGATGCCGAAGTGGACCTCGCAAATCCGGTTCCGAAGGCCGAAAGCGCGAAGGGATCGGAAACCATCCTGGTTGTGGAAGATGAGGATGGACTCAGGGTGCTGGTGGCGGAGATGCTGCGCCGCTTCGGTTACACCGTGCTTGAAACCAGTCGAGGCGAGGACGCGCTGCTGTGCTGCGACTGCCATCCCCAACCGTTCCACCTGCTGCTGACCGACGTTGTGCTTCCCCAGATGAACGGGCGCGAGGTCGCCGAACGGGTTACGGCGCTGCATCCGGGGGTGAAGGTGCTTTATATGTCAGGCCACACCAGCGATGCCGTTCTCCGCCACGGAATTGAACGCCACAAGGCTGCGTTTCTGGAAAAACCCTTCAGCCTGGATGCGCTGGTGCAGAAGGTCCGCGAGGTTTTGGACAGCGCCCAGCCTGGCTAAGTCCGGCAGCGGTTCGACGAGGAAGAGCCGGGACGAGCGAAACTGCCGGGAGACCCCGAGGAACAGCGGTGAGCGGAATCTTGCGAGAGCGGAACTGGCTGGCTTCCATCGCCGGCAAAGGGCGAATCACTCGCGCGGGGGCGCTGCGCGACGGCTTGGCCGGAATTGAACTGGCGGCGCTGAACATTCCGCAAGCGCTGGGCTATACCAAGATTGCCGGCATGCCGGTGGTCACCGGCTTCTACACCCTGTTGCTGCCGCTTCTGGCGTTCGCGGCCTTCGGTTCGTCGCGCTACCTGGTGGTCGCCGCCGACTCGGCGACGGCCGCGATTGTTGCCGGCGGAATCTCCACGATGGCTCCTCCAGGCAGCGCCAGGTACGTGGTTCTGGCGGGAATGGTGGCGCTGTTGACGGCGGGATTTCTGTTGCTGGCGAGGTTGCTCAAGCTTGGCTTTCTGGCCGACTTTCTCTCCCGAACCGTTCTGGTGGGATTTCTTGCAGGGGTGGGAATTCAGGTGGGGATTGCGGTGCTTGGCGAAATGCTGGGTATCGAGGTTCACTCACGCAGGACGGTTTTGCAACTTGTCGAGGTCCTGCACGGTTTGCCGCAGGCGCCGCGGCTCACAGTAGTTCTCTCGGCGATGGTCGTGGCAGTTGTGTACCTGCAGCAGCGGTTTACGCCGCGAGTGCCCGGCGCTCTGATCGCCGTGGCGGGTGCGGTGGCGGCCAGCGCGGCTTGGAATTTTGCAGGGCATGGCATCGCCACCCTCGGTCCCATGGCTGGCGGGTTCCCAAAGCTGGGCGTGCCGCAGTTGGCTTGGCGGGATGTCGAGCCTCTGATCCCGGTGGCGGCTTCCTGCGTGGTCGTGATCATCGCCCAAAGCGCGGCCACCTCCCGAATTTACGCGACGCGTCACGAGCAGCGGTTGGATGAGAATGCGGACCTGCTTGGCCTGTCCGCGGCCAACGTGGCGGCGGCATTGAGCGGAACCTTTGTGGTCAACGGAAGTCCGACCCAGACCGCGATGGTGGAAAGCTCCGGGGGGCGCAGCCAGTTTGCGCAGGTAGTGACGGCGGGAGTGGTTGCGCTGGTGCTCGTTTTCCTGACCAGGCCGTTGCAGTTTCTTCCCCGCTCGGTGCTGGGCGCCATCGTGTTCCTCATCGCCATCAAACTCATCGATGTGCGCGGGCTCTGGAGCATCAGCCGCGAAAGCCCGGGCGAGGCCGCGTTGGCAGTAACCACGGCGGCCGTGGTGGTGCTGGCCGGTGTTGAGCAGGGCATTGTGCTGGCGATGGTGCTGTCGCTGCTCCGGGTGGTGCGGCACAGCTACCATCCCCACACGGCGGTGCTGGCCGAGGATGAAGCAGGAATATGGGAGCTGAATCCCGCCGTTCCCGGCGCCGTTACCGAGCCGGGGCTTTTAATCTACCGCTTTGGGGCGGCCCTGTTTTATGCCAATGCGAGCGGGTTTTCCGACGAGATCCTGGGCCTGGCCGGGCCGGCGCCTTCACCGGTGCGCTGGCTGGTTGTGGATGCCGGGGCAATTACCAGCGTGGACTACACCGCTGCCTGCGTGGTGCGGGAACTGCAACAAGAGTTGAGCCGCCGCGGTGCCGAGCTGGTGTTTGCGCATGTGCAATCGGATCTGGCACCCGACCTGGAGCGGCACCACCTGAAAGAAGCGATTGGGGAAGGGAGAATCTTCGGTTCCCTGCGCGAGGTGCTGGCGGCGTTTGCGAAGCTGAAGAAAGCGCCGGCGCAAGCTCTCCCAGGGCGTGTCCCATAATTGAGGCGCAAGCGATTTATTCTGCGTAGTTCCGGCCCAACGAAGAAGTTTATGCATTAGAATGCCTGAGCTGGATTGATCGCCTCGATTTCCGGCCTTAGTGGCTCGGGTTGAGGGCCGGGATCGAATCCGGGCAGGGGTGGCGGTTCGACGGTTTGGCGACTGGTCTGTAAATGGGGTCAGGCCGGACTGGGGTGGGGATTGCCACTATTCCAGGAATCTCGATTTGAGAGAGTTGTCCAAAATTGTTCAATTTTGAACAGTTTTAGCCTACCTCCAACTTGATAATGGGTAAGACCGAGCTTTTGTTTCGCGATGAGGGAGCTCCGGTAGTTTCATTCAAGCGGCATCATACTGCGTACACGTGGGTTCGAGATTAAACAACCAGATTGAGGACGGGCGGCGAAATTTGGCTGGCCGGGAAAGTGGTGGTGGTGCCATGAACGACGACAGACAAGCCGCTGGAAAGCTGCTGGCGGAGCTGCGAGATGCTTATCGGGGCTTGCCAAAACACATTCAAGAACGCGTTGCGACCCTGTTGCGAGAGTTTGCCCCGACAGAGAGAATTGCGGAAAAGCGGGCGAGTTGATTCTCCCTGCGCCAAGGCGGCTCTGAGCAGCCATGGGAGGCGGCGCCGAGTCTCATGGCATCGTTTCCGCGCCCAGCGAGGCGCAGCGATCCCCGGCGATCATACGTACCGCCTACGGCAATCAGCAACTCGGGAACGGTGATCGCATGGGGCGGGCAGGTGGCTCCTTGAGCTGCGTTCTCTTGCCGTTGGCCCAGCCGGAAATACCGACGCGGGCAACTGAGGTGGCGATTTTCGTTGTCCCGGCTATTCTTCCGGCTCGGCGCCGACTCGAACTACCAGCTTGCCAAAATTCTTTCCTTCGAGCAGACCGATGAAGGCCCCGGGAGCGTTTTCCAGCCCGTCCACGATGTCTTCGCGGTACTTGATTTTTCCTGAAGCCAACCACTCAGACATTTCTTTTCTGAACTCTGCAAAGTGTGAGCCGTAATCGTCGAAGATGATGAAGCCCTGCACCCGGACCCGGCGTTTCAAGAACGTCGCCATCACCTGCGCGGTGCGATCTTTGCCCGCACGGGCTTCGGTGTCATTGTAGTGCGCGATCAATCCGCAGAGTGGAATGCGGGAGCGCGGATTCAGCAATGGCAGCACCGCGTCAAACACAGCCCCGCCGACGCTCTCGAAATACACGTCGATCCCTTTCGGACAGGCGACGGCAAGGCGCGGCTTCAAATCCGGACTGCGATGGTCGATGCAGTCGTCGAAGCCAAGCTCTGCCACGGCGTAGCGGCATTTATCCGCGCCGCCGGCCACGCCGACCACGCGGCACCCTTTCAGTTTGGCGACCTGTCCGACAACCGATCCCACGGCGCCCGTGGCGGCAGCGACGACGAGGGTTTCACCGGGCTTTGGCTGGCCAATGTCGAGCAGACCCATGTAGCCGGTGAATCCCGGCATGCCGAGCACACCCAGCGCGTAGGAAGGCTGCTTCAACCCGGCGCCCAGGTTCAGCGCGCCTTCGCCGTTTGAGACGGCGTAGTCCTGCCAGCCGTTGTAGCTCAACACCCAGTCGCCCACGGCGTAGTCAGGATGGTGCGACAGCTCGACCCGGCTCACCGTTCCTCCCACCATCGCCTCGCCAACCTTTACCGGCGGCGCGTAGGACGGCGCGTCGCTCATGCGGCCGCGCATGTAGGGATCAAGCGATAGATAGATGGTGCGGAGCAGGAACTGCCCCTGGGCCGGGGTAGGGACCGCCGCGGTCTCCATGCGGAAGTCACTCTGCCTGGGCGCTCCAAACGGTCTGGAGGCGAGGACGATTCTGCGATTGGTGGGATTGCTCATGACTAAAATCTCCTTTTTGCGTTGCCGCCGGCTGCGTTGGCGGAAGCCATTGGCAATGCCTTCCCGATCTTACGGCGTTTTGCTGATCAGTTGCGCGGGCGATGGGAGCTGCGAGGCGTCCCAGCCTCCACCGAGCGCCTCGATCAACCCGACGCTGGCCGTCATCTGCTGAATTCGAAGATTGACCGCGGTTTGCTGATTGGAGAGCAATGCGGTTTGCGCGGTAATCACATTCAGGTAAGGATCGATTCCCAATTTGTAGCGATCCTGTGGCGATGCGCGAGGGTTCTTTCCGCCGATTTGACCGCCGTGTCCTGATATTGAATCTCCCCGGACAGAATCCGCAGCGACGCGAGGTTGTCTTCGACTTGCTGAAAAGCCGTGAGCACCGTCTGCCGATAGTTGGCCACGGTCTCGTCGTACTGGGCGCTGGAATTGCTCCACCGTGGCCCGGCGCAACCCCGCGTCAAAAATGGTTTCCGCGGCCGCCGGGCCGACCGAGAAAAAGCGGCTCGGCCAGGTGAACCACTTCGCGATCGAAGTGCTTTCGAGTCCTGCCGCGGCGCTTAACGTAACCGTGGGAAAGTATGCTGCTCTGCGCAATGCCAATCTGGGCGTTGGCCTGAGCCACCAGGCGCTCGGCGGCGGCGATGTCGGGACGCCGCTCCAGAAGCTGGGACGGAACGCCGAAGGGAATCGCCGGAGGACTTGAGTTGAGCGGTTCGACGGGAATTGAAAACGTCGACGCCGGCTGGCCGGTCAGCATGGCGATGGCATGTTCAAACTGCGCCCGTTGGATGCCCAGAGCGGCATCCTGTGCCTGCGTGGCTTCGAGTTGAGTCTCGGCTTGCGCCACGGCTTCGTCCGTGTCGATGCCGGTCTCGTACAGAGCCTTGGTCAGATCGAGAGACTGTTGATAAGCGACCACCGTAGAATCCAGCAACTGCTTTAAGGCATCCTGCCCGCGAAGTTGAAAGTAATCCGATCGCCACTTCGGCCTGGACCGTGAGGCGGGTATTCTCCAGATCCGCCGCGCTGGCCTGGGCTCCGTAGGCAGCCGATTTGACCGTGTTGCGGATGCGGCCGAACAAGTCCGGCTGCCAGGTGGCATCAAACGGCAAGGTGTAGTCGGTAAATGTACCCGCCGGCGAAGACTTGGAGCCTGCCGCCGTGCATGCGCTGGACATGGTGGCAGATGGCCGCTTGCACGGTAATGGCCGGGTTGGTCGTCACCGTGGGGAAAAGCTGCGATCGAGCTTCCTTGACCAGGGCGCGCGCGGCAAAAAAGCTCGCCGCGGCGGCGGCGATGTTCTGGTTTGAAACGTTGACCTTCTCTTCCAGCGCGTTCAACTGAGGATCGTCGAAAATCTCCCACCATTTGCCGCGAAGCGCATCATCTTTGGGCTGCGCCACTTTCCAGCCGTCCGTATTTTTGTAATCGGCGGGAGTGAGTTCCTTGTATGCCGCAGGAGTTCTGCGACGGGGGTGTGTGGTACTTCGGGCCGACCATGCACCCGCCAGGAGGCAAAGCGGCACGGCGAGACACATTCGTGGCTCTTGAGACGGAAAGAAGTCATAATCTTGTGCTATCCCCATGCAGGCTGCCGCCATCAATCCGCCGCGCTGGGGGCTGGCCCAGTCCCACGGCCAAGGATGTCGCTGCTGCTTTCCCTGCATCCGCAGCCGCAGCCGGTCGAACGCCAGATAGACGACCGGCGTGGTGTAGAGCGTGAGCATCTGGCTCAAGATCAGCCCTCCCACGATCGTGATGCCCAGGGGCCGGCGGAGTTCATACCCTGTGCCCGTCCCCAGCGCCAGCGGCAGAGCGCCCAACAACGCCGCCATCGTCGTCATCAGGATCGGGCGGAAGCGCAGCATGCAGGCCTCGAAGATCGCGTCGGCTGGGCTCTTCCCCTCCTGGCGCTCTGCCTGCAAGCGCGAAATCGATCATCATGATGGCGTTCTTCTTTACGATTCCGATCAGCAGCACAATGCCGATGATGGAGATGATGTTCAGATCCTCTTTGAAGAGCATCAATGCGAGCATGGCGCCCACGCTCGCCGACGGCAGGGTGGAGATGATGGTCAGCGGATGGACCAGGCTTTCATACAAAATGCCGAGAACGATGTACACCGCCAGCAGCGCCGTCAGAATCAGCATGGGCTCGGTGCCGAGAGATTGCTGGTAGGCCAGCAGCGTGCCGGCAAAAAAGCCTTGCATGCGTGGAAGGCGTGCCGAGCCGCTTCTGCATCTGGTCGATGCTCGCGGTGGCATCGCTCAAGGACACGTTCGGCGCGAGGTTGAAGGACACGGTGACCGAGGGGAACAAGCCCGTATGGTTGACGGCCAGCGGCGTGGTGTTGGCCTGGCCCTTGGCCACCGCGAGCAGCGGAATGTTGCCGTTGCCGCGACGTGGGAAGAGTAGATGTCTTTCAACCCTTCCGGGCTTTGCCAATACTGGGGAGCAACCTCCAGCACCACGTAATACTGGTTCAGCTGCGTGTAGATGATGGACACTTCCGATTGGCCGAAGGCGCTGTATAACGCCGAGTCCAGCGACTGCGCGGTAAGGCCGAGCTTGGCCGCCGTGACGCGATCATAGGTCATCAGCTCATCCAGGCCGCCATTCTGCTGGTCGGAGCTCACGTCCTGCAAGCCGGGCAGGCGCTTCATCTCACGCAACAGGATCGGTCCCCACTTGGAAAGATCCTGCACGTTGTCGGATTGGATCGTGTACTGGTACAGCGCATTGCTGGACCGGCCGCCGATGCGCAGATCCTGCGACGGCTTGGAGAAACGCGGAAGCCACCGGCAGACGGTTCAATTGGGGGCGCAGGCGGTTGATGATCTGGGCGGCGCTGACCTTGCGCTCTGCCAGCGGCTTGAGCGCAATGTAGATGGAGCCGGTATTGGTGGCGCCGCCGCCGCCGGTAAACGCAATCACGTTCGCGACGGCGGGATCGTTCTTGATCACGCCGACGATCTGCTGAATGGAGCTGTTCATCGCCGGGAAGGATGAATCCTGCGGCCCCTGCACTCCGCCGGCGATCGCTCCCGTGTCCTGCTGCGGGAAAAAGCCTTTGGGAATCTTGATGATCAGCACCACATTGAGCGCGATGGTGAGCAAGAGCACGACCAGGGTAGGCGTCGGATTGTCCAGCACCCAGTGCAGGCTGCGCCGGTACAACGACAGCATCCCGTCAAAGAACTTTTCGCTGGCCATGTAGAGGCGGCCATGTTTCTCCCTTGCGCTCGTTCCTCAGCAGGTAGGCGCACATCATCGGCGTCGTGGTCAGCGAGACGACCATGGACACGACGATGGCCGTCGAGAGCGTGACGGCAAATTCGCGGAACAGCCGGCCGACGATTCCGCCCATCAACAGCAGCGGGATGAAGACGGCAATCAGCGAAATGCTGATGGAGAAGACGGTGAAGCCGATTTCCTGCGCGCCCTTCAGCGCCGCGGCAAACGGCTTCATGCCGTTTTCCAGATGGCGCGCGATATTCTCCATCACCACGATGGCATCGTCCACCACGAATCCGGTGGAGATGGTCAGCGCCATCAGCGAAAGATTGTCGAGGCTGTATCCGAACAGATACATCACGGCGAAGGTGCCGATCAGCGAGACCGGCACGGCGACGGCGGGAATCAGCGTGGCGCGGCCATTGCGCAGGAAGAGAAACACCACGACGATGACCAGGCCGATGGAAATCAGCAGCGTCCTCTCCACGTCGCTGACCGAGGCGCGGATGGTTGTGGTGCGATCCAGAACGATGGTGGTGTCGATGCCGAGCGGAATGGATGCCTTGATGAACGGAAGTTGGGCGCGAATCGCGGTCCACCGTCTGAATGATGTTGGCGCCGGGCTGGCGGAAGATGATGACGGTAACCGCGCGCTTGCCGTTCAAATAGCCGGCGGCACGGACGTTCTGCACGGAGTCCGTCACCTGCGCGACATCGGACAAGCGGACGGCTGCGCCGTTGTTATATCCGACCACCAGCGGCTTGTAATCGTCGGCCCGTGAGATCTGATCGTTGGCGAGGATGTCCGCGGTCACCATGCCGTCGGAGATCTGGCCTTTGGCCAGGTCGGAGTTCTGCAGGCTCAAGACGGACTGCAAGTTCGCAAGCGTAAGCCCATAGCTGGCCAATTGGGTGGGATTTGCGTCCACGCGCACGGACGGCAGCGCGCCGCCTCCGGGACTCACCTGCCCTACGCCCTGGATCTGCGACAGCTTCTGCTGGATGACGGTGGAGGCTTCGTCGTACAGTTTGTCCGGACCATATTTGTCCGAGGTAAGACCCAGGATCATGATCGGCGAATCGGCGGGATTGACCTTGCGATAGGTCGGATTGGCCGGCAGGTTGGCGGGCAGATAAGTGCGCGCCGCGTTGATGGCCGCCTCGACATCGCGCGCCGCGCCATCGATGTCGCGGCTGAGGTCGAACTGAATCGTGATCGAGGTGCTGCCGAGGGTGCTCGACGAGGTCATCTCGGTGACGCCGGCGATATGGCCGAACTGCCGCTCCAGCGGAGTGGCGACCGAGGAGGCCATGATTTCGGCGCTGGCTCCGGGCAGGCTGGCGCTGACGGAAATGGTCGGAAAGTCAACCTCCGGCAGAGGCGAGACCGGCAGCACGTTGAAGGCAATCGCCCCGGCCAGGGCAATCGCCACCGTGAGCAGGGTGGTCGCCACCGGCCGGTGAATGAAAGCCGCGGAACTGTTCATGCCTGCTCCGGCGCCTCGGAAGCGCTTCCCAGGTCTTCCCGCCCTGGCTCGCCGGTAAAGCGCCGCCCCAGGTTGTCAAAGAAAATGTAGATGACAGGCGTGGTATACAAGGTGAGGACCTGGCTGAAGAGCAGTCCGCCCACCATGGCGATGCCCAGCGGCCGGCGCAACTCGGAGCCGAAACCCGTGCCCAGGGCCAGTGGCAGCCCGCCCAGCAGTGCCGCCATCGTGGTCATCATGATGGGCCGGAAGCGCAGCAGGCAAGCCTCGTAGATTGCATCCGTCGCGCTCTTTCCGTGTTTTCGCTCAGCCTCCAAGGCGAAGTCCACCATCATGATGCCGTTCTTTTTCACGATGCCGATCAGCAGCACGATGCCGATGATGGCGACCACGCTCAAATCCTGGCGAAAGAGAAGCAGTGCGAGGAAGGCGCCAACCCCGGCCGACGGCAGCGTGGACAAAATCGTGATGGGGTGAATAAAGCTCTCATACAGAACGCCCAGCACGATGTACACGGTGACGAGAGCGGCAAGAATCAGCAACGGCTCATTGGACAGCGAATTCTTGAAGGACGCCGCCGTGCCTTGAAAATCTCCCTGGATGGTCGCGGGCATGTGCATGTCCTTCTGCACTTTCTCGATGGCCGCGATGGCGTCGCCAAGGGCGGCATTCGGCGCCAGATTGAAGGAGACGGTGATGGCCGGAAACTGGCCCTGGTGGGTAATGGACAGCGCCTCCGTCGTCTTCTCAAAGTGGGAGAACGCGCCCAACGGCACGGCCGCGCTCATGGCTGAACTGGTGCCGCCTGCCGAACCGGCTCCGGTGCTGGGCGGAGAGGACGTGTTTGCCGAAAGCGCATTCAAGGGAGGCGCCAGGGTGTTGGCCGAAGGCGTATAGAGCGCGGAGGAGGTCAGCGCATTCGAGCCCGCCGCGGATGATCCGGAAGATGCAAAGGACGAAGAAGCCCCGGTGCCGGTGGCGCCGGCGGAGGCGTTGGACTGGATGTAGAGATGGTTCAGTTTGTTTGGGTCCAACTGGAACTGCGGGTCACTCTCCAGCACAACATGGTACTGATTGAGCTGGGTGTACATGGTGTTGATCTGGCGCTGGCCGAAGGCGTCATACAACGTATTGTCAATGGTTGCCGGGGCAATACCAAGGCGCGAAGCCGTGACCCGGTCAATCGCCAGATAGACGGCCAGCCCTCCGGTTTGTTGATCGCTGGCGACATCCTCGAGCGCGGGCAATTGTTTCAACTTCGCCATGAAGCGGTTGGTCCAGTCATTCAATTCATTGGCGTCGGGATCTTCCAGGGTGTATTGGTACTCCGTCCGGCTCACCCGGTCATCCACGGTAATGTTCTGCACCGGCTGCATGAAGAGCTCGATTCCCTGCACCCGGTCCAGCTTTGAGGTGAGCCGGCGAATCACGTCCGCGGCGCTGAGCTTGCGCTGGTCGAGCGGCTTAAGATTGATGGACATTCTGCCGCTGTTCGTGGTCGTGTTGGTTCCGTCCGCGCCGATGAACGAGGAGAGGCTCTCAACCGCGGAGTCCTGCAAAACGACCTTCGCAAGCTCCTGTTGCTTGCCCGCCATGGCGGCCGCGCTGATCGCCGGCGCAGCCTGTGAAATGCCTTGGATCACGCCCGTGTCCTGTACCGGGAAGAAGCCTTTGGGAATAATGATGTAAAGAAAAATCGTCAACAGCAAGGTGGACACGGCCACCAGCAGGGTAATCGTCTGGAATCGAAGGACAAACTTCAGGGTCCGGCCATAGAACTCGATCATTCCTTCGAAGACGCGCTCCGAGGCTTGATAAATGCGCCCCTGCTGCTCTTTTGGAACATGCCGCAGGATGCGTGAACTCATCATGGGAGTGAGCGTGAGGGAGACGACCGCCGAGACGATGATGGTGACCGCCAGAGTCACGGCAAACTCGCGGAACAGCCGCCCGACCACGTCACCCATGAACAACAGGGGAATCAGCACGGCGATCAGCGACACGGTCAGCGAGAGAATGGTGAAACCGATCTGCTCCGCGCCCTTCAGCGCCGCCTCCATCGGAGGGTCGCCCGCCTCGATGTAGCGCGAAATATTTTCGATCATGACGATGGCGTCGTCCACCACGAACCCGGTGGAGATGGTCAGCGCCATCAGCGACAGGTTATCCAGACTGTACCCAAGGATGTACATGGCGGCGAAGGTGCCGACCAGGGACAGCGGCACGGCCACGCTGGGGATGATGGTGGCGTAGAGATTCCGCAGGAAGAGGAAGATGACCATCACGACCAATCCCACCGTCAACATCAGTTCAAACTCGACGTCGGCAACGGAGGCTTCAATCGGGGTGGTGAGGTCGGTGAGGGTGGTCACCTGGATGCCGGTGGGAAGGTTGGCCTCCAGTTGCGGCAGCAGGCGCTTGATGCTCTTGACCACGCTGATGGTGTTGGCCCCAGGCTGGCGCTGCACGTTCACGATGACGGCCGGCGTCAGGTTCATCCATGCCGCCTGATAATTGTTTTCGATTCCATCCACGACGCGCGCCACGCTGGTCAGCATCACCGGCGCGCCGTTGCGGTAGGCAACAACCACGTTTTTGTAATCGTTGCTGGTGGTCAGTTGATCGTTGGCGTCGATCTGATAATTCAGTTGCGGCCCATCGAAATTTCCCTTGGCGGCGTTGACGCTGGCCTGGGTCAGCGCGGTGCGCAGGTCTTCGAGGTTGATGCCGTAGGACGAGAGCGCCGTGGGGTTGGCCTGGATGCGGACGGCGGGCTTTTGGCCACCGCTGATGGTGACCAGGCCGACTCCGCTGAGCTGCGAAATCTTGGGCGCCAGCCGCGTGTCTACCAGATCCTCAACCTGGGAAAGCGGCATCGCATTGGAGGTGATGGCCAGGGTGAGCACGGGAGCGTCGGCGGGATTGGTTTTACTGTAGGTCGGCGGCGCGGGCAGAATGGATGGCAAAAGACTCTGCGACGCGTTGATGGCGGACTGCACCTCTTCTTCGGCGACATCGATATTGAGGGTGAGAGTGAACTGCAGGACGATGACCGAGGTGCCGCCGGAGCTGGTCGAGGTCATCTGGCTCAAACCCTGCAACTCGCCGAACTGGCGTTCCAGCGGCGCCGTAACGGTGGTCGCTACCACCGTCGGGCTTGCTCCCGGATAGAAGGTGAGGACCTGAATGGTTGGATAGTCAACTTCCGGCAATGCGGAGACCGGCAGTTGCGTATAGCCGACAATGCCGATCAGCAGGATCGCAGCCATCAGCAATGAAGTCGCAACCGGCCGCAGAATAAACGGACGAGATGGACTCATGGGGCGCTGCTCCCACTGGCGGCGGCGGGCTTGGCCGAAACCACAATGGCGGCGTTGTCCTGCAACTTGTCAAAGCTGCTGTTGGCCACAACCTCGCCGGCGTTGACGCCCTCAACCTGGGTTACACCGCCATCGGTAACGCCGGGCTTGATGCTGCGCATGTGGGCGACATTGTTCTGGATCACGTAGACGAACGATGCCTGGCCATTCTGCTGAATGGCCGAGGCTGGGATCAGCGTTACCCCCTGCAAGGTTTCCACCAGGAGCCGGGTGTTGACAAATTGATTGGGAAAAAGCGCATCATCCTGGTTGTCAAAGATGGCCCGGCCCTTGACGGTTCCCGTCGTGGTGTCAATCTGGTTATCGAGGGTCAGCAGTTCGCCGCCGGCGATTTTCTTCAGCGCGGTCCGGTCAAAAACATCCACGCTCAGCTTGGCCTTGGCGCGCAGGCGGGCCTGGACTTCGCCAACATTGTCTTCCGGGATGGTGAAGATTGCGGTAATGGGCTTCAGTTGGGTGATCACGGCCAGGGTCAGGTTTCCCCCAGACTGCACCACGTTGCCCGGGTCCACCAGCCGTAGCCCGACGCGTCCGGAGATGGGAGCGGTAATATGACAGAACGCAACCTGAATCTGGTCATATTGCAGCGTTCCCTGGTCGTTTTTCACCGTGCCCTCGTCCTGCAGCACGAGTTTTTCCTGGTCATCCAAAACTTGCTTTGCAATGGCGTTGCGCGCCCATGCGGCGCGGTAGCGCTCCAGGTCCATGCGTGCCTGGGCCAGCACGTTCTGGTCGCGCTCCAGCGCGCCCTGCGCCTGCAGCAGGGTTGCGCGGTACGGCTCCGAGTCGATGTCAATCAGGGCATCGCCCTGGTTGACCTGCTGGCCCTCTTTGTAATGCACGGCGGTGACCAGGCCATTCACCTGGCTGGAAATCGAATCGGTATAGACCGGGGTGACCGTACCGATGGCATCCAGGTAGACTCCAATGTCACCCTTCCGGGCGGTCGCAATCGTGATGGTGATCTTTGCCGGCGGGGGCGTAACTTTCTTCAACTCCTCGTGGTGGCGCCACCAAAGCAGGGCTAGAAGCACCAGGGCGGCCACCAAGAGACTCCAGAGCACGATCCGCAGGATGTTATGCCGGGGAACATAGGCCGGGAGTTGAGGGTCTAGCCTGGTAGCTGATTCCTTATCCATGTCAGCGGTCAATCGGAATCTCCTTTTCGAATCCTGCGCTAGGTTCCCACCCACTTCGGTGGACTGAGGTCGCGCCTACCGGGAATGTCAATTCAAATCCCGTTGCCAGCCTCTCCCGGCCTGGTGAGGCCCCGCTGTACATAATTGCTCAGTTTACAACCTCGTTACCGAGGAATGAACGGCATTCCCCGGGCGCGCGCGGAACTGCGGTTAGGTTTTGTCAAGCTTGCTCCGGGTCACCGCATGGGCCGGTGGTGTGGCGCCGCGGCCAACCGGGTAATCGGCTGGCCGCGACGTCATTTCTCAACCACGTCACGCTTCTCCTATCCCGTTCCGGCGATGGATTATTTTTCAGAGAAATCTCAGGCGCCCGCGCAAACCGGCTCTGAGTGTCCTTGCAGCAGTCCGGCGGGTTCGGCGTGCAGATTCACACCCCGGTGGATGAGGCCTGACCTGTTCGCAGTCCGTGGCAGTGGGTGGAGCGGCAATCCGCGATCACGGGCGAAGTCCGCAAAGAGACAATGCGCCCCGATCGCCTTCGTCCGCGGCTTCGCTCGCCTGCCGCAACCCGCCAGCCGTACTGCGCGCCGCGGTCCACCCTGCCGAAGTCTTCCACCAGGATCGTCATGGCAAAACTAAACTTGAGGGTCGGGAACCGGCTACCCGCAAAATCGGAGGGCCGCCCGCGGCGGCCCGTCGAGCGGGGAAGCCTACGACGCCCGTTCAATCTCGAACCCCCACGCCTCCAGAAGGGGTTCGGGAATGTATTTCGAATTGCGGTTGCGACGCGCCCACTCACGCAGGCGAGTAGAGCGGACGTACTGGTTCGGTTGGAGGTCGAAATCGCAGGCGACACGCTCGAATTCAGTGATGGTCGGAGTCACTGGTCCAATTGGGTCAGGCTTGCCCCAATTGGGATTGCCGCGTCTTTTTGCCATGAGCACAGGCTCCCCTCGACGATCGAATCGATTCGAACTGGAGACTTCGGGAAGCGATGAATCCGCCCCGAAACTAACCTTAAGCACGAATTGCGCTTGAAGTTACCAATTGCGGAGTGAAGTGTCTGTTCAATATTGCTCATCTGAACGAAAGGCGCACGGGTTCCGGCCGGCAGCGTGGCTGGACCTTGACTCGCCGGTCAATCCGGGGTCAGGCAGACCAGCAGGGCCGCATGGCGCGGCCCGTGAAAAGATGTTCAGGAGCGGTACACACAAGGAGAGAGCTGTACGCAGAGCCGCGCTGGACCCGGCGAGGAGGCCAGCACAATCCGGTCAATCGGTGGCGGCGTTCTGGGCCCACTCCGCGGCCTCCTCCACGGCCGCCAGGAGTTCGGGAAACTCCTTGGGACCGTCGTGGCGAAGTCCATTGATGAAGAAGGTTGGGGTTCCGTTGACTCCGCTGCGGACGCCGCCGCCGAAGTCGGCGCGGACGCGAGCCGTGAACTGTCCGCTCTTCCAGCGCCTGGGTCAGCGCCTCCGCGGGCAGTTTCAGCTCCTCGGGCGAGTTCCAACAAGAGCGCGTCGCTCGAGGCGCTGCTGGTTCTCATAGAGCAGGTCGTGCATCTCCCAGAACTTTCCATGCGCTGCGGCGAACTCCGCGGTTTCGGCCGCCGCCTGCGCGTGGGGGTGCAGTTCGCGCAGGGGAAAGTTGCGAAACACAAACCGAAGCCGGTCGCCAAAATGCTTCTGCAGGCGCTTGACGACCGGGTAGGCCATCTGCGCAGTGACGGGCACTCGTAGTCGCCATACTCCACCAGGGTCACGACCGCGCCGTCCGGGCCCTGGACGTGATCCGCGGAAGAGACCGGCACCTTCAGCATGGTCATGCGCTTCTCCTACTTGGGCAGACTTCTCCAGGGCTTCCAGGATTCCATCGGCGCCGGGATTGACCCGGATCGGCGAGAGATAGCTCCAGGCGATGATGCCGTCTGTTGTCGATCACGAACAGCGCGCGTTCGCTGATCCCATCGGCGTTGCGGTAGGCTCCGTATAGCTTGGCGACCGCTCCCTTGGGTTCGAAATCCGCGAGCAGACGGAAATGCAGGTTGCGCGCCTCGGCATAAGGCCTTGTGGCACCACGGACCGTCGACGGAGATGCCGAGCAACTCGGCGCCAAACTTCTGAAACTCGGGAAGAACCTCGTTATAGAGGCCGATCTGGTCCCCGCAGGTCGGGCTCCAGTCGGCTGGATAGAAGGCAAGGATTACGGGTTTGCCGCGCAGCTCGCTGAGTGAAAAGTTCTGGTGCGGCGCAAACTGCAAGGTGAAGTCGGGAGCCTTGGTGCCCGGAGCAAGCAGCCCGGAGACAGCCGTAGCCTGTGTATCGCTCATGCCGTGTTTCCTTTCTGGTGAATCTCGTCGGGAAGCATTGGGTCAAACTGGTGGCGCGCCAGCCGCCAACATTCAACTGATGCGGCTCGATCCGCCCGCGGCTGAAAATTATTGAGTGCAAGGCAGCCGGCAAGCAGGCGCGCCGGTGCAATCTTTTGCGCAGCCTGCTGTGCACCCGGTGGTCCATGTCAAGTAAACTGGATTGCTATGAATCCAGGAATCGAGAACATTCGCAAACGCGGCAGCCGCATTATTGCCGAAGGCGCTCACATGCTGCCGGCGGCTTCGCTGATGATGGCCGAGGGCGTAATCAACTCGCTCGACGATCTGAAGAAGCCGTTCGTCACGGTCATCAACTCCTACACAACCCAGATTCCGGGGCACGCGCATCTGGACAAGATCGGCGCGATTGTGCGCGACGAGCTGAAGGCGCTGGGATTCAACGTCTGGTACGCCAACGTGGGCGGCGCGGTGTGCGATGGCATTGCCATGGGGCACTTCGGCATGAAGTATTCGCTGGCCTCGCGCGAGCTGATTGCCGACGAGATCGAGACCATCATCGGCGCGCATCCCTGCGACGCGCTGGATCGGAATCGCCAACTGCGACAAGATCGTTCCGGCGATGTACAA
The DNA here is from genome assembly GCA_963707735.1 of uncultured Acidobacteriota bacterium. Classification (GTDB taxonomy): domain Bacteria; phylum Acidobacteriota; class Terriglobia; order Terriglobales; family Acidobacteriaceae; genus TOLSYN. The sequence goes on along the minus strand of CAVPRB010000004.1, from coordinate 24,220 downwards.
CGCCATGGCGCGGATCAACATTCCCGCCGTGTACCTGAGCGGCGGCCCCATGCTGGCCGGCCCGGGCGGCACCGACCTGATCACGGTGTTTGAGGCGCGTGGGCAAACACAGCGTGGGCAAGATGAGCGACGTCGAATTGCGCTCCCTGGCTGAAAAAGCCTGCCCGGATGCGGAAGCTGCGCCGGAATGTTTACCGCGAATTCGATGAACTGCCTGGGCGAGGCCATTGGCCTGTCGGTGCCGGGTACGGGGACGATTCCCGCCGAGCGCTGGGCGGACGGCACGCTACACCCGCACCGAGCCCAATCCCGGACGCATCGCGCTTTCCAAGCAGGCGGCGCACGCGCTGAAGCGCTGCCTGGAGCAGAACGTGCGGCCACTGGACATTATTACCGAGCAGGCGCTGACCAACGCCTTCGTGCTTGACATGGCGATGGGCGGCTCGACCAACACGATTCTGCACACGCTGGCGCTGGCCTACTCGGCGGACATTCCGTTCAACCTGGCGCGGCTGAATGAGATCTCGGCAAAGACGCCGAACATCTGCAAGGTGTCGCCCAGCCGCCCGGAGATCCACATGGAGGATGTGCATCGCGCCGGTGGGATTCCGGCGATTCTGAAAGAGCTGAACCGCGCGGGCACAACCGGACTGAAGCTCGATGTGCCGACCGTGACCGGGCAACTGGGCGATGCCGTGAAGCCGCGCGCCGGATGCCGATGGCAACGTGATCCGCACGGGCGGAGAATGCGTTCTCGCAGACCGGGCGGACTGGTTGTGCTGTTCGGAAACCTGGCGCCGAAGGGCGCGGTGGTGAAGGTGGCGGGCGTTGCTCCGGAGATGATGGAGTTCGAGGGACCGGCGCGGATTTATGAGTCCCAGGAAGATGCGCTGAGGGGCATTCTGGCCGGCGAAGTGAAGGACGGCGACGTGGTGGTGATCCGCTACGAAGGTCCGCGCGGCGGTCCCGGCATGCAGGAGATGCTCTCGCCGACGGCGGCGCTGGTCGGAGCGGGAGTTCGCGCCGCGCTGATCACCGATGGCCGCTTCTCCGGCGGCACGCGCGGACTTTGCATCGGCCACGTTTCGCCGGAGGCCGCCGCGGGCGGGCCGATTGCCGCGGTGCACCAGGGCGACCGGATTTACATCAACGCCAAGACCTGCAGGATGGAGTTGAAGGTGAGCGACGAGGAGATTGCGCGGCGGCTCGCGCGAATTGCCGAAGTTCGAGCCGAAGGTGAAGCGCGGCTGGCTGGCGCGCTACCTGCTGCACGTCACCAGCGCCGACACCGGAGCGGTGTTCGAGATCTAGCGCGGTGTCCTGTTATTGGTGTGTCCTGCCGTCCCACCTTAGCCGCGCAAATACGGCGCGTCGAAGGTGGGGCAGCCGGCCGGGCCTGTTGCACCGGGAACGCTTGCGACGAAAGGTTCATTGATGGCCACCGAAGCCGAAACCAAATCGCTTCCAGCCAATGCCTACACGCCTCTGGGCGAAAATGAGACATACTGCCCGATCGTTCCCGCCCGCGCCCACGAAGCGGAGCTGACCTGGCGCTCCGTCCTGTGGGGCACTTTCCTGTGCGTCATCTTCACCGTCGCTTCGGCATATTCGGGATTGAAGGTCGGGCAGGTGATGGAAGCCGCGATCCCAATCTCGATTCTGGCCATCGGACTGGCGCGAGTGTATGCGCGGCGCTCCACGGTGCTGGAAAACGTGATCATCACCGCCATTGGCGGCTGCGCGGGAGCGGTGGTGGCGGGCGCAATCTTCACCCTGCCCGCGCTCTACATCCTCAAGCTCGATCCCAAGCCGGTGCAGACCATCTTCATCTGCGTGGCGGGCGGATGCCTGGGCGTGCTGTTCCTGATTCCGCTGCGGCGCTACTTTGTGCGCCAGATGCATGGCGTGCTTCCTTATCCGGAGGCCACGGCGATTACCGAGGTGCTGGTGACCGGCGAGCGCGGCGGCTCGCAGGCCAAACTGCTGCTGCAGGCCACGCTGATCTCCGGCGTCTATGATTTTTTCGTCACCACCTTCCAGGTCTGGAAGGAGTTCGTAGGTTTCCAGTGGATTCCGCTGGTGAAGACCCTGGGAGTGAAGGCGCGCATCGCGGTCAGCTTTGACGCCATCAGCTTTATCCTTGGCCTTGGCTACGTGATGGGGCTGCGCAGTTCCATGATTCTGTGCGCCGGCGGCGTACTGGCAAACCTGGTGCTGGTTCCGCTGGTCTTTTTCGTGGGACAGCACGTCGTTGGCACCGTCTATCCGGGAACGGTGCCCATTGCGCGACGATGTCGGCGGTGCAGATCTATCGCAGCTATGTGCGCTTTATGGGCGTTGGCGCCATTGCCACGGCGGGCATCTTCGGAATCGTCAAGAGCCTGAAGATCGTTGCCAGCTCATTCGCCATTGCGTTCAAGACCTTTACCCGCGGCGAGGATAAGGACGTGGAGCGCACCGACCGCGACCTGCCGATGATCTCGATCCTGCTGGGCGTGGTGGTGAGCGCGATTGGCGTGGCGATGCTGCTGGGCAGCCTGAAGGTTTCCTGGGCGGTGCTGGGGCTGGGACTGCTGCTCACGCGTGGTCTTCTCGTTCTTCTTTGCCTCGGTGGCGGCCAACGCCATCGCCACCACGGCGCGCAATCCGGTGAGCGGCATGACCATGCTGACGATCATCATCTCCTCCGTGGTGCTGCTGCGCTTCGGACTCTCCGGCACCACGGGCATGTTCTTTGTGATGGCCATTGCGGGCATGGTTTGCACGGCGCTTTCGGTGAGCGGACAGACGATTACCGATCTGAAGGCGGGCTACTGGATCGGCTCGACTCCGGCGGCGCAGGAGAAGGTCAAGTTCCTGGGCGTGATCGCCGCGGCCATCGCCGCCGGATTGACCATCGTGATGCTGGCGCGGACCTTTCAGTTTGGCGAAGCGGCGCTGGGCGACCTGAGGCCGGTGCTGGCTTCGCCGCAGGCATCGATCATGAAGGCGCTGGTGGAAGGATTCATGAGCCGCCAGCCGGTGGCCTACGTCCTGTTCGGCGTGGGCGCGATGATCACGATTGTGCATGGAGATGCTGGGCCAGCCGTCGCTGATCTTCGCGCTCGGCATGTACCTTCCGCTGGAGCTGAACACTCCGGCGCTGGTGGGCGGATTCCTTTCGCATCTGCTGAACAAGAAGGCGGAGAAGCGGGATGGCGAGGCCGGACGCAGCGATCCGCGAACGCGGCGTGATCATTGCCTCAGGCCTGATGGCGGGAGGCGCGCTGGGCGGAGTCTTTGGCGCGGCGCTGCGCCTGTTCCCGTGGTATCGCGAAGACCTGGTGAAGATGCCGTGGTATGACAACCTCTCGGTCTCCGAGTCGGTCTCGGCGCTGATGTTCGTGGCGCTGTGCGTTTATGTGTGGTTCGGTTCGCTGAAGAAAGTAGAAGAGCTAAGGAGGCGGATGATGGACGCAGCAGGGACGTTATTGCGCGGATGCGGTGCTTGGCATCGACACGCTGTGGGGCGGCGACGTGATGTGTCCCTCCGGCACGGGACGCTTCATTGCCGACTCGTGGTTCAGCGACGATCCGCTGCCGCTGGCCTACAGCAGCTGCGCCGGCGGCGCGGGTGCGCGAGTCCGGCGGCGTGGGCGCCAAAGCGATCGACCACGCGGCCATCGATGCCTATCTTGAAGGAGGTCGATCTCCCGGCGGCGATTGCCGGGCTGAGCGGCGAGGCGGCAAAGCTGGCAGGCTTGCGCGGCAAGTATCTGCACGGGCTGGCCGTCTCGCTCCAGGTCATGTGGGACCTGGCGATGGAGATGCTCGGCCAGGGCCCGGCGGTGCCGTACGAGCGCTGTGTGCTGGCTTCGGCGGGCCGCGCGCCCGAACCTTCCCAGCCGCAGGCCAAGCGCGAGCGCGTTGCGGAGTTGCTTGCCCGCGCCGGACAGCCGTCGCACGACGCCGCCTCATTGCTCACTGCCGTGGACGCATGGCGCAACGCGCGGGTCACTCCCATGGCCAGCGTGCGCACGCTCAGCTCGGCGGTCATCGCCTACTTTGACCAGCTCAGCGCCAGCCATCTCTCGCCGTTCTTGCCCAAGGAACTGGCCGCGGTTCCGCGCGCCAACATCGACTTCATGCCGATCAAGGATGCCTGGTTCTCCGGCTCGATGAACTACGTGGGGCGCGCCCGCAACCAGGACGGCTCGCCGCAGTTACGAGGCGACCTATGAGATCAACGCCTCGCTGCAGATTTCGGTGCCGGAGTTCTACCAGTTGATCAGCCACGAGGTGGTGCCCGGACACGTCACCACGTTTGCCTATCTGCAGAACCTTTACGTGCGCGGGCTGGCGGGCTTTGAAGCGACCGTGCTGACCATGAACACCAGGGCCGCCGCGCTGTTTGAAGGCATCGCCAACAACGCCATCCTGATCGCGCACGGCGCCACCGAACTGGACCAGCTTCCCGACGAGGATATGCAGATTGGCGCGCTGCTGGCGCTGCTGCAGGACGACGCGAAGAATCAGTCGAGTTTCTTGACCTGGGGCGAAGGCCGTCCGCAGGCGGAGGTCGCCAGCGTGCTGCGCAATGAGTTCCTGGTCAGCCAGGAGCGCGCCGAAAAACTGAGCGGCGCATGGGGCCGGCATCCGCTGCTCGGACGCATGTATCTGCCGGCCTATCGCGCGGGTACCGAAAAGGTGGCCGAGTGGCGCCGAAAGTATCCGGCGGAAAAAGTGCTTCCGGTCATCTACGGCTGTCATGCGGCTGGTGGATGTGTGCACGGCGGAAGAAGTGCTTGGGGGGACGATATAGATCAGGAAGTGCAGGTAGGCAACCATGCAATATCGCAATTTTGGAAAGCTCGATTGGAAAGTTTCTGCGCTGGGATTCGGCTGTATGCGTCTTCCCACCGCAGACCGGAGATCGGCTTAGCCCCAACATTCATGAAGACGAGGCCATGCGCATGATTCGACACGCCATCGACAGCGGCGTGAATTATGTTGATACCGCCTATCCCTACCACGGCTGGCCAGAGTGAAATTGTGCTCGGCAAGGCGCTCCGGGACGGGTACCGGGAAAAGGTCAAGCTGGCCACCAAGCTTCCGTGTGGATGGTGGAGAGCCCGGCCGGACTTTGACCGGTTGCTCGCCGAGCAACTGGGGAAACTGCAGACGGACCACATCGACTTTTACCTCTTACATGCGTTGAATCAGGGCCGCTGGCGCAACATTGTCCTCAAGCAGAATCTGCTGGCCAAGGCCGCCGAGGCGCTGGCCGACGGACGCATCCGGCATCTCGGCTTCTCCGTGCACGACGAGTACGAGGGCTTTGCGGAGATCGTCCAGGGCAGCGACCTGTGGAGCTTCTGCCAGATTCAGTACAACTATATGGACACGGAAAACCAGGCGGGCACGCGCGGCCTGAAGCTGGCGGCTAGCCTGGGACTGGCCGTGGTGATCATGGAGCCGCTGCTGGGCGGACGCTGGCCGATCCGCCCATCTCGTCCGCGACGCCATGGAGCGCTCGTCCATCCAGCGCTCACCCGCCGAGTGGGCGCTGCAATGGCTATGGGACCAGCCCGAGGTTTCCGTGGTGTTGAGCGGCATGACCACGATGGAGCAGGTGGAAGAGAATCTGGGTTCGGCCGGCCGCTCCTCGCCGAACAGCTTTACCGCGCCGGAGCAGGAGTTGATTGCACAGGCGCGGGAGGAGTATCGCGCCCGAACCGTCATCCCCTGCACCAAGTGCGGCTACTGCATGCCGTGTCCCAACGGGGTCAACATTCCCGGCAACTTTGAATACTTCAACTACGCGCACCTGTTTGACGACACCCCGGGCGGCACGCTTCAAGTACAAGGTCTTTCTCAGCGAGGAGCAGCGCTCCAGCAACTGCATCGCGTGCGGCAACTGCGAGGAACTGTGTCCGCAGAAGATCTCGATCCGCGAGTGGATGCCCAAGGTAACGGCGCTGCTGGCCTGAGCCGGATCGATGCGGCGAGTCGCGGCGCCTACGGGGCGGCCATGCCCGCTCAAACCCTGTGGAGGGGTTTGAGTGGGCTCCCGCCCGGCGCAGCTTCAGCGTTCCGTGCCCACCGAGGTGTTTTCAACGGCCAATTGATTCCTCCATTCCCGCCGCCCCGTGCTAATATTTCGCCCATGTTCCGTGCTGCTCTAGTCGGCCTCGCCCCAGCGCTCTTCGCCCAATCCGCCTGGCCCGCGGGAAGCGGCGCATTCGGCAGGTGCGCAACTTCGAAAGCAAGCCAAGAAGGCCAAGACCGCATACAATACGCAACTGGGAACGTTTCAGCGGGACTTCCCGGCTTGCGTGGGGGCACGCGGTATTCAGTCAGACAGGTTCAAGGATGGGTCTGAGCGCGTTTGCACCGTGCCGCAAATGGGCGAGCCGGTGTGGTCCGTTGCCGTTTTCAAGAACAAAAAGGAGAGTTTATGAACAAGAAAATTGTCGTGCTGGTACTGGTTTGTGCAACTTCGCTGCCACTGTTTGCCCAGAACAAGCCATCGAAGCGTTTAGCCGAATCGACGGCGGTTCTCAAAACGATCCTCAATAAAGATCAAATACCAAAGAGCGTTGTGAGCAAGGCTGTGTGCGTGCTGGTGTATCCGGGCGTCAAAAAGGTTGGCATTGGCATCGGTGTGACCTACGGGCGAGGCATGATCACGTGCCGTACCGGTGCAGAGATGAATGGCAAATGGAGCGCTCCCGCGATGTACACCCTGGACACAGGCAGCCTGGGAGCACAATTGGGCGGCACTTCCACCGACTATGTCCTGCTGGTTATGACCCGGAGGGGCGCGGATAAGGTCCTCTCAGGAAAACTGAAACTGGGTGCGGATGCGTCTGCCGTTGCGGGTCCGTCCGGTGCGAATGCAGGCGGATTCAATGATCCCAATGTGGACCTACTTACTTATTCCCAGGCCAAAGGACTCTTTGCCGGAGTGTCACTGGGTAGCGCTTCGATGGAAACGGATAATGACATGAACAAGGAGCTTTACGGAAAGCCGCTGGACGCCATCCAAATTGTCCGTGATGGCGCTGCGCCGGTGCCGGCGGCCGGCGAAGGCTTGGTGACTTTCCTGGACAAGATCTCGCCGAGGCGCAAATGATCATTGAGCTTGCCCTCAGAATGCGTATCCCGTAGCGGAAGGTAGTTCGCAATCGCCGAGGCCGTGGGGAAGCTGGAAAGCGGTTCTTGGCTTTCCAGCTTTTCCATGGGCAGGTGGCCCGGATACGGGTATTTTGCTGACGGCGCCCCACATCTGCCGCGGTTAGCAGACGTGGGGCTTTGCCTTGAAGGGCGGCCGCATTGCCCGGTGCCCCCGATCTGCACGTTGTCTGCCTCCGGGTAACCCGGGGTCGTCAACTCTGCCCCTGCCGCGGTCCCAAAGTTGTCACGAAGGAAGTGGATCGATGGTTCCCGGCGCAGCTTCGGCCTCCCGTGCCCATCCGCGTGTTTTCAACCGCCAATCGATTCCTTCATTCCGGCCACCCCGTGCTACTATTTCGCCCATGTCCCGTGCTGCTCTAGTCACGCTCGCTTTTGCGCTCGCCCCAGCGCTCTTCGCCCAAGCGGCCTCACCCGCGGGGAGCGTCACCGTCCTCCATGCCGCTCATCTGCTCGACGTTGAGCACGCCACCCTGGTCACTCCCGGCGAAGTCCTCATCCGCGGCAGCCGCATCGCGGAAGCTGGCTCCTCGGTCGCGCATCCTGCCGACGCCACCGTCATCGATCTTGGCTCGGCGACGATTATGCCCGGGCTCATCGACGCGCATGTCCATCTCTTCCTCCATCCCGGCGCCGAAGACCTGCAGACCGTTGTCGAATCCGTCCCCGAGCGCACCATTTTGGCCACCATCGCCGCGCGCGACGATCTTCTTGCCGGCTTCACCGCGGAGCGCGACATGGGCACCGAGGGCGCCGGTTCCGCCGACTCCGCCGTGCGCAACGCCATCAACGCGGGACTCATCCCTGGCCCGCGCCTGCGCGTCAGCGGTAACGCCGTGGACATTCTCGGAGGCCACGAAGACGCCATCCACTTCAATCCCGCCGAGCACATTTCCTCCAACGCGACCTACGCCAACTCCGCCGAGGAACTGGTCGCCGTCATTCGCCGGCAGCTCAAGGAAGGCGCCGATTTCATCAAGATTTACGAGACCGGCCCTGACCGCCTTAGCGACGGCCAGCTCATTACTCCCTACCAGTACACTCGCGCCCAACTGGAAGCGGCCGTCGCCGAGACTGCGCGCCTCGGCACTCGCGTCGGGGTCCATTGCACGGGCGAACCCGCGGCACTGTACGCCGCCCAGGCCGGGGTTGCCTCGATTGACCACGCGCTCCAACTGGCGCCGGAAACCATGCGCCTGATGCGCGAGCGCCAGATCTACGCCGTGCCTACCTTCGCCATCTTCGAGTACTTTGCCGCCCACGCCGAAACTCCCGCCGCGGCCGAGCGCGAGCGCGCCATGCTGGCCTTCCACGCGGCCCAGTTCCGCCAGCAACTCGACGCCGGAGTTCCCATGGCCGTCGGCTCCGACGTTGGCCCGTTCCCGCACGGTACCCAGGCTCGCGAGTTCGAACTCATGGTGCAATTCGGCATGACTCCGGCCGACACGCTCCGCGCCAGCCTCCTCAACGGCGCGCGCCTGCTGGGCTGGGCCAACGAAATAGGCCAGCTCAAGCCCGGCTTCTTCGCCGACATCATCGCCGTCCCCGGCAATCCCCTGGCCGACATCTCAACGTTGAACCACGTCAGCTTCGTGATGAAGAACGGCGTGGTCTATAAGAATCAGAACTAAGCCGGTTGCCCACGTCCGCCCCGTGGCTGGACGCATGTGGGAACGAAACTACAACACGCCCCATCAGGTCATTTGCGAAGCTCGCATCATTTTGCGTACTTCACCGAGCATCCGTACGGACGGCTCGCCGCCACTGCCACCGGCTTGCCGGCCATGGACTCATCGAGCGCGGCGCTGACGTAGTTGACTGCCCCGGCGATATCGGACGCGTCGCTGGTAGGCTTGTCGTCGATTGCGCCGTCGTAGATGAGTTGGCCCTGAGGGTTAATCACAAACATGTGGGGCGTAGTCCTGGCTTCGTAAAGGTGGCCAAGTTCGCCACTGGGGTCAAGCAGCACCGCGGTGGGCGAGGCGCCGATTCGCGCCACGTAGTCGTTTTCCTGCGCGGCGGTCACGTATCCCTGGGCGCCGGGAGCCGAGGAGATCACCGTGAACCAGACCACCCCTTTGCTGGTCCAGTATTTCTGGAGTTTCTGCATGTTGCCGCTGTCATAGTGTTTCCTGGTGAATGGGCAGCCCTGGTTATGCCATTCCAGGACCACGTACTTGCCCTTGTACTGGGCCAGGCTGTGCTGGTGACCGTAGGAGTCGGTTGCGGAGAAGTCAGGAGCGGATTCTCCGGCCCGGACGGCGGCAAGAACGGGCAGCACGAGCACAAGCACGAGCGCGAATGCTAGTTTTGTTTTCATTTCTGATGGCTCCTTTTCTGGTTCGCCTTGTTGTGAATCGGAACATCGAGTTGATATGCGTTCCGCCCATTGAAGACGAGTATGCCTTTCAGTTGCTGTGGCTGCTGGCGTAGATACTCTGATTTCTTGAGCGTCAGGCTCATCGCGTTGGCACGCTTTACCGGTTCCTGCGGCGCTCCATTGTCAATTTGCTCTATCTCGCTGGGGAAGAATTCAAGTTGCGTGACTGGTTCGCTTGCAACCAGCATCAAGCGAAAGCCATCCGGCAAACTTACCGCCTCGGGCCGGAAGCTGGCGGGCAGCGGCTTGGGGAGACGTTCGGCGGCAGACTGGAGCAACTGGCGCGCCGCCTCACTGATGCTCGTGGCGCTGCCAACTCGGAGGGACGCTTGCAGATGCGTTTTTTGCGGAACGCAGATGTCGTGGCAGACCAACCAGCGCAAGTCACCGCCCACTTCAATTGTGCCGGATGCAATCGTGGTTGGAAGCAGCAGCGAAGAGAGCAGCACCGTCGTGGATTGATAACCATAGTCTGCCCCTGCCGTCGTGGTCAGCCGCATTGGCGGCGGCCATTGCAGTGCCCCGGCTGTCACTCCGGCGGGAAGCTGCCATTGAATTCGGGGCGGCTCGCCCGAATCACCGGGATTTTGCCAGTAGATGTGCCATCCACTCTCCATCGTGAATTGAACTCCGATACGTACTTCGGAGCTCGGAGTTGCCGCAACCTGTTCCAGGATCAACTCGGCTTTGGAATGCGCAGGCGGTTGCGGCGCGGGATGGGAGCAACCCGACGCCAACACAAGAAGACAAGCGAAGCCTGCAAACAATCGACGCATAGAGCAGAGATAGTTAGATTCTCCCGGTCTGGCTATCGTTGCAGATTCAAGCTGGGTGTCCCATGTGCGTGGCAACGGAAACTGACGGCGCCACGGGCCAGGGGAGAGAGCACGTTAGTTCTTCGCTCCCTGGGTTAGGAAGTCAGCAAGTTGGAAGCCGCTGGCGGAGAGGGAATCGAGCCGTTGCATGGTGGCGAGGGCAGCGTTGCGGTTGCCCTTCGAGTAGTCATGGCAGGCCTGCAGCAGATCGAGGAGGAAATTTGTCTGCTCCGGCATGGGAGTGGGCTGGCCGGCAATGGCATCCTGCAGGGCGGTGCGAAGCCGCCACAATCCGTCGCGAGACTCCTGCCAGCCTGCAATCTTGATGCGGCCAAGAATGCTGTGCACCATGAACGTGCAAACGCTGCCGCGGCCGGATTGATCCAAGCTGGGCAGCACGGCGATCGCCAGGAGTGCAGCGTCGGTCAAACCCTCCCAGGAATTCAACTGCTCCAGTAAGCTGGCTGACTTTTCCAACGCTCTCTTGATCTGGTCGGCGTTGCCGACGATGGCGAGGCAATCGCCCGCCTCGCGCAAGCGGGCCAGGGAAGCGTTGAGATCGCCCGACTGCCGGTCGATGTCTGAGAGGTCCAACTGGAAGTCGGCGAGTTGGGAGGGGATGTCTGCTTCCAGCGCCAAGTCGCGGCCTTCGACTGCGTTTTCTTTGGCCTTTTGCAAATCTCCGGCAAAAATGAGGGCACGGGTCAGGGTGCCATAGGCGCTCACCTTGAGGGCATCCTCGCGGGACCACAGTGCCTTCCGCAGTCCCTCTTCCGCCGACGAAACGGCAGACTTGTAATCTCCGCGCACCATGTGAATGCGGCTCTCATCCATCTTGAAGCTGGCCTGCTCTTTGACGTCGTCGGCGCGCTCGGCGGCCAGATAGCCATCAGTGAGAGCTGCCGAGGCTTGATCGAGTTTGTTGGCGCGGCGCCAAAGCTGGGCCAGCCGGCCGCAGGCCAACATCACGCCGCGTGCGGCTTCGGCGCGCTCCTCGGGTCGCTCCGGCGGCTTCTCAAATGACTCCCGCGCGCGCAGCGCCGATTCCAGCGCGTAATCGTCTTTGCCCATCTCCTGAAAGGTGTCGCATAGATCGAGATATTCAGAACCAGATGTCAGGCCTGCCCGCTCCAGTTCACCCGCGCTCTTCAAGAGAAGATTGGCGGCCGGCTGGAGCTGACCCATTTTGCGGGCAATACGCGCGCAGGTCTGCCGGAAATGAGCTTTGGCCTTCAGATCGTCCACGGTCTTCCAGGTTATGGCGTCCAGCATCTTCAATCCACGCATCGAGAGTTTGGCGTAGAAGTCGCCGGTGGCCTGGTCGAAGCGCAGATTGCTGCCCAGGGCAAGTTGATCGGAGAGCAGGTTGACGCGGGCAATGCTGGGCTGGGGCCAGCGCCGATCCAGTTCGTCGCAGAGGCTCTGCGCATTCTGCAGCAGACAGGCAATCGTCGGCCAGGTCATCGGCGAGTCGGGAGGCGGACCGCTGGTTGCTACCCAAAGCGCCAGTTGCAGTAACGCGCTCGCCACCGCGAACATGTTCTCCGGTTCGCCGGCCGCCGCAATGTCCTGTTCGCGCAAGCGCGCGCCCACCGGTCCCACGAAGACGTAGGCCTTCTCGGTCAGAAGATCCGCACCGGTGCGATGCATGGAGGCGGCTACGGGATGTTTGCCCTGGACGATTCGATTGGCGACGGCAATCGCATACGTGGCTGCCTGATCGGCGTTCACGCTCCACAGAGTTCCGATATAGGAACGCGCGCCGACGGCGATAAAGTCCCGGCCCACACCGGTCCACGACAAGCAGGCATTGTTGAACACCATGGGGTGATTGGGGAGGGTGAGCCGCTGCAAAAGCTTGTAGCCGGGCAGGGGCATGTCGCGCAGCTCCATGGCAGTTGCCGAACCATGCGTATTGAAATACATCAAGTCGGCCGGGGCGCCATCCAAGGCAATAAGAGCCGTGTTGGAAGCCGCGTCCCGCTGCAGCACGAGCGGAAATGCGGGTATCAACTTCAACTCCCTGAGCACGCCATCGGTTTCGCGAGGATTGAAGTACCCGGGATCAAACAGAATGTTAAAGTGCGGCCCGCTGTCCGTCGTCTGGCGGTACAGTTCAATGGACGCGAGGGCCAGTTCGTCGCCAGCCATCAAGCCAATCGGCTTTTGCGACCAATCCGCTTTGCCTTTGCGAAGAAAATGATACGGAACGCCCACCGTAAAGGCGGTCAGCGGCAGGTCACCGACATCCTCGACGACGCGATCAGGAACCACTGCCGAGACGGCTGCTTCAAGCGCCTGAAGGAGTGCGGAAGGATCGCCGGCAGTCCGTTTTCCATCTTGCCAATCCTGTACACGTTGCCGGGCGTCTTCTATGGCGGCGATGTCAGGCGCGGCATACACGCATAGCCGCGCGCTCTGCCGGATGGCGTACTGCACGGCCACGAGTTTGACTGCATCCTCGGTGGCTTCCACCAATACTTCCTCAGAAGCCTGGGGGCCGTCCGACCCAGTGGGCGCTGGCGGCGGAGGGATGGGATTGTCGCCGATCATGAGAGGAACGCCAGTGCGCAGCGCGGCATGAAAACCGGTGATCACCGCGACGCAATCCGGCGCGGTTGCGAGGGGTGCGTTGGAGAACGGTTCTGCGCCCCGCACTAACTGCCATGCCTGCCGGGTGAAGTCGAGCCCTGTTTTCGTGGTGAGCAACATGAGCCACGGAATCTGCTCAGGCAGGAGAGGCGATCGCTCGTCGCGGATCCGGCCTACGGGCGTTGTCTCAAACATCGACATGTCCCGTTGCCCGGCTTCGAACAAGAACACGGCCCGCCGCAAGGGCAGTCCCTTCATCAGTTCGCCGAGAAGCCGGTTGCGCTTCACCCATTTGCGGAACGGGGTGAGCGCTTCCACGCGCCGGTCGATCTCCTGGTTCGACCAGTCCGGAGCCTTGCCCTCGCGTCCCAGGTTCAGACGCGATCTCCTGCTCCCCAACGCTTCGTCGCGAAGGTTGCGCATGGTGCGATAGGACTCATGCATGGCTATGTATTCGGCCTCAGTGCAGGGAGGCGGCTCCATTACAAACAGCGCGGGCTGAGCCGCGGCGGGAAAGCAGGAGAGGACTACGGCGGCTTCACGCAGTTGGTTGGGCCGGCAAACCAGTACCGTGTCAGGAGTGCTCAGATTGGCAGGCATGGCGTTGCTCCGTTTAGCGGCTACAGGATCTTCAAGAGGTTGAAGTCGGGAACGGCGCCACGCTCCAATTCGCCGTCCAATGCGCTGAGCCGTGCCGGGTCGGGAGCGGAGAGATTCCAATAGCCGGGATTGTCGCCGGAGGATCGCGCGCTGCCGTCAAGATGAGGCGCCTCACTGGAAGCGGTGGCCGCGGCAAGGTGTCCGCCCAATGCGTCTTCCGGGCTTTCGGCCAACTGCGTCAGTGGCTCACCCTTCAGCCAGCGAAAGACATCGCTATAGACCGCGGGAATGTTGGTGAGGCTTCCGTGCACTCCCTGGACATAGCGCATCCGGATGCGCCGGAGGATGGCGGAAGCCAGCGGCACACGCCCGTCGCCATCGCGATTGGGATCGCCGGGAATCCGGTCCGTGATCTTGTCCATGGACTCCCAAAGTCCGCCAAGTTTCGAGGTGTACTGCAGCCGGAACAAAGTCTGGTAACCAACGCCGGCCACCATCAGCATGCGGTCGCAACATTCCTGCGCCAGTCCGGCGGGATTGTTGTGCCAGGCATCGAGGTCGCGATGAAACGCCGCAACGCTATCCAGAACGCGCTGCAGGTTGGCCGAGTCCGTGGCATTCAAGCCGAGGTCCCAGGCCGAAGCGTCGTACAGGTTGAAGTTCACGCAGGGATGCACGTAGAACATGTCACTGCCGCGCGAGGGTTTCCACTTGGGGTTGTCCTGGGGCCGGGTGCCGGGATAGACGCCCGCCGGCGCCGGCAACAGGCTGAGCACGCCCCATAACGAGCGGAAGGTCTGACGCGAGAGATAGAGTCCCATGACCGCCATCAGGTCCCAGCCCCAGAGATGGTTCTTCAGATATCCGGCGATGGAGGTCGAGCCGTAATGGGGCGTGCCGACGAAGGCGATGCGTCCCAGCACCGGCCACAGGTCGTCGCCAAACTCCCGCAGGGTGGCGCGAACCATTAACCCGCCCATGCTGTGAGCGACCACGTGCACCGGATACCCGCCATTGGTCTCGTGCATCTTCAGGATGAGGTCGCGCAGCGCCCTCGTGTTTTGGCTGTAGAGCTTGCGCCAGTCGTAGGCAAAGTGGCGATGTCCGAAATCGTCCCGGGCCAGAACCGCGAGCGCGAATGGTTCATAGCTGGTATCGACAGCGAAGGCGCTGACCTGGTTATTCGCGTCGCTATCACCGGCGCCGTCCGGGGCCAGCCCGAGATCGTCCAGGTGCTTACGGGTCCGCACGTCGAGCCACCAGACGCCGCCCTTGGTCTCACTCTGCAGAAGGCTGCCCATCACTCCGGGAACGAAAACCAGGTTGGGCGGTGATTTCACGCCCAGGTGGTCCTGTACGACGCCGCGGTGGCTGATGGCAATCAGTTCGGAGAAGACACCGTCGCCCAGGAACTTGCGAACGGCATCGGCGGATTCAGGCTGATCGAGAAGCTCGACCCTTCGTGCACTGTCGGCGGCGAGAAAATCCCTTACCGGATCGTTCATCGCTTACCCCTTCCTTTGCAACGTGCGGATTTCGGCGTCGCTGGCCATGTAGAGGTCGTACTGATTGAGGTAGCTGTAGAGCAGGCCGCCGATGTTGCGGTACTGGCTCCAGAGGAAAAGCCGGGTTTGCGCGACAGCTTCTCCGGCGGCCATGGGAAGCTGCTGCTTGTCCACCAGGCGCAGGAAAAAATAGAAGAAGATCACCGCGAAGCGGCTTGCCATCGCCGCCGGGACCATGCAGTCGGTACCAATGAACGCACGGCATCCGCGATCGAAGAACGCCTTGGTCACCGCATTGGCCGAATATACGCCGGTGCCCGCCGTGGCGCATGCGTTCGCAAAGACCAGTGGACGCGAGACTAGCTGGCTTGTGCTCATCTCCGGTTCGGTGAGAATGTCATCCGGATCGGAGGTGTCCCCGAAACGCAGAATCGGAGTGTCGCTGGGATCCTTGCCGTAGTGACAGAACAGGTAGAGCACGGCGGCGGGAATCTTTGCCGGGCTGGTGACCGACTCGGGATCGGTCAGCGCTTTCAGGATTTCCGACTTAGGATTGGCCGTTCCCGACGGTACAACGCAACTCTTGATCTTGCCGGACAAAGCTGTCCAAATTTGCCGTTGCCACTGTACCTCGGCCAGTTCTTTCGGAGAGTTGCCAAAGAACAGCAGGCTTGTGCAGCAGGATTCCTGGGGATTCCCCAGCGATGCCGAAGGCACCCTGGGTGGATTGTACGAAGTGTACTGCATGCGATAGCGCAGTCCCCAGAACTGTGCCGGATCAACCGGCGCTCCCGGATTGGCATCTCCGCGGTAGAGCATCTCCCACGGCAGATGCGGAATCCAGCTCGCTCCGCTGTCTTTCCTCCACACCACGTGGACCAACTGTCCCGGCGGCAGCGCGTCCATCCAAGGACGCGAATTCTGGTCGGCGGGGAACAGGGTATCGTAGAGTTTCCGGCCATAGTACGCCAGCACCTGGAGTTCTTTGGACGCAGCCACCACGTCCCAGGCCGCGACGTGGGCCGGATACGCAGAATCCACCAGTTGCGCCCAATCGAACTGTGGCTGGAATGCGTCCAGGCGGTGCAGAAGATCCGCCGGATCAATGTCATTGAGGTACGCCGTTGCCTTTGCGCGCAGGCTCTCGGCCGCTTTGCGGAGGGCATCAACCGTGTTGCCGAGGTCGGACTTTTCGGTTCCCACATAGACCTGTTCACCCGGCGGATAGGGCACGCCATCGACGGAGCCGAAGACGCTGGCTTTCCCGGGCATGCAGACATAGAGGGTAAGGCTGCCCGGCGGCGTGGTCCACTCATGGGTGGTGCGCAGGTCGGCTTGCCCAAGCCTGGCAAGCGCTTGGTCCCGCGTGGTGCTTGCAACCGATTCGCCTGGGGTGGGCACGGCCTTGTCTGCGGTGACTCGCAGGGAGACCGACAACTCCCGATAGAGCTTGTCGCCCACGAAGATCAGCACCAGAAGTCCGGCTTCCACCGCCAGCGGCGTGAGGGCCACGGTGACGGTCAGGCTATCACCAAACTTGGGAACCAGGAGGCCGAACTCCGCTTCACCCGAGGCGGCGATGGTGACAGCCGGATCGGTCGCCGCGAAGCGCAGATTCGAGGGCACGACCTGCCAACGGGTTTTCAATCCGGACGGCGGAATGTCTGCGTCCGGAATAATGTCGGCACCTCCGAAAAGAGTCGCGGCAACCGGAAGACCCACGCGAAAGTTTCCGTGATAGGTCACACCCAACTCAAGAGGTACGTCGCGGCTGCTCTCGCGCTCGGCAATCCAAAAACTGATCCTGCGCTCCGGCAAGGAGTTTTCAGCTCCGGAGGAAGGAGCGGGCGCGGGCGGCCCGGGAGCCGGAGAAGCCGCGCTGGAGAGCGGGGAACCGGCGGGCACGGAATGTTTCATCGGACCGAAAATCGAACCGTGCGAACCACCCGGGGCAGGAGCGGGAGAAGGTTCTGCTTCGATGCGGTGCGAACTCTGTTCGGGAGAACCGGAGTTCAGTCCCTGCCCGAGCATATTCCGTACGGCTGCCTGGATGGCGTCACCCGGACCCGAGCCACCGCCGAATCGCCAGTACGAGGGCTCTGATTTCGTACGCTCGGACCATTCGATGAGTTGGGCCGCGGCGAAGCGGTCGCGCGCGACTGAGGACGTCAGGGCCGGGTGCAACGCAGCCAGCGTTTCGGCCGTGTCGCCGCGGGAGACAGCCCACTCGATCTGGCGCGAAACCGCCAACGGACCTTCCTGCATGGGGAACCATGAAGGCATCTGGGTTGCAGGATCGTACTCGTGCCGCCGCTCCTCTAGCCATTGAAACCAGAAGTTCGCGGCGCGACGCAGCCAGACTCGGTAAACGTTGTAGAGGCCGGCGACATCGGGCGAGTACCACTTACCCAACTCTTCAGCCTGCCGGGCAATGTCCTCCGCGTCGGCCAGAAGATTCTCCGAGTTGGGGTCATAGTCGTTGAGGGCCAGTTGAGCGAAGCGGGAGGTAATTCGAAACGAATCCTGCCCCGACTTGCGGACCTGCTCCTCCGCCTCCGCCATGGTCTCGCGGGCGAGACTGCGCTCTTCCTCTTCCGTGCATTGGACAATGTCGAGGATGCTGTCGCGTACGGATGAGGATGGGACGAAGGTAGTCCAGGCAATTTCCGGCTCCAGAATGTGAGCCAGCATCGGCCGGAGCAGTCCGGTGCTTTCGGGGTCGAGGGGAAGACGGACGAGAGCTCGAAGAACGGCGATGCGGACCGGACTTGCGGAATCTGCAAGAGCCGCGAACAGGTCCTCGGTCTGGGCAGGCGAAAGCAAAGGGTTTCGAGACATGATGCCGAATCCTCGCCAACATAATACCCGCGGAATAAAGCCAGCGCCGGGGTTTCGCGACGAATGGGGCAATTTCCTTTTGGGCGTTGAAGGTTAGTACATAGGGGTTTATGGCGAACGACCTGGGTAGGAAACGAGCCGGCGGATAGCGGCTTGTTCGCCGGATCGTGCCCAGCCTTTTTGGGGCCTCCCGGCTGGAGATTCACGGCCGGGGAATTGCCGGTTTTGATCCGCGGGTACAGCCACATTCGCATTGAAGCCAAGAGGGATGCAATTGCAAGCATGGAGCGGCAGAACACACCGACGGCTAAGGATGGAAACATTGCTCCGCCCCATGATGCAAAGCCGAACTAAGTTTCACGGAGGAGCGGAAGTTACCGCTCCTCCATCGCGGGTAGAACTACATCGGCACAGAAAGGAATTTGGAAAGTTCCCAAAGATTCCTTAACCGTGGCCAGACCCGTTTCCCAACTCGCTCTTGATGTCGGGCTGTGCGGGTCGTCTGTGAAATAGACATTCACCAACCACGCCTCTATACCTAGAACTTCCCTAAGGAAGTAGAGATGGGCGATTCGGTTGACCGATTGGTACAGTGTTCCTTTCCAATTCGTGCGCGGTGCAATATTCAGCCATTCTCCAGTAGCCACCATTGCACGGTCTATCTTTCTAACAGACGCTTCCGCCTCGGCTCCGCACCCGTTTCCAAAGATTTCTGGTACGTGGCTCTTGGCTTCCACAAGCAGAATTCCTCCACCTTCTATCACGGCCAGTGCATCCCACCGTGGGCCACCGCTCGGCCAGAAAAGATTGAGGGACTTTCGATGCTTGCCAATGCCCAGCGCATTTAAGAATGCAGAATCTCGGTACTCTCGATATTTGGCGGAACTGAGGGGTGACACCCACCGCAAAATCAGGGGTATTCCAAATGAGTTCGAGATAGTTTGCTGGAGCAGGATTGGCTGTTCATTTACGTAATACTGAATTTGTCTTTGGCTACCTGCCAATGCCCGCCCCTCTGCATTACACCGTCTTTGCTTAGCTGCCAGAGAGTTCGTCATGGTCATTCCTCCACCTCTTAATACCGACAGGGACGAAATCTTCACAACGCATTTGGAAGAATTCTGTGGAAATCTACAGATTGTTCTCCCGTACTGATTCCAGTAACACGTAGCAAAGGAAGGTTAACGAACAGGTCAGCGGCGAGTAATGTCATTTTGAAGGGGGTGTGGCACAGAACAGGTCACAAAACTCTTTCAGGCAGAGTGGGAAGATTCGCAAGTTTTAGAAACTATTGGTGGGCCTGGTAGGATTCGAACCTACAACCAAAGGATTATGAGAGCGTTTTCTGCGTCTGTTCTGCGTTCATGCACGGTGACGAACACAGATGCAAGAAGCGGTAAAAGTCCAGTAAACACGCGGCGCGCGCACATCTCTGATTACGGATTCATCGTGTATGTAGATGCACGGATACGCACCAGAATAAAAGTTCTAGTGCCCCCACAACTGCCACCAGCTCAGAAATGCATTTGCTTGGCCACCTTGGCAAGCGTACTATTCATCCAAACAAAGCGCGCCGCATGGATGCTTCAACATCCGAACGGCGCTAACCACAGTCGCCTTATAGGAGGCACCATGGCTAAGAAGCAATTACCACCCCATCTCTCTTCCTCAAGAGCAGACCATCTCCCCAGTAGCGCTCTATGCTCGTGTTTCCACCGATAACGGACAAAACCCGAGATGCGACTTTCCGAGCTGCGCGAGTACGCTGCGCGCCGCGGCTTCGTGGTATATGCCGAATATGTAGACGTTGGCGTGTCTGGCTCCAAAGATTCCCGCCCGGCGCTCAATCGCCTTATTACTGATGCTGATGGTTGCTGCTTTGATGCCGTACTTGCTGGAAGATCGACCGCTTCGGCACGCGCTGAACACCTCGTGAATGCTCTCGCCTATCTCGCCGCCTATGGCGTGGCGTTCGTGATCTTGCGAGACAATCTCGACCTGAGCACGCCTTCTGGTCGCCTCATGTTTCAGTTCATCGGCGCCATGGCCGAGTTCGAGCGGGCATTGATTCAGGAGAGAGTGAAGGCCGGTTTGAGCGCCGCCTAGCACATTCGCGCGAAAGCTCGCATGCGGCCGCGCGCCGGTATCGACGCTCACAAGGTCGCTGCGCTTCGTTCTGAGGGCGTCGCATGGCGTGAAATCGCCACGCGCCTCGGGTGTGGCGTCGGGACAGCCGTGCGCGGCATCTCAACAGTTCGCAGCGTAGAACCTTAACGAATCGCCCACAAAGACACTGGAGGAAATCATGGCAACGAGAATGCAACTACTCTCACTAACGACCTTCATTATCGCCAGATCATCGATGCAATTCAGCCCGTCGACCTTAGCACGAAGGATCGCCTTAGCTCACAGGAAGTCTCACAGCAATTGGGAACATCCGCGTGTTCGAAGTGCTAGCACGTTACCTCGTCGGCGATAGGACCACACAAAAGGGCTTCGTCCTGCAGTCTTTCGAAGACACGCTCGAGAATCGCACCCACGCGCGCGACTCGTCCGACTGGCTTTTGGTCGCCTTGCGCATGGGCCTTGTTGATGAGCTAGGGGTGTTTCTTGATGCGTATGTGGAGTGCCAGAGTGATGTGTATGGCTGCAATCGCAAGGCGCTCAACGCTCTATCTGTGCAGCCTCTTCGGTGACGAAATCCCGAACACGTTTGCCGAGGCCTCTGGGTTTCAGGGCTGATCAGTTCGGTCAAACTCAATACGTCGTGCAAGTGGTTGAAGCACTCACACGGCGCTAACCAACACCTGCAAGGAGGCAATATGGCTACATCGAGACTAGCAGTCGCACATCAGAGAGGCCAAACGGGTTGGAGTGGATCGGTAATTCTCAAAAGCGGAGAGAAGGTTCTGGCTGGTAACGAAGCGGGATTCCTCTTTGTGTGCCATTACGATGATTCGCTGGCAGAATCCGCAGCCATGAGCGCAGCACAGAAGCTCGCAGATTTTCTTGTTTCGAACGGTGTTTCCGTGTCCGAAGTCCGTAGCTCCATGACACCGGGTCCACCGGAGACGAGCGGGCCTGGTTGTCTTTCCAGGTCCGCGCGAGCGGTGATCTCTTACATGAACTTGGGCCGGACGCTGCATGCGTTCGGCCTTTTCTGCATCGGGCGGAATCTTGATCTTCAAAGCCTTCCCGAGCGCTGGTTCTTTGCATGAGAAATATATAAACATTATTGCTTACGTTTTGCTTGACAGTGTACGCATAATTGATTACATTCTTTACATGAAGAGCACGGAGTTCAAGCGGTGGTTGGCGGGACAGGGAGCGACCTTCAAGGCGGGGAAGGTTCCCACCTGAGAGTTGAACTGAATGGCAAGATGTCTGTTCTGCCAATGCACTCGAAGGAACTCGGCACTGGACTTGTGAACGCCATCAAAAAGCAACTTGGACTGAAATAGGAGGATTCATGCGATACCAGTCAATTCGAACCCGATGGCAAGTTCTACCTCGTTTCCTTTCCGGACATCCCCGAGGCCATCACTCAGGGAGACAGTATCCAAGATGCGCTGCTCCACGGTGTGGATGCTCTGGAGTCAGCTTTGGACTTCTACATCGAAGAGGGTAAGGCAATTCCTATGCCTTCCAAACCAAAGCGCGGCCAGAAGGTAATCGAGCTTTCAGCCAGCTACACGGCCAAGATCCTTCTCTTGACGAGATGGCCACACAGAAGGTGCGCCCCGCAGAACTGGCACGAAGGCTGAAGGTCACACGGCAGGAGGTCAACCGTCTGATCGACTGGCGGCACACGTCTAAGATCGACGGGATTGCTCAGGCACTCAAGGCGCTTGGAAAGACGTTAGAGATTCGAGCGATCTTGAAGCCAAGGGGCGCGGTTGTTACGCCCGCGCCCTGCCGCGCACCATGCTCCGTTATTGGCAGCCTGTCGCCACCATCGCCTTAGGTGACTCCGGAACATCGTCGTCGTACCCCACACCGAGGGCAGACATGCGGCGGTGCCAGATTGCGAATGCGCTTGCGTTCATGACCGTAGTCCCTGAGCTTGCGGAAGAGCGTTGTCTTTGCGATTCCGAGGCGCGCGGTGGATTCCTTGAAATTCTCGCCACATTCCACATAGACTCGCAGGATGGTTTCACGTTCGATCTCTGCCAAGTTATCCCGCTGCTGAACCTCCTGACTTCCACCTCCGGGCAGCGGTGGCAATACGCTGCTCCCGCGCGCCACGCCTGCTCCATGAGCTCTTGTATATCCAAACGGTCCGCGTCCGTACGGGCGCGCCATGGTCGCCAATGCACTGATTTCCCCGTTGCTCCTCGGTACTGATATTCATATCCCCCCGGCGTCAGATGAAGTAACTTGCGCTTCGCATTGACTGAGTGGCAATAGTGACTGAGTCCCTTACACCCGTGTTCGCCGCCCGCTATGCCCGCAAATGCCGACTGCGTCATACTCTGAATGCGTCCGCCTGCGAACACTTTGTGTGGCCATGTTGTCTGCCAAGCGAAGCAGCGGCGCGGCGTAACACCGACAATTCCAGATTCCCCCGGCGGATATGCGGCTGGCGCGTTCGCCTCTCCTGCGAGTCTTTCAGGTGATGGCAAATTGTCCCAGCGAAACAGGACTGTATCCATCTTGCGGTGACTCGGACGCAACCGCGGGCGTCCTCCGAAGTGTTCCACGTGGCCCATTCGAGATTCAGGTCTTCAGCTCGCGCTTGAGTTAACGCCGTGCTGCTCTTATCCACTTCCGTTCTGGCGATGAGCTGAATGCGAGACTTGGCCAGGCCTGGGAGTTCCTTGCGGAGATCTGCGGCAATGACGCTTGCCCTCAAACCCTCCTGTGACTGCTTCAGGATTCGGGCCGTGACGTGCTGCGCGAGCGTGCCAGGAATCGACGTGATCAGCTCGGCATTGTCTTGTACCAACTGCCGCACACGGACGCCTACAGCGCCCCGCATTTCATTTTGCAGGAGGTTGAAAAGCTGGGGCGACATTCATGGATCTACGCGCGGCCTCGCGCCAGGTCCGCGCATTCGCCACGCGGAGGCCTGTCACCATCTGCTTTGCCAGCGAGTTCCGCTGCCCCTTGCAATAGCTCCCGAGTCGCGGGCGCGGCGAAGAACCGCAAGAGAGCCTCTGGATCGTCACCTTTGGGTACCTGGGGAACAACTGCCGAATGATTTTGTGATCGACGTCGCATATTGCCGTTCGAAGAGAAGCGGCAGTTGCCAGGGAGAATTCTTCATACTGTCGGTCCTCGATTCCACAAACATAAGTTTTCAGAAACCCCAAATCCGGGCCGGTTCCGCGTTCCGTATGTGTAGCCTGGAATCGCCTTCCCCGGATGGTTTTTGGAACATCGTCGCGGGGGCCAAGCTCCCGGCTGCTTGCGCCGCTTCAGTTCCGCATTGATTTCGCGTTCAAGGGCGGCAACGTGTGCCCGGGCGCACTCGAGCTCGCGCTGTGCCTCAAGAGATCACTCGTCGAATCGATAATCACGTTTTCACCTCCAGGCGTTCTTACGTTGTGGTCACTTCATTTCAAGTCCCGGAGAGCGGCTGTTTCTCCGCTCCCCGGCCTGACGCGCCGGCATGTCGCAGTTATGGGCAAGGAGTACCCGCGCATGGTCGGTTCCATGCTCATGCCGAACACGAAACAAAAACCGGAGAGGAGCCTCTCCCCTCTCCGGCAGACCGCGTGAGAACCGATGGCGGAAAGGCAGGGACCGCCACCGCTCAAGGAGTACAGCGGTGTTCTCAGCCGCTGCTCACGTCAGACGCGCAAACTTAGAACCGCCGGTGTCCGAGGTGATCCGCCCTTGCATCTCGTCTCGCGCTGCGAGTTCCATTGCCGCAAGTTCATGCAAAGCAGCGGCGGCCGTGTCGCGATCGAACTGAATGGGCTTCAACGCCGCCAGTGCTTCCGAGTACGCCTGTCCCGCTGGAACAACAGCCGCCCTGAGCTTGTTGTGGGTGTCATTCCATGCGGCGATTTCTTCCGGTAGAGGACGATCATCAGGGTTAATAGGGTGGTGCGCCTGCACCTGAAACTGCGCATTCTCCAATGCGTAGCAAGCGGCTTGTACGCGTTTCTGAGCCCTCGCCACAGCGGCATCGAGCGGTGCGAACACATCCTTCGCTGCACGGTACCGCCTGACCAACTCCGTATGCTCGTCGCGGCGCTTTTTCTTGATCGCCTCTATCTGCTCCTTAACTTTCTCCCCAGAAGCGCGATGGGTCGATACGGCCCGCGGTACGCTTCTCCGTTTACTAGTTGCTCACGGCGCGCCAACTCCGC
>CAVPRB010000003.1:0-1624770 GCA_963707735.1 uncultured Acidobacteriota bacterium | reverse complement strand
CCCGTTTCTCGGTCGGATTGAAAGTGCGAGTTGCACTCCAATAGGTGAGGATGCTCTACTGCGCGCTTTCAAGGGTTGCGGACAAAGAAACCTCTGAACCCCTACTGACGGCAAGTTCTCGTTTCCACTCGCGGTAGCCCTTCGCTGAAATCGTGACAACATGCTCTCCTGACGCCAGCGAAATCGTTGAAGGTGTATTTCCGGCGAAGTTGCCATCGACTAGAATGTCTGCCCCCAGGGGCGTACTGGTCACACTCGCCCGGCCAAATTCGGCACCTCGCGGGGCATCTGCCGCATTCAGGGTCGTTTCTGCCCTGGAATGTATCTCCTCTGAACCCACCACAACGTACAGTTGCTCGCGATCTTTTCCCTTTCCATCCTTGTAGAAAACCGACATTCCCTCTTTTGAGAGTGACGCCGAAAACTCATCGCCCGCTCGCAGTTCCATGCACTTTGACCAGCGAAAATTTGCTGTGCATGAGATGGTGTAGGCTCTTCCGTCGCTGGCTTCTACCAGCATCGTTTTCTCCGTGTGCTTCCAGTCGAAATCAGAGTTGTAGGTTTGGCAGCTTGCGTTAGAGTCGGTAAAGCTGCAATTTGTATTGCTGCCGCCGCTGGCGTGCGTAACGAAATGGCGCGCGCTCGCGTTTACAACCTTGATGGTAAGGGCTCGCCCGATGAGGTCGTGCGAAGCGCCATACAGCAAATCCTTCGCGTGCTTATCTCCCTGATCGGCAGCCATGCGCCACAAGCGGACGGCCTCGGCGCGGTCTTCCGCGACACCTCTTCCCATGTAGTACAGCGTGCCTAAATCCCGCTGAGCACTTGCATCGCCCTGGTCGGCAGCCTTATGTAGCCACGTCGCCGCTTGGGCATAGTCCTTCTCTACCCCTTGGCCGTCGTAATACATCTTGCCCAAAAACAATTCGGCAACCTTGTCCCCCTGTTCTGCCGCCCTGCGGTACCACGCTGCGGCTTGGCTGTAATCCTGAGGCACTCCCTTGCCATCCTGGTAAAGCCCCGCCAACAAAGACTGTGAACCGGGATCGCCTTGCTCGGCGGATTTTCTCAGCCATACTGCCGCCTCGCTGTAGTCTCTCGGCACTCCCTCCCCTGCGTAGTACATGAGGCCCAGAGCTAATGTCGCGTGCTTGTCGCCCCGCTCGGAGGCCTTGCGAAACCAGCGAACCGCTTCCGCTACGTCCTTTAGAACGCCTTGGCCGTTGTCATACGCCAATCCAAGACGGGCCTGGGCCGCTACATGCCCCTGCTCGGCGGCCTTACGGTACCAGCGGACTGC
This sequence comes from uncultured Acidobacteriota bacterium, assembly GCA_963707735.1. Lineage (GTDB taxonomy): Bacteria > Acidobacteriota > Terriglobia > Terriglobales > Acidobacteriaceae > TOLSYN. Next base: position 1,623,470 of record CAVPRB010000003.1, on the reverse strand, counting down.
CTCGGCTTCATCTTTGGGAACGCCTTCGCCACTACCAAATGCCAAGCCAAGTGCAAACTGCGCCTCTGCAAATCCTTGTTCTGCGGCCTCGCGGTACCAACCCGCAGCCTCGGCGTAGTCCTTGGGAACACCTCGGCCATCCTGATATGCCACTCCAAGGTCGTTCTGCGCCTCTGCGTATCCCTGCTCGGCGGCCTTGCGGTACCAACGAACCGCTTCCGCCTCATCTTTTGGGACACGTGTGCCTGTGAAATACATCACGCCAACGAGTAATTGAGCGTGGGCGTCACCGCTTTCGGCTTGCTTGATGAGTGCGGCTGTGTCTTGGATGAGGGGCTGTTTCACATCTTGCGCTGCGGTCTGAGCGGCGGTTGCGAGAATCAAGAGGACAGGCAGAATCCATCGAAGAGAACGACGATACAAATGCATCACACCCACCTCATGAAAAGAGCTTCCTTGCAGCGCCATAACGTTGTGCCTTTCCCGCACGAAAGAGCGTATGCGCTAAATATAGTGCAAAGGCTAATCCGATCATGGCTGAATGGCAACGGATATCTGCGTGGCGCTGGGCGAGCGAATCAGGGAGTTGCGTCGCGCGAAGAACTGGCGGCAGATTGACCTTGCCGAGCACTCAGGAGTCCACGAGGTTCACATCTCGGATTTGGAACGCGGTTCACGCGAGCCGGGATTGCGAACACTTGCCAAGATCGCCCTAGCCCTGGAGACTACGCTATCGGAGATGCTGAACGGATTGTGAAGCCGCCGGTCATCATCGGGCAGCCAACGGAACCGCGTTCTGGCTCCGCTGGTGGGCACCCGATGCCAACGGAAAACGACTTTGGGGACTTCTTGAGGGAGTCTGCTCCAGAATGAGCAGCACTCAGTCGCACTTGCAAATGCTATAAACGACCTATTTTCAGAAACTACCGCAATTGCTGGTAAGTAGCGGTTTTGCCGTTCCTGCAACTGTTAACCGAAGGGTTGTAGGTTCGAGTCCTACCTGAGGAGCCATTCTTTCAGCAGTTTACAGATACCATCAAAAGTGATCGCAATCGGCACTAAGGGCCTCTTTCGTGACTTTTCAAAGGAGCATCCCAACCCCCGCCCGAGCCGCATCCGGGGAGTCGGTCAGCTCCGAAGTTCCGGAGACTCGGCTTTGCCCAAGAAACCCCGAAGTTGCTGGGCACGTCGTGAAGCATTTGGGCACGTGAAATCCTACCCCCGATTCTTACAATCTCAACAAGAAGCTCACCGCGCGGGAAGTTGCCTAGCCAGCGAGTCCAAATAATCCGCCGAATTCATTACAGTCGCTGGAGTAAATAGACCTCTGTACGTGTTGGTTGGCCATGCCAGGTCAAACTGCTGTGCCGGTGTGAGAGGCTTCTGAGGCCCCAATCGCCTAATAAGTTCATCTCTATATTCTGTCGCTGAACCCGCATACGACTGTCTGAATTCAATTTCAAGTGCAGCGAGATGCCCTTGATATAGCGCGTTGGTTCCCTCGGTAAGCGCAGTCTTCTTCTGCGCTTCTGACAACGCAGGGTTTCTTCTAGTGATTTGTTCACGCGTCTGAAAAAACTCGTTCTCACTATGCGTAAAGTCACCTGCATATTTCCTCATCTCCCGCGCGAATTCGATCACTCTAGTCCGCAATTGCTTTGACGACATCTCCTGAATAGCGGGTGGCCGTATGCCCTCAGTTTGACCTCGAACAACCACCCGTGCGGGTTGGACTATGACATCTGACCTATGATCTCTGAGCCAATCAACCTCGCCCTGTTTGGTGTCCAGCTTATTCTGCAATGACCAATTATCGGAAGCCAGCTTGTTCTTATCCGTTATAAGCGCCTCAGAATTATGGTGCTCGTCAATCCACGCCTGATAGCAAGAAACAAACAAGCACCAAAGGAAGAACGTGGCAATCCAGCGCCACTGGATCGGCTTTCCCTTCCACTTCTCCCAAAGAAGGATCAGCATGGCTACTACTCCTCCGAAGTAAAATAAAACTTGGTGAAAAAGGTCGTAGAGGAACCGTAGTGGGAGACTTTGGTGTGCCATGCCTGCAATGCTCTCACCGGGCACATGTCGCGTCTACAGATTGTTGTCCGGCGACAAAACACAACGTGGCAGACCTCGAGCGCTCCGGAATCGGTCTGACCCCATCATTTTTTCGTTTTTTTCCAATTTCCGCCTTGACTATTTTTCCGGGAATCTATTTAATCTCGGGAATCGCGTACCTGTACTTCCGTAACGGTACCTTAGTCTAAGAATTTGTACATTCAGTCTTGACATTCCAGATTGTGTTCGGAGAGTTCGCAGAGACTCTCCGTTCGCGCGCTCCGAAAAAAACAAAGTTTTTCACTGGAGGGAAAAAATCCATGCGAACCAGATCGTGGTTTCTGTCGCTGTTATCAGCTTTTTTCTTCGTGGTTGCAACGTTTACGACAACATTTGCAGCCGTCCACACCACGGTAACGCCGAAGGTGCGAGTGACAGCGAAGGTGAATAACAGCAACCGGGCAACGCTGCCCGGACATGTGCCAGCGGCGCTGCGCCACGCAATCGATTTGGGACGCATCAATCCGAACACGCCGGCCCAGCACCTGGTGATGGTGCTGAAGTCCAGCGAAGAGCAGAAGCAGGCGATCCGGCGCGTGATCGACGAGCAACAGGACAGGCGCACCCCCAACTACCATCAGTGGGTAACGCCGGAAGAGTTCGGCGAACGCTTCGGCGTGCACGACACGGACATTGCCAAGGTGAGTGCATGGCTTACCTCGCAGGGTTTCACCGTGGAGGACGTGAGCAAGAGCAAGCGGCTGATCCACTTCAGCGGCACCACCGGCAACATCGAGAACGCCTTCCAGACCGAGATGCACAGCTACCAGGTGGGCACTGCAAAGCATGTGTCGATCAGCCGCGATATTACGATTCCCGCCGCGCTGAGCCCGGTGATCGCGGGCATTCCCCTAAGCGACTTCTTCCGCAAATCGCGGATGGGCCCGGTGCAGAGGCTGAGCCAGCTAAGGACGTCCCCGCGGTTCAGCAGCGGAGGAACCAACTACGTTGGCCCATCAGACTTTGCCACGATCTATAACACCACCCCGCTGCTTGCGGCAGGAATCAACGGCAGCGGGACGAGCATTGCGATCGTGGGCCGCTCCGACATCCTGCTGAGCGACGTGCAGTCGTACCGCCAGATGTTCAATCTTCCAATCAACGACCCGATTTTCATCCACGCGGGCCAGGAAAACGGCATCGAGCCGGGCGACGATGGCGAATCCGATCTGGACGTGGAAATCTCCGGTGGCATCGCTCCCAAGGCGCAGGTTTATTTCGTCATTGGCACGCCAACGTTTCTCGTGGACGGCATCACGAACTCGATTGAATACATTGTCGAGAACAACCTTGCCGACATCATGAGCATCAGCTATGGCGACTGCGAATCCAACGAAGGCGCCGGGGGCAACGAATTTAACCTGCAGGCGTTTGAGCAGGCGGCGGCGCAGGGCATCAGCGTCTTTGTTGCCGATGGCGACAACGGCCCGGCAGAGTGCGACGACTCCAATGACAGCTACGAAGTTCTTGGCTATGCGGCTGCGGCCGAAGCATCCACTCCGTACGTGGTGTCGGCCGGCGGTTCCGAGTTCGACGAAGGCAGCGGCGCCTACTGGAGTACAACCACCGACCCGTTCCACCTGAACTCCGCCCTCTCCTACATTCCGGAGCGGCCGTGGAACGAAGCTAAGGGCGCCGATGCGACTTCGACCGCGGCGAGCGGTCTGAGCGGTCTGTGGTCGGGCAGCGGCGGCATCAGCGCCTACTATCTGCAGCCTCCCTGGCAGCGCGGGCCGGGGGTGCCATCGACCGATCCAACTTTGACCGGCGGCGACTGGGTCACCAGTGTCAACCTCACCAACAGCGGAAGCGGCTACATCTCGGCGCCCACGGCGACCTTCAGCGGCGGCGGTTGCACCCAGGAGCCGGCGGCAACGACGATCCTCAGCGGCGGTTCCGTGACGGCGATCAATTTCAACTACGGCGCCCAGGGTGGAACCCTGCAGCACGGCCAGGGCATCGGCTGCACCTCGGCTCCCACGGTCACATTCTCGGCTGCGCCCGCGGGCGGAACCACCGCGACCGCAACCACAGCCATCGGCCCCATGCAGAATATCCCGCCACTGGTCTCGGGAGTGCCGCACCGCTACACCCCTGATCTCTCATTGAATGCAGCGTCCGACCACGATGGCACTCTGTTCTGCAGCGAGGGTGTCTGCGAGATCAGCTCCACCGGCACCCTGCAAGATGCTGGAATCGTCGGCGGCACCTCGGTAGCCGCGCCCAGCATGGCTGGCATCCAGGCGCTGATTGACCAGGCGAATGGCGGCCGCCAGGGCGCGCCAAACTATATCTACTATGCGTTGGCGGCCGCCCAGAATACGGCGAATTGCAATTCCATCACGCCTCCGCTGGCTGCCTCCAACTGCGCTTTCCAGGACATCACGACCGGCGACAACCTGATCTGCGGCACTTCGACCTGCACGGCGACGACTGGAACCAAGATCGGATTCCTGGCCGGTGTGGGTTATGATCTGGCGACAGGTCTGGGCTCGGTGAACGCAGCCAACCTGTCCAGCCAGTGGAGCAACGTTCAGTTCAATAGCTCCACCACCACCCTGGGCCTCTCCCAAACCACGGCCATCGCCCAGGGCGGCCCGGTCACCTTCAGCGGCACCGTCACCGCCGGGTCCGGCACGGGGACACCGACCGGCGATGTTGCCTTCATTCTTAGCCAGGGCGCTTTCGGGCAAACGGTAAACGTAAATACCGGGGCGTGGAGCGGTCCGAGTCCGTTTGCAACTCTGGATGGCGGCGGCAACTTTACCGCGTCCCTCAACAATCTTCCTGCCGGCAACTACACGGTTACGGCACGTTACGGCGGCGACGAGAATTTTGGTTCCAGCCTTTCGGCCCCGGTCGCGGTCAGCGTGGGAACCGGCAACAGCACGGTCACGATCACGCCCGCGTACCTCAATGGGTCCGCCTGCACGCTCACCAACACCAACTCGTTTACCTATGGGCAATTGGCCTGGATTCCGGCTGCAGTAACCAGCAACTCGGGAGCAGGTGTGCCGACCGGCACAGTGACCTTCACCGTGGACGGGGTTCCCTATGCGGCGGAGAAGCTCGACTCCAACGGCAACGGATATCTGGTGGCCGGAGCCATTGCCAGTTCCTCCTGCATCTACGATTACATCTTTGCTCAGAGCCCGACGCTTACCGGCGGAATCCACGTCATCGGAGCATCGTATTCGGGAGACTCCACATTCAGCGCGGCGACGGCGGCTCCGGTGACGATTTCCGTGGCGCCGCTGACCGTGACGCCCACTCTGGCGGCCGGTGCGACGCTGATCAATTCCGGGTTTGGCGACCAACTCACGGCGACGCTCACAAGCTCGGCCCTCACTGGCATATCTCCTCAATCTTCCGGTCCCACCGGAACCGTGACCTTTACCGACACCACGACTTCCACGGTTCTGGGCACGGCCAGCGTTGTTCCCACGGTCAGCTTCAGCGGGAACACGTACACCTTCGCCGCGACCGCGGCACTCTCCACGACGGGAATCACCCAGACCGGAGCCAATGCCATCACGGCAACGTACTCGGGTGACAACAACTTCAGCGCCGCCACCTCAGCCGCCGTGACGGTGACAGTGAGCACCGGCACTGCGACTACGACGACGGTGACGTCAAGCTCCAATCCAACCACACTGAACGGACGCCCAACCTTCACGGCCACGCTGTCGGGAGGGCCCACCAGCGGCACGGTCACCTTCTATGACGGCAGCACGGTGCTGGGAACCGGCGCGGTTGGCGCCGCTCACACGGCCACCTTCCGGCCGGCATCCGGCGCCGCCTTCTGGGCCGGCACGCACAATATCACCGCAACCTATGGCGGCGCGGCTACCTTCCTGGCCAGCTCGTCTCCAGTGCTTGTGGAGACGGTCACGAAGGGAACCACCACCATCGCGCTGACCGCCAAAACGGTTGGCCTGTACGGACAGACCTATACCTTCGCGGCAGTTCTAACGCCAAGCTCAACCAACGCCACCTATGCGCCGAACCAGAGCACGGTGCAGTTCTTTGATGGCGCTGCCAACATTGGATCGGCTCAGCCCATCACGATCACGTCAAGCCAGGGCGGATACGGTCTGTGGACGGCGGTGTTGACGGTCAGCAATCTATCGCCGGGGACGCATAGCATTACAGCCCAGTACAGCGATCTGAACTACAGCCTGTCGACCTCCAACACGCAATCGGTATTCGTGGGCAGCAACCCGACGATTACCTGGCCGGCGCCGGCAGCCATCACCTATCCGACGCCGCTAGGTGCAACCCAGTTGGATGCGACGGACAACATTCCGGGATACTTTGTGTACAGTCCCGCCGCGGGTGCGGTTCTGAACGCCGGCAGCCAAACCCTGTCGGTCACTTTCTACCCGGCTGACAGCCTCGACTTCCCAACCCAAACCAAGACGGTGAAGATTCAGGTGTTGCACGCCACTCCGGTCATTACCTGGGCGAACCCCTCCAATATCTCCTACGGAACGCCGCTGGGTGGAACGCAGTTGGATGCGACAGCCGCATTCAACGGCAACCCTGTCGCCGGCAACTTCGTTTATACGCCGGGAGCAGGCACGGTACTGAACGCCAGCCCGAGCCCGCAGACGCTGTCGGTCACCTTCACACCGAGCAGCAACAACTACGCCACGGTTGCCCAGACAGCAACGATTCTCGTGACACCGGCGACGCCGACGGTTATCTGGGCGAATCCGGCGAACATCACCTATGGAACGCCTTTGGGTGCGACGCAGTTGGATGCCACGGCCACGTTCAACGGCAACCCTGTCCTTGGCAACTTTGTGTACACGCCGCCGGCAGGCACGTTACTCAACGCCAGCCCGAGCCTGCAGACGCTGTCGGTCACCTTCACTCCGTATGATTCCACCGACTTCAACCCGGTCACCCAGACGGCGTCGATTCTCGTGGGTCAGGCTACGCCGTACCTGTTCTGGCCAACTCCGGGAGACATCACCTACGGCACTCCGCTCGGCGCGGCGCAGTTGGATGCGCAGGCCTGCACCGGTCCGGGCAGCGGCGACACCATCAGGCAGCGGGGTAGCAGGCAGGTGCGTAGCTCGCTGATTCCCAGCTGCCCAGGCACGGCGGTTATGGGCGGCTTTACCTACACTCCCGCGGCGAACACGGTGCTGGGAGCCGGCCTCGGCCAGACGCTTTCGGTCCTCTTCACTCCCACCGACGCCACGGACTACACGACGGCGACGGATTCGGTGCAGATTAACGTGGCTCCAGCCGTGCTGACGGTGACCGCCACCAGCACCAGCGCGACCTATGGCCAGGCGCCTCCGGTGCTTGGCTACACCATTACGGGCTTTGTCAACAGCGACCCGCCGACGGTTGTCAGCGGTGCCCCCAGCGAGAGCACGGTGAGTACGACTTCTACTCCGGGCGTGTATGGGATTGCCATCGCCCAGGGTACGCTGGCGGCCGCCAACTACAGCTTCAGCTTCGTGGCGGGCTCGTTGAATCTGCAGCAGGCCGGCAGTACGACGGTGCTGACCGCGGTGAGCAGCAGCATCTATGCCAACCAAACCACTACGTTGACGGCTACGGTTTCCATTACCGGAAGCGGCGCCGGGCCAACCGGAACCGTGATTTTCTATAACGGGACCACTCCGCTGGGCCTGCCCGTAACGTTGACGGCCCTGGACGCGACCGACGCCACGGCGACGTTGTCACTCAGCGGCTCGCAACTTGCCCTGGGAAGCAACAGCCTCACGGCGGTTTACTCCGGCGACGTGAACTACCTGACCTCGCCCTCGTCTGCATTCGTGGAGACGTTGTTGAGCAACCAGGTAAGTTTCGGAGAGATCGGCGTTGGCACTCCGGCTCCGGTGCAGACACTTACTTACAACTTCACCGGCCCCACGACGCTGACGGCGGTCAACATTCTGACGGCTGGCGCCTCGGGACCGGACTACAGCGACGGCGGCGGCAGCACCTGCACGGCGGGAACGACGTATGGCGTGACCCTTCCCCAGAGCTGCGTGGTGACGGTGGCGTTCAAGCCGTCGGCGCCCGGACAGCGCTCCGGCGGAGTTACGCTGTTTGCGCAGGGTGCGACCTTGCCGTTGCAGACCTGGTACCTGAGCGGGGATGGCCAGTCCAGCGCGGTGACCATCGATCCGGGCACGCAGACGACGCTGACGACGCTGGGCAACAGTGGCCAGGCCTACGGCTCGGCGATTGACGGCGCCGGCAACCTCTACCTTGTGGATCATGCCAACAGCGCGGTGATTGAGCTGGCGGCGGGCACCTTTGCGCCCACCACGGTTGTCTCCAGCGGTTTGCTCAATCCGACCGCGGTGGCCCTGGATGGCGCCGGCAATCTGTACATCTCCGACACGGGCAACAACCGTGTGGTGGTGGTGCCGGACGAACAGGGAACGCTGAATGTTGCCGACCTCTCGGTGGTGGCGATCAGCGGACTGGGTTCGCCTCGCGGCATCGCCTTGGACGGCGGCGGCAATCTTTATGTTGCCGATGCAACCCATGGCAATGTGGTTGAGGTTGCAGCCGGTGGCGGCGCGCCAAGCAACGTGGCAACCGGGCTGACGGCTCCGCACGGAGTCGCCGTGGATGCCCTGGGCAACGTCTACGTAACCAGTAACAATCAGGTCAGCCAGTACCCGGTGGGCGGCGGATCGGCCATCCCCTACGGGACTGGATACAACAACCCGCGCGGGATTGCGGTGGATGCTTCCGGCACGGTGTACGTGGCGGATTCGGGCAACAACCAGATCGTCGTGGTGGCGCCGGGAGGCGGTTCGCAGACCAACGGGTCCACCTTGCCGGCGACCAGTCCGCAGGGCGTAATGGTGGATGCGGCGGCGAACCTTTACGTTACCGTCGGGGGCTCGATGTACGAAGTCAACCGGAGCCTGGCGGCGACGCTGACGTTTGCCGGCACCAACATCGGCTCGACCAGCGCGGCGCAGGTTGTTTCGGTTACCGACGCGGGCAACCAGGGGTTAAACGTATCGAACCTGGTGGTCAGCGCCAACTTCACCCAACTGGCTTCCGGCGGCACGGATTGCAGTGCCAGCACGGCGCTGGGGGCGGCGGGACAGTGTTTGATTGCGGTGGCATTTGCTCCCACGGCTTCGGGAACTCTGCCGGGCAGCGTCACCTTGACCGATAACGCGCTGAACAACCTGGCCAGTTCGCAAGCGGTGCAGTTGTCCGGCACCGGCGCGCTGGATCCGCAAACCATCACCTTCCCAGCCATTGGCAACCAGACCTACGGCGTGGCTCCCATTACCCTGGGCGCCACGGCAAGCTCCGGGCTTACGGTCAGCTACACGGTGACCCTGGGTCCGGCAACCGTTAACGGCAACGTCCTGACGATCACCGGTGCCGGTTCGGTGACGGTGCTGGCGAGCCAGGCTGGCGATGGTGTCACCTGGGCTCCGGCAACATCGGTGCCGCAAACCATTACGGTCAGCCAGGAAGGGCAGACGATCACGTTCACGAATCCGGGAGCCCAGGCCTTCGGGACTTCGCTTACCTTGAGCGCGTCGTCGAGCTCGAACCTGCCGGTCAGCTTTGTTACCATGACGCCGTCGCCAGTGTGCACGGTCACGGGAAACACGGTGACGTTCCTCAACGTCGGATATTGCACCGTCCAGGCAACCCAGGCAGGCAATGCCAACTACTTGCCGGCCACTCCGGTTCCGCAGACCTTCAAGGTCAATCAGGGAACGCAGATCATCACCTTCGCCACCATCCCGGCAACCACGTTGCTGACCGGATCGTTCACCCTCAGCCCGATTCCATCGGTAAACACCGGGCTGCCCCTTACCACCTCGACCAATACTCCGGGGATCTGCTCAATCGCGGGAGACACGGTAACCCTGCTGGCCACTGGAAACTGCGGCATCATTGTGACGCAGGTTGGCACGGCCCAGTACGCCGCGGCCTCGCTTGGGCATCTGTTCGCGGTGACGCTTGCCGCGCAAACCATCACCTTCCCGCCGATCGGAAGCCAGGTGGCTGGAACCAGCTTTGCCCTGCAAGCCACGGCTTCCTCCGGCCTGCCGGTCAGCTTCACTCCCCAGACTCCGTCGATCTGCTCGGTGACGGGAAACACCACCACGGGCTTCACCGCCAACCTCCTGGTTGCCGGCACTTGCGGCATCTATGCCAACCAGGCTGGCAACACCACTTACGCGGCAGCGCCGCAGGCCGGGCATGCCTTCCTGGTCACGCTTCACCCGCAAACCATCACCTTCTCGAATCCGGGAACCCAGGTGCTGGGAGCGGCCTTCAGCCTGACCTCGTACGCGACGGCGTCTTCCGGTTTGCCGGTCACCTTCACCACCACGACTCCGTCGATCTGCGCGGTGTCGGGAAACACGGCGACGGGCTTCACCGCCACCATGGCCGCGGTCGGCACCTGCGACCTCTACGCCAACCAGGCTGGCAACACCACCTACGCGGCAGCGTCGCAGGTCGGCCATGCCTTCGTGGTCACGCTGGTTCCGCAAACCATCACCTTCTCGAATCCGGGGACCCAGGTACTGGGAGCGGCCTTCAGCTTGACCTCGTACGCGACGGCGTCTTCCGGCTTGCCGGTCACCTTCACCACCACGACTCCGTCGATCTGCGCGGTGTCGGGAAACACGGCGACGGGCTTTACCGCCACCATGGCCGCGGTCGGCACCTGCGACCTCTACGCCAACCAGGCTGGCAACACCACCTACGCGGCAGCGCCGCAAGTCGGCCATGCCTTCGTGGTGATTCCATAGCGATCAACGCCATGGCCTGTGGCCCAGGGTAACCTGGGCCACAGGCCGCGACGTTCTCCCCAAACACCCACCATCCTCGGCCAGAGATGCGAACCAAGCGCCCGTGGTATCCGCTCTTAGCGGTTGGCAATACCTTAACAGTGAGTCGGTCCAAGTGTCGCTTCCCGATGGCGACGGTCTTGCCTTCAGGCAAATTCACACTGCGAAAGTAGATTTTTGTTGCGAGGTACTTGACTGTAAAACAACAACAGACAGAGTATAAATGCCGCTTGCTGATCGGGGCCGTTCGGCAATTGGGTCTCGATCGGCGGATGGCAATGGGAACCCGGCCTGGGGAAACGGGTATCCCTTCCAGAAGAAAATTCAAGTCCATACCGTGCGCCTGTTCATGCATCAGGCGAACGGCGTTTTACCTTTAGGTCATATTTCCGCAAGGAGAGCTGCGATGACCCACTTGAGGTTCATCCTTGGGTTGGCGAGTTTGTGTGTCCTCGCCATCTCTACCTGTTTCGCGGTCGAGGCGCAGTCCGAAGTGCCTCAGCGCGTAACCCAGGCGATCGACGAAACCAGTCTCACCACGCTGCCCGGGCACATTTATCCCGCGGCCAACCCGGCCAATGATCGCGGCCCGGTGGACGACAGTGCGCCTCTGGGCCACATCATCCTCATGTTGCGGCGCTCCACCGGGCAGCAGCAGGACCTGGATGCTTTTGTGGACCAACTGCACAACGCCAGGTCGGAGCAATATCATCAGTGGCTGACGCCGGCTGAGTTCGGGCGCCGGTTCGGGCCCGCCGATCAGGATGTGGCAGCCGTTGCGGACTGGCTCAGGAACAAAGGCTTCATCATCGAGGACATGCCGCCGTCGAAGACGCACATCACCTTCACCGGCAGCGTCGGCCAGATGCGCCAGGCCTTTCATGTCGATATTCACCACCTGAGCGTCAACGGAGAAGCGCACCAGGCCGCCATGAACGAGCCCCAGATTCCCTCGGCTCTGGCGCCGGTCGTAGCCGGCTTCCGCCAGTTGCATGATTTCTGGCCCGCGCCGCCGGTGGTGCAGGCAGGCATCTTCAGTAAGGATCTCAAGAGCGGCAAGACGACCCGGGTTGCGGGGACAACGGCTGGCCCGCGGCCGGAACTCAGCATCGACTTTGGCGGCAAGAACTACTATGAGGTCGGTCCACAGGACTTCTACACCATCTACAACGAGACTTCGCTGCTGAAGGCCAACATCACCGGCGCCGGTGTGACCATTGCCGTGATTGAACAGACCGAGATCAAGTCCGCGGACGTTACCAGCTTCCGGTCCGCGTTCGGACTGCCCGCCTATCCGTCAACGCCCAATAGCACCGGGGGCGGCGTCAACTATATCTATGGAAGCGCCAGCGGCGTTGGCGGCGACTCGGCTTGCAGCAAGCCGCTGGCAACGTCCCAAAGCAACGGAAATGAACCTGAAGCCGATATCGATGTAGAGTGGGCCGGTACGGTGGCTCCCGGCGCGATCATCGATTTTGTGGCTTGCGGCACGAAAAGCTCCGCACCCGGCAGCGAAGGCACGGACCTGGCCGCGGCGCATGTCGCCAACTATCTTTCCAGCACGGTTGCGGCGGCCAGCCTGAGTTACGGCGAGTGCGAAAATCTCCTGGGTCCGACCGGCGAAGCCTTCTACAAAGGTCTATGGGAGCAGTTCGCGGCCGAGGGTATCACCGCGGTGGTTTCCTCGGGAGACTCCGGACCTGACCGATGCGATCAGGACGCCCGAGCTGCCGGCAATATGCCCTCGGTTAATGGCAAGTCCAGCTCCGCCTATAACGTCTCGGCGGGTGGCACGGACTTTGGCGATGCCTACATCACGAACCAATATGCCACCAGCCCGGCCACAACCTGGTGGAGCGCTACCAATGGAACCGGAAACTCGTCGGCCAAGTCTTACATTCCCGAGACGGCCTGGGGCGCTTATTGTTCTAACCCGCTCTATATCTCGTTGCTGGAGTTCAACGGCAACACGGACTACGGCACAACCTACACGCCGGTAGCAATCTGCAACGGCGCAGCGGTGGCGGGCGCGAGTAACATCCAGGACGTGGCGGGCGGCGGTGGCGGCGTGAGCGTCGATAACACCATTCCCACCTGGCAGAGCGTCTACGGCGTGGGTCAATACTCGGGTTCGACCACCCACCGTAATCTGCCTGACATTGCTCTGTTTGCCGCCGCCGGTTTTTGGGGACACTTCCTCCCATACTGCGACTCGGACCGCGTAGCCTGCACCTACACGGATGCCAGTAACTCGTTTCAACTTTTAGGCGCCGGAGGCACCTCGTTTGTGGCGCCCCAGGTCGCCGGTCTCATGGCGCTGGTCAACCAGAAAACCGGTGAACGCCAGGGCCAGGCCGACTACAGCCTCTATAACCTTGCTGTCGAGGAGTACGGTACCCCTGCCAGACCCAACACCACAAACCTGAAGGATTGCTCCGGCTCGGCCAAGGGAGCGGAGGTGGAAAGTACTTGCATCTTCCGGGACATCGCCGCCGATACTCCCAGCCTGCAAGGTGGAAACATCGCCAGCGCGACCCTGGAACCCTGCTACGCCAGCTTTGCGCCCGATTGCTATACCGGCGGCGGCAGCGGTCCCTACGGTATCTCCTCGGTTCCCGGCGCCTCCGCTTCCACCCTCGCCTACTACGCCGGGGCCGGATACGACCTGACCACCGGCCTGGGCAGCGTCAACATCGAGCGCCTGGTCGAATACTGGGACACGGTAAGCCCCGGCTTTGCCAGCACCACGGCGCTAAGCACGAGCTCCGCATCCATCCAAGCCTCGGGCGGCGTGACCCTGACGGCCACCGTTACGGCTACCGGACGGGGCGGTGCGGCGGCTCCCGCGGGCGTGGTGCAGTTCAACGACGGCTCAACCACGGGCACACTCCTGGGAAAAGGTTCCATCGTCGCCCATTGCACCGGCAGCGGCGCCGCCACGGAGTGCAAGGGCGTAGCCACGCTCGCCGTGGCCGGATCCAGATTGCATGCCGGCAGCAACAGCATCGTCGCCCATTTTGAAGGGGATGGCGCCAACGACAGTCCGTCCACCTCTCCAGCGGTTTCGGTCACGGACACGGGGGTGTCACAGACCATTACCTTTACCGGACTGCCGGCAACGGCGACCTACGGCGCGGCGGGACCGTACACGCTGAAGGCCACCGGGGGAGCCTCAGGCAATCCGGTGACCTTCAGCCTGGTCTCGGGCCCCGGAGCGGTCAGCGGCAGCAAACTGACCATCACCGGCGCGGGCGTCGTGGTAGTGGCCGCGAATCAGGTCGGCAACTCCACTTACTCGGCGGCAGCGCAGGTAACGCAGAGCATCACGGTGGACCAGGCCGTGCTCACCGTAACCGCCAAGAACGCCAGCCGCGTCTATGGAGCGGCCAATCCCACCTTCAGCTACACCATCACCGGATTCGTCAACGGCGATACCCAGGCCACGGCCACCACTGGCGCTCCCAGCCTGACCACGACTGCAACCAGGACATCCCCGGTCGGCAGCTATGTCATCACCGCGAAGGCCGGTACCCTGGCCGCCAGGAACTACAGCTTCAAGTTCACGAATGGGACGCTGACAATCACGCCCATCGGAACGGCGGCGACTCCCGTGTTCAAGCCTGCGGCGGGAACCTACACGTCGGCGCAAAGCGTGACCATCACGGATGCGACGGCTGCTTCCACTATCTACTACACCACCAACGGAGACACACCGTCCACGATCTCGACGAAGTACACGACACCAATCAGCGTGTCGGCAACGGAGACCATCAAAGCCATCGCCGTAGCCACGGGATACACGCAGAGCGCGGTGGCCTCGGCGGCTTACAAGATCAACTAGCTGTGAACTTGGCCATGTTGTCTACCCGGTTCCATTGCAGCAGCCGAATCTGGCTGCAATGCATTCCCGCATTCGGCGCGCCTTCGTGTCGATCCAGAGGGTGACCGCGGGCCGAGACTGCTCGAGGATTTTAAAAAGCTGCCGGGTCCGGGGATTCGGCAGCTCTCCACCAGGCAGGTTTCGAACTCGCCCGGCACCGTCGCACCCGTCACCCCAACGGTCAGCGGCCCTTCCTAGTACTTGGGCAGCGAGGGGTCAACCTTTTCTGCCCAGGCGAGAATTCCGCCGGTCAGGTTGGAGGCACGCTTGAAGCCCGACTGGCGCAGGAACTCTACCGCCTTGGCGCTGCGCCCACCGCTCTTGCAGTGCACCACAATCTCGCGGCTGGAGTCGAGCTCATGCACGCGCTTGGGCAGGTCGCCGAGCGGAATGAGCGTGCCGTGGAGATTGCATATCTGGTACTCATGCGGCTCGCGCACGTCGAGGACGAAGATGTCTTCCCCGGCATCCAACCGGCGCTTCAACTCCAGCGCTTGAATCTCCGGAATCCTGGCGCTTGCCGCTTCCCCTGCTTCTTCTCCGCGAATCCCGCAGAACTGGTTGTAGTCAATCAGTTCCTTCTGTGCCGGGTTCGCACCGCACACCGGGCACTCCGGATTCTTTCGCACCCGCAACTCGCGGAAGCGCATGGCCAGCGCGTCCACCAGCAACAGCCGCCCAATCAGCGGATCGCCCGCGCCGAGGATCAGCTTGATCACCTCCGTAGCCTGGATCACGCCAAGCAGTCCCGGCAACACGCCGAGCACGCCGCCCTCGGCGCAGGATGGCACCAATCCGGGCGGCGGCGGCTCCGGATAAAGGCAGCGGTAACAGGGACCATCCTTGGTTGCGAAGATGCTGGCCTGACCCTCAAAACGGAAGATCGAAGCATAGACGTTCGGCTTGCCCGTGAGCACGCAGGCATCGTTGACAAGGTAGCGCGTGGCGAAGTTATCCGTGCCATCCGCAATGATGTCGAAACCCGCGAATATCTCCAGCGCATTCTGGCTGTTCAGCAGGGTGTCAAAGCGCTCGATCTGCACCAGGGGATTGATCGCATTCAACTTGTCAATCGCCGAGTCCAGCTTCGGGCGGCCAACGTCGCTGGTGAAATGGAGCACCTGGCGCTGCAGATTCGTGTAGTCCACCACGTCGAAATCCACCAGGCCAAGTGTCCCAACGCCGGCGGCCGCCAGGTACAAAGCCAGAGGTGAGCCAAGTCCCCCCGCGCCGATTGAGAGCACGCGCGCTGCCTTCAACTTCTGCTGACCTTCCATCGCAACTTCGGGCATGATCAGGTGCCGCGAGTAGCGCAGGATTTCTTCATTGCTCAGGGTTGCTGGAATCGGTTCATTCAATGTCGCCAATTTTGATCTCCGGAATTCATCTAGTTCGATTCGCGTGCCAGGAAGATCGATGCAGTCTGCATTCCTCCGGCAACTGAGGGCACGATCGTGATCGTGTCCGTCACACTAGCCGGAGTAGCGTCTCTTGCCAGGTAGCGGATATCTTCGTCGTTCAAATAAACATTCACGAACGAGCGCAGCTTGCCGTCCTCTGCAAACAGATGTTTGCGCAAGTCGGGATACTCGGTGACAAGATTGTTCAATGCTTCTCCCACCGTCCTGGCGGTTACTTCTACCGTGGATTGCTTCCCAGCATAGGGGCGGAGCGGCGTCGGTATCAGAACTTTGATCGGCATGTCATTCCTTTTCTAACGGCTCTGTCGTTCTTGGATCGCATCGTTCACTGCAATCGTTTCATCCTCAAAACGCTTGCCGTGTTCTTCTCCCAGCAGCAGGAAGGAGTTCGTCTGAACGGCCTTCCCATGTTCGACGCTGGTAATCACGTACGAACATCCAGTCCAGTGCGCTTCGTCCAGATCAGTGCGCGACCACTTTGCCGGACAATCGGGATGGGAGTGGTAGAAACCAACAATGTCTTGACCCGTCAGCGCCGCCTCGCGCTGAATGCGAATCAGTTCCGCGGGATCAATATGATAACGGTTCTCAGGCGAGTCGGTGCGCGTGTTGCCGCACGCTACCGCCGTCTTCACCGTCTTGTTGCCGGCATCGTCGAACTCGCCCACAAGCACGCCGCAGCACTCATGCGGATAGGTCCGTTCCCCGTGCCCGCGCAGTTGATCGAGAAGACCCTTCTGAATTTTCAGTGCCATCGCTTACCTGGTCTCCTTACTTGACATCAGAGTCTTCCCAGAACCGTTCACTCAGGTATTTATCCCCGGAGTCAGGGAAGATGGTTACCACCACCGAGCCCGGCGCGGCAGACTTCGCCACGCGCAGCGAGCCCACCAGGGCAGCCGCTGCCGAAACTCCCACCAGCAATCCTTCTTCCGCCGCCAACCTCCGGCACATCGAGTGCGCGGCTTCCGTGCCAACGCCAAGGTTTTCATCGGCAAGCGTGGGATCGTAAATCCTCGGAATGATCGAAGTCTCCATGTGCTTTGCGCCCTCAATGCCGTGGAAGGGTGAGTCCGGTTGCAGCGAGATGCAGCGAATCTCCGGCTTCAGTTCCTTCAACCTGCGCGATGTGCCGACAAAGGTTCCGCTGGTGCCCAGCACGGCGACGAAGTGCGACACCCGGCCTTCGCTCTGCCGCCAGATCTCGTCGGCGGTTCCGTTCGAGTAATGGGCGCGCCAATTCGCAGGGTTGGAATACTGGTCCGCGTAGTAATACTTCCCGGGGCCGGAAGCAGCCATCTCGCGCGCTTTCCGGATTGCTCCATCGGAGCCATCGCCCGGATCGGTGTAAACGATTCGCGCCCCATACGCCCGCAAAATCCGCTTCCGCTCCGGGGAAACGTTGGATGGTACGCAGAGCGTGACCGGAATGCCGTAAGCCGCACCCAGCATGGCATAGGCAATTCCGGTGTTGCCGCTGGTGGAGTCGAGCAGAGTTTTTCCCGCACCCAGTCTTCCCTCCCTCAACGCCTCGGCCACAATGTTAGAAACCGCGCGGTCTTTCACCGACCCGCCGGGATTGCCCCACTCCGCTTTTGCCAGCACCTGCACATCATCGAGTTCCGCGGTCACGCGGGCAAAGCGCAAGAGCGGCGTGTTGCCGATACGCTGCGTCAGGCTCGTGCCGATGCTCGCATTCATAACCGTGCCCGTTTTACCCATGTGCCGCCTGATCCGAGCATCCCAAGCTCCCGCTTCTCAAGGATGCGGAAGCGGCAGCCAACGATCTACCTTGTTGCCGGATTTTCATGGAACGCTTGTCGCCCTTCTCGTCGCCACTGGTTGCATGAACCAGCCCGCGAACTTCCGCGCTGACTCACCATCAATTTTTTGGAGTTTCCAAACTGCATTGGCGCCGGCCACAAGACCCAGGGTGAGCGCCGCGATCAATACCTCGCCGAGGGCGCCAACGACGAAGGGACGCCGTCCCTGTTTTGACATCTCGCGGAAGTTCGTGCGCAACCCAACCCCCGCAAAGGTCAACAGGAATGCCCATCGCGACAAGTTCGCCAGGGTGCCGGCCTGCTCCTTGTTGAAGACGTGCAGCGAAACCAACAGCGGGATCACTAGCAAGCCGGGCACGAACTTGGGAACGGCAGCTCCCTCGCCGCCTTTGCCGCCGGTGACTCCCGCGCCATCCCCCTGCGTGTACACTCCCCGGAATCGGAAGTACGTACCGAGCCACTCTGGAGGAATGGCGCCGTGCCCGGCATGGGCAAACTCGCGAATCTCGTGCAGACACTCCCACGGATTCTTCTCGCGTTTGAGGCGTTCGGCTCGCTCTGCCTTGGTTTCCTTGAACTGCTCCGCCATCGGTTCTCCAAAACGAAAAACCCACCGGCCTCGAATCCTGGCGGGTGGGTTGGTAAGTCCAGATCCTGGTTGAATCAGTGCTACACCATGATCTCCCGTGCGCCGGATGGGTTCATGCCGCAACAACAGGAGCAGCACATCACGCGACCGGGCTGGCGACACATCGTCATGGTCTTTCGTTTATACCGCGGAACCCCGTCACAGGTCAATGTGACCGGCGGAATGCAAGGAACCGGAATTTGCCGAGCGCTTCGTCGCTTACCTGCTTTCCCGCAACGCTCGCATGGAAGCGGACCTGGTGGATCACTTGGCCAACTCCAGCGAGAAACGCTTGGCCCGGCTTCTCCTGCTGCTGGCCAACTTCGGCCAGGAAACCAAACCGGTACCGCTCATCGCGAAAATCAGCCAGGAAACCCTCGCCGAAATGATCGGCACAACCCGCTCGCGGGTCAGTTTCTTCATGAACCGGTTCAGGGAGATGGGATTCCTTGACCACAGCGGAAGCGGCATGCACGTCCACAGCTCACTGGTTCGCGTCGTGCTCCACGACTGAACCCCGCAACTCGTATTCCGCGCTCCAGGTTTCTTCCCGGCTTTCAATCGCATGCATGACCACCACCGTCTCCTGAATCCATCCCGCTGAGCACTGTTCGCGCTCACCTGGGTGGAGTCGCCGGCCCACGGAATGGGCGGGTCCGTTCCGAAACGTTGCGTCTGATTGTGGGCTGAATTTTGTATTTGCAATCCGTACCATGCGGTACATATACTCTTGTTTAAATTAAGTGTACCGATGGGTACGGAATGAAGATGAAGCGCAAGGCGGCTGAATCCGAAGGCGGCAAGGTGCCACGCGGGCGTCCATTGCGGGGCCAGGCCGAGCACTACCGCGAACGCATCCTGGATGCCACCACCGCCGTGTTTCTGGAAAAAGGATTCGAGGGCGCCAGCACCAACGAGATTGCGCGCCGCGCTCAAACTTCAAAGCAAACCCTCTACACGCTTTTTCCCACCAAGGCGGACCTTTTCGTTGGCGTGATGAATGCGCACATGGAATATCTTTTTTCCAGGCACATGGATTACGTCGAGTCGGGAAAAGCTCCCCGCCGGGTGCTCACGGAGATCGGGTACAAGGTGTTGAAGATGATCAGCGCCCCGGATTTCCTCGCGCTCCACCGCATCGTGGTGGCGGAAGTTTATAGGTTTCCCGACCTTGCGCGCGCCGTGTGGCGGGAGTGCGTGGAACGCGGCCAGGTCCTGCTCGCGGAGTATTTGCAGACGCAACGCGTCGGTGGTCCCAATTACATCAAGTCCGCGGCGCAGTTCAATTCGTTTGTGCTCGGGGACTTCTTCATCAACGTGATGCTCAACCCAGACCTTGAACTGAGCGAACGAGCGATCCGAATCCGTGTCCGGGAAGCGGTCGAAGACTTTCTTCGCCTCCATCCCATGCGTGCTCGAAGACAGGAACGGCCCCATGGCAACCGTCGCTAGCCTTTCCGCCGCCGTCAATCCCTCTTCCTATGCGGAGCACGAACGCTGGCAGCCCGCGGTCAATCCCTGGCTCATTGCCATCTCCGTAATCGTGCCGACCTTCATGGAGGTGCTGGATACCTCGATTGCCAATGTGGCCCTGAACCACATTGCCGGCAGCATGTCGGCGACCTACTCGGAAGCCACCTGGGTGCTCACTTCCTACTTGATTTCGAATGCCGTAATTCTGCCGTTGACCGCCTGGCTGGGCAACCGCTTTCAACGCAAACGATTTTTGCTTGCCTGCATCTTCATCTTTACCCTGTCATCGTTGTTCTGCGGTCTTTCCGTCAATCTCCCCATGCTGCTCTTCATGCGCGTGATCCAGGGCATCGGTGGCGGAGCGCTGGCCCCCATATCGCAGGCGATTCTGATGGAGAGCTTTCCCGCCAGCAAGCAGGGCGCAGCCCAGGCGCTGTTCGGTCTTGGGGTGGTGGTCGCACCGGTCATTGGCCCGGTACTGGGAGGCTGGCTGACTGACAGTTACTCCTGGCGATGGATTTTCTACATCAACATTCCCTTCGGGTTGTTTGCCATCTGGGCGATTCAGAAGACTGTCGAGGATCCGCCCTGGGTCATCAACTCCGATCCCGGGCCGCTCGACGTGATGGGCTTCGCGGCGCTATCGCTGTGGCTGGGCTGCCAGGAGGTTTTCCTGGACAAAGGGCAGGAAGATGACTGGCTTTCGTCGCGGTTCATTCGGGTGATGGCGGTGTTTGCCGTGACTGGTTTCATCGTTTTCCTCTACCGTGAACTGAAGACTGACAAGCCGATGGTGGACCTGCGTATCTTCCGCGTGCGGAACTTCGCGGTAGGAACGGTCCTGATCTTTTTCGCCGCCTTGCTGATGTATGCCATCGCCCTGCTCACGCCGCAATTCCTGCAAGTGTTGATGGGCTACACCTCGTTAACGGCCGGCATTGCGGTTGTACCGCTTGGGTTGGGAGCCGTCCTCTCCATGCTTCTGGTGGGCAAACTCGTTTCCAGCGTGGAACCCCGTAACATTATCGCCTTCGGTTTTCTCGTCTTTGGAATTGCGTCGTTGTGCCTGTCGCGGATCTCGCTTGACATGACCCCCTGGACCATCTTCTGGCCGCAGGTGTTGGCCGGGTCCGCCATGGGATTTCTATTTGTTCCCATCAACGTCGCCGGTGCCGCACCACTGCGCCGCGATCAAATTGGCACAGCCACCGGCACTCTGAACCTGATGCGCAACGTAGGCGGCAGTATGGGAATCGCGCTGGTCAGTACCTTTCTCGCACGGCGTAGCCAGGCCCACCAGAGCATGATGGTGCAGCACCTTGCCCTGGGAAATCACCTCACGATGGGGCACCTCTACGGCATACAGAAGTTCATGTTTCTTCGCGTGCCCTCTTCCGGCGATGGCATGGCGCCCGCCCTGGCAACTCTGTATCGCATCCTGCAGCAGCAAACCGCCCTGCTCGCGTTCATGGACCTGTTCGGAGGGCTGGCGGTGATCGCCGCGGGCGCGGCTCTGCTCGCCTACCTCCTGCGCAAGGTCAAGACTGGCGCAGGAGCCCACTGACAGCCCGTGTGCAGGGCACGGGCTGTCGCTGATGCCATCTCTTGATTCAATCCGATTTGCGCGCCGCCGGAATCTTATTTTGCGGTTTGCTTTGCCCGCAGCATCAGAATCGGCACGCTGACACAATGGCGGACATGGCTGGCCGTGGCGCCCAGAAATAAATCGCCGAAGAGGCGATGTCCATGGGTGCTCATCGCCAGCAGATCGCAGCCCTTGTTCTGAACCCACTTGACGATTTCCTCGGCCGGGTTACCGTAAGCCAGCTCCGCTCTCACCGGAATGCCCGCAGCCTCGATTTCGGCGCGAACTCTTTCCAGGTACGCGGTGTCTTCGTCGATCTCCGGACCCACTGCGTCCGAGCCGTAGGTTCTGGCGGCCCACCCGTCGGCGACGTGCAGCAATACAATGCGGCTATGCGCCAGCTTCGCCAGCGGTATCACATGCTCGATAATGGCGCGGTCCGTCGGGGTGCCGTCCAACGTGACCAGAATGGTGTCGTACATGGCGTTCCGTTTCTGCCGTCGGGCGTCAGCGTCCGGCGATGACCAGCCAGGCCGCTTTAAGCGAGTCCGGCAAGCCGTAGATATCGAGTGCGGTAATGAGAATAGCACTGCCCCAGCCGGTGATCAGCAGGAACAGTCCATTCTTCCATCTCCCCATGCGTTTGCCGGAACTGGTGAACTGCAGCAGGGGAAACATGGCGAAGGGAAGTTGCAGCGCCAGCACCACCTGGCTCAGGGTCAGCAGATCGGTCACGCTGCTGTCACCGCGCAGGCCGATAATCAGCACCGCCGGAATGATGGCCAGGGTGCGGGTGATCAGGCGGCGTAGCCACGGTTGAATGCGCCAGTGCATGAAGCCTTCCATCACCACCTGTCCGGCGAGGGTGCCGGTGATGGTGCTGCTCTGGCCGCTGGCCAGCAGCGCCACCGCAAACAGCGTGCTCGCCCACACCGTTCCCAGCAATGGCGCCAGGGTCAAGTAGGCCACCCGGATCCAATCGCTGTCAGGACTGAAATGGACCACCTGTCCGCCCGGCACAACCACGCTCTGCTTGCCATAGAAGACCGTTGCCGCCAGCACCAGGATGGCGGCGTTGACGAAGAATGCAATCGTCAGGGCCACCGTGGAGTCGATGGTGTTGAAGCGAATCGCGCGCCGGATCGATGGCACGTCTTTCTGCAACTGCCGGCTCTGGACCAGGGCGGAGTGCAGATACAGGTTGTGGGGCATCACCGTGGCGCCGATAATGCCGACGGCGACATAGATCATTCCCACCTGGCGAAACTGCGGCGTCACCAGTGCCCGCGCCATCTCCAGAAAACTGGGCTGGGTCTGCGGCAGCACGAACAGCTCGATGAAATAGCAAACCGAGATGGTCGCCACCAGGAGCACGACCACGGCTTCAATGGTGCGCATCCCAAAGCGTTGCAGCGCCAGCAGCAGCAGGACGTCCAGGCCGGTGATGATCACCGCCCAGAGCAGCGGAATATGGAAGAGCAGGTTCAAGGCGACGGCGCTGCCCAGCACTTCCGCCAGATCGCAGGCCCCAATCGCCGACTCGCTCAGCAACCAGTTGGGCCAGCGCGTCCAGCTCGGATACCAGTCGCGGCAGCACTGCGCCAGGTCCTTGCCGGTTACCACGCCCAACCGGGCGGAGATCACCTGCATGAAAATGGCCATCAGGCTGGCCACGCCGACCACCCACAACAGCCCGTACTTGAACTGCGCCCCGCCCTGCAGGTCGGTTCCCCAGTTGCCGGGGTCCATGTAACCCACGCTAATCAGAATCGCGGGGCCGACAAATGCGCGGTACTGCTGCCAGAAGCCGGCCTGGTGCGATGGCAACTCGACGGTGCCATGCACCCCCTCAAGAGATACCTGGTATTCATGCGGAGCATCGGGAGGCGCGGCTACGCCGGCCCGCGGGGCCTTGGCAGGCCCACTAACGCCGTTCTCCTGATCGCTGTTGCTCATCTCCCTGTTCCGGTCCCTGGAGCCAAGCGGCTGTTGTGGCCATGGCAAAGCTCATCCAGGGCATCCGGTTGCAGTTTAACATCCGGCAACCATTGCGCCCCCGTGCCGCATCGGGTTCCGTGGCCGAATCTAGCCGCGCCAGAGGTGATACAGCAGGTAGTAGATCACCACCCCGGTGACTGAGACGTAAAGCCAGAGCCAGTAGGTCAGCGGCGCAATCTTCAGGTGCCTGGCGTCCTGGCGCTTGAGGCCGCGGCTCAGGCTCATCAGGATCAGCGGGACAATGATGACGGCCAGCAAGGTGTGGCTGGTCAGCAGCGTAAAGTACACCGGGCGCCGCCATCCCTGTCCGGCAAAGTGCAGCACCCCGGCGTGGGCGTGGTAGTAGAGATAGCAGGCCAGAAACACCACCGAGGTTGAAAACGCGGCGATCATGGTGCGCTTGTGCGCCTCGATCTCGTGCCGGCCGATGAAGCGCTTGGCGGTTACCAGCAAGACGGCGGCCGTCCCGTTCAGGGTTGCGTTGATGGCCGGAAAATAGGAGAGCGTGGACGCTTGCATGGGTCGCCCCTCAGGCTGCCGGTTTGGTGCTGCGGCGGTTGGCCACCACAAAGGCCAGGCTGAACAGGATGACGGTGAAAGCCACCAGCACCGCCAGGCAGGTGGCGAGCGGAAACTCAGGAGACGCCGCGGCCGGGAACAGCAGCCCGCGCAGCGCCTCGGTGCCGTAGGTCAGGGGATTGATCCGCATCAGGAAGGCCATCCAGGGTGACGCCGAACTCACCGGAAACAGCGAGCCGGATAGCAGCCAGAGCGGAATCAGAAACAGGTTGATGATGGCATGGAAGCCGGAAGTCGAGTCCATGGGCCAGGCGATGATGAAGCCCAGCGCGGTGAGTGAGAACGAAACGAGGAAGATATCCAGCACCACCAGCAGCAGTTGCACCAGGCCGAAGTGAATGCCGAGCAGCGGCGCGATCACCAGGAACAGCAGTCCCTGCAGGGTTGCCAGCGTGGTGCCGCCCAGCACCTTGCCCAGCACGATCACCGAACGATGCACCGGGGCCACCAGCACGGACAGCAGAAAGCCCTCGTTGCGATCCTCGATCAGCGACATCATGGCGAAGATCGAGGTGAATAGCACGATCATCATCAGCGCGCCGGGGAAAAAGAAGTCGAGATAATTCTGGCCGCGGCCCGTGGTTGGATTGCGGAAAGAGTTGCCAAACCCGGCGCCGATCACCAGCCAGAAGATGAGAGGCGAGGCGATGACGCCCACCACGCGGCTGAGGTTGCGGTAGAAGCGCACCACCTCGCGCCGCCACAGTGAGAGCGCGGGCATCACGCTGAAAGTAGAGCCCGTGAGGATTGCCGGTCGTAATGTTGTTTCGGTTGCCAAGTCCAGCCCCAATTCTGTCTAGTGCTTTTTCTTCTTCGCGGTCGCGGCCACGCGCGCTTCCAGCCCCTGCGCATCTTCATTCCAGAAGCGGTGGCCGGTGCGCCGGATGAAAACATCTTCCAGCGTCGGCTTGCTGACGCTGACGGCGTCGATTGCGCCGGGGAAAGCCTCGACCACGTCGGTGATAAAGCGGTGTCCGGCCTCGCGCTCAATGCGGACGCGGCCATCGTCGAGCACCGCGGCGTCCACGCCGAAGCGCGCGCGGATGGCGGCAGCGAGCCGGGGCGGATCGTGGGCGTCGAGCAGGATCACGTCGCCCCCAATCTCGCTCTTCAACTGCGCCGGCGTGCCCAGGCCCACCAGGTTGCCGTGGCTCAGGATGGCGAGCCGGTCGCATTTTTCCGCCTCTTCCATCAGGTGCGTGGTCACAATCACGGTGACCCCCTCCTTGTCGCGCAGCAGTTGGAGGTATTGCCAGAGATCGCGGCGCGCCCCCGGATCCAGGCCGGTGCTCGGCTCATCCAGCAGCAGAACCTGGGGATGGTGGAGCAGCCCCTTGGCCAACTCGAGACGGCGCTGCATGCCGCCGGAAAAACTCTCGGCGCGGTCGTGGGCGCGATCCGTCAGCGCGACCCGCTCCAGCATTTCAGCCACCCGCTTCTTCAGCGCCGCGCCGGTAATGCCATAGAGATGGCCGACGTGGATGAGGTTTTCCTCCGCCGTCAGCTTCACGTCGATGCTGCGCGACTGGAAGACCACGCCGATCTGGCGGCGCACCCCGCCTGGGTCCAGCGCCACGTCGTGGCCCAGGATCAGCGCGCGTCCATTCGTCGGCAGCATCAAGGTCGTCAGAATGCGGAACATGGTGGTCTTGCCGCTGCCGTTCGGGCCGAGCAGCCCGAAGATCTCCGCGCGGTTGACCTCGAATGACACTCCGTTCAGCGCCGTGCGATCGCCATAGACGTGGCGCAGGTTTTCGATCCGGATCACCGTGCCGGAGGCGCGATCGGTCGAGGAGCCGTGCTCTAGTTCTTGTGTCCGGGTGGTCAAGTCAGTCAGTCCTCGGTGGTTATGAGCCGGGCGCCCGTCATGCCGCGCTATTCAGCATCATCAGCGCAAAGAGCAGGGGAAGGTAGGTGACGGTAGCCTTTAGCAGCGAACGCGCCAGTATCCGCGAGCGCGGTGTGGAAGGCGGCAGGCACTCGCTCCAGATGCGGGCGCAGAAGTAGAACAACCCCAGTCCCAGGGCCGAGGCGCCGATAAAATAAGACAGCCCGGCCATGCCCAGCAAGGTAGGCGCAAGCGTGGTCGGCAGCAGGGCCGCGCCGTACATCAGAATCTGGCGGGCCGTGGAGCGTCCGTCGCTCTCCACCACCGGCAACATGCGGATGCCCGCCCGCGCGTAGTCATCGCGGTAAAGCAGGGCGATGGAGTGGAAGTGGGGAAACTGCCAGAAGAAGACAATGGCAAACAGCACCAGCGCCTCGTAATCCAGCTTGCCGCGCGCCGCGGTCCAGCCCAGCACTCCGGGCATGGCCCCAGGAAAGGCTCCAATGAAGGTGCACAGCGGGCTGATCTTCTTCAGCGGCGTGTACATCATCAGGTAGCAGACGGCAGTGAGCAAGCTGAGCAGGGCGGTGAGCGGATTCAGCCTGGTCCACAGCAGGCTCGCGCCGCTCGCGGTGAGTACCGCCCAGACGGCGACGGCGTGGCCAACCCCCATGGTCCGCGTCACCAGCGGGCGCAGGGCGGTGCGCCGCATCAGGGCGTCGCTCTTGCGTTCGATGATCTCGTTCATGCACGCCGTGCCGGCTGCAACCATGCCGATTCCGGCCAGCGCCCACAGCAGTTTGATGGTCAGCACCGGCAGCGCGGACTTGCGCGCGCCGAAGAAAAATCCGCACCAGGCGGTGACCACCACCAGGGTAGTGACGCGAATCTTGGTGAGCTGCGCATAATCGCGCAGAACTTCCATGGGTCCGCGGGTGGCGACCGCCAGCGGTTGGGTAGCGGCCGTCGTCATGCCCGCACCGCCCCGGCAGGCGGCCGCACCGCTTCCGCATCCATCTGCAATTTGGTTTCCGGCTCGGTCTGCGATTCAACCTGGCGGCCAATCTGGATGGCGAGGATCACCGCCGTAACCAGCAGCAGCGCGCCGCAGGCAACGTGGGCCACGGTCGCAATCACCATGCTCGCCAGCGGAGCAGAGGTTCCCCGGCTCCACAGTACCCTCGTGATGTAGCTGGCGACGCCGAGCGAGATCTGCACCCCCAGCAGAATCAGCAGCACCGTGGCCGGAGTGGCCAGTTGCGGCGTCAGGCGATGGCGCCTCAGTACGGAAATCGCCAGCCAGTTCACCATCACGAAAACCACGCAGGCGCCGATGATGTGCGGCAGCAGGCGGATTCCCGAGTGGCGGAAGGCAGCGCCCATGATGAGTTGCACCCAGACGGCTGCCACGGTCAGTGCGGCTAGCGTCGTGAGCCGGGGACCTGCGCCCGCGTCGATGACGACGGCAGGCGCCTGCGCCCAGCTTCGGCTGGTAAAGAAGGCCATGCTCACCATGATGCAGAAAAATATCTGCGCCAGGGTCGCATGCGCCGTGGAGACCGCGGGCGGCAGGTAAAACAGCACGGTCAGCCCGCCCAAAATGCCTTGGGCAATCACCGTGCCCAGCGCGCACCAGCCCAGAATGCGCATCCATCGCCTCTGCTCCACCTTCTGCGTCCACCCGGCAACGGCAATCGTCAACAGGCCGATGAACTCAGCCAGCATGCGGTGTCCGTGCTCAAACTTTACCCCGCCCACCAGCGGCGGAATGCGGTAAAGGGAACCGAACGAAGTCGGCCAGTCCGGCACCGAGAGCCCGGCGTCGTTGCTGGTCACCAGCGCCCCGGCGACGATCAGCAGAAAGACGCAGCCCGCCGCCAGCATGGTGAAGCGGTGGTGCGCGCGATGATACGGAATGCTCTGAGCGTTTGGATTTTCCGTCATGAGGTTCAGGGAACTCGGTGGCCCGCCGGCAAAGGTCTCATTCTATCAACCCTATACGAAGAAGATGATCCTGGCCGCGCAGGCGATGCAGCGGGATGGCCGCGGCGGCGAAATTTTCCCGGAAAAGCTCTCTGAATCTCGCATTCTCCCTTGCCCATTACTTCGCCGCCGCCAGCTTGTCAAACGGCAGGTTGATGATCGGATATCTGCGCCAATCCTTGTAGTCGAAGTGCCACCACTCGGTCGGGTAGATGGTGAAGCCCTCGGCTTCCATCAGCTCCCGCAGAAGCATGCGGTGCGCTCTCTCGTCACCGCTTCCGCCGGGATATTCCGGGTAGGCGTTTTCGCTGAATTCATCGTAGGTGCTTGGCATGGCGAGGGGTTGGCCGTTTTTCAGATCGTAAATAGTCAAGTCCACGGCGCAGCCGCGATTATGGCGCGAACCCGCCGCTGGATCAGCCAGGTACGGATGCTCCGCATCGCGTGTCGCGTCCCACAGAATCTTGGTCACAAACCACGGACGGTAGCCGTCGAAAATCAGCAGTCCCAATCCCTGCCGGTGGAGTTTCTGGTTGACTCTTGCCACCGCCTCCGCCGCCGGACGTTCCATAAACGCACGCGCTTCGCGATAGACCGGAACGCCCAGAAAGTTGTTCTCCGAAGCGTAGTGGATGTCGAGCTTCAGGGTGGGGTCAAGCTTCACCAGCTCGACCAGGTCGGGGCGGAGAAAATCTCCCCGCTCGGCGGGAGGCGAGGCACGCAATGCTTCTTCGCGCAGCTCCGCCACCGGGCGCAGCGGTTGCACCTTGAAGACCTGGGGAACGCTTTGCGCGGCCGCCACCACGGACAGCGCGAGCACGAGAGGCGCGATGCGATAGCCGGACAGTCGTCGAACCATGCGGAAGCCTACCACGCTTCGGGATCAGTGGTCCATCCGCTATACCGGTGCGGTTTCCCTGGCTGCCTGGTCGCGCCAGGCAGGATTCTCCATGGCCGCGATGACGGCGTCGGCAAACTCGCCCGTGCTGGCCACCCCGCCCATGTCGCGGGTAATGTGCTGGCCCTCCCCATAGACGGCGTGCACGGCATACTTCACCTTGTTGGCCGCCTCCGTCTCGCCCAGATGGCGCAGCATCAGGATGCCGGAGCGCAGCACTGCCGTCGGGTTGGCGATGCCTCGCCCGGCAATGTCCGGGGCCGAGCCGTGCACGGCTTCAAAGATGGCGCACTCGTGTCCGAAGTTCGCCCCCGGTACCAGCCCCAACCCGCCCACAAAAGCCGCGCACAGATCGCTGACTATGTCTCCGTAAAGATTCTCCAGCAGCAGCATGTCGTACTGGTAGGGATTGGTGACCAGTTGCATGCAGGTGTTGTCCACAATGTGCTCGCCGTAGGTAATCTCCGGATATTCCTTGCTGATGTTGCGCGAGCAGCGGATGAACAATCCGTCGGAGAGCTTCATGATGTTAGCCTTGTGGATGGCGTGAATCTTCCTGCGTCCGAACTTGCGGGCGTACTCAAAGGCCCAGCGCGAGATGCGCGTGGAGGCCTTCTCGGTGATGATCTTGATGCTTTCCACCACGCCCGGAACCACCTCGTGCTCAATGCCGGAGTACAGTCCCTCGGTGTTTTCGCGGATGATGATGAGATCGACCCCAGGGTAACGGGTCGCCACCCCAGGGAGATTGCGGATGGGACGGAAGTTGCAGAACAGCTCAAACTGTTTGCGCAGTTGCACGTTAATGCTGCTGAATCCGCCGCCGATCGGCGTGGTGACCGGGCCTTTCAATCCCACCCGGGTGCGCTCGATCGATTCCGTCAGCTCCTTCGGAATGTACTCGTGATACCGGGCAAAGGCGTCGGCCCCGGCCGCGAAGCTCTCCCACTCGAACCCCACCCCGGTCGCCTCCAGAACGCGAACCGCCGCGGCCGTAACCTCGGGACCGATTCCGTCGCCCGGAATCAGCGTGACTTTATGTGTCATTCATCCCTGCCTCGATGGCCGCCCATCCTCTGGCGGCTACTGTTTCGCTGGGCGCTTGCCGCGCTCGCTTGCCGCCAGCGCCGTTTTGGCTTCGCGCACGTCCTTGGAGCGCAGCAGATCCTGCAGCTCTGACATGAATTCGTGCACGTCCTTGAAGTCCAGGTAAACGCTGGCAAAGCGCACGTAGGCCACCTTGTCCAGGTTGCGCAGCCGGTTCATGATCAGCTCGCCCACTTCGCCCGTCTTGCGTTCGCGCTCCGGGCTGTCAATCACAAAACCCTCGGCCTCGTTGACGATCTGTTCCAGCTGGCTGATGGGAACCGGGCGCTTTTCGCAGGCGCGGAGCAACCCGCTGAGCACCTTCTGGCGCTCGAATTTTTCCCGGCGTCCGTCCTTCTTCACCACCATGTAGGGGATTTCGTCAATGCGTTCGTAGGTGGTATAGCGCTTTTCGCAGCGCAGGCATTCGCGCCGGCGGCGAATCGATTCGCCTTCCTTGCTCTCGCGCGAGTCCACCACCTTGTCCTGATCAAATCCGCAAAAGGGGCATTTCATGGCCTGTTGCCGCCATCTTCCGGGGCGGCGCAGCCTTTCTCGGCAAACCCGGCTGGTTGCCGGTTGAGCTGAATGATTGTATCAGCGGGATTGTATCAGCAGCCGTGCTCCGGGTGTGCGGGAACCGCCGGGATTTCGGCTTCCTGCTCTTCCAGCGAACTCTCTTCGGACAGCCGCAGGAAGGAAATCTTCTCGTAGCGCGCCAGCAGCAATCCGGCCGGAATCACCGACATGAAGGTCACCAGCCAGAGCATGATGCCGCAGCTTACCGCCAGCTCGCGGGTAATGTTATACGGCTCGCCGGCAAACAGGTTGGATTGCAGCACCCCGATCACCGCCAGCTGCGAACCGCCAACCCCTCCGGGCAGCTGCACCACCGAACCCAGCATGCTGGAGCCCATCACCAGCAACACGTCCTCCAGTTTCATGGTGTTCATGCGTGCCACCCGCGGCTCGCCCTGCGCCACCACCCGGATCTGAGGATACGCGTGCAGAACCTCAATGTAGGCCCCGGCAATCATCAGCCACATGGCCAGCGAAACCAGCACCAGTTGCACAAACGATTTAGCGTCGTGAATGGTGTTGAAGCCCTGCTTGAATGAGAGCAGGCGCGCCCGCACCACCACGGCTGCCCGTCCCGTGGCCTTCCGCAGCACAAACGCCAGCACGGCGGCTACCGCCAGCCCGGCTACCACCAGGGGAAGCTTGTGTCCGGCATTGCGCGCCGCAAGCTTCACTCCGCTATGCACGCCCTGCCACAGCACCTGCGCCAGCATCCCGCCCTTCAGAGCCAGGAATCCCGCCATCAGCACCAGCACGGCGCCCAGGTCGAAGAAACGTTCCACCGTCCAGACCGCCAGTTGCGAGGTGAAGCTGAGCTTTTCCTTGCGTGCGATCAGGTACGGCCGGGCAAACTCGCCGGCCCGCCCAAACAGTCCCAGGGCGGCAAAGCCAATGATCTGCGGCGCAATCAGCCGCCGGAAACTTGTGGGCGCCGTGGGCCGCAGAAAGATGGCCCAGCGAACCGCCCGCAGCACGTAGGCCAAATAGATCAGCGCCACTCCCGCGCCAATGTGCCCGAGGCTCACCCCACCCGTATATTGCCGGAACTTTGCCCAGTCGAAGCTGCGCCACGAGCGAAACTGGAAATACACCAGCGTGGCAAGAATGCCCGTCACCACAACCAGGGAAATGATCTGTTTCTTCTTCATAGTGGGAGCGCGCCGGAGCTGGAGTTCGCCTGCGCCTTTCAAGCAAAACTTTATGCGGCAGGCAAACTCAGTGCCTCTGCAAGATGATTGCCGATTGGGAGACTGGTTCTCGGATCACGTCTTCGCGGATCAAGTCCCGCGGACGCCGTCTTTGATTCTACTAAATTGCCGCCCGCCGTGGGCAACACGCGCGGCCAGGATGGCAACAACCTTCGCGCACAGTCGCATCCGGCGCAGGTCGCAACGCGCTACTTCGCTGCCCGTTCTGCCGCATCGCCACTGCCGCCGTCGGCGGGCTTGGCCGCCGCGCTTGAGGCTGCTGTGTGCGTTGTGCCCGGACTCGCGCCGGTTTTTCCCGCGCCTTGCTTGCTCCGGTTGTAGTCGCGGACTACCCTCGCCACATACTTTCGCGTCTCCCGGTAAGGCGGAACTCCCTTGTAGTGGTCCACTGCTCCGGGGCCGGCGTTATAGGCCGCCAGCGCCTTGATGGCGTCGCCGTCGTAGCGCTCCAGCAATTCGCGCAGGTAGCGCGTGCCGCCGTGGACGTTTTGTTCGGGGCTAAAGCTGTCACTCACGCCCAGGCCCAGCGCTGTCGCCGGCATCAGTTGCATCAGTCCGCGCGCGCCCGCCACGGAGACTGCCTGCGAGTTGCCCGCGCTCTCCTGCCGGATCACGCTGCGGATAAAGTCCGAATCCACCCCGTGCTCAAGCGACGCTTCGCCGACGATCTGGCTGGTGCTCTTGGCGGGCATCGCCGCTTCGGGCGGCGCCGCCGGGTCCGGCTCACTCGAATAGCTCTGGATTTCCGCGGCGGGTATGTCCACAAAAGTTTTCTTCTCGTCGTCCATATAGAGGCGCACCGATCCCTCGCGCAGCTCGCGGGTGCGGTGGCGGATGGTGAATCCGTTGCGCAGCTCGGCGATCTCGACCGCAAACGCGGTGCTGATCAGCAGCAGCAGGGTCGCAATCGTGCGCGCAGCTCTCATGTCGTTATTCTAGCCCTTCCAGCGCCGCGTCCACCGCCGCGGCGACGCCATCTTCGTTATTGCCCAGGGTCGCCGGCCAGCCGCGGCCACGCAATTCCGCGGTCGCGTTCCCCATGATGCAGGGATGTCCGGCGAATTCCAACATCTCAATGTCGTTGTAGTTATCTCCGATTGCCATTACCTCGGCGGGCGCGTAGCCACGTGACCTTGCCCAGCGGCCCAGCGCCGCGCCCTTGGTACAGCCTTTATTGAGGATGTCCAGCATGCACAGGTCGCGCGCGTCGTACTGGGTTTTCAGCAGGGTGATGCGGGTCAGCAGGGCAGTGTTTTTCATCAACTGCGCCTCGGCGGCCATCATCAGCTCCACGGTTCCACAGTACATTGCCTGGATCGGATCGCGGGTCATGCCCTGCTCGATGGGAGCCACCACGCGGATGTGCTGCGAGTTTGTTTCCAGCCATCGCTTGATCGACTCGTTCAGCGTCTCCAGGGTCTCCAGCAGCAGCGGTTTTTCGCCCTCCTCGTCAAAGGTAATCACCAGGTGCCGCCGGAAGCCGGTCATGTGCTCCACCAGTTCCAGCGCCGCCGCCAGCGGCAGCGGGTCGCGGTGGAACAGGGTTCCGTCGCTCTGCCTGGTAACCGCTCCGTTGGAGCTGATCATGGCAACCTCAAAGCCCAGCAGCCGCGCCACCGGAAGCGCAAAAGTGTGGCGGCGTCCGGTCGCCAGCGCAATCTCCACGCCCAGCGCGTGGGCCCGCCGCAACGCGGCAAGGTTCGTCTCGCTCACCTGGAATTTGGAATCCAGCAAAGTTCCGTCGATATCGATGGCAATCAGGCGAACTGGGGACATTGCTACCGATTTTACAACTTCCGCGTCCCAACGCCGGATGCCGGGGTCGCCGGGATGCTAGGATTCTCCTGATGATTTCCCACTTTTTTTCCTGGGGCATATTCGGCGTCTTGCTGATGGCGATGGCCGTGGTCCACTTTGTCCGCCGCCAGCCCAGCTTCTATTGGATTTATCTCATCCTATTTCTAGGGCCGCTGGGCGCGCTCATCTATCTTGCGGTTGAGGCTCTTCCCGAGCTGTTCGATCCCGGCGCCTTCCGTTTCGTCCAGCGCGCCCGCCGCGCCCGCGAGGTCGAGTCCGCCATCCGCCAGAATCCGTCGGCGGGAAACTACGAAGAACTCGGACTGCTGCGCCTCGACAAAGGCGACTGGGCCGGCGCCCGCGCCTGTTTCGACCGAGCCTTGGCGCAGCGTACCGATTCGCTCGATCCCTTCTACCGCCGCGGTCTCGCCGAGGTCGAGCTGGGCGATTTCCCCGCCGCCCGCGCCGACCTGGAGCGCGTCGTCACCGCCGATGCCGGCTATGACTTCCAGCGCGCCGCCGGATTGCTGGCCCTCACCGACTGGAAGACCGGAAACCTCGACCGCGCCCAGCGCCTCTTTGCCGAAGTCCTGCGCACCTCAACCCTCACTGAAACCCAGCTCCACTACGCCGAGTTCCTCGCCGAAACCGGACACCGCGAAGAAGCCCGCCAGCAAGCCCTGCGCATCAAGGACAAGCGCGCCCAGATGCCCGGCTTCCAGCGCCGCCGCGAACGCAAACTCTTCCGCCGCAACGCCGCGCTGTTGCGCAGGCTGTAGAGTTGACTATCCCGTCTTGCGAATGGCCGACTTCAAGGTGTCGTCAATCCGCGTTTGCCAGCCCCGGCCTTTGGCCTTGAAGTGCGAAAGCACTTCCGGAGAAAGACGCAGGGAGACAAGCTGTTTGGTTGGACTCTTCTGCGGACCGCGCTTCCTGGCCGATATCGCCTTCTGCACGCTGTTCCGCAATGCGGAGAGCGGAACCGCCCGCTTGAAGTCAGCTTCCGTCCATTCAGGATTTTCGTTTTCGATCGTCTCAGAACTTGGCCGCTTCTTCATATCTCTTCACCTCGGTACGGTTTGCCTTTCTCAAGCTAATGACCCGCAATTTCGCGCCGCGCATCGTGAATACCAGCGCGTGAAGCCGGTTCCCGATGAACCCTAACGCGCGGATTCGCACTTCGCCATAATCTCTTCGGACATCTTCCACGTAGATTGCAGCCTCAAACCCAAAGTCCGCCGCCAGCTCGAAAGAGATGCCGCGCTCCCGAATGTTGCGCTCGTTTTTGACGGGATCGAACGTAATTTCCATTCTCTCTAAGTGTAGCTACAATTAGACTGATGTCAACCACGGAATCCCGTGGTCCGGACGAGGCAATCAATTCCGTCACGCGCCGCCGCTTCGTCCTAACCCGCAAAGGCGTTATCATTCCAGATTACGTATATGACCGAGCGCCTCTACTACCAGAACTCGTTTCTCTTCGACTTCACCGCCGCCGTCGCCGGCATCCGCGAACTCCCCGACGGACGTCACGCCTTGCTGCTGGATCGCACCGCGTTCTATCCCACCAGCGGCGGTCAGACCTTCGATACCGGCTGGGTCGAGTTCGTCTCGGCTGAATCCGGCGAGCCCGCGCCGCTGGCGAAACTCGCCGTTTCCGAGGTCCTCGAGGACGAATCCGACGGCGCCATTCTGCACGTTGTCGAGCATCTCGACGCGCCCCTGCCGCTGCCCCTCGGCGTGCGCGGCTTCATCGACGTGGACCGCCGCCAGGATCACATGCAGCAGCACTCCGGACAGCACGTCCTCTCGGCTGCCTTCCTCAAAATGTTCGATGCGCCCACCGTCAGCTTTCACCTGGGCGATGAAGCCTCCACCATCGATCTGGAAACCGACGACCTCGGTCCCGCCCAACTGGTGCAGGCGGAGCGCCACGCCAACCAGCTCGTCTGGGATGATCGCCAGGTCCTGATCCACGAGGCTACGCCCGAGCAGGCGCGCAAAGTGGGAGTCCGCAAGATTCCCGAAGCCGCCCATGACACCTTGCGCCTCATCGAAATCCGCGGCGTCGATCTCTGCGCCTGCGGCGGTACTCATGTACTTACCACCGGGCAGATCGGCAACATCCAGGTCCGCAAGGTGGAAAAGGTCAAGCAGGGCGTGCGCGTCGAGTTCGTCTGCGGCGTCCGCGCCCTGCGCGCCGCCCGCAAGGATTTCCAGGTCCTCAGCGATGCCGCCGCGCTCTACTCCTGCCAAATTTGGGAAGTCCCCGCGCAGACCCAGAAGCTCATCGACTCCGGCAAAGCCGCGCACAAACAGCAGCAGAAGTTGCAGGAGGAGATCGCCTGGCTCAGCGCGGAGCAGGCGCTGGCGCGCACTCCCGTCCAGGGCGGACGGAAGATTGTCGCCGAGTATTTCGCC
This sequence comes from uncultured Acidobacteriota bacterium, assembly GCA_963707735.1. Taxonomy (GTDB): domain Bacteria; phylum Acidobacteriota; class Terriglobia; order Terriglobales; family Acidobacteriaceae; genus TOLSYN. The sequence goes on along the minus strand of CAVPRB010000003.1, from coordinate 1,587,394 downwards.
AGCCGCGACCTCGCCTTCGTCAAACTCTACGCCCAGAAGCTGGTGGCCGCCGAACCCAACATCATCGCCCTGGTGGGCGCGGGGCAGGGAACTCCCGCGCTGGTCTTTGCCCAGTCACCCGGCGGCCCGTTCGACGCCGGCGCCGAACTCAAGGCCATCGTCGCATCCGCCGGCGGGCGCGGTGGCGGCACGCGCGATCTGGCCCAGGGCGGCGTGCCCGTGGCGGATTTGATCCCCGCCCTGCTTGCCCGCGCTCTGCAACTGGCTCGCGCCAAACTGGGCGCCCAGGAATAACCGCGCCATGATTCCTCAGCCGCTCATCCTCATCACCCTGCTGATCCAGCTCGGCGTCTCGGCCGCGGTCAGCAGCGTGCTCGCGCGCTCGCGGCGCTTTCGCGTCCTGCTCTTTCACGAGGATCGCGACATCTGGGAAAAGCTGGAGATGGTCCTGTTCATCGGCGGACCCTTCATGCTCGGCGTGCTGGCGCGCGGCACGGTCAAGAACTTTCTCGCCGCCGACGTTTCCTTCGAAGCCGCCATTCTTCTCGGTGTCATCGCCGGACGAACCGCCGGCGTCTTCGGCGGAATCCTGGTCTCTCTGCCCTACCTGTTCATGCACCAGTACATGAACCTGCCGCTCAACGTCATTGCCGGACTCAGCGCGGGATTCCTGCGCGAGCTGGCCACCGATCGCGAAGCTATCTGGTCGTTCAGTCCGCTGTTTGATCTCGGCATCTACCGCTGGATTCGCCGCAGCATCGCCAAGTCGCTCATCGACTGGCAAACCTCGTTCTTCTTCATGATCCTTGCCCTGCAATTCCTGCGCCTTGAGACCAAAGAGTTTTTTCCGCGCCATACCTGGGCGCTGGATTCCGCCAACTGGCTGGTGCGCTGCGCCATCTACGCCACCAGCGTCATGATCGTCGCCATCGGCCTCAAGGTGCTCAACAACACCCGCATTGAAATGAAGCTGGAAGAGCAGGAGCGCCTTCTCTTGCAGGCCCGCATGGAAGCCCTGCAGAGCCAGATCAATCCTCACTTTCTCTTCAATACCTTGAACTCCGTGGCCTCGCTGGTGCGCTTCGATCCCGATACCGCCCGCGAGATGATTCTCAAGCTCGCCAAGATTCTCCGCCGCCTGCTCAAGAAAGGCGACTCCTTCGTGGAACTGCGCGAGGAGTTCGAATTCATTGACGACTACCTTGACATTGAAGTCATCCGCTTTGGCCGCGACAAGCTGAAGGTCGTCAAGGAACTGGACCCGGCCAGCCTGGACGTCGTCGTGCCCACCATGCTCATCCAGCCCATCGTGGAGAATTCCATCAAGCACGGTCTCTCGCCCAAAATTGAGGGCGGCACAATTTACCTGCGCAGCCGCATCGTCGATGCCATGCTCATCATCGAGGTGGAAGACGACGGCGTCGGCATCGTCGAGCCTGGCTCCGACGCCAGCGAGTGGAACGCGCCGCAGCGTGGCGCCGGAATCGGCATGGCCAACGTCAGCGAGCGCCTCAAGGTGCTGTTCAACGACGCCGCCCGCGTCGAGATGGAAAGCCGCACCGGCGCCGGAACCATCGTCCGCATCCTGCTGCCCATCCCCCATACCGGCGCAATGGACGGCGTCAACTACGACCTGCGCTCCAACACCCCGCACTAGCCCGCCCGTTCCCGAGCTGCCAGGTGCCCCACGTTCGCCATCCTCTGGCTAACGTGGGGTAGTTGACTCTGCTCGTGCCGTTGCTCTTGCCGTTGCTCTTGCCGTTGCTCCTGCCGTTGCTCCTGCCGTTGCTCCTGCCGTTGCTCCTGCCGTTGCTCCTGCCGTTGCTCCTGCCGTTGCTATTGTTTTTGTTGTTATGGTGTCATCCTGAACGAAGTGAAGGACCCCAGCGCAGCTCAAATCGACACTGTGGCGCCAAGCTTTTCAACCAGCAATCGATTCTGTTCCAGCACCTCGAGACCCCCATGTTCCTTGACTCCCACGCCCATCTCGACGGCCCCCAGTTCACCACCGATCGCGACGCCGCCATCCAGCGCGCCTACGACGCCGGCATCCGCACCCTCCTCGCCATCGGCAATGGCGACGGCCCTGACGACCTCGCCTGCGCCATCCCATTCGCCGAGCGCTACCCCTGGATTTACGCCTCCATCGGCGTCCACCCCCACGAGGCGCGCCTGCTCCCCACCGCACACCTCGACCGCATGCAGCGCCTAGCCCGGCATCCGCGCGTCATCGCCTTCGGCGGGTGGCCCAGAGTTGGCGCTGTTTGTTCCAACTCTGGGGCTTTGCCGTCAGATGCCCCATACCTACCCGTCATTCGGCAGAAATGGGCAGTTGACCTTGCCCTTCCCCCCTAGAACACCACCGCCGTAGCCCGCGCGGCCTGCGCCTGGAACTGCTTCTTCCACTCCGCGCCGGAGAGCTTTTCCGCCAGCGCCACCACGATGTGCACGGCTTCCACTCCCACCTCGCGGCTGCGTCCCAACCCCTGCACGCATGCCGGACAATTCGTCAGCACCGTCGCCGTCAGCCCCTCGCCGATGGCTTCCGCCAGGGCTTCGCGCTTGCGGTGCAGCATCGCGTCGGTAATGTCCGGACGTGACAGCGCCAGCGTCCCAGCTTCCGAGCAGCAGTGCGGCACCGCCTCCACCCCGCCAAAGCCGCCCAACTCGAGCAGCACCCTGGCCGCCTTGCCGTCAAGCGAATCGTGGCAGGGCGCGTGGTAAAGATACTTTCGGCTGTGGCGCTCCACTCCTCCCGTGGCTCCGCTCGGGCCGTCACCCTCCACCCGCAAACCGCGCTCCGCCAGGTAGCCCGCAATGTCCACCACGCGGCCAAACAGTTCCTTGGTGTCCATCTGCACCAAGCCCTCGCGGCAGGTGCCGCAGGAGATCACGCAGGCATCAAAATCCAGGTACGCCAACATGCCGCGAATCTGGCTGAACAGGATCGTGTCGCGCAGCACCGTGCGCGAGTACAAACTGGTCTTGGCGTTCACGTGCGCCGGGAAGCCGCAGCACAGAAACGGAGGCGGCAGCACCACCCGCGTGCCCATCTTCAGCAGCAGGTGAATCGCCGCCATCGCAATGTCCGAGTGCAGCCGCTCCGAGCCGCAGCCCGGGAAGTAGAAAACCGTCTTTGTCTCCTCGCCAGCGCCGTCCGTCTCCGGCTCAAAGATCAGCGCCTCGTCCGCCGCGCACTCCGGCAGAACGTCGCGCAGCGTCCGCCCCGGCACCGGGGCCACCGAGGAGCGCAGCAGGCGCAACGCATAGAACGCGCTCGCTCCCTCGGCGGGTTGCAAAGGCGCCGCCAGTTTGCTGAACACCCGTTGCGCCGCGCCTCCCATCCGCACCACGGCGGCGCGGAACAACCGGTTGAAGGCCGCCGAGCGGCTGTCCAGGTACTTCAGCGTCAGTTGGGTTACCAGCGGCGTGTGCTTGTATCCCCACTCGGAGAGAATCTCGCGCTCCAGCACCGAAACCTCGCCAGTGTCGATATCGACTGGGCACGGCGCCAGGCACTTATGGCAGATGGTGCAGTGGTCAGCCACTTCCTCCAGCCATTGCAGCAATTCGAAGTGGGTCGAACGCTCCCGCTGCGCGTCGTACAGCAGCGCCTCAATCAGCGACCCGATCGCCAGGTTCTTGTTGCGCGGATGGTAGAACATGCCGCGCGCCGGGTGATAGACGCAGCAATCCGGCTTGCACTTGCCGCAGCGCACGCAATGCGCAATCTTGTGCGAAAGTTCTTCCAACTGCCCGTGTTGCAGAATCCGCGCTTCCAACTCCAGCAGGTTGAACGACGGCGTAAAGATGTGCCGCAGCGCCTCAAAATCCTCCAGCTTGCCGGGATTCATCACCCCGCCCGGATCCACCTCGCGGCGATACGCGGTCAGTTCCGCGATCCGCTCCGGCTCCAGGTACTTCAGTTTCGTCAGTCCGATGCCGTGCTCGCCGCTCACCACCCCGCCCAGCGCGATGACCTTCTCCATTACCCGGTCGATCACCCGGTCGGCGCGCTCCAGCATGGGCCGGTCGTTCGAAAGAACCGGCACGTTGACGTGCACGTTGCCATCGCCGGCGTGCATGTGCGTGGCCAGTACAATGCGCCGGTCGCGCACCTCCTGGTAGGCCCGGTCCAGTGCCGCCAGCACCGCCGGATATCCGCGCGCCAGCCGGCTCAGTCCGTGGCGGAACTCCTGCACATGGCTCAGTCCGCGCAGGGCTTCCGCGCCGATGCTCCCGAGTTCATCTCTGAAGCGCCCGCAAAGCGCCAGCGCCGCCGGCGTCTTGGCCCCAATCTGCTCCCCGTCGTCGGCCGTCTGCGCCCCGGTGAACACCTCGCCGGCGCGCTCGGCAAAGCGCAACTGCGCGTAGCGCTCTTCCTCCACGTTCATGCCATCGATAAAGCGCGCGAACTCGGCCAGCGCATCCAGTGGGATCACGATGTCCTCGTTCATCTTGAAGGCGTTGGTGCGCCGCGCGATGGCTCCCAGCTTCTTGCGGTCGGCCCAGAAGCGCTTGGCTTCCGCGGCGCCGTGAGCCGCGAACAGCATCGTGTTCGGATGCTGCGCCAGCAGCCGCCGGACTCGCTCCACGCCGCGCGCGGCCTGTTCCTCGGAGTTGCCGGCAATATCAATCAGCAGCACCGCCTTGGGAGTTTCGGCCCGCGCCGCCTTCACCTTGTAGTCGATGGCGCGAATGTATTCGTCGTCGAAATGTTCCAGCGCCAGCAGCGCCTCGTTGTCGCCCGACGGAAAAGGAAAGCTGCGCGAAAGTTCCAGGATGACCCGGCTGGCCTCGTCGAAATCCGGCCCGAAAAATTCCAGGCATAGCGTCTTCTTCGCCGCGTATTCGGGATAGAGAACGAACGTCGCCGACGTAACGATGCCGTCCGTGCCTTCTTTCTGCAGCCCGGGCACACCGCCCAGCGCCTTGTTGGTGATGTCCTTCCAGAGTCCGTTCTTGCGGATCTCGGTGCCGCCCAGCGAGATCCTCCGCAGCACCGTTCCCTCGTCATCCAGCACGTCGAAGGTCACCGTGTCCCGCGGCAGAATCTTGCGCAACTGGTGGTTGGTCCGGCGCACTGTCCAGCGCTTGCCGGAGGGCATCGCCATGCGCCACTCCAGCAGGTTGTCGATGCACGTTCCCCAGCGCACTGCCAGCTTGCCGCCCGCGTTTTCCGCAATGTTGCCGCCCAGGGTGCAAGCCCAGGCGCTGGTGGGATCGGTGGCAAACACCAGCCCGTGCTCGGCGGCGTGCTCCATCGCTTTTTCGGTGATCACGCCGGCCTCGGCTTCCATCACGGCGGCGCCTGCGCTGCTGCCGTCGTCCAGGGCAAACCGGCGCTGGCTGATGGCGCGAATGCGGTTGAGCTTTTCGGTGTTTACAACCACGCATCCCGGCCGCAACGGCACCGCGCCGCCGGTCAGTCCGGTGCCTGCTCCGCGCGGCACCACCTTCAGTCCCAGCCGCGCAATCGCCTCCAGCAGCGGCGCAACCTGCTGCTCATCGTCGGGCGTTACCACCCCCAGAGGCAGGTGCAAACGCCAGTCCGTGGCGTCGGTGGCGTGCGCCACCAGGGTAAAAGGATCGAAAAGAATATTGTGTCCGCCAACAATGTCCGCCAGTGCGCGCCTGAGGCGGTTGCGCGCCTCCGGCGTCTCCTCGACCTCGCTGCGGAACGAAGCGATCAGTGTCCGCGCCTGCGCCAGGATGGCCAGCACTCGCGCGTCGCCTTCGGACTTCGCCGCCAGCGTCTCCAGGTCGCGGGCGGCGTTTTCAAAGAAGCGCTTGCGCCGTCCAGCCGACGCCACCATCTCCTGGTACAGGTAAGGATTGCGGCGATGAATCAGCACCTCGCCCAGCAGGCGCATCAGGATGCGCGCCGAGCGTCCCGTTACCCGCGCGCTGCGCAGCTCGTCCAGCGTCCGCACGGCTTCGTCGCCCAGCAGGAATGAAACCGCCTGCCGGTCGCTCGCCGAGGTGTAGTTGAAGGGAATCTCGCGCGGGCTCAAAGCCACGCCGTTTGCCTGCCCGCTTGAACCTGAAATGGACGCCATGGTAAAGAGTAGCAAATCCTAGCCGCGCTAAGAAGCTCCTGAAAAGCAGTCCCCACCCGCAGGTGGAAACCCGAATCTCGAGGGTAGCCCACATCCGCCCGCGGTTGGCGAATGCTGGGCGCGGGCGGCAATCCCACCCGCAAACTGGAAACAGAAAAGCCCGCAACAATTAAGCTGCGGGCCTCCGCTGGTCAATCCTTTTGCTTACAGAACCTGTACGTTCTCTGCCTGGAAGCCTTTCGGCCCCTTAACGACGTTGAACTGGACTGCCTGGCCCTCTTGAAGACTCCGGAAACCGTTCGACTGAATTGCCGAAAAGTGCACGAAGACATCTTCGCCGTTCTGGCGGCTGATAAATCCAAATCCCTTGGCGTCGTTAAACCACTTCACTGTTCCTTGTTCCACTGTGTTGTACCTTTTCTTTTGTTTTGAATTTCCTGCTGAGAAGATCGGATGCTACTGAGAGTGGGACGCGGAAGTGATTCGGCGGTACCAACTCAGAATGGCGTACGCTCAAACTTAGTCAGATTCGTTATTGTCATTATAAGGGCAAATCCACTCCGCCGCACGAATATATTTTCCCGCCATCAAAGCCTCGCGGCGATGAACCCCGGCCTAGCCCTCGCACACATAAGGAGCATGCCGGGAAACCGCGAGCCATACCAGCTTTTCCGGGTACCATCGGCGGCTATCTCACCAGCCACATCACGGTGTGCTCGCATAGCGCCAAAATCGCAGCAGGGGCACGGTTGCGGCCCCGCCGGAAGACTTCGTTCCTTCCGACGACCCAAGCGGCTCCACGACCCAGTCCCGGCCAATCTCAAGGTCGCGGGGAGAACCCGGCGAACTGATAACGACAACCTGGCCCAGCCCCACTTCGCTATCGGCAAAGCCCCCCTTCGAGCCCGTCACGTCAAACAGTCCCTGGTCTTTGGACAACATCTTCTCAAACCGCAGTCCGGTGTTCCCGCCTTGAACCACCAGGCCAATCTCGAAAGCATTAAAGTGCGCTCGCGAGTTGTACTGGGACACTGGCCCGTCCGGTCCGTTCAACATCGTCGGGCGTGAGAACGGGTCGAGCACAACCGTCTTTCCCTTGTAGGTGTAAGGATCCCGCAGCAACTCGTAGGCGTGCAGGGTGACGCCCGCCGACGGAGGCTCCTGTTGGTTTTTCGCGGGTTCATGCCCCACTTCCTTCTTGCCAACGCTGGCGAGAATACTCAGCAAAACCATCACAATCGCGATGCCCGCGCCGAGGACAAAAATGGGGTTCATCTTGGGGCGCATTGCCGCCAACGAACCAGGAGAGGGTTGGTCCCCATCCCGTGAATCAGCAATCTGCGGCTGGCCTTTTGCCCCTTCGGTTAACGATCCGCCGCACTCCCTGCAAAACTTGCTACCTTCGGGATTTTCCACACCACAGTTGCCGCAGCACATGATATCGATCCTTAAGAAGAGAACTCCGCCCAGTTTAGTCTGCAAACCCTACATCCCGCCACTGCATCGGAGTTGGCCATTCACTCCCCTGCATTTTTCCAGGATTTCGCGGCAGGCGTCCGCCCGTTCGTAGTACAACAGGGGCCATCCCACTCGCGCTCCCGGAAGGCAACCTGGGCATACGATATACTTTTCACAATTCTTCATGCAGCAACGGGAGTCTTTATGAAGGCAGTGATCCTGGCCGGCGGCCTGGGCAGCCGTCTCAGCGAAGAGACAACCCAGCGTCCCAAGCCCATGGTGGAAATCGGCGGCTTTCCCATGCTCTGGCACATCATGAAGATCTACTCGTCCCACAATGTCAACGACTTCATCGTCTGCCTTGGCTACAAGGGATATTTCATCAAGGAATATTTCGCCAACTACTTCCTCCACTCCTCCGATGTCACCTTCGATCTGGCCAGCAACAGCATGCAGGTGCATCAGCACCATGGCGAGCCCTGGCGCGTCACCCTCATCGATACCGGCGGTGAGACCCAGACCGGCGGCCGCATCAAGCGCATCCTCCCCCACGTCCGCGAAGAGGACGCCTTCTGCATGACCTATGGCGACGGCGTGGCCGATGTCGATATCACCCGTTCCATCGCGTTTCACCGCCAGCATGGCCGCCTGGCCACCCTCACCGCCGTGCAACCCGCCGGGCGCTTTGGGTCCCTCGTCATCAAGGACGGCGCCGTCCTCGATTTCCAGGAGAAACTCGCCGGCGACGGCCAGTGGATCAACGGCGGCTTCTTCGTGCTCTCTCCTAAAGTCGGCGAATACATCGCCGGTGACGCCACCCCGTTCGAGCAGGAATCCTTGAAGATGCTGGCCCGCGCCGGCCAGTTGCGCGCCTTCCATCACCACGGATTCTGGCAGCCCATGGATACCCTGCGCGATAAGAACCACCTCGAAGAGCTCTGGGCCACCGGCAACGCCGCCTGGAAGACGTGGACCTAGAGCTGGTCTCATAAATCGGTTTTGAACGGGCACGCCCGGTCTTGAAAGGGCACGGCTTCAGCCGTGCCCCAAGAAGCGCTGATTTCACGCGGCTTTAGCCGCTGAGGGAAAAGCCCTTCGGCCGCCTCAATCCATTCTTGAGACCGCTACCAGAGCCCTGGAAACTTCGCAATTCACCTCGCCTCGAGGTGCCCCATTCTTTCCAGTCCAGCCTAGCCGCTTCTCCGCCGCCGCCGCACCGGTGTTGTAGGATAGTGAGTTGCATTCAGTCTTGATGGAGCGTGACATGTCAACTGTACTTGCCGGAGTTGAACCGCAGGAGATCTGGAAAAACTTTGAAGCGCTGGCCGCCATTCCGCGCGCTTCCACCAAGGAAGCCGCGGTTCGTGAACACATCCTCAAACTAGCCAGGAACGCCGGGCTGGAGCCGCTCGTGGACGAGGCCGGAAACGTAGTCATCCGCAAGCCCGCCTACCCTGGCCGCGAGTCCGCGCCGGTCACCGCTCTGCAGGGCCATCTGGACATGGTCTGCGAGAAGAACGAAGGCACCGAGTTTAACTTCGATACCGATGGCATCCGCATCGTCCGCAAGGATGACTGGTTTTACGGCGATGGCACCACCCTTGGCTCTGACAATGGCGTGGGCGTCGCCGCCGCGCTCGCCGTCATGGAAAGCAAAACCATTCAACACCCCGCCATGGAGTTTGTCTTCACCGTGGAGGAAGAAACCACCCTGGGCGGCGCCACCGCCTTCAAGCCCGGAGTTCTCAAAGCCAGGTACCTGTTCAACCTCGATAACGAAGAGCGCGGCACCCTGTGCATCGGATGCGCCGGCGGGCTCAACACCCGGGCCACCCGCCGAGTTCGCTTCCAGGCGCCGGGTGCGGATTCGGCCTATCGGGTCAAGGTCAGCGGCCTCAAGGGCGGCCACTCCGGCGTCGATATCCATCTCGGACGCGGCAATGCGGTGCGAATTCTCGGTGGCGCCTTGCAACTTCTGCTGGAGCAGCTCCCGGTGGAACTCGCCGATCTCAAGGGCGGCAGCGCCCACAACGCGATTCCGCGCGAGGCCTCGGCGCGTCATCGTCAGCCCCGCGGCCAACCGAAGCCCAACTCCAGTCCATCGTGGCGCAGTATGCCGAAGATGTCCGTACCGACCTCGGCGCCTTCGATCCCGACTTGCAGATCACGGTGGAATCGGCCGGCCTTCCGCAACGCGTGATTGACCCCGACAGACGCGAAGAAGGTGGTGGATCTGATCGCCAGCCTGCATCACGGTGTGCTCGCCATGAGCCCGGACGTGGCTGGACTGGTGCAGGATTCCACCAACGTTGCCACCGTCAGCCTCAAAGACGGCGTGGTGGAAATCGTCACCAGCCAGCGCTCCGCCATTGAGGGCAGCAAGAATCATCGCCAAGCGCCTGGTCGCCACCTCCTGCCGCCTGGCAGGCTTTGAGGTCGAGCACTCCGCCAGCTATCCCGGCTGGAAGCCCGAGCCCAACAGCGAAATCGTGCGCAAGTCGAAGCGCGGTGTTCGAGGAGACTGTTCGGCACCGCGCCCAATCATCATTGCCATGCATGCCGGACTGGAAACCGGGGTGCTCGGCGTGAACTATCCCGACATGCAGATGATTTCCTTCGGACCTCAAATCGAGCATCCGCATAGCCCTGCCGAGCGGGTCCAGATCTCCTCGGTCGCGGAGTTCTGGAAGTATCTGACTGCCGTGCTGGAAAAGATCTAACTGGAAGTCTGTCTCCCAACCAGGACGCCTGCGCCTCGTCGTGCAGGCGTCCTGGTTTGCCTCGCATTCCCGCACGTTAGTCGTTGCCCGATTGGGAGCCGTACGGTCACTGCGATCCCGATCTCCGGCCTCGCGTCACCCCTGCGGCCGATTGGATCGCCGGGCGCAACTGTTTTGATTCTAAGAACATAGACGCGGTTTCCTTCTCTCGTAACAGGGCCGGCCTGGCCTCATCGCAACCCACGCGTCCGCCCCTTCGCCGCCCGCCACCGGCACTTGCGATGTTTGATTGCCCCCAAAATTTCTGTTTATAATCGCCAACCAACGCATCGCTTCTAGGGGTGAACTTGGGCGCGAATCCACCCCGCCATTGCAAGCAATTCCATCGCAACTGGAAAGGACCAGATGAAGAAAATTGCCATCGCTTTACTGTTGCTCGCCAGCGCGGCTTTTTGTTTTGGCCAGGCGCCAGGGCCCGCCGTAAGTCCGCTGGGCTCAGGCTCTGACGTGTATGTCGGTTTTCTTGCCACCTCTCCAGACTACGGTGCCGCCGGTTCAGGCGGTAGCCAGTTCTTCGCCCTTCCCATCTACGGCGGTGAGATAGCCTACACCAAGAATCTCAATAGCCGTTGGGGAATTACCGCGGCGGCGGCTATCTCGGGAGAATCCACCTGGAACCTGAAAGAGTTTACCGGAACCGTCGGTCCAAGATATAACGTGCTCACCGGTCGTCTTCGTCCCTACATTACCGCCCAAATTGGCTACGTATATCAGTCCTCCGGGCTCTATGGGACGATCAACAATCATCCTCTTGGGCCCGGCCAAACTGCTTCCGAGAGTGGTTTCGCGTATCGATTGGGCGCCGGCGCCGATCTTCAACTCACCCGCCGCATTTATTGGCGCATCATCCAGTACGATATTCAACCGCAACCCTGGGGACCGCCCACTCCCTGGTACCAGAATTTCGGAGGTGGCATAGGCTTCCGGCTCTAAACCCGTCGGCAGATGCTTTCGCCTGACGCCTCAAACCAGGCACACGTGAGTGCGGCATTCCCGCTTCCGTGTGCCCTGTTTCATTGCTCGATCCGCCCAGTCCGCCTTTGTCCGGCGATTTCCTGCCGCGGTTTCCAGTTCCTCCAGTCCTAGCGCACGGCTTCCAGGGCGACCCGCTCGGCAGCCGATTGCAATGCCTTCTGCAATCCGGCCACGTGTTCGGCCGTGCTCAGGTAGCTGATGATCATCATCCGCAGCACGCTTTTTCCGCGCACCTCGAGTGCGGCTGATCCAATAGCGGCCGTCGCGGTTGAACTCTTCGATAAACTTCCGGTGCGCGGTTTCCGCATCTTCTTCCCCAACCTGACGCAGGCGGAAGTTCAGGATCGGCAACGTCTGCGGCGCGGTCGGTTCAAAGTATTCGGAGCGCTCGAACCACGCCCGCATCCCGGCGGCCAGCTCCATCTGGCGCTCGATCATTTCCCCATACGCCTGGCGTCCGTGCACCCGCAAGGTCAGCCAGAGCTTGAGCGAGTTCATGCGCCGCGACCATTGCGCGCTCACCCGGAAGTTGTCGATCATGCTCGGCCGCGCCGCCCGTGGCATATACGGCGAAGTCACCGAAAACGCTTTCTCCAGCATGGCCGGATGCCGCGTCAGAATCACTCCCGCGGCAAACGGCATGGAGAGCCATTTGTGCGGGTCGATGGTGATGGAGTCGGCGCGCTCAATACCGCCGAGCAACGAGCGGTACCGGTCGCTGAACGCCGCCGCCGCCCCGTAGGCGCCATCCACGTGCAGCCAGAGTCCGTAACGCTCGGCAATCGAGGCCAGGGCGTTCAGGTCGTCGATGGCGCCCGAGCTGGTCGTGCCCGCCGTCGCCACAATGCAGAAGGGAATGAAGCCGCACGCATAGTCGGCTTCAATCTGCAGGATCAGGCGCGCCGTGTCCAGCCGCAGATGGTCGTTCACCGCTATCCGCCGCAGCGCCTTGCGTCCCAGTCCCAGCAACCCGGCCGATTTCTCCAGCGAGTGATGCGACTCCGCCGAAGCATACAGCACGGGACGCCCGCCGATGGTCGCAATGCCGTCTTCGATCGCGTTGGGGAAGTGATGGGAGATCGCCAGCGCCAGCGCGGTAAAGTTCGCTTCATTGCCGCCGCTGGTGAAGGTGCCGTCGCAAAGCATACCGTCCTGCGCCGCCGAGTCGGGACCGGTAATCTTGTGCCAGCCAAAACGCGACGCGATCCAGGCGACGGTTTCCGCCTCCAGGGTGCTGGCAAACTGCGAGCGCGCCAGCGAACCAAGCTGCGGATTCAAGGCCGATACCAGCGCCTCGCCCAGCACCGCCATGTAGGTCGGCGTCGGGTTCATCAACCCAAAATAGTTGGCGGAGGGAATGTGAAATCCCTTGTCGATCATCTCCCCGCACAGCTCGTCCAGTACCTGGGTGGCGTCTGAACCCAGCTCGGGCAGCGGCCGCGGCACGTGTGCAGCCCTGCGCTCGGGTTCCGCCGGCTGGATGGCGCGATGGTCGAGAGAAGAAAAATACTCGTCGATGCGGTCGATCAAACGGTAGCCGAGTTCCCGGCGTTCCGCACTGCTGAAGTCAAATCCCATTGGGTACTCGCTTCTTACCAATCACTGCAAACAGGATGCAAGGCTCAACCCCGCCACGCGGTAGCCGTCCTCGCTTTTAGTAGATCATGCCCAGCCGTTTTCGGTGCAAAAAAAGCCCGGAGCCCCACATCTGCCGCAGTCTCACAGCTACCCCACATCCACTCAGGGTGGCCCACATCCGCCTTCCCTTGGCGAATGTGGGAACGTTGACTCCGCTCTACTCCACTTCCGCCGCTTCTTCCTTCTTCTCCGGCCGCAGCAGGGGAAACAGAATCACGTCGCGGATCGAGGTGGAACCGGTCAGTATCATGGTCAGCCGGTCAATGCCGATGCCTTCGCCCGCCGTGGGAGGCATGCCATAGGACAGCGCCCGGATGTAGTCCTCGTCCATCTGGTGAGCCTCGTCATCTCCGCGCTGCCGCTCTCCCAGTTGCTGCTCAAAGCGCCGCCGCTGCTCTTCCGGATCGTTCAGCTCGCTGAAGGCGTTGCCCAGTTCCATGCCCGCCACGTACAGCTCGAAACGCTCCACAAAGTCCGGCTCGTCGCGCTTGTTCTTGGAGAGCGGCGAGATGGCCAGCGGAAAGTCATAGATAAACGTCGGCTGCCACAGATGCTCCTCCGCAACCGCCTCGAACATATCGGCAATGGCGCGGCCCGCCGGCTCGTTGGCATCGTAGGGAAGATTCACCTTGGCCTTCTGCAGCCTGCGCACCAGTGGCTCAATCCGCTCGCTGCTCGTGAAGTCGGCCATCTCCGGCGCCGCCCCCGCCGCCTCGGGCCAGTACTTGAGAATCGCCTCGCGCATCGACAGACGCTGGAATGTGCCCCAGTCGACTTCGCGTTCGCCAAACTGGTTGACCAGCGTCCCGTTCACCTCCAGCGCAACCTGCTTCAACAGCTCTTCCGTCAGGTTCATCAGGTCATAATAGTCGGCATAGGCCTGGTAGAACTCCAGCATGGTGAACTCGGGATTGTGCCGCGTCGAGATGCCCTCGTTGCGGAAGTTGCGGTTGATCTCATACACCCGGTCCAGGCCGCCCACCACCAGCCGCTTCAGGTACAACTCCGGCGCAATGCGCAGGAACAGGTCGATATCCAGCGTGTTGTGGTGGGTCACAAACGGCCGCGCCGCCGCGCCTCCGGCGATGGGCTGCATCATCGGGGTTTCCACCTCGATGAAGTTGCGCGCCTCCAGAAAGCGGCGGATCGATTGCACAATGCGCGCCCGCTTGGTGAACACCTGGCGCACCTCGGGATCGATCAGATCGACATAACGCATCCGGTAGCGCAGTTCCACGTCGGTCAACCCGTGGAACTTTTCCGGCAGCGGCAGCAGGTCCTTGGCGAGGAACGTCAGATTTTCCACGTGCACGCTCAGCTCGCCCGTGCGGGTGCGGAACAGGTAGCCGGTCACGCCAACATGGTCGCCGATGTCGAGCAGTTTGTAGAGCTCCCAGACCTTTTCGCCAACCGCGTCTTTCCTGACGTAAATCTGCAACTTCTCGCCCGCCTGCTGCAGGTGGGCAAAGCTGGCCTTGCCCATCAGGCGGATGGCAACCAGGCGCCCGGCAACGGAAACCTGGACGCGCCCGGCCTCCAACTGTTCTCCCGTACTGGCCTGGTAGGCCACCAGAATTTCCGGCACCTGGTGGCTGCAATCGAAGTGGTGGGGATAGGCAGGTTGACCGAGAGCTTCGATCGCCTGCAGCTTCTGCTTGCGTAGGTCGTAAATGTTTTGTTCTAGGGACACTTGAAAATTGTATAACAGCAGCGGGGTTGCCAAGTGCGGGCAGCCGCCTCTGGATGAATCCCGGAGAAAAGATCGACGAGGAAGTAACTACAAAATGTAGTGACAGGATGGTATCATGGTCTCCTTCGAATGGGACGCTGCCAAGGCCAAAGCGAACCTGAAAAAACATGGCGTCAGCTTTGAACTCGCCCGCTCTGTATTTGAGGATACCTGCCTGTCCCTGGTCCGGGAGCGTGTAGTGGACGGGGAGCAGCGCTGGCAGGCTGTCGGCAGCGCCGAGGGTAAAATAGTCCTGATCGTAGTGCACACGGTGATTGACAATGACGATGAAGACGAAACCATCCGCATCATCTCAGCGCGGTCCGCAACGCGCCGGGAAAAGCGCTTCTACCAGGGCAACCACGATTAAGGGGGGAACGCTGGGAGAGCTGCCGCCATTGCGAGCACGTGAGCTGCGGCAGATCGAAGCCCTCAACCGCCGTCCGGAGTCCGGCATCGACCTCTCTGGCATTCCGGAGATTACCCCGGAAGAATGGCGAAAGGCCGTGCGCTACAACCCCTACCTGGCTAAGAAAAAGCAGGTCACTGTGCGTCTCGACGCCGATGTCTTCGAGTGGTTGCAGGGCATGGGCAAGGGTTATCAGACAAAATTGAATGCGATGCTGCGAATGGCCATGAAAGCGAACCGGGACAAATGAGTGACCAGAAACCAGGAAAACGCCAGGAGAGCCTGTGGGTGCTGGCCGCCCGCTACTCCGAGATCGGATTCATTATTCCGGCGACGGTGCTGGTCGGCTACCTCCTCGGACTCTGCGCCGATCATTTTCTCCACACCCATTGGATCTATCTGTTCGGCATTGTCTTCGGCGCGGTGGCCGGGTTTGTGTCCATGATCCGCCGGGCGTTGCAGGCCAACGCCGACGAAGACAAAAACGAGCGGGAAGGCTCCAATGACGGACACTGAACCGCCCAACCCCGAACCGCCCGGCCGCGCCGGCAGCGGCTCATCGCAACCGGCGCGCGAGGATACGCCGGCCGGGCCGCAGCCCGAGGACTGGCCGGAGTCCGGCGGACTTGAGTCGTCCCAGATTGCTGCCCAGGAGATGGCGGGTTACCGCAGCACCCTGCGCCGCATTGAGTGGATGATCGGGTGCTCCGGCGTGGTCTCGGCATTGGCCGTGATCCGGCCGCTGGGTTGGGCGCCTGCGGCCGGACTATTGTTTGGAAGTCTGGTGGCAGTGATCAATTTCCGCTGGCTGGCCGCCTCGGTCAACGCCATCGGCGAGCGCATTGTGGACCTGCGGAGCAAGGAGCGCGGCGCCGCCGTGGTGGTGCGCGGAGTGGGCCGTATCTTCTTGATAGCGCTGGCCGCCTATGTTATCTTTATTTGTTCCGTACCTGGCTTGGTGGGCTTTCTCGCAGGGCTTGCGATGCCTGTTGTCGCCATCATGTGCGAGGCCGTTTATGAACTCGTCGCCAGCTACCGGCGACCATCCTGACTGGGATTAGACAAGACATTCCAATGCATCAACTGCCCCTTACTTCGCTCCTGAACCACCTGTTCGCCGGACCGGTCACCGCGCTCCTGATGGCGCTTGGCGTCCATCCCGAGCATCCCACCGCGCCGATTCCCGATCATCTCGCCATGCAACTCCTGGTCTTTGCCATCCTGATCGTGTTCTTCGTGGCCGTGCGCGCCAGCCTCTCGGTGGAAAACCCAGGCACCCTGCAGCACATCATGGAATCGGTTTACAACATGATGGATGCGCAGAGCGAAGAAATCATCGGGCCCACCAGCCGGCGCTACCTCTCCTATCTGATCACCCTGGGCTTGTTCATTCTAAGTTGCAACCTGCTCGGATTGATTCCATTCCTGGAGTCTCCCACGGCGGTGCCGGTGGTGCCGCTGGGCTGCGCCGTGGTGACCTGGTGTTACTACCAGGCGCAGGGCTTTCGCACCAATGGCTTGGGATACCTCAAGCACTTCATGGGGCCGGTGCTGTGGCTGGCGCCGCTGATGTTCTTGATCGAAGTGTGCAGCCACCTGGCGCGCATGCTCTCACTCACCGTCCGTCTATTCGCCAACATGTTCGCCGGCGACATGGTGACCCTGGTGTTCTTCTCGCTGATACCCATTGGAGTGCCGGTGATCTTCATGGTCCTGCACTTCGGCGTCTCGTTGATTCAGACCCTGATCTTTGTGCTGCTGCCCATGGTGTACATCGGTGAGGCCGTTGCCCACGAGCACTAGCAGCAGTTTGCAGGCGCAGCCGTCTGGGTGGCTGCGCGACAAGAGTTTTGTAGTACGCCGCAAGCGTGAGGGCCTCCCATTGCGTGGAACGTCAACCACCCACTGGCGGCGAAATCCGAAGGAGCAATGAAAATGAATAAGAAGCTGTTTGTACTGTTCTCCGTCCTGGCGATCCTGATGCTGGCGACCCCGGTCTTTGCCCAGGGTGCGCCCGCTGTCGCCGCCGCCGGCCCCAACTGGGTCGCGATCACATCTGGCTTCGCCATGGCGTTTGCCGCCGGCCTGGCCGCACTCGGACAGGCCAAGATCGGTGCCGCTGCCTGCGAAGGCATGGCGCGTAATCCCGCCGCCCGCGCCGGAATTCAGATTGCCATGATTCTGGGCCTGGCCTTCGTCGAGTCGCTGGTGCTGTTCACCCTGGTCGTGGTGTTTGCCAAGGTTGTGAAGTAGGATTAGTTGGCGAGCTTGGCCCCGCCCCACAACCTGCTCGAAAAACCGGGAGCGGATAGATTCATAAGAAGCGATGTTCCGCCGCGCGGAGCATCGCTTCTTTTTTGCGCTTACATTTTTACCGATCCTGTGCGCGCCTTGGAGGCACGGAGAATCGTCGCGCCCGCGTGGCCGCACCCATCGCGGCGAAGGATTGACTCACTGGTACTCCCACTCGCGGAAATCAGTGCCGCCCAAGGCAATCGTTCCGCACCCCGCGCAACCATTATCTAAAGTATAATTTCGCGCCACCAAACGATTATCTTTCTGGTACATCGTTGCCCTCTTCGGGCCATGGACACGGGACTCGCCTAGTGACTGGCAACGATGGTGGGCGCGGCCTGGGTGTAGTGCAGAACGGCGTTGGGAAGCAGTCCGAGCCATAGCGTCGCAATCAGGCTGATGGCGATTGCCATGCCAACTCCGAAGCGCACCCGCGGAGCCGGCTCTTCCGTGCGCGGCTCGAACATGTACATGCGCACGATGAGCCGCAAATAGTAGTAGGAGCCCATGCCGCTGTTCACCAGGCCGATAATCGTGAGCCAGATCAGATGCGTCCGCAGCGCCGCGCTGAAGACGTAAAACTTGGCGAAAAAGCCGCCAGTGATGGGAATTCCAATCAGCGACAGCAGGAAGAATGTGAGCGCGGCTGCCAACAGGGGCGAGCGCCGTCCCAGCCCCGAGTAGTCGTCGATCTGCGAGTAGCGCTCGCCGCTGCCGGACATCTGGGTGATGACGGCGAACGCGCCAACGTTCATGGCGGCGTAGGCGGCGGAGTAAAACATCGCCGCTGAAATGCCGAGTTCGCGATTGCTGGCCGAGGCAAAGGCAACCATCAGGTATCCGGCATGCGCGATGGAAGAGTAGGCCAGCATGCGTTTGACGTTGCTCTGCAGGATGGCTCCGAGATTGCCAACGCACATGGAAAGAACAGCCGCAATCCAGATCACCCAGAACCAGTGCGGGGATGCCGTGTCGATTACGAGGCGGATGAGAACCGCGAAAGCAGCGGCCTTGGGCGCGGTGGACATGAAGGCCACAACCGGCGAGGGCGCGCCCTCGTACACGTCGGGAGTCCAGACGTGGAAGGGCGCACAAGCCACTTTGAAGCCAAGGCCCGTAAAAATCAAGGCCACGGCAACATAGGCGAGCGGCTCGATGTGCAGGTTGTTGCCGAGCGCCGCGGCGATGTCAAACACGTTGGTGGAACCGGTGGCGCCGTACAGCAGGGCCACGCCGTAGAGAAAAAACGCGGTGGCGAAGGAGCCGAGAAGAAAATACTTCATCGAGCTTTCCGCGCTCTCCGCGGCATGGCGGCGGAAGCCTGCCAGAATGTAGCTGGAGATGGAGGAGATTTCCAACGCGATAAAGATCAGCACCAGCTCGACCGCGGAAGACATCAGGCACATACCCACCGAACCCAGCAAAATCAGGGCGTAATACTCGCCATGGTCAATCTTCTGGAAGGGAAGATAGTCGAGCGACATGAGGACGGTTGCCAGGGCGACCAGCAGGACAATGAGGTGAAAGAAGATGCTGAAGTGATCAATGTGGAGCATGTGATTGAAGCCAAAGCCGGCGAACTGGGGCTGTGCCTGGTAGGCGGTAGCGGCGATCGCGCACAAAACTCCAGAGGCGGCAAACAGGCCGAGCCCTTTGCGGCTGCGCCCCGCGGGCAATAGCGGCTCCACAAACATGACGATCATGCCCCAGACCGAGAGGACAATTTCAGGAAGAATGCGAATGTAGTCGGCGGCTGTTGGTGGCATGGCTATTTGAGCACCGTGTTGACTTTGACTTGAAGTGTGGGCGCGGAATACACGCCCGGTTGCTTCTCCAGAATGCCGGCGACCGAGGCATCGATCGAGTTCATCCACAAGCTGGGTAAGACTCCCATTGCGAGGGCCACGACGGCGAGCGGCCACAGCATGCTGCGCTCGCGCCGGCCCGACATCAGGCAGCGCCGCGTTGACCGGGTTGCGGATGGTTCCATAGAAGGTGCGCTGGTAGAGCCACAACATGTAGAAGGCGCTCCAGATGACTCCGCTGGCGGCGAGAATTCCATAGATTGCCTTGGCCTGGAAGGCTCCGCTCAGATCAGAAACTCGCCGACAAATCCGTTCATCAGCGGCAGTCCGATGGAGGCGAGTGTAATGAGCAGGAAGATTGTGGCGTAGACGGGCATCGGTGTGGCAAGGCCGCCGTACTCCTTGATCTCGTAAGTGTGGCGACGGTCATAGACCACGCCGAGCAGGAGGAAGAGCGCGCCGGTGGAGATGCCGTGACTGAGCATCTGGAAGACGGCGCCGTCCATGCCCGCGCGGGTAAAACTGTAGATGCCCAGCACCACGAAGCCCAGGTGGCTTACCGAGGAGTAGGCAACCAGTTTCTTCATGTTCGGCTGGACCAGCGCGACGAGCGCGCCGTAAACAATGCCGATGATGGCGAGGGTGATGATCCAGGGCGCGTTCCTGTGCGCCTCGGCGGGGAACAGTCCGATGTTGAAGCGCAACAGGCCGTAGGTCCCCATCTTGAGCAGGACTCCGGCGAGCAGCACCGAGCCCGCGGTGGGCGCTTCGACGTGTGCGTCCGGCAACCAGGTGTGGAGAGGGAACAGCGGCACTTTGACGGCAAAGGCCACAAAGAATCCGAGGAAAAGCCAGAGCGCGGTGCGGCCGGGCAGGGCGATGGCCCCGCTGGCGAGCAGATGCTGCAGTTCAGTGAAGTCAAATGTTCCCGACTGGGCATAGAGCCAGATAATTGCCGCCAGCATGAAGACCGAGGCAATCATGGTGTACAGGAAAAATTTGACGGAGGCGTAGACCCGGCGCTGGTGGCCAAAGATGCCGATGATGAGAGCCATCGGAATCAGCGTGGCTTCCCAGAAAAAGTAAAAGAGAAATAGATCGAGCGCGATGAAGACGCCGATCATCGCCGTCTCCAGGATGAGCAGAAGGATGAAGAACTCCTTCACCCGATCGTGGATCGATTTCCAGGAGGCGAGGACGCAGAACGGAACCAGGAACGTGGTCAGCACGACGAGCCACAGCGAGATGCCGTCGACCCCGATGTGGTAGTGGATGTTGGGGCTGGTGATCCAGCGCAGGTTCTGCTCATAGGCAAAGCTGCCAGAGGCGGCGGCTGCGACCTCGCGGTAGTGCGCCGGCAGATGCAGTGAAAGCAGCAGGGTGATCACCGAGATGGCCAGGGCAAACCAGCGGATATCGCGGTCGCGGCGCGGCAGGAAGGCGATCAGCACCGCTCCCAGCGCGGGCAGAAAGGTCGTAAGCGTGAGAATCCAGGGATTGAGGGTAGATAAGTTCATCGGGTTCCCATCCAGACCATGTAGGCAACCACCGCCGCGGCGCCCGCGGCAATCCATCCGGCGTAGCTGCGGACGAGGCCGGATTGCTGTTGGCGGATGATCTGCGAAACATCGCGCGCGGCGACAGCGCTCTCATTCACGGTGCCGTCGATCATCTTCTGGTCGACGCTTTGCCAGAGCACAACGCGCGAGAACGCAACCAGCGGGCCGATGATGGCCGCAGAATAAAGTTCATCGATCCAATACTTGTTGAGGACCAGCCGGTAAAGTCCTCCGGAGGCTGCGGCGATCTTCGCGGGCAGTTCGGGGCGCTTCACATACAGAAACCATGCGAGTCCGAGACCGGAGAATGCGACCAGAACCGAAACTCCCATGAGCAAGTTTTCAAGCCCGTTGCCCTCGCCGGCCCTTCGCCTTCGCTGACCGGCGTGAGTATCGGACTCGCCGTTCTGCACCACACTCTGCTCGGCGGAGACCTGTCTGGATGACCGGCGCGAGGAAATGCTCGAAGCGATTGCCGATGCCGACCCATCCGCCGATGACCGAGAGCACGCCGAGCAGCACCAGCGGCGCGAGCATCAGCCAGGGCGATTCGTGCGGCGCGTGATGACCATGATCGCCGTGCGCGGCACGCGAGCGTCGGGTTCTGCGCCACGATACTCACCGGTGAAGGTGAGGAAGATGAGGCGGAACATGTAGAAGCTGGTCATGAACGCCGTGATGACGCCAACGACCCAGAAGATCTTGCTGCCATGCGGACTGCTGAAGGCCTGCCAGAGAATTTCATCCTTGGAAAAGAATCCGGCGAAGGGCGGAAATCCCGAGATGGCCAGGGTCGCAATCAGCATGGTCCAGAAGGTCCACGGCATGTACTTGCGCAGGCCGCCCATCTTGCGCATGTCCTGCTCGCCGCCGATGCCGTGAATCACCGAGCCGGCGCCGAGGAAGAGCAAAGCCTTGAAGAAGGCGTGAGTCATCAGGTGGAAGATCGAAGCCGAGTAGGCCGCCACGCCGGCGGCCATGAACATGTAGCCGAGCTGCGAGACCGTGGAGTAGGCGAGCACGCGCTTGATGTCGGTCTGCGTGATGCCGATGGTGGCGGCGAAGAAACTGGTCAGGGTGCCGATGATGGCGACGGCCAGCAGCGCGATGGGGGCGCGGCTGAAGATCGGCGTTGGAGCGGCAGACCATGTACACCCCGGCCGTGACCATGGTGGCGGCGTGGATGAGAGCCGAGACCGGCGTGGGGCCCTCCATCGCGTCCGGCAGCCAGACGTAGAGCGGAATCTGCGCGCTCTTGCCGCAGGCGCCCACCAGCATCAGCAGGCCGATGGCGGTAA
The DNA here is from genome assembly GCA_963707735.1 of uncultured Acidobacteriota bacterium. Classification (GTDB taxonomy): domain Bacteria; phylum Acidobacteriota; class Terriglobia; order Terriglobales; family Acidobacteriaceae; genus TOLSYN. Next base: position 1,565,389 of record CAVPRB010000003.1, on the reverse strand, counting down.
GGATTCCGGCGCCAGTCTCAGTCGGAAAGTGCGAAGCGATGTCAAAGACCGTGGCGTAGCGCAGGGTTCCGAAGTGCTGGATGAGCAGGAAGAGCGCGATCAGGAAGCCGAAGTCGCCGACGCGATTGGTGATGAAGGCTTTCTTGCCTGCGTTGGCGGCCGAGTCCTTGAGGAAGAAGAAGCCGATCAGCAGGTACGACGCCAGGCCCACGCCCTCCCAGCCCACGAACATGAGCAGGTAGTTGTTGGCGAGCACCAGCGTGAGCATGAAGAACATGAAGAAATTGAGGTAGGCAGAAGAAGCGGTAGTATCCGCCCTCCTGCTCCATGTAGGCCACGGAATAGACGTGGATCAGGAAGCCTACTCCGGTGACGACCAGCATCATGACCAGCGAGAGATGGTCGAGATAGATGCCGAAGTCGGCGGAGAATTTCCCGGCGCGAATCCAGGTGCCGTAAGAGATTTCCAGCGCATCGGCGCCGGAGTGCACCAGCGTGTAGGCGTGCGCGCAGGCAACCAGGAACGACGCTCCGGTAGAAATGAGCGCGACGGCGGCGACGACGGACTTGGTGAAGCGCTTGCCGAAGAGTCCGTTGATCAGCGCGCCCGCCAGCGGCAGGATCGGAATCAGCCAGGGTTGCCAGAAAAATAATTTCATAGTTTCAGCAGGTTCACCCGGTCGACGTTGAGCGTCTCGCGCGTGCGATAGACAGAGATGATGATAGCCAGCCCGACTGCGGCTTCGGCGGCGGCAACGACCATGACGAAGAAGACGAAGATATGTCCGTCCAGGGTTCCCAGGCGCGTGGCGAAAGCGACGAACGAAAGGTTCACGCCGTTCAGCATCAGCTCAATCGACATGAAGAGCGTGATGATGTTGCGCTTGATGAGGAAGCCCGTAACGCCGCAGGCGAACAGAAACGCGCTGAGCAGAAGATACCAGGAGATGGGAATCATGAGTCGACTCCTGCGGGCCAGAACCACCGCGCCCATGATGGCGATGAGCACCAGGATGCTGGTGACTTCAAAGGCCAGAAGATACTTGGTGAAGAGCATCATGCCGACTTTGTCGGCGGGGCCATAGAGCGCGCCGATGGGGATGAGCTTCTCCTCCGGGCGGTGCTGGAGCAAGACCCAGATGCCGATGATGCCGCCGGCAAAAAGTCCGGGGATGCCAAAGATCTTGGCGACATTGCTGCCTTTGGCATGCTCTTCTGTCACCGGCGTTGAGCAGCATGATGACGAAGATGAAGAGCACCATGATGGCGCCGGCGTAGATGATCACCTGGACCACGGCGACGAACTCGGCGCCGAGCAGCAGGTAGATGAGAGCCAGCGATCCCATGACGACGATCAGCGAGAGCGCGCTGTTGATGGTCTTCCGCTGAATCAGCAGATTGACTGCGCCACCTGCGCAGAAGGCTCCGAAAAGCAGAAAGAGAAAGAGATGCATCAGTTTTCCATTCCGGCCATCATGCCCGGATCGCCACGAAGAAAGCGGTGACAACCACGTTAGCCAGCGCGAGCGGGAAGAGAAACTTCCAGCCGAAGGCCATCAACTGGTCATAACGGAAGCGCGGCAGCGTGCCGCGAATCCAGATGTAGAGGAACAGGAAAAAGAAAATCTTTGATGAGAACCAGAGCAGCGGCAGGAATGCCTGCACTACCGCCGGCAGAAACGGCAGCGGCGGGCCGCTCCATCCTCCCAGGAACATGACGGAGGCGATGCAGGCAACGGTCACCATGTTGGCGTATTCGGCCATGAAGAACATGGCGAACTTCATGGCGCTGTATTCGGTGTGGTATCCGGCAACCAGCTCGGTCTCGGCTTCCGGCATGTCGAACGGAATGCGGTTGGTCTCGGCAAAGGCCGCCATCATGTAAATGAAGAAAGCGATGAACTGGCCGCGGAAGATGTACCACTGCGGAATGAATCCGAACCAGGTGCCGAGCTGCGCGTGGACAATGCCGCTGAGGCTGAGGGTGCTCGACATGAGCAGCACGCCCACCAGCGAGAGGCCGAGCGAAACTTCGTAGCTGACCATCTGCGCCGAGGCGCGCAGCGAACCCAGCAGCGAGTACTTGCTGTTGGAGGACCAGCCCGCCAGGCAATACCGTATACGCCCAGCGAGGTGATGCCGAGAATGATCAGAATCCCGACATTGATGTCGCTGGCCTGCCCGGAGGCATCCACCACGCCGGTGATCTGCACCGGGGTACTGATGCCGAACAGATGAACGATGGGACCGATGGGGACCAGGGCAATCGAAGTGAGAGCCATGATCAGCGCCAGACCGGGCGCGAGAAGATAGATGTTCTTCTCGACGTAGGGCGGCGTCAGGTCTTCCTTCAGCAGAAACTTGATGCCGTCGGCAAGAGGCTGCAACAATCCAAACGGACCGACCCGCGAAGGTCCCCAGCGATTCTGCATGCGGCCCACCAGCCTTGCGTTCCAGCCACACGGTGTAGGCGACGACGGTGAGCAGAACGCCGAGAGTAACGGCGATCTTGATTACCGCGACGATCAAAAAAGTCAAAGCGCTCATCGAAGGATCAATCCCCAGCCGTGCACGCGCAAATCGTTGTTGCGTCCTACGGCAGAAACTTACAGATCCCGGCCCCGCGGGCCGGATGAAAATAATCAGTCAGCCCCGATTGGCTCGCTCGTCTTGCGATGGTTTTCGACGACCGAGTTCAATGTTGCCGAGTAGCGGCCAAGCGTGCCGGAGGTGAACAGAGAGTTTCCGGCAGGCGCGATCAGCTCAGGATGACTTGGAATTCCAGCGGGCTCAATCTGCACCAGTTCCGTGCGCTGCGGATTTCCAGCAGCAAGATCGAGCCTGGAGATGGCATAGCCCGGAACCAGCTCAGAAATTTCATCGAGCGTAATCGTGGGATCCAGTGGCGAAGTGCGCGACGCCAGGCCGCGGGCTTCGGTGAACACAGCATTGCGGTCGGCTTCGCCGGATTGAGCGCCCCGGCTCTGGCCCGCGTCGGCAAACGTGTAGCCGCGGAAGGGTACGAGCTGCTCAAGTCGCCACGCCCATCTTTTCCGCGATGCGGATGATGATCTCGAAATCAGCCTTGACGCCATGAACGTCGGAAGCCTTCTTGAGCCGCTGCAGATCGCCGCAGGTATTGGTCACCGTGCCTGCCTTCTCATAGGCGAAGGCGGCGGGCAGGAAAACGTCGGCGTGCTGCGCCGTTTCGGTGAGGAACATATCCTGCACGACGAGGAAGGGACGCGAGAACGCTTCGCTGTTCGAGTACCGGGCGGCGGGATTTGAACCGACGACCCAGAGTGCCTGCAGTGTCTCCAGCAGCGGCATCGTCGAGCATCTGCGGAAGCGCCAGGCCCGGAGTCGGGCGAGACGTCGGCAGCCCAGGCAATCTGCGCGCGTGCGAGCGCCGGCAACGGAGTGATAGCCGGGAAGCAGATCGGGATAGAGTCCCATGTCGGCCGCGCCACGCGAGTTCGCGTAGTCGGCAAGGCAGATAAACCTTGCGCCTTTCGGTGCGCCGTAGGAGACCAGCGCGTCGATGGCTTCGCCACGCAACTCGGGACCAAAAACGATGATGAGATTGTTTTCGGCGGCGAGCGCGTCGCGCAGTTTTCCGAGCGCTTCGGGCGAGACGCCTAGCTCGAGACGCCTCAGCCTCATTGCCGTTGAGGAAGCCGACGAAGCTGCCCTCGGCGCCGGCGGCGACGGTAGCGAAAATGCGTTGCCTGGTGGGTGAGCTTGATCGGGTTGGCGTTGACCACGTAGAGGCGGGCGTTGCGCAGGCGCACGGCGTTGCGAATCTGCCAGGCAAGCAGCGGATGCTGCTTCAGTGGGATCGCTGCCGATCAACAGAATGGCCGGGGCGGTAGCAACCTCGCTCATCGAGGCTGTCTGCGCGTGGTTGGCGGCGATGGCGCGCGCGAAAGAAGGAAAGTCGGCGGTACGATGGTGGTCAATGTTATTGGTGCCGAGCACGGTGCGGGCGAATTTCTGCAGCAGGTAATTCTCTTCATTGGTGGTGCGGTTGGAGCCGATCACGCCGATCGATTGCGGACCGCCGGCGAGAAGAATCTGCTGGAACCTGGCTGCGACCAGTTCGATGGCTTCGCGTCCAGGTGGCTGCAACGAATTTTCCATCGCGCTTGATCAGGGGCGTGGTGACGCGCTCCGGGTTGGCGGCAAAGTCGTAGGCGTAGCGTCCCTTGATGCAGAGGAACTCGTCGTTGATGCCGCTGCGGTCGCGGTTGTCGCAGCGCACAATCTCCGAGCCGGTTTCGGAGCGGCGCACGCCCACCGTAGTGAGGCATCCGTCGCCGCAGTGGTTGCAGACGGTGCCAACGTGGGTCATCTCCCAGGGGCGCGTCTTGTAGCGGTAGGAACCGCTGGTGAGTGCGCCGACCGGGACAGATATCGATGCACATGCCGCACTCTTCGCAGTCGAGCGAATCGCCCTGATTGGGCGCGATCACCGAGCCCTGGCCGCGATTCTGAATGCCCAGCGCCCAGACGTCCATGCCTTCCCCGCAGACGCGCACGCAGCGGTAACAAAGGATGCAGCGCGGGCGGTCATAGAAGACAATCGGCGACCACTGCTGCTCGTCGCGATGGCTCTTGATGTCGATGAACTTCGACTCTCCGGCGCCGTACTTGAAGGTCATGTCCTGCAATTCGCACTCGCCGCCGGCGTCGCAGACGGGGCAGTCGAGGGGATGGTTTGCGAGCAGCATTTCGAGGGTGGACTTGCGAGCCTGCACCACCTTCTCGGACTCCGTCTGCACCACCATGCCTTCGGCGACCGGCGTGGTGCAGGCGGTCTGCATCTTGGGCATCTTTTCGATTTCGACCAGGCACATGCGGCATGCGCCCTGGAGCGAGAGTCCGGGGTAGTAGCAGAAGGCGGGAATCTCGATGCCATTCTGCTTGCAGGCCTCGATGAGCAAGGTGCCCTTGGGAGCCGTGATCGTTGTTCCGTTTACCGTCAGCGTTACGTTTTGGGTTGCGTCAGCCATGAATTCTCTTCGCGTGAGCCGCTAGTGGCTCAGAACGGGCAATGCGTTGTGGACGCCGTGCTGCTCGTAGGGGCAGGGACGTCCGTCCAGGTGTGCTTCGAACTCTTCGCGGAACTTCTTCACGAAGCCAATGATGGGCATGGCCGCGGCGTCGCCGAGCGGGCAGAAGGTGCGGCCCAGCATGTTCTCGGCGAGGTAGCGGATGTTGTCGATATCCTTTGCCACTCCGGCGCCGGCATGGAAGCGCTTGAGACTCTTGGAGAGCCAGTCCGTACCTTCGCGGCAGGGAATGCACCAGCCGCAGCTTTCGTGCCGGTAAAACTGAATGGTGCGCAGGGCAAACTTGACGATGCAGGTCTGGTCGTCGATGACGACGATGCCGCCGGAGCCGAGAAACGTTCCAGCCTTCATCATGGAATCGAAGTCGAGATCCACGTCGATCTCTTCAGGCTTGAGGCAGGGCACGGACGAGCCGCCGGGAACGACCGCTTTCAGCGCACGTCCGTTGGCGATGCCGCCGCCGACCTCGTAGATGGCCTTGCGCAGGCTGTAGCCAAGAGGAAGCTCGTAGACGCCGGGGCGCTCGACGTGTCCGCTGAGGCGAGAAGAGGCGCGTGCCGCCGTTGCGCTCCACGCCGATCTCGGCATACTGCTTGCCGCCCATGAGAAGAATGTGAGGGACGCTGGCGAGGGTCTCGGCGTTGTTGATGACCGTGGGACCGCCCCAGAGTCCGACCACCGCCGGGAAAGGCGGACGGATGCGGGGAATGCCGCGCTTGCCTTCGAGCGACTCCATCAGGGCCGACTCTTCGCCGACCTCGTAGGCGCCGGCGCCGCCGTGCCAGTAGACGTTCGAGATCGTAGCCGGAGCCGAAGATATTCTTGCCGCAGAAGCCGCGCGCATAGGCATCGGCGATGGCCTTCTGCATGATTTCCAGCAGATAGCGGTACTCGCCGCGAATGTAGATGTAGGCGTCGTGCGAACCAACGGCGATGGCGGCGATCATGGCGCCTTCGATGACCGCGTGAGGATCGTGCTCGAAGATGAGCCGGTCCTTGCAGGTTCCCGGCTCGCTCTCATCGCCGTTGCAGAGAACGTACTTGGGCTTGGCGCTCTCCTTGGGAACGAAGGACCACTTCATTCCGGTAGGGAAGCCCGCGCCGCCGCGTCCGCGCAGATTGCTGGCCTTCATTTCGTTGATGATGCCGTCGGCGCCCGAGTTCGAGCGCCTTGCTGCACGGCCTTGTAGCCGTCGAGTTCGAGATAGCGGTCGAGGTTGGCCGCGCCTTGGCCGAAGCGCCGGCTGACGACTTTGACCTCATCGGGATGGGAGACCAGGTTTGCCATAGCTACTGTTGGCCGCCTTCTGCCTGTACTCGTCGAGGATCTGGTCGATCTTTTCCGGCGTCAGGTTCTCATGGAAGTCGTAGTTGACCTGCATGGCCGGCGCCCAGGAGCAGGCGCCGATGCATTCGACTTCTTCCACCGAGAAGACACCGTCGGAGGTGACTCCCTTGTTGACGGCGACGCCAAGCTTTCCGCGCACGTGCTCCAGCATCTCTTCTCCGCCGCGCAACAGGCAGCAGATATTGGTGCACACCTGCACGTTGTACTTGCCGCCGGGCTTGGTGCGCAGCATGGAGTAGTAGCTGATGACGTTGCGCACCTCCAGCGCGGTGATTTCCAGCCGTTGCGCGACTTCCTCGATGGACGTCATCGGTGACGTAGCCAAATTCGTCCTGAATATAGAGCAGGAAGGGAACCAGAAGCGAGCGCTTCACCGGATAGTGCGTGAGCATGTCGGCGTATCGCGCTTCGAGTTGTTCGCTGAATTTCATGTGCCTCTGGAATCTGCATGTATCAGCCTGAACTGCCGGTCGATGATCGGGAAATTCCGCTGAACTCCCAGGCAATCAGGGTTCAAAAATCTCGTGGATCATCCACTCGGCCAAGCCCGCGGATCGGAGCACTCGCTGGGCAGGCCATCCGGCTCAAAGCCATCCGGGGTGTTGTGCAGCGTACCCTCGAAGGCGCGCTCGGTGCTGTTATTCCACACGCGAATGAAGATTGCGCCGGGCAGGGAGCTGGCGATGGCCGCGGCGGTCTTGTATCCGTTCGTGACCTCCACGTCTTCGCCTTTGGGCAGTGACCTTGACTGCAAAACCTGAAAGTCCTTCGGAGTCTCCTTGTTGAACTCCTCGGCCTTCTGCTGCAGCAGGTCGATGAGGTCGAGGGCGAAGTCGCTCTGGCCCTCGCTGCGATGGCCCACCGTTCTGCAAACTGCGTTCCCCAGTGCTCCAATTCGTCTCCGTTCTAGCGAGTCTCACGTCGCCGAGGACGATATCGATGCTGCCGATGGCGGCGACCACGTCGGCCAGCAGGTTGTGTTCGCACATCACTCCGATGGCGTTCAGGTTGGCGAAGGATGGGCTGCGCATATGCACGCGATAGGGCTTGGCCGTGCCGTCGGAGACGACGTAGTAGCCCATCTCGCCGCGCGGCGATTCCACGCCCTGGTAGACCTCGCCTTCCGGAACCGTGAATCCTTCGGTGACGATCTTGAAGTGATGGATGAGCGATTCCATCTGCGTCTTCATCTTCTCGCGATCGGGCAGGACAACCTTGGGCGCATCGGCCTTGATCGGGCCGTCGGGCAGATTCGCGATGGCCTGCTTGACCATGCTGATGGACTCGCGCAAGTTCTCCCATGCGCACCTGGTAACGGGCGTAGACGTCGCCGGCGGTCTCGACCGGAACCTTGAACTCGAGCTTGTCGTATCCGCCGTAGGGCATGTCGCGGCGGAGATCCCAATCGACGCCGCTGCCGCGCGCCGTGGGGCCGCTGAGCATCAGTTCGAGGGCATCCTCCTTGGTGATCAGCGCGACGCCCTTGGTACGGCCCAGCCAGATGGGATTGTTGGTGAGCAGGTCGGAGTACTGTTCGATGCGGTCCGGAAAATAAGCGGCGAAGTTCTTGATGTAATCGAGGAATCCGAGCGGCAGGTCCATGGAAAGGCCGCCCACCCGGAAGTAGGAGGTCATCATGCGCTGGCCGGCAGACCATCTCGAACATCTTGAGAATCTCTTCCCGCTCGCGGAAGCAGTAGAGGAAGACGGTCATCGCGCCAATGTCCATGGCGTGGGTGCCAAGCCAGACCAGGTGCGAGTTGATGCGCGTCAACTCATTGAGCATGAGCCGAATCCACATGGCGCGCGGCGGTATCTCCAGCCCCAGCAGCTTCTCAACGGCCAACACGTAGGCCAGGTTGTTGGTCATGGGGCAGAGATAGTCGATGCGGTCGGTCATGGGAATGACCTGCTGATAAAACTTGGCCTCGCAGGTCTTCTCGATTCCGGTGTGCAGAAAGCCGATGTCGGGACGGATGCGCACGATGGTTTCGCCGTCGATCTCCAGCAGCAGGCGCAGCACGCCGTGGGTCGAGGGGTGCTGCGGTCCCATGTTCAGGACCATGGTGCGGTCGTCGCCAATGGTTTCGACGACGGGCTCGGAGCGGAATTGATCGATGCTGGACATTAGCGGTATCCCTCGACGGGGTAGTCCTTACGCAGAGGATGACCTTCCCAGTCGTCCGGCATCAGAATTCGGCGAAGGTCGGGATGTCCCTGGAAGCGAATGCCGAACAGGTCGAAGACCTCGCGCTCAAAGGGCGATGCTCCGGCCCACAATCCAGTGACCGATTCGATGTAGGGATCGGCTCCGTTGACCTTGACCTTGATGCGGATGCGCTCGTGGCGCTGATGGGAGAGCAGGGAGTAAACCACCTCAAAGCGCGGTTCGGAGGGAAACCAGTCGAGCGCGGTAAGGTCTGCCAGCACGGCGAAACTGGTGCTGGCTGGAAGTGCGCAGAAGGTTCAGGGCATCAATGAGGTGAATCGGATCAATCCAGAGCGTGAGCTCGTCGCGATCAAACTTTGCCGCCCTGAAGCGCCTGGGGCAGCCCGGCAAGCAGGCAGGCAACCGCAGGACGCTCCTTCAGCAGTTCCAGATCAGTGACAGCAGGTTGCAGGGCCATGTGCTTCAGAGCGCCTCGTCGCGGGAAGGTTTGTTCCAGTCGAGAACGCCCTTCTTCCACACATAGAAGAAACCGACCAGGACGATCAGGACGTAAGTCATCATCTCCCAGAATCCAAACATCTTGAGCCGTTTCAGCAGGATCGCCCAGGGATAGAGGAATACCGCCTCAACGTCAAAGAGGATGAAGAGCATGGCGACCAGGTAGAACTTTACGCTGAATCGCTGGCGAACATCGCCGACGGGCTCCATGCCGCACTCGTAGGGCGACATCTTGCTCTTATTGGCCTTGTGCTGACCGACAAAATAGGACAAAGTCACGATGGCCACTGCCAGAAGGCAGGCCAGTGTGAAGTGGATCAGCAGAGGCAGATACCTTGCAAAATAGTTGTCTGGTCATTCTGGTTATGGACTTGGAGTTCACCGACCCACACTGGGAACTGGCAAGTATAGTTTTTAGATTTTCACAGTGTCAAGCGCTGAGGGCGGAATGCCGCCAAGGGCAACCGCGTTGAACCGAAGGGTGTCTGCAAAGGAACTTCAAACCAAAGTAATGTTGTGGAGTTGCCGTTCGGTACTGGACAATCCGAGCTGGCGATTGCTCCACAATCAGGACGCCGGACATGTTCTTCTGTCATGTCGGGCGGATTTGCGACAGGCAGAAATCCGGCAAACATGATCTTCGGCTTCAATACGGATATCAAGGCGCAGAGGCACGGTATACCATGTGCAGACCGAGGTGCGCGAGCAGGAACGGCGGCTGGAGTCGCAGGTGTTCGTCAGAGGCCGCTGCATCGGCAAACGCTCCGCCGCGCTGCCTGCCGGACGCCGCCGAGGAAGGCATCCAGGAACTGGCCCGGGCGCAGCACCGCTGGGTTGTGGAAGCGGTTCGCGAAGGTTTTGTGGATGACGTGCTGAATCAGGAAACCGCCGAGGAGCTGGTGGTGCAGTTTCTTGGCTCGCAGCGGGTCTCAGGCGAGGAAGTGGTTCTTCGCTTTCGGGTTCTCTCCGGCGGGTACGTTGCCGCATCGGCGCAGGTGGGCGCATGTTGGAAGATCGAGGCAGCCTCAGGAGTGCTGGAAGGCGACTCTCACCGATGACGCCGGAGTGGCCGAGATGCGCCTTGACATTGGCCGACGGCGCGGCAGAGCTGGAAGTGCAGAGCGCGCCTGGAAGGCCGGGAAACGATGCGGCGCTTTCTCGTAAAATCCGCAAGAGCGTGAAGTCTGCCGCGGGTACAATCAGGGCATGAAGCTTGGAAGCAGACTGGCGTTGACCTTGGCTGGCGCAATGATGTGCGCGCCCCTGCTGGCGGCGCAACAGCAGGGAACTCCGGGGCAGGTCGACGGCCCGCTGACGGAAAATCCGCGATACAACAAGAAGCCGAAGGCCCAGCAAGACACCGGCCAACAGCGCTCCTCCGCGCAGCGACGACGAGAGCAGCAGCAATCAGACGCGCATCGATCTTTCGCCACCGAACAGGCGACCGTTGGCGCATCCGGACGGCGGCCATGTGGCCGATGATGCCATGGGAGTGCACGAGTGGAATCCGCTGCGCGCGATGAAGGACGTCGAGGTCGGCGACTACTACTACAAGACAGGAGAACTACAAGGCAGCGCTCAGCCGCTATCGGGAGGCGCTGCAGTTCAAGCCGCACGACGCGGTTGCTACCTTCAAGCTGGCGCAGACCCTGGAAAAGACAAAGAGTTTGAGGAGGCGCGAGCGCGGTACGAGGAGTATCTGGCGATTCTCAAGGACGGGCCGAGCGCGGGCGAAGCGAGGAAGGCCTTGGAGCGGCTGAACAAACGTGAAACCGATCGAGGCACGAAAAAGCGCGCTGACAGAGCGAAAGCGATGCTAGAGATTGAGCCTTGGTCAATCGGTACCGCGGGTGATCGTGAAATGGATGCTTGGTTGGATCGTTTGCGGAAGGAAATCGAAGAAACGACCAGGGATCTGCGCGATTCGGACTGGAACCGCGCGCCCGGAAGGACGATGGAACAGCGCCCAGATCATGGAGCATCTGGGCCGCAGCTACGGCACCACGGCAAAGATGCTGGAGTTGAGCATGGGCGTGGGCGGTCCGCCGCAGGTGCGCGCCGCAAGACTCTCAGAGTTTCTGAGAAGGTTTGATTGTGAACCTGGAGATCTTTCCTTCCGGCGCCAAGTCTCCAGCCAGGTGAGGCCGCAAGGCGATCCCGGACCGGTTGCGCTGGAGCGCGCATTGCGTAACCTGGAGCGCATGGACCTGGCCATTGCAGCGGCGGAAGAGCGGTGGGGAAGCGAAACAGCCGATCGCGATGCATCCTGTGCTGGGTCCGTTGAACACCGGCCAGTGGAGAAAATTCCACTACGTGCACGGACACCATCATGTGCTGCAGATGCGGAAAAGCCTTGCCGGCAGGGCTGCCGCGTAAAGCCTCATCAATAATCGTCGGCGTGCGGGACTCCGGCGTGGCGCGCCGCTTCCTGGGCGTCTTCCAACTGCGCTTTCAGGCTGACGATCAGATCGCGCTGGGCTGCAATCTGCTCGTTGATGAAGCGCTGCTGCTGTTCATACTCCGGAATACTTGGTGATGACGCCGGAACTCTGGCGGAATCAGGTTGGTGCTCTCGACCTGGTCCCGCTGCAGCTTTGCCACTTTCTGCTGCGTAGTCTCGATTTGCTTACGAACATGGGCGATCCGGTCCAGATATTTCTGGTTGATCTCATCCGTGCGCTGTTGGGTTTCGAGTGCTCTCGCTGCATGTTCGTCGGCCGGATCGTTGCTCGACTTGTCGCTGTTCTTACCGTCCTTGGTTTGCCCATTCCTGGCTTCGGAACCCGTCCCCGGATTCGCTCGGTCGGCGGAGTTCGCGGCTTGCGCAGAGTCCTCGCCATCCTTGCCGGCATTCTGCCCGGATGCATCTCCCGCACGAGCAGAAGCCGGCTTCGAGCTGGCTATGTCATCGTTGGTGATGACCTTGAGGTGGCCATCTCCGTCTCGCTGCACTCGGCGCGAGTTTGGCGGGCAACGTCTCGAGCGATTGCGCTTGGGAGGAAATCGAGAAGGCGAGGATCAGCAAAACAAGAAGCGCAGGCAGCGAAGACTCATAAATACCCTCCTCGGGCAATGTGCTTGTTATTGTAGCGCCAGAGGGTTGGTTGCAACAGATGCAACAACGGGCGCCGATGATGACCGTGGTTCAGCATCGCCTCAGCCGGGAATCCGGAACAGACGCAGATATGCCTGGATCATCTGCGCGCCGTAGAACCAGGTCACGATGGAGACGATACAGAGAAAGACGCCAAAAGGAATCTCCAGCCCGCGCATCGCGATCTGCGCCGCCCGCCAGGCGCGGGACGCCGCCTGCGTTCCAGCCTGAGATGGTAGCGCGCAACCCGCTTTCGGAAGACCGCCAGAAGGAGCAGAATTCCGTATCGCGCCGCCGAGCATCGAGGCGGTACACAGCACGAACAGGGTCAGCACCGGGCCAAGAAATGCGCCTGCCATCGCCATCAGCTTCACATCTCCGAATCCCATTCCATCGACTTTTCGCAGTTTCAGATAAATCCAGCCGATGGCGGACAGAGCATGCCCGAGCCGACAACGGCTCCCAGCAGTGAATTCACCAGGGAGCGCAATCCGAGTTGAATATTCAGCTGAAGAATCGTGGAGCCACCCATGGAAGTGCAGCGGGAAAAGACGGTAGGCCGGACCGGGAACCAGCGAAAAAAAGCTGAAAATGAAGCGCGATGCCAAGTCCAGGCAGGGTCATGGCATCGGGCAGGAGATGAGTCTCGGCGTCGGTGAAGGTCAAGCCCAGCAGCAGGAAGCAGAGGACGCAGCCCTTGGCGGCGTCGGCGGAGAAGCCAGCATGCAGAAAAGAGAGCAGGAAGAGCAGCCCGCAGACTCAGCTCGACAACGGCATAACGCGGAGTGATGCGCGCGCGGCAATGGCGGCAGCGGCCGCCGAGAATCAGCCAGCTCAGCACGGGAATGTTGTCGAACGCGGCGATGGGGGCATGGCACTCCGGGACAGGCCGAGCGCGGCGAGACCACGGAAAGGCCCCGCGGCAGCCGGTAAATGCAGACATTCAAGAAACTGCCGAAGATCAGGCCGAAGGAGAAAAATCCGGCTCCCAGAATCCAGTCAGGGTACACGCGAAACTCTCGCTTAGCAGGTCTGAACGCGATTATAGGGCGAACCGGCAGAATGGGGGAGTTACGAAAGAGGTAAGCTGGGCCATGGCACGCTGGCAGCCTCCTGCGCCAATCATTGCCGGAAGCCGAGCGCGGCTCCATTCAGCACAGGGTAAGAGTCCAGGCGCTGGCGCGCGGCACACAGCCCCGCTGCCCGGAGGTCAGTGGTGCGAATCCGCCGATTGTGATACAAAACCCACTTGCGTCGGCAGTAATAGGAATTGCCATGATGAGTATTCGAGTGGAGCGCGCGGAGTTCGATCCCGTGGAGGGATTTCTGTATTACGTGATGTTCAAGCCAAACCTTGAGATGGGCGTTGAGGACGTGCGCACGCGCGCAGAGGTTCAGGCCGTGATCTCTTTGACGGAGACTGGGGAACTGGCCGACTTGACCTTCGTCGTGCCCAAGTCCTTGCGCAACCAACAGGCCCTGGCGTTCATCTGCGGCGAAGGGCAGGGAAGCTATGTGGAACCCCACGTGTTTCTCGCCATGCCGGGAACCAGCGGAGACACCGTGGTCAACGTCCCAGGACGGCTGGAAGTGGACCTGGCCGGGCGCATCGTAGGCATGGTAATCCAATGGCAGCCCAACGCCGAAGCGCGCGCCTAAAGCAGGCGCCGGATTTCAATCGCACGAAGTTACGTCCATCCGGGTTACACTCAGGGCAACACCATGCATGATATTGATCTGGAGCGGCCATACATTCAGTTTGTAGACGTCAGCAAAGCCTTTGGCGAGAAGGTGGTTCTGCGGGAGGTCAGCTTTGACGTGAAAGCCGGAGAAACCGTCTGCATCCTGGGCCGAAGCGGCGTAGGTAAATCGGTGGTGCTGCAGCACATCATGGGATTTCTGAAGCCGGATAGCGGCCGCATCTGGGTGGCGCGCGAAGACATCACGGACTATCCGGAACTAGAACTGGAACGCATTCGCAAGATGGTCACCATGGTCTTCCAGAATGGCGCGCTATTCGACTCGCTGAGCGTGGGTGAAAATGTTGCGTTTCCCCTGCGCGAACGGGGAGACTTGAACGAATCGCAGATATACCAGATTGTCGATGGACTGCTGGAGATGGTGAACGTGGGCGAGTACCGTGACCAGTTGCCTTCCGATCTCTCCACGGGAATGAAGCGCTCGGTGGCCATTGCCCGCGCCCTCGCCGCGCAGCCCGAGGCGATTCTCTATGACGAGCCGACGACGATGGTGGATCCGCTGATGGCTCACCTGCTCGGCGACCTGATCAAGAAGTTGAAGTACCAGTTGAAGCTCACCAGCATTGTGGTGACCCACGATATGGCGCTGGCGAAGAAGGTCGCCGACCGTATTGTCTTCCTGCACGAGGCGCAAGTGGTGTTCTTTGACACACCGGCGAAAATGGCGCAGTCGGAGTTGGAAATTGTGCGGGAGTTTCTGGCCCTGGATTCGCTGGACCTTGAATACTGGCGGGGCGGTCAGAATCCTCGCCTGCCAATGCCTGCGGAATGAGATCGCCGCTTCCGGAAATGCAGGCCCGGCGTTCCCCGGGCCCACGCAAGCAGACGATTACGTTCCCAAGGCAGCTTCAATGGCGGCGACCACCTCGGCATCGCCGGGTTCCGTCTTGGGCTCAAACCGGTTCACGATCATGCCATTGCGATCGATCAGAAACTTGGTAAAGTTCCACTTAATCTCGCCGCCATAGGTGGGATTCTTCACGATATCGGTGAGGTATTGATAGAGCGGCGCTTGATCGGCGCCCTTCACCGAGATCTTCGACATCATGGGAAAGCTCACATTGTACTTACGAGTGCAGAATTCCTTGATCTCCTGATTCGAACCCGGTTCCTGCTCCATGAAATTGTTTGCCGGAAATCCGACCACCACCAGGCCGCGATCCCTGTAGCGCGAGTAGAGCGCCTGCAGTTGCTCGTACTGCGGCGTGTAACCACAGCGGCTCGCCACATTGACGACCAGCAGGACCTTCCCCCGGAACTGTGAGAGCGGCGTGGGCTTGCCGTCGATGTCGGTGACCGTGAGGTTATAAATCGAGTTCATGGGCAAGGCCAGGGCAAATGCGGTCATGAGCAGAACCGTAGATAGTAGTTTCACGAGAACCTCCGGAGAAGGGGAATTTCCCCTACACAGATGCAGCGCTCGCTGCGGAGGGCGCAGAGTTTTCGCCTTTACGCGCCGGGCGCGATGAATTGTCCGGGATGGTCAAAATCCCTTCGCCACCAGCGCCTCGGAGCTGAGCCGGGACTGGCGGTCGCGGGCCGTCCACTTTTCCAGATACTTGGCCAGGATGTCGGTCTCTACATTGACGGGATCGCCCGGCTTGAGATTGCCCAGATTCGTACACTCCACGGTGTGCGGAATGATGGCCACGGAGCAACGCAGGCCGTCGAGTTTTGCAATGGTCAGACTGATGCCCTCGATGGCGATGGAGCCCTTGAAGACAAGATATTTTTCGAGTTCGGCCGTGACCTGGATGTGCAACCAGAATCCATCGGAGCCGGCGATGCGCTCGAAGGCTTCCAGCCGCCCCACGCCATCGACGTGACCTTGCACGATGTGGCCCCCGAGGCGGTCCTGCACTCCCAGAGGGAGTTCAAGATTGACACGGGCGCCGGGATGAACCCGCGAGAAAGAAGTGCGGGTCCAGGTTTCCGGTGCAAGATCGGCGGCAAACGAGGTTGGGGTGATGTCGAGCGCGGTGAGGCAAACGCCACTGACGGCGCAACTGTCTCCGCTGTGCAGTTCCCTGGTTACGTTTCTTGCCTCGATTACGATGCGGCGATTGTCTCCGTCCTGATCGATGCGTACGATGCTGCCGACTTCTTCGATGATTCCTGTAAACATGATGGCGATTCCTCTCAGCCCTGTGGTCCGAGTATTTGATAGGGATCACGGAGATAGGCTTCTACTGCAAAGTCTTCTCCGAAGCGCTCAATTGTGATGTTGGAGGACCCCAGGCTTGCCCCCGGGGATAAGCCGTTTTTTCCCTCCAGCCACGGCACGGCCCCCACCGGGCCAAAAATCCGCGGGGTATAAAAAAGCACGAGTTTATCGACCAGGCAGGCGCGCAGACAGGCCCAGTTCACCATGGCTCCCCCCTCCACCAGCAGGCTGGTGACCTGCTCTTCTCCCAGCATGGCGAAGACTCGATAGAGGTCGGGACGCCCCTCGTGCGGCAGTGGCTCACTTCCGGCAGTTGTGGTTTCAATGTCCACCTGGCGCACGCGTACGCCGCGAGCTTCCAGGGCGCGGCGTTTGTTTTCCTCGGCAAAAGAACAGAAGACGATGACATCGTCATCGGCGGTTTCCACGACGTGCGCGGTCAGCGGCAGGCGTAAGCGCGAGTCGAGAATGACGCGCAGCAAACGCCGCCGCCGCTCCAGTCCGCTACGGTCGGTTAGGAGGGGGTCGTCGGCGATCACCGTGCCGACACCGACGAGAATTGCATCGCAGTCGTGACGCATTTCATGAACGCGGCGGCGCGCCGCTTCGCCCGTAATGTGCTTCGGACTAGAGGATGGGGAGCCTGGCGCCTGCATCCGGTCCTGGGACGGGCCAGCGATCTTTCCGTCCAACGACATCGCCGCTTTGAGGGTTACAAAGGGCAGGCCGGTTCGGATGAATTGTGCAAAGCTCTCGTTCAGGCGTCTGGCCTCTGCCTCCAGGATTCCGGTTTGGACTTCGATTCCGGCGGCGCGAAGCATGGCAAACCCTTTACCGGCAACCAGCGGATTGGGATCTTCCATGCAGCAGACGACACGCGCGATTCCAGCGGCGATAACCGCGTCGGCGCAGGGGCCGGTGCGTCCGCTGTGCGAGCAAGGTTCCAGATTGAGGTAAAGCGTGTTGCCCCGCGCCATTGGGCCCGCCTGTTCAATGGCCAGCACCTCGGCGTGCTTCAGTTCCGCGTAACGGTGGGTACCGCTGCCAACCATGCGTCCGCGCTCATCCACAATCAGCGCGCCCACCAGCGGATTGGGCGAGGCCAAACCCCGGCCCCGCGCCGCCAGTTCCAATGCCTGCCTGAGAAACAATTCATCCGTGGCGATGGCCATGGCTTAAGCAAACAGCGAATCGACAAAGTCGACCGCGTTAAAGGGAATCAGATCCGACTGCTTCTCTCCCACCCCGACGTAACGCACGGGAAGATCCATCTCGCGCGAAATTGCGATCACTACGCCCCCTTTGGCAGTGCCGTCCAGCTTCGTGAGTACGATTCCGGTCACGCCCGCCGCCTCGGTGAAAACCTTGGCCTGTTGCAGTCCGTTCTGGCCCGTGGTGGCATCCATGACCAGCAGCGTTTCATGCGGAGCTCCGGGAACCACCCTGTGTGCGGTGCGGCACATCTTTTCGAGCTCGTCCATCAGGTTCTGCTTGTTGTGCAGGCGTCCGGCAGTGTCAACGATGACATAGTCAGTCTGGCGTGCCTTGGCGGCTTGCAGCGCGTCAAACAGGACGGCCGAGGGATCGCCTCCGGGCTTACTCTTGATCACTTCGGTGCCGGTGCGTTCGCCCCAGATCTCCAACTGCTCGATGGCAGCGGCGCGAAAAGTATCTGCCGCGGCTAACAAAACGGTTTTTCCTTGCGCTCGCAAGGAGTGCGCCAGCTTGCCGATGGTGGTGGTCTTGCCGACGCCATTGACGCCGACCACGAGAATGACCTCCGGGGGAGCGGCGACCACCTTCGGCCTGCTCTCGGCGGCGCGGCTTAGGATGGCGAGCAGCTCATCCTTGAGCACGCGCTTGAGTTCCGAGCCGTTGCCGATTTGCTTGCGATCCACCTTTTCACGCATGGCCGACAACACTTCCCGCGTGGTAGTGGAGCCGAGGTCGGCGGAAATCAGGGTTGCTTCCAGATCGTCGAGAGTGGCGGAGTCAATTTCCTTGCGGAAGCTGACGACCTCCTCAATGCGCTCCGCCAGATTTTCACGGGTACGCGTAACGGCTTGCTTCATTCGCTCGAACAGCGATGCTTTCTTTTCTTCGGGCTGATCGAGGCTTCCAAATAACGTTTGAATCATTGCGATTTCAATTATAGCGACCGGAACACGAAGTCCGCGCACTAACTCCCTCGGCGGGACTGCGGGTGGCTGCAAGGTTCTCCGCGAGCGAGTAGGAGTGGAGCAACACCAGGTTGACGTGGAAGGCGCGGCTGGATTCAATCCCTTCCTTGCGGCAGGCGCGCGACGTGATTCGCGGTGCGCCGCCAAGTGCTAAGCCGATGGCCGACGCCATGCCGCAGGCTTGGGCGCCGGTCACGGCGATCCTCGCCGTGGAAAGCTATGCCTTCTTGGCGCCGAACCGACTCTCGGTGCCTGCCAGAAGTCGTCCGATGTTCTGATGGTGACGCGCGATGACCAGCAATGCCACCCCCACGCACATGGCGAGCGCGAGAGGCGGAAATGTCTCCCGCTCAAGCCACCACGCCGCGGGCGGGAAGATGGCCGCGGCCAGCATTGAGCCCAGCGAAACGTAGCGGGTAAAGACGACGACGGCAAGGAACAGCACCACCGCAACCAGCACCGCCTTGGGCGCAAGCGCAAGGAAAACGCCAAGTCCGGTGGCGACTCCCTTGCCTCCCTTGAAGCCGAGCCAGACCGGAAACATGTGGCCCAAGACGGCAATCAGCGCGGCAAAAGTCGCCACGGTGTGGAGCTGTGCCGGACTGGAGGCCGGAATTCCCGGCAAGGTGAGCACCAGAAACACCGGCAGCCAACCCTTGAAGATGTCCAGAACGAGAGTAGCGACGGCCAAACCCTTGCCGCCGGTGCGGGCGACATTGGTGGCGCCGATGTTGCCGCTTCCAATGGACCGGACGTCGATGCCTTGAAACACGCGCACCAGGATGTAGCCGAATGGAATTGAGCCAACAAGGTAGGAGCAGACGGCGATGGCAATCAGAATGGGATAACTCATATCACGTCCATCGCAGGTGTGCTCAGCGGGCGAGTTCAAATCCTTCGAGCTTGTAGTAGCTCGGTCCGCTGGGCGACAACCTGCTTTCGTACAGAATGAATTCGCGCGCCGTCATTGTACCGAACTCCGGGGCCGGACCGGATGCCACAATTCGAGAAAGCTGGGCAAATCCCTCCGGCGGCTGCTCACCGCGCAACGGACGCGGCCTCCCCGAGCCGTTCCGCGCCAGCGTGAGATGCGGCTGCACTTTACCTTCCGGCGGAAAGTCCAGGGCCGCGAGCGCCTGGTCGATGGCGTGAACCAGGCTGGGCACCGCCGGGGCATGGACCCCGGCCCAGAAGACGCGAGGCGCGCGCGCGTTGGGGAAAAAGCCCACGCCGCCAAAGGCAACCTGGAAGGCCGGCGCGTGAACCGTGCGCAGGCCCTGGCGCACCGCTTCCACTTGCTGCACCTCGCCGAGAAATTTCAACGTGACGTGGTATGTGTGGCGGCCCACAAAACGCACTCCGGAGACCCGGGGCTGCAAGCTCCGCACATATTCTTCCAGCCGCTGCTGGATGGCGTCGTCAATATCCAAAGCAACAAACAGGCGCATGGTTTACCGCAGCTTGCGGCGTAGCAGATCGAGGGCCAACTGGGTAGCAAACCAGCGAACCCGATCGCGCGCGCCAGGGAATCTCCGCTCCACAACCTCGGTGTGCTTGCCATCAGCAAGGGCAACAAATACCAGGCCGACTGGCTTTTCGGCGGTGCCGCCGGTGGGACCCGCAATGCCGGTGATTCCGATCCCGAGGGTCGTCTTGCAGCGCTGCCGAATCCCTTCGGCAAGCGCGGCGGCCACGGTGCGGCTGACGGCGCCATCGCTTGCCAGCAGCAAGGGAGGCACAGCGCAAAATTCGCGCTTCAAGGCGTCGGAATACACCAGCGCTCCACCCATGAAGTATCGTGAGGAACCGCTGATGCTGGTGATGCGCTCGGCCAGCAGACCGCCGGTGCAACTCTCGGCGACCGACAGAGTAGCGCCGCGCATCTGCAGGAAGTACCCGACAATCTGTTCCAGCGATTCGCCGCCGGCGGAAAAAATCTCGTCGGCGAATTCGTCCTCCAGTAGCGATGCCAGCTTCTCGACCCGTTCCTCTGCCTCCGCCTGCGTTGCCGCCCGCGCCTTGAGATGAAACTGAACCTCGCCTGCTTTGGCTAGAATTGTGGTCTCGATGTTCGGATATTCCTTGTAAATCTTAGCGGCGCGAAGATCCGCGGTGGATTCGGTGACCATCGCGATTTTCAGTTCGCAGGTTGCCAGATGCTCTTCGGGCAACTCCAGTTTCAGGCGCTCGAAGCAGTGATCGTTGAACAGGCCTTCCATCTCGTGCGGCGGGCCGGGCAACAGAATCACCAGGCGGCGCTGGCCTTCAAAGTTGGTGTCAAGCCACTGCCCGGGCGCGGTGCCGCGGGAGTTTTTCAAAAGCTCCGCCCCGTAGATGTAGTCAGCTTGCTTTACGTTGTTTTCCGCCATGCGCATGCGCATGACGGCGGCGCGCGCGTAGAGGGCCGCTACGATCTCGTGATCGCGGCGCAGCTCCAGACCCAGGGCCTGGGCAACGCATTCGCGCGTCAAATCATCCTCGGTGGGACCGAGGCCTCCGGAAAATATGACAATCTGGGCACGCGAGAGTGCAATCCGGCTGGCCTGAAGCAGATGCTCGGGACGGTCGCCGACAATGGTCTTGAAGATGACTTCGACGCCAAGTTCATTGAGGCGCTTGGTCAAGAACAGGGAGTTTGTGTCCTGGCGGTAAGGCGTCAAGAGCTCGGAGCCGATTGCTACAATCTCAGCATTCACAGCTACCAGTGTAAACCGAACGATCCCGGCTCTCAGAGTTTCCGTTCCATTGCATCCGGTTCCGGCTTGGCTCGCCCACGGTGGGCGTCTCAGCCCCGGCAAATGAACACATTGTCGTGAGAAATATCACAGACACGGTTGATCCGCGTCACTGAAAAGACGAGTTGACGGCGATACGGTGAAAGCGGACTAAAACGGTCCAGATTAGCTTGATCTTCCATGCAACTGACCCGTGCCGCCGACTATGCCGTTCGCGTGATGATCCATCTGGCCAGCCGGCCGGAGGGGGCGGTCGTCTCCAAAACACTTCTGGCCAGGGCGGCGGAAGCGCCAGAGAGTTTTCTGTCAAAGATCCTCCAGACACTGGCTCGCGCCCGGCTGATCCAGGCCCGGCGCGGAGTCGCGGGCGGTTTTTCTCTTGTTGCGCGCGGCGCGCAAGCCTCTCTGCTCGACGTGGTCGAATGCATTGACGGGCCGGTTGCTCTCAATGTCTGTGTCACTTCGGGTGCATCCTGCCATCGCCAGGCCGAGTGTGCCGCGCACCAGGTTTGGCTGCGGGCGCAGTCGGCCATGTTGTCGGTTTTGGGCCAGGCAAAAATCGCGGAAATGATTCCCGCACAGGAATCCTGCGATAATCTGCTGAGCATCGCGCAGCCGAACGGCAGCGCCAGACCGCAATCAAAACAGGGTTCGCCGCGGAGAAAACCGCCCGGGAAACCAATCACCACAAAACGTCCGCGTTCCGCTCCTAGAGGGACGTAAGGCGGCAAACCAACTACCAGGAATTGAGTGGGGTGATCGCAATGGACTCCGCCGTTTTAATACATAGACTACATTTCGCATTCACTGTTACCTTCCACTACCTGTTTCCACAGCTCACCATGGGACTGGCCCCGCTGGTCGTCGCGTTGAAAACCATTGGACTGTGGAAGAACGACGAGCGCTATCACCAGGCCGCACGCTTCTGGGCGAAGATCTTCGGCATCAGCTTTGTCTTTGGAGTGGTCACCGGCATTCCGATGGAATTCCAATTCGGAACCAACTGGTCGCACTTTTCTAAATTTGCCGGCGGTGTGATCGGGCAGACGCTGGCAATGGAAGGCACGTTCGCGTTCTTTCTGGAGTCGGCCTTTCTCGGCCTCTTCCTTTACGGAGAGAAGCGCCTGAGCAAGATCGCTCATTGGTGGACCGGGGTCGCCGTTTTTCTCGGCTCATGGTTGTCAGGGTACTTCATCGTTGCCACCGACGCCTGGATGCAGCATCCGGTTGCTTACCGCGCGACTGCGGATGGTTCGGTTACGCTAAGCAGTTTCTGGGGACTGCTGCTGAATCCCTGGGCGCTTTGGCAATATGCGCACAACATGGCCGGCGCAGCGGTTACGGGCGCATTTGTGATGGCGGCCGTGGGTGCCTACTACCTCCTCAGTGAGAAGTATGTTGAGCAGGGCAAAATCTACATCCGCGTGGGCGTGGTCTCCGGAATCCTGTTCTCGCTGCTCGTGATCGGACCGACCGGCGACGGCCAGGGACACAACCTTGCCAACTATCAACCCGCGGCGCTGGCCGCAATGGAAGCCCACTTTGACACCAAGACGGCCGATCTGGTGATCCTCGGCCAACCCAACGTTGAAACCAAGAGCATTGACAATCCGCTGGTTGTGCCCAAGGCGCTCAGCTTCCTGATCAGCCGCAACTGGAATTCGCAAGTGCGTGGACTGAGCTCGTTTCCCGAATCCGAGTGGCCGACCAACATCGCCCTTCTCTACTACTCCTATCACATCATGGTTGGGCTGGGCACCGTCTTCATGCTCGTGATGCTGATCTCCGGCATCCAACTCTGGCGCAAGAAGCTGCACCAAACGAAGTGGTTGCTCTGGGTCCTTATGCTGAGTTTCCCGCTGCCCTTCATCGCTAATACGGCCGGATGGATGACGGCTGAGATTGGACGCCAGCCGTACCTTGTTTACGGCGTGCTGCGTACCATTGACGGATTCTCGAAGTCGGTGACGGCGGCGAACGTGTGGTTCACATTACTGGGATTTTTCGGGATGTACACCTTGCTTGCAATCCTGTTTCTGTTCCTTGTGCAGCGCGAAATCAATCATGGGCCGGAGCATGTTGAGAACTTAGTTCCCGCTCCAGTGAACGGCGGAAAAGCTAGCGCCGCGAGGAGGAACTAACATGGGATTCCTTTGGTTTGCGATTATCTCCGTCATGCTGACCGCGTACGTGATTCTGGACGGGTTTGACCTTGGCGCCGGCGCCCTGCACCTTTTCCTTGGCCGAACCGACGACGAGCGGAGAAAAATTATCCGCTCCATTGGTCCGGTGTGGGATGGCAACGAGGTGTGGCTGCTCGCTACCGGTGGCGTGCTCTACTTCGTCTTTCCGCAGCTCTACGCATCCAGCTTCAGCGGCTTCTATCTTCCGCTGATGATGGTTCTGTGGCTTCTGATGCTGCGCGCGATCGGACTGGAATTCCGCACCCATATCGCGGACGGCATCTGGGCCAGCTTTTTCGACGGCATTTTCTCAGTCGGCAGCCTGCTCCTGGCAGTGTTTTACGGGGCGGCGCTGGGGAACGTGGTGCGTGGCCTGCCTCTTGGACCGGATCACTACTTCTTCCTTCCCTTATGGACCAACTGGAGAGTCGGTCCCCATCCGGGCGTTCTGGACTGGTATACGGTGCTGTCAGGTGTAGTCGCGCTGGTTGCGCTTTGTGTGCATGGCGCCAACTACATCGTCGTCAAGACCGATGGCGAACTGAATGAGCATGCGCGCAAGACGTCGCTCGTACTCACCCCGGTTCTCCTTCTGCTGACCCTGGTGAGCCTGTTTGCCACGCTCTTCATTCATCCCAACCTCCTCGCCAACTACAACGCGCTGCCGGTCGGCTACCTGATTCCCGTGCTGGTCTTCGCTAGCCTGATCGCAGTCTTCGTTTTCCAGAAACGCAGGAAAGAGGTCGCAGCATTTATTTCTGGGGCGCTGTATCTGGCCTTCATGCTGGTGGGAGCCGTGTACTCGCTCTATCCGGTCATCCTTCCGGCAATCGATCCGCGCTATAGCCTGACCATCCAGAACTCGATTACCTCCAGCTACGCGTTGCAGGTGGGCCTGCGGTGGTGGATTTTCGGCATGGTCATCGCGCTCGGTTATTTTGTCTTCTTGTATCGCATGTTCCGCGGCAAGGTGGAGTTGGAAAACAAGGGCGGGTATGGCGCCTAGCAAGGCCTCATCGCTTGCGTCAGCACGGATTTGGCCCGGCACTGGCGAGCGCAGCGCCCGGGCCCGGTTACCGATTTTGCAACGGGTCCGTATTGACGCCTGGATACGGGCCGGGCTATGATCCATCCACTATGACCGTCTGCTTCCGGATGTGCCGCGCTTGTGCCTGCTGCTGTTGCGGGTTGCTGCCTGCTGGCGAAGCTGAGATCGTGGAATAGACTTTTTTCAAGCGACCTTCACGAACCCATCGCCAGAATCACTGGCGATGGGTTTTTGTTTTGTGCCACATCGGGGCCACATGCCTTTGAACGAACCAGGAACACTGACCGTAAACTTAGGAGACATGCACAGGATGAACATTCGAAAGCTCTGGATCGCTTTTAGCTTTTTCGCTATCACTGTTTTTTCACAGACTTCATCTGCCCAGGGGTTGAACTGGGAAGGACAGACTGGCGCGCTCATCACGCCGTTCGCCTATACGGCTGCCTCTCCGGCCAGAAAGTTTGGCAAGCCAGAAGTCGCGTTCCACTACCTGAACTCGGGCAACGTGATCGGCAACGATTACCAGTTCTCCATTACCGAAGGCTTTGGCAATCGCTTTGAAGCGGGTTACACCCAGGCGTTCAGTTCTTCGGGTCGCAGCCCTCTCAGTGTCCTGTTCTCTAACGGTTTCAGCGAACTGCACGGCAAGTTGATGGTTCTGCCTGAGAACTCCTTCAATTCCAAGTGGGTCCCGGCCATCGCCGTGGGCGCAATTGGCCGGTTTGGGGCGCAGCGCGTGAGTTACTACACCGCACCCCCGTCGGGCGGTTCCGTTTCCCAGACGAATGGCGATTTCTACATCGTCGCGACTAAAACTATCACCCAGGTGAAGGTTTTGCCCTTCGTCCTGAGCCTAGGCGACAAACTGACCGACGCCTCGATCCTCGGCGTTGCCGGTAATGCCGGAAACGGTTCTCCTTCTAATCTCGGGCAGCGCTGGCAGGGACGCCTGTTCGGCGCCGCTGCCTTTGTCGTCCATGGACCAGCAAAGTCAGCTCTGATCTTCGGGGCGGAAGCGCTCCAGGAGCCCAGGTACGTCCAAGGCTTGAATCATTACCTGACCGGGCTGGCCGGAACTCCAGTCTCTGCCAACATTCCGACTTCGCTGGCCTACTTTGTGCGCGTGGTTCCGAATCTGAAGGGATCGCCGCTGCAGGTTGATCTCGGCGTGGCTCAGTTTGCCGGAAAGATCGCTCCGGGCGTTCTTCCTACTCTCGACGCTCGCGCCCGTAAGGGCATGGGGATTTCCTACCACTTCTAGACAACGGCCGCGGGAAACAGCGAAGGCCGCCTTCACGGCGGCCTTTGCTTCCCGAATTGCGGCCAACCCGGCTGCGGCCACCCTAGGGTTTCTGCGTGGGCCGCAATACAATCTCGCTGATGAAGGATTGCGGCCGTTGGGTAACCAACATTGCAACTGCGTGGGCCACGTCGGCGGGAGCCAGCATCCGGCTCAGATCGCGTCCCTCGTGAGTGGAAAATTCGGTGTTTACCGAGCCGGGACAAACCACGCTCACCCGAACATTGTGGGCGCGCAACTCCTCGGCCAGCGAGAAGCTGAGCCCGTTCAAGCCCCATTTGCTGGCGGCGTAGACTGCGCCACCCGGCAGGGGATTTTTGCTGGCGATGGAGGAGATGTTGATGATGTGTCCGTTCCGCGCTTCCACCATGGCCGGCGCGAAGGCGCGAACGGCGTAGAAGACGCCGCGCAGGTTCGTGTTGATAATCCGGTCCCAATCGGCGGCCGTGCAGTCCAGCAATGGCCGCCCCGGCATGCCTACGCCCGCGCAATTGACCAGAATCTGTGGCACTGCCGCCTGGCGCTGAACCTCGCGGCCGACCGCTTCGACTTCGGCCAGATTTTCAAGGTCACAGACCAGGGCCAGACAGCTACCCTGCCTCGCATGGATCTGTTCGGCGACCGCCTCCAGGGCGCTGCGGTTTCTTCCTAGAATGACCGTCTTTGCTCCCATCTCGGCAAGCTTGGCCGCAATGCCCGCGCCAATGCCCCGGCTGCCCCCGGTAATCACCGCGGTTTGGCCTGATATTGAGGTATTTTGGTTCATTGACCCTTCCTTTCATGCGCTCCGCCAGGATGGAATGCATGGGTTGTGCCGTGGCTGACTTCTGGACACCCAAAACGCCGGTGGATGCATCCTATACCGCGCCTGGCGTTGAAAGGCTTATGTTATACGCTATCAGGATGCTTGCCTTAACTGCCTATGCATCCCTATAATCGCGTTCTCAGCGCAAAGTGCCGCGTTGGCTGGTCAAGTAGCGCTTTCTGATTTATCCGGCACCGGCCCGGTTTGCATCGGATGGGCCCGGTGTTGATGAGTGAGTCGCAGATTCCGCATAGTTCTTAAGGAGCAAGAGAATGAAGAAGTCCGTGTTCGTGTTGTTGCTTGCTGCCTCCAGCTTGGCGGTGCAGGCGCAGGCCTCCCCTGCGGGACAGCAGCAACCTGCGCCGGGAGCTACCGCTCCGGGCGCGCCGCAAAGAAAGATCATCCAGGATCCCAATGAGTACAACGCCTACGTGGCCGCTGTCAATGCAACCGACGCCGCGCAGAAGGCCCAGATGATGGAGAGTTATCTCCAGACCTATCCCAACAGCGTGATGAAGGAAGACGGTCTGGAAGTCCTCCTCAAAACCTATCAGCAACTCAACAACACGGCGCAGGTCAAGGCTTCCGCCCAGCGCTTGCTGCAGATCAATCCGAACAACCTGACCGCGCTGGCGCTGCTCAGCTATCTGGATCGCGCCGTGGCCCAGGCCGGGGGGACCGATGCCGCCGCTTCACTGCAGGAAGCCGGACAACTGGGTGCGCGGGGACTGCAGGCCATTCAAAAGGCCAACAAACCCGAAGGCTACAGCGATGATCAGTGGAACGCCATGAAAACTTCGTTCCGCGTCATCTACCTTGGTTCCGTCGGCCACGCCGCTCTGCAGGCGAAGGACTATGCCACCGCGCAGCAGAATCTGAAGGAAGAGGTGGCTTTGCAGCCCAACGAACTCAACAGCATCTACCTGCTGGCCTTGGCCTACCTGACACCCAAGCCGCCAGTGGTGGACGGCTTGTTCTGGATCGCCAAGGCTGCCGCGATCGCTCCCGCTCCCAACCCGCAGCTTCTGGCGTACGCCAAGAATCAGTACATCCGTTATCACGGCTCGGATACGGGCTTCGACGAATTGCTGGCCACGGCCAAGACGGCGCCTACGATTCCTGCCGGATTCACGGTTGTTCCTGCACCCTCAGCCGCCGACCAGGCAGCCGACATGCTCAAGAAGGGCGCGCCGGAAAGGCTTTCGTTCGCCGAGTGGCAGTTCATTCTCACCAGCGGCAATAAGCAGGCCAGCGATCAGGTATGGACCGCGATTAAGGGCAAACCGGTGCAGTTGGTGGCAGACGTCGTAGAGGCCACGCGTGACTCGCTGAAGCTTGCCGGGAGCGTCGACGACATCGACGCGAAGAAGGCGGATATCACTTTAAACCTTAAAACCCCGCTCGCTCCGGCCCGCATTCCCAAGGCTGGGGTGCAGCTTACGATCCAAGGCGTTCCCAGCCAGTACACAGCGGTTGGCGATGCGTTTGACCTGACATTCACCGACGGAGAAGTCCTGAAGGGATTGCCCGAAGCTGCGAAAAAACCTGCTCCCGTGCACCACAAGGCTCAGTAGTCCAGGTTGAAAACGAAATGAAGGAAGGACGGCGAAGGCGCCGTCCTTTTTTGATTCGAGTATGGTAGCTGACTGACCCTGCAAAAAAAATGTTTGCACCGCTCGCAAGCGGCCTGGCTCAGAAATGTGAGCGCTGGTTAGCGTGCAATCTTTTTCTCCATCACGAGACTCTTCTCGCTCTTCGGTGGACGCCGCGCCCCGGCGCGCACGGCTCGCACGTCCAGTTCCAACTCCGTGACGGTCCTGCTGAGCGTGTTGCGATGCATCCCTAACTGTCTTGCAGCCTTACATTGATTGCCATTGTTCCGCTCGAGAACGGTAAGTATGAATCGTTTTCTGAATTCGCGCACCGCTTCGGAATAAAAAATCCCGCTCTCGTACATCTGCGCAACAAGAGCCTCAAGCTGGTCTTTCAACGAGGGCCTCTCTTTCTCGTGGTTTGGACAAATGAAATGGTAAAGGACTGCACACTTCTATTCCGTGTGACCTATCGGCATCCCCATGACACGCCAACAGCTATCTATAGAACGCGATCGTTGCGGTGGCTGGCCTGACTGGTATTGCCGCGGACCCGATCCAGCGCCTTCAGTCCATCGCGGAATTTCTGCTTCAACTCACCCGGGCCGGCGTACACAGCCGCCCGTCCGGCAACCAAGAAATACTGCGCCAAACTGGACCTCGCGAGCGCTTCGGAGGACGGCAGAAAGCTTGCCATGGCCATCACCAGCACCATCACCACCAGCGCGCCTCGCAAGAATCCGAAGGCTCCGCCCAGCAGCCGATCGAACCAGCGCAGACCCACGCTGTGGGTTGCCCAGCGCGCAATGCGGCCGGCGGTCCCGGCTAATACCACGACGGCCAGGAAGATCAACAAAAATCCCGCGCCAGCCGCCACCAGGTCATTCTTGACGAATGGCTCCAAATATCTTGCCGCGACCGGATACTCCCAGGCGGCTAACAAGTACCCAAACACGGTGCCCGCCAGCGAAAACAATTCAAACGCAAAGCCCTGGGCCGCGGCCGCAATTACCGAAAGCGCGAGAATTCCCGCGATCAACCAGTCGAGGCCGTTCATGAGCTAGCCCCGCGGCAGTTCCTGCAGGGTCAACCGGCGATATGCTTCCACGTATTTTGCGCTGGTATTCTGCTGTACCGCTTCCGGCAACGCCGGAGCCGGAGGCGTTTTCGCCCAGCGAATCTCCTCCAGGTAATCGCGCACGTACTGCTTGTCATAGCTAAACTGCGCCTTGCCCGGAGCATAGCTGTCCGCCGGCCAGAAGCGTGAGGAGTCAGGCGTTAACACCTCGTCGGCCAGCACAACTCCGTTGGCCGTCTGCCCGAACTCAAACTTGGTGTCGGCGATGATGATGCCCTTGGTCAGCGCGTAGTCGGCGGCCATCTTGTAGATGCCCAGGCTCAGCTTGCGAAGCGTCTCGCTGCTGGCAGCTCCTACGTGTTTCACCATCTGGTCAAAGGAAATGTTCTCGTCGTGGCCGCTGGCTGCCTTGGATGCCGGGGTAAAAATTGGCTCCGGCAGCTTATCGCTTTCTCTCAGCCCCTTGGGAAGCTTGATGCCGCACACCGCGCCGTTCTGCTGGTACTCCTTCCAGCCGGAGCCGGAGAGATAGCCGCGCACAACGCATTCCACCGGATACATATTGGCCTGCACCACCAGCATCGAACGGCCGCGCAGCTCCGGCGCATACTTCTTCAGCGCTGCCGGATACTGTTCCACATCCGCCGTCACCAGGTGGTTGGGCACAAGGTCTTTCAGGAAATCAAACCAGAACAGGGAAAGCTGCGTCAGCACCCGTCCCTTCTCCGGGATGCCGGAGCCGAGGACAAAGTCAAAGGCGGAAATCCGGTCCGTGGCGACAAACAGGAGCCGTTCGCTGTCCACACGGTACACGTCGCGTACCTTTCCGCTGGCGTGGAGATCCAAGTCAGGGAAGTCGGTCCGAAGAAGAACTGGGTCGGTTGGTTTCGTGGTCACGGTAAGTTCGAGTGGTACAAAAAAGGATTCTAAACAGTGGGTTGATTTTGTCAACGCGGATCCCAGGATGTTTCCTGGGGAAGCAAAAAATAATTTTCCAGGACCATTGCCGAGGGGATCAGGAGTGCGCCAATCCGCATAAACAGGAGGGTTGCGACGGGTCGGCGAGGGAATGCCAACCGCGACGGAAAGTTTGTACCCTTCTAATCACATTTCCCTCCGGTTAGGCAACCGGAGAAACCGAGAAGATCGGACATGTCCGGATCGCAACAGTGTCGCGGATTCCATTGTACCTCCGGGTGGCCATGGTAACCCTGTTCGGATGGGCTCCACGGTTACTGTGCTCCTGCCTCGGTCAAACCCCGGGCGCCGATCAGGGCCGCAACCGGATGCAGAGTCAGGCCGATACCGCCTGGGGCTGTTCGCTGTCGGCGCCAAAGCGCACGCTGACAATGCGCGAAACGCCCGGTTCCTGCATGGTGACCCCGTACATCACCGGCGCCATGGTCATCATTTTCTTGGAGTGAGTAATGATGATGAACTGGGTTTCCATGCTCATCTCGCGCATGAGTTCGCCGAAACGGGCAATGTTGACCTCGTCCAGCGGAGCGTCCACTTCGTCGAGAATGCAGAATGGCGCGGGCGCAAACTGGAAAATTCCAACCAGCAGCCCCAGTGCCGTCATCGCCTTTTCACCGCCGGAGAGCAGCAGCACATTCTGCATCTTCTTGCCCGGAGGTGACGCCACGATGTCGATGCCGCTCTCGGCGGAGTTCTCCTCGTCGGTCAGCTTCATCCAGGCTTCGCCGCCGCCAAACAGTTTCTTGAACGCGCGCGAAAAGTTTGCATTGATGATGACGAAGGCGTCATTGAACTTGCCGCGCGAAATCTCCTCGATCTCCTTGATCGTGTTCTGGGTGTTCTCAATCGAATCCAGCAGGTCCTTGCGCTGGGTCTCCAGGAATTCGTGGCGCTGTGCCGTTTCCGTGTATTCCTCCAGGGCCATCATGTTCACTGGCCCCATGCCATCCAGGCGCGCTCGCATCTCGCGATAGCTGGCCTCGGTTGCCACCAGCTCATCTCCCGTCTGGTGTGCCAGCGAAGCTTGGGCAAGCAAGTCTTCGCGACTCTGGCTCAGTTCCTGAACGCAGGTCTCACCGAGGTGCACGGTGTCGCTTGCAGCCCTTGCCGCCTGTGCACTCAACTCGCCGCGGCGATCGCGAACCTGGTCCAGGACCTCGCGAGCCTGCTTCAGGTCCACCTCAATTGCGGCCAGTCGAACCCGGAGCAGTTCGCTCTCGGCCGCCAATTCCCGTTCCCGTGCCTGCGTCTCCTGGCACTCGCGCTGCCACTCTACCAGATTGCAGGCCAGCAACTCATTTTCCCGTTCGCGCTGCGCCTTCTCGGCGGTTGCGCCCTCCAATTGAGAGCGCAGCGAATTCACCCGCTGTGTCACCTCCGCGACCATGGACTGGATTCGCGCCAGCGCCGCGGCGGCGGCGTGACGGCGCTCCTCCAGTCCGGCGACGCGGGCCATGACTTCGCTCGCCGCTTCCGCGGCAGCGTCACGGGCCAGGCGTAACTCTGCGACGTGCTCCTGGGCGGCGCTCATTTGTGCTTCCAGTTGCAGCCGTATTTCTTCCTGTTGCTCCAACTCCCGGCGGCGCTCCGCGATGAACAGTTCGCGGTCTTGGCGTTCGCCGGCCACACGCAGCAGTTCGCGCTGGTATCCCGCGATACGAACCCGCACCCGCTCCATCTCGCTCTCAAGCTGGCGCAGGCTGTGGCCGCTGGTCATCACCTTTTGCTCGGAGTCGCGGCGCTCTGCTTCCAACCGTTCCTGCAGCAGAACCAGCGCCTGGATTGCGTTGGCAAGCTCTTCGACCAGGTTTTCCCGCGCCGCCAGTTCGCGGCCAACGTCTGCGATCTGGCGCTGCACCTCGCGCAGGTCGCGCTTGATTTGCAGCGGACCTTCCGCCAGCTTCTTGCCGCCGGTCACGGTCACGTTGTGGTAGCACTCACCGGAGAGCGACAGGTAGAACGCATCCGGATTTTCCAGGGCGAGCGCGCGCCCGGTCTCGGCATCCGGCACAATGTAGCCATTGCCGAGCTTGGGCAGAATCACCTCCAGTGAACTGCCAAAGTTTTCCGGCACGCGAATGCAATCCTTCAGCGGGATGACACGGTCTTCCCGCAGATGCGTCCGCATCGTCTCGTCGAACACAAAGCTGAACTTCGCCTGCGAATCCTCGGGGCGCACCAGAAAAGTCGCCCGTCCCTCGACATCGCTGCGCAGCAGGTTCAGCCCGTCGTTGGCCGCCTCCCAGGACTTTACGACGAGGAAGTTCAACTCGTCGCGCAGAAATTCGTCCACCACGCCTTCGTATCTGTCTTCCACTTCGATGAAGTCAGCCAGCACGCCGACCGGAGCGTTTGGCCCTGTCAAGTGCCCGGAGCGCAACAGTCTGCGTACCGACTCCGTCGAGAAACCGTGCTCCCTGATTACCGCTTCGAGCGAGGCCCGCTTGCCCTGCAAGGTGGCGGATTCCGATCGCATCTGGTCCAATTTTCGCTTGGCTTCGACTTCAGCCGCGCGCTTTTCTGCAATCTGCGCCCGCGCTTCCGCCAGGCTGGCCGCGATCGAACGCGACAGCTCGGTAGCCGATTCAAACTCAAGTCCGATCTGGCCGCGCTGTCCGCCAAAGGACTCCACCTGCAGGTTTGCCGAACTTAGCTCCTGCTGCAGGCGCTCGCTCTCGCGCTGCAACGCGGCAATGCGCTCTTCGGCCTGGGTGATGCGATTGCGAATCCCCGAGGTCAGGTTGATCGCATCCAGCATCTGGCGGCGTTGCCGCTCCCGTTCCTGCTCCACTTCCATTAGCCGCTGCGCGGCCTGCTGCGATTCCGACTGGCGCAGATTGCGTTCCTGCTGGGCGCTTGCAACATCGGCCGCGGCGCTCTCCAGAACCTTCTGGTTCGCCGAGAGTTCGCTTTCAAGCCGCTGCAATTGGCCGCTTGTGCTGCTGGCTTCGGCTTCGGCCGCGGCGGCGCGCGCGGTGAGTTCGGCGCAGCGCTCCTCGTTGTTGCGGCGCCGCGCACCGGCTCTCTCCATTTCCAACTGAAGCTGGCTCAGACGTTCGCGCGCCTGTTTCGCCTCCAGGTCCACTGCGTAACCATGCTGCGTGCCCTCGGCGTGCTCGGAGTCCATCGCCTGCACGGCTTGGGTGCGGATGTGCAAGTCCTCGGTGAGCTGCGCGAGTTCGCCTTCAAGTTGATGCGCCAGCACTTCGAGCTCGGCAAAGCGGCTGGCCAGCACGATGCGTAATTGCTCGCGCATCTCGTCGCGCAGCTTGGCGTAGCGTTCGGCCTTGGCGGCCTGGCGCTTCAGGGAATTCATCTGCCGCGTGACTTCGTCGAAGATGTCGTTGATGCGCGCAAGGTTCTGTTTGGCATCCGCCAGACGCGCTTCGGCGAGCCGCTTGCGCGTCTTGAACTTGGTGATTCCGGCGGCTTCCTCGATGATGTTGCGGCGGTCGGTTGGCTTGGAACTCAGAATCTGACCGATGCGTCCCTGCTCGATCAGCGCATAGGATTCCGGCCCCAGACCGGTGCCGATGAAGATGTCCTGGATATCGCGGAGACGGCAGAGCTTTCCGTTGAGCAGGTATTCGCTGTCGCCGCTGCGGAACAGCCGCCGCGTCACCGCGATCTCGCCCTTCTTGAAGGTCGTCTTGAACTTGCGCCGGCGAATCTTGAGCACAACCTGCGGGCCGCGCTCGGCCACGTCGCTCGCCCGCTCCGCGGATGCCGAAGCTTCCCCAGACCCAACTGACGCCACATTCCCTGGGTACGGCGATGCGGAGCCCAACTGGAGTGCAACGGGAGCAGCGCCAAGGGTGGCGGCGGAGAGTTCGTTCCCGGCGGTTGCGGCGGCAACTTCAATTTCATCAGTCTGCCCGGGATGCACCTCCTCGGTATACTCCTCGACCTCGCGGGCGCGTTGCGCGCTCAGCGAAGACTCATCCCAGTCCTGATCGGGCATTTCGTCCTGAATTTCGATGACAGGAGTCTCGATCCTGCCTTCGTACACCTGGGGATCCACCAGGTGCAGCGTCACCTCGGCCATGCCGGTGGGCTTGCGCTCGCGCGTGCCCGCAAAAATCACATCCGTCATGTGTGCGCCGCGCAGGCTTCTGGCGCTCTGCTCTCCAAGCACCCAGCTGATGGCGTCGGAAATATTCGACTTGCCACATCCATTTGGGCCGACAATCGCTGCGATCCCGTCACCGTGGAACTTCAATTCGGTGCGGTCGCAAAATGACTTGAAGCCCAGAATCTGAAGCTTTTTCAGTTTCAGCAACTGTGTACTCCTTGCGCCCGGACGCTGAACGCCGCGCGCTCTGTTCTCGGGGTCGCCGCCGAAAGCAGAATCCGCTCTCCCCCAAATATCGGCGCTTCACAAGCTGAAATCAGGCGAACCCCGGCTGGGAGTTGCCTTTCTACGTCTTCCATCGGAACCCGGATCCGGGCTGGTGGCAAGCCAGCTTTCTTTCGATCCGTCTTCGGGCGCCCGGTGGAGCGCGGCGCGAGTGGTGGCTGGCAACTCGAAAAACCTCGAGCCCTCCCAATTCCGTTCGGCAGGGAGGCCTGCCTCGCGAGTTGCTGCCACTGTACCGAGCCACCGAAGGGACAGTCAAGGGACAAAGCACCATTTGTTGTAGGTAGCTGTGCAAAACCCCAATAGGATGCACCGTCAATGTAGCATTAAGGGGATACGTCGCACCGGTTGCACAATCTGAGGTGCAAGAGTCTTGCCGCTCCTGTGAACCATTTAAGTCCAAAACATCCCGGGAAACCCATCCGAGCGGCCAAGCGAGTTGCTTCAGCCCGGGAGTGCACGGCAGCAAGACACCGGAACCGGAACAAGCAAAGGGCCCGGTTCATGGCCGGGCCTCCAGTTGACCGAAGGAATCCAGACTATTGCTCGCCGAGAATTGACAAAAAACGAACCACCGACTCGATGCCCTTATAGAAGTTTGGAATATGAAACTTTTCATTGGGACCGTGGATGTTGTCGTCAGGCAGGCCAAGGCCCATCAGGACAGAGGGGATTTTCAGGTCCTTGCGGAATTGTCCAACGATGGGAATGGAGCCGCCGGAGCGGATATACACAGTTTCTTTGTGAAACACTTCATGCAACGCCTGGTTTGCCGCCCTTATGTAGTCGTTGTCCGTGCTGACCACCACGGCCTTGCCCTTGGAGTGAACCTTGATGCTGATCTGAATTCCCCTGGGGGAAAGAGACTTTACATACCGGGTGTACTTTTCCAGGATGTCCTCGGGGCTCTGATTGGGCACCAGGCGCATGGAGATCTTTGCGGAAGCCTTGGCCGGGATGACAGTTTTTGCGCCCGAACCGGTGAAGCCGCCAGGCATGCCGTGCACTTCGAGAGTTGGACGCGCCCAGGTTCGGTAAAGAACGGAGAAGTCTTTCTCGCCGGTCAACACCGTCGAGCCTACCTCGGTTTTTCTATAGTGCTCTTCATCAAAGGGCAGCGACTTCCAGGCCTTCAACTCGGCCTCGGTGGGTGAGGCCCATTCATCGTAGAAGCCGGGAATGAGTATATGCCCATCCGCGTCCTTCAGCTTGGCGATGATTTCGCAGAGGGCGAACAGCGGGTTGGGAGCGGCGCCGCCATAGACTCCCGAGTGCAGGTCCGTGGCTGGCCCGCGCGCCTCGATCTCGGTGTAGACCAGGCCGCGCAAGCCCACGCACAAGGTCGGCAGGTTCGGCGCAAACAACTCCGTGTCGCAGATCAGGGCGACGTCGGATTGCAGACGATCGGCGTGTTCGCGCACAAACTTCTCAACCGCCTCGCCGCCCACTTCCTCTTCGCCTTCAAAGAGCACGCGGACGTTGACCGGCAATTTTCCCTCGGCGGCAAACAGCGATTCCAGCGCTTTGATCTGCATCCAGAGCTGGCCCTTATCGTCCACCGCGCCGCGCGCGTAAAGGTTCTGGTCGCGTTCGGTGGGCTCAAACGGAGGTGAAATCCATTCTTCCAGGGGCTCGGCCGGTTGCACATCGTAATGCGCATACACAAGCACGGTGGGCTTGCCGGCGGCGTGGAGCCAGTCGCCGTATACCAGCGGAAGACCCGCGGTCTGTACGATTTCCACGTGCTCGACCCCGATGCGCTTCAACTCCGCGGCGACAAATCCGGCAGCCTCGTCGATGTCCCTCCGGTGTTCCTCAAGGGTACTGACGCTGGGGATGCGGAGCAGCTCTTTCAATTCTTCGAGAAAACGCTTTTCGTTTTTCTTTGCAAACGAAATTGCAAGCGAGGCCATGATGGAAAGTCCTTTCTGAATCGCCAGGAAGCCGCAGCTAGAAGCAGACTGGAGAGTATAGCATCCGGATTGCCGCCATTGCGCGAGACCCACCGGCCGGAGGTGGGGGCGAGCCTTTGAGCCCGGAACCGGTGTGCCGGCGAAAAGTCTAGAAGCGTTCTGGAGAGAACCGGTCGAGCGGGATGAGCGTCTTGCCCTCGAGAACAAGCGCGCACATCACCTCTGCGGTAACCGGGGTGAGCAGAATTCCGTCGCGATAATGACCGGTCGCGGCAAAGTAACCCGCGATGCTGGTAGCTCCCAGCAAGGGAAGATTGTCCGGAGTTCCGGGACGCAGGCCGGTCCATTCTTCGGCAATCTTTGCCTCCGCAAAGCGTGGAATCAAGCGGGCCGCGGCGTCCTGCAAGCGCTTCACGCGATAGCGATTCAGGGATTTGTCGAAACCCCCCGGCTCGACCGTGCTGCCGACAACGTAGCGCCCATTGCTGCGCGGGATGATGTAGCACCAGCGCGAGCGAAGGACGTGGCGCAACACCCGGTTCTGCTCGCGGGCCGCGGGCGTCATTGACAACTCTTCTGGAAATGCAAGCGCGACCATGTGTCCCTTGACCGGTTGGGTTCGCAGGTTCGCGCCCCCGATCTGGGCGGCCCACGCTCCGGCGCAATTCACAATCCGCGGCGCGGCGTAGGTGGCCCGCTGGGTCAGCACTCCGCTGGCGTGTCCATGCTCCGCCTGCACTGCACGCACAGCTTCGCCGGTCACAATCTCCACCCCGCGTTTTTGCAGGGCTGAAAGCAGAGCAGCCACCACATCACGCGGGTCGACGGCGCGCTCGCGCATGGTGTAGGCAGGGTCGGGAGGAATGGCCAGGTGCGGCTCCAGCGCCAGCGCCTGCGCGGCGGTAATGGCTGAAATGCCCGGCTCCTCGGGAAGCGGATGCTCTTCGAACGCGATCACGCCGGCGTCGCGCAGATCGATTGCGCGCCCTGCTTCGGCGGACAGCTCACTGACGAATGCCGGGTAGAGAGTTGCGCTGCGATGGGCGAGTTCGCGCAGTTCGACGGGGAGCACGGGATCAAGGTCGGCGATCATTCCTCCGCCCGCATGCGATGCTTCTTGTCCGGGCTCGTGGCGCTCGATCAGCAACACTCGCGCGGAGTTGCGGGACAGCTCCCACGCCAGCGAGAGACCGATGATCCCGCCACCGATTACCAGTACGTCATATTGTTTCTGCACTGCTCCATTGTAATCAGTGCGCGCGCTCTCCGGCGAGGATCTCTCACTTCCGGTTTTGTAAACATGGAATTGCCCGAAGGATCCAAGTGAACGTTGACACCGGTCGGATGCGCTGGAACAATCGTTGCAGTGAATCTTTCAATCAGGAGCCCCCATCATGCCGGAGACCGCGGACATACAGCCCACGGAGCATCGCGTCAACCCAGTTGCGCTAGTGGCTGGAATCGTAATCATTGCCGTTTTACTTGCAATTGCGCTGTATCTCATCGTTGATCTTCGCGGCCGCGTGAACTCCCTGGAAGCGGGTGAGCAGCGCCAGAGCGCGGAAACAAAGGTGATTGAAGACAAGCTCCACCTGACCAACAAGAACATTGAAGCAGGCATGGCAGCGCTGGGTTCCAAGGTTGGAATGACGCAGGAAGAGCTTGCCAAGCGGACGGCTGAACTGAAGGCGCAACAGGAGCGCGCGGCGGCCAAGCTGGCGGCTGAGCAGCAGGCCACCAACCGGGAAGTTGCCAACGTGAACACGGCGGTAAGCGGGGTGAGGACCGACCTCGGCGGCGCGCAGAGCGATATCGCCAGCACCCGCAGCGACCTTGCGGCCACCAAGGCGAAGCTCGAGAGTGCGATCGGCGATTTGAATGTGCACAGCGGATTGATTGCGAAAAATCATGATGAGCTGGAGTTTCTGAAACACAAAGGCGACCGCAACTACTTTGAGTTCAAGCTGCGGAAGAAGCAGCGCAGCCCGATTTCGACCGTGAGCCTGGAGTTGAAGAAGACGGATCCGAAGAAGTCGCGCTTCACGCTCAATGTTTATGCGGATGATCACACCATCGAGAAGAAGGACCGCACCCTGGGCGAGCCCCTGCAGTTTTACACGGGGCGCGACAAGCAGCTTTACGAGGTGGTGGTGTTCAACGTGGGCAAGGACGAAATTTCCGGATACCTCGCCACCCCGAAATAGGCGCGAGGCTGCAATGTGCAAAGGCCCGGCGGAGCCGGGCCTTTGCCGTGCCGGAGCGATGTTTACCACCTGGGTAGTAGGCCTGCGAATCGTTGCGAGCAGTGGACAAGGGGGCTCCGGCATGGCATCGCAGATGGCTGCTTAAGAAAAGCTGAGTGTTAGTGGCGAGAAAGTACATGGCTGGAAAAAAGCAACGATTGCACGGAAGGTCAATGGTTTGAGGGGTGGAGTGTGGCTGGGTAGTACATGGTTCCGCAAGGCCGCGAACCATTGACTCGTTGGATAACGTATGATTTCTGTTGTTGACGGAAGAGTATATCGAACGCGCGTCCCTTGGGACGCGATTGTTTTGTCTGGAGGAAGGGGAAAGTCGATTGCGGGCTGAAAAGCTTGGAGCGGCAGGGGTGCTTTGGGCAGCGCTGGGGTTCTTCACTTCGTTCAGAATGACACCCGAACAACAGAGGCAAGGACAGAGGCAAGAGCGAAGGCAAGGACAGAGGCAAGAGCGAAGGCAAGGACAGAGGCAAGAGCGAAGGCAAGGACAGAGGCAAGAGCGAAGGCAAGGACAGAGGCAAGAGCGAAGGCAAGAGCAAGGCAAGAGCAGAGGCAAGGGTGAAGGCGCGAGCGTGGGCGGCGGCGAGCGCAGGGGCAAGGGAGCGGGGAAGAGCACGGCCGGCAGTTGAGGCGGCGAAGTCAAAGCGGCGGTTGGGGCATCAGGTTTTGGGTTTCTCGGGAATGGGAGGACGAGCAAGGAGGTTGCGGATGATGGCGACCAGTTGCGGGGTGGTGAACGGTTTCTGGAGGTAGGCAATGTGGTTGTGGGGAAGATTTTGCATGACGCTGATCTCCTCGCTATAGCCGGAAATGAGTATGACTGGAATGACGGGGTGCTGTTGGCGAAGGCGCTTGGTCAACTCGATTCCACCAAGCTTTGGCATGACGATGTCCGTGACGACAGCGTGGTATGGCTGGCTGGCGAAGGCGGTGAGAGCCTCCTCGCCATTGCAGACCGAATCGACGGAGAATCCTGCCTTCTGGAGGGCGTGGGTGAGGTGTTTGTTGACGATCGGATCGTCTTCAGCCAGGAGGACGCGGCATCCGTTATTGTCTCCGGTGAAGGCGGCGGCAGCAGCGACGGGAAGTTCGGTGGCAAGGGGCAGGTAGATGCGGAAGGTTGCGCCCTGTCCGGGGCTGGAGTGGCATTCGATGCGTCCCTTGCTCTGGGAGACGATGCCGTGGACGGTGGAGAGGCCGAGGCCGGTGGTGAGGGTGGTGTCCTTGGTGGAGAAGAATGGTTCGAAGATGCGCCGCAGGGTTGCCTCGTCCATGCCGACGCCGGTATCGGCGACGGTGAGCACGACTGAGGGATGGCGGCTCATTCCCGGGATGGGCGCGGCGCAGGCGGGGACGGATGCGGTGGAGATATGCAGGCGGCCGCCCTGGGGCATGGCGGCGCGGGCATTGTCGGCCAGTTGCATGAGGACGAGGGTGAGCTGTTCGGGATCGATGAGGATGTGATCGATGGTGTCATCGAGCTTCAATTCGATCGAGACATCGACGCCGACGGCGCGGGTGAGCATGGGGAGAGCGTTGCGAACCGTGTCATTAAGATTGACGACGCGGGGCTGGAGAACCTGGCGGCGGCTGAAGGCGAGGAGCTGGCGGGTGATCTCGGCGGCGCGGGCGGCCTGCTGCATGATGTCGAGGAGCTTGGATTCGATGGATGGGGCGAGTGGGTGGCGCAAGGCGAGCTCGCAGGAAAGGCTGATGGATTGGGTGATGTTGTTGAAATCGTGAGCGACGCCACCGGCGAGGCGTCCGACGGATTCCATGCGATTGGTGTGACTGAGTTGCTCCTCGACTTCGCGCTGGCGGGTGATATCGCGGACATAGCCCTGGATGAACTGGTGGCCGGTTTCGGCGTCGGTGAAGAGAGAGCCGGAGAGGCAGACGCGGATGATGTCGCCATTTTTCTTGCGCCAGCGGGTGGTTGCGGAACCGCCGACATTGGCCGAGGCGAGCAACATTGCCACCAAGCGGTCGCGCTCGCGCGGATCGGGATAGATGTCGGCTGCCGTGATGGCGCGGAACTCCTCGAGGGTGTAGCCGAGAAGCTGCAAGACGGCGGGATTCGCCAGCTCGTAGCGCGAAGTGGTGAGATTGAAGCGATAAATTCCGTATGGGCACTGGCGGACGAGCGAGCGATGGATTTCCTCGGAGCGCACGACCTTGAGCCGGGTCTCGCTCCATTCCGGGGAGTCCGCGGCAGACATGAGACAGAAGTGGCGCTGCCGGTGGAGGAATGGAGCGAGCCGAATTTCGACGGCAAAAGGCTTTCCATCCCTGGTGGAATGAGTTGACAGGGATGGAGCGGGCGTTTCATGACCCGGGGCGAGCGTTAAGTCGACGGCGTGGTCCGCGCCGCCGGGGCGAAGGTCGCGGATAGTCATCCGACGAAATTCGCTGTTGCTGTAGCCGTACCGGGAGAGCGCGGCGTCGTTAGCCCCGAGAATACGCAGCGAATCACTGTCATAGAGAAACATGGGAACGGGATTGCTGCGAAAGAAGAAATCTCGAAAATCGGAGGTGAAGTTTATGCTTGCCATGTTATTACCCAATGGGGTGAACGGGGGATTGGGGGCGAAGCTGAAGTCTGAAGAAAAGCGAATTTTTGGGATATGGGAAGCGGCGGTCCGATTTCAAATCGGGAGAGTGATAGTTACTAAAGTGGGGGTGTAACCCGGGCGGATGGACAGCGGCGGTTGCCCGTTGGTGCTGAGCTTGCATCCTTTCCCGAACTGGTGGGGAACAAGAGCGTTGGTGGAAGGAAAACCGATGGTGGCCGCAGAGCCGATGGGACGGGGCGGGATCACTTTCCAGGTTAGCCGCGCAAGAGCGGCGCGCCGGACGTGGGACAACCGGCGGCTCAGGAATGGGCGCTGGTTTTGCGAAGCTGCTGGAGCAGGGCTGGAAGCTGGGCGGCGGCGGCCGTGGAACCGCCGAAGCGGGCGCGCTCGTAGGCCGAGTTGAAGCGCAGCACGGACTGGCGCAGGGCGGGATCGGTGATGGAGGCAGCGAACTCGGCGGGAGTCTGGGCGGGCGAACGGCGATATCCCTTGCGGGCGAGGCGGCGGACCATGCGTAGATAGAAGATGGAGGCGGCCGAGTGCGGCGAGATGAGCGGGGATGCGGCGCGCCAGCGGCTGCGCAGACGGATGGCCGCCATGGGCAGGGCGATGGTCAACAGGACAACGATAAGGATGAGCGCGGGGCGCAACAGGCGGATGGGATCCTCGGTGGCGGCGCGGTGGACGCGGCGTGCGGAGCGTAACATGCGCTGGTAAATGCCGGCAGCCCAGAGGCGGAAGGCAGTGATGCCGTGACGGCCCTGGCGAACGCCGGCGACAGAGAGAGCCTGCTGGTGACCGGCATCGTAGTTGATGATCCACTCGCGCCAGAACTCGCGCGCGGCGTCCATGTAGAGCTGGGAGCGGGTCCACAGGTTGGTGACCGAAGCGTCGCCGGCGGGGGTGGGATCAAAGGCGGTCCAGCCGGCGCCGGGGATGTAGGCCTCGACCCAGGAATGGGCGTCGCTGGCGCGGACAATGTAGCTGGAATTGATCTGATTGAACTGCGCCCCACGGAAGCCGGTGACGACCCGCGAGGCGATGCCGACGGTGCGCAGAAGGACGGCCATGGAGGATGCGAAGTACTCGCAGTGACCGCGGCGGCGGTGGAAAAGGAAGTCGGCGAGAGGGTCGGCCGGAGGTTGCGAGGGAAGCTGGAGGGTGTAGCCGTAGTTTGTGGTGAGGTAGCGCTCGATGGCAAGGGCGCGGCGATAGGGGGATGGTTGCGGGTCCGCGATCTGGTGAGCGAGCTGGGGGATGCGCGGATCGAGTTGCCCGGGGAGCTGGAAGTAACGGTCGGGTATGGCGGGCGGGACGGCGTCTTTGAGGCGGTCGAGGACGGGCGGCAGCGGGACGGAGACGTCGGAGACGCCTTCGTAGAGGGTGACGTTGCGCTCGCGGTCGAGGTTGTGGAAGGTCTGGTCGTCGTCCACGGTGATCTCGCG
Organism: uncultured Acidobacteriota bacterium; assembly: GCA_963707735.1. Taxonomy (GTDB): domain Bacteria; phylum Acidobacteriota; class Terriglobia; order Terriglobales; family Acidobacteriaceae; genus TOLSYN. The sequence goes on along the minus strand of CAVPRB010000003.1, from coordinate 1,522,838 downwards.
AAAGGCTCCGAACAGAGCCTGAGCGGTGGGGATGGTGAAGATGACGGTGGTGCCGATCGGCTCCATGAGGACGCGATAGTGGAGAAGATCGATCTGCGGGCCGCGGGCGAGACGAAGGTCGTCGCGGCGGTCGAGCTGAGTGCCGCGGACGGAGAGCTGGAAGACACGGCCATAGCCCTGGGCGAGGACATCGGAGTCGCGATGGGGATTGGTCCAGCGTTTTCCGTCAAAGGCGGTGAGGACCGCGCCACGGAGGCGGATCTGGTGGTCGCCGGTGGTGTCACCCTCGATGCGGATGTGGGCGACGACCTCGGAGGATTGCTGGATGCGTCCGATTTCGCCGAGGTTGACGGAGTCGGAAAAGCCGGCGGAGATGGTGTCACTCTGGGCATAGCGGGAGAGATAGCCGCCGCTGATGCGGGGCATGGCGAAAAACAGAAGAACGGCGGCGGCAAGGATGGCAGCCACCATGACGGCGGTGGTACGGGCGAGCGAAGCCGAAAGCCGGTGCAAGGGAGAGATGGCGCGGCGGCGGGTGCGCAGGCCGGGAAAGGCAAGGGACTCGGCGTTTGAGGCAGCCAGGGCGGAGCGGCGCATTTCCATGGCCATGAAGCAGAAGACAGCCAGGACGAGGAACAGGGCGAAGGCGCCGAGGAAAGCGGAATCGACGGTGAGGATGGCCGCCGACAGGACCATGAGAAACGAGAGCACGGCCAGGTAAATGTAGTCGCGATCCCGCTCCACGTTGAACAGCTTGACGCACATCCCGAACAGGACGAGGTGAACCGCGGGAGTGACCAGGTCGCGCCCGGAGAAGAAGAAGAAATCCACGATAAAGATGAGGAAGTAGATGACTGCAAGCCAGGAGGTGATGCGGCGGGGAATGAAACACGGACGATCGCGCAGGAGGAAATAGGCTCGGAGAAACAGGGCGGCGAGAACGAACAGGACGCTGAAGAGATCGAGCTTGCCGGTGGAAGCCAGGGTTGCGAAACCGGTGACGACGAGTAGAAACAGCGAGGTCTGGAAAAGGCGCTCGATCTCCGGGGGCGCGCTGGGCGGGACCGGGCGGGATGGAGCGGCCGCTGACATGAGGTCTCAAGTATAGAGGAACGGCGAGCTTGGAGCGGAGGCGGGGATGGAGTTTTCCGGGGCGCGAAGGATGGAGAAAAAGTTACGTGGTAGTATCGAAACTGGTCGGACATCGGTCTCACGCGACGAAACCCCGCCAATCCCGCCAGGTCCGGAAGGAAGCAACGGTAACGGGCCGTTTTGTGCGCAGTGAGCTTCCGGTGTCCGGCTTTTGCCGTTGGCTGCCGCGGAAGCAAGCGGCTGATGCGCCCCCGGTGGTTTCCCGATTTGATCCCTGCTCTTATTAGGGACAGATTTCGCTGGCATGTGAGGGGAATCACTGCGCGTGTGAGTCGCGTTGAGTGAAGCTGTTTGCACGGAGCAAACGGCGATGCAAACGGAAATTTATGAGCAGGCGGGGCGTAACCTGGCTGCAGAAGCGATGGCGGCAGAAGGCGCACTGAAAGAGATTGCACGGCGGGAAGCGCTCGTGTGGCCGGGATTTGATGACGATGTTCCGGTGGCGGGTGGCGCGATCCGCGGACTGGCCGTGGCGATTCCGGCGTCGCTGGTTTTGTGGGGAGTGATCGGCGCATCGATCTGGATGATGGTGCGCTAAGAGCCAGGCCGGAAAAAGAGATTTTGAGTACGAAGAGTAAGAGAGCCTCCATCGGCCCGAATCAGGGTTGCCGATGGGGGCTTTGACGTGTTGCCGGCAGCGCTGGCGAAAGCCGCTAGACGGCGGCGGCAGCGGTGAGAGCAGGCCGGCTGCCGAGGGAATCGCGAAAATCCGGGTGCGCGATTGCGATGAGGGCTTCGGCCCGCTGCTGCAGGGTTTTGCCGCGCAGGTTGGCGACGCCGTACTCGGTGACGACGTAATGGACGTCGTTGCGTGAAGTGGTGACCGCCGCGCCCAGGTCCAAACGCGGGCAGATGCGGGAGATGGCGCCCCTGGCGGCGGTGGATGGCAGGGCGATGATGGACTTTCCGCCGAGGGAGCGGCTGGCGCCGCGCACGAAATCCACCTGTCCGCCGACGCCGCTGAACTGGAGGTTGCCGATCATCTCGGCGTTGACCTGGCCGGTGAGATCGACCTGCAGGGCGGAGTTGATGGAGATCATGTTGTCATGCATGCCGATGACGCAGGGATCGTTGGTGTAGTTGACGGGACGCAATTCGACGTCGGGATTGTTGTGGACGAAGTTGTAGAGCTTGTCGGTACCCATGAGGAAGGTGACGACGAACTTGCCGGGGTTGATGGTTTTCTTGCGGTTGGTGATGACGCCGGCCTCGGCGAGATCGACGACGCCGTCGGAAAACATTTCGGTGTGGATGCCGAGGTCGCGTTTATTTCTGAGAGCGAGAAGGGCGGCTTCTGGGATGGCGCCGATGCCGAGCTGGAGGGTTGCGCCATCGGGCACGAGGGCGGCGATGTGGGCGGCGATTTGACGCTCGACGTCGCCACACCGGAGCGGGCTGAGCTGGACGATGGGAGAGTGCTGTTCAACGATCCAGGTGAGGGCGTCGAGATGAATCCGGATGCCGGCGGTTCGGGGGTAGGCGGGATTCACCTGGGCAATGACGATGCGGGCGGCCTCGGTTGCGGCCTGGGTGTAGTCGCCCGAGAGCCCGTAGCTGCAGAAGCCTTGCTCATCGGGCGGAGTGACCTGCAGGAGCATGACATCGACGGGGAGGATGTGGTGCTTGAACAGGCGCGGCACCTCGGAAAAAAAACATGGCCGGTAGCTGCCGCGATTCTCCTCGACGGCCTTGCGGGTGGGCGGCCCGAGAAAGAATCCGTTGTATCGGAAGCTGCGTTCCATGCCGGGCCGGGCGAAGTCGGCTGGTCCCACGTTGACCAGGTTCACGATTTCGACATTGGAGAGCTCGGGGGCGCGGGCGACCAGCGCCTGGACGAGGGCGGGCGGTTCACCACAGGCGTGGCCGAGCACGACGCGGTCTCCGGATTTGACGGATTTGAGGGCTTGCTGTGCGGAAACCAGCTTGTGGTTGTAAGTACTGCGCCAGTCCTTCATAGGAATGCCTCGCGATCACAAGGTGACGGGTTAAGAGTGCACCGGTGCAAGGCAGCGAACGCGCCGGCACTTGCAACCTCCCGCGTGAGGGTAACGTACGAATATTGGCTACAGATGTGATAGGCGGCACGAGAGGACGTGATGCAGAGGGCATCGGGACATGACAGAGGCACGACCGGGTGGTGATGGTCAGCGGCCGCGGCAAGGTCAACAACTCCACCCTAACCGGCAGCGGGCGAACATGGGCGCCAGTGTGGCGGAAGGGGCTCCGGGTTTAGTGGCTGCGCGGCGGGTGGTTTACATTCATGCCGGGGTGGGCGACAATTGGCTGACTGCTACTACCGGAGACAGGGAAGTTGAAGAATAAGATTCGGGCCAAGATCACGGCTCTCGGCACGTTTGTACCTCCCCGCATTCTCTCCAACGACGATCTTGAAAAGATGGTCGCAACCAGCAATGAATGGATTCTGGAGCGGACGGGGATCCGCGAGCGGCATATTGTGGACGCGGGCATGGCCGCGAGCGACCTGGCGGTTGGAGCGGCCCAGGACCTGGCGGCGCGTCACAACGTGGATTTGAGCACGGTGGAGGCGATCATCGTGGGAACGGTGACGCCGGACATGATGTATCCCTCGACGGCCTGCCTGGTGCAGAAGAAGCTGGCGATTCCGCAGGCGTGGGGATTTGATATTTCAGCCGGATGCTCGGGGTTTGTGTATTCGCTGACGGTGGGCGCGAAACTGGTGGAGAGCGGGGCGCACAAAAAGGTTCTGGTGATCGGTGCGGACGCAAATTCGACGATGATCGATTACACCGACCGGGCGACCTGCATCCTGTTTGGCGACGGCGCGGGAGCGGTGCTGCTGGAGCCGGCCGAAGAGGGCGAAGACCTTGGCTTTATCGACTTTGTGCACCAGATCGAGGGTTTCGGCGGGGATTATCTGTACCAGCCGGGAGGCGGAAGCCTGCATCCGTTCACCCATGAGACGGTGGACCAGAAAATGCATTATGTTCACCAGGATGGGCAGCAGGTGTTCAAGTACGCGGTGAAGAAAATGGCGGAAGTGACCGAACGCGTGCTGGCCAAGACCGGGCTGACCGGGGCGGACGTGGACTGCTTCATCTCTCACCAGGCGAACAAGCGGATTATTACGGCGACGGCGGACCGGCTGAAGATGCCTCGGGAAAAGGTGATCATCAACATCGAGGACTTTGGCAACACCACGGCGGGGACGATTCCGCTGGCGATGCAGACGGCGGTGGAGACAGGGCGTCTGCACAAGGGAGATACGTTGCTGATTGCGTCGGTGGGAGCCGGGTTTACCAGCGGCGCGTCCGTGCTGAAGTGGGCCTTCTAGGGAGCGGAAGTGTAACCCGAGTGCCTTTCGGCAAAGGGTTGTGATCGAGAAGCGAGCGCAGGGGAAAGTAGAAGAGTCGCGGGTTGGCCGAAAGGCTTGAGGCTACTCCGAGGAATTGAGCTGCGCTGGAGTTCCTCGCTTCGCTCGGGATGACACTCAAAGTTGTGCCTGCCAGTGGCAGGCACTTTTTATTGGGTGAGCGAAACCCCAGGCGAAACCATCGCATTGTGCTCCGCGGGGCGCACGGCGACGGAACATGGCAGGCGAGGCGGGGTTCTAGAATGAACGCACGGCAGGGTGCTGTGCCGGAATGATTGTGAGGTGGAAAAAGATGAGGCTCATCCGGATTCTGTTTTGGCTATGGATTGGCTGCGCGCTGGGGTTGGGTGCAGTGGCGCAGGACCGAGGGCAGGCTGCGGCTGCGCCGACCACGGCTGCGCCAGTAAGTGCGTCTGCGCCAAGCGCGACTCCGCCGGCTATGGCTGCACCAGCGGGCGAAACCCGGGAATGGGTTCCGGAAGGGATTGCGGCGCTGGGGCAGAGTGCGACTTCGCGGACGGAGTTCAGGCTGGACCACTCGATGCTGGTGCTGGCCTCGAAGCTGGACAAGAACAACGAAGACCTGCGGCGGGTGATTGCGGGAGTCAACGGGGTTTCGGTGCGCAGCTTCCGATTTGCGGGCGAGGTTGCCTATGATCCGGCGCTGGTGGAGTCGATCAGCCAGCAGTATCGCGAGGCGGGATGGCTGCACCTGGTGAGCAATCACAAGAGCGCGAGTGGGATGCACAGCGATCTGTGGATACGCCTGGACGAGGCGTCGGTGCGCGACATTGCAGTGCTGCTGGTGGGAGCGAGGCAGGTGAATTTTGTGGCGGCGTCGGGATCGGTTACGCCGCTGGACCTGCTGCACTTGAGCGGACACTTTGGGATTCCGAAGATGGACGGGGGAGTGGCAGTGCCGGTTCCGGGGCCGGGCCGGTAAGACCTGGGTAGGCGTGCCGATTCGTTGGGGCCGTGCAGCGGCTATTTGTTCTCCATGTTGGACTCGCACAGGATGTTCTTGGCGGGCTTCACAAGATACTTCATCTCGGCGGTGTAGAACTTGTGGTGCTCCATGTGCTGGATGGCGGGAATGAGCTGATTCTGGGCCCACTGGCCGCCCACGGGAGGCGTGGGGAAATCGACGCCCTGGGCTGAGAAGACGAAGGTCGCGCTGTTCTCAATGCTAAAGACGTGGTGATGGTCCTCCTGCTTGATGCGGATATCGAAAATCTTTCCATGGCTGCGGCTTGGGTTGGTGAAGACGACGACGTAGAGATACTTGTCGCCAAGCACGGTTTTGTTGTCGGGGAGGAATCCGAGATTCAGTTCCGGGGCGCTCAAGGTTTGCTTATCGAGCCAATTATGCGGATCGGTGACGAGGCAGTGAGCGGCATCGTGCAGGACGGCGGGAGGTTGATTCTGGGCGTAGAGAGCGGTGCTGGCGAGTAAGAGAAAGAGCGCAAGGAATCGAGTCATGATTGGTGTCCGTGGCTTGGGATGGTCAAACCATTGTTGCACGATTGCGGGGATGCCGGAAGTGGCCGCGGTTCAGACGAAGAGCGGAGGCACCGGCAGCCGGCTATTGGGCGGCGGCGGCGAGGCCGCGGTACCAGAGCAGAGTGCGGCGCAGACCTTCATGGAAGTTGACTGTGGGTTCGTAGCCGAGGGCGGCGCGGGCCAGCGAGATGTCGGCGAGGGAGTGGGCGATGTCTCCGGCGCGGGCGGGAGCGTAGTCGACGGGGCCGGTGTAGCCGGTGAGTTCGCGGAGGCTTTTGACGGCGTCGTTGAGGGTGATGCGCTGCTCGGTGGCGACGTTGAAGACGCGGCCGGAGACCTTTTCGGCCGGAGCCTGGATGGCGCGGAGATTGGCGTCCACGACGTTTTCGATGTAGGTGAAGTCGCGGCTCTGGGTGCCGTCGCCGTAGATGACCGGGGTGCGGCCTTCGAGCATGGCGAGGGAAAACTTGGCGAGCACGCCGGAGTATTGCGACGAGGGGTCCTGGTGGGGACCGAAGACGTTGAAGTAACGGATGGTGACCGTTTCCAGGCCGTAGACGCGGGTGAAGCAGCGCATGTAGTGCTCGCCGGCGAGTTTGCTGACGGCGTATGGGGAGATGGGGTCGGGGACCATATCCTCGCGCTTGGGGAGCGTGGGCTGGTCGCCGTAGCAGGAGGATGAGCCGGCGTAGACGACGCGGCGGACTCCGGCGTTGCGGGCGGCGACGAGAAGGTTGAGGGTTCCGGTGACGTTGGCGGAGTTGGTGGCGACGGGGTCTTCCACCGAGCGGGGAACGCTGGCCAGGGCCGCTTCATGGAAGATGAAATCGACGCCGTGGCAGACGCGGGCGCAGGTTTCGGGATCTTCGATGGTGCCCTCGATGAAGTCGATGCCGTGGAGGTCTTCAAGATTGGCGCGCTTGCCGGTGATGAAGTTATCGACGCCACGGACCGAGGCTCCCTGGGCGAGCGAGCGCGCGGGCGATGTTGGAGCCGATGAAGCCTGCAATTCCGGTAATCAGATAAGTCGTCATAAAGTCGATTCCGATGCAGAGCTTTCCGCTTCCATGTTGCCGTACTAGGATTTGCTGGCGCAGCGTGCGGCTCAATTCTAGCAGTGGACGATGTTGGTGGCGGCGATGCCCTTGGTGGCGTTGCGGGTGTCGACCACGATTTGCGATTCGGCGACGATGCGGCGGTAGTCGTAGCTGGTGTGGTCGGTGACGATGAGTACGGCGTCGTACTGGCCGAGGTCGTCGAGCGGCGTGCAGGTCATGTTGAGGTCGTAATGGCGGCCGCGGCCGACCGTGGGGAAGAACGGGTCGTTGTAGGCAGACCTGAGCTCCGGCTTTGCGGAGCAATTCGATGATGGTGAGCGAAGGCGACTCGCGGAGATCGTCGATGTCGCGCTTGTAGGCGAGGCCGAGGACGAGGATGCGCGATCCGTTGAGGCACTTCTTGTGCCGATTGAGAGCCAGCGCGGTCTTTTCGATGACGTAGTAAGGCATGCCGGTGTTGACCTCGCCGGCGAGTTCGATGAAGCGGGTGCGGAAGTCGAACTGCTTGGCCTTCCAGGAGAGATAAAAGGGATCGATGGGGATGCAGTGGCCGCCGAGTCCGGGGCCGGGATAGAAGGCCTGGAAGCCGAAGGGCTTGGTTTTGGCGGCGTCGATGACTTCGAAGATGTCGATGCCCATGCGGTCGCAGAGCTGCTTGAGTTCGTTGACCAGGGCGATGTTGACGCAGCGGTAGATGTTTTCCAGGAGCTTGGTCATCTCGGCGGTGGCGGGCGAGGAGACGGGCACGGTGCGATTGAAGATGCTGCCGTAGAGGGCCGAGGCGAGCGCGGTGGCGGTGGGTTCAAGGCCGCCGATGACCTTGGGAATGTCGCGGCGGGCAACCGTGTCATTGCCGGGATCTTCGCGCTCGGGCGAGAAGGCGACGTGGAAGCCGGACTCGCCGGGTTTGCGGATGGCGCGCAGGCCGATGGGATTGCCGGACTTCGAGGATGGGAACGAGAACTTCCTCGGTGGTGCCGGGGTAGGTGGTGCTCTCAAGAATGACGAGCTGGCCCTGGCGGAGGTGGGGCGCGATGGCGCGAGCGGTCTGCTCGATGTAGCTGAGATCGGGCTGATGATACTCGTCGAGCGGAGTGGGGACGCAGATGATGATGGCGTCCATCTCGGCGATCTCCGCGTAGGCGCTGGTGGCGCGGAAGCCGGCGGCCTGGGCCTTGACGATCTCGGCGGCGGGAATGCGGACGATGTAGGAGCCGCCGGAGTTCAGCGCCTCGACCTTGCTGGTATCGACGTCAAAGCCGGTGACGCGGAAGCGCTGCTCGCTGAACAGCAGGGTGAGCGGCAGGCCGACGTATCCCATGCCGATGATGCCGATGCGGGCCTGGCGGGAGGCGATGCGGGATTCGAGTTCGGAGGAAAGCGAGACGGAGATCGACATAAGACGGACTCCTGACGAAGCAACAGGATGTCAAGGTCTCATCGTAGCAAAAACGAGAGCGGAGGGGGTGTGGCTTCGGTGAAAAGCGGATTGGGCAGGAGAGTTGTGAAAGTTTCACGGCTTCGAGGTTGAGGGCAAACGGGCAAAGGCGACGTTGGCGCGACACGGAGTTGGTTCCCAGGTTATCCGCGCACAGACGGCGCGGCGAATGTGGGGCAGCCCAGGCCTACTCGATTCCGCAGCCGCAGCCGGGTGAGGGAACGCGGACGCGGAGGAAGTCGGCGACGCGCTGGTAGGCGTCGATCTGGTTTTCGACGCGGGCGAAGCCGTGGCCCTCGTTCTCGTAGATCTTGAGGATGGCGGTGCCGCCCTGCTTCTTGATGGCTGCGGCGACCTGCTCGGCCTCGCTCTTGGGACAGCGGGGATCGTTGGCTCCGGCGAGGATGAGCAGCGGCGCTTTGACCCGGTCGATGAAATTGATGGGCGAGCGATCCTGCCAGAGAGCTTTGTCCTTGACCGGGTCTCCCATGAAGAGGCGGTCGGATTCCTGGAGCTGCGGGTCCTCGTTCTCAAATTCGGTGAACCAGTTGACGAAGGGAACGATGGGGACTCCGGCAGCCCACAGTCTCGGGATGGCGGGTGACGGCCATCATGGTGAGGTATCCGCCGTAGCTGCCGCCCATGACGATGAGCTTGGCGGGATCGACGAAGCCGGTGCGGCGGATGAATTCGGCGGCGCCGAGGACATCGTTCAGCTCCTCGCCTCCGGCGTCGTGGCGATTGGCTTCCTGGAAGTCGTGTCCGTAGCCGGTGCCTCCGCGATAGTTCGGCGCGATAACGAGATAGCCCTGATTGCTCATGTATTGGATGAAGCGATTGAAGCCGTCCATGGACTGCGAAGCGGGGCCTCCGTGGATGTAGACGATGGCGGGATACTTGCCGGTTGCGGACGATGTTGTTGGGGATGTAAGCCCAGGCGGAGATGGTGAATTTGCCGTCCTTGCTGGGGTAGTGGACGAGGGTGGGCGTGACCATGCTGGCGGGGCTGAGTCCGGCGACGAAGGAGTTGGTGAGCTGGGTGGACTGCCTGCGACTTGAGGTCGAAGACGTAGAGGTCGTTGGGCGCTGACGCGCCGCTGTGGTAGTAGAGCAGGCGCCGGCCGTCGCGGCTCCAGGGCGAAGGGTTGCCGGCGAAGGCGTTGACGCCCTCGGGGAGTTCGGAAGGCGCTGGACTTCGCCGCCGGCGAGCGGCGCGGGAGTAGAGCGCTTCGCGGCCATCGACATTGGCGGACCAGACGATGCTGTGGCCGTCGGGTGAAAAGCTGCCGGCGTGGATCTCCCACTTGTCGGCGGTGATCCAGGTGAGGTGCTTGGAGGCGATATCGAGCAGGGCCACGTTGTCATAGCCGTTGGCGGCGTTGCTGGTGACCAGGAGGGTCTTGCCGTCGGGCGAAAAGGCGGCGGCGTGAGAAGGTCTGGTCGCCGGAGTGGGGCGTGAGGTTGGTGGTGGTTTTGGCGGCGAGGTCGTAGAGGAAGATGTTGGAATCCTTGCCGCTGGCGTTCTCCTGGGTGTAGGCGAGCGAGTGTGCCGTCGGGCGACCAGAGGGGCGAAAAGTTGCCGAGCTGCGGCGGAGAGTTGCGGGTGACGTGGGTGGTGAGGCGCGAGGCGATGTCGATGATTTCGATTTCGAAGCTGGGCGAGGTTTTGGCCTTGGTCATGTAGGCGACGAGGCGGGAGTCGGGCGACCAGGCGGGAGCTTCGCTGGCGGCGTCGGGCGAGGCGGTGAGGTTGGTGACTTCGCCGCTCTGCGGGCTGACGAGGAAGATATCCCAGAGCTCGTTGCCGTCCTTGTCGCTGATGTAGGCGATCCACTTGCCGTCGGGCGACCAGGCGGGCGAGGCCTGGCGCTGGTCGCTGATGGTGAGCTGGGTGGGCCAGCCACCGGTGGCGGGAACGGTCCAGAGATTGTTGCGTCCGCTGATGTTGGAGATGAAGGCGACCTGCGGAGCCGTCGGGCGACCAGGCGGAGCCGCCGATCTGGCGGGTGCTGTAGAGCGCGGGGATGGAGAACTTCTGGAGGTTCTCGACGGTGGCGGACTGGAGCTGGGCGGGATCGGTGACAGCCTGCGGAACGGGAAGAGACTGGGCGGCGGCAAAGGTGCTCATGCAGATGACGATAGCAAATGCGAGGCGCGGAAGCATGGGGGAAGTGTAGCAAGAACCGGGGCAGGGAGCAGGTTAAAGGCAACAGAGGGAGGGTTTGGGGCAGCGTGTTGCTGCCCACTTTCGCGCCGCAGGAAAAACGCAGAGCTAAGGTGGGGCACGCAACGTTTTACGGGCGCGGTGAGACAAGAGTCCTGGTCATGCGGATGACGGGGAGGGTTTCGCCGTTGGGCAGCGGGACCTCGACGCGTTCGCACTCCTGGTAGCCACGCAGTTTGTAGAGCGGCACGCCGGTGAGGGTGGAACCCATCTCGAAGCGGTGAAATCCGGCCTGGATGGCCGCCTGCTCGCAATGCTGGAGGATGAGAGAGCCGAGGCCGCGGCGGGCATAGACGGGATGAACGAAGATGGCCCGGATTTTGGCGGCGTCGAGGGCGGGATCGAGCAGCGCATTCTCGCGAACCTGGGCGTGATCACTGCCGAACAGGGTGCGGCGGTTGCTCCAGCCACCGCAGCCGGCGATGAGAGGCTGGCTGGCGGGAGACTGGATTTCAGCGACGAAATAAGTCTGATCGGCGATGAGTTGAGTGTCGACGCCGAGCGCGGTGCCGAGGGCGCCATCGATTTGCGCGGGAGTGTAGTCGTGGGCCTGCAGACAGCGCACGGATTGCTCGATGAGGGCGCGGAGGGCTGGAACGTCTGAGGCGAGAGCGAGGCGGAGACGGATGTTTTCGATCGGGTTTGGCACCGGGCCTCCGGTCAGAGAGCAGAGTTGCCTCGGGAAAAAGTGTAGCAAAGCGAGCGGCCGGGATTCGGCGAGCGAAGGGCGTGGGATGCGATTCTGTAGCGCCGCGGACGGCTCTCGGCTAGGATGAGGGGCATGAATCTACAAGCATTGCCGGGCGTGGGACTGGTAGCGGTATTCGTGGCGGGGGGCGTTTTGTACCTGCTCGCCCTGCTTTGGGTCATCAGCCGGTTCAGCGGCTGGGCCCGGCTGGGACAGCGCTTTGGGACCACTGAGGAATTCCGGGGCGAAGCGTGGAACTGGCAGAGCGCGCGTTTCCGCGGCTGGTGCAGTTACAACAACTGCCTGAAGGTGGGTGCGAGCCCGGAGGGACTTTCTTTTGCAGTGATGCGGGTGATGTTTCCGCTGCGCTGCTTTCATCCATCGCTGCTGATTCCGTGGCGGGAAATTGAGGTGGAAACGGGCAAGGCGTTTTTCGGATTCTACGATATGGCGCGCTTCCGGATCGGGACGGAAGAACAGATTACGGTGGCCATCTACGGCAAGCTGGTGACGCGGGTGCGGGAGGCGGCGGGAGTGGGGTGGCCACTGTACAACATTGAGCAGATGGAAGCGCGGAGACAGTAGGGGGCGGGGTGAATCGCTTGGTGGCCAAAAAGCCTGGGAGCGGCACCGGAAATTTGCGCTGTGCGGGGGTTCTTCGCTTCGCTCAGGATGACACTTCTTAAGAAATGACACTCCTAAGAAAAATAATCCAGTGTGGCTCTCTTGTTTTTGTTGGGGCGGCGGGCGGACGGAGACGCCAGGCGCGGGCTCTACTCGTAGCGGAGGGACTCGGTGGGTTGAAGCTTGGAGGCGCGGCTGGCGGGCAGATAACCGAAGAGCACTCCGGTGGCGCAGGAGACGACGAAGGCGGCGATAACGGAATAGATCGAGATGGGAATTTTCGAATCCCACTTCGGGGGGAATCAGGGGCTCGACCACGACCTTGATGCCGACGGCGATGGCGATTCCGACGATGGCGCCGAGGCCGCTGATGACGAGCGCCTCGATGAGGAACTGGTAGAGAATTTCATCGCGGCGCGCGCCGACGGCCTTGCGCAGGCCGATCTCATGGGTCCGCTCGGTGACCGTGACCAGCATGATGTTCATGATTCCCACGCCGCTGATGATCAGGGCGATCGTTCCAACCAGCATGAGGACGATGGTGAGGGCCATGGAGATTTTGCGCGCTGCGTCGAGGATGGAAGCGAGGTTCTGCACGGAGTAGACGGCGCCGGGAGTATGGCGGCTCTTGAGCAGGGATTGCACGGCGGCGGTGGTCTCGGCGACGCTGTCGCTGGCATCCGTCTGGGCGTAGAGGGTGCGGACGTAGTCGTTGCCGGAGTAGTACTTGATGAGACGGAAGGGAATGAGTACGGACTGGGCGCCGATCTCAGACTGGCCGAAGGTGGCGACGCGCTCGCGGAAGACGGCGATGACGGTGAAGGTCTGTTCACCGACGCGGAGCTGACGTCCGATCATGGGTCCGGGAGGAAGCTGGCGGGCGAGATCCTGGGTTATGAGGCATCCCTTGGCTCCGGTGGTCTGGTCGAGATCGTCAAAGAAGCGGCCTTCGAGGATGAGGAGATTGCGAATTTTCTGGAAGCCCTCGGTGACTCCGATGAGGGCGACGGGCTTTTCCTGGCCGTTGACGACGATGCTGGTGGCCAGGTCGTAGGTGCCAGCGACCTCGACGACGTGAGGCAGATGGCGAACGGCTTCCAGGTCATCCTGGGTGATCTCATCGGCCTGGGAACGGGCACTGGCAGTTCCGCCGGTGTAGTTGGCGTAGACGAGATTGGAGCCGACACCCTCGATCTGGGCCAGCACGTAGGTCTTGCCAATGAGCGCAATTGTGACCACGAGGACAATGCAGGCCGAGCCGATGACCACGCCAAGCATGGTCAGCGCGGCCTTTACTTTGTTGGCGCGCAGAGCGTCCAGCGCAACCTGCCATGTCTCACGGCTGATAGGGGGCATGAAGTTCCTTCAAGTCCTAGTTTCAATGGTTGGGTGGGAGGAATGCAAGTGGAGACGTTGCGGGGTTCAATGTTTTGTGAAGTTTGGCGAGTTGAAAAGCCTGGGGGCGCGAGGGAGATTCGAGAATCTTTCGCTTTGCCTGGATGACAACTTAAAAAGCGGAGCAAGAGAAAAAGGCGCAGCTGGTGGGAATGCTATCCAACGGTAGCGGCGCATAGGCGGTGCGGCCACGGTGGGGCGACGGGCGATTGGGTGGGAAGGCAGACATCGATTGCCGGTTGAAAAGCCTCTTGGAACGCGCTGGAGATTTGATCTGCGCTGGGGTCCTTCGCTTCGCTCAGGATGACAATCGAATCGCGGAGAGACGACAACTACTTGATAGCGCGCGAATGAGCAAAGGTGAAGACCAGGTGGGGTGGACGGGAATGCTTTCCACGTTAGCCGCGCAAAAGCGGCGCGGCGAACGTGGGACACCCGTAGGCGAGGATGGGGCACGCGGCGCACGCCCCACAATCGCCAACTGCGGGCGGTTGTGGGCCACCTGGCGAACGTGGGGCGCACAGCTCTGGTCAGTGGCGGCTTACGACTGTTCAGCGCGGGTTTTTGCCATTCCACGCGCAATCGCTGCGGGCGGGCGAAGCCGGTGATAAAATCAGCGTAGATTGTTATGCCTTTGAAAACGCTGTTTCTCAATCCACCTTCGTTTGAAAACTTTGATGGCGGCGCCAGCTCGCGCTGGCCGGCCACGCGCGAGATTGAATCCTACTGGTATCCGGTTTGGCTTGCTTATCCGGCGGGGATGCTGGAGGGTTCGCGCCTGCTGGACGCCAACCCGCATCACATCAGCGCGGAGCAGACCATCGCAATCGGCAAAGAGTACGACTTCATGGTTCTGTTCACGAGCACGCCTGGGTTTGAAGGCGACGTGAAACTGAGCGGGCTGATGAAGAAGGCCAATCCACGGCTGAAAGTCTGCTTTGTGGGGCCGCACGTGACGGTTTCGCCCGACCACGCGCTGAGCCATCCGGAGATCGACTTCATCGTGCGCCGCGAGTTTGACTACGCGGTGGTGGAATATGCCAATGGCAAGCCGCTGGCCGAGATACTGGGAGCGAGCTTCCGCGGCCCCGACGGCAAGGTGGTGCACAACATTGACCGTCCGGCGATTGAAAACCTGGACGCGCTGCCGCACGTGGTGGATGTGTATAAGCGCGACCTGGACGTGACCAGGTACAACGTGCCGTTCCTGGAGCATCCCTACGTGGCGCTGTACTCGACGCGCGGATGCCCGGCGCAGTGCACGTTCTGCCTGTGGCCGCAGACGCACTCGGGACACGCGTGGCGGAAGCGGTCGTCCGACGACATTGCGGCGGAGATGGTGAAGGCGAAGAAATACTGGCCGGAGGTCAAGGAGTTCTTCTTCGACGACGACACCTTCAACATCCAGAAGGTGCGCACGGTGGAACTTTGCGCCAAGCTGAAGCCGCTGGGACTGACCTGGTCGTGCACGTCGCGGGTGACGACCGATTACGAGACCCTGAAGGCGATGAAAGAAGCGGGCTGCCGGTTGCTGATTGTGGGATTTGAGTCCGGCGATGCGCAGATTCTGAAGAACATCAAGAAGGGCGCGACGCTGGAACGGGCGCGGCAGTTTGTGAAGGACTGCAAGAAGCTGGGACTGGCGGTGCACGGCGACTTCATTCTTGGACTGCCGGGCGAGACGCGGGAGACGATCCGGCGCACCATCGATTTCGCCAAAGAGCTAAACGTCGAGACCATCCAGGTTTCCGTGGCGCACGCCTATCCCGGTACGGAGTTCTACGACTACGTGAAGGACAACGATTTCATCATCAAGAATAACGACATGGTGGACATTGGCGGGCACCAGGTGGCGCACGTGGAATATCCCGGACTGCCGGCCGACTACACCATGGAGATGGTGCACAAGTTTTACGATGAATATTACTTCCGGCCAAAGGTCTGGGTTCCGATTGTGCTGGGTTCGCTGTTCAAGAACGAGGACCGCAAACGGCTGTACAAGGAAGCAAAGGAATTTTTGACCTTGCGGAAATCGCGCATCAAGGCGGTGCAGGAGGCGCGGGCCAAGCAGGCGGCACGGGCGGCGGAAACGGCAAAAGTCTAGGAGCCGGTCTCAAGGTTGAGGGCAATGGCAGCTAGAGCCGTCACCCAGATGGTGTACCCCCGAATGGCTGGGATGGCTTGTTGGCCGAGGGTGGTGGCCGGCTCCGCCCACTCTGGAGTTGCTCCGGGGCGCAATAAGAATCGATGGATGGCTGAAAAGCTTGAAGTTGCGCGGACGAAGTGAGCTGCGCAGGGGTTCTTCACTTCGTTCAGGATGACACCTCTCAAAAAGGCGCTCACAAAAGGCCCGCAGCGGATCAGGCTGTTACAAAACCCTGTGACTCTGGGGCAAGTTGATGTAAAAATGCTCTCGCGGAAGCGAGGGCATTTTTCATGGGGTTCATTCAGGGCGAGGCGCGGGGGCAGCAGACGTTGTTTCCGGTAACGCTGGATGATCTGGTTCCCGACGATCATGTGTGCCGAGTCATTGAGGCGTTCGTGGATAAGTTGGATATGGCGGAACTTGGGTTTGTGCGTGCCGAACCCGCCGAGACGGGGCGTCCTGGGTATGATCCTCGCGACCTGCTGAAGCTGTATCTGTACGGGTACCTGCAACAGGTCCGCTCGTCGCGGCGGCTGGAAGCCGAGTGCCAGCGCAACGTGGAAGTGATGTGGCTGCTGGGCCGTTTAACTCCCGATTACAAGTCGATTGCCGAGTTTTGGCGGATGCACCGCGAGGCGGTGACCAAAGCGGGAGCCGAACTGGTACATTTTGCGCGTGCGATAGGACTGGTCCGGGGCGAGTGGGTTGCAATTGACGGCTCGAAGTTCCACGCCGTGAGCAGTGCCAGGAGCGTGCGGGAACGGGATGCAATAAAGCGTTATCTGGAGCAGTTGGAGCGAGCCGACGCGCAGGACGAAGTCGTCATCGACCCCAGCGCGGTTGCAGCAGCGCTGGAGAAACTGAAGAAGCATCCCGAACCTGAAGCGCGGTTCATGCGCATGGGCTTTCATGACCACGCACCGGCTTACAACGTGCAGACGGCGGTGGACGCCGAACACGCGCTGATCGTGGCGCAGAAGGTCACGACGGAAGGCAACGACCAACGTTGTTTGCTGCCGATGGCCGAGGCGGCCAAGCAAGCCGTCGGGGCTCCGGAAACGCTGAACGTGGTCGCCGATGCTGGTTACTCCAACGGCGAGCAGGTCGAGCGTTGTGAGCAACAAGGCATCGTGCCACATGTTCCCGCCAACCGCGCCATCAACAACAAGGGCGATGGCACGTTGTTCGACCGCAGCCAGTTCCACTATGACCCGAAGACCGACAACTTTCGCTGCCCGGCCGGGCAGACGCTGGTGCGCATCCAGCTCTCCCGCAAAGATCGTTGCGTGATGTATGCCGCCCCAGCTCAGGTCTGCGGAGCGTGCTCGATGAAAGTTCGTTGTACGACCGGCTCGCGGCGCTGGACGACGCGCCATCTGCACGACGACGCCCTGAATCGGATGCAGCAACGAGTCACACCCGCCCTCATGCGGCTGCGGCGATCCACGGTGGAACATCCGTTTGCCACGCTCAAGTACCGCATCTTTGGACATCCGCGCTTTCTGCTGCGCGGAGTCGGCGGTGCACAGACCGAGATCAGCCTGGCGACCATGGTCTATAACCTGAAACGCATGATGAACGTGCTGGGTGGCCGGAAACTCTTAGCAGAACTGGCCTGCTGAGCATCCGCAACCCAGTCCTGCGCTCAAAACCACGCTCTACACAAACCAAAATCGCTCTCCATCAACAAAAACGGTGCTCCGACACCGGAACACCGTTCTTAACTTTCATTCAAAGCCCGCGTTTCGTAACAGACTGAGCGGATGCGGGCCTTTTGCATGGGCGAAGACGGGCGCGCTGAAATTGGGCTAGTCGGCGATATTGGCGGCTGCTTCTGCGTTGGCGGCAGCGGCGCTGGCGGCGGCTTCCGAGGTTGCGCGGAGGCGATTGCGCCAGTGGCTCTGCACGAAGTAAACGATGGCGATGAGGAGCGCGAGGACGATCAGGGCATCGAAGCGATGCATCCACTGTTTGAGGCGCGGATCGGTATCCCAACGCACGCCGAGAGCAATAGCCGCAGTAGGCGAGCGCGAAGCACCAGGGCCAGGAGCCGGCAAAGGTGTAGAGATGGAACTTGCGCGCGGTTCATGCGGGCGACGCCGGCGGGCAGGGCGATGAAGGTGCGCACGACCGGCAGCAGGCGTCCGAGGAAGACGGTGATGCTGCCGTACTTCTGAAAGAAGCGGTCGCTTACGTCGAGGTCATGGCGGTTCATCAGGATGTATTTGCCGAAGCGCTCGATGAGCGGACGGCCACCGTAGGCTCCCACCTCATAGGCCAGCACCGATCCCAGGTTGCAGCCGATGGCTCCCAGGGTTGCGACCACCACCAGGGAGCTGAAGCGCCCGGCGTAGACCAGGTATCCGGCGAAGGGCATGATGACTTCGGAGGGCAGCGGGATGCAGGCCGACTCAACGGCCATGAGAGCCGACGATGCCCGGATAGCCGAGCGAGGAGATGACAGCCTTTATGAAGGTGGCCAGCAGGAGCAGAATGTGTTCGATCATGAAGCCTCAGAACTCCTGGTTGGAGTCCTGGGTAAAGACGTACCCGGGCAGGAGCATTCCCTGCGCGGTTCTTGGCAACTTTGATGCGGCGGGTCTCGGCGTCTGGAGCCGATGACGTCGGCAGGGCGCAGCATGGCGAACTGGGAAAATACCTCGTTGTAGAGCTTGGTGACCAGGAAACTTTGTCCACTGGCCTCTTCCCGCCAGACCTGCCCGAGTTGTATTGCCTTGACTGCCATAAGTTCCTGCCTCCAGTGTAGCGCAGGCAAGGGGAATTGCCTAAGCCGGGTAGAGCGACGTTGCGGTTCGCAGGCGCTAGGGACGCGCCGGGCGCCTGGCCGATGGCGACGGCCTGGTCCTGGGCAGAGCCTTTGGGGTTGTGCCCTCGAGCAGGGAATCGAGCTCGGCGGCGGCGCAGCGCAGGCCGATATAGAAGGCGCCGAAGTTGGAGAAGACGCCGCTGACCTCGTCGAAGCGCATCTCGTAGATCAGTTTCTTGAAGATCACGGGATCGTCGGCAAAGAGATCGACGCCCCACTCCCAGTCGTCAAAGCCGATGGAGCCGCTGATGATCTGCTGCACCTTGCCGGCATAACGGCGGCCGATTTTTCCGTGCAGATCCATCTGGCGCTGGCGCTCCTCGATGGGGAGGGTGTACCAGTTCTTGAGCTCGCCGCGCTTGCGGTCCATGGGATAGAAGCAGATGTAACGGCCCTCGGGCATGGGAGGAAAGAGACGCACGTGCATGGCCTCGCGCTGGCGGTTCATCGCCTCTTCGACGACTTGCGTTCCACTCGCGGCGAATGGGGCTCAACGGCGCGGGAGACGAGGTCGCGGTAGAGCTTGACGGTGGATTCGTAGAGGCCGAGTTCGATGACCGAGACGTAGGCAGACGGCGGGTTCCAGGTACTCGATGAAGTTCGAGCTGATTGAGGGTGAGCTGAGCCTGGTTGAGAGCTTCAAAGTCCGGGCGGAAGTGGACGAAGAGCACGTCGCCTTTGTGTCCGAACATGGAGAACAGGGCCGAGCCGGCGGCTCTCCATTGCGGCCAGCGCCGCTGCGCCTGCGGCGGTGATGCGGGCGCGATCTTCGGCGCCCGGGAGGGCGCGCCACTGGTTCCAGCGGAAACGGAACATCTGGTGCAGAACGGCGGAACCCTCCAAGGTTAGAGGAACCGCAGGCAATTCAGAGGTCTGGGCGCTTACGCCTTGCTCGCTCGTGCTCATAATGGTTTTGGATTCCCCGGATGCGATGAATAGCTCTGTGAGTATTGTAGCGCGAGGGATAGGGTCGGAGATTTCCTGGGCAGGAGGTTTCAAGGTTCCAAGGTTTCAAGGTTTCAAAGTTTCAAGGTTTCAAGGTTGAGGGCAAGAGCAACGGCAACTAGCCCACCTCTGCCACCGACCGGCATAAATGGGACACCTGCACCGGAAGCTTTGCTCTGCTAGTATCTTTCGCAGACGATATGGGTACCTTGGCGAAGAAATCCGCGCGCTTCAATCCGCTGGCGCCGGAGCGGGTAGCGGCGATTCTGGAAGCGCTGGAGCGCACCTATCCGGAAGTGCGCTGCGCGCTGCATCATCGAGAACGCCTGGCAACTGCTGGTGGCGACGATTCTTTCGGCGCAGTGTACGGATGTGCGGGTGAATCTGGTGACTCCGGCGCTGTTCAAGCAGTATCCGACGCCGGCGCGGCTGGCGCAGGATTGAGCCGGAGGAGTTGGAGCCGCTGATCCGCTCGACGGGATTTTTCCGCAACAAGGCGAAAAACATCGTGGGCGCGGCGCGGAGGGTGATGGAGGAGTTCGGCGGCACGGTTCCGGAGACGATGGAGGAGCTGCTCACGCTGCCGGGAGTGGCGCGCAAGACGGCCAACGTGGTGCTGGGATCGTGGTTCGGGCGGGGCGAGGGGATTGTGGTGGATACGCATGTGCAGCGCATCTCGCGACGGCTGGAGCTGACGCGCACGGACGACCCGAAGCAGATCGAGCAGGAGCTGATGAAGGTGATTCCGCAGGCCGAAGTGGATCGACTTTTCGCACCAGGTCATCCATCACGGGCGGGCGCTGTGCGTGGCGCGGGGCCAAAGTGCGCGGAGTGCCCGCTGGAGCCGCTCTGCCATGCGGCGGACAAGACGTGGTCCACGGTGGCGCAGCACAAGGCGGCGATGGGGAAGAAACAGAAGGCATAGAGCCGGCGGCATGGGTGGGCTGGCGGCGAACCCGGTGGAGCATTTATACTGTCCGGTCAGGTGTGGGGAAAGATGCGACTTTTTCAGAACATTGCGGCAATCGCCAAGGGCATGAGCATCACCTTTATGGAGATGTTCCAGCCGACCACGGTGGAAAACTATCCGGATGGAAAAGGGCCGATGCGCGGAGCGGTTTTCCAGGAGCGCTTCCGCGGACTGCACGTGTTGCAGCGCGACGAGGATGGGTTGGAGAAGTGCGTGGCGTGCTTCCTGTGCGCGGCGGCCTGTCCGGCGAACTGCATTTACATCGAGGCGGCGGAGAATACGGCGGAGCAGCGCATCTCCAGCGCCGAGCGCTACGCCAAGGTTTACAACATCGACTACAACCGCTGCATCTTCTGCGGCTACTGCGTGGAGGCCTGCCCGACGGATGCGATTACGCACGGCCACGGATTTGAGCTGGCGACCTACAACGCGACCAACCTGGTGTATCGCAAGGAACAACTGCTGGCGATTACTCCGGCGCACGAGGGCGACAACGCCCGCTTCAACGCCAGCGACGCGGAGAAGATGCGGATGATTGCGCGGTAAGTTTGGAAACTGCCCCCACTCCAAAAGAGGCTTCAGTGGGACACCTGCCCTGAGGAGATGACGTTGAGTTTGAGTGAAGCGCAGAATCGGCACGATTGGAGTCGGCTTAACCGAATCCAACTCGGCAAGTATGCCGAGTATTTGGCAAAAATGGAATTTGTGCTCTACGGGTATGACGTTTACACAAGCGAGGTTGACGATCATGGAATTGACTTTGTGGTCCGTACCCAGAATGGGTTTCATTATGATGTCCAAGTAAAGCTCGTTTCGCCTGAAAACAGGGACGACTCCGTACATTTTTATGCCGAAGGATAGGTTCGTGGTGGCTCCATCGCTGTTGCTTGTTCTTGTGCAATTTATTGGTGGTGAATCGCCGCGAATGTTCCTGATCCAATCTGCTTTGGATGGTGAACCAAATCCGATCCTTGAGAGCCGCGATTACGGTGAGGGTAAGAAAAGTGCCCAGAATGGGGCCTCACTCTCTCTAAACGAAAGTTGGCACGATTGGCCGAAGAGTGTGTTTTTGAGGCATCAGTGAGCAAGTTGTAACTCGTCAGTTTTTTCCATTTTCAGCTATCCTAAAGTATTTTCCCGAATCGAAAGGCTCCCGTTCCTGATGAGTGAATTTCTGAAAGCCGTGAATGAGCGCGTCGTCGTCTATGACGGCGCGATGGGCACGAACATCCAGTTCCGCAACCTTACTGCCGACGATTACTGGGGCAAAGAGGGATGCAACGAACTGCTGGTGCTCTCGCGCCCGGACGTGATTGCGGAGATTCATGCGGCGTTTTTCGGCGTGGGCTGCGACGTGGTGGAGACCGACACGTTCGGCTCGACGCGCATTGTGCTGGCCGAGTACGGGCTGGAGGATCGCACGCGGGAGTTGAACCTGGCGGCCTGCAAGGTGGCGCGCGAGGTGGCGGCGCAGTTCTCCACGCCGGGGCGGCCGCGCTTTGTGGCCGGATCGATTGGGCCGACGACCAAGCTGCCTTCGCTGGGGCACATCACCTGGGACGCGATGCTGGCGGCGTATGTGGAGCAGGCCGAGGCGCTGATTGAGGGCGGCGTGGACGTGCTGCTGGTGGAGACCTGCCAGGACATTCTGCAGGCGAAGTGCGCGGTGGCGGCCTGCTTTGACGCGATGAAGACGGCGGGCAGGCGGG
Source organism: uncultured Acidobacteriota bacterium (assembly GCA_963707735.1). Lineage (GTDB taxonomy): Bacteria > Acidobacteriota > Terriglobia > Terriglobales > Acidobacteriaceae > TOLSYN. Next base: position 1,500,810 of record CAVPRB010000003.1, on the reverse strand, counting down.
TTCCGGTGCAGGTGCAGGTGACGCTGGAAGCGACCGGCACGATGCTGCTGGGCACCGAGATCGGCGCGGCGCTGACGGCGCTGGAAGTCTTCGACGTGGATGCGATTGGACTGAACTGCGCCACCGGGCCGCTGGAGATGAACGACGCGGTGCGCTACCTGGGACTGAATTCGACCAAGCACGTTTCCGTGCTGCCCAACGCGGGACTGCCGCAGAACGTGAGCGGGCGCGCGGTGTATCTGCTGAAGCCGGAGGAGCTGGGCGCCTATCAGAAGCATTTTGTGGAGGACTACGGAGTGCGCATTGTGGGCGGCTGCTGCGGCACGACGCCGGAACATCTGAAGGCGGTGGTGGACGCGGTGAGCGGGCTGACTCCGGCGGCGCGCGACGGTGAAGGCGACGGCGGCGGCGTCCAGCGCCTACACGACGGTGCCGCTGGACCTGGAGCCGAAGCCGCTGATTGTGGCCGAGGAGATGAACACGACGACGCGGCATGGAGAGCTTCCGCAACATGGTGCGCGGCGGGCGATTACGACGGCATTCTGACGCTGGCGAAGAAGCTGGTGAACGACGGTTCGCACATGCTGGACCTGTGCTGCGCGGTGGTGGGCGAAGACGAAAAAGCGTACATGAGCAAGGTGCTGGAGAAGATTGCCACGCGCGTGCCCGCGCCGATCCTGATCGACACCACCGAGGCGGAGGTGCTGGAAGAGGCGCTGAAGCGCACGCCGGGCAAGGCGATCATCAACTCGATCAACCTGGAGGACGGCGAGAAGCGCAGCGGCGCGGGTGCTGCCGATGGCGAAGCGCTACGGCGCGGCGGTGATCGCGCTGACCATCGACGAAGACGGCATGGCGCTGACGGCGGAGAAAAAGATTGCGATCGCCAAGCGCATCTTCGACCTGGCGGTGAACAAGTACGGAATGCGGCCGCAGGATTTGATCTTCGACGCGCTGACCCTGCCGATTTCGACCGGGCAGGAGGATTACCGCTCGGCGGGAGTGGAGACGCTGAAGGCGGTGGAGGGAATCAAGAAGGCGCTGCCGGAGTGCAAAACGATCCTCGGCGTATCGAATATATCGTTTGGGCTGAACGCCTATGCGCGGCGGGTGCTGAACTCGGTGTTCATGCGCGAGGCGGTGGACCATGGGCTGGACATGGCCATCGTCAACTACACCAAGATCTATCCGCTGTACAAGATTCCCGAGGCCGAGGTGGAGCTGGCGCGCAAGCTGATTTATGGCGATCGCGGCGCGGGCGATCCGCTGCAGAACTACATGGCGCACTTTGCCGCGATGAAGGGCAAGCAGGAGGCGGCGCCGGTGGCGCATGCCGAGTCGCTGGCGGTGGAAGACAAGCTGAAGTTCTGCATCATCCAGGGCGAAAAGGGAGTGGGCGAGGGCAGCACGCGGCAGACGATTGAGCAGATTCTGGAGACGGCGCTGGAGAGCTACACGCCGCTGGAGATCATCAACACGATTCTGCTGGACGCGATGCGCACGGTGGGCGATCTGTTTGGCGCGCGCAAGATGCAGCTTCCGTCGGTGCTGGATTCGGCGGGGGTGATGAAGGCCGCGGTGGCGCATCTGGAGCCGAAGATGGAAAAGACGGAAGGCTCGCAGAAGGGAACCATGGTGCTGGCCACGGTGAAGGGCGATGTGCACGACATCGGGAAAAACCTGGTGGACATCATCCTGACCAACAACGGCTACAAGGTGGTGAACCTGGGCATCAAGCAGGCGGCGGAGACGATCATCCACGCGGCCGAGGAGCACAAGGCCGACGCGATCGGGCTGAGCGGATTGCTGGTGAAATCGACGCTGGAGATGAAGTACGTGATCCAGGACCTGGAGCTGCGGCGGGCTGAAGTTTCCGGTGATCTGCGGCGGCGCGGCGCTGACGCGCAAGTTTGTGGAGGACGATCTGCGGCGGGAATATGCGCTCGGCGGTCTTCTACGCGGAGGACGCGTTTGCCGGACTGCACGCGATGGAAAAGCTGAGCGGAGGCGAGCGCGAGGCAGACGATTGCAGGCGGGCTCGGTGGTGCGCGAAGCGGCGCGGGTGAAGGCGGTGGCCGATGCGTCGACTGCCGGACGAGCCACGCGACCCGATTCCGGCGGCGGAGATTCCGCAGCCGCCGTTCTGGGGCGTGCGCACGGAGCGCGCGGCGGATTTCGAACTGAAGACGCTGTTTGAATACATCAATCCGACGGCGCTGTTCAAGAATCAGTGGCAGCTGAAGACGGCATCGCAGCAGGACTACGCTGAGGCTGGTGGAGGAGAAGTACAAGCCGATTCTGGCGGCGCTGGAGCAGGACGCCATCGCGGGCGGATGGTTCGATCCGCAGGTGGTCTACGGGTACTTCCCATGCCAGTCGAAGGGCAACGATCTGATTGTGTACGCGCCGGCGCCGGGGATTGACGCTGGAGGATTTCCGCGCGGCAGAGCCCGTGTTTCGAGGCGGAAGCAGTGGAGGCGGGCGGCGCGCTGGCGAAGGATCTGCCGGAGCTGTTGCGCTTCACCTTCCCGCGGCAGGCGGAGGGACGGCGGTTGAGCATCTCGGACTACTTCCTGCCGCAGTCGAGCGGGCGCGCCGACGTGATCGCGCTCTCGGTGGTGACGATTGGCGCGCAGGCGAGCGTGGAGACGCAGAAGCTGTTTGAGCGCGGCGAGTACACGCGCTATCTCTACCTGCACGGGCTCTCGGTGGAGACCGCCGAGGCGCTGGCCGAGTTTCTGCACCGGCGCATCCGGCAGCAGTTGAACATCGCGCATGAGGACTCGGCGCGGATCGGCGACCTGTTCCACCAGAAGTATCGCGGCTCGCGCTACAGCTTTGGCTATCCGGCGTGCCCGCACATGGAGGACCAGACGAAGCTGTTTGCGCTGCTGCGGCCGGAGGAGAATATCGGCGTGCGGCTGACCTCGACCTACCTGCTGGAGCCGGAGCAGAGCACGTCGGCGATTGTGGTGCATCATCCGAGTGCGAAGTACTTTGTGGTGTAGAGGCGGGCTGAGCGATGGCCGGGAATGGGCCCGGCGCTGGCGCAGGTGACGCGGGGCAGTACATTTGTTACACTCGCAATGCGGGCGAAAGCCCGCTCCTGCGCCGCGGAGAGGTGGCAGAGTGGCTGAATGCACCTGACTCGAAATCAGACGTGGGGGTAACTCCACCGGGGGTTCAAATCCCTCCCTCTCCGCCAGAACTTATTTGGATTTCATCAGTAGTAAGCTATCGGCGGCCTGTCGGCCGCCTTCGTCTTTTGCGGGCTATTCTGGACTGTGCCCAATTTTGTGCCCGCCTGAGAGATTTCCGAAGGCCCTTTCGATGGCATCGGCTCGATGGCATCCGCCTGCGGATGACAATACCTCTGAGTGATGGTGCTGTTGCTGTGTCCGGCGATGGGCGCCAGCGTTGGAATCTGAGTGTGCCGCTTCTTCCATGCGGCACTGGTTGAGTTGCTGCCCGGCCTGGCCGTGCATCTGGATAAGAACAGGGGGCACATCCCGGACGTTGAGCTGGGTAAGCGCGAGGTGGGGATCATTACTCTGCGGGTCATTGCGCGCGGGTTCGACGCCACGATGGCGAAGCTGCCCAAGGGCCGGTAATGCCGCCTGAGCAGACGAACCGCGGCCGGTTCCGCTCCGGCCAACTTCCGAGTCGTCCGTCATCCACCCGGAAGCTGACGCAATTGCCAATCGCAACTTCTAACTTCTTCAATCCGGGCTTCTGGTCGCGTCGAATGATTGCGGCAATTCAAGACACTCAGGAATGGCCACTCTGAATACGAGGGCAGCGGTCCTGTTAGACGGTAACAGATAGCAGATGGACAAGTATCCAACTGCGCTCACTTAGAGAACCCCATTTGTGGCCGGGCCTTGACTCGAGATGGACAACTGCCCGGCTTGCCGGCGTGAAGAGTGAGCAACTCGAGATCTGCATTCGGCAGCTAATTAATTCCAGTCCGGACTTGACTGCTCCAAGCCCTTCAAGATATAAGATAGCGGCTCTAGCGAGCCTCACCGTGTGGGGTGAATGGAATAGTTGGATGGAGAGCTTCTGGTATTACATATGCAGGGGGCGTTCCCGGTTCTGCGACGCGACCGTGCTTGAGAGTCTTCGTAAAGCGGGAGTGAAGACCGAGCTCTGTGACGCGCACGAAGTCAATGCACCGGGTATCACTCTGCTCGAAGAGATCACGGATGAAGCGCATCACTTTTTGAACGAAGCCAGCGATCATGGGCGCAGACAGATCCTGGCGATTGTGCCCAGGAGTGCGCTGCTGAACAGCGAAGAAGTCTGGAAACTGCTGCAGGCCGGCGCGACCGACGTGATGGCTTGGGACGAGTTGAAGTCTCCATCGCGGGACATTGCGGATCGCCTGGAAAGGTGGCAGTTGGTTGATCAAGTGCTTTCTTCGGCGGTGGTCAAGGACAATCTGGTTGGCAGCAGCCGGGCCTGGACGCAGGTGGTGCGTCAATGCATTGAAGTGGCGATGTTCACCGATAGCGCGGTCTTGATCACCGGTGAAAGCGGTACGGGCAAGGAGCTTCTGGCCCGGCTCATTCACACGTTGGATTGCCGCTCGGACAAGCGGGACCTGGTGGTACTGGACTGCACGACGGTGGTTCCGGAGCTTTCCGGTAGTGAGTTCTTCGGTCATGAGCGGGGTGCTTTCACCGGGGCGGTCTGTGCGCGCGATGGCGCCTTTGCACTTGCAGACCGGGGCACGCTTTTTCTGGATGAACTCGGAGAATTGCCTCTTGGGTTGCAGGCTCAGCTTTTGCGCGTAATCCAGGAACACCTCTACAAACGGGTTGGAGGCAATGAGTGGCTCAAGACAAACTTTCGCCTGGTCTGTGCCACAAACAGGAACTTAACCGAAGAATTAGCCTGCGGTAAGTTCCGGCCGGTATCTCTTCTATCGTGTCGCGGTCTTCAACCTTCGAGCCCCGCCGCTTCGGGAACGCCGGGACGATATTTTACCGCTGACCCAGCACTTTCTCCGGCAGCATTCTGCAGAGATGGAAACGCCGCAGCTAAGCGACGAAGTGCGCGATTTCCTGTGCTGGCGCGAATACCCAGGCAATGTGCGTGAGTTAAAGCAGATGGTTACACGAATTGCCTATCGTCACGTTGGCAAGGGGCCGATCACGGCGGGCGATATTCCCGAGGATGAGAGACCGAGGCTTCCTTTGGATCGGAATAGCTGGAATGACGAACACTTTGAACACTCCATCCGGAGGGCTTTGGAACTGGGCATTGGATTGAAAGCAATCGGGGCCACCGCCGAACGTACTGCGGTCAACCTTGCGGTCGCGGAGGCAAATGGCAATCTGCGACGCGCAGCGCAGGTGTTGGGAGTTACGGATCGTGCGTTGCAACTTCGCCGCGCCGCCAGAACGCAGCAGATGGGCCACGCCGAGCCATTCGCATCGGCGCGTTATCGTCTGAAGAACAAGCCGCCCATCGCAAGCTGATTTCCGGTCAGGCCGCCGGGACATTCTTATCGGACCACGGGTCAAGGAACTCTGACTGTGTCCACGCCGCCGCAACGGCCATGGTATAAGAAGCCGGTGTCGAGTGCACGCCAGCGATGAGCCTGAGGAAATTGCCGCCCAGGATCAATTCTTCCTCGTAGGGCGGCAGGTTCAGTACTCGAATTTTCACCAGTTCGATCGCAGGATGCAGCCACGGTCCATCGCTACCGAACAGTATCTTCTTTGCCCCGGCGCGTTGCACCGCTTCCTGCAACAGATCGAAGCGGCGAATGCCAGCTGTATCCGTGTAAATGTTCGGATGACGGACGAGAGGATCGATCATGAATAGCTGGGCACGCCAGTCGTCGGCAAAGCTTCCCAGGTGAGGGATGATGAAATTAACGTCCGGGTACTCCCGGGCGAGCAGTTCAACCACCGAAACCTCACCCATTACGTCATAGAGCACGGGGAGCGAGAAGGCGCGCGCAACCTCGCAGATCTCGCGTGTGATGCGTCCGTCATAGCGGTGCACTTTGATACCTGAAAACCGGTATCGCAGCACCGCCTCTTTTACCATTTCAAAGACGCGTCCACGATCGCGCCGAGGATGCACGAAAGCGAAGCCGTAGAATCGCCCGGGACGGCTGGCCACGATGCGCGCCACGGCGCGGTTGGCAATCGAGTAGTTGGAATGAAAGGCGGAAAACAGTACCGTTCTATCGATCCCGGCCCTGGTCGCGCGTCGAAGATATTTGGACAGAGGCGCTGATGTGTCCCAAGGCCCGGTGAGCCCGTCTCCCTTTCCGGCATGACAGTGGCAGTCGATGATCACAACCCACCCATGGAGCGCAGCTCCGGTTGCTGCGCGGCCTGCAAGGTCCAGCCGCCTTCGTTGCCCCAGCCTTCCAAATGACCCAGGCGCCAGCCGCATCTTCTCGGTTCATCCCTGCCCGAGGTGTGAATATTTGCGCCGCGCCAGACGTGGCGATTGTTGCACCACCCGGGCGCGAACGCCTGCCAGAACCAGGTTGCAATGCCCTGTGTCCGGCACCAGTCGAGCACGCAGCCGCTGCCATAGACGCCTGCCGCGTAAGGGATGGCCGGCCGATGTTGCCCTTGCATGTCGATAAGGTATTGAGTGTAACCTTGCTGTATGCCCTGGAAGTAGTCGAGAATGGCTTGGCGTTGTCCAACGCCGGGGTCAGTGTCCACGGCGAAGTAAATCGGGGTTCCAGAGGTCTGCCCCACGGCCTGAGCCTGGGTGAAACCAAGTCTGCCATCGCGCTGACCTTGAGCCCTCGTAAAGTAAGCCATGTTTGTCGGGTCGCCGTATTCATAACAACTCACAATTTGAAGCCCCGCATTGGACAAAGCAATTGCTTCGGCACGGGTCAGGTCTCTCAAGTAGCGCTGGACGAAGCTGATCGCGCGTCCCTGGTCCTGCAACCCGAGGATGCAGGGGATGATGCGGGTCGTATTCTCGGCGGCCTCGACCCCTGAGGTAGTTGACGGAGCCTGTGCCGCGGCCTGGGCATTTGCGGGTGCGGCGGGAGCAACTCCGGCGGAGGATACGCGAAGTGCGGGGCGCACGATGTTGTCCCGGATGTCCAACCACTCCCGTATCAGTTGTCGCTCGTTGGTCTGCAAATGCTTTCCGCGGCGCTCGGGGTGGCGCGCATTAAAGATCGCGTCCGTGAGCTGATTCTCGTCGCGCGTGCCATTGCCTATAGCCTGGCGAATTGCGGCACCGTCATCCGGCGCTTCTCCCAGTTCCTGTTCGCTCAACGGAAACTCGTCGAATACCACAACGATTCGGTCGCCTTGCCGGAACCACATTCCTTGCTGACCGAAACCAATGCCTTGCCGGCCGGCTGCATTTACCTCCGGCTCCCAAACAAATTGGCTTTTCATGCTACCTCCGACTACTTCCGGGCGATTTCATTTTTCGGCTTAATGCAACCGGGTTCCGTGACTGCAAAATGCAGTGGCAATCAGCGACAGCTATAAATGCTGTTTGGATCCGACATCCGAGCGGCAATCCAGTCATGCATGGCAACGTATGCCCTGGGCATGGACGAACTTCCTCCGAGCGGCGAGTTTGCCCATTTATCAAGTTTGTCGATTGCCTGTATGACATCGTCATGCAACATGCGCAGATTCTCTAAAGGAAGGCTGGTCAACTCAGCGGATACCACGATGTCGGACTTCAGGTAAGTAAAGAGTCCGAGCGACGGACCGGCGGTTTCCAGGTCCGCCACGGACCGTATGGCATTCTCAATCTTTTCCTGCGCAATGGGAAAACCCATCGAAATGTCGCAGGGCCAGATGTAAAAAGGCGCAACTCCGGCTGTCGGGCAGATCCCATGCCATCGGATGACACGGTCGTTCAACCCCAGTGTTCTTGAGCTTCCCGATCCAGCACTGATATCGCCACTTCCGCGCGTCGTTGCTGGCGTTTACCATGGCCTCGAGTTTTGCCAGAGCGCTGGTGAAGCGTGCGGTCTCGGTCGCTGGAAGTGGAGAGCTGTACCAGACGAACGGACGGCTCGGTGCCGCGGGCTTAGCCTGGGTCACCGGAATGGCTCGCAGACGAGGCCGAACCAGGCGGTCGCGAATGTCAAGCCATTCTTTTATCAAATCTTTCTCGGTGGGCAGCAAGCGACGTCCGCGCAGCTCCGGGTGGCCCATATTGAATACCTGATCCGTCAAGCGATTCTCGTCGCGCTCGCCATCGGCGATTGCCATTGCAATCGGTATTCCCCAGACCGATTCATCCCACACGGACTGGCTGGAGGCGGGGCCTTCCCAATTGACTTCGAAGGAGTCCGGTTCAAACATAGGTTGTCTCATGTATTTCTCCTGCGATGTTAGCGAGTGTTTGTGGCTTGTTGGCTTCCGCCAATTTTTCCGCGGTGTACTCAAAGTCACGCGCGGCATTTTTAGCTGTGATGAGAAGCCTGATCACACCACTGCGATTATGGGTGGAGCCGAGGACGGTGAAGATGTGGGCGCGCCGCAGTCGCTCGTAGAGCACAGCCGCGGCGCGGCCGCGAGGGTACTCGAGGGTTTGCACCGGGAACAATTCACCTGAAAAATTGAATCCGGCGGCTGCCATTGACTTTCGAAAATGCCTGATCAATGCGGCGAGACGCAACCGGATGGCGTCTCCGGACCGGGAGTTCGCCTGCAACGCATGCTCGAGTGCGTGAATCGTGGCAGTGGATGGCGGACTGCAATGGACTCGCGTTTCGCTCTTTTCCTCGAAGCTCCGGACGGAGGTCTGGCTGCCTGCCAACACTGCGACCGGAACCCCGAAGGCCTTCGCGAGTGAGCTGACCACCAGCACGTCAGGTCCGCCAATGTTGCTCCAGGCCAGCATTCCTCCTCCTCCTGTGCCGTACGGTGCTCCGGGGCGCGGTGAACTGCCGAAGATCCCGAGAGCTTGCGTATCATCGATCACGAGCCGGCCGCCGAACGCTCGCGCTTTCTCCAAATATGAGGCGAGCGGGGCCGGCTGACCGCATCCTGGGCAGAATCCGTCGGTCACTACCACCGGACGCATGCCCTTGCGTGCGTCGCTATTCAAGAGCCATTGCAACGCATTGGCGTCGTGGTGAGGAAAATCCCGGACGGCGATTCCGTGTGCGGCCGCCCGTTCCGTTCCCCACCGCGCAATCGGGTAAGCCCCGGCATCCAGGTAAACGGCAATGCGCTGCTTAGCCAGGATTCCGAAGAGGTCCCAAAACAGGTGCAGCGTGGAAGTCCCCAGGACTCCGGCTTCACATCCCTGGAGAACGGCAACGCTTTGCGCCGCAGTCCTTGCATTGGCCGGTGAATACAGGGCAGCCGGCGCTCCGGTGGTGAATTCCGCCCAGGGCCGAAGCGACCAACTTGGATGCCGCAGCCCCAGGTACAACGACGAAGTGAAGTCGAGCATGCCATACCAGTCCTTAACGGCTGAGAGTTGGGCGCTGGCTGGCCAGCCTCTTCAAAAGCAATACGGACGGCAGCGTCGAGTTCACCGGTTCCAGGGTGAGGTCAATGCCGGTCGCCGCACGATAGGCGTGCATGTACGCCTGGATCTCGGGCCTCCAATAGCGCGCCCAGTTTGCCGCCTGTGCCGGATTGTTCGTAATGCTCCAGGCTCCATAACGGATCGAAAGCACGATCTGTTCACCATAAACGGCAAGGTCGCGGAAGTAGATGACGCTGACGTCGGTCCACCCTTTCATGCTCTTAATCGAGTCCACGCGATCCATCCAACCCTCCGGATAGGGCACCATGATCTTGCCGCCGAGAAACTCCCGCATCTCGGGACGGGCCAGGAGCCACTGTTGCATCAGCATTTCCTGGCGGGCAGTTGCGGGCAGGTCGCCGAATTGATTCGAAGCTCCCGCCGCCAGAATGTAGTGGATCTCTTTCAGGGCATTCAGTACGGGGAAGCCATCGGCGATTACAGTCGTGTCGTCGTCCTCTTTGTAGAAGATGGCGCAGAGGTAGAGCAGATTGTGAAACGCCTCAAGGAACTTGGAGCGGCTGTCGGAGGGCTTGAGCGCTCGCACTGCCTTTCCCTCAAGAGCCAGACCATACTCATGGTTATATTCGTAGGCGCGCCGGACTACGCTCAGACGATGCTGTTCGTCCTGAACATAGCCCCAAAGCAGGCTGTTTAAACTGCGCAACGGATCGAGATCAAGCCGCGTGAGAGGATCGTGATCGCCATTTCCGCGTAGATTTTGAAAGCGGCGGCTGATGATGTTGAGCGCCTGGGCCAACATCCCTTCTTCCATCCAGTACGACCAGATCAACTCAACCAGGCAAGGGTTCGTTAGCTTACGTTGCAGAATGCCGTAGCATTGGAAGCCGTTGCCATAGGGTTGTAGTTGCAACTCCGGCAATCTGGACCGGACCAGGGCGAGATAGGGAAGAATAATGTTCTTGGGGTCGTTGGGTTCCAGATACATATTCCCATCCGCCAGGTACTGGCCCCACCATTCCAGAATCTGAGTCGGGAGGCTTGTCTGACCCAAATTGAGGCGGGAGGCGTCGTCCGTTCTGTCGTAACTGGACGAGGCCATGAGTGCCGCCAATTTGCCTGAATTCAGATAGACACCACAGTTCATCATCAGGAAGCACTCCGTGGCTACTTTCAGCACCCGGTAGGCGTCCATGTTGGGAAAGGGCAGGAATCGCCGCTGGCTAAGCGGAGGCAGTGCGCAGGGCTCTTTAGTCTGGGGGGAGCAGATTGCGTCGAGATTGCCCGGGCAGCACATGATGGTGTCAACAAAGTTGACGTAGCTTTGAAACGACAGTGCGTTTGTGCTCTGCCGAATCACCACCCAGAGCGCCTTGTCAGAAGTTGGCTCCTCGGCGCCACGCATCATCTCGACCGGCAGCACATCGCCGCTCGAGATAGGACGCAACGCTACCGTGATCGTCCCGGAGACAAGCAGAGGGAACGGCGGACCAGGCTGAGCCGGCGTTGGCGCAGAAATTTGCACGCTGTACGGGGCGGGATCGACCGAAGTGGTGTCCCATAGGAAGTTGTTGGGATTCGAGGTGTCTTGTTGAGCCGTATAGGACTGACCGCCCGGGCCGGGCGACATCTGAATGGTGCAAACTGCCCCTGCAATGGGCGTCCAATTCAAAACGCTGAATACCACTTGCTGGCCCTGGTACGGGCTCGGCGGAGTGATCGCGAGCGCAGGCACTTTAGTGCTGGAGCTAGCGGGGCCTCCACCCTGCGTGCTGGGGGCGGAGACCATCTTCGCGAGCCTGGTCGCTTCGCGGGCAACTTTCGCAGCATCCTGCACCGCCGACTCAAGGTCGCCTGCATTGAGATCGGCTTTGACATTTGCCTGGTCGGATAGAACCTTGCTGGCTAACTTCTTCTCCTTATTTGTTGCCGCCATTTCATTTCTCCTCATTGCAAAATTGCTATCGATTCACTTCCAAGCGATGACGGCTGTTCCAGCCGCACTCTAGGCTGCGTTGCACAAATTGTTGCAGTGTCGAGAGCGCTGCGTAGCGCCCAATAACTGAGCAGATCGGTCAAAAGGCGACTTTCCGCTTCCGGAGAAATTTTTCCGTCTGCCTTCGCCTGACCAATTACCGCAAAAGCCAGGCACGGCGGTGTTTCCCGCATCCGCTCGGGCGATCCCTTCCACATCTGGTAGTACGCTGCCAATCGCGCTGGTTGACGCTCGGCCAGGGGCATGACTTCCTTTAGCGATTTGCCGCGCAATGCTTGAGGACGAAAGTTGATCAGCAAGGCAACGAACTCCGGGAGGGTCGCCTCAAGCAACGTGAAAATCGTTCGAGCCTCCGGGCTGGCTTCCTGCAAGGGATAAAGAGACTCCCAAAGTTTGCTCAGCGCTTCCCACTGCGGATGAGGATAGAGGACGCGCCCAATGGTGCAGCTCAGCTTGACTCGTATCCACGGCGCAGGGTGTGGGTCCTGGGTGTCAATTCTGAAAACGAATGCCCGTGGGAGACTGACCAGGCCGATCAATCCGAGAGTGGAAGCCACTCCCACCTTCGCAACGCCCCAGAAATCGGCAGCGATTTCCGAAATCCAGCGCTCCCATAGGGTCCATGCCATTGCCGCCGCCACGTGTTCTCTCTGTTTCGCCTGGAGGGCCCACCGCAACGGATTAATAAGATTGAGCAACTGCGCCGCCTGATGACCTGTTTCATGAACCAAGGAGGATGCGATTCCGGCTCCGATCAGCCGTTCATGCGGAATACGAATCACGGCAACCGGACTAGGATCGCCTCCAGGCAACCGCGTCCTGGCGCGGCGGATGGCGCCGCCATGGCCACGGCTTACGTAGCAAACCACGGGCGGTGCCTGATAGTAGCCGGGAAGCGCAACGGCATCGGCAGCGAAGTCATCGAGTCCCGCGATCCACACTCCAGTACCGTGTTCGCTGCGTTGAGTCAGAACGTCAGCGAAAATGTAGAACTGGGAAATCACGGCATTGAACCTGAGTCGTAAGAACACGATCCTCTTCTGCGCTTCGGCGAGGGTTACATAGCGGCCTGGGCCTCGCAACCACTGCAGGAAATCGCCGATCCTTCCCCGCAATCTTTGCCGTCCTTCAATCAGGTGGTTCTCGATCGCCGCTTGCGCCGCCGGTGGAAGTGTTGCCGCCGGCACCATGGGCGTGAGCAACGCGAATGGCTTCAGGCCCGACAGACGCGTCACCAACGAACGGGCTTCCTGCTCGAAGAACCACCAACCTAGCTCTTGGGTACTCATGAAGGTTTACACTCCGAGAAGAACGATGTGCCGTCCGCGTCGAATCCATCTGCCTTGCCGGCTGCGGTGTCCCTGCATTTGTCCCTGCGCTGAGGCGCAGCCGGGACATAAGGGCTGACCCTGGTCAAGCGGCATAACGCCGCCCACGGGATGCCTTGGAAGATGCGGGGGCGCGCCGCCTGCCACGGGAGCCAACAGCCCCGGAGCATGCCTTTTCGCGGACTCAACCACCGCCTGTTTCGCCGCCGCGGACGGATTGACGCGAGGAGGCGCGGCGGCTACTCTTCGGGCGGCATCGTGGGCAAAACGAACATATCGTTTGGCAACTTCAAAATCGCGATCCTCCGGACTGAGACCCTCTGCCTCGAGTCCAAAAGCGTCGCCGGCCATGGAGGCCAACTTGCCTCCGAGTGCGGCACCAGCGGGGCCTCCGACAAAAGTTCCGAGAGCACCGCCGGCGAGGGGAAGGACTTTCTTGGCGACTTGTTTGAGGATGCTGCCGAGCGCGTGGCCGGCTGGTGAGCTTATGAACTTGCCGACCCCTTTGGCGGCCTTGCTGATCAGGCTGCCGAGGAAATGGTCCAGTTCCGCTTCATTGCTGACCTCAAGCAGTTCCGAAGCCAGTTCGTCTTCCATGACTTCGCCCATGGAGGACTCTCCGTACTCATAGCCCGTCTCCCAGTTGCTCCCCTCACCTTCTCCGGTGACGGCCTCCAGAACGGTTCCGGATTCACCGAATTCCGATTGTCCGGAAGAGTATCCAGGAAACTCTCCGAATTCGGAAAGCTCCGAACCGTATTCCAACTGCGTGCGATCCACGTCGTGCATGGTTGCCTCCTTGACAGGCGGGCTCATTGTCGGCCGCCGCACCCTGCGTAATCGAAACCTATGCAAGCGGGTTGCCAACCGTAACTCGTTGTAATTCGGCGAAAAGCTGCGAAGAGGACTTCGCTAGGCGTGCTGACTTGAGGGATTTGTGCGAATTGAACTTCGGCAGAGCGGGTGAGTTGGCGGCAGGAAATCTCCACTGAATCGAGTTCTACAGCTTCAAGCGCTTGCTATGGCTTAACCGTCTCTCTATGCGGCGCGACACTCCTGCTCACCGCTCTGCTGTTGCACGGCCCCTGCGGCCACCCGTGCGACAACAAATCGAACCCATTCCAGGGTCGTGCCATCAAGACAATGAGGCCGCGCCGTTGCAGGCCCGGCCTCATGTGGACCGGCGCGGGAGAGCGCGCGGTTGCCGGCGGTGTTGCCCCCGGTACTACAGCTGCTCCACCAGCACGTAGGCGTTGTAGCTGCCGCCCGTGGGGGTTGTGCCGGAGCCGTAGCTCTGGCCATAGGCGCTGATCTTCTGCCCGCTCTTGACCCACACCGGCGTCACCACCGAGGAGCCGCACACCGTCACCAGGTTGCAGTTGGCCGTCGCCAGCGCCGTCGTCGAGACCCCGTCGTTCCACTGGATCGTCACCGCCTCGCCCGCGCACGGAGCCGACGCGCAGGTGCCCGAGGTGCCCACGTTCATGTAGACCGAGACGCGGTAAAACCCGTCGGCCGTGGCCGTGTAAATCGTCTGCGTCGTGCCCAGTCCGTAGCTGCCCGTGAGTTTGACGTTGGCTACCACCTGCGGGACCACTCCCGCGGTGCCGCCCGCGGCGGCGCAGGTCACCGCGCCCGTGGCGCTCACCGCGGTCACCGCCGTGCCCGCCGCGCAGGTGCCGGTGACGCGCTTCTGCACCACCGCCGAGTTGGCCTCCACGGTTGGCGCCGCCGAGGTGCCGCCCACCGTAATCGAGCCGTCGGGCGAGCTCAGCGTCACGCTGCCACCGCCGCCCACCGAGGCCGTCGCCTGCACCGTGCCGTCAGGGAAACGGAAGCCTCCCGACAGGCTCTGCACCACGCCGTTGACCGACAGCGGATAGGCCGGCGTGGTGGTGCCAACGCCGACGTTGCCGGTGTTGTCAATGCGCATCCGCTCGGCGCGCGCGGTGCTGCCGTTGGCCGTGGTGGCAAACGTCATGGCGCTGCCGTTGGCCGATGCGGTCCAGTTCTCGGTGGCAAGAAAAGTCACCTTCACCTTGCTGCCCGGAAACGCCGAGCCGTTGTATCCGGCCGCGGCAAACTGGCCGAGGTTGTCGCCACTCTCGGTGGCCAGCGGCGTGGTCGAGGTGCCGCGCGCCGACCAGAAGTTGAAGTTGGGCGAGTCGCCCAGGTTGTTCGAGTAGTTGTCGATGCGCAGGGTGGGATTGGCGCCGGAAACCTCCAGCGCCTCGGCCGGCGCGCTGGTGCCAATGCCCACAAAATTGCCCGACTGGAAGATGAGCGAGTTGCCCAGGTCGCCCGCGGTGTCGGTAAACACCGGCACAAAGCCCACGCCCGCGCCCGAAGCCGAAATGTCCGCCTTCAGACCGGCCGCGGCCTTTGCCACCCCCGCCTGGTTCACGTACGCCGCGGCGCCGGCATCGGCGCCGGTGGCCGTCTGTGCCCAGGCCGGGGCCATGGTCAGCATCGCAACCGCAACCATCATTGCCGCAAACCTTGTCATACTCATATCCTCTCTTCTCTTCTGCCCGGTTGCCTGCTGCCGCCGGGCTTACCCTGGTTATGAACTGCGCCGCCTTGCACACTGAACTTGCCAAACCTTGCCGAACCTTACCCGCAGCACTCCGTGCCACAGTTCTGAATGCACCGCGCATGCGCCCGTCATTGCGCTTCGAATCCCACCGAGGCGCCGGCAGGATTTTGCACCGTCACCACCGCCGGCAGCGAGGAATAACCGGAGGCCGGCAGCACTGCGGAGATCTGCCATGGACTCACATCCGTCGTCGCCAAACTCGCACCGTTCCACCGCACCGTCGAACTCGGCAGAAAGTCGCGGCCCGCCAAGGTCAACAAGCGATTGCCGCTGCCATCGGCCGTTGCCGCCAACGAACCGCCCGTGATGGTGGCCACCGGAGCGCTGGACATGACCACGAAAGGCATAGCCGCCGCGGTCGCTGGATTCGGCGCAGGATTGGCAACCGTTACCAGGTTTGTCTTTTCCTTCGCAATATCCGCCGCGCCGATCGCCGCCGTCAACTGCGCAGCGCTGACGTAGGTGGTCTTGCGCACCGCGCCATTCCACAGCACCACCGACTTCGACGCGAAGTTCGCGCCGTTCACCGTCAGCGTGAAACCCGCGCCTCCGGCCGTCGCGGCGCTCGACGACAGCTCTACGATGATGGGCGACGTGGTGCTGTAGACGGTCAGCGTTCCGCTCGTGTACCTGAAGGTGTAGTTGGCCGCCGTCAGGCTCTTGGTCGAGAACGTGATTGGATATGTCCCCACCGCTGATGTTGCCGTCGCCGTTGTGGTCAGCGATGCCGTGCCTGAAACCACCGCGCTGGTGTCAGCGTTCACAAAGCCGGTGATCGTGTAGGTCAACCTTGGACTGGCCGCTCCAAGCTGCCACGCGGCGTCGTTGGCCGTCACCGTTAGCGATGCCTGCGTTACCATAAAAGTCTGGTTGACTGGAGCGGCGGCGGCATAAGTACCGTTGCCGGTTTGGCCGGCCTGCACCGTTACCGATCCCGCCCCGGTGATGGTCAGATTGCTGCCGCTCACGGTCGCCGGACCGGAGATCACCGCGTAGCTGAGCGGCAGTCCGGAAGACGCCGTGGCTTTCAAGAGGAGCGGAGCTACGCCATACTTTTGGCCCCCCGGATTCGGGAAGGTAATCGTCTGCGCCGCCACAAGGCCAGTGCCCTGCAACGCGATCGTCTGGGTAGCGTAGCTCGGCGGCGCGGGGTTCAGCGCGTTGTCCACGAGGTTGACGTAGCCGTTCACAGGACCCGACTGCGCGGGGTCGAACTCGATGGCAAGGGTGCAGGCGGCGCCGGGAGCCAACTGCAAACCGCTCAACTCCGTGCAATCCGTTGCGCCCGGGGAAGCCAGCACCGCGTCAAGCAGATTGGCGGCAACGAAAGGCTGGAAGGTCAGCGGCACGTTGCCGATGTTCTGGACCGTCACCGTCTGCGGACCGTCGGTGGTATCCGTTGATCCAACCTGTGCCGGCGTCGCGAAAGTCAGGCTCGGCGGGTCCGCGTAATCCAGCTTCAACATGCGGTTCTTGCCGGATTCGGCGACGAAGACGTTCCCGCTTCCGTCCACCGCAGCACCATTGGGAGTTGAGCGAAGCCGCTGGCCAACGTGATCACCGTGGTGTAGCCGCCGGCCGCCAGAATCTCTTTCACCGCGCTTGCTGCGCATCGGCGACGAAGACGTTTCCGCTCCCGTCCACCGCAACGCCGGAGGGACAGTTGAAGCCGCTGCCCAATGGTATTAGCGTGGTGTAACCACCCGCCGCCAGAATCTCTTTCACCGCATTGTTGCAAGCAATCGGCGACGAAGACGTTGCCGCTCCCGTCCACCGCAACGCCGGTGGGCAGACTGAAGCCGCTGCCCAACGTGTTGACGGTGGTGTAGCCGCCCGCCGCCAGAATCTCTTTCACCGCATTGTTGCCATCATCGGCGACGAAGACGTTGCCGCTCCCGTCCACCGCAACGCCCTGGGGTCGTTGAAGCCGCTGCCCGGCGATGGTGAGCACCGTGGCGTAGCCGCCGGCCGCCAGAATCTCTTTCACCGCATTGTTGCCGGTGTCGGCGACGAAGACGTTGCCGCTCCGTCCACCGCAACGCCGAAGGGCTGGTGAAAGCCGCTGCCCAACGTGTTGACCGTGGTGTAACCTCCGGCCGCCAGAATCTCTTTCACCGCATCATTTGAGGCATCGGCGACGAAGACGTTCCCGCTCCCGTCCACTGCGACACCGATCGGAAAACTGAAGCCGCTGCCCAACGTGCTCTGGCTGCCGGGCAGGAAGCTGACCTGCGGCCCAGAGCCGATGCCGTGGACGTAGGCGGTGGCAATGGTGTTTCCCGCGCCATTGGTCAGAAGCACGCCGCCACTGCGAAGGCCCGCCAGCCTGGGTGTGAAGGTCACGTACATCGTGCAGGTAGTGCCAGCACTGTAGCTCATGCCCTGCTCGCAGGAGTTCTGGCCAGGGGCGGCAAAGTCCAAACCGGCGACTCCCTCCGTGAATACGGCCGGGTTGCCGATGGCTCCGCCGCTGTCAAAGGTGAAAATCAGCGGAATTGCGGCGCTGGTTTGGCCGATGGCAACCGTACCAAAGTCCACGGAAGCCGTCTCCAGCTTGAGCACCTGGTTATTGCCGGAATCAGAGACGAAGACATTCCCGTTCCCGTCCACTGCAACGTCACAGGGAGAAGAAAGGCCATTGTCCAAAGTGACGACCGTGGTGTAGCCACCTGCCACCAGAATCTCTTTCACCGCATCGTGCGCCTGGTCGGCGACGAATACGTTGCCGCTGCGGTCCACCGCAACGCCATAGGGCATGGAAAAGCCGCTACCCAAGGTGTTATCGGTGGCGTAACCACTCGTCGCCAGAAGCTCTTCCACTGAATTGTTGTCGGTATCGGCGACGAAGACGTTCCCGCTTCCGTCCACCGCCACGCCCATGGGATCGCCGAAGTTACCCAACAAGTTCACCGTGGTGTAGCCGCTCGAGGCCAGGATCTCTCTGACCGACATGTCTTCGGTATCGGCGACGAATACGTTCCCACTTCCGTCCACCGCAACCCCATAAGGCTTGTTGAAGTAGGTGCTAAGCTGGTTAACCGTAACGTAGCCACCCGTTGCCAGAATCTCTTTGACCGCGTTGTTGAAGGTATCGGCGACAAACACGTTCCCACTGCCGTCCACGGCCACGCCGGCGGGATAGCTGAAGCCGCTGCCCAATGGGTTGACGCAACTGGAGGTAACGCAGCCGGAAGGAATCTCTTTCACTGCATTGTTGTGGAAATCGGCGACAAAGACGTTGCCGCTTCCGTCGACTGCAACGCCCCAGGGAAAATTGAAGCCGCCGCCCAAGTTAAACTGGGCGTAACTGAAGTGGGCGGATTGGGCGCCTGCGTTGACCGGAAACGTCATGAGGAGCAGCGCCAGCATCGCTGCCAGCAAAGCTCCAGGAAACATCGCGGGGCGGGCAGTTCTGCCAAGGAGCAACGCGGGCTTACAGTTCATACGTGAACTCCGTGCGGGCAGCAGAGGGCAGACCCTCGCGCCCGGAACGAACTTTGAACAGGCAGGTTCTGATCGCCACGCCATGACAATTGTGGGAAGGCACGAAATCGCGAGATGGATGTTCCGCGGCGCAAGGAATTGACACTCCGAGTGCGGAAGGGAAGTCTGACGTGAAACGTCTTTGCTGCTCGCACATAACCCAAACTGACGGAAGCAGGGAATCGTACGTCTCTCGTGCATGGGCCCAAGGAGCGGAAGACTTCAGAAGAATCAATGGCGAACAACTGTAAGGGCATCAGAAGTGCAGAACCCAGGCAGTTGCCCGTACAGCCCCGGTGGTGGCGTGCCTACTTTGCCCGGCAGGCCACCGGCTATGGGGTTCTTCGAAGCGTCCCAGATGGAAATGGTACGGAGAGAGCTTTATCACGCAGAGGCATTTTCCCGCCGTGATTGAAGTCACCTCCGAACGTGACAAAATCGGAGAGCCGGGCGATTCTCGAACTGCTCTTCACGAGAAAAGATGACACCGCGCAGGGATCAGGCGATGGGTTCCGACAGGACCCCACGGACGCCTGGCCGGACCCGCTCGCGCACGTTTGGGTACCGGCAAGCGTGGTCAAAGCAGAGTGGCGAGGGCAGTACAGCTCAAGCTGGTTGCAGCCGGCGATTCCGCAACGCGCTGCGGATCAAGGCAATCCTCTCATCGCCTGCCGCTGCAGTCCCTCCAGCCACTTCTGGTGCCATTTGTACATCCGATTTGGCATGGCCAACGCGCCCAGCCGCGCCAGCCAGCCATTCTGGGTTTCCTCGGTGAGCGCCGCCACGCCGCCGCCAACGCTTTGCTCAAACGCCCAGGCATGGTAGGCGTGGACCCCGTTGCAATGGGCATCCCACGCCAGCCGCTCAAGGGGGACGAACTCAAGCACGGTGGAGTCAATGGTCACACCGAAGGTCTTCCAGCGGAACCTGGTGCCGAGGCGCAGGCTGGGGCAGGCCTGATTGGTGATGTGGACGTCCGCGCTGTTTGCATACCAGTCCGGCCAGAGGCCGGGCAGGCAGAGCCATGCCCAGACTCGCTCAAGCTCAACCGCCGGCATCATGAGTCTGTTGCAGACGTGGACGGCGGTGTGTGCGGGAGCGAATTTGTCCGGCCAGTTGATTTCCATCGAATTCCCTTTGCGGGGAGAAGGATACCAGACAGGCAGACAACCATGCGCCAAGTTACCGCTGGCCGGCTTTGCCCGCCTTCACCTGCTGAGTGAATTTGGCGGAGCCGGCACGGGGCACGCTAAGAGATTTCCATTGGGCCTGCTGAAAATGCTTGGCCAGAAACACGATCTGCCCGCAGTGGTAGGCATAGTGAGTGATCTGCCGGTTGATGGCTTGCATCACCGAGTGGGCTTCGCCGCGGATGAAGACGGTGCGCGTCACGTCTTCCGGCGCAAGCGGCTCAAGGGCGGAGAACAGGAGGTTCCAGCCCGACTCCCAGGTCCGCATCATTTCTTCCCGGCCGGATGGCGGATCCTCGAATTCACTATCCCGGTTGCGATCGGATTTCTCTCCGTCGCTGCTGAGAAAGTCTGTCCAGCGAGAGCGCATGTTCCCGGCCATGTGTTTGACGATGAGCGCGATGGAATTCATTTCCGGGTCCAGGGTGGCAAAAAGCTGCTCGTCCGTCACCTGCCCCATTGCTGCTTCCGCCAACTCTTTATAGTGGCGGAATAGAGACAGAGAATCTTCAAGATAAGAGGTCGTAAGTTGCAATCCCATGCTGACATGGTATGCGAAAAACCCCTGTTTGGGTTGTAAGAATGAACGTGAGCAACCGGGCGCATGCGGTGAACAACCACGACACAGCGGGCGGAGCCTGCCGCGAGCGAAGCTCCGGCTGGCATGGGACCAGAAGCCGCTTTGCCAGTTTGGGTGTGGGCGTTCGCGGTGCTGTTTATTCTCGCGGCGCTTTCCGTTGGGCAGGTTACAGCGAAAGCCGCACGGGCGCAGAATGGGGCGCCAGGCCGGGCGCAGCCGCGGATTGAGCGGGGGTCAAACCGCGGTCGCCGCGTCCGCTTTTATTTCACGGGCGATGACCTCTCGCAAAGCTGGTTCGATGGCGACAAAATCGAAGCCATAAAGAAATCCCCGGCGATGGCGGACAATGGCGGACACGGTGTCTTCCTGATTGCTCTCCATGGAGAATTCAAGAGTCACTTTTTCGGCGAGGGCGAGTGAGCAGGGAATCACCGCACCCAGGCCGTGTTCACTGATGTCCCGTATGCGGCCAAGAACAGCGGTTGGCTTACCTTGTTGAATGGTCGTGACCCGAACCCGGCGGTCAAGGCGTGAACGCGCAATACGCCTGCGATCCTTCTGCGGGCTGTCGCTGTCGGAATCGGTTTTCTTCAGAGCTTCCAGGGTGGTGACGACGCGCAATTGGGTGGCGAGATCACGGCGCAACTTTGTAATTAGCACCTGTTGGTAGACGACAAATGTATCGAAGAGCAGAACGAGCGCCAACAACCCACGCAGTCCGATGTTCAACTGTGCCTGCTCCTGCCAAGTCAGCCCGTCCCTGACAGACATCGAGAGGGCGAACAGTCCGAAAGTGAGAACAAGCATTACGAAGAAAGCGATACTCCAGCGCCACCATTCGTGCCTCTCCAACTTATCCAATTGGGCCTGGGTCTGGTTGATGTCTGGTTCCACGTCGTTCAGTTTGGATTGTGGTGCTGCTGTAATCATCTCGTCATCTCCTTGCCTATTACCGCGAGAAAGCGAAAGCTCAAAGGTCCGGATTGGAGAACGCGTTGCTTCACCTAACCTGCGTGTTCGCAGGGTTCGGACGGGGTCCCTTCATCGGCGCCGTCAACTACCACACGATTGCGCCAGTTGTTCTTTGCCCGATACATTGCCTGGTCAGCGCGATGGATCAGATCACGGAAATCCTGGCCCGTGTGCCATTGCGCGACGCCGATGCTGGCTGTGACTTTCACCCGGATGGGGGCAACCACGATGGGTTCGTCGCCAATACGCTGCCGCACCCGTTCGGCCACTTCCCGCGCCATCCCGGCGTCGCAGTTGGGCAGCACCACAAGGAACTCCTCACCCCCGAACCTGCCGACGTGGTCGTACTCACGCACGGCACCGGACATTATCTCCGCCGCGCTGCGCAGCACGTCATCGCCAACCAGATGGCCGTAGCTGTCATTGACGCGCTTGAAGGAATCCAAGTCAATAAAAAAGACGCACAGCGGCGTCTGTAAGCGATCCGCCCGGCTTAGTTCCTTGCTCAATAAGTCGAGGATCGCCCGGCGATTCCAAAGCCGCAGTAAGGGATCATGCGAAGCCACGAACTGCAAGGATTCACGCGCCTCGACTAACTCCTCGTGACTACGAATGATTCGTTCGCCAACCTTGATCCGGGCTCTGAGTTCGCATTCCCCGAACGGCTTGCAGAGGTAATCGTCCGCCCCCAACTCGAATCCCTTGAGAACATCACTTTGGTGACCGGCCGCGCTCAGCAGAATTGTGTACACATATCGTTGCTTCCGTACACGGATCAGCTCGCGGAGATCAGGTCCGTCCAGTCCCGGCATGAGACAGTTGAGAATGGCCAGCCGGGGTGCTTCGGCGCTGACGAGGATGTGTTGAGCTTCATAGGCATCGACGGCAAGCACAACTTCGTATCCCCAGGACTCAAGCAGACCCTGCAGCATCTTCCGGTAGTAGGGCGAGTCATCGGCGACGAGGAGTTTCATGAAAACCTTATCGCCAAGAAGGTATCCAGAGCTGGTGGTTCGGTCAATGTACGAAAGTAACCACCCATGGGAACGAATGGAACGTCGCCTCGGGGAAGCTGGGTTGGGGCTCAGATTGGAACTCAGGTTGGGGCTCAGGTTGGGGCTCAAGCTGAGTCTCAACCCAGCCGGCGCCGGCGATGGCCGGAAGGTGGGCCGAGGCAATCGCGCCGCCAAGCTTGAGGGTTGCGTGGCCATCGCCGATTGCCCGGCCGCATTCACTTCGGGAGGGTTTAAGCCGTCGTGTACTCGCCGCGGCACGCCTCCCAGTTGGCCTTGGCCCGGTGAGCCAGAGCTTGCTGTGCTGCTCCGGTCTGGCTCTGTTCGCCCTTCCAAGCCTCCATCGCCGGCTGCTGGATGGCGCGGGCAAAGGAAAACGATAATGGCCAGGGCACTTGCCCCTTGAATCGCCGGTTCATCGCACTTAGCCGGGCCGAAGCCAGTTCGCTGGGCTGTCCGCCGGACAAGAACACGATACCCGGCACCGCCGCGGGCACGGCGCGCAGCAGGCAATGGACCGTAGCCTCGGCCACTTCGTCCACTGAATTCTGGGTGGCGCAGCTCAATCCCGGCAGAACCATGTTGGGTTTCAGCAGCATGCCCTCCAGCATCACCCCTTGTGCGTAAAGCTGTTGGAAGACGCTGTGCAGGGCTTGCCCGGTCACCTCGGCGCAACGCTCCAGGCTATGATCGCCCACCATCACCACGTCGGGTTCCACCACCGGAACCAGTCCCAGTTCCTGGCACAGCCGGGCGTAGCGGCCCAGCCCATGCGCCTGTGCGTCGAGGCAAACCCGGCTGGGAATGCCGTGGCCGATTGCAATCGGCGCCCGCCACTTGGCGAAACGCGCTCCCATGCGCAGATACTCGTTCAGCCGGTCGCGCAGTCCGTCCAGGCCTTCAGTGACTTCTTCTCCGGGGTGTCCCGCCAACTCGCTGGTGCCCGTGTTGACCCGGATGCCGGGAATAATCCCCGCATCGGACGTGACCTTGACGAAGGCGACTCCCGCCTTCGTATGCTGGCGGATGGTCTCATCAAACAGGATGACGCCACTGATCGAATGGCCCAGGCCGGGGGTGGTGAGAATCATCTCCCGGTAGGCCCGCCGGGCCTCTTCGGTCTGTGCAATTCCCAGTTTGGCAAATCGCGCGTGACAGGTTGGATTGTCTTCATCGAGCGGTAGTATGCCCTTATCGCCGGCTACCAGGGCCCTTGCGGTTTTGATTAGTTCTTGCGCATTCATCTTGGGGCACTCCATTTTCCGTTCCGCATCTCCGGCAGATTCTCACACCTTCCGCCCGGCAGAATTTTCCTCCGCCATTGGGGACAGATGCCGTTCGCGCGGGGATGCAGCACTTGATCAACTTAGTCTAGCACCGGAGAGGGCCGCTCCAGTCGTCGAGGGCAGGAGTAAACCGGGTGCCGGAGCCTGATGGAACGGGATGGATTGAGTGCTGCCCAGGGCTTTGCTTGAAAGCGAAAGCCCTGGGCTTGGAAAAGAGCTACATGCTGTAGGAAAGAATTTCTTCCACTTCTTTCGGACCAATGTCGTGACGCTCGCCGAGTTGGTTCCAACCGCGGTCGTCCAGACGCTTGGCGATGGTTCCGGCGATGCTTGCCGGCAAATTGTAGTCCTTGAAGTATGACTTGACACCCGAGCCCTCAAAGAACGAACGGGTGGCGTCGATCGCCTTGTCAATCCGCTGCTCTTCGCTGCCCTCACGAATGTTCCAGATGCGCTCGCCATACTGGAGGAGTTTGGCATGCTTGTTCTTGCGGCAAGTGGCCAGCGTTCCGGGATAAGCAATGGCCAGGGTTTGCGCGTGATCCAGGCCGCTCAGCGCGGTCATCTCATGACCGATCATGTGAGTGGACCAGTCCTGGGGCACGCCCTGTGCGATCAGTCCGTTGAGCGCCATTGTGGCGCACCAGCAGAGGCTTGCCCGCGCTTCATAATTGGGCGGTTCCGCCATTGCTGCCGGCGCGATTTCGACCAGCGTCTGCAGGATTGCTTCGGCAAGACGGTCCTGCAGGGGCGCGTTCACGGGGTAGGTCAGATACTGTTCGAGCACATGGGCGAAGGCATCCACGATGCCGTTGCTGACCTGCCGGGGCGGCAGCGAAAACGTCGTTTCAGGATCAATGACCGAAAACTTGGCATGGCCGATGACGCTGGGGAGCTTCTCGTTGGTCGAGGCGCGGGTGATCACGGCCACCGCGTTCATCTCAGAACCAGTTGCAGGCAGCGTAAGCACGGCTCCGAAAGGCACAAAGGAACGCACAGGCGCACCCTTGGTGTAGATGTCCCATGGGTCGCCATCCTCAAACCTGGCGGCTGCGGCGATGAACTTGGTGCCGTCGATTACCGATCCGCCACCAACGGCCAGCAGAAAATCAATGTTTTCGCGCCGCACGATCGCGGCCGCCTTCATCAGTGTTTCGTATACCGGATTGGGCTCGATGCCTCCGAACTCAAGCACAGTGCGCCCGGGCAGGTTGGCCATCACCTGATCGTAGACGCCATTTTTCTTGATGCTGCCACCGCCGTAGGTCACCAGGACGCGGGCACCGGCGGGAACCTCATCGTTGATCTTTGCAATCTTTCCTTTTCCGAAAAGAATCTTTACGGGGTTGATGAATTCAAAATTCTCCATTACTATCCTCCACCGCATTGAGTTGCGCAATTTTGCCTACACTCATTGCGTGGCCGATGCTACCCGGACACCAAGCCTGTGTCTGTGACCAGCGACACGCGACGCCGTGCACACTGGCAAGCTGGTTTCGCAATGCCTGCGCGTCCCCATCGTAACTCGCCAACTTGACGAATAGAACCTGTAAGTGGCGGGGAAGGATTCGCTTACGAATTCATAAGTGCGCCTCGGACTGGCCGGTTCCAAACCATTTACACCGCGGCTGAGTCACTGGGATTTTGCCTCTACCATTGATTTCGTTATTCACTCCATAAGCGTTACTTGTCGCTGTGTTTCTCGCTGTTTAGCGAATTTTTAGAAACGTTTTAGGAATGATTTATTGAGGCGCCCTTACTCTGGATTCGCAGGCGGTCAAAGGAGAAACTCGCATGAAACCTGTCTTCCAAAGAGCTGTTGCGATTATCGCTTCCCCCTTGGTACTTGCCCTCGGCCTATTCTTCACCCAGGTTCAGTCTGGCTATGCGCAGGCACAAGTACAGAGTGGCGCCAACCCATCCGCAGTCGCGTCAGATACGGAGGCGCTTGAGAAAGAGCTTGCCGCAATGGCTGCGCGCATCTCCCAGCTTGAAGCCTTGCTCAAGGCTCGTACAACGGGGCAACCAGGTGCAGCAGCAGTTCCCGCGAATACGGAAGCGGCCGCGCCAGTAGCACCGGCTCCGGCCGCGGCCCAAGTGGCGACTGAAACTGTGCCTGCCAAGCCCGCGAAAATAGAGCCATTTTCGGACTGGGACTGGACCTGGCTGAACGGAAACCCACGTAACAAAGACGTGGCTTTCGATTCGAAATTCTTCACTCCGGAAATCAGAGCCGACCTCACCTATACCTACGACTTCAACAAGCCAATCGATGATTCGATGGGTGGGTCGAGCGAGCTGTTCCGGTCCAATGAAGTCCAACTGGAGCAACTTGGCATCGGCGGCGACTTCCATCTCGACAACGTTCGCGCCCGGTTCATGACCCAGTTCGGCGCCTACTCCACGGCGACCATTCGGAATGATCCCAGCCCCTCAAAGGGCCAGTGGAATCTGGACGACGCAGACCGTTACCTGGCGGAAGCCTACGGCGGGTACCATCTCAACGCATTACACGGGATCAACCTTGACGCCGGCATCTTCATGTCCTACGTAGGCCTGTTCAGCTACTACAACTTCGATAACTGGGCCTACCAGCCGTCGTATGTCTCTTCCAACACTCCATGGTTTTTCCAGGGAATACGGATCCAGGTGTTCCCCACGGCGCATTTGAAGATCGAGCCTTGGATTATTAACGGATGGCAGTCGTACGGATCGTCCAACTCGAGGAAGGGACTCGGCGGCCAGATTAAGTACACTCCGAGATCCTGGGTAAACATCATCAGCAATAACTATGGTTTGGGTCACGACGACCTGTACACACCCAATCGCGGCCGCATCCACACGGATAACAGCGTCGAGTTCAAATACTACGACAAGCCGAATGCAAAGTTCTGGGACAAATCGGCGATTTCGATTACGGCCGATGCGGGATGCGAATTTGGCCCCTCCACGACCACCGCGCAAGGCGTCTATATACAAGGCGTGGGCTGCAAGGGTAACACCAGGGACAAGAACTCGATTGGCGGAGATCACTTCAAAGCGGGAGTGAATCCAAAGCAGAGCTTTATCGGCTACATGGTCTACGACCGGAACTGGTTCAAGCACGATAAGTATGCGATCACTCTGGGTGGAGGCCAGATTAACAATCCAGGACGCTATCTTGTGCTGGTTCCACCCATCAACGGCGAGACCGCTGCTTCCGCGGCGCTGAACTCTCCCTACTTCAGCTTTAATCCCAGCGATCCATTCAAAGCCTGGGATAGCTCAATCACCTTTGACTGGATGCCGAGACAGTGGATCACCTTCCGCACGGAGTACGATTTCCGCCATGCGAACGTGCCCTACTGGTCTGGTCACAGTGGAATGACGCCGCCGAACAGCTTTGGCTTCCAGCCGGGCGCCAACAACGGCAATCCGCAACTGTTTGCCTGCAACGACGGCACCTCCGACCCAAACATCACCGACAATGCACTGGCGGCTGCTGGGTATTGCGGAACAGGAGCCATTTCGCCGACTTCCCATGGCGGCCTTTGGAAACCGGATCTGCGCAGAGACGAATCCTTGATTGACGTCGATTGGATGATCAAGTTCTAGGGTTGCACCGGGGCGGCTACAAACCCGCCCGAATCAATACAACATACACGCGATGCTCCGGGAACCCGGGGCATCGTTCTGTTGGATGCAACCGGGCCAGGGGTGGCCGTGACTGGTTCGGGCGACGGCGAATGTTTCCGGACTCCGCTGGAGCTGAGTAAAGGCCAACCTGAATCGTGCGTGGAATAGAGCCGGTGGAGTTACAATGCCCGCGGCCATTATCGAACCAGGAGGTTCACGATGTCTGAAGGACGGAGGGTCGTGTTGATTGCGTTGGTTATCTCAGCGTTACTCATGGTGGGAGGGTTGGCTGGAGCCGTCGCGGCTCAAAAAAGTACCGCGCCGCCTCCAAGCGAACACCGGAGCGCGGTTGTGGCCGGAGAGGCCGCAGCCAAGCAGTTGTTGCTGCTCATGGATGCGGATAAGAATGGCAAAGTTTCCAAGCAAGAGTGGATGAGCTTTATGGAAGCCGAATTCGACAGGTTGGACACCAACAAAGATGGTGTGCTGGACGTGAAGGAGCTAGAGAAATCGCAGGTACGGCCAGCACCATTCTATAAGGCGGGAAAGTAGGGCGGCTCGCCGGCAACAGCAAGCTAAGGGTGCAGAGGTACGACTCGGCGGGCGCGGTTACGTGACCTTACGCGACGGTTATTGGGGTTCATCGCTCCTTTCTCCCCACGTTGTGCGGGACGCCGGCTTGAAGCGGCTAGCCGCTGGCGGGCAAGGTTGCGCGGCACTCGGCGAAGGCCGGTTCATCTTCGAGCAGTTCGAGAGCGGCGCGCTGCACGCGCTGGTTTGCGGCCCCAAGTTCCGGCTCTTCGAGCTCCTCGTAATAGCGAGTTGCAGTGAGCGAACGGCGCTCGTCGCCGTTCGCAGATGCCTCGGCTGCGGTCTCGCACATGAGGGCGAAGGCGAGGCTATGACTCAAGCGGTGGAGGAGCTTTCGCGCATAGCGTTGGGCGCTGGCTTCGCCGGCGGTCACAGATTCAATCGCGGCGATGTCTCCCCGCAGCCGTGAAGCCAGAGCGCTGCGCAATGATGACAAGGCAGGCGGCAGACGGTCGATAATGGCATTAACGCGGCGTTCGTACCGAGCCTTGCCTGCGTATTTCGGCGCCAGAAGACGCAGCAACTCCAGTGCCTGGATGTTCGCAGGACCTTCCCACACGGTGAGCACCTGCGCGTCACGGTAGATGCGGGCGATCGGGTAGTCCGAGGTGTATCCGTTGCTGCCGATCAACTCGAGCGCCGCACGGGCCGCGCCAATTGCGTCTTCGGCGGTGAGGTACTTGGCAAGAGCGGTGACCAGACGCAGCCAGGTGCCATGGTTTGCGTCCGCGGTGGCGGCATCGAATGCCAGCGCCGCTTCAAAAGCCAGCAACGCACCGGCTTCGAAGCGCACCCGAATTCCGAGCAGTTGGTCCTGCACCATGGGATAGCTGGCAAGTGCATGGCCAAAGGCCTGGCGCGAGTTTGCCCACGCCAGGGCTTCGCGCAAGGCTCGACGCTGCACGCCCGCGGCGCCCACCGCGTTGTGCACCCGGCTGTACTCGAGAGCCGCCATCATGAATCTGAATCCGTGCGGCGGGCCTGCAATTTCGAAGGCTTCGGCGCCGAGCAGTTCGATCTCGCCGGTCGGTAGCCCCCTGGTTCCGAGCTTATCTTTCAGCCGCCGAATGATGTAGCGGTTCGGGCTGCCATCCTCCAAGTGGCTCGGCACGAGGTACAATCCCAACCCAGCCGAACCGGGCCCGGCGCCTTGCGGACGCGCGGTGGCCAGCGCCAGGCCACTGTTCGAGTTGCTGGTAAACCACTTCAGTCCGTCGAGCGCGAAGCGGCCGTTACGCGCGACGGCGGTGGTCGTGGTAGCGCCAACGTCGCTGCCGCCATGCTGCTCGGTGACCCAGGTGCCGCCGGTGGTGGCCGGTGCGTCCATGCGGGTGAGTTGGTGCAGATACCTGGCGCGCATGTCCTGGCTGGCGTGATAGCCGAGCACATAGGCAACGGCTCCGGTGAGGGTGACCGGGCAGTGGAGGCTGATGTCGGCCTGCGAAAGCAGGAATCCCATGGTAAAGCTAAGCAGGTGCGGCGCTGCCTCTGAGTACGGCAGCCCGATTGCGCCGCGACGGTAGATCTCCTGGTGCTGCTGGTCGTACCACGGGTTGAGAATGACGCGATTGGCGACCGAGCCGTTGCGATCATAGGTTTCCAGGGACGGCGGAGCGTAGCGGTCGGTGTAGTTCGCCTGCGCATCGACATCCGTGAGCACCCATTGACGGAATTCGCCGAGATTGTGAAGGTGAGCGTGAAGGCGCGGCTCGCGGGAGATCAGGTACGGCTCGAGATAGGCATCGAAACTGTTGCGCTGGTGCATGGGTGCTCCTGGGCAGCAGGCGCGAAGACATACGCCGCTGAGAGGGTTGGGGGCGACACCGCGAAGGCGCGGCAGAGCAATTTCAGGCCACAACTTTACCATCCAATCGGGCCGTCTCAAAGGCCATGCCAGCGCTGGATGCCGGACCGGCGCTGGGTTGGGCGCCAGGGCGGTTGCGACGCTGGTTGCGACGCCCAGTGCCCGCAGGGCTTTACGGGCGCGGTAATGAACGGCTATGATTCGCGTGAAAAACCGCGGCAAGGGAAGGCAATTTTCAGGCCGATGGCCGCCGCGGGTGGCGGGTGAGACGATCCGAAGCCTGTCGCCGAGCTGGACCAGGCAATGAGAGGAGAACAACCGGTGAATGAAACCATTCAGAACTATGTGGATCGCATCGTGGGCTATACCCAGGGACAAGAGCCGCTGAAGGTGCAGGCGGCCACGCCGAGCGCGCTGGTGCGGCTGGTGAAGGGAGTCTCGCCGGCCAAACTGCGCAAAAGGTCGGCGCCGGAACAATGGTCGGTTGCGGAGATTCTGGCGCATCTGGCTGACTCCGAAATTGTCTGTGGCTGGAGACTGCGGGCAATTCTTGGCGCCCCGGGAAAGCCAATCGAGGCGTACGACCAGGACGCATGGGCCGCCGCGGGACACTACGCAACCCGCGATCCGCGCGAGAGCATTGAGCAATTCCGGGCAATGCGCAAAGCAAACCTGTTGCTGCTCAACTTGCTTACGCCGGAACAATGGAGCCACTATGGCATGCACGCCGAGCGGGGCAAGGAAAGCGTCGAGCGCATGGTCAACCTGATGGCGGGACACGACTTGAATCATCTCCAGCAGATCAAGCGGCTACTGACGCCACCGAAGAGGAAGCCTGCAAAATCGCGAGCCAAGGCGGAGCGCTGAAATAAATCACCATGGCGGTCGCTTCGTGGCCGCAAGACGCTTACGATTGGAATGGGCTTTGGCTTTCGAGCCGGTCAGAGTACGATTGCCCCTCGCAATGGAGCCGCCATGCCTCGAAAGACCCACGTTCATCTCTCCGACCTTGCTGGGCTCAACCGGTTGGCGACCGACGCTACCGCGGAAGTGACGAATTTGGCGGAGGCGGTGCACAAGGTCATTGCCCGATCGCCTGGGATGCGCGGGACACCCATCGAGGAACGCAGCAGTGGGATTGCGGACCTGGTCTATGAAAGCATCCGCAACGTGACCCGGTTGGTGGCGCTGACCACCGACAATATCATTGCCCAGCTTGGCCCCGGCGGCGATGAGAAGAGTTCTCCGGAACGGGAAGCCGTGCTGGCGGTACTGAACGGAGTGATGGGCGACCAACTGGCCGCCTCCGTGAATCCGCTGGTGATTCGGATGCGGCTGCGCCGCCATGGCCAACCGCTGGCCGTTGAGAAAGAGGCTTTGTCCGCCGCCTTTCGCGCGCCCCGCAACAAGCTGCTGGTGCTGGTGCATGGCCTTTGCATGAACGACCTGCAATGGAAGCGGAAAGGCAGCGACTTTGGGGCGGGGCTGGCTCGTGACCTGGGATACACGCCAGTCCATCTGCACTACAACAGCGGCTTGCATACATCCGCCAACGGGCGTGCGTTTGCTGCTTTGCTTGAGTCTGTTATCCAGCAATGGCCGGAGCCTTTAGAAGACTTTGCCATCCTTGCCCACAGTATGGGAGGACTGCTGGCCCGCAGTGCGTACTACTACGGGATGGAGGCGGGCCAGGTTTGGCCGCACCATTTGCGCAAGATCATCTTTCTGGGCACGCCGCACCATGGGTCACTGCTGGAGCGTGGGGGAAATCTGATCGACGTCAGCCTGGGGCTAAGCCCGTATACGGCCCCGTTCGCCCGCCTGGGCAAGCTGCGCAGCGCCGGCATCACCGACCTGCGCTATGGCAATCTGCTGGACGAAGATTGGCAGGGGGTTGACCGCTTCGAGCATACGGGAGACCTCAGGCGTCCGGTGCCTCTACCGGATGCGGTCCGCTGTTACGCGGTTGCCGCCAACGTCGGCAAGAAAGCCGGCAGCGTGATCGGGGACGGTATGGTGTCGGTCGACAGCGCTCTGGGGAGGCATGCAGACGATGCGCGGACATTGTCGTTCGCCCCATCGCGGCAGTGGGTCGGCTATGGCATGAACCACTGGGACCTGTTGAGCCGGCCCGCGGTGTACGAACGGATCAGAGGCTGGCTTGGCGAGACTCCATAAACCTGTGCCGTTTATAGCGGACGGAACACGCTGCGGCAGCCGGCGCCGATCCTCACGTGGCGACGAGCGCCTGCCGGGTTGCATCGAGGGTATTGACCAGCGACTCCCTGGGTAGTTTCTGGATGATCGGTTCGATCAGCCATCCCAATCCCAGGGGCACGTTGCGCGACAGGGAAATGGCGCGACACTCGACGAACACGCCGCCCTGTTTCTCCTGAAATCTCCAGTAGGAATACAGACGCCAGAGGAATCCGTAGCCGGTATCCGGAGGCAGGATTGTTTCCTGGCTGCTTCCGGCTCCTTCCACTTCGAGGATACGGGTGGTGTAGGAGCGGCAAAGCCAGCGGGCGCGGTCCAGCGAGGAATAATGCACGTCATGATAGGTATCGAGAACCACGGTAATAATTTTTTTCTTCAGCAGACGTAGATAAATCTGGAAATCGTTGCCGTGATGGCTCAGCAGCCTGGAGTCGATTACCTCGGGCTTGTAGATGTTCTTATGATTCTCGTAGTCCTGCACCAGCCGCACCACAAGTTCAACCGAAACGTCAGGAATGAATTCGGCTCCAATCCAGTCATGAATCAAGCCGTCGGTCACTCTGAGCGGCCCTCGACCCGACCAGAATTGGGCGAGGATTGCGCCATCGCGGATTCGCAGGGCTCTGTCCGGGCGGGCGTCAGACCATAGGAATGCGCCGTTGCCGTGGAGGGTCTGCTCCATGGCCTCCTCGGCCTCGCGGATGTACGCCTCGAACAGATGCAACGTCTCAGACTTCAACTGTACGGTGGTGACAGTCTGCGCCATGAGCCTCCGGGATGCACAGAGAGAGTTTAATCAAAGGGACAGCGGCTTCTCAAGACCAATCCCCGGGGCTTAGAACGCAGGGTGGGCAAACGGGACGCCCCGCGGCGGCGATCAATTCTGAATGCGCTTGAACGGACAGGTTTCCAGTCCCTCACATACGGAATTCATCAGGCCGGCTCGGGTGAATGGCTTCTGCAGGAACTTTGCGTGACTGAATTGCTGATGGCCGTTTTCCGCGACCCCATACCCGGACATGAAGATGATGGGAAGATCCGGAATCTGTTTGACCAGCGCTTCGGCAAGCTCCACGCCGCTCATCCCAGGCATCGCCATATCGGTGACGAGCAACACCAGACTATCCTTGAGCCCGGAGAACACCCGCAAAGCTTCCGAGGCATCGGCACAGTCAAGGACCGTCAGGCCGGAACCACCGAGAAATGCTTGCAGGCTTGCCCGCACCAGTTCCTCATCGTCCACGACTAGAATTGCGCCCTCCCGTGGGCAGGATGCGCGGTACCTCCCGAGTGGGCACGGATGAAACGGTGGTGGATCGCTTTTCGGCTGCGGGACCGAAGGGATGTAGATCAAGAATGTCGTTCCCGCACCGACGGTGCTGCGCACGCGTATATGTCCGCCGCTTTGACGAATAATGCCGTAAGCAATCGAAAGCCCGAGGCCGGTTCCGCGTCCTTTGGGTTTGGTGGTGAAGAAAGGCTCGAAAATCCGGTTTATGTTTTGCTCGGGAATGCCGCGCCCCGTGTCGGCGAATGTAATCAGTATGTAGTCTCCGTCAGGAACATCGCCGT
This sequence comes from uncultured Acidobacteriota bacterium, assembly GCA_963707735.1. GTDB lineage: Bacteria > Acidobacteriota > Terriglobia > Terriglobales > Acidobacteriaceae > TOLSYN. Next base: position 1,467,108 of record CAVPRB010000003.1, on the reverse strand, counting down.
GCGGACCCGGGTTGCTGCCGCCGATGGCGAGAGGGTAAGTGCTGATGACGAGATTGCCGCCGTCGGGCATGGCATCGCGCGCGTTGAGGACCAGGTTGATGATGGTCTGCTCGATCTGCGCCCGGTCGGCCTTTACCCAGCAGGGTGAGGACGCCAGCCGAGTATCCACCGCGATGGCCGGCGGCGCCATGTGCTGGACAAGGTCGGCGGTCTCCAACACGAGCTGGTTTAAGTCGAAGGCAGAGCTTGCCAGTTCCTGTCTTCTGCCGAAGGCGAGGAGTTTCCTGGTGAGTTTGGCTGCACTCTCGGTAGCGGAGAGAATTTGCTTTGTCCTCTTCTCCACGCCGCCGGGGCTGGGAGCTTCCAGCAACAGCTCGGCGTGGCTGCTGATGGCCATCAGGAGATTGTTGAAGTCGTGTGCGACCGCGCCCGCCAGTTGTCCAACCGCCTCCATTTTCTGCGCCTGCCGAACCTGCTCCTCCAAGGCCAGTTGGTCGGTAATGTCGCGCATGATGAGCAGCAGGCACTTCTCGTCATGAATCTGCACAACCTCGGCGGAGAGCTCCACCTCGAGGATGCTTCCGTTCTTGATGCGTCCGCGCACGCGCCAGGATCGCACCCGTTCGTTGTGGCGCAGCGCCTGGATCAACTTTTCGCGATCCCTTGGGTCCGGCCAAAACTCCAGTTCGAACGAGGAGTGGCCAATGAGTTCATCCCGGCTATAGCCGGTAGTAGCCAGGAAGGCGTCGTTCACCTCGACGAAACAGCCGTCGCTAAATCGGGAAAGGCTCATGCCTTCCGGACAGGAGCGGAACGACTTGTTGAAGAGCTCTTGAGACAGCCGGAGCTCTTCCTCGGCCTTTACCCGCACCTGCATCTCTTTACGCAGCCTTAGCACCAGTTGATGGCGCCAGATGGCAACCGCGCAAGTCACCAGCAGGGCCGAGCAGCCCAGGAAGATAAGCACCGAGAAGGCGACCGTCCGCCAGAAAGGCGCCAGCACCGACGCCTGCCACTGCCGGGTCACCATGCCCCAGCCAAGTTCGGGCAGCCGTCGCGTCACCGCATACTGGCGCAGTCCGTCGCCGGTTGTGCGAAGGGTGAAGACTGCTTGTCCCCGCAAGGCCGCTTCTGCCGCATCATCCCGCCAGGTGACTCCGGCGGGCGGAGGATGAAGGACACGCGAGAAGTACACAATTCCGCCCTGCGGGCTACGCGCGAAGAGCATGGAGCGCACGTCCGAGCTTTCTCCCTGCGGTTCGGCGAGCCTTGGCAACGCGTTGCGGCTTGTCAGGACAATCAGCGTTCCGAAACGCTCGCCCGGGAAGCCGTTTCTTGCAATCGGAACCAGGAAAGCGAGCTGAGGGAACCCAGGATTGAGTCCTGGCTCGAAGCAAGTCAACGTCCGCGGCCCGGATGGCTGGATCGCCTCCTCGCGCAGCCAAGGCGATAAGGGAGGAGCGTCGGCGGTTTGAACTTTGGATATGCCGTTGCGGTTAACCGCGTAAATTGCAGCGTAGTCAAACGGGGTGCGGACCAGCTCCAGCACCGCCCTGGCATGAGCGATTAACTTGGGATCGTTGGACGAGGTTGCCTCGGCGATGGCGGGATAGCTGGCCATTACCCCGGCCTGCCTGGCGGTCGTTTGCACCCATTCGCCTATGGATCGGGCAGTGTCCTCGGAAATGCGCGTCAGCAGAATCTGGGTGCGGCTGAGAGTGGTCCGGTAGTTCTTGGCGAGAATGATGCCGGTGAGAATGGCGCCCGCGGCCACTATACCCGCCAGCACCACAATGTAGAAAAGCGGAAAGCGGCTCTCGCAGGCAATTCCCTTCGGTGCTCCGGTCTCCTCATTCACTTCCGGTCTTAACGACATAACGGCTCCGCCTGATAAGCCCGCCGATGAAGCGCCCTCCCAATTCTATCTCGGGGAGACAGGGAAAAACTCAACATTCCGTGATTGAGATCGCTGGACCGGAATCCTTCTATTCAGGACTCAAGTGTCCGAAGTTTACTCCTCACAGCCGGTATCGCAAGACCGAACCGGCGTTGCTGCCGGGGAGTGCGGTGTATTGCGGCATTTTGTTTTTGGCGAGAGCTTCAGCGGAAACGTCAGGTCAAATTGAATTTCAAGACGGCGAGATAGGAGGCGTGCCGGGCAGCGGGCGCCATCGCTGCGGCAGTTCGACGTGGGTATGGCGAAGCCGGCGGGCGGAGGGAGACGATGCCCAAGCGGCTTCCGTAGCCGCTTCGGGAAGCTAGGCGGAGTTGCATGTTGCGCAGGCACATCTCCTTTTTTCGTAGCTCACGGTGGTCCGGCAGGAGATCGGGAGCGATCTCGGGGGATTGCCGTTTGCCCGACTTCCGGCTACTCCCAAAAAGAAACTCCCTCCGTCATTGGCACGAGCAATTTTTTTGCGCGTCTGAAATCGCATTTGCGCACGGACACCGTCGCGCGGTTCCGATTAAATAAGCAGCGTCACCGACCCGCCGGAGCCTTGGCGCAGGCTTTCATCGCGCTCCATGCCGAGTTGCTTCCAGGTGGGGTTCAAGAGGGAATCGATTGCCATGATGATGATCACTCGCTCTGTCTACAAGCATCTCGTCTCCACCCTCCGTTGCGTAGTTTCCTTCCTGTTCTGGACTCCGGTCCTGCTGGTGGTGAGCGGCATCGTTTTCTGCCCCGAGGCCGGGGCGCAGGCCAGCGCCCACTTCAGTGGAGTTCAGAGCACGTTCCTCGGCGGTCTGGGCAACGCCCAGGGGGTCGCCGTGGATGGGAGCGGCAATGTCTATATCGCCGACATGAACAACAACCGTGTGTTGTTGGTGCCATGGACGGGCAGCAGTTACGGCGCCCAGAGCACGATCATCGGTGGACTGGGCGGCCCCCGGGGAATTGCCGTGGATGGCAGCGGCAACCTCTATATAAGTGACACCAACAATATGCAGGTGCTGAAGGAAACGCCGTCGGGAGGCAGCTATAGCGCGAGCACGGTTGCATCCAACGCCTCCGGCGGCCTGGTGGGGCCTGTTGGCGTTGCCGTGGATGGGAACGGCAACGTCTACATCGCCGATTACGCCACCAGCAACGTGTACAAAGAGACGCTTTCGGGAGGCACGTATACCCAGAGCACGATTGGCAGCGGATTGATTGGTCCGACCGGGGTTGCGGTGGATGGCAGCGGCAACGTCTACATCGCCGGTTACGACAGTATGCACGCATACAAAGAGACGCTCTCGGGCGGCACGTATAGCCAGAGCACGATCGGCAGCGGAATGTCCGACCCCACGGGAATTGCGGTAGACGGCGGCGGCAATGTCTACATCACCGACGTTGTAATGGGCACGGTGGTGGAGGAACCCTGGACGGGTAGCGGGTACGGGACCCAGCTCTCGCTTGCCAGCGGCCAGAGCGGCCCCTATGGCGTCGCGGTGGATGGCAACGGCAACGTTTACTTTGCCGACCTCTGGGGCGACACCATACAGGAGATCACCCAGTCGGCCGGCAACTTTGGGGCGGTCAACATTGGGAGCCAGAGTCTGGCGCCGGTTTCATTGATTTTCAGCTTTGACACGGGAGGCGCGATTGCAACTCCGGCGGTGCTGACGCAAGGCATGGCGGGACTGGACTTTGCCGATGCGGCGACAGGAAGCTGCACGTCCAATGGAAGCGGCCATAACTACGCCGCCGGCGACAGTTGCACCGTGGACGTGGCGTTTACCCCGGCCAATGCCGGGACGCGGTATGGCGGGGTGACGCTCCAGAATAGCTTGGGAAGCGTCATCGCAACCGGGTACGTCTACGGCACCGGAACCGGGCCGCAGGCAAGCTTTTTGCCGGGAACAGTGAGCACCCTGGCGCAAGCCTATACTTCGGCCGGCAATTTTAGCGGGACCGCTGACGTGGCGGTGGACGGAAGCGGGAACGTCTTCGTCTCCGATTCCTTCAACGGTGAGGTGAAGGAGATTCTGGCGGCGGGTGGCTACGCCACCGTCAACACGCTCGCCGTTGCTAACGGCAACTTCGGTCAACCCAGAGGCGTGGCGGTGGACGGAAGCGGGAACGTCTTCGTTGCCGACTACCAACACGATGCGGTGAAGGAGATTCTGGCGGCGGGTGGCTACACCACCGTCAACACGCTGGCCGTTGCCAACGGCAACTTCATTCACCCCAGTGGCGTGGCGGTGGACAGAAGCGGGAACATCTTCGTCGCCGACTGTGTCCACAATGCGGTGAAGGAGATTCTGGCGGCAGGCGGCTACACCACCGTCAACACGCTGGCCGTTACCAACGGCCACTTCAATTTCCCCTATGGCGTGGCGGTGGACGGAAGCGGAAACGTCTTCGTCGCCGACACTTTCAACAATGCGGTGAAGGAGATTCTGGCGGCAGGCGGCTACACCACCGTCAACACGCTGGCCGTTGCCAACGGCAACTTCAATTTCCCCACTAGCGTGGCGGTGGAGGAAAGCGGGAACGTCTTCGTCGCCGACTTTAAGAACAATGTGATGAAGGAGATTCTGGCGGCGGGCGGCTACACAATCGTCAAAACGCTGGGCAGCTATCTCGATATCCCCTATGGCGTGGCGGTGGACGGGAGCGGGAACGTCTTCGTCGCCGACCTTAACAACAGTACGGTGGAGGAGATTGACTTCGCCGATGCGCCGACGGTAACTTTCGCAACGCCAACGGCAGTAAACACAACGGACACCGCCGACGGCACGCAGACGATACAGATCGAGAACATCGGCAATGCGCCGCTGCTGTTTCCAGCGCCGGGCGCGGGCACGAACCCGAGTGTTTCTACCAGCAGTTATACGCTGGATGGCTCCTCGACCTGCCCGGTGGTAAACGCCGGCGGCGGGGCAGCCGCACTGGCGGTGGGCGCGAGCTGCACCTATGCGGTGGACTTTGCGCCGTCAACGGCTGGAGGCAACAGCGACGCGCTGGTGCTGACGGATAACAATTTGAACGCGGCCGGGCCCGGCTACACCTCCCAAAGCATGAGCTTGAGCGGCTTGGGAACGGCGCCGCCGCCACCGCCGCAGACGACTCCGACGATTACGTGGACGCCGCCCTCGACCCTCAACTATGGCAGCGATCTCAGCTCGATCCTGAATGCGGCGGCCAACACCGCCGGCAGCTTCACTTACACCGCATCCCTCGGAGGCGGACCTGCAACTGGGGTAACCACGGCTTCGACTCTGGAGCCCGGAAGCTACACGTTGATCGCTCTGTTTACACCGGCAGATCTGATCGACTACACGACCGCGACGGCGTCGGTGCCGCTGGCGGTAAGCCCGAACTTCGGCGTCGGCGTGCTTGGGAGCCCGAGCGCGACCGCGATGACGTTGACCTTTACCCTCACCGGGGCGTTGGGCAACGGAACCCTGGCCAGCCCGCTGGTGTTGACCGGGGGCGCGCCGGGTCTTGATTTCACCGATGCCGCCACGGGAAGCTGCACGGCGGGAACGAATTATTCCTCCGGATTGACTTGCACCGTGAATGTGACGTTTACGCCGAACTATCCCGGGACGCGCACTGGCGCGGTGGTGCTCGAGGATAGCTCGGGAACCATCCTCGCTACCGGCTACGTGAGCGGTACCGGCACGGGGCCGCAGGTGAACTTCCTGCCCGCGACCCAGAGCACGGTGACCACCAGCAGCCTGAACTGGCCGCAAGGGATCGCCGTGGATGCCAGCGGCAGTGTCTATATCGCCGACACCAACCACGGCCGGGTGTTGAAGGAGACACTGGCGGCCGGCAATTACAGCGAGAGCGTCATCGGCCGAGGCCTGCTGACATCGCCCGGCGGGATTGCCTTGGATGGGGCCGGCAACGTCTATGTTGCCGACCACGCCACCGGCGCAGTGTACGAGGAGACGCCGTCCGGTGGCACCTACACCCAGGGCACGATCGCCAGCGGCCTGAATAGCCCGGAAGGGGTCGCCGTGGATGGCGGCGGCAACCTCTATATTGCCGATACTTACAACAACCAGGTGCTGAAACTAGGGTGGACGGGGAGCGGCTACGCGGCCCCGGAAACGATTGCGAACTCGGCCGCGAACGGGTTATTGAATCCCTACGGGGTCGCGGTGGATGGCGGCGGCAACGTCTATATTGCCGATACCTTCAACAGCCGGGTGCTGCAATTGCCGTGGACGGGCAGTGGTTACGGCACGGCGAACACGGTGGCAAACCCCGACGCGAACGGCTTGTCTTACCCCTTTGATGTAGCGGTGGACGGGGTGGGCAACGTCTATATCGCCGATTACGGCAACAGCCGCGTGCTGAAGGAGACGCTGTCGGGTGGCAGCTACACGCAGAGCACGATCAGCGGGAATCTGAATGGCCCGGAGGGCGTCGCTGCGGATAGCGGCGGCAACGTCTATCTGACCAATTCCGGAGTTAACGTGGTGTGGAAGCAGGACTACGTGGACCCGCCGGCTCTGAGTTTCGCGACGCCGACTACAGTAGGTTCAACGGACTTAGCGGATGGGGTGCAGGCTGTGACGGTGGAAAACGTTGGCAACGCGGCGCTGACATTCGCGGGACTGAGCTATGCATCCGACTTTCCGGAAAGCGGCGGCAGCGATTGCTCGTTGAGCACGCCGCTGGCGGCGGGAGCAAGTTGCCCGCTGACTGTCCAGTTTGTTCCGGCCTCCAGCGGTCTCATCGCCGATTTCCTGGTGCTGAACGATAACTCGCTCAACAGCCCCGGTTCGAAACAGAGCATACCGATGAATGGCACGGGGGTTTCCGCATTCGCGAAATACGGGTTCGCGGGACTGCCCTCCAGCCTGGCCCTGGGCGTTTCCCAGCCGTTCACCCTGACGGCCGAGAATTCCAGTGGCCGAACCTTGCCCGGCTACACTGGCACCGCGCAGTTGAGCAGCAGTGACCGGAGTGCGGTGTTCTCACTGAGCAGCGGCGGTGCGGCGATCGCCAGCTATACCTTCATTGCCGCCGATGCCGGCGTGGGAAGCCTGTATGTAACCTTCGAGACGGTGGGATCGCAGAGCATCACGGCCACCGATGCCAGCGCCGGGGTGACCGCCAGCAGCGGTGGCGTCCTTTTGTCTCAAACTACGCCAACCATCACCTGGCCGCCGCCGGCGGCAATCGGCTATGGTGTGGCTTTGAGCAGCACCCAGCTCAACGCGACGGCTTCGGTGGCGGGCACGTTCGCCTATACGCCGGCCGCTGGAACCGTATTGAACGCCGGGATTCAGACGCTCTCGGTGCTGTTTACGCCCGCCGATGCGATCGACTACAGCACGGCGAGCGGCACGGTTCGGCTGACGGTAGACAAGGCAGCCGCCTCCGTAACACCGAACCCTGGGACGAAGGCCTACGGCACAGCGGACCCTGTGCTCAGCGGAACTCTGAGCGGCTTTGCGGCCTCAGACAATGTGTCCGCCACCTACAGCCGTGTGGCGGGTGAGACGGTTGCGGGCGGCCCTTACGCGATCAGCGCCACGCTGACTCCGCCAGGGGTGCTCGGCAACTACAACATCGCCTACGGCACCGCGAACTTCAGCATCAGCAAGGCAGCGCTGACGGCGACAGCCGGCAATGCCAGCATGCTCTACGGCGCCTCGGTTCCACCCCTGACCGGAGCGTTGCTTGGAGTGGTCCCGGGGGATGGAATTACCGCCCGCTACACAACGGCGGCCACTTCATCGTCTCCCATAGGAAGCTATGCGATCACTCCGCTGCTCAGCGATCCGGATAGCAAACTGGGCAACTATAACGAGACTCTCACGGCCGGAACGCTCAGCATCGGCACCGACACCACCACCACCACGGTGCAGTCCAGCGCTCTCATGGTGTTTGCCGAGAACAACGTGACGTTCACGGCCAAGGTTAGCAGCGCCCTAAGCACGCCGGCGGGCAGTGTTAGCTTCCTGGATGGCGGCAAGGTGTTGGGAAGCTCCACTCTGGACAACACGGGAAGCGCGACCCTGACCCTGGCTACGTTGGGCGTTGGCGCGCATCCCATCACCGCGGTTTATGAAGGAAATGCCGACTTCGTGGGCAGCACCTCGATCCCGATTACCGAGACGGTGCAGAATTTCAACTTCACCATCGGGGGCAGCACGACCACCCTGGTTTCGGCGACGGTGCCGGCGGGCAGCGTCGCCGTTTACACCCTTCAGTTATCTCCGGCCAGCGGTTCCACGCTTGCCGGTGCGGTGACGCTGACCTTGACCGGAGTGCCCGCGGGCGCAAGCTACACGGTCACGCCACCGGTGGTTGCCGAGGGCAGCGGCAGCACGACGGTCACGGTCACCGTCAGCATTCCGAAGCAGGCGCCACGCGCCACATCGGCTTCGCCGAAAGACGGCGACGGATTGCCGAAGCCGTGGCTGATGTTGATTTTCCTGCCGCTGCTCGGCACCCGCAAACTGCGGCGTGCCGTGCGGGCGCAGGTAAAGGCGCCGATGCTGATGCTGGTGATGTTGGGAGCGCTGCTGCTGGCCGGCATGTCAGCTTGCGGTTCGGGCAGTAGCGCCCCCGCCCAGCCAGCGCAGAATTATGCGATGACGCTGACCGGGACCAGCGGAGGGTTGCATCAATCTGTCACCCTCAACCTGACGGTGCAATAGGATGCCCGGAGGAGCTGGTGTTGCGCATCCGCCCGCCATGCCAGAGGCGGATGCGAAATGGGTCAGGGTCACGGCGTGTGGCTGCGGTTGCTTTGGCCGGTTCTTTTGATTCCCGGCTGCCGTACCCGCCGTGTAGCTATCGGAGCGGCTTCCGGTCTGGGGCGGAAGCCGCGTTCTACCTGTACTAAGTTGCGCCAATCCCGACAACCACTGGCTGGGGCCAGTGGTTGTTCCTGGTAGCGCCAGAACCCCAGTCTGGCGCCGCCGGAACAGAAGGAGGCCGGCACGAAGGTGCCTGGCCAAGTTGCTGCGGATGGATCAGGTTTCTGTCCGTCGCCGCCTTCGCCGCGGCGACCGGCTCTGGTGCGGAAAGGTGCGGCCAGGCAGGGGAAGAACCGCCTGGCCGTGGTTCCCTGATCGCCGGATAAAAGGACTCCAACGCAGCCGTCCTGAAACCGCTGCCCGCGCCCTGAGAAAAAGTTCCCGCCAAAGAATCTTTCAAAAATGTCCCATCTCTATGTACTCTACCCTCATGCGCTCATTTGCACAGATCCGGGCGGTTGCCGTTTGGGCAGTGCTGTCGATGGTTGCGTTGACGAGTTTGTCAGGCCAGCGATCCATGTATCAGCAGTACGGCTCGCGGGAAGGACTGACCAATCTATCGATTCTGTGCCTGCTTCAGGATAAGAGCGGATACCTGTGGGTCGGGACCGAGAACGGGCTGTTCCGCTATGACGGAGACCGCTTCCGGGCCTTCGGTCATGGCGAAGGATTGCCGAGCACCGAGATCATGGGTCTTGCCGAATCGCCGGAAGGCCTGCTGTGGGTGGCGGGCCAGGGCGGGGTTGCGCGCCGTGAGGGAATGCAATTCAAGACCGTAGACACCGGCGAATCGGGAGCGGTCCGAAATGTTGTTTTCGATTCGCTGGGACGAGTGTACCTGGAGTACTCGTCTGGAATTGTGCGCGGAGTGCCGCAAAAGGAAGGAAAGTATCACTTTGAAAAAGTGGCGCAGGGTGCGGTCCGGAGCTTGTATGTAAAGGGCGAGGACGTTTGGTTTGGCAGGGATGGCGATCTCTGGCGGCTGGCGAGAGGGAAAGAAGAACGCGTCGGATCCGTTGCGGGTCTGCCCGTGGACCTATGGGGGTCCGTTGCCCAGGACACGTCGGGTAATTTGTGGATTCGAAGTTCGACCCAGCTCTATGAACTTCCCCGAGGGCAGGCCCGCTTCGTTAACCGCTCCTCGGGCATACCGAACGGATCGTTGATCCGCCTCTACGCGGATCGCCACGGACGGCTGTTTGTTTCCAGCGATTCAGGGGTGGTGGTTCTGGACGGAGACAAGCGGATTCAGATTGATTCCCAGCATGGACTGCCGGCAGACGCCATGGGTGCGATTCTGCTGGATCGCGAAGAATCGCTCTGGCTGGGAGCGTACGGAGGCGGGTTGATCCGGCGCCTCGGCCATGGCGAGTGGCAATCCTGGCAGAAGGAGGATGGCCTGTTGCATAACCACGTCTGGGCGATCCGGCGGGATCGAGCCGGGCAGGTGTGGGTCGGCAGCAGTGGTGGACTCAACATTCTTCGCCCGGACGGCGGAGTTGCGCACTCCTTTACCGGCCACAACGGGTTGGCCGGTGACCGGGTTCTCAGCATTGCCGAAGGGCCCAATGGCGACTTCTTCGTTGCGACCGATCCTCCTGGGATTAGCCGTTTCAGCAAACAGGGTGTGCTGCTGCAGACCTACGGCTCCGCCTCCAAGTTAGCCGGCGATTATTTGTTGACGATCGCGTTCGACCGGCGACGCCAGCTCTGGGTTGGAGGGGCGCGCGGCTGCTTCCGGAGTCAACCGCTGGTTGACAGCACCGACGAGCTGAAATTCGAGCGCGTCTACATTCCGGGAGTTTCAGCGGAAACCGGCGTTTATCAATTCCTGGCCGACGAAAGCGGTGTGGTTTGGCTTGCCACATCGAGCGGTCTAGCCCGTTTCGACGGCAAGGATTGGAAGGTCTTCACCCAGGCTGACGGACTCAAGGCCGATCAGTTGTCGGCCATAGCCGAGGGCCAGGGAGCACTCTGGCTGGTGTATCGGGACGCAGCCGGGATCAGCCGGATGCAGTTTGACGGGGAACGCCATCCTATCACTCACTTCACGATGCACGATGGGCTCTCCTCGAATCAGGCGATTGGGGTTGCGTTCGATACTTCGGGAAGCCTCTGGGTTACGACGGACAACGGTGTTGACGTCTACTCGCGAGGTCATTGGCTTCACTACGGCCAGGATGACGGACTGATCTGGGAGGATACCAACGGCGGCGCGCTGCACGCCGATGCGAAAGGCGACGTCTGGGTTGGCACCTCCAAGGGACTCTCCCGCTATGCCGCACCACCGTATGCGATTGCCGGTTCTGCGCTGGCGGCCGTTCTGACATCGATCGAAGGAGTTTCGCGGGAGTTTCAGCCGGGAGAGCAGCCGATTCTGCCGTACTCGCAAAGTTCGCTCCTGATTCGATTCAGCAGCCTGAACTACGCCGACGAAACCCGCACCCGATTCCGCTATCGCCTGCTGGGTTATGCGGACACGTGGAACGAGACGAGTGCAAGAAACGTCCACTTTGCCGGGCTTCCCGCGGGTCATTATGTGTTCGAGGTTGTTGCCTCGGGTCCGGATGGAGTGTGGAATCCGGAGCCGGCGAAGTTTGACTTCTTCATTCAGCCGCCCTGGTGGCACTCCTGGTGGTTCGTAGCGGCCTGCTTGCTCCTGGCCCTTTCGCTGGGCCGCGCACTGTGGCAACTGAGGGTGCGGGCGCTGGTGGCACAGAAGGAATTGCTGGTGCGTCAGGTCGCCGAACGGACGGGCGAACTGCGCGAAAGCAGGCAGCAATTGTGGGCTGCCATGGACGCGGCGAAGCTTGGCATCTGGAGCCAGAACCTGACCGGGGGAGAAAACTCCGGAGCGGAGCTGATCCAATCCACTCTCGGCGCTGGCGCAGGCGAAACCATCACCCTGGAGGATTTGTTGCGTTTCGTGGTCCCGGAAGATCGCGAGCGCTTCGAGCGCATTGTCACGCAGCGGAACCAACAACAGGATGACTCGGATTCCACCCTCGAATATCGCGTCATCCTTCCCGACGGAACCCTTCTATGGCTGCAAGTGCGTGGCGGCGTCCTGCATGGTGACTCTGCCGGAGCCAAGCGCGCGGCCGGGGTTGTCATGGACATCACCGAGCAGAAGCGCGCGGAACAAGATGTGCAAGCGCTGGAGCAACAATTGCGGCAGGCGCAAAAGATAGAGGCAGTGGGACGGCTGGCGGGCGGCATTGCCCATGACTTCAACAATCTTCTCATGGTCATACAAAGCTACACGGAAATGTTGCAGGACAGTCTTCCGGAGAATGACAGCCTGCGAAACAATACGGAGCAGGTTCTGAAAGCGGCCGACCGCGGCGCCAGCCTCACCAAGCAATTATTGGCTTTCAGCCGCAAGCAGGTTCTTTCTCCAGCCGTACTCGACCTGAATGTTGTCGTCAGCGAAGCGGCCGAGATGTTAAAGCGGCTCATTGGAGAAAACATCGAGCTGCGCGTGAACTCCGCCGAATCGCTGGGTGCGGTGAGAGCCGATCCAAACCAGCTTGCCCAAGTTCTAGTGAACCTCTGCGTCAATTCACGGGATGCGATGCCGCAGGGTGGAACTCTGACGATTGAGACTAGAAATTTCACCATGGATGATCATCTTCTTGCGAAGTACCCGTATGTGAGGCTCGGCAATTACGTCTTGCTTTCGGTGAGCGATACCGGCACGGGCATCAGCAGGGACGTGCAGGAGCAGATGTTTGAACCCTTCTTCACAACCAAGGAGCGCGGCAAGGGCACTGGGCTGGGACTGCCCACCGTCTTCGGAATCGTGAAGCAAAGCGGCGGCTACGTTTGGGTCGATAGCGAACTGGGACAAGGCGCTTCGTTCACAATCTGTCTGCCAAGGGTCAAGGGAGTGCTCGATTCCGATACTCCGGCGAAACCTGAATCGCGGCAGCGAGGAACGGGAACCATCCTGGTCTCTGAAGACGAGGATGCCTTGAGGGCTGCGATGTGCGACTACCTGCGTAGCCTGGGCTACACGGTTCTCGCCGCCAGCTCAGGCCCCAATGCACTTTCGGTGGCGAGTCAGTACGAGGGACAGATCGACCTGTTGATTACGGATGTGGTGATGCCGAAGATGAACGGTGGTGAGTTGTCCCAGGCACTGGTGAAGTTGCGCCCGGGCCTGAAGACCATGTACATGTCCGGTTACGCGGATGATGCGGCCGTGCGCTATTGCGTTCGCGAAGAGGGTGTGGCATTTCTGCAGAAGCCTTTCAGCCTGGCGGCGCTGGCCCGCAAGGTGCATGAGATGCTCGGGACGGCTGCGGTGTTGCATTCCGTGCCGGCGGGCGGGTAGGCTTCGCCGGGTCTTTGCGAGGCGAACCGACGGAAACGTTCAAAGCGCGGCCTTCACTCTCTCCACCACGGATTGCCAGTCTTCGGGTTCCGGCTGCCGGAACAGCCGCATGGTTGGGTACCATGGGCTATCCTCACGCGTCTCCAGCCAACGCCAATCCGCCGCAAAAGGCAGCAGAACCCACGCCGGAACGCCGAGTGAGCCAGCCAGGTGCGCCGTGGAATTATCGATGGTTACCACCAAATCCATGGCCGCGACCTGGGCCGCAAAGCGGTCGATGTTGGAAAGTTGATCGACCGTGCGATCGATCAGTATTGGCGCTGCCGCTTCTGTTGGCTGGGCCTGCAGCGCGTCATGATCTCCGTATTGCAGGCTGATCCACCGGATGCCGGGGAGCGCGAACAGCGGGGCGAACAACGACAGATCGATGGAACGGCTATGACCTCCCTTCGGACTTTTTGTCTGCCAGGCCAATCCGGCCAGCCGTCTGCCGTCCGCATAACGGGTGCGGAATCGATTCCGTGCGACTGGATCGGCAATGAGATATGGCGACGTGGTGGATGCAAAAGCGGCGCTGGTTGGGCGAAACAATCCTGGCAGGCTGCCAATGGGAAGGTGCGCGGCGATCTCGAATTCTGCAGCCTGCTCCGGACGATAACCGGAAATGACGTCAACTTCTGGAAAAGAACGGACGAACAGAGGTTTGAGCCGCGGGTCGCAATCCAGGGTGCAGCGGTTGCCGGTGCGAATCACATCCGGAATCAAACCCGAGAACATGATTTCGTCGCCGACGCCCTGCTCACCCCAGATCAAGAGGCGGCCGGAATGCAGCGGTTCGCCTGTCCAGAGCGGCTGCGGATAGACTCGCCTGGGCGTGTCGTGGTCCTCGCTCTGCCAGCGCCATTCGTAGTTGCGCCAGCCGGAGGAAAAGTCGGCTTGCAGAAGTTGGACGAGGGACTGGCTGAAATGGGCTTGCGCGTAGTTTGGCTGCAGAGCCAGCGCGCGTCCGTAGCAGGCCAATGCCTCGCCTGAGCGGCCCAGGGAACGAAGCACGCGGCCAAGGTTGTGATGGGCCTCGGCTAACTCTGGTTTGAGCGCCGCTGCCCGCCCGCACAACGCCAAAGCTTGCTGGAGTTTGCCCTGGGCGTGGAGGACAGCGCCAAGGTTCATGTGTGCTTCGGCCAAATCCGGCTTGAGAGCCAGCGCCTGCTGACACTGCGCGGCCGCGTCGTCGAACCTGCCTTGAGCATGGAGGACACCCCCGAGATTCACGTGCGCCTCGGCCAGGTCCGGCTGCAGTGCCAGTGCCCGCTCGAACCACGCCGCCGCGTCCTTGAGCTTTCCCTGGGCCCGGAGAACGGCGCCCAGGTTGGAGTGATACGTGGCTCTGCCACGGTTAAGGGAGATCGCTTTCTGGAATCTCTCGGCGGCGAGTTCATAACGCCCGGTTTGGAAGGCGAGCATTCCGAGTAAATTCAGGCTGCCGGCGTGATGGGCATCGATGCTGAGAACCTGCCGGCAAAGGCGCTCGGCTTCCGCTGGCTGGCCGAGCCTGTAGGCTCGAAGAGCACACCCGATCATGCCTTGAATGATTGCGGATGGCCCTTGCCGCAGCGTACCGCCCTGCTGGTTTGCAAAATCTTGATTGCGTTTCATAGGTTTCAATCAACGTATTCCGACAGGCATGATCCGGGTTACGGGAATGCAACGCCGCCACCCTGCCCGCAACGTTGAGCCCCGAACGCCGCCTGGAATTTTTCCCAGGACTACCGCGGGCATCCACCGCCGAGTATTTGGATGAGCTCGCGCCAACACTCCCTGAGCAATTGTGCGGCCATCGAACATTAGAAATAATGTCGTCGAGGCGTGGGGCCGGTGACATCTTCAAGTATTGAGATTCCTGTGTCTGCTGGGAAAACTGGCCAATCTGGGGCAGCCCGAACTTTGATTCGCGTCGGCTCCTGCTCAAACCTGGATCAGCGACCGCCGGGATCAGCTTTCTCGCTTCCGCCGATGGTCGATGCGGCGGTGAGCTTTTTCGAGTTCGCCGATTCGGCTGGAGCCATCCGCGAGCCGTGAAATTCGATCATGAACACGAGCGTTTCCGTGGAGTTCCGGGCAGTCCGGGGCCCATACTTTTGCGCGAGAAGTTTACAGGTGTTGCACCGCGGGAATGCTATGGCCAAGACGGCCGGAAAACCAGGGCCTTGTGCGTATGACATTGCAAGATAAGCGGTTGTAGGAGATGAGCGAGGAGATGACGCAGGCTGGCGTTATTCGTAGCGTGGATATCCCATAGGGTCGATCAAAGATTTTTATTGATTTTGGCGCGAGCAATCGTTATAGTCCTCACCGTTGCGGCAGAGAATAGAGAAGCCGCCCGCTGTCTACACGCCCTAAGTGTATCCAGCGGGCGGCTTTTGCTGTAGCTCAACAGGGCGAATTTCGAATTGAAAGACTCAATAAGGAGAACGTAATGGCGATATCTCCAATGCTTCGTGGTCTTCGTAGCGGTTTCGGAAAGCTTGCAATAGTTTCCGGCTTCGCGTTGATCTTGGTAATCTTGGCACTCCCCACGTTTGCTCTTCCCGGGGACCAACCCGCCACAGTTGATCCGGCAATTGCTGCTACGGCCACAGCCGATACGGCAGTCGCTCCCGATTCACAGGCCACAGTTGCTCCGGCTCCGAGACCGCTTGGTGCGCGTTGGATGCATCAGGACACGTTCCTGAATTGGGGACCGGAACGCCAGAGATGGGCCGACAAAGGTTTCACCTTTGACTTCCACTACATCACTGACGCTCTTGGCGACCCGCATTCACCCGCTCCCGGAAGTCACGAGGACGGATTCCACAACTGGCAGCGTATCCGCGGCACGGTTGACTACGACTTCGGGAAGACGACTTCGGCCACAGGGCTGAGCTTCCACGCTACCGGCGTGTGGCAAAACGGTACGAACATGGGCGCGATCATCGGTAGCATCGCGAATCCGAGCGGCATCACCAGTTCCCACCAGTTCCGTCTTGATTCGATCTGGTTGCAGCAGGTGTTCTACAAGAAAATGATTCAGATCCGGGCTGGCATTATGGCCGCGCAGGACTTTTACGGCGTCTGCTGTGACGGAGCCTACGTAGCCGAGCCGATGTTCTACAACTTCGGCAACATGGGCAACACCCGTATGTCCTATGACCCTGAGTCCGCCCCGGGCGTGGATCTGAAGATCACTCCGAATCCGCATTTCTACGTGCAGACTGGCTACTATCTGCCGTCGAATGATTTCGGGAATGCCAGCACGTCAAACGGTTATCCGAACGGTTTCACCTACAAGGCCAATCACTACGGTGCCACCTCGGACACCGAGTTTGGTTACTATACGGATCCGACCGCTCCTGCGACCCGCAAGAGCTATCCGGGCTACTACCGGGTCGGCCTCGTCTTCAACGGAAGCAATGGAACGAATAGCGCCGTGCCACACTGCAATCCGATCATGGGATGCAGCGGTTTCTTCGACTACAGCGCAGGGAAGTACGTAGACAACAACTACTCGTTCTATTTCTGGGGTATCCAGCCCATCTTCCGCACAAGCGCCGGCAGCAACCGCGGACTTGACCTGTGGGGCGGCATCAACACTGGCCCACAGAACAAGAGCCAGGTGCCTACGGAAATCATCACGGGCTTGATCTTCAACGCTCCGTTTACGGCGCGTCCGAAGGATAGCTTGGCGTTCGGCCTGACCTACAGCAAGCTCGGCAGCGATTGGAAGAACTTTGTGAAAGCCAATGTTGATCCGACCTGTGCCAATTGCAGCGATGAAAAGCAGTTTGAAGTCAACTACCTGGCGCAGGTATTCAATTGGCTGACGATCCAGCCGGTGTACCAGTACTATGCAAACGTCGGCGGACGCAACAATGGTTCCGCTACGGTTGCCGGCTTCCGCCTGATAACCCACTTCTAAGCACTGCACCGCGACCAGATGGAAGGCGAGGAGTAGTCGATGAGAAGCCGGAGTAGCGCACGTCAGACAATCCGCGAAGGAACGTTTGACGTGTGCATCATTGGCGGAGGAGCAACGGGAACGGGTTGCGCGCTGGATGCGCAGCTCCGTGGATTCTCAACCGTACTCCTGGATGCGGGAGACTTTGTCTCGCATACATCGACGGCCTCGACCAAGCTGGTTCACGGTGGGGTCCGGTACCTGCAGCAGGCCGTGGCGGATTTCGACTACGGCCAGTACGCGATGGTGAGGAAAGCTCTGCACGAGCGTATTCATATGCTGCGCTGTGCACCTTTCCTTGCCCATCCGCTGGAACTGCTGGTTCCCTGCTTTAGCACGTGGGAACTGGTGTATTACACGATTGGCATGAAGACCTACGACTGGATTGCTGGTGCGGCCAGTCTGTTTCCCAGCCGGATGCTGTCCAAGGCGGAATCGCTACGGCGCATGCCGCAGTTGCGCAGCGAAAAGCTGGTGGGAAGCGTATCGTATGCCGACGGACAATTCGATGACGCTCGCTTCGGCCTCTCCCTGGCGCAGACGTTTACACAGCAGGGCGGGGAACTTATCAATTACGCCAAAGCCGTGGGTTTCGGTAAGGATTCCAACGGGAAGCTAGCGGTAGCTGGAGGTGGAGGACCAGCTAACCCATGAGCACTTCCAGATTCGCGCGAAGGTGTTCGTCAACTGCACCGGCCCCTTCGCGGACCACATCCGTCTGCTGGCAAATCCCGCCGTTCCGGAGCGCCTGCGATTGAGCAAAGGCGTCCACCTGCTGCTTCCCTTGGAGGCGATCCAGAGCGAATCTGCGCTGTTGATCCCGAAGACGGAGGATGGTCGTGTGATCTTCGCCATTCCGTGGCTGGGCCGTCTGCTGGTCGGTACCACGGATGACGAAGCAAAGCTTAGCGACGAAATGGTGGTCAACACCGGAGGAAATCAAATACCTGCTGAAGTATGTAAACCAGTACTTGAATGTGGATCTGACTCCGAAGGACGTGCACTCGGCGTTTGCCGGAGTGCGTCCGCTGGTGAAATCCAAGGATGCAGTGAACACCAAGAAACTGATTCGCGACCACGAGGTTGAGGTCGATGAGGTCAGCGGACTGGTGAGCGTCCTTGGCGGCAAGTGGACCACCTACCGCGCCATGGCGGAAGACGGGATCAATCACGCGCAGCGGGCTCTTGCTGACAAGCAGGCTGCGTGCAGAACGCTTGGATTTCCTGCTCACCGGCGCGCAAGGCTATTCGCCGGATTACTGGAAGCAGTTGGCTCGAGACTACAGGCTTGTCCCCGGAAACTGCCCGGCACCTCGCGCAGAAGTTCGGCACGGATTCGCCCAAAGTGCTGGAACTGGCAAAGCAGGAACCGCAGCTCCTGCAACCGCTCTTCGAGGGTGGGGCGCCCATTCGCGCGGAGGTGGTTTACGTGATTCGCGAGGAGATGGCGCAGACGATCGAGGACATACTTTTGCGAAGAATTGGTGTGCAGTTCCATAGCTGGAGAGAAGCTGCACAAGCCGCACCCGTCGTGGGCCAACTGCTGGCCCAGGAGTTGGCCTGGAGCGACGCACAAACCAAGGAGGCGGTTGCCGCTTACTTGGGTTCGATCCAGCACCTGCTCCATAGCGCCGGGATACAGAGCTAGTGTACTGAAAACGTCAGCGGACCTGGGGTTCGATCCCCAAGCGCCGCGAAGCAGATAAAGGATAGGGGAAGATACATGGGCAACTACATTGGAGCAATCGACCAGGGAACGACAAGCTCACGCTTCATGGTGTTTGACCGTTCCGGAAAGATCGTCAGCGTTGCACAGAAGGAACATGAGCAGATCTATCCGAAGCCGGGCTGGGTGGAGCACGACCCCGCCGAGATCTGGCTTCGCGTAACCGAGGTCATCAAGGAAGCGATGGAAGCCAAGGGCCTGAAGCCCGAGGATCTGGCGGGCATCGGCATCACGAACCAGCGCGAGACCACGGTTGTGTGGAACAAGAAGACGGGCAAAGCGGTTTACAACGCCATCGTCTGGCAGGACACCCGTGTTGCCGATACGGTTGCGGAATTTGCCTCCGCCGGCGGCCAGGATCGCTATCGCGCGAAGACCGGTCTGCCGCTGGCTACCTACTTCAGCGGCCTGAAGATCCGCTGGATTCTGAACAATGTTGCGGGTGCGCGCGCTGCTGCCGAAGCTGGCGAATTGCTGTTCGGCAACATTGATGCCTTCCTGATCTGGAACCTGACCGGCGGCGTAAACGGCGGCGTGCATGTCACCGACGTCACCAACGCCAGCCGCACGCAGTTGATGGATCTGCAGACCCTGACTTGGGACAAGGAAATTCTGGCTGACTTCGACATTCCGGCCTCGGTGCTGCCGAAGATCGCATCGAGCTCGGAAGTGTATGGCAAAGCCACCCTTGGCCCGATCAAGGACGTTGCGGTTGCCGGCGATCTCGGCGACCAGCAGGCTGCTCTGTTCGGTCAGGCATGCTTTAAGCCTGGCGAAGCCAAGAACACTTACGGCACCGGCTGCTTCATGCTGATGAACACCGGGACCAAGGCTGTTCCCTCCAAGTGCGGTTTGCTGACCACGCTTGGCTACAAGATCGGCAAAGCGCCGGCCGTGTATGCTCTGGAAGGCAGCATCGCGATTACGGGCGCACTGGTACAGTGGGTGCGCGACAACCTGGGACTGATCGCGAAGAGCTCGGACATCGAGCAGCTCGCCGCACTCGGTCAACGACAATGGTGGCGTGTATTTTGTTCCGGCTTTCAGCGGACTTTATGCGCCGTACTGGAAGGACAGCGCCCGCGGCGTGATCGCTGGCCTAACCCGCTACGTCAACAAGGGACACATCGCACGCGCCGTTCTGGAAGCCACTGCGTACCAGGTTCGTGAAGTTCTGGATGCAATGGAGAAGGATTCCGGCATCGAGCTGGCAAATCTGCGCACCGATGGCGGCATGGTCGCAAACAACCTGCTGATGCAGTTCCAGGCCGACATTCTGAACAAGCCGGTAGTTCGTCCGGTGGTTCATGAAACAACCGCACTGGGTGCCGCGTATGCGGCTGGCTTGGCCACCGGCTTCCTGAAGGATACCGATGAATTGGTCGCCAACTGGGCCGAAGATCATCGCTGGAATCCGTCCATGGCAGAAGAGAAGAGAGCATCGTTGTATCACTTCTGGAAGAAGGCCGTTACAAGGTCCTTCGACTGGGTTGAGTAGTAGATAGATCACTGCAGTACGGAGTAAACGACCACAACAAAATTTTGAAAGTGAGGTCTGCTCAAATGCATGGACCAGTATTTGGTGAATTTCTTGGAACATTGATTCTGATTCTCATCGGCAACGGTTCGGTTGCCAACGTCTGCCTCAACAAAACGAAGGGTTCAGGTTCCGGTTACATGACGATCGTTACCGGATATGCTTTCGCCGTCTTCGCCGGGATCTTCGCGAGCCTGTCAGTCGGCGGCATTGCCCACCTGAACTGCGCGGTTACGCTTGCCCTGGTAATGGCTGGCGTGACTCCGGTGAGCCAGGTTCCGGGTTTGGTTGCGGGGCAGTTCGCGGGTGCCTTCGTGGGCGCCGTCTTGGTGTGGGCCACCTATGCGCAATTCTGGGCGGAGACTCCGGATGGGCCGACGAAGCTGGGATGCATGTCCACAATCCCGGCGATTCGCAACCTTCCACTCAACTTCTTGACAGAAGTGATTGCCACCTGCGTCCTCTGCGTCGTTGGTTTCGGGTTTGGTGCCAAGGCCGTCTCGGCGACTGGCTTGCCGGCTGGTTTTGGTCCCTACTGCTGGGGCATTTTGATCTGGCTCATTGGTTGCGGCCTCGGCGGTCCTACCGGGTGGTGCATGAATCCAAACCGCGACCTCGGTCCCCGCATCGCTTATGCCGTCCTTCCAATTCCGAACAAGGGCAGCTGCGACTGGAGCTATGGCCTTTCGGTTCCGATTTTTGGCCCGTTGGTCGGTGCTGCTATTGGCTCGGTAATCTGCAAGGCGACAGGTATTCTGTAAACAACCACTGCGGCGCTCCTCGGGGCGCCGCAATTCTTTAGGAGAGACGTTTCATGAAGAAGCTGATCAATTCTCCGGAAAATGTTGTTCGGGAAGAACTGGAAGGAATTGCGCTGGCACACGCCGACCGCGTTCGCGTCAGCTTGGATCCCTTCTACATCGCGCGTAAAGATGCGCCTGTCAAGGGCAAAGTGGCCCTGGTCTCCGGCGGCGGTAGCGGTCACGAACCGATGCACGGCGGTTTTGTGGGATTGGGAATGCTGGACGCGGCCTGCCCGGGTCATGTCTTCACCAGTCCGAGTCCCGATCAGATGTTTGAAGCGGGCAAGGTAGTGAGTAGTGGCGCTGGGATCCTCCACATCGTCAAGAACTACACCGGCGATGTGATGAATTTTGATCTTGCGGCGGATATGCTGCGGGAAGAAAAGATTGAAGTAGCGAGCGTCCTTACGGATGACGATGTGGCCGTGGAGAACAGCACATGGACCGCCGGACGCCGTGGCGTTGGCCTTACCGTTTTGATGGAAAAACTGCTGGGCGCCGCCGCTGAAAAGGGAGCTGACCTAGCCCATTTAAAGGCCCTAGGCGACAGCATTCGGGCTACCGGGCGAAGCATGGGCATGGCGCTGAGCGCCTGCACCGTTCCCCACGCCGGCAAGCCGTCGTTCGAGCTTGGCGAAAACGAGATGGAAGTTGGGATCGGCATCCACGGCGAGCCTGGACGCAAGCGCGTTGCGCTGGCTCCCGCCGATGAGATCACGGAAATGCTGATGGAGCCTATCCTCAGCGATCTTCCGTTCAAGTCCGGCGAGAATGTCATTTTGTTCGTGAACGGCATGGGTGGCACGCCGCTCATCGAACTCTACATCATCTATCGCAAGGCGGCTGAGATCGCCGCGAAGCATGGTCTGAAGATCGCCCGTAACCTGGTTGGCAGCTACATCACCAGCCTGGAAATGGCCGGCACTTCGATCACGGTGCTTCGTGCCGACGACAAACTGATCAGCCTTTGGGACGCTCCGGTCAACACTCCTGGCTTACGCTGGGGAATCTAATCAAATGCGGCGCTCTCCCAGGGGCGCCGCAAGTTTATAGAAAAGGGAATTCATGAAGAAGCTCATTAATGCTCCAGAAAACGTAGTTCGTGAAGCACTGGAAGGAATTGCGCTGGCACACGCTGACATCGTTCGCGTCAGCTTGGATCCCTTCTACATTGCCCGCAAAGGCGCCCCCATAAAGGGGAAGGTTGCCGTGGTTTCGGGTGGCGGCAGCGGCCACGAGCCTATGCAGGGTGGTTACGTAGGATTTGGAGGGTTGGATGCGACTTGTCCTGGACACGTGTTCACCAGCCCGACTCCTGACCAGATGTTTGAAGCCAGCAAGGCGGTTCATGGCGGTGCGGGGGTACTCCATATTGTCGCTAATTACACGGGCGATATCATGAATTTCGACGTTTCGGAGGAGTTGCTGCGCGAAGAGAAGATCGAAGTCGCTCGAGTTATTACGGCCGACGATGTAGCGGTGGAGAACAGCCTGTACACCACTGGACGCCGGGGTGTTGCTTTTACCATTTTGATGGACAAGTTTATGGGCGCGGCTGCTGAAAAGGGGATGAATCTGGCCCAAATTAAAGAGCTTGGAGACAGTATTAGTGGAGGCGCCCGCACGATGGGAATGGCGTTGACGTCGTGCACCGTTCCGCACGCTGGCAAGCCGATTTTTGAAATTAGTGACAACGACATGGAAATTGGGATGGGCGTCCACGGTGAGCCTGGCCGTAAACGTCTTCCGATAGCTCCCGCCGATGAGGTCGCCGCAATGTTGATGGAGCCGGTCATCGCCGACCTTCCGTACAAGTCCGGCGACAATGTCCTCCTGTTTATCAACGGACTGGGTGGAACACCTCTGATTGAACTCTATATCGTTTATCGCAAGGCGGCTGAGATCGCGAAGAAACACGGTCTAAACGTCGTTCGCAGCGTGGTTGGTAATTATTTTACAAGTCTGGAAATGGCTGGCACATCTGCTACGCTCGTGCGTGTTGACGACAATTTGGTCAGCTTGTGGGATGCTCCGATCCACACGGCGGCCTTCCGCTGGGGAATCTAGTCAAATAAAGGAATGAAAGAATTCAAGATGGATACATTTAAACTTGAGCAGGCGCGGTCGTGGATCCTCACGACCGCCGCTGTTATTCAGGAAAATTCGGTTTTGCTGTGCGACTTGGACTCGCCAATTGGCGATGGCGACCATGGCGCGAACATGACACGCGGGTTTTCTGCGGTCGTAAAGAAACTCGACAGCGCCCCGTCCGCCGACATCGGCGCGATGTTCAAGACTGTTGGGATGACGCTGCTGTCAACCGTCGGCGGCGCAGCGGGACCGCTCTACGGCGGCTTTTTCCTGGAACTGGGAAAGCAGTGTGCCGGAAAGCAGGAGCTTGACGCCGCCGCGCTGAGTTCGATGCTTGAGGCCGGACTCGGCGATATCAAACGCCGGGGCAAGGCGGAGTTGGGCGACAAGACCATGGTCGATGCGATGACTCCTGCCGTGGAGGCGATGAAAGCGGCTGGAAACGATATTGCGGTGACGACGCGCGCCGCAGCGACGGCGGCCCGCGACGCCGCGGTGAAAACGACGCCGCTGCTGGCGCGCAAAGGCCGGGCCAGCTATCTGGGCGAGCGCAGCATTGGACATCAGGATCCGGGAGCGACGTCCACGGCTCTGCTGCTGGAGTCACTGGCCTCGGTGAGCGCAGGGGCTTAGTGGCCGCAGCACTGGCATAATACATTATGGTCGGAATCGTCCTGGTTTCTCATAGCAAGAAGCTGGCGATAGCGCTTCGGGAGTTGGTCCTGCAGATGGTTGGGACAGAATTCCCGATCGCTATTGCTGCCGGAGCAGGTGAAGATCACGAGGAACTCGGTACCGACGCGGTGCACATCGGCGAGGTCCTGCAACCCTTTCTCGAGGGCGACGGCGCGGTGGTCCTCATGGACCTCGGCTCGGCAGTCTTGAGCGCGCAGATGGCGCTGGATCTGCTGGATACCTCCCTTGTCGCGAACCCCGCCACCAAGCTGCGTCTTGTCCCCGCGCCCATCGTGGAGGCGGCGGTCTCAGCTGCCGTGCAGGCCAGCATTGGCGGAACCCTGGACGAAGTTGTGCGGGAAGCCAAGGTTGCGCTTGCTCCCAAAGAAGCTCAGTTGGAGACGGGCGCTGAAGCGTCCGCTTCCGCGCCTGCAGTGAGCGCTGTAGCGCCGCACGAGGAGCAGGTTGAGTTCGAGGTTGTAATCGAAAACCCGCATGGGTTGCACGCGCGCCCGGCGGCCACGTTGGTGCAGTTTGTAAGCCGCCTCCAGTCAGACGTTCGAATTACGAACCAGACAACGCACCGTGGGCCTTCTTCGGCGCGCAGCCTTACCAGCGTCAGCTTGTTGCAGGCTCGTAAAGGCGATACCGTCCGGTTCAGCGTTCGCGGAGCCGACGCGAACGATGCTTCCGAACAACTCAAGCAGCTGGCTGCGGCGCGCTTTGGCGAGGCTGCGGAAGCCGAAGCGTCTGCACCGCCCGCAACTGCGCGGAGTGGCGCTAACCAGGCGGTCGAATCTGGTGCGCTGGGAGGTGTAGGCGCCTCGGAGGGGATTGCGATTGGGCGCGTGCTGGCTTTGAGCGCGGCGCTTCCCCTGCCGGAGGACGGCACGCCCGGTGAACCAGGGAAAGAAATCGAGCGGCTCAGTCACGCCCTGGCGCAGGTGTCCAAGGATTTGAAGAGCGAAGGCGCTCAGCACGGAGCTGCCGCCGAGATACTGGCGGCGCAGGCGCTGATCCTGAGCGATCCGGTATTGCTTGATGCAGTCCGAGCAAGGATTTTGGGCGAGGGAGTCTCCGCGGCGCGGGCCTGGCGCGAGGAGAGTACCAAGCTGGCAAGCTCGTATGCGGAGATGGAAGACGAATACATGCGCGCGCGCGCGGCCGATGTGCGTGACATTTCGGCGCGAGTGCTGCGCGCCCTGGCGGGCGAGGGCCAGAAGGCGAAGATTCAGCCCGATCCTCCGGCAATTCTGCTGACCGGCGAACTACTTCCGAGTGAGGCCATCGCGTGCGACCCGAAACATGTGCTGGGCGTGCTGGCCAGCGCCGGCAGCGCCACGGCTCACGCCGCGATCCTGATGCGAACCCTGGGCATTCCCATGGTAGTCGGGGCCAGCGGGATGAGTAGCGCGGCGCTGCGGCCGGAGACGGTGGTTGCCATCGACGGGGCGAGCGGCGAGGTTTGGATCGACCCAGCGGAAGCGGAGCTGTTAGGGATTCGTGCGCGGCAGCGGGCGCTGCTCGATGAGCGGGCGACAGTGGAGAGCGCAAAGCACGAACCGGCGTTCACCCTTGACAAGGAGCGCATCGAGATTCTGGCAAACGTGGGCAATGCCGCCGATGCCGTCCAGGCCAGAGAAAACGGAGCCGAGGGCGTGGGACTGCTGCGTACGGAGTTTCTCTACCTGGGGCCCAGGAAGATGCCCACCGAAGATCAGCAGGCGGCCTCACTGGCAGCGGTGCTGGCCGGTTTAGGCGCGGGACCGGTGGTGATTCGCACGCCGGACGTGGGCGCCGATAAACCGTTGCCGTATCTGGCCACGGCCGAGGAGCACAATCCGTTTCTCGGGGTGCGCGGACTGCGGCTGTCATTCCGGCATCCGGAGTTTTTCCGCTCCAATCTGAAGGCCATCCTGCGTGCCGGGACCGGGCACGACGTGTGGATTATGTTTCCGATGGTGACCAGTCCCGAGGAGATGCAACAGGCGCGCGCATTTGCCCAAGAGGCGCACGCCCAGTTGGAACGGGAAGCGGTCGTGCATCGCTGGCCGGTAAAGTTGGGAATGATGGTCGAGGTCCCAGCGGCCGCGCTGCTGGCCGGGCGCTTCACGGAGCTGGCGGACTTTTTCAGCATTGGTACCAATGACCTGACCCAGTATGTATTGGCCACCGAGCGCGGCAATGCCGACCTGGCCTCGTTGCAGGATACGGCTCACCCGGCGGTACTGCGCACGATCGAGTACGTCTGCGCCCAGGCCGATGCGAGGGGATGCCATGTGTCTGTGTGCGGGGATGCGGCATCGGATACACTAGTGGCAGCGCTGATGGTGGGGGCGGGCGTACGCTCGCTGAGCGTGCGGCCTAACCAGGTTGCCGCCATCAAGGCGCAAGTGCGCAGGTTCTCCATTGCGGGGTTGCGGACACTGGCCGCAGATGCAATGAAGCTGGATAACAGCGCGGAGGTTCGCAAACTGGCGGCCACCGTGCTTCAGAAAGAAGGATGAGGAAATTTGAAGATGGCTGATAAATCCGTATTGATTTTCATCTCCGACGACTACGAAGACATGGAGTTGATGTACCCGAAATACCGGCTGCAGGAGGCTGGCTACGGCGTTGTGATCGCCGGACTCAAGGCCGGGCACCTTTACACGGGCAAACACGGCTATCCCTGCTCGAGCGACGCGGCGATTGCCGACATGAACGCCGCCGACTTTGCCGGAGTTGTGCTGGTGGGGGGATGGGCTCCGGACAAATTGCGGCGCGACAGCAAAGTGAAAAGCCTGATTGCCGAGTTCCATCAGTCCGGAAAGCTAGTTGCGGCGATCTGCCATGGCGGATGGATGGCAATTTCGGGCGGAGTGTACAAGGGCGTGAAGGTGACGGGGAGCCTTGGAATCAAGGACGATCTGGTCAACGCCGGAGCCATTTTTGAAAGCGCGCCGGTGGTGGTGGACCGTCACTTTGTGAGCAGCCGGAATCCGGATGATCTGCCTTATTTCATGAAGGGCGTGCTGCAGGTGTTGGAGGGAAAGTAATCGCCGACGATCACGCGACGGGAGCCGACCCTGCGGCTCCCTGTTTTGCCGGGACGCCGGAGGCTTGACGGCTGCGCGCGGAATGATCGACACGATGCCAGAAAGCGATGAAGTAATCCACCGCCGAGAGCAGCGATACAACCAGCATGAACCAGATCGCAATGCGTGCGATCAGCTCAACTCCGAAGATGAAGCCGAAAAGATTCCACTCAGACCAGCGGTGCGCAAGAATCGCGGCGACGACGGCCACAATCTGCAGAACCATTTTCAGCTTTCCCAACTCGCGCGCCTGGATCGCAAAGCCTTCGGTTGCGGCGACGCTGCGGAGCCCGGTGATCAGAAACTCCCGCCCCAGCACCAGGACGACGATCCAGGGCGGCATAAGGTTGGGCGTGAAGCGGACGAGCAGAATCAACCCGGCTGCAACCAGCAGTTTGTCAGCCATGGGATCGAGCAGGATTCCCATACTACTGATCTGGGAGTGTTTGCGGGCCAGGTAGCCGTCGAGCCCGTCGGTGATTGAAGCAAGAACAAAAATTCCGGCGGCCACCAACTCCTGCTCGCCGGGACGGAAGATGCTGGTGGAGAGAACCCAGATCAAGAAAGGGATACAGCCGATTCTGCTCAGGGTGATCGTGTTTGGCAGGTTCAGCAAATCAAGCCGTCCGGGGATATTCCCTCAGATTATGCGGGATCGAGCAGCGAAAAGCAACGCAGTCCGCGCATTCAAAACGCGAGCGGAAGCGCCGGAAGAAAAAGAACTTCCGGATTGATGATCACGGCTGTCTCCAGATGTGAGCCTGGAGTGTGGAATTCAAGCCAGCTTATGGAATCCAGAACTGGGTGTTGCTAACGGAGACCGAACACAGGCCCTGGGCGAGCAGTTCCTCAATTTCGCGCATGGACTGGATCAGCCCGCCGCCGACCAGGGGCATCTCAGGACGAAGACTGCGGAGCGAGTCCACAAGGCGCGGCGCGGCCAGGGCCGGCAGGACTTCGAGTGCGTCCGCAGAGGTACTCTTGAGCTGGTTGGCAACACTTTCCATGGCTCCGCGGTCGAGCAGAAAAGTGCGCTGGACGACATACATGCCAAGGGCGTGGGCATGGCGGAACGATTCATGATGGGTGGAGATGATTCCCCCCAGCCCGCGTTTCTGCAGATAGGAGAGGGCCGCGGCGTCGCGCGAGAATCCGCTCAGCAAATCCATGTTGACGATGGGCAACTTGCCGCCCGCCAGGGTTCTTTGCAGCAGGTCCACGATGTTCTCCGGATCGCCGCAGAGAAAATAGATTACTTTCCCGTGAGCGGCAATCGCCGCATCCAGATGTTCGGGATTGCGAATGGCCGGGATGATTGGGGTCTCGGCCAACAACCGTCCTAGCGGCTCGAGTTCCGTTCTGACAAAGCCGTGGCCATTGCCATTTGATTTGTGTGACCCATCTTTGGGTAAAGGATGTAACAACGATCGCGCAGAAGACGACATATTGAATCCTCCGATCGCGCCCGATTGGGATTCAGCGCGGATACTGCAGCAAGTAGCCTCCCATAACATGTCCGGCGGGCGACATGGGGTGCTGGTCTATCGGGGAAGCCACGTCCCGAAGTATATACGAAATCCGGTGCGTTGAGGCATCTGTTTTCCATATCGTCGCATTGCAAGATTCCTCTGGGAGGATGGATGAATGGGGAAAGACGGCGGCTTCTCCGGGCGGTTGGAACTGCGCCGTCGCTTGCCCTCCGCGGGACATGTCCGGTTGGCGAGAGGACTGGCGAACTCCACGGGAATGCTCGCTTTAGGCTCATTATTTCGTTGACTTTTGAGGGTCGGAGCCTCAATCTTTTATCGGTTGGATTTTCCCACGCCGCTACGTGAAGAGTTCATGAGACAGCACGTGCGGGGGACTGAATGCCGCTAGGGATCGACACCGGGGAGTGCCTCTGGCATCCGGGATGCGAGATTTTTCGGGATTTGCGGCCGGCGCCCTGCAATGCAAACCGCTCCCCAAGAGCGAGTCTCCAAATCAGAGCGTAAGCCACTTACAGCTCTCATCCATCCTGTGTGGCGTCTCTTTTGATGCGACGGCGTATGGCAGCGACCCAGATGCTTATGCGAAGTGCGTGAGAGCGCTCACCTTTCCCAGCAGGCCTTCATCCACCCAGTCAGGAGTGCGTCGCGCGGGGTTCAGCCCCGCTTGAACGCATGCATGCAGGTCATCCGTGCAGAGACATGGAGCCCTGCAGGTTTGACCGTAGAGGGGAAGTTATGGAAAAGACGCAAGTCGTAATTATAGGCGGCGGCGCAACCGGCGCCGGCATCCTGTGGGACTTGGCGCTGCGCGGGATCTCCGCGATTCTTCTGGAGCAAGGAGACATGGCCAATGGAGCTACCGGACGCTGCCATGGTCTTTTGCATTCGGGAGGGCGCTACGTAGTAAAGGATGCCGAGGCGGCAAAAGAGTGCGTTGCCGAAAACAGAATCATCCGACACATTGCACCGCATTGTGTTGAAGATACCGGCGGCCTGTTCGTCGAGTGCCGCCAGGACGATCCGAAATTCTTCGAACAGTGGTATGAGTCCTGCAAGAAAATTGATCTTCCCACCGAGCGGCTCTCCGCCGACGCCGCGCTGGCTCTGGAACCCAACCTGCCCACGGACATTCTCGGCGCATTCACTTGTCCCGACGCCCACATTGA
Organism: uncultured Acidobacteriota bacterium; assembly: GCA_963707735.1. Lineage (GTDB taxonomy): Bacteria > Acidobacteriota > Terriglobia > Terriglobales > Acidobacteriaceae > TOLSYN. Next base: position 1,437,501 of record CAVPRB010000003.1, on the reverse strand, counting down.
CGTTTTTCAGCTGACCCAGTCGAATATTGAATCGGCTGTGGCGCGCGGAGCACAGTTCAAGACCTACTGTGCGGTCAAGGGAATTGACATTGAAAACGGGCGGGTCAAGGGTGTCCGCTACCTCGACACGCTTACCGGCGAGGAAGGCTACATCGCAAGCGAGATCGTCATCAACGCCGCCGGCGGCTGGGCTGAGAAGGTGGCCGAGTTCGCTGGCGTCCACGTTCCCGTGCGTTGCGACAAAGGCACGTTGCTGGTGCTCAATCATAGGCTGTCAAAGCGGGTGATCAATCGCTGCCGCAAGCCGGGCGATGCCGATATTCTGGTGCCCTCCGGGCCGGTGTGCATCCTGGGCACCAGTTCGATCACCGTGCCGGGCCCGGAAGGGTTGACCGTCTCCGAGGAAGAGATTCAGCACTTGATGGAGCTTGGAGCCGAGCTGGTGCCGGCATTGGCGGAGGCGCGCATACTGCGCATCTTCTGCGGGGTCCGGCCGCTCTATGTTCCTCCCAGCGTCAGCGGCGCGGGAGGACGCGAGATCAGTCGCGGATTTGCCTTGCTGGATCATGAGGCGATCGTGAAGGGATTTGTCTCCATTGTTGGCGGCAAGCTGACGACGTACCGGATGATGGCCAAGGCGGTTTGCAACCTGATTGCCGAAAAGCTGGGAGTGAACGTGCCCTGCACGACGCACGAAGTTCTGCTGCGTCCCCACCACGACGAAGCGGCGTTGCGCGCGGCTCACGCACTGCTCCCGCTTCCGGTTGTGGAGAAGGCGTACAGGCGGCTGGGACCGAACCTGGCCAAGATCGTGAGCGCCATCCAGGCTCGTCCCGAATTGGCCGAGGTGGTCTGCGAGTGCGAACTGGTGACCCGCGCCGAGTTGGAATTTGCTCTGGGAGCAGAAACTTCGATTCCCGCCAAGACGATCAGCGACGTGGGACGCCGCACGCGGCTGGGCTTTGGTCCGTGCCAGGGTACATTCTGCGGCTTCAAGGCGATGCTTGCCGGCTTCCAGACTGGCCGCTGGAATGCCGCCGAAGCCTCGAGACAATTCGAACGCTATCTGGACCAGCGCTGGAAGGGGCAGTCCTGGATCAACCAGGGCAAGCAGGTCGAGCAACTCTACCTGAGCCACGACCTGTTCGGGGTAGCCTACAACTTTCACGACCAGGAAGGCAGGTGAAGAACGTGGCAAGCAATCATTTTGATGTCATCGTGGCTGGGGCCGGGGTCGCCGGAATCACTGGCGCGGCAGTGGCGGCCAGTCGCGGACTTAAGGTCGCGCTGGTCAGTACGGGACCCGGTTCATTTGTGCTCGGCGCCGGCTGCGTCGAGGTGCACGGCATGGATCGCAACACACCTTCGTTGGAGGACGCCATCGGATTCTTTCGCGGCTTTACCGAGCTTGCGGGATGCGGCTTCCGTGGCGGGCTGGAAGAAAAGCGTCTGGTTCCAACCATTCTTGGCAGCTTCCAGACGGTTTCGCTGGCACCGTTTTATATGTGGAACGGCGATCCCTCGGCTGCCAGCCAGGTGGCCGTCGTGGGAATCCGCGGGCTGTCTTCCTTCGACAGCAACTTTGCGGCGGAGCGGCTGGCCTACCACGCCAGCAAGCTCGACCGAGGCTCCAAGTACATTGCGTATGAGATCGAACTTTCGACCGAGGAAGGTACGGTTCCGGGAACACTGCAGTACGGCAATCGCTATGATCGCGACGCTCACTTCCGCGAGGAACTGAGGGATGCATTGAAGCCGATCGCCGCGAAAGCAAACGCCATCCTCCTGCCGGGAATCCTCGGACTCAAGTCGGGACAGATGGAGATCGAATGGCTGGAGAATCAACTGGGCTGCCTGGTCTGTGAGATGGCTACGCTGCCGCCGTCGATCCCGGGCATGAGACTGTTCAATCGTCTTGAAGCTCGTCTCCGCAAGGCCGGAGTGGAAGTCTTCACCGGTTTCCCCATTCAACAGATAGAGATTGAAAACGGACACTTCAAGGGCGTTCTGCTGGAGGCCCCGGCAAGGCCGCTTCATCTCTCGTCGGAAACGCTGATACTCGCCACCGGACCATTTTCCGGGAGATTGTTGGGAGCATCTTCGTTTGGCGTTAACCGCGACCTGCGCCCCCTGGATTCAACCGGGGCGGTCATCGCGGACAATCTTTATGCTGCCGGAGCGATTCTGCATAACAGCACGGCGCACGGCGGCAACGCCATGGCGATTCTCACCGGCTACGCCAGCGGGATGCTCGCGGCAGGAGTAGGAGTTCAATATGCGCAAGGATGACATCTCGCTAGACAACTGCTTGAAGTGCGCGGACTGCAACACGGCTTGTCCGATGGTTACGGCACATCCGGCTTATCCCGGCCCCAAGCGTCTGGGTCCCGAGCTGGAGCGAATGCGCCGCGAGGGAATCGAGTGCGATACCGACTGGCTCGAGTATTGCCTGGGCTGCCATCGCTGCGACCTGGCTTGTCCCAACGAGGTGAACGTCTCCGAGTTGATTGCACGGGCCAAGGCTACGCACAAGAAGACTCCGGTGCGCAAGATGCGCGACTGGTGGTTTGCGCGGCCGGCGCTGCTGGGCAAGCTGATGACCATTGCGCCGGGGATCAGCAATTTCGCGCTGGGACTCCATCCGGTTCGCGGAGCTATGTCCGGCATCATGAAGATCACGCCGGAACGCAGCTTCCCAAGCTACACCAAGTCCTCCGTCTCCACCCCCGCTGCGGCAACGGCGAAGCAGGGCGAGCGGGTTGTCTTCTTTCCCGGCTGCTACATTCAGTACAACGAACCGGAGCTGGGCTGCCACGTTCTGCAACTTCTGCAACTCAACGGCTTCAAGCCGGAGGTCGCCTCCACCGGATGTTGCGGTGTGCCGGCGCTGGCAAACGGTGACGCCGTGGAAGCGCGGAAGCGCGCCGAAGCCAACGTCAACAGCATGGTGGAGGCCGTGGATGCCGGAGCCAAGATCGTTACCGCCTGCTCCAGCTGTGGACACATGCTCAAGACCGGTTTTGCCAACCTGCTGGAGGGCGATGCCGAGCTGCAGAAGAAGGCTGAAAAGATCTCCGCCAACACCTTCGATCTGGGCGAACTGCTGGTGGCTCAGCAGGACGCGGGCAAGCTGAACACCCGCTTCGAGCCGGCAGCTACCAAGCTGAAGCTCGCCTATCACGCGCCGTGCCATCAGAAGTCGCAGGGCATGGGGCGTCCGTGGTACAACCTGCTGCGGCAGGTTCCCGGAGTTGAAATTGTGGATCTAAACTCGGGTTGCTGCGGAATGTCCGGGACTTTCGGCTTCAAAGAGGAGAAGTACCCGGCCTCGATGCAAGTGGGCAGCGAGCTGTTCGAAGGCATTCGCAACAACGCGCCGCAAGCCGTGGTAACCGAGTGCGCCACTTGCCAGATGCAGATCGAACATGGCACCGGCGTAAAGGCCATGCATCCGGTGGATGTACTTTTGAACGCGTACAAGGAAGGCGCGCGGAACTAGAGGTTCGCGCCGGGCTGTCCCTTGCCGCCGATCGACAGAGTTTGTTTCTTTCATCCTGTGCGGGAATGATGCCTTACTTTCGTTTCTATTTCCTCCGCTCCCCGGTGCATCGGGAGCGGAGTTTTTTTGTGGTGCGGGATGCATGTGGAATCAACCCGTATTGTGCAGTCCGGCGGCGATTCCGTTCATGGTTGCACCCAGCGCGTAGTTGATATCTTCGCTTGATTCGCCCTTGCGTTTGCGGCGCAACAACTCCACTTGGATTAAGCTCAGCGGATCGACGTAGGGATTGCGCAGCTTGATTGAGCGCAGCAGTACCGGGTTTCGCTCCAGCAGCACCTCCTGACCGGTGAGCCAGAGTACGGCGCGGCGGGCGCGCTCGAACTCGGCTGCAAGCATGGTGAAGACGCGCTCGCCGAGCGAGTGGTCGCGCACCAGGGTGGAATAGAGGCGGGCAATCGAGAGGTCGGCTTTTGCCATCGCCAGCTCGACGTTGCGGATCATTTCGGTAAACAGGGGGAACTGGCGCGCCATGCGCTTCAACTCGTTCGCGTTACGTTCTCCGCCAGCGGCAAACTGCTCCAGTGCGTAGCCGATGCCAAACCAGGCAGGGACGGCGTGGCGGCTCTGCATCCAGCCGAAGACCCAGGGAATGGCGCGCAGATCGTTCAGCGAGCGGTTTGCGCTGCGGCGCGCGGGACGTGAGCCGATGCGCGCCAGTTCCAACTCGTTGACCGGGGTAGCTTCGTCGAAATATTGCAGCACCTCGGGATTCTCCGCAATGTTGCAACGATAATAGGCATACGCGCTGGCGGACATTTCCTCCATCGCGGGGTGCCATTGCAATTCGTCGCCGGGTTGCTCGCCGTTGGGACGAGCCAGTGCACCCAGCGCGGCCGCCACCATCACCTCCAGATTCCACTCGGCCAGCACCGGATCGAGATACTTCCAGTTGAGCACCTCGCCCTGTTCGGTGATGCGGATGGCGCCGGTGAAGTCGCCTGCAGGCTGAGCCATGATGGCCGCGTGCGTGGGTCCGCCGCCGCGTCCCACGGTGCCGCCGCGGCCGTGGAAAATGCGCAGCTTGACCTGTTGCTCGCGCGCCAGTTGATGCAGCGCACGATGCGCCTTGTAGAGCTCCCATGTGCTGGTCAGCATTCCGCCGTCCTTGTTGCTGTCCGAATAGCCCAGCATCACCTCCTGCCAGCCGTTCCAGGAGTCCAGCAGGGGGCGATACTCGGGATGGCTCCACAGGGTGCGCATGACATCGGCGGATTGACGTAACGCCTGGATGGACTCAAACAGCGGCACCGGCATTAGTCCGGAGCCGCCATCGTGAGCGGCCACTTTTACGCCGTACAGTGCCGCCAGCCGGATTACAGCCAGGGTATCCTCGCTCTTTTCCGCGCCGCTGATTACGTAGCGCTGAATCGTTTCAGGCGCGCGGGCTTTCTCGGCGGCAATCGTGCGCAGGGTCTCGGCCAGCGACTGGCTTGCCTTGGAAAGCTCGCAGGCAATTCCCGGCGCCAGGGGATCGCTCTTCGCGGCCAGCTCGCGGATGGCCTCGGCGTGTACCGCGGCGTGCTGGCGGATGTCGAGCGTGTGCAGGTGGAATCCGAAGGTACGAACCTTGAGCAGCAGCGGATCGAGCATGCGGCGGGCCAGGCGTTCGGCGTTATTGGCGCAAAGGCTGTGGCGAATCGTCAGCAGGTCGGCTTCAAATTCCGCGGCCGATGCGTAACCTTCCCCGCCCGCCCGCATGCGCTCCAGGCGAGCCGCGATGAGCAGCATCAGGGCGCGATACCACTCTGTTTCCGGCGCGCGTTTTATCTGGGCCGCCGCACCGGTGTCATTGGCGTATGTCGCGATCCGCAAGCCAACCTCGGGCGAGGCCGGTACCTGGTGGCGGGAGACACTGAGGCGGCGCGCCAGCAGTTGGGCCTCGGCAATGTAGTGTTCCAGGGCAACGTCGTTGGCAAAAGCTAGGGCCTCGTGGGTGGAGTCGGCGGTGACAAAAGGATTCCCATCGCGGTCGCCGCCGATCCAGGAGCCGAAGCTCAGCAGGATCGGCATTTGCGGCGCGTCCAGCAATTCTCCGTAGACGGCGTAGAAGGCCGCGCCCAGCTCTTCGTAGAGTTTGGGCAGGGTTTCAAAGAGCGAGAGCGGATAATAGCGCGCGCCGGTGCGGATTTCGTCGGCGACCGTGGGTTTCCTGAGCCGCACATCGTCGGTCTGCCACATGGCCGCGACCTCGGTCATGATGTTTTCCTCACAGTCGGCGGCAAATTCAGGCGAGAGCGGCAGGACGTCGAGCAGTTCGAGCTGGTGAGCGATTCGCAGCCGCTTGCGCAGAATTGTCTGCCGCGTCATCTCGGTTGGATGGGCGGTAAACACCGGCTCCACGCGGATGGCCGAAAGCAGCTTGAGAGCATCCTGGGCGGAGGCACCGGACTCTTTCATGCGCAGCAGCACGCCGTGCAGAGTCCCGGGCAGGGGAGTTTGCTCGCCCAGTTGTGCGGCGCGCCGGCGGCGCTTGCGATGATTGGTCTCCGCCATGTTGGAAAGTTCAAAGAAAAGCGAAAACGCCTTGCAGACCAGGTAGGCAGTGCCCACATCCAGATTCGAAACCAACTGATGCGCTTCCTGCAGTCCGCCCACGGCGGAAGGAACCAGCGAATCCTGCTCGCGATAGCTGATGAGCAGGTTGCGCAAAAGCTCCACGGCATTGAAGACGCGGGCTCCAGCCTGCTCCAGCACCACGCGTCCCAGCAGAATTCCCAGCGAACGTACGTCGCGGCGGAGCGGAAGCTCTTTGCGGCTGTCCCCGGTCGGGGCAGTCAGTTCCAGCAGGCGCTCCTGCTGATCCGAGGCCGCCCAGAGCGGTTCCGTCCGTTGCATCTTTGTCTGATCCGAAGTCCCTGCCATGGCACCTCATTCAAGCCCGCACCAGAACATTATCACGCTTGCCTCAAGGCATTTTGCGGTGACGCGCCCCGCTGGATATACTTCCAGCCAGCGATGGCCAATATCCTGTACGGAGTTAATGGCGAGGGCGCGGGGCATTCAACCCGCTCGCGCGAGGTCATTCTGCACCTGCAGCGGCAGGGACACAGGGTGGTCGGCGCATCGTTTGACCGCGGCCTGCGCAACCTCAGCGACATCTGCGAAGTGCTTGAAATACATGGATTTCGCTTCACTTATGTCAACAACCAGGTGCGCTACAACCGCACCCTGGCGCGCAATCTTTTCCAGGCGCCGAAAGCCACCCGCAGCCTGCGGGAGCTGACGCGGATCATCGGCGAGCGTGCCATCGAACTGGTCATCACCGACTTTGAGCCGCTGACCTGCCGCGCCGGACGGCGCCGCGCCCTGCCCGTCATCTCCATCGACAACCAGCACATCCTCACCCACTTCACGGTGGCCACGCCGCACAGTTACCGCACCGACGCCACCGCCGCCAGGCTGCTGACGCGAATGATGACACCCTTCGCCACGCACTACCTGGTGACCTCGTTTTTTGATGCCCCGGGACGCCGCAGCAACTCCGAACTGGTGCCGCCCATCCTGCGGCAGCAGATTCTGGACGCCGTGCCCAGCTCCCAGGGTCCGATTCTCGTCTATGTCACTTCACCGGCGCCCGCGCTGGTCAAAGTGCTTGCCGGGGTGGGCAGCGAGTTCATCGCCTACGGCTTTGGACGCGAAGGCCGCGAGGGAAATATTCTGTACAAGAAACCCGGAGTTGAAACTTTTCTGGACGACTTGGTCCGCGCCCAGGCGATCATCGCCAACGCCGGATTCTCCCTGGTGACCGAGGCGCTGCACCTCGGCAAGCCTTACCTTGCGGTACCGGTGCGCAACCAGTTCGAGCAGATATTCAACGCTTTCTGGCTGGATCGTACCGGCTATGGCGCCTTCTGGGAGGAGTTAACCGAAGAGCGGGTGGAGTCGTTCCTCGGCAACCTGCCGCACTTCCGCGAAAAGCTTGCGCAGTATCCGAAGACCTCGAACCTGGAATTGTTTGGGAAGTTGGATGCCCTGATCGCAACGAATCTGCGGCGGTAGGAAGAGCTGCTCGTCCGGGGATCCGCGACGCTTAGCCTCTGCGCTCCCGGAAGAACGCCTGCAGAATCTCCATGCAGCGGCCCGCCAGCACGCCTTCGGCAACCTCCACGCGGTGGTTGAGGCGGGGATGGTTGATGACCTGCATGATACCGCCGGCGGCACCGGCCTTGGGGTCGCGCGCGCCGAAGACGAGGCGCGAGACGCGCGCGTGCATGATCGCCCCGGCGCACATGGCGCAGGGCTCCAGGGTGACATAAAGCTCGCAGCCGCTGAGGCGGTAGTTGCCAAGCGTGCGGGCGGCGTCACGCAGGGCCAGGATCTCCGCATGTGCGCATGGATCGTTGAGCGAGACCACCTGGTTCCAGCCGCGGCCCACGACTGCCTGACCGGCAATTTCCTGGCCAACAATTTTGTGTCGAACGCCGCGGCCTTCGCAGACCACGACCGCGCCGACCGGGACCTCACCCGCAAGCTCGGCCAGTCGCGCCAGGCGTAGCGCCTCTTCCATCCAGCGCTCGTCGAATGCAGCGAGGCTGCCGCGGATTTCGTCATCGCTCTGCATGGGCTGCCGCGCTTACCCTCCCGCCGGTTCCTGCTGGGTCATGCAGTGGATCGCTCCCAGCCCCCAAATCAAATCGCCGCAATAGATGGGCACGACCGCGTGCCTGGGAAGCGCCTGTTGAATAATGTTCAGGGCCTTCAGGTCATTTGCGTCGTCAAACGTTGGGACTAGGACCGTGCCGTTTGAGATGTAAAAGTTGGCGTAGCTGGCGGGCACGCGTTGCCCCTTGAACAGCTTGGGCGAGGGCATGGGCAAAGCAACAATCTGCAGCGCTTTGCCTGCGGTGTCCGTCATTTTTTTCAGGCGCGTCAGGTTTCGTTTGAGGGCCAGGTGATTGGGTTCCGCCGGGTCGGCCTCGGTGGCGGCCAGAACCGTGCGCGGACCAACAAACCGCGCAATGTCATCGACATGGCCGTGGGTATCATCGCCAACAATACCGCCCTCCAGCCACAGGACTTTCTTTACTCCCAGCATCCGGCGCAGTGCGGCTTCGATCTGGGCGCGCGTCATTCCCGGATTGCGCTGCTGCACCGGGCTCAGCAGGCATTCCTCGGTGGTAAGCAGCAGGCCGCGCCCGTTCACGTCAATCGATCCGCCTTCGAGGACCATCTGCCGCACGCCCGTCGAATCCCGGCCGCCAACTTCGACCGTTGCCGCAAAGCTCCGGCAGCCGCGCAGCTCCGCAATTTTTTCCGGAAGCGTATTGTCCAGCCGCCAGTTTCCGTACTTGGCCCAGGCATTGAATTTCCAATTGGTCAGCGCGACGCTGCCCGCTTTGTCCTTGACGAAAATGGGGCCGGAGTCGCGCAGCCAGCCGCGATTGGTGGGCCAGTGGTGAAATGCGATGCGCGCATCCAGGCCTGGTAGTACATTTGCATGTGTCAATATAGTGCGCGCCCGGGATTCGGCCGCGTCATCGTTTACGATCACTTCAACGCGCGCGGCGCGCGCCAGGTGGCGGACGATCTCGGCGTAGACATAGGGGATCGGCTCAAATTTTCCAGGCCAATCGGTGCGATTATGCGGCCAGGCCAGCCAGGTCGCCCGTTGCGGCTCCCACTCGGCAGGCATGCGGTAGCCAAGCGCGGCCGGGGAGCCGGCTGCCGCCAGGGCCGAGGCGGCGGATAACGCGGGCGCGGCGGGCTGCGGATGCTTCGCTGTCTTTCTGGGGGCCATCTACTTTCCAAACCTTTGCGTGATCGGCCCGTAGGCGTCGATGCGGCGGTCGCGCAGAAAGGGCCAGTTGCGGCGAATCTCCTCTTGCAGCTTCACGTCCACGGTGCCCAGCAGGATCTCTTCCTTGTCGTGCGACGCCTGGGCCAGGATGCGGCCAAAGGGATCGGCCAGGAACGAGCCGCCCCAGAAATCAAGTCCCGCGCCCGCCACCTGGTTGCCGCGAATGTTGCCCGTCTCGTGGCCCACGCGATTGACGGCGCCGACAAAAATTCCGTTGGCAATGGCGTGCGACCGCTGGATGGTGAACCAGGCATCGTATTGTGCCGCGCCCCACTCTTGCTTTTCCGCCGGATGCCAGCCAATGGCGGTGGGGTAGAAGATGATGTTCGCGCCCGCAAGGGCGGTTAGCCGCGCGCCCTCCGGATACCACTGGTCCCAACAGACCAGCGTGCCGACCGAGCCTTCTTCCAGATCGAAGCTGCTGAACCCCAGGTCGCCCGGCGTGAAGTAGTACTTCTCGTAGTAGAGCGGATCGTCAGGGATGTGCATCTTGCGGTAGATGCCGTGGATTTCGCCATCGCTGCCAATGGTGACGGCAGTGTTGTGATAGAGCCCAGGGGCGCGCCGCTCAAACAGGGAAACCACGATGGCAACGTGCAACTCGCGGGCCAGTTGGCAGAAACGAGTGCTGCTGGGCCCCGGAATCGGCTCAGCCAAATCGAACAGGGAAGTGTCCTCGCGCTGACAGAAATACTGGGTTTGGAACAGCTCGGGCAGGCAGATGACCGCGGCGCCACGGCGCGCCGCCTCGCGCACCTGCGCCATGGCGTGCTCAAGGTTTTGGTCCGGCTCCGGCGAACAAGACATCTGTACCAGGCCCACTTCAAATTTGTCGGCCGCCACTTGTTCCTCCAGTTGATCGAGAGTCCGTGCCTAGAATATCAAAGCGGAAGGCGCATCCAATGGTATGCTTCTGTCATTGGCTTGCAACATATGATCACACTGCCGAAACGCGTTGATGATTATCCGGAGCTTTCACACGAGTCAATCCGTGAGGCCGAAGAGATTTTCAATGGTCACTTGAAGCGCGTAGGGCTGAAACACACGGGACAGCGTGACGCCATTTTGCGCGCATTTCTGGAAACCCACGACCATCTCTCGACCGAAGAGCTGCACCACCTAGTCCAGCGCAGCGATCCCCGCGTCGGCTTTACCACGGTCTACCGCACCCTGAAGCTGCTGACCGAGTGTGGGCTGGCCAGCGAGGTGGCCTTCCACGACGGCGTAACCCGCTATGAGCACAGGTACAACCGGCGCAACCATCACCACATGGTCTGCACCGAGTGCGGCGCCTCGGTGGAGTTTTTTTCGCCGGAAATCGAAAAGGTGGAGCAGGAGATCGGGCGCAAGCACCACTACACCACGACTCGCCACAGCTTCCAGGTCTACGGGGTCTGCGGCGAGTGCCAGAAGAAGCCGGGACAGCGCGGCCCGCGCTAGGGCCGGCCGGCAGCGCCCTGCATGAATCGCCGCCGGTGAGCTTGACACCTGCCCGCTAAAACATTTATTTCTAAGGGCTTTCCTTGCAAGGATGCGGCGCGCTGCCGTAGGGCTTGACGCGAGTCTTCATAGAAAGGGAATCATTGATCATCAAGGTCTTCTATCACGAGAGATGTTTTGACGGGGCTTGCTCGGCTTCGCTGTTTACGCGTTTCTACCGCGAGCGCATTCGCCGGGACGCGGAATTCCAATACCAGGGATTGCTGCATCGCGCCGGAGCGCTGTTCAACCTGGAGGACTTCAGCGGGGACGAAAACGCTATCGTCGATTTCAAGTACCTGGCCTCGGAGAAGCTGACCTGGTGGTTTGATCATCACGAAAGCGCGTTCCTCACCGAAGCGGACGCCGAGCACTTCGAGCGCGAGCCGAGCAACACCAAGTTCTTCGATCCCGACTTCAAGTCCTGTACAAAGTTCCTGGCCACGGTGGCGCAGAGCCGTTTCGGCTTTGACCCGGCGCCAGTGGAGGAACTGGTGGAGTGGGCAGACATTGTGGATGGAGCCTGCTACCAGAGCGCCGAGGTCGCGGTTGCCATGCAGGAACCGGCGATGCGCATCACCATGGCCATTGAGGCGAACCAGGAGCCGGGATTTATTCCGCGGCTGATCGAGCTGCTTGCGTATCGTTCGCTGGCGGAGATTGTGGCCACGCCGTTTGTCGCCAACCAGATTCCGCCGCTGCTGGAGCGGCACCGGCGTTCGATCGAAGTCATCCGCAAACACAGCGAGTGCGTCGAGCGGACCATCTTCTTCGACGTGACCGGATATGACCTGGAGGGCTACAACAAGTTCATTCCCTACTACCTGCATCCGGAAAGCGTGTACAGCGTGGGACTGAGCAAGAGCAGCTTCCGGGTGAAGATTTCCGTGGGTTCGAACCCATGGACCGGGGCCCAGAACATGATCAACCTGGCAAAGATCTGCGAGCGCTACGGCGGCGGCGGACATGCGCGCGTCGGCGCCATCAGCTTTCCTCCGGGAGAGTTTGAGCGGGCCAGCAAGGCTGCCGAGGAAATTGTCACCGAGCTGCGCGCCCACGCACACAGGCATCACGCGCAGTAGAGAGATTCAATTCCACCGTGCCTGCCTGCCGGTTGGGGCGGCGGAAGTGATGCTGGGCTCCGGGCGGCGGGTCATGGCGAGAGCGACGATTGCCTTGAAAGGCAATCGTTTGGAAGCGAAAGTTTAGATTTTGGTTAATCCTTTGGGGAAGTGCGAAAGGATTGCCCGCCGAGGTACCCGTTGGCGAATATGTTATTAACGTGCTGAGCAATCGTGAGCTTCTTTTGTTCCGCTCACGCGGCCCGGAAGCCGGGTCAACCTGTACCGGTCGAAGGTGGGTGCGCTCCGGCGCCACGAATAAATCTTGTGGAGACTCGAGCGAGCTTTGTCTTCGAGGTGATGCGACCGACGCGCGGAAGGATTTCCTCATCCACCTTGCTGCCTGGCTGGCGGCTGAGCGGTACAATCGGCGATAGCCATGTCTTCCGATTTTGTTCATCTGCATCTTCATACCGACTACTCCATGCTGGACGGTGCGTGCGACACCAAACTGCTGTGCAAGCGAGCCAAGGAACTGGACATGCCCGCCGTCGCCATGACGGATCACGGCAACATCTTCGGCGCGGTGCACTTTTTCAGCGATGCCCAGGAGGCCGGGATCAAGCCGATCCTGGGCTGCGAGCTGTACGTCTGCAAAAAGGAAGACCATCGCGCCGACCCGCAGGGTGACAGCTACAACCACCTGATCGTTCTGGCCGAGAACGCGGTGGGCTACAAGAACCTGACGAAGATATGTTCGGAAGCCTCGCTGCACGGTTTTTATTACAAGCCAAGGGTGAGCAAGCGCTACCTGGCCGAGCACGCCGAAGGACTGATTGGGCTCTCGGCGTGCTCTGAAGGGCGAGGTGGCGGAGCGGCTGACGGAAGGCAAGTACGATGCGGCGCGCACGGCGGCCAAGACGCTGGAGGATATTTTTGGGCGGGGAAATTTCTTCCTCGAAATACAGGACCAGGGACTGGCCGAGGAAAAGCGGATTCAGAAAGACCTGTTCCGGCTGGAGCAGGATCTCGACATTCCGATGGTGGCCACCAACGACAGCCACTACATCTGCGAGGACGATTGCCTGGCGCAGGACGCGATGATCTGCATCCAGACGGGCAAGTCGATTGCCGACCCGAACCGCATGAAGTTCCAGACCAACCAGTTCTTTGTGAAGAGCAGCGAGGAGATGGGGAAGGTTTTCCTGGGATACGAGCAGGTCCTGCGGCGCACCCTGGCGATTGCCGAGCGCTGCAACCTGCGGCTGGAAAAGATCAAGAATCCGTTTCCGAAGTTCGACGTGCCGGAAGGCGAAACGATTGACAGCTACTTCGAACGGATCGCGCGCGAAGGCATGGCGCGGCGCATGAACCTGCTGCGCGAGTTGACAGCGCAGGGCAAGCTGAAGCACAGCTTCGGCGAGTACGAAGAACGCTTGAACCGCGAGATCGCCATCATCAAGCAGATGCAGTTTCCAGGTTACTTCTTGATCGTGTGGGACTTTATCCGCTACGCGCGGGAGAGTGGAATTCCGGTGGGACCGGGGCGCGGCTCGGCCGCGGGCTCGCTGGTGGGCTATGCCATGGGCATCACCGACATCGATCCGATCCAGACACGAACTGCTGTTTGAGCGCTTCCTGAATCCGGAGCGCGTCTCCATGCCGGATATCGACGTGGACTTCTGCATGAACCGGCGGGGCGAGGTCATCAACTATGTGACCGGGAAATACGGACGCGAGCAGGTGGCGCAGATCATCACCTTCGGGACGCTGGCGGCGAAGGCGGCGATCAAGGACACGGGGCGCGTGCTGGACATGCCGTACAACGAAGTGGACCGCATCGCCAAGATGATTCCGGGGACGCCGGGCATGACGATCGACAAGGCGATGGCGGACGTGGCGGCGTTCCAGGACGTGTACACGAACGATCCGGCGATCCGCAACCTGGTGGATACGGCGAAGAAGCTGGAAGGCATGGTTCGCAACTCCGGCGTACACGCCAGCGCCGTGGTGATTGCGCCGGTGCCGCTGGATGAACTGGTGCCGCTGTACAAGACGAAGAACGACGAAATTGTGACCGCCTACGACATGAAGGCGGTGGAGAAGATGGGCCTGCTGAAGATGGACTTTCTCGGGCTCACCACGCTTACCATCATCGACGACTGCCTGAAGCTGATCCAGACGACGCGGGGCGAAACCGTGGTGATGGAAACGATTCCGATGGAGGATACGGAGACGTACGAGAAGGTCTTTCACAAGGGGCAGACCTCGGGCGTGTTCCAGTTTGAATCCGACGGCATGCGGGACGTGCTGCGCCGCTACCAGCCGACGACGCTGGAAGACCTGACGGCGTTGAACGCGCTGTACCGTCCGGGGCCGATCCAGGGCGGCATGATCGACGACTTTATCGAGCGCAAGTGGGGACGCAAGAAAGTGGACTACATGCTGCCGGAGCTGGAGCGGCTGCTGAAGGAGACGCTCGGCGTGATTGTGTACCAGGAACAGGTGATGCAGATCGCCAACGTGATCGCCGGCTATTCGCTGGGCGAAGCCGATCTGCTGCGCCGCGCCATGGGCAAGAAAAACGCCGCGGAGATGGATCAGCAGCGCGAGCGCTTTATGCAGGGTGCGGCCGAGCGCAAGTTTTCCACGGAGAAAGCCGGGCACATCTTTGACCTGATGGCGCAGTTTGCCGGCTACGGCTTCAATAAATCGCACTCGGCGGCCTACGCGCTGGTGGCCTATCACACGGCGTATCTGAAGACGCACTATCCGGTGGAGTTCATGGCGGCGCTTGCTGACCTCGGTGACGGGCAAGACCGAGGACGTGGTGAAGTACATTGCGGAAGTCGCGCGAGATGGGAATCGAGGTTCTGGCGCCGGACGTGCACGAGTCGGAAGCGAACTTTACGCCCATCATCGCGGCGGAGGGTTCGGCGCCGGGTACGGGCCAAGAGATGGGCCTCCGGGCGCAGACGCCCTCGGGTTACAAGATTCGCTTCGGTCTTTCGGCGGTGAAGAACGTGGGCGGCAACGCGATTGCGTCGATTGTCGAGGCGCGCAAGGACGGGCACTTCAAGGGAATCTTCGATTTCTGCGAGAAGGTGGACTTGCGGCTGCTGAACAAGCGGGTGCTGGAGTCGCTGATCAAGAGCGGCGCGATGGATTCGCTGGGGCGGCGGGCGCAACTGATGGAAGTGCTGGACAAGGCGATGGAGCAGGCGCAGAAGAGCGGCGCGCGACCGCGAGGCGGGACAGCACGGACTGTTCGGCATCTTTGAGGAAGCGAACCCGGCGGCGAAGGCCGCGGACCGGCTGCCGAATGTTCCGGACTGGGAGGAATCAGTACGGCTGGCCAACGAGAAGGAGATTCTGGGCTTCTGGATCAGCGGACATCCGCTGGAAAAATACCAGGACAAGATCGAGGACCTGCACGCGCTCAAGACGCAGCGACGTGCTGGCGATGAAGCGCTCGACGCCGAAGAATGAAGACATCGCCGTGGGCGGACTGATCACCGGAGTGCGGATCGCCAAGACCCGCAAGGGCGACCTGATGGCCGGACTGGTGATCGAAGACATGCACGGGCGGGTGGAGGCGGCGGTATTTCCGGAGGCCTACAAGCGGCTGCAGGAGAAGGTGAAGCTGGAAATTCCAGTGCTGGTGAAGGCGGCGGTGCGGGTGGAGGAAGACGCAGCGCCGAAGCTGTTCATCAATGAGATTACTCCGCTGGACGAGGCCAAGGTGAAGCTGCCGCGCTCGCTGCGGATCTGCGATTCAACTGCCGGAGGCACTGCCGGAGACGGTGGATGCGCTGCATGGGATTGTTCACGCGCTCGCAAGGGCGATGCCAAGGTGCTGTTCGACCTGGTGCGGCCGGGCGAGTACATCGTGGTGATGGAAGCCGAAGGCTATAATGTGTGTGCGGACCGGGCCTTCATGAAGAGCGTGGAACAGTTGTGCGGCCCCGACTCAATCAAGGTGATCGACTAGGACGAGAAGACAAGCATGGAAGCTGGAAGCAAGGCAGACCAGGAACTGGAAAAAGTCGAGCGCCAGATTGCGCAACTGGAATCGGTTGCGGACGGCAATCACGAGGCGCAGAAACAGCTCCGGGCTCTGCATGGCCGGGTGGAGGGACTGCGCAGGCAGGTGAGGCGAACTTCGACGCCTGGCAGCGCACCGAACTGGCGCGGCATCCGCAGCGTCCGTACATGCTGGATTACGTGCAGCACATGTTCACCGACTTCTCGGAGATTCACGGCGACCGGGCCTTTGGCGACGATGCCGCGATGGTCTGCGGAATGGCGCGCTTCCACGGCGAGGAAGTGCTGGTGGTGGGTACGCAAAAGGGACGCGACACCAAGCAGAAGATTTACCGCAACTTCGGGATGCCGAATCCGGAGGGCTACCGCAAGGCGATGCGCGCGATGCAGATTGCGGAGAAGTTCGGGCGGCCGATATTCACATTTATCGATACGCCGGGAGCCTATCCGGGACTGGGCGCCGAGGAGCGCGGACAGGGCGAGGCGATTGCGCTATAACCTGCGCGAGATGTCGCGGCTGAAGGTTCCGATCCTGGTGACGATGACGGGCGAGGGCGGCTCGGGCGGAGCGCTGGCGATTGCCGTGGGCGACCGGGTGTTCATGCTGGAAAACAGCATCTATTCGGTGATTTCGCCGGAGGGCTGCGCCTCGATCATGTGGCGCGACGCGAGCAAGCGCGACCTGGCCGCACAGGCCATGCACATCACCGCGCCGGACCTGCTCGGCTTCGGCATCATCGACGCGATTGTGCCGGAAGCCGGAGGGCGGCGCGCATACGGATCACGCGCAGGACGGCGGAGAATCTGGACAAGGTGCTGGCGGCGAACCTGGCGGAGTTGAAGAAGCTGAGCACGCAGCAGCTGCTGGATGGCGCGCTACGAGAAATTCAGAAAGATGGCGCAGTTCTTCACGCGAAGAGTAGGCGGAAGGATTGCAGTGGGACGCCCCGTCCGGTGGGATGGGGCGTTGCTGTCTGCGGTTGCCGCCGGCACTCAGGCGTGGACGAGTTCGGGCTGAGCGGCTTCCCGCGGCGATGCGGAGCCTGCGGCCGGAGTGGTCGAACGGCGAGGTTTCTTGGGGTCCTTGAGGAGGAACACCAGCGGAATCATGATCAGGAAGATGACGCCCATGATTTTGAAGGCCTCCACGAAGGAGAGCATGGCGGCCTGCTGTTGCACTTGCAGGAAGATGGCGCCGTAGGCCCGGCGCGACGGCGGTTACCGGGTCGGAGCCCTTGAGCATGAAGAAGCTGGGTGAACTGATGCAGCAGTGGCCGAAACCTGGGGCTGGCCGGGGCGGATGTGCTCGACGAGGCGGTTCTGATGGAACTGCTGGCGGCGCGCCAGCAGGGTGGTCATGACGGCAATGCCGACGCTGCCGCCGATGTTGCGCATGAGGTTGAAGATGCTGGTGGCGTTGCCCATTTTCTCACGCGCGACGTGAGACATGGCGGCGGTGGAGAGCGGAATGAACATGCAGGCCATGGCTCCGCCCTGCATCACCTGCGGCCAGAAGATATCCCAGTAGCCGGCGTTGAGATTGAGGCCGGAGAGCATGAACATGGTGCCGGCGCCGACCAGAAATCCGGCGACGAGGAGTTTGCGCACATCCACGCGGGCGGCAATTGCGCCCACGATCAGAAGGTGAGAGCAAACGAGCCGAAGCCGCGCGGGGAGAGCGCGAGGCCGGCCTGCATGGAGGGATAATTGAGCAGGGTCTCAAGGTATTGCGGAAGCAGAACCAGGCTGGCGTAGAGGCAGAAGCCGACCAGCGACATCAGCAGCACTCCGACGGCGAAGGAGCGGTCTTTGAGGGCGCGCAGATCGACAATGGGATGGTCGACGGTCAGCTCGCGGATGACGAAGGCAACCAGCCCCAGCGATGCAGAGAAGGCCTCGATGCGAATGTCGCGCGAGCCCAGCCAGTCCTTGCGCTGCCCGGTGTCGAGCAGGATTTGCAGCGATCCCAGGCCGAGGGCGAGCAGGCCGATGCCCCAGAGATCGACGCCGGCATCGCGCTGGCGCCGGATGTAGGGCGGATCATGCACGAAGCGCGCCATCATCATGAGCGAGAAGATGCCGACCGGGATGTTGAGGTAGAAGATCCAGCGCCAGGTGTAGTTGTCGGTGATCCAGCCGCCGAGGGTTGGGCCGATGATGGGCGCGACGATGATGCCGAGTCCGTAGGCGGCCATGGCCTGTCCGTGTTTTTCCTTGGGAAAGTTTCAAGCAGGATTGCCTGTGCGAGGGGTTGCAATCCGCCTCCGGCCAGTCCCTGCAAGACGCGGAAGACGATCAACTGAGGCAGGCTGCTGGCCAGTGCCGCAGAGCAGGGAAGCAAGGGAGAAGCCGGCGACGCAGGCCAGCAGCATACTGCGGCGTCCGAAGTAGTTGGCCAGCCATCCGGCCATGGGCAGGATGATGGCGTTGGCGACCAGGTAGGAGGTGACGACCCAGGTTCCTTCTTCGTAGGTGGCGCTGAGGTTTCCGGAGATGTGAGGGATGGAGACGTTGACGACGGTGGTGTCCAGCACCTCCATGAAGGTGGCGAGCATGACGGCGATGGTCACGATCCACGGATTAACCAACGCGCGGGAATCTGCTCTACTCATGGCAATTGCCTGGGAAAATGGCAGATTAACTCTGTCTGTGGCGCGGGTCTGTGATGCAGAACACCACACGCTTGGTAAATTTTTGCAACACAAGGCAAAATGGCTGGCGGGGAAATTGGGGGTGCTCCGGGCCCAGGCGGCGCACCCGGCCGGGCGCGATTGGGTGAAAAGTTGTATCCTTGTTGGCCGATGGCGGGCGCGGTGTTGACGGCGGGCATATAATGCTGACATATAATGTTGGGGTTTGACCGCGCAACCTTCTGGAAATTAATCAATTGCGTGCGTCTCTGAAGGATGGCTTTTCCATGGCAAGTACGGACGTTGCCCTAAAACAGGGCAGCGACAGCCGGCAGGCTCGCGAGCCGGTCGTCAACAATTTCAGCATTCAGGTTGCCACCGTAAACGGTTCCGGCTCACAGTCCGCGAATTCAGTTCTGATGCGCACTATCTTCCAGATGGGCGTTCCGGTGAGCGGCAAGAACCTGTTTCCCTCGAACATTGCAGGACTTCCGACCTGGTTCACGATTCGGGTCAGCAAAGACGGATACGTGGCTCGCAAGCGCGATTCGGAGGTTCTGATCGCGATGAATCGCGGAGACGCGCCGCCGAGCGATGTTCGCGCGCTGAAACCCGGCTCCGTGGTGCTGTTTGACGAACCTCTGAAACTGGAAAGCGCTGCGCGACGACCTGGTTTTCTACTCCGTCCCGTTTGACAAGCTGGTGGCGCCGGTGGCGCCGGAGCCGAAGCTGAAAAAGCTGCTGCGCAACATGGTTTATGTGGGCGTGATGGCGCACCTGCTCTCGCTGGAGATGGCGGAGGTGG
This sequence comes from uncultured Acidobacteriota bacterium, assembly GCA_963707735.1. Classification (GTDB taxonomy): domain Bacteria; phylum Acidobacteriota; class Terriglobia; order Terriglobales; family Acidobacteriaceae; genus TOLSYN. The sequence goes on along the minus strand of CAVPRB010000003.1, from coordinate 1,418,123 downwards.
AAGAGGCGATCAGCAAGCAGTTCAGCGGCAAGAAGCGCGCCACCGAGGTGAACGTGGCCGCGGCTCGCGCGGGTACGAGTACGCCGCTGCCAATCTGGCGCGCTCCCGCTTCCAGGTTGAGCGGATGAACGAGAACGCGAACAAGATCATCATCGACGGCAACGCGGCGGCTGCGCTGGGCGCGCTGTTTGCCGGAGTCACGGTGGTGTCCGTGGTATCCGATTACGCCGTCGTCGTCGCTGATCGAGAGCCTGACCGACTATTTGAAGGAATACCGCGTTGGACGCCGACGGCAAAGCCACTTTCGCGGTGGTGCAGGCAGAGGACGAGCTTGCCGCCATCGGAATGGTGCTGGGCGCGTCCTGGGCAGGAGCCCGCGCGATGACCGCAACGTCAGGTCCGGGAATCTCGCTGATGGCCGAGTTCACCGGCCTGGGCTACTATGCCGAGATTCCGGCGGTGATCTGGGATGTGCAGAGGGTTGGGCCTTCGACCGGATTGCCGACGCGTACGGCGCAGGGCGATCTGCTGTCGACGGCGTTTCTTTCGCACGGCGACACCAAGCATCCGATGCTGCTTCCGGCATCGGTTGTGGAGTGCTTTGAGTTCGGCGGCACTGGCGTTCGATCTGGCCGAGCGTTGCAGACTCCGGTGTTTGTGCTCAGCGATCTGGATATCGGCATGAACAACTGGGTGAGCGATCCGTTTCCGTATCCGGAGGCGCCGCTGGATCGCGGCAAGATTTTGAGCAAGGAAGATCTGGACCGGCTGGGCAGCTTTGCGCGTTACAAGGACGTGGACGGCGACGGCATTGGCTATCGCACACTGCCCGGAACCGAGCATCCCGAACGCAGCATGGTTTGCGCGCGGCAGCGGACACAACGAGAAGGCGCAGTACTCCGAGCGTCCGGAAGATTACGTAAACAACCTGGACCGCCTGGAGCACAAGTGGGAGACGGCGCGCAACCTGGTTCCGGCGCCGGTTGTCGGAGCGCAGCACGCCGGGCGCAAAGATTGGCATCATCGCCTACGGCTCGTCGCACTGGGCGGTGGTGGAGAGCGTGGACGAACTGCAGGAGGAGCAGGGAATTGCGGCGGATTACCTGCGGCTGCGCGCCTATCCGTTCAGCGCGGCGGTAAACGAATTCATCGCGGCGCATGAGCGCGTGTATGTGGTCGACCAGAACCGCGACGCGCAGATGCTGCAACTGATCAAGATGGATATTGCGGCGGCAGAGATTGTGAAGCTGCGCAGCATTTGCCACTACAACGGACATCCGCTGGAAGCCCGTTTGTTACCGACAGCATTGTGTCGCAGGAGCAGAAGTAATGGCCACCACACCGAATACGCCGGCATGCGAGTCAAGACGCAACCGCATTGGACTCTCGCGTGATTGATTATCGCGGCAGCAAGTCCACGCTATGCGCGGGTTGCGGACATAACGCGATCTCCGAGCGCATCATCGATGCGTTCTACGAAATGGGCATTGAGCCGGAGCAGGTTGCCAAGCTGAGCGGCATCGGCTGCTCGTCGAAGACCCCGGCGTACTTTATGAGCCGGGCGCACAGCTTTAACTGCGGTGCACGGACGCATGCCGGCGATTGCGACCGGAGCGGCGGTGGCCAATCACAAGATGCTCTACCATCGGAGTGAGCGGCGACGGCGATACGGCCTCGATTGGCATGGGACAGTTTGCGCACCTGATGCGGCGCAATCTTCCGATGATTTACATCATTGAAGACAACGGCGTGTATGGGTTGACGAAGGGACAGTTCTCGGCGACGGCCGATCTTGGTTCGAAGCTGAAGACCGGCATGGTCAACGAACTGCCGGCGATTGATACCTGCGCGCTGGCGATTGAACTGGGCGCGACGTTTGTGGCGCGCAGCTTCTCCGGCGACAAGAAGCAGTTGCAGGCGCTGCTGAAGGCGGCGATTGCGCACAATGGAACGGTGCTGCTGGACGTGATTTCGCCATGCGTGACCTTCAACGATCATGAGGGTTCGACGAAGAGCTACAAGTTCATGATGGACCACGAAGAGCCGCTGCAGGACATCAACTTTGTTCCGTGCATTCGAAGAGATCGACGTGGAATACGAGGCGGGCAGCGGAATCGATATCTCGCTGCACGATGGCTCGAGGATGCACCTGACCAAGCTGGAAGAAGACTTACAACCCGACGAACCGGATCGAGGCGCTGAAGCGGCTGGCGGAGGCTCGCGAGAACGACGAGGTGCTGACCGGACTGTTCTATCTGAACGCGGAGCAGCCGAGCTTTACCGATATGCTGAACCTGGTGGACGAGCCGCTGGCGACGCTGCCGCAGGAGGTGACGCGGCCGGCGAAGAGCGTGCTGGAGAAGATCATGGAAGAGTACCGGTAAGAGCGTCAGTTGGATCTGCAAGAGGCGCGGAGAGAATCCGCGCCTTTTTGCTGTCGACGGCATGCCTGGATTGGAACAGGCCCTAGTTGGCTTCTATAATCGCTTGTTCCATCGTCTCTTGGGTTTGAGGAGTCCTTGTGGCCTATAACGATTTGCGGGAATGGATAGCGGCGCTGGAAAAAGCCGGCGAACTGAAGCGCATTAAAGCCGAAGTCGATCCGGTGCTGGAAGTGACCGAAATTACCGACCGGGTCTCCAAGTGGGGCGCGCGCAACGGCCGCGGGCCGGGCGGGCCGGCGCTGCTGTTTGAGAACGTGAAGGGACACCCGGGGCACAAGATTCTGATCAACCAGTTTGGCTCGGAGCGGCGGATGAACCTGGCGCTGGGATCGGAATCGCTGGATGAGATTGCCGAGCGGATTCACCAGATGATGGACGTGAAGACGCCGCAGGGATTGCTGGAAAAGATCAAGATGCTGCCGATGCTGGCGGAGCTGGGAAACCTGTTTCCCAAGCGGGTCGCGACGCGGGCCGTGCAAGGAAGTGATCAAGCGCGACAACTTTTCGCTGCTGGATTTTCCGATTCTGCAATGCTGGCCGCAGGATGGCGGACGCTTCATCACGCTGCCTTGCGTGATGACGCGCGATCCGCGCACGGGCAAGCGCAACGTCGGGCATGTATCGCATGCACGTGTATGACGCGACCAGCACGGGGATGCACTGGCAGCGGCACAAGAACGCGGCCGAACATCAGCGGGAGTTGATGCGGGCGGCGGTGGCGAATGGGCCGACGCTGGGCAAGACTTCGTCGGTGGACATCATGGCGCGCAGCGGCGGCGGCAGCATTGCCATTCAGGGCAAGCCGGTGCAGTGGGCGGATGGAAGTTGCGGTGGCGATTGGCACCGATCCGGCGCTGACGTTTGCGGCGATTGTTCCGGCGCCGCCGGACATCGAGGAGTACATGATCGCCGGGTTCTTGCGCGGCAAGCCGGTGGAGGTGGTGAAGTGCGAGACCAGTCGATCTGGAGGTTCCGGCAAGCGCGGAGATCGTGCTTGAGGGATATATCGACATTGGTGAATTGAAGGTGGAGGGTCCGTTCGGCGATCACACGGGATTCTATTCGCTGGAGGATCTGTACCCGGTGTTTCACGTGGAGTGCATCACCCATCGCAAGAATCCGATTTACGCGGCGACGATTGTGGGCAAGCCTCCGCAGGAGGATGCGTGGATGGCGCTGGCGGTGGAGCGCATCTTTCTTCCCGCGGCGCAAGATGATGATTCCGGAGCTGGTGGATTTCCATCTGCCGCCGGAGGGCGTGGCGCATAACCTGATGATTCTCTCGATTCGCAAATCGTATCCGGGACAGGCGCGCAAGGTGATGAATGCGATCTGGTCGCTGGGGCAGGCGATGTTTACCAAGTGCATTGTGGTGGTGGACGAAGATTGCGACGTGAAAGACCTGCGCGAGGTGACGCTGCGGGCGCTGAACAACATCGATCCCGAGCGCGATATTCAGTTCACGCTGGGGCCGGTGGATTCGCTGGACCACGCCTCGCGGCTGCCGAACTTCGGCAGCAAGATGGGCATCGACGCGACCCGCAAGTGGTCGACGGAAGGCTTCGACCGGCCGTGGCCGGATGAGGTTGAGATGTCGGACGAGGTCAAGCAGCGGATCACCCGGCGCTGGAAGGAATTCGGGCTGGAGTAGGAAACGCGCGGAGAGTGAGCGGTGCTGGGCGGATGACGGGGGCGGTCGCGATTTTGGTTCGCATTTGTGCAGGGAAAGTCCGGCGGAAGGGAATGGAAGCGCGCCAGAGGGATGCAACCGCAAGGCCGCAACCCAAGGAGTGCGATTCCGGCTCCGCTGTTCGCGTCTGTTAGGGACGCCGCCAAATGAACAGGAAAATGACGAACTCCCAGAAGAACGCGGACATCAGGGTTGCCCAGAGCAATCCGTTGAAGGCCGCCAGCGGAGAGTGGGAATTGGAGAGCGTCCGTCCGCGCCCGGCAAAGCCAACCGGCAATGGTTCGCGGCAAATGTTTTCGCGAGACCGCAATAAAGGTGCAAAAGCTCTTAGTTGACCCACGACCGCACTCCATCGACCCTGGTAACCTCACCGCGGAGCGGGATGGCGGAGATTGGCTTCGAGTGACTGGAACAAGTGCGCAGGTCAATGTCCCACAAAAGTACAGGGCACGCATCGTCCTGTTGGCTCGCCAGCCCTCCGTTCCGCTCGGAGAGGAATTTGAACTGGAGTGGATTATGTGGCCGAATGCTGAATTCCAGAAGCAAAAACTTGGAATATGGCCAAAAGATAGGTTACTTTTGTCCCGGATGCGGTAATGACCCGGTGGCGCGAGGGATTGACAGGGCGAGGCGGACCCGGTCGGCGATGGGTGGGTGGGAATAACTCCAGAAGACCAGGAGCGGCGAGGGGTTGGGGTAGGAATAAGACTTCTCGCCTAGCAATTGGAAGGCCTGGGCTGCAACCTGGCCAGCGTCCGGCGTAACCGGGCGGGTGATGGCCAATCCGTAGAGATCTGCCTGGTGCTCTTGGTAACGGCTGAAGGCGTTGCCGAGCGGTTCCCCGAAAAAAGAAACCAGAGAGGCCAGCAACAGGAGCAGAGGAAGCGAAGACCAGTCGCCGATGGCTCGAATGTGCCAGCGCTTGCCGTAGCGGGCGAGCGCGGCCAGGGCGAGGCGTTGGGTCAACCAGAATCCCACCAGAAGCAGGACGGCGGCAAAGCTCATGCCGAGGTAGATGTGATGGAGAACGTAGTGTCCCATCTCATGTCCGAAGATGAACAGGGTTTGAGGGAGGGTGAGGTCGCGGGCAGTGGTGTCCCAAACCACGATGCGCTTGGTGGCTCCGAAGCCGGTGACGTAGGCGTTGTAGGTGGTGAGCTTGTCGCTGGCGCGCATGAGGAAGATGCGCGACTCGGGAACGGGAATTCCGGCGGATTGGGCGAGGCCGCGGAGTTGGTAGGTGAGCTCGGGATTGGTGGCGGCGAGGGGTTCAAAGCGGTTGAAGAGCGGATCGATGAGGACGGGCGCGGCAAAGACCAAGGCGGCCATGACGGGCAGGGCGGCGAGCCAGGCGCAGAGCCACCAGCGTTTGGGCGCCCGGCGAATGATTGCGTACAGGGCCCATACGGCGAGGGTAGCTGAAGAGGACGGCGAGCAATTCAGCCTTGGCCCAGTCGGCGAGCCAGGAGCTCCAACCTTGCACGCTGAGTCCGTAGGCTCGCCAGATGTGCTGGCCGTAAACTTCGAGTGGAAATTCAAAGAATGCGAGAGTGAGCAGCAGCGCTGGAACGAAGATGACGGCCTGGGTGAAGCGCCGCTTGGAAATCGACTCGACCACCCGCTGCACCTTGGGACCGAAGCGTGCGGCGATGAGCGCCACGAGAATCCCGAGTCCGAAGATGGTGGAAGCCAGAGACAAGGCCAGGCCGGTCCGGTGCAGGGCTTCGGATTTCTGGAGCTGGGCGGGCGTGAGAGTGTAGGCGGCGATGGTGCGCTGGGCTACGAGTTCTCCGGGAGTGAGGGTGGCGGCGGAGGATGGGGCAGCGGGCATGGGGCCTCGGTGAAATCAGCGGCGCGAGTTGGAGTGGCGCGACCGGATTGCCGCGCTCTCTTCATTCTCTCATCTGGGGCTTGGCGGGCAAGTGGAGCAGGCGGCGAGCTGAGATGGCGCCGCGGGCGGCGGGGAATTGGGCGGCGAAAGGCGGTTGAAGGCCGGTAGAGGCGTGGCGAAATACCGCTCAATGGCGATTTGTTGCGGTTGCCTGTGGGAAAGCGCATCACAACCCGCAATGCGCGCCATTCGATTGGCTGGTTACGCCACAGGCTACAACATGATTGCCAGAGCGGCGGTGCGAGGGGAGAGCATAAGTTGTTTGCGGTATTGACGTTGACTCTATAAGGAAGTGATTCATACAGATGGCGACAGGGCAAAAAAACACTCCGGCTGAAATTGCAGCAGCCAAGGGTAAGCTTGGAATCTTAATTGTTGGACTGGGCGCGGTTGCGACGACGTTTGTGGCGGGCGTGGAGGCTGTCCGGCATGGCATCGCGCTGCCGATTGGTTCGTTGACGCAGATGGGGACGATCCGGCTGGGCAAGCGCACCGACGGACGTTCGCCGCTGATCAAGGACTTTGTACCTCTCGCCGATCTTGATGACCTGGTATTCGGCGGCTGGGATATCTTCAACGACAGCGCCTACGAGGCGGCTGCCAATGCCAAGGTTCTGGAAAAGGACCTGCTGCTGCAACTGAAACCGCTGCTGGACAGGATCAAGCCGATGCCGGCGGTATTCGACCACTAACTACATCAAGCAGATCGCGGGCCGAACGTGAAGACGGGCAAGAACAAGCGCGACCTTGCGGAACAGCTTCGGGCCGATATCCGCAACTTCAAGAAGGAAAATGGATGCGACCGGCTGGTGATGATCTGGTGCGCCTCGACTGAAAGCTTCCAGAAGGCGAGCGCGGTGCATGCTTCAGTGGCGGCGTTTGAAGCGGGGCTGGAAGCCAGCGACGCCAACATTGCGCCCTCGCAGATTTACGCCTACGCGGCCTTGCAGGAGGGCGTGCCGTTCGCCAATGGAGCGCCCAACCTCACCGTCGATCTGCCGGTGATGCAGGAGCTGTCGCGCAAACACAACGCACCGATCGCGGGTAAGGACTTCAAGACCGGGCAGACGCTGATGAAGACCATCCTGGCTCCCGGCTTCAAGGCCCGCATGCTGGGACTGAGCGGATGGTTTTCAACCAACATCCTGGGCAACCGCGACGGCGAAGTGCTGGAGGATCCGGGCTCGTTCAAGACCAAGGAAGAATCCAAGCTGAGCGTGCTGGATCACATCCTGCAGCCGGAGCTGTATCCCAACCTCTACGGTCACATCTTTCACAAGGTGCGCATCAACTACTATCCGCCGCGCGGGGATAACAAGGAAGGCTGGGACAACATCGACATCTTTGGCTGGCTGGGCTACCCGATGCAGATCAAGGTGGATTTCCTTTGCCGCGACTCGATCCTGGCGGCTCCGCTGGCGCTGGATATCGTGCTGTTCCTGGACCTGGCGGCGCGCTGCAGCCAGTTGAAGGGAATCGGCATCCAGGAGTGGATGAGTTTCTACTTCAAATCTCCGATGACGGCTCCGGGACTGTATCCGGAGCACGACTTGTTCATCCAAATGATGAAGATGAAGAACACGCTGCGACACATCAAGGGCGAGGAACTGATCACCCACCTGGGCCTGGAATATTACGACTAGGCTGGTTTGATGATGATGCGAACGGGGCAGGAGCCGGGGGCTTCTGCCCTTTTGCATGAGCGCGGAAAGGCCGGCGATCCGGCTGGATTTCCGCCATGGCGAGTGTGCGGGGGAGAGCTCTGACGGCGGCACGGTGCGCCTGGCTGCGCGCGACGCATTGATGTGCAGACGCGGATGCGATCGTGAGGGTGAGCCTGGGGAAAGTGCCGCGCGGGGCGGCAATGCAAAGCGGCGAAGCTGTCATGCTCCGCCGCTGCTTGTTTCATTGGCCGCTAAGCGCGGCATCTACAGGCTAGCCTTTTCTGCCGCCACCGCCACCATGCGAGCCGCCGCCGCCACCATGCGATGCGGAGGCGTGGGATGCGCCACCGCCGCCATGAGAGGCGCCGCCGCTATGCGATGCTGCGGCATGGGAAGCGCCGCCGCTGCGGGCTGCGGCGTGGGAAGCGCCGCCGCTGCGGGCTGCCGTGGCGTGAGAAGCTCCGCCGCTGCGAACTGCGGTGGCGTGAGTTGCGCCGCGGGATGCACCGGCGCGCGCTCCTCCGTTACGGGCTTCGCCACGGCCGCCGCCGCCGTTGTCACGCTGCCCGGCAACGTAGCGTCCGCCGCCACCACCGCTGAAGCGATGACCTCCCCAGCCGTGGTTATAGCCCCAATTGGACCATGGACCCACGCCCAGGAAGATGCCGCCATAGAAATAGCCCGGCCCATAAAAACCATAGGGCGCGCAGCCGTAAGGTGCGTACTCATAGTAGCCGTATTCGCAGACTGGCGGATTGACGCTGATGACAACCTGCGCGCTGGCCTTTGGCGCGAAGGCCAAGCTGGCCAACAAAGTTGTACCGGCCAGAAGCAGACTGCGCTTTGCGAACTTGCGAGCCCAGGGAGCGACTCTGTTGACTTGCCACATTTTGTATCCTCCAGAATTTCTGCCTTTGACCGGTAGTTATTCGATCTCCAGTATCAGGCTCCCGCGCAGGAATAGCTGATCAATGTTGACCATGGTCTGCGACAGTCTGATTTTGGCTGGAATGGCCGGTTTTCGGAGTGCGGGTCACGGACATGCGCATCAGGCGCGCCCTATAAGCTTGTCCAGCGGCCACGATGGCGAATCCAATCGAGTATGGGCTCCACTTCTTCGATACACTCAAAGCAGGAGATTACCGCACGTGTTCCGTTTTCTGATTCTGGTGTGCTTTCTCTGGACCGGTCTGCACCTCTACGTTGTCTCGCGGCTGCTTTCGATCCCATTCATTGCACACCACGTTCCCGCGCGGCTGTTGATTCCCGCGGTGATGCTGCTTGGGGCAAGTTATATCGTTTCGCGGGTGCTGGAGCACTACTCGATTGACGGGCTCTCGCACGTGCTCGATATCGTTGGCGCCTACTGGGTGGGCGCGTTCTTCCTGCTCTTCTCGACCTTTCTCGCCGTCGATGTCTTTACCATTTTCGGTCTGTGGCTGCGTCCGCAGTTGCCTGCGCTGCGCACGGCCGCGTTTATCGTTGCGCTGCTAATGACGATCGCAGCGCTGGTGCAGGCGCGGCGTTCGCCGGTTGTAACGGAGTACGAGGTTGCCCTCGATGGACTGCCCCGCGAGGCCGATGGAACAGTGCTGGTGGCGGCCAGCGACATGCATCTGGGAGCCCTGCTCGGGCATGGCTGGGCGAGTGAACGTGCGGCTCAGTTTGAGTCGCTTCGCCCTGACCTCCTGCTGCTGGTGGGCGACATCTTCGAAGGCGATGACACGACCTATCCCAGCTGGCTCCCTATACTGCAGCAGTTCCGCGCGTCGCACGGCGTGTACGTTGCGACGGGGAATCACGAGTTCTACGCTGGAGGTGCGAAGATCATCGATCTGTTTCGCCGCGCGGGCTTCCACGTGCTGCGCGATGAAAGCATCGAACCAATTCCTGGATTGGTGCTGACCGGAGTGGATGACGTAGCCTTCCGGGGACGCGCGGCACATGCGGCAATCTTGGAAAAGGTGCTGCATCAGCGTCCCGAGGGCGCCTGCGTCCTGCTTTCACACACGCCGCTGGAAACTCAACGGGCGGCCAGCGCCGGCATCGGCCTCATGCTCTCCGGCCATACCCACGAAGGGCAGATCTGGCCCTTTACCTATCTCGTGAAGCTTGCCTTCCCGATCCTGTCGGGGCGTTATCGTGTGCAGGATATGACCGCCATCGTCTGCCGGGGAACCGGAACCTGGGGACCGCGCATGCGCCTATTCAAACGAAGTGAGCTGCTGCGCATAACAGTGCGCGCAAAGAGCAAAGACCGTGACTCATGAGCAGTACGGCGATTGCCGCTACCGATCTTGTCCGCTGGGGCGAACGATCATTGCGACGCCCGCACTGGCCGGAACTTGCGCGGGTGAACTCTGACGGTGCTTCGGGAGATGACGATATCATCAACGTCCTGGCTTTTGCCGCAGCGCGTTGACCTGCCCGAGGTGCTGCACATGAACAACTTGTATCATCAGTTCACGGAAGCTATTCTGGAGGACGCCGGGATCGCCTGGCATGGTTGGCAGGCTTCCATGAAGAGGGCTGGCAACGAACTTGTGTGAACTGGGCGTGCCCGACGATGTGTGCCGGAGGATTGTTCGACGTGGAGAGATTGGCGTGACCCAGGCGAACTACCGGGAGGCGCGGTAGCCGAAGGTGGATGCGGCGATGCTTCGGGTGTCCGAAGCCCTCGGCGTTGTAAAGGGTAGACAGCCAGAAATAGAGCCTGTAAAGTATTGTAAACACAGTGGCCCCGTAGCTCAGCTGGATAGAGCAGCGGTTTCCTAAACCGGAGGTCGGCAGTTCGAATCTGCCCGGGGCTACCATCTCAACCAGTACCGCAATTTGCGGCCCCGGGCGTCTCCGGTTCAGAGCGGGTGTTGCCGTAGCGCGTGGCGGCGGCGCTCATCTTGAGGTGGCCCCCGATGGGATTGCATCCGCCTGTGGGAGCGGTTGCCGGAAGGCGGCAGATTGAGGCCCCGAATGCCCGGTTGGGAGGGCGAGATTCGGATTGTTTTCGCAGGGCCAATATGTCAAAATAACCCATTATCTTCAGGTACAGAGCGCCATCGGCGTGGGTAGGGATGTGTTTGCGTGGCCGGTTTCGGTGTTTGCCGGTGCCGGGTTTGGGGTGCCGTGCCGCCGCGCCTCGTGGGGCTGGAGTGGGGTAGCTGGGGTTTCGCAACAGAGATTCATCGACGAGAAGAGTTTCCGGATGAAGGTTTCACGGACTTTACCGCCTATCCTGGTTCTGGGTTGCCTCGTACTATTTCTAAATGCAGTCCAAGCCAGTTGGGCGCAGTCTTCGCCGGCGAGTCCCACCAGCGCCACTCTGAATGTGTCGTCCAACCAGGTGCCGGCCGGAACCGCGGTGACGCTGACCGCTGCCGTGGTCTCCGGGGCAACGCCGGTAACGGCTGGTCAGGTGGTGTTTTGTAACTCCAACGCAGTGCACTGCGAGGATGCCGCGATCCTGGGCAGCGCATGGTTGACGAAGTCAGGGACGGCGACAGTTCACAAGCTGCTCGGGCTCGGGACGCACAACGTTCAGGCCGTATTCAAGGGAACAAACTCTTACGCTGCAAGCACCTCCGCCTCGGTGGCGGTGGGCGTCACGGGTTCGCCGCTGCCGACGACAACCACGATCAGCGCGGCGGGAGCTACCGGGAATTACACATTGACCGCGACGGTTACGGCCGGCAACATTGTGTCTCCGACCGGGAGCGTCTCGTTTCTGGATGCCAGCAATGGCAACTACCAGCTTGCATCGGCGGCAATGGGGATGCCGTCACTGGCATTCAGTTTTGCGGGCACGCTGGGTCCGGTTGCGGACTCGTCGAACCGGGTCATCGCGCTCGGCGACTTCAACAACGACGGCTATCCGGATTACGTGATCGCCACCCTGGGCAGTTCCTCTACGGCAACCATCATGACGGGCAATGGCGACGGCACCTTCACTAAAGGCGCCTCGTACGCGGTTGGGGCCTATCCGCAAGGTGTAGTGGTGGCGGACTTCAATGGCGACGGAAACCTGGACCTGGCATTTGCCAGCTCCTCCGCCACGGGCGTGACGATTCTGCTGGGGAATGGCGATGGCACTTTTACCACCGGCGCCGTTCCGGCTTTGACCTGGGCGGCGTCGATCGCGGTGGGAGACTTCAACGGAGACGGCATTCCGGATCTTGCGGTGAGTAACCATGCCTCGGAATATTCCGACTATGCGGTAACGATCCTGCTGGGGAATGGCGATGGGACGTTTACGGCCGGCTCCAGCGTGACGGTGCCAAAGTGGTCGGGAACTCCGCAAGGCATGGTCGCAATGGACTTCAACAGCGACGGCAAGACCGACCTGGCGGTGAGCAGTTCAGACGGCCGATCGCCAGCCAGGCAGTTGGTGACGATCTTGCTGGGGAATGGCGATGGCACGTTCTCGACCGGACAGACGTATGCCACGGCAGCATCCGGGTTATCCATGGCAGGCGGCGATTTCAACGGCGATGGCGTTCCGGACCTTGCCATTGCAAACTACGGCTCCAGCACGGTGACGGTTTTGCTGGGTAATGGCGACGGTACCTTCACTCCCGCAGCTTCGCCGGTGACCGGACTGGAGCCGGATGCAATCATCGCGGGTGACTTCAACGCCGACGGAAACCTGGACCTGGCCACGGCGAACTACGGCTCCAGCACGGTGACGATTCTGCTGGGCAACGGCGATGGCACGTTCAATGCTTCGGCCTCGCCAGCCACGGGATGGCATCCTGAAGGCCTTGCCGCGGCGGACCTGGTTGGCAACGGCCTGCTGGACATTGTCACGGCGAATTATGGCGCTAGTTCGGCGTCGATTCTGCTCGAGTCCGTGATCTCCACCACAAAGGCGACGGCGAGCGGCGTGGCCGTATTGGGTACCGGTTTGACCCACAACGTTCTTGCCAGCTACGGCGGCGACGACAACTACGCGTCGAGCCAATCCAGCAGCATCGCTCTGAAGCCGACACAGATCGCAACCAGCACCGCGATCAGCGTGTTGCCTGGTTCGCCCATAGCAGGCAGCGCCACCTCGATCACGGCTTCCATTTCGCCATCGCAGGTTGGCGAACTGGTCCCCAGTGGAACAGTGCAGTTCAAAGACGGGGTCGGCGAAATTGGAACGGGGACGGTCAGCGGCGGGCAGGCTACGATCTCCTATACGTTCACCAGCGTCGGCTCCCAGACTTTGCAGGCAACCTACAGCGGTGACGCCAACTTCACGACCAGCACCGCCCCGGCCGATACCGTGACGGTGGTGATTGGAACCCCCACCATGACCTGTACGCCGCAGGGCGGCAATACGGTGACCTACGGAACGTACGGGACCAGTCCTCTGATTACCGTGATGGTGCAGGGAAGCGCGGGAGCAATTCCGAGTGGCACGGTCAGCATGATTCTGGACTCGGGCGCGACGCCGTTGGAAACCGATGCCCTGGAGTATTACAACTCGACGGAATCATTTGTGAATGCCGGGGGTGAGTATTGGACCGTCCTGACTGGCGGCGCTCATACCTTCACCATGAAGTATTCCGGCGACTCGAACTGGGGACCGGCGTCGTGTTCGGTTCCGATTACGGTATTGAAGGACACACCCCAGCTTGTGGGCAAGGCTTATTCGTCGGCGAACCCCGCACTCCTGGGGAGTCCGCTGACGCTGGGCGTCAACTACAGAGATCCGCTGGGATGCAGAACCAACTGCATCGCTCCATCCGGTACGGTGAGCTTTTACGCCGACGGCACCGCCATCGGCGCCTCGCCCGTGACTACGACTTCGTGGAGCAGTGGATACTTTTCTGGTTCGCTGACCATTTCGACACTGGCGTTAGGTACGCACACCATCACCGCAAGCTATGGCGGCGACACGAACTATTCCACAGTGGCGATTGGCGGCGCGTTCACCCTGACCATCAGTCCGATGTCGCAGACGATTAACTTTCCGAATCCTGGACCGCAGAACCTTGGCGTGGCGCCGATTACTTTGACCGCGACGGCTACCTCGGGGCTTCCGGTGAGCTATTTTGTGACCTCTGGTCCGGCGACGGTGAGCGGTAGCACGTTAACGATTACGGGCGCGGGATCGGTGACGGTGGAAGCCACGCAGGCAGGGAACAGCACCTATGCGGAAGCGACCCCGGTGAGCGTAACGTTTACGGTGAGTCAGATTGTGCTGACCTTGACCGGCACGCCACCGGCGCTGAATCTGGGCTCGGTTCTGGTTGGGGCCACGACGGGGAACACGCTGAGCCTGGCGCTGGTGGTGCCGTCTGGCATTACCCTGGGAGGCGTGGTGGCCGTGGTCGCGGGCTCACCCGGCCTTGACTTCACCATCCCCAGCACGACCTGCACCTCCGGAGTGACGGATACGACCTGCACGCTGGTCTTGCAGTTCCTGCCGACAGCGGTGGGCACACGGCTGGGTGCGCTGACGATTACCAGCCTGACCGGCAGCATGCTGCTCGTGGTTCCCATTGTTGGCACCGGCGTGGGGCCGGTGCTGGCGTTTGGCCCAGGAACGATCACGACGATTGCCGGTGGGCACGGAGGCGGGTACAGCGGCGACGGTGGCCCAGCGACGGCCGCGGAACTGAACTGGCCGGACGGCATTGCGGTGGACGGAGCCGGCAACGTCTACGTTGCGGACTGGAACAATAACGCGATCCGCAGGATCACGCCGGGCGGGACCATCTCGACGGTAGCGGGCGGCAACGGGGCGGGTTACAGCGGCGACGGTGGCGCGGCTACAAGCGCGAAGATCAATGGTCCCGCGACCGTGAAAGTGGATGGAGCCGGGAATTTCTACATTGCGGACTACTACAACAATGTGATTCGAATGGTGACGCCGGGAGGAATCATCTCAACGGTTGCGGGCGGCGGAACCGGATGCACGGGAGAGACGGATTCGCTGGGTGACGGCTGCCCGGCCACTAGCGCAAAACTAAGCGAGCCGTGGGGCACGGCGTCCGATAGCGCGGGCAATCTCTACATCGGCGATAGTGGCGATAACATGGTTCGCAAGGTTGCGCTGGATGGAACCATCTCGATTTATGCGGGCACCGGGACGGCGGGCTATAGCGGCGACGGTTTGGCCGCCACCAGCGCGGAGTTGAACGGTCCCCAGGTCGGCGCCGCGGATGGAAAGGGCAATCTTTACTTTGTGGACTTTAACAACAACGTGATTCGCATGGTGAACTCGAGCGGGGTGATCTCGACGGTTGCGGGCGACAACGCGTTAGGGGTCGGGTACAGCGGCGACGGCGGTCCAGCCACCAGCGCGCAATTGTACTATCCGCAGATGGTGGCGGTGGATGGAGCGGGCGACCTCTACATTGCGGACACGGGCAACTACCCCAACATTGGCGTGGGCCACAGCGTAATCCGCAAGGTGACGCCCGATGGGATCATCTCCACGGTGGCGGGCAACGGGAGCAATGGCTATAGCGGCGACGGCGGGGTGGCCACGAGCGCGGAAATGTACGGACCGTGGGACATTGCGGTGGACGCATCGGGAAATCTCTACATTGCGGACATGAACAACGACGCGATCCGGGAAGTGACCGTAACCGGCGCACCCTCGCTGACCTTCCCCAGTACCGCGTACGGCGCGACGAGCGCGGCGCAGAATGTGTCTTTGCTGAATATCGGCAACTCTCTGCTGACCATCAACTCGATTAGCAACACGGCTGAATTCTCCCTTGGCGGTTCGGCGACCACGTGCGTTACAACCGGGCAGACACTGGCCGTGGGAGCCAGTTGCGTGCTCGGCATCGAGTTCATGCCGACGACTGTTGGCGCCATTGCCGGCAGTGTGGGTTTGACCGATGACACGCTGAACGCCAGCGGTAGCACGCAGACGATTGCTTTGCAGGGCACCGGAACCACGGGCGCGCAGACGATCACCTTCCCGAATCCGGGCACACAGACCTATGGGGTGGCTCCGATTACGTTGACGGCGACGGCGTCTTCGGGACTGGCGGTGAGCTATGCGGTGACTTCCGGTCCTGCGACCGTAAGCGGTAGCACGCTGACGATTACCGGAGGAGGATCGGTGACGGTGCAGGCGACGCAGGCAGGCAATAGCACCTACGCAGCGGCTACGCCAGTCTCTGTGACCTTCACGGTGAATCCGGAGGCACAGACGATCACGGTGACGACGGCGGCTCCGGCGAGCGCGGCCTACAACGGCCAGTTCACGGTGGCGGCGACGGCGAGTTCCGGATTGGCGGTTGCCTACACATCGTCGGGCGGGTGCTCGAACAGCGGCGCGACCTATACGATGACGAGCGGGTCCACGTCCTGCACGGTCTTGTTCAACCAGGCGGGAAACGCCAACTACGCGGCGGCGACGCAAGTCACAGAGACAGTGACGGCCACGACGGCCAGCCAGACGATCACGGTGACGACGGCGGCTCCGGCGAGCGCGGCCTACAACGGCCAGTTCACGGTGGCGGCGACGGCGAGTTCCGGATTGGCGGTTGCCTACACATCGTCGGGCGGGTGCTCGAACAGCGGCGCGACCTATACGATGACGAGCGGGTCCACATCCTGCACGGTCTTGTTCAACCAGGCGGGAAACGCCAACTACAAGGCGGCGACGCAAGTCACAGAAACAGTGACGGCGACGACGGCCAGCCAGACGATCACGGTGACGACGGCGGCTCCGGCGAGCGCGGCCTACAACGGCCAGTTCACGGTGGCGGCGACGGCGAGTTCCGGATTGGCGGTTGCCTACACATCGTCGGGCGGGTGCTCGAACAGCGGCGCGACCTATACGATGACGAGCGGGTCCACATCCTGCACGGTCTTGTTCAACCAGGCGGGAAACGCCAACTACAAGGCGGCGACGCAAGTCACAGAAACAGTGACGGCGACGACGGCCAGCCAGACGATCACGGTGACGACGGCGGCTCCGGCGAGCGCGGCCTACAACGGCCAGTTCACGGTGGCGGCGACGGCGAGTTCCGGATTGGCGGTTGCCTACACATCGTCGGGCGGGTGCTCGAACAGCGGCGCGACCTACACGATGACGAGCGGGTCCACATCCTGCACGGTCTTGTTCAACCAGGCGGGAAACGGCAACTACGCGGCGGCGACGCAAGTCACAGAAACAGTGACGGCGACGACGGCCAGCCAGACGATCACGGTGACGACGGCGGCTCCGGCGAGCGCGGCCTACAACGGCCAGTTCACGGTGGCGGCGACGGCGAGTTCCGGATTGGCGGTTGCCTACACATCGTCGGGCGGGTGCTCGAACAGCGGCGCGACCTACACGATGACGAGCGGGTCCACATCCTGCATGGTCTTGTTCAACCAGGCGGGAAACGGCAACTACGCGGCGGCGACGCAGGTGTCCGAGACAGTGACGGCCACGACGGCCAGCCAGACCATCACGGTGACGACGGCGGCTCCGGCGAGCGCGGCCTACAACAGCCAGTTCACGGTGGCGGCGACGGCGAGTTCCGGATTGGCGGTTGCCTACACATCGTCGGGTGGGTGTTCGAACAGCGGCGCGACCTATACGATGACGAGCGGGTCCACATCCTGCATGGTCTTGTTCAACCAGGCGGGAAACGGCAACTACGCGGCGGCGACGCAGGTGTCCGAGACAGTGACGGCCACGACGGCCAGCCAGACCATCACGGTGACGACGGCGGCTCCGGCGAGCGCGGCCTACAACAGCCAGTTCACGGTGGCGGCGACGGCGAGTTCCGGATTGGCGGTTGCCTACACATCGTCGGGTGGGTGTTCGAACAGCGGCGCGACCTATACGATGACGAGTCCGACGACGGCCTGCACGGTTCTCTTCAACCAAGCGGGTAACGGCAACTACACGGCGGCGACGCAAGTGTCCGAGACGGTGACGGCGACGACGGCCAGCCAGACCATCACGGTGACGACGGCGGCTCCGGCGAGCGCGGCCTACAACGGCCAGTTCACGGTGGCGGCGACGGCGAGTTCCGGATTGGCGGTTGCCTACACATCGTCTGGCGGGTGCTCGAACAGCGGCGCGACCTATACGATGACGAGTCCGACGACGGCTTGCACAGTTCTCTTCAACCAGGCGGGCAACGCCAACTACAAAGCGGCGACGCAAGTCACAGAAACAGTGACGGCGACGATGGCCAGCCAGACCATCACGGTGACGACGGCGGCTCCGGCGAGCGCGGCCTACAACAGCCAGTTCACGGTGGCGGCGACGGCGAGTTCCGGATTGGCGGTTGCCTACACATCGTCGGGCGGGTGCTCGAACAGCGGCGCGACCTACACGATGACGAGTGGGTCCGGAACTTGTACGGTCCTTTTCAACCAGGCGGGAAACGCCGACTACACGGCAGCGGCGCAAGTGACGGAGACGGTTACGGCCACACCGGGCCCGGCAACGAAACTTGTCTTCACCACGCCGCCGGGTGGCGGCACGGGCGGCACGGCGTGGGCGGCGCAACCGGTGGTAACAGTGGAAGACGCGATCGGCGACACGGTAACGGGCAGCAGCGCGTCAATTACCCTGGCGATTGGCACCAACCCGAGCGGGGGCACTCTTGCCTGCACGGCCAATCCTAAGAATGCTGCCGCCGGCGTAGATGCGTTCGCGGGGTGCAACATAAACAAATCCGGCAACGGGTATACCCTGACGGCAACCAGCAGCGGCCTTACAACCGCCACCAGTAGCGCATTCAATATCACAGTGGGCGCGGCGGCGCAGTTGGCCTTTACCACCGAACCGGGCGGTGGCACGGGTGGCACGGCGTGGGCGACGCAGCCAGTGGTGACGTTGCAGGATGCGGGCGGAAATACCGTAACGGGCAGCACCGCAGCGATCACACTGGCCATCGGCACCAACCCTGGTGGGGGCACTCTTGCCTGCACGGCCAATCCTAAGAATGCTACCGCCGGCGTAGACGCGTTTGCGGGTTGCAAGATTAGCAAGTCCGGCACCGGATACACTCTGACCGCGACCAGCAGCGGCCTTACCAGTGCCACCAGCAACGTGTTCAACATTACCGTGGGCACGGCTACACAGTTGGCATTCACCACCGAGCCGGGCGGTGGCGCGCCTGGAGCGGTCTGGGCTACGCAGCCGGTGGTAGCGGTGGAAGACGCCGGCGGCAACACGGTGACGAGTAGTGCGGTTTCCATCCGGCTGGCCATCACCGCCGGCACAGGGACCACCGGAGCGACCCTTACCTGCACGGCCAATCCCAAGAATGCTACTGCCGGGGTGGACGCGTTTGCGGGTTGCAAGATTAACGACGACGGAACCGGCTACACGCTGACGGCGACCAGCACTGGGCTTACGTCCGCCATCAGTACGGCCTTCAATATCCAGTGACCGGGGGAGTTCGCTTTCTGCGCGGTGCGGGGCGCTTGCGATGAGGTTGAGGTCGAGATCCTGCGGCGGACTGTGACGGGCTGAGCGGGCCGGCGTAACGCCCGGTGGATGCCCAATGATTCCCAAGAATGCGCGGACGCGGGGAGATCAAACGCGGACAGCTGACAGCGCCTCGCGATAGATATCGAGAAGGCGCTGCACATTTTCTTCCGGCCGGTATTTCCGCTCATACGCTAGCCTTGCTTCCGCCCGGAACGATGCCTCAAGGCCCGGCGTGAGTGCGAACGTTTGCACGGCCTGTGCCAGCGCCTCGGAGTTTCCTGGAGGCACGAGCAGTCCGTTGCGGCCATGTGTGACCAGGGAAGGCAAGGCTCCGATATCGCTGGCGACAATGGGAAGCCCGGTGGCGAAGGCTTCCGGTATTACCATTGGCAGCCCCTCGAACCAGAGGGAAGGGAGGAGCAGCACGCGGGCGCCCTGCATGAGGCGGGAGATCTGCGCCGGAGTTTGCGAGCCCAAATACTCCAACCCGCCGTTGGCTGCCGCGCGCTCCACCAATGCGCTCAGCGGACCGGTTCCGGCGACCTTGAGCGGGATGCCGAAACCGTGCTCGGCGGCCGCGATGAGGGTTAGCATGCCTTTCTCCGGAGAGAGACGCCCAACGTAGAGCGCATATCCGCCTGCGCCGTCGCCAACGCCGGGATCGGGCGCGGCATTTGGTTTCACTACAATCCTCTCGGCATCAATGCCAAGATTGTTTACGAACAAAGTGCGGGCAAACTCGGTGAGGGCAATGAAGCGGGAAACCCGGGCGCTCCACGTATTCCTGAAGCGATGGACGCTGAGCATGAGGGCGACCGCCGCAGAGCCGGCGCGGCTGCCGCGGTAGCAGGCGTGTTGAACCGCCGGCCAGGGAATGCGTTTGCCGACACAATCCTCACACGGTTTGTTTTCGCGGAAGAGCAGGGCGTTGGCGCACAGCAGACGGTAATTATGCAGCGTCTGTACGAAGGGAATGCGGGAGTCCGCGTCATAGATGGACGGAGTGAGCACGGGGAAAAAGTTGTGGACATGCACGAGATCCGGCCGTAACGCGGCGATTCGCGCCGTCACCAGATCCCTGGAACGGACCGAATAGACTAAGTTCAACGCGGTTGCGGCGCGTTGCAGCGGACCTTGGATGTGCTCGTTTGTGACTTCCAGCAGATCGACCGCCAAACCTGCCTGGCGCAGCATGGAGACCTCTTGCCGGACAGCCGTATCTTCACCTCCCGCGACCTGGTATCGATTGTGCAAAACGAGTACCCGCATGATGCTCCTAATCATACGAGGAAATCAGTGAGCGTGTAATCAGGCTGCGCCGCTTTTGCTTCTGGATGCGATGTGTGGGAAAATGCGCTGATACCTCGTCTTCCAAGCTGTGAAAACTCAGATGATTAGGTAGCCACCTGCTCCGATGTCGAGGTGTAGGGTAGGGGTCCTTATTGGGTGCGACGAATGCCAGTTGTTGTGCAAAACCGGTTCAACCTGCTTGGCACGCCGGTAGCCTGTGTTGACATGCAGGGCGCGATTCAGACGGTTCGAGGCTGGCTCCAGGAGCCGGATCGGGGCCGCACGGTTACCTTTACCAACGTCCATATGGTGATGGAAGGATGCAAGAGTGAGAGCTTCCGGGAATTGATTGCCTCGATGGACATGAACTGCCCGGATGGCATGCCGCTGGTCTGGGCCGGACGCCGCAAAGGTATCCCTGGGATTGCCCGCGTATGCGGACCGGAATTTCTGCCGATGTTCTGCGAGGCAACCGCGGACATGAAGGTTCGTCACTTCTTCTATGGCGGCAGTGATGGGATCGCGGAGAAGACAGCGGAGATGCTGCAAAAGCGCATACCAGGATTCCAGGTAGCGGGCACTTATTGTCCGCCATTTCGGGTTCTTTCGCACGATGAGGATGAAGAGATTGTCCGGTCGATCAATGCTACCGATCCCGACGTGGTCTGGGTGTGTCTCGGCTGTCCCAAGCAGGAACTGTGGATGCATTCCCACAAGGATCGGCTGCATGCAAAGGTGCTGCTTGCGGTAGGGCTGGCGTTCGATGTGGTTGCGGGCACTAGAAAGCGTGCGCCGCGCGTGTTGCGGGCCTGCGGGCTGGAGTGGCTCTACCGGCTGCTTCAGGAACCAGGACGGTTATGGCGCAGATATCTTGTGTATAACAGCTTGTTTATCTATCAATATCTTCGAGAAGCTTGGAAAGAAGAGCCGCGAAAGCCGTAGCAACGCGCAACCCACGAGTAAGCCAGGGTCACCCACCCAGGAGTCAGAGCCAAAGCACTCCTATGCCCATGGCTCCCTTGCCGGTTTGATGTATGAACTCTTTGTGAACGTAACTTTGTTTGACCTCATCCCAGAACTTGTGTACCTCCTCCACCCCGCCGGACTTCGCTATATCATGAAAAGCGGCTAACCCACCGCTTCGAACCAGTGGCGAATACATTTCGAAATCCCGTCGCACGCCTTCGTATCTGTGGTCGCCGTCGATAAAAAGGAAATCCAGCTTATGTCCCTGCAAGGCTTGCTCGATGCTCGCCAAGGTTTCAGACTTGTGAGAGTCTTTCCGGAGCAAGAAGAGTGATTGCCCCTTACGAATGAACTTACGGAGGAGCGGCTCCTGGCCGGCGCGATAAAAGTGGCCAATCAGTGTCGTGGAAAAATCGACGCTGATGACGGTAGCATCCGCAGCGGCGATTTGTGAAAACACAAAAAGTGTGCCACCTCGATACGTACCGATCTCCAGTAAGTATTTACATTGCTGCTTCTTTGCCAGTTCGGCAAGTTCGAGGAATTCAGAGGTTATCTGCTGAGGCTGGATGGCAGGACACTCCATTGCGATGTCTACCAGTTCTGCCGGACTTGCGCTTTCCGGTAATTTCTTAATCTTTCCCAATAGGGAAACAATGGACAATGAATCGAAAAGCATTGTTGAAGGTTTCATTTGGCATCTCCAATTTCACATCTGATGTGTGATCACGTTAAGCGGCGCCACGGCCTCCGACTTGGCAGGCGGCTGCCCTGACCCAGGGACGAGACCAGAGTCCTGAATATGCTTGTAGGTGCGGGACACAACCTGCCTCCAGGTGTTTTCCCCGGCAGCCTGCAATGCCCGCTGCGCCATCTCCGAACGAAGAGCCGGATTCCGGGCAAGCTGCTGCATGGCAGCCGCCAGGCCGCCTACTACTTCCGCCTGACTTCGGTCTTCAACGGGAATCTTGAATCCGCAAGACGGCGGCAGCATGGCTCCCGGTCCGCCGGTATCCAGGCAGATGACGGGTAGCCCTTGGGAGAGAGCTTCCATGATCACCGTGCCGCCGGAGTCGTGCAGGCTGGGAAATAGGAATGCCGTCTGCTCCCGGTACATGGCGAGCGCTTGTTTGCGGGGAAGCCACCCGGTCCATTCGACAGCATGAGCGATACCAAGGCGATGCGCCATTTGGCAGAGCCATTTCCGGTCCGGTCCATCGCCGACGACCGTCAAAGTGGCGTCTGGACATTGCCGGTGCATCTGGGCAAGCGCCTGCAGGGCGAGATGAATTCCCTTCCAATAGAGCAGCCGGCCAACATAAAGAAACCGCGGCGCCGGGGGATTGGCAGACGGGTCCTGGGCGATCCCGTCCTCCTCGATGGCGACATCCTGCGTCATCACGCATTTCGCCCGGTGCGCGAGAGGTACATAAGCGAGCGTCTCCTTTGTCTTGCACAGAATTAGCGCCGCTTGCTCATAGGACCTGCACAATGCGGGATTGAATGCAGCGATGCGGTTGGCAAAAGTGCGCGCAGTATCCACCGCTCTTCCGCGGAACGGATAACTCCCCAGCAGGCGCGGCGGGGTTGATTCTCCCCCGCCCAGCGGGCCGAGGACAAATGGAACTCCAAGACGCCCCATAAAAGATGGCTGACGGAAAACCGCGAAAGTAATGTGATGAATGAGATCAAAATGGGTTCGGAGCGCAAGCCGCCGGGCCACCTGGTAGGCGCCGCGCTGCCAAAGCGAATAGTATGTGCTGACGCCCCGCCCACCCTTCTTCCACCATCGCAGCCACGATGGGAGGTCATAACCAACCAGATGAATCGGCAGATTGGGTTGAAGGGTCAAGGCTGGTTCGAGACTGGGAAGATTGTTTTCGCGCGTCAGTATCCAGACTTCGTGCCCAAGGCGCGCGATTTCCAGCGCCCAATGCCATCCCATCCCGGGCTCCGAACCTTTTCCCGGCTCGCAGGCATAGGCGGAAAGGAGAATCCTCATCGTGCTGATTCCGACGTGTGACTGGTCAGTGGCTCCGGCGCCAGGCGCTCCCCTCTTCTCCGAACCACCTTGGCTGGTACCCCCACCGCTATGCTGAAAGGAGGAAGGCTTTTTGCAACCACGCTTCCTGCCCCAATCACGGAACCTTCACCAATCTCTACTCCGGGCAGAATCACAACCCGGGTTCCAATCCAGACGTCGCGTCCGATCCGGACCGGACGCGGTGGGCTCTCGGGCTGCTTATTGATCGGAACGGAAGGATCTTCGAATTCATGGCCGCCCGTCATGATTACCACGTCGGGCCCCATCAGAACGTCGTCGCCGATATAAACATTATGATCGATTTTGGAGTTCGCCCCAATCTGTGCACGATTTCCCACCTCCAGGGTGGCGCCGTCTCCGAAGTAGGCATGCTTCTTGACATTGACGCCCGTTCCGCAAGAGCGAAAGATGCGTGAAACAAGAAATCTGCGAAGCGCATAACCCAGCTTCCAACCCGGCACGGGCTGGGTCGGAAAATGCTGCGCGAATCCATAATATAGAAGCAGATAGAGTCGTCTCATGCCCTCTTCAACCTCCTAAGCTATTGAGGCGTTTCAACTCGAAGCTTAGCCACGTGGTCGTGCTCAGTGGTAAACCACCTTGCGTCCGCGGAATACGTTTTTCGTACTTGCGCCGGATTGCCTGCAACCAACACGTGAGAGACTCCCGAAAAGTCCTTGGTCACCACGGCTCCTGACCCAACGAAGGAACAGTCTCCGAGGGATGCCCCTGGGAGGAAGATGACCTGGCCACCAAGATAGCATCGGCTGCCCAAAACGATGGGTGCATTTCTGCTATCTCCATCTCTGCTATTTCCATCGGGGATCATGCCGTGCGTCCAGAACGTCGAGTTGAAACCGGCGATGAGCGTCTCCTCGCCAACCGTGATAGTGTCGGAAAGATCCAGGAAATGACGTCCTGTGATGCCGGCGCTCCGTTGCATGCGGAGGATTCCGAATCCCTCCCCACCCAAATCGTTGAACGGCGAGGCGGTAATCCAATTGAATGAGCCACCAATGCGGGCGCCATCCGCCATCTCCAGGACTTTTACATTCTTGAAGTAATTAAAATTCCCAATCTTCACGCCATTGCCGAGCTCAAGCCTGCGCACATCGAGGTAACAGATTCCGAGATGGACATGGTCGCCGATCTTGTGCCCTCGCTTGCGCAGCAAGAACACCTTCCATGACGAAGGTAGAAATCCAAAGAGGACCAGCAGAAATTTATTGAACATAGACTCTCTAGGCGATCCGTAGTTCGGTGATTGCTGCACTCGATCTTATCTTTCTTGCAACCGCGTACATAAAGAGGACACTCAGGAATTCTCCTAAGAGAAGCCCGCACCCTGCCGCTGCGGCGCCCCATCTGGATGCGAACAGCAGTGTAACACCAACCGAGCTTGCCAAAAGGACGACATTGGCGGCGACGAGAACTCTTGGCTTCTCAAGGGTGCGGAAGAAATATGTCATTAATCGAAACGATAGCGCGAGGAACGCGTACCCGGACTGAAGGGATATCTGTACCGCTACCTCGTGAGAAGGATGTTTCAAAATCAGTTTCGCCAGCGGGCCGGATAGAAGCACGAGCGCTATGCACGGAATCAGCATGAAGACCTCGCCCCAAATCGCCAGCCGCCTGAGATATTCGTAAACCCCTTTCACCCTGGCAACGACAAAGTGTTCGGAGGCTCGGCGTGGAATGACATTTTCCGTTGCAAGGAAAAACACATTGAACGGCCCCATAACGGTTTGCGCAACCTTCAGGATACCGCCGGCAGCAGGACCTACCAGGACTGAGATAAGCATCAGGACGCCCTGCGTGTTGGCCCAGCCTAATTGGGTAAAGAGGAAGAGACCGAACGCGAGTTGCTTGGACCTGGCCCAACTCCTCTGCGCCTGCCGAACTGTCCCAAACAGGCTGGTGCTGAACAGTGCGACTGCGACCGCGGCACCGGAGCTCAGGCCGATCGCCCACATACAGTTGTTCACATTCAGCATATGCCTGGCGGAAAATACGACGAGCAGCACCAGTTGCCCGATATAGCTGATGGCATCATTCGCGAACGCTGTCCTGGACTTCTCCGCGGCGAAAAAGTATCGTCGCACCGTCTCCTGAAGCTGGAAGAGGACTCCCGTGCTTGCAAGCGCGACAGCGGCCGGGAGGCCTGCCATGCCCCGCACAGCGATGACGCCAACCAGCAGGCAGATTCCACAAGGCAGGGCGAATGCGAATTGGAGGGTATTCATCCCGCGCATGTAGTTTCTCCGTTCCCGCGGTTCCTCCACCATTGGACTAAGACTCATCAGCGGAGAAATAAAGAGCGCAATCTGCGCGCTCCATGCCAGGAGCATCCATGCGTACAGGATCACGAAGACGCCATAGGATTCCAGGCCCAGTTCGCGCACCATGTAGATGTTCGTAAGAAAGCTGCAGCCAGTGACCATGGCTTGATCGAGCAGCGCCCACGCGCCCCCTCGCCGATTCGCCAGAAAATTCCTTAGTCTACGCATTGCATATCTCAATGATTGTCTTGATGGCGGTTTGGTCGCGATCTGCCGAGCCGGGCTGCCTGGGCAGCGCATCAAGCCGCCGCAGGCAAACCCACTCAAACGATTCCATCTGTATGGACAAGTGTAAATTAGTCAGGCTTTTCCTCGATGATCCAGTGCGCTTTGGAAGTCCACGTCTTGGCGATGAACGACAGATAACTCCAATTACAGTGGATACGCTCAACCGCCTTTCTACGGTACCCAGAAGCTTGACCCTGTTGCGAACCTTGAAAGAATACAGAAGGGAGCCACTAAAATGGTTCAACCGGAGTAGATCGCAAACCACGATTCTTTGGGCCGGCAATCCGAGCCCCAAGCGCCCACTCGCCTGGGGCGCTGCTCAACAGTTTACCGACAAGGGTACTGAAGAGGCGAAACCCACCTCTTGCCGAATCGAACAGAGTTTAGCCGCGCGGCGGTGCGGCGTTGCTATACGTCCGGGATTTCCGATTCAAGAGGAGGCGAGGATTCATCGTCTTACTCCTGGGCGTTCTTGACGGCGACATAAAAGACGTCGTTGTATTCCGCGGTGAGTTTGCCTAAAGAAAGCATGGAGGTGAGCTTTGTTACGCCGCGCTCCACCATTCTCAGCGGCCCCGATTCCTGTGGTCCGAATCCGTTTCCGTATCGGCCCACACACTTTGCGCCGAGTTCGGCGAGGAAAGCGCAGAGCCTTCCGCCGCCGATTACCGGGTGAAGGTAGGTGGGGTAGGGCGGATAACCGGGTTGACCCGCCAACTTGCTATGAAGGACATACCGGTAATACGACAGGTGGATAAAGTGTGGCAGCAAGCGTGTGTAGAACCCGCGCGCCGACTCCCGCTCCGGCACACAAAGGAGCAGGAGTCCGCCGGGTTTCAGCCATTTCACAAAGTTCTGCAGGGCGAGATCGGCCCGTTGCACATGTTCCAGGACATAGCTGCTGAATACAACATCAAAGGAAGCTGCGGGTAGCTCGACCGTACAGAGATCGCCAAGGATTGCAACATCCAGGTCGCGAACCTTTGTCTTGCGCAACTCGAGCGCCGCCGGGTCGAGATCGACGCCCGTGAGGGTATAGTCCATACCAGTCAAATCGAGGCCCCACTCCCGCCCGCAGCCCGCCTCGAGGATTGAAAGCGGGCGCCCCAACTTCTTTCCATGCGCGAGAATCGCGTCAATCAGAGGTTGACGCATTTCTCTGCTGCTCGAAGCCAGCACCAGATCGGGGATGTTTGCGTTCATCATAGCTTCCTATGGACCGAGATTTTCATTTCCGTTTCCAGGTTACCAGGGCGTCTATCTCAGGCCGGCGCGTCGCGCCGCTCTCAGCAACCGTTTCCCTTCTGGACACCCGGGCAGGCCGGAAAAGGCCATTTCCGGGCCAGGGCAGGCGGATTACTGCCTTGCCTTCGGGGCTCCGCCGGACACTTCTTCCTCAACCCACTCTGCCGTGCGATGATCCGAAGCTGCGCAAGCGCCGGGCAAACTCCCCTTGCCCGAGGGAGTCTTGGCGGCGATCGGCCGGGCCGGGTTCCCGACGACGGTAACGCCTGGTGGGACATCCTTAAGCACCACGGCGCCTGCCCCAACCACGGCATCGGCGCCGACGCTTATATCTCCCAGAAGGATGGCGCCAGCTCCGATATAGACGCCATCTCCGATTCGTGGAGCCTGGTAACTGCCTCGCTTGGCGCCGATGGTAACGTTCTGCATGATTGTGACCCTCTCTCCGATGGAAGCAGCAGAATGAATCACAATGCCATAGGGATGGCCAATGGCCGTCGATTCTGGAAGCTTACAGGTGACGTCTGAGCCCAGAAGAGTTGCAATCACCCGCCAGAGTGGCCCAGGCGCATACTTCGTACTCCAGATCAGCAAACGCCCTGTTAAGGAACTTGCAGGTTGCATGAGGCTACTCCTCATCCAGGAAAACCGGATCGCTCCCTACGGTCATTGCCGCCATTTGAGGCACGTCGCTGCCGTCGATATACCGCGCATGCCCCACATTGCGTGCTGCCGGGCCTTCCAGGCGTTGCGGAGATGAGTCACTCCACACAATCCAAAACGATGCTCCGGATTCCCGTTGTAGATGAGCACTCCAGAGCCCTCCCGCCGTGCGTGTGCAACTGAGCATCCTGGAACCTGTAAGCCGATTACTCAGATTGCGCAACGCTTCCGTTGCCGGCTTGTCGGTATCTCCGAAATCATCAACAGGTGCGTACTGCTCGTGCCCCCAACAGTACCAGTAGAACCGCTGTACTCCCATGGCCCAGGCTAGAACAAAGGAGCGCACGATAAACGCCTGTGATTCCCTGCCCGTTAGCAGGTGCATGGGGAGGTTATATGTCTTAAACGTATTACGCTTGGCCATTGGGCCATTTTCAATCGGATAGCCGGATTCGGTGTTCCACACCCTTGGTGGCGACGTTGCGTAGCTGGCCCTGAATATCTTATCGATCCGGCCCTTGAGAATGACCGCTCTTTCCGGATTTCCCGCCTCTGTATAGAAATGATATCCAAAGACATCAAACGTGTCCTTTCCTCCCAGGGAAAGGAACTTCGCTATATACGCCTGGTTGGCATCGGGAGGGGACCCCGGATTCGAATAGGGAGAGAACCCCGGAGATATCACCGTGATCGTTGGGTCCACCATTTTGAGGGTTTGATAGGCAGCCCTGCACAAGCTTACGAGATGTTCGATATCGCCGCTATAGCCTCCCGACAAATTAGGTTCGTTCCACATTTCGTACGTATGTACGCGCCCTTTATAGCGCGTGGCAACGGTTTGAACGTAATTGGTCCAGTCGGCCAAATTTGCGGCTTCTGCACGAATTCCCGGCGGTTGCCATTTATAAGCCGACTCCTCAGGCCTGGCGGATGCCCAGGTGGGGGAGGTGCCCAGAATGAGATCGAGATCAACGCCGCGCTGGGTCGCATCCGCTACATCCGCGTCAACCTTGGCGAATGCAAATTGTCCGCGCGTGGGCTCGACTTTGCTCCAGACGGCGTCAAAGGTTCGCCATGCCCCCACGTATGCTCCAGGAAGCCGGTGATTCCCTGGAAAGCGGAGCAGATTGACACCGAAGAGGTCCCTGGAAATAGGAGCGGATGGCGGGTCCAGTCTTATTGCCGAAAGATCCAGCCACTCCCGCGTGTCTGCCGGTACTTTTCCAAATAGCCTGCCCATGGAACCAGCAGCGCAACTAGGACCAGAACCTCGGGAATGCGCTTTGCTGCTTTCATATCTTCACCTGGACCGCACGGCGGTTCACATCAATCGATGCACGGTTTGGCGGATGCGATCAGACCAATTGCCAACGTTCATCCGCAGATGCCACAAAGCAAATCAGCAGGAGGGCGCCCAACTGGACGAATGATTTGGTCATAATGGGTCCAGCTAGAGAATAAAGAAAGAGCTGAACCAGCGCGAAAAAAATAAATAGTGCGTAGACATTGCCGCGTGCTTGTTTGAACGCCTGCCGCAGCACCCTCCAATACACCAGAAAAATCAAAAATGCGGCAAGAATACCGCCAGAGGCCCAAGCCTGTAGAAATTCATTGTGGACATGCGGTGGAAAGAAGTTGCCAAAATGCGAAACGCTAGCCAGTTTGACTTTAACTCCATCAATATAGCCGTAGCCCAATAGTGGGCGGCCGGCAATCATTCTTGCCGCTAATGCCCAAACTTCCGTACGCTGCGACAAGGTGGCAAGACTCTTCTCGCCTTGTCCTCTGCCGAGGAAGTCTATCATCTTATCCGAAAACAGGATAGCGGCAACCGAGGCAAGCATTGTGGCAAGGATGCCCAGCACTCGCACGGCCGACTTTCTACTGAACAGGATATAGAGCACCACCGTAGCCGCAAAGCCCAGCCAAGCGCCACGGGAGTATGTCAATACCAACGTGCTAAATGTAAACACCAGCGCAAACAGTTTACGGCCACCGCGAAGGAACAACAGAGCGTGCCAGAATGCGATGCCCGCCAATACGCCAAGAGTGTTGGGATGGATTACATAGCCGCCCAGGCGAATCTGGATGGCGCCGGTAAGTTCTTCCGGTGAGTTGACCGCCAGAGACGGGTTAAACAAAAGAAAAATCCAGACGATGGAAATGCCGATCCAGCAGATGTGGGCCATCAGGCTGACCGCGAAGCTATCTCTCTGTTCGCGTGGCTGCCGGGTATAGGTGCTCAGCAGCAGGCAAAATCCCAGGAACCACTCCCCTAAGCGGTAAAAGCTGAGGGCGAGACTGTCCTTTGGAGACAGCAGTGTGGCTGCGGATAGAACGACCAACAAAGCAACAAAAGGCCTGAGATCGATCGCCGTCGGGGTCGCGATGATGGCTTTTCGACTTGCCGTGGTGATGCAAAATAGCAACACGGCAGTGGAGCATGTGAGCACGATGGCCGCAATGGATTGAGGGTTAAACAATCCGAATTCATGGACTTTGCCGGTTGGATCGAATTTCAAAAAACCGGGAATGCCTACGGCATAGATGACAAACAGCCAGTATCGAACCGGATACCGCGCTCGACTCGTCAACTTCTGCATGGGCAAGCATTCCTACTTCAGGGTATAGACGGTGGCAAAGGCGGCCTCGTCAATAATGGAAGATCCAGTGGTGAATATGGACTTTATCTTGCTAAGCGGCACATAGACGACATCCTGAGCCTGCAAGTGCAGTGGGATCTGTTTCGCTTCCGAGATATCTTCTTGTAGCTGACCGGAAACTCAACGTAGCTCCCGTCGGCGTTGTGCCGGATGACCCGGATCGAATCCACGGCAGCCTGCAGGGTGGTGCCCAGGGCGAGCGAGAGCGCCTGGGCGACGTCGAGCGTGCCGTCCTCCTGCATGAGGTAACCGCCGGGGCGATTGACTCCTCCGAGCACGTAGACGATGCCGGCGCGGGGCACTATGATCGTGTCGCCGTCGTGAACCACCACGTTTGCGATGGAACTCCCATCGCTGTTGCGGCCATAGGGATAAGCATCGATCGTCGTGCGCCCGTCCCTGGTGTGCCGGACCTGCACCGAACCGCCGGCCATTGTGGTTTCTCCGCCTACCAGCGACAGAATATCGAGGAGCGAATGCGGCGCGAGCAGTTGTACCCGGCCGGGTGTCTGCACCTCACCCATCACGGCAACGATGAACGGCGCATATTGCCCGATGTCAATGGTCAACTGGGGATGAAGCAGGATCTGCTCCGAGGCCAGGCGTGCCTCAATAAGCCGGCGTGCTTCCGCAAGCGTGCAGTCGCCAACGTGAATCGTCCCGGCAAACGGAACGGAGATATTGCCGGACTCATCGACCCGAACTTCGCCCGACAACTCAGGCTCGTCAAAAACCTGGACGTTCAGGAGGAATCCCGGACCGATCTTCAGCTTTGAAAAATCCTCCGGTACCGCGATCAGCGTGGCCGCCGACGCCTTGGCG
Organism: uncultured Acidobacteriota bacterium; assembly: GCA_963707735.1. GTDB lineage: Bacteria > Acidobacteriota > Terriglobia > Terriglobales > Acidobacteriaceae > TOLSYN. The sequence goes on along the minus strand of CAVPRB010000003.1, from coordinate 1,386,788 downwards.
GCGCCTGCGCCGGACGAGGCCGCGCCCGAGGCTCCGCCGGATGGTCCCGGCGCCTGCAGGGAGGAGCCGATCTGTGGCGTCATCTGGGCAGGCGCAAACGAAACAGCCGAAACCAGCAGCGCGGCGCATAAGCATGCGATATGGGTAGCCTTAATCAAGACTTTGAATCCTCCTCTCCGTAGTATTTCGAGCCTCCGTAGTAGCCGTAGGAGTAATAGTATTCAACCGACCTGGTATCGACCGCGTTGAGAACGAGGCCAAAGATATGGCCTGCCCTGCGCCGCAGCACCTCGGAAACGTGCGCCAGAACCGGCTTTGTGGTCACACCGGAGCGGACCACTACCATTGTGCCGTCTGCCTTGGCCGAGAGAATCACCGAATCCGTGACCAGCAGGATTGGCGGACTGTCGAGGATCACAAGATCATACTGCGAGCGTAGAAGCGTGAGAAGATCGTCAAAACGGTGCGATCCCAGAAGATCCGCTGGATTTGGCGGCGATATCCCGGACGGAAGCAGGGACAGGCCCTCCACGGAACTGTGCGGCCGGACCACGGCTTCCAACAGCGCCTGCCCGCTGAGAAGTTCGCTGAGTCCAGGACTCCGATCGACCCGGAACATGCGGTGCAGCCGGGACTTGCGCAGGTCAGCGTCGATCAGCAGCACGCGCTTACCCTGCTGTGCAAAGGCAATGGCGGTGTTATAGCTGACCGTGCTCTTGCCATCGCCGCCGAGCGGACTGCTGATCAGCAGCACCTGCAGCGGCTTGTCGATGGCGGAGAGCTGAATCGCGGTACGCAGGGAACGATAGGATTCAGCGATCGGCGACTGCGGCGCGGTGAGCAGCAGACTTTGTTCTTGAACGTCGCCGGGAGCCATCATCGCCGGCTTCAGATCGTCGCGGTGAACCAGTGGCAGGTTGGCCATTACGGGATAACCTGAAATCCGCTCCACGGATTCCGAACTTATCACCGCGTCATCCAGGTTTTCCTTGACGAAGGCGCCACCGATTCCCAGCAGCAGGCCGGCGCCAAGCGCAATCGCCGGATAGATCATCCAGTTTGGCCGGGATTGCTGGGCGGGAGGACGAGCCGGATCCACCAGGCTCAGGTTTGTGGCCTTGACTCCCGCTTCTACGCCTGCTGCCTGCAGTTTCGTGGAGAGCCCCTCGTAGAGGGCGCGGCTGGAGAGCGCTTCGCCGGCGAGTATTTCCAACTGGATCATGCCGTCGTTGGTCTTGCTGACGGCTTCTTCCTGCTTGGCGTAATCCTTGCGAATGCCATCCTCTGACTTCTGGGCAAGAGTGAAATCATTCAGGGCACGCTCATTGATGCGTTTCAATTCCGCCTTGATCTGGCCATCGAGTGCGGAAATCTGGCCTTGAACTTCAGCCAGACGGGGGTTTTTCGCCCCGTACTTGGTGGCAATGTCGGCATAACTCATTTTGACGGCCGATTCCTGCTGGCGCAGCGCCTGCAGCACTTCCAGCCCACTGCCCTGGTTGACGACCGCCGATCCCCCTCCCATGGCGGACAGAGGGCTGGACCCGAGACCGAGCACCACTTCGGGGCTTTGGGTCTGGGTCAGCCGGTAAATCGCTTCCTTCGCAATCCGATTGGCTTCCGCCGTCGTCAACTCCTGGTTCAAGGCCGCCAGCCGGTCGATGGCAGGGATATGAACTCCACCACCCCCTGCAGATCCTCCCCCCGAGCCGCCGGATTCGCCGCCGCCGCCGATGCTCAAGCCCAGCATGAGCACACTCAGCCCGGACTCGTGTTCATAGTCGGTCAGCTTCTTCTGGCTATCGTCCACGTTCTTCTTCAGAGCGCCGAGCTGGCCTGACAACCAGTCCGTGGCCCGGGCCGTGGCCTGGTAGCGGGTGTGCAGGTATTCGCGGAGGTAATTGTCCACCAGGGAATTTGCGATCACGGCCGCCCGTTCGGGATCGTAGTCGCGATACTCGATGGTGACCAGCCGGGAGTCCTGCGGATATTCCACTTTCAAGTGTTTGTGGAAATAGTTCAGATACCGCTCCCTTGTGGCGGGCGCTTTTTCAATGGGACGGCCGCGCTCGGCTCTAAGCTTCGCGGCCATCACCCATGGTTCCAGGTAGTCCAGGGAATGCGGTTCGTACTTATACGGCGCCACGTTCTGGAGATTCAATTCGTTGTATACCGCCAGCACATTGCTGTCGCTTTGAAGAATGGAGCCGTGGGTCGTAAGCTCGACCTTCAAGTCATCCTGGCCACCGACGGCGGACGCGAGACTGGAGAGAGATCCCAGATCCAGTCCGGACCCGGATTCCTTGTCTACGAGCAAGGTGGCGATCGCCGTGAACTCCGGACGCATTACAAGACATCCCAGGAGCACCGCGGCGACGACTCCAAGGGTTACCGCCAGGATGAAGTACTTTCGCTTCCGTAAGACGCGTAAAACATCACGCAGGGACTCCTCGTCACGCATCGGAATAGGAGTATGAGTTCCGAAGCTTGACTCAGATTCCTGAGAAGGAGTGGAGGGAATTCTTGACTTTTCCTGATTCATTAGACTCCGGGCGCGGGGCGCATCTCGCCTGAAACACTTCTGAAACTGCAAGCGGAACTGCGTAACTCTCGGACGATCGCGTAGAGCGGTTGTTGAATTATAGCGTGCCGCATAATCGCAGGCAATTTAATCGCTTGAACTTCCACAAGAAAAGCATAGCAGACCGCGCCCCCGGTGAAAACCGTTTCGCATCACATCCGGGACGGGGAATCGGGCGTCAGGTCCAAACGGGATTCAGCGCCGTTTGACGTTCGGAAATGGTATCACGGATATGCTATCGTGCAAAAATGCCACCAGGACAACCCCGGCCGCAGCAGGTGTTGGGCGTCTCGGATTTTCTGAATGTTCTAAAGACTAATTGCGGAGCCGCCAGCGGGCAGGCGGACCCGTACCTGGTGATTCCCGGACGCCACGGCCCCCGTTGGTTGATTCCGGCAGCATCGCGCGCTGCTTCATCCGTATTGCGGGCTTGGCGGCCCTATAGTTTGACGGGCCAGGCGAAATGGCTCGCCGTTCGGATGGCGGCTCGCGCCGGTATTCTCCGCCATTTTCCCTCCGTCTCCAGACTGTCAATCTCACGCAAGACCGCGCTCTACTGGTCCGAGCGGTGCGGAGTTCGAACCCAAGCCGGAGAGATGGTGATCCTGGTTGGCAACCCATCTCCCGACCGCAAGTTGATCGTATTCCTGCTCGACGACTGGCATCGGATCGCAGCCGTACTCAAAATCGGAGTCACCCCAGGGGGCAGATTGAGCGTTCTGCGTGAAGCCGAGGCGCTCGGAAAACTTGAGCGGTATGGCTGGGCTCCGAATCTCCGCACCGTTCTTCCCGATCTGGGAGCAGCCGCGCAAGAATATGTGGACGGGACCTTGCCCAATCTGGGATTCCGGCCGGACTACCTGGACCTGCTCTGCCGCCTGCCGCAAAGTGACGGTTTCTTGAAGCTGAGCGATGCTGCAGGTGCAATGGAGAACAGGCTTCGCCCATGGGCGGACGAAGTGCATAAGATTGTCCCCGATCTGCTGCGGCGTTGTCTGTCCAGTCTCGATCTGGACACCGCCATCCCCACGATGCTGGTGCACGGGGACTTTGTTCCATGGAACATTCGGAAAACGCCAAAATCGGGTTATGTGCTGGTGGATTGGGAGTGGAGTGATTTTGCCGGGCTACCGGCGCATGATCTGCTTCATTTCCACTTCAGCGAAGACCTTCTCTTTGGCGGGAGGATCGGCGGTTATGCGGCCATTCGCACAGGTCAGGCGTGCGTGGAATACATGAAGCGGATGAATCTTGACCCGCAACTGCTTCCCCGGTTGGCCATCCTGTACCTGCTCGACCGGCTCGAATCGCACTTCGAGTCCTTGGATTCGGGGGCCGGAGCGTATCTATTGCGCCAATTGGAGGCCGTACTCGACTCGCTGGGCTTTGCGTCCTGATCCGGTAATCAACTCATTGCAGCCGGAATCCCGGCAGTGGCTAAGCCGGGGCTTGGCAGCCCGGTGGCGGCCCGCCTGGACGGACTCCTACGGGCACGCGTGCCCCGAGGAGTCCGGCGCTTCCTTGTTAGTCTTGTAGTTTGTGCTCCGGGCGGTAGGTCACTCCGACCCATCCGCTCACGTCGTACTGAGGAGTGCGGCTGCCGGTCAGCAGAGGCATCACGTAGCGCTCCGTCTGCACTCCCAACTCGACTTCGAGGCTGTGCTTCAATTGCATGTCGGACAAGGTCTTGAAGCTGTTCTGGGTTCCTCCGCCGGGCAGGAACTTCGGGCTGATGTAATGATTCAGATAACTCACCTGGAGCTTGTTGCGGGCGGAAAACCAGTACGTGCTCCAGGCCTGCCAACTCACTCCGTCCCGTCCCGCGGTGGCGTCGCCGATCATCAAACCTTTGTTGGTATAGCCATCCTTGTAAATCCCGTTCCAGTAGTTGAATCCAGGAGGTATGGAAGCGCTCTCGGAAGCCGTGAAAGCTCCCTCCACCCGCAGGTCAAGCTTTGCCAGCGCTCCGGGAAACCGCGCAATATAAATGCCGGGATGGAACGTCGAGCGTAGCGGGTTGGCCAGCGGCGAAGGATCGTCGTCGCAGAAGCTGTCGCTGTACAGGGTCACGGGAAACTTGGGCAGCTTCCAGGAAAAATCCAGTCCGCCGCGGCGGTCGCCCGGGTCGTTGGCCGCGGCGTCCGCGCTCTGATTATCGCCAACGCTGATATAGCTGAGCCATAGGCGCTTGAAGTCGAACGGGCGTGTCACTCCCAGGAAGACATCGGTACGCGCAAAACCAATCTCAAAATTATGGAATGGCTCGATCGAAATCTTTTCGCCGTGGATCCATGTCCCCGGCAGGAACTTGTGCCCCTGCAGTTTTCCGTAGAACATGTCCAGGCGCATCTTGCCGAGGAAGGGAATCCGGAAAGGAACATCGTTGGTCAGCCGCGCCATCCAGATGGGCTCGATATTGTTGCTGTACAGCATCGCTCCGCCGGTGGCCGGGCCCCACCACAAGCTCTGCTTGCCCACGGTTCCCGTGAAGTGTCCAAAGGAGACGCCCACGTAGGAATCCAGCAGGCGCCCGTAATTCACCGCCGGCCCGCCCTGGGTGAGCACGGTACTGGTTGCCGACTCGTGGTCGATGGTGGCGAGTTCCTCCAGCGTGGCTTCCGATGGCGAGCGCAGCGAAGCTCCATGCTGATACTCGCCGCGCACGTACATCAATCCAGCCCGCTCCTGCAGGTATCCGGAGGCTCCCGAAATGTTGTTGAAGCCTTGTCCGTAGGGGCGTCCAAAATCGTCCGTGATGGTCTGTCCAAAATGGTAACTGTCGCGCAGCGGCGCGCCCGCAATCTGGGTGCTCCGGGTGTAAACGCTTTCCAGCGCCTGCTTCTCCACGTCGACGTTCAGCTCGGGAGCGAACTCGTGCTCCAGCGCGCTCTGCAGTCCCTCGGCCTCATGGTCGTGGAGTCTCTCCCGGGCGCTTTCCAGAAAGTGGGCGAACTGGGCCCGCGTCCAGGGCCTCATTCCCACCACCTCGGACTGGGTCTCGGTCAAAGCCGCCAGCCGCTCCGCCGCCGCATAAGTCCAGCTATCCACGGGAACATACACCGATCCAGCGTGTGCCAGGGCGGAGACGGAAAGTGCCGCCAGCAGCAGAGCACTCAAGAAGGCCGTTCCGGCCAGACGAAGAAATGATTTTGCAACCGGCAATCGATTGGTGCGCATGCCTCTACTTTCCTTCATGGCGAAAGATGCAAATTCAAATTGATGTGACGCCAGCACCAGAGATTCGCCGCCCCAGATCACAACTGTCTTGGCAGCGCCGCGCAAATCATGAAGCAGCACTCTGCAATGCCAGGCAAAAACGAATGAATCATCCTACCACGATCGCGGGCTGGCGAAGCCCTGCCGGGGCGTGCGCCATTCCTAGTTCGGGAAGCGTCTCCCAGTCGTTCCGCCGGATTCTGTCTCGATTGGCTCTCTACAGTGGCGCGCGCGGCAAGTGGCGTGAACCGTGCCTGGGGTGTAAACTGGGAGCCGCTTCCACGCATGGACGTGGGCAGTTTCTGCGGCTTCATGATTGAGATGAGCGCCTTGGAGTCGTAAAACGGGTACGCAACCAAAAAGCACAAGAAATCGTTTGCCGAGGACAGATAACGATGAAGAGCTATGTGAAACTGGTCTTGATGGCAGGGTTCGTGGTTCTGTTTCTGAACACGGTTATTGCAGCCCAGATGCCGGGAGCACATCCCGACTACCTGAGCGCATTAAGCGACCTTCGCGATGCGCGCGCAAACATATTGGAGACGCCTTCCAGCCCCGAAGTCAACGCCATGGCAAGATCGGCGATCGGCGAAATCGACGCGGCGATCCGCGATTTGCATGATGCGGCAAAAGCCGACGGCCTACCTCTGCGCGCCGATGCTCCCATCGATGTGCCAGAGAACGGGAATGTTCGTATGTATCGTGCAATGGACCTGCTGAAGGGTGCAAGGAGGGATGTAGACCAGCCCGAACAGAATCCCGCTGCAAATACGTGGAGGGGGAACGCAATCGGTCACATTGACGAGGCGCTCAGGATCCTTCACCGCATTTGAGCCAACGCACACGCAGGGAAAAAAGGCAACCTGGGCGCGCTGTCAGGAAACGAGATTTTTCAGAAGTGATTGAAGATGCTCCGCTTCTTCGGAGCATCATTTTTGTTCTGTAACCCCAGGTTTTGAGGTCGACAGAGGCGACGGCAACGGCGTGCTCTATGGCGTCCAGCTTTGCTTGGTCAGTCCCCTGATTTGCATCCTGCCGTCAATGAAAGTGACCATGAGATTACAGAAGCTTGGACAGCGCCTGGCAACGGCAAAGGGAAAGCTGGCGGAACGTCATGGATTGCAGCGCTGGTTCGCACGCAAACTGCTTCCGCTCACGCAATCCCTGGGGTTCAGCATCCTTGGCGACCACTTCTACGAGCCCGTCCCCAACATTAAATTTATCGAAGAACACTACCGCGATGAGCCCCGGGAATTGCCCGGCTTCCATGCGGCGCCGTCCTGGGCTGAGAGGGCGGAAGAAATCCTCGGGCCATATCTCGGCGAGTACCTCGCCAGTCCGGCTTTTGCAAAATACGGGAGGAAGAACTGGTTCTATACCGGGTGGGACGCAGCGTACTACTACTGTCTGATCCGGTCCAGGAAACCACAATCGATCACGGAAGTAGGCCGCGGAGTCTCCACCTGGATTGCAGGCGTAGCCCTCGAGCGGAATGCCGGCGACGGCTATCCCGGAGAGATTGTGTCGATCGATCCCTATTTCCGCGGCGACAACGCCACCGGCCGCACCCGCATCATCACGGCGGAACTGCAGCAGATTCCGTCCCATGAACGCGATGCTTTGCTCCGAGCCGATATCTTCTTCGCCGACTCCAGCCACGTCGCCAAGTGGGGCAGTGACGTCCTATGTCTGTTCGAATCCTGGATTCCAAGTGTCGCGGTGAACACCCTGGTGCACATCCACGACATCTTCACCCCGTACGACTATCCCAGGCAGTGGTTGGTTGAAGAGAAGCGCTTCTGGAACGAACAATACATTTTCGAGTCGTTCGCCGCTTTCAATTCCGATTTCCAGATCGAGTGTCCCATCTTCTACCTGGCCAGGACGGGAGCGTTCGAGCGGCTTGCCGGGCGCCACAATTCTCCCGAACTGCGCACCGCCGGCGGGTCGGCCATGTGGCTCAAGAGAACTCAATAGGCCATCCCCGGCGCTCCGCGTGCATCGGCCCGGTCTTTTGCGGAACAGCAGCAACCCCTTGCCGTTTATGATGGAGAATCTATGACGGATCGCTCCGAATCCACAACCCTGTGCGGCCCTCAACAAAGTGGGCCGCAGGCGCGCTATGCGGGAGAAGAATATGTGCGCGGATTCCTCCAGCTGCTGGAGGCAGAGGGTGTGAGCTACTGCATTTTGGGCGGATATGAAACCTTTCCAATGCAGATTGCCTCGGACATAGACTTCATGGTGAGCAAGGCAGACCTGGAGAGGCTGCTTCCGCTGGTGAAGCGTTTTGGGGACCGGTACGGATTGCGTCTCGTCCAAGTGTTCGATCACGAGATTTCCGCGCGCGCCTTTGTGTTGGTGGGGTTTGAGGCAAGAGATGCGATTTATATGTGGTTGGACTCATCCTCCGACTACCGGCGTAACGGGCAGAAAAGCCTTGACGCCGGTGACACCCTGTCGCGGAGACGCCTTCATCCTCGTGGCTTCTGGATTCCTGCCCCAGCCGATGAGTTCGATTATTACCTCGTAAAGAAGATAGGCAAAGGCGAACTCACCGGCAAGCATGGCAGCCATCTCAGCCAGCTCTATCGTGAGGATCCGGAAGGTTGCCGCGCTGCACTCGGCAAACGGTGGCCGCCCGCATCCATCGCGAAGATCTGCGCCGCAGCGGCCTCCGACGACTGGTCGAGCGTCTCGGCTTCGATCCCAGGGCTCGGCAGCGGGCTGCTGAATTCCCTGGAGCGACCAGGCGCTGGCACCCGGCTCCTGGAATTCTTACGAAAGTGCCGCCGTGTCGTCGCCCCATCGGGCTGCTGCATTGCTTTGCTGGGTCCGGATGGAAGCGGAAAGTCGTCCTTGATCGAAGCACTATCGGATGTGGGCCGGCTGGCGTTCAGGGAGGTACACAGCTATCATCTGCGTCCCGAACTGTTGCGGCGCGGAACCAGTGGCGTTAGAAGAACAGTCACGGACCCCCACGCGCTGCCCGCCCGCTCGGTCATTGCATCGCTGGCGAAGCTGGCCGTGTTCTGGTGCGATTATGTTGGCGGTTATTGGCTGCGGGTCCGGCCGCAAATGGTCCGTTCCACGCTGGTGATCTTCGACCGCTATTACCACGACTTACTGGTGGACTCGAAGCGCTACCGGTATAAAGCGCCCCGCTGGGTGACTGATTTGGCTGGCCGTTTCATCCCACTGCCGGATCTGATTCTCATTCTCGACGCTCCTCCGGAAGTAGTACAGGCCAGAAAACCGGAGGTTTCCCTGGAAGAATCCATTCGGCAGCGGGAAGCGTACAAGCGGCTCGCGGAGGACCTGAAGCGGCGTACGCGGACCGTCGTGATCGATACCTCGCGGCCGCTCGACGACAGCGTGCGCGATGCGGCCGGCGAAATCTTTGACTTCCTCGAGGCGCGCACGGCGCGCCGTTACGGCATCGGTTCCTAGAGGCATCGCGCCCGCCCGCGCAACCCTCATCTACTCATGGTGGTTCAGTATCTTGTATCCCCGGGCGTGCACCAGGGCATCGCGCTTGGCCAGTTCGTAATCGGAGGCCACCATCTCGCTTACCATCCGGTCAAAGCTTGTCTTGGGAACCCAGCCCAGCTTGGCCTTGGCCTTGGAGGCGTCGCCCAGCAGGGTTTCCACCTCGGTCGGACGGAAGTAGCGCGGGTCGATGGCGATAATCAGCCGGCCCTGCTCGTCATAGGCTTTTTCGTCCACTCCCGTGCCCTCCCACCGTAGTTTCATCTCGAGTTTGGCGGCGGCAAGGTTGATGAAGTCGCGCACGCTGTGCTGCTCGCCGGTGGCGATCACAAAATCCTCGGCCTTGTCCTGCTGCAGCATCAGCCACTGCATTTCGGCGTAATCGCGGGCGTGTCCCCAGTCGCGCAGCGCGTCCAGGTTGCCCATGAACAGCGAACTCTGCAGCCCGGTCTTGATGCGCGAGAGCCCGCGCGTGATCTTGCGCGTGACAAAGGTCTCACCCCGCACCGGAGACTCGTGGTTGAACAGGATGCCGTTGCAGGCGTAAATGCCGTAAGCCTCCCGGTAGTTCACCGTGATCCAGTAGGCGTAGAGTTTGGCCGCCGCGTAGGGCGAGCGCGGATAAAACGGCGTCGTCTCTGTCTGCGGGGTTTGTTGCACCTTCCCGTACAGCTCCGAGGTTGACGCCTGGTAGAAGCGCGCCGTCTTTTCCAGGCCCAGGATGCGCATCGCCTCCAGCACCCGCAGGGTGCCGATGGCGTCGGCGTTGGCCGTGTACTCGGGCTCCTCAAAGGAAACCGCCACGTGGCTCTGCGCCGCCAGGTTGTAGATTTCATCGGGACGCACGGTTTGGATGATGCGCACCAGGCTGCTGGAATCCGTCATGTCTCCATAGTGCAGAAAGAAACGGCGGTTGCGCTCGTGCGGGTCCTGGTAAAGATGATCGATGCGATCGGTGTTGAACAGCGAGCTGCGCCGCTTCACGCCATGGACTTCATAGTCTTTGGAAAGCAGCAACTCGGCAAGATAGCTTCCATCCTGCCCGGTAATCCCGGTGATCAAGGCCTTCTTCATTGGATATCGTTTCCGCCCTTGCCGATAATATTTCGACGCGAATCACTTAAGAGGACGCCGCCTGGCGTTGGCCGCGCGCCACTGGCTTGATCTCTGGCCGCGGCGCGACTCTGGGGCACATCCTGCCGGCTCTCGTGGTGGAGCAGTTGGGCTCGGAATATGGTTTCGCAGTCCGGGTGATACGGGAAAAAGCATATCAGCTTCGCGCCACGAACTAAAATGGAGTGGCGCTGAATCCCGCGCCTCGTACTTCTCCGGCAGCGCGGTTCAATCTGAAACCAGCGCGTGCAGTCCTGACAGCGTTTTCCCGCATCCATATCGTGTTACGGTTCCGCCGCCCGCCACGTGCAGTCCGTTTTGGGGCGACAAATACGATTGAGTGGCAATCTGGGTGCACGTCACCGCTGCTGGTGATTTGCGTCATGGCGCGGCTTGTTGCGCAGGGGATTTAATGCTGTCCCGGATCGAGGGTTTGTCCCTCGAACATAGGCCTCCGGGCCAACCTTTACCCCAGTGGAGTGGTGGTACGGGCCGGTTGCAGCGGAGTGCGCCGCCTTGGGCACGGCTTGGGTTTTCCGCTGCTCCGCGCCGTCCCTTTCTGCTTTGTGATAACGGCCCGCCGGGAGCCTTTTTGCCGCAACTTGGAGGCGTTATTCCATGCCAACCGAAGTAAACTTCGGGACACCCGGATTCATGAATCCGGCCGGATACATCGAAGAAATCCTTGCCCAACTGAAGCAGAAGAACCCGGCCGAACCGGAGTTCCACCAGGCCGTGCAGGAGGTTTTGGAATCCCTGCGCCCGGTCCTCGACAAACATCCGGAGTACCGTGCTTCCCGCATCCTGGAGCGCATCGTCGAGCCGGAACGCGTCATCATGTTCCGGGTCCCGTGGTTTGACAACCATGGCGCCATGCAGATCAACCGCGGCTTCCGCATCCAGATGAACAGCGCCATCGGGCCCTACAAAGGCGGCCTGCGCTTCCATCCCTCGGTCAACCTTGGAATCCTCAAGTTCCTCGCCTTCGAGCAGGTCTTCAAGAACTCCCTCACCACCCTCCCCATGGGCGGCGGCAAGGGCGGTTCGGACTTCGACCCCAAGGGCAAAAGCGATCACGAAGTCATGCGCTTCTGCCAGAGCTTCATGACCGAACTGCAGCGCCACATCGGCCCAGATACCGACGTGCCCGCCGGAGACATCGGCGTGGGTGGCCGCGAAATCGGCTTCCTCTTCGGACAGTACAAGCGCCTGCGCAATGAGTTCACCGGCGTGCTCACCGGCAAGGGACTCAGCTGGGGCGGCTCGCTGATCCGTCCCGAAGCCACCGGCTACGGCTGTGTCTACTTCGCGCAGGAGATGCTGAAGTCCCGCAACGACTCGCTGGAAGGCAAGATTTGCCTGGTTTCCGGCGCCGGCAACGTCGCCCAGTACACGGTCGAGAAGCTGCTCGACCTCGGCGCCAAGCCGGTCACCATGTCAGACTCCAACGGGGTCATCTACGATCCCGATGGCATCGACCGTGAGAAGCTCGCCTGGGTCATGGAGATGAAGAACGTGTACCGCGGCCGCATCAGCGACTACGTCAAACAGTTCAAGCACGCCATCTTCGTCCCCACAGACCTGCAACTCGATCACAATCCGCTTTGGGCGATGCAGGGCGATTGCGCCTTCCCCAGCGCCACCCAGAACGAAATCAATGCCAGGGACGCCGAGAACCTGATCAGGAGTGGCGTGAAGGTTGTGGCCGAAGGCGCCAACATGCCGAGTACGCTGCCGGCAACACGGCTATTGCTGGAACATGGCATCCTCTACGGGCCCGCCAAGGCCGCCAACTGCGGAGGCGTCGCCGTCTCCGGATTGGAGATGGCGCAGAACAACCAGCGCATGGCCTGGACCCGCGAAGAGGTTGATCACAAGCTGCACAACATCATGGTGGAAGTCCACCGCAACTGCTTTGAGACCGCCGCGGCTTACGGCGCTCCCGGCAATCTCGTCTCTGGCGCCAACATCGCCGGCTTCCTCAAGGTTGCCAACGCGATGATGGACCAGGGACTGGTGTAACCGCACCCTCTGCCGGCTGCCGCCGCGCTCAACCAGGCCGGCGGCAGCCCAGGGTGAACTCCCGGCAGGGAATCGGGCCGCGGGTACGAACCAAACAGCTCAGCCGCGCCGCGCTCTGTGCCGGGAGCAACGTGCTTCAGCTTGGTGCCAAATTGAGCGGGGCCGAAGCATCGGAGGTGCTGTAAATTGGTGCGAACCGCTGTGAAATGAGAGCATGGGGCAGGAAACCGCGAAGGAGACATCCTGTGTTGTTTCTCACCGTTGAGCAACACCAAGAGGTTGTACGGCGATTACTTGATTTCGGGAGAGATCGCACAGACAGAATCCCGTTCCACACAGCCGGGCTGGAATACAGCTCACTTATGAACTGTTTTCTCCTACACAATCTTTCAGCGGCCGAAGCGCTTCTACGGGTTGGTGGCTCCTTTGGTGTCGAATGGTTCCCTGTAACCGCCGGTTATGTGATCGCGCGAACGATGTTTGAGGCAGACGTAACCGCGCATTATCTCTCTCAAGCACCTGCGGAGCGCGCTCGACAGTACATTGCTTATGGCGCAGTCCTAAAGAAACGTCAGATGGATGCGTGCCGGAAGCATATGAATAGCGATGACCCAACGTGGCGCGAATCTATGTCCCTTTGTTGGCAGCACTATTGGGAACCCCAACAGTCTGACATTTCTAAGAAGTTCGACGCTGTTGCGAATCAATTTACACGTAGCAAGCAAAACGGAAGGACTGAGGTTTTCAAGAACTGGGCAGGAAAGACACTCCGCGAGATGGCTGTTGCGGTTGACCACACCGAAGCATATGACATTTTCTACTCTGAACTGTCGTCATTCACTCACGTTGACGTGCATCTAGCCGATAGGTTTCTCCAATATCGTCCCGATGGCCCGGTTTGGTCACAGCGAGCGGAAGAGAGTGATGTCGGTAATGTTTTCAGGTGCGCGGCGTCATTCTTGACTTGCTACTTGGATCTATTCGGTCGGCAGTTCAAGACTTGGTCAGAAGCAGAGGTACAGAGCTGCTGGAAGATCTGCGCAGACCGACCTTTTTCCGAGAACCCTCCACTCGATTCCCAATAGCCCAACCCGCCCGCGCCTTATACTATGTTGCGCGAATCAATTCGATTGATTTCGCAGCGTCGCACGCCATGGCTCCTGCCGAGACCTCGCAGCTCTTCGCCGATCCCGAGCGCCTCTTTGAAGGCTTCGAGAATCTCATGCCCTTCCGGGTGCAGGACATCCTGCTCGTCTCCAGCCTCTACGATTCCTTCATGCTGCGCGAAGACGGACGGCTCAACGAGCTGCTCATCGGCCAGTCGCATCGAACTCCATCTGCAGCACACGCCGGAGATCACGCACGTCTCCACCGCCGCCGAGGCGCTTGAACTGGCGCGCACCCAGCCGCGTTACAACCTAATCGTCTGCAACGTCCATCTCAGCCGACATGGACTGCCTGGAACTTGCCGCCGCCGTGCGCCGCGCCGGGCTGGAGATTCCAGTCGCCGTGCTCGCCTTCGATCATCAGGAGGCGACGGCGCTGCTGGCGCGGCGTCCGCTTGGCGGGGATCGAGCAGGTTTTCCTCTGGCAGGGCAATCCGCGCCTGCTGCTGGCCATCGTGAAGTACGTCGAAGACAAGCGCAACGTCGAGCACGACACGCTCAAGATGGGAGTTCCCGTCGTCCTGGTCGTGGAGGACGACGTGCGCTACTACTCCGCGCTGCTGCCGGAGATTTATACGGCGCTCATCACGCAGTCGCGCCGCATCCTCAGCGAGGGCTACAACCTGGCGCACAAGCTGGTGCGCATGCGCGCCCGCCCCAAGATTCTGCTCGCCCAGGATTACGAGAGCGCCATCGCGCATTGTGGAGCGCTACCGCCAGTATCTGTTCGGCGTCGTCTCGGATGTTGAATTTCCGCGCGCGCGCCATCTCGATCCAGAGGCCGGATTCGAACTGGCGCACCTGGTCCGCCGCACGATTCCAGATATTCCGGTGGTGCTGCAGTCGCAGCGATTCGCAGCTTCCAGTCGCGCGCCAACGCGCGAGGGCTTCGCCTTTCTGCGCAAGGGATCAGAGACGCTGCTGGCCGACATGCGCCAGCTTCTCACGCACGAGTTCGCCTTCGGAGATTTTGTCTTCCGCCTGGCCGATGGCACCGAGGTGGGCCGCGCCGGCGATCTTGATGCGATGGAGTCGGAGCTGCGCCGCATCCCGGTCGAGTCGCTCATCTTTCATGGCGAGCGCAATGACATTTCGCACTGGCTCATCGCCCGCACCGAACTGGCCCTGGCGGAAAAGCTTCGTCCCCGCCGCCTGGTTGACTACCAGGATGCCGAGGCGCTGCGCGCCCATTGCCTGCAGACGATCCTCGACTATCGGCGCGAACAGAAGCAGGTGCTGGTGGGCGATTTCGAGCCCGCGCACTTCCGCGCCTCGGCAGGATTCTTTCTGCGCTTCGGGATCGGCTCGCTGGGAGGCAAAGCCCGCGGCCTTGCCTTTGTCCGGCACCTGCTGCACAAGTACAACGTCGGCGCAGCGCTTTCCCGGCGTGCGGGTCGCGGTGCCCAACACGCTTGTTCTTGCCACCGATCTGTTCGAGCAGTTCCTTGCGGAGAACAATCTGGAGTCGTTCGCCATCCATTGCAGCGACGACCGGGAGCTGCTCGACCGCTTTCTTGCCGCTGCCTTGCCGCGCTCGCTGCGCGCCGCGCTGGCCGCCTTTCTGCGCGAGATTCACTTTCCACTTGCCGTCCGCTCGTCGAGTCTGCTGGAGGATTCGCAGTACCAGCCCTTCACCGGCGTCTATGACACTTTCATGCTCGCCAACCAGGGCGCGGAGCTTGACAACCGCCTGGAGGAACTCAACGAAGCCATCAAGCGCGTTTATGCCTCCACCTTCAGCCAGCACGCCAAGGCTTACATCCGCGCCACGCCCTTCCGCCTGGAAGAAGAGAAGATGGCGGTCATCATTCAGGAGCTTGTGGGCGCCGCGCATGGCACGCGATTTTATCCGGACTTCTCCGGCGTGGTGCGCTCGCGCAACTTCTATCCCTCGGAGCCGATGCAGCCCAACGACGGAATCGCCGCCGTTGCGCTGGGACTGGGACGCACCGTTGTCGACGGCGGCAAATCGCTCTCGTTCTGTCCGCGCTATCCGCGCCATATGATCCAGTTTTCCAGCGTGGAAGACATTCTGCGCAACTCGCAAACCGAGTTCATGGCCCTGGATCTGGGTTCGGCGGATGATGGCGCGTGGACGGGCGAGTCGCGAGCTCGCTCTGAGTGCGTCGAGCGCCTGCGCGAGCGCGCCTATCCGCTGCGCGATGCCGAAGCCGACGGCACGCTGCACTACGTCGCTTCCACCTACTCGCGCGATAACGATGCGATCTACGACGGCCTCAGCAGTCCCGGCGCGCGCATCGTCAGCTTTGCGCCCATCCTCAAGCACAATATCTTTCCGCTGGCCGAGCTTCTGGACTACCTCCAGAAGCTTGGCGCCGACGCGCTGGGCCGTCCGGTTGAGATTGAGTTTGCCGTGCGCATGGGCAGCTGGCACGGAAGCCCGCCGACTTTGGCTTTCTCCAGATGCGCCCGCTGATCTGCTCGCGTGAAACCGAAGACCTCGCCATCGAATCCGTCGAGCCCGCCACCATTCTCTGCCGCAGCTCCCATGTGCTCGGCAACGGACGCATCGAAGACATTCACGACGTGGTGGTGGTCGATTACGAGAGCTTTCATCGCGCCAACAGCGTCGAGGTCGCAGAGATCGTGGCCCGCCACAACGCGCAACTGCTGCGCGACAACATCCCGTATATCCTCATCGGCGTGGGCCGCTGGGGCTCCAAGGATCCGTGGCTTGGCATTCCGGTCACGTGGGATCAGGTCTCCGGCGCGCGCGTCATTGTCGAGGCCGGCTTCCGCGACTTCCGCGTTACGCCGTCGCAGGGCAGCCACTTCTTCCAGAATCTCACGGCCTTCCGCATCGCCTACTTCACCATCAATCCCGACCTTGGCGAAGGCCTTGTGGACTGGGCATGGCTCGCCGCTCAGCCCGCGGTCGAGCAGACCGGCTCCGTCCGCCACCTCCACCTCGACGTCCCCGCTCATTGTGGCCATCAGCGGCACCCGCGGCGTCGGCGTCATTCTCAAGCCGGAGTCATAATCCAGTCCGCCGCCCTGTGCGCCGCAACGCCAGGGATGCGTCGAGGCTGCACGTCGTAAGACGAAATTGATCGCTTTACCGCACCCGGAGTCATGGCTAAGATCAACGGAGATGGACTCGCTCCTCCACACGGCCCACGCCAGCCCCGTTCCTCCCGTCGCAAGCACCCATAGCGGATTCCGGCCGTGCGACTGGGCGCCTGTCTGCGCGGCATTCCTCACCCGTTGCACTCTGCTGCTGGTGGTGCTCGGCACCCGGGGCAGTTCGGGATTCATCGCCACCGACACGGAATCCTACATCGTGCCAGGGCGCACTCTGCTGCACGGACACTTCGGCTGGCCGGTCCGGAAATCAACCGCACCCCAGGCTATCCGCTTTTCGCCGTTCTCACCGGCATGTGGGGTGACCACCCGGCGGCCACCGTACTTGCGCAAATCCTCGTCGATTGCCTCAGCACCTGGCTCGTCATGCGCATCGCCCGCCAGCTTTCGGGATCCTCCAGGGCTGCCACATTCGCCGGCTATCTGTACGCGTTCGAACCTCTCGCCATTTTGTCCAGCTGCGCCATCCTGTCTGACTCGCTCTACGTGGCAACCTTGCTGGCCATGACCACGTTGCTTCTGGCTTACGGCCGCGAACCGCGCTGGCGTCCGCTGCTGTACGCTGCGCTCTGGCTGGTGGCGTCCGCCTATGTGCGGCCGTCGTCCTATTACCTCCCGTTTGTTCTCGCCGCCTACCTGTTGCTCTGGCCGCGCCAGCTTGGCTTCTGGCGCCGCTGCCAGGCGTCTGTTGCGTTCCTTCTCGTCTGCATGTCGCTGCTGGCTATCTGGCAGGTCAGGAATACCGTGGTCGCTGACTATCGCGGATTTTCCTCCATTGCCGACAAGGAGCTGTACTTCTACCTTGCCGCAGGAGTCCAGGCCAACCTGCAGCACCGCGACTTCGAAGCCGTGCAGAAGGATCTGGGATGGCACGACGAGTCCCGATACCTGGCCGCCCATCCCAGCCAGCTCACCTGGACCCGCGCGCAAAGATTCGCCTTCATGCGGCGCCAGGCTTTCAATACCATTGTTAGCCATCCCGTGATCTACGCGCGCCTGCACGCCGTTGGCATGGGCGTGGTCTTGTTCGTGCCGCCGGCAATCGGCTATCTCAGGCTGTTCAACCTCTATCCCGAGCACGGCGGACTGCTGGGCAAGGTCGTGGACGCCGGCCCGCTCCACACCCTGGCCTGGATTCTGCTTCATCGTCCCTTCGTTTTCTTCCTCATGCTTGCGATGTTCCTCCTGCTCACGACCTACTACGCGTAGGCCTTGCGAGGAGTGGCCGCCAGCCGCGCATCCGGCCGGGGTCTGCTTCTGTGCATCGCAGCATACTTTGTCCTGATCGCCGGAGGTCCGCACGCCGTGGCCCGCTATCGTATGCCGGTTGTGCCGGTACTCTGCATTTTTGGAGGAGCCGGAATTGCCGCGCGCACCATCGCTGGCTCACCCCAATCGCCCGCTCCCGCGCCTGACCCCGACTGACGATTGCCTGCGCCTCATCTCTTACCGGGGGCGAAACACTCCGCTACAAATCTTTGTGGAACGGCAAAGGTGGACTCGCACTGACCCCGGAGGATAGCGATCAAGGCCAGTTCATGGTGCAATGGCTCGAATTCGCTACTTTGCACCCGGAGAAGTGACATGGCTTGGTCGTCTCATTCCCCAATCCTGCGGGCTGCGTTATAATCGATGCACTGCCAGGGTGGCCCGCATCCGCCATCTTTTGGCGAATGTGGGGAAGCAGAACGCAACAACGTGACCCGCATCTGACCGAAATCACTGTGGGATAGAACCCGCGCCCGCGGCGCAGCATCCAAATTCAAGTGGAGGATTTTCTCTTGGCTTCTCAGCTCACGTCCGTATTGACTGACTTTAAAGTCGCTGACCTTTCCCTGGCCGAGTGGGGCCGTAAGGAAATCTCCATCGCCGAAGCTGAAATGCCCGGTCTCATGGCCATTCGCCGGAAGTATTCCGCGGAAAAGCCGCTCCAGGGCGTGCGCATCACCGGCTCGCTGCACATGACCATCCAGACCGCCGTCCTCATTGAAACCCTGGTCGAGCTTGGCGCCAGCGTCCGCTGGGCAAGCTGCAACATCTTTTCCACCCAGGATCACGCTGCCGCCGCCATCGCGCAGACCGGCGTTCCCGTCTATGCCTGGAAGGGCGAGTCGCTGGAGGAATATTGGGATTGCACCTACCGCGCCATCAGCCATCCCGGCGGCCTCGGCCCTGAACTCGTCGTCGATGACGGCGGCGACGTGACCCTGCTCATCCACAGAGGCTACGAACTGGAGAGCGGTTCCGATTGGGTCAACACTCCCTCCACGTCGCACGAAGAGCTGGTCATCAAGGATCTGCTCCGGAAAATTTACGCTGAAACTCCCCAGCGCTGGCATCAACTGGCCGCCGCCTGGCGCGGCGTCTCCGAGGAGACCACCACCGGCGTCCATCGCCTCTATCGCATGAAGGAAGAGGGAACGCTGCTGGTTCCCGCCATCAACGTCAACGACTCAGTCACCAAGTCGAAGTTCGATAATCTCTACGGCTGCCGCGAGTCGCTCGCCGACGGCATCAAGCGCGCCACCGACGTCATGGTCGCCGGCAAGGTCGCCGTCATCTGCGGACACGGAGACGTGGGCAAGGGTTCGGCGCAGTCGCTGCGCGGCATCGGTGCGCGCGTCATCGTCACGGAAGTCGATCCCATCAACGCTCTCCAGGCCGCCATGGCCGGCTACCAGGTCACCACCATCGAGGAAACCCTCGGCATCGGCGATATCTACGTCACCTGCACCGGCAACGTGGACATCATCTCCCTGGAGCACATGCAGCGCATGAAGGACCAGGCCATCGTCTGCAACATTGGACACTTCGACAATGAGATCGAAGTCGATCGTCTCAACACCGCTCCCGGCGTCGTCCGCACCAACATCAAGCCCCAGGTGGATATGTATACCTTTCCTGACGGCCACTCGATCTTCCTGCTGGCCGAAGGCCGCCTCGTGAACCTGGGCTGCGCCACCGGACATCCCAGCTTCGTCATGTCCAACAGCTTCTCCAACCAGACTCTCGCCCAGATCGATCTCTGGAAGAACCGCGACAGCTACGCCATCGATGTCTACACCCTTCCCAAGAAGCTCGATGAAGAGGTCGCCCGCCTGCACCTGGAGAAGATCGGCGTCAAGCTCACCACCCTGACCCAGAAGCAGGCCGACTACATCGGCGTCCCCGTCTCCGGCCCCTACAAGCCGGACAGCTACCGCTATTAGACGTAGCAGTTTGAAGACCCATCGGCGTGCCCCGTTCAAGCCTCTGCTTGGGCGGGGCCTTTGATTTTGCGGTTGCCGCGCGCACGAGCGGAACCCACATCCGCCGCCCATTTGGCGAATGTGGGATTCTGGTTGCTCCGGTGTTACGATTCAGTCATCACATATGGACCCAAGCTTCTGGAATTCCCGCAAGGTTTTCCTCACCGGGCACACCGGCTTCAAGGGCAGTTGGCTCGCCCTCTGGCTGCTCTCGATGGGAGCCGAGGTCTGCGGCTACGCGCTCGATCCTCCTACCGAGCCAAGCCTCTATCGCCTGCTCGACCTTGACCGCCAGCTCCAATCCATTCACGGAGATGTTCGCGACCTCGCCGCCCTGGAATCCGCCTTGCGCGACTTCGCTCCCGAGGTCGTCATCCACATGGCCGCACAGCCGCTCGTTCGCCTCTCCTACGAGCAGCCGGTGGAAACCTACGCCGTCAACGTCCTCGGCACCGTCCATCTGCTCGACGCCGTCCGCCGCACGCCGAGCGTCCGCGCCGTCATCGTCGTCACCAGCGACAAGTGCTATGAGAATCAGGAGTGGCACTGGCCGTATCGCGAGCACGAGCCCATGGGCGGACACGATCCCTATAGCAGCAGCAAGGGCTGCGCCGAGCTGGTCACCGCCGCCTATCGCCGCTCCTTTTTTGAACCCGGCCGCCATTCGCAGCATCAGGTTGCCGTCGCCTCCGCCCGCGCCGGCAACGTCATCGGCGGCGGCGACTGGGCTCTGGACCGCCTGGTCCCAGACATCGTGCGCGCCTTCGCCGCCGCTGAGCCGGTCGTCATTCGCAACCCCGAGGCAGTCCGTCCCTGGCAGCACGTCCTGGAGCCACTAGCCGGGTATCTCGAGCTCGCCCAGCGCCTCATCACCGGCGGCGCCGCCTTTGCCGAAGCCTGGAACTTCGGCCCCGCCGAATCCGATGCTCGTCCCGTCCGCTATCTCGTCTCCGAGCTGGCGCGTCTCTGGGGAGACGCTGCCACCTGGCGATCTGTGGAGCCGGAACAACTTCATGAAGCACACATGCTGCGTCTTGATTCTTCCAAGGCCCATGCCCAGCTCGGCTGGAGCCCGCGCTGGACTCTCGACCGAGACCCTCGCCAACACCGTCTCCTGGTACAAGGAATTTTACTGCGGCCAGGATGTGCGCGCCTGTACCATCAATCAGATCCAATCGTTTATGCGAAGTCAAAACTTCAATCCACTCCCGATGTGAGCGCATGACAACGGAAGAGCTACGCCAGCAAATCCTCCAGCTGGTCACCGAATACACCCGGCAGCGCCACGCCCAGCGGGCCTTTGTCCCCGGCGAAAGCGTCATCCCTGCTTCCGGCAAGGTCTTCGGCGCCGAGGAGGTCTGCAACGCGGTCGATGCATCACTTGATTTCTGGCTCACCACGGGACGTTTCAATGCCGAGTTCGAGCGCAAGTCTCGCCGAGTTTCTCGGGGTGCGCTGGGCCGTCACCATCAACTCCGGCTCGTCGGCCAACCTGCTCGCCATTGCCGCGCTTACCTCGCCCAAGCTAGGCGACCGCGCCCTGCGCTCCCGGCGATGAGGTCATCACCGTCGCCGCCGGCTTTCCCACCACCGTCAACCCGGCGGTGCAGTACGGACTCATTCCCGTCTTTGTCGATGTCGATATCCCGACTTACAACATTCAGCCCGCTGCCATCCGAGGCCGCCATCACGGCAAAGACCCGCGCCATCATGGTCGCCCACACCCTCGGCAATCCCTTCAATCTCGCCGAGGTTTTGCCGCATCGCAAAGGAACACAATCTTTGGCTCATCGAGGATTGCTGCGACGCCCTCGGCTCGCGTTACAACGGCCAGCTCGTCGGCTCCTTCGGAGACATTGCCACCCTCAGCTTCTATCCCGCCCACCACATCACCATGGGCGAGGGCGGCGCCGTCTTCTCCAATGACAACCAGCTCAAGGTGCTCATCGAGTCGTTCCGCGACTGGGGACGCGACTGCTGGTGCGATCCCGGCAAGGACAACACCTGCGGCAAGCGATTCCAGTGGCAGCTCGGCGATCTCCCTTTCGGTTACGACCACAAGTACGTCTATTCGCACATCGGCTACAACCTCAAGATCACGGACTTCCAGGCCGCCGTCGGCCTCGCGCAACTGGATCGCGTTGCTGGCTTCATCGCGCAGCGCCGCGCCAACTTCGCCTATCTCCACGCTCGCCTCAAGCCCTTCGAGGAGTTCCTGATCCTCCCGGAGGCCACGCCCAACTCCGAGCCATCCTGGTTCGGATTCCCCATCACGGTGCGTTCCGGGGCGCCGTTCTCGCGCCTCGAACTGCTCACCTTCTACGACGCCGCCAAAATCGGCAGCCGGCTGTTGTTCAGCCGGAAACCTCACCCGCCAGCCTGCCTACAAAGATGTCTTCTACCGCGTCTCCGGCTCCCTCACCAACACCGATATCATCATGAACCAGACCTTCTGGCTTGGCATCTATCCCGGCATTACCCAGGAGATGATGGACTTTGTGGCCGAGCGCACCGCGGCCTTCATCAAGACCGCCCGCGCGCGAACGGTGAAGGTCCTCTAAGCAGGGAAGCGGACGGCCAGAGCTTGCCCTGCCGGACCACTGCCGTCGCCAAACGCAAGCGGCCATGCATCCCAACTCACCCCCTGGCGTGATTTCCATCACCGCACGGCGCTTGCTCCCGGAGTTCTAATTTCGTCGCAGTTCAGGAGGCTTCCATGCTTCTCGTTGACAGCGATGCCGCCACGATTCTGGTTTGCCGTGTGTGCGGCGGTCCGATCCGTCCGGGGCAGCCGTTCATCTTCCGCGGCGAACAGCCAATTCACTCTGAATCAGGCGACTGCGATCCCGATGAGGGCTGGAACCCGCGCATGGATTCCGAGTAGCCTCCGGCAGACGCCCCCGTCCGTATTTGCAGCCTCGTAACCCATGTTGCAGCTTCAAGCTGGTAGCATAGGAGACGACGCTCTTTACGGGAAATATGCCTTGGACGTTTTAACCACTCCCTCATCGCGCAGGTTTGCCTGGACTGCGGTTTTTTTCTTGTTTCTAGCCATCTATCTTGGCTCGGCCTTCTCGCCCGCGCTGATGGACGACGTGGACACTTCTCACGCCGAGGCTGCTCGCGAGATGCTCACCCGCGGCGACTACGTCACCCTGCACATCAACGGCGTCCGCTACCTGGAAAAGGCGCCTCTCATGTACTGGATGGTTGCGGGATGCTATCGCATCTTCGGCGTCAATGAGTTTGCCACCCGCCTGCCCACGGTCCTCGCCATGTGACTGCTCGTCCTGCTTGGCATGGTCTGGGGCAGCCGCGCCTTCGGCCCGCGCGCCGGAGTCTACACGGGACTGTTCACCACCACCGCGGTTGGATGTTTTCTCTTCACCCGCGTGCTCATCCCGGAGGCGATTCTCAGCCTCCTGATCGGCGCCGCATTCTATTGCCTGGTGGACGCCCTGGACCGTCCCAACTCGCGCTGGAGCTGGTATGCCGTTTACGTCGCTGCTGGCCCTGGCCGTGCTCACCAAGGGACTGCTCGCCCTGGTCGTCATCGGCATCACCCTGGTCGCCTACCTGGCCATCACCGGCGAATGGCGGCGCTGGCGCGAGTTCCATCTTTTCTCCGGACTGCTGCTGTTCTTCGTCATCGCCGCTCCCTGGCACATCCTGGCCGGCCTGCGCAATCCCGCCGTCGGAGACCATCACGGCTTCTTCTGGTTCTACTTCGTCAACGAGCACTTCCTGCGCTTTCTCGGCAAACGCATTCCCAAGGACTACAACAAGCTCCCCGGCTATCTCTACTGGACGCTGCACCTGGTCTGGCTGTTTCCCTGGAGCCTCTACCTGCCGCTGGCGCTGCGCCGCCTGCTGCGGATCTGCGCCGCGCTCGCACCGCGCCTGCGGGTGGCCCACATCCGCCTTTTTCCGGCGAATGTGGCGAACACGCCGGGCTCGATTTCCGTGCCCGCACCCGCTGGATCGCCATCCTCTGGGCCTCGGTCACCCTGCTGTTCTTCGCCCTCTCCACCAATCAGGAGTACTACACCTTTCCCGCCTATCTCGCGCTCTTCCTGCTGCTGGCTGCCGCTCTTGCTGAGGAACAGGAGGAAGGCCGTCAACCCTGGCTGCTGGCGACCTCGGCGGTCAGTGTCGGGGTGCGCCTGGTTTTTGCCGCCGTCCTCATCGGCGGGCTGTGGTCCTCGCGGCACCTGCCCTTCGTGCCGGATATCGGCGAGGTTCTCGCCCAGACCAATCTGGAACTGACACGCTCTCGATGGGCCACATCCTCAATCTCACCGCGCAATCCTTTGCCGCCCTGCGCTTCCCGGCCATCCTCGCCGTCCTCGCCCTGGTCTCTGGTTCGCTGGCCGAAATCATTCTCTGCGCTCAAGCGCAAGCACTTTGCCAGCACCTGGGCGCTGGCCATCACCATGACGGTTTTTCTCATCGCCGCCCACGTTGCGCTGATTCGCTTCGATCCCTTTCTCAGCTCACACGTGCTGGCCATCGCGCATCGAGCACCAACTCCAGCCGCAGGATCGCGTACTCATCTACGGCGATCAGTCTTTTGGCTCTTCCTTGCTTTTTTATCTCCGCCGTCCCGATCTGGCTGGTCAATGGGCGCAGTTCTTCCATGTGGTTTGGCTCCACGTTTCCCGGACGCGCCTCATATCTTCCTGGATGACGCCGATCTGGTCCGCCTCTGGAACTCCGGCACCAGGGTCTATCTCTTCGTGCCGCAGCACGAACGCGCCAAGGTCGAAGCACTGCTGGGGTCTCCCAGGATTTTCGCTGAAAGTTCCGGCAAGGCGGTGTACATCAATCACTAGAGCAGTTCCAAAGCAGATGGCTACGTCCCAGTGTCGGCCTTCGTGCCCAAGACGCAGATGCGCCGGGCGCGCCCGCGGCATGTGGCCTTGAGACACATGTGCGGAGGAGGGATGCATGGGATCATGTACGTGCCTGGGATACAGTGCCCGCAGCAGGTGTGCGGAAGAGGCATTTTTTATAGAAGTGTCATCCTGAGCGAAGCGAAGGACCCCTGTAAAGCTCAAGTATTCACACCGGCGCAAGAGGCATTTCAGTCACGGGACGCCCTTGCCTGCCGGGGTTCACTCTCCGCGGGATCTACCCGGTTCGCCTACACGTTCTCAATACGCACAACGTTGCCGTCGCGATCCCGCACGCGCACCCGGCCGTCGCCGATCAGTTCAAAGCGTCCGTCGCGCCAGCTTATCTTGCGGCTCACGTAGCTCGCCGTCCAGATGGCAAAACCCAGAAGGTCGCGCACCGCGTACATCCACGGCCGCCGCAAGCACTCGCGATCGCGCGTGATCCCCCATCCAATTGCCAGTGCCTCAATGCTGCGATTCAGCACGGACCATCCCAGCACCGCCGCCCCCAGCGCCGCATGTCCCAGCATCACCCCGGCCAGCAGGGCCAGCAAACCGTACGGCACCGCATACACCAGCCCCGATCCCAGGTGTCCCAGCGGGCGCGATCGCCTGGTTCCCGCCGCCCAGCGCACCTGCCGCTGCCACATCCGCTTGAAGCTCATCGGTGGCACCACGTGCGCGATGATGTGGCGCGAGATGGCAATCTCAAAACCCTTGGCCGCAATGAACTTTCCAATCACAAAGTCATTGGAGAAATAGTCGCCAATGGCCGCATAGCCGCCGATGGCCTCGAGCGCGTCGCGCCGCACCACGATGGTCGGTCCCAGGCCAAACTTCATTCCCTCCATCCAGTTCGCAATCACCACCCCGGCGGTCATCTCCACGCTCATGCCGATGGCGTCCATTCCTGACCAGAAGCCGCCCCGGTTCAGGCCGCGATACACACAGGTCAGCATTCCCGTCTTCGGGCGCAGCAACGGCGGAACCACCTGGCGCAGATAGTCGCCGTCCACGATCACGTCGCTGTCGCTGGTCACCAGGATCTCGCCGCGCGCCACCTCCGCCATGCGGTAGAACGAGTACGCCGGAGGATTCGCCCACGGCGGCTCGCCGTTCAACACAATCCGCGAATCCCGTTCCGGATGCCGCGCCATCACCCGCTCGGCCACCGCAATCGCCGCGTCGTCCTCGTGATCCACCGCAAACAGCACTTCGAACGCGGGATATCGCTGTGCGAAGAAACTCTCCAGGTTCTCTTCCAGTTGCGGTTCCAACCCGTGCAGCGGCTTCAGCAGGGAAACAAACGGAAGCTGCGGCGTCGCCGAGCGTGGCCTCAAATGCCGCTTGCTCCCTGGCAATCGCGTGGAAACGCCGCGTGCCAAGCAGCGCCATTCCCAGGAATACGCTGGAAGACAGCGTGCCCATTGCTGCAACCACGGCGATCGAAATTGCCAGCCACTCCATAGCTTTTGTCTTTTATCTTTCCGCCGCAGCGTCGTGTTGCACAATAAAGCGTGCCGCTGCCGCCAGGTCGTCAAACACATAATCGGGAGCAGCGCCGTAGCGCTGGTCCCGTCCGCCGATGCCGGTACGCAACAGCACCGGGCGCACGCCGCAATTGTGTGCCGTCTGCACGTCGCCGGTGCGGTCGCCGATGAGCCAGCTTGCTCCAAGGTCAAGATTCAACTCGCTGGCCGCCTGGCGCACCATGCCGCCGCCCGGCTTGCGGCACTCGCACTCGAATTTCAACTCCGGCCGCTCGCCCTCAAATCCTTTGTCCGGATGATGCGGACAATAGTAAATGCCGTCCAGGAACGCTCCCTCGCGGCTTAACTCCATCTCCATGTGGTCGTGGATGCGCAGCAGTCCCGCCGTGGTCAGGTCGCCGCGCGCAATCACCGGCTGGTTTGTAATCACCACCATCCGGTAGCCCGCCTGCGCGCAACTTCCGGATGGCCGCCGCCGAGCCCGCGATCAGCTTCATCTGCTCGGGGCGGGTGAGATAGGAAACTTCTTCGTTGATGGTGCCGTCGCGATCCAGGAAGATCGCCGGACGCCGCACGTCCAGGCTGCCACGCGCGACCACACCCGAGCGCACATCCGCGGCCACGCGCTCCAACCGCTCCGGCGTCCCCGCATCCTTGATGTACTCCGGGCTGCGGTATCCGTGCAGATGCACCTGCTCCCGCAGCAAGCGCGGGAACACATGCTTGGCAAAATCCAGCGGAGCCGCGGGCACTGCAACGCCGCGCAGTGCCGAAGCCTTCAAAACAGTACAACGCCGCGTTGACCTGGTTCGGCAGCAACGTCGCCCGCCGGGTGGGGATAACCATGGATCGCGATTACTCGCCCGTGTTCATCGCTCTCCACCAGGTCGGAATCCTGTGGATGATCGTTGGGATGCAGAAACAGCGTGGCCGCCGCGCCGCTGGCCGTGTGGGCGGCATAGAAGCGGGCCAGGTCCACGTTCACCATGGTGTCGCCGTAGAGCACCAGGAACTCGTCCGGCAACTGATCCAAGGCCGCTATCACCGCGCCCGCCGTGCCCAGCGGCGCCGCTTCGTGATGCACTTCACCCGCAGACCCCCAGCGCGCTCCGTCGCCGCAGAACTCCGAGGATCGCCGCCGCGCCGTAGCCGCACAGAACCGTCACCTGCTCCACTCCGTGCCGCGCCAGCAGTTCGAACTGATACTCCAGCAGGGCCTTGCCGTTCACCGGCACCAGCGCCTTCGGCAACCCCTGGCTGCAGCGTGGCCAACCGGGTGCCTTTGCCTCCCGCCAGTATGACTGCTTTCACCTTCCGTGCCTTTCTTTCGTCCCTGCCGGCTCACAGCCCGGAATGGGTTTGGAACGCCTCATCCCCGCGCTCCGGGTCCAGCGTCGTCGGATTGTAGAAAACGATTTTGCTGCCTTCGCGCTCAAAGCTGAAGGGAACTTGCCGCAACTGGCTCAGCGACTGCTTCACCGCCGTCTGCCGCTCCCGGGGCACATACAGAAGCAGAAAACCGCCGCCGCCCGCGCCCAGAATCTTTCCACCCAGCGCGCCGGCCTTGCGCGCCGCCTCGTACCAGCCGTCGATGGCCGCGTTGGAGATGCCGTCCGTCAGGCTGCGCTTCAGCAGCCAGCTTTCGTGCAGAATTTCGCCCACGCCGTCGGGGTTGCCGCTCTTCCAACTCATGACGCACGGCGTGCGCGTGCTCCACCATGCGATGCATCTTCTCAATCGCCGAGCGCTGCTCGCCCAGCACCTGTGTCTGCTCTTTCAGAATTTCCGCCGCGCTGCGCGTAATTCCGGTGTAAAACATCAGCAGATTGCGCTGCAACTGTTCCAGCGTCTGCGTGCGGCAGATCAGCGGTTCCACCTTCACCGAGCCGTCGGGATGGAAGTGGTACATGCGCAGGTCGCCAAACGCCGCCGCAAACTGGTCCTGCTTGCCGATGGGATCGCCGCACAGGTCGATCTCCACGTGGCACGCCTGCTCCGCCAGAACCTGCGGCGAAACGTGCCGCCCCTGGTAGGCATACAGCCCGTTCAGCAATCCCACGGTAAACGAACTGGACGAGCCCAGCCCGCTGCCCTTGGAAGGAATGTCGGCGTGCGAGGTGATCTCGATTCCTTGCCGAGGCCCCAGCATTTCCAGGCAGTGGCGCACAATCGGGTGCTGGATTTCGCCGACTCGTTCCACTTCCTCGGTGCGCGAGTAGCCAATCCGGATGTGGTGGTCGAACTTCGGTTTGCAGGGTCAGGTAGACGTACTTGTCGATGGTGACGCTGACCACCGCTCCGCCATGCTCGCGGTAATAGCTCTCAATGTCGCTGCCGCCTCCGGCAAAGCTCAGGCGGCAGGGCGTTTTGCTGATGATCATGCGTGTCTAGTCCGCAACCTGCGCGCGCGCCAGCGGCGGCACTGCGCGCTTCAAGTCCACCACTGCGTGGATCAGCGCCGTGTGCGCCACTTCCACGATGCCGTAGTCGGAAGCTCCCACGTGGAAATTCACCTCGCCCAGAGCGCGCAGCGGATTATCGGCCCGGAAGCCGCTGATGGTGATCACCCGGCAGCCAATCTCATGCGCTACCTCCACCGCGCGAAGAATGTTCGGCGACGAACCGGAGCTGGAGATGGCAAACAACACGTCGCCGCGGCGCGCGTGAAACTGCAGTTGCTTGGCGAAAACTTCCTCGTAGCCAAAGTCGTTGCCCAGGCAGGTCAGCGCCGCGCCGTCGTTGAAGCACATGGCCGGCATGCCGCCATTCTTGCTGAAATCGATCGCCATGTGGCTGGCAATGCCGGCCGAGCCGCCGTTGCCGATGAACATCAGCTTGCCGCCGCGCTCGGTTGCTTCCAACGCAATTTGCAGCGTGCGCTCGTAGGCTTCGGCGCGGTCAAGCACACGTCCCATCGAGCCCGGTGCATTGCATCTTCGCCAGAGCGTGATGAAGCTCTTCGAAATACAGGTCCATAGTGACTTTTCAAACGTAGCCCTCCTGTGGGCTTCTCAAACAAGGTTTCCATGCCGTTCTTTACGAGTATTATATAGTACGGCTCTCATTCCTAGGGTGCGGAAAACAGGCGAATGGACCGGCGTGCGGGCGGGCAGCGATCCCGGTGGAACCGCCCGGCAACCGCTCTGACTCTTCCCGGCGTAACCCCGCTGTGATATATTCGCGCGGTTCGAGGAGGCAACATGGCACCCAAACTTGCATGCTTCGCCATCGTTTTTCTCGCAGCGTGCGCTTTCGCGCAGCAACCCGGGGCGCCCGCCGCCGCGGCCGCACATCCTCCGCACGCGGACGCGCCGCCATCGCCAGAGAAGGTTTGGTCCGACCTGATGGAAGGCAACAAGCGCTTCGTGGCCGGCAAACTGAAGCCGCGCGCCGTGGTTCGCCTGCGTGAATCGCTGGCCAAGTCCCAGCACCCGAAAGCCATGGTCCTGAGCTGTTCCGACAGCCGCATCCCTCCGGAATCGGTTTTCGACCAGACCTTGGGCGACCTGTTCGTGGTGCGCGCAGCCGGAAACATCGCAGGTCCATTGGGGCTCGCCGGCCTCGAATATGCCTTTGATCGCTTTGGCAGCTCCGTGCTGGTAGTCCTGGGACACACCAAGTGCGGAGCCGTCACCGCCGCCTGCTCCGGCGAAAAGATGCCGACTCCGAACCTGCAGGCTATGGTGGACCAGATTGATCCCGCGGTGATGAAGGTGGAGGCTTCGTTACTGGGAGACGCGCGCGTCGAGGCTGCAATCAAAGAGAACATTCACCAGAGCGCCATGGACATACTGGCGCATAGCGAAGTTCTCAGACATGCGAAAGAACAAGGCAAGTTGACCCTGATCGAAGCGGAGTACCAGTTGGACACCGGAAAAGTGGTCCGTTTGGACCAGGCCGCACAGTAGAGCGCGGAAACACCAAAGCTGAGCGTTTTACATGAGCGCACTCTTGAACAAACTGCGGTGTCCCCGGGAGGATCCTTGCAAAACGACGGGGCCGGTTTCCCAGGAAGTGTCATCCTTCGCTGCAAAGCTGTGAAGGAACTTACTTCTTGCGGGTGTGCATGCCGGTGAGTATGCAGGGGAAGCGGCCGCAAGTTGCGGGGAGGCAGGAGAGGCCAACGTTGCAACTTTCAAGCCTTGCAACTTACGCCCTGCTACTTCGGCACGTTGGTTGGGACAGGAATATACACGCCCCGCCGGTTTCCCCCCATCGCAATATGAGGAGTCATCACCACCAGCAGTTCGTCGGCGGTCTTTTCCTTCGTTGCTACTGAAAATGCGGCGCCCAGGAGGGGCACGGCGGAGACCAACGGTATTCCAGTGATGCTCGCCGTCTCGCTTTTTCCGACCAGTCCCGCAATCACCACCCTCTCGCCGTCGTCCGTGCTGATCGTCCCTTTCATCTCGCGGTTGGTATAGCGGGAAGCCCGTTGGCTTCGGTCGCGCCCAGCGCCCGCACCGTCAGTTCGTAATCCAGGCTGACCAGCTTTCCGTGCACCTGCGGAGTTGCCTTCAGAACCAGCCCCAGATCCTCATAGGTAAACTGTGGCGACGGAATCGCGGTCGTGACTCGCCGTGAGCTCGACTCCCAGGGTTGACAGCAGGCTGCTAGCCGCGCTGGTCGCCGAGAACTGCGAGCTCACGATCGGATAGCGCTCGCCCACCTTCATCGTCGCCGCTTTCCCGTGTCCCGCCCGCAGCAGAACCTCGTCCACCGCGCGCGCCAGCGAGTCATTGCCGTGAAAAATGCGCCATGGTCGCGGGAACCGTAACTCCGGTCAGCGTCTGGCCGCCGCCGAAAGTCGCAAACGGCTGGGTCAGCACGGTCGATGTCGATGACGAAGAGGCCAGCAATGCGGCTAGAATCGTGGTAGCGTTCACCGGCTGTCCACTGGCTTCCAGCGCCGCCACAATCTGCTGATAGCTGCTGCTGTTCACCAGGCTGTTGATCTCCGAAGTCACGTTAAACACCGTGAATTCATTCGGAACCGAAATTCCCAGCTCCCTCGTAAAAGTGGTCGAGATCTCGAAGACCTTCATTTCCAGCATCACCGTCGGCTGGTCATCCTGCATGTCGTCCAGAAATCTGCGTGACTGGCATCCATCGTCTGCTGCGGCGCCCGGACCACGATCGATCCCTGTCGCCAGGTTCGGCGTGATGAAGCGCAGGTCAAACAGCACCCGCAGCGCCGTTGTCAGGCTCGGTCAGATCTCCTGGGGCGGTTCCGCCCGCCACGTAAAACGTGCGCAGGCTCATCCGCGTCAGGTCGCGCCGGTTCTCCTCCGTGTCGTTGGCCAGCATCACTTGGTGCTCGCTCATCGGAATGATCAGAACCTTGCACACCCGCTGCAGAATCTCGCGATCCCGTCTCCCAATTCACGCTGTCCAGCTTGATGCGCACATTCGCGACGCTGCACGATCCCTGGTCCGGAACCGTCACAATCCCAAACAGTCCTGCAAATTGTGCAACGCCTCGCCGAATTTCCCTTGAACTCAAAACTCCGCACTCCCGTCGGCGGGCTGCAGCCGTGTCTCGCCCAGGTCGGGCGCGCATTCTGCACCGAGCCAGCCTCCTCGGCGGGCGGCAGCGCGTCGCGCAACCGCTGTTGCGCATATTCATTGCCCGGATCAAGCTCGGCGGCCCGGCGGAACGCCCGCAGCGCCGCCCCCGCATCGCCGCTCTAGCATCGCCTGGTTGCCTTTGCGCAGCTCCGCGGCGGCCACCTTCACGGTCACGCGCCTGGGCTTCGGTCGCGTACACCGTATCCAGAGGCGAGATCGCCCGCGCCGCCTTCAGCTTCTCCAGCGCCGCGTCAAGCTGCTTCTTCCGCGCCAGCTTTCGCCCCTGCTCGTAGAGCGCCTTTGCCTTTTTCTTGTCCGTCTTTGGAAATGCCGCAGGAAGGGAAACTTTTCTCGAATCCGAACAGGGTTGCGCCGCCATGGGGCTGGCTCTCCGCCTGGGCAGGTGTCTGGTCTGCGTACAGCAAGCCGGGAATCAGCAGCGCAACAGCCAGCAGAACGGTGCGGAGCATGAACCCGATTCTACCGGATTCCGCTCATCGTGCGTAACTCCACAGGGTTTCGCAATCTGGAATGCACATCTCCGGCTCTGCTCTTGCCCAGCTCCGCCAGCGAAAATATCCCCGTCGCCACCGCAATCACCGGAAATCCGCAAGCCTTGGCCGCCGCCACGTCCGCCGGAGTATCGCCCACAAAGCACACCCTGGCCCGCTCGCCCAGCCGCCGCCGCGCCTCTTCGGCGCCCCAGCGGAAGATCTCCGTCCGGCGTCTCGTTGCGGTCGCTGAACGAGCCAAAGGAAAAGTATTCGTCGATGCCCGCCGCCTTCAGCTTCGCCCAGCCAATTCGCTCCACGTTGCCGCTGGTCACTCCCAATCAGCTTTCCTGCCGCTTTCAACTCCGCCAGCAGCTTCGGCACCGCGCCGCAAAGCTCGCGGACGCAGCTCTCCGGCCCGCGCCTCAACCTCCTGGCACATCCGCGCCATCGCCGCCGGCAGCGCCCGCGCGTCCCTCCGCCTCGCACACTCCCGCCTGCTCCAGCGCCCGCAGCAGAATGATCGGATCGGTGCTGCCTTGCACCGGAACTCCCTCCAGCCCAACCGTGCGCCCGTACACATTCTCGCATCGCGATCAGAAATGCCTCGTAGTGCACCCCGTCGCGCGAATTCAGCAGGGTGCCGTCGATGTCGAACAGATACGCATCGAATGCCCGCCAGTCGAACCCTCTGGCCAACTCCGCACTTCGCATCGCCCCATCCGCCACGGCTCCGTTTGCGTTCCTAGTTTCCATTTTTCCTCTGCCAGCTCTGGCACTCTTCAGTTTGCCCATCTTCGTCCAACCATGATTCGCTCGATGCTGCGCGCCCTGCCCGTCGCTCTCGTCGCACTCCACCAGCACGGCGCAGAAGCGCACGTCGTTCATGGCCGCCTCAAAGCGCGCCGGAAGGCTGGTCAAAAAGCGTTGCAGAATCTGTTCTTTCTGCACGCCAATCACGCTGTCATACGGCCCGGTCATCCCCACGTCCGTCTGGTAGGCCGTTCCGCCTGGCAGCACCCGCGTGTCCGCCGTCGGAATATGCGTATGGGTCCCCATCACGGCCGTCACCCGCCCGTCCAGATACCACCCCAGCGCAACCTTTTCGCTGAGTAGCCTCGGCGTGGAAGTCCACGAAGATCACCTTGGCCGCAATCGTCTCCAGCAGCCGGTCGGCCACCCGGAAGGGTCGTCGATGTTCGCCATGAACACCCGTCCCTGCAGATTCACCACCGCGTACGCAACGCCCTCCCGCGTCGTGCCTTCATACACTCCCACTCCCGGAGTTCCCGCCGGATAGTTCGCCGGGCGCAGCACCCGCCGCGCCGGACTGTAAGGCTCATTCGCCGCGGCGTTGAAGTAATCCACCAGCTCGCGCTTGTCCCACACGTGGTTTCCGGTGGTGATCACGTCGATCCCGAGATCGAAAAACTCCTCGGCAATCGGCGGCGTCAGTCCAAATCCTCCCGCCGCGTTCTCCCCGTTGGCAATGCAGAGATCGACCGCGTGCTTTTCACCAGCGCCGCCAGATGCTCGCGCAGAATCATGCGCCCCGGCCGCCCGAAAATATCCCCTACAAACAGTATTCGCAATCGCTGTCCCCGCCGCACTCTCTGAACTTCCAATGCTATCATCCGGCGCACTGCGCCCATCCCGTCCTCCAAGGCAGGACTGCTTGCCAGGTCCGCAAGCCTTGCCGTTGCTCTTTGTTTTTATGGTGTCCTCCTGAGCGTCAGCGAAGGACCCCAGCGCAGCTCAATTCTTCCGCACGGCTGCAAGCTTTCCGGCCTTGTCCGATTCTTCCTATCTGCAACTGCCGCAGATGTTGGACAGTTGACCGCGATCCCTGCCTTCAACCCCGCAGCCTCACCCTTGCGCCCGCTGTCCCAGCGCCTCGATCACATCCACCGCCGCGGCAAATTTTCCCAGCGGAGCGCTCACCTGCACCCCCTGCACCATCCCCCGCGCCTCCACCAGCATCTCGCGCGCAATCAACACGCCTTCTGCCCGGGCATGTTCGCTGCTACTGCTCGCCGCCGCCATCCGCGCCATGAATCTCATCCGGCACGCTCACCCGCAGCTCGTTGCGCATGAACTCCGCATTGCGCACGCTGGTCAGCGGCCAGATCCCGGCCAGCACCGGAATCCGGCAGTGCTCCACCCGCCGCAGAAACTCCTCCAGCAGCCGCATGTCGAACACCGGCTGGGTCACCGCGTAAGTGTGCTCCCGCCTCGCACTTGTACTCAAAGCGGCGGACCTCTTCGTCCACGTCGCTGATCCCCGGATTCGCTCCCACTCCGATCACAAACTGGGTCGCCGAGCCAATCGGATTCGCGCCAATGTCCACCCCCAGGTTCAGGTTCCTGAACAATGTTCACCAGTCCGATCGCATCCACGTCGAACACCGCCGTCGCATCCGGGATAATTTCCCAGCTTCGGCGGATCGCCCGTGATGCAGATCAGGTTGTGCAGTCCCAGGGCGCTGGCCCCCAGCAAATCGCTCTGGATGCTCAGCACATTGCGGTCGCGGCAGGTGTAGTGCAGAACCGTCTCGATTCCGCATTCCCGCGCAATCAGGCTGCACAGCGCCTGGTTGCTCATGCGCGCCGAAGCCCGCGGGCTGTCCGGAACATTTACCGCGTCAATGCCCACGCCGCGCAGATATTTTGCCGCCGCCAGCTCCTTCGCCGGATCGCTTCCCTTGGGCGGCACAATTTCCACCATCGTCACAAACTCGCCCGCCGCCAGCTTCCGTCCCAGCTTCGAGCGTTCCTCCAGCGGCTTCACCGCCGGCGCCGTCGCCGGGCTTCGCCACCGTCACCTGAAACGACGACGTTCGCGCAACTCTCCACCCGCAGCGCCGACTTCATCGCATGGATGTGCTCCGGAGTGGTGCCGCAGCATCCGCCCACCAGCGACACCCCGGCCGCCACGAACTTCCGCGCATAGGTCGCCATGTATTCCGGCGAGCACAGATAGATGTTGCGTCCCTCCACGCTGCGCGGCATGCCTGCGTTCGGCTGCGCCGCCAGGGGCAGGGAAGTCACTCTGGCGCAGCCGTTCTATGGTGTCCAGCATCGCCGCCGGGCCAATCGAGCAGTTGCATCCCAGCACGTCCACGCCAAACTCCGTCAGCCTCACGCCGAAAGCTTCCGGCTCGGCGCCGTCCAGCGCATTGCCTTCCTCGTCGATCGTCACCTCGGCCACAATCGCCATTCCCGGCGCCGCCTCGCGCGCCGCCAGCACCGCCTGGTGCAATTCATCGATGTATCCGAAGGTTTCCAGCAGATCAGGTCCACGCCTTCGTCGGCCAGCACCTCGATCTGCTCCCGGAAAGCCGCCCGCGCCTCTTCGCGCGCGATCTTGCCCAGCGGCTCAATGCGCATCCCCAGTGGCCCCACGCTGCCGGCCACCAGCACTCCGCTGCCCGCCGCCGCCCGCGCCAGTCGCACTCCCGCCCGGTTGATCTCCGCCACCCGCGCCTCAAAACCGTGACGCAGCAGCCGGTAATGGTTGGCCCCGAAGGTGTTCGTCTCCAGCACCTCGGCTCCCGCCTTCACGTATTCCGCGTGGATCGCGCCGACCATCTCCGGTTGCGAAAGGTTCAGCTCGTCATAACATCGATTGATGAACACACCCTTGGCATACAGCAGCGTGCCCATCGCGCCGTCGCACAGCATCGGCCCACGGCTCAGGCGTTCCAGAAACTTTGACATCGCGGTCTTCTTTCTCCTGTTTATCTCAGAGCTGCAATTCGCGGCTTTTCTGGAACCTTACCATAGCGCGCTAGCCCTAGGACGCTATTCCCGCAATGTTATAATCAGCCTTTCCAGCGTCTTCGAAATCCATCTCGTCTGGAGTGCGTTGCTTGAAGCAAGCGACATTGATCTTCGCCCTGTTGGGCGCAATCGTACTAGCCGGCTGCGGCGGCAACGAGCGACACCACCAGTCAATCCGACTATCAACAACGGCTCGGGCGATCAGCCCTACAAGCCCACGACCCATCTCTCGCACCGCAGCCTGGTCACCAACTACTACGCCGGAGACCTGCAGGTCGATGGACGCCACCCAGGACCGTCTCACCACCTTCACCTTCGCCGTCGGCGCCCAGCCAACCTACATGCAGTCCTCGCCCGATGGCACCTTGACCTTCGTCAACAACACCGGCTCCAACTCCATCTCCTCCTTCAATAATTTTCAGGAGTCCGTCAAGGCGACCATCTTGCTCGGCGGATGGACCCAGAGCTTTGTAACCTCCACCAGCAACCAGTTCGGTTTTGCCGCCGTCCCCAACTACTCAGCAACGGCAATCCTCCCAACGCCCCCGGCGGAATCGTCCGCTTCAATCCCACCGACGGCAGCTTCAATACCTACGACGTCCCGTTCCCCTACGTGCGCTATCTTGCCATGGACACCGCCGAGAAACATCTGCTCGCGTTTACCGATGTTGATGACAACGCCCACTGGGTTGATCTGACCACGGCCGACCCCAAGACCCAGGCTCCGCCCTATTACACCCTCACCCTGACCAATGCCAGCGGAGCTGCCGTCGCACTCTCACGCCCGGTCGCCGCCTTTTTCTCCGCGGACAATTCCAAGGCCTACGTCCTAAGCTGCGGCACCGACCTGCGGCGGCTCCAGCCCAGCCAGTGTCACGGAAATCGATGCTCACCACCATTGCGCCGCCCGCTTCCCCTGTCCAGCGACTTCACCGGTGGCTATTCCCGCCACGGTTCTCAATCAGTGGCAGCAGGTCAATGGCGCCGGCGCGGAATCGGTCTCATCGATCTCACGCGCCAACAAACTCTACGTCGCCGGTTCCACCATCACGTCCACCGCCATTGATTGCCCATTCCCGCAGCTTGCCACCTGCACCACGGCCACCGGTGGCGGCAACAATGTCCAGGACGGCTACTTCACGGTCATCGATCTCGCCGCCGGCACCGCCTCCACGCCCATCCGCATCGGCAACGGCGTCAAGCGCTGGATTCGCAACGTCAACGGCGTCTTCTGGGTCGCCTCGCTCAGCTGCGGCGTCGAGAGTTGCGTCAGCATGGTCAATCCCGCCGCCGGCACCGCAACCACCCTGGCCAACGCCAATGGCGACGCCACCGGAATCTCCTACCAGCCCAACAGCGGCCAGATCTTCACCATCGAGGGCGGCCAACTGTTCATCTACGACCAGCAGGGCAACTCCGTCACCTCGCAGTACAACACCGACATCAAGGGCCAGGGTACGACGTCATCTACATCGATTCATCGGGTCCCTGCAGCTAGTTCCCGCGGGGCACCGGCTGCGCCCGCCACATATTCAACCGAAAGGCGACGTCTCAAACGTCGCCTTTCAATTTGTGCTCTGGCGTCCCACACCTTTCGCCAAGAAACGGGCGAACATTTCGCGCCAGGGCTCTCAACAGGACAGGTCCCGGATGGCGTTGATGTCTTTTTCCAGGGCGTCGATGCGGGCGAGTGCGGCTTCGACCGCGGGCGCGCCTTCGTCGCGGGCGCGGCGGGCGCGCGCCAGGGCTTGCTCGGCGATGCGGCTGACCTCGTGCAGGAGTTTGCGGATATCCACCTCCAGGCGGTTGCGGCTTTCCTCCACGCGGTTGCGGACATCGCTTTGCACCCGCGAGCTGTTGACTTCCAGCAACCATTGCAGAAAGTGCCGGGCATCCTGGTCGATTCGCGCGCGCAGGCCGAGGAGGCAGAGTGACACATCGGCCAGCCAACGCAGCGGGGAAGCCGGTTGCGCCAGCTCGATGAAGTCGCGGAAGCGGAACTCGGAGCGCACCCGGAATCCTGCTTCGGTGTCGAGGGCATGCAGCATGCGCGCCAGCTCGGGAATCCCCGCCGCGGCCAGCTTCACCAGGAAATCATTGCCCATCTGGGCAAAGCGCCGGCCGACCAGCCGGTACTGGCGCTCGCCTTCCTCCTGTTCGCCTTCGAGCCAGGGCGTAACCTGGCGGCGTGCGACCTCCTGCGCCTGGTGATTGAGTTGGCGGCGGTAGGTGGGACCGGCGGTATGCGGCGCGGATCGCAGAAAGGCGTCAAACTCCGCGGTGGTCTCAGCCAGCGCGGCGGCCAGAAACAGTTTGCGGCGGTCGAGGAAGAAATCGGACAGCCGCTGCTGCTCGCCCATCAGCAGGTAGCCGAGTTCGCGCAGAGACCGCTCGGCTTCGGCGATCATCTGCTTCATGGTCGCAATGCGCTGCTCGGACTCCTCAATGGGGCGCAGCAGGGCATCGCGATCCTCGCAGACGATGGCCAGCAACTCCTCGCCAAGGCGCAGAATGCCCCGGTCGCCGGCGGCCTGGATGAGGTCTCGCCCGGAGTGTTGCACCAGCTCCTCCAGGGTGTGCACCAGCTTTCCCCAATCGCGCAGGGAACCGCGTTTTTCAAGCTGTTCGGTGGCGCTCACCTCGAACACCAACTCCGCGGGGCGTTGCAGACGCTTCTGCAAGAGGCGTTGGGTAAAGGCGGTGGCGGCGGCTTTTTCCGCCTCCGACGCCTTGTCTGCCTTGTTGAGTACGACGATGAGGTGGACGACGTGTTTGGCGACCGACTCGACCAGCTCGAGTTCCTCGCCGGCCAGGGGAGGGTCGGAGCCGGTGACGACCAGAGCGGCGTCGATATGGGGAATGAAAGCCTGGGTGGCGGCCGTGTTGCCGGAAAAGACCGATCCCAAGCCGGGCGTGTCCACCAGGCACATGCCGGTTGCCAGCAGCGGGCTGGGGACGAAGACCTCGGCCCCGGCGACGCCTTTGACGTTCTCCGGATTGTGCTCTTCGGAGACGTATTGCTCCAAATCGTGCAAGGGAATTTCCTGCCAGGCGCCGTCGGTGGTGCGAATGCGGGCGCGCCGGGTAGGGCCAAAACGGATGACCGTGGGCACGGCGGTGACGGGGATGAATCCCGTAGGCAGAACCGATTCGCCGATCAATGCGCCGATCAGGGTGGACTTGCCGCGTTTGAACTGGCCGACACAGGCAACGAAGAAGCGGCCTTCGGTGAGGCGCGCCGCCAGTTCGGCGGCCTCGCTGGCGACATGTTCACTGCCAAGCTCGGATGCCAGCGCCGCTAGTGCGATGAGCCGGGTGGCCCCATCGCTGGCTTCTACCGCGCCGGTTTGTTGTCGGTTGGACACTTCGGTCTCCAAGTCGTAATCCCCTGCTCCATGGTTAGATGGCGTTGGCTGCCGCGGTCTCCATGAGGAAATCGACGTACAGCGGCGCGAACTTGATCTGATCGCCGCTGCGATACTTCCCATGGCTGGCCATGGCGATCATGCGCAGGATCGCGCCGGGATTTCCCTCGCTGGATTGGACCATGCTATCCAGGACGCCGGGCAGATTCCCCGCCGCCAGATGCTGCTGCCCCGAGACTTCAAGGGCAAACGCACGGGCGGTCGCGGGATCGAAGTTGCGAATGGCCAGGCGCTCGCTCCGGTCGGGAAGCAAGGGCGAAAGATGGCCAGCGTCCTCCATGTGCGCCGACCGGGCAACCGCAATCAGCGGCGTGGAACAGGAAACCATCAATTCGCCGGCCATCGCCGCCAGCGCCGCGGAAGGGCGCACCAGGTGGTCGAGCACGATCTGGTACTGATTGGCCCGCAGGGCGTCGCAGACAATGCCTTTCAGCGCCAGGGAAGACTTGCCGGCAAGAGCCTCGGTTTGGCCCTGACGGATGCGCTCGACGGTGGCGTCGTGCCGGGCGGCCAGCAATCCGGCGAGGCAACGAACGACGGCCTGGGGACTGGGCGAAGCGGGGCAATAGAGAACGTTGCCGAACTCGGAAATGACGTGCTGCAGCAGAAGCGTCTTGCCTACGCCCGACGGCCCATGCACGAGCGTCGGTCGCCGGTCGGCAAACCTTTTGCGCAACGATTCCAACTCTTCCGCCCTGTCGAAAATCCTCACCATCGCCTCGCCGTGTGCCGGGCACCCGGCCCGAACGCCAATCCGCCTGACTCAGGCCGAAAGAGGGTTTCTATGAGTTGCCCGGCCCGAACCGTCCCAGGGGCAACACGCACCCGCAGGCCGGTTGGAGCAGAACTCCTTGATTTTCGATGGATCGCTGCCGGGGCATGACTCCGCGACAAGGATCCCTGTCAGGAGTCATCAACCATCCCGGCTTCGGGTGGGACGGTGGTTAAGGGTGAACTCCTTCACCCGCCTGCCAGATGATTATTGCAAACTACAACCGCCTGTCAAGCAATCCGCCGCTTCGAGGGTTGGCCGGCTTGACGCCAGGGCCGGGTGGGGTAGACTCCCAAGCATGCTGTTTATGGTCATCGAACACTTCAAGGATGGCAATGCCGGAGCGGTTGGTGAGCGGTTCAGGCATTCAGGCCGAATGCTACCCGAAGGCGTCACCTACCACGCGAGCTGGGTGGATTCCGAGGGGGCTCGCTGCTTCCAGGTCATGGAAGCGCCGCATGCGGAATTGCTGAGCCTCTGGGTGAGGCGATGGGATGACCTGGTTGACTTTGAAATTGTTGCCGTGCAGACCTCCGGCGAGTTCTGGTCCAAAATCCAGCGAGAGCAAACCTGACAATCCGGATGACCCGTTGCCGCCACGTTGGTCTGGAGAGCACGCTGCGCGGGTGGATGAAAAGCCTCTGGGGCCGCAGGGGAGACTTGAGCTTTGCTGGGGTCCTTCGCTGCGCTCAGGATGACACTTCACAAGAAGGTGCTCACCTCTCAAGAAGGTGCTCACTTCTCAAGAAGATGCTCACTGCTCAAATACATTTACCGGCATAGGCCAGGCACATCCGCGGTGGAACTGCCTCAACCGGGAACGTGGTCGGCGCGGCGGCGGCGATTGTAGCGGATGGCGATGTTCATGAAGACGCTGCCGGCGGGGGAAGAAAAATCCATGACCAGAGCCTCCGTGTCTTCGGAGCTGCGGAAGCCCTCGGCAGCGGGATGCTCGACGGGAGGATGGACCTTGAACCGGAATCCCGCGTCGTTCAGGGTAGTGACGGCGTTGCCGATGACGAGGTTTGCCAGTTCGGCGACGGTTTCGCGCAGGGTCAGCGGGTTGGGATCAACCTCAGACCCGGCGATGCTGGCGGCGACCTTGAGGGCCGTGCTGTCCTCCACGTCAAAGATGACGCGTCCCTCGATGTCGCCGGTGATTTCCACCAGGGCGGCGGTGGCGTGGCGCTGGTAGGCTTCCTCGTTCATCGAAATGTCGGAGATGGTGACGGGACAGGCGAGGGTTTCAGAAAGCACCGCGTCGGCTGCGTTGATGAATGGCTGAATCAACTCCATCTTCATGACAGCGACTCTCCTGCGGCCGCGGCGGGAGCGGGAGCGGCGGCATCGCCCAGCACGTACTTGATGACCTCGTAGAGCAACTCCGGCTTTACCGGCTTTTGCACAAAGTGGCGTGCGCCCTTCTGCAGGGCGGCGACGATGTTTTCCTGGTAGCCGACGCTGGAGACCATGATGATGCGGGCCTCGGGATGCTGGCGCACGATGCGCTCGGCGGCTTCAATGCCCTCCATCTGCGGCATGGTGATGTCCATCAGCACGATATCGGCGTGGGTGCGATCGTATTCGGTGATGGCCGTACAACCGTCGCCGGCCTCCCCGGCCAGCACTCCGCCATAGGATTCGATAATGCGCGCCAGGTTCTTCCGCGCAAAGATCGAGTCATCGACCACAAGGTATCCGACAGGCTGGTGATCGGCGGTGCGCAGCAGAGCGGGAAATTGCTCCATAGTTGCCTCACAAGAGTCCGGCTGAGCGGACTGGGTATGGTTCCTTGACCGGCAGGGCGCGGGGAATTGCGCAATGCGTGATCAGAGTATTGGCCAAAGCTTCCAGCGCAATGACGCGATTGGCATAGCCACGCTCGATGGCGGCGCGCGGCATGCCGAAGACAACCGACGAAGCTTCATCCTGGGCAATGGTGAGGGCGCCGCGAGCTTTCAGGACTCCCAGGCCCTCGGCGCCATCTTCTCCCATGCCAGTCATAAGCAGGCCCACGGCGTCGGTTCCAAACTCCAGGGCGACGGAGCGGAACAGAACATCGGCCGAGGGGCGATGTCCGTTCACCTTGGCATCGTCGGCAAGCACGGCGACATCGCCCAGTGGCATGCGCCGAACCCGCATATGGCGGTCACCGGGGCAGATTAACACACGTCCGGCGGCAACCAGGTCGCCTGACTGCGCCTCCTTCACTTCCATGCCGCAACAGTCATTCAAGCGCCGCGCAAAGGTTCCGGTGAATCCCGCGGGCATGTGCTGCACCACGAGGATGGCGGCGGGAAAATCGCTTGGAAGTTGGCCGAGCATGTACTCCAGCGAATTCGGGCCTCCGGTGGAGATGCCGATGGCCACCACCTTGGAGGCGGGAGCCAGGACGCCGGGGCGAACCGGCTTGGGGTGGGCCGGGACTCCGGGAACCAGCAGCGGACGGCGCCGGAATGGACTGGCGACGGCGGCCTTGATCTTGACAATCAGCTCGGCCGCGATCTCGTTCATGCCCTCGGCCAGGACATTCTCCGGCTTGGCGACAAAATCGAACGCGCCCATCTGCAAAGCCTTGAAGGTGGCGCTGGCGCCGTGATGGGTATGGGCGCTTACCACCACGACCGGAACCTGCTGCTGGTGCATGATCTGGCGCAGAACCTCGATGCCGTCCATGCGCGGCATCTCCAGGTCCAGGGTGATGGCGTCGGGTTTGAGCTCTTTAATTTTCTTCAGAGCGAAGGCGCCGTCCATCGCGGTGCCGACCACGTGGATGGAACTGTCACGTTCGAGCATCTGCGGGATGAGCTTGCGCATCAGCGCCGAATCGTCCACCACCAGGACGCGAATCATCTGCGTGGGAGCCGTCATGAGCGCGCTCCCTGCTGCCCGGCTTGTACCGGACCCTGGGAGTAGCCGCGGCCCAGCTTTTCCACGACGTCGGAGATGCTGAGGATCAGCACCACGCGGCCGTCGCCCAGTATGCTGGCCCCACTGACCAGTTCGCTGCTGACCAGGGATTCGTCCAGGGCCTTGATGACCAGTTCCTGTTCGCCAATGAGGCGATCGACCACCAGACCCACCTTGCGCTCGCCCACGCTGGCCACGACGATGAACAGTTTCACTTTGCGCTCGCCGCCGGGATGCATGCGGCTAAGGCGGATGAGCGGCACCACCTCTTCGCGGATTTGCAGAACCTCCTGGCCGTCGATGAAATGGATTTCGCTCTCGCGGGAGCGCAGAATCTCCAGCACGTTGCCCAGCGGCACGGCGTAGAGGCGCTCCGAGACGCGGAAGAGCAGGGCCTTGATGATGGCCAGGGTGAGCGGCACCTTGAGGCGGAAGGTTGTACCCTCGTGGCGAACGCTGCGGGCGCTCACGGTTCCCTTGAG
Source organism: uncultured Acidobacteriota bacterium (assembly GCA_963707735.1). Taxonomy (GTDB): domain Bacteria; phylum Acidobacteriota; class Terriglobia; order Terriglobales; family Acidobacteriaceae; genus TOLSYN. The sequence continues at coordinate 1,343,038 of CAVPRB010000003.1, read as the reverse complement.
ACGGTCCATCACGGCCTTGACCACATCCATGCCGACGCCGCGCCCGCTGATTTCCGTCACCTCGCTGGAGGTGCTCAGGCTGGGGTGGAAGATGAGATCGAAGGCATCGCTTTCACCGAGACGCGCGGCTTGTTCGCGAGTGATGATGCCGCGGGCGACCGCCGTCTCGACCACCTTGGGCAGATCGATGCCCTGACCGTCATCGCTGACCTCGATGACCACCTGGTTGCCCTGGTGGTAGGCATGGATGCGGATGGTTCCCTCGGGCGGCTTGCCGGCAGCGGCGCGCTCCAGGGGCGGCTCAATGCCGTGATCGACGGCATTGCGCAGCAGGTGCATCATGGGTTCGGCGAGTGCGTCCAGAATGCTCTTGTCCAGGTCCGTGCTCTCACCTTCGATGATGAGGTTAACCTCGCGGCCGGTCTGCTTGGCGGTGTCGCGCACGATGCGCGGCAGCCGCCGGAACATCTGTTCGACCGGCACCATGCGAATCTTCATCACGGCCCGCTGCAGTTTGCTGAGAATCTGCGCCTGGAAGAGCAGAACATCGGCGGTTCTAGCACGCAGCGGATGGTTGCCGAAGCTGCGGTTCATCTCCGCGAAAAGTTCCTGCATCATGCTCTTGGCGATGATGAGTTCGCCCACCAGGTCGAGGACCACGTCAATGCGGTCGGTTTCCACCCGGATCACATTCTCGATGGCCGAAGGCAGGCGCTCTTCGCGGGTCTTGGGACGCTCCGGCGCCGGGTGCGCCGTCCCGGAGTCCGCTGCGGGCGGCGCAGAGAACGGCTCGGCGGTCGGGAGCTGGGCCGGGTCGGTTGCCGCGGGTTTCACTGCCAGCGGCATGGCAAAGACCTTGGAGATTACGGTCGGAATCTTACTCTTGCGCTCCAGCCAGTCCAGCGGGTGAGCCGTGGCAAGCGCCACCTCGATGACGTCGGGAATCTCCGTGGCGCCTTCCCCGGGATGCATCGCAAGGATGGTGCCGGCCCCCTGCAACACGTTGCGGACAAGCTGCACGGCGGCGGCGCGCATGGGGCAGGCGGGATCGATGGCGAGGGCGAGGTTGTAAACCTGTTGATCGCCGGGCGCATGGCTCGCAATCAGCAACTGTTCATACTCGGTCCAATTGAACTGCGGTGCGAACGCGGTCTCTGGAGACGGATTGCGGATGCTCTCGATGAGGCGGAAGACGGGCTCGGTGGAAGGCGGCGGAAGCTCGCTGCGATAGGCAGTGAGAAGACTGTCAAACAAATCGGCGGCCAGCAGCACCAGTCCGACCAGGGATTCTCCGTCGCGCCCAGCGATTTCGGCGGTCAGCACATCCTCGACGGCGTGGGCCAGTTCGCTAAGCTCCTTGTACCCGCAGGCCGCCGAGTCACCCTTGAGGGTGTGCACGCTACGCCGCAGGTTACGCACCAGGTCGGCATCGCGCGGGGATTTCTCCAGCAGCAGGGCGTCCTCGTTGAGGGCCTGGAGAATCTCCTGCGAGCTCTCGAAGAAAAGATTACGGAGCTCGTTGGCGCGTTCGTCGGAAAAAATACTCACAATTGTGCCTCGAGCCTGCTGTATGCCGTGCCGTTGTTCAGGTGAATCATGCGGAACTGATCGGTCAGCCCAAACAAGCTTTCGGCGTGGCCGACGAACAGATATCCCTCCGGGTTGAGGCAGCGCCAGAACTTCTTGATGAGGCGCTTCTGCTCGGCTTCGTCAAAGTAGATCATGACGTTGCGGCAGAAGATGAAGTCATTGCGCTGCGGCAGGAACTCGGTCTTCAGATTATGGAAGTCGAAGTGGACCAACTCCTTCACGGCCGGCTTGATGGCGTAGCGTTCCGGCCCAACCTTGTCAAAGTAGCGCAAGCGGTAGGTGTAGTCGACGGCATCCATGTGATGCTCGAGATACGTGCCTTCCTGGCCGGCGCGGAGCACGGAATAATTGATGTCGGAAGCCAGGATCTCCACCTTCCACGGCGGCGGAATCAGAGGCTTGGGCGATGGCATCGTAAACGGAAGTGGGTTGCGCAGATAGTAGTAGGCCAGGGCGTCGGCGACCAGCATGGCCAGGGTGAACGGCTCCTGCCCGGTGGAGCAGCCCGCGCTCCAGATGCGCAGGTTCCAGTCGCGGCGCTCCTGTTTGCGGCGCAACATTTCCTCCAGCACGTTTTTCTGGAAGAGCTCCAGTTGCGGGCGGTTGCGGAAGAAGCTGGTCTCATTGACCGTCAGGTTCTCCAGCAGCGCCGACAACTCGAGGCGGCCTTCGCGGCTGGTGAGCAGGCGATAGTAATCGTAAAAAGAATTGGCGCTGCAGGCGCGCATGCGCCGCTGCAGACGGTCCTGCAGAAAATGGGCGCGGCGATCGTCGAAGTACATGCCGCATTCCTGATAGATCAGGGTCTGCAGCAGCTTGATCTCGGATTCGGTGCAAGCAATGGGTGCCGATGGAGACGACATGATGAGTACGCCCGTGCCTTATGGTGAAGGCGGAACCGCGCCCGCAGTTTCAGCAAAGTCAGAGATGCGGCGCAATTCGCCGCGCTGCATGATCTTTGCCAGATCGATCAGGATGACCAGCTTGCCGCCGAACTTGCCGACTCCCGTCACATAATTTACCTCACCCTGCTCAAACACGCTGGGAGGTGGCTCGACGAGCTCGGGATTCATCTTGAGCACCTCGTTGGCAGCGTCAACCACCAGGCCCACCTTGTGGCCGTCGAGTTCGGCAACCAGGATGCGGTTGCGGCGATTCGGCTCGGCCGGCTCGGCAAATCGTTTTCTCAGGTCCACCACGGGAATGATCTTGCCGCGAAGATTGATGACACCCTCGATGTAGGAAGGTGCGTCGGGAACGACGGTGATCTCCATCATGCGCACGATCTCATGCACGATGCCGATGGGCACGCCGAAATTTTCTTTTCCGACGCGGAAGCCGACGATCTGCTGAATCTTTGCCATCCCATTCTCCAGCTTCCTAACGATGCGATCCAGCCAGCGCGAACTTGGAGCCGCCCAGCCGCCGGGTATCTTCCTGATGCTCGTCGAGCACGAAACGGTCCATGGACTCCAGCAGCGAGCGCGCCATCTTGGACATCTGCTCGGCCGAGGCAGCCAGTTCGGTGGAACTCGAGGTGGACTGCTGCACCATCTCGCGCATGCGCTCCATGGCGCGGACCACGGCCTGCGCGCCGCCGGCCTGCTCTTCGACGGAGGAGGTAATTTCGTGGGTGATTTCGTTCAGGCGCGTGGTAGCCTTGGCGATTTGCGAGGAGCCGTGGGACTGCTCGTTGGTGGCGGCGCCGATCTCCTGGGCGAACTTGAAGACCTCGGTGACAACGTTGGAAATCTTGCGCAGAGCAAGGCTGAGATCGTTGCCCAGTTCCAGCCCCTCGTTGACGATCCCCGTGCTCTTTTCCATGTTGTCCACAGCCTTGCGGGCCTCGCTCTGAATGCTGCTGATCAGTTCGCTGATCTCCTTGGTGGAGGTGGCGGATTTTTCGGCAAGCTTGCGCACCTCATCGGCGACGACGGCGAAGCCGAGGCCGTGTTCACCGGCGCGGGCGGCTTCAATGGCGGCATTGAGCGCCAGCAGGTTGGTCTGCTCGGAGATGTCGTCGATGACCTCGATGATCTTGCCGATGTTGTCGGCGCGCTCGCCCAGGCTGGTGATGATGGTGGACGAAGAGCCGATGGAAGCGTTGATGCGGTTCAGGCCCTCGGTGGTCTTCTGCATGGTGCCGATGCCGCTCTGCACTTCGTCGCGGGAGCGGTTGGAGATATCCAGCAGCACCTTGGCGGTGTCGGCAACGCGCTGAATGCTGGCGACCATCTCATCGATGGAGGCCGAAGTCTCACTGACGCTGGAGGCCTGCATCTGGGTGTTCTTCACCATGTTCTGCACGTTGATGCTCATCTCGTGCATGGTGCTGGTGACTTCATCGATGGCCGAAGCGGATTGCACGTTAATCTTGGCCGAATCCTCCGAGGCGTCGGCGACCTGGTTGGAGCCGGCGGCCACCTGCGCGGCGGCGTCGCGCACCGAGCGCACCAGGGTGCGCAGGCCGTTGGTCATCTGCGAGAAAGCCGAGGCCAGGGTATCGCGGTTGGAACGGGGCGAGACTTCGACCGAGAGATCGCCGCCGGCGATGGCCTCTGAAACCGTGGCCATCTCCTTGAAGTAAACCACCATGTTGCGGAAGGTCTGGGCGAGGGTTCCGATCTCGTCCTGGCCCTCGATGTCGATTTCCTGGTCGAGGTCGCCCTTGTCGCCAACTTCGCGGGCCACGGTGATGAGATGCTCGAGCGGCGTGGTGATGGACTGGGCGGTGCGGAAGGCAATGAATACGCCCATGATCATGGCGATCAGGGAGCCGAGGATGCCGAGCGATGGTGGTCCACATCGAAGCGCTCTCGTCGTTGATGGCGGCGTTCATCGAGCTGGCGGCGATTCTCGCTCTGCACTTCGTTGATGACTTCATTGGAGCGCTTGAGTTGCTCCATCGGTTCGGCCTTGGTGTACTGCTCCAGCAGGTCGTTGGCGTTGATTTTTCCGTTGTCAACGTCCTTGTGTTCCTGGACAAAGCGGTCGGCAAAGGTTGAATACCACTCGCGCTCGATGGCTTCGATGCGGTTCAATCCGGCGCGCTGGCTCGGCGTCGGTGGCCTTGGACTGCGCCTCGCGCAGAAGATCGTAGGTGCGGCTGTTGCCTTCATGCAGGCGATCCAACTCGGTTCCGGCGCCGGTGAGCAGATAATTGCTGAGCGCCAGGCGGTTCTCCATCATCTGGTGGCGGACGTTTTCGGTGGCCTGGGAGAGATCGAGCGCATTGCTGAGAGCGGTCTTGGCGGCACGCTCTCGGAACATGGCGAAGGTGCTGACGGCGAAGACCAGAGCCATCACCCAAAGCAACAATCCAAAATTCAGCGAGCAACTTATTGCGGATTTTCATTCCCTCCATGCCTCCGGAACCCCAACCGGGATTCCTCCACCTTGCCCGTCGCAGTTGCCTCGACCGCTTGAATCACCTCTGGCGCTCGGTCCAGCGCCGCAGCCCAGCCGGCGCCCGTAGAAAAAAGATGACCTCTCAGAGCGCCGCTCGCAAGTAACTACTCGAACCCTCCGGCCAAGAATTCGCCGCCCATTCCCGCTGCATCCAGAGGCGAAGACCTTTGCAGGCTGACCCTCGGCCCGCAAGAGATCACTCCCGCGCGTTCAGTTACGTGACCTTGATGAGCTCCATTCTCATTGATAGCAACCTTTTAGTCATTTCGAAAGCAGCAAAAGGTCTATGCCTAAAGTTTTCGATCTACGTGTTTTCATTTGGTTAGGTCGCGGAATGGGAAACGAAATATAAGGATCACGGGCAGCCGGCCTGCACCGGAAATTCATGAGTGGCGGGAGAACGAGGACTGCTGTATCCGGCTTGACTCAAATTGAGACAGGGCCTACGCTGGTGCATCTCCTGCTAGAGAAACGTGGCTGCGCCCGCGTTTGATTTTCTTCGTGAGAGCTTACCGATGAGGATTACTTCGGTGCTGTTTCTTACGGGGGACGGGATTGCTATCCTGATCTCTGGCTCGCGGCAAGGAACGGGACTGAACCGATATGAGCGAATCACTGCCAATCCTGGTTGTGGAAGACGAGGAAATCCTGCTCTCGTTCCTGAAGACGGCGCTGGAGCGAGGAGGCGTAAAGGTTGTAGCCGCGGCGTCGGGCGCCTCTGCCCTCGGGTTGCTGGAGCGCGGTGAGTTTGCGGCGGTTGTCTCCGACCTGAGAATGCCGGGCGGGCTGGGCGGCGCGGAGCTTTACGACTGGGTAAGGCAGAACCGGCCGCAGCTCTCCTCCCGCTTCCTGTTCATCACCGGCAACGTCAGCGATCCGTACGCGGAGCAGGTGCGGGAGCAAACCGGCGCGCAGTTTATCGAAAAGCCGTTTCGCATCGCCCTGCTGCTCGAACTGATAAGAAAAATTACCTCATCCCCTGGGAATGGCAATGACTGATCAGCCTCCAATCCGCCTGCTGATCGTGGATGATCAGCGCAACATCTGCGACCTGTGCGCGATCCTCGGGCGCGGGATGGGACTGGTCTGCTTTGTGGCGGATAGCGCCGGGGAGGCGCTGCGGCGGATGGAGAGCGATGCCCCCGAACTGGTGCTGGCAAGCCTGGCGACCGGTGGCTACTCAGGACTGCAATTGCTGGCCGAGTTGAAGCGGCGCTGGCCGCGGACCGAAGTTACCCTGATGGGTGACCGCGATAGCATGGAAACCGCGGTCCAGGCGATCCGCCAGGGAGCCTACGACTTTGTGGTCAAGTCCTTCCGGGCGGAGAAGTTCCAGCTGGTCATGGAGCGCATGCTGGAGAAGGTCCGGCTGGTTCGGGAAAACGAAATCCTGCGTAGCCGCCTGCAGGGCAGAGCCCAGAGCACGCCGCCGCCTGTATGTACCAATCTGGAAGAATTGGAGCGGCTCACCGTGGAGCGGGTTTTCGCGCAGGTGGGTGGAGACAAGGAGCAGGCGCAGAAGTTGCTGGGTATTTCGCGGGCTACACTGTACCGCAAGATCAAGCTTTACGGCATTGCGGTGCGGCGGGCGCCGAAGAAGTCGCCTGCTCCCGAGCTTAGCGCGCCGGAGAAACGGGTGGTAGTGTTGTCTTAATGCCGCTCGGATGGGATTGGGTTCGAAAATTGGAAGGTGTCTCCTTTCAGTCACTTCCGCGTGAGCGGGTTGGGCTGCTAAGTTGCAGTTTAAGGGCGGGCGCCGGTGCCTTCGAACTCGCTCATCGCAAGAAGTTGGTGGGCCGGCCTGGGAATTGAATCGTCTCCGGATGCCGGCGGCCGGTTGCGGCGAGCGGCGCGGCTCCGGCGTAGTGCGGGCTGGTTGGATCGCGCGGTAAGCGGGGTCCCGGCTCCACGGTAAAGGAAAATGAGGTGCATTGTGACGAAAAAGATCTTGATCGTTGACGATTCGCCAGCCGAAAGCTGCCTGATGCAGTCTTTTCTGCAGAGCGCCGGGTATTCCGCGGTTTCATTGAGCGATCCGTTACGCATCGAGCAGATGTTGGCATCCGAGCAGCCCAACCTGATTCTTCTGGATGTGGTGATGCCGGGGCGAAACGGTTTCCAGGCCTGCCGCGAATTGAAGAGCAGCCAGGAGTTCGGCGCCATCCCCATCGTGCTGGTGAGTTCGAAAGACGGCGAAAGCGACAAGTTCTGGGGCTTGCAGCAGGGCGCTGACGGTTACGTGATCAAGCCCTTTACCGGGGCGCAACTGGTGGGTGAAGTGCAAAGGGTGCTCGGATAAGCATGGCAGAGCCACCGGACAATGCGCGGGCGCCGGACCCATATCCTCTCGACAACGAGTTTGATCTGGAGGAGGAGGGATTTGCCGTCGAACCCTCGCTGCCCGAGCAGCAGTACTGCATCTTCCGCGCCGGACGCGAGCGTTTCTGCCTGCACGTGCTGGAGGTGGACGAGGTTGTGGAGTGGCCGCGGTTGACCTATCTGCCCCTGTCGCCGGTGTTCCTGATGGGCGTCTTCAATCTGAGAGGAACCATTGTGCCGGTGGTGGACATTGCGTTTACCGAGGTGCGGCGGGCGGACCTGCCTCCGCGGCAAGTGGTGGTGGCCTGTCTGCGCGGCGTCGCCAGCGCCCCCGACGTTCGCGTGGGAATCGCCGTGGATGAGGTGATCGGAACCTACAGCACCAGCGAGCCGCTGCTGACCGGAGAAGCTCCGCGCGACGTTCCGCACTGCGCCGGAATGCTTCGCCACGGCGACCGGCTGGCGTTGGCGCTGGACTTGAAGCGGGTGCTGGAATCGTTCCCAGTGGGTGTGATTTGAGTGGCAAGTCCCGGCGCCTTGCGCCACGGTTTTTTTCAGAAGAGCGCCATGGCGCTCGAGGGTAAGGCGACGCGCGCGTAGACAAGGCAGCAGCGTTGTCCTGGAGGTCTTATGAAAGGTCGTCTCAATTCGGCAATCATCGCGCTGGTGGCAATCAACGGGGTGGCCACCGCACTGGTACTCGGGCTGGCGTACATGGCCGGCGCACGGGCCGGCGGCAAAGGACTGCTCGAGCTGCTTTCTCTGCCGGCGGCGGCGTTGTTCCCACTGCTGGGAGCCATAGGCATGCTGATCGTCGCTTCCATGCTGGTGCTGTTTCGCCTCTCCAACCAGGTTTCCGAACCGGTGAAGGCGCTGGTGGAATTTGCCGAACTGGTGAGCGGCGGCGAATTCAAGGCGCGCCTGAAGGAAGGTGGCGAGGACGATTTCGGCTACATCGCGCTGCACTTGAACCAGGCCGCGGAAAAGGCTGCCAAGGCGATGCGGGATGAAGAAGCGCAACGCAATCTGCAGCGCTCGGTGACCGAGTTTCTCACCATTGTGAGCCAGATTGCGCGCGGCGATTTGACCTTGCGCGGCAGCGTGACCAGCGATGCCCTCGGCAACGTGGTGGACTCGGTCAACTACATGCTCGACAACTTTACCCAGGTGCTGCGCCGGGTGCGCGACGCCGCCAACGACGTCTCGACCAGCGCCAACGAGATTCTGAACGCCTCGGAAACCATGGCCACGGGCGCCACTCAGCAGGATCACGAGATTACCAACACCTCATCGGCCGTGGAGCAGTTGACGGTATCCATGAAGCAGGTGAGCAACAACGCCGAGGCCAGCGCCGAGGCGGCGCGGCGCGCCCTGGACGCCGCCGAGCAAGGCAACCGCTCAGTGCGCGACACCCTGGAAGGCATGCAGCGCATCCGCTCCAGCGTGCAGGCAACGGCCAAGAAGATCAAGTCGCTGGGTGACCGTTCGCTGGAGATCAGCGAGATCATCAACGTGATTAACGACATCACCGAGCAGACCAACCTGCTGGCGCTCAACGCGGCCATCGAGGCGGCGCGCGCCGGCGAGGCCGGCCGCGGCTTCGCCGTGGTGGCCGACGAGGTTCGCAAACTGGCCGAACACTCGCGCACCGCGACCAAGGACATTGCCGCCCTGATCAAGGCCATCCAGGCCGAGACCAACGAGGCCGTGGTGGTGATGGAAGAAGGCACGCGCGAGGTGGAAGTCGGAGCGCGGCTGGCCGACCAGGCGGGCAAGGCGCTGGAGGCTATCTCGGCCGTGGTCCGGCAATCGGCCGAGCTGGTGCAGGAAATTTCTCTCGCCAGCAAGCAGCAGGTGCGCGGCACCGAAGGCGTGGCCAACGCCATGCAGATCATCTCCAACATCACTCGCCAGACTTCGCAAGGCGCGCGCCAGACGGCGCACAGCATGGAACAGATGGTGAAGATGAGCGTGCAGCTCAACGAGGCGCTGTCGCAATTCCGGGTGCAGGTGTCGGGTGCGCCGTCGGCGCCGCCCCCGCGCAAGGAATTGCAGGCGGGCGCCGCGCGCAACTAAGGCGCGGGGAACGGCAAGGATCGCAAGAGCTTCGGAACGGTAAACCGGGCGGCAAACGGTGTAGCGGGCGGCAATGGACCAAGCTGGAGTCAATCCGGTGCTGAGCGAACACGAGGTGCGCGAGTTGCAACTGCTGGTCGAGCAGCGCTCCGGCATCGTCTTCGATGAGTCGCGCGAGCGCTTCCTGACCGCGCGCGTGGTCGAACTCATGCAGCAGAAGCGGTTGACCTACGGGATGGAATTGCTGCGCCTGGTGCTCGCCTCTAACGTCGAATACGACAGCATGCTGGAACGTCTGCTGACCCAGGAAACCAGCTTCCTGCGCTATCCAGGGATGTTCTCCGCATTTGAGCAGTTTGTATTGCCGGAGTTGCAAAGCCGTAAACTGTGGGACAGCGAGCATGGCTTGCGCATCTGGAGTGCGGGCTGCGCCAGCGGTGAAGAGCCGTACTCGATTGCACTGAGCGTCTGCGAGGCGGCGGCTGCCAGCGGCGGCCTGGAAGCCGGCATCATTGCCACCGACATCAGCCACCAAGCCCTGGAGCGTGCCGGCCGAGGCGTCTACGGCAGGCGCCTGCTGGCAAATCTTTCGCCGGCGCAGATTGCAGCCTACTTTGACCGGGACGGCGACAAGTACAAGGTGAAGCCGGTGCTGCGCGACATGGTGAAGTTCGCGCCCATGAACCTGGCGCAACCGGTCTTTCTGGGACGCTTCGAGTGCATCTTCTGCATGAACGTGCTGATTTATTTCGGAGCCGAATTGCGTTGCCGGCTGATCCAGCACTTTTACGAACATTTGGAGCCGGGCGGCTATCTGTTCCTTGGACATGCGGAATCGGCGGCAAGCGCCCCGGTCAAGTTCAATCAGACGATTATGAACGGAGCGCGGCTACTGCAAAAGCCGCTGGATCCTATGGCCATCCGCGCCCGGGCCGTGGGGGGTGAAGCATGAACGGACCCAGCCCGGAGATGGTGGAGCTGTTCCTTCAGGAAGCCAGCGAGCACCTGCAGTTTCTGCGCGAGTACTCGGGCATCCTGCAGGACCCCTATCCGCTCTATGAGGACATCGAGCGCCTCTACATCTCGGCGCACGGCGTGGCCGGCACCGGCGGAACCTATGGCTATGCCTTGTTCCAGGAAGTTGCGGGCAAGCTGGCGCACATCTTCCAGTACGCCATGAACGCGACCATCAGCCCGGAGGCCACGGGCCCGCTGGTGGAGTTCATCTACGAAGGAATTGCGGTGCTGGAAAGCGACCTGATCATGATCAGCGCCAACGCGCAGGAGTCGATCGAGGACATCGCGTCGTTCAAACAGCGCTATCCATTCGCCTTCCAGGGCCCGCCGCCGGCCGCCGCTGACGCTCCCACCGAGCAGCCTCACCCGCCCGAGCCGGAACCGCAAGCCGTCGATGAACAAGCCGTCGATGAAAATGATGAGCCGTTGTTTGCGGCCGTGCCGCCGCCCGCGCCGCGCGCACCCCAGCCTCAGGCAACCGCGCCGGTCGCGCCCGCTGCCGCGCCGGTTACTCGCGTGGCAACGCCGGTTGCCAAAGTAGCTGCTCCCGCTGCCGCGCCGCCAGCACCACCTGCCGCCGCGTCGCCGGTTGCGCACCCGGCCGCATCCGTTGCCACCTTGGCGGCTCCCGTGGGTACAGCCGTTGCTGCGCCTCCCGCGCCGGTGGTGACGCCTCCCGCGCCTGCGGTTGAACGCCGGAAGCCGCCGGTTGCGCCTGACGCGTCCTCTGCACCCGCCACCGTGCCGCAAGTATCTGCCGCCGCCGCTCCGCAAGCCGCGCCCGCGCCGCTGGTTGCGCACCCTGCCGCACCACTTGCTGCGCCGCCCGTGCCGCCTGCGGCGTCGCGTGCGGTTCGCGTTGCTGCGCCGCCCGCACCGGCGGCGCCACCTGTCGCGCATCCGGTCGCTGCAGTGGCTGCACCCGCCGCCGCTCCGCAAGCGCCACCTGCGCCACCCGCCGCGTCCGCCGCCGTTGTGGCTGTTCCTGCGCCTGCACCAGCGCCACCTCCTGCCGCCCAGGTTGCCGCGCCAGTGGTGGCCGAGGCTCCTGCCGCGCCGGTAACGCCCTCCGCCGTGACCGCAGGTTCGATCGAGCGCGTACCGGAGCTGAAGCCCGATCGCGAGGTTCCCGACGACGTGCTGGAGTTCTTCATTCCCGAGGTCGAGGAGCATCTGCAGGCGATCACCGATTGTCTGCTGGCGCTGGAGGCGAGACCGAACGAAGAGGATATTCATCGTATCTTCCGGGCCATGCACACCATCAAAGGATCGGCTGCGCAGGTGGGCTGGCAGCGCATCGCCACCATCGCGCATCACGCCGAGGACGTGATGGGGCGGTTGCGCGATGGCGAGCTCAAGCCCAGCGCGACCATCATCGACCTGTGCCTGGAAACCGTTAACGTGGTCAAGAAGCTCATCTACCACCAATGGCAGGACGAGGCCAGCTTCCAACTGGCGGCGCGTTCGCTGATTGCACGGATGCAGCAGATTTCGCCCAGCGAGGTGGAAGCGCCCGCCGTCGCCAACACGAGTATCGTTGCCTCCACGCCGCCGCCTGTCCTGTTGCCGAAGGAGATAGAACCGGCTCCGCAGCCGGTGTCGCTGGTGGCCGCGAGCAAACCGCTGGTGCCGCCCGTAGCGCCGGTGGAGGAGAGCAAGCCGGTCCCTCAGCCCATGCCCGTGGTGGCCAAGAGCACGCCGGCATTGCTACCGATTCCGCCGCAGCCGTTACCGCCGCCACCACCATCGCCGCCGTTATCACCGCTGGCCGCGCTGCTGGCCGAAGCGGCCGCTCCGCCCGCGGACCTCGCGGCGCAGAGCGACGAGCCCAAGCTGGAAGCCACGGAGCCGATGCCGCCACTGGGCACGCCGGTGGGCATGGCGCAATCCAAGTCGGTGCGCATCGGGCTGGAACGGCTGGACCGCATGATGAACGCGGTGGGCGAGCTGGTCATCAATCGCACCCGCATGCTGGGCCGGTTGGCGGAGTTGGAAAAGCTGGCCGAGGTGCTGAACTTCTCCAAGGGTCGCATGAGCGACAAGGTTACGGAGTTCCAGGACAAGTACGAGTTCAGCCGCATCAACTCCACGCCGCTGTTGTCCGCGCCGTCCTGGGCGGACCCGCTGGAACTGGGCTCGGGCGGACGCTCCGCGGCGTCTCCTTACGGCGGCTTCGGTCATGCCGGTTACGGCCATGGGTCGGCGGGCCGCGCCACTCCCTTTGACGCGGGCCCGTCGGAGTTCAGCGAGCTGGAGATGGACCGGTACGACGATTTCGGCATTCTCTCGCGCTCGCTCACCGAAATCTCCGCCGACATTTCCGAAGTGCTTACCCAGTTGGACGGCTTTGTGCGCCGCGTGGACGGCGATATCGACGAATTCACCAAGCTCGCCCATCGCCTGCAGGATGAGATTACGCAGGCGCGCATGGTGCCCATCGGCAATCTGTTCACCCGCATCGCGCGCACCGTCCGTGACGCGGCCAAGGCGAGCAACAAGCAGGTGGACCTGGCCCTGGCGGGCGCTGAAACCGAGCTCGACAACAACATCATTCAGCAGATCGCCGACCCCTTGCTGCACCTGGTCCGCAACGCCGTGGCGCACGGCATCGAACGCGTGGATGAGCGCTACGAGGCGGGCAAGGCCGACCGTGGCAACATCGCCGTCCGCGCCTACCATCGCGGCAATCACATCTACGTGGAGGTGGAAGACGACGGCCGCGGGGTGGACTTTGATCACGTCAAGGCGGTGGCAATTGAAAGTGGATTCCTGGCCGCCGACGCCGCCGATCGCCTGAGCCGCCGCGAAATCCTGGACCTGCTCTTCCGACCCGGTTTCTCCACCGCGCCGCGCCGCACCGAGTTGGCCGGGCGGGGCGTGGGGCTGGACGTGGTGCACTCGAACGTGGCCAATCTCAACGGCGAAATCGAAATCGAAACGGAGAAGGGAATCGGCACCCGCTTTACCTTGAAGGTTCCGCTGACCTTGATCATTTCGCAGGCGCTGTTCGTGCAATGCGGCGAGCAGACCTTCGCCTTCCCGCTGGCTTTTGTGGAGGAAATCCGCCGCATCCGCCCCAGTGAGATCGAGGACGTGGGCGGCAAACTGATTGCCAAGGTTCGCGACGTGGTGACCGAGGTGGTGCGCTTCGACGATGCCTTGCAGTTGCCTCGCCTGCAGCCGAGCAACGGCTATCTCCGCCTGGTGCTGGTCAACGTGGGCGGCCGCCAGGTAGGCGTGGTGGTGGAGGAGGTTCTGCGCAAGGATGAAATCGTCATCAAGAATCTGGGTGAGTATCTGCGCCATGTGAAGCTGTTTCCCGGCGCCACCATTGCCCCCGACGGCAGCCTGATTCTGCTGGTCGATGTCAACCGCCTGATCCTGGGCGAATACACCGAGCGCCGCCCCTTGACCACCCTGATGAACGCATCGCGATTGTTCGTGCCCGGCGCCACGGCGGTGGCGCGCGGTGAGATTCCGGCGGCCGCCGTGGACCGGGTGGAACGGGAAAAGCTGGTAGTGCTGGCCGACGACTCAATCAGCGTGCGCAAGTTCGTGGGACGCATGCTGGAGAAGGCCGGCTACCGCGTCAAGCTTGCCGCCGACGGACTGGAGGCACTGGAGATTGCAACTTCCAGCGATTGCGACCTGGTGATCACCGACCTGGAAATGCCCCGCACCAACGGCTATGAACTGATGCTGCATCTGCGCCAGACGCCTTCGACCAGCGCGGTCCCGGTGATGGTGGTGACTTCTCGCGCCGGGGCCAAGCATCGCGAGCGCGCCCTCAAGGAAGGCGCCGCCGCCTTCCTGGTCAAACCGGTGCAGGAAGAAAGTTTTATCGCCCAGGTGGTGGAGCTGATCGGAACCTCGGGACAGGCAACCGCTGCGCCACCCGTGGTTCATTGAGAGATAAGAGATAGACGATGATCAATGGTGAAAAAATCCGGGTGCTGGTTGCCGACGACTCGGCGTTCATGCGCAAGGTGCTGCTTAGCATTCTCGACTCCGACGGCTCCTTTGAAGTTGTAGGCGAGGCGCGGGACGGGCGCGAAACGGTGGAGAAGAGCGCCAGGCTCAAACCGCAAGTCATCACCATGGACATCAACATGCCGCATGTGGACGGGCTCGAAGCGACCGAAATCATCATGTCAACCGATCCGCGTCCAATCCTGATTGTCAGTTCCGAGTCCAAGGAGGGAGCCAAAGCCACCCTGCGCGCCCTGGAGCTGGGCGCCATCGACTTTATCGCCAAGCCCAGCGGAGGTGTCGATCTTGACATGTCAAGCGTGCGCGAGGAACTGGTGCGCAAGCTGCGCATCGCCTCCAAGGTCCGCGTCATCCGCAACCTGTTGCGCGCCGCGCCGCCGAAGCCTGTCCGCACCGGACTCTGGCCGCCGGATGCTGGCGCCGCACCCGCGCTGCCGGGAGCAAAACTGGCGATCGTGGTTCTGGCCGCCTCCACCGGCGGCCCGGCGACGCTGATGAAGCTGGTGCCGCTGTTTGCCGCCGGCTTTCCCGGCGCGCTGCTGGTGGTGCAGCACATGCCGGGAAACTTTACCCAGCAGTTTGCCGAACAATTGGCCAGCGTCTCGCAGCTTCCGGTGAAGCAGGCCGAGAACGGAGAACTGCTGCGTGCCGGGCAGGTGTACGTCTGTCCCGGCAACTGCCATCTGCGGCTGGAGCCGCCGGGCCGAATCCTGCTGGACGGCGGGCCGCGCATCGCCGGCTACCGGCCCTGCATCGACGTGACCCTGGAGTCGGTGGCGGCCTTGGCGGGCGCCAATGCCTCGGTTGCCATCCTCACCGGGATGGGCAACGACGGCGCGCGCGGAGTGATGGCGATCCAGGAAAACGGCGGCCTGGTAGTAGCGCAGGACGAGGCTACCTCGGTCATCTTCGGCATGCCTTCCGAGGCCATCAAGACGGGCGCGGTCGAGCAGGTGCTGCCGCTCGATCAGATTGCCGCGGTCGTGACCCGGCGGCTGGCGGCGCGTCCCGGTGCGGTGCGGGTGGCGAGGGTATGATCATGGGCGGTTGCCGCAATTGCAGCTGGTGCGGGCAGTGATAGAGAACGAACGGCGCGCATTCTTTGTCCCGCGCTCGGTGAAGCCGGTTACGGCCACCGCGGGACCGGTGATCCTGTTCACCGCCGGAGGCATGCGTTTCGCCGTGGAAGCCAGCGAGGTGGAGGAGATTCGCGACCGCGAGGAACGCGCCGCGATTCGCCGCCTGAAGGGGGCCGAGTCAATCGACTTCGCGTTGCGAGTCGGGCTGGGCGCCGGAATCCTGGAACGCTTTGTGGTGCTCAAGCCGGGCGAGTGCTCGCTGGGCGTGACCGAAGTGGAGCGGATGACGACGTTGCCCAAAGTGGTACCTCTGCCGGGCCTGTTCCGCGGCGAGGAGCGGCGCTGGTATCGTGGCCTGCTCCTGCTGGAGAACGAGGTGGTTCCGCTCGTAAGAACAGAGTACTGGCGCACCGCCGCGCAGCCGGTGGCACAAACTGGAAGTGGGACATGAAGGACACAACGCGATACGTGATCTTTCCCCTTGGCGAGGAGCGTTATGCGCTCGAGTCCAGCCAGGTGAAGGAATTGGTCATGCCGAGCCCCGTATACTCATTTCCTCACACCATGCGGGCGCTGGAAGGGGTGCTGGTGCGGCGTGGCGCCGTGATCCCGGTCTGCGATCTGCGCGGCGCCTTCCGCCATGGCGCCGAACGCAATCTCTACGTGATCGCGCGCTGCAATTACGCGGGCCGGGCTGAGACCGTGGCGATTCCCGTCAGCGGTGACTGTGAACTGGTGCAGGGCGAGCGCGGCGAGGCACCGGAAAATGTTACTTTCGTCACTGGCCTATTGCGCACCGGTGGCAGGATAATACCTCTGCTGGCATTGGACCAGGTCGTGGCACACTGCATTCAACCCACTGCGTTGGACAGGGAGGCGAAGCAATGAGCACAAACGGAGCTCTCAATCAGCGGATTCTTCTGATTGACAGCAATGTTTTTTTTGCGCGGCGCCTGACCGAGGCGCTCAAGGCGCAGGGCTTTGACGTGATGCACACCACCCAGGCCACCTACGCCCTCACCATGCTGGAGCGCAACCCGCCCACCGCCATCCTGTGCGCCACCAACCTGCGCGAGTTAAACGTCTTTGATCTTCCGCGCATCCTGCACGGCGATGCCGCCACCACCAACATTCCCATTCTTGCCATGGGTGAAGGCGGCGAAAAGGCGCTGATGGAGGCATTCCGCGCCGGGTGCGACGATTACATCGACCGCCGTCGCGGTCCGGAAAACATTGCCGCCCAGGTGCGAACCTTCCTGCTCAGCCGCCTGGAGGGGTTCCATCCCACGCAGATGCTGGAGTCGGAGCAGACCGTGCTCGAGGGCAGCCTCTCACACCTGGACCTGCCCGGCGTCATCCAGATGCTTTCGCATTCGCGGCAGTCGGGGGTCCTCTACATCAACGCGGAATCCATTGATGGAACCATATTTTTCAATCGCGGCGACGTACTGCACGCGGAGGTGGGCGAAATCATCGGCGACGAAGCCGTGATCCGCACCATCAAGACCTGCAACGGAATGATGCGCGGAGTGTATAAATTTGTGCCCGGCTCCCTGGCCGCCACCCGCACCGTGTTCCGTTCCGTAACCGAGTTGATGCTGGAAGCGCTGCGCGAAATCGATGAAGAACGCGCCGCCAACGATGGAGGCTATCAATGAGCGCAAAGCCGGTGGTGTATTTCATCGACGATAGCGCAACCATGCGTGAGGTGATCAAAATCGCCTTCCGCCGCGAAGACCTTGACGTCATCACCTGCCATGACGCCGGCAGCGCCATGGACCTGATGGACCACAGCGCCCCGGACGTCGTCATCACCGACGTCATCATGCCGGGACGCGACGGCTACGATGTCTGCCAGTACATCAAGCAGCATCCGCGTTTTGGGCAAACCCCGGTGATCCTGATGTCGGGCGTGGTCAACAAGGGGGTGGCCGAACGCGCCTTCGCGGTTCATGCCAATGAATTGATCCGCAAGCCGTTCCAGCCGCAGGACCTGATCGCGCGGGTGCGCCATCTGCTCTCCGCCCCGGTGGTGGAAGCCGAGCCCGTGCCTGTGTCGCATGAAGATACCAACGCCGTGCTGAGCAGTATTTTCAGCGGCCCCATGCCGGTGCGCGCCGGCCATGGCCAGGCGCGCATCACCGGACCGGTGCCGGTGCCACGCACTGTGCCGCGCCCGGCCACGCCTTCGATTGCCGCGACCGTGGCGGCTGCGCTTGCGCCTCCCGTAGTGGCGCCGCCGGTCTCCATTCCCGGGGCGCAAATCACCGGGTCGGCGCAGATGCAGGTGCCGCCGCCCGTGCCTGGACGCGTGCCTGCACCGCCCATGCCCGGCAACAGTTCAGACCAGGGAAGGATGCGGCTGGAGATTCTGCGGCTGCACAGTCAGATCAAAAAGCTCGAACTGGAGCTGGTCGCCGAACGCGAATACACGAAGGCCCTGGAACAGCACGTCACCTCGTTGCAGGAAAACGATTAGCGCGGACACGTGCGCAGAAAAGCCCGGATCACTCCGGGCTTCTCTGTTGACACCATCCACTCCCTTACCCGAACAGAATCTCCTTCGTGCGCAGTTCCTTCACGGTGTCGCGCAACTTGGCCGCGCGCTCGAACTCGAACCTCTTTGCCGCCTCGCGCATGTCTTCTTCCATCTTCGTAATGAAGGCGTCGAGCTGCTCCTGCGATTTGAACTCCGGCAGGCCGTCGCTCTCCATCGGAACGTCCTCGTAGTCGGCGGCGATCACGTGCGCCAGCGACATGTCCGCGGCGCGGCCCACGGACTGCGGCGTGATGCCGTTCTCCTGGTTGTAAGCCTCCTGCTTGGCGCGGCGGCGGTCGGTCTCGCCGATGGCCTTCTTCATCGAGTCGGTCATGCGGTCGGCGTAAAGAATGGCGCGGCCTTCCAGGTGGCGGGCGCAGCGGCCAATGGTCTGGATCAGCGAGCCGGCCGAGCGCAGGAAGCCTTCCTTGTCGGCGTCCAGAATCGCCACCAGCGAAACCTCCGGCAAGTCCAGCCCCTCGCGCAATAGATTGATACCAATCAATACATCGAACTCGCCCTTGCGCAGATCGCGCAGAATGTTGATGCGCTCCAGCGTCTCGATCTCCGAATGCATGTAGCGGCAGCGCACCCCGACCTCGGCGTAGTACTCGGCCAGGTCCTCGGACATGCGCTTGGTGAGCGTGGTCACCAGCACGCGCTCGCCCCGCTCCACGCGCAGGCGAATCTCGTGCAGCAGATCGTCGATCTGCCCCTTCACGGGACGCACCTCGACCTGCGGATCGACCAGGCCGGTGGGGCGGATGATCTGCTCCACCACCACGCCCGCCGATTTCGTCAGCTCGTACGGCCCCGGCGTGGCGCTGACATAGATCGCCTGGTTCACGCGCGCCTCGAACTCCTCGAAGGTGAGCGGGCGGTTGTCCAGCGCGCTGGGCAGGCGGAAGCCGTAGTCGATCAGGTTCTGCTTGCGCGAGCGGTCGCCGTGCCACATGCCGCGCACCTGCGGCGCGGTCTGGTGAGACTCATCCATGAACAGCAGAAAGTCGCGCGGCACATAGTCCAGCAGCGTCGGCGGAGGCTCGCCCGGCAGCCGCCCGGTGAAGTGGCGCGAGTAGTTCTCAATGCCGTGGCAGTAGCCCATCTCCTTGATCATCTCCAGGTCAAAGCGGGTGCGCTGGTGGATGCGCTGCGCCTCCACGATGCGTCCCTGGTTTTCCAGTTCCTTCTCCCACCACAGCATCTCCTGCACAATCGAATCCACGGCCGCGCTGCGCGTTTCGGGCCGCATGACGTAGTGCGACTTGGGATAGATGGGCAGGCGCTGATACTTCTGCTTCACGGTGCCGAAGAGCGGATCGATCTGCGCCAGCGACTCGACCTCGTCGCCCCAGAGTTCGATGCGGTAGGCGTTGTCGTCGTAGGTCGGATAGACCTCGATCACGTCGCCGCGCACGCGGAAGGTGCCGCGCTTGAAGTCGGCGTCGGTGCGCTCGTAGAGAATCTCCACCAGCTTGCTGGTGATCTCCTTGCGCTTGATCTTCTGTCCCTTTTCGAGGAAGAGCAGCATGCCGTAATAGGCTTCCGGCGAGCCCAGGCCGTAGATGCAGCTTACCGAGGCGACGATGATGCAGTCGCGGCGCTCGAACAGCGAGCGCGTGGCCGAGAGCCGCAGCTTGTCCAGCTCGTCGTTGACCGTCGATTCCTTCTCGATGTAAATGTCGCCCGCCGGAATGTAGGCTTCCGGCTGGTAGTAGTCGTAGTAGGAGACGAAGTATTCGACGGCGTTGTTGGGGAAGAAGCTCTTGAACTCGTGATAAAGCTGCGCCGCCAGCGTCTTGTTGTGCGCCATCACCAGCGCCGGGCGCTGCGATCTCCTCGATCACCTTGGCCATGGTAAACGTCTTGCCGGAGCCGGTGACGCCGAGCAGCACCTGGTGCTTTTCGCCCTCGCGCAGCCCGCGCGTAAGCTGCTCGATGGCCGAAGCCTGATCGCCCTGCGGCTTGTAGTTGCTGTGAACCTTCAGTTCCATTTGGCAGCGGTCCCCACTCCGCACAAATCACCGCACAGCTCTCAGGAAGCAGCGGCAGGCTCTGCGTAACTCTTGATTATATCTTGCGGCCGGGTGCCCCACCTTCGCGCCGCGTTGTGTGCGGCGATAAGGTGGGATGCCGCGTGACCATGTCAAATGGTGTTGCTTTCGCTCTTGTTTCTTTTCGTGCCGCACGGTCGGAATGCCAAAGAACAAGGCCAACACCAATGGCGAAATCGTGCCGGGGTGAGCGGGATTGCTGCCCAGGTTATCGCCGCAAAACATAAGGACGCGGCGCGAACCTGGGGCACCCGGCTTCACCGCCCCGTGTCACCTAGAGGCTGGCGCTGCCTTTTTTCCCCAGCGCCCGAATCACCATGTAAGCCGAGCGGGAGAGTTTGGCGGCGCGGGCCCGGTGGTCGATCTCCGCAATCTGGCTCTCGCGCGCGGTGATGTTGATGCGCACCGTCTTTTCCGGCTCCTTCGTTTCCACCAGGAAGGCAACCGCGCCTTTCATTGCGGGATCGTTCTGCAGATCGTCCAGAGTGGAAGGCTCGGGAATCTCTTCTCCGTCCTCCTGCAGTCCGGCGATGTGCAGGGAAAGAGCTTCCGCCGCCATGCGCCGCGCCTCTTCCAGCGTGGAGCCGGCGGTGATGCAGCCGGGGAAGTCAGGAAAGCTGACTCCGTAATCCGATTTCCTGTCCTTGTGCAGATAGGCGATATATTCCATGGCTGCCCTCCTCTAGCGGAGTTTGATTCCGGCCTGTTTTTCGATGCTCCGCAAGGTTCCCAGCGGCACATCCTTGCGGGGAGTGGAGACCGTCACCCGGCCAGGCTTGGTGGCGTGTTTGAACTGTTTGTGGCTTCCTGCCTGCGCAACCTCAAACCAGCCGTCCTGCTCCAGCCTCTTGATGATTTCCCGGCTGTCCATCGCCGCCCGGTCTCCTGCAATCCAAAATCATAATACACACTTAGTACACACTATGCAAGAAGCAAACGGCTGTCCCTGCGAAGCCCTGACGCTAAATCGCAGCGCCTCCCACCGAGCGTGCAGCGAAGGTCCTTCGTGGCGATGCCGCGCAAGTTCAGTGCTTGACCGAGCCGTGCATGCCGGCATCGTAGCTGCGGCGGTCGAGGCGCGGCAGGGTCTTGGCGACTTTTTTCGGAAAGAGCGGGTAATGGCGTACCTCCGCCAGGTATTCGGGCACGCACCAGACGTCCTCGTCGCTGGTCATCCAGTGCTGGCGGTCAAAGCGCGCGAGGTTTACCGCTCCCGAGTAGGTGCGCAGGGTGCGTTCGCCGCGCAGGTTGTAGTAGTGCTCAAAGTAGCTGAGCGCCAGCTCGCGCAGGGTGCGGTAGATGGGCGCGCGGAAGCGCAGTCCCGCATAGTTGGACTTGGCGATGCCTCCCCACAGGCCGTGCACGCGGTACAAGGCCACCACGTGGTCATCGTCGCGCACCGCCTCCAGGTCCATCAGCAGCGGCGGATGGCCGTTGATGCGCAGGGCGGCGGCAGCCAGCAGCGCGCCTTCCATGCAGTGTCCGGCGCGCTCCCGCAGCACGCGCCTGGGCGACCATGCGTGGTCTTCGTACTGGTAAGGGAGCGAGTCGAGGAACGCCTGGATCTTCGCCGGAGTGTTCAGCGAGCGCAATTTACGCACGTCCTTCGGGGCAAGACCGCTGTCAGCAACTCCGATTGCGGGGGTGTGACCCTTGCCGCGTGCCGCGTCTTTCTTTGCCAATGCCTTCCTCTCGGTACCCGCCTCTCTGCGGTTTACGCTGTCAACCTACTTCGACGCCGGCGCCGTCTCCCACTCGCCGGTGGCCAGGTAGTCGTGGATGGCGGCGGCGGCCTTGCGTCCCGCGCCCATGGCGAGGATCACCGTGGCGCCGCCGGTAACGATGTCGCCTCCGGCAAAGACGCCGCGCTTGGAGGTGCGGGTGGTCTCCGGGTCGGCCACGAATGTAGTTGCGCGAGGTGGTCTTCAGGTCCGGCGTGGTGCTCTGCACCAGCGGGTTCGCCGTGGTGCCGACGCCGATGATGGCCATGTCCGCGGGCAGAATAAAGTCCGAGCCTTTGATCTCCACCGGGACTGCGGCGTCCGCTCGCGTCGGGCTCGCCCAGCTCCATGTGCACGCAGCGCGCTCCGGTCAGCCAGCCCTTTTCGTCTCCCAGGAACTCCTCGGGATTGGTCAACATGCGGAACTCCACGCCTTCCTGCTTGGCGTGCTTCACCTCTTCGGCGCGCGCCGGCATCTCTTCGCTCGGAGCGGCGATAGACCAGGGTTGCCGTCTTCGCACCCAGCCGCCGCGCCGTGCGCACCGCGTCCATGGCCGTGTTGCCGCCGCCCACCACGATCACGTTGCGGTCGCGGCAGTCGTACACCGGCTCGTCGGCTTCGGGAAACTTGTAGGCGCGCATCAGGTTCACGCGGGTCAGGAATTCGTTGGCCGAGTACACCCCGTTGAGGTGCTCGCCCGGAACTCCGAGGAACTTGGGCAGTCCCGCGCCGGTGGCCACAAAGACGGCGTCGTAGTGCTCGTCCCGCATCAACTCGTCAATGGTCACGCTCTTGCCCACGACGACGTTGGTCTCGAACTCCACGCCCATCTTGCGCAGGTTGTCCACCTCGCCCTTGACGATGGTCTTGGGCAGGCGGAACTCCGGAATGCCGTACACCAGCACGCCGCCCAGCTCGTGCAGCGCCTCAAAGACGCGCACCCGGTGGCCCTTCTGGATCAGGTCTCCGGCGGCCGAGAGCCCGGCCGGACCGCTGCCGACGATGGCCACGCTTTTGCCCGTGGGCGCGGCGTTCGGGGGCAGTCCAAGTTGTCCGCTGTTGCGCTCGTAGTCGGCGATGAAGCGCTCCAGGTTGCCAATGGCGATCGGCTCGCCTTTCTTGCCGACCACGCATCCGCCCTCGCACTGGTTCTCCTGCGGACAGACGCGGCCGGTGATGGCGGGCAGCGCGTTGTCTTCGCGCATCTTGGCCGCCGCCGCCAGGTAGTCGCCCGCGTAGATCAGGTCCACCACTTCGCGAATCTTCACTCCCACCGGGCATTGCAGCACGCAGCCGGGCTTGCCGCAGCCAATGCAGCGCGTGGCCTCGATGCGCGCGTCCGCCGCCGAAATGCCCTGGTTCACTTCCTCAAAATTGTGGCTGCGGATTTCCGGGTCCTGCTCCGGCATGGGGATGCGCGCAATCTTCATCCGCTCTTTGTTGGAGAGAGTATTTTTCTCAGCCATTGTGCGCCTCCGCCTTGGCGAACTGGGCCCGCACCTGCGCCACTTCCGCGTCCTTGTTTTCCTCAAAGCGCTTCAGCGATTCGGCTTCCTTGTCGCGGTACATGGCGTTGCGCTGCATCAGCACCTCAAAGTTCACCGTGGAGGCTTCGAACTCCGGTCCATCGACGCAGGCAAACTTGCTCTTGTCTCCCACCAGCACCCGGCAGCCGCCGCACATGCCGGTGCCGTCCACCATGATGGAGTTCAAACTCACCATGGTCTTGATGCCGAGCGGCGCGGTGACCTGGGCCACGGCGCGCATCATCGGCACCGGGCCAACCGCCAGCACAAAGTCGATCTTGCGGCCGTCGGCCAGCAGGTCATTGAGCTTCTTGGTGACCAGGCCTTTTTCGCCGTAACTGCCGTCGTCGGTCATGATGTAGGTTTCGCTGCTGGCGTCGCGAACTTCGTCTTCAAACACCACCATCTCGGTGTTGCGCGCGCCCTCGATGAACACCACGTGATTGCCCGCCTGCTTCAGCGCATGCGCGGTAGGCAGCGCCATGGCCGTGCCCACGCTGCCGGCCAGAATCGCCACGGTGCCAAAGTCTCCAATTTCCGAGGGATGGCCGAGCGGGCCAACAATGTCCAGAATGTAGTCGCCCGTCTCCAGGCAATTCAGCAGGGAAGTGGTCTTGCCGATGGACTGCGCGACGATGGTGACCGTGCCGGCCTCGGGATCAGAGGCCTTGATGGTCAGAGGAATGCGTTCGCCATTTTCATGCAGACGCAGAATGATGAATTGGCCCGGCTGCTGCTTACGGGCGATGCGCGGCGCTTCGATGACAAACTGCTTGATCTTGAAGCCGACACTGCGGGCTTCCACGATCTTGTACATAGGTGATGGCTCCATGCAGAGCAAAACCTGGAAAGCGTGAACCTCCGCAGGAGTAGCGGACGGGTAAACTGGCTCCAAGGTCTACTAAAGCGTACTGAAGATTGCCATCCTACGTCCAGAGATTTAGCGGGATGATGCCGCCGCGGGCTGATTCCGCCCGCATGCCCCTCGCGACCATCCTCGCCGGGACCGGGAAGATGCCGTTAACAGGAAGAACTCCGTCCAGCGATCGCAAGGCAAACCACGGTGATGCCGTCCCTGCCGCCGCAGAGGGGACGCGGCGGGGACGGAGAAACTTGAACTCGCCGTTCCCAGCGACTTCGCAATGGCAACAGTTTTGGGCTACCCGCCGTTCCGCAGTCCCAGCAGTTCCAGCAACTCCTCGGGACGGTCGATCATCACGTCTGGCGGATGCTTCTTCAGCGCTTCCGGACGCCAGGCCGTAGCTGACGCCGACGGAGAACATGGCGGCGTTGTTCGCCGTCAGGATGTCATTCAGCGAGTCGCCGATCATGATGGCCTCGGTGGGCAGCGCGCCGTGCTGCTGCATCAAAGTATGCGCGCCCAGCGGGTCGGGCTTCCGGGTGGCGAAGCTGTTGCCGCCGTAGACCCCCGTCATGAAACGGGTCAGCCCCAGGCCGTCGCAAACTCCGCGCGAGAGACCTTCCGACTTGTTGGTCAGAATGGCCATCTTCAGGTTGCTGCGCTTTTGGATCGCGTCCAGCGTATCCATCACTCCGGAAAAGGCGTGGGTGTGGTCCAGCTTGTGGGCGTCATAATACTCTATGAAATACGCCAGCCCCTTTTGCAGCAGGACGTCGTCCTTGGTATCGCCCAGGGAGCGGCGAACCAGGTCCGTGATGCCGTTGCCAATGTAGCTGGCAATCAGCTCCACGGGCAGTTCAGGCAGTTCGAGATGGCGTAGCATGGCGTTAATGGCGAGAGCCAAGTCCAGGGCGCTGTCCACCAGCGTACCGTCCATGTCCCAAATGAGCAGTTTTATGTTTGCGGCTGGAATCGGCCGCCTCGTGTCGATCATCTCATCCTCAGTATATCCTCTGGCGGACGCCCGAGTGGGCAAGGCGCCGATTTCGTTTACAATTGTGCGTTCGGCCCCGTCTCTGAGAGCTCGGAGAAATGGCCGCGGTTTCATCGAGGGAAGCGCGAATGTCGTCCAAGGTGGTGCAGAGCGAGCCTGGAGTCATGGCGGAACAGACGTACGAGGGACTCTCCGCGCGGCAGTTGCTGGAGCTGTACCGGCTCATGCTGCTTTCGCGGCGCATCGACGATCGCGAAATCCTGCTCAAGCGCCAGCAGAAGGTTTTCTTTCAGATTTCCTGCGCCGGGCACGAGGCCCTGCTGCTGGCCGCCGCCGCCAACCTGCGCTCCGGCTATGACTGGTTCTTTCCCTACTATCGCGACCGCGCTCTCTGCCTGGCCCTGGGCGTCAGCGCCGAAGCCATGCTCATGCAGGCCGTCGGCGCCGCCGCCGATCCAGCCTCCGGCGGCCGCCAGATGCCCTCGCACTGGGGCAGCCGCCAGCACAACATCTTTACCACCTCCTCGCCCACGGGAACCCAGTTCCTGCAGGCCGTCGGCTGCGCCGAGGCAGGACGCTACTTCGACCATCATCCGTCGTCCGCTGCCAGAGTGAACGGCGATTACCGCCAGTACAAGGAGGTCCAGCATCATCCCGACGAGGTCACCTACGTTTCCAGCGGCGAAGGCACCACCTCGCAGGGAGAATTCTGGGAGTCGCTGAACACGGCCTCCAACCGCAAGCTGCCGCTGCTCTACGTGATCGAGGACAACGGCTACGCCATCTCGGTTCCGGTCCAATACCAGACGCCGGGCGGCAGCATCAGCCAGTCTGGTGGCCAACTTCCCCAACTTCCACCTGGAAGAATGCGACGGCACGGATCTGCTGGCAAGCCTGGCCGCCATGCGCCGCGCCGTGGAATACATCCGCGCCGGCAACGGCCCCGCCCTGGTGCACGGCCACGTCATCCGCCCCTATTCGCACTCGCTTTCCGACGATCAGAAGCTCTACCGTCCCGAGGGCGAGCGCAAGAAAGAGGCCGAGCGCGATCCCATCTTGCGTCTGCAGGAGTTCCTCATCGCCGAGGGAATTTTCGACCTGGAGGCGGCGCAGAAGTTGCTGCGCGAGGTCGATGTCGAGGTGCACGCGGCCAGCGATGTGGCCCTGGATGCGCCATTCCCCGAACCTTCCAGCTACGCCCGTCACGTGGTTTCGGAGGATCTGAAGCCCGGCTCCGAGAGCTTTATCGCGGTCCCGGCCAGCGAGGGTGGCGACCGTACCATGGCCGACCTCATCAATACCTGCCTGCGTGACGAGATGCGGCGCGACGAGCGCATGGTGGTGTTTGGCGAAGACGTTGCCGACTGCTCCAATCACGAGTATCTGGAAGACAAGAAGCTGAAAGGCAAGGGTGGAGTCTTCAAGCTCACCGCCGGGTTGCAGCGCGAGTTCGGTTCCGAGCGCGTCTTCAACTCGCCGCTGGCCGAGGCCAACATTGTAGGCCGCGCCCTGGGTATGGCCGCGCGCGGCCTCAAGCCGGTGGTGGAGATTCAGTTTTTCGATTACATCTGGCCGGCCATGCACCAGCTACGCAATGAGCTGCCGCTGATCCGCTGGCGCTCCAACGGTGCGTTCTCCTGTCCGGCGGTGATCCGCGTCGCCATCGGAGGCTATCTCACCGGCGGCGCCGTCTATCACTCCCAGTGCGGCGAAAGCATCTTCACCCACACCCCCGGCATGCACGTGGTCTTTCCTTCCAACGCGCAGGACGCGGCGGGCCTGCTGCGCACCGCCATCCGCTGCGACGATCCGGTGCTCTTCCTCGAGCACAAGCGGCTCTATCGCGAGCCCTTCGGACGCGCCCCTTATCCCGGCCCTGACTACACCATTCCGTTCGGCAAGGCGCGCATCTGGAAGCAGGGAACCGACATCACCGTGGTCACCTATGGCGCCACCGTGCCGCGCACCCTGCAGGCCGTCCAGCGTCTGGAGCGCGAGCACGGGATCAGCGTCGAAGTGCTCGACCTGCGCACTCTCAATCCTTACGACTTCGAGGCCATCGCCGCCTCGGTCACCAAAACCAGCCGCGTCCTCATCGTGCATGAAGACATGCTGAGCTGGGGATACGGCGCCGAAATCGCCGCCTGCATCGGCAGCGAACTGTTCGACCAGCTCGACGCCCCGGTCAGCCGCCTGGGCGCCAAGGATACCTTCGTCGCCTACCAGCCGGAGCTGGAAAACGTCATCCTGCCCCAAGCCGACGACATCTTCGCCGCCCTCCTCAAGCTGCACGCGTATTAAGCTGGGCGAGCGACCGGTGGCCCACATCCGCCCGTCGTTGGCGAATGTGGGGCATGGCATCGCAACACGGTCCGGCAACGCGGCCGCCGCGCCCCGCCCGCCGATTCAATTCTTGTGCAGATAAATACTGCCGTTCACCGTCTCCAGCTCAATGGTCGCTCCACCGGAGCCCAGGTTGCTGTCCACGTTTGCTCCCGGCGCGTACCTCGACTTCTCCACCTGCAGCGGCAGGTCGGAGTGTATGTCTCCGTGCACGGTGGAGGCCACCACGTGCGCATTCGCGGTGGCGGAGATCGCCAGCGCCGCGCTGCCGTTCACCGTGCTCAGTTTCACCGGGTGCTGCCCGGCATTGCTCAGTGAAGCTTTCACGTCGCCGTTCACCGAACTGGCTTCGAGTTCATCGCCCGCGTTCCACACCTCCGCCGTCCCGTTCACCGTGGCGGCCTTGATCCGCCCGCGCGGACCGTCAATGTGAATCCCGCCGTTCACCGTTCCCACGTCGTACAACCGCGCCCCCCGCGGCACGCGGATGTTGTACTCCACCTTGGCCGGATTGCTATTGTCGTGGTCGGGATACTTCGTCTGCACGTCCACCGAGTGTCCGCTTCCGGCCACCTCAATGCGCGCCTCGCGCAGCTTTTGATCGGAGCTGGCGGTCTTCACCGCGTCAATCTGAACCTCATTCCTGTCCCACGCGGTGATCGAAACCCCGCCATTGACGTTCTTCACCGAAAAGCTTCCATTGGCGTCCATCGGTACGGTTTTGTGGAACTCCTCGCGCGCCTCGGCCCAGGCGGGCAGAGCGGCAATGGCAACGGCCAACACCGGCGCCAGCAGCAGCGCCTTCCTGCTTCGATTCAGCATGCTTTTTCCTCCCTGCCGTTTGGACGGCGATCTCCGGTTTGGGTAAGCAGAATCCTGTCCACAACGGGTGCAGGAGCGCCAGGAAAAAGGCTGGGGAGCAGATGACCTCCAACCGCCCGCTCCGCCGCCCAACCGATCCGGCTACCCTCGCCCCAACTCCGCCGGTGGACCACGACCGGCGCTTCCACTCTGTACATACGTGCGCAGCTCCAGGGAAGTTTCATCCTCGGCCTGGTTTCCAGGCCAGCGCGGCTGCCGCCGGGTTGCCGCGCGTCCGCCCAAAGTTGGCCAGCCGCCATGTCCCCGCCGTGATATGTTGCAGGGATGAGCCAGTGTACCCGAATTGCCAGTGTTTCCGAACTTCCGCCCGATGGCGGATTACGCGAATTTTCCTGCGGCTCCGGCACCGTCTGCGTCGCCCACGCCAACGGCGCTTTTGTTGCTTTGGGCAATGTCTGCCCGCACAAAGGAGGTCCCTTGGCCGAGGGCGCCATCGAAGACGGCAAGCTGGTCTGCCCCTGGCACGGATGGGAATTCAATCTCGCGACCGGCGAATGCATCAACCACCCCGGCGCCTCGGTAAAGGTCTTCGAACTGGCAATCGACGGCGAGGATGTCTTCCTCAAACCCTGATCCAGCCGCCTCGGAGGCGTCGCTTTGCTTGCCTCTCTGCTGGCCGGGAGCGGGGCCTCAGAACACTTCGCTCAGCAATCCAAACCGTTCCAAGGTCAATAATTGCTGCGGCTCCGGCGCCGTCGCCAGCTCGGCGTGCTCCAGAACCCAGGTGTCGGCGTGGGGAATGAACACCGCGTTCAATCCCGCCGCAATGGCCGGATTGATGTCGGACTTGGGACTGTTGCCGACCATCCACGTGGTGCCAGGTTCCAGCCCGTATTTTCGAACGATGGCGCGATAGCTCTCCGCGTCTTTTTCCGCCACCACTTCGACGGCCTCAAAGTACGGCTCCAACCCGGAACGCCGGACCTTGCCCGTCTGCTCGCTTACGTCGCCCTTGGTCACCAGCAGCAAGCGGTGACGGCGGCGCAGCTCGTCGAGCGTAGGCCCGACATGCTTCAGCAGCTCGATGGGTTGCTCGGCGATCGCCTCGGCGAAGCCGTGAATCGTTTCATGCAGGGCCGGCGTCAGCGGTTCCACCGACAGCCGCTCGAACGTGTCCGCCAGCGCCGCCGCGAAGCTGTGCAGCCCATAGCCCAACTTCAGGATGTTCTCGTGCTCCACCTCGTTCAGCTTCCGCCGCACCTCGGCGGCCGTAAAGTGGCGATGATTGAGGAATGAGATGAAATTTGCGATGGCGCGCTCAAAGTAAATATTGTTTTCCCACAGCGTGTCGTCGGCATCGATCATCAATGTCTGGCGCGTTGTCCTCAGTTCCAGCATCGTTTGTTGATCCGTCCCAGCCCTACGAAAACAGTGTAAAGGAT
The DNA here is from genome assembly GCA_963707735.1 of uncultured Acidobacteriota bacterium. Taxonomy (GTDB): domain Bacteria; phylum Acidobacteriota; class Terriglobia; order Terriglobales; family Acidobacteriaceae; genus TOLSYN. The sequence goes on along the minus strand of CAVPRB010000003.1, from coordinate 1,313,255 downwards.
AGGCGCGCCATCACCGCACCACGCCGGGATTGGTTCTGGGCCAGTGCCTTCGCCGGCGGTCGAGAGCTGATGCCGCCGAACGCGATTAAAACTGCGTCACCCGCCTCCTGGCCACATCGAATGTGCTAACGTGCTGATGCGTTCGGGCTCCACCCAACTCGATCCGAGGTAATCCAAGCCATGACAGCGATTCGCAGCTCTCTCGCACTTGCCGTTTCCGCTTGCCTGCTGATTGCGCCCCTCGTCGGCTGCGGCACCGGCGGCAGTAATCCGGCGCCTGGCTCCCCCACGCCCAATTTCGCAAACATGGTGGTCATCGGTGATTCCCTCAGCGCCGGTTTCCAGAACGGTTCGCTGCTCGACTCGCAGCAGCCCCACGGCTGGGCCAGCCTGGTGGCCACCCAGGCAAAAGCCACTCTCACCCTGCCGTTGATTGCCGCCCCCGGCGCTCCGGCCGTGCTAGAACTGACCAGCCTCGGCCCTCCACCCGTGATCACTCAGTCATCCGGTGTCACCATCGGTCGCGATAACCCCTCCATTCAGCCTACCGATATCGCGGTTCCCGGGCACCAGCTCAGCGATCTCATCAACACTACGCCGACCCTCGTGCCCACCACCGGCGAGGAAATCCTGACCGACTTTGTCCTCGGCCTTCCCCTCGGCAATGACAAGAGCCAGATGAACCTGGCCATTGAGCTGGATCCGACCGTGCTGTTCGTCTGGATTGGCAGCAACGATGCACTGCAGGCGGACGAGAGCGGCACGCCCTCCTCCATGACCTCGGTGGCCACGTTTACCCAGGAGTTCCAGCAGTTGCTCTCCACGCTGCAATCGCAGACCAAAGCCAAGCTGATCGTCGCCAACGTTCCCGATGTCACCGTGGTGCCATATCTCACTCCGGCGGCCACCATCATCGCCGAGGTAGCGGCGGCAACCGGCCTGACGCAAACCGAGGCGGCCACGGAGCTCGGCATTCAGCCCGGCGACCTCGTCAACGCCACCGGCCTGGGCCAGGTGCAGGCCGCGATCGCGGCGATCCTGCAGAACCAGACGCCCACTCCGCTGACGGACGCTGGCTTCCTCGACCCCACCGAAGTTTCCACGATCCAGACCACGGTCAACCAATACAACGCAGCCATCGCCCAGGAGGTCAGCGCCGTCGGAGGCGTCCTCGTCAACATTCACACCTTCATCCAGAACCTGGCGCAGAACGGCATCACCATCAACAACTACAACGCGACTGCAACCTTCCTGGGCGGACTCTTCAGCCTCGATGGGATCCACCCCACCAACACCGCCTACGCGCTGGTCGCCAATCTATTCATCGACACCACCAACACAGCCCTAAAGACGACGATTGCCGATGTGGACGTCTCGGTCGTCGCCGCGGCCGATCCTCTCTTTGGCCCCAACATCAAGCCCACGTTTGCAAAGCCTCACATTCCGCTCAATGCAGCCCGCCGCGCGGATCAACTAATCTCGCCGCGTAAGGGAGCGGCAAAATCCATACCTCCGGCTCCGTGGAACCTGCCCTAACCGCGGGCGAAGCCGCGCGCACTCCGATGTGACCGCCCAAAGGTAGACCGGCGGTTGCTACAATTTGGTCGTATGATCGACTTCCGCGCCATGCGCTCCGCCCGGTTCTCCGCCGCGCTTGTCCTCGCACTGCTCGCCGCGCCCTCGGCCGCGCAGACGGGCCACGCCTCACCGCCGCGAAAGTTCCCCATCGGCGGCTCGGCTCCCAGCGGCGCGCAGCTCAAGACGCCCGCCGATCTCGCCAGCCGCATCGGGCGTTGGCAGAGCGTGGAGATGCCTTTTCGCAGCCAGGGACTCACTCCGCGCGAAGTCAAAATGATCGCCAAACTGGCCGACGCCGCACGCCGCCTTGAGTCCATTTACTGGCGCCAAAACGATCCTTACGCCCTCACCCTCCAGGCGCAGCTCAAAGGCTCCGCCGCCGCGCGCGACCAGCAGATACTGCGCTATCTTTTCATCAACGGCGGCCAGTACGATCTGCTCGACGGCAACCGCAGCTTCGTGACCCGCCAGTTGGCGCCCGCCGGCCGAGGCTTGTATCCCGAGGGCGCGACCCGCCAGAGTATCCTGGCCTACGCCGCCGCGCATCCGGATGCCCGCGCCGAACTCTACAGCCCCTACACCCTGGTCCGCGCCATGGGATCCGAACTGGTTGGTCTGGGCTACCGCTCGGCCTTCCGCGCGCCGCTGCTGGAGGCGGCAGGCGATCTGCGCGAAGCCGCCGCACTCAGCGACGATGCCGCGTTCGCCGCCTTCCTCCATTCCCGTGCCGCCGCCCTGCTCAGCGACGACTACCACGCCAGCGACCTGCTCTGGCTCGGTCTCAAGTCGCCCCGCATCGACCTGATCTTTGCCCCCTACCGGACCAGCCTCGATCAGCTTCTCGGGGTGAAGACCTCCTACGGCGCTGCCATCCTGATTCGCGACGACGAGGAGAGCCGCAAGTTCGAGCTCCTCGAGCCCTACATCGCGCAGATTCAGCAGTCGCTTCCCTTGTCCGCCGCGGACAAACCCGCCCTGCCGGGCCAGACCTCGATGGAGGTCGCCGATTCGCCCTTCCGCAGCGGAGACTTCCTGCACGGCGAGCAGGCGCTTGCCGTCACACTCCCCATTGGCGCGGACGGTGGCAGGAAGAAAATCTTCTTCAAGAATTTCGCCGAGGCCGAGTTCCGTTTCGTCATCCAGCCCCAGGCGCGCAAGATGATGGACCCGTCGCAGTCCGGTGAGCCTACCGCCAGCGCCTATCTCGCCTGGCTCGTCATGCGGGAGATCGGCCGCGACCTTGGTCCCGCCGCCGCCCGCGTCAACGGCAAGCAAGTCGCCATCCCGCAGGTGCCGGGCCCCATTGCCGTGGCGCTGGAAGAGGCCAAGGCCGATGTCGCCGGGATGTACGCCATGCGCTGGCTCATCGAGCACAACGTGTTGCCGCCGGAGCGCGAGCGGGAGGTGGACGCCTGCTACCTGGCCAGCCTGCTGCACTCGGTGCGCCGCCTCGGCGCCACCGAAGCGCGCCATCGCGCACAACTCATGGAGTTCAACTACCTGGTCGAGCAGGGCGCAATCCTGTCGCATCCCGGAATCCGCGGCCGTGGCACCGCGCGCGTGGTCTTCGCCCTCGACTACGCCAAACTCCCCGCCGCCATCGCCGCCCTCAACCGGGAGTTGCTCGAGATGGAGGCCAGCGGAGACCGGCCCCGCGCCGAGCAGTGGTTTGCCCGTTACGGCAGCGTGGGATCCTCGCTTCGCGCTTCGCTGGAGTCAACCAGGGACATTCCGCTCGAAATCTTTCCCAAGTTTGCCTGGGATGTGCCCGTGAAGTAGCCGGCGGGCGCAAGAAAAGCTCCGCGACCGGCGCGGAGCTTTTCTATTTTATGATGGCAGGGCCTTTTTGTTTGCGCTTAGAGTCGCACGAAACGACGCGTTCCATCCGGCTGCCCTACACCAGGTTTGCGGAAGCCGCCTCGCTGACCCACTCCAGCCTTACTTCCTGCGGAATGATGCCGTGTTCGTGGCCCATGTTGAGCAGTTTGGCGACCGCTTCGCGGCCGTCCTCGCCGTAGTCCAGGGTGCGCTCGTTCACATACATGCCAACGAATTTGTCGGCGTCGTTCGCGTCCAGATCGCGGGCGAACTGCATGGCGTACTCCAGCGCCTCTTCGCGGTTGTCCAGGGCGTGCTGGATGCTGTCGCGCAGCGCCTTGCAAACCTTGGCAATGGTCTCGGCGCCCAGGTCCTTACGGATCGCGTTGGCGCCCAGCGGCAGCGGCAGCCCGGTCAACTCGCGCCACCATTTGCCCAGGTCGAGGATGCGGTTCAGCCCGCACTTGTCATAGGTGAGCTGGCCCTCGTGGATGATCAGTCCGGCATCGTACCTTGCCCTCCAGCACCGCGGGAATGATCTTGTCGAAGGGAACCACCTCGGTCTGGATATCGGGTGCGAACAGTTTGAGCGCCAGCACGGCGGTGGTCAGCTTGCCAGGGATGGCGATCTTCAGCTTCTTCACCTCGTCCAGGGTGTAAGACTTGGGGGCAACGATCATCGGGCCGTAGCCATCGCCCACGCTGCCGCCGCTCGGCATCAGTGCGTAGCGGTCCTGCAGATACGGATAAGCGTGGAAGGAGATCGCGGTCACTTCAAAATACGCTTCCGCAATCGCCTTATGGTTCAGGGTCTCAATGTCGCAAAGAACGTGGGTGAACTTCAGTCCGGGCACCCGAATCTTGTTCGTTGCCAACCCGTAGAACATGAACGCGTCGTCCGAATCCGGACTGTGCGCAATTTTGATTTCAATTGTTTCAGAACCGCTGCTGCTCATAAATCTTTTCCGGGGCCAATGGCCCGCTCCCTCATAAGTAGTTCGAATGACATGCCGCTCCGGATGGAAGCAGCGCGGCACAGAACCCGATTCCTCCGGAACCGGTCGCAATCCTTGCCCCAACCAGCTAAGCCCCGGCCCCGGCTAGGTCAAGCCTTCCTGGCCGTGCTCGGGCGCAACTTCCACCGTGGCGCTGGGTCCCATCGCCCGGCGCGCTTTCAAGTGCCACCAGACACGGACGGACACGGCAATCGCAACGCCGATCAGGGAGACCGCCGATAACACCAGAACCGTAAAAAGAACCTTGATGATCACAGGGCTCTAGCATACCAGAGTAGCGCCCGCCCGGCCCTGTCTTTCGCTGCCCTACTGGTGCATCGCCGCTTCCACATCTTCGGCCGTGTGCGGCAGATCGGCGGTCAGATTCACCAACTTACCGCTCTCATCCAGCATCAGGATATCTTCAATCCGCACCCCGATTTTTTCCTCGGGAATATAAATTCCCGGCTCCAGGGTGAACACGTCGCCGTTGTCCAGCGGGCCCGTACCCACGTCGTGCACCTCCAGGCCCACCCGGTGCCCCAGTCCGTGGATGAAGTACTTGCCCAGCGGCTCGCCGTGTAAGTCCTTGCCGTGCATGTTGATGTAGTCGTAGGCCACCTGGTAAAGCGAATCCGGCCCGTGTCCGGTGAGCATGCTTTTGCCGGCCACCACCGCCTCTGCCGCCGCCTGCTGCGCTCCCAGCACCACGTTGTAGATTTCGCGCTGCCGCGGCGTGAAGTGTCCGTTGGCGGGCAGGGTGCGAGTGATGTCGCTGGCATACATTCCATACTCGCCCGCCACGTCCATCACCACCACGTCGCCGTCGTGGATCTGGTGCGAGTCTTCCGAGTAGTGCAGCACCGTCGAGTAGAAGCCCGAGCCCACAATCGGCGCGTACGCCGGACGCTCGCAGCCGCCATCCTGAAACTTGTATTGCATCAGGGCTGAAATCTGGTACTCCCACAGTCCCGGACGCATCGCCTTCATGGCCGCGCGGTGCCCGGCCATCGATGCCTCGGTGGCGTGCCGGATGCGCGCGATCTCGCCCGCGTCCTTATGTTTGCGCATCTCGGCAATTTTGTCGTCAACATTCACCACGGAACCCGCAAACGCGTTGGCGCGCTTCAGCCATTCCAGCCCAGCCGTCGAGGGCGTCGTCTCCGGCGCTTCGGCCAATGCCGAATAGATCTTCGCCCAGCCTGGCGGAAGCGTCTGCCGCAGCAGTTCCGGCATCTGGTCCAGCGTAGCCACTTTGTCAAAGCCGGTGATCGCCGTGGCCTGCGGATCGTCGGCGCCCAGCTTGGGCCCCGTCCATCGCTCCTGCGTCCGGCTGCGCGAGGGCAGAAACAGAATCTCGGTGTAGGCGCGCGCCGGAGCGCCGCCCTTGGCCTCCGTCGCGGGCGCAATCACCACGGCCGCGCCCGGCTCGGCCCAGCCTGTCAGGTAAAAGAAATCGTTGTCTTGCCGGAAGCCGTAGATCGCGTTCGGCCCCTCCGCTTCCGTGGCGGCAAACAGCACCCCCACGCCGCCGTCCAACTTCCCGGCCAGCGCCACCCGCCGCGCCCGATAATCGGCCCCCGGTTGGCGGTCCAGTGCAATTCAGTGAAGTAGTGAGCAAAACAGCGCAGAACAGGAAAAACAGGGCGCGAAGCTTCATGGAAGCCGAGTATAAACCCCGCACTGGTTTCAGGCGAATGCCGCCAGGCGCGCCTCGGCCACCGCTGCAACTCCCGCGCTACACTCCCACCGGGAAGGGCTTGCTGTGTTCTTCGGCGTTACTGCCGCTGCCGCGTCCCAGCAACTCGAAGCGTCCCTGCAACAGTGACATCAGGCCCGTGTACCAGTACCCGTAGACGAACAGAATCAGGAAGGGAACCGTGATGTAGTTTTCGTTGGTAATGGCGTACCAAACCGTCATGGCAAAGTAGCAGCCCACCGCCAGTTCAATCCAGGGAATCATGCCCAGGCGCTTGCGGTATTTCCTGGCTGCCTTCACCGCCGTGCTCTTGCCGCCGCTGCCCTGCACGCTGTATTTCGGAGTCCGCGCAAAGGCCGATTGCTTCCCCACCAGCGCCTCAATCACACCTTTGGAATTCGTGATCGTCAATCCGATTCCCAGCGCCATCAGGAACGGCAGGTAAAAAAATGTCCGCCACCAGCGCGCCGGAAACAGCTCCTTCTGCGAAACCAGGTAAAAGCTGGAGACGGAAAACGTCGAGGCCAGAAACAGCGGCACGTCGATGTACATCATCTGGAACCAGCCCTGGTAGAAGCGGATGATCATGGCGGGCAGCAGCAGCACGCTGAGCATAATCATCAGCGGGTAGCTCAGATTCGCCGTCAGGTGATACCACGCCTCGATCTTTTCCCTGCGGCTCACATCCGACCGCATCACCTGGGGAAGGTCTTTAATCGAGCACTGGATCAATCCCTTCGCCCACCGCACCTGCTGCGTCTTGAATGCCGTCATCTCGATCGGCAGCTCCGCCGGACACTCCACGTCCTGCAGGTAGAGGAACTTCCATCCCTTCAACTGGCAGCGATAGCTCAGGTCGGTGTCTTCCGTCAGGGTATCGTGCTGCCAGCCGCCCGCCTCCTCAATCGCCCGGATGCGCCACATTCCCGCGGTGCCGTTGAAGTTGAAGAACACTCCCGCCCGCGAGCGTCCGCCGTGTTCCAGCACAAAGTGCCCGTCCAGCAGAATGGCCTCCACTTCGGTGAGGAACGAGTAGTGCCGGTTGATGTGGGTCCAGCGCGTCTGCACCATGCCGATGCCGGGCTCGGCAAAGTGGTGGATCACGCGCATAATCCAGTCGGCTGGCGGGGTAAAATCGGCGTCAAAGATGGCCACGAATTCGCCCTTCGCGCTCTCCAGTCCGTGTTCCAGCGCGCCCGCCTTGAAGCCGGAGCGGTCGCTGCGGTGGATGTGGACAATGTCATTGCCCAGGGCGCGGTAGCGGGCCACCACTTCGGCGGCCACATTCACCGTCTCGTCGGTCGAGTCGTCCAGCAACTGGATGTCCAGCAGGTCGCGCGGATACTCCAGGTTGCAGATCGACTCCACCAGCCGGTCCACCACGAACTGCTCGTTGAAAATAGGCAACTGGATGGTCACCCGCGGCAGTTGCGCAAAGGTCGATTTTGGCGTGGTTGTCTTGTTCCTGCGATGCTTGTAGTACATCCACACAAGCTGATAGCGATGGAATCCGTAGGCGGCCAGAATCACCAGCACGATGAAGTAGGGAATCAGCAGGCCAGGTCAAAGGCGTTGGCGTGGTAGAGCCCCTTAAAGGTAGGGTTCACCTGCTTCTGCAGGAATTGCACCACCGGACTCGGCCGTGGTGCGAGCACGATCATCGCCGCAAGCTGAGTGATCAAGGCGGGTCCCAAAAAGCTGGAGTAAGCCGGATGTAAACCTTTCCCGGAAAATTCGATTGTACCCGAAGCCGGCCCCACCTCCCCAGCCGCAGCGCTCAGATTCCTTCAATCCACCCCCGTTCCCGGCTTTCGGGGGCGCATGGACCCGGTGCTGGCCTCGGGCGGCATTGCATCCCTATTCGGGAAACACCGCATGACTCCGCCGCACAGCCAGCCATCACCGCCCGCGCCGCGCTTTTCGACGATGGCAACCCGGCTTCCGCGTTGACCGTTTAACGGTTTAGCGCACTTCTCACGCCTGTTTGTGAGTTAAGTCACAGCCTATTCCAATCCAACGGAGTCGAATGTTCATTGGGGACAAAGCCGCGAACCCGTCTTGCCCTGTAGTGCGCGAGCGCGTTCGCGAATGCCTCCCCGGCTAATTCCATGGAGGACCGATTCATGAGTCGGATCAAAGTGACCGTCGACGGCAACGAAGCCGCCGCCTACGTCGCGCATAAAACTAACGAAGTCATCGCCATCTATCCCATCACTCCTTCGTCCCCCATGGGCGAGTTCAGTGACCAATGGTCCTCCGACGGCCAGCCCAACATCTGGGGCTCGCGTTCCTCACGTGATGGAAATGCAGAGCGAAGGCGGCGCCGTGGCGGCACTGCACGGAGCCCTGCAGGGCGGCAGCCTGGCGACCACCTTCACCTCGTCGCAGGGCCTGCTGCTCATGATTCCCAACATGTACAAGATCGCCGGCGAACTCACCCCGTGCGTCATCCATGTCGCCGCGCGCTCCATCGCCGCCCAGGGACTGTCCATCTTCGGCGATCACCAGGACGTCATGGCCGTGCGCCAGACCGGCTGGGCGCTGCTGGCCTCCAACAACGTGCAGGAAGTCATGGACACCGCCCTCATCGCGCAGGCCGCAACCCTCGAATCGCGCGTTCCCTTCGTGCATTTCTTCGACGGCTTCCGCACCTCGCACGAGGTCGGCAAGGTCGAGCAACTTACCATGGACGATATGCGCGCCATGCTGCCCGAGGAGTTCGTCCGCCAGCACCGCGCGCGCTCGCTCTCGCCGGACCGTCCTGTGCTGCGCGGCACCGCGCAGAATCCGGATGTCTACTTCCAGGCGCGCGAGACCGTCAATCCCTACTACCTCGCCGTGCCCGCCATTCTGCAGAAGGCGATGGACCGCTTCGCCAAGATCGCCGGCCGCCAGTACAAGCTCTTTGAATACGTCGGCGCGCCGGATGCCGAGCGCGTCGATCATTCTCATGGGCTCCGGCTGCGATGTCGCCGAAGAGACCGTGAACTACCTGGTCGCCCAGGGAGAAAAGGTCGGCGTCCTCAAGGTCCGCTTGTTCCGTCCCTTCTCCGCCGAGCACTTCCTTGCCGCGCTTCCGCGCCACCGTGCGCACCATCGCCGTGCTCGACCGCACCAAGGAACCCGGCTCCCTCGGCGAACCGCTCTACCAGGAGAGTTCTGACCGCCCTGGCCGAAAGCCTTGCCGCCGGCAAAATCGCCGCCATGCCCCGCATCGTCGGCGGCCGCTACGGTCTCTCCTCCAAGGAATTCACTCCCGCCATGGTCAAGGCCGTCTTTGACAATCTCGCCAAGCCGCGCCCCACAATCACTTCACCGTCGGCATCAACGACGATCGTCACCCACACCTCGCTCGCCTTCGACCCCAAGTTCTCCACCGAAGATCCCGACACCGTCCGCGCGCTCTTCTACGGACTCGGCGCCGATGGCACCGTGGGCGCCAACAAGAACTCCATCAAGATCATCGGCGAAGACACCGAAAACTACGCCCAGGGCTACTTCGTCTATGACTCGAAGAAGTCCGGCTCCATCACCACCTCGCACCTGCGCTTCGGCCCCAAGCCGATCCGCTCCAGCTACCTGATCACCCGCGCCAACTTTGTCGCCTGTCACCAGTTCAGCTTCCTGGAGCGCGTTGACGTGCTCAAGCACGCCGACGACGGCGCGGTTTTCCTCCTCAACAGCCAGTTCGGCAAGGATGAAGTCTGGGATCAGCTGCCCCGTCCCGTGCAGCAGCAGATCATCACCAAGAAGCTGCAGTTCTACGTCATTGATGGTTACAGCGTGGCCAAGGAAACCGGCATGGGCCAGCGCATCAACACCATCATGCAGACCTGCTTCTTCGCCATCAGCGGCGTGCTGCCGCGCGAAGAGGCCATCGACGCCATCAAGAAGGCGATCAAGAAGACCTACGGCAAGCGCGGCGAAGCCGTCGTGCAGAAGAACTTCGCCGCCGTCGATCAGCACCCTCGCCAATCTCCACCACGTCGAGGTTCCCGGCCAGACCTCCAGCACGGTCGAGCTTCGTCCGCCGGTTCCCGCCGCAGGCTCCCGCCTTTGTGCAGAACGTTCTGGCGCCCATGATCTTCGGCGATGGCGACGATCTTCCGGTCAGCAAGCTGCCCGTCGACGGAACCTATCCCACCGGCACCGCGCAGTGGGAGAAGCGCAACATCGCCCTGGAAATTCCCGACTGGGACGAGACGCTCTGCATCCAGTGCGGCAAGTGCGTGCTGGTCTGCCCGCACGCCGTCATCCGCGCCAAGGTTTATCCCAGCGATCTGCTGGCTTCGGCTCCGGAGACGTTCAAGTCCGCCGAGCCCAAGTGGAAGAACTTCGCCAGCTTCAAGTACACCCTGCAGGTTGCGCCGGAAGATTGCACCGGCTGCGCTCTCTGCATCGAGGCCTGCCCGGCCAAGTCCAAGAGCGAAGCCAAGCACAAGGCCATCAACATGGTTCCGCAGCCTGAGATTCGCGAGCGCGAAGCCCGCAACTGGGACTTCTTCCTCACCCTGCCGGAGACTCCGCGCGAGCAGCTTGCGCTCTCCCAGGTCAAGGACGTGCAACTGCTCCAGCCGCTCTTCGAGTTCTCCGGCGCCTGCTCCGGCTGCGGCGAAACTCCGTACATCAAGCTGCTCACCCAGCTCTTCGGAGATCGCACGGTCATCGCCAACGCCACCGGCTGCTCCTCGATCTACGGCGGCAATCTGCCCACCACGCCCTACGCCTTCAACAAGGATGGCCGCGGCGTCGCCTGGTCCAACTCGCTCTTTGAGGACAACGCCGAATTCGGTCTCGGCATGCGCCTCTCGCATCGACAAGAATCGCGATTACGCCCGCGAACTGCTCGTCCGCCTCGCCGCCAAGCTGCCCGAAGAACTGGTGAAAGCCATCCTCGACGCCAGCGCAGAAGGGCGAAGCCGCCATTGCCGCGCAGCGCGAGCGCGTCGCCCAGCTCAAGCAAGCATTGGCAGCCATCGATCTGCCGGAAGCCCGCGCCCTGCTCGACGTGGCCGACCATGCTGGTGGACAAGGCGGTCTGGATCGTCGGCGGCGACGGCTGGGCCTATGACATCGGCTACGGCGGCCTCGATCACGTCCTGGCCTCCGGACGCAACGTCAACGTCCTGGTGCTCGATACCGAGGTCTACTCCAACACCGGCGGCCAGATGTCGAAATCCACTCCGCGCGGCGCGGTCGCCAAGTTCGCCGCCGGCGGCAAGGCGCGTCCCAAGAAGGATCTCGCGCTCATCGCCATGAGCTACCCGGCCTATGTGGCGCGCGTCGCCATGGGCTCCAGTGACATGCAGACCCTCAAGGCCTTCAACGAAGCCGAAGCCTTCGATGGTCCGTCGCTCATCCTCGCCTACAGCCATTGCATCGCCCACGGCTACGATCTGGTGCACGGACTCGATCAGCAGAAGCTTGCCGTGCAGAGCGGACACTGGCCGCTGTTCCGCTACAATCCCGGCTGCCGCGCCCGGCCAGGCCAACTTCGTTCTCGACAGCCGCGCGCCCAGCATTCCGCTGGAGCAGTACATCTACAATGAGACCCGCTACACCATGCTGCGCCAGAGCAATCCGGAGCAGCAAAGCTGCTGCTCGCCGAAGCCCAGCAGGATGTCACCGACCGCTGGAAGCGTTACGAAGCGCTGGCCCAGGAGTTCCACGGCCGCCGCCGCCGAAGCCGCCACGGCAGCCGCCGCAAAGGGAGGCCAGTAATGATCGATCTCTCTACACAATATCTCGGACTCAAGCTGCGCAATCCGCTCGTCGTCGCCGCCTCTCCGCTGTGCAAGGAGATCTCGAACCTGCGCCACATGGAGGACTCCGGCGCCGCCGCCATCGTCCTCCACTCGCTCTTCGAGGAGCAGATCAACATCGAGTCCAACGAACTCGACCGCTTTCTCTGGGACGGCTCCGATGTCAGCGCCGAGAGCACCTCCATCTTTCCCGATCTGCAGCAACTACAACATCGGTCCTGACGCCTATCTCGAACACATCCGCCAGGCCAAGCAGAGCGTCTCCATTCCGGTCATCGCCTCGCTGAACGGCGTCTCCCGCGGAGGCTGGGTCAGCTACGCCCGCGAAATGCAGCAGGCCGGCGCCGATGCCATCGAGCTGAACGTCTACTTCATTCCCGCCGATCCCGGCGTCAGTTCCGAGCGAGATCGAAAAGCTCTATCTCGACCTGGTCGACGGAAGTCCGCCACACCGTCACCATCCCGGTCGCGGTCAAGGTCGGCTCCCTACTTCAGCGCCTTCGCCAACATGGCGCAGCGCCTGGATGCGGCCGGAGCCAACGGCATCGTCCTCTTCAACCGCTTCTACCAGCCGGACTTCGATCTCGATGCGCTCGAGGTCAAGCCCGCGCTCACTCTTTCCAACAGCAGCGAGTTGCTGCTCCGCCTGCACTGGGCCGCCATTCTCTACGGCCACATCCACGCCGACATCGCCATTACCGGCGGCGTCCACACGGCCGAGGACGTGGTCAAGTCGATGATGGCCGGCGCCAAGGTCACCATGCTGGCATCGGCTCTGCTGCAGAACGGCATCGGCTACCTGCGTCCGCTGCGCAACCAGCTCGAAGCCTGGCTGGAAAAGCACGAGTACGAGAGCATCGAGCAGATGCAGGGCAGCATGAGCCAGAAGAACGTCCCCAACCCGAAGGCCTTCCAGCGCGCCAACTACATGAAGGTGCTCTCCAGCTACGCGCTGAGCTAATCGCTCGCCAAGCAACAAAAAAGGAGCGGCCTCGTGCCGCTCCTTTCGTATCTATCTCCGCGTGGCTCTTGTTTTTCCCTGACCTCACCCCACGGCCTGCGCGCCGAGGATGCGTCCCCGCGTTATTTCTTTTCCAGTTCCGTCAGCGCCGCCAATACTTGCGCGCTATGCTCGGAGGGCTTCACGTCGTCAAAGACGCGCGCAATCCTGCCGTCGGGCGCAATCAGGAACGTGTTGCGCGAGGCGTGCGTAAATAGCATGTGAGACAGCGTGCCGTACTCATTTGAGACATTGTGATCGGTATCGGCCAGCAGTTTGAAGCTGAGTCCTTCCTTCACGCAGAACCGGTGGTGCGAGTCCGCGTTATCCACGCTGATGCCCACGATGACGGTGTTGCGCTTCTCGTACTCGGCCAGATCGCGCTGGAAGTTGTGCGCCTCCACCGTGCAGCCGCTGGTGAAGTCCTTCGGGTAGAAGTAGAGCACCACCCACTTGCCGCGGAAATCCCGCAGGCTCACCGGCGTCCCGTCCTGTGAGTTCAATGTGAATGGCGGCGCCTGGGTGCCCGCCTCCAGGTGAGCGGCGGAAAGCGCCATCACAGGCGCCAGCATGGCCGCCGCGCAGACCAGCAACAAAAACCTCTTCGACATTCGTTCCTCCGGCCGCCCCCGGCATCACTGCAAAACCGGCAGGCGGCTTCCGCGTTCTTAGATGTTAGCCCATGGCAAAGGGTTCCGGCGCCGGGTGCCCCTTATCTGCCCGTTCTTGGCGGATTTAGGGTAGTCGGCTTTGTACTTGTCCTTGCTTTTGCTCTCGACCCTTATCAACTTCGAACTCCTGCTCCTGCTATGATGTTCAGTTTGCTCTTTCTCCCCAGGAGTTATCAATGAACCGTCGTATTTTCGCCACGGTGGCGTTGCTCTGCGGTCTCGCCGTCTTCTCCACCGCCGATGAAGGCATGTGGCTCTTCAACAAGGCTCCCAAAGATAAGCTCAGGAAGGATCACCACTTCACGGTCACCGATCCCTGGCTCGATCATCTCCGTCTCGGCTCGGTGCGCTTCAACAACGGCTCCGGCTCGTTCGTCTCTGCCGACGGACTCACCTTCACCAATCATCACGTTGGACGCACCTGTCTGCAGCAGCTCTCCACCGACAAGGTGGATTACATCAAGACCGGATTTTACGCCAAGACTCCGGCCGAAGAGGGCAAGTGTCCCGACCTTGAACTCGACGTCCTGGTGCAGATCGAGGACGTGACCGCCGCAGTGCAGGGCGCTCCCAAGTCTGGCATGAGCGATGCCGGCAAAGCCCAGGCGATGCGCCAGGAAATGTCCGTCATCGAGAAGGATTGCGCGCAGAAAAGCGGTCTGCGCTGCGATGTCGTGACCCTATATGGCGGCGGAGTTTATAACCTCTACAAGTACAAGAAGTACACCGACGTGCGCGTGGTCTTTGCCCCCGAGGCGCAGATGGCCTTCTTCGGCGGCGATCACGACAACTTCGAGTATCCGCGCTACGACCTCGACATCACCTACTTCCGCATCTATGAAAACGGCAAGCCGGTGCACCTGGACAACTATCTCAAGTGGTCCACCACCGGGACAAAGGACGGCGACCTGGTATTCGTCTCGGGCAATCCCGGCAGCACCGAGCGCCAGCTCACCCTGGCGGAGATGAACTTCCTCAAGGATTTCCAGACTTCCTACGCGATTGACCTGCTCAGCCGCCGCGACAAGGTGCTGCATGAGTACGCGGCCGAGTCGGCGGAAAATGCGCGCGTCTCCGCCGACGATATTTTCTACATTGAAAACTCGCTGAAGGTTTACAAGGGACGCCTCCGCGGGCTAGAGGACCACAAGCTGATGGCGGATCGGGCCGCCGCCGAGCACAATCTGCGCGCGGCCGTGGATGCCGATCCCGAACTGAAGGCCGCCTACGGCTCCGCGTGGGACGAAGTTGACAAGGCCGTCGAAGCCCGCAGGCAGCTCTTCTACCGCTTTAGTTTTATTGAACGCGCGGGCGGTTTCAACGCCTCGCTCGCGCGCCACGCCCGTGCCCTGGTGCGCGCGACCAGCGAAAAGCAGAAGCCCGATGCGCAGCGTCTGCGCGAATTCACCGATGCGCGCCTGCCCTCGCTGGAACAGCAGTTGTTCTCCACCGGGCCCGTCTATCGCTCGCTTGACATCGCCACCCTCGCCGAGTCGCTCACCCTGATGCGGGATAAACTTGGCGCCGCTGATCCCACGGTGCAACGCGCGCTCAACGGCAAGACTCCCGCCGACGCCGCCAAGGCATACATCGACGGCACCAAGCTGGACGACCCCGCCGTGCGCAAGCAACTCTACCAGGGCGGCGCTGCCGCCATAGCCGCCAGCACGGATCCGCTCATCGTGCTGATGCGTGACATCGATCCCCGCGCCCGCGATCTGCGCAAGCAGTGGGACGACAAGGTGGACGCGGTCCTCCGCACCAACTCCGCCCGCATCGCCAAGGCGCGTTTCGCCTTGCAGGGAACCAACAGCTATCCCGACGCGACCTTCACCCTGCGCCTCAGCTACGGCACCGTCAAGAGCTACCAGGAGCAGGGCACGCACATCCCGGCCTACACCACCATCGGCGGAGCCTTTGAACATGCCTCCGCCAACGGCAACAAGGGCGACTTCAAATTGCCAAAATCGTGGGAAGACGCCAAGGACAAGCTCGACCTCAAGACGCCCATGAATTTTGTCCACACCGCGGACACCATCGGCGGCAACTCGGGCTCGCCGACCGTGGACCGGAACGGCGAAGTGGTGGGCATCCTGTTCGACGGCAACATTGAGTCGCTGCCGTGGGACTTTGCCTATGACGACAAGGTGGGACGCTCCATCTCGGTGGATTCGCGCGCCATCCTGGAATCGATTCGAAAGGTCTATCACGCCGGCGCGCTCGCCGACGAGTTGGTGACCGGCCATCAGCCCAGCGCCGCTGCCGCCGCCAAGTAGAATTGCAATTCATCTTCAACACAGCCGCCCGGAGTCCATCGCTCCGGGCGGTTTCTTGCGCAACCATATACCTTTACGGCAATCCTTTCGTGCCGCCAGATGACCTTTGAGTCAATCCTTCCGCGTTCTCCGCAACGATTGCCTTACCAGCAAATTCCGCTCGGAAAAGGATTATCAGAATGGTCAATCCCTGGCCGCGCCGGGGTCTACAATCGGTGACAGCCGGATTATGCTACGGACTTATTTTCATGTCGATATGGACGCATTTTTTGTCTCGGTGGAGGAGTTGTACGATCCTTCACTGAAGGGCAAGCCCGTGGTCGTGGGCGGCCGGGCCGATCAGCGCGGCGTGGTTGCGGCCGCATCCTACGCGGCGCGCAAGTATGGCGTGCATTCGGCAATGCCGTTGGGTGAGGCCGCGCGCAGGTGTCCGCACGCGGTTTTCCTCGAAGGCCATCCGGAGCGCTACCGGGAATCGTCGGCGGCGGTGCGGCGGGTGCTCCTGCAGTTCACCCCGGCGGTGGAGATGGCCTCCATCGACGAGGCTTATCTTGACATGACAGGCACCGCGCGGCTGCACGGGCCTCCGATGAAGGCCGCGGATTTACTGCACCAAACCATGCAGCGCGAGACGCGGCTGAATTGCTCGGTGGGCATCGCCTGCTCGCGCGTGGTCGCCAAGGTTGCCAGCGACCAGGCCAAGCCCAATGGCGTGCTGCACATTCTGCCCGGCTTGGAGGCCAGCTTCCTGGCTCCGCTGGAGGTGCGGCGGTTGCCCGGCGTGGGCAAGGTGACCGAGGAGCGGCTGCACGCCCGCGGCGTACGCACCCTGGGCGATCTGGCCCGCCTCACTGAGGCGGCACTGGGCGCAAAGATCGGCGACGGCCTGGCTGCGCTGATCGAAAAGGCGCGCGGCCTCGACGCCGGCGGATGGTACGACCAGGAGGTTGGCAGCAACGATGAGCCGAAGTCGATCAGTCACGAGCACACCTTCAACCGCGACGAGCGCGACCCGGCGGCGCTGGCGTCCATGCTGGCGCGCCTGACCGAGATGGTTTGCCGGCGCTTGCGCGAGCATCGCTTGCACGCCCGCAACGTACAGATCAAACTGCGCTACTCGGACTTCACCACCCGCACCCGCGGTCGCACCCTGACGCGCGCCACCCAACTGGACGCCGAGGTACTCGATATTGTGCGCGAGTTGTTCCGCGCCAACTGGGAAACCAAGCGCGCCGTGCGCCTGCTGGGAGTGCAGGTGAGCTTGCTGGAAGCGGGCAGCGGGCAGATGGATTTGCTGGCCAGCGCCCAGGAGACGCGGCTGAAGCAGGCGATGACCGCGGTTGACGCGCTGCGCGATCGCTTTGGCGAGTCGGCGGTTTCCCTCGCCGGAGGAATGAGCGCAAAATTCCGCGAACGCATCCACGAAAATCCGGCGGCGCTTCCCGGCAAAGAGCCGCCGGGCAAGCGCGAGGAGGAAACGTAGCGCTGAGGCGCAGGAGTGTTACCAGTTCGACGTGCTCGTTTGGGCCGCTCAGAGGCCCCGCACCAGAAGGACCCGCCGCGGCCGCACGCCGTCCCCAGAATCCTGCGGTCGAGGTAACCGAAGTCACTTGCACGCCCTCCGGAGTCGGAGCATCATCTCGGACGGGAGATCGGATCATGAACGGCACTCCACGGCAGCGCTCGGCGCTTGGACCCTTGCTTCTGTTCGGCCTGTTTTACACCTGTCCGCGTCTCGGCAGAACCCTGGTCATCCTCTTCGCCGCCGCCATCCTGCTCGCCCTGTACTGGTCCAGCTTTCCTCCCAGCTAGGAAGAGCGCATGGATGTTTGGCCCATTCTGATTGTTGTTCTGATAGTTGTCGCTTTGTCTGTTGCGCAGCGCTCCAGTCGTCGGGCCAAGCGCGACATGAGTCTTGAACTGCGCATAGACGCCCCGCAGCTCTCGTTCTTTTCCCCTAAGCCAATGGCTCTGAATGCTGCTCCTGCGGCCGCCAGCGAGACTACCCCGTACGAGGACAGGGAACGGGCTTTGCTGGAATTCGTTCGCATAGCCGCGAAGCATCACGTACCTCTCGAACTCTGTTACCGCAGTGAAAACGGTCGAGGACAGAAGAACGAAACGGTCGATCCATGTTTAGAGGACGGCGGGTTCATTGCCGTTAAGGAGGGCAGGATATCGGCGCGCCAGGTCATTACCTGCTACGTTTCGGCTGAAGTCGGAGGACTGCCTCAGTCGTGCGTTGCTTTTGTCCGTGAGCTTGCGGAGAGCCCCTTGTCCCGCGTGCGAGAACAGGCTGTCCTGGCGAGTTATCGTCTGAGCCGCGAAGAACGGATCGAAACGTTGCAGCGGTTGGCCTCCGATGAGGCAGACTACGTGCGCGGTTTTGTCGCCGACGCGACCCGTTCATTCACGGTCCGGACAGAGCGGACGGTTAACGGAAAAAGATACAAGTTCCTTGGCGACCAGGCTCCTGAGTTATTTTCCATGCTGACCATCTTCGCGTCCGACCAGGCTCGCGTGGTGCGACAAAAGGCGGCCTATGCTCTCGGCGATAATCCCAGCAACGAGGCCCTCGCGCTGCTCGACAGCTTGCTCGAAGACCCGGTCGAGAAAGTGCGCGAAGGGGCCGCGCATGCAAAAGACCGACTGGCCGGGCAGCGAGAGGTTCGCGGAGCTTACGAACAAGCAGTCGCAGCGAAGGCGGAGGCAAAACGAGAGCTAGCCGCCGCAAAGAAGGAGAGGGCCACACGATGAAAAACAAGTCCTTCGTTTTCGCGATCCTACTCACCCTGGCACTACCGATCCGGGCGCAGACGGCTTTCAGCTCGTCCGCAGGGAAGCCCGATCAAACGGTTTTTGGGATCAGGCTCGGGGCCGCACTGGAGATCCCCGAGTGCAGCAAGGTGACGGTCAGGAGAAGTAAGAAGGAAGAAGACTGGTTCTATAGCCCTGCCCAGTCAACCATGTGCTTTTGCCGTGACGGACTCGAAACTGGGAAATACCACACCTGGGACGCTAAAACGTATGACCAGCACGACTGGTGGACGGTGGTCTTTCCGGTTGGGCGCACGCCGGAGATCATGGCGCGGCTAGAGCTCATCGTGCTGGTCATGGACTCAAGAGTCGAGGCGGTCAGGTTCATTACACCCACGAACGATGACCGCGTCCTGAGCGCGCTGACAATTAAGTACGGCCCTCCGGCTGGCACAAAATCGCTTGAACTCCAGAATGGATTCGGCGCGCGCTTCACCTCGACAACAACGGTCTGGGCCGATGACGGCCTGACCGTGAGCTATTGTTCGGGATACTGCGGAACAACGAGCGACAACACGGGTGAGGTAACGGTCTCGACACAAAAGGCCGCCGAGCATTTTAAGGCCTTGATGGACGCCCTGCCGCCGAAGCCCACCCTCTGAAGCCAGTCTCCACTCTCCGCGCTGCGCGCGGATGCTTACGATCTTGGTGTGCTCATCACCACCGCCATCGATGTGTCCTCGGGCTTCGCGCTCTGCGACCTCATTCTAAAGAAGCTCCCCTACGCCACTAACAATGCCCTCACCCTACTGCGTTGCGAGGTTTTCGTGCAGAATCCGGCCGCTCCACCGGCAGGCGTCACGGTGAATGTCGAGGATCGCATCCTCGGAGAGCCCATGTTCGGTGGCGAGGGTGGAGATCTTGTCCCAGGCGCCGCGCTCACAACAAATGGCCAAATTCAAAAGTTTGCCCAGAGCGTTCTGGCTGCCGCCGAGCGCTTCCTTGCACTCGGCGGTAAGCGGGAGCTGCGAGATCACCACCCCCATAGGGCGGTCGAGAATTGCATCCATCAGCGACATGATGCCGACCATGAATGCACCGTTCGAGTCCACTCCGCAGAGTTCGGCCAGAGCCTCACAGGTGCGGGCGCGGACCAGGGCGCTGGAGATCAACTCATCGGGGCGGTCGCTGGCGATGGAGATGGCGACCACGATTGAAACCCACTTGCGGATCTCGCGCTGGCCCAGCAAAGAGAGCGCGTGCCGGATGGAACGCACGGGGAACAGGCCAAAGGCGGCGGAGTTCAGATAGCGCAGCAGGCGGTAGCAGAGAGATGGCTCGCGCAGGATGGCCTGCTCCAGTTCGCCGACCTCGTAAACATCGCGGCTGGCGATGCTCAAGACCTGAACGTAGGAGAGCTTGGCGCAGGGGATGTCTTGCATGGTCAGGGTTTGCGGCCGGCAGAAAAAGTATCCCTGGAAGTAGTGAAAGCCGAGGCGAAGAGCGAACTGGAATTGCTCGCTGGTCTCGACCTTCTCGGCCAGCAAGCGGATGCCACGGCGGCGCATATCGGCGGCGATGGCGGCCTGGCGCGCGGCGCCGGTGGCCAGAATGTCCACTTTCACCAGGTCCGCGAAGGGCAGCAGACGCATGGTGTCAGGGGTGGGGACGTAGTCATCCAAGGCGATGAGGTAGCCGGCACGGCGCAGGCGGTCACACGCCGCCAGAGTCTCCTCGTCGGCAAGCACGTTCTCCAGCACTTCCACCACAATGCGGTCCCGCGGCAGCAAGGTGACGATGTCCTGCAGGAGGACGTTGCGGGTGCAATTGATATAGGCGGGAAGGCCGCCGGTGAGCGCCGTGGAACCGAAGAGCAGAGAAAAGTCGATGGTGTCGCACGTTGCTTTGTCCCCGTCGCTGGCGCCGAAGAAGTTGTCAGGACCGGAGCGGAAGAGCAACTCGTAACCGTGGGTCTCCTGGTCGCGGTTCAGGATGGGCTGGCGGGCGATGTAGCGCGTGTAGGAGCGGACTTCCGCCGGGCTGAGCGTGGGGATCGCAGCGGCGGCAGGGATGTCGGATTGGGAGAAGGCCCGCACATCCGATATGTACCATACCTCCAGGCGGCTGCCGCGCAATTTGCGGCACACCGGGCAGGCGTCCGGTTCCCACAGAGCCAGTTTGAACCCCGCATCCATTCTGGAACAGGATCAAGTATTTACGGATTCGGCGCTACCGCCGAGGGGCAGCATTCGACGCGATTGCGCATGTCGCTAATGATGTCAGCGAGGATCGTCCGGAGGTTGCGGCGCGGCTGGAAGTTGAAGGCGGCCTGGGCCTTGGCGATATTGGGCTGACGGCGCTGCATATCCTCGAACCCGGGTGCGTAAGCCTCCTCGTAAGGGACGTGGACGATGGGGCTGTTGGAGCCGGTGGCGGCCCGCACCATCTGGGCGAGTTGGTTGATGGTGATCTCATAGGTGTTGCCAAGGTTGTAGGTTTCGCCGATGGTGCAGTCGTGACGGACCATGGCGGCAAGGCCTTCGACGATGTCGAAAACGTGGGTAAAGCAACGCGACTGCTCGCCACTTCCATAGACGGTGATGGGCTCGCCGCGCAGGGCTTGGCTGACCAGGGTCGGCAACACCATGCCGTAGCGGCCGGTCTGGCGCGGTCCCACCGTATTGAACATTCGTGCGATGGTGACCGGCAAGCGGCACTGGCGATACCAGGCGAGGGCGAGGAACTCGTCGATCGCCTTGGAGCAGGCATAGCTCCAACGGCTGTGCGCGGTAGCTCCAAGGACAAGATCGCCATCTTCGGTGAACGGCAACTGGGCGGACTTGCCGTAGACCTCGGAGGTGGAGGCCAGTACGATTCGACGCGAGCGCTCGGCGGCCAATCGGAGCACTAGCTCGGTTCCGGATACGTTGGTTTCAATCGTCTCCACCGGCGACTCGATGATGCGCTTGACGCCGACGGCGGCGGCGAGGTGGTAGACGAGATCGTTGTCCTCGATGAGAGACTCGAGCAGCTCGCGATTGAAAATGGTATTGCGGTGAAAATTGAAGCGGGGATGATCGAGGTGATGGGCGATGTTATCGGCCGAGCCGGTGGAAAGATCGTCCAGCACGCTGACCTGGTGGTGTTCGCGAAGCAGAAAGTCCGCAAGGTGGGATCCGATGAAACCGGCCCCTCCCGTGATCAGAACTCGCATTCCTGCTCCTTTACAATTCATTATAGGGTAGCCAAGGCAGAAGAGAAGCGCGGAAATGCGCCAGCGGCTAAAATGTGCCCATGATTCTACAACACGATGGCGTGGATTTGTTCTACGAAGTGAGGGGCGATGGGCCCGATGTGGTGATGCTGGCTCCGTACCCCTCCGATCACGGCTTCTGGCTGCCGGTGGCAGCGGTTCTGGAGTCGCGCTTCCGGCTGGTGCTGCCGGATTTGCGCGGACTGGGGCGCTCCGGGGTGGGTGAAGGCGCAACCACGATGGCGAAACTGGCCGGGGATTTGGTCCGGCTGTGCGACGAGTTGAAGATTGGGCGGGCGGCATTCGTGGGATGCTCGGTTGGGGGATACGTCCTGTTCGAGTTCTGGCGGCAGTGGGCGGAGCGAGTCAGGGCGCTGGTGCTGATGGATACCAAGGCGGGCGTGGACGGCGACGAGGGCCGTGCCGGCCGTCTGAAAAATGCCGAGGACGTTCTGCAGAACGGTCCGGATTGGGCCATTGAACAGATGATGCCAAGGCTGCTCTCGCCGCTAACGATGCGATCGCGGCAGGACGTGGTGGAGCGCGCCAAGGCGACGATGCGGCAGGCGCCCGCCTCCGGGATGGCGGCGATGCAGCGCGGCATGGCCAGCCGCGACGACAGTACCAAGGACCTGGCCCAGATCAGGGTGCCAACCCTGGTGCTGGGCGGCGAAGACGACGTCCCGTCGCCGGTGAGCGAGCTGGAACGGATGGCGCGGGGTATCGGCGGAGCGGAGCTGGCGATTGTGCGCCGGGCGGGACACTTTGCCGCTCTTGAGCAGCCGGAGGAAGTGGGCCGGTTGCTGCGCGAATTCCTGGAGCGCAACGGGCGCTGACCCCGCGCGGAAGGCCATGCCGGCCAGGTTGAGCCACAGTTGCCGCGAACGTTTTGCGCCGGGTCGAGGCGCCGGAGCAGCCGGTCCCGCGAAGAGACGGCTTCCGGCCGCACGGCGGCGGGATTTATAGTTCATTCAGGCGCAGAAATGCCGCGGCGCAATCCAATCCGCCGGGCGATGACGAGGACGGATCGATGGATGTACGAGTGAGCCCGGCGAAACAGATCCGGGGCAGTGTGCGAACCGCGGGCGACAAATCGGTTTCACACCGTTACGCGATGCTGGCGGGAATTGCAGAAGGCACTTCGGAATTCGAAAACTTTTCCACTTCGGCCGATTGTGCGAACACCCTGGCGTGCATGGCGGCACTGGGAGCCGAGGTGCGGCGCCAAGGCAATCACGTGGAGGTGGATGGAGTTGGCGGCCGGTTGCAGGCTCCCTCGCGCGAGCTGGATTGCGGCAACAGCGGCTCGACCATGCGTATGTTGAGCGGTGTGGTGGCGGCGCAACCATTCACCAGCGTGATGAGCGGCGACCGGTCGCTGAGCCGGCGTCCGATGCGCCGGGTGATCGAGCCGCTGCAACGGATGGGCGCAAGGATCGAATCGCAGGACGGCTGCGCGCCGCTGGTGATCCATGGGGTTCGGCTGAAGGGGATGGAATACCAGCCGCCGGTGGCGAGCGCGCAGGTGAAGAGCTGCGTACTGCTGGCCGGGCTGTTCGCCGAGGGTGAGACCACGGTGATCGAGCCGGTGCGCACCCGCGACCATACCGAGCTGGCGCTGGGAGCATTCGGCGCCGAGGTGCGGCGCGACGGCCCGCGGGTGACGGTGCGCGGCGGGCAGAAGCTGCGCGCGGTGAAGGCCTATGTGCCGGGCGACCTGTCGTCGGTCACCTTCTTCCTGTGCGCGGCGGCGCTGTTTCCAGGATCGAGCCTGGTGGTGGATTCGGTGCTGCTGAATCCGACGCGCTCGGTGGTGCTGGACGTGCTCGCGTCGATGGGAACCACCGTCAACTTCCTCAAGGTGGAAGAGCAGTTCGGCGAATTGATTGGAACCATGCAAGCCGCGGGCGGCGTCTTCCGGGGCGGTGTGATTGGGGGAGCGCAGAGCGCGGCGCTGATCGACGAGCTGCCGGCGATTGCCGCGGTGGCTCCCTACAGCACCCAGGGAGTTGAGATTCGCGACGCCGCCGAGTTACGGGTCAAGGAGTGTGACCGTATCGACGCGGTGGTTCGCAATCTGCGCGCCATGGGCGCCGAGGTGGAAGAGTTTCCCGATGGGATGCGGATTCCGGGCGGACAGAAGCTGCATGGCGCCGAGGTCGAGAGCTTTGACGATCATCGCATTGCGATGGCGTTTGCCGTGGCCGCGTTGCGCGCCGAGGGCGAGACGACGATCAAGGGCGCGGAGGCGGTTGCGGTGTCGTTCCCGGAGTTCTTCGAGGCGCTGGGCAAGGTCGTGGAGTAGCGGCGGGAGTTGCGAAGCCGGTGGAAGCCGGTGGCAGTGCAGCGGCCCATTTCGCGTGGGCCGCTGCCATTTGAAACGGAGAGCGTTCCGCCGGCTACTGCATGCCGCCCATCTGCGGACGCGCCGCGGCGGTGGCGGGAGCGTCGAGTTCGAAGATCAGCTCGGTGCCGGCGGGCAGGGTCAGGTCGCGACGCTTGACGATGATGTGTCCGGTGGCCACGGCGGCTCCGCTGGCCGCGCCGATCAGCAGTCCTTCGGGTCCGGCAATGACCGTGCCGGCGACGGCTCCTACCGCCGAGAGCGAGCCCAGTTCAACCTTGTTCAACGGATTGGGCGAGGCGCCGCGGACGTTGCCTTCTTCATCGACATCGAGGTGACGGGGGTTGGAGGTATCGACGACCGAAGCGGTGAAGTTGAGTTCCTCGCCGCCAGGCATCTGAACGCTGAGGGCCTTGATGGATAGCGACGGCTTGCCGGCGAAGCGGCGCGCCGAGTGAGCGCGATCGACGCGGCAGCGGACGACGGCTCCGGCGGGAATCACGGTCTGTCCGCCTACATTCACCGGCTGGGTGAGGGTGGCGGTAAAGGGCTCGCCAGGCCTGGCGCTGGCGGTCGAGATGCTGCGATCGAGTTTGAGGCGGAACACGGTGGCCGTGGGCAGTACGGTCGGCTCGGGGTTGGAGCGAAGCTCCAAGGCTGGAGAAGTGGGCGGCGCCTGGGCGGTGACCTCGGCCGCAACGGCCGGCGCGGCATCGGGAGTCTGAGCGAAGGCCGCGGTGGCGAGCGCCGCCAGGCAAAGCAGTCGGAGGAATCTGTTCATTTGGCAACTCCTGGGAACAGAGATGGACCCACGGGAGAAGCGTAGAGCAGCGTTGCGATGACCGCAACGCGATTGAACCAAGCCAGTTAAGGATGTGGGCGGACCCGGCGGAATTGGCAAGGATGAAGCAGGAAGCGGAGAAAGAGGCGGTGCGGGGATGGCGAGCCGCCGCAGGGCGAGAGTTTCCGGACGCCGATTAGCATATAATTCTCTAAGTTTGGCGAATTCTCTCCATCTCGCCGATTCATCTCTGCCGCCGGGAGCCGAAGCCTCCGGCCCAGAATCGCAACTGGCAAGCAAAACGAAGCACTTATCTCCCTAAACTCAAGAGAAGACGAGGAATCTATGACCGAGATTGACCTGGTACATGCGCGGGAAGTTCTTGATTCACGCGGTAATCCGACGGTGGAAGCGGAAGTAACTTTAGGCAGCGGGGCCAAGGGGCGCGCGATTGTGCCCAGCGGCGCCTCGACCGGCGAACACGAAGCAGTCGAGCTACGCGACGGCGACAAGTCGCGCTACCAAGGCAAGGGCGTGCTGAAGGCGGTTGAGAACGTGAACAACGTGATCGGTCCGCACGTGGAAGGTCTGGATGCCTCGAACCAGAGCGAGTTGGACGCGGAGATGATCGAGCTGGACGGCACCGCGAACAAGGAAAAGCTGGGCGCCAATGCGATCCTGGCGGTGAGCATGGCGGCGGCGCGCGCGATGGCCGATCACTATGATATTCCGCTCTATCGCTATCTGGGCGGAGTGAACGCGACGATTCTTCCGGTGCCGATGATGAACATCATCAACGGCGGCGTGCACGCGGACTCCAGCGTGGACTTCCAGGAATACATGGTAATGCCGGTGGGCGCGCCCTCGTTCACAGAGGCGCTGCGCTGGGGCGTGGAGACCTTCCTCGCGCTGAAGAGCGTGCTGAAGAAGAAGGGCTACAACACATCGGTGGGCGACGAGGGCGGATTTGCGCCATCGCTGAAATCCAATGAAGAAGCCATTGAAGTGATTCTGGAAGCGATCACGCAGGCCGGCTACCGGCCGGGCCACGACGTTGCGGTTGCGCTGGACCCGGCGTCGAGCGAGTTCTTCGATAATGGCAAGTACGTCTTCAAGAAGAGCGACAAATCGGTGAAGACAGCCGAGGAGATGGTGCGTTTCTACAGCGAGTGGGTGCGTCAGTATCCAATCGTTTCTCTGGAAGACGGCCTGGCGGAGAACGACTGGGACGGCTGGAAGATTCTGACCGACGAGCTGGGAAGCAAGATTCAGCTGGTGGGCGATGACAATTTCGTAACCAACACGGCGCTGCTCGCGCGCGGCATCGACAGTGGGGTGGCGAACTCGATTCTGATCAAACTGAACCAGATCGGTACCGTCACGGAGACTCTTGAGGCGATCGAGATGGCTCGCCGCAACAGCTACACGGCGGTGATCTCGCACCGGTCGGGTGAAACCGAAGACACGTTCATCGCCGACTTTGCGGTGGCCACCGGAGTGGGCCAGATCAAGACCGGTTCGGGCTGCCGCACCGACCGCATCTCCAAGTACAACCAGCTGATGCGAATTGAAGAAGAGCTGGGCGCAGGCGCGAATTTCCTGGGCCTGGGCGCACTCAACTACAACGGCGAGCTGCTGGAGACGGCGGGAGACGAGTAACCGGTTCTAGGTCCGGACGCTTCGCCGCGGGCGGGGCGTCCGGACACTGACCACCCATGCCGAGTGCCGGTCTGGACTCGGGACGGCGCGCGAAGAGGAAAAGTTCCGTTCAGGAGAACAGCGATGGTTCTGCGATTCGGAGTGCTGGCGCTGCTGATGGCAACGACGTGCGGAGCGGGGCTGGCGCAGGGCGTTGCCCTGGATAGCACGCCGCCCTCGCGCGCGCAGGTTTTGCAGTTGATGGCGGCGATGGAAATTCAGCAGAGAATCGACGCCGCATTGCAGAGCACGCAGAACAAGGTGAAAGTTACGGCGCGGGCTGAGTTTGAGAAGAAGAATCCGGGCGCCGACGCGGCGACCCTGAAGAAGCTGGACGAGATTTTCGACAGCACTCCGCTGTTCAACTTTGCCGACATTACGGAAGCGGTGATCCCTGCATACCAGAAGCATCTGATCGCCGCGGACGTGCAGGCCGCAATCGATTTCTATTCCTCGGATGCGGGCAAGCGGCTGCTGGAAAATCTGCCGGTGATCACGCGCGAGTCCAACCAGAGCGGCGGCCAACTGGTGCAGCAGAAGCTGCAGGCCTATAGCGAAGAACTGGAGCGCAAGCTGACGGCCTTTGAAGCGGAGTTGGAGAAACAAAAGCCGCCGGCGCAACCCAGCACCGGCGACAAGCCCAAGGCAGACAACACAAAGACGACGGACGAAAAGTCCAAGTAACGCGCCGCTGGGGCGCAGATTTCCGGGAGTTTCCGACAGATCATGGCTCGACCGAAACCGCTGATTCTGATCATCCTGGATGGCTGGGGTTATGCTCCGCCGTCAAAATCGAACGCCATCTCTCTGGCGCGCAAACCCACCTACGACAAATTCCTGCGCGAGTTTCCCAACACCCTGGTGCATACCAGCGGGCGCTACGTGGGACTGCCGACCGGGCAAATGGGCAACAGCGAAGTGGGACACCTGAACATTGGCGCAGGCCGGGTGGTCTATATGGACATCACCCGCCTGGACCTGATGATCGAGAACGGCGAACTGTTCCA
The DNA here is from genome assembly GCA_963707735.1 of uncultured Acidobacteriota bacterium. Taxonomy (GTDB): domain Bacteria; phylum Acidobacteriota; class Terriglobia; order Terriglobales; family Acidobacteriaceae; genus TOLSYN. Next base: position 1,285,616 of record CAVPRB010000003.1, on the reverse strand, counting down.
GCATCCGGTGCTGCTGGAGGCGATGAAGCAGGCGCGCAAGAACGGGCGGCGGCTGCACTTTATCGGACTGCTCAGCGATGGTGGCGTGCACTCGCATGAGAATCACCTGTACGCACTGCTGCGGATGGCGAAACAGAACGGCGTGGAGCGCGCGTTTGTGCATGCCTTCCTCGACGGACGCGACACGCCGCCGGACTCCGGCGCGGAGTACCTGGAGAGGCTGCAGCAGAAGATGCGCGAGTACGGCGTGGGCAAGGTGGCCACGGTGAGCGGGCGCTATTACGCGATGGATCGCGACAAGAAGTGGGAGCGCGAGCGCAAGGCATTTGACGCCATGGTGCGCGGCAAGGCCGAGGGCGGCGCGACCGTCGATGTGGTGCGGACGGTGAAGGAGTCTTACAACCGCGGCGTGAACGACGAGTTTGTGATTCCGTATGTGTGCGTGGACGAAAAGAACGAGCCGGTGGGAACAATCCGCGACGAGGATGTGGTCATCAACTTCAACTTCCGGGCGGACCGCGCGCGGCAGATTACGCAGGTGTTGACGCGCGAGAGTGGCATCACGCTACTGGCGGGCCGCGACCTGCCGGACGCCGAAAAGCTTGAGGCGGAAATTCCGGCGCGGGAGCTTCCGAAGAATCTGCACTACGTCTGCATGACCGAGTACGACATCCGCTTCAAACTGCCGGTGGTGATTCCGCCGGAGCGGCTGAGCAATATTCTGGCGAACGTGATGGCGGCGCAGCAGATGCGCAATCTGAGGGTGGCGGAGACGGAAAAGTACGCCCATGTCACGTTCTTCTTCAACGGCGGCGTGGAGAAGCCGTTTCCAGGCGAGGACCGGGTGCTGGTGCAGTCTCCCAAGGTTGCCACCTACGATCTGAAACCGGAAATGAGCGCGGCGGAGATTGCCCGGCAGGTGGTGAAGAACGTGGAGGACAACACCTTTGACGTGATGGTGGTGAATTTTGCCAACGCGGACATGGTGGGACACTCCGGCATGATTGAGCCGACGGTGAAGGCCGTGGAAACGGTGGACGCGTGCCTGGGCGAAGTCTACGCGGCGGTGAAACGCTGCGGCGGCGTGATGGTGGTGACCGCCGATCACGGCAACGCCGAGGAGATGATCGATCCGGCGACGGGCGGACCTTTTACGGCGCACACCACGAACCCGGTGCCGCTGATCTACATTGCCGAGGCCGCGAGCGGGTTCACGCTGCGGCCCGACGGCGCGCTGCAGGATATCTCGCCGACCTTGCTGGGGATTCTGGGCGTGCCCCAGCCGAAGGAAATGACGGGGCGGGACCTGCGGGTGAAGAAACAATAGGGCTGGCGGGAATTGGAAACCGGAAGGCCACGGCGCCAGATGCCGTGGCCTTTGTTGTCGCGGTGGTTTGAAGCAGAAGCAGAATAGTCCACCAAACCGGCCTGCCGCCCGGAGTTGCGTGGTCGGGGAACTGCTTGAGGGCACAAGCCGCATTTGCCTGAGCCGGTTGCCGCTTAAGAGTAGAATCGACTGATTGCCTTACGAATCCATTTAAGATCTGGAGCACACATGCAGAACAAAATTGGCCGGATGGGATGGCTGGTGCTGTTGGCCGCCAGCGCCTGTCTGGCGCAGGCGCCCGCACAGGATGCGCCCAAGCTGGACCGCTTCGACGCCTCGATGCTGGACAAGTCGAAGGACCCCTGCGTTGATTTCTTCGCCTACAGTTGCTCGAAGTGGCAGGCGGCGCATCCGATTCCTGGCGATTTGCCGAGGGTGGACACATCGACCCCGCTCTATTTGTGGAATCAGACCATCCTGCGCGAGGCCATGGAAAAGGCGGCGGCGAATCCCGCGGCCAAGGGAACCGAGCAGCAGATTGGCGACTACTGGAAGAGCTGCATGGATATGGACCAGCGCGCCGCCAAGGGAAAACAATGGCTGGCCGAGGCGCTGAAACCGGTGGACGGGTTGAAGAACAAACAGGAACTGGCGACGGTGCTGGCGCATCTGCACGGCGGACTGGTTCCGGCCTGGGAGAGCGACGACGACCAGACGAACACCGCCTTGATCGGATTCGGACCGTGGCAGGATCAGGAGGACTCCTCGAAAATGGTTGCCGGTTTTGACCAGGCGGGTCTGTCGCTGCCTTCGCGCGACTACTACCTGAGCGGCGACGAGAGCTCGAAAAAGATTCGCGAAGCCTACAAGAAGCACCTGGTGCGGATGTTCGGGCTGGCGGGTGATACGCCGGAGCAGGCAGCCAAGGAAGCTACGGCAGTGCTGGAAATTGAGATGGCGCTAGCCAAGGCGCAGATGGACGTGGTGGACCGCCGCGACCCGGTGAAGGTCTACCACAAGCAGTCACTGGAGCAGATCAAGGCGGCGCTGCCTGACTTCAACGTGGACGAATACCTGAGGCTGAGCGGCGCGCCGGCGCCTCCGTTCTACCTGGTGACCACCCTGGAGTTTCTCCCCGCGCTCGATCAGCAGATCAAGACGAGGCCGCTTGCGGAGCTGAAGAGCTACCTGCGCTGGTGGACGATTCGAGCAGCGGCCAACAAGACGACTCCGGAGCTGGAACAGGCGAACTTCGATTTCTTTGGCACCACCTTGCAGGGAACGCCGAAGATGCTGCCGCAGTGGCGGCGCTGCGTCGCCTCGGCGGACGCCCGCCTGGGCGAGGCGCTGGGACAGGAGTACGTGAAGATCGCCTTCCCGCCGGAGAGCAAGGCCAAGGCAATGGAACTGGTCGGTGGCATTCGTGCGGCGTTGAAGCAGGATATCGGCCAGGTGGACTGGATGGCCGATGCCACCAAGAAACAGGCGATCGAAAAGCTGGACGCGATGATTCAGAAGATCGGGTATCCGGATACCTGGCGCGACTACTCGTCGCTGAAAATTGTGCCGGATAACTTGATGGCCAACGTGGAGGCGGCCAATGCCTTCGAGGTGCGCCGCCAGCTCGACAAGGTCAACAAGCCGGTGGACAAGATGGAGTGGATCATGACGCCGCCCACCATCAACGCCTACAACGATCCGCAAAACAATACGATCAACTTCCCGGCGGGCATCCTGCAGCTCCCGTACTTCGATGGCAAGCAGACGGATGCGGCCAACTACGGCGAAATTGGCGCGGTGATCGGGCATGAGATCACCCACGGCTTTGACGACCAGGGGCGCAAGTACGACGCCAAGGGAAACCTGCGCGACTGGTGGACTGCCTCCGACGCCAAGAACTACGAAGAGCGCGGCAACTGCCTCTCCGCCGAGTATACCCATGACGTTCCGGAGCTGGGCCCAGGGGTGAAGACCAACGGGAAGCTGACCCAGGGTGAGGACACGGCCGACAACGGCGGCCTCCACCTGGCGATGATGGCGCTGGAAAGTCTTTACCAGGCGCGCGGCAAGTCTCTGGATGTACCGGAAGCAGATGGTCTGACCGCGCGGCAGAGCTTCTACGCAAACTACGCATTCAGTTACTGCGAGAGCACCCGTCCGGATGTGGAGCGAATGCAGATCACGACCAATCCGCACTCGCTGAACCGCTACCGGGTGAACACTCCGGTGAGCAACCAGGCGGAGTTTGCCAAAGCTTTCGGGTGCAAGGCCGGGCAGCCGATGGTGAAGGCGCCGGCTTGCCGGGTCTGGTAGCAGATTAAGCGGCTGCGAAGCCGGGTACGCGGCAAGTACCTGACGATGAGTACGGGCTAAAGGTTAGCCCGCGTCGGCCGGTGTGCGACCGGAGAAAAAAATGGGGAGCCTCCGAGCAGGCTCCCTGTTTGCTGTGGCCAAGCTTCTTATGCGGCGGGATTGACCGCGTGCATCAGGTAGAAGATGGTGCCAGCCACCGCAGCCGAGGCAGGGATGGTGAGCACCCAGGCCCAGACAATGCGGCCGGCAACTCCCCAGCGCACGGCAGAGAGCCGCTGAATGCTGCCGACGCCGACGATGGCTCCGGTGATGGTGTGGGTTGTAGACACTGGAATGCCGGCCAGTGCGGTCCCGAACAGGGTGATGGCCCCGGCGCTTTCAGCGCAAAATCCGCCAACTGGCCTGAGCTTGGTGATCTTGCTGCCCATGGTGTGTACGATCCTCCATCCACCGAAGTAGGTTCCGGCGGCAATGGCGGCGTGGGCGCAGAGGATGATGGGCCAGTGAAAGCGTCCCCAGTCATGGGTGATGTCGTCCTGGGAGATGATGTGGCCGGTGAAGAGCGCTCCGGCGACGATGCCCATGGTCTTCTGGGCGTCATTGCCGCCGTGGCCGAGCGAATAAGCCGCGGCGGAGAGCAGTTGGAGCTTGCGAAACAAGGTATCGACCTGCCGGGGCGATTTGCGTTCGAAGATCCAGGAGATGGCGACCATGAAGCCGAAGCCGAGCACCAAACCCATGACCGGGGCGATGAAGATGAAGATGACGGTCTTGGTCCAGCCACCGGGGAGGATGACGCTGAGCGAGGTGCGCCAGCCGTGCAGAATGGCAGCGCGGACAACGGCGGCCCCCGCGTAGCCTCCGATGAGGGCATGGGACGACGATGTGGGCAGGCCCCACCACCAGGTGAGCAGATCCCAGGCAATTGCGCCCAGCAGTCCGGCCAGGACCACGTACTGGGTGACGACCCTGAGATCGACCATACCCTTGCCGATGGTTTTGGCCACGGCGGTGCCGAGCAGGAAAGCGGCGACGAAGTTAAAAAATGCCGCCCAGACCACGGCCAGCTTGGGTGAGAGAACGCGGGTGGAAACTACGGTGGCGATGCTGTTGGCGGAATCGTGAAAGCCATTGATGAAGTCGAAGGTCAAGGCCACCGCGCAGGTGAAGATGACCAATATCAATCCAGTGTTCAAGACGTACCTCTGGCGGAGGCGCTATGCATCCGCGGCGTGGGCCGTTACTCAGGCGCTCTTGAGTACTACGGTTTCCAGCACGTTGGCGGCATCCTCGGCCTTGTCGGTTGCCTTCTCCAGAACTTCGAGCAACTCTTTGTGCTTGATGAGTTGAATGGGATCGGTTTCAGTTTCAAAGAGGCGGCCGATGGCGGCGCGGGCGATGCCGTCGGCTTCGTTTTCCAGGCGGTTGACCTCGACACAGTGCTCGATGAGGGCGTCGCCTTGTTCCAGCAGGGCTACGGCCTTGGCCAGCTCCTCGGCTTGGCGGAGGATGATCGTTGCCAGCTCCACGGCGCCCGGCGGAGGGTGGGTGATCTTGTAGGTGGCGAGGCGATCGGCGGCGGCGTTGATGTAGTCGAGCACGTCGTCCAGCGAGCTGGCCAGGGTGTGAATGTCCTCGCGGTCAAAGGGCGTGATGAAAGACGAGTTCAACTTGATGAAAAGAGCGTGAGCAATGTCGTCGCCTTTGTGCTCGGTTCCCTTGATCTTCTGCACACCGGCGGCGACGTTCCGGTAATCCTGAAGAAGGTCGTGCAGTTGGCGGGCACCGGTGGTGAGATTGTTCGCCATGTCTGCAAAGAGGTCGAAGAACTTGGTTTCGCGCGGTATGAAGCGGAGCATAAGGGCGGCAGCACTCCTATTGGGCCGGCAGGTTCAGCAGTCAGCGCCCAGAGTTTGTAACCTTGCATTAATCGTGTGTAACAATTGAATATCGCACCCGGGATCAGTGGCCGTCAATCCAGAGTCGCGCCACGAAAGCGAAATCGGCGGCGCAAAGGGCGCACGGCGGCAAGCAAAAGGCCGCCGGAGAGGCGGCCTCGTACGGGCTGAACTACCGCGTTCTTAAAGCTATAGCGTGGATTCGATTTCAAATCCCCAGGCTTCGAGGAGCGGCTCGGGAATGTACTTTGAGTTCTTGTTCCGGCGAGCCCACTCGCGCAGACGGGTGGAACGCAGGTATTGGTCCGGAGTCAGCTTGAATTCACGGACGACCTGTTCGAACTCAGTGATAGTGGGGGTTACGGGGCCGATTGGTTCAGGCTTGCCCCAGTTGGGATTACCACGTCTCTTGGCCATGGGAATTGTCCTTACCTCTGCGATGAAATTGGAATCATTCGAGTGGAAAATCAGGGAGCTTCATACTGCGCGCTCGAACCGATCCGTCGGTTTTGCCGTTCAGGCTGGCGAATACTGCGCTGGCCTGCTTACAGCCCGCGAGATGTTCGCGCTTCGCACGTCCTCCGTTAAACCCACCCAGTCTAACGAGATCCCAATGACATTCAATATCGATTTATAATACTACAGATTTGGTGCGAAGTATCCAGTCAGCCCTGAGTGCGGATGCGAGGAAATCTCAAGGAAAATGTACTAAAACATTTTGTTTATTTAAGTTACATAAAATACTGAAACTGATAGTTCATAAGCAACAATATGTAAAAATGGATTCCCACAATGAGATTGTGGCCTTACGGGCTGAAAATCCTCATCTGTCACGATTTCCTTGCACCGGATTCTGCGCGGCCGACGACCCCGGTGGCGGCAGCCGAGGCCCGAGGAGTCAGGCGCTTTCACCGCTGGCGCTGGCAGGGAGCCACTGGCGGCGCGCATCTGTTTCCAGAGCTCGTCCTGTCCCAGGCCGGTCTTGGCCGAATAGGGGAGCACGCAATCGACTGCCGTGGGCCTTCTTCAGGGCATTGAGCGATGGCCTGGATCCGGTTGCCGACGCGATCAGCCTTGGTGGCGACCACGAGGAGCGGGCGATTGATCCGGCGCAAGGTAGTCGATCATATGCGTGTCCGAGGGCTGCGGGGGAATATTGGCGTCCACCAGGCAGAGGCAGAGCTGAGCGTGGCGGCGCGTCGGCAGGTAGGGCTCGATGAACTCCGGCCAAGTGCGGGAGATCTCGCGCGGAACGCGGGCATAGCCATAGCCGGGAAGATCGGCAAAGATAAGTTCGGGACGAGGCCGTCCCGGCCAGCGAATCTCGAAGAAATTGATTGCCTGGGTGCGCCCGGGGGTGTTGCTGGTCTTGGCGATCTTGGCGCTGACCAGGGAGTTGATCAGGCTGGACTTGCCGACATTGGAGCGGCCAAGGAAGGCGATCTCCGGCAACTCGGCGGGAGGAAATTGTTCGGGCGCATACGCCGAGAGCAGAAATTTGGTAAGAACCTTCATCTATCTATCTTAGCCTGAAATGCAGAAACCCGGGGCTGGGCCCGGTGCGAGAAAGGCGATGGAGCGGGGAGAACCTTGTGGTTAACGGGAAGCGGTGGTCCGACGGCGTCCCGCAATCCCTCCCGGATACTCATGTATCCTTGATCGACGGGTCTAGATGATTGCCGGAGTCCGGTACGTCATCTGGAGGCGAATGCGGTTCGGGAAAGTTGAGGCCCGGCAGGGTGCTGCGTTTCTTGCGTGCTCAGCGCGGCGCGGTCGTGTAAATTGGACTCGTGCCGTATATCCAAGTATGCCGATGAAGTGCAGCGAATGGGGAAGCTGAACCACAAGTACGGCCTGCGGACGGTGGCGGTCTTTGAGGCATTGAAGGGTGCGGCTGTGATCGCACTCTGCGCTGTGCTGCTGTCATTGCTGCACCAGGATCTGAATACGGTGGTGGATCAGTCTGACGGACTGGTTGCGGCTGAATCCAGACTCGCGGGTTGCGGACTGGTTCTATGATCTGGCCGACCGCACGACGGGACGCGGAATCTGGGCGGCTGTGTCGGTGGGCGCTGGCGTACTCGTGCTGCCGCTTTGTGGAGGGCTACGGACTGTGGAATGAGCGGCGCTGGGCGGAGTGGTTTGCCGTGATTTCTGGCGCGATTTATGTGCCCGCTGGAGGTATTTGCGGTGATCGCGCATCCGCACTGGACCAGGTTCGCTGGTGCTGCTGGGCAATATCCTGGTTGTGCTGTATATTCTGCGGATCCTGATTGAAAACCGCCGCGAGCGCAGCGAGACTGGAAGAATGCGCAGCAAAGGCAGAGAAAGGATGAAGCCACGCGGCACTGCCGCCCGCGTGGAGCGGCGAGCGCGGACTAGGGCATGCGGGTCCAGGTTTCGGTGCGTCCCAGCAGCGAGAAGCCGACAAAGCCGCGCATGGATAGCTTGTCATTACCCGACGGTCCAGACTTTCCCTTGTATACTCCTTGCCGTTTTCCGGATCGACCACGGTTCCGCCGACCCAGACGTCGCCGTCCGGGCTGAAGTTGCGGAGGATGACCATGCCCAGAATGGGTTTGTTCTTGAGCTCGCCCGGACATTTATCGCAGAGATCGCCAGGCTGGCGGCCGGGACGGAGCTGCGTGACCTTACCAAACAACTTGCCGTCCACCAGGTAGGTTTCCACCTGGCCCCCAGGCTTGCCCTCGTCGTTGATCACCTGCCAGTGTCCGATGGCGGCCTGAAGGCGGGTGAGAGTTGCTGGGCGTGGACTGCCGGCAACTGACGCGACAGTACAAACAGAGCAAGAGCGATGGCGCGAAGTACAGTTGCGGCGTGTCTTCATGGACGATGTCCCCTTCAATCAGCAAGATGTGCCAGACTGCGGTCGCAAGTATGTTAGACGCAAATTCCATTCCGCAAGCACTTAGTCAGAAAAACTTGCTGTGCAGAAAGACGCAAAGAAGTCCCCCGGCGCGACGGGGGACTTTCTGCACGGCGAGAGGATATCAGGCTTCGGAGGCGACCGGTTCGGTGCCCTTGCGTGGGCGGCGGCCAGCCTGCAGAATCTTCTTTCGCAGGCGGAGCGACTTGGGGGTGACTTCGACGAGTTCGTCGTCGGCGATGAACTCCAGGCTCTGCTCGAGGTTGAGGGTGCGGAAGGGAATCAGGCGAATCCCCTCATCGGAGGTGGAGGCGCGCATGTTGGTGAGCTTTTTTTCGCGCACGGCGTTGACGTCGAGATCGTTCTCGCGCGAGTGCTGGCCGATGATCATGCCCTCGTAAACTTCCACGCCGGGGCCGACAAAGAGTTCGCCGCGCTCCTGCAGGCCATTGAGGGCATAAGTGGTGGTTGCGCCCGCGCGGTCCGAAGTGAGGACGCCGGCAGGGCGATGAGGGATGGTTCCCAGCCATTCGGTGTAGCCGTCGAAGAGCGAATTCATGACGATGGTTCCGCGCGTCTCGGTGAGCATTTCACTGCGCAGGCCGATGAGGCCGCGGCTGGGAACGCGGAATTCGATGCGCACGCGGCCATAGCCGTGATTGTGCATCTTGCGCATCTCGGCCTTGCGGGCTCCGAGCTTCTCGATGACCACGCCGATGTACTCCTCGGGAATATCGACGGTGAGCATCTCGACCGGCTCCATGAGTTTGCCGTCGATGGTGCGGGTGACGATCTCAGGCTTGCCGACGGCGAGTTCGAAGCCTTCGCGGCGCATCATTTCGATGAGGATGGCGAGTTGCAATTCACCGCGGCCCATGACGGTGAAGGTGTCCGGCGCGTTCTGATCGACGCGGATGGAGACGTTGGTCAACAGTTCCTTTTCAAGACGCTCGCCGAGGTTGCGCGAGGTGACGTACTGGCCTTCGCGTCCGCAGAATGGCGAAGTATTGACGACGAACTGCATGGCGATGGTGGGCTCGTCGATGAGGATGTGGGGCAGCGGATCGGGCATCTCGTAGCTGGTGATGGTTTCGCCGATGGTGATGCCGGTGACGCCGGCTACGGCGACGATATCGCCCAGCTCGGTTTCCGTGATGTCGGTGCGCTTGAGACCGCTGAAGCTGAAAAGCTTGGTGATCTTGACCTTTTCGATTTCGCCGCTGAGCTTGGCGATGCCGACTTCCTCGCCGGTGCGCAGGGTGCCGTTGAAAACCCGGGCGATGGCAAGGCGCCCGAGGTAATCGCTGTAGTCGAGATTGGCGACCAGGATTTGCAGTGGCGCCTCCGGGTCTCCGGCGGGTGGAGGAATGGTCTTGACGATGGCTTCAAAAAGCGGCTGAAGATTGACGTCCGGCCACGTCAGGGTCGGTGCTTGCGGTGCCCAGCTTAGCGTTGGTGTAGAGCACCGGGAAGCCGAGCTGGGACTCTTCGGCATCGAGATCGATGAACAGGTCGTAGACCTCGTTGAGCACTTCCTGGGAGCGCGCGTCGGGACGGTCGATCTTGTTGATGACGACGATCGGTTGCAGATGGGCCTCGAGGGCCTTGGAGAGCACGTAGCGCGTCTGCGGCAGCGGGCCTTCGCTGGCATCGACCAGCAGCATGACGCCATCGACCATCTTCAAGGCGCGCTCGACCTCTCCGCCAAAGTCGCTGTGGCCGGGCGTGTCCACGATGTTGATCTTGTAGTCGTGGTAAATCACGGCGGTGTTCTTGGCGAGAATGGTAATGCCGCGCTCGCGTTCGAGATCGTTGGAATCCATGACCCGGTCCACCAGCTCCTGGTTGGCGCGGAATACGCCGCTCTGGCGGAGCATGGTGTCAACGAGCGTGGTCTTTCCGTGATCGACGTGGGCGATGATGGCGATGTTGCGAATCTGCGTGGTCAAACTGTTTCATCCTTAATTGGGCGAACTGGTCGCGTAGGGGCGCTGCGCTGGCGGCGCGCGATGGAGGCAGAGGAACTCTGCCGCGAGTCCGTTGCACGATTCGGTTAGGAAGCGAGGGAACGAAAACTCAGGAATACTGTACTGATTATATCCCCAAGCGCCATTTTCCGCAGGGTTCAGAGCGCAGCGATGGCGCGCCAGGGCGAATCTGCTTCGGAAATTGGCGCGGCCTGCGCTACACTTCAGCAGAAATCATGGCGATCGAAAACCTTCCCAAGGATCCGGCAGAAGCCAGCCCAGCGCCCAGCGTGGCGGGGGCGGGAGCCGGGCTTTGCGGCAAGGCTTCACGATGCTCGCGGATGGCCGCCGCGCTGGTCAGCGAGAGCTGGTTGACGCGGATGGCGCTGATCCTGATTTTTGCTCTCTACGCGCGCGCGATTGGATTCGCCCCGGTCTATGACGACAACGTGATCACTCCGTGGGACTCCTGGCGCGATGTGCCAAAATTCTTCACCCACGACATTTTCGGATATGACGCAACCGCACACTCGGTCTACTACCGTCCCTTGGCAGTAACCTGGGGATTCGCGCTGGTGCACTGCACTGGGGGCGCGCCCGGATGGCTGCACCTGGGGTCGATTCTTGTGCATGTGGCGGTGGTGGTGCTGGCTTACGCCTTGGGACGCCGGTTGTTCGGCGACTGGCGGCTGGCGCTGCTGACTGCCTTGCTGTTTGGGCTGCATCCCTCCAAGGTGGAAACCGTTGCGTGGATCGGCAGCAGCACCGTGGATGGACTGGCGGCGGTGTTTTTCTTCGCCTCGCTGATCGCTTTTTTGAAGTGGCGCGAGAGCGGAGCCGGGCGCTGGATGGGGGCGTCGGTGGCGCTATTTGCGGGCGCGATGTTCACCAAGGAAACGATGGTCTTCATCCCCATCCTGATCGCCGCGTATCTCTGGCTGATGACGCCGCGCGCGGGCCGCATGATGCGGACGGTGCGAACATTGTTGCCCTATGGTGTGGTATGGATCGTCTACATGGCGATCCGGCACGCGGTCATCAAACCGGCCAAGGTGACGGCCGAATATATTCATCCAACATTTACCCTCGCCAACCTGTGGACAGCTCCTGCTGCGATCTGGTGGTATCTCCGCCACCTGGTTTTGCCCTGGGGACTGAGCGTGGAGTACACGGCGACGCTGCTGAATCGCCCCAGTCTTTTCGGATTCATTCTGCCCGCGGCCGGGATTGCAGGATTGCTGGCGGCGGCATGGTGGGGATGGCGGCGGCAGCGCTCGCCGGTGGCAGCCTTTCTTTTCATCTGGTTTGTAGTGACCCTGGCGCCGCCGGTGATTGTGGCTCCCATGGTGCTGCAGCACGACCGTTATCTGTACATTCCCGCGTATGCGTTCTGTGCGCTGGTGGCGTGGGCGATTCTGCGCCTGGGAAGTTTACCGGCGGAAGCACGGCTGGCGGTGGCGCTCTCGGTCGTGCTTCTCTGGTCCGGGTTGACCTGGCATGAGATGGGCTACTGGGATTCCGACGCCACCCTGTGGAGCCGGGTGCTGCAGAATTCCCCGGCGAATCCCAAGGCGCGACTGCAGTTGGCCTTCCTCTACCGGGAAGCCGGCGATACTCCCAGGGCTCTCGGCATGCTGGACGACGGTTTGCGTTACCGTCCGAACTCGCCGAATCTCTGGCTGGCGCGGGCTAGCATCCTCTACTCCGACCAACAATGGGAGCAGGCGCGGGCCGCCTTTCTCAAGGTAATCCAGCTGACCGAACCCGCGCCGGGGCAGGCGATGGAAGCCGGGCCGGCCACCCGGGTGCGAGCCGCTGCCGCCTTTCAGCTGGCGTTGATGGACGTTGCCGCCAAGAATTTCCAGGAAGCCGAACGCTATGCGCGCAGCGCCCTCAGCTTGAGCCCCGACGGGGTTGGATATCATGAGGCCTTGGCGGAGTGCCTGGCCGGCGAGGGACGGCTGGACGAGTCCAGGGCTGAGAGTGCGACCGAAATGCGCTTGCGGATCGCGCAACAGAGGTCGAACGGATGGGGCGCCCATCCGTGAGAGAATAAGAAGACAACTCACGGTGCGGTTCACTTCTGAATGATTCAGCTTACAGACGCCGGTAAACGCTACGGCCACAAATTACTTTTCGAAAACCTGAACTGGTTGATCACCCCGCAGGACCGGGTGGGACTGGTGGGCGCCAACGGCACGGGGAAAACTACCCTGCTCAAAGTATTGGCCGAGCTGGAATCGCTCGACGATGGCAGCATCAGCCGCGGTAAGGGCATCAGCGCCGGATACCTGCCGCAGGATGGGCTGAGCCTGAGCGGACGGTCGGTGTTCGCCGAATGCCTCTCGGTCTTTGACGACGTGTACGCCATGGAGCGCGAACTGGAAGCGCTGACCCGGCGGATGAGCGAGATCGATCCGGCCGGAGCTGAGTATGAACAGGTGAGCGACCGCTTTCACCGGGTGCAGAGCGAGTTTCTGCACCGCGATGGGTACAGCCTGGAGTCGCAGGTGGGCACGGTGCTGACCGGCCTGGGATTTGGCAAACAAGAGTGGCTGCGGCAGACCGAGGCGTTCAGCGGCGGCTGGCAGATGCGCATCTCACTGGCCAAGCTGCTGCTGGCAAAACCGAACATGCTGCTGCTCGACGAGCCGACCAACCACCTCGATCTGGAGACGCGCAACTGGCTGGAAGATTACCTGAGCAACTATCCGTATGCCTGCGTCCTCATCTCGCACGACCGTTATTTCCTGGACGTGACGGTGAAAAAGATCGTGGAGATCTGGAACAAGCGGGTTCACTTCTACAGCGGAAACTACGACAAATACCTGCGCGACAAGCAGCAGCGGCGCGACTCGCTGGCCGCCGCCTACCGCAATCAGCGCGAGCGTATCGAGCAGTTGGAGGCATTCATCGGCCGCTTCCGCTACCAGGCGACCAAGGCCAAGCAGGTGCAGAGCCGCATCAAGGAACTGGAGAAGATTGAGCGCATCGAAGTGCCCGAAGACGAGCGCACCATCTTCTTCACGTTCCCGCAGCCCAAGCCAAGCGGCCGCATCGTGGCGGAATTCAAAAACGTAAGCAAAAACTATGGCGAAAAGAATGTGCTGCGCGATGTGAGCTTCACCATCGAGCGCGGGGAACGGATTGCGCTGGTCGGCGTCAACGGCGCGGGAAAGTCCACCATGATCCGGATGCTGGCGCAGATCGAGCCTGTAACCGGCGGCGAGTATGCGCTGGGACACAACGTGGAGACCGACTACTTTGCGCAGGATCAGTACAAGGAACTGGATACCGAGGCGCGCGTGCTGGACGACCTGAACATGGTGGCGCCACGCTCGCAGACCGAACTGCGCAGCCTGCTGGGCAGCTTCCTATTTAGCGCGGACGATGTCTTTAAGAAGATCGGCGTGCTCAGCGGCGGCGAGCGCAACCGCTACGCGCTGGCTCGGATGCTGCTGCTTCCTTCGAACTTTCTCTTGCTCGACGAGCCGACCAACCACCTCGACCTGAGGGCCAAGGACGTGCTGCTGGAATCGTTGCAGAAGTTCAGCGGAACCTGCGTCTTCGTTTCCCACGACCGGTACTTTATCGACCGGCTGGCGACGCGTGTCTTCGAGGTGGCCGACGGCGCGGTAAACATCTTTCCTGGAAATTACGAGGACTACCTGTGGCGCAAGCAGAATGGCGCCCAGGAGTTGGAGGCGTCGCTGCGCGCCTCGGTTGCGGCCGGGCCCGCGTCGGTTGCCGTGGCAGAGGAGGTGGCCGAGACGGCGCCCGAAGCGGCGTCCGAGACGTCTTCTGGACCACGGCGGCGGGTGAATCCGCTGAAGCGCAAGCAGATGACCGAGCGGCTGGCGGACCTGGAGATCGAGGTAAGCCAGACCGAGGCCATCATCGCCGAGTCGGAAGAGTCGCTGAGCCGCTATGTAAGCAACGAGGAGACGCAGAGAGTTTCAACGTTACTGGAGGAGAAACGGCGCGCCCTGGAGACTTTGGAGAGCGAGTGGGCCGAGCTGAGCGAGGCGCTGGAAGAGACGGAGTAGCACCGGCTCACTCCTTTGCCGTCAACTCCGCCAACATGCGCAGCTTTACCGAAGCGTCATTGGCGATATCCTGCCGCAACCAGCCCAGGTGCCCCGCACCATGGATCACCAGGATTCTCTCGTTTGGAGACTCCACCAGATTGCGAACGCCCTGAGTTAAAGTTACGCATGGAGTTGTAATCAAAGGTTACGAACAAATGTCGCTGATTAACGTTGTGAGTGAATCTGGAGGATCGAAATGAGAGTCAAGCTGCTCGTCGCCGTGCTTCTGGTTCTGCCCGCAGTCGCTGTCGCACAAACGAATCCAGGGAGCGCCACGCCGGCGCGCTCACAGGCTGCTCCCGCACTTGGCGCAGCTCCGGGATTTGCCCTGCCGAACGGTCTTGACCTGCCGAAAGGCCTCTTCGACGCTTTCTGGGACGACCCTGCCATGGCCGCCGAACTGCAACTGACCGCCGCGCAGAAGAAGCAGTTGCGCGATGCGACGCTCAAGCAGCAGCTCGCGGTGATCGATGGCAGCGCGGACGCGCTCAAGGCGTTTGTCCAGATCTCCGCAATCCTTAGCGCCGAGGAGTTGGACGAGGTGGCCTACAAGCAGCAGCTCGACAGCCTCTCGGCGGCAGGCGGAAAGATGATTCATGAGGTTGGCGAGATGGTAGTGAGTCCGCGCCGGGTTCTCACCGCCGAGCAGTATCAGAAGCTGAGAAGCCTGCAACGCGCCAAGCGAGAGGCGGCGAAGGACTCTGCCCACCCAAGGACGGCGAAAACGCCTCCGCAGGGCGAGCGGCCATAGCGCGGGCGGGCGTCTGCTACTTGTACGGATAGAACACGAAGAACAGCAGTGACAATCCCGCCAGCACCCAGAGGCCCGCGCCAATCTCGCGGGCTTTGCCTTGCACAATTTTGCAGAATGGATAGAGCAGGAAGCCCGCGGTGATGCCGACGGCAATGTTGTAGGTGAAGCACATCAGGGTGACGACGGCGAAGGCGGGAATCGATTCGCCGTAGTCGGTGAAGTCGATGCGGGTGATCGGCGCAAGCATGAAGAGTCCGACGATGATGAGCGCGGGACCGTAAGCCGCGGCCGGAATGGCTGCCACAAATGGCGCGGCAAAGGCCGAGACGGCAAAGAGAACGGCCACGACGACGGCGGTCAGCCCGGTGCGCCCTCCGGCTTCGATTCCGGTGGCGGACTCGACGAAGGCGCCCGAGGTGGTGGTGCCAAACAGCGGCGAGAGCACGGTCGCCAGCGCGTCGGCCATCATGGGCCGCTCGATCTGCGGCAGGTTGCCGTGCTCGTCGAGAAAGCCGGCGCGGGCGCTGAGTCCGATGAGCGTGCCCATGGTGTCTACAAAGGCCATGATGAAGATGGTGAGGGCGATGGGCAGAGCTTTGGGCGAGAGCGCGCCGCGAATGTCGATCTGCGCGAAGATGGGCGCGATGCTGGCGGGAGTTCCAAACAGCGCCGCGGGCCACGGAGCAACGCGGGCGGCGAACGCCACCAGCGCGGTGGTTACAATTCCGATGAGAATTGCGCCGGGAACTTTGCGAATCGTCAGCGCGCCGATCAGCAGGAATCCGAAGATAGCCACCAGCACCGCAGGCGAGGTGAGCGCGCCCGCCTTGACCGGAGCGCCCACGACGCCGAGTTCGACAATGCCGGTCTGGTTCAATCCGATGAAGGTGAGAAACAGCCCGATGCCGACGGCGAAGCTGTAGCGCAGCGAAGTGGGGATGGATTCCACCAGGCGCTGGCGCAGTCGCAGCACGGTGAGCACGAGGAAGGCAACTCCGGCGAGAAAGATGGCGCCCAACGCGGTCTGCCAGCGCATGCCCAGGCCCAGGCAGACAGTGAAGGCGATAAAGGCGTTTTCGCCCATGTAAGGCGCGATGGCGAAGGGGCGATTGGCGTAGAGCCCCATCAGCAGGCATCCGCAAACCGCCGCCAGAATGGTGGCCGTCATCGAGGGACCGGCGGGAATGCCCGCCGTCTTCAGGATCGCCGGGTTGACCACGATGATGTAGGACATGGTGGTGAACGTGGTGAAGCCGGCGAGAATCTCGCGGCGGAAACAGGTGCCGCGCGCTTCGAGTTGGAAAAACTGGCGCAGAGGGTTCAAGGGTGGTTCCTGAATCTTCGTGTGTAAGAGAGTTCACGCCCAGCCTACATTTCCCGCCCAGCGCGGTCAATCCGCGATGGATTGCGCGGCCGGCGACGGAGCAGCCAAGTGCGCCGCTTGCGGGCCGCGCGCTGGAGCGATAACGTGGGAGAGCATGTTTGCCCGCCGCACAGAGTGGAATCTTGCCGCGAACCGGTACGCGCTGGCCCTGGAGGCCGCGCGGCGCAGCGGGCGTCCGCTGCTGGAGCTGACGGCTTCGAACCCCACCGCCGTGGGCCTGCTCTACGAGCGTGAGCGCATCCTGCGGGCGTTGCAGCATCCGCGGGCGCTGGAGTACGAGCCGGCCAGCAAGGGAATTCTGGCGGCGCGCGAGGCCGTGGCGGGTTATTATGCGGCGCGCGGCGCGTCCGTAACGCCCGAGCGCCTCATCCTCACGGTGAGCACCAGCGAGGCGTACTCGTATTGCTTCCGGCTGCTCTGCGATCCGGAAGACGAGGTGCTGGTGCCATCGCCCAGCTACCCGCTGTTTGAGTTTCTAGCCGGCATCCAGGATGTGAAACTGGTTCCATACGAGTTGGTGTATGACCACGGCTGGCAGATCGAGTTTGAGTCGTTGCGCCGGGCCATCACCGGGCGCTCGCGGGCGATCATGGTGGTGCATCCCAACAATCCCACCGGGCACTTTACCCGCGCGTGGGAGTTGGAGCGGCTGAACACGCTGTGCCGTGAGTATGAACTGGCGCTGGTGGCCGACGAGGTTTTTCTCGATTACGGGTTGGGCGGCGACGCGCCCAACCGCGACCTAGCGGATCACGCAGCGCCATTGAGCTTTGCGGCCAACGCTGGCGCGCTGACGTTCACCCTGAGCGGACTTTCGAAAATCTGCGCGCTGCCGCAGATCAAAGTGGCGTGGATTGCCACCAGCGGCCCCGAGGAGTTGGTGCAAGCCGCGCTCGACCGTCTTGACGTGATTGCCGATACGTATCTTTCGCCGAACGCTCCGGTGCAGTGGGCGGTTCCGGAGCTGCTGGCCACGCGCGAGGGGATTCAGCGGCAGTTGCGCCAGCGCGCGCAGCGCAACCTGGGGGAACTTGACGCCCAACTCGCCACGGCGAAGATGACCACGCGGCTCACGCTCGACGCCGGATGGTACGTTGTGTTGCGCACTCCGGCAACGCGCTCCGATGAGGACACGGCCATCGCGCTGATGGAGCAGGAGTCGGTGCTTATTCATCCCGGCCACTTCTTCGATTTTCCCGGTGCGGGATACCTCGTCGCCAGCCTGATCGCGCCGGAGGAAGATTTCCGCGAGGGGATGCGTCGCGTGCTGCGGGCGCTGGATGGTTAGGTGCGATACGGAAGCGCGAAAGTGCCCGGATGGGTATCAGCCGGAAATCTGCGGGGCGCAATAAATTAATCTAGTCACCCGGCTTGCCGCCAAGCGGGCCGGGTTACTATAGCAAACATGTCTTTGTGGTCTCCCGGAACACAAATTGGTTCTTACGAGATTGTCGGCCTCCTCGGGCACGGCGGCATGGGGAAGGTGTTTCGTGTCCGCCATGTGATCACAAACCGCATTGAGGCGCTGAAGATTCTCGCCTCCGCCTCTGAACCCAGCATTGAAATGCGGGAGCGTTTCAACCGCGAGATCCGAGTCCTTGCGACCCTTGACCATCCCAATATTGCCGGGCTGCACACCGCCTTCTATCATGACGACCAGCTCGTCATGGTGATGGAGTACCTGGAAGGCATGGACCTGGGCCACCAGCTCAGCCTTGGCATCACGCTGGGACAGGCCATCGATTTCACCTGCCAGATACTGGGCGCGCTCGAATATGCCCACTCTCTGGGCGTAATCCATCGCGACATCAAACCTTCCAATGTCATGATTGTCCCGGGCTCCCGCATCAAGCTGCTCGACTTTGGCCTGGCCCTGGCCGGACCCGACACGCAACTGACCTCGCCGGGTGGAATTGTCGGCTCCATGCACTACATTTCCCCGGAACAGATTTCGGGCGAAGCCGCGGACGCTCGCAGCGACTTATACGCCGTGGGAATTACGCTCTACGAGATGATCACGGGAAAGTTGCCGATCGATGGCACGGGCTACGCTCAGATCATTGTCAATCATCTGCAGCACAATCCAACGCCGCCGGCGCAGATCAATCCGCAGGTTCCGGAAGCTCTCTCAGCCGCCGTAATGAAGGCCCTGGCCAAGGACAGACGCCAGCGCTGGCAGAGCGCGTTGGAGTTCCGCATGGCGCTCGAGGCTGCACCGCTCCGCGATGCTTCGCGGCTGCTGATCACAAAATCCGTCGCCGGAACCGGTCCCGCTGTGAACCAGGCAGCCAATCCAGCCAGCCTGTCCAATCCTTCGGCTGTCGCTGGAGCCGCGGTGCATCAGCCGGAAGTTCTCAATGACATCGCCCTGCACCTGGCAAGCCATGTCGGGCCCATTGCCAACATTCTGGTCAAGCGCGCATCCAGCAATATCCATGACCTGCGCGAGCTCTGCGAGGTGGTTGCCCAGGAGATTGAGTCGCCCCAGGCCCGGAAGAATTTCCTTAACTCGATTCAAGGAAGTCTTCGCGCCAGCGGACACTTCTAATCCCTGTCCCCGTCCCTAGTTCAGCATGCGCATTGCCTTGGTCACGCTCACAAATAGCCGGTTGAAAGCCGCCGTCAGGTCCGCGATCTCATCCTTGCCGCGCACCGGCACGTCGCCCACGTCCAACTGTCCCAGGCTCACCATGTCTGCCACGCGCGCAAGCCTCCGGACCGGCAGAATGATCAGGAAATAGAGCACGACATTGATGGCGATGAGGATGGCCGCGAAGGTCGCCGTCAACGACAACATCAACGTCCCGTAGGCTTTCTTCGCAATCTTCATCGGAATCTCGGTGGGGACCGAGACGATCTGCGCGGCGACCACCTCGTTCAGCTTCCAGCCGAATCCGTTATTGGCGCCGTACTTTTCAATCATCGCGCGCGGGGCGGCCGACGGAACGCTGTGGCACTCGATGCAGCTTGGCTGCACCGAAATTGGATGTGCCAGGTAGAGCGATGTCCCTGTCGGCGTCATCCGCTCGCCGACCAGTTCCTTTTGATTTGGCTCGTTGCGGAAGTGCTCAATCACGTCCGTTTCCCAGTCGACGGCCCGGTCCTCCAGGTTTGTGGGATTCAGCGTAGCCTCCTTGTAGGTGTACTCCGGAAACTTCTTGCGCAGATGCGCGAAGGTAACCGTTGCCCCATAGGCGGGCACGGTCTGAGGCAGGAATGTGTGCTCCTGGGCCGCACTCTGCTGCAACAGGGGTTTCAATTCTTCGGTTGTGTACTGCCGCGTCGAACTGGCGCCCTCCATCATTAACTCGGCTTGTTGCAGCACCTGCGCCTTGGCATTGTCGGTCAGGAACGAACGAGCCACAAGGGACACAAAAATCAGTCCCACTGCCACGATGGCCACGAGAATCAGGTCGAACTTGAGTAGCAGCTTCATGGAATACCTTTCGGTTCGGAGCAGACGCGGGCCGGCAACTGTGCCGATATTTATACCAGATCAGCGCGATGCCCCGCGACCGGGGTGGTTTGGAAGCGCAGCCACCAATGAAACTTTGTAACCTTTCACCGCCAGCGTTTATCATCACAACATGATTCACGAAGTTCTTGCGGTTGGCCCGCTGCAGTGCAATTGCTCCATCGTTGGCGACGAGGTGTCGCACGAGGCGATGGTGATCGATCCCGGCGCGGATGTTTCCGAGATACTCGCCATTGTGGCGCGTCACCATTTGCAGGTGAAGCAGATCGTGGTGACCCACGCCCATCTGGACCACATTGGCGGCGCAATGGAGTTGAAGAAGGCGACCGGCGCGCCCATTCTGCTGAATGAAAACGACGCGGCGCTGATTGCCATGCTGCCGGTGCAGGCGCAATGGTTGGGAATGCGCGATCCCGGCAAGGTCGAGATCGACTCCAGTCCCAAGAGCGGCGACCGGGTTGTGGCCGGTGCCCTGAGCGGAGAAATTCTACTGACGCCGGGTCACACCGAAGGCTCGCTGTGCCTGTACTTTGAGCCGGAGAAAAAGCTGATTGCCGGCGACACTCTGTTTGCAGGATCGATTGGGCGCACCGACCTGCCTGGCGGGAGTTATGAGAAGATTCTCCGTTCGCTGCACACCACGGTGCTGGACTTGCCCGACGAGGTGATTGTGATCCCCGGGCATGGACCGCTGACCACGATTGGCGAGGAGCGCGAAGAGAATCCGTTCTTGCAGGGGTAGGGAAGCGGGAATCACTGCAAGAGCAACTCCCCCAAAGCTGCCAACAGGACGGGCAGATAGGGCGCGCTCTGGACCATGAAATTTTCTACAGGGCAAAGCAAGAATCCCCGCCGTGGCGGGGATTTCGCTTGCGGCGTGAAATCTACTTGGTCGGGACGGTCTTGACCGGAGCGGACTTGGTGTTGTCAAGCACGGAGCCGGTGCCGCCGCCGTGACGGGTGGAGATGATGGCCAGGATGAACGAAGTGAGCATGAAGACGATCGCGGCCCAGGTGGTGAATTTGGTGAGCAGGTTGGCTCCCGCACGCGGTCCAAAGGCCGTCTGGCTGCCCAGTCCTCCGCCGAACGCGCCCGCCAGATCGGCGCTGGCGCCACTTTGCAGCAGAACGACCGCAATCAGGAAGAGGCACACAATAACGTGAACGATGGTGACCATAACGAGAATCATACTTTTCCTTCCCGGCGGGTACGCACGCCGGATCTTGCTAAACTCTGCCTTCTAAACTTTGCCTGCCTGGGACGGTTGGAAACGCTCCACTCCGGCGCGGAGTTCGAAGAAGAACGTATGGTGCGGAAGGCGGGACTTGAACCCGCATGCCTCTCGGCGCCACCCCCTCAAGATGGTGTGTCTGCCAATTCCACCACTTCCGCACGCCCTCGCTGCGCCGCCGCGCCTGGTGCGCGGGACACAACGATTCATAAGCTTCCAAAGAACGTGTACAGAGGCAATTCGAGTATAACAAACTCGGCGCGATTGGGAAGCCTTCGCGGGGACCAGGGACCGAACATAGCTGTGGAATTCCGGCCGCAGGGTTGGCAAATGCGGCCCCCTGCGGCCTGAACTCCGGAATTACGATTACCACTTCACGATCTTTGAGAACGGCCTCCGGCTTGAGGCTTGCGCCGCCGACCAGCGCACCGTCAATCTCCTCCTGCGAGAGCAACTGGTGGGCGTTTTCGGGCTTGACGCTGCCGCCGTAGAGGATGCGAAGCTGCTGCGCATATTCGTCGCCGAAGACGTTGGCCGCCTCCTGGCGGATCAGCTGGTGCGCTTCATTGGCCATCTCGGGCGTGGCCGTCAGCCCGGTGCCGATGGCCCAGACCGGCTCATAGGCGACTGCCATTTTGGCGGCCTTGCGGGCGGAGATGCCGCTGAAGGCGCGCGAGCACTGGCGGCGCAGCACGTCTCCGGTCACTCCGGCTTCGCGCTCTTCCTTGACTTCGCCGACGCAGACGATGGGGGCCAGGCCGGCTTCCAGCGCTACTTTCAGGCGGCGGTTGACCGTGTCATCGGTTTCGCCAAAGTACTGGCGGCGTTCGGAGTGGCCGAGGATCACCCACTTGCAGCGGGCTCCCACCAGCATTTCGCCGCTGATCTCGGCGGTGAATGCGCCTTCTTTTTCCCAGTAAATGTTCTGTGCGCCCACTTCGATGTTGGTGCCTTCGGCCTTTTCGGCCACCGTGGCGATGTCCACGAAGGGCGGGCAGATTACGATTTCGTCGCGGCTGTGTCCGGCCACCAGGGGAACGAACTCTTCCATGAACTGGCGTGACTGCTCAGGGGTTTTGTACATCTTCCAATTGGCGGCAATGATCTTCTTGCGGCTCATAGTTGCCTCATGTGTTGGTGCTAGGAATGGATTGATCCAGTGCGATGGTTGCGAAGCTCCAGCGGGAGGCATTGCGCCGCCGCTGTTCGTCTTTCGCAGCCTGTAAAAATACGGACAACATATCAGGACTGTATAACACGAAGCGCGCCTGGTGAACGTTGCGCGCCTTGCCCAACTCATCGATGACGGTACAAACCGCTACCCCGGCTGCGGCTTCGGCTGGGTATCCGTACACTCCGGTGGAGATCGCCGGAAAGGCCACCGAGTGCAATCCCAGGCGGTCGGCCAGGCGCAGTGAGTTGCGGTAGGCATTGGCCAGGATGCCGCTCTCGCCCTGCATGCCGTCGTGCCAGATGGGGCCGACGGTATGAATCACAAAGGCCGCCGGCAAGCTTTCCGCCGGTGGTCTGCACCGCTTCGCCGGGAGGCAGGTGGCCGTCGCGGGCGACGATTTTGCGGCACTCTTCGAGGATGGCGGGACCGCCGGCGCGATGGATTGCTCCATCGACTCCGCCTCCGCCCATCAAGCTGGAATTGGCCGCGTTGACGATGGCGTCGGTGGCTCTGCTCCGTGATGTCGCCGGCCTCGAAGAAAACCTGCGCGCCTTCTCCGAGGTCCAGCCGAACGATGTTTTTCACGATCTACTTGTTGGTCAGCGCTTCCACGCCGGGCAGCTTCTTGCCTTCCAGGAATTCAAGCGAAGCGCCGCCGCCGGTGGAGATGTGGGTGATCTTATCGGCCACGCCGGCTTTATGAACCGCCGCCACGCTGTCGCCGCCGCCCACAATCGAGGTCGCTCCCGGATTGTCGGCCACGGCTTCGGCAATCTTCGTGGTGCCCTTGCTGAACTGGTCGAACTCAAAGACTCCCATGGGGCCGTTCCAGACGATGGTGCGCGCGCCGGCGATCTCCTCGGAGAAATTTTTCAATGGTCGCCGGACCGATGTCGAGCGCCATCTTATCGGCGGGAATCGGCTGGCCTTCGGGAATGATGGTAGCCACGGCAGAGGCGTCAAATTTGTCGGCCACCACGTGATCGACCGGAAGCAGCAGGCGGACGTGTTTCTGTTTGGCCTCGGCAAGCAGCTCTGTTGCCAACTCGATCTTGTCGGCTTCCAGCAGGGATTTGCCGATCTCCTGGCCTTGCGGCCTTCAGGAAGGTGTAAGCCATGCCGCCGCCGATGATGAGTGCATCCACCTTGGGCAGCAGATTGCGAATGACGCCGATCTTGTCGCTGACCTTGGCGCCGCCCAGAATCGCCAGAAAAGGCTTGGCCGGATTCTCCGTTGCCTTGCCCAGATATTCCAGCTCGCGCTCCATCAGCAGGCCGGCAGCGCTCTTGGCGATGAAGTGGGTCACGCCCTCGGTGCTGGCGTGGGCGCGGTGAGCCGAGCCGAAGGCGTCATTGACGTAGAGTTCGGCCAGGCTCGCCAACTGCTTGGCAAAGGCCGGATCGTTCTTCTCTTCCTCGGGATGGTAGCGGACATTTTCCAGCAGAAGGGTCTGGCCGCGCTCCAACTGGTTGGCCATCTCGGTGGCCTGCATGCCGACGCAGTCGGGCGAGAAACCGACGTTATGGCCGCGGCCCATGCGCTCATCCAGCAGAATGCGCAGGCGTTCGGCCACCGGCTTCAGACTGTACTTGGCATCGGGCTTGCCCTTGGGGCGGCCAAGGTGCGAAACCAGAATCAGTTTGGCGCCGTGGCGCAGTGCGTACTCAATGGTGGGCAGCGTCTCGCGGATGCGCGTGTCATCCGTGACGCGGCCGTTATCGAGCGGAACGTTGAAGTCCACTCGCATCAAAACTCTTTTGTTGTTTAATTGCAGGTCGCGGATCGAAAGCTTGGCCATGGCGTGCTTACCTGGTGGATTCGTTACTGCCGACGTCTTGAGTCGTGCTCGATTGGCAGCGATGCAGACGGGTTGGAGGCAATTGCCTCCAACCCGTTGCGGTTCTTACAGTCCTTTTTCACCAAAGAAGTTGATCAGATCTTTGACCCGGTTGCTGTAACCCCATTCGTTGTCATACCAGGCGAAGGTCTTCACCAGGTTGCCGCCGATGACGCGGGTCAGCTTTGCAGTCCAGAGTCGAGGAAGCCGGGTCGCCCTTGAAGTCGGAGGAGACCAGCTCTTCGTCGGTGTAGTTGAAATAGCCCTTCAGCGGCGCGGTCTCGCTGGCCTTCTTCATGGCGGCGTTGACCTCTTCCACGGTTACGTTGCGGCCCACCACGGTGACCAGATCAACGGCCGAAACGTTCGGGGTCGGGACGCGGACGGCAAAGCCGTCCAGCTTGCCCTTCAGTTCGGGGATCGCCAGGTAAATCGCCTTGGCGGCGCCGGTCGAGGTCGGAATCATCGACAGGGCGGCAGCGCGGGCGCGGCGCAGATCGGAGTGCGGGAAGTCCAGGATCACCTGATCGTTGGTGTAGCTGTGAATGGTGGTCATGGAGCCGCTGACGATGCCGAAGCTGTCCTGCAGAACCTTGGCCACCGGAGCCAGGCAGTTGGTGGTGCAGGATGCATTCGAGATGATGTGGTGCTTCGCCGGATCGTACTTGTCCTGGTTGACGCCCAGCACGATGGTGATGTCTTCATTCTTCGCCGGAGCCGAGATGATGACCTTCTTGACGGTGCCGCGCAGATGCTTTTTCGCATCCTCCGCGTTGGTGAAGTGGCCGGTCGATTCCACCACAACCTGAACGCCCAGCGACTCCCAGTCCAACAGCGCCGGGTCTCTCTGCGCGAAGACCTTCACCTTCTTGCCGTCAACGATAATGGAGTCGCCTTCAGCCTGAATGTCGGACTTAAGATTGCCGAGGATCGAGTCGTACTTGAGCAGATGGGCCAGGGTCTTCGGGCTGGTCAGATCGTTTACGGCGACGATTTCAATATTCGAATCGTTCGAGTGATGCGCGGAAAACATTGCGGCCAATTCGGCCAAATCCATTGATACCAACTTTAATCGCCATTCTTGCCTCCAGGCATTAGCAAATGCAAAGGCGCGGATCGATAGCGCAGTTCCAAGCGCACTCTGTACAGCCGTTAGAAATGCTAGCACCGCCCGTCTTGCCGGAGCAAACGGTAAGCCGAACATGAATCCGTTTCCTTCCCGCCAGCGGCGCGGTACCGCGCCTGGAACGCCGCTCCCGGAAGCGGCAATCCCACGCTGGCGTGCCACCCAGCGCGGAGTGCATGAGACTTATCCGGGGACGATGCCTGGCGGCCGAGTGCAGTAAACGAACTGGTAAACTGAAGCTGCTCTTGAAATTCACAGGGGGGACTCGCCCGAACCCGGCGGACGTGGTATAAGTCCCTTATGCGCAGATGGATGCGTGATCGCGTGAAGCGTCGCAATCAGAAGAGTAAGAATCCGCAGCAGTCCGAAGAGCAAGCCGCAGGGGCCAGCGCCCCTGCAGCCGACATTTCTTGACCGCGAAAGTTCCTGGGCAGAGCCCGCCGAAGAGCGCCCCGGACGCTCCGGCAGAGACTTGCGCCAGCAGCCGGTGTACGAGGCCCAGCCCGAAAAAGACCCGTTCGACGGCGATGCGGAGAACGCCGCCGCCGGCCGGTCCGCGGGACGCCGCGAACGTTCGCGCCGCCGTGGCCGTGGCGGGCGTGGGCGCAATCGGACCGACCAGCAGGAGAAGGCCGCACAGGCCGTCGAGCCAGCGCCCCGGGGCTGCCGATCGTTCCCGGCCAGGCAACCGGCGAAGCTGCTGAAATCGACGAACCGGAGACTCGGTCCCGGACGCTCCGGAGACTGGATGCCGCCGACGCCGTGCCGCGAAAAGCCGCCCCACCCAGGGGCAAGAAGGGCGCGGTGGTTCTGGCGATCGGGCTTCCCGGCTCAGGCAAGAGCTCGTGGTTCAAGCGTCACAACATCATCCCACTGTCCAGTGATTTGGTGCGCGGATTGCTTTTCGATGACGCCACCGAGCAGCGCTTTCAGGACCTGGTTTTTTCTTCGCTGCGTTCGCTGCTGCGCGCGCGCCTGATCGCGGGCCGCCCGATGAGCTTCATCGACGCCACCAACCTCTCGCCGAAGGAACGCCATAGCTGGATCAAGATGGCGCACGACTTCGGCTATGAGGCGCATGCGGTGTTCTTTGACGTGCCCACCGAGGTCTGCATGGAGCGCAACCGCAAGCGTCTGCGCAACGTGCCCGACGAAGTGATGTTGCGCATGGCACAGAAACTGCGCCCGCCAAAGTTCGACGAGGGCTTTGCCAAGGTGATCGTGGTCCGCCTGAAGAGCAAGAAAAGTGCAAGTCCCGCGGCCGAGACACCAGAGTTGCCGGAGCCGGAAGAGGGCGGCGGCGAACCGTAGTACAAAAGGTATGGAAACGCAGGCAGCGCGGGCTGGATGCTCGCGCTTTCTTGTGTCCGCTTGCGCATCTGCCCGGCTTCGCGCTACAAATCTTTCTGTCCACGGCATCGGCAGGGCAGCGCTGCCGGGCCACGACTGGAGGCGAATCGATGCGAACCTTCCTGGCTCTCCTGCTGTTGGGAACCTTGTCCGCGGCGCAACAAAATGCCACGCCCGATGTGAATGCGCCGCAGACGGTATCGAATTCTCCGGTGCTCGTGGACCCGAAGGCGGTCCCGGTTCCCGCGCCCACCGTGCATGCCATCCGAGCTTCCTCGCCCAATGCCGACGCCTACACCCTGGCCGCGGGAACCAGAATCGCCGTGGTGCTGAAGCACGCCATCTCCACCAGGAGCGCGCGGGAGAACGACCCGGTGTATGCCGAAACTGCATTTCCAGTGGTCTCCAACGGCCGCATCGTCATTCCAGTGGGAACCTATGTGCAGGGAGTCATCCGACGCTCCCAGCGTCCGGGACGGGTCAAGGGGCGCGGCGAACTGCTCATCCACTTCGACACCCTGATCTTTCCTTCCGGCTATACCCTGCTGCTGCCCGGCGCCATTGACAGCGTTCCCGGCGCCGACAAGACGGAGATGAAAGACAGGAAGGAAGGAAGCATGGAAAGCCAGGGCACAAAGGGCAAGGATGCCGGAACCGTCGCAGCCACGGCTGGCGCCGGAGCCGCTCTGGGCGCTGTGGTTGCCGGCAACGCGAAAGGCGCGGGCATTGGAGGACTGGCGGGCGCTGGCGTGGGCCTGGCCACGGTTCTGCTGACCCGTGGGCCCGACGTCCGCATCGAGAGCGGCACCCTGGTTGACATGGTGCTGGAGCGCGAGATCATCGTGGAGCACGGCCGCGTGGCCAAGAATGACGCACAAGGCACACGGACCATTCAATAGAACGTTGATTTTACAAGAAAGACATAAACAATTACTTCAATTGAAATAGCACATTGACATGAGCTGTCAGGGTGATTTTCGAGGGAGCAAAGTCCTCCACCGGAGAGGCCATGGTTGCGCTGGCGGCTAACTTGTCCATCCGCATCAACATCGGACGCGGCTGCGGAGAATAGTCGCTGGCATCGACCGAGGCGTAGCTCATCGTGCCCAGGGTCGCGACCTCCGGCGTGAGCCAGCGTCTTCGGCGTTGCGACGAGCCTTGCGATAGGCGTCCTCGACCGCCTTTGCCTTGGCCGCCTCAATGTCCTCCAGGGTATAGCTGAGGCTAAGGCCGTCGCTGGTGTCCATCTGCGAGAAGCTGTCGATGATGGGGCCGAGCTTGCTGAAGTCGCGAACCTTGATGGTGACATGGCTGTTGACCTGGAAACCTACCAGTTTGCGTTTGGGATTCCAGTTATATACTTGGCGTCATGGAAAAGGAGCCGATTTCGGCGTCCCTGGGATTGATGCCGTTCGTTGTGCAGGGTCTGCCGGATCTTCTGCGCTGACTCCTGCGCCTTGGCGTAAGCGGCCTTAATTCGGGTTGCTGCACCGAGATGGAGAACTGCACCAGCGCGGTATCTGGCGCGCTCTCAAACTTTCCATCCCCGCCGGCCCAGAGTGTGTCGGCCGAGACCGGTGTCTGCTGCGCCAGGGCGGCGGCGGCAAGAAGCAGCAACGGCGCAATCCAGAGAATTCTAGTAGGCTTCATTTTTCTCCTTTGGGCGATGCCGGAAGTAATCCGCAATAAGGAATCAGTCTGCCGGTCTGGAACCAGATTCTCATATGTTTGCAGCGGACAGGTTTTTCGGGTTGCTACCCCGGCTGAATTGCGGAAGAATGAGAGCCAGAGGAGCGGTAGATGAAGATTCGCAAGTGGACGATACCATTGACGTTTGTGGGCCTGGGCGGACTGGGAGCGATGTTGTTCACCGAACGTGGCCGGAAGCTGATCCGGTCCGGGGCCGAACGCCTGAGGGCAACGCCGGGACGGCTGGCCGCCTGGAGTGGCCCGGCTCAAGAAGAACTCGACCATATCCAGCAGGCAGTGAAAAAAATCGAGCAATCATTAGGAACTCAAGCAGCGCGATAATTGTATTGCATCGCTAAGTCAAGTAACAGAACCGGCGCCTGGTGCGCCGGTTTTGCTTGTCTGGAAGCCTCTAACCGGCCAGCGAATCGATCCGGCGCGCCATCTGGAAGTCCTTCTGGGTCAGGCCGCCCGCGTCATGGGTGGTGAGGGCGAGAGTGACGCGGTTGTAAACGATTCGGATATCCGGGTGATGGCCTTCCTCTTCGGCGATTTCCGCCACCTTGTTCACGAAAATCATGGCGTCGACGAAGTTCTCAAAAGTAAAAAGGCGCTCGATCTGGTCGCCTTGCAGGGTCCACTGCGGGAGCTTCTGCAACTGCTCGGCCACCTGTTGTCTTTCCAATTTGACTGCCATCTGCCAGCTCCTTCCGGCCTAGCCTGTTTCCCTGGAAAGATGTTCGCTGTCCTGGGAAGCGGTTCATTGCGAGCGACGATTTCCTTGTGCAGCTCCTCCCAGGTACTGAGCCGGAATCGAGAGGAAGACGCCGACAACGCTGGGATCAAACTGCCGGCCCGACCACAATCTGATTTCAGTGCGCGCCACTTCCACGCTGCGCGCGGCGCGATAGGGACGGTCGGAGGTGATGGCGTCCAGGGTGTCGGCAACGGCGAAGATTCGCGCCCCCAGCGGAATCTCCTCGCCTTTGAGCCCACGCGGGTATCCGCTCCCGTCCCAATGTTCCTGGTGGGCATAGACGATCTCGGCGGCCTCGGCTGAGGAATGGAATCTTTTTCAGCATTCGTAGCCGAGGTAGCTGTGCTCCTGCATGACGGTCGATTTCTTCCGCGTTGAGAGGATTCGGCTTGCGCAGGATTGCATCGGGAATCGCCATCTTTCCGATGTCGTGCAGAAAGGCGCCGCGGGCCAGCATGTGGGTAACGTCGGCTTCAATCCCATGGCGCGCGCGATTTGGATGGTGAAGGCTGTTACGCGCTTGGAGTGGCCCTCGGTTTCGGCGTCTTTCAAATCGAGCGCATCCCCCAAGGCTTCCAGGGTCACGTCGTAGGAGCGTTCCAACTCGGCCATGGTGTCGCGAAGTTCCTTGGTGCGCTGGTCCACCAAGGCTTCCAGGTTCGGATTGATAGATATGGTTCTCCACCCGAAGGCGGTTGGCCTCCAGGGCGCGCCGCACCACGGCGAGCAACTGCTCGCGCTCAAATGGCTTAAGCAGGTAGTCGTAAGCGCCGTTACGGATCGCCGCCAGCGCCACGGAGATATCGTGCACGGCGGTCACCATCACCACCGGCAGCTCCTGATGCTGCACCTTTACGATTTCCAGCAGTCCCACACCGTCCAGCTCCGGCATCATCAGGTCGGTCAGCACCAGCTGGAAATTACTGTCCTTGTTCGAGAATTGCCAGCGCCTCCACTCCCGAGCAAGCCTGCTCGCACTGGTAGGAGGCATTTTGCAGCATGGAACAGACGATTTCCCGGATCGGTTCTTCGTCATCAACCACCAGAATTCGCTCGACCGGCATAAAATACTAGCTCCCGGAATTCGCCATAATTGCTGACCGGCTGACATTGTACCCGGAAACGCTTGGGCTCACATCTCGATGAAAACCTGAAAGCATTCCGGCGTCAATATGATATACAGCAAGACTGGCAAGAAACATGTTCGATACGGTTCACCTGGACTGGCTCGGCGATCTGACGGTGGCAGCAGCATTGCCCATCGGGCAGTGGGCGCTGGCGCTCGGTCTGCTCCTCGCCGGACTGCTGGTGTATTACGGCGTTCGCGAGCGCTACCAGATTATCTGGCTGGGAGGATGGGTTTTCTTTCTGCTCAGCCGGGGCGCCATGCGGGCCACGACGCTGGGAGGCAGCCCGCAGGCAGACTTGGCCCTGACAAAGTTCTTCTTTGTCCTGTGCCTCGGATTGTTTTCCGCCTCGGCTCTGTACTACACGGACGCACGGCGCTCCCTGCCATGGATCGGCATTCTTGGCTCCCTGGGGTGGGGCGTGGCCGTTGCCCAGGCTTTCTGGTTTCCATCCTCGCTGGCCGCCATGTTGACTTACCAGCTTCTCTGCTACGCCATGGCTTTGCTGGCGGCGGCGCGGTTGGCGCTGTTTGTAATTGGGCGTCCCGAGATAGGGCCCTGGCTTTTTGCCCTGACCCTGTTGCTGCTGCGCCCGGACGCGCAGAACACGGGCGGATCGCCGGCCAGTGGCTACGACTTCTACAGCGAAGTACTGCTTCTGCTCAGCATCCTTTTCCTGATGCAGGATGAGTCGCGGGCGCGGGCGCGGCGGCTGGATGTAATGAACGCGATTGCAACCGTTGCGGCCGGCGCCCAGGAATACAGCGTCATGATGCTGGCGGCCATGCAGGAGCTTTGCCGATTTTATGGCGCCCGCTTCGCCGCCTTCCAAGTGGTGGAAGGCGAGGAACTGGTCCTCACGTTGCAAATCGGGCTGCCAGCCTGGCTTTCGGTGAAGTACGCAAGAGTGCCTGCTCGCAAGAGCGCCAGCACGCTACTGCATGGGACACCGCAGGCCATCAAGGTAAGCGTCCACCGCCTGGCTCCGGAGCTGCGCCGCGACCTGGAACGGGCCGGGATGAGAAGTGTGATTCTGGTCCCGGTCCTCGGCAAGACGGCGGTGCTGGGCCATCTCGGCTTCGGCCTGGCGGGCCGGCGTTCGTTCACCGCCGAGCAACTCCGCTTTCTGACGACCCTGGCGAATCAACTGGGCATCGCCGGTGAAAACCTGCGCCTGTTCGCACGGGTTTCGCAATCGCAGCGGCAGTGGCTGAGCACCATAGACTCCATCGACGACTTCATTCTTGTGCATGACGCCCAGCCGAAAGTGCTGCGCTTGAACCGCGCCCTGGCGCACCGCCTTGGCCGTCCCCTGTCGGAGTTGACCGGCCAGCCATTGGCGGTGGCCCTGCCCAATGCGATTCTCGGCTGTCCCTACTGCCGGCTGGCGGGCGAGACCGGCGACGAGGCGCCCGATCCCTGCTTCGGCGGATACTCATTGGTTTCCACCTCAGAGTATGTCGTGGATCAGGCGGGCCAGGTTGGCACCGTACACATTGTCTGCGACCGGACGGAGCAACGCGCCAGCGAGGAGCGTTATCGCAAGCTGTTCGAATCAGTGCAGGAGGGTGTCTTTGTTTCCACCCCGCAGGGAAGGCTGGTGGACTGCAATCCTGCCTTCGCGGCGATGCTCGGCTACCAGGGCCGCGCCGAGATGCTCGGCATTGACATTGGCAAGGAGCTGTTCCTCAATGCAGAACAGCGCGCCGCGTATTCCGGGGAGATGGAGCGCCAGGGATCTCTGCGTAATTACGAGGTTGCCCTGCGCCGCAAGGACGGCGCCGCCATAACCCTGTTGGAGAACAGCTTTGCCACCCGGGACGCGAACGGAAAGATCGAGCGCTACCAGGGATTCCTGCTGGACATCACCGAGAAAAAGAGGGCGGATGAGGAAATGCGGCGGCGCAACCGCGAACTGGGCGCGCTCAACGCCATGGCGACCATCGCCGCGCGGACATTCGATCTGAATGAAATTTTGAAGAACACGCTGCTGTGGACCACTGAACTGTTCGCCCAGGACTGCGACATCCTGCTCTTCGATCTTGAATCCGGGCAAGTCATGCGCAGCGTAAGTTACCGCCAGAACCCGGAACGGGAAGGCGAGGGCGCGCGCGGGCTCATCGAGGAAGAGTTTACCCGGTTCGTGATCCAGGCGCGCAGTGAGCTCATCACCGAGCAGGACCTTCCGCGGCTGCCGCGGCAGGCGCAGACCTGGTTCGCCCAGCGCGGCTATGAATCCTTTGCCGCCGTCGTGATGTACTCGCAGCATAAGATCATGGGAGTCCTGTTTGTCGGCAGCCCCAACAAGAATCAGTTCAGCGAAACCGACCACAACCTGGCCACGGCCATTGCGCGACAGCTCGGAAATTCGGTCGAAAAGGTGTTGCTGTACGAGGAGACGGCGCGCGCCTATGACAACCTCCGCAACACCCAGGAGCAACTGCTGCAGAGCGAAAAGATGTCTGCCGTCGGTCAGCTCATCTCCGGCGTGGCGCACGAGTTGAACAACCCGCTGACGGCGATCCTCGGTTACGTGCAGTTGTTGGAGACAGAACCGATCGGGGAGCGCGCGATGGACTATGTGAACAAACTCTACCGCCAAACCCAACGTACTCATCGCGTGGTGCAGAACCTGCTCTCGTTTTCGCGACAGCGCAAGCCCATGCAGTCGCAGGTGGATCTGCAGCGGGTGCTGGAAGACACCCTGGCGCTGCGCGAATTCGATCTGAAGCTGAACAACATCCAGCTAGAGCGCAATTACGAGGCCGCCGTTCCATTCATCACCGGCGATGCGCACCAACTGGAGCAGGTTTTTCTGAACATCATCAACAACGCCGTGGATGCGATCATGGATTCGGCGAAGGGTGGCAGTCTGAAGGTGCGCATCTATCCCGAGGGAAGCCGGGTTTGCGCCGAGTTACGCGACTCCGGCCCAGGGCTCAAGGAGACCAGCAAGATTTTCGATCCGTTCTACACCACCAAGAAGATCGGCAAGGGCAGCGGCCTCGGGTTGTCCATCTGCTACGGCATCGTGAAGGAGCACGGAGGAGACATCCTCGCCTTCAACCACGAACAAGGCGGCGCGGTCTTCCAATTGAAGCTCCCGATTGCCGGCGCGCCGAAACCATCCGGGGGCTCGGCGGCGGCTCCCACCCAGCCGCGCCCAGGCCCAGGCCCACGGACGTCGTGAGCCTGGGGTCGCTGGCCGCAGCCGGGCTACTTTTTGTCGAGCGCGATCGGCGAGAGGGCAAGATCCCAGTGGGCTAACAGAATCTCAAAGCGGCGCTGCTCCTCGCGCTTGAAAGTCGCCTGGTCAGGAAAGAGCTGGAGCTGGATGGCGTGCTCATCGACCGGGGTGAAGGCCGCCTGCGCGTTCTTGAAGACGATGGTGACGCGGTAATCCCAGCGTTCAACCTCCGGCATGTGATAGGCGGGAGTGTCCATGCGCACGGACAAGATGCGGCCCTGCGCCATCTCCGCCCGCAGCACCGGGTAGTGATTCTTCTTGAAGAGTTCGAGGAACTCCTCCTGATGACCCCATGGAGTCTTGTAGTAGTACTCCATGACATAAGGCTTGTCAGGATCGGGCGCGGGCGGAGCTTGCGCGAGGACGGCGGCAGAGAGAGCGAAAATCGAGACGAAAAGCAAAGCGGCGGAAATGAGTTTGCGCACGAAGGCCTCCATGGGTTTCTGGTATTGTAGCCGAGTGCGGCCGAACCGGTGAAGCGGCCAAGATCTGGACCAATGCGGGACGCCGGGCGGGGAATGAAAAATTCATTGTGGAGGATTGACCGTTTTGGAGTACCATTCTCGGCGGACGTCCCCGGGGCCGGAGCGTACTCGCCGCTTGCACTCATATCCCGCAAGTCCACGCACCCCCGCGCGCAACGGGGTCGGGCGGGGATACAAAGCGGCTTGAGTCTGCGCTCCGGTACCTGGACCAGGGGCGGTCCGTTCCCAACGATTGTCAAACTGGTCAATGGTTTTCGGGCAGAAGTTTGCCTTTTAGGCAATCGTTCGGCGGGATGCCGAAGGATTCACCAAAGGATCAACATTCTGAGCGCAGGGATTGCCGCCCCAGTCAATCGTTCCGGCCGCACCGGGGGGATCGAGACCAGTTTCGGTCTTTTTGCTGGCTCCGGCGGCGCAACGCACTCATCAGTCCGGGTGTTTTGCGATGGGGATCTTTCAGGAACGCAAGCCAAGGGTCATGGACCTGCAAGCGGGCAAGCTGGCGCGGCTCTTGGATAGGCAGGGATCGCCGCTCGCTCCGTCCGGGGCGGGAGCTTGGCTCGGCCACGGGAAAGTCACGCAAAATAAGTAAGTGGACTGGGAAAAGCTTGTGCTATAAAAGCTGGTTCCATATGATTGAATCCTCTGACGTAGATGGCAAACGTCAGATGGCGGACGGTAGTGGGTAGATTTTCGAGGCTCCCAGGGAATCGGACGGGAGTGGGTTGCTCCGCAACTCTTTTCCTACATTGAATGCAGAGGGAAACTGATGTCCACAACAACAACTACACCCCGGGGTCTCGAAGATGTCATCGCAGGCTCTTCTTCCATTTGTTACATCGATGGCGACAATGGAATTCTTGCTTACCGCGGGATCGATATTCATGAACTTGCGGACTATTCGACCTTTGAGGAAGTCACCTACCTGCTGTGGCACGGCAAGCTGCCGACGCGGGCGCAATTGCAGGATTTCAACCTGCAACTGGCACGGGAGCGCAAACTTGACGCGCAGATCGTAAGCCTGCTGCGGCAGGCTCCCAGACATGCGCTGCCAATGGATGTGCTGCGCACGATCGTGAGCTCGCTCTCCTTCTTCGATCCGGAAGAGCACATCAATACCCAGGATGCGAACTACCACAAGGCGCAGCGGCTGTTTTCGCAGATTGCCATGGTGGTGGCGGCCTACGACCGGATTCGCAAGGGCAAGCCGCTGATTGAGCCGGACCGCACCCTGTCGCACGCGGGGAACTTTCTGCTGATGCTGAACGGAGAGCGGCCAAGCGAGACGGCAATCCGGGCGCTGGACATTTCACTGATCCTGAGCGCCGACCACGAGTGGAATGCCTCAACCTTTGCGGCGCGGGTGGTGGCGGCAACGCTGAGCGATATGCACTCGGCGATCACCGCCGGCATTGGAGCCCTGAAAGGCCCGCTGCACGGCGGCGCCAATGAAGCCGTGTTCAAGGTGCTGATGGAGATCGACGAGAACGGCGCGGACCCGGTGGATTACATCAAGGGAATGTTCGCGCAGAAGGCAAAGGTTCCCGGCTTCGGACATCGCGTGTACACCACGGAAGACCCACGGGCGACGCACCTGCGGCGGATGTCGCGCGACCTGGGATACTCGAGCGGGCAGACGAAGTGGTTCGAGTACTCGAAGGCGATCGAGGATTTCATCAACGCCGAGAAGCATCTGAACGCCAATGTGGACTTCTATTCAGCCTCGACCTATCACACGTTGGGAATCGACGTGGACCTGTTCACGCCGCTGTTTGCGGTGTCGCGCATTGCGGGCTGGACGGCGCACGTGATGGAGCAGTTGAGCGATAACCGGCTGATTCGTCCGCGGGCGGAATACCTGGGACCGGTGTATCCGGCGAAGTGGGTGGCGATCGACGAGCGCGGGTAGGCTCGGCCAGAGAAGTTGCCAAAGGCCCGGACGTGCGGCTCCGCGACAGCGGGCGGCGCGGACCGGGCTTTTTGCTTGCAGGCAGCGGGTGCCCGCCGCAAGGCGGCACATCTGCCAATTGCCAGCGGGGAAGGGAAAACATGACGACCAAAAAAAAACCGGAGTACCGAGGGCTTCACGACGCTTGACGCTTTCCTTGAGGAGGAAGGCGTTCGCGAGGCGTTTCAGGCGGTGGCGATCAAAGAGGTCTTGTCCTGGCAAATCAAACGTGAGATGGAGAAGCAAAGGTTATCACAGGTGCGTCTCGCCAAGCTCATGGGAACCAGCCGGAGCCAGGTAAGCCGGTTGCTCGATCCAGCGGACGGTAACGTGACCCTGGTCACCTTGCAACGCGCCGCCGAGATGTTGGGCCGAAAGGTACGGCTTGAATTGGTGTAAGGGGCGTGTTGCGTTCGGCAGAGGCAGCCGGACGCGCCCGCCTTGCCACGGCTTCGCCTCGCGCCGCAAGAGCGGCACATTGCCAGCGAGCGGGCGTATAATCCGGTTGGAATTGAGGCCGAGATGCAGAAGATCGTGAATTACAAGAAATGCTCACTTGATGCTCGCGCCCACGAGCGAACCGACGGCCAAGGCTATATGGCTGAGGTTTATGTCGCGCAACTGCA
Source organism: uncultured Acidobacteriota bacterium (assembly GCA_963707735.1). GTDB lineage: Bacteria > Acidobacteriota > Terriglobia > Terriglobales > Acidobacteriaceae > TOLSYN. The sequence goes on along the minus strand of CAVPRB010000003.1, from coordinate 1,248,924 downwards.
CGGAGATGAAGTCTGGGACACCCCGTTCAGCTTGAAAGAGACGTTCCCGAGCGCGGCGGCCGCTATCGAGGCCGCATTGCAAGCCGGTCGATACAAGGTTGATGTTGGATTTGAACCAAAGGACATTGCATAGGCCATCCTTCACGACTCAGGAGCGCCAGCTACTGGCTACGTTGACTTCCACCTGTCGAACGCCCAGAATCGAGGAACTGTCAAACGGAGAACTATATTGTGAAACAGCGCCTCAGCATTCTTCTGGCGTTTTCTCTTTTCGCGCCCACGTCCTTTGCGCAGGAGACTCAAGCGAATCCCGCGCCTGCCCCGGCGGTCGCAGCACAACCCTCTGAGGCAGCTCCAACCACTGAGTTGACGCTCACATCAACGCCCGATGGAGCCGATATCGAAATGGACGGCGCATTCGTCGGCAACACGCCTTCCACCGTCGCTCTGGCAAACGGAGATCACACCGTGCGCGTCACCAAGCGAGGCTATCAGCCCTACGAAAAGAAACTGCGCACCTCAGGGGGCAGCGTCAGTCTCCGGGCCGAGCTCGAAGTCGTGCAATCCCAGCCAACGGTTAACGAAAACATTAACGCGAATGTCACTGTCGATGCTCCAAAACTCTCCACGGTACAAACGTCGTGCTTAATTATTAACCGCGAAATCCAACTTGGTGGGCCAGTGTGGAACCAAGGTAAGCGGCGCTATATGTATGTCGATTCTTACAATCTTTCTCCACAGTTCGTAAAAACTAAGTACAAAGATAACGACGTAACCGAAATCATCAAGGAAGGTGTCCGCGTCATCGTTGTCCATAGTTCAGAAGAAATAAAAGATGCTCGTATCTCATGTCAGGGACAGGTTCCGCAGCGGTAGTTGATGGAAAAGCGCCGACAGTTTCAGCGGGGCAGACCCTCTTTTGCTGTCCAAGGTAGCCGACCTTGCCCACACACGCACGGAAGAATACCGAACGATAGCGACAGAAGGACAGGCCGACGAAGGCGCGGCCTGACCTTGCGGCGGGCTTACGCGTCTGGCAGTGGAAAAAAACCCGCTCAAAATCTTTGAGGAGAAGTAGTCCCCCCTCCCTTGTGCAAAGTGAACCTTTGAGACCAGCTTGGAGTAGTAACCCGATTCAATGGGATGGTTCGTATACGTCCCCCGGCAAATTACCACCGATGGCGTAGCAGCGAGGCCCAGCGAAAATGGTGTTTCCATTGGGCTCAGGTTCCCACTCAATCAGGTGAAAGTGTGGGGGAAGGTCTTCATTTAGGTTCCCCTGTTCGTCAAACGCATGTCTATTGCACTCGGAGCCGTCACAGTCGAACACGGGTTCGATTCGAACGAAGGGATTTTGCGGTGACCGTAGGCTGGCTCTTGGAATAGAGATTTTCACTTTCGCCCCCTGAATGGTAGATGCACCGACTCTGCTGCAGGTTCCATTTTTCCCGATTCCCCTTTCTCGCCTGCATTGTAATCCAACGAGACACTCAGGCGCGGAGTTCTCAAGAGCCAAGAGCCTTGTACAAATCTAAGCGGTGGAATGGAAAGCGCGGGGATGGAAGGCTTCGGAATAGAATAAAGGAGCGATGCGGCGAATTTATTTTGACAACAACGCGACTACGCCTCTGCTGCCGGAGGTTTTCGAGGCGATGCGGCCCTATCTGCTGGAAAGCTTTGGCAATGCCAGCTCGATTCACCGGCAGGGTCAGCAGGCGCGCGCCGCCGTGGAGCAGGCGCGCGAGCAGGTCGCCGGGCTGCTGGGAGCGCGGCCCAGCGAGATTGTGTTCACCAGCGGCGGCACGGAAGGCGATAACCTGGCGCTGTCCGGGCTGGTGGCGGCGGGCGATCATGTGGTCAGCTCGGCCATTGAGCACCACGCGGTGCTGAACTCCTGCAAGCGGTTGGAGGAGATGGGCGTGGCGGTGAGCTACGTTGCCTGCGGCGCGGATGGGGTGGTGCGTCCCGAGGATGTGCGGGCGGCGTTGCGGCCGGAGACGAAACTGATTTCCGTGATGATGGCCAACAACGAGACGGGCGCGCTGCAACCGGTGGAAGAGATTGGCGAGATCGCGCGCCAGGCGGATGTGTACTTCCACAGCGACGCGGTGCAGGCGGCAGGCAAGGTCGCCATTGACGTGGAGCGGATTGGCTGCGACCTGCTGGCCATTGCGGCGCACAAAATGCACGGGCCGCAGGGCGTGGGCGCGCTGTTTGTGCGGCGCGCAACCCTGCTGCGTCCGCTGCTGGTGGGTGGACGGCATGAGCGCGGACGGCGCGCAGGGACAGAAAACCTGGCGGGCATTGTGGGCATGGGCAAGGCCGCCGAACTGGCAACGGCATGGCTGGCCGAGGGCGCGGATATGAGCGCGTCGCAGCCGGGTACGTGGCCGGTGGCGTTGGGGTCGCAGGGGCTGGGCATGAGCCGATTGCGCGACCGGCTGGAGCAGGGAATTCTGGGCGCGGTGGAAGGCACGCGGGTGAATGGCGCCGCGGCCAGCCGGGTGCCGAACACATCCAACATTGTGTTCGACGGCATTGAGGGCGAAGGGTTTGTGATCGCCATGGACCTGAAGGGAATCTCGGTTTCCACCGGCGCGGCCTGCTCGTCGGGGGCGATTGAGCCTTCGCATGTGCTGACCGCGATGGGGCTGGGCGAGGCGGCCCGCAGCGCCATCCGCTTCAGCCTGGGAAAGCAGAACACGGCAGAGGAAGTGGAGTACGTGCTGGGGATGGTTCCCGAGGTGGTCGGAAAGCTGCGGGAGCTGAGTCCGATGTGGGCGGAAAAGTAGCAGGGCTGGATGTGGCCGTGGAAGCGCGCGTGGTGGATGAGGGGAAGACAGTTGCGGTGGCGATGAGCGGCGGGGTGGACTCCTCGACCGTGGCGGCCTTGATGGTGCGCTCGGGTTACAACGTGATTGGACTGACGATGCAGTTGTGGAACCAGCGGCGGCTGCCCCAGGCCAATCCCACGGGCGAGCCGCAGGCGGGACGATGTTGCTCGATTGACGATGTGTACGACGCCCGCGCGGTGGCCGGGCGGCTGGGAATTCCGTATTACGTGGTGAACCAGGAGGATCGCTTCGAGCGGGACGTGGTGCGTCCGTTCGTGGAGGACTATCTTTCCGGCCGCACGCCGATTCCGTGCTCGCTGTGCAACAACCATTTGAAGTTCGATCAACTGCTGCGGACGGCGCGCTCGGTGGGCGCCGATGTGATCGCCACCGGGCACTACGCGCGCAATGAGTGGGACGCGGGGCGCGGGCGTTGGATCTTGAAGCGTCCTGCGGACCGGGCCAAGGACCAGACATACTTCTTGTTCGGGCTGACGCAGGAGCAGTTGTGCCGCACGAGGTTTCCGCTGGGCGAGATGCAGAAGCCCGAGGTGCGCGAAGAGGCGCGGTCGCAAGGACTGAGAGTGTTGGCCGATAAGCCCGACTCGCAGGAGATCTGCTTTGTTCCGGGCGGCAACTACAAGGCGTTTCTGGACGCCTACATGGAAGAGCAGGGCGCGCGGCTGCCGGACTTGTCTGGCGAGTTGGTGACAATGGCAGGCGAGGTGCTTGGGCGGCACGAGGGGATTCACAACTTTACCATCGGGCAGCGCAAGGGACTGGGCGTGGCCACCGGCTCACCGCTCTACGTGGTGGAGATTCGCGGCGACCGCAGGGAAGTGGTGGTGGGCGGCGCCGAGGCTTTGCTGTCAAAGAGCTTGCGGGCGCGGAAGTGCAACTGGATTTCCATGGCGCGGCTGGACGGGCCGATGCGGGTGGAGGCGAAGATACGCCATCGCCATCCGGCGGCGGCGGCGACCGTGGAACCGGTGGGCGACGACGAGGTGATGGTGACCTTCGACGAGGCGCAGAGATCGGTAACTCCAGGACAGGCGGTGGTGATGTACAGCGGGGATGAGGTGGTGGGAGGCGGGTGGATCGAGTAAGGGCGGGCTGAAATCTTTGTTTGTAAATCGTCCGGATTGAGAGCGGTTTCCCGGCGCCAGGAGAGCGGACCTCATGTCCGCCCTTTTCTTTTCCTTGCAATTGCCAAGGCTGTTGGTACCGGCTGGGGTTGCGGTTCCAGGCCGGGCGGCTGGGTGCGACGGCGAGCTCGCGCTGAGTTTGGAGAAGGCTCCGGCGCAGGCCTCTACTGCCATCGGCCCGGGATCTGTTTCCGGCTGGTGTTTCGGAAAGATGGGCATTTTTGTGCGGCTCAGACGCAAAGGTTTTTGCCCGGCTGCGCTTATCATGTAACATGGCTGCGCCAGAGAAATCCCGAAAAGGGGAGTGTTACGTTGGGGACTCGGAGTTTTGACGAAATAGAAATTCGCAAGATTGTGTCCGAGTCCGAAGCGGGCGCTGAACCCGGGGACCTCTGTGTGAAACACGGCATTGAAAAGGAAACGCTCGAGCGCTGGAAGGGACAGTACGGCATACGCCCAGGCAGCGACTTTGAGACGCAGAAGCTTGAGGAGGAAAACCGCAACCTCAAGCAGATTGTGGCCGAACTGGTACTGGAAAAGCGGGCGCTTATGCAGCACCGGATTGCGGTCGAGGAGACACGGGGCGCGGGAGCGTATTGCGGCCTGACGGTCCCGGAACAAGATGCAACCGCGGTGCCTCATCCGGAGCTGGGCCCGCTGGGAATGGATCAGAAACCGTCGGCCGAACACGGCGACCCCGGCCTGCAAGTCTCGCACACGGGACCCGGGGCGGGCTCCATCTGCGATATTCACCGGAGCGTTGGCAGGCTGCTGGAGCGGTCGCGAATCATCCCTGCGATTCGGAATTCCGAATATATCCCGGCTGCAATTGCATCCCCGGGCTTGATCGTCTGGCTGCTGTTTGGCAGCCCGATGACGATTGGGGACGTGGTGCGAAGGATGCGCTCCGCCGGGAAACTTCCCATTGCCAACCTGGACCTGCTGACCGGCTTTGCCCAGGATGCCGACGCTGTCAGCCTGCTGGTGAAGCTTGGTGTCGCGGGAATTGTTTCGACGCGTCAATCGGCGCTGAGAGCGGCACATTCACAAGGCATTATCGCCATCCAAAGAACGTTTGCCGTTGACTCCATTGCCCTCCACAACATCACCCGCGCCCTGCACCATTTTGTCCCCCATGCCATAGAATTGCTGCCGGCGGTTGCCGCTCCCCTTGCGGTGCCTTCGTTCCGCGCGGTGAAGCCCGAACTTCCGGTGATCGCAACCGGGTTGGTAAACAGCCTGCGCCAAGTTGAAGAATTGGTGGGACATGGGATCACTTCGGTAGCTACGAGCAATTCATCGCTCTGGATACTGTGAGCGAGGATGAGGTGGCGCCGCTGCCCCAGGGCGAGCGCAATCGTCTGAGATTGAAAGCAGACCCCGCCCAAGCCCTGCCCGGGCGGGGAATTTAGGTGCGCAGTGGCACGGCTGGCGGGGAGTAGATTCCTCTCACGCCGCTGCAGCCGAAGCGATTACAGGAAAGGGGCCAGACCGTGCCATGACGTCCCAAGGCCCCGTGCCGCGGGAGCACCGGACGAACGGCAAAGCCGGCATCGCGCACCGGGACACGGCCCTGGCAGTGCTGCCAATTCGAGCGGAAATCGGCAGCGCCTTAGTGCTTCCACTTGATGTTGCAACCTACGCTCGGCTTCTGCTCCGGGGAAATGGCGCTGCCAGCCAGCACCGCGTCGAGCGCCGTGCGCAGGTCCGCACCCGTTACCGGACGCGAGCTCCCAGGCCGGCTGTCATCAAACTGTCCCCGGTAAACGAGGCGGTGGTTCTGATCAAAGAGAAATAAATCCGGAGTGCAAGCAGCCTGGTAGGCCTTGGCCACTTCCTGGCTTTCGTCGTAGAGATACGGAAACGTGTAGCCTGCCTGCCGGCTCTCTTCCGCCATCTTGTCCGGCCCGTCCTGCGGGTAATGCTCGACATCGTTCGAGCTGATGGCGACCACACCGACGCCCCGCGCCTGATACTGCCTGGCAAGCGATACGAATTCCTTTTGAATGTGCTTCACATACGGGCAGTGGTTGCACACGAACACAACCAGAAGTGCGCGTACATCCTTGAAATCATTCAAGGAAACCAATTTGCCGGTGGAGTCGGGCAGGGTAAAGGCGGGAGCGCTGGTACCCAGGGGAAGCATGGTCGAGGCGGTTTCAGACATAAAATATCCTCTTTCGAACTGCAATCTCCTTGTGCAGGATTGATATGCCCGAATTGTACCGCCCGTAGCCGGGTTTGCAAGACCGAAAGCCGCATTCGTGCTGGAAACGCGGTGCAATTGCGCACCGGAGCGGCGATGGCCGGAACAGTGTAGTGGTCCCCAGACCCTCATGAATACAGGTGTTTGCGCCTCATAAAGAGAATGGATCCAGCCTCGAAAAAGAAGTCCGGGTGAGAAAGTTACCCTTCGCCTTTGGCTGTCTCTGTACGACGTATTAGACGTCACCGTCTGTGGTGACGCACGTCACGGACGGCCTCCGCTAGAGAGCGTAACACTTTCATGGACGGCAGAGATCAACTCGACCAGCCGCCCGAAGATATGCATATGGCCGACAGGTGCTACCTGACGAGCCATTCGTATCTTCGGGCGGCTCGTTTTGTTGGAACGCTATCGCGGATTTGGATGGTCCACAAGTTAAAGGTTTCATAAACCGGAGGTGAGGAAGTATGAAAAACGAATACGATCCCAAGTTGTTTCCCACAAGCGAAGGTATTGACGGCGAAGATTACGTCGTGGCGACCTATTTTGTCGGCGCCAGCGCGCAAGCGGATTTGATTGCAAAATCGTCCGCCATCGCGATCGAGCAGTCCACCGGCTCCTGGTACCGGGTGCCGGGCGAGACCGAAGAAGTGCGCCAGAAGTACGCGGCCAAGGTTATCGGCGTGTACTCCGTGCCCAACTATGAACTGATCGCCAATCTGCCCAAGGATCAGCCGCGCTACGCCATCGTCCGGATTGCTTATCCGTGGGTGGATTTCTACGACAACATCCCGCTGATGCTTTCCTCGGTGATCGGCAACATTTCGTCGATGCCGAATCTGAAGCTGGTGGATTTGGAATTCCCGAAGTCCTACGTGGCCCAGTTCAAGGGTCCGAAGTTTGGCATTGCGGGCCTGCGCAAGCTGCTGGGAGTTTCCAAGCGGCCGTTGCTGAACAACATGATCAAGCCCTGCACGGGCATTACTCCGAGCGAAGGCGCGAAGTTGTTCTACGAAGCGGCGGTGGGTGGCACGGACTGGATCAAGGACGACGAGTTGATTGCCGGCAGCCCGGCGTTTTCGAAGTTGGAAGAGCGGGTCAAGGCCTACATGGGCGCTGCCCACAAGGCCGACCAGGAAAAAGGCGAGACGACGCTTTACACGGTCAACATCACGGACGAAAACGTCCGCCTGCTGGACAACGCTCACAAGGCGATTGCGGCGGGAGCCAACGGCATCATGATTGACGTGTTTGGGACCGGGTTCTCGGGACTGCGGATGCTGGCCGAAGATCCGGAGATCAACGTTCCGATCTGCGCGCACACCTGCTACGGCGGGGCGCAGACGGTTTCGCCGTTCCAGGGCATCAGCACGGAAGTTGCGCAGAAGTTGATTCGTCTGTGCGGGGCCGACATTTCGCTCAACGTTGCACCGTCGGCGAAGTTCAACGCGCTGCATGAGAAGTTCATCCGGGTGTTCCAGGTCACGCACTCGCCCATGTACAACATCAAACCGATGTTCAACATGATTGGCGGGGGCGTTACGCCGGGTATGGTTGGGTACCTGTTTGACAACCTTGGCTACGACTTCATCGCCGGCGCCGGGGCTGCGATCCATGGCCACGTGATGGGACCGAGGGCGGGAGCGACCGCGTTCCGCCAGTCGATTGACGCGATCATGGAAGGCGCGGATGTTCGAGACGCCGCCAAGAAGCATCGCGAACTGGATGTTTCGCTGAAGACCTGGGGCGTGTACGGAGTGGACGACTACAGCAAGCTGTACGAGATCGAAGCTTAAGTTAGTGTTGCAATGTTCCATGTACGCCGGCGCGAAACCGGATTCTCGGAGGCGCGCCGGCTCCCCTATGTTCCGAAGTTTTGTACAAGTCGCGGAACTGAACGCAGGCACCCGGACGGCGAGTGTCTGCCAAGAACTGATGTAAAGGAGTTCGACGAAGGCATTACCGGAGTTCATGTTTTCTTGCATGCATCGAGGAGGAAAAAGATGGCGAAGCCATGTTTTATCGGATTTGACTGCGGAACAATGGGATGTAAGGTAGCACTGTACAACATTGATGGAACCTGCCTTGCGGAGTCTTTCTCGGAAAATGAATTCTCTTACCCCAACCCCGGTTGGGTGGAAATGAGTGCAACACGGTACTTTGAAAACATCGTCAACGGAATCACCGAATGTCTGCAGAAGTCAGGTGTGCCGGGCGAAGATGTAAAGGGTATCTCCTCCAGCGGAATCGTTGACGGAACCGTGCCTGTGGACGACGATTTCAATCCCGTAGGACCTTTTATCCCCTATCTTGACATGCGTGCGCAGGAAGAAGCCCGCCAGATCCGGGAAAACTGTGAGCCCATATGGACCCAGGAAAGCGGGAAGTCAGGCATTGGCCCGGACTGCGTGCCGATGGTACTAAGATGGCTCTACAAGAACAAGGTACCCTATACCCAGAAAGCCAAAAAGTTCTGCAATATTGCTCCTTTTGTGACCGGCAAACTGGGCGGATTCAAGTCGAAAGACGCATACGTTGACTGGTGCCATGCCTCCGGCTGGCTGGTTGGTTTCGATCTCAAGAACAACAACTGGTCGGAACGGCAGTTCAAAATGTTTGAAGTTCCCATGGATATCTTGCCTAAAGTCGTAGCTCCCTGGGAAGTTGTGGGTGCGGTGTGCAAGGACATTGCCAAGCGCACCGGCCTGAAAGAAGGTACCCCACTGGTTGCAGGAGCGGGCGACCTGATGGTTTCCACCTTGGGAGCCGGGGTTGTTGGAGCTGGACAGGCTTTTGACGTTGCCGGTACTGCTTCCATCATGACCTTTCTTACCAAAGATATGCAGGCGGCGGTGAATAACAAGGTCCTGGTTACCAGCAGACACATTTTTGCCGATGAACTCTGCCTCTGGGGCTGCCTGTCATCCGGCGGATTTACCCGCGGCTGGTACAGAGACGGCATTTTGAATCTCAAGGGCATCTCTCCCGCTTATGCCATGATGGATGCCCTGGCCGACGCCGTTCCCGCAGGAGCCGTGAACCTGCTGCTCGCACCCTACCTTACCGGAACCATGACACCCTCCTGGCCGGATGCAAAAGGCACCATCATGGGATTAACGCCAAACCATAACCAAGCTCATATCTGGCGTTCCATGATGGAATCAGTAGCTTATGAATACCTTATGTTCCTGAAATCGCTCGAGGAGCAGGGAGTCAAGTACGAGCGTGTGATCGGCGTGGGCGGCGGAGCCAGATCGCCTGTGTGGAATCAGATTAAAGCCGATATGCTGAATCTTCCCTACACTCTCATCACTACTCAAGACACCGGTGCATTGGGGAATTGCGTGATTGCAGCCCACGGAACCGGCTTCGTAAGCGACATGATCAAGACCGTGAAAGAGTGGTCCAAGGAAACGCGTACCTTTACTCCACGGGCTGAATATAACGAGTTCTACAACAAAGTATTCCCGGTGCGCCAGGAGATCTTCAACGGGCCGCTGGATCAGATATTTAAACTGTGGTCCAAGATAGAGGCTATTCAGCCGCCGGCGAAATAGAAGTTCGCAAGGGCACACTTACTTAAGAAGGGGCAGGGAGGAAAATCCATGGGAACGAAACTTCTTACTGGAGCGAACCATTTCAGCATCACCGTAGGAGATATCGACAGGTCGGTAAAATTCTACAGCGAAGTAATGGAAATGGACTTTGAAGGTATCCGCTACAACGTTGACTTGGGCTACATCAGGAAAGTCACCGGCTATCCGGACGGTGTTCTGAACGTGGCTTTTCTAAACTGCCCTGGTTTGCGCCTGGAGTTGATCCAATACGTGGTACCGAAGGGCGACGTCCTGGATGTGAGCCCGCACAATGTTTGCAGCAGCCACATATGCTTTGCCACGTCGGACGCTGCCGGGATGTATGAGCGCCTTAAGTCGCAAGGAATCACCCCCAAGAATCCACCCACGTTGATCGACAGTGGACCCAGCAAGGGAGCGTATGCATTCTATATGCATGATCCCGACAACTATAATCTGGAAGTTTATCAACCTGCGGGAGTTCATAACTAAAATCCTACGTAAGTAGTCTACAACCGAGCATTTGGAGGAAGAAAAAATGCCAAAGTATGTAGCGGGAATCGACGCCGGAACGACCGGCGCAACAGTGATGATTGCCGACCTGAAGGGGAATATCGTCGGAACAGCGTACCGGGAGTATCCATGTAAGTTTCCCCATCCTGGTTGGGTGGAACAGGACATGAATCTTCTGTGGAAGGGCATTGCGGAAGCGTCCAAGGAAGTACTGGGAAAGACCGGGGTAGATCCGAAGGAGATCGGGTCCGTTGGTTTTTCAAGCCAGCGCGGAACATTTTGCGGCATCGACAAGGACTGGAATTGTCTGCATGATTCCATCGTCTGGTCGGATGGTCGCGCCGGGGAAGAGATCGACTGGGTTGCCAAGAATATCGGGCGCGATCGCTACCATGAAGTAAGTGGCGTTCCGCTGTCTGGTCTGTGGGCTTACGCGAAGTATAAGTGGGTACGGGACAAGAGACCTGACCTTTACGAGAAAGCTTGGAAATTCGTCAATGGACAGGAATGGTTGCTCCATAAGTTTGGGTCGGAAGAGCTGTTTACGGACCCTGCTTCCCTGGCCCTCAACGGGATGATGGACGTCACCACGTTGGACTGGTCGGATGAGTTGTTGAAAGCGATCAAGGTCGATAAGGATAAGCTGCCCCCGGTAAAGACTCCGATGCGGCAGGTGGGCGTGGTTTCGGCCAAGGCGTCTGCCGAGACCGGATTTGCGGCGGGCATGCCAATCTGCGTCGGCGGCGGCGATCAGCAGTGCGCCGCGATCGGCGCGGGCGTCATTCGCGAGGGCTTGACCGAGATTACGATCGGCACGGCCTCGGTGATGGTTGCGCACGTGGACAGCTCGAAGCCGGATCCGGATCACTCGGTTCTGTTCAGCGGTCACGCCATCCCGCATAAGTGGGATATGGAAGGCCTGGCTTTTGCAACCGGCGTGTGCCTGCGCTGGTGGCGCGACACCTATGCGCAGACGGAAGTTGCCGCTGCAAAGCAGATGGGTTTGGACCCGTATGAATTGATCGGATTGGAAGCGGGCAATGCCCCGGTAGGATGCAAAGGTTACATGTTCCTACCCTTCTTCTCCAGCCAAGTTACACCTTACTATCACGATAATGCCCGGGGAGGTTCGCTGGGACTCAGCTTGATCCACGACCGCGGAATGATGGCACGCGCGGTAATGGAAGGCGGAGCTTACGAGCTGAGAATGATCGTAGAGGCGATGGAAAAAGTGCTGGGCAGATCCCTTTGAAACCATCCGGCTGTCCGGCGGTGGCGCGAAGTCAGAGCTATGGTGCCACATCCAGGCGGATGTCTACGGCAGGCCGGTGGAAAAACTGAAAGTATCGGAGTGCACAACGCTGGGAGCGGCCATTCTGGGAGCGGCCGGCGCCGGGGTCTTCCCGAGCATCGAAGATGCGGTAGCGGCCATGGTTCACCCCTACGGATTCATTGAGCCGAATATGAAGAACCATGAAATCTACACCGACATGTTTGGCGTTTTCAAGGATGCCTTCCTGGCCTTGCGGGATGCGAATGTCTACAACAAGCTGGCCGCTGTTTCCGCCAAGCATTGGGGCTCGTAAGCGGGCGGCATTTCGCCAATGGAGCTTTGGCTCTTAGGTGCATGGTTTCACTGGAGCAAGAGGAGAAGAAGGTACTGAGATGATTGCTATATCGTTGGAGAAGAAAGTAGTTATTGTTACCGGTGCTGCTCAGGGTATTGGGCGCGCGATAGCATTGAGAATGGCTGAAGCAGGTTGCGCTGGGCTGGTGATTAATGATTTGAAAATTAATGACATTGCCAAAGCGACGGCTAAAGATGCGGAAGCATTCGGCGCCAAAGTGCTTCTTCACGCCGGAGACATGAGCAATGAAAACAGCGTAAAGGAACTCATCTCGGTAGCGACAAACAAGTTTGGCCGATTGGATGTCATGGTCAACAATGCGGGTATATCGAGTATCCAATGATCTGTTTGGCACTACTGCGGATGATTGGGACCTGGTGATCAGGGTCAATATGATATCCACGTTCCTGGGAATGAAATACGCGGCAGAGTACATGAAAGAGCACGGCGGCGGTTGCATCGTGAACATGGGCTCCATCGCGGGAATTACCGGCGGCAACACAAGTCCCGATTACGGCGCCTCGAAGGGTGGAATCATCGCTCTCAGCAAGTTCGGAGCAAAGACATTATGCAAGTACGGCATACGAGTCAATGTCCTTGCCCCGGGAACCATCAACACCGATATGATCAAGCGGAACTTTGAAGGTTTGGACCCGGAATCGCTGCGGAAGCGCCTCTCCACGATACCCATGGGACGAATGGGTACTCCGGAAGAAGTAGCGGATTCAGCTTTATTCTTTGCCTCAGACCTTTCCAGCTTCATCACCGGCGAGTCACTGATGGTTACAGGAGGACGAACCAGCTGAGGTGGATTTTCGACTGTTCGGCAAGAAGTCCGGGAGGATGCTGCAAGGGTAGACGCCGGCGCGACCGGTCCGGCAGTAATATTGATGGAACGTTGTCTGCATTTGAACGATGTATTTGGAATGTGGTGAATGGGAAGGTTAGCCTCTGGCACCAGCCAGAGGCTGGCCCGAGAGGTGATGTGCGTCTTCGGGCACCCCGTCTTGTTGTAGTGCGATGGCGGGATTGGTTGGCCCAAAGACAAAAGGAGGCTTCGTAAAGCAGGGGTTTGAAGCATGGAAAACGAGTCTGGCGGGAAGCTGTTTCCGACGAGTAGGAAAAGTTTATTCGGGGCTTCCAAGTCACGCACTCGCCAATGTACAATGTCAAACCGATGTTCAATATGGTTGGCGGGGACGTCACAATAGGCATAGTTCCGTACCTTGTCGGCCAGCTGGGATACGACTTCATCGTCGGTGCCAGTGCTGTGATCCATGGCCGCGTGATGGGACCGAAGGCGGGAGCGATAGAGTTCCGTCTGTCCATCGGCGCAGCCGTGGAATGCGTGAATATCAAAGACGCCGCCAAGAAGCATCGTGAACTCAATGCTTTGCTGAAAGCCTGGGGCGTGTATGGAATGGACGACTAGAGCAAGCTGCACGAAAGCGAACCTTAGATCGTCTTGCATTGGTTTCCACGTACGCCGGCGCGAAACCGGAATTCCGGCAGCGCGCCGGCTCCCCTTTGTTCCGCACCTTTGCATGGGTTGCGGAACTTAACGAAGGCAACTGAACGGAGAGTGAAAATGAAGAACTACGTAATGGCGCTTGACGAAGGCACCACCGGGGTCCGCGCAATTCTGTTCGATCAAGAGGGAAAGATCTGTGGTGATGATTCCAGAGAATTCACCCAAATTTTTCCTCAGCCCGGCTGGGTAGAGCACAACGCAGAGGAGATTCTTGCAGCGCAGGTCGATGTAGCCCGCAAGGCGATTGCGAAAGCCACTGCTACACCGGATCAGGTCAGCGCGATCGGCATTACCAACCAGCGCGAAACCACGATTGTCTGGGATAAGACTACAGGCAAGCCGATTTACAACGCTATTGTTTGGCAGTCCCGTCAGACGGCGGAGATCGTTGAGAGCTGGAATAAGGCTGGTTATGTTGACGAGATTCGCAAGAAGACCGGTCTTGTCAATGACGCCTATTTCTCTGCTTCCAAGATTGTTTGGATTCTCGATCACGTCGAGGGCGCCAGGGCGAAGGCGGAAAAGGGCGAACTGTTGTTCGGCAACATTGATACCTGGCTGATTTGGAAGCTGACCGGCGGAAAATCTCACGTCACCGATTATTCCAACGCCTCGCGCACGATGTGCTACAACATTATCGACCTGAAGTGGGACGAAGAGCTGTGCCGCAAGATGCGGATTCCGATGAGCATGCTTCCCAAGGCGCTTCCTTCCTCCGGGGAGTTCGGCATCACCGATAAGTCGGTCTTTGGCGCCGAGATTCCGATCCTCGGCGATGCCGGCGACCAGCAGGCAGCCTTGTTCGGTCAAGCCTGCTACAAGCCGGGCATGGCCAAGAACACCTTCGGCACCGCCGGCGTCTTTGTGATGAACACCGGTAATAAGCCGATCTTCCATGAAGGTCTGACCACCACCATCGCCTGGGGCTTGAATGGGAAAGTCGATTATGCCCTGGAAGGTGTGGTTTTCGTCTCCGGTTCCACGATTCAGTGGATCCGCGACGGTATCAGACTGGTCCGTAATGCCGCCGATACGGAATGGTATGGCGGCATGGTTCCGGACACGGGCGGGGTTTACCTGGTGCCTGCGTTTGTCGGACTGTGCGCTCCGTACTGGGATATGTATGCCCGCGGCCTCATCATCGGCATTACCCGCGGCACCAGCACCGACCATATTATTCGCGCCGGCCTGGAAGCGATGTGTTATCAGACCAAAGACATCATCAACGCTGTCATCGCCGACGGAAGCATCAAGATTCCGGAGCTGAGAGTGGACGGCGGAGCTGTCAAGAACAATCTGCTATGCCAGTTCCAGGCAGATATTCTCGGAGTTCCGGTGGTTCGCCCCAGCGTCGTTGAGATGACCGCACTGGGCGCTGCTTACCTGGCTGGTCTGGGTTGTGGTTTCTGGAAGAGCACCGATGAGATTGCCGAGCACTGGGCGGTTGACCGGACGTTCCAGCCGAAGATGACCGAAGCACGCCGCAAGGAGCTTTACGGCGGTTGGCTGGAAGCCATCAAGCTGAGCCGCGGATGGACCACCAAGCTGGACGCAGTCAAAGCAGCTGCGAATAAGTAGAAGCAAAACGCGGAGTGGGTGGCACAAAGCAGCATAGCGCCATCCCGCGCCGGAGGTGGGGAGAACGAGAACGCAGGTCGTTCTCCTCGCAACTCTCGCAGTCTGGAGGTTGCGCCGCGTGAATTCAACTCCGGAACAGGGAGCGTCCGGGAAACCAAATGAGTAGTGTATCGCTTGCAGTTCGGGCTGTTGTTTTCGATTTTGGCGGGGTTCTTAGTTTTTCTCCCACCGATGAGGATTGGCATGCGTTGGCTGGCATTGTTGGTGTTCCTTTATCCTCGTTTTTCGAGCCATACTGGAAGGACCGCAATGAGTACGACGTGGACAAGTTCGATTCCGCGGTTTATTGGCGGAAGGTAGCAAGTAACTTTGGACGTGAACTGACAGACGAGGATGTCCATAAGCTGGTCAGCATCGACAACCAGGCGTGGGGTCGCGAAAACCCCAACTCTGTCGCGGTTGTCCGCGCCGCGCGCGCTGCCGGTTTGAAGATTGCCGTGCTATCGAATATCCACGCCGATATGTTGGCATATGTTCGACGAAGCTTTCCGTGGTTCAGTGAATTTGACGTCCAAGTCTTCTCCAATGAACTCGGTATTGCTAAACCGTCGCCAGAGATCTTTCTGCATACGGCCACTCTGCTCGGCGTCCGCCCGGAGGAAATCCTGTTTGTGGATGACCTGCAACCCAACATCGATGGGGCGGCGCGGGCCGGAATGAGAACGATGCGTTTTGATTCGCCAGAGTCTCACCTCAAATTGGAACAGTTGCTCGCCGAGCTGGGAGCGCCGCTCCATGGCGGGAATCGCGGGGAACATTGCGGCCCGGTCCGGGAGGCATGATGTGGTGGCTCTTGTTTATGGCGTCTTTCTGTAGCGCGGCACGTTGCACGCTACTTGGCATCCTTATGGTTGCAGTGAGAGGGTGACCTTTTGTAATGGAATTGGAGAGTTCCGATGAAATACATCGCATCCGCGAGCCGGCAGTGGAAATCCGGACGTGGTTATAACAAAGCACTATTGGTGAATGCCGAGACGCTGGGAGTTCCCGGTACGATTGTCCAGATTATGCGAGTTGCTGCAAAGGAAAAGATTCCCGCGCATTACCACCAGCATGCCACCGAGGCATTTCACTTCCTGTCGGGTTCGGGGTCGATGACAATCGGGGAAGAAACGGTTGTTCTGCATCCCGGAGATACCCTGGTGTGCGAAGCCAACGAGATGCACGCGATGGAGAATCTTGAAGACAAAGAATGGGCGTACATAGTGTTCAAAACGAATTGGACCGACGGCGATAGCGTTTGGATGTGATCGTCTGTTGCCGAGTTGGGCCAGGAGGGACAGTGTTATGGAGCAAGCTCCGGTAGTTATCATCGGTGGAGGATGCACGGGAACGGGCATATTGTGGGATCTTGCGCTGCGCGGTATTCCCGCCGTCTTGTTTGAGCAGAAGGATTTGGCTAACGGAGCGACTGGCCGCTGTCACGGCCTCCTGCATAGCGGAGGCCGCTACCTGGTGAAGGATGTGGCGGCGGCGAAGGAGTGTATCGACGAGAACCGCATTCTCAAGCTCATTGCGGCTCCCTGCATTGAAGATACAGGTGGGTACTTTGTGCACTACGCGCAGGATGACCCTGAGTACGCGAAGGCCTGGGTGGCGGGAAGCAAGACCGCCGGCCTGCCCATTGAAGAAGTTTCGGCGAAGGAAGCGTTGGAGGCCGAGCCGCTGTTACCGAAAGACATCCGGGTGGCTTATACCTCTGCCGACGCGCACGTCAATGTGTTTCTGCTGACCGCGACAAACGCGGAAGCCGCCATTGAGCGCGGGGCCCAGATCAAGACGTACACGGAAGTCGTCGCCATCCAGTTGAACGGCCGCAAGGTGCAAGGCGTGCATTACCGCGACACCCTTACCGGTGAGTTAGGCTATTTGGCTTGCGACGTAGTCATTAACGCGGCCGGGCCCTGGGCTGACAAAGTTGCGGCGCAGGCAGGCATCAGCGTTCCGATGCGCTGCGATCGCGGCGCACTGGTGGTTCTGAACCATCGTCTCAGTACCCGCGTCATCAATCGGCTGCGCAAGCCGGGAGATTGCGACGTCATCGTTCCCGGTGGTCCTGTCAGTGTTTTGGGGACAACCTCCATCACTGTTTCCGGCCCCGAAGACCTCAACATGAATCCAGGAGAGATGGAGTACTTGATGGGCCTGGGAACCGAACTGATTCCGGCGATGGCCCAGGCAAGGGTCATTCGCGGCTTCTGCGGAACCAGGCCACTCTACACGCCGCCGGCGGTGGCCGGCGCCGGTGGCCGCGAGATCAGCCGGAACTTCGCCCTGCTGGATCACAAGGAAATGGACGATATCGAGGGCTTCATCTCCATCGTAGGTGGAAAATTGACCATCTACCGGCTGATGGCCCAGACCACATCCGATCTGGTCTGCCGCAAGCTGGGGATCAATGAGCCGTGTTCCACGGACCACGTTCCCCTGCGGACCTTGGTAGCCGAAAGCATTCTGCAGCGGGCGCACGCGGTGCTCCCCGCTCCTGCCGTGGCCAAGGCCTACCGGAGACTGGGGAAGGAGTTGGCGCAGGTCGTCGATCGCATCGAGCGGGATCCTTACCGCGCGGAGATTGTTTGTGAATGCGAACTGGTAAGCCGCGCGGAAGTTGACACCGTGTTGCAGGATTCCGCCGCCGTACCGGTACGGACGCTGGGCGACGTTTCCAGACGTACCCGTCTTGGATTCGGTCCCTGCCAGGGTACCTTCTGCGGATACAAGGCCATGCTGGCTGGTTTCCAGGCAGGGAAATGGAACGCGGAAGAGTCTGCCCGGCAGTTGGAAGAGTTCCTGGATACTCGTTGGAAGGGACAGCAATTCCTGCTCCAGGGCACGCAGGATGAGCAGACGACGATCAGTCACAAAATGTATGATGTGTCGTTTGCCTTCGGCAAGCCGCAGGAATAAGAGTGGAAGCGGGCGATTCGATCCGGGACATTGCAGATGGACCGACCGGAATCGCCTGCGCCTCCGCTGTACCTTCGCCACTTTCATGAATCGTAATTCCGGCAACCGTCCCGGCCGCTCTGCTGACTGCTTCCGGGCGAAACTCCGGATTGAAGGTCAACCGGCGATGCTGGCATTCCTCGCTCCGCCTGCAATCATTTCCTGTAGACAACGGCAACAGGCAAAAGCGATCATCGGCGGCCACAGCACGCTCCGAACGCCCAATCTGTCTTTCCGATTGCCAAGCACCCTCCCGAGGAACTACGATTTTTGTTTGCGCTTTCTCGTCGAAAGCGCGTGAGGTACTCCTATGGCGGTGGAAGTGGAACAAGCTGCACGCGTTTACACTCCGATCAAGGCGGCTCGCGGCTCGGAACTCTCCTGCAAAGGCTGGGCGCAGGAAGCGGCGCTGCGCATGCTGATGAACAACCTGGACGAAGAGGTGGGCGAGCGTCCGCGCGACCTGGTTGTGTATGGCGGCACGGGGCGGGCAGCGCGCAACTGGGATTGCTACGACGCGATTGTGCGCTCGCTGAAGGCGCTGGAGAACGACGAGACGCTGCTGATCCAGTCGGGCAAGCCGGTGGGGATTTTGCGCACGCATGAGTATGCGCCGCGTGTGTTGCTGTGCAACTCCAACCTGGTGGGGCACTGGTCCAACTGGGAAAAGTTCAACGAACTGGAGCGCGCCGGGCTGATGGCCTACGGGCAGATGACCGCGGGATCGTGGATTTATATCGGCTCGCAGGGAATCATCCAGGGAACGTATGAGACCTTTATGGCCGCGGGCGAGCGCGCATTTTGGCGGCGACCTGAGCGGCAAGCTGATCGTCTCGGGCGGCATGGGCGGGATGGGCGGAGCGCAGCCGCTGGCGGCGACGATGACCGGCGCGGCGTTCCTCGGCATTGAGGTCGATCCCGAGCGAATCAAGAAGCGGCTGAAGAGCGGCTATTGCGACTTCATGGTGAACTCGCTGGACGAGGCGCTGCGGATTTTGAAGAACGCGGTGCGCAAGAAGGAGAACATCTCGGTCGGCCTGGTGGGCAACTGCGCGGACGTGATTCCGGAGCTGGCCGAGCGCGGCGTGGTGCCGGATATTCTGACCGACCAGACCTCGGCGCACGATCCGCTGAATGGATACGTGCCGAACGGGATGACGCTTTGAGGCGGCGCTGGAGTTGCGGGCGCGCGATCCGAAGACCTACGAGCAGCGCTCGCTGGAGTCGATGGCGCGGCACGTGGAAGGGATGCTGCGGCTGCAGAAGATGGGCGCGGTGACCTTTGACTACGGCAACAACATCCGCACCTTTGCCTTCCAGCAGGGAGTGAAGAACGCGTACGATTTTCCGGGCTTTGTGCCGGAGTACATCCGGCCGCTGTTCTGCGAAGGCAAGGGGCCGTTCCGCTGGGCGGCGCTCTCGGGCGATGCGACGGACATCGCGGTAACCGACGACCTGGTGCTGGAACTGTTCCCGGAGAACCGGAAGCTGACGCGCTGGATCGAGCTGGCGCGCAAGCGGATTCGCTTCCAGGGACTGCCGGCGCGAATCTGCTGGCTGGGCTATGGCGAGCGGGCGGAGTTCGGGCTGGCGATCAACGAGCTGGTGAAGCAGGGAAAGATCAAGGGTCCGATTGTGATTGGGCGCGACCATCTGGATTGCGGCTCGGTGGCTTCGCCCTTCCGCGAGACCGAGTCGATGAAGGACGGCACCGACGCGGTAGCCGACTGGCCGCTGCTGAATGCGCTGCTGAACACGGCCAGCGGCGCGTCATGGGTTTCGATCCACAACGGCGGCGGCGTGGGCATTGGCTATTCGCAACATGCCGGGCAGGTGACGGTGGCCGACGGCACCGACGAGATGGCGCGCCGCATCGAGCGGGTGCTGACCAACGATCCGGGAATGGGCGTGATGCGGCACGTGGACGCGGGCTACGATGAGGCGAAGCAGCTTTGCCAAGAAGCACGGCGTAAAGATTCCGATGGAAGGGAAGTAAGATTACGGGGCAAGCCATGGCAAGGGCGAAGAGCGCGGAAGTTGTGCAGCATGAGCCGGCGGTGCTGCTGCATCGCATCACTCAACTGGTGACGATGGGCGCGGGGCCGGGAAATGGCGCGGCGGGGCCGCGGCGCGGGCGGCGATGCGCGAGATCGGCGTGATTGAAGACGCGGCGGTGCTGATCTCGGGCGGCCAGATTGCCGCGGTGGGCAAGACCCGCGAGGTGCTGCGCGACGCGGTGGCTCAAGAAGCATCGCGACGAGGTGATCGAACTGGATTGCCGCGGCAAGGTGGTGCTGCCGGGCTTTGTGGATTCGCACACGCATCCGGTGTTTGTGGCGCCGCGGCTGATCGACTTTGAAAAACGCGTGGCGGGTGCCAGCTACGAGGAGATCGCTGCGGCGGGCGGCGGAATTCGCGCCAGCATCGACGGGGTGCGCGCGGCCAGCGAAGCGCACCCTGGCCGATCACGTGTTCTCGGCGCTGCGGCAGGCGCAATCGCAGGGACGACCACGGTGGAGGCGAAGTCCGGCTATGGGCTGGACGCGGCTTCGGAGATCAAGAGCCTGCAAGGCGATCCGGCGCGCGGCCGGCGAGTGGCAGGGAACCGTGCTGGCAACATTTCTCGGCGCGCACGTGCCGCCGCCGGAGTTCAAGCAGAATCCGGACAAGTATGTTGAGCTTTTGTGCGCGGAAATTCTGCCCAAGGTTGCGCGCCAGAAGCTGGCGCGGTATGTGGATGTTTTCTGCGAGCGCGGAGCGTTTACGCTGGCGCAGACGGAGCGGATTCTGCGCGAGACCGCAGCGCTATGGGCTGCGCTCGCGGGTGCATGTGGGACAGTTGACGAACACTCCGCTGGCGACGATTCTCGCCCATAATCCGGTATCGGCCGATCATCTGGATTGCCTGGAGAAGGCCGATGTGGCAGCGCTTGGCGGCGGGCGACACCGTGGCGACGCTGCTTCCCGGAGCAAATTACTTTCTGGCGACGAAGAAGTATCCGCCGGCGCGCAAGCTGATTGACGCAGGCGCGCCAGTGGCGCTGGCAACCGACTACAATCCGGGAACCTCGCCGACCATCAGCATGCCGATGGTGCTGTCGCTGGCGTGCACGCAAATGCGCATGACCGTGGAGGAGTCGCTGACGGCGGCGACCATCAATGGCGCACACGCCCTGGAACTGGGCGAGCGCAAGGGAAGCGTGGAGGTGGGCAAGGACGCCGATCTTGCATTCTTCGAGCTCGACGACTATCGCGAACTGGCTTACTGGTTCGGCGGAAATCACTGCGCGGCGGTGATGATGGCGGGGCGTTTTGCGGATCTGTTCTAGGCGGTGCGCGGTGAGCCGTTTATCCACAGTTCAGGTTTGCGAACGGTTACGCGTGCTGCTATAATCAGAGTCGTTCCAGCAAGCGATGTTGCGCTTCCGTAACCCCTTCCGTAAGCACTTCTTTCCAGTGCATTCAGGATGGCCAGGTAGCTCAGTTGGTAGAGCAGCGGACTGAAAATCCGCGTGTCGGGGGTTCAACTCCCTCCCTGGCCACCACTACTAAAAAGTTCATATTAATCCTATTATCAATAACTTAGCCCCTGTATCAGTTTCGGGCTTAAGTAATTGCGCTAATTCTGTGCTAAGGTGTCTCTGCTTTGGAGGCACATACAATGAGCACGGCCCCACTAATCACAATCTTTGTTCGGCATTCAGAAGCGTGTAAGAAAAAGCACCCTGCTTACGGCGAATTTGAGAGGAAGTGCTCATGCCGCAAGCATTTTCGCTGGACTCAGAGCGGCAAGCAATACCGGCGCAAAGCTAACACGCGGGCGTGGGCGGAAGCTGAGAAGGCCAAGCGAGAACTTGAGGACCATCTTGCCGGGCGCGCCCCTAGCGCCGAATCCGAAAATAGCGCCCGCGATCTTGGTGCCTGTGTCTCCGTCTTTCTTCAGGACAAGCAAGTCCAAGGAATAGCGCCTAACACGCTAGGGAAGTACACCCGCGAGCTAGCCCGCCTCCAGGCGTACTGCGAGCGGCAAGGCGTCTATACGGTGCAAGGGATTACCCGCGAATTGCTCACGGGCCTCTGTGCTACGTGGGAGAAGGCATACCCGAGCACACATACCCGAGCACAAGCCCGTGAGCGTGTTCGCAGCTTCCTGCGTTACTGCTATGAGGCTCAATGGCTCCAGCGCATCCCGGCACTCCCCAAGATTAAGATTGACGAAACGCCCACGCTGCCTCTATCGGCGGAAGAGTTCAAGCGCTTGCTTGCCGCTATCCCGGATGCTTGCCCGGACACTGCAAAGCGCTCTGACCATAAGTCATGCACTGTGGCGGGCCGCGCTGCCCGTATGCGTGCGCTCATACGCCTCATGCGGTATAGTGGCTTGGCTATCCGGGATGCCGTGGGGCTGCCCCGTGGCCGCGTCATCTGCGATAACGCAAAAGGGCTATACCGCATTGTCACATCCCGTCAGAAGACCGGGACGGACGTGTCTGTCCCCATCCCGGATGATGTCGCTACAGAGGTCCTAAATGTTCCGGCTGACTGTGCGCCAGAATACCTTTTTTTGCTCGGGAGTGCGGATGTGGTGGAGTCTGCTAGGCGCTGGACCACAGACTTTAAGCGGGTCTTTGAAGGGGCGGGGCTGCTCAATGGCGGCTTTATGATTAGTCATAGGCTCCGGGATACTTTTGCTGTGGACTTGTTGGAGAAGGGAGTCCCACTTGAGGAAGTCAGTAAGCTACTCGGGCATGAAAGCATCAAGACCACGGAGAAAAGCTACAGCAAATGGGTGAAGGGGAGGCAAGACCGGCTAGACTCGCTTGTCACAGGGACGTGGGACACGCCTAAGAAGCGGCGTTCAAAATAGCCGCTGGTGGTCCCGCTTTCTTTTGTGCGAGCACATCAGAACGCATTTATATGCGAAAGCGGGGCACTCTGGACGGGAAAGTCCGGGATTGCCCCGCGTTTTATTCGGTACTAACGCTTTTGTTTGAGCACGTCTTTGATGACGGACCGCAAAACGGATGTGCCAACCTTGGACTTACGGCCTTGTGACACTTTTTTCAACTCATCCACAACGTTGAATTTCAAGTACGACATATTCCCGGTGCTCCTAAGGTGAATTGGTGTTACGACAAAATACCTAACACCATAACTTGATGTCAAGTCTTTTGTTATCAATAATATAAAGCCACTTTAAGGCGTCCATTTAGCGAGTACATTCAAGGCGTCCCAATATCCGCTAAGTCCTTTCGTTTCAATGCGGCGTCTCAATTTGAGAAATAACTTGTTTGTGTGGCAAATTGATTGGCGGAGGGCTATTTAGAGGTCATGGTCAACATTTGAACCCACCCTATCCTATTGATTCCATTGCACTTACATAACTAAGCAAAGAACCATTTGCGCTTAGGCATAAGTGCCTCTTTCTCTACTACATCGGGCCACGGGCCTATATGCGTCTTGTCCTCTACCGTCTTAAGCCCGTGACATGAGCGGCACAGCCCTTGCAGGTTGCTAGTGAGGAAGTAGCCCGCGTGCCTGTCCGTGGGATACCGCCCGCTTAACTGTGCTTGCTGGACAGCAATAGCCGCCGGGACAATGTGGTCTACGATCTCGCTAATAGCTAGCTTACAGACAGCACACAGCGGGCACGCTCGGATAGCCAAGCCCCTAACTCTTTGCCATCTAGCCGAACTGTATAGGAAGGCGTAGCGGTCACGGTCTGTAACTGAGTGCTCACGGCCACCGTCTGGTATGGCAGTTACAGGCTTGCACTCATCACAGAAGCGCTCGCTATCCTCAATCGTCCGCAAGCATCCCGAGCCGCTACAGATACGCATTAGATTTTCCCTCTCATTCCTGCCCATATCTGAATCCGCGTTCCGTGAATGACCGTCGCACAGATTGCCCGACGCTCTTCCGTCTTTCTCCCGCCAAAACACAGCCCCATCAACACACACACTCCTCAAGAGGGTGTGCGGTGAGGGGTGATGGGTGAATGTGTGATGACCGTGACGACCGTCGTCTCTCGTCTCTCTTATATGAGAGATTAGTAGCCGACGGTCACTCATGTATCCGGTGTTTCAGCACCCAATCCTTGCTGCGCTTGCATCCCGCTTTACCAAGGATGCGGGCTAACTCTCTAGCCGAAACGTCCCGGTGTTGGTCCATGATTTGGTACGCTCGGGATTGCTGTCCGTCCGCATCCGCCGCCGCGCCGCGTTGACGTACATAGTCGGCATCGAAGTAAATCCACCGCCGCCGTTCTACCCATGAGCGCTTCCTATAAATGCCGTAGTGGGCCATTACCTCTAGTAGCTGAGTTGTGGACAGATTGACGTTTGCCATAATGATCCAGGCTAAACCGGGGCGGCCTTTGAATTCGCGTGCGTCAAAGGCAGCCCGGTACTTAATTTTCTTGCCGGTTGATGGCCCTTCAATCTCCAGGTACTCAATCACTCCGGCAACTCCCGCTGAGCAAAGACGCGGTAAATAGTGGGCGGCTCATGGTAAATCTGCCGAATGTTCCATCCATCCGCGTTTAGCTCTTTGAGTGTCCGGTCTAATGCATCGCCTTCGCATGGAACGGCGCAAACCTCAATGCGCCGGGGCGCGGTCTTTCGTCCTTTGTAAACGGGCATAGCTCGCTCCTAGCGGTTCAGCTTCCGAATTGTGTTTTCAACGTGCCTTTGAAGTGTGCCCGAGTGTTTATCAAGCATCTGCTGTACGCCCGTAGCATCAATGGCCTGAAGGTTGTACACGGGGCGCACATGGACGGTGTAATGCGGGCCGCTGTTACCATCCAAGCTGCCCGTGCGTGCTGCTTCCATCACATTCTTAGGGATTACGCCTTCGCCCGGCGTCAACATAGCAGGTACAGAGTCCGTATTGCCGATGCCGGGGACAATTCCACCTTTTTCAAAGGCCATTACAGCGGTAAAAGCCGCCGCCGCTTCTATCGCGCCCAGTATCGGATTACCGGCACTGTCCCATGCATCCGCCGCCGCAGTTCTTGCGTCTCCAAAACGTTTGCGGCCTTGCACCGTTTCTAGCTGCATCAGGTTTGTGAGGGCCGTTTGCAACATCTGGCCGCCCATCCGCTCAAATGCTTGTCCGAGATTCTGCCCGGACATGATGCTTTGGGCTGCGGTTCTAGCGGCGGCCTCACCCATGCGGTTGTAAGCATCGGTGACAACCGCTAGTCTCTTTGCGTTAGCGGCTTGCTGAAGCTGTGTAGTCTCATTTTCGTGCTGCCGGGTTAGTTCCTTTTCCTTGTTCTGGATGGCTCTTAACTTGTTTTCATAGTCCTTGCCGAACTTGTCCAGGGCTGCGATTTCTTGCGCGTATGCGGTCATTTTGGCTTGGTATTCTTCCCTAGAAATTTTCAGCTCTTCAGCCAAAATCTGAGCCGCCGTTATGCGATGTTGGCTGACTCTGAGCTGGAGTGCGTGGCGTTCAGCGGATACTATTAGCTCATCCATCTTGAGCGTGTGTTCCGCCTCTTCTTTGCCTGCCTCCGCCGTTAACTTCCTTTGCTCTTCCAACATCTGCCGGGTTACTTCTACGCGGGAGATGAGTAGGGACCGATAGAAGCCGGTTTCCTGAAGGCCGTACTTGTTCTCTTCCTTGATCGCGGCGTCAATTGCCTGGAGACGTGCCGCACTGCCCTTCTCTGTGGCCTCAATCTTTTCCCGTTCATTCTCTTGCAGCTTATTCAGCGCGGCGCGGTACGCCGCTTCCCGCATCTTTTCCGCTAGTTCAATGCCGCGCTTCTCTGCGTCCGCTTGTGCGCGTGCGGTCTTATCGTCATCCGCGTCAACTTTATTAGCCGTGGTCTGCCGGGCGTTGCTACCCGCTAACTTCCTGATTTCCTGTATCCGCTGTTGCGCGTCCGCTTGGTTTCGTAGGGCCGTTACTAGGACTGTCTGCGCCTGGATTGCTTTGTCATCGTAATCCACGCCCAACTTTTTCAGAGCAATAGCGGCCTCTGTTGTTTTGTCATAGTTTCCCTTGTTCTGCTCGGGCACGACGATGTTATCCACTCGCTGTTTTTGAAGAGCTAGAATCCTTTCCTCTCTTTTCAGCTTTTCGTCCAAGAGGTCATTAGCCCCTTTTTCATCCTTTTTTGATAGCAGTGCGTCATATTCAATTTTGAACTGCTCTAGCGAGTGCTTAGCGCCCGCCGCGCCACTTCCGAATTGATACCAGCTAGTTATCAGAGGGCCAAAGGATAGGTCCGCCGCCCTCGCTACTTCCTCAAAGGACTTAACTAGCTCTTTCATGCTTTGGTTGTTAATTAGTTTCAACTGTTTTTCGAGGGCCGCGAAGTGGTTGCCGTTAAGGTCATCCGCTCTAATCCCCACTTCAAGCAATTTGTCATCCAGGCCGTTTAGAACGTTCGCGCATGTAGTCCCAAAGGTGACTTGCGATGCTGTTAGCTTTTCGCCCGCTTCGTGCAGTTTCCCGAGATGCTCTAACAGTAGGGTAGCGCCCACGGCAATAGCTAAGAACGGGAAGGCGGCTTCCATCGCTCCGCCAATTGGTCCGAGCCCGGCAAGGAAAGATGTAAGGGCGCGTGGGATATGAACGCCGAACTCTTCCCCTAACAACATGACGCCGTGACGGGCCTCAGTCATGCTGTATCCCGTCTCAGCGCCGCAAGCGCGGGCACCTTCCTTGATATCGTTGAAACTGCCCCGCGCTGTCTTAGCCGCGTCCGCCATGCCGGTAGCAAAGGTAGCGGTCTTTGCTTGTAAGTCTACGGATAGTACCCAAACTGGTTGCGCGATGACACACCTCCAAAAGTGAATTGGGCCGCCGCCTGAATCTCCCCATACAGACGGCAGCCCTCCAACGGTTTTTACTCGGCGGCACGTTGGCAGCACGCCGCTAGCTCTATCCTGCACGTGGAATGAATACCCTTTGTGGGCGGCGCGGCCATGTGCAGGACCCCGGCTAACTAGGATTGGAGAATCCCGCGCCAATTTTCGTTATGCGCCCACCGCGTCCAGGTTGCCGAACACAATAGGCTGGAAGGTTGGCGGCGCGAAGAATTTCCAATCTGCGAACTGATACGAAGACACGCCAATCAAGCCCTGCTGTGCGTACAGTTCAAGCAAGGTCTGAATGTATAGCGGCGTCCGCGAACGGCACACAGAGACGCTGTAATCGCCGTAGTACACGCGGTCTGCGTCCGGGTGGACAACGTAGGGCTTACCTAAGAGCGTGTCCGTTGTGTCATCGAAGAGCGGACGCCCGTAGCTGTCGCGTGCGTTTTTCGCCTTCTGCAAATCCGTGGGATTCAGCAGATAGCGATTGTTGGGTGAATTCTGCCAGAAGTACCCCTGTGCGTACTTGAGGCGGGAAAGGAACGAATACGCATCAGCCGGTGAATCGCCCGTGCTGTCCACAAGAGCCGCGCTGTTAGCTTGCATTGCGGCTTTGAATGCTGCCATGAATGCGGCGTTCTGGCTCTGAAGCTGTCCAAGTGCAAGCGCCTTCAGGACGGATGACACGATGGGCACGCCAAGATTCATGCGGGATTCAATCGAATACTTAGTGAGGTTCTGATACCGTGCGCCGGTAAGCGTCACGGTTGCATATGTGGGAGGCGTGCTCTGTGTGGGCGCATTGCCTTCCGTGTAGGTTGTGGCGGCGGGCGCGGCGGTCTGCATCGTGACCACTAGAGGGTTAGTTGTGTCACGCGGGAAATCGAGAACGCCTAGACGGCCCGCAATGTCAAAATCGTTGATGCCCTGAATGATGCTCGGGACAACATCGGTAGGCACGGCGGCGGCTACGCCGCTAACCGGGCTCTGCTGAATCTGCAAGGGCGTGTCCGTTGCCATCGTGCCGGAACGCAAGAAGCCGTCCAGCGCTTTGACGTATGCGGCGGTTCTGTCAGTTCCCGTAGGAGCGATGGGCCGGTGAGTGATGGGCGCGGACGTGCCCTTATCAAAAGACTCAAGGACAGCGTAGCGGGATTCCAGGCTTGCAAGCCGTTCGCCCTCTGCCTTCAGGTCTGTGAACATCTGAGTTTCTTCCGTGGACATTTCACGACTGGACGTGCGACCAAGCAAGTCTTCAATCTTGGCCCGGCAAGTCTGCTTCATGGTGCGAATTTCAGCTAAAGTCATAACCACTCCGTTTTAAGCGCTGTGCGCTGTTTTGGTTTTCGCTCGGTATGCCGGTCCAGCCGGTTGATTAAGCGAACGCGGGACCTGCCCGCAATCAAACTTTTAGTAAGCCGGAAAGCAACTCAATGCCTTCCGTCTCTCCGGCCTCTGCCTCTAACCGCGCCGCGCAATACTCAGCGCATTGCATGGCGGACAGTCCCGTCTTTGCAGCTAGATAACCGGGTAAGAGTTTCGTGTACACATCGGCCCGGCTCTTCCCATCAGCAAGCAACTTCGCTTCATGCGCTACGGCATTCTTGGCGAGCTGATGAGCTAACCGCGTGGCTCCCGCGCCTTGAGCGGGCGGTAGATTGCCGCTGCCCATATTGAGCGGAGATAGTGGCTCATCCAGGCCGGGCAGCGTGGGCAAGTTTTCCATTGTCCTTGCTTCATTCCGCGTAAGAAATCCCGCTGTGATGCCCGCCGCGTGTGCGGCATAGCGGGTCTGAAGGTCCGCCCGCATGAGGCTATCCAGGTCATGCTTAGCAAAGAACTCCCCGGCTTCGCTCTGTGCCAAAAGGTCACGATGGATGGATTGCTCAATACGGGCGCACCAAGGCTGAAGGGTGTGCTTGCAATAACTCAGAAAAAATTGTTCAGCACTCGCATACGTGGATGACTTGCCTTGGGAAATTCCGAGCAGTACATCCGGGATACGGAAGATGCGGGCAATGTCTTGAAGCTGGAATGCGCGTGCTTCGATGTACTGTGACTCTTGGGCAGTAAGCCCGATCTTAGAGGCGGTCAATCCGCCCTCAAGTAACAGAGGCACCCATGCATTACTGGAACCGGAGTGCCGGGCCATGAAAGCCTCACGGAGTTGCTCTTTGCTGTCCTTGTCCAGCGTGTCCGGCGTAGTGAGCGCAAGGTCAGTTTGGACACCTTGCTGAAAGAGGCGTGCGCCCTGCTCTTCCGCCGCAAGTGCCAAGCCGATAGCCTCACGCGCTAGAAGAATGAGCGATTGCCCGTTAATTGTTCCGCCCGGTGCGAGCATTCGCACGGTCCATAGGTCATCCGATAGGAAGATGCGCTGTCCTACGTGCGGGTCTGCATAGCGCCACATCAGCGGCGGGTCCGGCGGAAGATACATGCTGAGCGGGTCCATGTAAGTCATGCGGCCCGCGCTGAGTGGATAAATATGCTCAATGCCCTCAGGCCCTATGACCTTCTCTGTAAAGCATTGCCCAAAGCACAACACATCCAAAATCATGCTTTCCCGCAACTCCATTGAGGTTTGCCATTGATTCGGCGCGTCATGGAGTAGCTGGAAAAGCGGGCGCTCATTTGCAAGCACGGCCCCTTGTGGCGTGCGGCGGAAGAGATTCAGCGGAAGTGCTGAAAGGTCTTCACACAGGATGTGAATGCACGCGAGTACCGCCGCTGAGCGCATTGCACGCTCGGGCGTGACAAATTGCCCGCTATTGGTCCGCACGCCCGTAAGCATGGATGCGAGCGTGCCAAGACTGTACGGACTGCCAAGGGACATATCCGCTTGTTTGCCAACGGGGACGGGGCTAGGGAGATTGAGGCTAATGAGTCCCATGATTATTGGGCCAACTTTCTAAGAGATTCGCGCTCGGCAATCGCGGTGTCCAATACCTGAATACGTGCGGTTAGCGCGTCAAAATGTACTTGCTCGGCTATGCTGAGTGAGCGTGATTCGGCCATTGCGGCATCAAGTAGTCCGGCGGCTTCCGTCTTCGCCTTGCGGCGCTGGAAATTCAGCTCAAGTAAAGTCACTGGACACCCCCGATAAAATCGACCATGCCAGCGGCCAATGCTTCGCGGGCGCTAAACATCCGGCCTCCGCCATAGTTGCTAGTGGCAGACACACGCGCCCCGCGCCCGCGCCGGATGGTTGAAAGAAAGTCTCCGTACCAAGCATTCACGCTGGTTTGCATGTGCGCTTTGGCGTCATCAGTCAGAGGCGTAAACGGGGCACGCTCTACCTTGTGCTCCCCGGCTGTTACTGCCGTGAGTTTGACGCCAGCATTTTCAAGGGCCTTGCTGATGTCCGCGTGTATGTCTAGCACGCCCACAGAACCAACTTCCCCGGACGGTGTGAGCGTGATTGTGCTTGCTTGGCTAGCGAGCCAATACGCGGCGCTTGCGGCAATGCCGGTTACGAAGGCCCGCACGGGCTTAACACGGTTGGCCGCGTGTATCACGTCCGCTGTCTCTGGCAGCCCGAGCACGGACCCTCCAGGCGAATCTATAAAGAGGTCAATGGTTCTGACTGATGGGTCTGCGAGGGAGCGTTTTACACTCGCTCGAATCTGCGAGTAATCCGAATCCGCAAACCAATCGTTTTGTCCGAGCACGCCGAAGATGCCCACTTGCCCGGCAGCTAACGTCTGTGCTGCTTTCTGTGGTGCGCGGGCTTCAGGCCCCGCTAGCAGCGTTGCCGCGTAGGATTCAAGCAGCGCGAAATATGGGGAGCGAAAAGTTGTTGCTTGCATTTTAATTGCACTCCAATTCGAGGTCTAATAACTCAATGAACTGCTTGCACAGCGGGTGCCCGCCTGTGACAATGGGCAGCAAGTCCCGAAGCACCTGCATTACGCGGTGTGCTTCCAGTGCTGTGAGTCCCGCTTTCGTCAGGACGTCGCGTGTTTCTGCTATCCAGCTACAGGCTGATTCAGCGTCAATCTGCGGGTCTTCGCATTCCATAATCCGTTGCCGCCAGCACTCGACGATGTTGTACCCAAGCTGCCAATGCGGCGTAACCGCGCTAGTCATTTGCTTGTCCCTTCTGCTCTGGCTTAATCAAGGCGAGAAGCTCTGACTCTCGCACGCGGGTGAGGCGTCCGATTTTGACGCGGTGCAGTTTGCCCAATGTCCACCATGAGCGAATTGTTGAGGGGCGAATGCCGAGCAATTCAGCGGCGGATTCCGCGCTGTGCAGCCGGTCTTCTGATGTCGTTTTCTGTGTCCTCATGCGGGCTCCCTTTACCGTTGACGGATAACCAATCCCGTTAACAAATCCGAATTGAGAATCCCATGTACGAGCGGCACTGTGAACTGATATGCTTATTACGAGGATTTCTAATTATGCGTAATAAGCCGATTTGGCCGGTTCACGTGGATGAGCTAGACATCGCCGGGCTTTTCTATGACATTGGCGAGCGGCGAGCGGGGACACTTCAAGCACGGCGCGTTGAGCGGATTCTCGTATTGCTAAGCCGCCTGGGTGATGACCGCACAAGTAAAGCGGAAGCACTGAGGGCCACAGCCGAGATGCAAAGCGCCCTCAGCGAATACAGATGGGCCTATGTAGTCTCGCCAAGCACTGAGGGCCACGGGGCCGTTCTCTTGCCCGCCCGTACGGAAGAAGTCACACCGCCGGGCGCTAGTGAATGGGAGTATGGAGCCATCCGTTTTTTGATGGAGCTAACGCGCTACCCCGGCGCTATATCACGCTTACGCCGGTGTGAGTATGCCGGGTGCAATAGCTGGTTTTTTGACGAAACCAAGGGAGGCGGTCAGAAATTCTGCACCAAGGGATTGTGTAGGCAAAACCATTACTACAGCGACCCGGAGCACCAAAAGAAACACAGGGCAGCCGTACGCAAGTACGATAATGCCGAGCGTGAACGCAACCGGATAGCTGAAGAGCGAGTCAAAAAAGGGAAGAACGCGGCAAGGAAATCTACACCTTAGAACGGATAAAAATCTGTGCTAATTTGTGCTACCGATGCGCCTTTGTCGCCGATATTGCCTTTCTTGCCTATTGTCGAATCTGTAAGTTACGTGTTTTCAATAGCTAGGACTGTTCAACTCCCTCCCTGGCCACCATTACAAGTCTCTAGAATGAATCGCACAAGAACTCAACTCACAATTGTCAGCGGTTTATCCACCGGATGGGTTGCGGCCGCTCTGATGAGCGTCTCCGCGGTGACAACTCTGCGCGCCTGGGCCGGCGGATGGTTTACGCTATAGCTGCGGTAGAGCATGGTACGTCTGCAAGGGAAGGCTCACCGAATGTGCACCCTCACCTTTATTCCCAGGCCGGGCGGATTCGTGCTCGGCATGAATCGCGACGACAGGTATTTGCGTCCGCCCGCGATTGCACCCGCTGTTTATCAGTGCGGGAGCCAGCAGGCGCTTTACCCGGTTGAGCCCGGCAGCGGGACGTGGATCGGAGTGAATCAGGCCGGACTCGGGTTCGCCATCCTCAACTTGAGCTTGCCCCGGGGCGACAAACTGCACAGTCGTGGAGAGATTATTCCTCGCCTGGCCGCTTGCAGCGGGCTCGCACCGGTCGCTGCGGAGCTATGCACCATGAACCTGGCCGGCACTCTCCCATTTCGTCTTATTGCCGTTAGCAGCCGGGAGCAGGGGATTCGCGAATGCATCTGGAATGGCTCGGGGGTGCAGTTCAGCAGCCAGCGCTGGACGCTGAATCACTGGTTTTCTTCCGGGCGCGGCGATGCCCTGGCAGAGCGCTGGCGCCGGCCCGTGTGCCAGTCAGCCGATGCCTCTGCCGAGGCCGGAAGCATCGAATGGCTGCGCAAGCTGCATCAGTCCCACGCGCCTGAACCAGGCGCCTTCAGCATCTGTGTTCACGGCGACATCGGCGGAACTCTTTCCTACACGGAAGTGCAGTGCGACCCTGCGCGAGTCTGGGTTGGCTACTCGCCGGGGTACCCATGCGAGTCGTCCGGGATGGTGATGGTTGATCTGGCCCGGCTTTGATGATGCGAGATGGCAAGGCTTGTTGAGATTTCGCAGAATCAGGGCTGGAGATGGCGATTCCTGACTAAGTCCACTGGTTTTTCCATTGACAAAAAGTGAGGATTTGGGTACTTTTTTCGTGAAAATATTTTCACAACTGTGAAATAACTTTCAGGAGCGGCGGATTTCCGGGACTTGGCTCCCGACCAGGAGATTCGGCTGGATTCTCGGAAACGCATCTCCTTTTATGAGGAGAAACCGATGAACATTGATTCAATTCTTCAAGGTTTGAGTAATGTATTCAACACATTCGGGTCCGCTGTGTTCGTCCCGATGATCATATTTGTGATCTGCCTGATCTTGGGAGTTGAACTCAAGAAAGCAGCGTTCTCCGGACTCTATGCGGGCATTGGTCTGACCGGTTTTGGCTGGTTGATCAGTTCGTATATCCCGATCATCGTTCCGGCGGTACAGAACTTTGTCAAGGCGACGGGCATCAACCTGCCCATCGTCGATATCGGCTGGCAGGCCACTTCGGTCATTGCTTACGCCACCAAGGCCGGCATGATGTTTCTTGGCTTTGGCCTGCTCTTCCAGGTAGCCCTGTTCCTGCTCAAGGTGACCAACGTCTTCATCCCCGGCGACCTCTGGAACAACTACTCCTATATGTTCTGGGGCTCGATGCTTTATGTGGGCACCAAGGATATCTGGCTCTCACTGGCTTGCATGTTCATCATGGTGCTCTACAACGTCATTTTCATCGAGATGAACTCCAAGCGCTGGTCCACCTATTACGGATATCAGAACTGCACCATTCCAGCCCTGCACATTGCTCCCGGCACGCCCTTTGCCGTGGCCGGCAACTATCTGCTGAACAAACTGGGAGCTTACAAAATCCGCTGGCGCCCCGAGGCCCTGCGCATTCGCCTGGGCTTCCTGGGCGAACCGATTGTCCTGGGCTTGATCCTCGGTTTAGGGCTCGGCATTCTGGGCCATCTGCGTGACCTGGGCACCCTGAAAGCTTGGGGCAATATCACCACCATCGCGATCTCCACCGCCGCCGTCATGGCCATCTTCCCGCGTGTTGCCAACATCTTTGCATCGGCCTTCATGCCCATCACCGAAGCGGCCCGCAAACGCAACACGGCCGGCGTCCGCGAGGGTGACGACCTCTACATCGGCATCAATGACGCGACGGGCTACGGTGAACCCGCCACCCTGATTTCGGGCATCATCCTGATCCCGATCCTGCTTCTGCTGGCCGTCATCCTGCCCGGCAACCGCACCTTGCCGCTGGTGGACCTGATTGCCATCTCCTTTATCATCCAGCCTTTTGTTGCCGCGACCAATGGCAACATCTTCAAGACGGTGGTGCTGAGCACCGTCTGGTTCGCGGTCGGTCTCTATGTCTGCACCATCACCGCTCCGCTATTCACCCAGGTTTACTCGCAGTTCGCTCCCACCCCGCTGGCCGCAGGCACCATGGTCACCTCCGGTATGATCGCTAACAAACCGATTGTAGGAGGGTTGATTTTCTTGCCGATTCTGCACCTGAAGTGGGTTGGGATCGCCATTCTCGGCGTGGTCTGGGTCCCGCTCTACCTGTTATTCAAGAAGAACAAGGTTCGGATTCAGAACTTCATGGAAGAACAGGCAGCACTGGACGTCATAGAATAAGCTTTGGATATTTAGTTATGTTCGCAGGAGACCTCCAAGTGAAGGCTTGCGGGTCTCCCTGTGTAAGACTTGATCTTGCCGGAGAATGGGATGGCGGAAATTATTATCTCGGAAGCACTCATAAAAATAGGGATGACGGAAACCGCAAAAGAAGATGCCATCCGCAAGCTTGCGGATGGGCTTTATGCTTTGGATTGCGTGGGTGAGGGGTATGTTGAGAACGTGATCAGGCGCGAAGAGACGTTTCCCACAGGCCTGCCCACCAGTATTCCCGTGGCCATCTGCCACACCGAGGCGCAGTATGTGAAACAGAGCGCGCTTGCGGTTGGAACCCTGGTAACTCCGATCGCGTTTAAGGAAATGGGAACGCCCGAGCGCACGGTGAACGCTGAGATCATCTTTTTGCTGGCGCTGAACGATCCCAAACAGCAGGTTCCCTGGCTAAGAAAAATGGCCGCCATTTTCAAGGACCAGGCCACGCTCAAACGCATCAGGGATGCAAGCGATCCGTTGCAATTGGTGGAAATGCTGAAAAATCTGTTTCAAACAGAAGAATGATCATAAACCTGGTCATTGATTCCAGAGGAGAACATGGCACGTAAACAGACTCTCACGGTTCTTGCAGTCTGCGGTTCTGGGGTGGTCAGCTCGTCGATGATCGCCCAGAAACTTGAAGAAATTTTGAAACCCCTGGGCGTGGAACCCAAGGTGATCGGCCTGCTTCCGACTTCGGTGCAAACCCATATCGAACAGGGCGGAATTGATTTCGTGGTTTCCACTAGTCCTATCCCCGGCACGATCACGGTCCCAGTGATCAAGGGGGTGGCGCTGCTGACCGGTTTTGGCGAGGATGCTTGCATCGCCGAGATCCTGCGGGTCGCCAAAGAGGTTTTGGCCAAGAAGGCGATCTAACCGGGAACCCAGCGCTGACAGGCGGTGACGCCCCAGCATGTAGCCTCGCTGATAACTATAGAATCGTTCATCGATCAGGAAAGTTTGTCGAGATGACTCCAAAACGGCTTGAACTGAGCGCCGATGTCGCGCGGTTGTATTACGAAGAGCACATGAACGTGAAAGAGATCGCAGCGCTCTTTAAGACGTCACCCTCGTCTGTCTCACGCCTGCTGCAAGAGGCCAAGGATCTGAAGATCGTTCAGGTCGTCATCCGCTATCCATTCCTGACCATTCCATCTCTGGGCGAGCAACTCAAGCAGCACCTGGCTTTGAAAGAAGCGTACGTGCTGCCTGACTTTCGCGGCAAATACCCGGCGCTGATGGAACGGATCGGCCAACTGGCGGCGCGGGTGCTGGAAGAACATCTGGAAGAAGGCATGACGTTGGGGGTATCGCTGGGCGTGGCGGTAGCCTGCACGGCGCGGGCCTTCACAATGACGCGAAGCATCCACTGCACCGTGGTGCGGCTGCACGGCGCGAACGATACGGAGATTGTCGAGAGCAAGAATCTGGCCCAGATCTTCTCGGCCCAGCTTGGCAACCAGTTCAAGATGATCCCGTCGCCTCTGTTCCTGCAAAGCCGGTCTTCCTGTGAGGCGATCCTGCGCGAACCCAGTGTGCGGGATGCGATCCGCATTGCCGAGGAGACGGAGATTGCGTTGGTGGGCCTGGGCTCGCTGGACCCCTTGGTCTCTACCCTGCTGCGCAATCACCTGCAAACCGAGGCAGAACTGTTGCAGCTGCGCAAGGCAGGCGCAGCGGGCGAGGTTTGCGGAAAATATTACGATGCCCAGGGAGCCGTGATGGACACCGAATTCAATCACCACACGGTTTCCATTGATATCAGAAAGCTGCGCCGCATGAAGTTTGTCATCGGCGTGGCTGCCAGCGCCGCCAAGGTGGCTCCCATCCTGGGAGCGGTGCGCGGTGGTTTAATCAACATTCTGGTCACGGACGCGGACACTGCACGCCTGCTGCTCAAGGCCTCGCCTGAAACCTTAGCGGAACCATAACGAGAGGTCCCATGCCTGCAATACAACTGACAATCAGGAACGCAGTGGGCTTGCATGCCCGTCCGGCATCGCTGTTTGTGCAAGAAGCCAATAAGTTCTCCAGCGACATCACCGTCATCCTCGGCGACGCCCAGGGAGATGCCAAGAGCATCCTCGACCTGCTGCTGCTGGGCGCCAGCCAGGGCGCGACGATCACGGTGCGCGCCGAAGGACCCGACGCAGAAAGTGCACTGCAGGCACTGCAAAGCCTGCATGCGCGCAACTTTGAAGAGAAGGAGTAAGACCAAAGCTGTAGGAGATCATCGTGATCAGGCGATGCAGAATCCGCCGCGCTCCTAGCGCGGCGGATTGCGCCTCCTGGTGCGGAATTCCGTGCTTCTCCTGAAAATGCCCAGGCCAGCAGGTCCGTCCTCACTTCGAATCCAGCGATAACCCAGAGAAACTACCCCTTAGTCGCGCTCTTCGCAGGGCACGTAGTCGCGCTTGAGTTCGCCGGTGTAGATCTGACGCGGACGGTTAGATCTTCAGCCGCGTCGAATCGTGGATCTCCTTGTAATGGGCGATCCAGCCAGGCAAGCGCCCAATGGCGAACATGACGGTGAACATGTTCACCGGAATGCCGATTGCCCGCAGGATGATGCCCGAGTAGAAGTCCACGTTGGGATACAGTTTCCGCTCGATGAAAAAGCTGTCCTTGAGCGCTGTTTCCTCGAGGTGCCGCGCGATGTCCAGGAGCGGGTCGTCGATGTGGAGCTTCGCCAGGATCACGTCAGCGGTTTTTTGCAGGATGCGCGAACGGGGATCGAAATTGCGATAGACGCGGTGCCCGAAACCCATGAGCCGGAGTTTGGAGTCCTTGTCCTTGATCTTGTCCATGTAGTCCTTCGGGGAGATTCCTGACTTGCGGATCTCCTCGAGCATCTGGATCACGGCCATGTTGGCGCCGCCGTGCAATTTGCCCCAGAGTGCGCTCACGCCCGCGGCGCAGGACGCGAACATGTTGGCGCCGGAACTTGCCACCATGCGCACGGTTGAGGTGCCGCAGTTCTGCTCGTGGTCGGCGTGCAGGATCCAAAACTGGTTTAGAGCGTGCGCCACGTCGGGGTCGGGCGTGATGTGTGCATAGGGCACCGAGAACATCATGTGCAGGAAGTTTTCGACGTACTGGAAGTCGGGCCGCGGGTAGATCATGGGGTGCCCGATGCTCATTTTGTAGGTCGCGGCGGCGATGGACCGCACTTGCGAGATGAGGCGCGCGGCGCTTTCTTCGAAGTTGTATTCGTCTTCGTATCCCAGCACTTCGGGTGAGAAGCAGCCGATCGCGTTGATCATCGCCGACAGAATGGCCATGGGGGGCGCATTGTTGGGGAAACCCTGGAAATGGCTGCGCATGCTCTCGTCGATCATCTCGTGCTTGGTCAAAAGCGCCGAGAATCGAGCACGCTCTCGTTCGTTCGGGAGCCTCCCGCCGATCACGAGCCAGGCGGTCTCCACAAAAGTCGATTGTTCCGCGAGCTGTTCGATGGGGTAGCCGCGGTAACGCAGAATGCCTTTGTCGCCATCGATGTAGGTGATGGCCGATTGGCAGGAGCCTGTGTTCGCATAGCCCTCGTCGAGGGTGATCATTCCTGTCTTGGAGCGCAGATTGGAAATGTCGATACCGAGTTCCTTCTCGGTTCCTTCGACGACCGGCAGCTCCCAGGATTGTCCGTTGTATTCCAGACGGGCGGTGGACATAGTTGCGTTTTCTCCAGATGTTAATTCTTGCACTTTGGTCTCAAGCTAGCAATGATCGGCGATAAGATCGAGAAAATCTCTCGAAAATCCAGCAGGAGAGTGCTAGCTCGGATGCAGCCCCCGCCCGCAAGCAGCTTCCGGAAGAGGAACCGCGTATCCACTCCACTCAGGTTTCCTCAACACTTGAGTGACTCGTAAAAAGGCGGGTGCGGCCTATCTCACAGTGAGCCGTCCCGGTGAGTACGTTAGTTTTGATTCGACGTTGCGGGCCAGTGCAGGTCCGGAGGAACGGACGTGCTGACTTCTCAGATGCGCGGATGTAGCGGCGCGGTTTCCGGGCGAGATCGTTGACCGAAGTAAAGACGCCGCGATCGATCACGTCGCCTTGAATCTTGGAAGCAGACAGGGCTCTCGTCCGCCGTCTTTCACGAGGAACACACAATCCATAGCTTCATCTCTCCTCGACTCTTGCGCTACCGAAGGCTCTAAGCTTTTGGCGGGGGCCCAGCGGCGCCTTTCTTGAGACCCAGGAATATCCCGAGGCGGTTCACGGCGGTTTCCGCATGCTGCTCGATACCCTGCATGGAGCTGAGGAGCCGTTGTCCAGCAGCTTTGAAGACATCGTCAGCAGCCTCTCCCGCAGCGAGCGCCATGTGCTGTATCTGGGTCTCCAGATACCGGCTGAATCCTACGAGCGCTGTCTGATGCGGGTTCAGGCTCGTCTGAATCGGGTCTTTGGGAACCTGCGGGGGAGTCACCGCGGGAGGCGTGTTGGTGCGAGGCGATACAAACCCGGCGGCAATGTAGGCCGCGAAGCTCCTGGCGGATGCTACGCGGTTGCCAAGACGGCCCAGGTCCCACTTGTCAGTCACGTACTTCAAGAGACTCGTGTGATCGAACTCGTCGTTTGCAACCCCGGCATTTACCCAAGGGGAAACAAGAATGGCCGGCACACGAACCCCGTACTGTCTAAAGGAAAACTCTTTCACATTGTCATCAGGAGGCACCGCTGCCGGAGGTTCCACGTGGTCGTAGAAGCCGCCATGCTCATCGTAAAGAATCACCAGCAGGCTCTTCTCCCAGAGGTCCTGATTTGCGCGCAGAGCGTTATAGACGCTGGCGATCAACTGCTCTCCGCGCTGTATATTGCTGGGCGGGTGCTGGTCGTCCTGCAATTGCCCAAAATATGTTGGTTCAATAAAACAATACTGCGGGAAAGCAGCCTCTGGACCGGCCGCATCTGTATAGAACTTACCCATGCCATGATAGTGCTCCGGGTATTTCCACTGCTGGGTCATAACAATTGATTGAGGGAAGTCTCCAAAGTAGATGGACCAACGGATGCCCGCTTCAGAGAGGCGCTGGTAGACCGTCGGCTGATCGTAGAGGTGAATATCTGGATGAAAG
The DNA here is from genome assembly GCA_963707735.1 of uncultured Acidobacteriota bacterium. Lineage (GTDB taxonomy): Bacteria > Acidobacteriota > Terriglobia > Terriglobales > Acidobacteriaceae > TOLSYN. The sequence continues at coordinate 1,209,271 of CAVPRB010000003.1, read as the reverse complement.
ATTCCACCGGGCATGGTCGTGTGCCCCAAAGACGTTCCGCTGTGCACGAAAAAGCGATTCGGCCACGTCGGTCCAGGTAGCGAGGAGTACCAGTGATCACAGGTGAGGAAAGACGACCCAAGCGTATAAAGAACGCCCAGGAAGTCTGGGGTGTAGTAACCCATGACCTCGGCACGCAGTTCGGCTGTCGCCTGAGGGTAGTGCTGCGCGAAGTCTGCAACGAACCCCTCACACGGTCCGCTAATCTGACGCAGGCAGTCGTCTAAATCGTGCTCCGGGTCGAGGGCCATGTTTGGCTCGGTAATGATGGCCTCCTTGATTAGAGCCGACGGTGGAAAATCAGGGTTCGTTCGCGGCCTTGTAGGGTCCACCCCGTCGAACGCCGGGTAAGCGGCCAAGCATGCGATCGAAGGAACAATTTTCCATCATCAGGACGATGACATGCTCAATCGGGTCCGTCATCGAACGCTCCCCCGTATTCTGAAGGATACCTACCGGCTGATTGTCTCCCCGGCCTGTATCAGCGTCAATTGAAGACCTACGCCGACTGTTCCCATTGTTGATCAACGGGCCGCCCGAACCTGCTGCCGGCCGAATCTTTTCCGGCATAGATTGAGGGAAGTCTACGGGAAGCCTGGCGCGGTGGGATGCATATAAAAGTTCTCCGCCGTCCCAGAGCCGGTACACTGTAAGTCTCTATGTCTCTGGGGACCGAATCTCGCCGGACGGTACGTCTGTTGGGCGTGCTCATCGTGCTGTCAGGAACGATTTTCCTGTTATGGCAAACCGCTTCTCTGTTTAAGAGTCGAGTCCAATACCGGCCCAAAATCGTGGCCCTGCCGCCGAGTGTGGTTCAGTTCGGCGATGTTGACCCTACGGTGTTGCTGAACCAGATCGTAGTTTCCGGCCACGTCAACGACCACGCACTGGGCGAAATCGAGAAACGGGGCCTGCCATCGCTCACCGCTGCCGCTGAGTTTGTGGCTGCACGGTTCGAACACGAACACAACCGTGACGAGCAGGCGCTCAGCCACATTCAACGAGCTTTGGAATCGTCTCCCGGGAATGCGGGACTGCACACCTGGTGCTCCGCGTTGATGCTGAACTCCGGCCAGTTGGCCGACGCGGTGACGCAAAGTGAACTGGCCGCCCAATTGCAACCTGAGTCGGCCGATGTGCAGCGTATCCGGGGACTGGCATACTACCAGGCGGGGCGGCGAGAAGATGCCATCGCGGCATGGGAGCATTCGCTGCAATTGGCTCCGAACCAGATCGTCCAGGAGTACCTGGAGAAGGTGAAACGCGAGGCCGCCGTGGAGGAGCACTTCACCGAGACGGCCCGCGGCCATTTCGTGTTGCGCTACGAAGGCGGCCAGCCGGCGGAAGCGCTGACGGACGACCTATTGCGTACGCTGGAACAAGACTACGACAACCTTGCACTCGACCTCGGAGTTGCTCCTAAAACCGTTACAACCGTGGTTCTCTACAGCGCCCAACAGTTCTCCGACGTGACGCAGGCCCCCTCCTGGGCGGGGGCGATCAACGACGGCAGGATGAGGATTCCGTTGGGCGATGTTTCCAGCATTACGCCCCAGCTGGAGGCACTGCTGAAGCACGAGTTGACCCATTCCTTCGTGCATAGCGCGGTTCCGAACTGTCCGGTCTGGTTGAACGAAGGCTTGGCCCAGTTGGAAGAGCCGAAGAGCCTTGAGGTGCTGACTGCGTCGCTCGGCCCAGGGGCCCGCTCCGGCGAGTTCGTGCCCTTGTCGCAACTGGAAGGCTCCTTCCAGGGAATGACTCCCGAACAGGCACAGAGAGCCTATTTGGAATCCCTGGCTGCCGCCGAGTATCTCCGGTCTGCATACGGGATGGACGGCCTGCGCCGCCTGCTTCTCCAATTGTCGGACGGAGAGCAACCCGAGGCTGCATTGCGCACCGTGACCATGGGCGGGTATGCCGACCTGGATCGAGAGGCCGAGGCCTACTGGGCAAAGCGGGTGCACTCGGCGCCGGGGCATGAGTGAAGTTTTCCGGGCGCGTGACCCACGACCCCGCCGAGAAAGTGCCGACAGATTCCGCCTGCATCTTCCTGCTCAGATTGCCCCCGGCTCTCCAGACAGGAGCCGCGACCACACCGCGTCATCTTAACGTTGGTGCGGCTTAGGACGTGAACACGAAGTTCTTGATATCTCCTCGATCATTCTGCGACGATGGTCAAATCGGACACAAATCCGGGATGCAGAATCGGACCTGTATTTAGCGGGTAGGTTCTCCTGGCAAAACTAAGAGCGGCTCGGATAACCTTGCGGAGGACTTACATGATCAAACTGCCGAATTCGAAGTTTTATCTACTCGCGCTACTGCTCGCGATCACTACCTCGGCAACACGCGCACTTCCTCAAGACACATCGACGCCTGTGATGAAGCTGGTGGTTGACGAAACCCAGGCTGCGCGGCGAATTGCTTTTGTGCACGAGGAAATTCGACGTCCGTCCCGGCCCCCTCACACTTGCGTATCCACGTTGGATTCCCGGAGAGCATGGGCCGACTGGCCCCATTCAACAACTCGCCATGTTACACGTCCGTTGCGGGGATGCAACGCTGCCTTGGGTGCGTGATCCCGAGGACATTTATACATTCCACGTTGAAGTTCCCCCCAACGTCGAGCAACATCACCGTGGACTTCGATACGTTGCTGGAAAACACAGTCTCGGACCATCAACTTTTGCTGGCGTGGAATACCGTCGTGCTCTACCCACGTAACATCGACAAGGGTCAGCTCATCATTGAGCCATCGATTCTTTTGCCTCCAGGCTGGAAGCAAGGCAGTGCGCTGCGGGTTACCAGTCAGGCCGGCAACCGGGTGAATTACGAGCCCGTTTCGCTGGAACGCCTGATCGATTCACCAGTGCTGGCCGGCGAGTTCTACCGGGCTGTACCGCTGGCGTCAACTTGGCCAGCGGAACTCAACATTACGGGCGATAGCCAGGCTGCGGTGGACAAAGCTGATGACGCGCATGCGTTTGCTCTTTTTGGGAAGCTTGTCGATCAGGATCGTGCCATGTTCGGCTTCCGTCATTGGCAAACCCTGCACCTTCTTGTGTCGCAAAGCGCAGCGGTTCCCTTTGATGGACTTGAGCACGAGGATTCGCCATACAACGCAGTCGGCGACGCGGCGCTCTCAAAAAAGATGAACTGGCGAAGCTCGGTTGGCCGCTTTTCGCTCACGAGCAGTCGCACTCCTGGGACGGCAAGTATCGGCGTCCGGCAGAGCTTTATTCGAAGCCCGACTACCAGGGCCCTGAACGGACGTCGTTGCTCTGGGTGTATGAGGGCCTGAATGAATACATAGGGATGCTGCTCGCCACACGAGCCGGCTTCAATGACGCAGCGTTCATGCGCGATTACCTCGGGCAGGCCGCTGCCGAATATTCCCATGAGCCGGCTCGCGCGACCACTGCGCTTGTTGACACGGCGATTGAAAACTGGGTTCTGCGCTCGGTTGACAGCGGATGGTCGTCGCTACGCCGCAGCCAAGACTACTACAACGAAGGTGCTCTCATCTGGTTGCTCGCCGATGTCCAGATCCGTGAAGAATCCAAAGGCAGTCTTTCGCTGGACAATTTCCTGCGCAGCTTTTTCGGCCAGCGCGACACCGGGCCCATCGTCGTTCCCTACACGCGAGAGCAGGTCGAAGCGTCGCTATCGGCCGTATGGCCAATTGACTGGCATTCTTTCTTCGAAGCGCGCGTCTACCAAGTCAACAGCAAACCTCCGACCGACGGCCTGGAAGCTGCCGGATGGCGGCTTGTCTACGACGCGACGCCCAACAGCAGCTCGGCTCCATGGCTCCCTCCGGACAACTATGATGCGCGGTATTCCATTGGGATCGCCGTCAAGAAAGACGGTAGCATCGAAGACGTTTTGCCGGGAACGCCAGCCTTCGAGGCAGGCCTGGGACCACAGATGAAGATCGTCGCCGTGGATGGCCGCGCTTACTCCGCGGATGTGCTGGCCGAAGCAATCGCGCATCCACCCAATGGCAAAATGTCCCTGGTCGTTCGCAACTTTGACTCAGTGGAATCGCGCGAAATTCAATATGCCGGAGGCGTGCGTTACCCGCACCTTGAGCGAATTCCGGGAAGCCACGACTATCTGAGCGAAATACTGGAAGCGCGAGTCTCTCAAGAGCACTGACGGCCAGGCGGATTCGTTCTAACGAGCAATCCAGAACTAGAGACGGAGCAATCCTCCGGGGAGCGTTACGGTGAATGACGAGGCGCCCCGGAATCGAGGGAGTTGGAAGCTGACCTGGCGCTAGCCCGGATTTCTCACCAGAGTAGGCTCTAAGAAGTTGTTTTGAGTGGCAAAAGGCCGTCGTTTCATGGCATAACTACGTTGTCGAGACGTAGTTAATACCACGCAACGGAGCGGCCTTTCTTATGACAGAGTGTAATCAAGAAGCCTTCGAATTTGCAGCACATTTTTCACGCCGGGTAGAAGCCGAGTTTTCCGCCGACCGGCTCACCACCGATGGCGGTTCTCCGCTGTTACGCGAAGTTGATCGCAGAATCAACTGCTGCGCCGTTTGCCGGGCTGCTTCCGCGACGGCCGCGATGCCGCTGCGCGTCGAGCATTCCGTTGCCGCAGATGCTGGCACAGCGCATTTATGGTCTGGCGCTGGGCTACGAGGACCTCAACGATCACGAGCAGTTGCGTCCGATCCGCTGCTGGGACTGCTGGCGGCAAGCGCGAATTGGACGCGCCGCTGGCGGGCAAGAGCACGCTGAACCGGATGGAGCTGTGCGAGCCGCCACGCGCTACCACAAGATCGGGTACTCTCGGAGAAGCTCGATCGCTTGCTGGTCGATCTGTTTCTCGAGTCGCATGCCGCGCCGCCCACGGCGATCGTGCTCGACCTGGACGCCACCGACATCCCACTCCACGGCCACCAGCAGCGGCGCTTCTTTCACGGCTACTACGACAGCTACTGTTATCTGCCGCTGTATATCTTTGCGGCGACCATCTGCTGTGTGCGCGTCTGCGTGCAGCCAATCAGGACGGGGCCGCAGGCGCGGTTGAAGAAGTGAGCCGCATGGTTGCCAGATGCGCCAGCGCTGGCCGCGAAGTAAAGATCATCCTGCGCGCCGACTCCGGCTTCTGCCGCGAAGAGCTGATGGCCTGGTGCGAACACCATGCTCGATTATGTCCTCGGCCTGGCGCGCAATGAGCGCCTGGGGAGGTTGATCGAGCGCCAGATGCATGAGGCGCGCCAGCAGCACGAGACCACCGGCAAGGCCGCCCGCGTCTTCACCCAGTTCCACTATCGGACCAAGAAGAGCTGGAGCCGCTGACGCCGCGTGGTGGCCAAAGCCGAGTACATTCCTCGGTAAGGAGAACCCGCGCTTCATCGTCACTTCGCTGACCGACGGTGATCGCGCAATCGCTCTACGAAAAGCTCTACTGCGCCCGCGGCGAAATGGAGAACCGCATCAAGGAGCAGATCTGCCTGTTCGCCGACCGGCTGAGCACGGAAACCATGCGCGCCAACCAACTGCGCCTGTACTTGTCGGCCATGGCTTACACCCTGCTGGAAGCATTGCGGCGATTGGCGCTACGTGGAACCGAGTGGGCCGAAGCCCAGGTGGACACGCTTCGACTGCGGCTTCTCAAGATCGCTGCCCAGGTGCTGATCAGCGCCCGCCGCATCCGTCTGCGGTACAGCGGAGCCTACCCATGGAAACCGCTGTTCGCCCACGCCTGGGCAGCACTGCGCTGCTGACAGCATCCCTCCAAAACATAAAATCAGAGCAAGCAAATCAGTTCCGCAGAAATACCTCTGCCCGAAAATAGCCGGTGAGACCCAACGCACTCGCACCCACCTTCGCGCGACACTCAAAAGCCACTCGGAAATCTCATCTCTGCCAAGGAAACCCCATCTCTGCAAAAAATCCCTGATAGAAAATCACCAAACCTCACTTATCGTGAGAAATCCGGGCTAGAGTCGGGTTCTTGGGTGAGCCAATGGCGATGGCGGTGGCCAACCCTGGGTCGACTTGGCGGTACGTCGAGTTGAGGCAGGTCAGGCTGCCGGCCGTTGCACTTCGCGCAAGCGGCGCTGGAGAAAGCGGCGCTCGCTGTCATTCTTTACCAGGGCGAGGGCGCGTTCGTAGCTCTTCGCTGCCTCCGTCCCAGATCCAAGGCGGCGCAGCATTTCGGCGCGTGCAGCGTGCAGAAGGTGATACTGGTCGAGATTACTCGATGCGGCCAGGGCATCAATCATTGCCAGCGCCCGACGCGGTCCGTCGGCCATGGCGATGGCCACGGCGCGGTTCAAGCGCACGATGGGAGAGGGTTGGAGGCGCTCGAGGAGATCGTAGAGCCGGACGATCTGAGGCCAGTCCGTATCCTGTGGGCGCGCCGCCTGGCAGTGCACGGCCGCGATTGCCGCCTGTATGGCGAACGGCCGCGGACCGGCTCGCCCAGCCTCGGCGACGAGAGGAAGAGCCTCGGCGATCTGGCTTTGATTCCAGCGGCTGCGATCTTGTTCTTCAAGAACGACGAGATCGCCCGCCGCATCGAGACGCGCGTCGCGGCGCGCGTCGTGCAGCATCATGAGGGCGAGAAGAGCGGTGGCTTCAGAGGGCGGGTTGGGTTGCATCAACGTCCTTACCAGACGTCCCAGGCGAATGGCTTCAGTGCAGATGATCCGCCTTCACCAGCGCCTCGCCTTGAGTCGCTGCATAGCCTTCATTGAAGACCAGATAGATCACCGTGAGCACGGCGCGCAGCCGTTCCGGCATGTCCTTCAATTCCGGGACAGCGTAAGGAATGCCGGCATTGCGAATCTTGCGCGTGGCGCGAACCAGCCTTTGCGCCATGGTCACGGAAGGAACCAGAAAGGCCCTGGCAATCTCGTCCGTCTGAAGGCCGCACAAAGTCCGGAGGGTGAGTGCTACCTGCGCCTCCGGCGCGAGCGCAGGATGGCAGCAGGTGAAGATCAGCCGGAGCCGCTCATCGGGAATTTCCGCCGTGTCATAATCCGGTTCTTCGATGCTTCGGACCAATCCCTGCGCGGCGTAGGATTCCAGCTTTGCTTCCAGCCGTGCCTGGCGCCGGATGTTGTCGATCGCTTTGTGCCGGGCGGTCTGGATGATCCAGGCGCGTGGAAATTCAGGGATACCGGAAGTTGGCCATTGCTCGATCGCGGCGGTAAAGGCTGCCTGCGCTGATTCTTCGGCTAAATCGAAATCGCCAACGAGCCGGATCAAAGATGCGACAATCCGGCCCCACTCGGCACGATAAACCTCTTCGATGATGGTGGCGGCATCCAGCGGCATGCGACATTGTAGGTTTTTTTCGCCGGGGTGTCGATTTTGCCGCCCGCCGCTCGACTTACTGACGCAGAACAGTGGATGTTGCTCAAACCACTAGGGAGTTAAACCATGCGATTCATGATCCTATGCAAAGCCGATGAAAACAGCGAGGCTGGCGTGATGCCGGACAAGAAACTATTTGCCGAGATGGGGAAGTTCAACGAAGAGCTGGTGAAGGCCGGCGTGATGCTCGCGGCCGAAGGACTGCTGCCGAGTTCGAAGGGCGCGCGGGTCAGATTCTCCGGAGAAAAACGCACGGTGATGGACGGGCCCTTTGCCGAGACGAAGGAACTGATTGGCGGTTTCTGGCTCTGGAATGTAGGTTCGAAGGAAGAGGCAATCGAGTGGCTCAAGCGCGCTCCGTTTGATGGGGGAGCTGAGATCGAGATTCGCCAGGTGCTTGAACTTGAGGACTTTGGGGCCGTGTTCACGCCCGAGCTCAGAGAACAGGAGGAGCGCATTCGCCAGCTGATGGCGCAGCAGCAGCAGTCGGGGATTGCGAGCGTGCCGCCCGCCGGCAGGCCACGAAAATTTCTTGATTCGGATGTCGATTTGGGCGCTCGCCGTTCGACTCATACGCGGGAGGATTCCATGGAAAACACACACGCCACCGCCGCGGAAGGTGAACTGGCACTGCATCTCTACGATCTGCGCCGGGAGACCGAACTGCGCAAAGCCCGGAACTGGTTTGCCGGCGAGTTCTGGCCGAGCAGCTTCTCCGAGCTGGAACAAACCATGATGCAGTTTCAATCGCCGCAAAACCATTGGTGCCGGCAGGTGATGTCGTACTGGGACATGGCCGCTGCGCTTGTAATTCGTGGAGCTTTGCCCCCGGGGCTGTTTTACGACACCTGCGGTGAAGCCTGGTTCTGTTACGCAAAGCTGAAACCCTTCCTACAGGAAGGGCGGGATAAATTCGAGCCTGATTTCATGGCCAACCTGGAAAAGGCGATTGAAGGTACGCCGGAAGGGCGCCGCCGGTTGCAGAGGATGCTGGAGCGCATCGAGCGCTTCCGCACCATCTCCGGAGAGTGCGGAAAGACGCAGGGGGCCGAGGTTAGCAAAGCTGCGTAAGCCATCTCCAAGGTACTGGGTAGCTGGATCCGGTCTGGCTGCCCGGTACCGCCGACAGATTGAGCGAGGAGCGAAGAATGAAATACTTACTGCTGATCTACGCCGAAGAGCAGGCCTGGAACGAAGCCGAGCGTCAACAATGTTACAAAGACTCGACGGCCCTTGCACATCAGCTGGATTCGAATGGGCAGTTTCTGAGCACCTCGCCATTGCAGCCGGTATCGACGGCGACCAGCGTGCAGGTCCGGAATGGCAAGCGGATCGTCACCGATGGTCCGTTTGCGGAGACACGCGAGCAGCTCGGCGGCTACTTCCTGATAGAAGTCAGGAACCTGGACGAGGCGATTTCCATTGCCGCGCAGATTCCAGCGGCGCGAAAGGGCACGGTTGAGATCAGGCCTGTCATTGAGATTGCTGGCCTGCCCAAGGCGAAAGCCATGGGCGGGGAAACGGAAGCGGGCGCTGGGTTGCCCGCTCTTGCCAGCTGAACCCAATCGCCGCGGGAAACGCCGCCGAATTGTTCGTCGTCCCGGCCTTGCTACCAGCGGCTGGGAAATGAATTGCTCAAGAACCTCAACTCCCCGCCATGGTGGGCGCCGACGTGCGCGCGAATATTGCTGTTCAGGGCACGCTGGCAATCCCCGGTCTCCAGAATCGTCCGTTGAAACGCTTCTCTTACGATGGGCGAAGCCGGGAGCGTGCAGAGGACCGGATTACAACAATTGGCGACTGAACCCAGTTTTCTGTATCTAAGGAAGTCAAGCAGCCGGGGCAGGCGGGAAGCCTTCGACGTTCGCGAAGAACAGAGACCGAGTATGGCCAAACCAATTTTGCTGAGTGTGGATGATGACTCCGATGTACTGCGGGCGATTGAGCGCGATCTGCGCTCGCAGTATGGCGCTGAATATCGTGTGATCGGAAGCGATTCACCCGAAGGCGCACTCGATCTGCTGAAGCAGTTGAAGGTTCGCAACGACAATGTTGCCTTGCTGCTGGCCGACCAGCGCATGCCGCGCATGGACGGAGTTGAATTTCTGCAAGAAGCCATGGCTATCTTTCCCGGGGCAAAGCGGGCCTTGCTTACCGCCTATGCCGATACCAGCGCCGCGATCAGCGCCATCAATCGTGCCAGCATCAACTATTTCTTTTTGAAACCGTGGGATCCTCCCGCGGAGCACTTGTATCCACAACTCGACGATTTACTTGATGATTGGCAGGCTTCCTTCCGTCCAACCTTTCAGGGCATCCGGGTATTAGGTACGCGCTGGTCGCCCCGGTCGTACGAGTTGCGGGACTTCCTGGCCCGCAACCGCGTTCCGTATCAATGGATCGACGTCGAGCTTTCCGCCAACGATCCGGAAACCAAGCGCCTTCTGGACGCGCTGGGTCCAGAGGCGGCCAACCTCCCGGTTGTGCTTTTTCCTGATGGTACGAAGCTTTTGGAAAGCCTGCCCGCGGACGTGGCGCAAAAGGTTGGATTGCGGACGCGCGCGCAGACCGATTTTTATGACTTTGCGATCGTGGGAGGCGGGCCGGCTGGTTTGGCCGCGGCCGTTTATGGAGCCTCGGAAGGGTTACACACGGTGATGATTGAGCGGGAAGCTCCTGGCGGCCAGGCGGGAATGAGTAGCCGGATTGAGAACTATCTTGGATTTCCGAACGGGCTCAGTGGCGGCGATCTTGCCCGGCGTGCGGTGGTGCAAGCGCAACGATTTGGAGTGGAAATCCTGGCGCCCCAGGAAGTGGTGGGCGTCCGGACCGAAGCATCCTACCGAATCATCAAGCTGGCGGATGGCAACGAGATCTCATGCCACGCATTGATGATCGCCACCGGAGTGCAATGGAGGCGGCTGGAAGCTCCTGGAATAGACAGGCTGCAGGGCGCGGGAATCTATTATGGCGGCGGCGCTACCGAGGCACTGTCGTGCAAGGGCGAGATTGTTTACGTGGTGGGCGGTGCGAACTCGGCGGGGCAGGCGGCGATGAACTTCGCGAGATTCGCCGAGCGGGTGGTGATTCTGGTGCGCGGCGAGTCACTTGCCAGCAGCATGTCGAGATACTTGATTGACCAGATTCAACAGACGCCCAACATTGAGCTATGGAAACATGCCAGCGTGGCTGAGGTGCATGGCGAAACCCACCTGGAAGAGATTTCCGTATTTTGTTCCGATACCGGCAAGGTGGAGCGCGTGCCGGCTAATGCGATGTTCATCTTTATTGGGGCATTGCCGAGGACGGATTGGCTGGCGGACGTCGTAGAGCGGGACGACCGCGGATTCCTATTGACCGGTCCGGACCTTGTTCGGGACGGCCTCCGCCCCAAAGGATGGGCACTCGACCGGGATCCGTTTCTGCTCGAAACCAATGTCCCCGGTATTTTTGCCGTCGGCGATGTTCGCCACGGGTCTATCAAACGAGTGGCTTCCGGAGTTGGGGAAGGATCCGTGGCAGTGCAATTTATTCACCAGTACTTGAGTAAAGTGTGATGGCCGAAAAGTCAGAACTATTCCGCGTCCCGGCATTCGCCGATCTGCCCGAAGAGCAGATTGCCTGGTTCCTGGACCAGTCGCAAGAGATACGTGTGAAGGCAGGCGACACCTATGCACGGCAGGGGGAACCGGCGGATTCAATGTTCGTGATTCTGGAAGGACAGTTTCAGTGGCGAGGTGAGCTCGGCGGCGAGACCGTGGCGTTTTCAAATAAATTGGGCGACATCACCGGAGTGCTACCGTTCTCCCGCATGACACACTTCGGAGTAACAGGGAGGGCGCTGACGGACGGGCGGGTTCTGAAATTTCCTGCCGCGCTGTTTCCCGAGCTTATGCAGAGAATGCCGGAACTGGTGAAACGGCTGGTGGGTGTGATGTCCGACAGAATCCGCGAGACTACGCGGATGGAACAGCAGCGCGACCGCCTGGCTTCGCTTGGGAAACTCTCCGCGGGACTGGCGCATGAACTCAATAACCCAGCGTCCGCCGCCAAACGCGCTAGCAGCCAATTGCGCGACGTCCTGAAGAAAATCAGGGACGCCAGTCTCGATCTCGGACGGCGGGATCTGACTGCAGCGCAGAAGGCGGAGATCGAACGGCTGGAAGCCGCGTTCACCCAACATGGCGCGCCTCCACCCGACGCACTGACCATCAGCGACCTGGAAGACCAGATTGATTCCGTGTTGCGCAGCCATGGACAAAACGATTTATGGGAACTGGCAGCCGGTCTGGCGCGGCGGAACGTCAAGCCGGAGGTGCTGGAATCATTATTCGCAAACTTTGGCGGAGATATAGCCCGCGCGGCCCTGGTCAGGATCTCAGCTTCCGTGGAGATAGCGAACTTGTTGCACGAAATCGAAAGCAGTACCTCGCGGATTTCTGATTTGGTCGGCGCGATCAAGGAGTACACGTATATGGACCAGGCTCCGGTGCAGAACGTCGATGTTGCAAGAAGCCTGGAAACTACGCTGACGATCATGAATCATAAATTGAAACAAGGGGTGACGGTGCGGCGCGACTACCAGCGGATTCCTCTGCTTGTGAATTCGTTTGGGAGCGAACTCAACCAGGTCTGGACCAACATTATCGACAATGCCATTGCCGCGATGGGCGGGAAAGGCGAACTTCGAGTTCGCACCTATCGCCAGGATGCTTGTGTCGTGGTTGAGATCGGCGACAACGGCCCCGGGATTCCGCCCGACATCAAGCCGCACATCTTTGAACCGTTCTTCACTACCAAGGGAGTTGGGGAAGGAACGGGACTGGGATTAGATACTGTGCAACGAATTGTAAAGAAGCACCGGGGAAACATTCATGTCACTTCCGAGCCAGGGGACACGCGTTTCCAAGTGTGGCTTCCGCTGGCGGAGGCTTCGAGCTGAGACGAGAACAGCGACTGCTCCAGCGACTGCTCGAAGGGAAAGTCTCAATTTGCGCTGGATCTGTTTCCTGATTTGCTGAAGGTTCGCCAGGGCAATAGGAAGGTCATTTCCGACACAGCTGCACGATCTCGCCGCTGACCGAAGCCTGCTCGAGCAACTCATGGGCATGGCTCACGTCACGTAACGGCAATTGCTCCGCGACCACGGGCGAATGGACTTCTCCTGGGGAATGGCAGCAATCGCGAGAGATCCTCACGGAACCGTTTGGGCGCCTACGGAGCTTACGAGTTCATTACTGGGAAAGATGGCGGGCGTTTGGAGGGAACGTCGCGGCTTGTGGCCCAGGTTGCCCTGGGCCACAGGCCATGGCGTTGATCGCTATTGAATCACCAGGAAGGCATGGCCGACTTGCGGCGCTGCCGCGTAGGTGGTGTTGCCAGCCTGGTTGGCGTAGAGGTCGCAGGTGCCGACCGCGGCCATGGTGGCGGTGAAGCCCGTCGCCGTGTTTCCCAACACCGCGCAGATCGACGGAGTCGTGGTGGTGAAGGTGACCGGCAAGCCGGAAGACGCCGTCGCGTACGAGGTCAGGCTAAGGATCGCTCCCAGTACCTGGGTTCCCGGATTCGAGAAGGTGATGGTTTGCGGAACCAGCGTGACCACGAAGGCATGGCCGACTTGCGGCGCTGCCGCGTAGGTGGTGTTGCCAGCCTGGTTGGCGTAGAGGTCGCAGGTGCCGACCGCGGCCATGGTGGCGGTAAAGCCCGTCGCCGTGTTTCCCGACACCGCGCAGATCGACGGAGTCGTGGTGGTGAAGGTGACCGGCAAGCCGGAAGACGCCGTCGCGTACGAGGTCAAGCTGAAGGCCGCTCCCAGTACCTGGGTCCCCGGATTCGAGAAGGTGATGGTTTGCGGAACCAGCGTGACCACGAAGGCATGGCCGACCTGCGACGCTGCCGCGTAGGTGGTGTTGCCAGCCTGGTTGGCGTAGAGGTCGCAGGTGCCGACCGCGGCCATGGTGGCGGTGAAGCCCGTCGCCGTGTTTCCCGACACCGCGCAGATCGACGGAGTCGTGGTGGTGAAGGTGACCGGCAAACCGGAAGACGCCGTCGCGTACGAGGTCAGGCTGAAGGCCGCTCCCAGCACCTGGGTTCCCGGATTCGAGAAGGTGATGGTTTGCGGGTGAAGCGTGACCAGGAAGGCATGCCCGGCCTGCGGCGCTGCCGCGTAAGTGGTGTTGCCAGCCTGGTTGGCATAGATGCCGCAAGTGCCGGCAACCAGGAGGTTGGCGGTGAAGCCCGTGGTGGTGTTTCCCGTCACCGAGCAGATCGACGGAGTCTGGGGAGTGAAGCTGACCGGCAGGCCGGAGGAAGCCGTGGCTTGCAGGGCAAAGCTGGTTCCAGCCACCTGGCTTCCGATCGGCGGGAAGGTGATGGTTTGCGCGGCAAGCGTCACCGCGAACAGATGCCCAAGCGAGGCCGCGGCGTACTGGGCCGTGCCAACCTGCGTCACAATGATGCCGCAGTTTCCAGTGGCCAGCAGGGTTACCGTGTCTCCCGCGATTGAGCAGATCCCCGGAGTATTGGTCGAGGTGGTAAGGGGCAGCCCGGTGTTTACCGATGGAATCGGGCTGAGGGTGAACGATCCGGTCAGCAACGTGGTTGCCGGGATGGTGGCGAAGGTGATGATCTGCGTTCCCTGATTGACCTTGAAGGTCTGCGGAACCGGAGTGGCCGGCAAGTAGTTGGCATTGCCTGCCTGGGTTGCCTGGACGGTGCAATATCCGACGTTGAGGAACGTCACCGTGTTTCCCGTGACCGTGCACACTGGCGACGGCGTCATGGTAACAAAGCTGACCGGCAGGTTCGAGCTCGACGACGCGCTCAAGGTAAGCGAAGTCCCGAAGGCCTGGGCTCCCGGATTCGTGAACGTGATCGTCTGCCCTTCCTGGCTGACCGTAATGGTTTGCGGCACCGATGTTGCCGGAGCCCAGGTGACACCATCGCCAGCCTGGCTCGCCAGCACCGTCACCGAACCGGCACCGGTGATCGTCAGGACGTTGCCGTTAACGGTTGCCGGACCCAGGGTCACCGTGTAGCTGACCGTAAGCCCGGAGCTTGCCGTGGCGCCCAGGGTAATGGGAGCCACGCCGTAGGTCTGGTTGCCAATGGCTGGGAAGGTGATGGTTTGCGGATCCAGCGCGCCGGTGCCGGACAACTGCACCGCTTGCGAACTGGCCAGGTTGTTCAGCGCGTTATCGGTCAAGGTGACGCTGCCCGGCAGAGTTCCCGAAGCCGTGGGAGCAAATGCCACCGCAATCAAACACTGTCCCGCCGCCCCCAGCGCCGTGCTGGCACTGCAATCCGTGCCGCCGGAAGCCAGTTGGGTGAAGTTGGCGCTGACCACCAGGTTCGATACGTTTAACCCCTGGTTGCCCGCGTCGGTAACCGAAACAACCTGCGCCGCGCTGGTCGAGCCGATGTTGGTGCCGGCAAACGTCAGCGTCGCCGCCAGGCTCCGGTTGACTTCGTACATCGAGCCCCCGACGGTAACGTAAAGGTTCGCCGCCGCATCCACCATTACGCCCTGCGGACTGGTCGCCGGCAAGGTGGACCCGTTGGTCTGCGAACCGCCTCCCGGCGCCACCACGACGATCTGGTTGTTGCCCGAATCCGCCACGTACACCGTGCCGGAAGCATCCACCGCAATCCCGCGCGGGTTGTTGTATCCAGTCCCGTAGGGGATGGCCGATCCGCCGCCCACCGGGTACTGGCTGACCTGATTGTTACTGGTTACGTAGACGTTGCCCAGGGCATCCACGGCGACTCCGTGCGGAGCCGTCAGCCCGGTTGCCACGTTGCTTGGCGCGCCGCCACCGGCTGCAACCTCAACCACATTGCCATGGGTTGCATCGGCAACATAAAGATTGCCGCCGCCGTCCAAGGCGATGCCGCGAGGCGAACCCAGTCCGCTGATCGCCACCACCGAGAGGTCGGCAACATTCAGCGTTCCCTGTTCGTCCGGCACCACCACCACACGGTTGTTGCCCGTGTCGGAGATGTACAGATTGCCGGCGCCATCCAGGGCCACCGCGGTCGGATTGAGCAAACCGCTGGAGACAACCGTGGTGGGCGCAAAGGTGCCCGCCGCCAGCTCAATCACCGCGCTGTTGGCATGATCCACAAGGTAGAGGTTGCCGGCGCCGTCAATCGCCGAGCCGTAGGCCTGGCCACTGTTGCCCAGCGTCGTCAGCGTCGTCTGCGTGCCCGGATCGATGGTCACCGCGCTGGACTGGCCATCCCCGCTCAGGTACCAGGTCTGCAACGGCAAGGTCGCACCCTGCGCAAACAGCGTAACTCCGCCGGAGCGCTGTCCGGGCGCCGACGGCTTGAACGCCACCGTCACCACGCAGCTCTGGGGAAGGGTCACGCCATACGTCGTTCCCGCCGTGCAGGTGCTGCCGCCGCCGTCGCTGTAGTCCGGTCCCGAGGCGCCAGCCGTCAGAATGTTGACCGCCGTCAGCGTCGTGGGGCCGGTGAAGTTGTAAGTAAGTGTCTGCACCGGAGCCGGAGTGCCAACCCCGATCTCTCCGAAACTTACCTGGTTGCTCAACAACGTCTCCACGAATGCAGACGAGGGCGAGGTCAGGTAGTTCACGTCGCCGGAGTAAACCGCCGTGAGGCTGTTGCTTCCCAGGGCAAGTTGCGAGCCGCTGAGTGACAACGTCGCCGTGGCGTCGGTCGCGTCCAGGGCCGTCAACGTTACGGGCAGGCCCAGCGGAGTGGTCCCGTTATAGAAAATCACGGTTCCGGTTGGCCCGGCGCCGCTTCCGGTAATGGAAACCGTAGCCGTCAACGTAGTGGTTTGGTTGGCATAGATACTGCTGCTCACCGCGGTCAGCACCGTCGTACTGCCGGCCTGCTGCAGATTCAACGAGCCCGCCACGAAGCTGAAGGTGTAGTTGGCGGCCGCCAGCGTACCCTGGGCGATGGCAATCCCATACACGCCCGGAGTAGAAGTCGTACTCACCGTGCTCTCGCTGGGGGCACCGCTGACAACCGTCGGCGGGTCGCTGTTGACAAAGCCCGTAATGGTGTAGCCAAGCACCGGAGGCGCCTGGCCATAGGTCGCGCTGGTGCTGGTGGCGGTCACCGTCAGCACGGCTGGAGCCACGTTAATCTGCACCGAATCCGTCGCCGTCGTGTAGTCCGTGGCGTCGGTGGGAGTGAAGAGGACCGAAAGCGTCTGGCCGAGGCCGGCTCCCAGCACCGTGTTCGCCGCGGGAGTGTAGGTAAAGCCGCCCATAACCGCCGTGCCTGGGCAGCTGGGAATCAGCGAGCTACGCACCTGCCTGCTACCCCGCTGCCTGATGGTGTCGCCGCTGCCCGGACCGGTGCAGGCCTGCGCATCCAACTGCGCCGCGCCGAGCGGAGTGCCGTAGGTGATGTCTCCCGGAGTTGGCCAGAACAGGTACGGCGTAGCCTGACCCACGAGAATCGACGCCGTCTGGGTGACCGGGTTGAAGTCGGTGGAATCATACGGAGTGAAGGTGACCGACAGCGTCTGCAGGCTCGGGCTGGCGTTGAGTAACGTGCCTGCCGGCGGCGTGTACACAAAGTTGCCAAGGACAGGGTTGCCGTTGAACGTGGCCGTGGCATCCAACTGCGTCGCACCCAAAGGCGTTCCATAGGTGATGTTCGCCGGATTCGCCCAGATAACCGTCGGCGTCGCCGGTGTCACGAGAATCGTCGCTTGCACTGGGGGAGCGGAACTGTACCACCAGGTGGTAACGCCACCCGCCTGGTCGGCTTCGACTACCACCGAGCCGGCGCCGTTGATCGTCAGGGTGCTGCCCGATACCGTCGCCGGGCCACTGATTACCTGGTAGGTCACAGCGAGTCCCGAGGTAGCAGTGGCGCCAAGGGCAATGGGACCGACGCCAAAAGTCTGCGTTCCCGGATTCGGGAAGTTGATGGTCTGGCTTGAGGCGGTCACGGTGACAGTGGCTGCGGTGGATGTGGAAGGTGCGTCATTGGCGCCATCGCCTGGGAAATAGGCAACGATGCTGTTTGCCCCGGTGCTGAGATACTCCAGGACGTTTGCGGCAGACAGGGTAAGGCTTGCAGTGGCCGGAGAGCAGGTTATGCTGCCCGCCGCACCCGTGCACGCCGGCTGGGTCAGCGGTCCCGTGCCTAGAAGTGTTCCGCCGGTGCTGCCAAGATAGAAGTTGACCAGTCCGGTAGCCGCTACTTTTCCACCCCTGCCGGTTGCCGTGACCGAAGCGGTGAGCACCGTGCTGGGCGAGGAACTGGTCAGGGCCGTTGGATTGGCCACGAGCGAGGTTGTTGTGGCAAATCCGGCGGAAACGTTGTTCCAGTTTTCGACGAGGTTGTAAACATTTACGCTTCCCAAGCCGGTTGCAAGGTCATAGCCTGGAGCCGTCTGGTAGGCCAGCGTGCTGGTATAGCTGCCCACCGCGCTCAAACCGTAGGTGTGGGTGCCAGTCCGGTAGCAGTTTGTTCCCGAGCCGTATACGCAAGGCTGCACGTTGTCGCTGGTAATTGTGGCGCCGCCAGAGTTGCATGCCGTTTTACCGCCAGCAAGACAGGGGGTGTCGTTGGCGATATCGTGGAAGATACAAGTGCTGCCGGAGCTGGCCCCCTTGGCCGAGCCAGAGCAACTGCTCAAGTTGCCAGCGTTGGGGCTGCCCTGGGTGCCATATTCCTGCGCCGCAAGGTTGTAGAAGGTGTAGTTGGCAACGCCCTGCCGTCCATACTTCTGGTTGATCAGACCCATCAAGCCGGCAATGGCCGGAGAAACGAACGAGGTTCCGCCCGCTGAAAGGTAGTAGGCATCCTCCCCGTTGGTGTAGGTGCAAGCATAGCCTGAGTCGGACTGGCAGTAGGGAAGCGCGTGGCTCCAAAAGCCGTTGGCGGCGAAGAACGAAAGATCCGGCTCGTTGCGATAGGTGGTGGAGGTTGTCCCAGCGCCGATGCCGTAGACGCTCTGCCAACTCGCAATGGTGTTGTACTGGCTAATGCCGCCGGAGCCGCCGACAACCGAACCGTACCCATCAGCGATGAGCGTGGCGTTGTTGCAGTATGCCTGCGTCGTATAGGTCGTGCCAAAACTGGTGGAACCAACAGCCTGCTCAATGGAAGGGAAAAGTGGAGTGGAGCAGTACCCGCCCCATGAGATTTCAGGAATATACGAGAGTGCCGATCCAAATGGACTGGTGTCGTTGGTGTTCCAGTAGGTACTCGGCGTCGCGCCTTTCGCCTGGTAGACGTCGCTGAAGTCCGTGCCTCCCGCCGAGATGTTGTAGATCGTGCTCGACATGGTGTTGGTAGAAAGGTTTGTGGCTGCGGGGGTTGTGGAATCCTCAGAGCAACCCATGGAGCCGGCGTCGCCAGCGGAAACCACAGCAGTGATGCCTTCGGCCGCCTCCTGTTCCCAGAGATTGGTATAGTACGTCTTGCCCGTGGTACCGGCGCTGGTTTCGCATAAGCCATAGCTCAAGCTGGTGGCAGCCACAGTTGTGTAGAGATAGTTGGCGGTGTAGGAGGCAGCCAGATCTGTGCCGTAGGTGCCAATCCTGCTGGCAGTGCTCTTGCAAGCCACGTAATCAATGATCGCGCTGGGAGCCACGGCGCCTGACCATTCCGTGTCCAGCAGGGCTTCGCTCTCTTCGCCCGTGCTGGTGGGGTCTGCGGGCGCCGTGCAGCCGTGGCCAGGTCCGTAGATCCAGTTCACGCCGCCCTGGGTCGCGTTGGGACTGGACGGATAAGCGGGCAAACCAAACGCGGTGCGGAAGCTCGCGATGTCCGATTGATTCTTGACTTCGGTCTCTTCGATGACGGCGATGGTGACCCCGGCGCCGTTTACCGGCGAACTGCCCGTGAGCAGGGGGCTCTCATTATAGATCGTGTACCAGTCCTGCGGACCTACGTCAAAGTTGAGGTAGCCGCTGTAGTTAAACGTCAGCTCCGGGACCGACTTTGGACCAAGAATTTTTTCCCAGGCGCCGGTCTCCTTGTTTTTCTTCATTACGTTGCCAGGCACAAAATTCGGCTTGGGACCCCAGTCGTGCAATTGCCGGAATCCGGCCACAATGGGAGCCAGGGCGGCGGGGATCGTGGGATTCTTGAGAACCGCAACGTGGGCTTCGCCGTTCACGTTGAGTCTGTGGAACTCAGCGTTGAACGCTTCCCGCATCTGACCCGCGGTTCCTGAAAACGTAATGTGGGTGCGCCCCGGAGGCACGTCCTCGATGAGGAAGCCCTTCTGCTGAAGCCAACTGGTGAGCTTGGCAATGTCCTCGCGCGTGGGGCCGAAGTTCTCTCCGAATTCCTCCGCCGTCAGCCACTGGTGGTACAAGGCCGAGTTGCGATTGTGCAACTGGTCGACCAAGGCGGCTGCGGCCGCTTCCTGCTGGGGACTGCGCTGGAGCAGCAGAATGACATGCTCCGCCGGTGTACTGTCGGGCACAACGCCTTCGTCGAACCGCGCCTGCGCCAAGGGGTGGACCTGGCCCTTGAGGGCCACGACTTGGGATTCAATGACGGCTCCATGCACTCGCGAAGCCGGCGCGGGAGCAATCTGTGAAAGGCTTTGCGCGAATCCCGGCAGGCTGGCCAACAGACCAATTAGGAGTGAAGTGGTAAGGACGACAGACCGGCGATGCCACAACAGATCAGAGCGCATGGAAATTCCTCTCGACTTCAAAAATGTTTATTTTGGGCATTAAACTCACGATTGCCTCACACTGCGGCACCGCATTCTGGAACGGTTAAGTGCGAGACCGGCGGCAGATTCACGCCGATCGGACATTCGGAGGATTGCTGGATTATGGTCTTGGCGTTGGGTTCTGTCAAGGGAACTATTCCTCATTGTCAAGAAAAAAAGTTGGTCTCTTGCATCAGAAGTCCAGTATCAGTACATGTCCTATTGTGGGAATCGGTTAGGCCCAATGGCGCGTCCGACAGACTAAACAGGACAAAGTCCAGCCTCGTCCCAGCCGCCGCTGCAAGCCGCATGGCGCTGCAAACAGGACACTTCGTCCGGCCACGGCGGATCAGAGTTCAATCCGGGGGGGTGGTGGCGTCGAGCCGTCTCCGCCGCCGGGTCCGGAGCAAGCAGGGAAGCAGCAACGGGCTCGCTCTTTGCATCGGGCGGAGCCGCGGGAGGGGTGGCAGCTTTCTGAGCGACTCCGGCGCTGCTAACATTACGATGCGAGAAGTCAATTCAGTCCCGGATTCGAGCCTCATGCGCTACCGCCCCGCGGGCGACCGAAAAACCCGCTCACGAAAGGCCGTCTCCAAGCCGGAGTGGGCAGGCGAACGCGGCCTGCGCAGGTCCGCATCGCCCGCGATTGATCCTTGGTGGCTGTGCGCGTTGGCGATCGTGCTGGCGATGCTCGTCTACTTCCGCGCGGTGGACTTTCCCTTCGTCTACGACGACCTGGCCCAGATCGTCTCCAACTCGCACATTCAATCCTGGCACTATGTGCCGCAATACTTTACCGAACATTTGTGGAGCCAGATGGGAGAGGATCTGCCGAACAATTACTATCGGCCGCTCTTCCTGCTGTGGATGCTGATAAATTTCAAATTCTTCGGGCTGCACCCCGCCGGCTGGCACATTGCGGCAATTCTGCTGCATGCGGCGGTGACCGCAGCCGTTTACGTGATTGCCGGCCGGGAGCTGAAGGACAAGATCGCAGGAGGAATCGCGGCCCTGATTTTCGCCGCTCACCCGGTCCACGTTGAAGCGGTGGCCTGGGTATCGGGCATCAACGAACCGGAGTTTGCACTGTTCGCTCTGATCGCCGTGTTCTGCTATTTCCGCTGGCGCGACGGCGGCGGCAAGAAGTGGTTGGCATTCTCACTGCTTGGGTTCTCGCTTTCGCTGCTATCGAAGGAGACCGCCGTTGTCCTGCCTGCCATGATCCTGTTTTATGAGTGGCGGCGGCGCGACGGGACTGAAGCCACGGCACGTTTGCGCCGGACGCTCATCGTAGTTGCGCCGTACGCTGCCCTGGACGCGGCGTATCTCGCCGTACGCGCCATCGCCTTGAAGGGAATCGCGCCCAATGTAGGCAACCATGCGACAGCCGCCAGCGTCGCCTTGTCCATTCCATCCGCAAGCTGGTTCTATTTGTCGAAGTTGATTTGGCCATCCTCGCTCAGCGTGTTCTATTCGTTCTCATTTGTAACCACGCCGGGCTTGGTGAGTTTTGCACTCCCGCTTCTGGGCCTCGTGGCCGCCGGGGTTGGCCTATTCCAGTTGGCCCGACGGGTCACTGGCGTTGCCGCGGCGTCAATGTGGATGCTGATTCCGCTGCTGCCGCCCTTGCTGGCCCTGGCGCGGTTCGACGCGCGCGATCTGGTCCACGACCGCTATCTCTACCTGCCTTCCGTGGGCTTTGCCATGTTGCTGGCCTTGCTGATCCGGCAGATGAACTTTGGCGGCAGAAAACTGTTTCGCTTGCCCCTGGCGCAATCCGCCGCCCTGCTGCTGCTTGTTGCCAGCCTGGGAGCGGCCACCGTGGTGCAGTCCCAGTACTGGTCCAGCGATCTTGCGTTGTATCGCCGCGGTGTTGAAATCGCTCCCCGCAATCCGCTCGCCCTCGACCAACTGGCCAAACTGCTCTCCAACCGGCAGGATTATGATGCCGCGGGCCAGTACTTCGTCCGTGCCTTGGAGGCCGACCCGGATGACTACCGGTCCCTGATGTCGTACGGGGTGATGCTGAGTTATCAGGACGACTACGACCGCGCCATTGCTTATCTTCAACGCGCCATCCATCTCCATCCCAATGCCGGAATGCCATATTTCTTCCTGGGAGTATCCCAACTGGGCAAGAGGCAACTGTCTGAAGCCGAACATTCGTTTCGCGAGGCTATTGAACTCGTTCCAGGCAAGGTTCGCCAGCACTACGCGTTGGGGGTGGCTCTGGAAGAGCAGGGACGGCTGCCGGAAGCCCGTTCGGAGTTTCTCGCCGAGATTGAGGTAGATCCCAAGTCTACCGATGCCCGCCAGAAAGCGCAGGAGATCCAGGCTCGGTTAGACGCGACCACGCCCGTATTTCGAAAATCACCCTAAGCGACTCTCCTCGCTGCCAAGGTGCGCGCGCAAGAGGTGGCAACGCTCGAACCGGCGCGGCCAGTTCGTACCGGCACGAGGCGGCGAAGACAGTTTCGAGGCTATTCACACTGTGACGCCGGCATGAAGACGTCATCGCCCGCAGGTAGCCGGGGATCACCGTGGCGGCCAATTACCAGGCGGAAACCACCAGCTTTATGGAATTCCGTAAATCTGTGAGAACCAGAGGAGTGGGCGGTGAGACTCTTTCAATCTCAAACGGCTAGCAAGATGACACAGCGTAAGGCGCGCAAAAAGTGAGGAGAACAAGGTTACGGGCTCGTTCTCCTCACGAGTCAACAGGGTAAGGAGGTGGTTACTTGGCTGCGAGCTCGAGTTCCTCTGTCTCTGCTTCTGCCTGGATTGCATCCATCTTCGTGGTCCATCCGCGCGTCAGCTTCACGGCTTCTACCCAGCCGCCGTACAACACCTTGCGCCGCTTTGCCGTCATATTCGGCTCGAACACCTTGTCAACCTTCCAATGGCTGGCGATCTCATCGAGATCCTTCCAGAACCCGCAAGTCAGGCCGGCCATGTGAGCAGCGCCCAATGCCGTCATTTCGGCGGTGGTGGGACGAACGACTTCCATTCCGAGAATGTCGGCCTGGAACTGGCACAGCAGGTTGTTCTTGACTGCGCCGCCGTCCAACCGCAGTTCGGGAATCTTGATGCGTCCGTCGGCCAGAACCGCATCGATGATGTCCTTGACCTGGTAGGCCATGGACTCAACCGCCGAGCGAATAATCTGGTTGGGAGTGGTGCCGCGGGTAAGGCCCATGATCATGCCGCGGGCATACATATCCCAGAACGGAGCGCAAAGTCCAACAAAAGCAGGCACCAGATAAACGCCGCCGGTGTCCGGAGCCATGCTGCCGTACCACTCCGTGTCAGCGGCGCCGCGGATCAGTCTCAGGTTGTCCCGGACCCACTGAATGGTAGCACCGGAGATGAAGCTCACACCTTCCACTTCGTATTTCACCTCGCCATTCAAGCCCCAGGCGCAGGAGGTGGTCAGACCGTTAGCGTACAGCGGCTTATTGCCGCAGTTCATGGTGAATACGCCGGCAGTGCCGTAGGTTTGCTTGGTCATGCCGTCCTTGAAGCAGGCTTGACCGAACAAACCGGCCTGCTGATCGCCAAGGTCGCCAAGGATGGGAATTTCGGCACCGAAGATCGACTTGTCGACAACGCCGAACTCTGCGGAGGAAGGAAGCACCTTGCCCAACATGCTCTTCGGAACCCGGTACTTGCGAAGAAGTTCTTCATCCCACTTCAGCTCATTAATGTTGAACATCATGCTGCGCGAGGCGTTGGAGTAATCGGTAACGTGAGATTTCCCTTTGGTCAGATTCCAGATCAGCCAAGTATCAATGTTGCCAAAAGCCAGCTCACCCCTTTCCGCCTTTTCCCTAGCGCCTTCGACGTGGTCGAGAATCCAAGTCACCTTAGAAGCGGAGAAATATGCGTCAGGGACGAGACCGGTCTTTTCGCGAATTTCAGCGTTGTAACCGGCAGCTCCCCAGCTTTCGATGATTTCCGCCGTCTGGCGGGACTGCCATACGATGGCGTGATAAACCGGCTTGCCTGTCTTCCTATCCCAAACAATCGCGGTCTCGCGCTGGTTGGTGATACCGAGGGCGATAATCTCCTCGGGCTTGATATTGGCCTTCTCGATCGCCTTACGGGCGACCTCGAACTGGGTCGCAATAATTTCCTCGCCGTTATGTTCTACCCAGCCTGGCTGAGGATAAATCTGGGTAAATTCCTTGGTACTCTCACCAATGATATTCCCCTCGTGATCGACCACAATGGCGCGGTTGCTGGTCGTACCTTCGTCAAACGCTAGGATGTATTTCTTCGACATTATCATTCTCCGTAATTGTCATTGGTCTGTTCGGTTGCCTTGCGTTACGCCCCGCGTTCTGTGCGAAACGCGGAACAAAGAATAGCCGACGCGCTACCGCAAACCCGGTTTCACGCCAGCGTACATGGGCTTAATAAGTCCGGCCCTCCTGGGCTTACTGCCTTCGCCGAAACCGCAAATACCTTAGGTCGCGAAGAGAATTCCTATCTCACAATGCTTTTGGGAGGAGCGTTTGCTTCCAAACTATCTACTCCTGCCATCACTAGCCCGATGACTCAGGGAAAGCCTTGGTTCCGGCCTTGGGAAAAACGCTCGCCGGAGCGTTCTTCCCAAGGCGGAATTTCTCCACCCAATCCGGATCCGTGAGGTTGAACAGCATCGTACGGAAGCCGCTCACCTAAGCATAAAATCTATTTTCAGCTCGTTCTTCCACCTGTGACTAATAGGGTCCCGCCGGTTGTATAGCTTGAGAGATCAGAGGCTAGAAACAAAGCCGCGTTCGCCACTTCCTCGGGAGTGCCCATTCGACCCATCGGCATGGAGGCGATACGCGCCTGCAGTGACTCAGGATCCAAGTTTGCAAAATTACGTTTGATCATCTCGGTTGCAATCGTCCCCGGAGCCAGCGCATTGACTCTTATTCCGTACTTGCACAAAGTCTTGGCTCCAAACTTAGTAAGAGCGATGATTCCACCTTTAGAGGCGCCATACTCAGGACTTGTATTTCCCCCCGTTATGCCTGCGATGGAACCCATATTGATGATGGATCCGCCGCCATGGTCCTTCATGTACTCTGCGGCGTGCTTCATTCCCAAAAACGTGGATCTCATATTCACTCTGATAACGCGATCCCAATCGTCGGTAGTAGCGTCGAAGAGATTATCAGGTATTGCGATGCCGGCGTTGTTGACCATGACATCCAGCCGGCCCCACTTATCAATCGTTGCTCCTATTACTTTTCTTACATTGTCTTCATCACTCATGTCTCCTTCGAGGAGAAGTACTTCAGCACCGAACGCTTTCGCTTCCGCCGCGACGGACTTTCCTGCATCATCCATCTTCACATCGTTGATCGCTAGCCCCATGCAACCGGCTTCGGCCATCTTCAGTGCGATGGCGCGTCCAATTCCACGGACAGCACCGGTGACTATAACTACCTTGCCTTCCAATGTCATCGCAATCATTTTACGATTTTCCCTTCGCTACCGCGTCCGCCAGCATGGTACGGGATTGCCGGTGTCCTACTCGCTGAGAAGGAGGCAGCCCGGGATGCCTTTGGTCGCGTTTGAACCAGCAGCCGTCTCAAGATCTGTCTACCTCTTGCCTGTCACCTCGCCTAGCTTCCTGTCTATGCATTCCCGTTTTACCAGACCGCCAGCGACCCGCCATCGATGAGAATCGAGTGCCCGTTGACGCCGGTTGACGCATTCGAGGCCAAGAATAAAACTGTCTCGGCAACTTCTCGGGGTTCCAAAAGTCTGCCCGCCGGAACCTTGCGTTTCACGTCGTCAAGAAACTCCTTCCTGGTCAGATTTTCTGCCGCCATGCCAGTGAGTACCCAGCCAGGTGCAACAGCATTTACGTTGATATTGTCTTTGGCATATGCCATCGCAAAGCTTCTGGTGATCGCTTCGATGCCTGCCTTGGTAACATCGTAGATTGTGTGATGGTCGTCGGATGCATGTGCTCGTATGGATGACATGTTGACGATCTTTCCGCCGTTGTTTTCCTTCATTACTTTGACCACTGCCTGGGAGGTAAAAAACGCGGCTTTTAGATTGACATTGGTCACTAAATCCCATTGCGCCTCTGTTACCTCTTCGATGGGCGCCCGGTTGACCAATCCCGCGCAATTTACCAGGATATCTATTTTTCCAAAATGCTGTTTGACCTCCTGAACTGCCTGGTTGATGTTTGCTACCTTAGTCATGTCACAATTGAAAAATTTTCCGTCCGAAATGCCTTGAAGCTCTTTTTCAACTGCCTCGCCGCCTGTTTGCTGAATATCTAAGATGGCAACTTTGGATCCCGCCTTCGCCAGTGTTAGGGCGATCTGCCTACCGAGCCCGCCAGCGCCGCCTGTTACCAGGCTCACCGTTCCATCCAGTTGCATTCTTGGTACCTCCCTTACTTGCATAGAGCATTGGCCGTAGCATTGCGATCGCACGGCTTGTCCCAGCTTCGACCCGTGCAATAATTCGTGGCATGGATTTGCTTACGGCCGTCAGTTGTAAAGCTACTTACTTGGGAGCTTAGTTATGAACTCCCGCAGGTTGATAAACTTCCAGATTATAGTTGTCGGGATCATGCATATAGAATGCATACGCTCCCTTGCTGGGTCCACTGTCGATCAACGTGGGTGGATTCTTGGGGGTGATTCCTTGCGACTTAAGGCGCTCATACATCCCGGCAGCGTCCGACGTGGCAAAGCATATGTGGCTGCTGCAAACATTGTGCGGGCTCACATCCAGGACGTCGCCCTTCGGTACCACGTATTGGATCAACTCCAGGCGCAAACCAGGGCAGTTTAGAAAAGCCACGTTCAGAACACCGTCCGGATAGCCGGTGACTTTCCTGATGTAGCCCAAGTCAACGTTGTAGCGGATACCTTCAAAGTCCATTTCCATTACTTCGCTGTAGAATTTTACCGACCTGTCGATATCTCCTACGGTGATGCTGAAATGGTTCGCTCCAGTAAGAAGTTTCGTTCCCATGGATTTTCCTCCCTGCCCCTTCTTAAGAAAGTGTGCTCTTAGGAAGTTCTATTCCGCAGGTGGCTGAATAGAGTATGGGTTGGACAATAGCGTAAAAATGACATCAAGAAGTCCGGTAAAAATCTGTCCGCGTATCTTGAATATTGTGTTGGAGAACTTGTCCGGCTCAGCGTGTGGAGTAAAGGTATCGAGCTACTTAGACCACTGTTTGACAGTCTGAACCATACGGGTTGAGGGGAGCCGGCGCGCCTCCGAGAATCCGGTTTCGCGCCGGCGTACATGGAACATTGCAACACTAACTTAAGCTTCGATCTCGTACAGCTTGCTGTAGTCGTCCACTCCGTACACGCCCCAGGTCTTCAGCGAAACATCCAGTTCGCGATGCTTCTTGGCGGCGTCTCGAACATCCGCGCCTTCCATGATCGCGTCAATCGACTGGCGGAACGCGGTCGCTCCCGCCCTCGGTCCCATCACGTGGCCATGGATCGCAGCCCCGGCGCCGGCGATGAAGTCGTAGCCAAGGTTGTCAAACAGGTACCCAACCATACCCGGCGTAACGCCCCCGCCAATCATGTTGAACATCGGTTTGATGTTGTACATGGGCGAGTGCGTGACCTGGAACACCCGGATGAACTTCTCATGCAGCGCGTTGAACTTCGCCGACGGTGCAACGTTGAGCGAAATGTCGGCCCCGCACAGACGAATCAACTTCTGCGCAACTTCCGTGCTGATGCCCTGGAACGGCGAAACCGTCTGCGCCCCGCCGTAGCAGGTGTGCGCGCAGATCGGAACGTTGATCTCCGGATCTTCGGCCAGCATCCGCAGTCCCGAGAACCCGGTCCCAAACACGTCAATCATGATGCCGTTGGCTCCCGCCGCAATCGCCTTGTGAGCGTTGTCCAGCAGGCGGACGTTTTCGTCCGTGATGTTGACCGTGTAAAGCGTCGTCTCGCCTTTTTCCTGGTCGGCCTTGTGGGCAGCGCCCATGTAGGCCTTGACCCGCTCTTCCAACTTCGAAAACGCCGGGCTGCCGGCAATCAACTCGTCGTCCTTGATCCAGTCCGTGCCACCCACCGCCGCTTCGTAGAACAACTTCGCGCCTTCGCTCGGAGTAATGCCCGTGCAGGGCTTGATCATGTTGTTCAGCAACGGCCGCTTGGAAACTCCCAGCAGCTTGCGCAGGCCCGCAATGCCAAACTTCGGACCCTTGAACTGGGCCACGTAGGACTTCGGGAATTCCAAATCCACCAGCTTCAGATTCGGCATCGACGAAATGTTGCCGATCACCGAGGAAAGCATCAGCGGGATGTTGTCGTAGAAATCCACCCACGGATAAGCAATCCGGACGATGGCGTAGCGCGGCTGATCCTTGGGCAGATTGGCGATCAGTTCATAGTTGGGCACGGAGTACACGCCGATAACCTTGGCCGCGTACTTCTGGCGCACTTCTTCGGTCTCGCCCGGCACCCGGTACCAGGAGCCGGTGGACTGCTCGATCGCGATGGCGGACGATTTTGCAATCAAATCCGCTTGCGCGCTGGCGCCGACAAAATAGGTCGCCACGACGTAATCTTCGCCGTCAATACCTTCGCTTGTGGGAAACAACTTGGGATCGTATTCGTTTTTCATACTTCCTCACCTCCGGTTTATGAAACCTTTAACTTGTGGACCATCCAAATCCGCGATAGCGTTCCAACAATAAGACGAGCCGCCCCTAGATATACACATGGCTTACCACGTATCACCTGCCTGCCATATGTATGTCTTGGGGCGGCTCGTCGAGTTGATCTCTGCCGTCACTGCAAGGAGTACGCTCTAAACAAAAAGTTGTCCGTGACCTGCATCACGGCTGATGGTGACGTTTTCGGGGACGAAGCGGCCTATGTCACTGACCGCGATCAAAGCAACATGTTCTGGGCTTGCCCCGTGCGCTCGGATGCTCAGGAAGGACATTCAAAGCTGGCGCTCGTGGTGTGGATTGTGCCTCTTTACGACAGATGATTCCTGGCATGGCATTTTCCGCCATTCATCGCCTTTCAAGAGGCGCGGCTCCGCCGGCGTCGAGAAAGGTGAGAATACGCACAATGAAACTGGGCGCATTGGGTGCGGGCGGGGGAGAAAGTTGCTCAACCCGACCCTCACCCAGGGCGGACTGGCTGGAAGAGTAGTGCAGATCGAGGATCAGGGCGCAGTCTGGACTACAATTCTGCGGGCACCAGCGGCATTCGTGGCGCTCCACAACGCAGTGAAGAGAGCATTTGAGTTGAATTCGAAGGGTCGCCGGAAGGATTGCGACTGTTTACAGCGGGTCGAGTGTCTGCGTTTCCAGGCTGGATCGCAGGCTGGAGGCCGGGACCCCGCGAGGGGGCACACAAGGCTTGGTTCAAGGGATCTTAGCGCGGTTCTGAAAACCTGGTGGCACAATCGGCACAGAGTCCTCGGGCGAAGCAGACGCCCGCGTGCTCGTGAAAATACTCTTCCACCTCTGTCCAATATTGCTCATCGTCCCAGATTTTCTTGCACTTCATGCAGATAGGAACGACGGTTTCCAGAGCGGAGATCTCAGGGATGGAATCGACGATGAGCAGAGCCAGTTTCTCGCTCGCGTCCGGCAGAGGACTCGCGGTAACGAGAGCTTGCAATTCCTTCACTTCCAGGCCGTGAGAAAACTGCAGATTCACGAACCGATGGCTGACGATTTGACCTTGCAGACAAAGCGCCACGGAATTGCGAATGACGCAACCGCGGCAAACCGGCCCCCTGCCGCAACCCTCGGATACATCGGTTGCATGCAGACAGCCTAATACGTCCCCTCCCCGCCGTTGATACACGAGGTTGAGAGCTTGGCCGCAGAGCTGGGCGGCAGCATCGTTCAGGTCGATGATCTGGACGTCGCCGTTGACCACGAACGCGGGAATAGGAATCGCGTTGAATATGGTCCGGTCAAGTTGCATGTTCGGCATCGCTCTCAATTTGTGGCCTCTGCTTCACGGGGGAACGCCACCATGTCCGCGTCCCGTCGTTCGGCGAAGCAACCGGAATCTCCATTGCGGGAGGATTCGCCCCAATTGTACCGCTCGCCGCCGGGTTTGCAAGACCCGACCCCGCATCCGCAATCGAAAAGCGAAAAGATTCCGAGCCAGCCCGGCCCGCATTTCCGTATCGCATTCAAACGCACATGCGCAGCACAAACCGAGGCGGGTGAACGGCCGTTACGCTGCCACCCTCGCCAAGCCGCCTCTTCGATTATCTTATGTTACGACTGACCGCTTGCGGGTCCAGAGATGTTGTCGCGGACCGGTGCCCCGGACCCCTACCGCACACGATGGCCGCAGGGACACGGATGCGTCCCGAAGGGCGCCGGTTGCGTTCAGTTTCAAGCAGGTTCTACGCCACAGAACGCCGGATCCGCGCATGCGGCATCTGACGAACCACCGAGAGAGTTGGTCTTTCAGAGTTGAACTCCCGGGCTTCGACCACCTGTGCCCTCTGCGCCGGGAGCGTGCCGCCGAGAACACGGGATAAACTCAACAGCGCATGGCCCCCGCAGACGCGGCAAATGTCATGGGAGCTGTCGCTGATTACTTCGCAGTCGGCGCAGAGCACGGCATTTTGCAAGCAGACCGCATTGATCTCCAGTTTTTCAATCGCGTCCATGGATACCGCCTCCTTTGGCGGTTCATTGTACATTGAGATGCTGCGGAATGGCTTAGTGATGTTTTAACTCTGCGACTAATGACCAATCTGGGAAACCCGCAGGACGGGCAAGGCGATGGCCAAACCAAAAAGTGAGCAAGGATTGATCGGGATTGCGAGAGACGCGCACGCCTTCGCGCTGCTCATGGAGGCCATCGCGGGAACTGGACAGAGGGATCGAAGCCAGGCCGCCAGGGAACCACGCGGATAGCGTAAAACGTGCCCGGCGGCGAGGTTAGCGGCCGGCGGCACGGCGATGGCGGATTGGGTGGCTAAGGGCTGAGAAAGACTTGGAGCGGCCACGCTGGCCATCTCATCGGTGAGTTTCCGCCACACAAGCGGCGTATCATGAATGGCCAGATGCGGTGTAGTTGGATATACATTGAGAAGGTGCGGAGATGTCGAGAATCAGTCCCTTGCTTTTCCATAAACATGGAATGTCGGATGCGATTGAACACCCGTTGTTCCATAAACACGGAATGTCCGAAGTAATCGAACACCAAAAGCACGAGCTTCGGAAGGCGGTTGAGGGACTGTCACGAGCCGAACTGGAAAAGGATCATTCCAAACTGGCAAAAGCTCTTGCCGCCAAGTTCACCATCAAGGTTCCGGTTCTTCTGGAGGGACAGATTGAGGTGACTGAGGATGAGTCACAGGTAGACGGCAGCGGCGATCCAATGCAGTCCATGCCCGATCCCTCGCGTCCCTTCTATGTGCCGGGTCTCCGAGTTACGGTCCACGTCCCGTTCGAGGGCGACGGATGGATGTTTGACGTGCAACCGGACGCATCTCCATCGAATCCGCCCCGAGGGCAAGTCCAAGGCGTCGAACTCCTGCTGATCAAGGAAGTTTCAGCAGAGAGACAGGCTGCGCTCAAGACTGAAATCAATCAGGACCTTGCCAGCGTGAGGAAATGTCTGGAGTGCCTGGCTCCATCGGCCCAGGAACTTGGCAGTGAACTCAAGCAAATCGCGTCGCAGGAAATTTCCAAGAGGCAACAGCAACTTGCCTCGCAGACAGAACTGATTTCGTCACTCGGCTTCCCCAGGAGGACGAAACGGCCAAAGAAATAGAGAGTGCGAACGAAGCAGCACCCGATAAAGTACGGATCGCGTCAACGGAATTATCTTCCCCATTGCGGCGGGCCCGAGGTAGGCTCCTCGGCCTTCCTCTCTTAGAATTCCCTCTTCTCCGGAGAGCCATGTCTTCGCTGGGATTTCAGCTGTGAGCTGGTTTTTCTATCTGAGTAAGGGCGACCGCGAGAAGCGTCAGCGCACTGACGAACACCGGATACCATACCTGTGCGATCCAAGGCACGGGAATCAGAAAGAGCACATCGATGTCTTTGAGTGAAGACGGCCATCGCAGGATCGCCCAAAGCCCCGCATAGTAGGTCAGGTCCCACGCAGCGAATGCCCATAGAAACGAACCCCAACGCTCCTTGGCCCTGGCACCCGCAAGCAGCGCGACACTCCCCAGCATGACCATCGTTGCGGCCTCGCGGAAGGTCTCAATCGTGCGCAGGCTGGAGGAAAATTGAGCGAGCGATGAGGTTACTTGCTGATAAGTTGCCGACGAGCTTTGCAGTTGAGAGATTGCGCTGCTGTCATGACCAACGATGCCCGCGGCAGCACGCAGGTAAACCACTACCACAGCTTCCACGTAGCCGAACGCTGCGCCAAACAATGCCAGCGTTAGAAGCGTGTGGCAGCTTAGCAGCAGTCCAACTCGCCGCCAGTGAAGATAGGAAAGGACAGGGACGAGAAGCAGAAGGTTGACCCACCATGGCTGCGCCCAAATCTGAAATCTCTGCATAAGAGTAGAGATTCTAAACCGCCCGAAGACTCAAGTCACCTAACGCCGCTCGCGTCGCGGTTCCGGACTTTACCCTCCGTAGCGCCAGGGGTGGCATCGGGGCGGGATCGGACGGCGCCAGCAGGTGGCACACTTCAAACGTCTTCTGGACAGGGAAACCTGGTTTGACGTTATGAGGCTCGCCGGTGCCCAGTTCGGGAGCGATTGACGCCGAAGCAACCCGAAGCGCTATTTCAGGTGACGTGGCAGGTCCGCGGGTTCATGGACGGGTTCGGTCATTGGACTTTGCTCCGGGTACGCAGGAGCATCGTCGGGGAAGCCGAGGGGAAAGTATCGCTCAGTTCTGTTAGGGTCACCAATGTCAGCCATGCCGCATCTCCAATTGTGTTGATGTTGAACGTGCCTTTGACTTGTTTGTTGCGAGAAAGCCTTGCCCACATTTCAGGGGCACACCAGGTATCGAGGATGCGCGCTTTTTCAGCACGATAGCCGTGCTTGTGGACTACCACGTCTCCATAGAGCGCGACTCGGCCAAACAGCAGCGGAGAGTCAACTCCAACCGACTCGATGGCGGCAGGCTGGTATGCGTGGAAACCACGTTTGTTTGACATTTGCAACCGGCCCGTGGAATTCTCGCCGGCCCAATTCCAGCGATAAGGAGCGCCAAGACTGCATGGGTTGGGATTTCTTGTTTTTCCATCAAGCAGCCACCATCTCCAACCCGTAACATAGCCGACGTAGACTTCAGGACTTGTCATCGACTCCCGTCCCTAATGCCAGATCAGCTTTTTCCGTAACCATTTTGTTCCCCCACGCTGGCTTCAATTGCACCTAGCTTGTTGCAAGCATGATGCAAATCGGCGAAGAAGGGAAATTGATTCTTTCGATGGAATGCATAACCAAAGACCGCGTTCGAATGGTCCTGCCGGTCCCCGGCGTAAGTGTGAACCGGCGAGGTTGGGGTCGCCGGATGCAGCGGCAATGCGGTAGATTGCACCGCTGAAAATGCGGCGCTACTTCAACAGTGCAATGCCTCCAGCGCCAAGGCTGGAGACGGACCAGTTCACTGCCTGGATGAACACGTTGGGGAAAAGACCGATGATGAGGGTGGCCGCCGCGGTGAAGACCAGTGACACGTTCATGGCCGGCGTGGAGGGAACGGGCTCTTCACTGATCGCTTTGCCCATGAACATCGCATTGGCAATCTTCAGGTAGTAGTAAAGCGCCACCACGGCGTAAAGCACGGCGACGGATGCCAGCACAAAATGCCCGGTCTCGATGAGGCTGAGAAAGATGAAGTACTTGCCGTAGAAACCGCCCAAAGGCGGGATTCCAGCCAGCGAAAGCAGGAAGACCAGCATCAGCGTGGCTTCCGCCGGGGCCTTCTGGGCAAGGCCGGCGATATCTTCGATCGTATCTCCGATGATGTTGCGGCGGCGCAGGGAAGTCAGCACGGCGAACGCGCCCAGGTTCATGAAGGTATACACCAGCAGGTAGAAAAGAATTCCCTTGATTCCGGTGCGATTGGAAACTCCATCGCTGGCCACCAGGCCAAGCATCATGTAACCCACGTGCGCAATCGACGAGTACGCCAGCAGGCGCTTGGTGTTCGTCTGCGTGATGGCCGCCAGATTTCCAATGGTTAAGGTGAGCAGCGCGATGAAGACCAGCAACGGCGCATAGAGCGCGCGCAACGGGTACAGCCCGAATAGAAGCACGCGCAACATTACGGCCCAGCCGGCGGCCTGCACGGATACGGACATGAATCCCGTCACGCTGGTCGGCGCGCCTTCATAAACGTCCGGCGCCCACATATGGAACGGCGCCGCGCCAATCTTGAAGAGCATGCCGGTCAGGGTGGTAAGCAGAGCCAGGATTACGATGGGATCCTTGGGATAGGCAACCGCCCGCAGAGTAAGTGCACGGCCGATGTCACCAAGGTTGGTGGAGCCGGAGACTCCGTAAAACAGAGACAGACCATAGGCAAAAATGGCCGACGAAAAAGCTCCCAGCAGCAGGTACTTGAGGGCGGCTTCGTTGGACTGCTTGTTGCTGCGTAGAAAGCCGACCAGGATGTAGGTTGAAATCGCCATCAACTCAAGCCCGATGAAAATCAACACCAGGTCGTATCCGGCCGCCATGCACATCATTCCAATGACCGCGAACAGCAGAAGGGCGTAAAACTCTCCGTGGTTTTCACGCTCGATCTCCAGGTACTTGATGGAAATCAGCACGGCGACCGCGGCGCCGACCAGGAACAGATAGAAAAAGTAAATCGAAAATGGATCGAGCACGATGGTGCCGAAAAAGCCAAGCAACCCCTGGCCGCCGGCGGGCAGGATGCGCTGGATTTCGCGGGTTGCATAGGCGGCAACGCCAAGTCCAACCAGGGCGGGAATGGCGTTGTATTGCTTCTTGCGGGCGGGCAGTACAAGGTCGAAGCAGAGTATGCCGAGGGAGAATAACGTCAGCACGATGACGGGCGCGCCCAGGCGGTAGTCCAGCACCGTGAAGGGCGCAAACGTCGGCAGGTTTATGGCAGCCACGGTCATGGTCCTAGCGCCCCGCTTCCGTCGTCGCCGAACCCGCCGCCGATGGCGTGGTATGCGGCGCGATGGTGGCTACCTGAGTTCTTGCCTGTGGTCCCGGCACCTGCCGCGCGTTGTACATCTGGGGGTGGTTCAGTTGCTCGACAAGGGCAGTCACCGGCTGATCGAGAATCTGGAAAAACGGCTTCGGGTAGAGCCCGATCCAAAGCGCGATGGCGATCAGCGGCAGGAAGGTGGCAAGTTCCCGCGGGCTCAGGTCAGGAAGCTTTTCGTTCTTCGGATTCTCCACCTTGCCGAAGAATACTCGCTGATAAAGCCAGAGCAGATAGGCGGCGGCCAGCACCACTCCGGGCACTGCCCAGGCGGCCCAGGCCCAGTTGGCCATGTATGCGGCCTGCAGAATCGTGAACTCACCGACAAACCCATTGAGCAGTGGCAGCCCCATGGACGACAGGAACATGATGAGCGCGATGGTTGCGTAGACCGGCATGATCGTGGAGATGCCACCATACTCGGAAATGTCGCGCGTGTGCCGGCGTTCGTAGAGAATGCCGACGATGAGGAAGAGCGCGCCGGTGGAGATGCCGTGGTTCACCTGCTGCAGCACCGAGCCGGCTAATCCCGGCCCGTTGAGGGCGAAGATGCCCAGGGTGCAGAAGCCGAGGTGGCTCACCGACGAGTACGCCACCAGCTTCTTCATGTCTTTCTGCACCAGCGAAACCAGCCCGCCGTAGATGATGCCGATGATGGAGAGCGCAATCATGGTTGCGCGCACTCTGGGGTAATACACCACCTCCGGAAAAAACGGTAGTGAGAAACGTATCAGGCCGTAGGTTCCCATCTTCAGCAGAACACCGGCAAGGATGACTGATCCCGCCGTCGGCGCCTCCACGTGCGCATCCGGCAGCCAGGTGTGAAAGGGAAACATGGGAACCTTGATGGCGAAGGCCACGAAGAATCCAAAGAACAGCAGGACTGCCACCGAACTGCCGTAGACCTGCGGCAGCAGTGGCGCGGTGTGGTAGAGCTCCTGGATGCTGAAGGTGTAAACGCCGGTCTGCGAGTGATGGAAAACGTAGAGGAACAGCACGCTCAACAGCATCAGCACGGAGCCCAGCAGCGTGTAGAGAAAAAACTTGATTGCCGCGTAAAGTCTGCGCGGACCGCCCCAGATTCCAATCAGCAGGTACATCGGCACCAGCATGGCTTCCCAGAAGACGAAGAACAGGAAGAAGTCCAGCGACATGAAAACGCCCAGCATGCCTGTCTGCAAAACCAGGAACCACGCGTAATATTCCTTCACGCGGTCCTGAATCCCGGTCCACGAAGAAAGAATGGAGATGGCGCCCAGAAGGGTGGTCAACATGATCAGCAGAAACGATATGCCGTCGATGCCAAGATAATATCCGGAGCCAATGGTGGGAATCCAGGTATTCGGCGCGCCCTCCACGAACTTGAAGCCGGGAAGGCTTTTCACTTCCCAGAACCAGCGCACCAGGGGCAGGGACACGGCGAAACCAAGGAAGGCGAAGAAGTTGGCCACCCAGCGGATCGCGTTCTTGTGCTCGCCGGGAATCAGCATGAGCACGAAGGCTCCCACCAGCGGTGTGAACAATATGATCGAGAGAATGTGGTTGTACATTGAATCCGTTCCTGCGGAGTTCTCCGCAACCATTTGACCTAACGGAGTACGTAATACCAAAGCAATCCTGCAACGCCGAAGACCATGACCAGGGCATACCACTGCAACAGCCCGGCCTGCACCAATCGCACCGGACTGGACAGCAAGCGGGCGACCACCGCAGGACCATTGACGCAGACTCCGTCGATCACCCACTTATCCCACCAGGAGGAGACGATACCGAGCGCGCGCGTGAGCCAGCCAGCCCCATTGACCCCGCCGTCGATCACCTCCGCGTCGAACTTCCAAAGGACATCGCCCGCGCCGATGGCCCCGAGGCGAACCCCGTCCGACTTCACTGCGGCCGGTGAATACCTTGTCGTAGAACTCGTCCACGTAATACTTGTTCAACAGGGTGCGATACACGGCGGGGGCGGCTACGGCAATCGGTTCGCGCACCCCGTCGCTGCAATTTCCGTAAGCACGCCATGCACTCCACCAGCCCGCGCCGGCGGCGGCAACGGAAAGCGCCATCAGCAGGTATTCGCTGGGCGGGCCGTCGTCTTTCTTGTCTTCCGCCGGAATCGCCGCTGCGGCGTTGGAGGAGTTCTCCGCGCTGTTTTCAAAGACCGGGGCAAGGAAATGCTCGAAGCGATTGGTCTCACCGTGGATGCCAACCAAGCGCGCGATGCTGGGCGAAACTCCAAGGTATCCTGCCAACACCGCACCCACCGCCAACACAACTAGGGGAATCGTCATGGAACGGGGCGACTCGTGAACATGATGCTCGACCTCAGGCGCCATGCGCGGGCCGCCAAAGAAGGTGAGAAAAATTAGCCGGAACATGTAGAACGAAGTCATGAGCGCGGTGACGAAGGCTACGTACCACAAGGCGCGGAAAGCGCCATGATGGGCCGACCACGCCTGCCAGAGAATCTCATCCTTGGAAAAAAAGCCGGCCAGGCCGGGAATTCCCGCGATGGCCAGGGTGCCGATGAGCATAGTGAGGTAGGTGGTGGGAATCTTCTTGCGTAGCGCACCCATGAAGCGCATATCCTGCTGGCCTCCCATGGCGTGGATGACCGAGCCCGAGCCGAGAAACAGCAGCGCCTTGAAGAACGCATGGGTAAAGACGTGAAAGACTCCGGCGGCAAAAGCTCCGACGCCGAGGGCAAGGAACATGTAGCCAAGCTGAGAAACCGTGGAGTAGGCGAGCACGCGCTTGATGTCATTCTGCACCAGCCCGATGGATGCCGCGAAGATTGCCGTCAGCGCACCCACAACGGCGACGACTTTCATGGTCTCCGGCGCCAGCACGAACAGCGCGTTGGAGCGCGCCACCATATAAATGCCGGCCGTAACCATGGTTGCCGCATGGATGAGTGCGGAAACCGGGGTCGGGCCTTCCATGGCGTCCGGCAGCCAGACGTAGAGCGGAATCTGCGCCGACTTGCCGCAGGCGCCGACAAACAACGCCAGCGTCGCCGCGGTCATAATCCCGGTTCCCATCAGGGTTGCCGACTGCGCCCGCGCCAGCTCGGTGACGCGCACAAAATCAAACGTTCCAAAAAGCCAGAAGATGGTGAGCGCACCGAGGATGACTCCGGCATCGCCGACGCGGTTTACGATGAATGCCTTGTTGGCCGCCGTGGAAGCCGAGTGCTTTTGGAAGTAGAAGCCAATCAGCAAGTAAGAGCACAGCCCCACGCCTTCCCATCCCACGAACATCATCATGTAATTGTTCGCCAGGATCAGCGTGAGCATGGAAAACATGAATAGGTTCAGATATCCGAAGAAACGGTAGTAGCCGCCCTCGTGCGCCATGTATCCCATGCTGTAGATGTGGATGAGCATGCCGACGAAGGTCACAAACAGCAGCCACACGCAGCTCAACGGATCGAGCAGCACACCGGCGTTCACCAGGAATTCAGCGGTTCCGCCGCCGTGCAGGGAATAGAGCATTTTTCCGCCGCCGCTACCGAGCCAGGTGAAGAGCACGTGTTCGTAGCGGGGCAGTCCGCTATGGGTGAATTGCCAGACCCCCAGCGCCGTCCAGACGAACGCCAGCGCAACCGCGCCCACGCAGAAGGCATTTACCAGGCCCTTCGCCAACCGCCGTCCGAACAGAAGCATGAGCGCCGCGCCAGCGGCCGGCAGCAGTGGTACGACCCAGATGTTAGTAAGAAAAAACATTTCAGCTCTCTGTCCTCGCCCGGTTTGTCGTGCCGCCTACCATTTCAGCAGATCCACTTCGTCCATGTTCACCGTGGCGCGGTTGCGGAAGAAGGCGATCAGGATTCCCAGGCCTACCGCTGCTTCAGCGGCAGCGTCGGCTGCAATGAAAAGAGAGAATACCTGTCCATGCAGTCCGTACAGACGGGAGAATGCAACCAGGTTCAGGTTCACCGAACTCAGCATCAGCTCGATGGACATGAAGATGATCATCACGTTGCGGCGGGTGATGACTCCAACCATTCCGATGAGGAAGAGCAAGGCGCCCACGATCAGGTAATGCATGATTCCAATTTCCAGCATCCTCACACTCTCCGCTTCGCCATTACCACGGCGCCGACCACCGCCACCAGAAGAAGAAGGGAGGCGATCTCAAATGGGAACATGTAGTAGCCCGTGTCGCGGCCGTAGAGCAGCAGTCCGATCTGCTGCACGTTGTTCTGTTCGGGAAGATTGACGACGTGCTGAGGAAGAGTTCTGGCGCCGCGCAGCAGCCCTTCCAGCATCAGCACCGCAAGCATGGCGGTGGCCGCCAGTCCAACCTTCCACTGCTTGTTCAACATTTTTTCCACGTACAGATCCTCGATGTTCACCAGCATCATCACGAACAGGAACATGACGAGAATGCCGCCGGCGTAGAGCACGATCTGGACGGCGGCCATGAACGGCGCATAGAGCATCAAGTAGAGTCCGGCGCCGGCCAGCAGCGATACGATGAGCGCCAGCGCCGAATGCACGGGATTCACTTTCGTGACCATGACAATCGCGCTGAGAATTGCGATGCCGGAAAGGAAATAGAAGAAAAACGGAGTCGCGACCGGTGTCATTTTTCGTAAACCTTTCGCGGAGTTCCATCCTCCATGTGCTGCCGGTCCAGTTCCAATCCTTCGCGGGTATAAAGGGCCAGTTCGTAAGCCGGCGACAGCTCCAGGGCATTGCTGGGGCACGCCTCTTCGCATAATCCGCAGAACATGCAGCGGCCCATGTCGTAATCGAACTCGGTAAGCACCTTCTTCTTGGTCTCGGGATCGCGCAGGCTGCCGATCTTGATGAGCTTCTCCGGACAGGCCAGGGCGCAGGCGCCGCAGGCGGTACACAGCGTCTTCCCGTTGGCATCCTTCTTCAGGCGCGGCTGCCCGCGGAAGCGGTCGGAGATCACCGGACGCTCCAGCGGATACTGCTCGGTCACCAGGTCGTCCGGGTGCTGATGACGGAATGTCACGAACAGTCCCTTGAGCAGATCGATCAGGAAAATCTTCTTCAGCAATTCAACGAAACTTCATCGATCTACCTCCACACCAGTGCGAACAGCTCTTGCCGCACGCCGATCAAGGCCGTCAGGACCACCACGCCAATCGAGATCGGGAGCAGCACCTTCCATCCGATCGTCATCAACTGATCGAATCGATAGCGCGGGAAGGTGGTGCGGCCCCAGACGTACAGATACATGAAAAAAGCCGACCTTGAGGTGAACCAGAAAATGTCCTGCACGCGCTCGCGCACGCCCGGCAACAGCATCACCACGCCGATGGCGCCGAGCACGCAGGCCAAAGCCCGGCCAGCCCGATCGCGTGTCGCCACGCATGGCGCGAATGTGTGGCATGCGGGTGTAAACTGAAGAAACACAACAGCGCCAGCACCAGGAAGGTCAAGCCGGGAACCAGCGAGAAAGCCAGGTCCCAGTTCCTGCCGCCCAGCAGGTTGGGGAACGGACGGAGCCAGCCGCCGAGCCAGAGCGTGGCTGCAATCGAGCTGACGGCCATCATGCTGGTGTATTCGGCGAGGAAAAACAGCGACCAGCGGAAGCCGCTGTACTCGGTCAGGAAGCCGGCGACCAGTTCGCTTTCGGCCTCCGGCAGATCAAAGGGCGCGCGATTGGTTTCCGCCACCATGGCGATGGCGAAGACGGCGAGCGCGATCAGTCCGACAGGGAAGAACGAGAAGGCAAACCAGATGTGCTGCTGCATCTGGGCCTGCACGATTCCAATCATGCTCAGGGTTCCGGTGCCGGTGGCCATGCTGGTCATCATCACGGCGGAGACCACCGCCATGCTCATGGCGACTTCGTAGGAGACCATCTGCGCGCCCGAGCGCAAGCTGCCCATCAGGGGATAGTGCGAGTTGGAGGCCCAGCCCGCCATGATGACGCCCAGCACTCCCAGCGAGGAAACGCCGAGCATGAAGAGCACTCCGATGTTCATGTCGGTGATGGCATGGGTGCGTCCGAAAGGGAACGACGATGAAGGCGCAGAAGGCGGTCATCACCACGCAGACGGGCGCAAACCAGAAGACCAGTTTGTCGGCGTTGGCCGGGCATCAGGTCTTCCTTGATGATGAGCTTGAGCGCGTCGGCAATCGGCTGCAGCAATGCCGTGCGGGCCAACCCGCATGGGGCCGAGGCGCACCTGCATGTGCGCCATCACCTTGCGCTCGAACCAGTTCATGAACATGACGCCAACGGAAACTCCGGCGAAGACCAGCAGGACGTAGACGGTCACCCAGAACAGGTTGCCGGCCTCGCCTGGCGTCACGTCGGAATGCAGGTACCCGAGGATAGCTCTTCATCACCGGTCCACCTCTCCGAGCACGATATCCAGCGTTCCTATGATTGCCACCACGTCGGCCACCAGGCCTCCCTTTGGCCATCTTTTCCAGCGCCTGCAGGTTGATGAACGATGGCGGGCGCACCCGCACGCGATAGGGCTGCGCGGCTGCCATCGCTCACCAGGAAATAGCCCAGCTCGCCCTTGGGAGCCTCGATGCTGACGTAAACTTCGCCCACCGGAGGCTTGATCACCTTGGGCACCTTCGCAATGATTGGTCCCTCGGGCAAGTCCTTCCACCGCCTGACGGATGATGCGGATCGACTGCCGCATCTCCTCGACGCGAACCACGTAGCGGTCGAAGGTATCGCCTGCGTGCCGATCGGAATGTCGAACTCAAAATCTTCGTAGGACGAGTATGGCTGCGCCTTGCGCAGATCCCAGCCGATGCCGCTGCCGCGCAGCACCGGCCCGGTGATGCCGTAGCGCATGCAGTCTTCCGGGGAGATGTAGCCGACGTTCTTGGTGCGCTGCAGCCAGATGCGGTTCCCGGTGATGAGATCGCGTGTACTCGTCGATCTTGGGCAGAAGGTCGTCGCAGATGCTTCAGCACTTCCTTCGAGAAGCCTTCGTAGGCATCCCAGCGGCAGCCGCCGATGCGGAAGGCATGGGTGGTAAGCCGGGCGCCGCAGTATTTCTCAAAGACGTTGAGAATGGTTTCGCGGTCGCGGAAGGCGTAAAACAGCGGCGTCACCGCGCCAATGTCAAGCACGTGCGTGCCCAGCCAGACCTGGTGACTGGCCAGCCGGCACAGTTCGGTGAGGATGACGCGCAGGTATTGCGCCCGCTTGGGCACCTCGACGCCGAGCAGTTTCTCCACCGCCAGGCAGTAGCCCAGGCTATTGGAAACCGCCGCGGTGTAATCCAGGCGATCGACAAACGGTGCGAAACCGCGCCCAGGTGCGGTTCTCCGCGATCTTCTCGATGCCGCGGTGCAGATAGCCGATCACGCACTCCAGGCCGTTTACCTTCTCGCCGTCCAGCTTCAGGATGACGCGCAGCACGCCGTGCGTGGAGGGGTGCTGCGGCCCCATGTTCAGCACAAGTTCGTTGGAATCCAGAACATGTGTGGCCCGGCTCGAGCTCGTCGAGCGATTCGTAGAACTGGTTATCGCTCATTGTCCACTCTCGATTCCCAGGTTCTTCTGCACCCAATCGGTGTCTTGCTGCTGCAGCGTCGTAATCCTTGCGCAGAGGGTATCCCGTCCATTCGTCGGGAAGCAGAATGCGCCGCAGGTCGGGGTGACCGGCAAAGCGCACTCCGAACATGTCATAGACTTCGCGCTCCATCCAGTTGGCCCCGGCCCAGCGGTCGGTCACGCGTCGGCACCTCTTCGCCATCGGCGAAGCGCGCTTTCACCCGCACGCGCTGTTCGCCGGCCATGGAATACAGAATCCAGACCATCTCGATCGGCAGCTCGTCTTTCGGGTAGTGCACGGCAGTCAGGTCGGTCAGGATGTGTGTAGCCCGCTCGCCTCGTAGAGCGTGGCCAGCACTTCATGGCAGATGGAGCGGTCTACGACGAGATAGTTCTGGCCGGCAAAAGTTGCGGCCTCTCGAATTGCGGCGCCGTACACACTCTTCAACTGCTGCACCACGCGCTCTCCCATGGCACCGGCGCAGGCTTAGGCGCTGCGGCGGGTGCTGCTGGCGCCGCTGCTGTGGGTGCGGCAGGAGCCGCGGCTGTTGCTGGCGCCGCTGCTACTGGAGTCACGGGAGTCTTCTCCG
Organism: uncultured Acidobacteriota bacterium; assembly: GCA_963707735.1. Taxonomy (GTDB): domain Bacteria; phylum Acidobacteriota; class Terriglobia; order Terriglobales; family Acidobacteriaceae; genus TOLSYN. Next base: position 1,165,987 of record CAVPRB010000003.1, on the reverse strand, counting down.
AAGCTGGCTCCGGCAGATTCCCCTCTGGTACTTCGGGCATTCGTTTTACCCCATATTTCCCCGTTCGAAGCCATCCATTCGAACGTCGTTTTCAACTGTGCTGCTGTCTCAATGCCAAGCTGTTGGCTGCGACACGGCCCGGCGGCCCAGCAGGCGCATGGCGGTTCTAAATCCACTCCAGCGCGCCCTTCTTCCATACCCACACGTAGCCGAGCACCAGGATTCCGAGAAAGACCAGCATCTCCAGGAAGCCGAACGCTCCAAGCCGCTTGAACTGGACCGCCCATGGAAACAGGAAGATTGTCTCCACGTCGAAGACCACAAACAGTATGGCGATGATGTAGAAACGCACCGTGTAACGCTGGCGCGAATCGTCCATCGCCTCGATGCCGCATTCGTAGGCCATTCCCTTGACCTTTTCCGGGATTGCTGGGACGAACGAGGGTGGCCACCACCAGGGTTCCGGCCGCCACCATGAAGGCAACCAGCAGGAAAACAAAGATCGGAAGGTAGTTTTGTGGCATGGAATTCCGGCACCCCTGCCGTTTTCAAAGCCTATTTGGATGTTGCCTGCCTGCTCTTTTCCCCACACCCCTGCAGCAATGCACACACTGGCATAAAATTGCTACTTGCCTGGAGAGAAAAGCAGGAACTTTTCTTTGTAATTCGGAATGCCCACACGAATCTGTGATTTGCATCACAGATCGCAATTCGCAGCCTCCAGCGTAGCAGATTCCGCTCCACCGGTGCCAACTGCATTTACCCAAACGGGGCTCAGGCTGGCGGCCATTGGCGGGAGCATGTAGCATGAAGCGCTGGGCGCTGTGGGGGGCACGCACGGCGCGCGAGGTGAAACCATGGCGGACGCGAACGAGCAACTGCGGACGGAGTTCAACCAGTGGGCTGCGGAGGGACGTGGTGAACAGATGGAGAATCACCACCTCAGCATTGCCCGCCAGACGGTAGCGCGCATGGGGTTGAAATCGGGCGATCGCGTGCTGGACCTGGGCTGCGGTACGGGATGGGTTACGCGCTGGCTGGCCCAGGCGGTGGAAGGCGGGCCGGGAATGGCCGTGGGCCTGGACATCTCGGATGAAATGATTGCCCGGGCGCGCGTTGGCTCGCTCAGCGTGGAAAATGTTTTGTTCGCAGTGGCAGCCGCCGAGGAAATTCCGTGGCGCGAAGAATACTTCGAGAGTGCGCTCTCGATTGAGAGCTTTTATTATTACCCCGACCAGGAAGCGGTGTTGCGCGAACTTTATCGCGTATTGATTCCCGGCGGGCGCTTGTTCATCCTCATCAATCTTTACAAGGAAAATCCTTATTCGCTACGCTGGGTGGAAAAGTTGAAGGTTCCGGTGCACGTGCGCTCGGAGGCCGAGTACGAGCAGATGTTGCGCGCCCATGGATTTACCGGCACCGTCATCGCGCATATTCCCGACTTGACGGCGACTCCGGACGCATTACAGCAGCGCCTGGTTTGCGAATGCAGAGGAGTTGCGGGAGTTCAAGCGTATTGGCGCTCTATTGCTGCTGGCCAGGAAGCCGGAAACCGAGGCGCCCCGGTAATCTGGGGTACAATGTTTGCAATCGAACCGCGGGGGTGGCATGGGCTGGATCGAAGATCGTTTTGATAAGAATTTTATGGTGAGTACGGTGGATTACGTCTTCAACTGGGCGCGGAAGTCCGCCATCTGGCCCATGACGTTTGGCCTTGCCTGCTGCGCCATTGAGATGATCGCCTCATCCACGTCGCGCTTCGATATTGCGCGCTTTGGCTCGGAGGTATTCCGCCCCAGTCCGCGCCAGAGTGACCTGATGATTGTGGCCGGAACCGTGAGCCTGAAGATGGCTCCCGTGGTGCAGCGTATCTACGCGCAAATGCCGGACCCCAAATGGGTGATCGCCATGGGCGGGTGCGCCGCCGTGGGCGGTCCTTTTAACACCTACTCAGTGCTGCAAGGCGTGGACAAAATTGTGCCGGTGGATGTGTACATCGTGGGCTGCCCTCCGCGCCCGGAGAACCTTTTCTACGGGTTGCTCAAGCTGCAGGACAAAATTGACAAGATGACGATTGCGCGGCGTCCGACGGAAGTGCGGCTGAAACAGGAGATGGCCGAGGAATTCGCGCGCCAGATGACCGTCACCCAGAACGTCCGCGAAGGCGCGGTGAGCGGATTGGACAGCCCCGAACAGCATCCCTGAGTCCGGGCGCAATCGAGTGAGCTTACTCTTTTGCGCAGCGGCTTTGGTGCGTCCGCTCCCGGGCTCGGTGGTAGACCCAAAGACGGTGGCGCGCGCAATCGCGAATGGGTTGAGGCCACGGCCGATCTTGCGGCCCAGGCTGCCCTGGGCCACGAAGCTTAGCGTTGGTTGCTAGTTTTGGCCATTTACCAAAAGACATGCCCGACCTCAGGAGCTGGGCCGTAGTACGCGTTGCCGGCCTGGTCCGCCAAGATGCCGCAGTACCCGTGGTAGGGCGACAGGCTTACCGTGCTTCCGGAAACCGTGCAGACTGACGTGTCCATGGACGTAAAAATCACAGGCAGCCCGGAGCTTGCCGTGGCGTTCAACGTAAACGATGTTCCAAACGGATGCTCTCCAGGATACGTGAAGTTGATGGTCTGAGCTTCCCTGGCAACCAGGAACATATGGCCGAACTGAGGAGCTGCTGCGTAGGATGTATTGCCGGGCTGGGTTGCCCAGATGCCGCACTCTCCCAAGGCCAGCAGGGTCACCGTGCTTCCTGCAACCGTGCAGATCGACGGAGTTGTGGAAGCATAGCTTACGGGCAGTCCGGAGCTGGCCGTGGCGTTCAGGTTAAACGTCATTTCGCCAAGCCACTGCGTGGCCGGTCTCGCGAACGGAATGGTTTGGGTCGCAAGCGTGACCTCGAAGGCGTGTCCGACCTGAGGTGCTGGTGGGACAATGCCATTGCCAGCCTGCGCCGCCCAGATGCCGCAGGTTCCGAAGTTCAGCAGGGTCACGGTGCTTCCTGAAACTGTGCACACCGAGGTATTCGTGGAAGAGTAGCTGATCGGCAGGTGGGAAGTAGCCGTGGCATTAAGAATTACCGATCCGGTCGCCAACGTTGTCGTTGGGATGGCCGGGAAGGTGATGATCTGATAGTGAACGACCTGGAAGGTGAGGCCGACAGCGGCGGCGGCCTTATAGTCGGTGTTGCCAGCCTGTGTCGCCGAGATGCCGCAGGTTCCGGTGGCCAGCAGGGTCACGGTGCTTGATGACACCGTGCAGATCGTCGAAGTGGTGGAAGCATAGCTCACCGGCAGATTGGAAGAAGCCGTAGCGCTAAGGGTAAACGGTAACCCACCATAGGTCTGCGCGCCCGGATTCGGGAACGCAATGGTCTGAGCCTCCTTCGCAACCGCGAAGGCGTGCCCGACCTCAGGAGCTGGCGAGAAGTCGCCATTGCCAGCCTGCGTCGCCCAGATGCCACAGGTTCCGGTAGTCAAGAAAGTTACCGTGTTTGCCGAGACCGTGCAGACCGAGGTAGTGGCTGAGGCGAAACTGACCGCCAATCCGGAGCTTGCCGTGGCGATAAGGGTAAGCGGAGTCCCATAGGTCTGCGTGCCCGGATTGACAAAGGTGATGGTCTGAATTGAGGGAGCAACCAACCCGATTGGGCCGGAGATGCTGGCAAGGAAGTCGATATCGCCGGGGTAGCTCGCCTCGACCAGGTGCGTCCCCGTGCCTGCAGGCAACGAGATGCCGGTCGCGGTCGCGGTCGCCGTCTGCGTTGGCTGCGCCAGAAGCACTGTCACCGTCTCGCTGAAGCCCGCCACGGCCAGATCCGATACGCCGTTCCCGTTGAAGTCGCCCATTGTAACGTAACTATGCAAATCGCCCGTTGCCGGGCTCACCACCGTAGCTGTAAACGTTCCGTCCCCATTGCCCAACAGGATCGTCACATTGTTGCTCCAACCATCTACCGCGGCCAAGTCCGGTATGCCATCGCCATTGAAGTCCCCTAGCGCGATTGAAAGGGGATCTTGACCCGTCACCGGGCTCACTGCAGTAGCCGTAAATGTTCCGTCCCCATTGCCCAACAGGATCGTCACATTGCCGCTCAAAGCATGTGCCACAGCCAAGTCCAGAAAGCCCTTGCCGCGGAAGTCCCCCACAACAATGGAAGTGGAACCGCTGCCCGTCGCCGGGCTCGCCGCCATAGCCGTAAACGTTCCATCCCCGTTACCCAGCAGAATCACCACTGTGCCATTGCCTGCCACGGCCAGGTCCGGTATGCCGTCGCCGTTGAAATCCCCCACCGCAACGCTACCGGATGGGAGTGTCGTTGGGCTCGTCGCAGTCGGCGAAAACGTACCATCCCCGTTACCCAGCAGAATCGCCACTGTGCCATTGCCTGCCACGGCCAGGTCCGGTATGCCGTCGCCGTTGAAATCATCCGCCGCGATTAGACTAAGAATTGGGCCCGTCGCCGGGCTCACAGCAGACGCAGTGAAGGTTCCGTCGCCATTGCCCAGCAGAATCGTCAACGTGTTGTCGGAGTTTCCCACGGCCAAGTCCGGTATGCCATCGCCATTGAAGTCCCCCACTGCGATAGCCGCGCAGCAGGTCGCCGCCGTCGCTGGACTCGTCGCCGTAGCCGTGAAAGTTCCATCCCCGTTTCCCAGCAGAATCATCACGGACCTGGTGTTCGCCACGGCCAGATCCGGTCTGCCATCGCCGTTGAAGTCCGCTACCGCGATGTCAAAAGGCTCGCCGCCCGGCGCCGGGTTCTGAGGGTTCAACCAGTCCACTCCGGCCATGCCCGGCACCAGAGCCGCAGTTCCCAGCACGGCGTTCCCGTTGCTTGTGTCGAGGAACGACACCGTTCCCGTGGGCACCACGGGGCCTAGGCCGCCGCCCACAGTGGCTGCCAGCGTGTAGCTGGTGGGGCTGCCGCTCTGCGCGATTGTCGTCGTTGTCGAGAACTTTCCCATCGTGGTCGCGGTGACTGTTAGCGCCGACGCGCTGGAAGTGCTGGCGGCGTTAGTCTTGGTTCCGGCAAACACCGCTTTGTAGCTATGGCTTCCGATGCCGGGACGGAACTTCATCGAGGCCGTGCCCGCGTTGGTTAACTGCGCGGTCCCCAGCAGATGGATGTCCGTGCAAGACTTCGCCGTGGCGTCGCAGAAGTTCACCTGCCCTGGTTTGACCGCCGTGCTGCCGGCCGTCACCGTGGCCGTCAGTGCGACTACGGTCTTCGATGCAACTGTCGTCACCGCGCTGCCTCCGCTCGTCACCGCCAGCGTGGTGGTGGTTGTAGCCGCGGCGGCCCAGGCCTGCGGCGCCGCGGCGCAGAGGACGATCAACAGTGCGGCAAGCAGGAACGCTTTCGGCTGCGCCCGAAGCACGACGCCGAGCCGAGTAGAGATGTAAGTGGCAGTTGCATGGCGAATCTGTTTGCAGCGATCTTCGGTTGGCATAAGTAAGAGTCCTCTGGCGCCGGCAGGAGCCGGTAGGAATCCGCTTTCGGGTGCATCCGTTGCCATGCGGAACCGATACGGCGGAGGTGAACAAGAGCAGAAGACATAATGCGGCAGCAAGCCGGCGCGCCAGCGGCGAAGTAAACGAATGAACGTGTGAAGGGCGCGGCGAGCGGAAGGAAGCTTGAGGACGGTCGTCAGGTTGGGCATGGTCGCCTCGTGTGCAGAAGCGGACGCCGGCAGTTCGCGTCTGCTGGGACCAGAGACTAGCGAACAACTTGACTGGCTGGAGCGGATGGGATGCTGTCGGAAGAGGATGGTAGCTCAGAGTTGCGCTGCATGCCAGTACATAATGCCCCGAACCGCAGGTGGAAAATCTCCATCTGCGGCTCTGGATTGGCCCGCCGCGCAAACGCCGGGCGCGCCGTGCCGCTGAGTACGATGCGCTTAGTCTCCACGAGGCTCAACTCGCGCCCAGAATCATTCGGAAGCCCGCCGATTATGCAGAGCATCTGAAGGGTAGGGCATCGTTGAACAAAGCATGGTGCGACAAAGTTGGAATCCGCTACGATGCTATCAAGAAAGGGACGACGCAATGCGTGCATGGTTGATGGATTCATACGAAGGGGTTGAGAATCTGCGATTGGATGAGGTTGCGGACCCGCAACCGGGTCCTGGGCAGGCAGCGATCAAGATGATTTACGCGGCGCTGAACCCAGCCGACGCTTTTCTGGCGCTGGCGCAATATCCTGCCAGACCCAAGCTGCCTCATGTGCTCGGCCGCGATGGCGTGGGCGAGGTTGTCTCGGTTGGCGCCGGAGTGGAGGGCGTACAACCTGGGACGACCGTCAGCATTCTCCGCGGTGATACCGGCGTTGAGGTGTGGGGAACGCTGGCGGAGACGACGGTGGTGGATGTCTCTCACCTGGTACCCGTTCCGGATGGCTGGTCACTCCAGGAGGTTGCCGGCGCTCCACTGGTCTATCTCACCTCGTGGCAGGCGCTGACGCAATGGAGTGATCCTCCCGCGCCGCCCAAGGCTGGCTCGGTGCTGCTGGTAACGGGCGCTTCCGGTGGTGTGGGATCGGCGTCGGTACTGCTGGGAAAGTCGATGGGCCTGACCGTTGTCGGGTTGTCGCGCAGCGCGCAGAAGGGCGAGCAACTCAGGCAACTTGGCGCCGACTTCGTATTTGACCCGGCCGCCAAGGGATTGCGCAAACAGGTGCTCGAGGCCATCGCTCCGCGGCGGGTGGACATCGTGGTGGATAGCGTCGGCGGCGCGCTGTTCAACGAGGTCATCGCCATGCTCGGCTATGCGGGACGCATCAGCGTCGTCGGCAGAAGTGGTGGGACGGTGCCGGAGTTGAATACCGCAAACCTGTTCTTCCGCAGAAATCGCATCGGCGGAGTCGCCGTCGCCGATTATTCAGCCGAGGCGGCGAGGGCGACCTGGGGGCAGATTGTGGCGCGCCTTGACACCCTGGGCAAGCGCCCCGTGGTTGACTCGGTCTTTCCGTTCGCCGACGTGAAGGCAGCTTTTGCCCGGCTGGGCGAGGGACCGATGGGGAAGGTGCTGGTGAAGGTCGCCGCCTGAGCAGGTGCGGACAAACCGGTGGGAGTTGCAAAAGGGAAGCCCGCGTGAGCTGGCTTCCCTTTTCTTGTGCGGCTTTGGCGCTTCGGTTAACTTGTGCTCGGATGCTCATAAGGATGTTCTTCCAGGCCGGGAGTCTTGCGTGCCACGCCGCTTTCGATGGCAGCCTGCACCACCGCGGCGGCAACCGCAGCGGCGACCCGCTTGTCGAAGACGCCGGGAATAATGTAGTCCTCGGTCAAGTCCTCGGGCGAAATCGTGCCGGCAATCGCAGCCGCGGCGGCCAGCTTCATTGCCTCATTGATGTCGGTAGCGCCGCAATCCAGCGCGCCCCGGAAGATTCCCGGGAAACAGAGGACGTTGTTGATCTGGTTGGGATAATCGGAGCGGCCCGTGGCCATGACGCGGACATACGGGGCAGCGTCTTCCGGCATTACTTCCGGGGTTGGATTTGCCATGGCGAATACGATTGCATCTTTATTCATTTTCGCCAGATCCGCAGGCTCAATCGCGCCTGGGCCGGAGAGTCCGAGGAACAAGTCGGCTCCCACCATTGCCTCTTTGACCGTTCCGGTAAAGTTCCCTGGGTTGGTGTTTTCGGCGAACCATTGCTTCATGTAATTCAAGTTAGTACGGCCCTTGTGGATCGCGCCGGTGCGGTCAAAGCCGATGATGTTGGTAGCCCCGGCGGCAAGGATCATCTTGGAGCAGGCAACGCCGGCGGCGCCGATGCCGGTAACGACGATCTTGAGGTCCGCGATTTTTTTCCCCACCAGTTTCAACGCATTGGTCAGCGCCGCCAGGACCACCACGGCGGTGCCGTGCTGATCGTCATGGAACACTGGAATGTTCAGCTCTTTCTTCAACCGTTCTTCAATCTCAAAACAACGGGGAGCTGAAATATCTTCCAGGTTCACTCCGCCGAATCCCGGTGCAATGTTCTTCACCGCGCGGATAATCTCTTCCGTGTCCTTGGTGTCCAGGCAGATGGGAAACGCGTCCACATTGCCGAATTCCTTGAAGAGCATGGATTTGCCCTCCATCACCGGCATGGCCGCCAGCGGGCCGATATCTCCCAGTCCAAGCACCGCGGTGCCATCGCTGACAATGGCGATGGTGTTGGCCTTGATGGTCAGCTTGTAGGCCTTTGCAGGATCGTCGTGGATGGCCATGCAGACGCGGGCGACGCCGGGAGTGTAGGCCATCGAGAGATCGTCGCGGGTTACCAGCGGAACCTTGCTGACGATGCGGATTTTCCCTCCCATGTGCATCATGAAGGTGCGGTCGCTCACGCTGAGCACGTCCACGATGCCAAGACCTTTCAGGCTGTCAACAATGAGTTCGCCATGCTTTTGATCGCGCGCCTGCAGGGTGATCTCGCGGATCTTATGATGCTTGGTCACGCCTTTGATATCGATGGCGCCGATGTCTCCGCCGAGATCGCTGATCATGGACGTGACCCGGCCGAGATTGCCCGCAATATTGACAATCCTAAGACGGATGGTGAGGGAATAGCTTGCGCTGGGTCGAACGAGTGTGCTCACAAAAACTCCTTATGAATGCAGGAATGATTCCGCGAATGATGTGACAAAAGAAGGCCGAGCGAGGCTAGCAGTCCGAATGAACTACGCCCGCTGCCTATAACAATCTTAGTCCTCAAGAAGAACTTGAGCAGGCGGCGCCGGTGAATTCACCGATCCAGGCACGAATGAAACCGCCGGCGATCGCGCACGGCGGCGAATGGAGTCGACCCCATACGAACGCGGCATCCCCCGTGGTTCCAGTTCGGCGCGGCAACCCGGTGGCCTTGGCTTTTCGTGCTCTCCATCGCAACCCGGCGCGCGAAACTGTAGAGCCAATGGCTCTTGCTGCCGTATAATCTCGCGCATGAACGAAGCCAAGGAACCCGCCGACATGGAGTGCACATCACGCGAGATGCGAGCCATCGCACGGGAGATTTTTCAGCACGCTCTGGAGGAAAGCGGCATTGAGCGCGGCTTCAGCCGCAACCTTTACTACGAGCGCGGAATTCTGCAGGTGTGCGATGACCTCTACGACCTCGACGTGTTTTCCAAGCTGTTCGTGGTTTGCTTTGGCAAGGGAGCTCACAGCAGTTTGGAGGCGCTGATGGCGCGCCTCGGCGCTGGAACCGGCGCCAGCGGCATTGTCAGCGCGCCCACGCTGCCCGCCGCGCAGGTGTCCGGTTTCCGCTATTTCCAGGGCGGCCATCCGATGCCGAACCACGAATCGGTGCGCGCCGCCGAGGCCATGATTCGCGCCCTCGAATCGCTCCATGAACGTTCACTTGTGATCTACCTGATCAGCGGCGGCGGCTCGGCAATCGTGGAGAAGCCGATTGGCGATGGGATCTCCTTTGACGACCTGGTGCAAACCTATCGCGTGCTGGTGCATTCGGGTGCGCCCATCGCGCGGATCAACGCGGTGCGCAAACACCTCTCCGCCGTAAAAGGCGGACGCATGGCCGTGGCAGCCGCGCCCGCGCAACAGCTTTCCATCATGATCTCCGACGTGCCGGACAACGCCATCGATTCACTGGCCAGCGGGCCAACCATGCCGGATACCAGCACGATTGAGCAATGCTATGAAATTGTGCAGCAGTACAACCTGTTGCCGCAGTTACCGGAGAGCGTGCGCAAGCTTTTCACCACGCGCGGACTGGAAGAGACGCCGAAGGCCGGCGATGCGGTGTTCGCGCGCGCCCGCTGGTGGCCCGTGCTCTCCAATGTGTCCGCGCAGAAGGCCGCCGTGGAGCGCGCGGCGATGAAGGAATTTACTACCCGGATCGATAACTCCTGCGACGACTGGGATTACCGCAAAGCCGCGGATTACCTGCTGGAACGCGTGCGCGAGTTGCGCCGGGAAGCCGCGCGCGTGTGCCTGATCTCAGGCGGCGAGGTCACCGTGACCGTGGAAGGAACCCCGGGAGCCGGCGGACGCAATCAGCAATTTGCGCTCTACTGCGCCGAACGCATCCAGGGCGAAAACCTCTGCGTGCTCAGCGCCGGGACCGACGGCATCGACGGCAACAGTCCGGCCGCAGGCTCGGTTGTGGACGGAACCACGGTGGCGCGCGCGCTCGCCAATGGGTTGAGCGCAGAGGCCGCGCTCGCCGGCTTTGACGCTTATCCGTTCTTCGACGCGCTCGGCGACACCATCATGACCGGACCTACCGGAACCAACGTTCGCGATGTGCGCGTGCTGCTGGCGTGGTAGCCACGGGCGAGGATTGACTATTTGGATAATCGTTTCGGATGCGAAAATTACCATTTGTTCAATCGTTGCGGAGGGTGCGGAAGGATTAGCATCCTGGATAACAGCGAGCGAATTCTCGATTTCTTTGTGGGCAATGGTTTGCAATGCCGCGGCCGGGTGAGTGGGATTCAGCCGGAGCTGCTTCCGGGCGGGGGAGATTCAGGCGAATCGGATGGAAGGAATAGATCGACATAGATCGATCTAAAGTCGGAAGCCCTCTTGCCGGCGATTCGGCATTGGCGATTGCCCGCGAAGACGGCGTGAGAACCCCGGCGAGATGACGTCCAGGTTCGACCGCCGCAGGTGTTCCGATCCGTTTGCCGATGCGCCGCGCCATCTTGTCACTGCCGCCGCCTTGACCTTCTAGGGGCAGACGGCTTGGGTGAGGTCTACACAAGTCAGCAAATTTCCTCAGAGCGGAGTTTTCGAGATTGGCGTGACCGTGGGTTTCAGCGTGCATGAGCCTTGACGGCGGCGGCAGGCCAGCGCTATCGAACTCTTTCGGGCGAAAGAGAATGAAGGATTAACTAGAATGTTGTATTGGTGGAGCTAGTCGGGATCGAACCGACGACCTCATCATTGCGAACGATGCGCTCTCCCAGCTGAGCTATAGCCCCACGAACATGGGTGGTTTCCTTCTGCCGTACCCGGCAATCATACCAGCCGTTTGCCAATTCGCCAAGAGCAGCCCGCTGCCTCCCGCGCAAATGATTTTAGCAGGGCGCCGCACCAACTATTTGAAGTGCACCGCCCCGCCCAGGATCGCCGAATGTTTCCGGAAAGCCGCATCGTCTTTTGCCGGGTAGTCGCTGCGGTAATGGCTGCCCCGGCTCTCGCGCCGCGCCAGCGCCGAGCGTGCAATGGCCAGACCGCTCTCGGCGATGTTGCGTGCCTCGGCCCGGCGCCGGCTGCTTGGCGCGGGCAGCGCCGCCAGTATTTCCCGTAGTCTGGTCACCGCCTCGGAGAGTTGCCCGGCGTTGCGGACAATTCCCACGTTGTTTTCCATGCACAGTTGTATCTCCAGGCGCAGCGCAGCTTCATCGCCATTACCGCTGGGGATTCGCTCGACTGCCGGAGTCCTGGCTTCGCCGAATTTTGCGGCTGGGTGTTCCCCGGCCATTGCCCGCGCCGCTCTTGCTCCAAAGACCAGTCCTTCCAGCAGGGAATTGCTTGCCAGGCGGTTGGCTCCATGGACCCCGGTGCAGGCGGCTTCGCCCGCGGCGTAGAGTCCCGGCAGCGACGCGCGCCCATCCAGGTCGGTGCGCACTCCGCCCATGGCATAGTGCGCCGCCGGACGCGTCGGAATCAGATCCCGCGTAAGATCCAGCCCGTATTGCTTGCAGGTCTGATAGATGCGTGGGAAGCGCAGCTTCAGCTTCTCCCCGTCGAGGTGGGTGACATCCAGATACACCATTGGTTCGGCTGCCTGGCTGGTCTCCAGTTCGTGATGGATGGCCCGGGCGACCACGTCTCTTGGCGCCAGTTCTCCCAGTTCATGGTAGCCCGCCATGAAGCGTTCACGCGCGTCATTGCGCAGGTAGGCGCCTTCGCCGCGCAGGGCCTCGGAGAGCAGGAATCGCGGCGCACCGGCCAGGTAGAGCGCGGTGGGATGAAACTGCACGAACTCCATGTCACTCAACCCGGCGCCGGCGCGTCCGGCGATGGCCGCGCCGTCCGAGGTCGCCACGTCGGGATTCGTGGTATTGGCAAACACCATCCCTGACCCGCCGGTTGCCAGCAGCACGGCGCGTGCGGTCACGGCTTCCATGCTCCCGTCCTCGTGCAGTATCTCCACTCCCACCACGCGTCCATCGGCGAGCAGGAGGTCGCGCGTAAATCCAAATTCGCTGAAGTGAATGTTGCCGAGGGTGCGGGCGTGCGCGGACAGGGTGCGTCCGATCTCCCGCCCGGTCGAGTCACCGTCGGCATGCAGCACCCGGTTGCGCGAGTGCGCACCTTCCCTGGTGAAGGCCAGTTCTCCGGCGCCGTTACGGTCAAAGCGCGCTCCCCACTCCAGCAACTCCCGCACTCGTTCCGGACCTTCGTTTACCAGCGTGGTGGCGGCGACTTCATCCACCAATCCCGCGCCCGCGGCCAGGGTGTCCCGCAGGTGAATGTCCGGCGAGTCATCCGGCCCCAGCGCAACCGCGATGCCGCCCTGCGCATATTGTGTGTTGGATTCGGTTAGTTCACGTTTGGCCAGGCAGAGCACCGTCCCGTGCTGATTCAGTTCGATGGCGGCCCTGAGCCCGGCAATTCCAGCTCCTACAACAATAAAATCGTAAGTAGAGTTCATGATGACAATCAATCGTAGCACTTGCGGAGGATACTCTCTCTCGCGCCGGGCTCCGGCGCGGCGACTCCGGCATCGCTGGTAAGATGGAAACTTGATTCGCATACAGGTTCAAACCCGGACCAAAGCCTACGACGTGCTCATCGAGCAGGGACTGATGCGCTCGGCCGCCACCTATATTCATGACACCCTGCCCACGGCCCGGCATTTTGTCGTAGTCACATCCGCACCCATCGCGCTGCACTGGAGCAAGCTCCTGCTCGACTCCTTCCGCAGCGATCGAGCCCGCGTGGACGTGATTGAAATGCCGGATGGCGAGCGCCGCAAGACCCTGGCGACCGTGGAATCGCTCGCCACCCAACTGGTCAAGCTCAAGGCGGATCGCAACACCGTGCTCCTCGCCCTGGGCGGCGGCGTGGTTGGAGACGTGACCGGATTTCTCGCCAGCATCTACATGCGCGGAATCCGCTTCGTTCAGCTGCCCACAACTTTTCTCGCCCAGGTTGATTCCTCGGTTGGCGGCAAAACCGGCGTCAACCTCGCGGTCGGCAAGAATCTGATTGGCGCCTTCAAGCAGCCGGAACTCGTGCTGGTGGACCCGCAGGTGCTTGCGACCCTGCCCGACCGCGAATTCCGCTCCGGTCTGTACGAGTCCCTCAAGGCCGGAGTCATCTGCAATTCCCGCATTTTCGGATTCATGGAAGAGAATCAGGAACAAATTCTAGCCAAGGATCCGGGCTCAATAGAATGGCTGATTGCCGAGTCGGTGCGGGTCAAGGCCGATGTGGTGGGCGAGGATGAGGAAGAGCACGGCCTGCGTAAGATCCTTAATTTTGGACACACCATCGGGCATGCCCTCGAAGCCGAAACCGCATACAAGGTGTTTCTGCACGGCGAGGCCGTAGCCTGGGGCATGGTTGCCGCGGCCATGATCGCGGAGAACATGCGCCTGGTTGCCCCGGCGGTGACGCAGCGCATCCTGCGCGTGGTTTTGGCGTATGCTCCGCTACCCAGGGTGGATGTGCGCCCCAATGCGATCTTCCGCCGCCTCGCCAGCGATAAGAAAACCCTGGATGGCCAGGTGCACTTCGTGCTGCCCCGCGATGTCGGCCGGGTGGACGTTGTCACCAATGTCCCGGAACGCGCCGTGCTCCAGGTGGTGGAGGATTTGCGCCGTCTCTCGCAGGCGTGACCGGGGTGCATGGTTTAGATTGGAATGAACAGGATGGAAGAAGCAAAACCGGCGCCGCCGGGTCAAGCAGTTGCAGCCACGCCCGGAGCGCGGGTCGAGCCTGCCCAGGATCAGCGCGCCGCCGCCAACGCCGTGCGCCAGATGTTTTCCAGCATCGCGCCGCGCTATGACCTGCTGAATCACGTGCTTTCCTGCAACGTGGATCGCTACTGGTGGTGGCGAACGGCGCGCCGCTTCCGTCACATCGTCCGCCGCCGGGATGCGACAGTTCTGGATCTCTGCTGCGGAACCGGGGACATGACCTTTGCCCTCTATCGCCAGGCAACGGCGGCGGGAGCCGCCATCGTCGGCGCGGATTTTGCCCATCCCATGCTTTGCCTCGCCACCCGCAAGAGCGCCGGTCTTGCGCTGCAATGGGTCGAGGCCGATGCCCTGCAAATGCCCTTTGCCGATGGCCGGTTCAACCTTGTGACCGCGGCGTTCGGCTTTCGCAATCTCGCCAACTATGACGCGGGCCTGGGTGAAATCTACCGCGTCCTCGCCGCCGAAGGCGAGGTCGCCATCCTCGATTTCGGCGAGCCCCGCGGCCTGTTCGGCAAGCTCTACCGGTTTTATTTCCGCCGGGTTCTGCCCGCCATCGGTTCGCTGCTTTCCGGAACCCGGGGCCCCTATGCATATCTTCCCGCCAGCGTGGCGCGCTTCCCGCAGCCGCCGGAAATGCTTTCCCGCATGAAGGCCGCAGGCTTCCGCCAGGTCAATTACACGCCGTACACCTTTGGCGTTGCCGGCGTGTACTGGGGAAAGAAGTAGACCCCCGGCGCCGCGCTCATCGCGCCGGCGCCGACGCAACGGATGCTGCCGTCAGGGTGTCCCGTAGCGCCGCCTCGCTGGAGTAGCGGATCACCTTCTCGTAGTCGGCGCCCAGCAATCTCCGCAGCCGCTCGGTGCTCATCGTGCAGGAGCCGGCAAGATACGGAAACGCGTCCGGGGGCACCGAGGACGCTCCCAGCTTCCACAGCAGGGTCAGCGCTTTTGCGCACAGCCATCGCGAAGGCAGGCGCAGCAACTTGGCTTCGCCGATTTCAGCACACCGTGCCAGGCTGACCGGCGAGCCTGATCCGGCAACGTTCAGGGTCAGCTCTTCGCGCTCCTGCGCCGGAGTCCGGTGCAGCAGCCAGGCAATCAGCCGGGCCACGTCATCCACGTGTACAAACTGGAAAAGCTTCTGCGGATACGTCTCGCCCACCGGCAGCAGCAGCGGCAGCCGCTTCTCCCCGCGCCGCATCTTCCGCGCCACCGCGCCGGTGCCGAGCGCCCGCCCGCGGAGAGCGTTCACCATGTAGTTCTCCACGCCTGCTCCAGCGAAAATCTGGGGCCGCAGCAGGTAGGTGCTGCAGCGTCCCAGGCTGGGAGCCCGGAATTTCACGACGCCGTCGGCCTCCGCCTTCTGTACCGCATTGGTCAGGGTGTGTGGGTTCAGCGGAGCGTCTTCCCGTACCAGCGGCGGGGCCTCGGGACCATAGACCGCAACGCTGCTCGGGTAGATGAATTTGGCGATCTTGCCGCCGTGCCGGTTCACCTCGGAGATCGCTTCCATCACTCGCGCCGTGCCGGCCACGTTGATCTGCCACATCCGCTCCAGGCCGGTTCCTGGATTGCGCGTTGGATTGCGAGTTGGGTTGCGAACCGGGTCCCGGATTTCGTCGCGCGCTGCATTGTTGGCCACCGCCAGATGCACCACGGCTTCCGCGCCACTCTCGCGCAGCAGTTGCACCAGCTTGACGCAGGAACTCTCATGGGCCAGGTCGAGGCGATGCACCACGATCCCGGGCTGGCCCGCAAGCGGCAGCAGGTCCACGCCGGCAACGCAATAATCGCTGAGCAATGGCAGCAGGCGAAGCCCGAGAGTGCCGGCGATTCCGGTGACAAGGATGGTGGGGCGCGGGTCGCTCAATGCGGAGCCTCGTGGATCCGTCGATGGCCGCTTTGGCCAGCGCCGAATCCGCATGTCCTGCCTGAGGGGCAGAGGAGTTTGAACCCTGATCCTAGCACATCGCTCCGCCTCCGGGACGAAAAGCGGCCACGCACTTGGCAGCGCTCTTCGGCCACGATAAGCTCATTGCATGGTCAGCATGACGATTGATCCCGTCCTGATGCAAGCCGAAAAACGGCGGGTCACGCGCAACAGCGTTCTGGTCGCCATCGTCCTGACGGTCTTCAAGTTTGTGGTTGGCACGCTCAGCGGCAGCCTCGGCATTCTGTCCGAAGCGCTGCACTCCTCGCTCGATCTGGTTGCCGCCATCATGACCATGATTTCCGTGCGCGTCAGTGACAAGCCTGCCGACGCCGATCATCAGTACGGCCACGGAAAAGTCGAGAATTTTTCCGCGTTTGTTGAGACCGGGCTGCTCTTCATCACCTGCTGCTGGATTGTCTGGGAGGCTGTTCACCGCCTCTTTTTCCACCATGTGGAGTTTGAACCGGGCATCTGGGCCGTGGTTGTCATGAGCCTTTCGATGGCGCTTGATTTCTGGCGTTCCCGTGCTCTCAAGCGCGCCGCGGAGAAGTATTCCAGCCAGGCACTGGCGGCCGACGCCTTGAATTTCGGCACGGACATCTGGTCCAGCGCGGTCGTCATTGCCGGCCTCGGCTTCGTCTGGGTTGGGCGCCATTACCATCTGCCGTGGCTCACCAGGGCCGATCCCATCGCCGCCCTTTGCGTTGCCGCCATGATCGTCTGGGTCAGTTCGAGCCTTGCCCGCCAGACCCTGGACGCGCTGCTCGATGCCGCGCCCAGCGGCGTGCGCAATGCCATCATCGCCCAGGTTGGCAGCGTTCACGGCGTGGTCGCAGTGGAACGCGTCCGGATTCGCAAGGCCGGGAGCCGCTATTTTGCCGATGTCGCCGTGGGTCTGGCCCGCAACGTGACCTTCCAGGCCGCCGATGTCGTTGTCTCCGAGGTTCGCCAGCGCATTCACAATCTCCTCGGCGACTCCGATGTTTTGGTCAACGCCGTTCCCCGCGAGCTCATTAACGAGAGCACCTTCGACCGGATCCGCGCCGCATCTCTGCGCAACAACCTGATGGTGCATGACATCAGCGTGCAGGATCTGGAAGGCGACATCCACGTTGAGTTGCACGTCGAGCTCGACGAGAAGTTGTCGCTCATCGCCGCCCACGACCGCGTCACCGCGCTGGAGAATGACATCCGTGCCCACGTTCCCGAGATTACCTCCATCCTCAGCCACATTGAGAGCGAGCCCGCCACCATCGAGTCCAGCGAGGCGATCGTCCAGGATGGCGAACTGGAGAACAAGCTCAAAGCCATTGGAAATGCTTTTCCCGAAGTGGTGGACGTGCACGAAATCGTCATCAAGAGTGTTAGTGGACACCTGTTCATTTCCTGCCATGTGACCATGCAGGACCATCTTCTGCTTTCGCGGGTGCATGAGGTGCAGACCGCGCTCGAGATACGATTCAAATTGGCGGCGCCGCAATTGTTTCGCGTCCTCATTCATCCCGAGCCGCAAACCGACAACCGGCGCTAACCGTTCCAAAAGGGAGACTCACCATGCAGGCCAGCGCTACCTGGGTCAACGCAGATCGCTTCGTCGGCGTAGCCAGCAGCGGCCACGCCCTCGTGGTCGATGGCGGCGAACCCAAGCTGGGCAGCTCTCCGATGGAGTTGGTCCTCATCGGACTGTGCGGCTGCACCGCCACCGGCGTCACCACCATCCTGCGCAAGAAAGGCCAGTCATGGACGCGGCTTGAAGTGAGCGCCGCGGCCGAATGCGGACCCGGCCCTGGGCGGGTCTTCACCGCCATCCGCCTGCTCTATCGCGTTAGCCGCAGCGTCTCGCCAAAAGCAATGGAAGACGCCGTCCGCCTGGCCAAGGGAAAGTACTGCCCGGTCTCGCGCATGCTCGCCCCGACCGCCGCCATCACCGCGGAGATCGAGTACGTGGAGTGAGCGGAAGCATGGAGTTCAAACCCTCGCCCGTCATCGGCTATCTTTGCGTTGCCGCCGCCGCGCTCTTCTTTGGCATCTCCGCCAACCTCGGCCGCGCCGTGTTCACCGGACGCCTCCACCTCTTCGGAGCCGTGGTTCCGCTTGTGCCCCCGCTGATGCTGTCGCAGAGCCGCACGACCCTGGCCGCCTGTGTTCTTTTTCCCATGCTCTACTTTGCGCGCGGCCGTGCCGGCCTGCGCATCAAAGCTTCGGAGATCCGCGTCTTCGCCATTTTGGGCATTCTCGGGGTCGCCGCCTGCAACTACTCCTATTACCTCGCCATCCAGCGCACCAGCGTTGCCACGGCCATCATCCTGCAATACCTTGCGCCCGTCTTTGTGCTGCTGTGGATGCTGCTGCGCAAACTCCAGCCGCCTACTTTCGCACGTATCGCCGGGGTGCTGGTCGCGGTTGCCGGTTCGGTGCTCGCCATCGGAGTGGTCAGCCGCTTGCCGCGCTTTCCGTGGCTCGCCATCATCCCTGGCCAGATACGTTTCGATCTCATCGGTGTCATCGCTGCTCTGATCGCCGCGTTAACGTTTGCCTTCTACAACGTATTCGGACGCCATCTGCTGGAGTCGCACGACCACTGGACCATACTCACCTGGGCGCTGGCCGGAGCTGCCATCGGATGGCTGTTCGTCAATCCGCCGTGGCGTGTCATCGCCTCTCACTACACGGGTTCGCAGTGGTTCTTCATGACCATCTTTTCAATCACGTCAATCCTCATCCCGAACTCCCTGTACTTCGCGGGACTGCACCATCTCGACGCCACCCGCGCCATCGTCACCAGTTGCCTGGAGCCGGTTTTTTCCATCCTGATCGCGGCGCTGGCCCTGGGAGAGTCGGTTGGCAGGATTCAGATTGTGGGCATCCTGCTGGTTCTGGCCTCAACCATCCTGGTGCAGATTGAAACTCAATCGGGAGGCGCTGCGGCGCCCCTGGAATCCATGGAATGACCCCTGCCGCACGAGCGGCTGGCGCGGAAGACGTGCGCAGCCGGCATCGAAATATGTTGGGGAGAGTGTCGTCCCGAACGCAAGGCACTGGGTTTCTTGAAGCTGTTATTCTGGGCGAAGCGAAGGAGCCGCAGATCAGCTCAAAGCCGCGGCGCGGCTGCGGCGGAACTGATTCACCGGCTCCCGCGCACGGCCTCGCGCAGCCGGAAGTAGCGCTTTGCCTGGGTCACGTCCCGGCCAATCTGTTCCTTCAATTCCTCGGTGCTGGGGAATTTTCTCTCCGCCCGCAGACGGTGCAGAAAGCTTAGCCGGATCGGCGTATCGCTGGTCAGAGAGATGGGATGAAAGTTCAGGATGTAGCTTTCGATGGCAAACGAGTCGGCGCCAAACGTCGGACGGTTGCCCACGTTGGTCACCGCCTGAAACTCCTCGCCGTTGATACGCATTTCCGTAACATACACGCCCAGCGACGGTGTCAACTCCTCGTAGCGGGTCAGGTTCACCGTCGGAACCGTGTATTTTGCCCCGTATCCCCGCCCGCGCCCAGGCGTGGAATCGATGCTGAAGGCGCGTCCCAGCAGGTGCCGCGCCCGCTCCACCTCGCCGCCCAGCACGGCCGCGCGCACGTTGCTGCTGGAAACCACCAGCTCGCCCCACAGCAGCGGCGGATGCGTCACCACGGCGAAGCCGAGCTTGCGCCCGAACTCGCGCAGGCGCTCGACGTCGCCCTCCGCCTTGTGTCCAAAGCGGAAGTTGAAGCCTTCGTGCACCTCGATGGCGTGCAGTTTGTTGAACAGCATTTCTTCGGCGAACTCATAGGCAGGCATCAGCGAAAGATCGCGCGTAAACGGAACCACCACGACCGCGTCCAGGCCGCTCGCGCCCAGCAACTCCATCTTGCGTGGCGGCGGCGTAATCAGCGGAGGCCCGCCATGCGGCCGCAGAATCCTTGCCGGATGCGGATCAAACGTCACCAGCACGGCACGCGCATGCAATTCCTTGGCCCTGACGCAGATCGTCTCCAGCAGTTGCTGGTGGGCCCGGTGAACCCCGTCGAAGTTGCCCACGCAAACCACCGCGGGGCCAAAGTTCTGGGGAATCGTTTCGAATGAATCGAATACTTGCAAGCTCAGTTCTCCAGGTCAATCTCAATGCGCAAACCGTCGTAGGACAGCCACACTCCCGGCGGAAGGGTCTGGTTGGTCGCCTGGTGCGCAAGGTCGTGGCTGATGTGGGTGAAGTAGGTTTGGGCGGCGCCGATGCGCGCCGCCACCTGCAGCGAATTCTCCACCGTCGAGTGGGTCGGATGCGGCACATGGCGCAGCGCGTCCAGAAATACCACCTGTACTCCGGCCAACATCGCAATCGAATGCTCCGGCACCGCGCTGAAGTCCGTCAGGTAGGCGAACCGGCCAATCCGGTAGCCGGCGATTTCGGCATCGCCGTGCATCACCGGAACCGGAATCACCTTCAGGTCGAGCAGCTCGAAGGGCCCGGTGATTTCGCGCAGCTCCACCTTGGCAATGCCGCCATATTTGTAATTGTCGTCGAATACGTACTTGAACACCGAGCGCAGAATCCGCGCCGTATCCGGATTGGCGTACAGCGGAAGGCGTCCGCCCCCGGTCAGCCGCGGATAGGTGAGCGGGCGCAGATCGTCGAGTCCCAGGATGTGGTCGGCGTGCCCATGGGTGTAGAGCACCGCGTCCAGGCGATCAATTCCCTCCCGCAACGCCTGCTCGCGGAAGTCCGGCCCGCTGTCGATCACAATGCGATGTCCGCTCCACTCGATCATCACCGAGGGCCGCGTCCGCCGGTCGCGCGGATCCGTCGAGCGGCAAACCGCGCAATCGCATCCAATGGTCGGCACGCCCATCGACGTGGCGCTGCCCAGCACCGTCACAGTGCCTGGTTTCACTTCCGGCCAACTCCTCCGGCGCCGGGAGCCTTCTGCATCGCCTGGCGGTCGATCATGTTCACGATTTCCATGTAGGTCATGCGCAGTTGGAACAAAGTGTTGGTCAGAATCGCCTGTTCCTGCTCGGTCAGATTGCCCTTGGTCTTGGATTCCAGCACGGAGATCAGGTCGATCATCTGCCGCAGCCCCACAATGTCCACCCGCCGTTCCGCTCCGCCCTCCATGGCTCCGGCATACATCATCGCCGTCTGGACGAGCATGTCCAGAAGATGGATGAACTCCATCTTCTGGCCGCCGAATGCGGTGCGCTCCTTCTCGCCGTTGTACCCGGTTTCGGTGATCACGCCGGGCTCCGGCATCTGCTGCGGCGCTTTGGCTCCGGCGCGATCCGCCTCCGCCCTGGAGACAGCCGGGCCAGGTTTGCCGGCATCCGGTGCGGCGGACGGACTCCTGGTTTCCGCCCCACTGGCTGCCGGTGCGGCGGCCTCTGCCGGGGTTTCCTTCGGCGCATCCGGCCTCGGTTCTCCATCCACGTTGAACTTCCGCCGGTCGGTCACTACAAACTCTGGCTTCTTCTCTTTTTCCATCTCACACTTCCCAGCGCTCGGAAATAAACTATTCGAATTGAAACGGCAATCCAGTGATTCGCACGGCGCTTCCGTCCGCACCCAGATTCCCGGCCTGCTCCCCATCCTTGCCGGTGGCATCGTGTCTGATATAGCCCAGCGCCACCGTTCGCGACACCCCATCCACCACGACTTCGGCGCAGCTGGTGATCTCGCCAACCGCTCGTTCCCCGGCCATCACCTGGCATCTGGGCGCCACCGCCTTGCCTTCCACCACCAATCCCATGAAGCGCCGGTGGACCTGCCCGCGGGCATGGATGCGCTCCACGATCTCCTGCCCAATGTAGCAGCCCTTGGTGTGGTTCAGGGCATAATCCTGTCCTGTCTCCTGCGCCAGCTCGCGCTCGCCGGTGTCCATGCCAACCCTGGGCAGTCCCAGCAGAATTCGCTGCCACTCCAGAGCTTCGGCGCCCACCGGCTCGGCGCCCGCCTGGACCAGGGCGTTCCAGAAAGACGCAACCTGTTCCGGGGCCAGCCAGAGCTCGTACCAGTTCCGCACCAGGATGGGATCGCGCACCAGCGAGAAGCCGTGTCCTTCCCAGCTTCCATCCACGATTTGCCCCGGCTTGTTGCCGCCGGCCATGAGCCCGGCTTTGGCCAGCACCGCGGTCGCCTCCGGCCCGGCCACGCCAATCGAGGTCAGCTTGGTGCTGATATCGCCCAGCTCCACGTCGTCCATGATGATGAACCGCTCGAAAAACTCGCGGATTGCCGGAATCTGACCCGCGTCGCTTTCCAGCACGTAGAACTCGCCCCGCTGGAAAGCCAGCAGATCGGCCTGGATGCGTCCCACGGCGTTCAGCACAAAGCTGTAGTTGCCAAAGTCCTGGGCCAGGTCGCGGGTGTTGTTGGTGACCATTCCATTCAGCCAGCGCACCCGGTCCTCGCCGCTCAACACCAGCTTGCCGCGCCAGCCCAGGTCAAAGACTCCGCAGCCGTGCCGGAGCGCGTTCAGCTCCCCGGCCACGGAACCAAAGTGCAGCACGGTCTCAGCCCCGGCGTATTCACCGGCAACCGCCTGCAATCCGAATTGTTTCAAAAGGGAAGTAGTGGACATATTTCGAAGGTTGACCGAACCCAAAAGCCAACCGAACTTCCGATTATAGCGGAGGCGAACCGTCTCCGTGCTGCAAGGGGAATTGCGGTGCCTTGGCGATCTTTCAAAAATCCGGGGTGTCCTGCGCCCACCAGCTCAGGGCATCATCTCGCTGAGTGCCTCCCGGACTTTTTGGAAGCTCCTTGATCGGTTTCTACCGGGCTGCATGTTTTCTGCAATGGCCCGCGCTGCCTCAATCTTTCGCAATCCTGTTCGGAAGTATCCCGCCTTCTGCAAAACCCTCTCCAGGGCTTCCCATGTTCCTCCGAGCACTGCATCAGGGTCACGGTACCCGCTCTTACCCGGAACGTTCGGACTAACCTTTGGGTAGGCGGCCCGAACGGCATCCCAATCCCCGAAAAACCATGCCTCCAACTCTTCAATCGCTAGGCGGTTCACTACTTGAAATGTTGGGCCGCCGCCTTGGGACCGAGTCCTCAAACCTGCGTTCTGAGCCATTTCGTCCAACTGTCGCTTGAGTTGGTCACACTGATCGTCATCCCGATCAACGATGACGATGATTCGCCAGTCATCGGGTAGCCAAGATGCGTATCCCTTAAGACGCGCTGGCAGTTTCTTTAGCAGTCCCTCTTTGGACTGATGCTGATAAACTTCAAACGTCAGATCACCAACGATCTTGGGTACGAGCAGGCGCAACGCTTCTTCCATAGAGGGTTCTTCCACCAGTATTTCGACATGAGCCGCCATTATCGCCCAAGCCCCCTTAGTTGCGGCGCGCCGGAGTTAACCAACGGGTCTCCCACCCCAAACCGGCCTTCAAGCCACAGATCCCCCATTGAAGCTCCAGCCCTGAGAAATTCCATGACGCCCTTGATGTCGGCAGCACGTTCTGCATGGGTAAATCCAGTGTCGTCTCGATAGAGTATTCGGACCTCCTTGGGCTGAACTGAGTTCAGAAAGAAGGGTGAATGGGTAGAAACCAGCAGTTGCGAATGCTCTGTCGCTTTACGGCACTCCTCGCTTAATCCAGGCAGCAGCCTTGGGTGCAGGAAGTTCTCTGGTTCCTCGATTCCGACAAATTGCGGCGGAACTGGGTCATTGAGAACTAATAGGTAGGCCAACATTTTCAAAGTACCATCCGAGGCAAATCGCGAAAGGATGGGCAGATCGAATGGGGCATCCTTAATTTGAAGCAACAGACGACCATCCGGCATCGGTTCCGCTAATACCCTTTCCAAACGTGGTACACGCTGCCTCAGAATGTGAAAAATCTCCTCTAGTCGATCTGGATGATTCTCCCGTAAGTACTGAATGACGTTCGGCAGGTTATCGCCGGTTTTACTGAGTCTCTCCTGTGGGCCCGCTTCCGGCTGGCCGCGTGTATCCTCAATGGAGAGGTAGGAGACATACCAGTCCGCGATGAATTCTCGCAAGGCTGCCACGCGCGGGTGATCCGCAAATTGGCCCAGCGCGTTGACAGCAATTAGATCAGGCGATTTAAGCGCAATCTCGACGCGCTGGTCCTGCTCATCGGGCACCTCTCCGCTTACGGCCCTTCCCCTCCCCTCGCGGTACTCGAGGAATCGAAATGGCTTTCCACTAGTGCCACGTCGCCACTGAAGCCACTCCTCCTGAACAAGCGGACCGCGAGGGCCTTCATCGATGGCTAAATGGTAGGTAATGATTGGTTTACCAGGCCGCTCGCGATACTTCAGCTCAATCGTCACCGGACCTGTCTGTCCGCGGGTTTTGAGCTCTTTGGCACGGCCACGACGATCCCACGCGTGTCGCAGCCCAAACTGAAAACATTCAGCAAGAAAGCTAAAGACATCGAAAACAGTTGACTTGCCGCTACCGTTTGGACCAAGCAAAACGGTCAGGGGTGTAATTTCTTTCAATTCAATCGAGCGTAGCGCACGATAGTTCACGACGCGTAAATACTCAATTCTAGCCCGCCCGTCAGTCCTTGTTGGCTGAGTCATGACAGCACTGTCCCCTCCGCGATCTCGTTTGCTGCGGAATTCAAATCATAGTGGATGATATATCAGATATTGCGTGCGGGTGTGTCTGCAAGCTGTATGGGGCTGCGGACGAGAAATGCCTACTACGCTCCCTCCGGATGTTATCTTTTCTCCAGACACTCTTCCGCAAAGGATGTGGATGAACTTCCTCCGCCGACTGTTCCTTCTGCTTCCGTTTTCGCTGGCCGTCTTCGCCCTGGCGCAGCAGGCGCCTGCTGCACCACAGCAATCCCCAGTGGCGCCGCAGGGCGCGGCTATCGCTCCGCAAGATGCCGCTGTCCCTGAGGCCGAACATCACGTTACCCCCGCCGAGGCCAAGGAACTGTTCCGCTCCCTCGACGACATTCTCCAGTTTGCCAGCGACCGCACCGGACTTCCCATTCTCCACTCCGTCAAGAAGAAGCTAGCCACTCGCGAGGAGGTTTCCAGGTACGTCGAGAAACGCATGAAGGAGCAGGGAAACGGCGAGCGATTCGACCGCTCGGCCCAGTCTCTCAAAAAGCTCGGCCTGCTGCCGCGTGACTTCAATCTCCGCCAGTACATGCTCGACCTCTACAAGGAGCAGGTCGAGGGATGGTATGACGCGCACAGCAAAACCGTCTATCTTCTCGACTGGGTCGCCCCCGACGCTGCAGAAGCCGGTGATGGCGCACGAACTGGTCCATGCCCTGCAGGACCAGAGCTTTGGTCTGGAAAAGTGGCTCAACATCGCCAAGGATTCCCGTGACGATAGCGTGCAGATGGTCCTCGACGAACAGCGCGCCGCGCGCCAGTCCATCGTCGAAGGTCAGGCGATGATCGTTCTCTATCGACTACGAGCTTGCCTCCGCCGGCCAGACGTCGAAAGCGCGCCCGAACTGGTCGATGGCATGCGTGCCTCCATTCTCGACGATGAATCCACCCCCATGTACGCCAAGGCTCCCATTTATCTGCGCGAAGCCATGCTGTTTCCCTATAGCTATGGCACGGATTTTGCTATGCGCCGTCCTGGAAAAACGCGGCAAGCAGGCCGCCTTTGCCGGAGTTTTCGAGAACCCGCCGCTGGACACCCGGCAGGTCATGGAGCCGGCCACGTATCTCGCCGCCGAGCCGCAGCCCCAGCTCAACGTGGCGCCGCTGGAAAAACTCCTCGGCCCCGACTGGCGTCGCGAAGATTTCTCCGGCATCGGAGAGATTGACCTCCGCGTCATCCTCCGCCAGTGGGGTGGCAAGGAGGTCGCAGCCCGGCTTGCGCCTGCCTGGCGGGGCGGATACTACATGGCGCTCGCCAACAAGAAAGCGGCCAAGGACGCGCCGCTCCCGCTTGCCCTGGTTCTCGACTTTGCTACTCCCGCCGAGGCCAACCAGTTCGCCTCCATCTACCGGGCCGCGCTGGCCAAACGTTACAACTCTGTTCAGCCCGCCGAATCCCCCGACCAGTGGATCACCGAGCGAAGGCCTGGTGCGGCTTTCGATCGACGGCGCCAGGGTCATCGCGCTGGAATCCTTCACCCCGGACGATGCGGCCACGCTGCACGCCGCGCTTGTTCCCGCCGCTAGACCGAACGCTCCGCACTGATGCCTGCCGGCGGAAGATCACGGGTGGCCGGCATCCGCCTGCCGCAGGCGAATGCGGGGCGATGGCGCCAGGGTCCATGCCGGCATCTCCGTCCGGTATAATCACTTGTTCCTCTCACTTATTTTGCTGCGCAGGAGATTGCATTGGCACAGGCAGAAATCGGCATCATCGGTGGCAGCGGCCTTTATTCCATGAAGGGCCTCACCGATGTTCACGAAGTTCCACTGGAAACCCCGTTCGGCGCGCCTTCGGATCCCTATGTGCTGGGCACCCTCGGCGGACGCAAGGTCGCCTTTCTCGCCCGTCACGGGCGCGGCCACCGCATCCTTCCCACCGAGTTGAACTTCCGCGCCAACATTCACGGCTTCAAGCAGCTCGGAGTCGAGCGCATCCTCTCCGTCTCCGCGGTCGGCTCGCTCAAGCAGGAGCTCAAGCCCACCGACTTCGTCATTCCCGACCAGTTTTACGACCGCACCAGGCAGCGGGTTTCCACCTTTTTCGGCGATGGCATTGTCGCCCACATTGCCTTTGGCGATCCCATCTGTCCCGAGCTTGCCGCCATTGTCGCCAAGGCTGGCCAGGCTGCCGGGGTGGTCACCAGGAGCGGCGGAACTTACGTCTGCATGGAAGGTCCCGCAGTTCTCCACCAAGGCCGAGAGCAACGCCTATCGCGCCCAGGGATTTGACCTTGTCGGCATGACCAATCTCCAGGAAGCCAAGCTCGCCCGCGAGGCCGAGATCTGCTACGTCACCATCGCCATGGTCACCGACTACGATTGCTGGCATCCCGATCACGACAGCGTTACGGTCGAGCAGATCATCGGCGTGCTCAACCGCAACGCGGAGAACGCCGCCAACGTAGTGCGCGAGGCCATCGCCGCTCTGCCAGCCAACCGCGGCTGCCAGCTGCGGCCAGGCCCTGGCCATGGCCATCATGACCGCGCCCGAGGCAATCCCTCCGGCGACTCGCGCCAGGCTCGAGCTGCTGGTCGGAAAATATCTGGCCGCAAAGGCAGGTGCATAACATGTCCATCCTCGTGGTCGGCTCCGTTGCCTTCGATACCCTGAAAACCCCGTTCGGCGAGCGCAAGAAAATTCTCGGCGGCGCTGCTACCTACTTCTCGCTCTCCGCCAGCTTCTTCACCCAGGTCCGCGTGGTCGGTGTCGTCGGCGACGACTTCACCCCCGAGCACGAGGCCGTGCTTACCGGTCGCGGCATCGATACCCGCGGCATCGAGCACGCCTCCGGCAAAACCTTTCACTGGGGCGGCGAGTACGGCGAAAACGTCAACGAGGCCAAGACTAATTTCACCGACCTCAACGTCTTTGAAAACTTTGCTCCCAAGATTCCCGCCGCCTACCAGGACTCCGAGATTCTCTTCCTCGCCAACATCCAGCCCGAGCTGCAACTCGACGTGCGCCGCAAAATGCCGCGCGTCGCGCTGGTTGGCGGCGACACCATGAATCTCTGGATCAACATCAAGCGCGCCGAACTGCTGGAAACCTTGAAGGAAGTCGATATCCTGCTGATCAACGACGGCGAAGCCAAGCTCCTCGCCTCCGAGCACAGCCTGGTTCTTGCCGCCCGGAAAATTCTCACCCTCGGTCCCAAGTCGCTGGTCATCAAGCACGGCGAATACGGCGCCACCATTTTTTTCGCCGACGGCTCGCACCCATTCCGCGCCCCGGCGCTGCCCATCGCCGAGGTTCAGGACCCGACCGGCGCTGGCGACACCTTTGCCGGAGGCTTCATGGGTTACATTGCGTCGCAGCCCGGCGCTTACCCCAGCCGTGCTCAAGCGCGCCATGTTCTACGGCGGCGTCATGGGCTCGTTTACCGTCGAGCGCTTCGGCCCCGAGCGTCTCATTTCGCTGACCCGCGACGGAGATCGAAGAGCGCTTCCAGCTCTTCCGCAGCCTCACCCATCTTGACTAACCCGCGGCGGCCGTAGAGTGGATTTCGATCGCGACAACATCGCCGAAGAGCTAAGCGCACGCAGTGCCGAGCTCACCATTGTCTCCGCGCTGGCGCTCCTGCTCTCGGTCTTTGGCCTTCCTCTGGTTTTACCGTCACGGAGACATCCTCCTCTACGGCGATGCGGTCGCCCACCTCAACATTGCCCGCCGCCTCACTCGATGCGCGCAGATCCCGGATGGGGACAGATCGGAACCGTCTGGCTGCCTCTGCCGCATCTGCTGATTGCGCCCTTTGTTGCCAATGACTGGCTCTGGCGCACCGGCATTGGCGGCTCCATTCCCTCGATGGTTGCCTACGTTCTCGGGGTTGCGGGAATCTATCGCCTGGTTCGTGCCCGCGCCTCGTTGGCCGCCGCCGCGCTGGCTGCCGCCATCTACGCCTTCAATCCGTCCATGCTCTACATGCAATCGACGGCCATGACCGAGTCCATTTTCCTCGCCGCCGTCATCTGGTCGCTGGTTTACTTCGACGATTTCCTGCGCGGCCTGATTCCCGGCGCGGCTGCCGCCGCATCCCCGCCTGGCGCGCCATTGAGCGTTGCGGCATCTGCCTGGCCGCCGCCATCTTCACCCGCTATGACGGATGGATCCTCGCCTTCGTCGTCGGCCTCTGCGCCGCCTTTGCCTTGCATCGCTGGCTTTGCGTCCGTCCTCCGCAGCAGGAGATCGGACGCCTCCTGCGCTCCATGCATCTCCTTCCTTCTGCTGCTGGCGCTCTGTCCCACGCTGTGGCTTGCGCACAACTACAAAACCAATCAGCGTCCTCTCGACTGGCTCAATGGTCCTTACTCCGCCAAGGCCATCGAAAAGCGTTCCTCGCGCCCCACCGATCCCCCGTATCCCGGCAAGGACCACCCGGCGGTGGCCGCCGCAATACTTTCTGAAGGCCGCGCGCATGAACACTCGGCGAAGGCTCGCGCCAGAACTGGCTGATCCTGCTGGCGGTCGCCGGAGTCCTCGTCTCGGCCTTCCACCTGCGCCGCTTCGGCGCGCTGCTGCTGCTCTGGATGCCGCTGCCGTTCTATGCCTTCGCCATTGCGTACGGCAGCGTTCCCATCTTCGTTCCCGAGTGGTGGCCGTTCTCCTACTACAACGTGCGCTATGGCCTCGAACTGCTCCCCGCGATCGCTGTTTTCGCCGCGCTCATTCCCTGGGCTGTCGAGCGCCTCGGCAACCGCGTCCTCAGCATCGGCTGTTACCGCAGTTCTGTTTGCCGCGACCTTGCTTGCCTTCAGCTCTTCCGCCTGGTGCTTTTCCCGGCGCTCGCAGAACCGCGATTGGGGCCGCCACTGGATGATCCCCATCTGCTATCGCGAAGCCTGGGCCAACAGCCGCGGCCGCCTGCAGCTTGAGGCGCAGCTCGCCCAGCGCTCTCGCGGCCATCCCCCAGGACTCGACCGTCCTGATGTACACTTGCGACTATGTAGGAGCCATCCAGCAGTCGGGACTTCACCTCAACCAGGTTATCTCCGAGTCCACCCGCTTCGCATGGGACTCCGCCCGCAGCGCGCCCTTTGCCGGAGCCAATTACGTCGTCGCCATCGCCGGCGACCCCGTGGCCGAAGCTGTCCGCTCCAATCCCCGCAACCTTGTCCCGCTCGCCGTGTACCACACCCTCGGCCAGCCCGAGGTCACTCTGTACCGCGCCACGCGCCCGTAGCCCCCGCCGGGCAGCCGGGCCGGGCAAGCAAGCCGGTTCCTAGGCGATCTCTCGCCCGCCGAATCCCGGGCCGCGCCGACCGCATCTACAGCAGAGGATCCTGAAAATTGACATGGGATGGCGAGGGGAAGAATGCAAGCAAGAGATGAAGTGGTAGCGGCCAATCGAATTTCCGGCGAAGCACTGGATCAACTTTTCCGCGAGGCGCGTACGCATACGGCGTGGCTCCCGAAAGCCGTGCCGGTGGAACTGCTGCGGGAGGCCTACGAACTGGCGCGAATGGGACCGACCAGCGCCAACGGCTCGCCCGGCCGCTTCATCTTCCTGATCACTCCCGAGGCCAGGAACCGCCTGCTGCCGGCGCTCGCCCCTTTGAACGTGGAGAAGACCCGCAGCGCTCCGGTCACTGCAATCATCGCCTGGGACACCGAGTTCCACGAGCATTTGCCGCGGCTGTATCCGCACGCGGACATGCGTT
Source organism: uncultured Acidobacteriota bacterium (assembly GCA_963707735.1). Classification (GTDB taxonomy): domain Bacteria; phylum Acidobacteriota; class Terriglobia; order Terriglobales; family Acidobacteriaceae; genus TOLSYN. Next base: position 1,135,928 of record CAVPRB010000003.1, on the reverse strand, counting down.
CCTACTTCGCCGGCAAACCCGCGGTCATCGAAGAAAACGGCTTTCGCAACGGCTCTCTGGAAGGCGCCTATTTCATCCTGGCCGCCCGCGCCCTGGGGCTCGACTGCGGGCCCATGTCCGGATTCGATCCCGCCAAGGTCAACGCCGAATTTTTCCCCGACGGCAAATGGAAGGTGAATTTCCTCTGCAACCTCGGCTATGGCGATGCCAGCAAATTGCATCCGCGCAATCCGCGTCTGGACTTTGACGAGGCGTGCCGCGTGCTGTAAGCACGCGCACCGGCCCAGAGGGATTTCAGCCACCAAGCGGCCGCCGAGCCCATGTCTGCCGCGGCAGAGGAAGCTTACTGCACGCCCCAGACTCCCGCCCGTTTGGGCAGAATCTCGCCAATCCGTTTCACCTGCGCGCCCACCCCGCGCAGCTTTTCTTCGATCCGTTCATAGCCGCGGTCAATGTGATAGACGCGGTCGATGATGGTCTCGTCCTCGGCCACCAGGGCCGCCAGCACCAGCGAAGCCGATGCCCGCAGATCGCTGGCCAGCACCGCCGCGCCGCTCAGCATGCTCTTGCCGCGCACCACCGCCCGGCGTCCCTCTACCTTGATGTTTGCCCCCATCCGGCAAAGCTCCTGGGCGTGCATAAAGCGGTTCTCGAAAATATTCTCGGTAATAATCGAGGTCCCGTCCGCCTGCGTCATCAGGGCCATGATATTGCGCCTGCACGTCGGTGGGGAAACCCGGATACTCTTCGGTCGAGATATCGCCCGCCTTGAGCGGTCGCCGCGTCTCCCATCACCCGGACGCATTCTTCGCCAACCTTCACCCGCACCCCAACCTCTTCCAGCTTGTGCAGCAGGGAAGTCAGGTGCGAAGGATCGCAGTCGGTCAGCATCAGGTCGCCGCCCGTCAAGGCGCCCGCCAGGATAAACGTCGCCGCCTCGATGCGGTCGGGAATAATCCTGTGCCGCGCCCCGTGCAGCGTTTCCACGCCCTGCACGCGGATCGTCGATGTCCCCGCGCCCTCGATTCCGGCTCCCATCTTCACCAGCAAGCTGGCCAGATCCACCACCTCCGGCTCACGAGCGCAATTCTCCAGAACCGTTTCACCCTCGGCCATTACCGCCGCCATCAATACGTCTTCGGTGCCCGTCACGGTGATCCTGTCAAACGAATAGTGCGCGCCCTTCAGATTCGTTGGCGCGCGCCTCGATGTAGCCATGCTCCTGCACGATCTTCGCCCCAAGCTTTTCCAGCCCCTTGAGATGCAGGTCGATGGGACGCGCCCCAATCGCGCATCCTCCCGGGATCGAAACCCGCGCAAATCCCATCCGCGCCAGCAGCGGCCCCAGCACCAGCGACGACGCCCGCATCGTCTTCACCAGCTCGTAACTCGCCTCGGGATTCCTACTGCAGATTGGCGGCGCAGATCGTCGTCCGGTGCTGCGCCCGGCCATAACCCAGCTCCACCTCTGCGCCCATCGCCGCCAGCAATCGCCGTTCGGTTTCAATGTCCCGCACCTGCGGAATGTTTTCCAGAATTACCGGCTCCTCGGTCAGTAGCGCCGCCGCCATCGCCGGCAGCGCCGCATTTTTCGCGCCGCTGATCCGTATCGTACCCAGCAGCGGATTCCCGCCGCGTATCACAAGCTTGTCCATGGAAGGATTCCCGGAAGAAATATTACAGATTAGAATTGCCGTACCTCTAGGATTCTACACACTCCATCCCATGCCCACGCGGCGCGGTGTTTACGGGTTCTCCAGCGCGCTCATAATCGCATCGTGCACCCGCGGGCGCACCTGCTTTGATCGCCGGATTGCGCCCGTCCGGCCACGTCCGGTTGGTCAGCAGCGTCACTCGCAAGGCCGCGCTCCGCGTCGCACCAAAGCGAGGTTCCCGTATAGCCCAGGTGCCCGAACGACCGCTTGCCGAAAACCTCGTCCCTGATTGCGATGGCGCCGAAGGCGTGTCCCACCCCAACGCCCGCGAGCTTCCCGCCGGCCCGCTCTGCCGCGCCGTAAAAAGCTCGACCGTCCAGCCCGGAACAGCGGCGCTCCGCCACGCAGCAGGCAGGCCGCAAAGCGCGCTACCGAGCCCGCATCGCCAAACAATCCAGCGTGCCCGGCAACTCCTCCCATGGCGCTGGCGTTCTCGTCGTTCACCTCGCCCTGCACCACCCTGTTGCGGTATTCAAAGTCGCTCGCTGTCGGAGGAATATCCATCAATTGTTCTAATTGTGGCAGATATCTTATGTTCAACTTTAGGGGATCAAACATTTCGCGCGCGCAGAATGAATCCATCGGTTCGCCGGCAATCTTCTCGAGCAACTCACCGAGCACGATAAAGCCGATGTCGCTATACTTGCTCCGCGTCCCCGGCCTGGCTTCCAGCCGGACCGCGCGCGCCGCCGCCAACATCGCCTCCCGCCCACCGTCGGCCAGATACAGCTTCCGGTGCGCCGGCAGGCCGGAGGAGTGCGCCAGCAACATACGCACCGTCACTTCTTCGCGCCACCCGCGCTGCGGTTTGCGACGGAGCGTCGCGGTCCGCGCTCCCGTCCGGGAGCCAATCTCGGGCCCCGGCGGTAAACTCCGGCAGCAAGTCCGCCACTCTTGCGTCCAGCTTCAGTTTCCCCTGCTCAAACAGCAGCATGGCCATCGAGGTGGTGGCAATCGGCTTGGTCAGCGATGCCAAATCCCACACTGTCTCGCGCTTCACCTCAGGCGAATCCGCCTCATAGGTGAAACTGCCAAAGCCACGCCACGCCAGAAGCTCATCCCCCACGGTCACCGCCAGCGCCGCGCCCGGAAACGCCTTCTGCCGAACCGCCTCGTGCAGCAGCCGGAAGGCGTCGGCAAAGCGGCGCTCCTGGCCGCCGGTGGCGTCCACCAGCTCTGCCCCGTTGTCGAAGCTTCCGGGGCTCACTTGATGAACGGCAGGATTTGTTTGAACTGCGCCGTCCCGCTGCGCCGCAGCAGCTCGTACATCATCATCTCGGTTGAGGAGATCACGCACCCGGCCCGTTCCATCCGTTCCAGTCCCAGGCGCCGGTTCCAGTCGGTGCGCGCGCTTACGGCGTCAGAGGCCACGTGCACCATGTAGCCGTTCTCGAGCGCTCCCAGCGCCGTCTGCATCACGCAGATGTGGCTCTCCATTCCACATAGCAGCAGGGTCGTCTTCACTCCCGGCACATCGCGCAGAGCGGCGCAAAAGTCCTCGTCGGCAAAGCAGCCGAAGGTCCAGCTTGTCGATTGCCTGCTCGCCAGGGAGCAGTTCGGCAATCTCGCTCACCGTCGCGCCCAGGCCGCGCGCGTATTGAGTTGTAACCAGCACGGGAATCTCCAGGATCCCGGCGAGCCGGATCAGCAGGCGCGCGTTTCGCACCAATTCCTCGCGCTCCAGCACGGCGGGCAGCAGTTTTTCCTGAATATCGATGACCACTAGCGCGCATTGCGCCGCGTCCAGGCTTCGCCGCGCAATCGGTTCGCCCGCTAGTCCAGCCAGTCCGGGAAGCGAAGATGGATTCATGGCAAGCTCCTGTCCTTCACTTGCAAGCGAGATGCCTCCAGCCTACGCCACCACTCGCCCGGCTTCCAGCGCCGATCTGCCGATTTTGGGCCACGGAGCTGAGGGTTAACGGCACCAACCCCGGCGGGCAGTTGCCGCTCCTGGGCTGCCGGGGGATGCAAACCGTCCGGTGCTACTTTCCATTGTGCTTAGGATGCCTGGGCACGAAGGCCCGGGGGCCGTAGTGTCCCGTCAAGGTCCGCGCCCATGCGGACAACGATGGGCAACAATGCTTCCACATCGGAGAGCGTGGTGCGAAAGTTCACAATGCAGGCGCGCAGGGCAAACTTGCCATGGACCAGGGCATTGGACAGGTAGGCCTCGCCGCCGTTCTGCAAGCGCGTCAGCAGCTCCCGATTCAACTGGTCCAGATAACTCTCCACTGGATCGTCCCCAAGGTCGAGGTCCGGAGGTACAAAGCGGAATGTGGTGATGCTGAGGGACTGGGTGAGTGCTTGCAGTTCAGGATATTGCGGGATTCGCTGAAAGAGTTCCCTGGCTAGCCGGACATCGTCGGAGAGCATCCGGACATAGCCGTTGCGTCCGGCCTGCTGTAGCGCCAGCCAGACCTTAAGGGCGCGGAAGCCTCGCGAATTTTGCGGCCCGAGGTCAAAATAGTTGATGGCCTCGATGCCGAAGTTGTAGTACGGAGGGTGATAGGCGAAGGCGTCGCGCAGCTTTTCCGGGTTACGTACCAGGGCGCAACCTGCTTCCAGCGGCGCATAGAGCCATTTGTGCGGGTCCACGGCAATCGAGTCTGCCTCGGGCAGGGCAGCGAACTGGCTGGGAGCGTCGGGCAAGATCGCAGCCAGGCCGCCGTAGGCGCCATCGACGTGGAACCAGAGATCGAACTCGCGGCAGAGCCCGGCCAGCTCCGGCAATGGGTCAACTGCACCGGTACCGACGGAGCCCGCCGTGCCTACAACCAGAAACGGCTTGTCGCCGGCCTTGAGGTCGCTTGAAATCTGCGCCCGCAGTGATGCAACATCCATCTCCAAACGGTCGTTCGTGGCGATCCAGCGGATCGCGTCCGTGCCCAGTCCTGATATGTCCGCGGCTTTTTGAATCCACGTGTGCGTCTCACTTGAGCAGTAAACGCGCAGACGGCTGTCTCCCAGCCCTGCCGCGCGCACATCCCATCCCGCCTTGGCTCGCAGGGCAGCCAGAAAACAGACCAGGTTGGCCATGTTCCCCCCGCTCACGAACAGACCGGCGCAATCCAGCGGGTAGCGGAGCAATTCGGCCACCCAGCGGATGGTCTGTGCTTCCATCTCGCTGGCCATCGGCGCCAGCAGCCAGGCTCCGACGTTTGGGTTCACGGCGGCGGCGAGCAGCTCTCCCAGGGCGCCGATGGGCGCGGCCGACGAGGTGATGTATCCGAGAAAGCGCGGATGCCCATTGAACAGCGAGTGCTCGAAGAGCAGGTCGGCGGCACGATTGAGCAAGAGCGCCGGATTGGCGCCGTCCTGCGGCAGCGGTCGGCCGGCCACCAGCGCCTGTCGAACCGCGGAAGGCGATTCGCCGGGAGTCACCCGCCGTTGCGGCAGCGAGTCCAGAAAACCGGCGATCCGGTTGACGAGTTGATATCCCAGGGCGCGAAACTCCTGCGAGTCCATGGCCAGCGCCGACCATCGTTCCGCGGCGGTATCTTGGTTCTGCATGGCGACCTCCGGAAGGCGACTCGATGACGGGTTACGAAGAGCAGCGCGTTCTGCAAATCCGAGCCGAGTCACCCCTGTGCTGCGATAGCGATATGCGTTTTTTGCCGGAATGTCAAACCGGCCGCCAAACCCCACATGCAAGCGCAGCGCCCGTGATACAAATGTCATCATGTCTGGAAGCATTTCCCCGCAAACCAGCGTCGTCGTCGCCCGTGCTCCGTGTCGAGTGGACCTGGCCGGCGGCACCATGGATATGTGGCCGCTCTACCTGTTCCATCCCGGCTCGGTCGTGGTCAACATCGCAATCCGCATCCTGACAACCTGCCGAATCCGTCCCAACGCCAGCGGCGCCATTGAGCTTGTCTCGCTCGACACCGGCCTGGCCGACAGCTTTCCGAACATGCAGGCTCTGCGCGCCGCCAGCCGCTGCAACCATGCCCTGGCCGCCTGCCTGCTGCGATTTTTTTACCCCACCTCCGAACCCGCTACGGGATTCCGCCTTGAGACTGATTCCGAATCCCCTGCCGGCGCTGGAATCTCCGGCTCCTCGGCCTTGATGATCGCCACCGCCTCGGCGCTGGCCCGCTTTGGCGCCCGCAAGCTTTCCCGGAACAGCTCCGCGAGATTGCGCAAAACGTCGAAGCGCAGCTCATCCGTGTTCCCACCGGATGTCAGGATTATTATCCCGCGCTGTACGGCGGCGTCAGTGCCATCGAACTCAATGTCGATGGCATCCATCGCCACGGCATTGCATGCGATGCCGCCGAGCTCGACCGCCGCTTTGTCCTCGCCTACACCGGCGCGCCGCGCCAGAGCGGCATCAATAACTGGGAGGTCTTCAAGCGCCACATCGACGGCGACCGGCGCGTCTTGGGCAACTTCGAGCACATCGCCGCCATCGCGCGCGCCATGCGGACGGCCCTCGCCGCCGCCGACTGGGAGGAAACCGCGCGACTCCTGGGGGAGGAGTGGAAGCTGCGCCGCGGCAACGCGGCGGCCATCGCCACTCCGTTTATCGACCGCCTCATCGCCGTCGCCCGGAGAAACGGAGCGCTTGGCGCCAAGGTCTGCGGTGCGGGAGGCGGTGGCTGCGTCCTGTTCATCGTTTCGCCCGACGCCCGCACGCGGGTCGAGCAAAAACTGGCCGCCGCCGGAGCCCAGCTCCTGCCCTTTGCCGTCGCCCGCCGTGGCATCTCGGTCGCCCGTCTTGCACCGGCTCCAGTGGTCCAGAAGGTTGAGCGGTGAAAAACAATTTGCCATGACCCAGCCTCCCCCATCCGACCCCACTCACGCCGCCAATCCCTATTCTTCGCCTCTTTTCTTGCCGCCGCTGGTGCGATTCCTGATTGCCGCCGTCTGGGCCGCCGCGGTTTTCTGGGGCAGCGGCTTCGTTTACGCAATTTTTCCCGAGCGCAATCTCATCCCGGGATTGCTGTTCCGCCTCATCGCCTGCATCGTTACCGGCGCCGGGTTCGCGCTCTTCCTGCGCGCCCTGGACGGCAATCCCTTGCCATTGCCTGTAGCTCTGGGCCTGCCGCTGGACCGGACCGCAACCCGGCAGTTCGGCACCGGCCTGGGACTCGGAGCGCTGCTCATGACCGCCGATGTGGCCATCATCGTCTGCTTCGGCTCGCTCCACTTTCATCTCCACCCGAGCCGCTACATGCTGGTGCGCGCCGCCGCCGTCGCCGTGCTCCTGTTTTGCGCCGCCTTGCTCGAGGAGCTTACGTTTCGAGGGTATCCCTTCCAGAAGCTGACCGAATGCCTGGGAGCCTTCTGGGCCGTCATCGTTCTCTCCGCCCTGTTCGGGGCGCTTCATCTTTCCAATCCCGACGCCCAGGGGCTGCTCAGTTGGGGATTTTTCAACACCCTTGCCGTCGGAATTCTCTGCGCCCTCGCCCGCATCCGTAGCGGCTCGCTCTGGTTTCCCTTCGGGCTTCACTTCGGTTGGAATCTCTTTCAAGGCGCCGTCTTCGGCCTTCCCGTCAGCGGTCTGCGCGAGTTTTCGTCGCTGGTCACGGCCGTTACCCAGGGCCCGACGGCGCTCACCGGCGGTGACTATGGCCCGGAAGCCAGCGTCACTTGCGCCATGGTTTTGTTTCTGGCGCTGCCCTTGCTGTGGTTCCTGACCGCGTCGCCGCGGATCCAGCACCGTCCGGCGTCTCTCCCACCGACCTCGGCCAACTGAAAAATATACAAGCCGCGGCAGGCGCCGTCGCCATCTGCACGGCTCAAATCGGCGCTATAATCCGATCCACCGGGGTGGTGGGAATTCAAGCCGGAGTGCCCAGTCTCCGCCATCAGAGGGGCGAATGTGGAAATTCAGGAAGCGGATCTCAACCACCGGAGGTCGCCATGAGTTCGCCATCGAAGACGCATCGCTTTCTTTCGGTCACCTTCGCGCCCCATGCCATCATTCGTGCCGCCGGGCTGCTCCTGATCGTGCTGCTTATCCTGCTGATTGCTCCCGTCCGGGCGGCCGCCGGCGAACCCAACTTTTCTGAAGATCAGCGTGAACGGATCATTCGCGTCTTTCTCGCCGAGCATCCGTTTGTACACCTCGCATTGCCCAGGGGCAAGACAGGGGTCCGCGTCGAAGACGGCAAGATCATTCCCTCGGAAGCCGAAATCGCCGGGCGGGTCGCCGAGTCCGGCGCGATAGCCAGTCCCGGCGACCGCGCCCAGATCACCGCCGTCCGCTTTGACCATCACGGCATCGTCTTTGAGCTTAACGGCGGTCCCGCCAAGCGCAAGAAAGATCTCGCGAATCATCTTACCGTCGGAGTCAACGGCCTGGAGGCCCACGGGGTGCCAGGCCGGGCCGCCGAAGAGAGCGATTACCCTGGCTCCAGCGGATCTTCCGTCCTGCTCGTCATCCACGGCGATGCTGCCTCGCTCACCACCGAACGGATCAAGGAGATGCTCGCCCCCGTTCTCGACTTTAAGGCGGTCAACCAGGCGGAGGCTTTTCTGAAGAGTCTTCCGCCCATTCTCGCCCAGGCAGCCAAAGCCCATCACGCCCTGGTCGGCATGGACAAGGACGTGGTCATCTGCGCCATGGGACGGCCTCCGCACCGCCTGCGCGAGACCCGGGATGGCCGCGAGTACGAGGAGTGGATCTATGGCACTCCGCCCCAGGATGTCGAGTTCATTCGCTTCGTTGGCGACACGGTTGTGAGCATTGAAGACATGAAGGTTTCGGGAGAGAAGCGCGTCCGCACCCAGGATGAGGTCGGCGACCTGAAGGGCCCGCTCAATGCCTCAGCCAAGGATCAGCCGCGCCCCGACTCCGCCTCCGAGGAAGCTGAGCGCCCGGCTCCGACGCTGATGCGCCCCTGGGAAAAGGCTCCGACCACCGGCGAGGGCAGCCGCGATCCCAGCCCCGCGCCGCCGCCCGACCAATCTCTGCCCGACCCATCGTCGCCCACTCGACCTGCTTCCTCTTCAATTCCATCGGCTCCGGCCCCACCTGTGTCCAGCCCGCCGAATTGAGCTGCGCCGGAAGCGCAATCCTCAACCAAAGGGCGTCCGGTCCGCGAGGGCGCGATTGCGCCGTCTGACCCTGTTTCCACGCCTTCCGCCGAACGCTTCGAGCCCTGGTCCTTCCCACGGTCTTTCCCCAGCCCGTTGCTGCGTTTACACTGTAACTGTGAAGATCGCACTCGCGCAGATCAATCCCACCGTCGGGGACTTCACCGGCAACGCGGCCAAGCTGCGCCAGTTCTCCGTCGAAGCTCTTTCCCGCGGCGCTGAACTCGTCGTGTTTCCCGAACTATCCGTCTGCGGATACCCGCCGCGCGATCTTGTCGAACTCCCAGCCTTTGTCAGCCGCTCCCGCCAGGTGCTGGAAGAGCTGGCCGCCGGGCTTCCCGACCTTGCCATCATCGCCGGTTTACCTTCGCCCGCCGCCTCCGAGACCGGCAAGACCGTGATGAACTCCGCCGCCCTTCTACGCCAGGGCCGCATCGACTTCATCCAGTCCAAGCGCCTCCTGCCCACCTACGATGTCTTCGACGAGATGCGCAACTTTGCTTCCGCCCCCGAGCAGCATCTCTTTTGCTCTCGACGGCCAGTCCGTGGCGCTGACCATTTGCGAAGATGCGTGGAATGACAAAGCCTTCTGGACCCGCCGTCTCTACGGCTCCGATCCAGTCGAAGAATTAGTGCGTGCCGGCGCCCAGCTTGTCCTCAACATCTCCGCCTCGCCTTTCCATGTGGGCAAGCGTGAGTTTCGCCGGGCGATGCTGGCCAGCATTGCCCGCCAGCATCGCCTGCCGGTTCTGCTCGTCAACCAGGTTGGAGGCAACGACAGTCTCGTCTTTGATGGTTCCAGCCTTGCACTGAGTCCCTCGGGCGAGCTCATCGCCCAGGCCCGGTCTTTTGAGGAAGATCTCATCCTCGTCGATACCGAATCCATGACCGGAGACATGCACGAGCAAATTCCCGGCGAAGAAGCCAGCGCCTATGCCGCCCTGGTGCTGGGAACCCGCGACTACGTGCACAAGTGTGGCTTTCATAGGGTGGTCGTCGGACTCAGTGGCGGCATCGACTCGTCTCTCACCGCCGTCATTGCGGTCGATGCTCTCGGCGCCGAAAACGTCGTTGGCGTTTCCATGCCCAGCCAGTATTCCTCCGAGGGCAGCATCAGCGACGCCCGCGAACTGGCCTCGAACCTCGGCATCAGCTTCCAGGTGGTGCCGATCGGCGATATTTTCCAGTCCTACCGCACCGCACTGGCCGCGGTTTTCAAGGATCGCGCCGAGGATGTAACCGAGGAAAATCTCCAGGCCCGCGCCCGCGGCGGAATCCTGATGGCCGTGGCCAACAAGTTTTCCGCGCTCGTGCTCACCACCGGCAACAAGAGCGAGCTTGGCGTTGGCTACTGCACTCTTTACGGAGACATGGTCGGCGGACTCGCCGTCATCTCGGACGTGCCCAAAACGCTGGTCTATCGTCTGGCGCGCTACGTCAATTCGCTGCGTCCCGTTATCCCCGAGGCGTCCATCACCAAGCCGCCTTCGGCCGAACTCCGCCCCGACCAGAAAGACAGCGATTCGCTGCCGCCCTATGAAATTCTCGATCGCATCCTCGAAGAGTATGTCGAGCAATCTGAAATCCGCCCCGGAGATCGCCGACCTGACCGGGTTCGATCCCGATGTGATTGGCTTTGTCATGGGCCTCATCGATCGCAGCGAATACAAGCGGCAGCAGGCTGCTCCCGGCATCAGAATCTCAACCAAGGCTTTCGGAATTGGCCGTCGTTTTCCGATTGCGGCGCGTCATCAGGTCTAGTACAACTGCGGAATCCGCTCCCGCCCGTCGCGACTGGCCGGGGGGCTCACATCCGCCCGCGTTTGGCGAATGTGGGAAGTGGGAATATGAAATGTTGACAAGAACGGAATGAAGGATGATCTCAATGCGCAATGTTCTGAAGTATTCGGCCGTGGTGTTGCTCTCTTTTTCTCTTTTCGCGCAGACCGGGGCGAAGAAGCCTGCTCCCGCCGCCCCGCCCAATGCGCCGGATGCCGCATCCGCGCAATCTCCGGCTGGTGCGCCTTCCAAGGACCTGGCCGAAGCCTACTTCAAGCGCATGTTCGGCTACGACGCCAACCTCCAGATCAACGTGGCTGCCATCAGCCAGTCTGCCCATCCCGGGCATTTATGACGTTGCGGCCGTCTTCGCCACCCCGGAGGGCCAGCAGGCCGGCCACTGGTTTGTCTCCGCGGATTTCAAGTACGCCATCGCCGGTGACATTGTCCCGTTCGGCGCCGATCCCTTTGCCCCGGAGCGCGTGGCCCTCGCCAAATCCGCCTTTGGTCCCACGGTTGGGCCGGCGGACGCCAAACTGCTGATCGTGGAGTTCGCCGATCTGGAGTGCCCCGCCTGCAAGGAAGCCGCGCCAATCATGGCAAAGCTGCGCGAAGATTTTCCCCAGGCACGCTTCGTGTTTCAGAGCTTTCCGCTCACCCAGCTTCATCCCTGGGCCGGGCGCGCCTCGTCGTTTCTGGATTGTATTGCCCGCACCCAGCCCGAGCAGGCCTTCAACTTCATTGAAGCTGTCTTCGCCCACCAGAAAGATATTGAGGTCATGGTGCGCAAGACCGATGCCGACGGCAAGACCACCGTGGTCGATGCCGACGTCAACGAGCGTCTGCGCCATTACGCCGAAGCGGCCGGAGCCGATCCGGGAGCAACCCAGCTCTGCGCCGACAGCCCCGCCACCAGCGAACGCCTCACCCGTAGCGAGCTGCTCGGACAATCCGTTGGCGTGACCGGAACCCCCACCATCTTCATCAACGGCCGCCGCATCGGCAACCCCAGCGCGGCGCGCTACGAGGCTTTGAAAGGCGTCGTCGCCTTTGAGGCCGCCGAAGCCGCGGAAGGGAAGTGAGGAGCAAGTTCCAAGGTTTCAAGGTTTCAAAGTTTCAAGGTTTCAAAGTTCGAACGTCTAAGCGGTAGCCGTGCGGATCGCCCTACACCGCTGCAAGCGGTCGGCGTGGCAGTCGCGCCGGATCTGGCGCACGCAAAAGCGCCAGAGGACTGAGCCCCTGGCGCTTCATCAATCCGTTGCCTTTAGGCGAAGATCTCGCCCGGCAGGCTGTTCAGCGTGCGCGACTTCAAGGTATTCGTGTTCCTGCGTGCGGCGGTGATCGGAATCGGCATCTTGCGGTCGGGAGACGCCTTCATCTTGCCCAGTTCCTTGCGCTCGATCCGCAGCTTGAGGGTGCGCTCGAAGCGCCGCAACTCGATCATTTCGGCGCCGCTCACAATCGAAGTCGCCAGGCCGGAAAGCCCGGCGCGGCCGGTGCGGCCCACGCGATGGATGAAGTCTTCGGCAATCGCCGGCAGATCGTAGTTGACCACGTGGGCAATGTCGCTCATGTGCAGGCCGCGAGCGGCCACGTCGGTGGCCACCAGTACCTGGAATCTGCCCGCTTCAAAGCCGGCCATTGCCGCCGAACGCTGGCTCTGGGTGCGGTCGCCGTGAATCATGGACGCGGCGAATCCGTCGCGCAACAGGTCCTTTGCCAGCCGCTCCGTACCGCGCTTGGTGCGGGCAAAGATCAGCGTCTTGCCAGTCTCGTTATAGAGCAGTTCGCGCAGAACGTTTCCCTTCTGCATGGCCGGAACCTCGAACGCCTGCAACTGTACGGATTCGGCGGGCTTCAACACGTTGCCCAGCGCGATCCGGACGGCCGAGCGGGTGTTCTGCAGGACCAGTCCCTGCACCGATTTTTCCAGCGTTGCCGAAAAGCACAGGGTCTGGCGCTCCGCGGGCAGCGCGGCCAGAATGCGCTGGATCGCGGGCAAAAAGCCCATGTCCAGCATCCGGTCCACTTCGTCCATTACGAGCACGCGCACGCTGCGCAGATCGACGATGCGGCGCCGCATGTAATCTTCCAGCCGTCCCGGCGTGGCTACCACCATCCGGGCTCCCGCGCGCAGGGCGCGGATTTGAACCTTCTCACTGAGTCCGCCGATGACCAGCGCGGCCGGCGGAGCTTTCTTAGAGCGCAGCGCTTCATACTGCTCATGAACCTGGATGGCCAGCTCGCGCGTCGGCACAAGCACCAGCGCATTGATTTTTCCCGCTGGCGTCACTGCCAGCATTTCCATCACCGGGATCACGAAGGCCAGGGTTTTACCGGTGCCTGTCTGCGCGGTGGCAATCACGTCCTTGCCTGCGAGGGCCGGCGGAATTGCCTGAATCTGAACTGGGGTGGGGTTTACAAAGTTTCCTGCCGCAAGCGCCTGTTGTAGTTGCGCCTGGAGGGGCATTTCCTGAAATGTACTCACTATGGTTTTCTTCTTCTCTCTCTTTTACTTACTGTGCGCGCGAGTTGGATGTGTGCGCGCGGAAACACATATCCTGCAATTTATGTTGGGAGGAGATTTTGAGATCGAATCGCAGTGTTATCCGGCGGGGTCAACTCAGAATCGCGCATCCAAACTTCGCGAGATACTGTATGCATAGTATCACAAAGCCCTGTGATGCCATCCCGGAAACGCCTTGGCCGCCCGGAACGATGTACCAGAAAGCGACGGCCCATCGTTAACTTGTTGATAAGTCAGTCAATCCTTCGGCCCCCGCCCGGGCGATGTACCAAGGTAGCAAACCTGGTTTTCCAACGATGAACGGATCGGCATATTGTGTAGGAATTTCCTGCTTCCGCCGGGCCGCTAATTTTCAGAGACAAACCGGCTTTCGATGTCGATCTTGCCGTTGACTCTGGAGGAAAACTCCGGTAATCTTGATTACCAATTATGATTTCCATGGCTACATCCCCGCTCACAACACCGGCAATGGCCGAGGTACGCACATCGGGCGTACCGAAGCGAATTACCACCGGCAGCGGGGGATAGAAAAAGGCAATCTTTAACAGCCCAGATACTACTCACCCGCCAACCACTTACCAAGGCGGGTTTGGTGTTTTTAGGCTGAAGTTTCCAGTGCATCTTTCCAGAGGAAGATGCGCACCCAAACGGGAGAGCAATGCGAGACAACGAGGAACTGCACGAATCGGATCAACCGCAACAGCACGCCAATGGATTGCCGCCGGCCCAGGGTCTGTACAACCCGGCCAACGAGCATGATGCCTGCGGCCTCGGTTTCGTCGCCAGCATACGCGGCGAGAAGAGCCACTCCATCGTGGAGAAGGGAATCGAGGTGCTCACCCATCTGGAGCACCGCGGAGCTTGCGGCTGCGATCCCGAGACCGGCGACGGCGCGGGCGTGCTGATTCAGATTCCGCATGAGTTCTTTGCGCGCGAGTGCGCCGCCATGGGCATGACTCTGCCCGAACCCGGCGGCTACGCGGTCGGAATGGTGTTTCTCCCCGTGGGCAAACTGGAGCGTCTGCAATGCGAGGGCGTGGTCGAAAAGATTATCGGCGAAGAAGGACTGGAAGTGATGGGCTGGCGCGACACGCCTGTCGATCCGAGCGCGATCGGCCGCGTGGCGCGCGGCTCGCAGCCCTACATCGAGCAGATCATTCTCAAGACCCTGGAACCCCTGGAGGAAGCCGACTTCGAACGGAAGCTCTACATTGTGCGGCGGCGCATTGAAAATGAAATTGCCCATGCCGAAATTGAAGGCCGCGCCAACTTCTATATTCCCTCGCTCTCCTGCCGCACCATTGTGTACAAGGGCCTGCTGCTGGCTCCTCAGATCACCAAGTTCTATCCCGAGCTCACCGATCCGCTGGTAAAAAGCGCGCTCTGCATGGTTCACCAGCGCTTCTCCACCAACACGTTCCCGAGCTGGGCTCTGGCCCACCCTTATCGCCACGTTGCGCACAACGGCGAAATCAACACCGTCAAGGGAAACGTCATCTGGATGAACGCGCGCCAGCGCCTGCTGGAGTCTCCGCTGTTTGGCGAGGACCTGAAGAAGATTTTCCCGGTCATCGTGCCGGGCGGCAGTGATTCCGCTTCGCTGGACAATGCCGTGGAAATGCTGTTGCACGCCGGACGCGATCTGCCGCACGTGATGGCCATGTTGATTCCCGAAGCCTGGTCGCGCAATCCGCACATGGACCCCGCGCGGCGCGCGTTTTACGAGTACCACGCATCGCTGATGGAGCCCTGGGACGGTCCCGCGTCGCTGGGCTTTACCGATGGCCGCGTGATTGGCGCGACCCTGGATCGCAACGGCCTGCGCCCGGGCCGCTACGTGGTGACCACCGACGACCTGGTGGTGCTTGCCTCCGAGGCCGGGGTGCTGGAGTTTGCGCCCGAACGCATCAAGTACAAGGGCCGGCTGCAGCCCGGCCGCATGTTCCTGGTGGACACCGTTGCCGGCCGCATCATCAGCGACGACGAGATCAAGGAGCAACTCTCCTCGCGCCAGCCCTACGCCGAATGGATCCAGGAAAAACAAATCACGATGGAGCAACTGCCCGAGCCCACGCGTGTACACAACCCGAGCCACGAGACCATCATCGCGCGCCAGCGTGTCTTCGGATACACGGAAGAGGACATCAAGATCATCATGGAGCCGATGGCGCGCAACGGTGAGGAGCCCACCGGCTCCATGGGCGCCGACACGCCGCTGGCCTGTCTTTCCGATCAGCCGCAGTTGCTGTTCAACTATTTCAAACAGCTCTTCGCGCAGGTCACGAACCCGCCCATCGATCCCATTCGCGAGGATCTCCTGATGTCGCTGACCAGCTACATTGGAACCGAGCGCAACATTCTGGTTGAGACTCCGCTGAACTGCCACACCCTCAAGTTGCCGCAGCCGGTGCTGACCAATCGCGACCTGGAGAAGCTGCGCCGCGTTTCCAGCGGCGACCTGCTGGCGGCCACCCTGTCTTCGGCGTTCCGCGTGGATGAGGATGGACTGGGACTGAAGCGCGGACTGGACGGGCTGTGCCGCCGCGCCTCGCTGGCCGTGGAGTCCGGCTACACGCTGCTGATTATCTCCGACCACGGCGTTGATAAGGACTACGCTCCCATTCCTTCGCTGCTGGCGCTGGCCGCCGTGCACAACCATCTGGTGAAGGAAGGGTCGCGCACCAAGATCGCCTTGATTGTGGAGAGCGGCGAACCGCGCGAGGTGATGCACTTCGCGCTGCTGATCGGATACGGCGCCAGCGCGGTGAATCCCTACCTGGCGATCGAAACCCTGGAGGACATGGTGCAGCGCGGCCTGCTGCCACCCGAGATCACGGCCGAGAAGGCGGTGAACAACTTCGTCAAGGCCATCGATAAAGGATTGCTGAAAACCTTCTCGAAGATGGGCATCTCCACCCTGCAGAGCTATCGCGGCGCGCAGGTCTTTGAAGCCATCGGCCTGAATCGCGACCTGGTGCGGTCCTATTTTTCCGGCACCGTCTCCCGCATCGAGGGGGTTGGATTGGACGTGATCGCGCGCGAATCGGTTCTGCGCCACGAGTACGGATTCCGCCCGCGGACCTCGTCGGAGTTGGAGTTGGAAGTCGGCGGCGCGTATCGCCATCGCATCGGAGGCGAGTACCACCTGCTCAATCCGCAGACCATCAGCAAGTTGCAGCATGCGGTGCGCCAGAACAAGCCGGACACCTTCCAGGAATACACCGATCTCATCGATCTGGAAAACAAGCAGCTCTGCACGTTGCGCGGGTTGCTGCAACTGAAGGAACTCGACAAGCCGCTGCCGCTTGAGGAAGTGGAGCCGGCCAAGGAGATTGTGAAGCGCTTTGCCACCGGCGCCATGTCGTACGGCTCCATCAGCAAGGAGGCGCATGAGACCCTTGCCATTGCAATGAACCGCATCGGAGGCCGCAGCAACACCGGGGAAGGCGGCGAGGATGCGGCGCGCTTCAAGGCCGATGACTCCGGCGATCTGCGGCGCAGTTCGGTGAAGCAGGTGGCGTCGGCGCGCTTTGGCGTCACCGCGCACTACCTGGTGAATGCCGACGAGTTGCAGATCAAGATGGCGCAAGGCGCCAAGCCCGGCGAGGGCGGACAGTTGCCGGGGCACAAGGTGGATGAGATGATTGCGCGCCTGCGCCACTCGATTCCGGGCGTCATCCTGATTTCGCCGCCGCCGCACCATGACATTTACTCGATTGAAGATCTGGCGCAGTTGATTTACGACCTGAAGAACGTCAACCCGCAGGCGCGCATCAGCGTCAAGCTGGTTTCCGAAGTGGGCGTAGGCACGGTTGCCGCCGGCGTTGCCAAGGCGCACGCCGACGTGGTGCTGATCAGCGGCGACAGCGGCGGCACGGGCGCTTCGCCTCTCAGCTCCATCAAGCACGCGGGCATTCCGTGGGAGCTTGGACTGGCCGAGACGCAGCAGGTGCTGCTGCTCAACGATCTGCGCAGCCGTATCCGGGTGCAGACCGACGGCAAACTGCAGACCGGACGCGACGTGGTGATTGCCGCGCTGCTTGGCGCCGAGGAGTTCGGCTTTGCCACCATGCCGCTGGTCACCATGGGATGCGTGATGATGCGCAAGTGCCATCTCAACACCTGTCCTGTCGGCATTGCCACGCAAGACCCGGTGCTGCGGGCGCGATTTGCCGGGCAGCCCGAGCACGTCATCAACTTCTTCTTCTTCCTCGCCGAACAGGTGCGCGGATACATGGCGCGACTCGGCTTCCGCAACTTTAACGAAATGGTGGGGCGCGTCGATCGTTTGGAGGCTCGCGCGGCCAGCGATCACTGGAAGGCCAAGGGCATCGATCTATCGACGATCCTTTATTCTCCCGCGCTGCCTACCCGCGTTGCGCGGCACTGCATTCACGCGCAGAACCATGGCCTGGCAAAGGCGCTCGACCATGAGTTGCTCGGCGCGGTGAAACCGGCGCTGGAAGAAGCCAAACCGGTCGATGTCTCATTCAGGATTCAGAACGTGCATCGCTCGGTGGGAACCATGCTGAGCGGCGAGGTGGCGCGGCGGTATGGAGCCGAGGGGCTGCCCGACGAAACCATCCGGCTGCGCTTCAACGGTTCGGCCGGCCAGAGCTTCGGCGCATTCCTTGCCAAGGGAATTTCGATGACCCTGGAGGGCGAAGCCAACGATTACGTGGGCAAAGGTCTTTCCGGTGGCCGGATCATTGTCTATCCCCCGCGCGAATCGCGCTTCCGCCCGGAGGAAAACATCATTGTGGGCAACGTGGTGCTCTACGGCGCCACCAGTGGCGAGGCGTATTTCAGCGGCATTGCCGGGGAACGCTTCGCGGTGCGCAACTCGGGCGCAACCGCCGTGGTCGAGGGAGTGGGCGATCACGGCTGCGAGTATATGACCAAAGGGGTGGTGGTGGTTCTGGGCCGCTGCGGCAGAAACTTTGCGGCCGGCATGAGCGGCGGCATTGCCTACGTGTATGACGAGCTTGGCGACTTCCATGACAAGAGCTGCAACCTTGCCTCGGTCGACCTGGAGCCGCTGATGGGCGCCGAGGATGTGCGCATCCTTACGGCGCTGGTGGAGGAACATGCGCGGCGCACCGGGAGCCCGCAGGCCAAGAGGATTCTCAACAACTGGACCTCCGTGCTCTCGCATTTCGTCAAGGTCTATCCTCATGAACTGAAGCGGGTGCTGGGCGTGGAACGCAGGGCAACGCAGTATAGCGGGGCGCGCGAGAGAGTGGCCGTTGCGGCCGTGGAGGTGCAGCGTGGGTAAGCCAACTGGATTCATGGAATTTGAAAGAGCGCTGCCGGGCCGGCGGGCGCCGGAAGACCGGGTCAAGGACTGGTTTGAGATTTACCAGGAGTTTCCGCGCACCAGCGTGCAGCAGCAAGGCGCACGCTGCATGGAGTGCGGCGTGCCCTTCTGCCACACCGGCTGCCCGGTCAACAACCACATTCCAGATTGGAATGATCTTGTCTATCGCGGACGCTGGGAAGAAGCGGTGCGCCGGTTGCATGCCACCAACAATTTCCCGGAGTTCACCGGACGCATCTGTCCGGCGCCCTGCGAGGCGTCCTGCGTGCTGGGCATCAACCAGCCTCCGGTGACCATCAAGCAGATTGAAAAGACTATCGTCGAGCGCGGATGGGAAGAGGGATGGATTCGTCCGGAGCCCGCGCCCGAGCAGCAGCGGCAAGAAGGTTGCGGTGATTGGTTCAGGACCGGCGGGACTGGCGGCCGCGCAGCAGTTGAGCCGCGCCGGACACGCGGTGACCTTGTATGAAAAGGCGGACCGCATCGGCGGCCTGTTGCGCTACGGCATTCCGAACTTCAAGCTTGGAGAAGCACTTGATCGATCGCCGCCTGGCGCAGATGGAAGCCGAAGGGGTGAAGTTTGTCACCAACGCGCACGTCGGCGTGAACGTGGATGTGGAGCAGTTGCGCAGGGAGTTCGACGCCATCGTGCTGGCCGGCGGCTCCGAGGCGCCGCGCGATCTGAAAGTACCGGGGCGGGAGTCTGAAGGGCATTCATTTCGCCATGGAGTTTCTGCCGCAGCAAACCCAGCGCGTGCTCGGCGACGCGGTGTCTTCCGAGATTTCCATTCTTGCCACCGGAAAGAAAGTTGTCATCATCGGCGGCGGCGACACGGGAGCCGATTGCCTGGGCACCTGTTTGCGCCAGGCAGCGGCCAGCGTGCGCCAGTTTGAGATCATGCCCAGGCCGCCGGAGACGCGCTCCGGGCTGACGCCCTGGCCGCTGTGGCCACTGCAACTGCGCACCGAGAGCTCGCACGAAGAAGGCGGCACGCGCGAGTGGAGCCTGAACACCGTGCGCTTTGAGGGCGATGGCGATGGAAATGTCGCTCGTCTGCAGGTAGTGCAGGTGGGTCCGCCGCCGAAGCTTCGAGCCGATCGCGGAACCGAAACCGCGATTGAAGCCGATCTCGTGCTGCTTGCAATGGGCTTTACCGGGCCGGTGCGCAATGGCATGCTGGAGCAATTAGGAGTTGCCCTGGACGAGCGCGGCAACGTGGCTACCGATGAGCAGCAGCATGACTTCGGTGGCGGGCGTATTCGCCGCCGGCGACATGAGGCGGGGACAGTCGCTGGTGGTGTGGGCGATTGCCGAGGGGCGCAAGACCGCGGCCGCGGTGAATGCCTATCTGAGTGCGGCCAAGTCTGCCCAGGCGTAGCAAGGCTGGGTCGGGTTCGAGGTTGCGTTCGAGGTTGCGTGCAAGGTTGCGTGCAAGCAAGAAGACGGCCCTCGGGCCGTCTTCTTTCGCGTCCGGAAGCAGGAGCGGGTGCTAACGCTTCCAGCCGCCCGAGGTCTCCACGCAACGACTGCGCGCCTGCAGGCATCGACTGCGACTTGCCCACGACATGGGTTGGATGCACCTGTAGCGTCTGGATGCGACAGGGAATGGATTTACGAATGTAAATCTCCGCCAGCAGGGCGCTCACTTCGTCCAGGTCCTGCTGCGCCAACGCAACCACCGAGGGGCCGGCGCCGCTCAGGCAGACGCCGAGCAGGCTGGGATGGCGCAGCTCCAGCGCCTCTTTGAGTCCGGGAACAATGGCAGCGCGGTAGGGCTGATGCAGGCGGTCTTCGAGCGCCTCGCGCAGCAAAGCGAAATCGGAGGTGCGCAGCGCCTCCAGCAGAAAGGCGACGCGCTGCACGTTGAAGATCGCGTCGGCGCGGGAAATCGATCTCCGGCAGCACCGCGCGCGAAGCTTTGGTGGCCAGGTGCTGCTCCGGCGTGGCCACCACAATGGCCAGCGACTCCGGCCAGATGGCGCGCAGCACGCGCAACGCCCCCGGAACCTCGCAGCTGACGGTGAGTCCGCCGAGCAGGGCCGCCGCGATGTTGTCGGGATGGCCCTCCAGTTCGCAGGCCGCGGTCAGCAGCTCCTGTTCTTCCAGGGCGCCGGCAACGCGCTTCAAACAAGCGCAGCCCGGCCACGGTGGCGGCGGCGCTGCTGCCCAGTCCGCCCTTCATGGGAATGTCGCTCTCCACCTTGATGTCGAGCGAGGGAATCGGGAATCCGTGGCGCGCGGCGATGAAGCGGAATGCGCGCTCGATGTAATTTTCGCCGTCCAGCCGCTGATTGACGAATTCGAAGCGCAACTCGCCCTCGCCCGGCGCCAGGCGCACGTGCAGGGTTAGGTAGAGTTGAACCGCGACGGCAAGCGTGTCAAAGCCCGGCCCGAGATTGGCGATCGATCCCGGCACGCGTATGACAATCTCGTCTTCATGAGTGCGCATGATGCTTCCTCCCGCTGATGAGCGCGGATAATGAAGTTGGTATCCTTCAAGGCGTGACCGGTGAGGATGGCGACCACGCTGGCCTGCTCGGGAATGCTGTTGCCGGCGCGCAATTTGCGCAGTCCGGCCAGGGTCGCGGCCGAGGCTGGCTCGCAGCCGATGCCGTCGCGCCCGATCACTGCCTTTGCTTCGGCGATCTCCTCGTCGGTAACGTCGAGCACCTGGCCTCCGGTGTTTTGCGACTCCGCGCAGGGACTTCTTCCACGAGCGCGGATTGCCGATGCGGATCGCGGTTGCAATGGTTTCGGGCTCGGCTACCGGCGTCAGTTCCGCGGCGCCGTCGCGCCAGAGTTGCGCAAACGGATTGGCTCCGGCGGCCTGCACCACGATCATGCGCGGCGCCCTGTCGATCAATCCAAAGCGCAGCAGCTCGTCGAAAGCCTTGCCGAAGGCGGCGGAGTTGCCCAGATTGCCGCCTGGAACCACGAGGTAGTCCGGCGCCTTCCAGTCGAGCTGATCGAGCAGCTCGAACATCGTCGTCTTCTGGCCCTCGATGCGGAACGGATTGATCGAGTTCAGGAAGTAGATTCCTTCGCCGGTCTTTTCCAGCAGGGTGTTGAGGGCGTCGTCGAAGCTGCCTTCGATCTCCACCACCTCCGCGCCGAAATCCAGCGCCTGCGCCAGCTTGTTCAGCGAGACCTGCCCGGCGGGAAGATAGACGCGGCCGGTCAATCCGGCGCGCGCTGCGTAGGCGGCCAGCGATGCCGCCGTGTTTCCCGTCGAGGCGCAGGCCACAACCTGCGCGCCGGCATGCACCGCCTCGGTCATGCCGACGGTCATGCCCAGGTCCTTGAAGCAGCCCGTGGGATTCCATCCCAGATGCTTGAATTGCAGATCGTCGACGCCGGCAAACTGCGGCGGTCTTGTGTCCGCGCACCAGCGGCGTGTTGCCCTCGCCGAGGGTCACGATTTCGCTTGCCGGATAGGCGGGAAGAAATTCGCGATAGCGCCAGACGCCGCTGATATCGCGGGGATCGCGCGATTTGCGGCGCTCGCTCCAGAGTTCTTTCAGCGCCGGCGGCAGCGAACGCTGGGCCGTCCATATCGACCTCGAGCAGTCCACCGCAGGCGGGGCAAGCCAGCGCGGGCGCGTGCAGGTCGAGCTTGGCGGCACAAGCAGGATCAAAACAGCGGAGTTGCATCAGAGCTCCTTGGTAAGAATCGGCATGGTCAGCGGTGGCTGGACCATAAAATCGAGTTTGCGAATTTCGCGCATCGCGGCTTCCAGTTGTTCCGCCGGGCACTGCTCCAGGGTGACCACAAAGGGCAGCGCGTCCTTGTCGAAGCCGGGCTTCTGCAGCAGCGCGTCAATGTTGATGCCGTGCGCCGCCAGCGCGTTGGCAATCGCCGCCACGATTCCGGGACGGTCACGCACGGTGAAGCGGAGGTAATGCTCGGAGGCAAAGTTCCCGCTCACCGGAAGCACATCGGCTTGCAGCGGGGGTGCGCGCGTTTCGGCGGCGCGTCCGCGCGCAATGTCCAGAAGGTCGCTGACCACGGCCACGGCCGTCGAGTGTCCGCCCGCGCCGTGTCCGCTGAATGCGGTCTGGCCGCCGTACTTGCCGCTGGAGAGCACAAGGTTCAAGCTGCCGGTGATGTGCGCCATCGGCGACTCGATGGGAACCAGCGCGGGCTGCACGGATGCGTAGATGTGTCCATCGCGCCGCTCGGCGCGCGAGATCTGGCGGATGGTGCAGCCGAGTTCGTGCGCGTAGGTGAAGTCCACGGCTCCGATGCTGCGGATCGAGGTGCAGGGGATCTGCTCGGGCTGCACCACCGCCTTGAGGCCGATGCGGGTGAGGATGACAAGCTTGGCGCGTGCGTCGTAACCATCCACATCATCGGTCGGATCGGCTTCGGCAAAGCCCGCGCCTTGCGCTTCCGCCAGCGCCGACGCAAACGAAACGCCTTCGCGCTCGACCTTGGTGAGGATGTAGTTGCAGGTTCCGTTCAGATATGCCGCAGACCTTGTACAGGTGATCGCCGGCCAGTCCTTCCTGCAGCGCATCGATGACCGGAACGCCGCCGGCGACCGAGGCTCCAAAGGAGATGGCGCCGCCGTGCTGGCGGGCCAGCGCGGAGAGCTGCGGCCCGTGTTGGGCAATCAACTTCTTGTTCGCCGTCACCACGGACTTGCCCGACGCCAGGGCGCGCGCAATCCAGTCGTGCGCCGGATCGATGCCACCCACCAGCTCCACCATAATATCGGCATCGGAGGCGAGCACCTGCTCGACGTCGCTGGACCAGCGCACGTCCCCGGCAACCCAGTCCACGCGCTTGCGCTCCACGTTGCGATTGAAGACGTGGGTCAGCCGCAGAGGCGAGTGCGCGGGCTGATCGCAAAGGATGCGTGCAACCGCGCGTGCCGACGGTGCCGAAGCCGAGGATGGCAATCTTCAGCACGCGAGGCTGCGGTGCGGAAGCCGGAACGAATGCAGTGGGAGTAGCCAATCTGTTTCTCCAATCCTGTTTGAGGTCAGGCATCCATTATGCCTGCGCCGTTTCGCGCGCTGCGCAGGGTCTTAGCGTGCGAGGGCGCGGCCGACGGCAGCTCAAAAAGGTGACGATGCAGCTGCTGCACGGACTTCACCGCATCTTTTTCTTCCACCACAAAGCTCACGCTGATTTCAGACGAGCCCTGGGCGATCATGCGGATGTTGATTCCGGCGCCGGCAAGCACGCCAAAGACCTCGGAGGCGATGCCGACGCGCCCGCGAATGTCCTCGCCCACCAGGCAGATAATTGCCATATCCGGCTGGAAATCGACTTCGCCGAGCGCCTCCAGCTCACCGGTCAGCTTCACCAGCTCGCGGCTTCCTTCCACTGCCACCGAGGCGCTGGCTCCGGAGATGGCGACGATCTCGCTCTGCAGATGATGCCAGCGCAGCAGGCTGAACAAGTCATCCAGAAAGCGCAGGGAACCGACATGGCTGGGCGCGCGCACGTTGAACACCGAGATGTTGCGCTTGACAGCAATGGCGCGGAAGGACGATGGACCGTGCCCGGCGGACGGCGCGGATGATGGTGCCCGCTTCACCGGGCTTGTGCGAGTTGAGAACCGCGACTGGAATGTCATGTTCCACGGCAGGCAGCAGAGTCGCCGGATGCAGCACCTTGGCGCCGAAGCAGGCCAGCTCGGTCGCCTCATGGAAGCTGATCTCCTCAATCCGCTGCGCCTTGGGGCAGATGCGCGGATCGGTGGTCAGAATGCCGCTGACGTCGGTCCAGATCTCGATGCGCTCGGCCATGAGCGCGGCGCCGATGATGGCTGCGGAGTAGTCCGAGCCGCCCCGGCCCAGGGTGGTGATTTCGCCGGACTCGCTGCGATGCGATGAATCCGCCGAGAACGGGAACCAGACCCTGCTCCAACAACGCTGGGATCACTTCGATAAGCTTTGCCGCGAGTGTCGGCGGCCAGAGGGGTTGCGGCAGGATGGCGAGCGTCGGTGACGATCAGCTTGCGCGCGTCGGCGTGCGCCGAAGGAATTCCAAGCGCCGCGAAAGCCGCCGCAACCAGCACGCTGCTAAGCACTTCGCCGTAGGTGAGCATCTGCGATTGCTGGCCGGGTGAGGCCGATCCCTGGGCGGCGATCTGCGCCACCAGCGTGGCGGCTTCCGCCAGACGCGCGTCGAGTTCCACGGTAAACGCTGCCGCCGCGGCGGGTCCAGCATCTCATCGGCCGCCAGCAAATGGCGGGAGCGAATCGCCTCCAGCAACGCCAGCGCGACGCTGGCTTCGCTGCGCGAAGCGGTCTCCCAGACTTGCACCAGCTTATCGGTTACGCCGCCCATGGCGCTCACCACCACCAGCGGTTGCTCCACCAGGCGTGAGGCGACAATATGACGCGACCCGCCGAATGGCCGTCGAATCCTGTACCGAGCTGCCGCCAAATTTCATCACTATCATCACCGGCTCCTTAAAAGTACTGCGAAACGCAAAGAACCCATCGTCTGCCGGACGATGGGTTCTTGAAGGGTGCGAATCAGTTTGTTTTAGCTGATCTCTTCGCGGAACTCACATGCGCCCGGGGACAGCACTGTAATTGTGCCTGTCATTATTGTCCGGGATGGGTTGGTAATTCGCATGTAAGTGTCCTTGACGATAACGGAAGCACACTCCCATGTCAAGCATGGAGTGTGAAAGCTTCGTTACCAGGAGACATCGGCAGGAAGCGCCGGGGCCATGAGCGGATTATTTTGCCGCGGCAATCGAGCTTACGGTCAGCGTCTTGCCGTTCAGATCGCCGCTGACGGTTGCCTTCTGGCCGGCCAGGGCGCTTACCTCGGCGGTCTTGCCATCCAGGATGTAGAGCTGGCCGTTGACCACGACGGCGAACTTTGCGCCATGCTTCACACAGGCACGGGTGCACTCGGCGTCGGATTTGCCGGCCATCATGTGCTTCCTGCCGCACATGTCGTCGGTGATGATGCCGGTGAGCGTGGTGGTGGCGGCCATCGCGGGGATCGCGGCGAGGCTGGTGAGAATCATCAAACAGGCAAACATTTTTTTCATTGCGTCTCTCCTTTTGGCACCATCGCAGGGTACGCCGGAGCCAGGCATCCCCTGGTCGCCTCAGCGCGCCGCGGGCCGGAGTTTCCGGCTCTACTTCCGGTTGGCTCACGGCGAGGGACGAACCAGCGCTGCCTGTGCCAAGTATATGCCCGAACGCCCCATGATGCCTTGTCCTTGCCAGCGCCCATCCGCCCACGCAAAAAAGCCCCACGCTTGCGCGCGGGGCCGATCTAACTGCGTTGGCAGAGGTTTAGTACATGCCGCCCATGCCGCCGCCGTGCTGCGCGGGAGCTTCCGACTTCGGTTCCGGAATCTCGGCGATCAGGGCTTCGGTGGTTAGCATCAGGGCCGCAATGGAGCCTGCGTTCTGCAGGGCGGTGCGGGTCACCTTGGTGGGATCGATCACGCCGGCCTTGACCAGGTCAACAAACTCGCCGGTCTGGGCGTTGTAACCGTAGGAGTGGTCCTTGTGGTCGCGAATCTTGCCGATGACCACTGCACCCTCTTCGCCAGCGTTGGCGACGATCTGGCGGAGTGGCTCTTCCAGGGCGCGCTTCACGATGTTGGCGCCGATCTGCTCGTCGCCTTCCAACTTGAGAGCCTCAACCGCCGGAATGCAGCGGATCAGGGCAACTCCGCCGCCCGGAACAATGCCTTCCTCGACCGCGGCGCGGGTTGCGTGCATGGCATCTTCCACACGAGCCTTCTTTTCCTTCATCTCGGTCTCGGTGGCTGCGCCGACCTTGATCACTGCAACTCCGCCCACAAGTTTCGCCAGGCGTTCCTGGAGCTTCTCGCGGTCGTAGTCGCTGGTGGTCTTTTCGATCTGGGCGCGAATTTCCTTTACCCGGCCGGAGATGTCTTCAGCCTTGCCGTTGCCTTCGACGATGGTGGTGTTGTCCTTGTCGATGGTGACTTTCTTGGCCTGGCCAAGATCGACGAGGGTGATGTTCTCCAGCTTGAGGCCGAGGTCTTCGGTGATGGCCTTGCCGCCGGTCAGAATCGCAATGTCCTGCAGCATCGCCTTGCGGCGATCGCCAAAGCCAGGAGCCTTAACGGCGGCAACATTGAGGGTGCCGCGCAGCTTGTTGACCACCAAGGTAGCCAGCGCCTCGCCGTCGATGTCTTCGGCGATGATGACCAGCGGACGACCGCCCTTGGCAACCTGCTCGAGCAGCGGCAGAAGGTCCTTCATGCTGCTGATCTTCTTTTCGTGGATCAGGATGACGGCGTTTTCCAGAACCGCTTCCATGCGCTCGGCATCGGTCACAAAGTAAGGCGAAAGGTAGCCGCGGTCAAACTGCATGCCTTCGACCACTTCCAGCTGCGTCTCCATGGTCTTGGCTTCTTCCACGGTGATGACGCCATCCTTGCCGACCTTCTTCATCGCTTCGGCAATGATGTGGCCAATGGTTTCGTCGTTGTTGGCGGAGATGGTGCCCACCTGGGCAATCAGCTCTTCGCGGTCCACATCCTTGCTCAGTCCATCGAGCGCGCCCGAGCCTTTGATATGGGTGCCATCCTTATCGGTGGTACCGTTGACGGCGGCAATGGCCTTTTCGATGCCACGCTTCAACGCCATCGGGTTTGCGCCGGCGGCAACCGTCTTTACGCCCTCGCGGAAGATTGACTGGGCCAGAACGGTGGCGGTCGTGGTGCCGTCGCCGGCGATGTCGCTGGTCTTGCTGGCGACTTCTTTTACCATCTGGGCGCCCATGTTCTCCAGGTTGTCTTTCAGCTCAATTTCCTTGGCCACGGTCACGCCGTCCTTGGTAATGAGCGGCGAACCAAATTTCTTTTCAATCACTACGTTGCGGCCCTTCGGCCCCAGCGTAGCCTTGACTACATCTGCCAGGGTGTTGACGCCGCGGAGGATCGCCTGACGGGATTCTTCGCCGTGAACTATCTGTTTTGCCATGGTTAAAAGCTCCTTCGATTCTTAAGTAAACTGCTCCACCGTGCGCTCAGCGCGGGGTGCGGAGGAAAAATCAAATGACGGCCGGAAAGGCCGCCGCAAAGACTACTTCTCGAGAATGCCGAGTACTTCTTCCTCGCGCATGATGAGTAGTTCTTCGCCGTCGATCTTGATCTCGGTGCCGGCATACTTACCGAACAGGATACGGTCGCCCGCCTTCACAACCAGGGGGAATACCTTGCCTTCATCGTTGGACTTGCCCCTGCCGACGGCGATGACTTCGCCCTCCTGCGGCTTGTCCTTCGCGGTATCGGGAATGATGATGCCGCCGCGAGACGTCTCTGCCTCGGCGATGCGGCTCACGACAATGCGGTCATGTAACGGGGTCAGCTTGGTGGTGATTGCCAGCTTCGTTGCCATTCTGGGAACTCCTTTCGGGATTGAGAGGTAAATACGGCGGATTGCCACACCTCAAACGTTGGCGGGAAACATCCGCGGGGGATGTTGTTAGCACTCCCGCCATACGAGTGCTAATTTATCCCTTTCGCCCGGCATGTGTCAAGAGCCATGAGTGTATTTCACTCAGATTTCACAATCTTGGTCAGCAATGACTCGGCCCGCCGACGGCGATCCCCCACAGAAGCGACTTCGATGGCCGCGCGCGGAAATCGGTAACTATTTGCAGGGAACCATGTTGCGCGTACAATGGGCTCATTCGGGAGAGGCGCTCGCGGGGGTGAGAGCTTTTCCGGGTATGAGGAAGTCCATGACGAAGATTTCATCGCTGCGATTTGCCGCCATCGTCTCTCTGCTGCTCATGGTGCCGCTGTGCCTTTCGGCGGGAGAGAAGAAGAAGAAGGCTCCGGAGCAATTTTGCAATCTCAGCTTCGTTGTTCTGAAGGATTCCAACGGCAAGCCGATCAAGAACGCCAGCGTCGTCCTGCACGCGCTGCGCAAGGACGGCAGCCAGGAGCAGGACGGACTCCAGCTCAAGACCGATACCGATGGCAAGGCTTCGATTGACGATATTCCGTACGGCAGGATGCGCGTGCAAGTGGTCGCTCACAGCCTCCAAACCTACGGCGACGATATGGACGTGAACCAGCCAAACCAGCAGATTACAGTCCGTCTCAAGCCCCCGGCTGAGCAGGTATCGATCTACTAACAACCGGACGAGGCATGGGGCCGCGCCAATGGCAGGCTTTGTTCCTGGGTCGAGGCAGCCGGTTGGAGGAAACCCCGTCTACGCGATCACCGGCGCCAAGCCAGCCGGCTAGCGTGGATGGTTCCCGTGCCGCTCCATGTAGAGGCTCAGCAAATCCAGGGCAGTGGTTTCCGAGTTGGGCTTGCCATGAACCGTCAGGGCCTCGATGACGCAGGGGCCGCGCAGGTGGCGCGCGTTGTGCAGCGCTTCGGTGGCAACCCGGTAGGCTGCAATGGCGTCCTTGGCATCCACGCTGAACACCGGAATGCCAAACTCGGCGTAGAGTGTGCGCAGATCAAGTTGCTGACGGCGTCCGCGGGTCCAGCCGTTTGCCACAACGAAGAGGATCGGGAGTTTGTGGCGCGCCGCGAAGCGGAAGGCGTTGCGGAAATCTTCCCGTGCTGCCGCACTGGCCTCGAGCGCCCCGGCGCAAATCACGGCGACGGCCGCTTTCCTGTCGCCCAGCAGTGCGGCGACAGCGGCTGTGGTGGCCGCCGCCAGTCTCCGGCCACCGTTTCTTACCGTCCGGATGCCACTGTTACGCACCCTGCGCACGGCGCTCACCGGATAGGCCAGGATCACCGGGTCACTGGCTTCCACGGCCACACAGACCGCAATCTCCACCACCGCGGCGGCGCTCGCCGCGCCTGGCTTGGCGGTCTTCAGTGCGGCCAGCGCCTCATGCATTTGCCGTTGAGCGGCGGCGGGCACGAGCGAGAAGCGCCTGCCGGCCGGGGTTGTCGCGCGTGTTGGTGGGGGCTTCAGGATTGGCATCTGAGTTGGGTTCCGTCATTTTAACCCATGGCCGGTCGAGTTGCGCGAGGTAGCCGGTTGTGCATTTGGGGAGATTTTCAACACAAGTGTGGAAATGCCGGTGCGGAACCGGCGCGGAGATGCGATCGCGCCTGTATTCATGCGGGGTTCTCCAATCTGCACCGGCGCCAGTGCGGCCCTGAGAAATCTTCTTGCGCGCGGAATTCCGCCGCCGGGGATTTACAATCCTGTTTGCCGGTTCCGGGGGATGGTTTTCAACACTTGTGTGGAAATCGAGGGGAAAAACGCCTCCAACGCCCGTCCCGGTATTGCATTGATTGGCCCTGTTCCGCTTTGCACAAGCAGCGGTGCGGGCCATGGCTGGAGGCGTGCGGCGGCGCCTGGGAGCCGCGGGGAGATGCAGGGAATCTTGAAGAAACGAATCGACATTGTTCTTGTGGAGCGCGGCCTGGTGCCGTCGCGCGAGCGTGCCCAGGCCATGATTCTCGCCGGACGCGTGCTGGTCGATGAGCAGAAGGTGCAAAAGTCCGGGCAAGGGGTCGCCGAGGATTGCCGGCTCCGCCTGCTCGGTAGCGACCTCCGCTACGTCAGCCGCGGCGGCCTCAAACTGGAGG
This sequence comes from uncultured Acidobacteriota bacterium, assembly GCA_963707735.1. Classification (GTDB taxonomy): domain Bacteria; phylum Acidobacteriota; class Terriglobia; order Terriglobales; family Acidobacteriaceae; genus TOLSYN. The sequence continues at coordinate 1,106,019 of CAVPRB010000003.1, read as the reverse complement.
CAGCTCTCGTCCACTGGAACATTCCGCTCGAGTCGGCGGTCTGCATGGACGTTGGCGCATCCACGGGCGGCTTTACCGATTGCATGTTGCAGCACGGCGCCTCCAGCGTGCTTGCCGTGGATACCGGCTATGGCCAGATCGACGCCCGCCTGAGAGCCGATGCGCGCGTCCGCCTCCTGGAGAAAACCAACGCACGTTATCTGGAGGGCAGCCAGGTTCCCGAGGCGGTTGAGTTTATGGCGATGGATGTATCCTTCATCTCCGCCACGCAGGTGCTGCCCGCCGCCCTCAGCGCCGCATTCGCCGACAAGGGACAGTCCCGCCGCGAGCTTGTTGTGCTGGTCAAGCCGCAGTTTGAAGTCGGCCGCGGGCTGGTTGGCAAGGGCGGAATCGTACGCGACGAGGCAGCGCAGCTTGGCGCCGTTGCCAAGGTCCGCCAGGCGGTTGAAAGCCTGGGCGGCCAGCAAATCGAAGTTATCGATTCTCCCATCCTCGGCACCGAGGGCAATCGCGAATTCCTGATGCACGCCCGGCTTCCCCGCCACTCAAGTCCCGCAAGTGGAGTACAAATAAACTGTGAAGATCGCCGCCATCGTCTCCAAACCTGCCAAGCCCGAGCTGGCCGAGATTGTACCCGAGGTGTTGCGCTGGCTCGCCGCCCATGGCTATCGGGTCTACATTGACCAGCAGACCGCAGCCTACCAGACCAACGAGTTTGTGGTTCCCCGCAGCGAAATTGCACGCTACCAGCCTGAGTTCGTTCTTGTCCTGGGCGGCGATGGAACCCTGCTCTCGGCGGCGCGTGCGATTGGCGCAGCCGAGATTCCGCTGCTTGCCGTCAACCTGGGTTCGCTGGGCTTTCTTACCGAGGTTCGCCTGGATGAGCTCTACGCCACTCTGGCCGCTGCCGCTGAAGGCCAGTGTCCAATCGAGTCGCGGGCGCTGATTGAATGCCGCCTTCTACGGGATGGCAAGGAGATTGCTGCTGTATCACGCCCTCAACGATGCCGTGGTCAAGAGCACCGTGGCCCGTCTCATCGGTTTTGAGCTGCGCGTCAACGGCCAGCATGTGGTCGAGTACCAGGCCGATGGCGTCATCGTAGCCACCCCGACGGGTTCCACCGCCTACTCGCTGGCCGCCGGAGGCCCGGTCCTGATGCCCAGCGTGGATGCCATCCTGCTCACGCCCATCTGCCCGCACTCGCTTACCCATCGTCCGTTGGTGGTGGGCGGCGACGCCCGCATCTCGGTGCGCCTGAACAGCGGGGCCGACGGCGTGCTCAGCGTCGATGGGCAGGTTGGAATGCCGGTTGCCCAGGGAGACCAGATCGACTGCTGCAAAGCCGCCTACCGGGTAAAACTCCTGCGCATGCGCCGCTCCTTCTTTGACATCCTGCGCAGCAGATTGCGCTGGGGCCAGCGCTAGAGCATGGAGCATGAAGGATGTGCCGATAGACCGCTGGATGCCCCAGATTCGCCGCGCGCAAATCGGCATAACCCGGAAGACAGTGATCTCCAGCGCTTTGGCGGATCCGCTGGAGTGGCCTCAGATTTCGCTGCGGATCATGTCCGCGAATTCCTCGCGCCGGCGCACCAGCTGAACCTTCTTGCCGTCCACCAGCACCTCGGCGGCGCGCCCACGCGTGTTGTAGTTGGAGGCGAGGCTCATGCCGTAGGCGCCCGCATCCAGAATCGCCAGCAGGTCGCCGGGAGCCAGCGCAGGCAGTTCGCGGTCGCGGGCGAAGAAGTCTCCCGTCTCGCACACCGGCCCTACCACGTCCATGACGCCGTGGATGGCGCCGGCGGAACTCTGGACGCGGGGTTGCCGGCACGATCTCATGGTGCGCCCCGTAGAGCGAAGGACGGACCAGGTCGTTCATCGCGGCATCCACCACGAGGAACTGTTTGCCGCCATTTTCCTTGGCGTACAGGGTGCGCGTCAGCAGCGCGCCGGCGGCGGCCACAATGGAGCGTCCCGGCTCCAGCAACAAATGCAGGCCGGTGCGGCGCAGCGGGATGGTCAGCGCCGCCGCATAGGCCTTTAGACTGCGCTCGAATTCCCGGACGCCAGCGTCCCTGTAGCGGATGCCAAGGCCGCCTCCGGCATCCACGAAGCTGATGTTGAAACCGTCCTCGGTCAACTCGCGCACCAAGGCCAGCACCCGCTCCATGGTTTCGCCAAACGGCTTCATGTCGGTGATCTGCGAGCCGATGTGCACGCTCACACCCACCGGATCCAGGTAGTGAAAGCTAGCCGACTTGCGATAGAGCGCGCGCGCCTCGGCGATCGGCACGCCGAACTTATGCTGGCGCAGCCCCGTGCTGATATAGGGATGGGTCTCGGTCTTCACGTCGGGATTCACCCGCAGAGCGATGCGCGCGGTCTTCTTCAGCCGGGCGGCGCGAGCTCCCAGCAGGGCAAGCTCGGCATGGCTCTCGACGTTGAATAGCAGGATTCCCGCTGTAATCGCAGCGTCCAGTTCCTCGGCCGTTTTACCCACGCCGGAAAACACCACGCCTGCCGCCGCATCCTTGCCCGCCAGCATCACGCGCTGCAACTCGCCGCCGCTCACCACGTCAAAACCGCAGCCCAGCCCGGCAAGCAGGCGCAGCACCGCCAGGTTGGAGTTCGCCTTTACCGAGTAGCAGAGGGTGTGCGGCTGTTTCTCAAAGGCATGTTCAAAAGCCGCCACCCGCGAGCGTATCGCCGTGGCCGAGTATACGTAGAGCGGGGTGCCAAAGCGCCGCGCCAGACGCTCAACTTCCACTTCATCACAGCACAGGGAACGGCCGCGGTTGGCGCCACGATAGGTAAAAGCAGGAGGACGCTCCTCGGGGGAGCCTTTGCGAATGGTCACTTCTTCTTTGCCGTTTCCTTTATTTTCAGCACTGCGACCGTTTGGTCGTCAAACGCTTCCATGATGCCCACAAACTGGTTTACCTCGGCAAACACGGCGTCCACAATCTTGCCTGCGGCCGCGGTGCAGTGGCTCTCCAGAACCCGCGCCAACCGCCTCATGCCGAACACTTCACCCGCTTCGTTCTGGGCATCGGGAATGCCGTCGCTGAAGAACAGGAAAACATCGCCGGGGAGCGTGTGAAACGTCACTTCATCGTACTCCGCGGTGGCGAACAGTCCAAGCGGCAGGCCGCTGATCTTTACCCGCGCGGCTTTGCCGTTGCGGCATCGATAGGGATGCGGCTGTCCGGAGTTGGCGATGCGCAGCGACAGGTCGCTCTCATTCCAGAGGGCGTAAAGGATGCTGACAAATTGCGCCGCGATGGGACGCTCCGCCAGCGACAGGTTGATTGCCGTCAGCATGGCCGCCGCGCCCGGCGCCTCAGAGGCGTGGGAGCGCAGGATGCCGCTGACCAGCGCCCCGTAGATGGCCGCCGGCGCGCCTTTTCCGCTTACGTCGCCAATGGCGATCGCCGTCCGATCGGTGTCCGCATACGAAACGTAGTCGTAAAGATCGCCGCCAATCGCGCGCGCCGGAACCGAACGCGCCGCCACCTCTGCGTTGGCCAACACCGGAATCCTTTGCGGAAGCATCCGGTACTGCAACTCGCGCGCGAGCAGCAGGTCTTTTTCGAGGCGCCGTTCCTGGCGCTCGATCTTCTCATAGAGGGTGCATTTTCAATCGATATGGCAATCTGCGCCGCCAAGCGTCTTCACCATGCGCGCATGCTCACCGGTAAAGTAATTAAGGCGGGTATGCTCCAGGTCAAGCACGCCAATCACCGTGCCCTTGTACACCAGGGGCACGCACAACTCGCTCATGGTCTCCGGATTCAAGGGAAAATAACGCTCGTCATGGGTCACGTCCGGAACCACGATGACCTGGTTCTGCTCCGCCGCATAGCCCACCAGCCCGTGTCCCAAAGTGACATCGTGCTTGATTTGCACGTTCTCGTTGAAGCGCAGGGAGAAGCGATGCTGCAGCTTCGTGCGCTTGTCGTTCAGCAGCAGAATGGAGAACATCTGGTAGTCGATCAGCCGCAGGAGCAGGTCGCCGATGCGCTTGAAGAGCTCGTCGAGATTCAAGATGGAAGTGAGTTCGCGGCTGATCTGGTTGAGCAGCACAAGTTGCTTGGCCTGCCGGGCCACCCGGGTGTAGAGCCGCGCATTCTCGACTCCAATCGCCACCCGCGAAGCGATCAGCATCAGCACGCTGCGATGTTCTTCGGAGAAGAAGTTGCTCTCCGAAGCCTCCACATCCAACACGCCGATGGTGCGGCCTTTCACGATCAGCGGCACCGCCAACTCAGAAAGCACCTTGGCCCCGCTGGAAATGTACTCGGGGGCCTTCAAAACATTGTTCACCAGCACGGCTTCTCCGCGCTGCGCCGCCGTCCCCGTGATGCCCGACCCCACCTTCACCCGGATCTGCGCAGCCACCTCCGGCGAGTGTCCCACCTGGAAACGGACGCGCAGTTCCTGACGTTTTTCATTCAGCAGCAGAATCGCGAAGACGTCATAGTGGATGATGCGGTGCACCAGCTCGGCGACCCTCCGCATCAGGGTTTCCAGGTCGAGGGTGGTGTTGACCGCGTCGGCCACCTCGAGCAGGAAGCTCTCCATCCGCGTGGTTGGCTCCTGGCTTGCCGCTTCGGGTTGGATCAGGTTCGGCATTTGCGGTCATTCCACGAGGGTCCAAAGCCGCGGTTCCCGGACAACTGCCGGCGGCCGGCGGAGAAAATGCGATCCTTTTTCGTCGAATGCTGAATCTCGATTCAGCGCATCCCGGATTCTATCATCGCCGTCGCCTCCGCTTGTAGAATCCCCAGTTGACCGAAGGGGTAGAATCTTGCCGATTCCCCAGGCATCTAACCGATTGCTCCGGGTGCGGCTGAACTCCGCGACGGGCTCCCGACGGCCGGGAACTGCCGTCCGCGGAGTGATTCGGAGCCGCGCTGCTCCGAATTAAGCTGCGAGCGGGTTTCCGGTTAAACGCAACCAAATCGGCATACGAGGCATGACTACGATGGCAATCAATCTGACGTGGCTGGGTCACTCCACATTCCGAATTGAGTCCCCCGAAGGCAAAACCTTCCTCATCGATCCCTGGATCACGCAGAACCCACGCTGTCCTGAATCCGAGAAGCACCAGACCAAAGTGGACGTGCTGCTGTGCACCCACGGGCATGGCGACCACATTGGCGATGCCGCCGCGATCTGCGTTCAGCTTCAGCCCACGGTAGTAGGAATCTACGAGCTGGCTTGCTGGCTCGGCGGCAAGGGCGCGAAGAACATTTCGCCCATGAACAAGGGCGGGACGCAGAAGGTCGCCGGGGTCAATGTCACCATGGTTCACGCGGTTCACTCCTGCGGCATTCAGGAGGAGGATGGTTCCTTCATCTATGCCGGCGAGGCGTGTGGATACGTCCTGGAGTTCAGCAACGGGCTCAGAATCTATCACGCCGGCGACACCGCCGTTTTCAGCGATATGCAGATCATTCACGATCTCTACCGGCCCGACATTGCCTTGCTCCCGATGGGAGACCACTTCACCATGGGCATCCGCGAGGCCGAACATGCCTGCAAGCTGCTCAAACCTCGCATCGTCGTTCCCATGCACTTTGGCACCTTCCCCATGCTGACGGGAGATCCTCACGACCTTCGCCCCGCCGCCGGCCAGCAAGGGTTCGAGTTATGGGAGATGGAGCCCGGGGTTCGCAAGGGAGCTCAGCCTCAAATAGCGGGGTACGGTTGGCCGCTCTGGAGCGCGTTCTTCTGGCTCCAGAGCGGCCGCGTGCGCCGGCTTCCGGCCAAGGACGCGACCGTCTCGGCCCGCACGGGTTTCAATTGTGCGGATTCGGAGACCCGCTAGAGAAGCGGCTCGCAGTGAGTTTTGCACTGCGAGCTGCGTTGCGCCTGGCGGCAGAGGATGCTGTTTACCGCGCTCGGGTGAAAAACGGCAGGACTCGTGTTCACCCAGTATCCATGCGGCTTTGCGCGATGTAGTGGAGTCGCCGTTCGAGATCATTACGGCATTCTTGAAGCTCCGTTTTCGCCTGCCTGCACCGCTCTTACTGCAGGCGCCTGTGGACGAGCTGCACTCCGTTGAAAACAAAGTCACATAAAATCGTAATTGTTTTCTTGACTCTTTTCCCGGATGCGGTAAAACACACTCGTTCTTTGACAGTTTCCAAAGTTTTCCCGGTTGGTGGTGAGTCCGGGGCTCGAACGAGCTCACTTAGGCCATCGACGGAACTGGAAGTCATCAGCGAATCCGGCAACGGCAGTTGCTGGAGACCAGGGACGGCGGTCCCGCGACGCGAGGGTGAAAGCTCTTGCATCTCCTTTTCGGCACGGCGGTGCAGGGAGGGAACCAAGTCTGCCGCCTGCAAGGGCGACAGGGCCTGCGGAGCGCAACTCTTCAGGTGCTTGATTGTCGCAAGACAATCAGGCCGAGCGCCGGACGCAATCCGGCGCATGGGCAGTCAGGTCGCACTGACGAGCCCGACGGCTTGCCAGCCGCAAACTGGCAGGCCTGCTGATGGACGACATCCGACGGTGAGTCTTCGAGGGGCAGTGAGGGTCTATAGCGAGCTGCTGGTCGAGGCGAACAAGATACTGTGAAAGGCAAGATAGAATCCCGAGGAAAGAGTCGGTTTGCCCGATTGGTTGGTGAGCCCGGAGCTCGAACCGGGGCCGCACGGGGCGGCCAGCCTTATAAGCTGGAAGCAACGAGAGCAGGTCTGGTAAGGGTCTAACGCGAGCTGCTGGTCGAGGTGAACAGGTTCTCAATCCTCGGGATTCGTGTTTTTGGCGAACTCCCGCGGCAAAATCCCCCACGGCAAGAAATCTATATTGAATCCTCCCAAAGTGGCGCGACATCTGAGGCGGAGCAGATTCTGATTGCCCTCGCCTGCACGGCGAGCTGTCCAAAGTCTCCCATCCGATGATCCAAGGAGGAATCCCATGAGGTCCAATCGCAACTGCGCCCTGGCTCTGTTCGCCGCCTTGCTGCTCTCCACGTTCTGTCTCGCCCAAGCCCCCACCAGGCCATTCCATGATGGGCCGGTATGGGACATCACGTTCGTCAAGGTGAAGGCAGGCTTCGATCTCAAGTACACCAGCTTCATTGCGACCGAGTGGAAGAAGGAGCAGGAAGCGCTGAAGAAAGCCAACCTGATTCTGGATTACAAGGTGATTGGAACCGAGGCGCACAGCTCAGGCGATTGGGACATGATGCTGATGGTGGAGTACAAGGACCTGGCGACGATGGAGGCCAACGGAGACAAGATGGAGGCGGTCGCCATGCAGGCCCTTTCCACGGACGAGGCGAAGACCCTGGAAGGTTACAAGAATCGCGCGGAGTGGCGCGAGATCGTCGGAAACCGGCTGGCCCGCGAGATCGTCCTGGAGCCGAAACCGTAGTAACAACGTAGCTGCCCGCGGCGGGAGACCGCGTTCTCCCGCACACCGGCTCCCCGCCTATTTCTTGCGCTCTACCAGGTAGCGCGCCAGTTCCTTCAGGGTGTTGGCGCGATCGCCGAAGCTGTCCAGGACCGAGCAGGCCGAACGCGTCAGTTGCGCGGCCATCTCCTCGGCCTTAGCCAGCCCGAACAGCGCCGGGTAGGTGACTTTTTCGGATGCCATATCCTTGCCGGCGGTCTTGCCGAGCTGCTCGCTGGTCTGGGTCACATCGAGAATGTCGTCGGCGATCTGGAAGGCCAGTCCCGCCGCCCGTCCGAACTCGCGTACGCGCTGGATCTCCACGGCCTTTGCGCCCACGTAATAGCAGCCTGTCAGCAGGGAAGAGACGATCAACGCGCCGGTCTTGGCCCGGTGGATGTATTCCAGCGTGGGCAGGTCGGGCCTGACGTGTTCAGACTCCAGGTCCACCACCTGGCCGCCGATCATTCCGTCGATGGTTCCGGTGCCGTGCGCGAGCTCTTCAATGATGCGCACCCGCGCCTCGGCCGGACACTTCAGCCGCGCCATCACTTCGTAGGCCTGGGTCTGTAGAGCGTCTCCGGCCAGGATGGCCGTGGCCTCGCCAAATGCCCTGTGGCAGGTTGGCCGGCCGCGGCGCAGGTCGTCGTTGTCCAGCGCCGGCAAATCGTCATGGACCAGTGAGTAGGTGTGGAGCATCTCGATGGCCGCGCCGAGCTCGTCAATCCCTTCGGGCATGGCGCCACTCACCATCCGCGCCGACTCCATGCACAGGATGGGACGCAGCCGCTTGCCTCCGGCAAAGACGCTGTGGCGCATGGCCCGATGGATCGAACACGGATACTGGGTCGCTGCCGGCAGCAGGCGTTCCAGCGCCGCGTCGGCAATCTTCTGGCCTTGGAGCAGAGTTTCTTTCAACATGGACGCTCCAAAGTGTACCAGCGTACGGGCGCCGAAACCAGTGTGTTTCCTTTGGCGAAGTTCCGCCGCCGCGGCTCGGCTTCGCGGCCAGGTGGTTCTTCTATGGCATCCTGGAAGTCTTCTTGATGAAGGCCGTCCCGTGGCCATGCAATGCCTTTAGCGATTGCTGCCGCAGGTTGATCCGGTGGCCGGATTGATAGAGACCGTACTCAATTTTCCGTGTCGGCTCCGGCGGATTCGGAAAATAGTGGTTCTCGAAACGCGCACAAATCAGAAAGGATTCAAGCGTCGTCGCGTTATAGGCGCAGTTTCCCTTCCATCACTGCGTGCAACAAAAAAAAAGCCCTGCGCGGAGCGGGGCCGAAAAGTCTTTTTCAGTGTTTCTAGGCGGCGGCGGCGAAGTGGCGTCTCAAACCGGTACGCCAAGCCCTCAAGATGGAGCGGATATCCTGCGGGTGGCAGAATTCAACGGCTCCAGCATTCAGTGAGGCCATCCACATCCGTTCGTCGGGCGAGCGATGGGTACAGACAATTGTCAGATCGCCAAAAGTGCGTGCCAGTTGGTTCACTTCGTCCACGCTTACTAATTCCAAGTCGAGCACTGCCACGCGCGCCTCGTGGCGCGCCAGCAATGTGCGCAGCTCCGCTACGCTGTCTGCCACGGTTACCCGGGCAAAATACGCATGAAGGTCGTTCGCTAGTCCCAATGCAATGGTGGGGTCGTTCTGTGCTACTACAACGGTGGGTGACGGCATATTCTCTCCGTACGGCAACTGCCCTCGCCTTGCGGCTTGGCGGTCGGAAAGAGTTCTCGTTGCTTCCCGCGGGAGACGCTTACCTCCTCTTACTTGTTCTCGCTGCCTTCGCCGAACGCCTCGGCTCGCAGCTTTCCATCGTCTTTCAAAAGAATCTCGATTTTGCCTTCAGCCTCTTCCAATTCTCTTTTGCAGGAGTTGGACAGTGAAATGCCTTCTTCAAAAAGCTTCAACGACTGTTCCAACGGCAAATCGCCACGTTCCATTTCCTTGACGATTACCTCCAGCCTTTGCAGGCATTCCTCAAACTTTGGCACTCGATCCTCCGTACCGCTGTTATTTTACTGCATTTGCGCGCGCCCCGAGGCTATCCCAGATTAAGATCAGGTGAAGTTCGTTGATCAATAGGTCAGCGTCGCATCGCGCAGAAACTCATAGTTTCCAGCCGGGCTGAGGTGTACGTTTTCCAGCCTGCGGGTGCGCACCAGGACATTGTCTGCCCACCAGAGGTGCACATAGGGCAGTTCACGGTTGAGTATTTCCTGGATTGCGGCGTAGGCCGCCGCGCGCTCCGGCTCGTCTACGCTGCGGCGCCCTTTGGCGATGAGACGGTCCACCTCGGGATTGGAATAATAGCCGCGATTGGCGCGTTTGGGAGCAAAGCTCGCCGTGTCGAAAACGTTCTCAAAGATATCCGGGTCCTGGTTGCTGCCTCCCACCCAGCGCAGCGAATAGAGCTGAAACGCGCCCTTCACCACGTCCGCATAAAACGTGGCAAACTCATAGCTGCGGATGTCCAGCGCCACGCCTGCCTGGCGCAACTGCTGCTGCAGCACGGCGCAAAGCAGCCGGGTGCTCTCGTCGGTCGAAGTCTTCATCACCAGGTGGAAGCGCACGCCGTCTGCCCCGGCGGGATATCCGGCCGCATCCAGCAACGCGCGGGCCTTCGCCAGGTCGTACGGATACTGCTTCGCCGCGGCGTCGTAGGCCCAATGCTGTGGCGGCAGAACGCTGTTTGCCGGACGCGCCATGTCGTGCCAAAGATAGTGGATCAGCGGCGGGCGGTCGATGGCATAGGCAAGGGCCTGCCGCACCCGTTCGTTCTTCAGGATCGGATCGCGGAGGTTCATGGCCAGGTACTGGTAGCTGGTTCCCGGCGCGCGGTCCACTACCAGTTGCGGCTGCCGCGCCAGGGCCGGAATCATGTCTCCGGGCAGTGCGTTGATCTCCGCGTCGGCAGAGCCTTTGCGCAGCTCCAGCGCCCGTGTGGTCGCGTCCGGGACCACGTTGAAGCGCACCCGCGCCAGTCCCGCCCGCTTGCCCCAGTACTGTTCATTGCGGGCGATCACCACATCGCGATCCTGCGCCTCGGAAACGAAGCGGAAGGGTCCGGTGCCGATTGGATTGCGCGCCAACTCTTCTCCCGAACCATTGGGCACCACTCCCATAGCCCCGTCTGACAGGTTCCAAAGCAGCGCCGCGAATGGCTCCGTCAGCCGAACCGTCACGGTAAATGCGTCCGGCGCCTCCACCCGGTCCAAGTACCGGTAGGCGCTGGTCTTTGCCGACCGCACGGTTCCGTTCCGCAGCGAATCCAGGGTCCATTTCACATCGGCCGAGGTCATCGCCCGGCCATCGTGGAAGCGCACGCCGTGGCGGAGGTGAAAGATGTAGGTGAGCGGATCGGGAATCTCCCAGCTCTCGGCCAGCCGGGGTTTCAGCTCAAAGTTGTCGTCACGCCGCACCAACCCCTCGAATATCAGCTCGCCGATGCGCTCCGACTGGGCATCGGTTCCGATCCTCGGGTCCAGATTCAAGGGCGAGCTTTCGATCAGGATCACGGCGGTTGCCGGATCCGGACGCTGTGACGCGCATCCGCCGAGCGCCAGGCAGAGCGCCAGCACGGGCACAACAAGGGCGCGGTTACACATAGCTCACCTTGCCCAGAATTACCTCGCGGCCGGCTCCCGTCGCTCCCGGAATGTTGGCGGTCTTGCGATGCCATGTCTGGTAGGCGAGCAGCGCAAAGGCAATGGCCTCCTTGGCCTGCGATGGCACTCCCACAGCATCCGTCGGCCACACCTCCAGGCCAAGTGGGGCGACCTCGCGGCGAATCATCTCCATCAGGGTCAGGTTGCGCGTCCCGCCGCCGGAAACAAAAAGATCGTGGTATCGATCCTGTTTCAGCAGTCCGCGCACTGCCGCACCGATGGAACGGGCCGTCAGGGCCGTCGCCGTCGCCAGCACATCGTGCTTATCGGCCCCTGCGCACTGCTGCACGAACGCGTTGGTGTACTCGTGGCCAAACTCCTCACGCCCCGCAGTGCGAGGTCCCTTGCGCCGGAAGAACTCGTCTGCCATGCGCTCCTCGAGCACGGTGCCGAGCACCTTGCCCTTGGCCGCCAACCGTCCTCTGTCGTCAAATGAGACGCCAAAGAGCTGCTCGCAAACCGCGTCGATCACCATGTTTCCCGGCCCGGTGTCAAAGGCACGCACCTGGCCGGCGCCACCTCCCGCGGGGATTGCCGTCAGGTTGCCGATGCCGCCGATGTTCTGCACGATCCGTCCCCGTTTGGGATGGCGGAAGAGCAGCAGGTCGAGGAAGGGAACCAGTGGCGCGCCCATGCCTCCGGCGGCCATGTCCGCCGGACGAAAATCGCTGACCACGGGGATTCCCAAGCGCGTGGCCAACACCGAACCGTCGCCAATCTGCCAGGTGCAGGCAAGGTTGCGTCCCAGGTATGGCGCGGCCTTCCCCTGGTGATAAATCGTCTGCCCATGGCAGCCCACCAGTTCGCAACCTACCCCTGCCCGGCGCTCGGTGCGCCGCACGCAGTCGGCATAGATCTCCGCCAGCAGAAATTCAACCGCGCCAGATCACTCACCGCGATCGAGCTCGCATTCATTGCCCCCAGTACTGCCGCGCGCACCTTGGCAGGGTAGGGAAACGCGCGCTGCGCAATCAGCTCAATATCGCGTCCGCAAGCGCTGTCCGCTCAGCCGGACGATGGCCACGTCCACGCCATCGGCAGAAGTCCCGCTCATCACGCCGGCAACAATCAATTCAACTCTCCCTTGCACCGCGGCTGCGCGCTTCCGGAGCCGCCAGGTGCGGAAAGGCCGATTGTACTATTCGCCGCGGCCATCGCCGCGGCCGTGTGATTACAGACGTTTGTAACCGGTGTGGTTCCGCTGCGCACCCGTGGCGCGCAGCCCCACCATGAGCGGGGAGCGAATCTCTGCCTTCATTAAGAGGGAAACTTCTATTTGCGCGCCAGTGCCTGCGCCTTGGCCGCGCAGTCCATGCAGAATGTCTGCTCTTTCAAATCGATCCACTCCACGGCGTGCGAGCTGGACATCACGCAGCGGTAATCGTCGCAGTGGTGCAGTTCCAGGGTGTGTCCCAGCTCATGGATCGACTCAATCAGCAGGCGGCGCGACAGCAGGTTCAAATCCGCCGGCAGGCCGTAGAACTCCTGCCGCAGCCGCGCATAGGAAACCACCGAGCACTTTCCGCCCAACTGCGCTTCGCCGAAGACAAAGGTCAGAATCGGGATGTACAGATCGACCGGGGTGACGCCGAGCACCCGCCAGGTCTTCCAATTGGCATACTGCTGCATCCGCCCCAGCAATTCGCTGGAGTGGTACTGTCCGCGCTCGGCGTGGAAGGCGAACTCCGGGCCGCAATGGAGGGCTCAGAACCTCGCAGCGGATATGGAAGGCTTCGGAGAGTTCCGAGCGCAGCCAATCCAGCATCGGTGCGTGCGGCCCTCCGATGGGTAGTAGCTGTAATACCTTCATCGAGTTTCAGGCGCTGCCAGGGCCTGTTTGCTCCATCCGTATTTCTTCAGTTTATGGTGCAACGTCACCCGGTCGATGTCCAGTATCTCGGCAGCCCGCGTCTGGTTGCCGCCGCACTCGTCCAGCACTCGCAGGATGTGCGTCTTCTCCATGTCCTCCAGCGAACGCGCATCGGGCAGCGGCGCGGCCGTGGTGGCGTGGGGCTGGATGGTGAAGTCGCGTTCGCGCAGTTCCGGCTCCTGCGAAACCACCATGGCGCGTTCCACCGCGTTCTCCAGCTCGCGGATGTTTCCCGGCCAGTGGTATTGCTGCAAAAGGTCCATCGCGCGCGGATTGACCCGCAGAATTTTCTTGTTCATGTCGCGCGAGAACTTGCGCACGAAGTGATCCACCAGCATCGGAATGTCGTCGCGGCGCTCGCGCAGCGGCGGCAACTCAATGCGGAATACATTCAGCCGGTAATAGAGATCGGGGCGGAAGCGGCCCTCGTCAATCAGCTGTTCCAGCGGCTTGTTGGTGGCCGCCACGCAGCGGAAGTCCACCTTGATGGAGGTGTTTCCGCCGACCCGCACGATCTCCCGCTCCTGCAGCACGCGCAGCATGTCGGTCTGCGTCCGCAGGCTGATGTCGCCGATCTCGTCCAGAAAGACGGTGCCGCCTTCGGCGACTTCGAACTTGCCTTTCTTGCGGTACTGCGCGCCGGTGAATGCGCCCTTCTCGTGTCCGAACAGCTCGCTTTCCAGCAGCGTCTCGGTCAACGCTCCGCAGTGGATGGCCACCAGCGGATGGTAGCGCCGCGGGCTGGCAAAGTGGATTGCTCGCGCCACCAACTCCTTGCCCGTGCCGCTCTCGCCCGTGATCAGCACGGTGGCATCGGTGGGGCCCACGGTTTCAATGGCCTCGAACACCTTCTTCATCGCGGCGCTCTGGCCCACCATATGATCGGGCCGCGCCACTTCGTCCACGGTTTCCCGCAGCCGGACATTTTCTTCCCGCGCCAGCCGGTGCGACAGCGCGTTCTGCATCAGGTGGGCGATCTCATCCGGGTCCAGCGGCTTGGTCACGTAGTCGTAGGCGCCGTTCTTCAGCGCCGCCACCGCCGTCTCCACCGAGGCATAGCCGGTCATCATGATCACGATCAGCTTGGGATCGAGCTCGTGAATCCTGCGCTGCAACTCGATGCCGTCGGTTCCGCGCATCTTTATGTCCAGCAGCGCAATGTCCCAGGGATGTTCGGCCAGGCGCAGCAGCGCCTCGCTGGCGTTCTCCGCGGTTCCCACCTCGTAGCCCTCTTCGCGGAACCATTTGTTCAGCGAATCGCGCACACTCAACTCGTCATCCACAATCAGCAGACGGCCCTTGTTCTCGCTCACGTTCCTGCTCCTGCGCCACTACGTCTCGCGCTCAATTGCTCAATGAAGCCTGTGCCAGTGCAGTGTTCTGAATGGAGTCGCACGCACCGGCAGAATAATCTGGAAGGTGGTTCCCACGCCCAACTCGGAAGCGACCTCGATGTGGCCCCCGTGGCGTTCCACGATTCCCTTGGAAACCGCCAGTCCCAGCCCAACCCCTTAGCCTACTTCCTTGGTCGTGGTGAAGGGATCGAAGATATGCGGCAGAATCTCCGGCGGAATGCCCACGCCGTCGTCCCGCACCTGCAGTTCGATCTGGCTCGCCGTCCGCCAGCTGTGCGCGTGGATACCCAGAGGTTGCCTCCGTGCGGCATCGCATCAATCGCGTTGATCACCAATGCCAGCGTGACCTGTTCCATCTGCGCCGCATCGCATTGCAGCGGCGGCAGGTTCCGGTCCAGGTCCACCTGGAGCAGAACTCCGCTCATCTCGGCCTTGTGCTCCACCAGCCGAATCGTCCGCGTCACCACCAGTGTTCAAATCCGAGAGACTCAGGTTCATCGGCGAGGTGCGTGAGAATGACAGCAGGTTATGCAGCAGTTCGCCGCATCGCTTGCTCTCGGAGGCAATCAGATTCCAGCGATTCGATCGCTTCCTTCTTCTGCTCCTCGCCTGCTGATGCCGCGTTCAATCCACTTCTTCAGCAGCTTGGCAGTAGGTCAGAATTCCGGCCAGCGGATTGTTGATCTCATGCGCCACCACGGCCGACATCTTGCCAATGGCAACCATGCGCTCCACTTGCAGCATCTGCTGCTGGGTGTTCTGCAATTCGCTGGTCTTCTGCTCCACCCGATGCTCCAGGGTATGCGCCCAACTCGTGATCTCGCGCTGCGCCGCCTGCAACTGGCTGCTCATGCTGTTGAATGCCTGTC
This sequence comes from uncultured Acidobacteriota bacterium, assembly GCA_963707735.1. GTDB lineage: Bacteria > Acidobacteriota > Terriglobia > Terriglobales > Acidobacteriaceae > TOLSYN. The sequence goes on along the minus strand of CAVPRB010000003.1, from coordinate 1,090,856 downwards.
GCCAACGTTCCCAGTTCGTCGGCGGATTCCACCGGAATCTGGTAGCCCAGTTCGCCCTCGGCCAGGTGTCTGGTCCCCTCCTGCAACCGCATCAGTGGAGCATGCAGCACGGTGCGAATCGCAATCCACACAAACAGACCGACCCAAGCGCCTCCGCAAGCAGCAGCACAATCACCCACAGACTGCTTTGCGCCAGGCTTGCATCCTCGCGCTTCAGTGACAGGCCGGTGTCCAGAATTCCCAGGATGCGCTGGGTATGCCGGATGGGCGTGGCAGGCGGCGTTGGAGCATTCCGGCTTGTTCACGATCGGCGCAATCACGCCCAGCACCCGGTGTTTGCCCGTCCTGCTCCCGCGGCTTCGTAGATGCGGAACTGCTTCTGCAGCGTGGGCTGATTGGCTCCCTGGTGGCATTCCACGCATCTGCGTGCTGTCGCGGCGGATCAGGCTGCCGGCCTCGTGCGAGTCGCTGGAGAACGCCACCCGCCCATCGTGGTTGATGATGCGAATCCTGCTCAATCTCGCTGTGATTGCCGATTCCCTGGATGGCTTCGTAGAGACCTTGCCGGTCGTTGGCCATCATCGACCGGTAGGTGTTATCCCGGACGAAGTCGCTGATTCCAATCGCCTGCTCCAGCGAAACCTGCTCCAGGTCGTGCCGGTGCAGCCGGATGTTGATATATCCCAGCACCGCGGAGCCGCATGCCAGACAAGCCAGCAACAAAACCAATAGTTTTGTGCTGACATGCTTTACCCGCGACTCTGAGTTGCTGGAACATCGTCTTCTCCAGTGAACAGCGGGAGCGCCGCCCGGTTGGCAGACGCTCCCGCTCATCTGGTTAGTGCACCAGCGTAGGCTGCTGCGAAGCGTCTGGCGAGTCCGGCCAGTTCCGCTGCGTGGCAGTGCGTGCAGGCCCATGATGCTCATCCTCGAATATCGGCAGATACTTCACGGCCAACGCGAAGATGAAGAATCCCATGCGCGATGATCATCGCCGTGATGCTGGCCTCGGTCCACTTCGGGATAGTAGTGATGCCCGGCCCAGGTCTCAATGCCGGTGATGCTCACGTTCAGGCGGTTGGTCACAAATCCCAGCAGGGTCGAGCAGGAGGCCAGGTAAGCCAGGTCCCGTTCAAGCGCACCTTTCGGAAAGACAGCATGGTCAGGGGAATAACCAAGGCCAGCAGCAACTCCACCCACAGGAAATAGGCTTCATAGCTGGGCGCAGAATATTGCCGAGTTGTCCGCGATGGAGGTAATCTTCAAAGCGCAGCAGCGCGTAGACCCACAGCGTCACGTAGAGCGCGCCGCCCAGTTCGACGATGACCGGCAGCTCCAACTGCCGTCCGAATGCCCGTGAACTCAATGACGATTCGAAGATCGTCATCGCCAGGCCCACCGCAATCGCCGAGATGAAGAAGAAGAACGGCAGCGCCGGGGAGTACCAGAACGGATGCAGCTTCGTCGGCATGATCAGATACAGCGTGCCCAGCGAGGACTGGTGCAGCGTCGAGAGCAGAATGCCCAGGATCACCAGACGGAATCAGGCGGCCTTGACCCACTTGAGCGGCGTTGCCAGGTTGAAGCGCTCCAGCACCGCGGTTGAAAATTCAAACATCAGCACCGTCGTGTAGATCATCACGCAGAAGCCGACCTCGAACATCACCGAGTGCGGATTCATGTAGATCATCTGGTGCCAGATGTACCAGGGACGGCCCAGATCGAACATCAGGCCCACGATCACCAGAACGTATCCCAGGAAGGCGGTAAGAACGGCGGGGCGAGCAATGGCATGCAGGCGCTCGATGTTGAGCATGTACACCGCGCCGGTCACGATGAACGCGCCCGCCGCCAGCATGACGCCACAGAGGACATCAAAGCCGATCCAGATGCCCCACGGGAACTTGTCGCTCATGTTGGAGACGGCGCCGATGCCGTAGTAGAAGCGGACAAATGCCGAGTACAGGCCCATGGCCATGATCAGGCAGAACACTACCTTCCAGAAGGTCAGTTTGAGTCTTCACTTCGTGCCTCCTTGCTCGCTGCCATGTTCTGAGGCTTCAGCCAGAGCTACTTCTTCGCGGCGATGCGTGATCCAATACACGCCGCCCAGCACCAGCGCCCATAGAGGAACAAAATCAGGGATCTTGGAGAGAATGCGGAAGGTGTAATCCGGCATTGGAGTGTCGCCCAGCTTCGCTGAGGCCGGCAAGCCGTAGGACTCGAATGGCAACCGAGGAGAGCATCAGAACCGAGGTTCCGCCCACTTCTTTCAGGCCATAGATATGAGGAACGTAATTAGCCGGGATTCTGGCGGAGCCGGTCCTTTGCCTCGGCAATCAATGCATCGCGATCGCCGAACTTGGTCGCGCCCGTCGGGCAGATCTCGGCGCAGGCTGTTGGGCGCCCCTGCCTTCACCCGGTCCGGACACATGATGCACTTGCGTACGCGCGGGTTCAGCTTTCCCCACTCGTACTTCGGCTGAGAAAACGCGCAGGCAACCATGCAATAGCGGCAGCCGATGCACTTGTAAACGTCGTAAACCACCGGGCCTTCCGCCGTCTTATGGAGGGCACCGACGGGGCAAACCGAAGCGCAAGCCGGCTCATCGCAGTGCATGCAAAGCCTGCGCATGAATTTGTCGTTGTTCGTGAGAACTACCGTGAACTTGTGCTCCGACTGAACCGACTCCGCCGCAATTTTGTCATCGTAGGGCAGTTCGTTCTGCTGGGCACATGCGCCCTCGCACTGCTTGCAGTCGATGCATAGAGTTGCATCGTAAAGAATAGCCTTGCTCATAAGATCTCCGCACCGCTAACGGCTGGCATGTCCATGTCAGTCGGATTAATTTCACCTGGCGTGGGAGTACGACGGAGTGCCATCGAGCAGGAGCCGGTAACCTCGGTGGTTACCTCACGCAGGCCAGCGGTTTGCGCCGCTGTGGACGAGCGTGCAATGGCTCCGGCCTTCGAAACGCCGGATATCCCACATCGCACTTGCCTTACCGCCGGGATTTCCCCGGCGTTTGCTCTTCCTGGCTGCCTGACATTTGAGCGGGCCGAGGCAGCTTGACGCCTCGACCAGAATCAAACTGCGCGCCGGAGCCTGAGGCTCCGGACCTGCTTCCCTGGTCCAGATCCAATCCCGGCCATGAAAGCTGAATCTTGCATCGCTTCGCCTGTAACCACTCCGGCTTCACGATGCGCAGTAACAATGTACCCGTTAATTTTTCATCACCGTGATACGCGTCACATCGTCACGTGCGCCGGAGAGGCGCCATACAGGGTGTACAACTGCTGCATTGCGCAACAGTAAATTGCACAAAATCGCGACAGTGTTGAAGAAATCAGCAGGTATCCGCTTGGGAGAGTTGCAGAGAATCTATGCAGATGAAAAATTCCCAAAACAGGAAAAGCTCGCCGATGTTAGGCGAGCTTTCTCTAGAACCATTCCCAAATTGAACGCTACGCACCGACCAATCTCTCCAGTGCCGGCTTATTCCGGATCATCAGGGTTGATCCCTTCAGCACGGCAATCTGCTTCTTGCGGAAATCCGCCAGGGTGCGGGTAACGGTTTCCCTCGATGTTCCGATGATCTGCGCGATCTCCTCGTGGGTCAGAGCGACCTTGATGCGCATTCCGGCTTCGTCGGCACCCTCGCCGTGCGACCACTCCAGCAGCAAGCGTGCCAGCCGTTCCGGCGCCGAGTGCGACAGTCCCAGGGAGCGAATCTGCTGATAAGCCGACTGGCAGTCCCGGCTAAGATGCTGAGCGGCCTTCAGGCAGGCATCTCCGTGCTGTTGCAGGAAGCGCAAGAAATCCTCGCGCTTGATGAAATTCAACTGGCAGGGCTGACCCGACTCGGCGGTGATTTCATAAGGAGTATTGGAAACCGTGGCGTGCAGGCCAAGAACCTCACCGGGTTGCACAATCTTCAGAATCAGTGTCTTTCCGTCGCTCGATGTTGTCGAAAGCTTTACCCGTCCCTTGCACAACATATAAATTCCGCGGGGAGACTGTCCCTCCACGAACAGCACCGCTCCAGCCGGGTAGGCGGCAGTAAACTTAATCTTTTCAAAGGCTTCCAGAGATGCCTTGGGGAGACCGCAGAAGAAGCTGTCGGTGCGCAGCTTACATATCAGGCAGTTCTCAACCAGTTCCAAGCCGTATGGTGATCCCAACTCACCCTCCCTGGGTTCCTAAACTGATAACACTTCAACTTGAGGACGCGCCAATCCGGTCGCCGAATCAGCCCCGAGACCATGTGGACCTGCGAGTCAGCCCGGTGGTCCCTGGCGCCGCCCACCGCAGCTGTCTGGCCCAAGGGCAGCAAATTCCCTCCAGTTCCATCCTTAAAGTGACTTATATCACATTCCGCCTGTGACAACTATTACAGACTATGGCTGAGCTTTCCAGCACAATCTGCGCAATTGGCAAGGGGCGAGTCGCGCCGGTCTGAACTCAGCGCGATGCGTGGGTGATCCGCAGGTTCCACCTCCACATACCACCCAGCTTGCGGAGCCCTCGCCGGCTGCAAAGCCGGAGCGCATCGGTTCCAAGTTTCACCGCTCTTAACCCACACAGACGCGGCCGCCCCGATTTTTTGTCTTCCCCTCTTGCGGCAAACTGAATCCAGCATATAGTTTCCGCCCAGTCGTCCCCAGGCAAACGAGTTGCCATTCTGTATCGAGCACTTGCGCTGGGGCATGGTTGGTTGTGCTTCTTCGTGGGGTTTCATTCTGGAGTTCGCGCTGATGGCGTTACAAACCGCCTTCCGGGCAAGCTGCGGAGCCAACGTGTTTTTTCAGGCATCAGGAATTCATAACTACTCTTCGCTGCAGCTCAGCGGCTCTATCTTTCCGGCATTATGAGCGGAGTTTCGGCTCCATCAATTCCAGGAGGGTGTGCAATGTCGATGGAAGGACAGGTCCACGGAAACCCGGCAGTGGTTGGGTTGGCCGGCTTCGGTACAACTACTCTATTGCTCCAATTCCACAACCTCGGATGGTGTGGCAGCGGAGTCGTATTTTGTTGCGCGTTGTTTTTCGGTGGTGGCGCACAACTGGTGGCCGGTTTTCAGGAGTTCAAAGGAGGCAACAACTTCGGTTACAGCGCCTTCACTGCCTACGGCGCCTTTTGGCTCGCGCTGGGTACGATTTTCCTCATTCTGGATTTAGAGTCCCTGCCAAATTCGCCCATCAGCGGCGCTCTAAAGATCGTCCCGACCGACATCGGCTACTTCCTGCTGGTTTTCACCGTCTATACGGCGATTATGTTGGTCGGCGCACTGGCCATACATGTTGCCATGACCCTCACCTTTCTCACCTTGCTGCTGGGATTCATGGGGCTCGACCTGGTGTTCATCCAAGGCATGAAGTCAGTGCTGCAGATCACCGCGATCGACCTCGTGGTGTGCGCTTTGCTGGCGTTCTACATGATGGCACACGTGATCTTTCTCCAGGTGTATGGCAGGGATATCCTGCCGGTGGGCAAGCCATTGGTGAGCAAACCAAGCTAGCCGCTTGGCGCGGGACGCAGACCGGCTCGGCTGGTGACGCGGGTATTCCGAGTGGCGCAGGCGCCAGGCGGGGTGCCCACCCTCCGGGCAAGTGGTTCGGTCCCGTATTGTCTACTCCGAATATGCGGATCGGTAGTATGATGCCGCCGCATCCGCCAATCGGTCCGAGGGTGGGGGTGGCGAACCGATGGCGTTCAAAGCGCATTCTCCGGGGTGGAGGGTCGCTTCTATTTGATTTCCGTAATCCTGAGGATTCCGTTTTTCGTACAACGCAGCAAACTTTCCAGGGGGTTTTGCATGAGCAGTTCTGCCCAGTCTGACATTATTCCCGCCACGTTTTCCTATAACGCGCCCGCCATCGTGCAGCGCGAAGCCAACGTCAAAGATTATCCCGCGGAATACGAGCGCTCCATCCAGGACCCGGATGCCTTCTGGGCTGGCGAAGCCGCGAACTTTACCTGGACCAAGAAGTGGGACAAGGTGTGCGAGTGGGATGGCGCGCATCACAAATGGTTTGTCGGCGGCAAGACCAACATCACCCTGAACGCCTGGACCGCCATGCCAAGAGCGACCGCTTCAATCGCGTCGCCTACATCTGGCTCGGCGAAGACGGCTCCGAGCGCGTGGTCACCTACGGTCAGCTTTACCGCATGGTCTGCCGCTTCTCCAATGGTCTGCGCTCGCTCGGCGTCGGCAAGGGAGACCGGGTCGTCATCTACATGCCCCTTACCATTGAGGGTGTGGTTGCCATGCTGGCCTGCGCCCGCGTGGGGGCGATCCATTCCGTTGTCTATGCCGGGCTCGGCCATACCGCGCTGCGCGACCGCATCACCGACGCCCAGGCCAAGGTTATCATCGCCGGAGAGTCAGGCGTCCGCCGCGGCAAGCCCGTGCCGCTCAAGCCCATTGTCGATGAGGCTATCGACGGCTTGGACTACGGTAGAGCACGTGATCGTTGTCCCCCGAGGCTCGGAGACGCTACGAGGCCAAAGAGCAGCCGCGAGGTCAACTATTTCGACCTGCTCAAGTTCTCCTCCGAATCTCCCGCGCAGGAGATGGACGCCGAGGATCCGCTGTTCATCCTCTACACCAGCGGCACCACGGGGCGTCCCAAGGGCGTCGTCCACGTGCACGGCGGATACATGGTCGGCATCACCTATCACCTGCGCACTTTCTTCGATGTCAATCCGCGCGATCTTTTCTGGTGCACTTCGGATATCGGCTGGGTAGTCGGCCACAGCTACATCGTCTATGGTCCGCTCTGCGCAGGTGTCACCACCATCTTCCGCGAGGGCGCCATTGACTGGCCCAATCCCGGAGTCGCCTGGGAGATCGTCGAGCGCTATGGCGTCACCAAGATGTTCACCGCGCCCACGGCCATCCGCATGTTCATGCGTTACGGCGAGCACCTGCCCGCCGCCCACGATCTTACTTCGCTGCGCGTCATTGCCTGCGCCGGCGAACCACTGAATCCCGAAGCCTGGCACTGGGCGCAAACCTATCTTGGCCGGCGACGGCAAGTGGGGCTATGTGGTCGACAACTGGTGGCAGACCGAACTTGCCGGGCCCACGCTCGGCACCCCGGTCACCATGCCTTATCGCACCGGCAAGGCCGGCATTCCGCTTGCCGGTGTCAAAGCCGACGTTGTCGATTCCGAGGGCAAGCCGGTCGGCGTCAACGAACGCGGACTTCTTGTTCTGAAAGGCCCATTCCCGCACATGATGCGCACGGTGTGGAATGACGACGCGCGCTACGTGCGCGAATGGAAGCAGATCGAGGGCGCCTACGTCACCGGGGACGTTGCCATCAAGGACGAACATGGCTACATCGCGGTCCTGGGCCGCGCCGACGATGTGCTCAACGTGGCCGGCCACCGGATCGGCACCGCCGAAGTTGAGTCCGCCCTGGTCTCGCATCCCGCCGTCGGCGAAGCGGCGGCCATCGGCATTCCGGATGCGATTGAAGGGCGAGTGCATCAAAGTCTTTGTCTTGCTCCGCGCCGGGCATGAGGCCAGCGACGCACTCTCGGCGGCGTCTGATCGACCACGTACGCCGCGAACTGGGCCCGATCGCAACCCCCTCGGCTCTGGAGTTCGTAACCCAATTGCCCAAGACGCGTTCCGGCAAAATCATGCGCCGCTACTTGAAGGCCAAGGAAACCGGTCAGGAGATCGGCGACATTTCGACCCTGGAGCAGTAGCAGCGCCACCCTGTTCTTAACAGAACGGGACACACAGCTTGATGCGGGGCGCACGCCCCGCCCGATTACGGAGGAGGCAGCACGCATGGCGAACGAACCCTTAACTGCATGGCGTCAACATTGATTCAATGTTGCAGGAACACCGCGTTTTCCCGCCCCCGGCGGAGTTCAGCGCCAAGGCGCATATCAAGAGCCTGGAAGAATACGAGCGCATCTATGCAGAAGCAGCCCAGGATCCGGAGGCCTTCTGGGGAAAGATCGCTCAGGAACTGCATTGGTTTGAACCCTGGACGAAGGTTCTCGAATGGAACGCACCGTGGGCCAAGTGGTTTGTCGGCGGCAAAATCAATCTCTCCTACAACTGCCTAGACCGTCACGTTGCCTCGGACGCGGCGCGACAAGATCGCGATCCTATGGGAGGGCGAGCCCGGCGACACCCGCACGCTGACCTACACCCAGTTGCTCGCCGAAGTCGAGCTGCTTCGCCAACGCGCTCAAGGACCTCGGCGTGGTCAAGGGAGACCGCGTCGCGCTGTTACATGGGCATGGTGCCCGAACTTGCTATCGCCATGCTGGCCTGCGCCCGCATCGGCGCCGTGCACTCGGTCATCTTCGGAGGCTTTTCCGCCAACGCCATCGTCGATCGCGTCAACGATCAGCAATCCATCGTCCTCGTCACCCAGGACTTCGCGCGGCGGCGCGGCGCCCAATTTCCCCTCAAAGGCACGGTCGACGAGGCGCTGGCCAAGGTGTCCTTCGGTCAAGAATGTCATCGTCTATCAGCGCACCGGGGCCGAGGTCAACATGCAGCCCGGCCGCGATCACTGGTGGCACGAACTGGTCGCCAAGGCCGAGCCCCACTGCCCTGCCGAACATCTGGACAGCGAGGACCCGCTCTACATCCTCTACACCTCCGGCTCCACCGGAAAGCCCAAGGGCATCGTGCACACCACCGGCGGCTACTCCGTCGGAACCTACATCACCTCCAAATGGATCTTCGACCTCAAGGACGAGGACATCTTCTGGTGCACCGCCGATATCGGCTGGGTCACGGGACACAGCTATATCGTGTACGGTCTATTGCAGAACGGCGCAACCACGCTGATGTATGAAGGTGCGCCGAACTTCCCGGACCTCGACCGCTTCTGGGCGATCATCGAGAAGTACAAGGTCAACATCCTCTACACGGCGCCCACCGCCATCCGCACCTTCATTAAGTGGGGCAATCAATATCCCGACCGCCACGACCTCAGCAGCCTCCGGCTGCTCGGTACGGTAGGCGAGCCCATCAATCCAGAGGCCTGGATGTGGTATCGCGAAGTCATCGGCAAGGGGCGCTGTCCCATCGTCGATACCTGGTGGCAGACCGAGACCGGTTGCATCATGATTACGCCGCTTCCCGGCGCCATCGCCACCAAGCCCGGCTCCGCCACCAAACCATTCCCCGGAATCATCGCCGAGGTCGTCGATCGCGGCGGCGAGAAGGTTCCGCTCGGCTCCGGCGGCTATCTCGTGATCAAGAAGCCCTGGCCGGCCATGCTGCGCACCATCTATGGCGATCCCGACCGCTACGTGAAGCAGTACTGGTCTGACATTCCCGGCGTCTATTTCACCGGGGACGGCGCACGGATCGACAAGGATGGATACATCTGGGTGATGGGCCGCGTCGATGACGTGCTCAACGTAAGCGGTCACCGCCTCTCCACCATGGAGATCGAGTCCGCCCTGGTCGCTCACCCCAAGGTCGCCGAAGCCGCCGTGGTCGGCCGTCCCGATGACCTCAAGGGCCAGGCCGTTGCGGCATTCGTAACCCTGGAAGGAGGCATTACGCCATCGCCCGCACTCAAGGAAGAGCTGCGCGCCTGGGTTACAAAGGAAATCGGCGCCATGGCCAGGCCCGATGACATCCGCTTCAGCGATCAACTGCCCAAAACCCGCTCCGGTAAAATCATGCGCCGCCTGCTCCGCGAACTCGCCACCAGCGGCGAAGTCAAAGGCGACATCACCACCCTGGAAGATTTCGCGGTGATCAGCAAACTCAAGGAGAGCGACGAATAGCCTCTGGTAAACAGGTAGGGATGACCTGACGCCCCCACTCCCGGCTCGCTTGTTGAGTTCCTGGAGTGGGGTTGCCTTTTGCGCTCAGGCTGTGCGGAGATGGCGCAATGGGTAAGAAATTTGTTGGATTAAGATCATGTCACCCGCGCGGTTCGTCATCTCTCCGCCGAGGAACTCCATCCTCTTGATCCGATCGAATTGAACGGCAACATGGTTTGCCAGTTGGCTGGACCATCGCCGCACGGGCCGGAAGACCGGTCATGCGCAAACTGCCTCATCTTGCAGCTTACTCTCCATCTCGCCGAGCCTTCCCCATAGATCTCCTCCGGGAGGACAACTGATCATCGCCTGCCGCAGTGAGATCGAAGCACTCTCGTTTTCAAGGTTCCAGTACTCTACTTTGTCACTCAGGCGATTGAGTGCGATCTGCGCCTGTTGCTCGTTGGTATCCGGCAGAAGGATCAGAAACTGATCTCCGGCGTAGCGCACGATATAGTCGGAACCGCGAAAATTGGCACGCAGAACCAGTGCCGCATCATCGACAATCTCTTCCGTGGCCGAGGCAGCCGCGCTCTGTCCGTCTGGGCGCACCGCAATCAAACACAATGTGATCGTGGTGCCGGCGCGGTTTGAGGACCTGGACTGCTGATTGAATAGTTGATAGAGATAGCTTCGGCTAAAGGTCTGGGTTTGGGGATCAAGGAGAGAAAAATTCTCCAGCCTATCAATGTAGGACATGGAATCAAGCAGCGCCTTGGAGACACTGCGGAGCGATTTGCGCTGCGATGTCACGCGCAGGTTGAGGACCAGGACCAAAGCCACGAATGCAATCAGAAGTTGGGGCAGGAAGCTGATCTCGAGCCGCACCTGGCCAGAGAGACGCGGCATCACAACCGAGATCACGGTCTCCAAGACTACAACCAGAAGCAGGATGCGCATTCCCCAGATCTCCTGATGATTCGGGCACACCACGGACAATTGGGGCTCAACGGGATCCGCATTTTTTTTTGTTTTTTGGGAACTTCTTACCAAGCTAGTTGTTTTCCCTGCCACCGCTACTTCCCGCGACCGGTGCTCCATAGATGAACTCTCCGTTCTGGACCGGGGCAGAAACTGCCCCGGCGATGGAATGCCGGCGCAAATTCCGCCAGCCTCGACCGAGCGTGAGGACCTGCGATCCGACGCTCGAACTTCAACGTTCCTTTGCAAGAGAGAGCAATGCGGCTGCCAAAGCAGCACCAGACAGAAGGAAATTCAAGCGTCTTGATTTAAGCGACTTGCAAGAGCAGGTCCGGTTCAACGGCTTGCGATTTGTGGCTGTCTGCATGGCGAGTCCCGGTTTCAGTCCAGGTTCTGGACGGCCAGACATGCATGCGAAGGCAACAGTTCGGTGGGGTGCGGACGGCGGTGCGCAAGATGCTGGAGCGGATTCTTGTCCAGGGTCGCCCGCTTTTCCGGGGCCCGGCACAGCGGTAATCCGCGCGAGTCAAGTGCGGCACACGCATGAACCTTCCAGGCGGCGACGTTGGCGTAGCTGGGATGCATCCGATGTCTCGTCCGGATGTCCGGCTAGGTTTGGCGTCCCCTCGCGCGGACCACTGGGTGCTTTGCAACTCCTCCGAGTGTTTTGCAAACCTGCCTCGCTGCCGGGACCTGAATAATGTAGAGCCACTCCTCACCGTTGTTCATGGCCATCCATCGGATCGTCCCAACCACGGCGGCTAAGTTTCCATTTAGCACTGGCTGAGAAGTAGCAACTCCTGGACGAGCCTGGTGGCGCGTTCACCCGCGCGGTGGATCGACGTGGCTTCTGCTGCAAGATGCCTATCGGTTGCCAGTTCTCCCGCGAGCATTGCGGCATAGGCGTCGATGACGAGAAGCATGTTATTGAGGTCGTGGGCAACTCGACTGGCGGTGCGGCAGACGGTTTCCAGCTTCTGGGCTTGTAGAGATTGCAAGTCAGGAACCTGGGGCTTTTGCAAACCAGGATGCTGATTTCGCAGATCCGTTCCCATCCACGCGAATCCACAAGGTACACCGGCATCGTCATTTATCTTTCGCAACTCCAGCAGCAGCGGAACCGTCTCGCCGGTTTTCAGATTTTGGACGACCACCTCGTTCCTCCAGTTGTGATCCGTGGGTATGCCGACGAAGTCCGATTCGTTCAAAGGATGCGCGAGATCAGCAAATGTGAGTTTTGTGGATTCGTCGATTCGGTCTAATCCGATCAGCTCCCGCCCCGCCTTGTTCATGAATGTTAGAGCGCCACTCGGTCTTGCGAGAGCAATCAGGCCGGGGGCTGTGTCCAGGATTGGCAGCAGGTCCGCGGTATTTCTTTCTTCGCCCCCAGTGGCGGTGATTTCCTTCAGGAAAAGAATCGTCCCGCCGATCTTCGAGCGCGATTTGCTCCATGGATGGAGCTGCCAGCTTAGGCGGAGCCGATTTTCGCCGTTACCCGTGCCCCAATTTTCTTCAAGCGTGGCCGACTCTCCAGCCAGACATTGCCGCTGCGCCAGTTCCCAACCTTCCGGGAGTTGCAGCGACAATTCCTTATGAGTTCTTCCCAGGATGGCAGTTCTGTCCGCGTGCAGCTTCGCGCAATAGGCGTCGCTTGCGCCGAGGTGGCGAAAGCCGCCATCGAGCAGCGCCATGGCATGCGGAGAGCTGTCAACAATGTCGGCCAGGGAGTGTTGCAAACCTACAATCCTGTCACCTTCCGGACGAAGGAGCGCCAGCGCCAGCCGGGTTTGCGCACAGGCAACGATTTCCATGGCTCCGTTATTAAAATCTGTTCTCAAAACGATTTCTCCAGTCTGCTTGGTTGTGCGAACCAACGCAGGGAATGCCGCTGCGAAGGCTCAACACCAGCCGCTGTCATTCAACTGTTCGTAAGCTCACGCATAAGGTCGCCGAGACGGAGCAACGCGACTGGCTTCTCAACGACCAGGGTCGCGCCATCGCCCGGCAAAGGAGTGGCGCAGGAGCTCGCATTCGTTTCCTCCAGGAAGATCATCCTGGGCCGATCCACAAGGTCTCTGATGTATTGAGTTAGATTCCGCCCAGTATCTCCAAAGTTTTCCCAATCGGTCCCGGTAATGACGATCGCGTATGCGTAGTTCTTTAGAAGCGCCTCGGCCTCGTCCGACTCTCTCGCCCGATGCACCTCGTAGCCAAGGTTGGATAAGTAGTCGCCAACCAGAGTAAGCAACTGAATGTTCTCATCGATTAGAAGTAGTTTCTGGGCCATGCCGGTTGAGTTGCACGTTGCTTGCCAAGTCAGCGCGGCGCTAAGTAAAGGAATCAGGCCATGCAATTTGATCGATGGGACGCGCCGGCGCCGGACCCTGTCTAGCCTCTGGAATTGATAATTTGAATTCGGGATTGGCGGCCGCGCAACGGTGGCGCGAGAAGCGGGGGAAACCGTGGCGGAAAGTGGGCACGCCCGGCCGAGCGGTAACCGCTTATGCGGTAATGCCGTAGTGTTTGAGTTTCACGTAGAGTGAACTGCGAGGAATCCCCAGCTTTGCGGCGGCCCGGTCCACCTTACCGTTCTCTCTATGGAATACACGGCTGATGTGCTGGCGCTCGATTTCTTCCAGGGTCATGTCCGCATCGGCGCCGGGGGCAATTTGAGCCATGTTTGGGGAGAGTCTTGAAACTTGAAAGTACAGGTCTTCCGTATGGATCACTCCGTCCTTGCAAAGCAGGGCCGCGCGTTCAAGTACGTTGCGCAGTTCGCGGATGTTACCCGGCCAGCTGTAACCCTCCAGAGCGGTGATGGCGCGTTTGTCAAACTCAAGTTGTCCGCGGTTCAGGTCTTCCCGCAGCCGCTCCAGGAACCACTCGGCTAGCAGTGGAATGTCGCTGATTCGTTCGCGCAGCGGGGGGATGGCAAGCGGAATGGTGCTGATTCGGAAGTAGAGGTCGCTGCGGAACCTCTTGTCCGCGACCAGCACTTCCATGTCCTGGTGGGTAGCTGCAATGAGGTGAACATCCACCGAGCGGTCGCGCACGCCACCGACTCTCCGGAAGTGCTTTTCATCTAGAACCTTCAATAGTTTCGGTTGGATCGACATGTCCATATCTCCAACCTCGTCTAGAAACAAGGTTCCCTGGTGCGCAACTTCCAGCAATCCGGTTTTCTGGGTAATCGCCCCGGTGAATGCCCCCTTCTCATGGCCAAACAAGTCGCTCTCCAGCAATTCCCGATTCAAGCCGGCACAGTTCAAATCGACGAATGCCTCGTTGGATCGCGGTCCTTGCTTGGTGAGCCATTCCGCAAGTACACCTTTTCCCGTCCCGGTTTCGCCTTGGATCAGAATTGGGAGCGAGGTTCCCAGCACGCTTTGTGCAGCCGACTCCAGGCGGCGGATGCTTTGCGATGATCCCAGGAATGGATCGCGCTTGTACCGTATTACCCGGTTCTTTACGGCTAGTTCACGACGAATGAAGCGGCTGTTCTCGAAAAGTTTCTCCAGAAGCTTCAGGAGTACGGATAACTCGAATGGCTTGGCCACAAACTGCTCGGCACCTTCTTTCATGGCGCGCACGGCCAGGTCGATGGTCGCATAGCCAGTCATGATCAGCACGGGGATCGAGGGATCAATGGCGCGAATTTCGCGGAGAAGCTGCAGGCCGTCAGTATCGGGAAGACAATAGTCCATAATGATGGCATCGGGTTGGCTCTTCTGGAGAACCTCGCGGCATCTCTTGCCGGTTCCGGCTTCAGAGACGGCAAAGTCTTTCAACTCAAGGTAAGAGCGGATGGTGCCGCGCGATGCCTCATCGTCGTCTACTACTAGTACCTTATAATTGGGCATTTAAGCCGCTGACTACTCATTCGAGAGTAGGACAGTGCCTCAGGTATTGTTGGATGTCGTCGTGCGCAGAGGGGTACGTTTAGCTTTCCAAATTTCAGAAAACTCTCAATTTTCAAATCAAAATCACAACTATTCTACATCCATCCAAGAACACATACCTCCAAAGAAATATTTTTGGCGCGATGAAATCCGGATGCCGCGTGCGAATTCTGGATATCTTCGTCTGTAATCCAGACACGCGGGTTAGTTCGGAATTCAGACGGCAACATCCGTCCTGGTTTCATTTCCTGTAAACCATTGAAATACAAAACGTTGCACTCGTTTTCCGATCCTGTTTCCAGTTTGGACTCTTCCGTGCAATTAGAGGTAGCGCAGCTTGCGGAACGACCTCCTGTTTGTCGCCTACCGCGAGCTCCAGAACAGCACAGGAGCCTCTGATGAAACGATTCCTGGTTTTCGCAACATTGCTCATGCTTCTGATCGTCGTCCGGATTCCGGCGCGCGCAGACACCGTCATTAATTTTGCAAGTTCCGGTGGAAATGGGATCACTTTCACCCAAACGACTGGGGGCGAATACATCACGTTTTCCAATCTATACGTTGGTAGCGGCTACATTGGCGACGGTTCTAATCCGTTGACCGGGGATTCCTCGATGAATTCCCCGGTGGTGATCTCTCCCGGCGCTGGTGGGCACTTTTTCCTGAACAGCGTCAGCTCTGACGGGCTGACCGGTTACTTTGCCTCCAACGCGGCGGCAACCCTGACCATCGGCAACGCGAGTTCCGGCATTATGAAAGGCTCGCTGTCTATGATCGAGATCGACACCAATACAAGTCCCAGCCATCCCAATGGCCATGGCAGCTTTTCGCTGACTCTGGTACTCAGCAATTTGTCATTCAGTTCTTGTTCCACCACCGGCTGCACCAACAGCACGCTGCTGCAGAACTTTGCCCAGCTCGGCAACGGAAGCAATGCGAGCAACACCCTCACCTTCTCATTCTCTTCTTCGACCGCAACGAACGCGGCTTCGCTTTTGGGTCTCACGGGATCGCACGGAACCACGGTAGAGGGCACATTGGACTCATCCTTGGATTCGGTCGCGCCTGAGCCTGCCTCCCTGGCATTGTTCGGTTCGTGTCTGCTGATGGCGGGCACGAAGATTTACCGGCGTGCCGTCAAAGCCTGAGGAAATTGTCCCAGTGTCGAAAGCCAACAAGGATTTTGATCGGAAGCCGCTGATCTACAAGGGAGAAGTCTCGTGCTGAATGCGCTCACCATCGACGTCGAAGACTACTTCCACACGGAAGCGATGGCGAGCGCTGCCCCTCGCACGGACTGGGGAGCCATCGGCCTTCGAGTGGAGCGGAGCACCTGGCGGCTGATGGAACTGCTGGATCGTCATCAGGTTCGGGCCACCATGTTTTTTCTCGGCTGGGTGGCCGAGCGTTGTCCCCAACTGGTCGCCGCCGCGGCGGCCAACGGCCATGAGGTGGCTTGTCACAGTTATTGGCATCGCCCCGTCTATCGCCTGACCCAGGACCAGTTCCGCGAAGACACGCGCCGGGCGAAGGATGTGATCGAGAGTTGCAGTGGGCAGGGTGTGATGGGGTATCGCGCCCCGAGTTTTTCTATCCTCGGCACGATGGACTGGGCCAGGGAGATCCTGGCGGAGGAGGGTTTCATTTACAGTTCAAGCAGCCATCCCATCCGGCATGACTTCTACAACGACCCGGACGCCTCTCGGATTCCGTATCGGAGCCGGGCTGGCATCTGGGAGCTCCCCATCTCAACCTGGCGGACGCTCGGCAGGAACCTGCCTGTCGGCGGCGGCGCCTATCTTCGCATCTTGCCGCTTCCCTATGTGATGGGTGGATTGCACCAGGTTGCGGCCTCTGGCGAAACCCTGATGGTTTATCTCCACCCATGGGAGATTGATCCCGACCAGCCAAGAATGAAGGTCGGTTTGAGGTCGCGGCTAAGACAGTACATTGGCCTTGAAGGCATGGAACGCCGCTTGGAGTGCCTGCTGCAGAGATTTCCATTCGGCACCGTCAGCAAGGCCTACGGAGTTCCTGTGGGCGGTACCGAATCCAGTGCCGGATACGAGCTGTTCCCGGTTGGTACTTGCATATGAGTCCCGTCAGGCGATCCCAGTTCCTGAGCCGCAAGAAGATTCGGCTGCTGCTGTCCGCCATGGTGTTTCTTCCCATCGTCTGCGCCGGCGCGGGCGTCGTGCTGCTGGCCTGGAGTGGCTACCACTCGGTATACATTCGGCCCAATGCCTACGCCCCGCCGCCCGTGCCGATTTTTCGCGCGGCGCGCAAGATTTATCCATTTTCCGTCATACCTGGCGGTGTGTACGACTCCAAAGAGCTGGCCCAAACCGTGCAGCTCGATCCGTGGTTAGGAGAGCATTACCGCGATATTCAGATTGAAAACCTGATCGCTGTCCGCACCCAGTCGCCCATGCAGGCATTCGTCTCATTTCGCCAGGGCAAACAAATCTACTGGACCTCCAAGGTACTCACGATTCCTCGCGGCGAACTCGTATTGACCGATGGACAGCACATGATTCGCAGCCGGTGCGGCAACCGCATCCAGCAGAAGAGTCCCGAATATGCCGTCCATTCGACGGCAATGACCGAACAGATGCAGGCTCTCATCATGGACGCGCCGCTGCCCTCGATTGCCGATCTGCCGGCCTCCCTCCAGCCTGTGTTATCACCGGGCGTTGTGGTGGGAGATCTTTGGAAGGACCCTGAAAATCAGCTGGCTGGGACACCCGAACCTGGAACTCTGATCCTGTTCAGCAGCGGCGCCCTGTGCCTATTGCTGCTGGCAGGTCTCAAGAAATGATGCGGCCGGCGCATTAGGAAAGATGCGTGAAGGAACGAACTAGCGATGAACTTTGAACATTACCCGGAAGGACACGCAATGGCACAAACGGTAAGAATCGTTCTCCTGATCTTGACCCTATCGATCGCGGCGGATGTCATCGCCCAAAATGGAAGCACCGCGGTACGCCCGGAAAAAGCCGGTGAGACTAACCCCCTGCCGCCGCCGGCTCCAGCCGATGCCCAGTATCTAATCGGCAAGGAAGATATCTTGGCGGTGCAGGTGTGGCGTGAGCCTGAGCTCTCGCGGCTGGTTGCGGTACGGCCCGACGGAAACATTTCGCTTCCCCTCGTGGGCGAGGTGGTTGCCGCTGGAAAGACTCCGCTGGAGTTGCAGAAGAAGCTGACGGACCTGCTAGGCACCTACATGAAAACGCCGGAGGTTTCCGTCATCGTCCAGGACACGCGCAGCCAGCGCTTCAGCGTTCTAGGTGAAGTGATGCGCCCGGGCAGTTATCCGCTGAGCAAACCCATGACTGTGCTGGACGCGCTGTCTCTGGCCGGGGGATACCGGGATTTTGCCAAGAGCGAAAAGATGTTCATTCTGCGCATCGATGCCGATGGCACTCGCCACAGGATTCCGGTCAGTTACAAGAAACTCCTCAGCGTCAAGGGAACCAACCAGAACGTGGAACTCCAAGTGCACGACACACTCGTGATTCCGTAGGCGGAACTGACATGACGCGATGGAGGGAATTACTAATGATCACAATTCTGCTGGCAATGTCAAAGGCGCCGGCGCTGGCGCAGGACACGGAGGAAATTCCTCCGGCTCCGCTCCAGGATGTGCAGGTGATGGAAATACCTCCCGCGGAGCCGCATGTGAACGACTATGGGTTCGTGATTCTCCCGGGTTGGAACCTGGGTATGACAATCGACGCGCTGGGGGTATATGACACGAATCCCGCCTTTCTGGTTGATCCGGCTGGCGATGTGGCTCAGCGTTACAGCGGCAGTGTTTCTCTCAGCTATCTTGCCCGGCACACCGTCTATCAGGCTGCTTACTTTCCTTCGGTCACCTATTACCGCAATTTCACTACCCTGAACAGCACCGACCAGGAATCTCAGCCAAACCTTATGGCACGAATTTTCCCCGCGAACCGATTTCAGCTGGCGCCTCGATGCCCGCGAATATCCATCGTGGGGCGGCTCCGCCTTTGCCAGTAGCAGTTTTGGCTCTCTGCTGATGGAACTTTCGGGCCTGACCGCGCTCAACCTGGAATCAAAGGTAAAAAACGCCAGCACCGGCTTCACCTTGCAGCACAGGTTGAACCATCGCTCTCATGTTCAATTTGACGCGTCGGGAGGGGTTACCAAGTACGCTCACAGCAACTCAAACCAGTTTCTGAGTCTGTTGACGGCGCCGGATTCAAGTACCTGGTCCGGACAGGTGGGCCTCTTCTACACCTATCAGTTGAATGCTCACCGCACGATGGGTGCAGGGATACTCCGCCTCATACTTCTTGTTCACCTTGCAGAATTACCACCAGATGGAACAAGCGGCTCTATTTCGCTACTCGGAGATATTCAGTAAGGACTGGTCCTACTCGGCTTCCGTGGGTCCTGGTTTGCGTGAGCAACAGAATGCGTCGGGAAAAATCCAACCGGTGCTGAGTCTCAATCTTGATCTGGAACACAAGACGAAAAAGAGCGCCTTTCGCGCCAACGTCGTGAACTCCTATCAGATGGGGCTGGCGGAGGGAAACCTTACCGGATGGGTTGCGTTACTTTCATTCGAGCATTCCGTTGGAAAGCGAGGTTTCGCGGGTGTTTTCGCTACCTATCAGCGCTCGCAGTCTGCGGTCTCCGTCGGCCCCCTGGGGACGGGACTCACCCAGAGCGTGGCACCGGCGCTCGACGGCGGAATTCGCCTGGCGCGCCACCTTGTCTGGTTCGCCAACTATGGAGTCGGCGTGCAAGAGGGTGTGCTGACCCAGCAGAACAAAATCTACCGGCAGCAGTTCTTGACCGGACTTTCGATCAATGTTGACAGACTGTTTCCGCGTTAAACAGGGAGAGCGATGAAAAGAGCAGCTTCAAGTGTTCAGGACTACGCAGAGATCGCAGGCCGGCGGATATGGTGGCTGGTGTTGCCGATCGTGCTCGTCTCGCTAACCGTCTTCTTTGGCAGTTTGTGGCTTCCCCGCTCCTACCTTTCGGAAGCAACGGTCATGATCGAGCCCCAGAAGGTACCTGCGAACTATGTGCAATCAACCATCTCCGAGGATGTGAGCGACCGGTTGCAGGCCATCCGTCAGGAGATCTTGAGCCGCTCCCGGCTGCGCAAGATCATTCTCGAATTCAATCTTTACGGCTCCGCCAACGGCAAGATGCCGGGAGACGAAGTTGTCGAGTTGATGCGCCGTGATATCTCGGTCGAGGTCGTGACCAACCAACTGACCACGGACCGTACCAAATCCGTGGCCGCTTTCAAGATTGCCTACTCCGGCCCAAATCCGATCCTGGTGCAGAAGGTTACGCGCAATCTCGCATCGCTGTTTATCGAGGAGAACCTGAAGGATCGTGAACAGGAATCCGAGGGTACGACCGACTTTCTCGATGACCAGATGGAACGGCTCAGGCAGTCTCTGCAGGAGCAGGAAAAGCGCATCCAGACCTTCAAGTCGCAGCATGCGGGAGAGTTGCCGGAGCAGCAGGTTCCCAGCCTGCAGATGCTCGGCCAGTTGCAAGGCGTCCTCCAGTCGAATTCGGATGCGATTACGCGCGCGCAGCAGCAGAAGAACTACATGGCTTCGCTGCTCGAGAGTATGAAGATGATCTCCACGCCACAGAACATGAAGTCAGCGCTGCAACTTCAATTCGACAGTGAGACCACGGAGTTACTCGCAGCCGAGCAGAAATACAAGCCCAGGCACCCCGACATCTTGCGCCTCGAGGCGGAACTGGCAGCGCTCAAAGAGAAGATCGAGTCGGAGAAATCCAAGAACGGGGGTAAAGACGGTAACGCGCAGGGCAGCACCGATCAGATCCAGGTGGAAATCAACGGGCTTGACAAGGAAGTTCTGAAGCGCACGGCGCGCCAGGCTCAACTGGAGGCCTCGATCCAGCAGTTGCAGGCGCGCATGAGTGCATTACCGCGCGTCGAGCAGGAACTCGCGGAACTCTCTCGCGACTACGATACCTCACGCACCAGTTACGAAGCGCTGCTGGCAAAACGCAATAACTCCACGGTGGCGGCCGAGATGGAGCGTCGCGCGCAAGGCGAGCAGTTCCGCATTCTTGACCCGGCCAGCTATCCGGAAAAACCCAGCAAGCCGAATCTGCTCCAGATCAATGTAGTCGGTCTGCTCATCGGAATTTTTGCAGGCTGCGGGCTGGCCTTGCTGGCGGAGATGAGCGACAACACCCTGCACAGCGAGCGCGATCTCTCGCTCTCAACTTCCGCCATGGTCTTGGCCAGCCTGCCCTGGGTATTGGATGCCGGGGAGAAAAAGCGGGCAACCAAGAGACGATGGATGATTGCAGCGGCCACTTGCGTTTCATGTCTTTCCGTGGTGCTGTTGGCGTACTTGCAGCGCTCGGCGATTGCTACGGGATTCGGCTGGCGGATCTAATGTATCGAAATCATTTTGGGTTGGAGAAAAACCCGTTTCTGTTGAACCCTTCGCCGGACTGTATTGATTACAGCGCTCTCTACTGCGAGGCCATTGCGCACCTGCTCTACGCGGTGCGCGAGCGCAGGGGAATCGTGCTCCTGGTAGGCGCGGCGGGAACCGGCAAGACCAACCTGCCGCATGCGGCTCTCAACCTGCTGCGTCCTGCTGGCGGAGCGCACGCCGGAGTCGTGGAAAAACCTGGTCGGGGAATACACCGGTTACGAATTACCGGAAACTTTACGGAACTTTGCCAACTCTCTTAACTTTGGCCAGCAGGCGGACTAATACGGGCGGAAACGCTCCCAGTCCCGGAGGTGAATTCACGTGGATTATCTATACAAGGCTCTAGGCAGGGAAGTCGGAGACGCTAAGTCTGATCCGGCGTCCTTGGTTCCGTTGAAGGGGCAACGCGCCGGACTCATGGCTTTTGAGCGCGGACATGAGCCGGTGGGTCCCGTCCAGGCCCGGCTCGGCAAGTTAGTTCCTTTCCCGGTAAATCTGGAGCGGCTCTATGTACTGCGAAATGAGGCAACGCCTCAGGCGCATCTCAATGTGTGGGAGCAATACCGTGTTCTGCGCTCCCGCATCCTGGAGACGATGCGCGCGCAGAGAATGCGCACCCTCATGATTTCCAGCGCGGTGAGCGGTGAATGCAAGACTACAACCTCCATCAATCTTGCCGTCGCACTTAGCCAGGTGCAGGGAATCAAGGTTTTGCTGGTGGACACGGACCTGCGTAAGCCGGGGATTGCCGGCGTGCTCGGGATTCCCTATGAACTGGGTCTGGACGATTACCTGCGCTCTTCCGTTCCGCTTTCCGACCTGCTTCTGCAACTCACGGACAGCCTGTTTCTCGTACCTTCCGGAGGTGTCGATCAGAACTCGGTTGAGTTACTTCATTCGGCCGCCATGGCAGCTTTTGTGAGCGAAGTGCAAACTAATTTCGACCTTATCATCTTTGACACCCCGCCGATCTTTCCCGTGGCAGATGCGCGCGTGACCGCCAATCTGATGGACGCTGTGCTGTTTTGTGTCCGCGCTGGAAAGACGTCGGAGACCATCGTCTCGGAGGCGATTGCCTTGATTCGCCCAAAGTTGATCGGAACTGTGCTGGTGGGTGCGGAGGCGCGTCCCGGTGGCTGTTATTACTATTCCGGATCTTCCATGAAGGAGTAGCTGCATGTTCAGCGTCCTGAATCGATATGTCCCAGGCCGTGTGTTTGTGCTTGTGGCCGCTGAAAACACGCTGATCGCGACAGGAATTTTCACCGTCGCCTCGCTTGTCATGCACCATTCCACCAGTGTTTCCGCGGAAAGCAACGGATTATTTCTCAAGGGCTGGCTTATCGCCGGAGTCTGCCAGCTCACCTTCTACTACTTTAGTCTCTATGATCTGCGGGCAATCGAGTCCAAGCAAGTCTTGCTGGGAAGACTGCTTAGCGCAATTGGTGTTTCCTGCTTGGCCCTGGCGATTCTCGGCGCAATCTTTCCATCCATCCGGCTCGGAATTGGTGTGATCGAACTGACTTTCCTGGGCATTGTTCTGATCATTCTTCTCGGCCGCCTTTCGATGGAGTGGGTCAATCGCTGGACAACGGCGGGTGAGCGGGTCCTGGTCGTGGGCAACGGAAGCATGTCGATTTCCCTGGTGAAAGAAATTTACGTCCGCTCCGACCTTCCCATTCGCCTTCTGGGAGTCGTAACCGAGCCGGAGTTTAAGGATTCGATTCCCAATATTACCCAACTGGGGCCGCTCGATGATCTGGAAAACATTATCAAGCAGCAGCACCCGCAGCGGATTGTGATTGCGCTACGCGAAAGACGAAAGCGTCTCCCCGTGGAGATGCTGCTGCGCGCCCGTTCCGCGGGTATTCGCATCGATGAAGCCGCGACTTTCTACGAAAAGCTCACGGGTAGAATCCCGGTGGAAAGCATTTATCCAAGCACCCTGATTTACGCGGACGGTTTTGTCAAACAATCCGTGATGCGGTTGGTCATTACGCGTGTTGCCAGTGCGATCGTTGCCCTCTGCGGTCTCCTGTTGAGTGCGCCGTTGATGTTGGTTACCGCGCTGCTGATCCGGATGGAGTCCCCTGGACCGGTGTTTTACAGGCAGGAACGGGTTGGAAAAGATGGGAAGCCTTTCGACATACTGAAGTTCCGCTCCATGCGCACCGATGCGGAACACAATCTCACTCCGCGGTGGGCCAGCCGGAACGATCCCCGCGTGACCCGTGTCGGCTCCATCATGCGCAAGCTCCGCATCGACGAATTACCCCAGTTCGTAAATATTCTGAAAGGCGAGATGAGTTTCGTGGGTCCTCGTCCGGAAAGGCCGTACTTTGTGCAACTGCTGGAGGGGAAAATTCCTTACTACGACCTGCGCCATTCCGTTCGTCCCGGAGTTACCGGATGGGCGCAGGTTTCCTATCCCTACGGAGCGACGATCGAAGACGCGAAGAACAAACTTGAATATGACCTTTTCTACGTAAAGAACATCTCCATCGCATTTGATCTTGCAATCCTTTTCGAGACGGTGAAGACGGTTGTGCTGGGGAAAGGACAGTAAGTCCGAGACTCAGATATGATGTCACGATTCAGACACACGGCGCACTATCTGCTGGCAACGGCGCTTTACTGCTCGGGCGTATTGGCACTTCGGTGCTGCTTGCGCCGCGTCTTGCAAGGTCGCTCCGAGGTCGCCGTCCTTGGCCTGCACCGCGTGCTGACCGCACAACAGGCTGCACTTACCGGTTCGGAACCGGCCCTGTTCGTTCTGCTGCCGACATTCAGAAATCTTCTGCAAATGCTGAACGAGCAGTTCCACGTCGTCTGTCTCTCCGATCTTCTCGGCGGAAACATTCCGCAAGGCCCCAAGCCGAGCTGCCTGTTAACCTTCGACGACGCATGGCTGGACACCTTTGAGAATGCCTATCCTGCCCTGAGGGAAGCTGGAATGCGCGCGGCCGTATTTGTCCCCACCGGGCTGCTCGGCGGCAACGCCTTCTGCTGGGTGGAGCGGCTTAGTCTGCTCTGGAGAAACTGCGGAGAGAGCCAGGAAACACTTTGCCGCGCGATAGGCGATGCCCTTGGGCAAGCTCCCATGGCTGGCCTGGCAGAGTCGATTGCCGCTTTGAAGCAAATCGCCGTTGCACGGCGCGAGTCCGTGGTGCAGGCTCTTGTCCTGCGCTTCTCCAATGGAGGCCAACTCGGCGATCTCGACCGCCTCATGAGCTGGGAGCAACTGCTGGCAATGTCACCGGTTTTTGAAGCCGCCAGCCATAGCGTTACCCACGTCCTGCTTGCGTGTGAAGATGAAGCGGTTGCGAAGAGGGAATTACTGGAAAGCCGGGAAACACTCGGCAAACGGATCGGCAAGGAAGTGAAATCGCTTGCCTATCCCAGCGGGAGTTTCGACGAGCGGGTTCGCGGATGGGCCGCGACGGCCGGATATGAAATGGCATTCACAACTCGTTCCGGTGGCTATTGCGCGGGGGACGATCCGTTCACCGTGCCGCGATCCTTGTTGCAAGAGGGCAATCTCACCAGCCCATGGGGAAGCTTTTCGCCTGCAATGTTTCACCTCCGGCTGACCGGCTGGCTTTAAGGAAACCATGAAAGTATTCATCACGGACGGTAACCAGCGCTCCACCCTCGCGGCCGTGCGCTCGCTTGGACGCGCCGGTGTTTTTGTCGGGATCGGCAATGATACTCCCCAGATGATTGCCGGGGCTTCCAGGTATTGCCGGGAGAAATTAATCTATCCGTCCCCGGCCCTCAAACCCACGCAATTCCAGGACTTCTTGTGCGAGCGGCTGGCGCCTCTTGGGTACACACACCTGCTGGCAACCTCTGACGTCACGGTGCAACTGGTTGCCCCTCTCAAGCTTCGCCTAGCTCCAGCAATTACAGCGATGGTGCAGGATGCGGAAACACTCTCATTGGTGCAGGACAAGGCCGCCATGCTCACACTCGCGCGCGAACTCAACATCGGCGCGCCTCGCTGCGCCAGCTCCGGCGACCGCGATTCGCTGCTGCGCTTCGCCGCGTCGGTTGGCTACCCCGTAGTGATCAAGCCGCGGCGATCCAGGCAGTACCTCCACGGTGCCTGGCGCGAGGGCAGCGTCACGTACGCCCACACTCCCGAGGAACTGATCGCGAAGTACGAGACGGCTGCCCACATGATTCCTGATCCGCTGGTGCAGGAGAAAATCGTTGGCGAAGGCCGCGGCGTATTTCTGCTGCTATGGGACGGCGAAGTGAAAGCGGCATTCTGTCATAAAAGGCTGCGCGAAAAGCCTCCGTGGGGAGGTCTCAGCGTGCTCAGTGAAAGCCTTCCGCCGGATCGCAGCCTGGTGGAGCGCTCCGCGGCATTACTGCGCAAGGTGCAATGGAATGGCCCCGCCATGGTCGAATACAAGACCGACGCACGCGACGGCGAAACCAAGCTGATGGAAGTCAACGGACGCTTCTGGGGTTCGTTGCAACTGGCCATCGATGCCGGAATCGATTTCCCGTCGATCTACTACAGGCTCATCTGTGGAGAGCACGTGCCATCGCAACTCGAATACCGCGCAGGGGTGAAGTCCCGCTGGCTGCTTGGCGACTTCGATTCGCTGATCACGCGTCTGCGATCCTCCGAGCAGCAACGGCGCTTGTATCCATTTCCCATTTCGCGATTACGCGCTTGCACCGACTTCTGCCGTTTCTTCGGCAGGGATATGCACTATGACGTTTGCTCCCTCGGCGACCTCGGCCCCGGATGGCAAGAGATGCAGCAGTACATCTCCGTCAACCTTCGTTTAGTGCTCTTCCCAGGAAGCAGCGGCAATACGGCAAGGAAGCTCTCATGAGACGGTTGAACATCCTGCATACCATCGAAACCAGCGGTCCGGGCGGCGCGGAAAACGTGCTGCTCATGCTGGCAGAACGGCTCAACCCTGAGCGTTTCCGCTCCATCGTTGTGATCAACCAACCCGGTTGGCTGGAGGACCGGCTTGGCGAACTCGGCTTGCCGGCGGTTCGCGTCGAGTGGGACAAATGGTGGGACCTTCGTCTGCCCCGGGCTCTGGCCCGTTTGGTTCGCGATGAGCAAATCGACCTGATTCACTCTCACCTTCCCGACCAGAATTTCTACGCTTGTCTTGCGAGCCGGCTTTCCCGGCGCCCTGCAATTGTGACCTATCACGGCCCCGTGGAGCTGAGCGACGCAGGGTCGTTCTCCGGATGGCTAAAGCTGCAAGTTGTAAAGCGTACCGCATGCAAAGTGGTCGTGGTCTGCGATTTTGTTCAAGAGATGCTCAAGAAGATCGGGTTTCCCGAGGAAACACTCACTCGAATCTACAACGGCATTGAACTCGCCCGGTTCGCCTCCGTCACCGATGGTGGACTACGGCAGGAGATGAATTGCGCGCCTCAGACGGCGCTCATCGGCATGGTTGCAAATGTGCGTGCTCCCAAGGGTCATGAGTATTTTATCCGCGCTGCGCGCCTGATTGCCGATCAACATCCCGACACCTTTTTCGTCATCAGCGGAGATCTGCATAAAACGCTTGCGCCTCCACTGTTCAAGCTGGTCGCCGACTTAGGCCTGGAAAATCGTGTCAAGTTTCTGGGCTACCGTCAGGACGTACCGCGCATTCTCGCCGGCCTCGACATTTTTGTCCTGCCTTCCACCAGCGAGGGCTTTCCTTTGGTGGTGCTGGAGGCGATGGCCTGCGCCAAGCCGGTGGTTGCCACCCGCTGTGGAGGCGCCGGAGAAGTGGTGGAGGAGGGTCGCACCGGATTCATGGTACCGGTGGCGGATGCGCCCGCGATTGCGCGGCGCGTCATTGAATTGCTGGACCAGAAAGAGAAAGGCGCGAGCATGGGCCTGGCCGCAAAGCTTCGCATTGAAGGCGAGTTCTCCGTGCAAGCCATGGTGGCAAGCTACGAGCGGCTTTACCAGAGCTGCATTCCTGGATGCGATGTCCAGGTCCAGGTGGCCGGCCCCGCTCCCGCGGAAGGGACATACCAATGTTAGTCAAGGGTGCGTTGCACATTCACTCTCTCGCTTCTAACGACGGGGAACTTTCACTGCCCAGGATCGCGGACCTCTACCGTAGCCGCGGTTTTCAGTTCATCTGCTTGGCCGAGCACTCCGACGACATGACTGAACACAAGGTCGCGATGTCGCGCCAGAAAGCCGAGCATCTTACCGGCGCGGATTTCTGCATCGTTGGCGGCATCGAGTATTCCTGCAGGGATAAGCTTCACATTGTGGGCGTGGGATGTGAGCGGCTCCTGGACACATCGAATCCAGTGCGCCTGGTGCGCGACATCCGTGCCGCGGGAGGCTTTGCGGTCCTCGCTCATCCGCGCCGGATTCGCTGGAATTGTTCCTCCGGCCTGGCGGCTGTTCTCAACGCAGTGGAAGTCTGGAATGTCCGTTACGACGGCAAGTACCTGCCCTGCCCGCAGGCCCTGGATTTCTTCAACCGCATGAAGGTTCTCAATCCGAAACTGCTTGCGGCAGTTGGGGATGACCTCCATGGTCTCGGAGGGTTCCATCCCCTGGGCATTCACCTGTCCGTGCCCTCGCTTGATCGCGAGTCCATACTCAGGGAGTTGATTGGAGGCCGTTATCACATTGGCATCCCATCCTTTCGGTCGTCCGCCGTGTCTACTTTTTCACCCGGTGCTCTCGCATATTTCCGGGCTTTGCACATCCCGCTGGAGTGTGCAAAGTCGCTACGCGACAGACTGAACGCCTGAGGACACATCGGCGGCAGCGCAAGTCGGAGAAAACATCATGCTGTGGGTCTTCTGGTTCTCGATCCTTTTCATCGCGTACACCTTAGCCGGATACGCAGCTTGTCTTTGGTTGTTCTCATGCGTGCGCTCCCGGCAACATGAGCGCGCGGAAATTCTGCCGTCCGTCTCCGTGCTGATGGTGGTTCGAGGGGCTGAAAAACTCATCGAAAACAAGATACTCAACTGCCTGGAGCAGGATTATCCACGGGAAAAAATTGAAATTGCCGTGGTATGCGATGGACCCTCCCCGGCTACCGAAGAAATCCTGTTGCGCTACCAGGACCGCGGCGTCCGCCTTCTGCGTTCCGAGCGCCAGGGCAAAGCGAACTGCCTGAAGCAGGCGCTGCTGGCCACTTCCGGCGAGATCGTTCTCTTTACGGATGTAGGGGTGCGAATGGATCCCGACGCGGTCCGAACCATCGTCACCAATTTTGCCGATTTCCGGGTAGGCTGTGTTAGCAGTGAGGATGCCACGCACCCAGCCTTGGGCAATGCGGAGCCAATCTACATTTCCTTTGAAACGATTTTGCGACGCCTGGAAGGAGATGTGCGTTCTCTGATCAATGTCAGCGGATCGTTGTTCGCCGCGCGCCGCGAGGTGT
Source organism: uncultured Acidobacteriota bacterium (assembly GCA_963707735.1). Lineage (GTDB taxonomy): Bacteria > Acidobacteriota > Terriglobia > Terriglobales > Acidobacteriaceae > TOLSYN. The sequence continues at coordinate 1,062,352 of CAVPRB010000003.1, read as the reverse complement.
GCCACGACTGGCCGCCGGGCAGAAGCAGCGATTTCTTCGTTCCCCTGAACAGCATTGAAGCCGGTTATGAGGTCGTGGTCGACACGCGTGTACTCGGATACCTCGGCGCAGTCAATTTAGAAGACGAGTTTGGGCGCAAGGTTCGTACCATCGTTCACGGACTGGACGTATTCTTCTCCCACCTCCGGCTTCTCAACCCATTTGTTTACGGGTTGGTATCGTGGGAGTTGGTCAGTCACAAGCTTTTCCGCTGGCTGCTCCCCTTCGGCTTCATCGCTGCCCTTGTTGCAAATTGTTTTCTCTGGAACGCCGGCGTCTTCTATCGTGTCGCGCTCGTGGCGCAGGTACTTTTCCACCTCTCAGGAATCCTTCCCCGGGGCTACCGGCCTATGCTGCGGCTGTTACCTTTCAAGGTCGCCAGCTTTTTCATGCTCGGAAATCTGTCAACCTTGAAATCATGGTTTCTGTATTGCAACGGGGAGCGGTTCGTAATCTGGGAACCGAGCAAGCGATGACTGCGGACAATTGTAATGTGCGGGAATAAGTTATCTCGGTACAGCTCCAACCTAGGGAAGGTTGCGAACAAGAAGAGGTCCAATGCGGTTTGCAATTGGAAGTGGAAGTTTCATCCAGAGCTTGGTGGCGAGTTGAAACTTTGGATTGGCCGGGCTCAACTCCGTTGGCGCCTTGCCGTCCTTTGTCCAACTGGCCCAGGGCAGGGGTACGTCGCTGGTATCCCAGAGCTGTTTGAACCTGTGGGTGCCGGAGTCGCGCGTAGAGCGGCCAAAGTCGAGCCAATGAAAGCCGCGTTCACTGGCGATGCGCAGGATCGTCCAATAGAGCAGCATATTGGGTTGTAGTGAAAGGTAACGCCAGTGCGAACACATCCAGGTCGCTTCCATCCCGTCGCGAAAGGAAATCACAAAGGCTGCTGCGATCGGCTTGCCATCCAGGCGCACTACAATGATTTCGGTATGTTGCGGAAACGCCCGCAGCACCTCGCCAAAAAAAAGCTTCGCATACACCGGGGTACCGAGGTTACGCATGTTCTCGGCAAATATCTCGTAGAAGATATCAAGCGCCGCCCCGCCTTCGGCTGCTGCCGTCATCCCCGTCTTGGTAGCCTTGTTGACCTTGCGCCTGTTATTGGAGCTCAGCGCCTTCCACATTGCCTCCGTGTCGCTGCCGACCTCGCGCACGGCGGCTACTTTGTGCGAAGAAGCCGGCAAGTCCAGCCGGTATTGGCCGCGGTAGCGCAATTGCAGACGTGCCGCTCCGGTTTCCCGCGCAATCGCAATGGCGCGCTGCACCAGGGCCTGCTCAATCTCCACGGAGTCAGCCAACGGGCCTCCCGCATTCAGGAATGGCAATGCCGTGATGAAGCTTCCGAACAGCAAACTTTTCTGCCAGGCCAGCGGCAGAACGCCGCACACTCTGCCGCTCTCACTTGCAATCAGGTAATAGGTAGGGATACTGAACGCCTTCTCGATGACCGTCTTCCACCCCCAGCGATGACAATGGGTGGCGCAGTCATGTTGAAGCACATAGCCGTCCCAGGGCGCGTCCATCTCAGGACCGGCAACCGAAATTTCGACTTGAGACCGCATGTTCATAATGCAGACTGGGCAACGGCAGTGCGATGGTACCACAGCGGGACCAGGACGTTCGTGATTGTTCGGTCGCAATCCGGCGAGCGACGCTGACATGACGCGCGAATCGAATCCCGATATGCTCACTGGCGACCCCCGCCTGCCCGGGCAGGTTCCTGCGGTTGCCGCGCAGCCACCGCGGCTTCACTCCATCTGTCACGTTCTTTCAGGAGATTGCTGGGCAGGAGCAGAGGTTCAGGCCGCGACTCTCGTCCGCGCCCTCTGCCGCGATGGCAATCTTCGGTTGTCAGCTATCGTCTTGAATGAGGGCCGGTTGGCTAGCGAACTCCGGCAGGCGGGCGCCATCGTCAAGGTCATCCCGGAATCACAAAACAGTTTTCTGCAGATTCTTCACAAGGCTGTACCCTTTGTCCGCCGGCAGCAGGTTCAGGTCCTGCATTCTCATCGCTACAAGGAGAACCTGCTCTCGCATTTGCTCGCGCTTCGCTGCCGCGTTCCAGTCATCGTCCGGACAAAGCACGGAATGCCCGAGCCGTTTAAGGGATGGAGTTCTCTGCGCCAATTTTTCAACCAGCAACTTGACCGCTGGACCGGAAGGTTTGCCGCGGACGCAATCATCGGCGTCAGTCACGAGATGGAGGCGCAACTCCGCCTCGAGTACGGCTTTCGCAAAGTCTTTACCATACGGAATGGGATTGATGCGGTCAATGTTGTCAGCCGCTTCAGCCGCGAGCAGGCGAAAGCGCACATCGGTTGCACCTTGGCGCCGGTAATTGGCATTGTCGGCCGGTTGGAGCCGGTCAAGCGTGTGGATCTCTTCCTGGCGATGGCGAAAATCGTGAACGGAGCGGTTCCAGGTGTTCAATTTGTAGTGGCTGGGGACGGCGCTCTGCGTCAATCCCTGCTCTCTTCGGCCCGGCAGAGCGGATTCGAGGACCACGTGCGCTTCCTTGGGCATCGCGAGGATATCCATGACGTGCTTCGCGCCCTCGATGTCCTCGTGATGTGCTCGGACCATGAAGGGTTGCCCATGGTTCTCCTGGAAGCACTGTGGCTCGGAGTTCCAGTGGTTGCGCGGGCGGTAGGCGGTATCCGCGAAATTGTGGAGAACGGCCGCAACGGACTCACCGTCTCCTCGTCTGATCCCGGGGATCTCGCCCGTGCCTGCCTCCGTTTGCTTTGTGACCACCGCTCGGGTGAGTCCCTTTGTCGCGGTGCGGCCGAAGACATCCAGCGGGAGTTTTCGATGGAACGTAACGCCGAGTCGATTCTGGATCTCTACCGTAAACTCTATGCGAAATCGCGGCACTAAAGTCGCGGTGGCAGCCGGACCAGTTCGTGCTTGCTTCAGTCTTATTTCTAGATATCAGACATCGACGTGGGTTTGGGCTTCATTACTGGAGTGAGCGTGGCCTCCGCGTGCGGTGAATGCCAAATACTTAGACCTCCATTTGGCGGCCAGGCAGTTCGAATTTCCGGCTGCCGGACATTATTCGTCGCCCAGTCGATCGAATATGTCGGATTTTGGTTCACGTCCCCCTCCTACCAACATGGCCCTGCACGTGCCTAAGTGTATCTGTATGGGTGTGCAGGAAGGTCCGCAGCCGAACATAACCGGCATGCCAAGACAGATAAAGCGGAGACGTAAACACTTTGGATACATACCGGGCAAAACCTTTGCGGAATGATTCCCAAAGCGTGGGCTCTTTGGTCAGCACTTTACCTGAACTTAGCACCGCAGAAAAATCAGGGTCATTTATGGAAAAGCCGAGAATTTCAATCGTCGTGCCAACCCTGAACTCATACAAATACCTACTAACAACTATAGATTCTATAATTGCGGCTACTGAGTACTATGGTAATGCCGATCTTACAATCGTTGACAATGGTTCCTCTGACGGTTCCTGGGAGTTACTATCCTCCAGGTACTCTAGCCGGGCAACCGTTCTGCAAATGAAAAGTGTTACGATTTCGACTCTGCGGAACAGGGGCGCCGCAGTATCGGCGGGCGAGAAACTTAGCTTCATTGATGCAGATTGCCTTGTTGCTCCCGATTACTTTGACCAGGCGGTACAGGTTCTTGCCGAGACTCGAGCAGATGCGGTGGGTTGCAGATACTCTCTGCCGGACTTTCCCCAGTGGGTCGAAGAGACATGGGAGAAATCGCATGCTCGCGGTAGGGACGGAGCGGTAAATTACCTTCCGTCAGGCAATTTCATTGTCAGCAGGAAGGCGTTCAACGCCGTGGGGGGCTTTGATGAAGCTCTCGTCACCGGGGAAGATACAGAGATTTGCCAGCGCCTGCGGATCGCCAGCTTCTCCATTTATGGTTCAATGGCAATCGCCGCGGTCCATCTCGGCAATCCCAAAACTGTGGCGCAGTTCTTCCAAAAGCAGGTCTGGCATGGACTGGGGATGTTTGGTACCTTTCGTGGTTCGTGGCTCGACAAGCCTGTTCTGATGACGTTCGCGCATCTTTTGTTCACTCTTCTTGCAGTTTTCAATCTGCTGTTTGCCCACTCAGCGTTGGTCTGGCGCATCCCGTTGTCATCGCTTCTAGCTATTCTGGCTCCCACATTGACAGTGGCATATCGTTGCGGAACAGTCGGCCATATCTATCGGCCAATACGATCGCTATTGCTTTACTACCTTTATCTTACGGCGCGAATTGTTGCTCTGTTTCGAATCCTTGAGCGCAACACGATCTTAAGAATGGGAGTCAATTTGTAGTCTCGAATGAGCGGGCATACAGAAAGTCAGACAACCAGCGCGATGGTTGTTTTCCGGTCTTGGTATGGTAACGCTGTACTAGCGGAGTCTAACTAAAATGGCGATACAATTTGGCGATCAACGACTCTACACCAAGACAACTGCGGAACGGTTGGCGTATCGACTCTTCGGGTTACTCGACCCTGCTCATTTTCTGCACGCAAGAAACTTCGTGATGGCTCTGGACAAACTCGATCTGCATCCGCATCGAATTCTCGACGCGGGTTCTGGACGTGGCGACTTCTCAATCTATCTTGCGCAGAGGTTTCCGTCGGCCCAAGTCGTCGCTGTTGACGCGGATGACAGCCGGATTGCCCGAAGTCGCGATGCTGCGCATGCGATGGGATTGGCAAACATCGACTTTCGTGTTGCTGACCTGACGCGCGACATGTTGGGAACCGGCTACGACCTGGTTTTATCCATCGATGTGCTGGAGCACGTGGCTGAACAACAACTGGCGATTTCGCGTCTCGCGGACGCGTTGGTATCGAAGGGTGTGGGATACTTCCACATTCCGACAGTTCGTCCCAAGCCCGTGCCGCTTTCCGGACATCTGCATGAGTTTCACGACTGGGCGGAGCATGCCCATCTCGCCGATGAAAAAACTGCCTCTGAATTCATTCGTTCAGTGAAGGCGTCTGGTCTGGAGATTTTGTCGTCCCGCCCTACGTTCGGCTACTACACCGGGGAACTGGCAGTCAGTTTGTTTGCTTTGCCCTACCGCGATACTTTCGTCAACCGAGTAACCTCCGCGGCACTGGCGCCCGCCTGCCGGTTTCTTGCACTTGTCAACCCATGGAGAAGTGAAACTACTTATGCCGTTGAGGTAATTGCGCGCAAGTCTTAGCGGCGACCGCGCCGAAAGTGTGGAAGGCAACCGCATTCTATGTTGCTGTTGCGGACTGTAAGTGGTCGCTTACCTAGTGCCGATGTGGCCCTACATGTGCAACGACATTACCGTCATCGCACCAAACGTTTGGATATTTGAATTTTCTGCTGATACTTGGGGCACGTGTTCATGGCCCATTCATTTCGCAGTAATACTTTTTGAAGCGCAAGGCATCGGAGAAATGGGAAGGCAGTTTGCAGTTGTCAGCCCATGTATTGCGGACTATGAAACAAGGCACCAACTCCGTTGTTCACGACAAGCTAAGCCCTTTTTCGCTCTGCAACATAATCTGGCTAGAACGATGGTTAGTTGAATGTACCCTCGATCGCATCGCACAATCACGGATACCTGGTTCACAGCGGTAGGTTACAAACACAATAAAGCAATTCATCAATCGCCGTTCGCCGATAGGAGAAGTTTGGTGTCGAGTCATAAGGTGCTGGGATGATTCAAGGTAGCTATAGTCCACGGATGGCGATGCCGGCCGCGGTGCGTGTACTCGCCCCGGACCCGGAAGAGCAGCGCTGGGGATTGGACTTTATCGGGTTGCTTTTCTATATTTTCATCGAGTACACCCGCCTGGCTGTGATGTACCCGGTCCTGGCACCGCTTCAGCTGGGCAAGGTCTCGCTTCTTATGTCCCTGCTCGGAGTGCTTGCCTGCCGCTCCACTCCCTCCGCGGATGGCAATGGACGGCTGCAATGGGCGATTGTGATGCTGGGCGTCGTTGCCTGTATCTCCAGCCTGCTGGCCCACTACACGGTTCTTCCCGCGACCGCCTTGTGGAACATCCCCGAGCAGTTGATCGCCGCATTCCTAATCGCGCGCGCCATCACCAATCGCTGGCGGGCGCAGGGTTTCATTTTCCTGTTTCTGCTATTGAATCTAAAAGTGGCGCAGCATGGGCTTCGTACCTATTTCGTGCAGCACGGCAGGGCCACGGACGAGATGGCATTTGTAAGGTTCGGCATCATCGGCGGGGGAGGAGGATTCTATGACAACTCCGCCGATCTCGGAGTCGCCATGTGCGTGGTCTTCGGACTGGCGCTAGCTCTGTTCCAGGCTAAGAGCGGACGCAAGAGCAGAATCTTTTTCCTCGTCTGCGCCCTCGTTTTCGGCGCCCTCATCCTGGTCTGCGGATCGCGCGGCGCGGTGGTCGGGGCAGCCGCCATTGTCCTGGCAACCTGGCTCAAGAGCCCAAGTAAGTCCTGGGCGCCGGTTTTTCTTTTGCTGTTTGCCGCCGGTCTTGTCTTCCTCATGCCGCACGCCAGCCGCGACCGCTTTCAGTCCGCTGAGCACTGGGAGGGCGATAAGACCGCCAATCACCGCGTCCTGCTCTGGCAGGCAGGACTTCGCATGTGGGCCGATAATCCGGTCTTAGGAGTGGGACCGGCGAATTACAAGTATGTTCGTCAGGCCTCGTACCGGATCAGTGTTTCCAATGACCGCAGCGCCTTCGTCTGCCACAGCCTCTATGTCGAAGTTCTATCTGAGTTGGGAACCCTGGGTGCGCTGCTGGCGGTCGCCCTTCTTGTGTTCTTCTTCCTTCTCACCGGGAAGGTGCGCACGCGGCTGGTCACCAGCGGCGCCAGCAGCACGGGCTGGGAGTTCTGTCTGTGCTCGGGACTGGAGTTGGCGATGATCGGCTATCTGGCCAGCGGCGCATTCGTATCCGTTTTCTGGTACCCGCACATATGGGTACTCTGCGGCCTCGCCATGGGGTTAAACACGGCGACCGCAACGCCTAAGCCTGTGCTTGACTTGAATTTGCCGGCTCACCAGCCGCGCCCTGGCTTCGAGCAACTGCTGCACCACGCGTAGAGGAAGTCGGTCCGAAGAAGATTTCCGGAGGGTCCGCGGTATCGGTGAGTGGTTGATGCCTTATTGCGGGTAGCCCGGATTGCTCAGCAAGGACCGTTCTTACAGACGCGCACGCCGCTGACGAGCCAGCCATTCTGCACAGGCCATTGCGCGGAGCAGCCTCCGACATTGCTCTGCATGTCCGCGTAGGAAAATCCCCAGCTTGCATCCGCTCCGGCTGGCAGGAACGCTTGATGTTCCATGCTATCCACAAACTTGCCGTCGGCATAGAAACGCAGAAACCCATCACTTTTTCCCGGAGTGCCCAGGTTCACATGCAACTGCCAGTACTGCCACCGGCCACTATGTTTGGCTGGCTGGTATTTCGTGTACTTCGAGAAGCTCGTGCTGCCGTTGTCCCTGAACAGGTAGAACTGGATCACGTCCAACCCGGCGGGCACATTGAAGTCCATGGTGATGCGATTGCTGCTGCCCGTCATGCTCTCGTGCAGGCGCCACAAATGTAATCCACCGTTGCAGACACCATTGGGACCTGCCGCAACCGCAGGCAATCGAAAGCCGGCATGGAAGTAAACAGACCCGCTCATCCAGACGTCCCGCGAAACCGGAAATTGGTGGGTGATCAGCTTTCCAAATGTGACGTGGTTTGTGCCGATGCCCGCCACACACCGCCGGCCATCCACGGGATCACGTTCCAGGTAGTTCCTGGCAGAGTCTTCGAAGGAGCCAAAGTTGGGGTCGCAACCACTGAAGTCTGAAAGCGCCAGCAGGGCCGGATTCTCCGCCTGCTTTGCTTCGCCTAGAGGAGATACGGCGTCCGTATGTCCCGTCCGGCTTCTCTCAACGTCAACCGTCGCGTCGGTGGGAGCCCGGTTCTCCCCGCAGAAGGCAGGAACCGGCCAGCCCAACATCTGGCATAGCAGAAGGCCGCTCAGGAGTAACCGAAATGGCTTCGTCCGTGCCTGTAAATGTGCAATCGCCATTCCAGACCCTCCTAAGTCGAATCGGCTCGCTTCTTCTATCCCTTAGATTACCATGGTGCAGGGCCTTTAGTCACCATACGATGAAGACGGTCAATGTTCAATTAAGGTTGCCGCGAATTCTCAAAGCGTCGTCCCAAGACGGTCCCTGGTAATTTTCTCCCCAAAATAGACGGAAACGATCCGAGCATCGAGGATGACCACTGGTAGACGGAAAGGCGCTTACAAGGAAAGGACTTGTTCCTACGAAACTGGATGAGTCAATTCTGTTGTCGCCAGGGCTTGAACCCGTAAGGAAGGTAAATACAGGCGGCTGGCGAAAGCGGCCTGTTGACCTGGGTAATGCGATCCGGAAGCCATGTCGATTCTGCCGTCCAGTTTCTGGATTCTGTTGCTGGAGCGTCCGTCGGCAGAGTCCGCCGCTGCGATCCGCTGGCTGTTTCTTTCAATTCTTGGACGCCTCGGACAAAGGTGCTCGTACCACTTCGCTCCCGGCAGCAGTGTTTTGCATCCCGCTCTTTGCGCTCAAACTTCTCTAGCAACCTGTTCCCGCCACAGCAACTTACCTGCAGCACGCGAATTCTCCGGGGAAAGGTACGGGCGTTTCTGTCTAGTCGCCGCGCTGCCCGCACGGTGCCCGCATCAGGCGCAACAAAAGCAACAAAGATGGTTCGCACGCAGCCCGTGCCTCGAATACAAAGGCGCGCAGTGGCCTTGGACGTGCAAGTACTCCAAAGGTAAATCTGAATTTGTAGTGAGAGGGTCTGCCAGTGCTTATGTCTGATGCTTCGCCTAGCCGTGCTTCTCTGCCCGTGTACCTGATCATCATCCTGGCCTTTGTTTGCCTTTCAGGTTGCGCCAGGTCTCCCGCCAAGGTGAAGGCGGAATCGCTCGCCAAGGCCACCGTGTATGAGAAGCAGGAGCAGTACGCGAACGCCATCATTGAATACAAGAATGCGATCAAGGCGGACCCGGGTTCTGCAGAGGTTCACTACAGCCTGGGACAGGTCTACCTCAAGAACACGCAATATAAAGAGGCGTATGAGCAGTTCGAGCGTGTGCTTCAAATTTCCCCAGGTGATCCCGACGCTGAGATCGCGATCGGCCAGATATACCTCAAAGCCGGCATGAATGATGATGCGCTCCAGATCGCCAGGGACATGCAGAATCAAAACTCTAGGACCGTCGAAGCCCGTCTGCTGCTGGCCAATGCCTATGCGGCGAAGGGAATCATCTCGCTGGCGGTCTCCGAGCTTCAATCCCTCGTGAAAGACGAGCCGGCGTTGCCTGCCGCTCACATCAACCTCGCCATGTTCTATGCTTCCCAGGGGAAGACGGAAGCAGCCGAGGCCGAGCTGCGCAAGGCCCTCGACCTCGAGCCGGAGTCTTTCAATGCGCGCAAGGCGTTGGCCGCTCTCTATCTTTCCCGGGGCAAGATCAGTGACGCAGAAGCGCTCTATCGCGCCGCGGCGCAATCCAATCCAAACTCACCTGAAGTGCTGATGACGCTGGCGGAGTTCTACTCCCTGGAGAATCGCCAGCCCGAGTCCGAGCAGATCTACCGGCGGCTGATCGTGATCCAGAAGAACTCGGTGCAATCCCGCTTCGCGTTGGCAAGGTTCTACGTATTGCAGAGCCGCTACGACGAAGCCCGCCAGCTCGATGAAGGAATCCTTTCGGAGAGCGCTGATTTCCTGCCGGCGCGCCTGCAGTTGGCTGAACTCGCCCTCAATGTCAATGACACAAGAAAAGCCGAGAGCGTCCTCGCGCCGCTGCTCCAGGAGGGAAAACGCAACCCGGATGTTCAAGTCATCCAGGCGCGGGTGTTCATCCGTGAGCGCAAGCCGCAGCAGGCCATTGAAGTGTTGGAAGGCGTCATCAAGCAGGGAAACCTCGCCGTGGCGCATTACCTGCTCGGCGTCGCCTACACTCAGGTTGGCAATCTGCAGCGGGCGCAGAATGAGATGGAGGCGGCCATCGCCAGCGACTCGCGCCTGACCGACGCCTACGTCGGTCTCGGCCAGATGATGTTGAACCGCAACCAATCCAAGGTGGCGCTGCAGTATGCGCGCATGGCGTTACAGCAGGCCCCCAACCGCGCCGATTGTCTCGTACTCATCGGCAGCGCTTTCGCCAATATGCATGATCTGGTTTCCGCGGAACGCTATCTTCAGGCCTTTGCCGCCGCCCAGCCAGGTTCCGCCGACGCCCTTAACCGCCTCGGGGCGCTGCGCATCATGCAGAAGCGCTATCCCGAGGCCATCGTCTACTTCGAAAAAGCATCCCAGCTAGATCCCCGCAACTACGGCGCGCTCGACGGCATTGCCAGCACCATGATCCTCGAGGGTGATAAGGCGGGAGCCATCCAGCGCATCAGGGATGCGCTCAACCACGGCGAAACTCCCGAGTTGCTCAGCCTCGCCGGAAAAGTCTATGTCGATGCCGGGGACCTGCAGACGGCAGAAGGAGTGCTGAAGAAATCCTTGCAGCAATCGCCGCAAAGCTATTCCAACTACGTGCAGCTCGGAAGCCTGTACGCTCGCCAGCAAAGGGTGCCGGAGGCGATCGCTTACTTCGAGTCCGCGGTCAAGCTCCGTCCCGGCGATATCGGTTCGTGGACAATGCTTGGAATGCTCAACCAGCAGCAGGGCAACCTTCGCAAGTCCGAGGAATCCTATCTCAAGGTGCTGGATATTGAACCCAATGCGGGTGTTGCCGCAAACAATCTTGCCTGGCTTTACGCCGATCACCTCAATGACATGGACAAGGCTCTGGAGCTTGCCCGCCGGGCCAAGGTCGCCCTGCCCAATACCCCCAACGTCTCGGACACCCTGGGATGGATCTATGCAAAGCGCCGGCTCAATGAGATGGCGATTCCACTTCTGTCCGAAGCCGTAAAGTCTGAACCCAAACACGCCGACTACCACTACCATCTCGCCGTGGCCCTCATGCATTCCGGAAGGAAGGCGGCCGCCCGCGAGGAAATGACCGCGGCGGCAAGGTTGGATACCAGCATGCGATCCCGCGACGAGGCCAGGGAAATCCTGCAATAGCTTTCCATCGAATTCTCAACCGGAAACGAAACGGCAGTGACTATGGCGATCTCGGGACTCCACAAATCGCAATTCGCAACACCGGTCGATTGGCGGAGCGTTGCCTGTTGGAGCTTACTGGCCGCCCTGTTCCTGCTGCTCTATGCTTTGACTCTGCGCGGCCTGGTGGAAGACTGGTGGACCGATCCCGACTACTCGCACGGAATGATCGTGCCGTTTGTGGCAGCCTACATCGTCTTCCGCCGCCGCCGGCAGCTCAGCCAGCTTCCACTCGAACCCAGGACGATGCCGGCACTGGCGCTGATCGTCGTGTCGCAACTCGTCTTTCTCGCCGGATACTTCGGCGCCGAGTTCTTTCTCCAGCGCACTTCCATCGTGCTTTTCCTGGCCGGAATGATTCTTCTACTTTTGGGCTTTCGCTACCTGCGCGCGCTGGTTCTTCCCCTCTTGCTGCTGGAACTCTGCATCCCGTTGCCGGCCGTGCTCATGAATCAGATCACCTTGCCATTGCAGTTGATCGCGTCCAGCGGTTCGGAGGTCTTTCTTCGCACCTGCGGAATTCCCGTTTACCGCACCGGCAACATCCTGCAACTGGCGCGGCAGACTCTGGATGTCGGCGAAGCCTGCAGTGGAATCCGCTCCCTCGTCAGCCTGTTTACTCTCGCCGTCATCATGGCGAGCTTTTCCCGCATCCATTGGATCGCGCGCCTTCTCTTTGTCGCCTCTGCCGCGGGCGTAGCCATTCTCGCCAATGGATTGCGCATCACTGGCGCGGGTCTGCTGGGATACCACTTCGGGCTGCGCTTTACCATCGGCTTCTGGCACCTGCTGGAAGGCTGGAGCGTCTTCGTCGTGGCTTTCCTGCTGCTCTCGCTGGAGTTGAAGCTGATCGAACGCCTCCCGCGCTGGAGGTTCAGAGCCTCATGAACCGCCGCCTTCTCGTGGTTTCCCTCATCCTCGCCTGCGTCTGCGGCTTTCGTCTTTGGCTGGACCGCGACAAGGCTTCGGGGCTGTCTCGGCCGTTGAACACCCTTCCGCTCCACATGGGCGCATGGCACCAGGTTTCAGAGGAATCTTTCTCTCCGCCCGTCCGCAAAATGCTGCATGCCGACGACTTGCTTTCGCGGACCTATGAGGTCATTCCCGGAACCAAGGTCCAATTGTTTGTCGCCTATTACAAGACCCAGAAGGCGGGCGAACGCATGCATTCCCCGCGCAATTGCCTTCCCGGTTCGGGTTGGGAGCCAATTTCGGTCTCCGTTATCAACGCGGATGTAGGAGGAGGAAGAATTGAGCAGTTAAACCGCTACCTCGTTCAACAGAGAGGACAAGCGCATGCTCGTCGTGTATTGGTACCAGGAACACAATCGTCTCATTGCCGATGAATATCGCAGCAAGCTCTACCTGATGTGGGACTCGATTCGCAGGGGAACCCGTGATGGTGCGCTGGTGCGGGTTAGCCTGCCTCTACCTCCCGGCCTGGATGAACATGAGGCCACCACCACGCTTCTGCAGTTCATTCACTCGGCAAGCCCCGAGATCACCAGGATACTTCCGGACTAAACATGATCAACAATGTTTTCCACGTAGTGTTCGGTACCGCGCTGAGAGACAATCTGCCCGGGATTGCCCATGACAACCGAATTGTCCGGGACGTCGAAGTTCACGTACGCACCCGGTGCGATCATCACGTTGTTGCCAACCTTGATCCCGCCGATCACGATCGCGTTGGTACCGATCCAGACGCGGTTCCCAATCTCCGGCACGCCCTTGCCACGCCCGCGATTGCTTTGCCCAATCACCACTCCCGGCGAAAGGTTGACGTTGCTGCCCATCCGGCATGCGGGATGAACCGTCAGGTGCCCAAAGTGGCCGATATAGAGTCCCGGTCCAATCTCGCATTCGATCGCGATCTCGAATCCGTACCGGTAACGGTAGTGATCGAGAAGGAGACTATAAAGCAGCGTGCTCGCAACGCGCAGCCAGCGCGGCTGGTGACGCCTCGCCTGGCATTTGCGCAAGAAGTAGCTGAACCGGAATCCCGGAATCTCGCGGAAAGCCTTCCAGAACGCGGCTCGATCCTCGCGCCCATAGTAGCGCCAAAGGTCTGCCCGGATCGTCGTTTGGAAGTCTACCGGCAAGTCATGCCTCGTGAGCTTATGGCCCCAGGAATTGTATCTTGCACCACCGCCCGGCTCGAAGCAACGAATCCTGTCGATGAAACTATTCTTCAGCCTCCCGCTGAACTCCCGAACCCTAGCGCAGGAAGTTCACGCCGCCCGGGGTCTTCCGGAGCCTTGGCCAAACCATCATGAACAATCCCTGCCGTCCAACCCGGTTTCGCCTTCTGGTGCTGTCCGAGACTTCTCCGGAAGCAATCTGTCACGGCATCGGCCTCCGCGCCTATCATCTCCTCAGCCGCCTGCCCAGCTTCTATGACATCACCTTTCTCAGTGCGGAGCGGTACAAAAGCGCAACCCCTTCGCAGGCACCGAGCCTGCGCCGGCTGCATTCATTCTTCCAGTGGCAGCGCCCCTATCGCTTTGAGCCGGAGTTGCAGCACGCCTTCAACCGGACGTTGCGCGATCAATCCTTCGACGCCGTCCTCGTCATGGGCGCAGACTTGCTGCAATACGCCGGACACTGCGACGTGCCGATCATTGCCGACCTGGTCGATGAACCGATGCTCGCGGCATTGCGGGAGATTCGCCTGCAAGGCATCTCACCGGACGCTCTCCGCCTGACGAAGCACGTCTTCGAATTGCTTCCATATCTGCGCCGCACCTGCCGCCGGGCGCGCCATTGCATTCTCGTCTCTCAGCAGGATGCGCGCTGGCTTCGCCGGATCGTTCCCGGCGTTCCGGTTTCGGTCGTGCCCAACGGAGTCGATGCCGCATACTTCCGTCCGTCCGGCCTCCCGGTCAACCCACGCGAGATCGTCTTCTCGGGCATCATGGGATTTCCCCCCAACATCGCCGCCGCGCTGTACTTCGCGCACCAGGTCTTTCCCAGGATTCGTGCCTCGCTTCCAGAGTGTCAGTGGAGCATCGTGGGCGGCAATCCAGCTCCCCAGGTTCAGGCTCTTGCCAACTCCAACATTCGCGTCACCGGCTTCGTGCCCGATCTCCGCTCCCATCTCGAACAAGCTGCCGTCATTGTTTCTCCGCTTCTGTCCGGTGGCGGCATAAAGAACAAAATCCTCGAGGCCTGGGCAATGGGCAAAGCGGTGGTCGCAACCCCACTGGGCTGTGCCGGCATCGATACCCAGGATGGCGTCAACCTTCTCATCGCCCGCGGTGCCTGCGAATTTGCAGCCAAAACCGTGTACCTGCTCACCCATCCTGAACACGCTCGCCGGATTGGTTGCGCCGCCCAACAATGGGTCACAACCCAGTACTCATGGGAGGAACAATCCGCGCTCCTCGACTGCATTCTTCGCGATGTCCTGCCGGCATCGGAGAAACGCGCATGAGCGCCACGAATGCGGCTGCGGTCAGTGCGCGCAAGGTCTGGCTTGGCTCCGCCATGCGAGTCCTCAGTTTCATTTCCAGCACCAGCATCGTTCTCATGCTCACGCCTTTTGTGGTGCATACCCTGGGTGACCGCAGCTACGGATTGTGGGCGCTGGTTACCACCCTGGGCAGCTACTACGCACTCCTCGATCTGGGGCTATCGGGCGCGGTCTCGCGCCACCTGGCGGGCGCACTCGGCGGGGGTGATACCACGGAGTGCAATCGCATTGTCAGCACCTCGCTGGCAATCTATCTCTGCCTCGGCGCGCTGGTGCTTGCGCTCAGTGGCGCCGTTGCCGTGGGCGGCGGATTCTTTCTCACCAATCCCACCGAACTGGCGCTGTTCCGCAAGGTCATTCTCATCGTCGGAGCCGGCACCGGAATCTCCATCCCCATGCGTGTCTTTTTCGGCCTCATCAACGCCCATCTGCGCTTTGATATCTCTGCCGGCCTGGAAATCTCCTCGGTTCTGCTCCGCGCCATCCTGACCTGGATCGCCCTGAGTTCCGGCGCCGGAATCACCGCGCTGGCCTGGATCAATGTTGGCGGCGCTGCCTTCAGCTTCCTGCTCAGTATTTACTGGGGCGTTCGAATCTCACCTGGGCTGCGGCTCTCTCCGCACTTCCTTACCCGCGCGGTTGCCCGCAAACTCTTTTCGCACGGCTCCATCAGTCTGGTGGCGCAACTGGCCGACCTGCTCCGCTTCCAGGTGGATGCTCTCGTGGTCGCGGCCTTTCTCGGCGTCGCCGCCGTCACTCACTACAACATCGCCGGCAGCATGGCCCAGTATTTCATCAGTCTGATGATTGCCGTCACCGGCACGCTCGGCCCACTCTTCAGCCGCCTCGACGGAACCGGCGATCGCGTGCGCACCGCCCAGGTATTTCAGTTCAGCACCAAGATCGCGGTTGCCATCGCCACTTCCGTCGGATTCGGAATTCTGGCTCTCGGCCGGCCTTTCATCGCGCGCTGGATGGGATCATCCTATCTCGACGCCTATCCCGCGATGGCCGTGCTCATCCTGGGCGCAACCGTCGCCCTCGGCCAAACCCCGTCCTTACAGTTGTTGTACGGAATCTCCCGGCATGGCCTGTTTGCCGTCTTCAATTCCGTGGAGGGAGTCGCCAACCTTGTCCTCAGCATCGTGCTGGTGCGTCACTGGGGAATGTTGGGCGTTGCTCTCGGCACCATGATTCCCATGGCACTCACCAAGATTTTTGTCCAGCCCTGGTACCTTTGCCGGATCATGCACTTTGACCTCGGGAAATACTACGCGCTGTTGGCGCGATCGTTATTCGCGACCCTGGCAGCGCTGTTGCTCCCAGGCGCTCTCATCTTTCGCTTTGCGGCCGCTGACTACAAGGTCATGCTGGCATTAATTGCGGCTTCCATGTTCCTGTTTGTTCCAGTAGCCTTCGCTCTCCTGTTCACCGCGCCAGAGCGCGAATTCCTGCGCAATGCGCTCTGCGGTTTTCTCAACCATCCTCGGGCAAGCCAGGACGTGCAAGTGGTGGAAGCCTAGAAACGGGGCATCGAATGTGGCAGCGATCCGGCATCTACCTGGGTTGGGTCGGTTTCGGCAATCTCGGGGATGAGGCGATGTGGCAGGTTTGCCGGCAGCGCTTTCCGCGGATTCGCTGGTCCACCATGGCCGACCTCACCGCACCCATTGCACCGCGTTCGGTCAGCCGCGTCTACACCGATCCTGCCTGGCTTGCTCGCGTCGCGCGGGAAGAACTGCGCGATGGCGCCCGGCTGCGTCTTTTGTTCCGCCAATATCGGCACCGAGCCTCGGCACTTCTCGCGGGCGAGGCTGGCATGCTTGGCGGCGGCACATTCATCAACCGCAACCAGAATATTCTCAACGCCTACACCCAGCTGCGCAGAAAGCTGAAGCGTCCGGTTCCGGTTTTCGGCACCGGGGTGGCCTGCTCGGCTTACTGGCGTGGCACAACCGGATGGAGCGACCGTCGCAAGCAGTGGGCGGAGTTACTCGGCGAGTTGCCCGTGGTCGGCGTGCGCGGCCCGCTCTCCAAGGCCGAACTGGAAGACTGCGGGCTGCGCAATGTAATCGTCTCCGGCGACCCCGCACTGCTCTTGCATGAACCTCTCAAACCCCGGAAGATTTCCGGAGACCGTCTGACCATCGCATTCAACTTCGGCAACCCTGCCGGAGGAATGATCGGATCGGAAGATAGTGTTGCCCGTCAACTAGCCGAGGTAGCGCGCAAGGTTGCGCGTCAGCATCGCGTCAAGTTCATTCCCGTCTGGCCCCAGGATGTTGCCGCCTGCGCGCGCCTCGCAATTCGGGCCGGCCTCTCCGAATCCGCGGTCACGCCGCCTTGCGTTACCCACGAGCAATTCAGCCGGGAGATGCAGGAGACTGATTTTCTGGTCGCCTTCAAGCTGCACGCGGGAATTCTGGCTGCCGTCCACAACGTGCCCTTTGTCCTGTTTGAATATCAGCCCAAGTGCCGCGACTTCATGGCCAGCGCCGGATGGGAGCGCTTCTCGATTCTCCCCGGCGAAGACAGCACAGAGTTTCTCCTGCATCAGATCGAAAACGTCGAATCGCGTGGGAATCAGCGGCGTGAAGAAATATCAAAAACCGTCAGCGCTCTCGCCCAGGGTTTTGATAACTACTGCCGCAAAATCGAACCCTTGCTGCTGCCCTGATCCGAACCCTGCCCGGAGTTCCCACGGGCGTTCACAGGCAACCATCGCCCCGGGGCGCCAAGATGCTTGCGCCTCACTCCCGTGTGCGGCTTCAGGTGAAGCGCATGTCCTTGGATGGGCTCTCCACAGGAAAACTTTCAGGGGCTGAAGCCAGGGGTTATGACACAAACCACGGCACATAACAAGATGAGCAGGGAACCGTACCGCCGGTAGTTGTCTGTCAAGACCCCGCGCAGCAGTATGTCCAGCATGCGCTCGCCCAGCCGCGATGGGTCTTGCATCTTGGCCATCGACCGCAGCGTCGCAGAACTTTTTTCGCGGGTGGTCATTCTTGCACGGTGTGAGTTCTCTCAGCTCACGCAACCATTCGCTTGCGCCGCACCTGGAGCCCCAACCATATAAAACTTACATTCAAACGCCTAATGACATTGAGCGCCCCCACCTCAGCAGGACGATATGTCGCAGTAAGCAAAGGACCTCTTAGTTCTGGCAAGCAACATGCAAACTTGCGCCTGCAGAATGTGGAGGTGTTCATCCGTCGGATGATCTGCACCATGACGATCCTCTCAATCACGTCCCTGGCAAGCACAACCTTCGGAATGTTGTTCAAGCGGTGGATGCCGGGGTTTGGTCAGTTCTTCTGTCAGGTTCACACGGTTACCGGTTCGCTCCTGTCTTCTCACGCAACGCGTGAGAGCCGGTAGGGAATCAAGATTCTTCTGGGCAAAGGAGGAAGCATGAAACGACATCTGGTTCAAGTGGTTGTGAGTCTCGTTGTGCTACTGGGAAACGTCGCATGGGCGGGCTCGGCCCGCGAGGATGCAACCGAGCGCTTGCAGAGCTCCGCCGACGTGCTCAACGAAATCGCCGCCACCCCCGACAAGGGCATCCCGGACGAAGTATTGCGTGGCTCCAAATGCATCGTGGTGGTTCCACATCTGGTCAAGGTCGGCTTGATTGTTGGCGTCAAACACGGACGCGGAGTGGCCGTGTGCCGTACCGCCGCTGGCTGGAGCGCACCGGCTTTCATCAGCGTCGGCGGCGGAAGCTGGGGCCTGCAAATTGGCGCGGAGGGTGTGGACCTGGTGATGCTGGTGATGAATGACAGTGGTCTGCGGCATTTGCTTTCGAGCAAGTTTGAGATCACCGGCGAAGGCTCCGCGGCGGCCGGTCCCGTAGGACGGCACGCCTCCGCCGGCACCGACTGGAAGCTGAACACGGAACTGCTGACCTACTCCCGTTCCCGCGGCCTCTTCGCCGGCCTGACTCTGGAAGGCGCGGTGGTTGAGCAGGATGCTGACTCCACCGTTGCAATCTATGGCAACGACTCTCCCTTCAAGGAAATCCTATTGGGCGACATCCCCGTGCCACCTCCGGCAGCGCCGTTCCTGCAGGCGGTGGTAGCCATCAATCATCAAGCCAGGGCGCAGGAATCGCGGGACCAAGCGCCCGCCAATCCAGCCGACGATGAGGGTCAACATTAGTTCTGCTTCTCTGGCTCCGGCTGCTTGCGGTGGTTTTCCATCGCAACGGCCGGGCCAGATGGTGCGGCCGAATCTGCGTCCACGCCTAGGACACGAGGTCAACTTCGTGACCGAATAAACCATCCGAAGTTGGCCGAAGAGTTACGGCCGGAGATCTTGTGGCTCAATCCACTCGTCCCGATTGGACTTCATGGGCAGGTTCCCGGCAGGAGGACCATGCATGCGATTGTTAAGTGTTCGTCTCATCGTTTCTCTTATTCTCGGCATCACTCTGGTTTCGGCCGCATTTTCCTACTACGAGGTGCCCGACCAAAAGCGCGCTCTGCGCACCGATCTAGCGCATCGCGCCGAGATGCTGGGCGAAAGTCTCGTCGGCAACGTCGAGCGTTCCTGGAGTCCAGGATCGGATGCGACCGGCTCGCCAATGGTCCCGGACAACGAACTGCGGCAACTCGTGCAGCGCTTCGGAGACCGCGAGCATCTCCTGGGCGTTGTCGTCTTTGACCGGCAGGGCAACGTCGTGGACATAACCCCGGGACTCGCCAAGACCCTCAGTGTAAATTCGCCGCCGTTCCAGCAGGCCATTACCCAGGAGCGCGAAGAAAGTTGGTTTGTCCGCCTGTGAAGCGTCCCGGCCCACATTCTCGCGCTGCCGGTCCGCCGTCAGGGTGAAGTGTAGGGAACGCTACTCGTGCTGCAGGACGTGAGCTACATCCCTGCGTAGATTCTTCTCGTCTGGCGCCAAACGTTTTTCCTGGTGCTGGCGCAGGATACCCATGTTCGTGCCAGAATCCAATCAGTTCGCCAGCCGGATCACCGTCTTCCTCAGCGAAGCCCAGGGAAATGCCAAAGAGCATCCTCGACCTGCTACTGCCGGGCGCCAGCCAGGGCTCGACGATCACGGTGCGCGCCGAAGCACCTGACGCAGAAAGTGCAACGCGGCGTCCCATCTTGTGACGCCGCGTTGCTAGAAATATTCCTGCCTGACATGGAACGCGCTGCAGATGGCGCGGATTTCCTCCACGCCCAGTCCATCGGCAATCTCGCCTGCGCATAGGTTCAGATACTCATAACGGGCGCCGGTTTCGGCATATTCAATGCGGTCGGCGGCGCGCTTCACACAGAGATCCGAGCAGGCCATGACGCCATGTTTCGCCCACACCACGACCCGGTGGCTGCGAAGCTTGGCGACGTTCAGGGCCACAAGGTCGGCAGAGCCGGGAATCCGGAAGGGTGCAAAGCCGATACCTTCCGGCAAGTTGATGACGGCCTCCGGTTCCCAACGCAGCAGGTGGGTATTGAGGTAGCGCTCATCCTGGTAGCGGGGAATGTGGCTGAGGAAGGTCAGATGGGGCGGCTGGGCGTGAATGAGAGCGTGGAAGTTGCTGCCGGTGGCGAGTGCCTGATCATGATGCACGGCCAGATGCGAGTTGAACTCCCCGGTCACCTGCCGGAAGCTGCGCTGCGGCGCCGTGAACTGGCTTGCGGTGACGCCTCCCCGATCCACGACCAGGCAGGCCAGGTTCGCCGTTGGTTGGTCGCGTATCTCGCGCAAGCGGCGGCCGGAGCCGGAGACGATCATGGTCGCTCCAGCCAATTCGGGCACGGGCTGCGGCAGGGTGACTTGTTGCTCGATTGGAAAGAGGCCGCGCACATCCACTTCCCAGCGCAGCAGGACTGAGATGTTGCCGGCCGCGCCTTCACAGGCGTCGATTTCGGACATGCGTTTGCCGGCATCGCCAATCATTGCCAGCAAGTGTTCCAAACTAGGATAGGGTTCTTCGATCATGTCCGCTCCTTTAAGGCCAGTTTGTTATCACCGCTCCAACATCGAATGGGCGGGCGCTTTACCCAACCAGGGCAGTGGTTCCACCACCGGACCGCATTGCCGGTTTGTCCCGTTCACTCCCACTTGTACTGGCGCACGAGCTGGCGCACTTCGGCAGCCGAGTCCTGGACTAGCGCGCTGCGTGCCAGCACTTCAGCCTGGGAAAACGTCAGGCGGCGGATCAGGCACTTGGCGTGGGGGATCAAACCGGGCGCCATGCTCAGCTCATCGATGCCGATGCCGGCCAGCAAGGGAATCGCATCGGGATCGCCCGCCATTTCGCCGCACACGCCCACCCAGATTCCGGCGTCATGCGCGGCGCGGGCAGTCTGTGTAATCAGGCGTAACACCGCCGGATGGCAAGGATCGTTCAAGTATGCCACCTTGGGATTGGTCCGGTCCGCGGCCATCGCGTATTGGGTCAAGTCATTGGTGCCAATGCTGAAGAAATCGACCTCGGAGCCAAAGCGGTCGGCCAGGATAGCCGTGGAAGGAATCTCGACCATCATGCCCACCTGCATCCGCTCGGGGATGCTGAAACCGCGCGCCAGCACCTCCTGCCGGGCCTCGTTCAACAAGACCTTGGCTTGGCGCAACTCCTGCAACGTGGCAATCATCGGAAACATGATGCGCAGGTTATGGCCGGCGCCGGCTCGCAGCAAGGCGCGCAATTGCTGTTTGAACAGGTCGGGCCGCGCCAGGCACAAACGGATGGCTCGTCCGCCCAGGAAGGGATTGGCTTCAGCGGGCAGGTTCAGGTAGCTCAGTTCTTTGTCGCCGCCCGCATCCAGGGTGCGGATGACGACCGGGCGCTGGCCCATCAGCTCCAGCACCGCGCCATACGACGCCGACTGTTCATCTTCGCTGGGGCTCGCAGTACGCTCCAGAAAAACGAATTCGGTTCGAAACAAACCGATGCCCTCGGCCCCATACTCCAACGCGGTTCTGGCGTCCTCGGCGCCGCCGACGTTGGCGACGATTTCAAAGGTCTTGCCATCGCGAGTGGTGGCTGGCGAGTGCGCCGCCGCAAGCTCGGATTGCGACTCCACCGAGGCTTCGGCGCTGGTAGCGGCAAAAGCCGCCTGGGTTGCATCGTCCGGCGCAATCGTAATCCGCCCAGCGCTGCCGTCCACCAGCAACAGCGTCCCGGCGGGAATCTGCAGCAGGCTCTCACCCAGGCTGACCACGGAAGGCAGACGCAGCGCCTTGGCCAGTATGGCCGTGTGCGAGGTGGGTCCACCTTCTGCAGTGCAGAATGCCAGGACGTATTCCTTCTTCAAGCTAACGGTTTCTGAGGGCGTCAAATCCTGGGCAAGGATCACCGAGGGCCGGGTGAGCGCCGCGGTTTCGATGGCAAGGTTGAGCAGGATGCGCAACACGCGCTCGCCCACATCGCGCAGATCGGCTGCCCGCAAAGCGAAAGTGGCGTCGGGCATTGCCTCAAGCTGTTTGGCCGATGCCTCGACCGTCTGGTGCCAGGCTGTTTCCGCGTTCACGCCGCTGGCCAGGGCCGTTTCAACCCGGCGATGCAACCCCTTATCCTGCGCCAGTTGGATGTGCGCGCCAAATACTTCTGCTTCCGCCGTGTGTCCTCCGGCGGACATTTGTTCGGCCAGCTCCCGGATCTGGGCGCAGGCAGTCTGTACCGCTTGCACCAGGCGGACACGTTCCGCGACCGGGTCCTGCCCATCCCGTTTGGGAATGTTCAAAGCCTGCTTTTTCCAGAGGAAGGCCGGACCACTGGCCAAGCCCGGCGCCCCGGAAATCCCCTGCAAAACATTGCCGCTAGTCGAATCAAGCATAGGTTTCATAGACTTAGACAGAATTCTACCCGGTCCCATCACGCCCCCGCTGGCGTCCCCAGGCCAGCCTGGATGCGCACGATCGGTCCGATTTGGTTAGTTTCCAGATTCCGTGGACGCCGCTTCTCCCGGAAAAGATCCTACTTCCGAACTGAAATTATTTTCAATGATTGAAATGTTATTCTCGCAAAACTCTAGCAAATATCGACCAGATTTTTCAAGCACACGCGCGCCGCGCCGGACTTGATTCCGAATGAGTCCTCCACGATCCGCATCATCGCTCCGTGCAAGCTTGCAGAAGCGACGCTGCGGATGGATTTTTCTCTTGAGCTGGCTCCGCCATTCTTCCGCGGCAAACCTCATAGCCAGGAGAACGGGTGAACGCGGGCGTGCCGTCTCACGCCTTCGATGTCACCCGGTGAGCAGAACAGCACAGACCGCATCCCTTTCACCAGCTATTTTTCGCATGAAGAAGAAATCATATGCCTGCGTTCGGATCGCAGTTTTCAGAGTTAGCAAACCCTGGACGTTCTCTACTCGGACAAAACAGGAACACTCACTCTCAACGAATTGGCGCTGACCACCATCCATCCTGAGAATGGCTTCGATGAGCCACACCTGCTGGCGCTGGCGGCCCTGGCCGGTTCCGATGGCGGGCAAGATCCCATCGACGCGGCGGGATGCACTGGATGGCACCCAAAATCCCAGAATGGCACGGAATTGCGCTTCTTTTCGACCGCGGACCAGCTTTATTCCCGTGGGCCCGTCGGCCAGAATCCAATCCCGGCGATTCATTCCTTAGTAGTTTCAATGCATAGTCTTCCGCAAGCTTGTTTCCTGGAAAGGCATCAAAATGCAAGATCGCAACTGCCCCAGATTAGTGGACATGGCAGCGGTCCTGTCGTGTTTGCTTGGCGTCACTGCGGTATTGGGCGGCTCGTTGCAGGCTCGATCGCAGTTCTCTCCACCGCACGAGACAATCAGAGTTTCATCCAACCATGAGTTTCAACAACGCTTGTCAGTCACACGCCGCGCGAAGTGCTGGATGGGTCGGCCGTGCTCGTCAGTCATTACAACTCCGAGCAGAAGCTGCGCCTGGTGCTGGCCGTGCAACCGCCGCGCATGGCGGAAGAAGAACAATTCCTCAAGGAACTGCAAACCAAGGGATCGCCCAATTTTCACAAGTTTCTGACCGCGGATGAGTGGAACGCCCGCTTTGCGCCCTCAGCCGCGGATGAGCAGGCGGTCGTGGATTGGGCCAGGAGCCAGGGTCTCAGCGTGACCAACCGCTTCGCCAATCGTCTGCTGGTCGATGTGGAAGCTCCAGCCGGTGTGATCGAGAAGGCATTCGGTGTCACCATCAACAACTACCGGTTGGGCGACGAAGTGGACTTTGCCAACGACCGCGACCCGCTCATCCCTGCCAACCTCTCCGGCATCGTCAGCGGTGTGCTCGGACTCAACAGCATCCACAGACTGCACCGGGTAGGGACACGGTCCAGCAAGAAAAAAAGTCTGGATTATGTGCCCGGCGCGGTCTACGCCGAGAGCGTGTCCTCCAGGGGTGACGGCGACCCCTCCAGAGCGCCGTTCAATCAAGCCTCGCCAGTGGCGCGCGATTCATTTTCCCCGACGCCCCAAATGATGGGCTCACTCATGGAACCTGCCAATATCCAAAGTTCGCAGGCCTATAACTACGCGGCGCTGTATGCCTTGAGCCATTGTTGCAACCCGCATAACGATTCCTCCGGCTCTCCGCCCGATTCCTCGATTGCCATTGCCTCGTTCGGAGGTTTTAACGGCAGTGACGTGAATGCCTTCTTCCAGTACTACGGCATGGCTTGGAACTACACCACCTACGCCATCGATGGCACGAATTCTCCAGGTACGGAGTGTACTGGCGGGACCACCGGCTGCACCCTCAACGCAGACGACGGGGAAGGCCCCTTGGACCTCGAGTATGCGACCGCCATGGCCAACAGCTGCGGCTCCTCAAACCTGACCGCTCATGTCTATGTCTACGAAGGCATCAACAACCTCTGCTCCACCTTCGCGGACGTGTACAACTTCATGCTCAGCGACGGCCACGCCAGGGTACATTCCACCAGCTATGGAGGAGCGGAATCGTCACAATTCAACGCCTGCGGAGCAAACATCCTGCACGGCATTTTGAACAATATGACAGGGGAGGGCTGGACGCTGGTGGCGGCGGCCGGCGATGACGGCTCGACCGACATCTGCGACAGCTCCAACTTGACTGCCACTGTATCCGTTAACTATCCGGGCTCGGATCCGAATGTTGTTTCCGTCGGCGGCACCAGGCTCGACCTTAACTCGAGTGGAGACTACGTCAGCGAGATCACCTGGAACAGCTACCCCTCCACCACCGGATGCTGGGGCGCGGGAGGCGGAGGGGTGAGTTCGTATTACGACCAGTCGTCGACCGAGGCTTACTGGCAGAGCGGACTCGGCGGCACCATGCGTATGGTCCCTGACATCGCGCTCAACGCGGGTGCCGGCCAGACCCTCTACGACGGCGGCGGGTGGGACTCCGTCTACGGCACCAGCATCGGCGCGCCTGAGCTGGCGGGATTCTTCGCCCAGGAGAACTCCTACCTGGCCTACATTGGCAGCAAATGCGGTTCGGATGGTACGTCTGCCTGCGACAAAATCGGGAACGCAAACCCTATCCTCTACCATGAGGCGACGCTCAAAGATGCGGCTCACTATCCGTTCTATGACATCACTTCGGGCTGTAATTACAGTGGCACCGGCTTAACGTTAGGCCTCAAGGATTACTGCGCGGGTCCCGGCTACGACGAGGCTACCGGGTGGGGTTCGCTCAATATGTTGCAGCTTGCCTGGCCTTCAACTGGGAGATAATCCCGGCCAGAGGCGTTCCCTACGTCACCTTCACCGGCCCCGCCACCAACGCGTGGTACAACACCAACCAGACCGTCGATTGGATCATCAACGACTACGAGCCTGCCGGAGGCACTCCCGGCACCGGCATCGCTGGCCTCACCCAGGGTTGGGATTCCATCCCGGCCGACCCCAGCAGCGAAGCCAAGCCAGGCTCGGGAAACTCCTTCTACAGCGGACCGCAGTTCCCCGGCAGTTCAAAAGGATGCCTGTCACTGGCCGCCGGCGATTGTGGGAGCGGCTCCGGCCAGGGTTGCCACACGGTCTACGTGCGCGGCTGGAACAATCAGGGCTGGAACACCTCGTTCGCAGCGGCCCAGTCCGGCTACCCTGAAACTTACGGACCGCTCTGCTATGACACGGTGGCTCCAACCATCACCGCTTCCAACGCACCAGCCGCAAACTCAAACGGCTGGAACAATTCGACCGTCACGGTAACGCTCAACGCGTCGGATCCCGGCGGCAGCAATGCCTCGGGCATCTACAAGACGTACTATGCGGTCAACACGGGTACCTGCTACCCGACTAATCTTGGCGGTTGCTCTGTGTACAGCGGTCCGTTCTCGATCACCGGGCAGGGGTACAACTACGTCTACTTCTTCACCGAGGATAAAGCGGGCAACCTCAGCGCTAGCGCCGGCAGCGTATACGAGTGGGTATACATCGACGAGACCGCTCCGGTAACCACGGCGAGTTTGAGCGGAACTCTCAACGGCAGTGTCTATAACAGTGCCGTGTCGGTAACCCTGAATCCCACGGATAACCTGAGCGGCGTGCAGTATGCCTACTATTCACTGGACGGTGGGGCGAGCGCGACGTACTCGGCAGCTTTCAACGTCACCGCACTTGGCAGCCACAGCGTCAAGTTCCATAGCGTCGATTATGCGGGCAACGTCGAGAGCACCAAGACCGTGAACTTCACCATTAGCCAGGCCTCGCAGACCATTACCTTCAACAATCCGGGCACGCAGGTTTACGGTGTGCCACTGACGTTGACCGCGACGGCGAGCTCCGGACTGGCGGTTACTTACACTACCTCGACTCCGACAATCTGCACAATTTCCGGTAGCGTGGCGAGTTTCATCGCGACCGGAACCTGCGGCGTCTATGCCAACCAGGCTGGCAGCATGTACGTTGCAGCGGCTCCGCAGGTCGGACATGCGTGGGTGGTTTCGAAGGCACCGCAGACCATCACCTTCACCAATCCGGGTACGCAGACCTACGGTGTGCCACTGACGTTAACCGCGACGGCGAGTTCCGGACTCACGGTCGCCTACACTTCCACGAATACGGCGGTGTGCACGATTTCCGGCAGCAACGCGACCATGGTCGCTACTGGAACTTGCGGCGTCGATGCCAACCAGGCGGGCAATGTCAACTACTTGGCAGCGCCTCAGGTCGGGCATGCCTGGATTGTAACGGCGCACTAACAAGGCGAAAGTTTGTGGCCCAGGGCAACCTGGGCCACAAGTTTCGGCTGGGCGCTCCATCGGGAACAGCCCTCTTTCTGCCCACCGGGAGGTATGACGAGGTTTCTATCCATGTAACGGGACAGAACGGCCAGCGGTCGGGGAAATGGGGCAGCCCCCTCAAGCTGGAACACAAAGCCGGGCGAGCCCTGCAGACGATTCTGACGCGCCAGGGGCCTGCGAGTACGGCCATCGTTGGGTGGACAAAATGGGCCGTTCGGCCAAAAATGAAAGGAGTGACAATCGCCGCAGCGGCGCCAGCCCGCATGGAGGGAATCGATCGTGGAATATATCAATCTCGGTAAAACCGGCCTCAAGGTTTCCCGCATCTGCTTGGGCTGCATGACCTACGGAGCGCCCACCACGGGCGAACTCAAGGGAGGCAGGCATGCATGGACTCTGAACGAAGAGGAGAGCCAGCCATTCCTTCGCGAGGCGCTCGAGCACGGAATTAATTTCTTTGACACGGCCAATGTCTATTCCAGCGGCGCCAGCGAGGAGGTTCTCGGGCGATTTCTGAAGGCGAACACCCGCCGCGAAGCCGTCGTCATCGCCACCAAGGTCCACGGCGTCATGCGCGAGGAACCCAATGGCCGCGGCCTCTCCCGCAAAGCCATCTTCTACGAACTCGACGCCAGCCTGCGCCGCTTGCAGACCGACTATGTGGACCTTTACCAAATCCACCGCTGGGACTACGAAACGCCGATCGAAGAGACCCTGGAGGCATTGCACGACCTGGTGAAATCCGGCAAGGTGCGCTATATCGGGGCTTCGACGATGTTTGCGTGGCAGTTTACCAAGGCCCTCTATCTTGCCGACCTGCACGGCTGGACCCGCTTTGTTTCCATGCAGAATCACTACAACCTGCTCTATCGCGAGGAAGAGCGCGAAATGATTCCGTTCTGCCAGTCTGAGGGGATCGGCGTCATTCCGTGGAGCCCGCTGGCGCGTGGCCGGCTGGCTCGCGCCTGGCACAGCGAGACCACCAAACGTTTCGAAACCGACCAATTCGGCAAGAAGATTTACTCGCAAACCGAAGCAGCCGACCACAAGGTTGTGGACCGCCTAGGCGAGGTTGCCGAGAAACGCGGGGTTGCCCGCGCCCAACTGGCGCTTGCCTGGCTGCTCAGCAAGCCGGGGGTCACCGCGCCCATTGTCGGAGCATCCAAGCCGCACCACCTGCAGGACGCCGTGGCGGCGGTCGCGCTGCGCCTCGAGCCCGCCGAGATTGCTTCTCTCGAAGAGCCGTACACCCCGCACCCCGTCCTCGGCTTCAGTTGAGACGGATCGCCGTATGGCGGCGCCAGCGATGGCAGCGATCTTCCCGGATCGAAGCAGGCGCCGGTGGCCCCGCTTTTGTCAATCCAGGAGATCGCAATTCTGTTGCGGATTGCCAGGGGTTGGAGCATGATCAGCTCTGTTCTAAAACCCCAAGACGCGTGAGAGTCATGGCATCCGATGCAGTACGACGTAACGCTTTATCTCTTGTCCTTCTCGCGACCCTTGTCTTCACGGCGGCCGGTTTCGCGCAGAGTGCAGCGCCCGGCCCCCGTGCCTCAACTGATGTGCAGCAGACCGGAAAGATCGTCAATGTGCGCAAAGTCCCGCTAGGCTACCATTTTGTCACCCGCTATCCCCAGGTGCGTTACTACCTGCTCTATCTCACGGTTCGTCTTTCCGACCGGACCTATTGTGCCGAGTATGAAACCCCCGTGATCCAGGAGATCGACGGTCTGTTTGCGGCAAAGGACAACGATGTCACCGTCGTGCTCAACGGCAAAAGGCTCAACGTAAGGACGCCCAACGGCAGGATCGTCAAGGCCTTGTTATCGGAGCGGAACCAGTGTTGATGCCCTGAGGCGCCGGTGAGACCGCCGGGAGGAGATGGCGCACTGAATCACGAGGCGCGTGACCCGTTGACGAGGGCGCGATACTGGAAGAACATCTGGGTCCGCCAACGCAGGATCATTCCGAATGCCAGGATGAAGAACAGTGCCGCCGTTTGTTGCACGGAGAGCACCGTATCGAGATAGCCACGCGCCGCTACCCTGATTCCGGCGAGCAGAATAATGACGGCGAAGAAGGCATGCGAGCGCTGCGCCATCACGGTCTCACCTTCGCGCACCAGGCGCGAGGTTCGCAGCAATGGGTAGGCCAGCACCAGCGCACCGCCCAGGAACGCCAATCCCGCCCACGTCCATGGAACCCGGAACGCGGGCACCGCAAACATGCAGAATCCCGTGGCCATCCCCAGAGGCGGGATAATGATCTTCTTCGCCGAGACTGCCGTGCGCGATTCCCGCACCCGCCAGATCATGACGGCAATGGCGCCGGCGATCGAGGTGGCGAGCGATATCACATTGAGAGGAAGCTTGATCATAAGTAAGAAAATTTCGAAGGCGACGGAGAGCAAACACTGCCGGTCTTCGTCCGCACCCGGAATCCACCCCGGGCGTACTCTCCCAGTCCTTAGCCATTCTAAGGCATCCCGGATTTGCCTGTGTACCTGCCGGTCGCCGTCCACGACCGTTCTCACCCGGTCGGTTTACAGCGGCCGCCCAACGGCTTGCGTCGGAGCAGCATCGCGGCGATCATACCGGCATCCAATTGAGAAGTGGTTGCGAAGCTTATCCGTCATTTCTTCTCTGCGCAAAGCTTGAGTGAAAGGAGCTCGAATGTCTGCTGCGAAGAAACATATCCCACTTCCAGGTTCCGAACGCATGCCCATGAGTGGAGCGAAGACGCTGGGTCCGGCCGACCCCAGCGAACCGGTTGAGGTAACCATCCGCTTACGTTCCCGGGCCGCGGACAAGCCGATTCCCAATGCGGACCCTGCTTCCGGATCGCCCGGAAAACCCGCAATTCTCAGTCGCCATGAGTTCGCGCAACGCCACGGGGCAGACAACGAGAGCATTGCCCGGATCGAGGCATTCGCCCGCGAGTACGGTTTTACCGTGCTGGAAAAGAGCGCGGCGCGCCGGACCGTAATTCTTTCCGGCAGCCTCGGCGCAATGAGCAAGGCGTTCGGGGTCGAACTGAAGGAATGCGACTGCCCGGCCGGCAAGTTTCGCGGCCGCACCGGCCCAGTCTACATTCCAGCGGAACTGCAGGATGTGATCGAGGGTGTGTTTGGGCTCGACAACCGGCCCCAGGGCAAACCGCATTTTCGTGAACGGCGTGGGCAGGTGGTCATTGCCCACGCCGGCGATGTAAACCTCTCCTACACTCCACTCCAGATCGCCGCCTTGTACGGTTTTCCCACCGCGGTCGATGGTTCCGGCGAATGTATCGCGCTCATCGAGTTGGGCGGCGGATATACCGCAACGGACCTCGCCACCTACTGGAAGCAACTCAATCTAACCAAGACGCCGGCGGTGTCCTCGGTCTCGGTAGGAAGCGGCAGCAACTCACCTACCGGGGACGCCGGCGGGCCCGACGCGGAAGTGATGTTGGACATCGAGGTCACCGGGTCGATTGCACCCGGAGCAAAGATTGTCGTTTACTTCGCTGAAAATACGGACGCCGGTTTCTTGAACGCGATCACCACGGCGATTCACGACAGCACCAACAATCCATCGGTCATCTCCATCAGTTGGGGAGGTCCCGAGTCCAGTTGGACCCAGCAGGCGATGACCTCCATGGATGAGGCATTCCAGTCTGCCGGGACCATGGGTGTGACCGTTTGCGTTGCCGCCGGAGACGGCGGTTCAACCGACGGCGTCAGCGATGGGCTGAATCACGTGGACTTTCCCGCATCCAGCTCCAATGTGCTGGCCTGCGGAGGGACGCGCCTGGTTGCCGCCGCCAATAGCATCACCAGCGAAACGGTTTGGAATGAGCTGGCAAGCGACGAAGGCGCGACCGGAGGGGGAATCAGCGACGTGTTCCCTCTCCCAGCCTGGCAGAGCGCGGCCGGGGTTCCCGTCTCGGCCAATCCCAGCAAGAATGCAGGCAGGGGCGTACCGGACGTCGCCGGCAACGCCGATCCCACGACCGGCTACGTGACCCTCGTGGATGGGCAATCCGGGGTCATTGGAGGCACCAGCGCCGTGGCTCCGCTCTGGGCTGGGTTGCTGGCGCTGGTCAACCAAAGCGTGGGAAAGCCGGTTGGCTTCGTCAACCCATTGCTGTATCGGAATGCGGTGGCGCCGGGTGATTGCAGGGACATCACCTCGGGCAACAACGGCGCCTACTCGGCGGCCGTTGGATGGGATGCATGCACGGGCCTTGGCTCGCCCATCGGGACTGAGGTTGCCACGGTTCTGGGAGCACCGGCGCCCCCACCAACCGGAAAGACTGGCGATTAGCGAGCCGGGCTCTTGCCGGTTGTCATCCGCCAGGCGTCAGCCGCGTTCGACGGCCTCCGCCTGCACGTCACTCTAGGCGGTAACGTTGATGCCGGAGCTGGCCGTCGGCGACGTCGAAGTCGAACCCCGCGCGCCGAAGCTTGCGCCAGAATCCTCCGCACGGGAGTGGCGGGTTCCGTAGGCGCTCTCCAGCGCCTTCGCCAATTGAATGGAGAGCTCCTGCTGCAGTGCGTTCGTAGCGCTGCTGGCGGGGCTCGCAACGCTGCTTGCCGCCGTGGCTGAAGACGTCGTCGCGGCGCTGGTGGCCGCATCGCCGGTGGTTGCAACCGTGCTGGTGGCTGAGGCCGTGCTGGCCGTTGCGGTGGCTGTGCTGGCAGCCGTTGCGGTGCTACTGGTGGTTGCGGCGGCACTCGCCGCGGAACCCATCTCAGACAGCACTTGCATGAGTTGCGAGAGGCTATTCGAGCTGTCGCCCGACGCCGCGCGATGGTGATGGTGGTGCCCACCGCTACCGTGCGCCGCCTGCCCGGAATCCTGCATCACCTGGGAATACGCCTGCTGCGCACCGGAGAGATTGCCGGACTGCAAATCCTGGCCCAGCGTCTGGAAATCCTGCTCCAGCGCCGATTCGGACGTTTGCGCGCCGCTGGAAGCAATGGACGTGGACGCAGCGGACGTAGACGTGGACGCCGCCGAGGGAGACGAGCCCGCATCCTTTGACAGGGTGACAAAGTCCTGCTGGGCTGCCTGGATGTTGCCGCTCTTCAAGTCGCTGCCAAGCTTTAGAAAGTCGGTGGCAAACTGTTGCGCGCTTTCCAGCATGGTTTCAAGTTGCGATAAGCTGCTGCTTGAGATTCCGGACGTGGACATAGGTCGTCTCCCTTGGACTGGGTCTCCGTGGCAACCGCTTGCCCGGAGGGTTACATCCGTATCTATCGGCCGTGACGGAAATCTCTTGAGTCCGCAAATAAAATATTTTCCGCCTCGGCTCCGCCCGCCGAATGAACCCAGCCTTGCCGGTCGGCTCCGCCGATTTGCGCCGCGCGGGGTTCGCGGGTTCAAGGCGTTTTGCTCAACCCGGCCCGACTGCGCATCCATGGCACCCGCTTCGCATATATGATGGAAGGCATGCAGCCACCCGAGGAACGCTATTCCCGCCAGATTCTGTTTCCCGGAATTGGCCCGGAAGGGCAGTGCAAGCTGGCCGGCTCGCGCATCGTCATTGTTGGCTGCGGAGCCACCGGCTCGGTGCTCAGTTCTTTACTGGTCCGGGCGGGGGTGGGCTACGTTCGCATCATCGATCGCGACTACATTGAGCCCAGCAACCTCCAGCGCCAGGTGCTGTTCGACGAGCGCGATGCCGCCGAATCGCTCCCCAAGGCCATTGCCGCCAGCCGCAAGCTGCAACAGATCAACTCCCAGGTCATCGTCGAGCCACACGTCGAAGACCTGACCCCCTCCAACTGTGAAGAGCTTCTGGAGGAGACCGATCTCATTCTGGACGGAACCGACAACTTTGAGACCCGCTACCTGCTCAACGATTACGCCGTGCGCGAACGCCGCCCCTGGATCTACACGGCAGCCGTGGGCAGCTACGGGGTCACCCTGAACATCATTCCTGGGGAAACCGCCTGCCTGGCGTGCGTCTTTCCGCAGCCGCCGGCGGGAGCCACGGAAACCTGCGACACCGGAGGCATACTGAACTCCGCCGTCAACCTGATTGCCTCGATGGCGGTGACCGAAGCGATGAAGTTTCTGGTCGGTGCCCGCGCCGCCATGCGAACCACGCTGTTTTCCTTCGACGCCTGGTACAACGACCGCTCGGAAATTCGCGCCGGCCAGCCGCGCCCGGATTGCAGCGTCTGCCAGCAGCAACTGTTCCCGTATCTAGCCGGACGCGCCCATCCCCACATTTCTCTATGCGGACGTAACTCGGTGCAGATCCACGAACGCCACCGTCCCATCGATTTTGCCGGGCTGGAGGCGCGCCTGGCGCCGCACGGCGAGGTTCGCTACACCGAATATGTGTTGAAGTTTCTGCGCTCGCCCTACGAGCTGACCCTGTTCCCGGATGGCCGGGCCATCATCAAGGGAACCACCGATACCGGGGTCGCCCGCAGCTTCTACGCGCGCTTCATCGGTTCCTAGTCCAAGGGTTCAGAGCACAAGCCTCGAGCTGACAGCGGCAATCTAGGAGGGCAGCACGCCCACCTGTTCGGAAGCAGTTCCCAGGTGCGGCGCCTGGCTGGACTCGCCCGTATCCTTGGCTGCAACCCTGCTCATCAAGCCCCGCACCGCATCGGCGGCCATGTAGCTCTGCTTGCCCGCGGGGAGAAATTGCAGGACGCACGCCAGATCGTCTCCGGTCGTCACCATGCCGGGTTCCACGCCGCCATCGCGCTGCACCTGCTGCAAGCCGATGTCGGCCAGCAGGCAGTTGCACAGGCATTTGCGCCCAACCGTCTCCTCAAACACGCCGCCCTTGGCGACATAAACGTTTTCCGGCTCCGAGGGGCAGCGGTAGGCGATCGCGCCGCTTGCGGCTGCGATAGGCTTCGCGCAGGATGCCGATGTCGCAGATGCGGTTGCGGTTGCGGTAGACCTCCGGCTCCGAGGTCGTGCCCTCCAGTTGCGCCGCCTTGAAAGGAAAGCCCGTGGGCGAGGAGCAGCGGATCGGTGAACACCGAAGCTTTCGCCGCGCTTGATCTTCTTCAGCAGAGCGCGCTTGTAGTCCTCGCGCAGGCCTGACTCCTCGCAGAAGGCGAACGCCGTGCCCACCTGCACGCCCGCCGCGCCCGATTCCAGGGCCTCCACGATCTTTTCCGGCGTGCCATAGCTTCCGGCCAGCCAGAAGGGCAAGCCCGATCTGGCGAATCTTGTCGAGATCGACCCGGTCGCGCTCGCCATAAACGGCATTCGCCCTTTTCGTTCAGCACCATTTGTCCGCGCGGTGGAGCGTTGTGTCCACCCGCCGTCGGGCCCTCAATCACAAATCCGTCCACCTTGCCGTTGGAGCGGCGAACCATGGTGGTGGCCAAGGTGTTCGAGGAGATGATCGCCAGGAAATAAGGACGCTCCAGAGGCAGGCATCGGCTGCCCGAAACACTCCTGCGGATCGAAGCGCATCAGGCAATCGTCGTCCGGCTGTGCCCCGGTCACCGAGAGCGGATAGCTGGCGGGCTGACCGGCGGCAAATGCGTCCAGCACTCCGGGAACCTTCAGCGGAATTCCCGCGCCCATCAGGACGTAGCCGACTCCGGCCAGCATGGAGCCATAAAGCGAAGCCAGCAACGGAAGCTGCAGCTTCTCCATGCAGTTGACGCCCACCGGATTCGAGTGGCCTTCGCGCGCCAGCGCCACCTCCACAAAGTTGGAGACCACCAGCAGCTCGGTCGCCTCCTGCGAGTTGACCCGCGCCAGCATCGGCAATCAGCCGATAAGGCGCGCCCGCCGGCCGGCCTCCGGCAACGTAATGTTTCTCCAGAACGCGCTCGGCCATCGCGGGAAGGGAAACATCGCCAGGCCGCGGCGCATATGGCCGCCCGGATCGCCGTCCTGCAGCCGCCGCGCAAAAATCGTGTCCAGTGCCGTGCTGGAAACAACCCCAAGCTGCCCGGTAAGCGAAACCGCCCTCGCCAGCCGCCAATCGGAAACGCCTGCGCCCATGCCGCCCTGGATCAAGTATCGGATGCTGACTCATTCTGCAATTGTGGCAGGCATCACCCGCGAATTAGGTCATATTTTTGTATTACCTGCAGTGACGGGAAGAACTCTGCCTCCGGAAAACTCCTGGGTGGGAACCTCGCGACCATTGCAAAACGCTGTAGCGCTTTGCATGGCCGCTGGAGATGAATAGGTCCGTGCGGCAGCCGCATCTATCCTTTCAGAGCGTGCGTGCCGTGCGTGATCGCCGCACCAGCGCGCAAGCGCCGCCGCAACCACCACCACCTCGGAAATCTCCTGATCGGTTGCGCCTGCCTCTCGTGCCTTGCCAGCTGTGAATCTCGATGCAGTAAGGGCACTGGGTTGTAAATGCTACCGCCAACGCCATTAGTTCCTTGTACTTGCACTGGAATGGCTCCGGGAGCCATGGCGGCTTTGTCAAAGGCCCAGAACGCCTTTACGGCCTCCGGAGCACCTGCTTCAAGGTTCTTCAACTTCTTGAGATTCTTCATGTCGTACATGGGACATCCTCCTAAAAGTTTTTGAGTCCGGAGATAATACCCCACTCGACGCGGATTGCACCAACCCTGAATTTTGATCGACCGGAAGATTTCGACGACCGGGCGGCAGGCGCGCCACGCCGGCTACTACGTCGCAGGAAAATCGCCGTCCGCGGCTCGTCCAGGCATAATCCTGTCGCAAAAAAGGAGCGGAGAGGTCAGTCTCCGCTCCAGCTTCGTGGTTCTTCTTTATTGCTAATTGCTAAATTATGACCGGTTATATGAACATCTCGTCGGTTGAACCCGCCTTGGCGCGGCGAGCCTTGCGTCCGCCCATAAAGCTCCCCAAACCCGCCGCCACGCCTTCCATCACGCGCCGCCAGATGCCGCAGCGGAGACATGACCGTATGCTGCAGAGCTTCCGCAGTGACGTCGACGCGCTGCATGGTGCGGGTGGCCAGCACATCCGCATTGCCCGCCTGGGTCCGGGCGATGCCGACGATTTCCGTGATGGCTTCGTCGATCTTGCCCGCCTGCTGCCGCACCAGGTCGAGGTCTCCGCCAGATTCGCAACCACCGTCTGGATCTTTCGGCGCGCTCTCATCCACCATGGCCCGCACCTTCTCAACCAGCGGCAGCACCTGCTCGTTCACCCGGTTCGCCAGCGCCTCAATGCGCTGGCTCGCCTTGCGGGTCGAGAAGTACATTCCCGCCAGGATCAGCGTCTGCAGCACAACCGCAACCGCGGTCACCGCGATAAAGGCGATGAGTAAGGTTGTCTCATTCATGATGGCCCGTCCATTCGCTCGCGAGGCCATCGAGCCGATGGCCTCGCTGCGGCGAATCTCTGCGAACGGTTACAGTTTGGGAGCTGCCGGGATCGGGAATCGGTTCCTGACTTGCATCCCGATACGCCTGGCGGCCGGCTTCAAACGCCGAACGGATGTTGTCTTTCTGCTGCGCGATCACGTCCTTGCCGCGGTCGGCCCATTGCTGTGCCTGTTCCTTGTACTTGCGGGCGCGCTCCTGCATCAGGTCGCGGCCTTCTTCCGCCGCATTCAGAATCGACTCGCGAGTCTCGCGGCCGGCCTTGGGCGCATAGAGCACGCCGACCGCCGCGCCAATGCCGAGTCCTGCCAGAAACCATAAAATGCCGCCACCACTGCAACCGCAGCTTTCATCAGCCATGAAGTGCCTCCTGAATAAACCTTTATAAGCTTTAGCCCTGAATGTTAGCACCCGGTGTTGGGGAATTACAAACCTCTACTGTTCACGCTCCTGCCCCGGAAGCGGCGCGATTGCCTTGTTACCGCACCTTCGGCCGGCGCCGAATTCGAGAGCGGCGGCGCCTGAAAAGTGCCCGCCTCCGATTCCGTAATTGTGACGAACGTCACACGTTAATGTGACAATTAGACTTAGGTCGGGTCCCGTCACTTTGTATAATCAGCATAGTCCTTGCTTTGGTATTCGGTTCGTTGGATGAGGTTGGGCGAGGGCTTTATCTCTATGCCATTGCTTTGGCTTCGAGTTGCGACCGTTCTGTACGGAGTGGGGCTGGTCCACGCGATCCTGATGCTCCGGCAGCGGGGCGAGCGTTCCGGAAGGATTGCTGCGCCGGCCGTGTGCCTGGGTATGGTCTTTCATTTTGTCTCCCTGGTGGAGACCGCGGTGCTCTACGGCTACGCCGAGCTGCTGACCATTCGCCACGCCGAGTCCGCCCTGGCGCTGATCATCGCCCTCATCTTCACGGGCCTGTATCTGCGCTACAAGACGGCTTCTCCGGCGGCTTTCATCTTTCCGCTCATCTTCATTCTGACCTTTGCCTCGGCCATCGCGCAGCATTCGGTGACGATTTCCTCTTCCATCTTTCGGCGGCTGGATCGTCTTCCACGTCTGCACCCTGATGTTCGGCTATGCCATGCTCTTCCTGAGCTTTGTTTCCAGCCTGCTGTACCTGGTGCTTGTCGCGCCAGCTCAAGCGCAAGCAGACCTCGCCGTGGGCGGCGCGCATGCCTGCCTTGCAGGAGATCGATGAGCTTGGCTACAGGGCTCTTGCTGCTCGGCTTCCCCTTTATGACCATCGGCCTGCTGGCCGGTTCCGTGGTCGCCCAGGAGCGCTTCGGAGCCGCCTTTGCCGCCGATCCCAAGGTGCTGCTCTCGCTGCTGATGTGGGGCATCTATCTGGTCCTGCTTTACACGCGCTGGAGCGCCGGATGGCGGGGCAGGAAAGCCGCCTACCTGGCCAGCTTTGCCTTTGTCGTCGCGGTCTGCGCCTGGGGCGCGAATTACCTGAGCAAATTGCATAGGTTCATCGCCCCATGAATTTTTTCGTGCTGGGTGTAAATCACAAGACGGCGCCGGTGGAAGTGCGGGAGCGCTTCGCCATCTCCGAGTCGCGTCTGCCCGAGGCCCTCGGCAAGCTCACCTCGATGGAAGGCGTCGAGGAGGGCATGATCGTCTCCACCTGCAACCGGGTGGAGATCTTCGCGCGCTCGCAGAACGGCAATTGCGATCTGCAGAAGTTTGTGCGCGACTACTTCGGCTTCAGCGCCGGCGAGTACGAGCCCTACATCTTCGAGCATCAGCAGCTTGGAGGCCGTCAAGCACGTCTTCCGCGTCGCCTCCAGCCTGGATTCCATGGTGGTCGGCGAGTCGCAGATCCTG
Organism: uncultured Acidobacteriota bacterium; assembly: GCA_963707735.1. Lineage (GTDB taxonomy): Bacteria > Acidobacteriota > Terriglobia > Terriglobales > Acidobacteriaceae > TOLSYN. The sequence continues at coordinate 1,024,403 of CAVPRB010000003.1, read as the reverse complement.
GGACAGGTCAAGGAAGCCTACGCCACCGCGCGCGCCCTGGGCGCGGTGAATTCGCAGCTCGATCAGCTTTTGACCCGCGCCTTTGCCGTGGCCAAGAAGGTCCGCAATGAGACCACCATCGCCACCTCCTCGGTGTCCATCGCCTCGGTGGCCGTGGAACTGGCGGAAAAGATCTTCGGCAGCCTCACCGGCAAGTCCGTGTATCTGGTGGGAGCCGGCAAAATGTGCGAGCTTGCCGCCCGCCATCTGATCGCCCACGGAGCCAAGAAGATTTACGTCGGCAACCGCACCTATGACCGCGCCGTGGCCCTGGCGGAGAAGTTCGACGGCGAAGCCATTCCCTTTGACCGCCTCTATGACACCGCGCCCTGGGCCGACATCATCATCAGCTCCACCGGCGCGCCCCATGCCATCTTCCGCAAGGAGCACGGCGAAAAGTTCCTCCACGTCGCGCAAGAATCGCCCCATGTTCTTCATTGACATCGCGGTGCCGCGCGACATCGATCCCGCCCTCAACGACCTGGACGGAATCTTCGTCTACAACATCGACGATCTGCAGCAGGTCGTCGCAGTCGCACCTCGGAGACCGGCGCAAGGAAGCGGTTCGCGCCGAGTTGATGGTCGAAGAGGAAGTGCGCAAGTTCGAGCAGCGCGCCCAGACCGCCGAAGTGGTTCCGACCATCGTCAGCCTGCAGCAGCATCTGGAGAACCTGCGCCAGGCCGAGCTGGACCGCGTGCGCGGCCGCCTGGGAAATCTCTCTCCCGAGCAGGAGATGGCCGTCGAAGCGCTCACCCGCGGCATCATCAACAAGATCATGCACACGCCGATTACCACCCTGAAATCGGCGGCGCGCGATCCGGAGTCGACCACGGTGGTCGATGTTGTGCGCAAGCTCTTCAACCTGCGCGCCGAGACCGGCTCCGGCGCCGAGCGCCGGCCTGACGCGACTGCGTCGCAGCTCCGGCGCCCGCGCCCGGCAGGCAAGCCGCCGAGACCGCTACCAGCTCACCGGCGCGGGCAAATCAAAATCAGAAATAAGTAAAGGAAGTTGGAATGGCCCTGCTTCGCATCGGATCCCGTGGTTCACAGCTTGCTCTCTGGCAGGCCCATCACATCTCGGCCCTGCTCCGCGAGCAAGGACACGAGGTCGAGCTCGAAATCATCAAGACCACGGGCGACAAGATCACCGACGTGGCGCTCGCCAAGGTCGGCACCAAGGGAATGTTCACCAAGGAGATCGAGGAGGCGCTTGCCGAAGGCCGCGTGGACCTTGCCGTGCACAGCCTCAAGGATCTTCCCACCGACCCTGGCCGGTCCCTTTGAGATCGCGGCCATCACCGAGCGCGTCGATCCCCGCGATGCCTTCCTCTCGATCCGCTACAACAGCGTGAAGGAGCTGCCGCAGGGCGCGCGCGTCGGCACCAGCAGCCTGCGCCGCCAGGCCCAGCTCATGCAGTTCCGCCCGGACCTTGAGATTTTTCCCCTGCGCGGCAACGTGGACACCCGCGTGCGCAAGCTGGAAGAAGGCGAATACGATGCCGTGATTCTGGCGGCTGCCGGACTCAAGCGCCTCGGCAAAACCCAGCACATCAAGGAGATCATCGAGCCGGAGATCATGTGCTCGGCCGCCGGACAGGGCGCGCTCGGCATCGAAATCCGCCTCGGCGACACGAAGATGCGCGAGCTATCTCGCCTTCCTTAATGACGAGCCATCGCGGCTGGCCACGGTCTGCGAGCGCGCTCTGCTCAACCAGCTTGGCGGCGGATGCCAGGTTCCCATCGGCGCCTACGCCGTGGTCGCCAACGGCGAAATCAAGCTCACCGCCATCTGCGCCCGTCCCGACGGCAGCCAACTGCTGCGCGAGAGCGGCAGCGGCAGCTGATCCGGTCGAGCTCGGCCAGCGCCTCGGCGCACTCATCCTCCGCCGTGGCGGAGACCGGATTCTCAAGGATGTTTACCAGCGAAAACGCGGCCGGCAGCACGCCGCGCTAGACCCCGGGATAGACAGGAATGAGCGAGAACGAAAACAACGGATCGGCGGCACCATTGGAAGGTTGGCGCATTCTGGTTTCACGCGCCCGCGAGCAGGCTGGCGCGCTCTCGGCAGGTCTGCGCGCACTCGGCGCCGAAGTCTATGAGATTCCGTTCATCGAGATTCGCCCGCCGCGCTCGTTCAAGTCCCTCGACGAGTCGCTCAAACTCGCGGCCGAATACGAGTGGCTGATCCTGACCAGCGTGAATGGCGTGCGCGCCATGTTTGATCGCATGGCGCAACTCAACATTCCCAAGCGGGCGCTGGCTCACCTGAACATTGCCGCCATCGGTCCGGCCACCCGCGCGGCCATCGAGCGCGAAGGATTGAAGGTCGCCCTCACGCCCAGGGAATATGTCGCCGAAGTCGATCGTCGAGTCGCTCTGCGACAAAGTCCGCGGCAAACGCGTTCTGCTCTGCCGCGCCAAGATCGCCCGCGACGTCATTCCCCGCGAACTGCGCCGCCTGGGAGCATTTCTGGACGTGGTGGAAGCCTACGAAACGGTGATTCCGCAGGCCTCGCGAGTTCGAACTTCGTGCCGTGCTGCGCGATCCGCAGCGCCGTCCCCACATCATCACCTTCACCAGCTCCTCCACCGTGAAGAACTATGTTGCGCTGCTCGGCATTCGTTCGGGACGCTCCCGGCTGGTGGAAGGCGTGCTCAACGCCTCGATCGGTCCGGTCACCTCGGAGACCCTGCGCCAATTCGAGTTGAGTGTGGACGTGCAGGCCGCCGAGTACACGATTCCGGGACTGATCGAAGCCATGGTAAGGCGAGCCGGCGCAACTGCTCTTCCTCCGCAACCGCAGCCGGTTATCTAGGCGCAGGTTACCTTGGGTTCGTGTACTCGCGGAATTGTTTCCGGCAAGGTGTTCTTTTGGGAGAAGATGTCCTTAACGGGATAGCTTCGCTTTCATCGGGCTTTCAGGCTGCAGTCCGCGCCATTGGCGGGCGTATGCTGACGTAGTCCTGCTGCGCTCGTGGCTAGGGAAGTACGGGGTGGACTCTTTTGTTGAAGCGGTTATTCAGGTCGCCAAGGCTGCATCTGCCGGTCTTCGCCTTGGTGTGTTTCGGCATCTTTACCTCCTCGGTGTGCTTCGTTGTATTCACGTTCGCTGGAGGCCGAAAAAACCCAGGCCGCCTTTCAGCGGGCCGCGCAGGAGCGCATTGACGACCTGCAATCCGATCTGGATCTCACCGTCAGCAAGGTCGTTGCCGTGGGGGCTTTTTGCGAGTCGCAGCTATCCCGTCACCCGCTCCTCGTTCGATAGCCTTTGTGGCAACCGCTGCTCTCCGGTCGCGATCCTGGCATCCAGGCCCTGGAGTGGGCTCCCCGCGTTTCCTCCTCCGAGCGTGCCGCCTTTGAAAGTTCGGTTCGCGACGCAGCGGTCTGCCGGAATTTGAGATTCGCGACCGCGTGGCCCCCGGCAGGATGGTTCGCGCCGGCGACCGGCCTGTCTACTTTCCCGTGCTCGCACGTGCAGCCTCAGCGTAGGCAACGAACTCGCCCTCGGATTTGATCTGCCTTCCGTCAAGAACCGTCGCGAGGCTCTCCTGCGCGCCGCCTATACCGGCGAACTGCACTTCGACCCAGCGCATCACCCTGGTTCAGGAGACTTCGGGCCAATTCGGCATCCTCATCTTCCGCCCCGTCTTCGGTCACGCCGATGATTCCCTGGGCAAGCGCGACCTGCTGGGCTTTGCCCTGGGCGTGTTGCGGATCGGCAATGTCGTTGAGCAGCGCGGCGCCAATTCCGGAGTTGATCTGGCGATTACCGATCTCAGTGCGCCCGCCGGCGAACAGCAATTTACCCTTCCGCCGGGGCGCAGCCGCAGCCGGTTTCGTCCTTCACCCAGTACCGCACCATCGCGGTCGGCGGACGCAACTGGCATCTGGCTGCCACGCCGATGCCCGGCGCGTTCTTGCCCGTGACAAGACCTACAGTTATGGCGCTGCGCGCTCTGTCTTCTGTTCACCTTGCTGGTGGCCGCCTTTATGGCGGATACCCTGGGCCGGCGCTGGCAGGTGGAGCGCGTGGTCGAAGAGCGCACCAGCGCTCTCAACACGGCCATCACTTCGCTCGCCGAAGTTCATCGCGGACTGGAGGAGAGCGAAGCCCGTTACCGCCGCCTCGTTGAGGACTCGCCCAATGCCATCGTCGTCGAGCGCCAGGGAAAAATTGTCCTTGTGAACCGCGCCGCCGTGGAGATGTTTGGCTTTGACGCGACCCTCGATGTCGAGGATCACAACCTGACGGAGTTTGTGGTTCCCGGAGCGCAGGGCAATGCCGCGGAAAAGCTGGTAAGCAGAACTCTATTCGCAGGACATGCAGATTGCCTCCGCGCGAAACCCGCGGCCTCCGCCGCGATGGCTCCGTGTTTGATGCTGAGGTCGCCGCCTCCTCTTTTCTTCATGCCGGCCAGCAAACCATTCAGGTCATGCTGCGCGACATCTCCCAGCGTAAGCGGGACGAGGCCGAGAATGCCCGCCTCATTCAGCGCCATCGAGCAGGTCGCCGAATCCATCGTCATCACCGACCTGGACGCCAAAATCGTCTACGTCAATCCGGCCTTCGAGCGCATCACCGGATACAGCCGCGAAGAAGTGCTCGGAAAGAATCCGCGGATACTGAAGAGCGGGCAGCCATGCCGGGGAATTCTACGGCGGGCTCTGGAATGCGCTGAAAGCCGGTGAAAGCTGGAGTGGCCGCTTTCATCAACCGCGCCAAGAACGGCAAGCTCTTTACCGAGGAAGCCACCATCTCGCCGGTCGTCAACCGCTAGGGCGAGATCATCAACTATGTGGCCGTCAAGCGCGACGTCACCCAGGAAATCGAGTTGCAGGAGCAGCTTCACCAGTCGCAGAAGATGGACGCCATCGGCCGTCTCGCCGGGGGTGTGGCGCACGACTTCAACAACATGCTCATGGTGATTGTCAGCTACGCCGACCTGATGGCGAGCTCTTGCCCGAATGACGATCCGCTGCGCAAGCACACCGAGCAGATCCTGCACGCCGCGCAACGCTCCGCTGCTCTCACCCGGCAGTTGCTGGCCTTCAGCCGCAAGCAGGTGCTGGCGCCGCAAGTTCTCGATTGCAATGCCATCCTTCTGGAAACCAGCAGCATGGTCCGCCGCCTCATCTCGGAGAATATCGACCTGCGCTGCGATCTGTGCGCCGGACCTCTGGAAGGTCAAGGCTGACGCGGACCAGATCGTGCAGGTGATCCTCAATCTCTGCGTCAACTCCCGCGATGCCATGCCCAACGGCGGATCGCTCGTCCTGGCCACCCGCAACTCCGATGCTCGAGCGAGGGCTTCGTCGAAATCTCCGTCTCCGACACCGGCATCGGAATCTCCCCCGAACTTCAGGAAAAACTCTTCGAACCATTCTTCACCACCAAGGAGCGCGGCAAGGGAACCGGGCTCGGCCTGGCCACCGTCTACGGCATCGTTCAGCAGTCCGGCGGCACCATCCGCGTCGAGAGCGCTCCGGGCCATGGCGCAACCTTCACCATCTATCTTCCACGCTGCCTGGAACCCGCTGCCATCCGCGCAGGCTGTCGTGCCTCAACCTGTCCTTGCCGGACCAAGCCTGGTCCTGGTGGTCGAGGATGAAGATGCCCTGCGCGAAGCCATCGCAGAGCATCTCCGCAATCATGGCTATCAGGTGCTGGTCGCCGCCGATGGCATCGAGGCGCTCGACGTTCTGGCCCAGAACCCGGATGTCTCCGATCCTGGTCTCGGATCTCATCATGCCCCGCATGGGCGGACGCGAACTGGTCCGCCTGGCCCTCAAGAGACGTCCTCACCTTCGCGTAGTCCTGATGTCCGGCTACGCCGACCAGGCCTCGACACAGGAAGATCACGGCGAAAGCTCCGCGGTTTGCCTGCAAAAGCCGTTTTCCATGAACCTTCTGCTGACTCGCCTCGCCGAGTTGAACCTCCACCAGGGCGTGGTGCCGCCAATCGCGGCAACCGTACCTCCACAAATTCCGATCGCATGAAAAACGCGCCTCCGTGGAGACGCGTCTTGCGCAAACCGCAGGCAACTCATGCGGCCGTCCCAGCTAGTCTTTAGCGCTTGCCGCTCAGCCCGCCCGCTTCACCCGGTCGGCATACTTGGCGCGAACCTTCGCCACCTTCGGAGCCACGGCAAAAAGGCAGTAGGGCTGGTGGGAGTTGTTGGCAAAATAATTCTGGTGGTACTCCTCAGCCTTCCAGAACGTGCCCGCCGGCTCGATGGTGGTCACAATCGGCGCGGCGAATACCTGTTTCGCCGTCAACTCGGCGATCACCCTCTCGGCCTCGGCCCGCTGCCTCTCGTCGAGCACGAAAATCACCGAGCGGTATTGTGTTCCCACGTCGTTGCCCTGGCGGTTCAGCGTCGTCGGGTCGTGTGCCGTAAAAAACACCTCCAGCAACTCGCATAGGAGATCACCTTGCCGGGTCGAACTCCACCCGCACCACTTCCGCGTGACCGGTTTTCCCCGTGCACACCTGCTCATAGCTGGGACGCTCCACCGTGCCGCCCATGTAGCCGCTCTCCACCGTCAGCACGCCCTCCAACTGCAGTAGCGCTGCCTCCACGCACCAGAAGCATCCTCCGCCCAGTATCGCCGTTTCCGTCTTTGCCATAACCGTTTCGATGCCTCGGTCGCGCAAAAGGATGCGCCCGTGCGAAGCTTTGCTCTACCCCTGGAATTTTCCCCGTCCTCGCCCGGTCCCGGCCACACCTGTGGCATAATGCGTCCACTGAATGTGGAGGACCGAATGCCCAAACCGATTCCCGATGGTTACCACACCCTGACTCCGTACCTTGTCGTGCCTGACGGCGAGGTCATGTTGCGTTTTCTTCAGGATGCGTTCGCGGCGGAGCTCCACGAGCGCTTCAACCGGCTGGATGGAACCCTGAAGCACGCCGAGCTTCAGATCGGAGACTCCCGCCTCATGGTCGGCCAGGCCAACCCGCAGTTCACTCCGCGCCCGCAAACCCTCTACGTCTACGTCCCGGATGTCGATGCCGCCTACCAGCGCGCCCTCGATGCCGGAGCCAAATCCCTGATGCCGGTGGCCAATCAGGATTACGGAGACCGTAGTGGCGGCTTTGAAGATCCCGCCGGAAACTGGTGGTGGGTCGCAACCCATGTCGAGGACGTGAGCACCCAGGAAATCCAGCGCCGCGCCCAGGCCCAGGAAGCCGTCCACTCGAGCTAGTTGCGGAGACAAGCGATCGCGCGGCGCCCGTACCCCGGCTCTCCTTCGGAGCGCCGCGCGTTCTTTTCCGCGGCCGGTCCAAATATTCACTGACCGAGTACTTTCAGATACTTCAGTAACTAGCAGATAAACGTGTAGTTACCAGCTTTAAAAACTTTCGTTATGCATCCCATAGAAAAAATGACTTTCCCTTTCGCGCGGTTCTGCGTCATGCTCTTTTCACGGATGCTGATGTGGTTTATCGGCGTGTACTTCTTAAAGCTCCTACGCCATGTGACCTATTTGGGCAGGTCAAGCACTCTTCGTCATTCCCCTAATTGTCCCATTTTTGCCCGGCTTCGGCCGGGTACTTTTTTGCCTGCGGCGCCGCCTCCTGTCCGCGGCACGATCCCCCGGAATTTCGCCCTCGATTTCCCGTCCCGCATCCCTGCCGGTGGCCGAAGCAGGTTGCTTGCTTTACAATAATCCGGTCATGTTGCTCAACGGAATCTTCCCAGCCATCACTACTCCCTACTATGCCGACGGACGTCTCTACCTGAAGAAGCTGGAGCACAACGTCGATCGCTACGGCAAAGGCCCCATCACCGGAATTGTCGTTCTCGGTTCCACCGGCGAAGTCGTGCTGTGCAACGGCGAGGAGCAGCGCGAACTGCTGCGCACCGCCATTGCCGCCGCCGCGCCCGCCAAGGTGATGATCGCCGGCTGCGGACATGAGTCCGTGCACCAGACCACGCAGACCTGTGAATACGCGGCCTCGCTCGGCTATGACGTTGCCATGGTGCGCACCCCGCACTACTACCGCGCCCAGATGACGCCCACGGCAATGCTCAATTATTACCGCACCGTGGCCGACCGTTCGCCGCTGCCTGTCTTGCTCTACAACTTTCCCCAATGCACCGGCTACGATCTCCCGGTAGAACTCATCGTCGAACTCGCCGAGCACCGCAACATCATCGGCATCAAGGAATCCTCAGGCGATCTCGCCAAGGTCGAACGCATTGTCCAGCGCACCCGCCACATCAAGCGCCAGGTGAGGACAACGCATGACTTCCAGCCGCTCACCGCGCGCATGTTGAAGAAGACGGCCGCGGTTCCCGTAGGCGAACTGGTTACGGCCGGGGCGCTGGCCTCGACGGCTGGCGGGCTCGCGACAACATCCGAAGCTCAATCCGCAACCCAACCCGCAGCCCAACCGGCAGCCCAGCCCGCCGTCGAATCGCCAGCCCCCCCGTCGTCGGCTGCCGTGGAAGTTGTCGGCGGTTTGCGCATCCGGCAAAAGGAAGTCGGCTTCCAGACCCTGGTCGGCTCGGGCCACAAGCTGCAGGTGCTGCTCAACGTGGGAGCCGTCGGCGGCATCCTTGCCTTTGCCTCCTGTGCGCCCACCGCCTGCTATGAGGTTTACGCGGCTTTCAAGGACAATGACCATAAGCTCGCCGAGGAGAAGCAGCAGCGCATTGAAGCCGCCAGCAAGCGCATTGTAAGCGAGTTGGGAATTGCCGGAGTGAAGTATGCCGCGGACCTCAACGGCTACTACGGCGGCAATCCGCGCCTGCCCCTGCTGCCGCTCACTTCCACCCAGCGCAAGGAGATTGAGCGCCTCATGGTGGACATCAAGAGCTCAGCCCGGAAAGCGGAGTGACGCCATGCGCAATCCAGAAGCTCCCGACACGCCCTGCGGCTGCACCAACTGCTACCGTCTCTTCTCCTACGCCGATATCGCCGACTTCTGGGACGATGGCGAAACTCCCGTCTGTCCCTGCTGCGGCTCGGACAACGTCGTCATCTCCACGCCGGAGATGGTCGTGGACGCGCACTGCCTCTTCGCCATGCGCAAGACGTATCATTGAGGCAAAAAGATCAACTTCATGGAGACAGCCATGAATTACGAGATCACTCCGCAGGAATTCAAGCAGCGCCAGGAGCGCAACGAAGAGCTCACCCTGCTCGATGTGCGCGAGCCATGGGAGCGCCAGGCCGCCAGCATCATTGCGCAGCCAGCATCATTCCCATGGCCGACCTTCCCTCGCGTCTGCAGGAACTCGACCCCGATCAGCACATCGTCGTCTACTGTCACCACGGCGTGCGCTCGCTCTCGGTCACCGGCTGGCTGCGCAAGCAGGGCTACGAGAAAGTGCAATCCATTCGCCGGCATCGACGCTGGCGCGGAGATCGACCCTAGGTCCCCGGTACTAGCTGCAGCAGATTGATCCCAACGTCCCGTCGGCGAATGTAGCGGGCGGCGCCCAGTTCGCCGCCGCATGCAGCTTCTTCACCAGCTCCGCCACGTTTGCGGAGAAGTGGCGAACCGTCGCTCATGCCCTCCTCATCGTCCAGCGCCTCGCCCGGCTGTCTTCCGAACACCATGTTCCAGTAGCTCGATCCCGGCACAATCATGTCGTTGACAAGGAAGAACATCAGCATCTCCTGCAGGGTTGAGAGTTTGCCCGCCGCGCCGGGCAACGGCAATCGGGCCGCCAACCTTCCCGGTCAGGAACTTGTCCGAGTTGCGCGAAACGTATCCAATGCGTTGCAGCGCGCACATCACGTCTCCGCGGGCGGTTGCAAAGTAAACCGGCGAACCCACAATCAGCCCGTCGGCGGCGCGGATCTTGTCAATGATTTCATTCAGTCCGTCATCCAGACCGCACTTCCCGGTTTTGGCGCATTTGCCGCAGGCGATGCACGACTCGATCTTCATTCCTGCAAACGAAATAATCTCCGCTGCTAACCCCGTGTTCCTCAATTACCTTCGCGCATTCCTGCATTAACAGAGCGGTATTGCCATTCGGCTTCGGGCTGCCGCTTATCAAAAGTACTTTCATGATTGCCCTCCTGCCACGTATTGTGACACGTCGAGCAAACCAGTTCAGCCCTAAAGTTGAACCGGCTGATTCGGAGTATAGTGTCCCTTGGCGGCTTCGAATATGCCCACCGCACTCCATCCCGCGCGCTGGTGGCAAACGCTCCCCGACGGGCGCATCCACTGCTATCTCTGCCCGCGCCATTGCCACATCGGCCAAGGCCAGCACGGCTTCTGCTTACATCCGCGAGAACGTTGACGGCGAGCTGGTGCAGAACGCCTACGGACGTCCCGCCGCCCTGGCCATCGATCCCATCGAAAAGAAGCCGCTCTTCCACTTTCATCCCGGCTCGCCGATCCTCTCGCTGGGCACGGCGGGATGCAACCTCGGCTGCCAGTTCTGCCAGAACTTCGATATCAGCAAGGCGCGCTCGGTGCAGCAAAGCTCCAGCCACATGTCGCCGCAAGAGATCGTCGATCTCGCCATCGCGCACGGCTCGCCCGTCCATCGCCTTCACCTACAACGAGCCCACCATCTGGGCGGAGTTCGTCATTGACATTGCGCGCGCCGCACACCAGGCGGGGCTGCACACCGTCATGGTCTCCAACGGCTACATCACGCGCGAGGCTTTCTTCGAGGTCTACGAGCACATCGACGCCGCCAACATTGACTTGAAGGGATTCACCGAAGACTTCTACTCCAAGATCACGCTCTCACACCTTGCTCCCGTGCTCGACGTGCTGCGCTGGCTGCGCCGCGAAACCAGCGTCTGGTTCGAACTCACCAACCTCATCATCCCCGGACTGAACGACGCGCCCGACGAGACCACGGAACTCTGCGACTGGATTCTAGGCGAGCTGGGCGACGATGTGCCGCTGCACTTCACTGCGTTTCATCCCGACTTCAAAATGCTCGACCGCGCACCCACGCCGCCCGAGACCATCCACCGCGCCCGCCTCATCGCCAGGGAACGCGGCCTCAAGTACGTCTACGAAGGCAACATCGTGACCCGCGAAGGCGGCAACACAACCTGCCCCGGCTGCGGACGCATCCTCATCCGCCGCTCCTGGCACCGCGTGGAGAGCTGCGAAGTCGTCCACGGCCGCTGCCCCCATTGCAACGCCGCAATCGCCGGCCGCTTCGACTGAGCGCCCCTTCGGCACCTTTGCGGGCGCCCTGCCTCGCGCCTTTGTATTGAGGGTGTTCGCCTTCGCGCATTTTCTTGAGAGTGTCATCCTTCGCGCATTTGTACTGGGAGTGTCCACCTTCGCGCATTTTCTTGAAAAGTGTCATCCTGAGCAACGCGAAGGACCCCAGCGCAGCCCAATCCTCCCGCACCGCCTCAAGCTTTTCAGCCACCCATCGGTCTTTGATTGCGGCAAGTCGTCCAGGTCTGTGCAGCAAAGGAAACTGGCGGCGCCTCATCTGCTGACTGCAACAGATGTGGGACTGCCGGGCAGCTAGTCGAACACCACCGTCTTTTTCCCATACAGCAGCACGCGATTCTCCAGGTGCCAGCGCACCGCGCGGGAGAGCACGACTTTTTCCAGATCGCGTCCCTTATGCACCAGGTCCTCCACCGAGTCGCGGTGCGAGATGCGCGCCACCTGCTGCTCGATGATCGGTCCGTCGTCGAGCACCTCGGTGACGTAATGGCTGGTGGCGCCAATTAGTTTCACGCCTCGCTCGAACGCCTGGTGGTACGGGCGCGCGCCCACAAAGGCAGGCAGAAACGAGTGATGAATATTGATCACCTGGTTGGGAAATTCGGCCAGAAACGCGGGCGAAAGAATCTGCATGTAGCGCGCCAGCACCACCAGGTCGCAGTTGTGCTCGACCAGCAACGCGATCTGCCGCCGCTCGACCTCCGGCCTGGTCGCCTTCGTCACCGGCAGGTGCACGAACTTTGCCCCGTAGAATCGCGCCATCGGCTCGCTGGCCGCGTGGTTCGAGAGCACGAGAGGAATGTCGCAATCCAACTCGCGCGCCTTGTGACGGTAGAGCAGATCGGCCAGGCAGTGGTCGTACTGCGAAACCAGGATGCCCATGCGCGGACGGCGCTGTCCCTTGGCCAGCCTCCAGCGCATCTGGAAGCGCGCGGCAATCGGAGTGAACTCTTCGCCCAGCGCGTCCAGGCTCACGTCCATTCCAGAAGGATCAAACTCCACCCGCATCAGAAACAGGTTGGTTTCCGCATCGCGATGCTCGTCGGCGTGCAGAATGTTTCCGTTGTGGCGGAAAACGAAATCGGAGATCGTCGCAACCAAACCCTTGCGGTCCGGGCAACTGATCAGCAACACTGCGGAACGGCTAGTCTGCGGAACTTCAGGCAAGGCGCACTCATCCAATTCAACTTGCAGGGATAAACAGGAGTGTAGCATTGCCGCCCGCGGTCTTCGCCCAGGAAAATTCCGCGCCGCCACGGCGGGAACCTTGCCGTGAACTCTCCGGCCCCTGCCCGCCGGCAACGTGATGCGGCTGGCGCAGGCTTCGGCGCAAAAATCGGCAGTGGTCCGGTTGACTGTTGGGCGCCGAACGATTGACCGAAACGATAATCCTTTCCGGGTGGGGAGGTACCCATTTGTGTAATCCTTTGGCGGAGTGTGGAACGATTGCCGAAAAAGTACATTTCGGCTTGCCAACCATTGCCTGGAACGCCAATCGTTGGCGTGGTTGGACGCGGTCCCGCGCCCGACGTCCACCGAACCTTGCGCATCCCGCCGGCCTCGAACAACATCGAAAAGATGAACCGGAGGATTATGACGAATCATCACGCGGGCAGTGAGGAGCAGATTCTGGGTGTAACCAACGATGCGGTGCTGCGGCCAATTGGAGCTCTGATGGTGGTGGTAGGCACGCTGTGGGCTCTGTTTGTGGGCATGGCCACCGAGGCGGGAACTTTGGCGCAGCCTCTGGCGGCGGGGTTGCTGATCGCGCTCGGAGTGCTGCTGGCGGCGGTGGGCAAGCCTTCAGAAAACATCTAGGCTGCGGCTTTCGAATGCAATCAAGCGCGACAGAAAAGGGTGAAGCATCGGCTTCGCCCTGTGTTTATGCGCCTGCGGCGCAATGACTCCCAGGCCGCGGTCCATTCCGTGCGCTTACTTTTTCAACTTTGCGGCTTCCAGCCTGGCGCGCTTCCCGGCGGCCCATCCCTGTTTGATTTGCAACTCGGGGCGGGTGAGCCCGAGTGAGTCATCCGGCACGTCGCGGGTGATGCAGGAACTGGCTCCGACGTAGGCGCGGTCGCCGATGCGGACGGGTGCGACCAGCGTGGTGTCGCTGCCGATGAAGGCGTCGCTGCCGATCACCGTCTTGTTCTTGTTCACCCCGTCGTAATTGCAGGTGATGGTGCCGGCGCCAATGTTGCTGCGCTCGCCGATTTCGGCGTCGCCAAGATAGGTGAGGTGATTGGCCTTGGCGCCGCGGGCAAGCCTGGCGTTCTTGGTCTCGACAAAATTGCCGACATGCGCCTCAGGCCCGATTTCACTGCCTGGGCGAAGCCTGGCGTAGGGGCCGATGATGGCAGACTGGCCGATCGTGGCGCCATCGGTGATGGTGCCGAGGTTGATGCGGACAAGGTCGCCCACGCGGGTATCGGCGAGCACCGAGTAGCTGCGGATCAGGCAGTCCTGGCCGATGGTGGTTTTGCCCAGCAGTTGCACGAAGGGTTCAATGACGGTGTCTTCGCCGACGGTGACGCCGGAGTCTATGAGTACGGTCTCGGGGCGGAAGATGGTGACGCCGTTGTCCATGAGCTCGCGCGCCTTGCGCTCGCGCAGGATGGAATCCAGTTGCGCCAGTTCGCGGCGGGTGTTGACGCCGAGCACCTCGCTGGCGTGCGCGGTGCGCAGGGCGAGCACGGGAACTCCGTCGCGCCCGAGGATGGAGGCGATCTGGGTGAGGTAATACTCACCGTGGGGATTTTCCGTGGAGAGCTGATCGATGCGGGAGAACAGTTCGGCCACGTTGAAGGCATAGATGCCGGAGTTGATCTCGCCAATGTTTGCCTGCTCGTGCGCTGAGCTGGCCCTGCTCGACGATGGCTTCGACCTGGTCGGTGACGACGCCGTTGACGACGCGGCGGACGATGCGTCCGTAGCCTTGCGGATCGGGCGGCTCGGCGGTGAGGATGGTCATGGCGGCGGCGTGAGCGACGTGGAAATCGCGCACGCAGGCGATGGTCTCCGGGCGGATGAGGGGCACGTCGCCACTGAGCACGAGGACGTGCTCGTAGTCGGCCAGGGCTTCGCGGCACTGCATCAGGGCGTGTCCGGTGCCGCGCTGCTCGCGCTGTTCGATGAAGCGGGTTCCCAGCGGGGCGATGGCGGCGCGGACGCGCCCGGCCTCATGCCCGATGATGCAGAAGATATCGGCAGGCGCAACGATCTGGCTGGCGGCGCCGACGACATGGGCGAGCAGCGGGCGTCCGGCGATCTGGTGCAGCACCTTGGGCAGCTTTGACTTGAGGCGCGTGCCCTTGCCGGCGGCGAGTATGGCGATGGCAAATCGTGGTTTCGTCATGCGTTTGTATTGTAAAGCCATCGGGCACTGGCAGTTGATATGGACGCGTGTCATCTGTACGTATCCATGACACTGTGTTAGTATTGTGTCATATAGTAGAAGGGATGTCGCAATGGAACAAGGAATCCGGTTGCGTCTCAATGCCAATGGCCGGGTGGTGATTCCGGCATCGGTTCGCAAAGCTCTCGGGGTTGAAGCCGGCGATGAGTTGATTCTCGAAAAACGGGGCGATGTTTTCTGCCTCACGACACAACAGGAGCGCATTGCGCGCGCGCAACAGCGGGCAAAAACGCGTCTGGCGGCAGGCACATCCCTGGCCGGCGAGTTGATTGCAGAACGCCGGGAGGCAGCCAGGAATGAGTAGAATCGTGCTCGACGCTTCGGCCATCCTCGCCATCATCAACCAAGAGCCTGGGCACGAGAAGCTTACTCCAGATGCGCTTTCCGAAGCTGTGTGTTGCACGGTGAACCTGGCGGAAGTGCAAGCCAAGCTGGTCAGCCGCGGATGGTCTCCCAGGGAGGCATGGGAGGATGCAACCAGCCCGATTCAGGAGGCGATTGCTTTCACCATGGAACACGCTCAACGCACGGGCGATCTGGTTTTACAGGGTAAGTGCCTCGGCCTCTCACTGGGAGACCGTGCGTGTTTGGCTGTAGCCGCCACACTGGAATGCCCGGTCTACACAACGGACAAAGTCTGGAAAGAACTCAAGACGCCGGTAAAAATTCATATACTCCGCTGATCGCAGTTGGAGCAGGCGCGCCGTGATCGGAACGCTTGGTTGCGGAACGTACTATTCAATCCGAGACCTGCGGTCTTCCCATAATTGCTTCATCTCCCTACCAAGTCCGTTGAGGTCGGGGTAAATCACAGACTCTGTGACGCCGCAATCCCGCAGCTCCTGCCTGATTGCGGGGCGCCGACTCTTTTCGATGCTGATTGACTCTATTACCGCCGTAGTGGAGTCTGCCTGTTTGAACTCGCCAGAAAGCCAATTGGGATCGGTTCCGAATACAACAAACCGGCTGCGTTGAGCCGCGATCCGACGAGTGAAGTGGGGAAAATCCAGGACGAGAGGTGGACGCGGCGTGCTTAATTCCAACCTGACCTCATCGGACTGGGGCAAGTACTGGCAGTCCCAATCGTCTTCGTCCAAACGGCGGCCCGGATGCTTGTCAATAAAAGATTTCCAACACTGCATAATGGCGCTGCGGTCGGGAAGCGCCTCGAGTTTGTCCATCAGTCGGTATGGTTCGAGCACGTAAACGCGCGCGTCGTCGTCGTCGTGATTCTTGTCCCGCAACGCAAAGTGCAAGGCGTTCAATGCGCCATCCGACCAGTCCAGGAGTCGGGTAGGCCCCCCGTGGTGTTGCGTCAAAAAGTAGAAGTCCCAGTCCCATTCTTCATCGGATGTCTTTTCATTGCAGAGTTCAACGGCGCAGCGCTGAAACTCCTCACACAATTCATACTCGATGCTTAGAAGGTCTGGGATGGGTTTCAGCGGCTCGACCTTCCCCGCCTTACCCATTCCTGGGCGATAAAGCTCGGGGCGAAGCGAGGTTTCGTGGTAATCCTTGCTTTCGCCCCGAAACCAGAGTTCCTTCTCGGGAGAAAGTTTCCATAACTTTCGGAGGTCGCTCACGCGATCTATGAATGCTCCGAGACTAGCTATCGGCTCATTTTGTTCGGGCATTGCGGTTCTCCGCAGCCATTCTCCCCTACTCTGACTCTCGCGGCAACATAAACTCCAGTCGCCTCAACGCCCTACGGCGTTGAGGTCCGCACGGGGACTGGGTGCTGCAGGCGGGCGGGGAGGTTGAGCAGATCGAGGGTGATGCGGTCGGCGGCGTGGCGGGCAAAGTGCGAGGCGTCGAGGTAGTCGCCGAGGATGGGAGTGACGCCGAGGGCGCGAATCTGTTCAAGATCGTTGCAAAGAGGTTCGGAGTCGTCCTCGGCATAGCGGGCGCGGAGTTCGCTGGGGACCGCCGTGGAGTTGAGCATGGCGTAGTCGAAGACCTTGCACTTGGCGTGCTCGAAGATGGCCTGGATGTGCTGCGAGGCGGTGAGTCCGGTGCTTTCGTTGGGCTGGGTCATGAGGTTGGCGATGTAGACGCGGACGGCGTTGGAGTGGCAGATGGCTTCCGCAACTCCGTGCACCAGGAGGTTGGGAATGCAACTGGTGAACAGGGAACCGGGGCCGATGGTGATGAGATCGGCTTCGAGAATGGCTCGCAATGCCTGGGGCAGCGGGCGGGCATTGGCTGGAACCAGGCGCAGGCGGGCAATGCCGCTGCCCGCGGCGGTGATCTTGGTTTCCCCGCGGACGCGTTTCCCGTTGCGCATCAGGGCGTCCAGTTGCACGTTGCTGTTGATGGAGGAGGGATAGATTTCGCCGCGGGTTTTCAGAATGGCGGAGCTGAGCTGGACGGCCAGGGAGAAGTCTCCGCAAACCTCGGCCATGGCGGAGAGGAAAAGATTGCCGAAGCTATGGCCGCCAAGGCCGCCGCCGCGGAAGCGATAGCAGAAGAGCTGGTTGAGCAGTTCTTCATCGTCGGAGAGCGCGGTCATGCAGTTGCGAATGTCGCCCGGCGGAGGTACGCCAAGCTCCTTGCGCAGGCGTCCGCTGGAGCCGCCATCGTCGGTGACGGTGACGATTCCGGTGAGGCGGGAGATGGTGGGAGCAATCGCCGCGGGGGTGGTGAAGTCGGTTGGGAGGACGAGGACATGGCGCTTGAGCCCGCGCAGCAGGGTGGACAGGCCGGTGCCGCCTCCGATGGCGACGACCCGGAAGCCTTCGGGACGATTTGTGACCGGCTGGAGTGTCGGCATGGCTCTTAGCAGCGGCAGGGAAGCGATGGGTGCTTCCCTGGGAATTCGAACTGGCTGACCCCGCGCCGGGGCTCAAGCTCCAAGAGCGCCCTCGGGATAAAGCAGCTCGGTGAAGCGGGGATCGTCGGCCATGTTGCGGAAGTCCGAGTCATTACGGGCCTGGAAGCGGCTGCCGGGGTTGAGGCGGATGGCTTCGGCGAGATGCTGCAGACTCTCCGTGGTGCGCCCGGTAAGACACTCCAGGACGGCGAGGCCATACCAGACGAAGTCGAGTCCAGGGCGCTGGGCGGATAGGCTTTCAAAGTGCTCGCGGGCGGTGACGAAGTCGCCAAGGTTCATGAGGGAAACGGCGAAATCGTAGTGTTCCTCGGCGGTGGCGAAGGTGTTCTGAATATGGTCCAACTGTTGATTGCAGATGTTGAGGTGAATTTTGGCGCGGTCGGCCAACTCGCTGATTCCGGACTCGATCACCTTCTCGAGCAGTGTACGTGCCTTCTCGAACTTCTGTGTCTGCAGCAGCTTGAGGGCCTGCTCGTAGCCTTGCAGGGTGTGGGCATAGCGCACTTTGTTCTCATCGGGAGCGCTCTTGTGCGCTTCGGCCCTGGGTTTGGCAGAGGGGCTTTTCGGGTTGGCATCGAGTTTCTTGTTCATGGGCCCTTCCAAAAAAGCGGATCAATCGAGCCGCTCCGGAGCCTTAGAAAGCCGGAAACGGCAACTAGTTCAGGATAATGCTTTATACCGTGTGCCGCGGGCATCGTCAACCGGAGGTGATTTTGGGCAGCGGTGCAGTTTGAAGTTCCACGAGGATAAATTTATCTGGCTGTGGCCGCTATTCCTGCGGCATGTTGCGCATTAAGAAATCGCCGAAAAGGGGAACGGTAAAAGCAGTGTCGCCATACGCTGGGCTATAAATCATGCCTTTTTTTATTATGCTTGATCGGATAGGAGCTATCGACTGCTGTTTCACATGCAGAGCTGCGGCGATGTCGCCGGAACGCTGATTCCCATTGCCCAATCCTGCAAGTGCGCGCATGTATTCCTTCTCCCGTGGAGTGAGCCGATCGAAGCGTACACGAAAAAAACTCTGGTCAAGATTGGCAATAGCGAGTTTGCTGGCGGCCTTTATGCTGTCCAACGTGATAGGCGAAACAAGAGCAAAATTCCACGCTTCATGCCCCCATTGCTGCAAGAAATATGGATACCCCTGGGTGTCGTGCAGGATTTCCCGAATTGCCGACTCGGTAAATTCTACCTGATGAACTCGCACCGGGCTCTGTATCGCACTGGTCGAATCCTCTTCATTTAGTGCTCCTACTGGGGGGAAATCAAATAAACGTTCCGCGTATGACTTGGATTTACCCGTAAGGCCAATAATCTGCGGGAGTCCGGCTCCTACCAAAATCAGCGGTAGGTTGCGCTGATTTATGCGATGTATGGCCATGATGAGCGCACTGAGTTCCTTCTCGTTCAAGTACTGCATTTCGTCCACGCAGATTGCAACGGCGGTTCGTTGATCTGCTGCAGCTTCTCCGATTGCGACAAACAACTCGCCGAGATCTACCTCAAGGTCCCCGGTATCAGCGGCCCCCAGTTCCGGCTCAACCGAGAGTTCGATTTCTGAAACTTTCAGTCGCAACCCGCTCATAAAGCTACGCAGCACGCGAAAACCACGCTTAACCTTATCGCTGGCGTTCTTCATTGCGTCTAGCGAAAAGAGAACTTGGCGCAGAGGTGGTATAAGCAGTTCCCCTAGGCGTTTTTCCTCATGGGACTCAATCAGGACAGCCTTAAACCCCTCATCTTTCGCCGCTTCCCATATACGGTTCAATAGAACGGTTTTGCCAACGCCACGCAATCCAACGAGAATCGTGCTCTTTGCGGGCTTTCTATTCTTGATCCGTGCCAGAGCTATGCTCGCGCCGTTCAGAATGCTATCTCGGCCAGCGAGTTCTGGGGGTTGGGAACCGGCCCCTGGAGCGAATGGATTTATTCTTGGGTCCATGTATATGATGTTTATCATACTTTATGTTGAAGCAGGATAAACTCCATATAACTGGATAAACTGCGTAGGGATGCAGTCGTTCGACCCAATTGGGAGATTGCATTTGAAACCATTGCCCAGTTTTGGCGGGATTACCGGGGTGAAGCGGCGAGCAGCGGGGAAAAGCGCCGCAACCCCAGGCGCGCTTCCGCGTCTGTATAGAATGAGGACAGTCTGGAGCGTGGGAGATGGATGAGAAGGATGTGCGGGCGGCGGGGGCGGCGATGGTTCCCGGGCCTGAACAAGGGGCGTGGAAGTGGCTGCGTGAAATCGTGATCCCGGTGGGAATTTCCGTTTTTATCATCGTGTTTCTATACCAGCCGGTGAAGGTGGAGGGTACCAGCATGATGCCGGGGCTGGCCGACCAGGAGCGAATCTTCATCAACAAGTTTGCCTATCGTCTGGAGGCCATCGAGCGCGGCGACGTGGTGGTGTTCCGCTATCCGGGCGACGCCAGCAAGAACTACATTAAGCGGATTGTGGGCGTGCCGGGCGACCGGGTCGAGATCCTTCGCGGTGCGGTCTACGTAAACGGCCGGCGCCTGGAGGAGCCCTACGTGCCGGCGCAGTTCCGGGACCAGCGTTCGATGAGCGAGGTGACGGTACCCGACGGCGCCTACTTTGTGCTGGGCGACCACCGGAACCTCTCCAGCGACAGCCGCGACTTTGGCGTGGTGGAGCGCGAGGCCATCTTTGGCAAGGCGGTGTTTGCCTACTGGCCCACGGATATGATGGGCAGACTGCGCTAGAAAGCGACAGGGAAAGACACAATGCGATTGGCGATCTTTGGCGCGACCGGCGGCAGCGGGCTGGAGTTGACGCGGCAGGCGCTGGAACAGGGCCACAGGTGCGGGTGCTGGTGCGGAATCCGGGGCGGATGCCGCTGGTGAACCAGAATATGCGGGTGGTGCTGGGCAACGTGCTGGATCATGAGAGCGTGACCAAGACGGTGCTGGGAGCCGACGCGGTGCTGAGTTGCCTGGGACAGCGGAACCTGCTGCGCAATACACACGTGGTGTCGGTGGGAACGCGGCTGATCATGGACGTGATGAAGGAGCATGGGACGCGGCGGCTGGTGGTGGAGTCGGCTTTTGGCGCGGGCGAAAGCCTGGCGGTTGCCAAGCTGGTGGAGCGAGTGCTGTTTGCGACGCTGCTATGGGCTCCGTACGAGGACAAGAACCTGATGGAGCCCGAGGTGAAGGCGAGCGGGCTGGAGTGGACGATTCTGCGTCCGACGCTGCTGACCAATGGGCCGCGGACGGGACGCTACGCGGTGAGCGTGGGGCGTCCGGCGACGGCGCGGGTGGCGCGGGCGGACGTGGCGGCGGCGATGCTGCGGGCGGTGGAAGAGCGGCTGTGGATTCGGGAGTCGCCGGCGGTGACCGGGGCGTAAGTCCAGGTTTCAAAGTTTCAAAGGTTTCAAGGTTTCAAGGTTAGAGCAAAGGCGAAAGACCCACATCTGCTTACCGCGGCGGATGTGGGGACCTGCGAGTTCCCCACATTCGCCAAAGGCGGGCGGATGTGGGCTACCCGATGTGCATATTATGCATTTGATTGCATTAGTATGCGCTGCCGGGGAGGATTTCCTCGGCGCGGGGCTGCGCCGGGGTGGAATAGCTGGTATCATCTAGAAAATCCACTCCCCTGAGGATGCGATGCAAGCTATCCTTGCGCTGGAAGACGGCAGAATCTTCCGCGGCAAAGGCTACGGAGCGCGGCTTGAACGTACGGGCGAAGTAGTTTTTAATACATCCATCACCGGCTACCAGGAGATCTTTACCGATCCCTCCTATGCCGGGCAAATTGTAGTTCTCACCAATCCGGAAATCGGCAACTACGGCACCAATCCCGACGATGAGGAATCGGCAAAGCCCTACATCGAGGGGCTGATCGTGCGCGAGTTTTCGCCGTATGCGTCGAACTACCGCTCGCACCAGGTGACGGACGAATACCTGGAGCGGCACCGGGTTCCGGTGCTGTCGGATATCGACACGCGGGCGCTGGTGCGGCACCTGCGCGACCGCGGAGTGATGCGCGGCGTGATCTCCACGAGTGAGATGGATGTGGAGAAGCTGGTGGCCACGGCCAAGGCTACGCCGACCATCGACGGGCTGGACCTGGCCAAGGAAGTTTCCACCAAAGTGAGCTACCAGTGGACAAAGGGCGACGTGGAGGAGCGGATGATCGCGGTGCCGCACCTGCAGACGACGCAGCTTTCGGTGGTGACCAGCGAGTCGGCGGCAGCGGAGCGCGAGCGGACCGGAGCGCAAGAAGGTGGTCGCCTTCGACTACGGCATCAAGCACAACATTCTGCGGCGGCTGGTGAGCTCGGGCTGCGATGTGACGGTGGTTCCGGCGCAGACTTCGGCGAAGGACGTGCTGGCGCTGCAGCCGAATGGAGTGTTTCTGTCGAACGGGCCGGGCGATCCGGAGGCGGTGGTGTATGCGCAGAAGACGATCCGCGCAGATGGCGGGACGAGTGCCGATCTTCGGCATCTGCCTGGGGCACCAGTTGATTGGGCTGGCGCTGGATGGCAAGACCTACAAGCTGAAGTTCGGACACCATGGCGGCAACCATCCGGTGAAGCAGTCTGCAGACCGGAAAGTGGAGATCACGGCGCACAACCACAACTACGCGGTCGATCCGGATTCGCTGAAGCAGAGCGAGGTGGAGCTGACGCACGTGGACCTGAACGACAATACGCTGGAAGGACTGCGGCATCGCAACTACCCGCTGTTCAGCGTGCAGTATCATCCCGAGGCTTCGCCGGGGCCGCACGATTCGCATTACCTGTTCGCGGACTTTGTGAAGATGATGAGCGAGTGGAGAGCGATAAGGTTCAACGGGGGACAGGTACGCAAGATAGACTTTTGTGAAAAGAAGCTAAGATGGAGCTTTGAAGGCTAGCTAAGTCGAGCTTTGAAAGGGCACGGCTTTAGCCGTGCCGAACGGATGCGGAAGATGGAGCGGCTTTAGCCGCTGAGGCAACGGATGATCCCGAAGCGCGAACACGCGAGAAACAACGAGCAGACGTACTTCGTGACATCGTCAACGTGGGAGCGCCGCCCGTTGTTCCGCACGCAGACCTTTGCGGAGTTGTTCGTCAAGGTGCTAGGCCAGTATCGAGGATCGAGTTATCTGCTCCATGAATTCGTCCTGATGCCCGACCACTTCATCTTCTCATCACGCCGCACGAAGCTTTGGAGCGGGCAGCACAGAAGATCAAGGGAGGGTTCTCGTTTCGGGTGAAGAAGGAGCTGGGTTCGAACGCTGAAATTTGGCAGCGCGGCTTTTCGGATCATCGCATTCGTGACTGGGAGGACTATCGGCAGCATCGCGAATACATTTATTCGAATCCGGCTCGCGCCGGGCTTTGCGGGGATGCAAGAAGGTATCCGTATTGTTCGTATAGGGGCGGCTGGGACGCTGTCCCTCAGCGGCTAAAGCCGCCTGAATTGGACGCTGTACGGCACGGCTGAAGCCGTGCCCTTTCAAAGCGCGGATCGTGGCGAGAGCGTGGGTGGAAGAGTTGATGGCAAAGATCGTAGAAATAGAGAAGTAAGGGAACATAGATGCCACGTCGCACAGATATTTCGAAGATTCTGATTCTTGGTTCGGGGCCGATTGTGATTGGACAGTCGGCGGAGTTTGACTACTCCGGCACGCAGGCGTGCAAGGCGCTGAAGGCCGAAGGGTTTGAGGTTGTGCTGGTGAACTCGAATCCGGCAACGATCATGACCGATCCGGAGATGGCCGACCGCACCTATGTGGAACCGCTGACGCGGCAGTACGTGGAAGAGATCATCCGGCAGGAAGTGGAGCGCGGAGTTGGCAAGGGGATGGCCGTGCTGCCGACGGTGGGCGGGCAGACGGCGCTGAACCTGGCGGTGGAGCTGGCCGACGGCGGCGTGCTGGAAAAGTACGGCGTCATGCTGATCGGCGCGCAACTGGAGGCGATCAAGAAGGCGGAAGACCGGCTGATGTTCAAGGACGCGATGACGCGCATCGGGCTGGAGGTGCCGCGCTCGGTGCTGGTGAACAATCTGAAGGACGGGCTGGAGTTTTCGACCAAGCTGGGCTTCCCGGTGGTGCTGCGTCCGTCGTTTACGCTGGGCGGCTCGGGCGGCGGCATTGCGTACAATCGCGAAGAGCTGCTGGACCTGCTGGCGCGCGGACTGGACCTTTCGCCGGTGCATGAAGTTCTGATTGAAGAGAGCGTGCTGGGCTGGAAGGAATACGAGCTGGAGGTGATGCGCGACCTGGCGGACAACGTGATCATCGTCTGCTCGATTGAGAACTTCGATCCGATGGGCGTGCATACGGGCGACTCGATCACGGTGGCTCCGGCACAGACGCTGAGCGACCGCGAGTATCAGCGCATGCGCGATGGCGCGATCAAGGTGATGCGCGAGATCGGGGTGGAGACCGGCGGATCGAACGTGCAGTTTGCGGTGAATCCGACGACCGGGCGGCAGATTGTGATCGAGATGAATCCGCGGGTCTCGCGCAGTTCGGCGCTGGCGTCGAAGGCGACGGGTTTCCCGATTGCGAAGATCGCGGCGCGGCTGGCGGTGGGCTACACGCTGGACGAGATCACCAACGACATCACGCAGAAGACTCCGGCGTGCTTTGAGCCGACGCTGGACTATGTGGTGGTGAAGATTCCGAAGTGGCAGTTTGAGAAGTTTCCGGGCGCCGACGAGAGTCTTGGGCCGCAGATGAAATCGGTGGGCGAGGTGATGGCGATTGGCCGGACCTTCAAGGAATCGCTGCTGAAGGCGGTGCGTTCGCTGGAGACCGGCAAGCGCCTGGAGGCCGAAGCGATTGAGCCGAAGATCATCACCAAGCGGCTGGTGTCACCGCATCCGGAGCGGCTGCAGTACGTGCGCTATGCGCTGAGCCATGGATGGACGGTGCCGCACGTGGCGCGGCTGACCGCGATGGACCCGTGGTTCCTGTACCAGTTGAAGGAAGTGGGCGACGAGCTGGCCGCGCTGGAGAAGAGCTCGCTGGAGACGATTACGGCCGAGGAGATGCGCGAGGCCAAGCGCAAGGGAATCAGCGACGCGCGGCTGAGCGAGCTTTGGAACCTGCCGGCGCGCGAGGGCGCGATCAAGGTTTACGAGAAGCGCAAGGAGATGGGAATTGCCCCGGTGTACAAGCGGGTGGATACCTGCGCGGCGGAGTTCGAGAGCTTTACGCCATACATGTACTCGACCTTTGAAGATGAGGACGAGGCGCTGCCGACGGCGAAGAAGAAAGTCATCATCCTGGGCTCGGGGCCGAACCGCATCGGGCAGGGAATCGAGTTCGATTATTGCTGCTGCCACGCGGCGTTTGCGCTTGCGCGACGATGGCATTGAAACCATCATGGTGAACTGCAATCCGGAGACGGTTTCCACCGACTACGACACCAGCGACCGGCTGTACTTTGAGCCGCTGACGTTTGAAGACGTGATGGCGATTTATGAGCACGAGGCCAAGGGGACGGATGACATCGGCGTGATTGTGCAGTTCGGCGGACAGACTCCGCTGAATCTGGCGCTGCCGCTGAAGAAGGCGGGAGTGAAGATCATCGGGACCTCGCCCGAGTCGATTGACCTGGCGGAAGATCGCAAGCGCTTTGAGGCGCTGCTGAACCGGCTGGAGATTCCGCAGTCGCCGGGCGGGATGGCGACCTCGGTGGATGAGGCGCTGGCGGCGGCGGAAAAGGTCGGCTACCCGGTGCTGGTGCGTCCTTCCTATGTGCTGGGCGGACGCGCGATGGTGATTGCCTACGACGCCAAGGCGGTGAAGGAATACATGGCCGAGGCGGTGGAATACTCGCAGGACCGTCCCGATCCTGGTGGACCACTTCCTGGAGGCGGCGACCGAGGTGGACGTGGACGCCTTGAGCGACGGCGAAGACGTGGTGATTGCCGGCATCATGGAGCACATCGAAGAGGCGGGAATTCACTCGGGCGATTCGTCGTGCGTATTGCCAAGTGTCGATCTATCGCCGCGAGGTGCTGGCGACGATTCGCGAATACACCTTCAAGCTGGCCAAGGCGCTGAACGTGGTGGGACTGATGAACATTCAGTATGCGATCCAGCGCGAGAAGGTGTACGTGATCGAGGTGAACCCGAGAGCGTCACGCACGGTGCCGTATGTTTCCAAGGCGACGGGCGTGGCCTGCGCGAAGATTGCGGCGCGGCTGATGACGGGACGGAAGCTGAAGGAGTTTTTGCCGGAGAACATTGCCGCGCGCAAGGATCTGGATACGGGAGAGTATTTCTACGTGAAGTCTCCGGTGTTTCCGTGGAACAAGTTTCCGGGAGTGGACACCGTGCTGGGTCCGGAGATGCGCTCGACCGGCGAGGTGATGGGAGTTGCGGATAACTTTGGCGAGGCTTTTGCCAAGGCGCAACTGGCGGCGGGACAGGCGTTGCCGTCCAAGGGAACGGTGTTCATCAGCGTAAACGAGCACGATAAGCCGTACGCGGCGGAGGTGGCGCGGAAGTTTGTGGACATGGGCTTCAAGATTGTGGCCACGCATGGAACGGCCGAGGCTCTGGAAGAGGCTGGGATGCGGGTGGAGCGGGTGTACAAGGTGAAAGAGGGAAGGCCGAATGTGGTCGATCTGATTAAAGGCGACCGGATTCAGCTCATCATCAACACGCCGCAGGCGCGCGGCGAACCTTGGTTCGACGAGAAGGCAATCCGGCGGGCGGCGATCACGGCGCGCATTCCGACGATCACCACGCTGTCGGCGGCGCGCGCGGTGGTGGAGGGAATTCCGGTGCTGCAGGCGGGCGTGATCAGCGTCTGCAACCTGCAGGAACTGCACGCGGCGCATGACGCGGTCAAGCAGCGACGCGGTAGGGAAGGAATAGCAGCAGCGATGCGAAAAGCAATCGATGGTGACGATGCTGCTGCTGACGGCGATGTGGCTGGCGGCACAGGTGGCGCCGCAGCATCCTTCGTCCGTGGATGGCGCCGGGGTGACGCTGCCCAATGGGTTGGCGTACTGGGATCTGCAGGTGGGCACCGGCAAGGTAGCGGCCAAGGGCAGCAAGGTGACGGTGAACTACGCGGGATGGCTGCTGGAAGAAGGCACCAAGTTTGACAGCTCGTATGACCGCAAGGAGCCGTTCGAGTTCACCATCGGCGCGGGGCAGGTGATCAAGGGCTGGGATTTGGGAGTGACCGGAATGAAGGTTGGCGGCAAACGCCAGCTCAGGATTCCGCCGGACCTGGCTTATGGATGGCGGGGACAGCCGCCGGAAATTCCGCGCAATGCTTACTTGATTTTTGACGTGGAGTTGCTGGACGTAAAGTAGCTGCACGCGGACTGGAAGGGCGCACTCTGCCATGAGTGCGCCTTTTGATTTGGGCGCGGCGATTGGCATTGGCGGCTGAAAAACCTCTGGCGCGGGGCGGGAGAATTGAGCCTCGCTGGGGTTCCTTGCTTTGCTCGGAATGACACCCTGAAAACAAAATCAAAGGCAACAGCAGAGGCAGACGCCAAGGCAGAAGCGAAAACAAAGGCGACAATCGATCGGGCGAGCGGATGCAGATGCAGAGGCAAAAGCGCC
Source organism: uncultured Acidobacteriota bacterium (assembly GCA_963707735.1). Classification (GTDB taxonomy): domain Bacteria; phylum Acidobacteriota; class Terriglobia; order Terriglobales; family Acidobacteriaceae; genus TOLSYN. The sequence goes on along the minus strand of CAVPRB010000003.1, from coordinate 997,384 downwards.
GCTATGGCTCGGGGAGTTCCGGGGTTTGGATGAAGCCGGGAATGTTCCAGGGGAGGAAATAGGCGGCGGAAGTGGTGGTGAGGATGAGGGCGTGGTTGGGATCGAAGGCGAGGCCGACGAGGCCGGTTCCACTGATTATGAATGTGGCTTGGCGGCTTGGGGTGATGCGGATGATGCCACGGTGTCCGCGCCAGGAGGCAGCGACGTGGAGGTTGCCGTCAAGGTCGAAGGCAAGGCCCTGCGGGCGTCCGAGATTGCGGAAGAAGGGCGTGACGACACCCTTCTGGTCGATCTCATAAACACAGTCGTTGGAGGAAGTGGTGGGGCCGGAGACGTAGAGACTGCCGTTGGGCGCAAAGGCCAGGTGATAGGCGGCGACACTGGGCTCAATGGTGGCGAAGACGAAGATCTGGCGGTCGGGCGCGATCTTGAAGATGGTACCGCTGCGGTCGCCGACGTAGAGATTGCCGACCACGTCGAAGGCGAGTCCGGTGGCGACGCCCATGCCTTCGGCGTAGGTGGAAAGATCGCCATCGGTGGAGAGGCGATAGACGGCGCCGTCGTGGCGCGAGGAGATGTAGAGATTTCCGGCGCCGTCCAGGGCGAGGCCGGTGGGATTCATGATTTCGGCGGCGATGGGGTGAAGGGTGGACTCGTCATCAATGCGGAACAGCGAGGTTGGCACGGACTGGCCGCGGCTGCCGGAGAAGGTGACGTAGACATTGCCTCGGCTATCGACGGCGGGATTGGCGACGGGATGAAGATTCTCCGAGAGCAGGCTGGCGAGGGTGAAGGCGATGGACGCCGAACCGTGTCGGGTAGTGACCGTGATGGTGTCTCCCGAGGCAGTCTCCGGCACCACGACAGTAAGCTGGGTGGGCGAGGCGAAGACCGCGGTGGCGACGGCTTCGCCGAAGAAAACCAGCATCGGTTCGGTGAGGCCAGCGAGAAGCGCGCGGCCATGCAGAACAACTTCACCGCCGGGCAGGGCGAACGAGGGCTCGACGGCGAGGATGACGGGAGATTCGGGAGTCTGGCTCATAGGCACAATTACTATCTTACGATGCCGAAGTGCAATAGGACTGGAGAACGAGGAAGCCGTAAAGGCCGGCGGCAAGATCGTCCACCATGATGCCAACGCCCTCCGGCCGCAGGTGCTCCAGCAGACGGATGGGCGGAGGCTTGACGATATCAAAGACGCGGAAAAGCAGAAAGCCCGCAAGCTGCGCCTTCCAGGTGAGCGGGGCAGCCACCAGGGTGAGCATCTGGCCGGCGACCTCATCGATGACGACGTGCGATGGGTCGTCAAGGTTTGAGGCGCGGGCGGTGAGGGTTGCGGCGGGGATTCCGACGGCGGTGGCCAGGATGCAATAGGCCAGGGCTCCGGGAATAACCAAGTGCGCGGGCAACCTGTGGGCGATGAGCCACCAGGTGAGCACCGCTCCCAGCGCTGCCCAGGTGCCGGGACCGGGCCGGAGCGCGCCGCTGCCGAAGAAAGTGGCGACCGTCCATGCCCAATAGGGGCGAGTGGGACGGGCCGAGCCCTTCTTGGTGTGCCGACCCGGTTGAGCGGGCGCCTCAGTTGGGCTTGCGGGGTTCATCATTCTCGCTTTCATCCGCAGAGCTGGGCGACTCGGGGCGTTTACGCAGACTTGAGATGCCCCGCTGTCTGGGCTCATTGTACTCGGCTTCACCGCCGGATTCGGGATCATTCACCGGCGAGGAGATGACGTAGCCGCCGCTGATCCAGCGGCCCAGATCGATGACGCGGCAGCGGTCCGAGCAAAAAGGGTAGTCAGGATCAGTGGCAAGCACGATCTTGCGGCAGGTTGGGCAACGCAGCGATGCCTTTTTCTTCTTCATGGGACAGGTATCAGGGTAACGGGAAGCTTTCCGGTCTCCACCAGAGCCGCGCCAAGTCAACGCGGCACACGTGGAGCAACCAACCTCCTAACTTTACAACAATCTTGCGACCAGGTCGTAGTCGTGGGCCGCCTCCACGATGGCGCGATGGAAGCTGCCGGCCTTGGGCGAGTCGTGATCGCCAAAATCGTTGATGAACACCTTGCCGTCAATCTCCGGCGCGTGGGCCGGAGTGCGGGCTTCCCAGAGCAGGTCGGTTTCATCGCTGGGACCTTCGAGCATGACTTCGATCTCGCGGCCAATCCACTGCTTGCGGCGCTGGCGGCTGATACGTTTCTGCAACTGCATGAGCCGGCGGCGGCGGCGCTCGATCTCTTTGGGCGGTACTTTTCCGGTGAGATGGAAAGCCGGCGAACCCTCCTCGTCCGAGTAGGAGAATACGCCGAGCCAGTCAAATCCGGCGGCGGTGACGAAGTCGCAGAGCTGCTGGAAGTCGTCCTCCGTTTCACCCGGGAAGCCGACGATGAACGAGGTGCGCAGGGTGAGACCGGGGACGGCCTCACGCATTTTGGCAATGAGCTTGAGGAAGATCTCCGCCGAGCCGCCCCGCTTCATGCGCTTGAGCATCGATGTAGCGGCATGTTGCAGGGGCAGGTCGATGTAGCGGCAGAGGCGGGGATGGCTGGCCAGAACCTGGAGCAGGCGCGGCGTGATCTTGTTGGGATAGGCGTAGAGGAAGCGGACCCAGCGCAGATCCTCGATCTGCGCCAGCTCTTCCAGCAGGGATGCGAGGCCGTCCTGCAGGCCAAGGTCTTCGCCGAAGCAGGTGGTGTCCTGCCCGATGAGATTGATTTCGCGCGTGCCCTGGGCGGCAAGGCGGCGGGCTTCGGTGACCACGGAGGCAATGGTGCGCGAGCGGAACTTGCCACGAAGCTGGGGAATGATGCAGAAAGTGCAGGGATGATCGCAGCCTTCGGCAATCTTGATGTAGGCGGAGTGGCGCGCGGTGGAGAGCAGGCGCGGGGTGTTCTCGTCGTAGAGATAGCTGGGCAACTCGGCGCTGGCCCCGTGCCAGGCGTCGCGGGCGAAGCGTCCGCTGAGCTGGCGGGCGTCGCCCTCGGGACGCGAAGGGACGGCGGGACGGTCGGGTAACGCTACGCTGCCGGCCGCGGGCGCTCGGCCGGCCGCGGGCGCTCGGCCGCTTTTGAGCTGCTGCGAGGCGCTGGGGTGAGCGTGCGCCGTGCTGGCGGCAGCCTCGTTCAGGATGGTAAAGGGACTGGGCGCGGCGTTGTCCGTAGTGTCCGGCGCGGGCGCGATTCCGGCGGCGGCCAGAATGCCGGCCAGCTCGCCGGTGCCGAGCACGGCGTCGATCTCGGGAATGTTCTTCTGAATCTCATGCCGATAGCGCTCGACCAGGCAGCCGGTGACGATGAGCTTTGTGGCGCGGCCGTGGAGTCTTGTGCTCCACCATTTCCAGGATAGTATCGACGGACTCCTGCTTGGCGGTGTCAATGAACGAGCAGGTGTTTACGACGATGATGTCGGCGTCGGCGGCGTTGGCGGTGATCTCGGCGCCGTTGGTGGAGAGCATCCCCATCATGACTTCCGAGTCCACCAGATTCTTGGGACAACCGAGGCTGACGAAGCCGATACGCGGACGCAGCGCGGGCGTTGCGGTTGGGGGATTCTCTTCTGGAGGCGCGGCACTGCGAGTGATGGACATTCCTGTGGCTATTTTAACAGCAGTAGGCGGGGCGTCCCGATCCCAGATTTGCTAACTGCGGCGACTGTGAGGCAGCGAGCGTCAGGCGCACGGATTCAGGAGCTGGTGAGGAGAAGGACTCCGCAGCATACGAAAATGGTGGCGAACCAGCGGCGGCGGTCGACATTTTCATGCAGGAAGAGTTTGGCGGCGATGGCGTTGGCGACAAAGGTGAGGGCGGCCGAGGCTGGACCCAGCAGGCTGAGGTCGGCCCAGGAAAGTCCGACAAGATTGCTGAAGTAAGCCATGCCCATGAAGAAAATGCCGCCCAACAGGGCTCCGCTGGAGGCGACGCGGGCCAGGACAGCCAGCAAGCCGTGCTTGCGTTGCAGTTGGCCGAGGTCACCGATGCGGCGCATGGCCAGCGCGATGAGCACGTCTCCCGCGGTGGAGGAACAAACGGTGCAGAAGATGCAGAACCAGATGTAAAGGTTCCTCATCGTCGCTCCTGGAGGGCCGCGACGGGGGCGGGAGCCGGGGGATGTTCGGTGCGGGATGGGCCTCCTGCGACCAGGCCTACGCCTACGGTGATGAGCGCAATGCCGGCCCAGCGCTGCAGGCTGACATGTTCCTGGAGCCAGAAGCGGGAAAGCAACGCCATGACGACGTAGCCGAGGGCGGTGGCGGGCAGGACGTAGGTGAGATCGGCGAAAGAAAGCGCGGTCATGTAGCTGGACATGAAGCCAAGCAGGCAAAGGGTTCCGAAAACGATCCAGGGATTGTAGAGCGCGGAAAGGACGTGCGTAACGTGGTGAACATCGATGGCGCCGACATCTCTCATGCCACGCGCCAGGAAGGTGTCTCCGATGGATCCGAAGGCGACGATGGCAAGCAAAACCAGGTATTTGCGAAGCGTCAAAGTGGGTTTCCTGAGCGATGGTAGAAGCTGAAGACTAAAGTTTCAAGCTGGCCGCAAACGGGCGGCAGCGTGGGACCAGGTCGGATTCCGCGGGTTAGCGGCTGCCGAGAGCCCATCCCGCGAGCTCGCCCGTCTGGCGCAGAAGCTGGAGCTGGGCGCGCAGGTATTCGAATTGGCTCTGCAGCAGCGTGACCCGGCGGCTGGCAATGTCGGCGCGGGCGAGTTCCTGATCGCGGGCATTGGCGTGGCCGTTCTGCACCTGGAGCTGGACGGCATCGATGTTGGCCTCGGCGACTTCGTACTCCAGGCGGGAGACCTTGGCGGCGGCCTCCAGGTGGCGAATCGCGTGCTGGGCGCGGACGGCATCGGTTGCTACCTGATCGCGAGCGGTCTGGGCATTGGCTTCGGCGCGGATGGCTTCGGCATCGGCAGCGGCGGCGCGGGCGTTCTGGGCGAGGTTGAGCAAGGGAACGCGGAGGTTGATGCCGACACTGTAGCTACGGGAGGGAAAATTCGTGTAGTACGTCGAATAGTTATTGAAGCCCGCGTACTGGACATATTGTCCGGCGAAATCGATGGAGGGATAGTTCATGCGGTGCTCGGCACGGGCGCGGTCATGGGCGGCGCGGAGGTGCTCATCGGCCACGCGAACGCTGGCGGAATTGGCCAGCGCGACCGAAGAGATGTCTTCTTCCGAACGCGGGCCGGGCGCGGCGGGAATGGAGTCACTGACGGTTTCCAGGGTTTCCGGCGAGCGGCCAATGGCGTGTCCGAGGCGCTCGCGGAGCACGTCCAGGCTGGTTTCCAGCTCGGCAATGCGAAGATCGACCCGAGCGCCGTCGAGCTCGGCGCGCTTGCTGTCCAGCGTGGTGCCCACGCCCTCCTGCTGGCGTTGCTGGGCGATGTAGAGGGCCTGGCCGACGGACTGCCTCTGCTCCTTGGCCGCCTCCAGACGCTGGCGGGTGCTATCGAGCTCGATGTAGAGCAGGGCGGTATCGAGAATCACCTGGGTGGAGTGGTCCGTGTAGTCGATGCCGGCGGCAATGGAGTCGCTGTGCGCGGCCTTGACGGACTCACGGGCCGCGAGGTTAATGAGGGTCTGCGAGTGGGTGACGTTGAAGATGGAAGGCGCTTGTCCGGCGATGGCGACCGGCGGGCCGTAGGTATAACCGAGGTTGGAGCCGAAGATAACAGTAGGCAGGTAGGCGTAGCGCTCGGCGCGATAGCGCTGCTCGGCGCGGGTGCGGTCGGCCGAGGCCGCCAGCATGACGCCGCTGTGCTTGAGTGCAAGGTCGATGGCGTCGCGGAAGCCGATGGATTCACCCAGCAGGGGCAGCGTGCCCAGCAGCATGGCGATGAGGAAAACGCGGAATTTCAGAGAGCTCGGATTCGTCATGGTTCTGTGGTACTCCTCCGCCAGGCGGCGCCGGGCGCCTGCGCTAGCGTTGCTCCAGGCGCCGGAGAGCCTCGGATGCGGGGCGATAGGAACTGGCCAGGGCAAGCGCGGCTTTGTACTCGGCGGCAGCCTGGGCGGCATCGCCAGTTTTTAGCAGAATTTCGCCGAGCAGGAAGTGGGCGCGAAACAATGGGGCTTCCTCTTCCGTGTGACCCTGAATGTAGGCGCGCATCTGCTGCGCAGCCTGGGGAAGATCGCGATTGGTAACCAGCAGCAGCTCGGCGGCGTCGTAACGGTCCGTGGGACGAAGGCGTGCGGAGACCACCGCGCGCTCGATGTTCTGCTGAAATGAATCCCAGCTCTTGCGTCCTCGCAGGAAGCGGGCCAGATCCAGATAAGTGCCGGCGGAGCCGTGATCGAGAAGGATGGCGTCGTTGTACTCGCGTTCGGCCAGTTCGGGATGACCGGTGTGGGTGGCAACCATGGCTCGCACCCAGGCGGCGTCGGCGGGATGGCTGGGAGCCAATTCGGCGGCCAGGGCGAGCGCCTTGTCACTGCCGCCGCCAACAATGGCAGGGGCGGCGGCGTAGTACTCGGCAAGGTCGCGTGCGATGGCGAGGCTCTGGCGGTCGAGCGAGTGCGCGGAGATGAAGGCGGCTACACATTTGCGGGCCAGCGAGTAGGCCGACAGCGGGCTGGCGCTGTTGGCCTTCTGGCCATAGCTGCGGCCCAGCCAGAGCTGAGACGTCGCATTGCCGGGCTCGAGTTGCACGGCGCGCTCGCAGTTCTCGACCGCGTTTTCCCACTCTCCCAGCGAATAATAAGCGCGGCAGAGATAGTTGAAAGCTTCGGCATTCTTACCGGTTGCCTGCGGGGTCAGCAGGCGGATTGCATCGTCGGCGCGTCCGGCGTCGAGCAGTTCGCCGGGGCTCGCGGCGGCAGCCGCAGGCGGCGCAGACAACAGCAGCCAGCCCAGCAGCATCCCCGTCAGCAGGCGGCTGAGGGATGGAAGCAAGCGCGGGCGGATGCGGGCAGGGGCGATCATTACGAAGGATTCTCTACGACCTTCACCTCGACGCCATCCGACATGGGTGAGGGACTGAACGATTGCACGGCGATGACGTCGTTTGGAGAGATGCCATCGAGCAACTCGACGCGGGTGAGGTTGGAGATGCCAAGCTTGACGTCACGGCGGCGCAGATGGCTGCCCTGGAGGAGATAGACGTAATTGCGCCCGCTGTCCTCGCGCACTGCCTCGCGCGGCACGGTGAGGGCGTTCTGCTTGCTGGTGGCGATAATGGTAGTGCTGACGTTTACGTTGGGCAGCAGCAGGCGGGCGGAGTTATCCACCTTGCAGAAGACTTCACCAACGACGCGCGAGCCGCGATTGACGACCGTGGAGGGAAGCGTGGTGACGGTTCCCAGCCAGGAGCGTCCGGGCAAAGCGTCCCAGCCGATCTGGACGGTCTGTCCGATGGCCAGGCGTCCGATCTCCGGCTCATCGACGAAGGCGCGAATCTGCAACTGGGAAAGATCGGCTTCCTGCAAGAGCAAGTCTCCAACGTTGACGAAGGCGCCGGCGCGCGCCGGGAGGAAGTACACGGTGCCGTCAAAGGGCGCGCGAATATTGCAGTTGCGCAAGACCTCTTCGGCGAGCTCGACGTTCGCCCTGGAGTCGGCGATCTCGGATTGGACGCGGGCAAGCTCCGGCGGAGAATAGCGCAGCTGGGCCTCGAGCTGGGCGAAATCGGCCTGGGCGCGGGTGAGACGGTCCCGGGCGGCGGCCACTTCGTCCGGGCTGGCGGCGCCGCGCTGCTCGAGCCGTTCGAGCGCGGCAACCTGGCGCTGGGCCGCGTCGCGCTCAATGGTGGCCTTGCGCAGATCGGTCTGGCGCGAGAGGAGCTGCTGCTGATTGCCTCCGGCCAGAAGGTTGCCGTATCTTTCCTCGGCGCCTTTCAGGCGGGTCTCGGCGGTGGCCAGATCGCTGCGGGCGTGGGTATCATCGAGCACAAGCAGCAACTGCCCGGCCTTGACCCGTGCGCCTTCCCTGATCAGAATCTGGCGAACCGTGCCGGGCAGTGGGGCGTGCGCCTCAAATCCGTGAATAGGTTCGACTTTTCCATTGGTATTAATCGAACTGGAGACGGTTTGCAGCACCGGTTTGACCACCGAGACACGAATCCGGTGCGGGCGGAATTCAAAATACGCTCCCGCGGCCAGGAAAATAATCAGTAGGACGACCAGTACGGTGGTCCAAAGTCGGCGGTCTCCGCCGGACGTGCCATTTAAGCTTCCGTTAGCCATGAGTTAAGACTTTCAGTATATCCGACCCGGGCATTCACAATGTTTCCAGACTAGGGGCTTGGTTACGGGTTTGGCAAGTTTCCTGATCGATTTATGCCGCGGGAAGGTTGGGGAAAGTTTCAAAAGCGGCAGCTCGTCTAGAATAGCTGGATGGCTACGAAGAACGTCACCAGGAAGAAAACCGCCGCCGCCGGCATAACCCGGCTTGGCTACACTCCCGGCCACGCCGCCAGCGGATTGGACCACGACTTTCCCGCGATCGAGTGCTGGCCCAACCAGTTTCCCAGCTACGTGATCGAAATTGACATCCCTGAGTTTACTTCGGTGTGCCCAAAGACCGGGCTGCCGGACTTCGCCACGGTGTGGATTCGCTACGTGCCCAACCGGCTTTGCCTCGAGTTGAAGTCGCTGAAGGAATACATCAACGAATACCGCAACCTGGGAATTTTCCAGGAAAACGTGGTCAACCGGATTCTGGAGGACGTGGTGAAAGCGGCGCAGCCGGTGTGGTGCGAGGTGCGGGGACAGTTCCGTCCGCGGGGCGGACTGGGAACCTTGGTGGAAGCGCGCTGGCCACGAAAAAAGTGAGCGGCATGGATTGGCAGTTGGCCGGCAGTGGTAGTTGGCCCGCACTTCATTTCCACGACGAGGCAAAGCGTTGACAGAAGAGCAGGGACGAGCGACGCGGTGGGCGACGACGGCGCTGGTGGTTCTGACGGCGCTGAATTTCGTGAACTACATCGACCGCTCGGTGCTGTTTGCGGTGCAGCCACTGGTGCAGCACGAGTTTCCAGGATCGGACGCAAAGTTCGGGCTGCTGACGACGGCGTTCTTTTTTTGCTACATGGTGACGGCTCCTTTTGTGGGTTGGCTAGCGGATCGATATCCGCGGCGGCTGATCATGTGCGCGGGCGCGCTGCTGTGGTCCGCGGCAACCTTGCTGACGGCGGTCACCCACAACTTCACCGAACTGATGATCCGGCACACCCTGGTGGGCGTGGGTGAGGCGACGTTTGTGTCCATTGCGCCATCGTTCCTCGCCGACCTGCATCCGGAGTACCGGCGCGGGCGCGTGCTCTCGGTTTTCTACCTGGCGATTCCGGTGGGCACGGCGATGGGATACCTGCTGGGCGGAGCCATGGCGGCACACTGGGGCTGGCGCGCGCCATTCCTGGTGGGCGCCGTTCCGGGAGTACTGCTGGGACTGTTGCTGCTGCTGATTCCCGAGCCCGGGCGCGGCGCCGAGGACCGGCTGGCGGTCACCCTGGAGCGCGGGACATTCCTCGGGCTATGGCGCAATCCGGCGTTCTGGACCGCGACCCTGGGCATGGCCATGATGACCTTTACGGTAGGCGGCATGCAGGTCTGGATGCCGACGTTTCTTTCGCGTATCCGCGGCGTGCCGCTGGCGGCGGCCAACCTCCGCTTTGGACTGATGACGCTCGCGGCGGGGATTCTGGCGACGATGCTGGGCGGCTGGCTGGGCGACCGCATGGAGGCGCGCCGGCGCGGCGGGCACTGCCTGATCTCCGCCATCGGCATGACACTGGCGCTGCCCTCGGTGCTGCTGGCGGTCTTCCACGCGGGACAGTGGATGTATCCGGCGATTTTTATGGGCGAGTTTTTCCTGCTGCTGAATACGGCGCCGCTGAACGCGGCGATCCTGAATTCGGTTTCGGCGCCGATCCGCTCGACGGCGTTTGCGGTGAACATCTTCACCATTCACCTGCTGGGAGATGCGTTCTCGCCCAGCTTGATGGGATACATCTCCGACCGCAGCAACATGCAGATGGCGTTTGTGGCGGCATCGGTGGCAATTGCGCTGTCGGCGGGAGTGCTGTTCCTGGGCGTGCGCTACGCTCCGCAACTGCCGCAGGAAGATGAGGCGTGATGGCAGGCCTGGAGTTGTGGACGGGGATCGCCTGCCTGGTGCCCGCACCTGGCAGGCGTTGCATGCAGTCGCCCACTGTTCGCGGCCGCGCGCAGCTATCGCAGAATCACCTGGTGGGCTCCATCTTGAGCGAGTTATTGAAGCGGTTGAAATAGTTGAAGAGGCCGATGGCGGCGGCCAGTTCGATGATTTCTCCCTCTTCGAAGTGGCGGCGGAGTTCGGCCCAGAATTCGTCGTCGATGCCGCGGGAGGCGAGGGTCTCGCGCTCGGCGAGTTCGAGGGCGGCCTTTTCGCGCGGGGTAAAGTCGGCGCGGGTGCGGAACTCGGCGAGGCCGGCAATCTGCTCCTCGCTCCAGCCATGGCGGCGGGCAAGCTGGGTGTGGGAATTGAGGCAGTACTCGCACTGATTGAGTTGCGAGGTGCGGACAATGACCAACTCCTTGAGCTTGACGCCGACCGTGCCGGTCTCCATGACGGCGCGGAAGTGCGCGATCATGGTGCGGAGGATTTCCGGGCGGTAGGCCACGGTGCGAAACATGTTGGGAACATTGCCGCGCTCTTGCTTGTAGTGGTCAAAAATTTCCTGGGCGGCTGGGTCGGCTTGCTCGTAGGCGATGGTTGGGATGCGTGGCATAGATAGGGATTGTACTGCACTTCTGGCACGGAGAAACATGGCGGCGGCACGCGCCGGGCGCACGCCGCCGGATGGCGCCAAGGATTTTACGGGCGCACCTCGAGCGGCGGTTGCCTGGCGTCGTTCAGGGTGAGGCCGAGAATCCCGGCCAGGGTGGGCGCGATCTGCCGCATATCGATGATGCCGAGGTCGCGTCCCGCGGCAATGCCCTTGCCGCGCAGGAAGAACGAAGAGCGCATCTCCGGGTGCGATGGCAGATAGCCGTGCATGCCGGTGGAGGGCGCGGGCGTCACCAGCTCTCCCTGGGTGGCGTAACCAAGCTGGTAATCGGTTTGCAGATCGACGACAAAGGTGGCGTTGGGAAATCCACCTAGGCGCTCGATCTCCGGTTTCTCCAGGATGGCGCCAATTCCGTTGGCAGGATTGGCGGCCAGGTCGTGCAGCAGGTGGCGGACCGCCTCTTCGGTCACTTTGTCATTGCGGTCGTGGAGCACGATGGCGGCAGAACCGCCGCCGGGGAAAATGGCGGCTTTCCATGCCGTCACCGTGTGGGACGGCGTCACCGTGATCAGTCCGGCCTGGATGAACGGCACCTCCAGATTGACGCGGTGATCGGTACGCACGAAGCCGTGGTCGGAGACAACCGCGACGACCGCCTCCGGGTTGGCGGCAAGCGCAGCCTGCTCGACGCGCCCTACCTGCTGGTCCAACTCGGCCAGGGTCTGGCAAGCCTGCGGACTGAAAGGCGAATGGGCGTGCTGCTCTTCGTCGAGCGTGCCCATGTGCAGGGTGACGAAACGCGCGTGTTTGTTGACGATGGCGAAGATCGCGGCATCGGCGAAGGCCTTGTCGGTGGCCAGGTATGCGCCCTCGGTCAGTTGAATGGAGCGGAGCTGCGGCAGCACGGCGTCATACAGTTCCGCCGTGGACAGGGCGCGTTGCAGCTTGCGGTCTTCGGTGTTTCCGGCGCGCCAGTATTCGGGAATGTTGTAGCGGATGTTGCGCTGGCCGACGGTGACGGGCCATCCCACGCTGGCGGTGATGAGGCCTTTGCGCGCGGCGGCGTCCCAGAGCGTGTCCGCCGTGATGTCTTCCGCGTACCAGTACCAGCCGGACTGACTGGTCCAGGTGGGGTCGAAGGTGGTGTTGCCCCAGATGCCGTGCCGGGCCGGTTCGACGCCGGTGACCAGGGTGGTGTGGGAGGGATACGTAATGGTGGGCAGCACGCCGGTGACGCCGTCGGCATAGGTTCCCTCGGTAAGGAAACGCTGCAGGGTAGGGAACGGGGCGGGGCAGGATTTGGGATTGGTGATGTAGTCCGGGCGCATGCCATCGATGGAAATTAGCACCACGGACGGCTGGGCAAAAGCGGCCACCCCCGAGAGGACGAACAAAAGAATGCAGATTCTGAAATTAAGCATGGAGAGATTCTCGCCGAATTGAACAAAAAGGAAACAATTTCTTGGTGCAAATCCGGGAACAGGTTCAATCCGGTCAAAGTGAAGGGCGGCCCGATGAGCCGCCCGGCTTCCGGAAACCGACTTCAGCGATTAGCGGTTAAAGCTGTTGATGGCCGAAGCTTCGTCGTCGGAAATGTCAAATACGGTGTAAAGCTTTGTGATCTGGAGCAGATCGTGCACCTTCTTGGTGAGGTTGAGGAGCTTGAGTTCGCCGCCGGCGTTGCGAACGCTGGTGAAGGCGCTGACCAGTTCGCCGATCCCGGAGCTGTCGATATAGGTAACGTCTCCGAGGTTGAGGAGAATCTTCTTGTGGCCCTGAGTGGAAAGGTCCTTGACGGTATCGCGCAGCACGACGCTGCCTTCCCCGAGTGTGATACGCCCACTAAGATCCACGATGGTGACACCATCCACCTGGCGTGAGCTTGCTTTCATCGTCACTGGTTAGCCTCCTTGTTGCCGTCGCGGTCCGGACCGCGAACGAATTTGATCATGGTGATTTCGGTGCCGGGAGACATGTCGCGAAAACGAACTTCGTCCATGAATGCCCGGATGAGGAAAATTCCGCGTCCCGACTGCTTGAGCAGGTTTTCCGGGGCTAAGGGGTCGGGGATCAGCGATGGATCCAGTCCAGGACCTTCGTCGCGCACGGTAATCGTCAAGGAATCGGGAATGGTTTCAAAGGATACGGTCACACGCTTGGTTGGGTCATAGCGGTTGCCGTGGAGGACGGCGTTCACGGCGGCTTCGCGCACAGCCATGGCGATGCGGCCGCATTCGTCCTCGTCGAAGCCGGACTTGGCGGCAACCTCGGTGACAGCTTGCTCGGCCTTGTTGACACTCGCCAGAGTGGAGTCGAGCGTGTAGGAGACCCTGGTTGCATTCATCGTGTGACGTCTATCCATTGAGTCCGGTTGGAAGTGCGGGTTGAAAACCGGTTCCAACTAAGGTTGGGTAAGTTTGCCTGTTGCCATGCGGCCCTGTCAATTTCCGCACCCGGCGATCTGCGATCAATTTACCAGTTCAGGCGGATGAAGTCCCCCACAATCGTCGCTCCGAGGGCGGCAAGATTGGGCAGCAGGGCGGTGGCCCGGTCCAGTTCGGCGGCCGGAAAGGTGGTGGGCAAGGCCAGAACGGGGATGCCCGCCGCCAGGGCGGAGTTGATTCCGTTGGGCGCGTCCTCCAGGACGACGCAGGCGGCAGGGGGCAGGCCGAGCAGCGCGGCGCCACGCAGATAAGGCTCCGGGTCCGGCTTGCCGTGCGCGATGTCACTGCCGGTGATCATGAGTTCGGGAACGGGAAGGCCGGCGACGCCGAGGCGGTGGACGGCCAGATCGTGGGTGCCGCTGGTGACGATGGCCCAGTGCCGCGGCGGCAGCGAATCCAGTAAGGCGACGGCTCCGGGAATGACCACCAGGTCATAGGAATCTTCGATTTCAAGGCGCTCGAGAATGAGCATTTCGGCGTGGGCGTCAAGCTGCGGCGCGAGCCGGCGAACCGTGTCAATGGCGCGGCCTCCGTGAGCGGTGTGGGCGGTGAGTTCGGGATCGAGGCCGTGCTGGCTGCCCCACTTGCGCCAGACGCGGGCAACTCCGGCAGTGCTGTCAATGAGCACGCCGTCAAGATCGAAGAGGATTCCTTGCACGAGTAAAGAGGACATAGGATAAGTGTAAAAGAAAACTGCGGCAAGGGCGCGGCAGGAGCGAATCGGACGAGGCGGCTTCATGAAGAGCGGAGTTGCCGCGGAGAGTCAGCCGGGAGCAATGGCAGGCGGCGCAGATGCAGAGTGCGTTGCTTCCCAGGTTATCGCCGCAAACAGCGCGGCGCGAACCTGGGGCACCCGGCTTCGTATTGCAGGCGATTCACTCGTCTCGTTCCGTGTGCCTGGCCTGTTCGGCGGGAGCCTGGTTACTGGGAAGGCGGCGCATGAGAGGCGGGAACGCGAACGCCACCACAAAGTAGGCGAGGGTGACAAAGAGTGCGAGTAGCGGCAAGCCCGCACCGCAGGCCATTCCCACGGCTGTAACCAGCCAGACGGTGGCCGCGGTCGTGAGCCCTTGCACCTTATCCACCCGCACAAAAATAATACCGGCGCCGATGAAGCCGATGCCGGAGACAATCTGCGCAGCGACGCGCGAAGGATCGAGAACAACACGGCCGTCGGCGAGAACATTCATGAAGCCGTACTTCGAGATCAGCAGGAAAAGGGCCGCGGTTGTGCCGACAATCGTATAGGTACGCAGTCCAGCACTTTTGTGGCGGAGTTCACGTTCCAGCCCTATGGCGGCGGAAAGAAGAAACGCAGCTCCAAGTTCCGCGAACTGCTTGACGCCCTGCCCGTCGATCTCCGGGATCAACATGCAGACATTCTAGCCCGCTGCCGGCTCAACCGTGTTCAGTCCACCTGCTTTTTCAACTCATACAACAGGTTCATCGCCTCGCGGGGACTGAGCGAGTCGAGGTCGGCTTCGCGCAGGCGGTCGAGGACGGCGTTCGAGACCGGGGTGAAGATGGTCAACTGCACCGGGCCGGATTTCTCCGCCTTGGGTGAAAGCTGGCTGGTGGCGGCGTGCTCGGCGTTCTCGTGCTGGTGCAGCACCTCGCGGGCGCGGGTGACGACCTCGGCGGGCAGGCCGGCGAGTTTGGCGACCTCGATGCCGTAGCTCTTGTCGGCCGCTCCGGGCGAGACCTTGCGCAGGAAGATGATGCTGCCAGCCGCTTCCTTGACGCTGACGTGGTAGTTCTTCACTGAGTCCAGCAGCTCTTCCAGCTCGGTGAGTTCGTGGTAGTGGGTGGCAAAAAGCGTTTTGGCGCGGCTGTGCTGATGGATGAATTCGACCACGGCCCAGGCGATGGCAAGGCCGTCGTAGGTGGCCGTGCCGCGGCCGATTTCGTCCAGCAGGATCAGCGAGCGCGCGGTTGCGGTGTTCAGGATGGCGGCGGTTTCCGTCATCTCCACCATGAAGGTGGAACGCCCGCGCGCCAGATTGTCGGAGGCTCCAATGCGGGTGAAGATGCGGTCGAAGGTGGCCAGGCGCACCCGCGTGGCGGGCACGAATGATCCCATTTGCGCCATCAGCACGATGAGCGCGGTCTGGCGCAGGTAGGTGGACTTGCCTCCCATGTTGGGGCCGGTGATGAGCAGGATCGACTGGCTGGCGGCGTCAAGATAGAGATCGTTGGGCACAAAACGGTCGTGCGAGCCGGTCAGCTCGGGTT
Source organism: uncultured Acidobacteriota bacterium (assembly GCA_963707735.1). Taxonomy (GTDB): domain Bacteria; phylum Acidobacteriota; class Terriglobia; order Terriglobales; family Acidobacteriaceae; genus TOLSYN. The sequence continues at coordinate 981,999 of CAVPRB010000003.1, read as the reverse complement.
GCTCGATGACGGGATGGCGGCCTTCGAGAATTTCCAGCACCGGCGCGGTGTCGTCAAACTGCGGGCGGCAGTAGTTGCGCACGGCGGCCAGGTGGGCGAAGGAGAGCAGCACGTCGATTTCAGCCACGGCCAGCGCGCTCTGGCGGATGCGTCGGGATTCGGCGGCGATGCCAACGCGCAGTTCGGCAAACAGACGGCGCTCGATGGCGACGATCTCCTCTTCGGCGGCCAGGACCTTGGATTCGTACTCCTTCAACTCCGGGGTGGTGAAGCGCTCGGCGCCCACCAGGGTTTGTTTGCGCTCGTAGTCGGCGGGAGCGTGTTGCAGGTTGGACTTGCTGATCTCAATGTAAAAGCCGAAGACGCTGTTGAACTTGACCTTGAGCGAGTTGATGCCGGTGCGCTCGCGCTCGCGCTGCTCGATCTGGGCGATGTAGCGCTTGCTGTTGCGGCTGATGTCGCGCAACTCGTCGAGTTCGGGGTCCAGTCCGGACTGGATGACGCCGCCATCGTTGAGGGTGATGGGCGGCTCGGCGACAATGCTGCGCTCGATGCGCTGGCGGACGTCGCTGAGTTCGTCGAGCAACTGGCGCAGGTCGGCAAAGCGCGCGGCGGGGAAGTGCGCCAGCGCTCCACGCACCCCGGGAAGTTTGGCAAGCGATGCGGCGAGGGCAAGAATGTCGCGCGGGTTGGCCGTCTCCAGGGTGATGCGGCTGAGCAGACGCTCGATGTCGAGAATGCCGTCGAGCGAGCGCCGCAGCTCCTCGCGATGAATGACACTGGCGACGGCCGCAGAGGCGGCGTCGAGGCGGAGATTGATTTCGGGCGTGTCGATGGAGGGACGCAGCATCCAGGCTCGCAACAGGCGCTTGCCCATCGGAGTGAGGGTGTGGTCGAGAGCGCGGAACAGGGTCACGGCTTCGCCGGAGCCGGCAAAAAGCGGCTCGATCAGCTCCAGGTTGCGGACGGTAACAGCGTCCAGAATGAGGCAGTTCTGGCGCTCGTAATAACTGATGCGATCGACATGGTCGAGCGAACCGCGCTGGGTCTGGCGGGCGTAGTGGAGAATGGCTCCCGCGGCGCAGGCGGCGGCGTTGTGGCCGGCCAGGCCGAAGCCTTCGAGCGACAGCACTCCGAAGTGATTTTCCACCAGCGGGATGGCATAGTCGGAGGCAAAGATCCAGTCATCCAGCGGAGTCTCGCTCCAGCGCGCGAAGGGCGCCAGCTCGCTGGAGGCCAGGCGCGGGGCAGAGGCCGAGGCGGGCGCAGGCGCGGCGGCGGCAAAACTGGGCTGGGGCGCGGCGGACGGAAACAGCGGCAGGGAGGCGGCGTAGAGAAGCTCGCGCGGGCGCAGGGTTTGCAACTCGTCGGCCACGCGCCGGTCGGCCTCCGGGCCGCTGAATTCGGTGGCGCGAAACTCGCCGGTAGACAGGTCGAGGGCGGCAAAGCCGAGACTGGCGCCGTGGCGGGCGACGGCGCAGAGAAAGTTGTTCTCCTCCGAGCCAAGCTGGGAATCGGCGGCGGTGCCGGGGGTGACGACGCGCGTGACCTCGCGGCGCACCAGCTTCTTGGTGAGTTTCGGGTCCTCGACCTGGTCGCAGATCGCTACCTTGTACCCCTTGCGAATGAGCTTGGAGATGTAGCCTTCGGCGGCGTGGTAGGGCACGCCGCACATGGGCAGGGCCACGCCATCGACTTTCTGGCGCGAGGTGAGGGTGATCTGGAGCTCGCGCGCGGCAGTGACGGCGTCATCGAGAAAGAGTTCGTAAAAGTCGCCGACGCGGAAGAACAGCAGGGCGGTGGGATGGTCTTTCTTGATGGCGGCGTGCTGCCGCATCAACGGGGTGGTGGCTTCACTCATGGGCAGGCATTGGGTGTCCCAAAATGGCGAGTATAGCAGAGCCATGCGCGCCGCATGCGAAAGTGTCTGCAAGCCGCGGAATACGAGGGCTGGCGGCAGGTGCAATCCAGAGGAGCATTCGCTTGGGCGACGGCCCGCGCCGCGGCGGAGGCGGAGGCGGGAAAGTTCGTGTCACCGGCAGGAGATTGGCAATTGACTAAGGGGCTGGGGAGTGGTTTGCTATCGCAATGGAACTTCGCAAGGATCCAATCACGCGTTCCTGGGTGGTAACCGGGGATGAACCGGCGCCGGGCCGCAATCTGCAGCAGGTTTGCCCGTTCTGCCCGGAATCATCGCAACAGCCGCAGGTCATCTCCTCCATGGCGTCGGTGAACTACGGGCCATGGTCGGCGCGCGCCGTGGTGCATCCGCAGCCGCTGTACCACGTGGAAGGCGACCCGGGACGGCGCGGCGTGGGGCTGTATGACGTGATGCGCTCGGTGGGCGCGCATGAGGTGATCGTGGAAAACGCGCGCCATGACCGCCAGCTCTGGACCTCCTCGGACGCCGAGATTGAGCAGTTTCTGTTGCTGTGTGCGCAGCGCCTGGAGGACCTGAAGAACGATCACCGCTTCAAATACGTAAGCATATTCAAGGATTTTGGCGCGTTAAGCGGACAGGAGTTCGACCATCCGACTTCGCAGATCGTGGCCACGACCTACGTGCCGCGAAGGGTGCTGTACGAGTTGAGGTCGGCGCGCGAGCACTTCGCGGCCAAAGAGCGCTGCGTGTTCTGCGATATCCTGACCCAGGAGTTGCACCAGCGGGATCGCATCGTGGAGATTCGCGGCGACTTTGTTGCCTGCTGCCCGTATGCCTCGCGGGCGCCGTTTGAAACCTGGATCGTTCCGGTGCATCACGAGGCGCATTTTGAGCACACCGCAATCTCGCGGCCGGGAGCGCTGCGCGACTGCGCCTCCCTGCTGCGGCGCACCCTGAACCGGATCCGCTCGGTTACCGACAGCTTCCACCTGGTGGTGCACACGGCGCCCAACACCCAGCACCAGTCCAAGGCGCTGAACTACTGGCGCACCATCGACGAGGACTACCACTGGCATATCGAGATTCTGCCGATCCTGGCGGAGCGGCAGAAATCGTACTCGTTCAAGGAAAGCTATCGCTCGGCGGTGATGCCGGAGGAGGCAGCGGCGCGGCTGCGGGAAGCGCCGACCGAACACACGGCGACCTCGTCGTAGGGCCGGGCAAGTGAAAGGCGCGGTGGCGGGCAGGCGGGTTGGAATGGCGTGGTATACTCAGGCGTTACCGAGGGTTGTGCGGTAGTGCGTGACCCGGCAGGCGGGATGAGTCGAGCCGGAAAACAATTTTTGAAGAATTTAAACAATCTACGAGGTTGGCATGTCTGGCCACTCAAAATGGGCCACAATCAAGCACAAAAAAGGCGCGCTGGACGCTAAGCGCGGCAAGATTTTCACCCGCCTGATCAAGGAAATTTCGATGGCTGCCAGGGCTGGCGGCGATCCCGAAAAGAACCCTCGATTGCGCACTGCGGTGGCCGCGGCAAAGGCCGAAAACATGCCGCAGGATAACATCAAACGCGCCATTCAGCGCGGTACCGGCGAGTTGCCGGGCGTGACCTACGACGAGATCACCTTTGAAGGCTACGGCCCCGGCGGCGCGGCGATCCTGGTGTTGACCTCGACCGACAACCGCAACCGTACCGTCAGCGACATTCGCCACCTGTTCGGCAAGAACGGCGGCAACATGGGCGCGGCCGGTTCGGTGGCGCACATGTTCAGCAAGAAGGGCGACATCCTGGTGGAGAAAGCCGCCGCCAAGGAAGACGACCTGCTGAATATCGTTCTCGAGCACGGCGCCGACGACCTGCAGGACAGCGGCGATCACTGGGAGATTCTCTGCGAGCCCAATGCTTTTGAGGCAGTTCTGGAGGCCGTGAAGGCCGCCGGCATCACCCCGGAGAGCGCTGCCATCGACATGATTCCCGCAAACTACGTCAAGCTGGAGGGTCAGCAGGCGCGCACCATGTTCCGCCTGATGGAAGCGATGGAGGATTACGACGACGTGCAGAACGTGTACACGAATGCCGACATCGACCAGAAGGACCTGGAAGAAGTTGCCGGCTGATTCGAGTCAATTGTTTCCAAGAGGGGCCGCCGCGACCGGGTGGCCCCTTTCCTTTTGACTTGGAAGCAGGGTTCCGGGCCTGTTACCGTAGTCAGATACCATGCATACCACGATGAAAGTCTTCCGGACGGCAATCTTACGCCCTGCTGCTGTTGTGCTACGGTTGCAGGCGATGGCGCAAGACGGTGACGACGCGGCGTCAATCCGGCACGAGCACTGGGTTTCTGGCGTGTTGGCCAGCGGCGGCAGCGGCTTGTTTGACCGCGACTAACGTGCAGTTTGTGCGCGCCGGCGTGCGCGTTGGCCGGGTGATGACCGGAGAACTCGGCAAGGGCTGGCTGCGCGGAACCTTTGAGGAGGATGTCGAAGATCATGCCGCGTCGATTCCGTTCTCTGGGGCGGCTACAAGAACGTCTATGGCTTCGGCGTGAACCCGGTGGTGATGAAGTGGAACTTTACCCGCGGCAGGAAAGCGATTCCGTATTTTCTGGCGCAGGGCGGAATGCTGTAGCACCTCGGTGAAGATTCCTCCGGGCGACACCTCGAAGATGAACTTCACCTCCGGCGCGGGCATTGGCCTGAATTATTTTGTGAGGCCGGGCCGCTCCGTGAACTTCGATCTCCGGGCTACCCACCTGTCCAACGCATCGCTGGGCGATCACAATCCGGGAGTGAATTCCAGCTTGCAGTTTGGCGTGGGCTACAACTGGTGGAAGCAGTAAGCGGAGAGATGAAAGATGGCAGCGCTGATTGAGTGTGTACCGAATTTCTCCGAAGGGCGCGAAAAGGCGCGGGTTGACGCCATTGTCAACGCCATGAAGCGCGACGGCGTCCATCTGCTGGATTGCGAGATGGACGCCGACCACAACCGCTCGGTGGTTACGCTGGTGGGCGAGCGCGAGCCGCTGCTGGCGGCGGTGCTGGCCGGCATCGGCAAGGCGACGGAACTGATCGACCTGAACGTGCAGCGCGGCGCGCATCCGCGGCTGGGCGCGACCGACGTGGTGCCGTTCATCCCCATCGAGGGCGTGACCCTGGAAGACTGCGTGCAAATGGCGCGCGAGCTGGGGCAGCAGGTCTGGCGGCAATACCAGGTTCCGGTGTACTTCTACGAAGCCGCCGCCGCGAGGCCGGAGCGGGTGAACCTGGAGAATCATCCGGCGCGGGCAGTTCGAGGTGATTCGCGAGGAGATCGCGACGGTGGAATCGCGCCGTCCCGGACGTGGGCGATCCGCGCTGCCATCCGACGGCGGGCGCGGTGGTGATTGGCGCGCGCAAGTTCCTGGTGGCCTACAACGTCTATCTGCAAACCAAGGACGTGGACATCGCAAAGAAGATTGCCAAGGCGGTGCGTTTCTCCAGCGGCGGCTTCCGCGCGGTGAAGGGCATGGGCGTGGAGGTGCGCGGGCAGGCGCAGGTTTCGATGAATCTGACCGACACGGACCTGACGCCGATCGCCAGGGTCTTTGAGTTTGTGAAGCGCGAGGCGGCGCGTTACGGCGTCGCGGTGCAGTCCAGCGAAATTGTGGGACTGGTGCCGAAGCGGGCAATCGAAGATGCGGCGGAGTGGTTTCTGCAGGTGGAGAACTTCGATTCCTCGCTGATTCTGGAAAATCGGCTGGCGGCGGTGATGGGCGGCAAGAGTGCTGTTGGCGGATTGCGCGCGGGAGTGGAGCCGTTTCTTGAGCAACTGGCGGCGCCGACGGCCGTGCCGGGCGGGGGCAGCGCTTCGGCGGCGGCTGGAGCGATGGCGGCGGGACTGGCGGCGATGGTTGCCGGCATGTCTCGCGGCAAGAAGGCCTACGCCGAATTTGACGCGGAGTTGAGCGCGGCGCTGGCGAAACTTGCGGCCCTCGGCGAGGAACTGAAAGCATCGATCGACACACGACGCAGCGTCTTACCAGGCGGTGGTGGCTGCCTACAAGGCGCAGAAGACATGCGTCGGCGGAGCAGGCCGGCGCGGCCGCCGAGGCAGGTGGCGGCGGCGCTGCGTGGAGCCGCCAGCGTGCCGCTGCGCGTGGCCGAGTGCGCAGTCGAGGTACGGAGCCTGATCGCGCTGCATTGCGCGGCAAGGACGAATCCGAAGATGGCGAGCGACCTGACGGTGGCAGACTGCGCTGGCGCGAGCGGCGATGGAGGGCGCACTGGCGAATGTGGAGATCAACCTGGAGGCGTTTGATGCCGGGACCGAGGCGGAGTTCCTCGCGCGAGACCGGCGCCAGGGTCGCGGAACTAAGGAAAGCGCAGCCGGAATAAGCACGGATCGAAGGCTAGCGACTTTTGACTAAGTGCCGGGTTCCGGCACTCGGAGGTACAATTGTAGCTATATGAAGAGCATTTCAGTTGCACTCGTACTGGCCTGCGCGCTCATGCGCGCAGCGCCCTGGCAGCCCCGCTGGGAACCAACACGCGGACCGTGCTTCCGGCGCAGATTCAGCAGATCATCTCGGTGGACTACCGCGCTCTGCGCAATTCCCCGAGCGGCATGGCGCTGAAGAACCGCGTGCTGCCGGAGAATCTGAAGGCGTTTGAGAGTTCGCTGCGCGAGCATGGGCATCAATCCCGATGCGGACGTGGAGCAGTTGACGTTCGTCGCCTATCGCACGGCCAAGGGCGGGATGCGCAACTTTGGCGTTGCCAGCGGCCAATTCGAACCCAAGAAGGTGCTGGCGCGCTTCAAGGCGAAGAAGCAGAAGAGCGAGAAATATCGCGACTCCTATCTGTGGCCCACGGGCGGCAGCTTCGTGATGACGTTTCTGGACGACAACACCATGTTGTTTGGCGAGGCCAACTGCGGTAAAGGACGGCCTGGATGTTCGCGATGGCGAACAGCAGGGAATTGCCTCAACCCCGGACATGATGCAGATGATCGTCGAAGCCGAGGCCGGGCCGGTGTGGAGCGTGCTGGATCAGCAGGGCACGCAGAACATGCTGCGCTCGGTCCTGGGCGAAGCTGCGGCGCTGGCCGATTACGACACGATCAAGAAGCGCCTGCTGGGATCGCATTACAGCCTCGACCTGCAGCATGGCGTGGACTTTGGTCTGAACGTGCAGACCTCGGATTCGTTCACGGCGGGCACGCTTTCAGCCTTGATGAAGGCGGGCATGCTGTACAAGAAGGCTGCCGGCAGCGCCACTGAAAAGAGCGCGATGGACAGCATGGAGGTCGACTCCGACGGCGGCCGCCTGGTGGTGAAGTTCAAGGCCGACGACAGCAAGTTCCAGGCGCTGTTGAAGAGCGATTTGTTCCAGGCGGTTTCCCACTAGCGCCAGGCGCGAAGATCGGAAGCAAGGCGGCCCGCCGGGGCCGTCTTTGTTTTGCTGCGCAATGCCTTAGAGCTCTTCGAGCAATCCTTTGCGCAGGGCGCGAATCGCGCTCTCAATGCGGCGGTAGCGCACCCAGGTTCCCTGCTTGTGGGCTCTCGATCAAGCCGGCGTTGCCTCAGAATTTTCATGTGGTGGGAGATGGTCGGCTGGGCCAGTTTGATTCGCTGCTCGACGTCGGAGGCGGTCCAGCCATCGGTGACCGCGCTCTTGCGCGGGGTGCTGGGATGGAGCAGGCGCAGAATCCTGCGCCGGGTTGGATCGGCGACGGCGCGAAGCGCCAGGCTCAGCTTGTCGGACGCAGCTTTCATGGTAATCCACCAATCCTGAAGCATTCGACAGCGACGACAAACGGCCAACGTTCCGGCCCAGTTGCGCAAGTAGGCGGGCTGGCGATCAGACAAACTGGCGCTCGCCTCGATCTAGCGCTTGAGGAAGGCATTGTAGCCAGCAGCTGACCAGCCGGGAGCGGATGGCTTCGGCCTCCTTGATGTCAGCGTACGGGCCCACCTGCACGTGGAACAACTTGTCTCCGGGCTGGGCGATGATGACCGGATACTGCTGCTTTTGCAGAGCGTCGCTGAGCAATTTGGCGTCGTCCTGGTTGCGCACGGCGGCAATCTGCACCAGATAGCCGGTGCCAAGGGTGGCGTGGGATTCAGAGCCGGCGGCTGGGGGCTGCGGCCGCGGATTCCGGCGGCGTAAGTTGCGGATGCGCGTCCTTCTGTTGCACCGACTGGTAGAAGGTCAGGTCGGCAGTGCTGGGCGCCGAGGCTGGCGGTGTCGGACAGTTGTCGCCGGTGGTGCAATCAGGAGTTCTTGGCGCGGCTATCTGCGCCGCTCCGGGCTTGCTGGCGGACGAGGGTGCCGGGCCGGCGGAAGCCGTGGCGGCCGTAGCCTCTGCCGCGGCGGCCTGGCGGGCGGAATTGCGTCCCAGCGAGTAACCAATGCCGAGGGCAATGCCGCAAAGAATTACCAGGCCGAAAAACAGCCCGAGCAACTTTCCCACGCCGAGGGTGATCTCGGTATCGTTCCCCTCGACGTCGACCATCGTTTCCCGCTCCCGCATATTCGTATTATCTATTATTGCTCGGCCTTGGGAGCCGCGTCGCTGGGTGAAAGTGCGGATTTTGCCGCATTCCCAGTGAGTTTCTGGATACCGGCGAGCAGATCGATGGGGACCGGGAAGATGACGGTGGTGTTTTTCTCGACGCCAATCTCGGTCAGGGTCTGCAGGTAGCGGAGCTGGATGGAAGCGGGCTCGGTCTGCAGCAGGTGGGCGGCATCCACCAGGCGTTGCGCGGCGGAGAACTCGCCCTCGGCGTGGATGATCTTGGAGCGCTTCTCGCGCTCGGCCTCGGCCTGCTTCGCCATGGCGCGCATCATGCTTTCGGCCAGGTCCACCTGTTTCACCTCGACGTTGGCCACCTTTACGCCCCAGGGAGCGGTGTGCTGGTCGAGGATGGATTGCAGGCGCAGATTGATCTTGTCGCGATGCGCCAGGAGTTCATCGAGTTCCACCTCGCCGAGCACGCTGCGCAGTGTAGTGAGCGCGAATTGCTGCGTCTGGTACTGGTAGTTGGTGACTTCGACGACGGCCAGACGTGGGTCGATGACGCGCAGGAAGACCACGGCATTGACCTTCAGGGTGACGTTGTCGCGAGTGATCACATCCTGCGGCGGCACGTCGAAGGCAATCTGCCGCAGATCGACTCGCACCATGCGATCCAGAGGGGCAAAGACCAGGATCAGGCCGGGACCTTTGGGCTGATCGAGCAGGCGGCCAAGCCGGAAGATGACGCCGCGTTCGTACTCGCTGAGAATCTTGATGGAGCTAAAGAGGTACAAAACAATGATTAGGAAAACAACTCCGGTGAGAGAGAACATGGCGCCTCCGGGCCTGTTTGCAGGTCACGAGGATTCTATCGCACTGGAGCCGGGTTTCAAGGTCTCAAAGCTCTCCATGGTCCAAGACCGGGGCAATTGCGGTACGGTTGGCGGTAGGTGTACTCTAGGGATGCTCGGCTTTGAGCGGGAGTAGTTCAGCGGTAGAACGCCAGCTTCCCAAGCTGGATGTCGCCGGTTCGATCCCGGTCTCCCGCTCCATCATGCCAAGCTTGATCGTTCCATCCACGGGGTGTGATTCATTCCTTTATTTCCGGTGACGGACGCCATGAAATTGCTGTCAACCCTTCGACAGGGCTTGACAATGAACCGGAGTTGTGTGAAGTTATGACCCGTCATCCGCAAGCGACATTGTGTTTTCCAGGCAGTAAAGCTCCGGGAGCTATGTTGCTCCCGCAGAGGAGGGCGCGAATTTGAGCATGCTCTCGGTGATCCGGCCAGTCAAAACGGCAGACATATCCCTAACCGACCTGTTCGATGTTGAAGAGTTGCAGAAAATCCAGGATACCTTTGCACAAGCCACCAAGGTAGCTTCGGTCATCACCCTCCCGGACGGAACGCCGGTGACTAAACCAGGCAATTTCTGCCGCTTATGTATCGACGTCATCCGCAATACGGAAAAAGGCCGGATCAACTGCTTCTACTCGGACTCCATCATCGGCAGGCAGAGCGACCACGGTCCGACGATTCGGATTTGCCTGAGCGGCGGGCTGTGGGACGCCGGCGCCAGCATTACCGTCAATGGCCAGCACATCGGCAACTGGCTGATCGGCCAAGTCAAGAATGAGCTGAACGACGAAGAGCGGACGATCCGCTACGCGCGGGAAATCGGCGCCGACGAAGAGGAGTTCCGCCTGGCATTGCAGGAAGTTCCGGTCATGTCGTCGGAGCAGTTTGAAAACATCGCCAAGCTGGTCTTCCTGCTCGCCAACGAGCTCTCGCAAAAGGCGTACCAGAATCTGCAGCAGTCGCTCAACATCGCCGCGCGGAAGAAGTCCGAGATTGCCCTGCGGGAGAGCGGTGAGCGGCTCAAGCTGCTGCTAGACGTGAACAATGCCGTGGTATCGAAGCTCGAACTGGCGGAGCTTTTCCATCTGATCCCCACCAGCGTCCGCAATGCGATGCAGTGCGACGCGGTCTGCTTGTCGATGCCGGATGCGGATGCCAAGCATTTCAGAATCAGCGGCCTTGATTTTCCGGGCAGCAGAGGGTATCTCCGCGAAGGCGTGGTGCTGGATGTGGAGGGCTCTGGTCCAGGAATTGCATTTACCACCGGCAGACCGTATCGCTACGGACGTCCCCCCGACGGCCTCAATGCATGCGCGCGCAGCATCAATAGCGGTGAGGGATTTCAGTCGGGATGCTTCATTCCGGTGACTGCGGCCGGGCGCACCATGGCCGTCCTGCATATGAGCGACCATCGCGTGGAGTTCTTCTCCGAGCAGGATCTGGATTTCTTGACCCAAGTAGCCGGCCAGGTGGCGATCGCCATGGAAAACGCACTGCAATATCAGGAATTGCAACAATCGCGCGAGCGGCTTGCGGAAGAGAACCTTTACCTGGCGAGCGAAATTCAGGCAAATCAGCACTTTGAACACATTCTCGGCAACAGCCGGGCCATGAGGAAAGTTCTGGAACACGTGGCCACCGTCGCCAGGACCGATTCGACGGTGCTGATCCGGGGAGAAACCGGCACCGGGAAGGAACTGGTTGCGCGCGCCATCCACAATAGCAGTCCCCGGCGCGACCGCATGTTCGTCAAGCTGAGTTGCGCGGCAATCCCTGCCGGCTTGCTTGAAAGCGAGCTTTTTGGACACGAGAAAGGCGCATTTACAGGCGCGACGGAAAGGAAAATTGGCCGGTTCGAGGTCGCCAATGGCGGAACCCTGTTCCTCGACGAGGTGGGAGACATCCCGCTCGAGCTGCAACCCAAGTTGCTCAGGGTATTGCAGGAACAGGAATTTGAACGGCTGGGGAGCACCCGCTCGATCCGGGTTGACGTGCGCCTGGTCTCAGCCACGAACCGGGCTCTGGAGAGCATGATGCTGGAGAACCTGTTCCGCCCGGATCTGTTCTACCGGCTCAACGTGTTCCCGATTCGTCTGCCGCCGCTGCGTGAGCGCCCGGAAGACGTCCCGGCGCTGGTGCGGCATTTCGTAATGAAATATGCGCAGAAGATGAATCGAAAGATCGAAGAAATTCCCGCCAGCGTGATGGAAGCGCTGATGCAGTATCACTGGCCGGGAAACATCCGCGAGTTGCAGAACCTCATCCAGAGAGCGGTCATTCTCTCGCCGGGAACCTCGCTCATCTCGCCTCTCACGGAATTGAGTCATGTGAAACAAACCACACCAGAACGGCGGGACAGGCAACCGCATGGGACGCTGCTGGACGTTGAGCGCAAGCACATTCGGCAAATCCTGCAGGAAACCAGTTGGGTTCTGGGCGGGAGTGAAGGCGCAGCCTCACGCTTGGGAATTCCCCGCACCACGCTGCTCTACAGGATGAGAAGGCTAGGGATTCCCCGTCAGCAGGACTGACCGGAACGTCCGCGATTTTTCTGCCTCTATTTGACTGTTTGACCTCCTGGGACACCTGTCTGCATTTTCATCATGCCGGCGCGTCTGTCAGCCCATCGTCAGCGCCGTGCGCGGACTGAACGCGCTGTCAACCTCTGTCCAACCTTCGACATGGACACGCTGTCTCCTTGACAGCATCAAGAATCATCATCCTCTAACTATCAGAAATGGAACCGATTGCCTCGATTACGCGAGACGCTCTGTTGTGGAACTCTGCATGCACATAGCCACCCGGATGCCTGAGGCAAAACGTAAGTTGAACCTCAGGAAAAAGGCAGACGGGAGATATCGCTGTTTGCCTTCGCTCTGGGAAGTAGCTCTGGGAAGTAAACGCACCATCAATAAGGAGAATGACAGATGGCGAAAGATGCGAAAGAAGCGTTGGGGTTAATCGAGACGCGCGGCCTGGTTGCGAGCATTGAAGCAGCCGATGCTATGGTCAAGGCCGCAAATGTGATTCTGGTCGGGCAGGTAAAAATTGGCGCCGGCTTGGTCACGGTATTTGTCCGCGGGGATGTGGGTGCGGTGAAAGCCGCAACCGATGCCGGATCCGCCGCTGCCGCCAAGGTTGGCGAAGTGGTTTCGGTGCACGTGATTCCGCGCCCCCACACGGATGTGGAAAAGATTTTGCCGGCCACCCCCGAGGTTGTATAGCGAACCGCTCCGGATTACCCGCGTAATCGGAAATCACGTGGAGGAATGATCGATGTCAGAATCAGAAGATCTGGTCAAGAAAGTCTTACAGGAAGTAATGAAGCGGGCGGGTGCGCCAAGTGCGCCCCCAGAAGCTAAAACCGCAGCTGGCGACCTGGCGCATCTCACGGAGTACATCGGCGTTGCTGACGGCGACACTGAAGGCATTGTGATTGCGAATCTGGACCCCGCCATTCATGCACTTTTCGGATTTGATCCGAAGTTCCGTTCGATCGGCGTTATCGGTGGCCGCACTGGAGCTGGTCCGCAATTGATGGCAGCCGATGAAGCGATCAAGGCAACCAACACCGAACTGATCCTTTGCGAAATGCCGAGAGACACCAAGGGCGGAGCTGGTCACGGTAATTTGATCATCTTCGGCGCCGAGGATGTTTCCGATGCCCGCCGTGCGGTGGAAGTTACCCTGCAGACCACACACAAGTATTTTGGCGACGTGTATGCGAACAGCCAGGGCTACACCGAAAACCAATACAGCGCGCGCGCCAGCAAGGTCCTGAACAAGGCATTCGGAGTCCCCGAAGGCAAGGCATTCGGACTGATCCTGGGCGCTCCGGCCGTGATCGGCATGTTGATGATCGACACCGCGGTGAAAGCCGCCGACGTCGAAGTGCTGGGTCTGGGAACACCAAAGAAGAACACCAGCTTCAGTAACGAAGTATTCATCTGGGTTACGGGCGACTCCGGTGCGGTGCGCCAAGCCGTTATCTCGGGCCGTGAAGTTGGCAACAAGCTTCTTTGCGCATGGGGCGAAAAGCCGCAATCTGCGGGAACACCGTACATCTAAGGGAGGTCTGCAATGGCTAAAAGACAAAAACGCTTCTAAGTGCTTGCCGACCGGCCAGTAAACAAGGACGGCTTCATTAAGGAATGGCTTGATGTGGGACTGGTTGCCCAAGACAGTCCCAATGACCCGAAGCCCGGCATCAAAATCGAGAACGGCGTAGTGGTCGAGCTGGATGGAAAGAAACGCGACGACTTCGACCTGATCGATTACTTCATCGCGGATCACAGCGTTGACAAGACGGTCGCCGAAGAAGCCAATGCCATCGACTGCGTGAAGTTCGCCAAGATGTTGGTGGACATCAACGTTCCGCGCGCGGAAATCGTTCGCTTGTCGGTTGGTTTGACCCCGGCGAAAGTGGTTGCCATTCTCAAGGAGTTGAACGTCGTCGAACTGATGATGACGATGCAGAAGATGCGTGCCCGCAAGACGCCGATGAACCAGGCTCACGTTACGAACCTGAAGGATTCGGCCCCAATGCTGGCGGCAGACGCTGCCGAAGCTGCCTATCGTGGCTTTGCGGAAATTGAAACCACGGTTGGTATCGGACGCTACGCTCCGATGAATGCCCTGGCTCTGCTGGTTGGTGGACAGACCGGACGCCCGGGAATTCTGGCCCAGTGCGCGGTGGAAGAAGCACTGGAACTGAGCATGGGAATGCGCGGCCTTACGCACTACGCCGAGACGGTTTCCGTATACGGAACCGAACAGGTGTTCGTGGACGGCGACGACACTCCCTGGTCGAAGGCTTTCCTGGCTTCCGCCTATGCTTCCCGCGGCCTCAAGATGCGCATGACCTCCGGCACCGGCTCTGAAGTGCAGATGGGCTATGCGGAAGGTAAGTCGATGCTGTACCTGGAAGTCCGCTGCATCATGATCGTCAGAGGCGCGGGAGTTCAAGGTATCCAGAACGGCTCCATCAGCTGCATCGGCGTTCCGGGTTCAGTTCCGGCGGGCATCAAGACGGTTGTGGCGGAAAACGTCGCGGCCGCGTTGTTGAACCTGGAAGTGGCCTCCGGCAGCGACCAGACATTCACTCACTCGATTGAACGCAACACGGCGCGTATGCTGCCGCTGTTCTTCTCCGGCACCGACTACATCTTCTCCGGATATGCGGCGGAACCGAACTACGACAACATGTTTGCCGGCTCCACTCACGACACGGACGATTACGACGACTACCTGGTTTTGCAGCGCGATTTCCAGGTTGATGGCGGCCTGATTCCGGTAACGGAAGAAGGCGTGATCGCCGTCCGCAACAAGGCGGCACGGGCTCTGCAGGCTGTCTTCGAAGAGGTCGGGCTTCCCCCGATCACCGACGAAGAAGTGGAACTGGTTACCTATGCCCACGGCACCAAGGACATCGGCGACCGCAACGTTCCAGAGGATCTGCGCGCGATTGATGAATTCATGAAGCGTGGCAGCACCGGCCTGGACATTGTGCGCGCCCTGGCAAAACGCGGCTTCAAGGACATCGCCGACGCCGTCCTGCGCATGCAGATCGGCAAGGTTGCTGGCGACTATCTCCAGACTTCGGCCGCTTACACGGACAAGTTCGAAGTGGTCAGCGCCGTTAACAATGCGAACGACTACGAAGGACCAGGCACCGGATACCGACTTGAGGGCGAGCGCTGGGAGAAACTGAAGAATATCCCGCAGGCAATCGACCCCAAGGACATCTAGGGTGGGAGGTTTGAATCAATGCAAATCACAGAAGAATTGGTAAGACAAATCATCCTGGATGTGTTGCAGCAGTCGCCGACGGAGGAACAAGCTCCCACGCGCCAGGACGTGCAGGTTCCACCCCTTTCCTTCAAAGACCTCGGTACCGCCAAGACCGGCACCGATCGAAATGAGGTAGTCATCGGTGTGCCGCCGGCATTTGGCACATACATGACCAAAACGATTATCGATATTCCGCATCACGACGTCCTGAAAGAGTTGTTCGCGGGAATCGAAGAAGAAGGACTCAAGGCGCGCCTCGTCAAGGTTAACCGGACTGCGGACGTGGGCGCCATTGCCCATGATGCTGCCGTGTTGAGCGGTTCGGGTATCGGCATCGGAATCCTTTGCCGCGGAACGGCCGTGATTCACCAGCGGGACCTGGAAATTCTCCAGAACCTGGAGCTTTTCCCGCAGTGCCCGTTGGTTGACAGGGAAGCGCTCCGCGCCATTGGACGTAATGCGGCTAAGTACGCCAAGGGAGAACATCCCTCGCCCGTGCCGGTGCGCAACGATCCGATGGCACGCCCCAGGTACCAGGGGTTTGCCGCGTTGCTTCATAACAAAGAGACCCAGTATGTGAAACCCGGCGCTCCGACCACGGAATTATCCGTGCAGCTCTAGGCGGAACAAGGAGGTATGAATTCATGGCCCAACAGGGGAACGAAATTTCTCCGGAACAGATTGCGTTAGCCGTCAAACGTGTTCTCGCCTCGCTCAATGACCCGACGGGGAAGAGCGCCAGCACGGGGAGTCCATCGACCGCCGGAAAGCTCGACGCGAAGAAGGATTACCCACTTGCCATCAAGCGGCCGGACCTTGTGAAATCCGCTACCGGCATCTCACTCAGTGAGATGACCTTGGACAAGGTCGCCGAAGGCAAGCTTACTTTCGATGATATGAAGATTTCCCCTGATACTTTGGAGTATCAGGCGCAGATCGCCATCAGCGCCGGGCGGCCTCAGATTGCAAGCAACCTGCGCCGTGCTGCGGAATTGACCAAGATTCCCGATGCACGCGTGCTGGAAATCTACAATGCTTTGCGGCCTTACCGGTCCACCAAACAAGAACTGCTGGACATCGCCAACGAACTGGAAACCAAGTACCAAGCCAAAATCTGTGGTGCTTTCGTTCGTGAAGCGGTAACCGTGTACGAAAAACGTGGACGCATCAAGAAATAACAAGGGCAGCCTGGGCATGACTTATATTGCAGGTGTGGATGTTGGGAATAACACGACGGAGGTTGCCATCGGGCAACTCTCCGGTAAGGGGCAGGTCCGATTCCTATCCAGTTCGCTGGTGCGAACCGTTGGCATCAAGGGGACCCTCAGCAACGCGATGGGAATTATCGACGCTCTGGACCAGGCACTGAAACCGCTCGATATCAAGCGGAAGGACCTGAGCGTAATCCTGCTCAATGAAGCCACACCGGTGATTGGCGATATAGCCATGGAAACCATCACGGAAACCATCATCACCGAATCGGCCATGATCGGCCACAATCCCTCCACTCCAGGCGGGCAGGGATTGGGGCTTGGCCAGACGATCCGTCTGGCTGAGCTGGCCGCGGTGGCGGTGGATGAAACGCAATGGGTCGTCATTATTCCTGGGACGGCAGAGTTTGAAAGCGCGGCTGCGGCACTGAACCGGGCGTTGTCCAGGGGAATCACAATCACGGGAGCCATCGTGCAGAAAGATGACGGTGTGCTCATTAACAATCGCCTACCCCATCCGATACCCATTGTCGATGAAGTCAAATTCATCGACAGGGTACCGGTGGGGATGCCGGCTGCAATCGAAGTAGCCCGGCCGGGACGAACCATCGAAAAGCTTTCCAATCCGTTCGATATCGCCACCTTGTTCCAGCTGGACCCGGACGAGACGCGCAAGGTGGTTCCCATTGCCCGCGCGCTGATGGGAACCCGCAGTGCGGTGGTGATCAAAACTCCCAAGGGGGATATCGAGGAACGGCGCATCCCGGCGGGAAAGATCATCCTGATTGGTCACAAGCAGAAGGCGGTGGTTCCGGTGGACGAAGGCGCCGAAGCCATCATGGCGAAGGTGGCTGACGTTTATCCGCTGGAGGAAGTACAGGCGGAGACCGGAACCAATGTCGGAGGAATGTTCGAGCAAGTCCGCAAGGTGATGGCGGACTTGACCGACCAACCCGTCGGCACCATCCGGGTGCAGGACATATTGGCCGTCGATACCTTCAAGCCGCAACAGATTCTAGGAAGTCTTGCAGGCGAATATGCGCTGGGAAATGCCGTGGGGCTGGCCGCCATGGTGCATACCCAGAAGCTTCCCATGCAACGGCTGGCCCGCAAGCTCGAAGAAGAAATCGGGATTCCGGCGGTCGTGGGTGGAGTTGAGGCGGAGATGGCGATTCGCGGAGCTCTTACCACGCCCGGAACCGAAGCTCCCCTGGCCATTGTGGATGTTGGCGGCGGCTCGACCGACGCCAGCGTAATCAACACGAGCGGCGAGATTTGCAGCACCCATCAGGCGGGCGCCGGTGACATGGTGACCCTGCTCATCAATACCGAGCTTGGGTTGGAGGACTTTGAACTGGCGGAGAACATCAAGAAGTATCCGCTGGCGAAGGTTGAGAGCCTGTTCCACATGCGGCACGAAGACGGCTCGGTGCAGTTCTTCCATCGTCCGCTGGATCCAAGGCTGTTTGGCCGCGTGGTGGTGCTTGCAGACAGCGGCCCAATCCCGCTGGATACCAAGGAATTGTTGTCAAAGATTGTGGACGTGCGCCGCCAGTCAAAGAAGAAGGTGTTTGTCGCCAATGCCCTGCGCGCCCTGGAAAGAGTGGCTCCGGCAGGAAACATTCGCCTGATCAGCTTTGTGGCGCTGGTGGGGGGATCGGGATTGGATTTCGAGATTCCCAACATGATCTCGGACGCTTTGATGGAATACGGCGTGGTTACGGGTAGGGCGAATATCCGCGGCACCGAGGGCCCACGCAATGCCGTGGCAACCGGATTGGTGCTGGCTTACGCGCAAGCGTCCAAGGGTGAGTAGAGATGGCTGAACTCGATCTAACTGCGGCAAGCAGAAGACCGACGGTGCGAATCCTCGCTTGCGACGTGAGCGAACGCGAGCTCCAGCCCATCCTTTGGGGGTTGGAGGAGGAAGGGATTCCGGTTGAGGTTGAAAACGTACCCATCGGAGAGGCACCGGTGTTAGCCCAGCAAGCGGCGCACATGTCTTCCCTGAACGTTGGTATAGCGATCAATGGGAGCACGGGCGAACTCGTACTGCATCATCGCGACCTTTCCGGCGAGTGCCCGTTGTTCACCTTGTCCATGCGGGATGCCGGCAACGTGCGGTTACGGGCTCTGGGCGCGAATGCGGCCCGCCTCGTCAAGGGAGATCCACTGATCTTCCAGGAGGATGCGCCTGCCGGCGACGTGGATGATCGCCCGGCTGCTGTTGACGTAGCGGATCGTCCGGCTGCTGTACCGGAGACGTATTCGAGTGAAGTATTGGATGTGATCGTGCGCACGGTTCTCGAACTGCTGGCGAAAGAAAAAGAATAGGAAGGCCCCATGCAAACACCGAGCCTCGGACTGGTTGAAACCTTTGGGTACGTGGCGGCCATTGAAGCCGCGGACGCCGGCAGCAAGGCGGCGAACGTCAGGATGCTCGGCTATGAGCGCGGCACTGGCGGCCTGATCACGGTGAAGTTTACGGGAGATGTGGCGGCGGTTCGCGCTGCTGTCAGTTCCGCCGCAGCCGCTGCCGGACGAGTCGGCAAAGTAGTGTCCGTGCATGTGATTGCGCGCCCGGACCGGCAACTGGGTATCACCTCCGAAGGTAAGAAGGCCCGGCTGGAGAGTGCAGCCAAGCCCATCGACGTCCCTGCAGACGTGGAACCTGAAGTTGAGAAAGAGCTGCCTGCGGAAGACGTTAAACCGGTAGAGGTCGTCGAGGAAGCGCCAGTGGAAGAGGCTCCGGTCGTGGTAGAGGCGCCGGTCGAGCCAGAGCCAGCGGTAGAAGAAGCAGCGGTAGAGCCGCCGGTGGAAGAACTAGTGGTAGAGGCACCGGTCGTGGCAGAGCCGCCGGTGGAAGAAGCAGCAGTGGAAGCGCCGCCAGTCGTGGAAGCGCCGGTTGTGGAAGAGCCAGCTGTAGAGGCTCCGGTTGTGGAAGAGCCATCGGTGGAAGAACCAGTGGTAGAGGCACCGGTGACGGAAGAGTTGTTGGTGGAAGAGCCCGAGGTGCAGGAGCCGGTTGCTGAGGAAACGGTGGTGGAAGCGGTAACGATTCCCGCGGCCGAGCCTGAGCCTGAAGTAACTCCGCAGCCTCCGAGCGCAACCGAAGTCAACAAGAAGAAGCCGGTCGAGCCAGTGAAGAGCGTTGCGCCGGGCCCGGTTCCTGAACCGCCCTCCAAAGGCGCTGGCGCTATCAAAGACCGGCGCAAGGAAAAGGCTCAAAAGGGTAAAGGAAAAAAGAGGTACTAACTGAGGAGTTTCTACCCCGGGGAGCAGATGGCCCTGGTTCATGAGGATCGGTTTTATAAACGAACTTTCCCGAAGATTTTCCCCGTAAAGGGTTCGAGAAGGTTGAGTTCCAAAGGAGTGTTGCCGTGGCAGAACTTCGCGCGTTTGTTTACTTGGATCGTATTCAGCCTCAATTCACCGCCTACCTTGGGGCAAACATGAGGGGTTGTCTACCGGTGGTTGGCATGGCCGCCACAATTGTCGAGATTGCACCAGGGATTGCGATCAATCAGGTGGCCGATGCGGCCTTGAAGGCAGCCTTCGTACAGCCCGGCTTGATGGTAGTCGAACGCAGCTTCGGCGTCCTGGAGTTCCATTCAAAGACTCAGGCAGATGTGAAGCACGCGGGCGAAGCCGCTCTGCAGAGCCTGGGGACAACCCTGGAACAGAGAGTCAAGCCCAAGATTCTTAGTTCGACGATCATCCACAAGGTGAGTGATTACCATACCCAGGTCGTGAACGTGTCGCGTTTGGCCTCGGTTCTGATCGCTGGGCAGGACATGTACATCATGGAAGTGGTGCCTGCCGCCTACATTGCGCTGGCTGCCAATGAAGCCGAGAAGAACTCCCAGATTACGCTGGTCGATTGCAGGTTGTTCGGAGCGGTCGGACGGCTATATCTAGGCGGCAAGGAGTCCGATATCGAGCGTGCGGCCAAGGCGGCCGAGACGGCGATTCTAAACGTCATGGGCGTGGAAGGAAGAGTCTAGGAGTTCGCCGCCGGCGCAACGTTCGATGCCGAACGCCGCGCGCTGGAGGCGATGCCGGACTGAGAGCGTTTTTCACAGGTAAATGGAAGTGGAGAAAATGCAGTGAGAATCAACCCTTCAGCCAATCAGCTCTTGAATACGTTTGCGGCGACTCTGGAGCTCAATGGCGGCGGAAAACGCGAAGGCGAGTTCTACGCGGGAGTGGACCTGGGAACTGCCTACATTGTCACGGCGGTCGTAGACAGCGATGGGGTCCCGGTGGCTGGAGCCATCACCCGCAGCCTTTCCAGTATCCGCGATGGCTTGGTTCTGGATTACCTGGGCGCGATCCGGTTTCTTCAAAAGCAGGTGGCGGCGATTCGTAACGCCGGATTCAACATCCAGGTTGCCGAAGCTGCCTATCCTCCGGGAACCGTGGGCGCCAATGCCAGAGCTTTTAAGAACGTACTGGAGGCGGCGGATTTGGACGTCTCCGGCATGATCGATGAACCCAGCGCCGCGGCGCTGGTGCTCGGCATCCGCGAAGGCGCTGTAGTGGACATTGGAGGCGGAACTACGGGAATCTCCATCCTGCACGACGGCAAAGTGGTGTACACGGCCGATGAAGCCACCGGAGGAACCCACGTGGTATCTGGTTCTTGCGGGCAACTTCAAGATCGAAGTTCAGGAGGCGGAGAGGATCAAGACGGATGCCTCACGGCAGCGCGAGATCTTTCCGGTAGTTCGGGCTGTGTTCCAGAAGATGGCCAGCATCGTGAATCATCATCTGAAAGGCCACCGGGTGGAGACGCTCTACCTGGTGGGAGGGACGAGTTGTTTCCCAGGGATCGTGCAGGTGATGGAAGAGGAGACGGGACTTGAAGTCGCCCGTCCTGACAACCCGCTGCTGGTGACTCCGCTGGGCATCGCGCTGAGTTGCGCCAGGCGCAACCGTAAAGTGGAAGTGGAATCGGATTGTGGCGATAAGGGCGGTGGCAAGGTGAAAGTGCGGCAGAGAACGAGATGACGGACGAGCGGATCGAAAAGATTATCAACGAGGTGTTACGGCGGTTGTTGCCAAAGCTGGGAGCAGACGGCTCCCGGGGAACGCTCATCGTTGTTTTCACCGGCGCGACGGTCGGTTCCAGCGAGGCTGTCAGGCAGTTACGCGGGCTTATCTTACAAGGCTTCCAGCTGCAGTTGGTGTTTTCCGAAATGGCGGAACACCTGTACGGCGCATCGCTGCGGGAACAACTGGCGGGATTTCCGCATTGGAGCCAGTTGCCTGCTTTCACCTGGCTTCGCGCCCTGCGGGAAGCGCGGGCGGTGGTGGTGCCGTTGCTGAGCGTGAATACGCTTTCCAAACTCGCGCTGCTGATTGCCGATAGCCAGACCGGAAACCTGATTTTGCATGGTCTGTTCTCGGGGAAGCCGGTACTCGTAGCCAGAAATGGAGTGGAGGCGAGTCAGCCGGGCCGCGCGGAACTTGGCTTTGACAAGGGACTCCCGACACTGAAGCAGGTCGTCGATGAGCGTCTGAAGGTCGCTGCAGGCTATGGCTGCAAAGTAATGGACGTTATCCAATTGAGCGCGGCGGCTGGGTCCGCTTTGCCCAGAGCCGAGGGACAGGAAGTGCCTGTCGCCGAGGTTGCCACGGTGCGCCCGGTAGCAGAACCCGGGGTAGTGCGGTACGTATCCGGTTTGATCACGGCAGGAGACGTGTTGCAGGCACAACGTGAGGGGGCCAGTTTGCAGTGTTCCGCCAGAACCCTGGTAACACCGCTGGCGCGCGACCTGGCGGCAAGACATGGAGTTTGCATCGTGCGCGATGAGAGCTGAGCGAGAGCAGGGCAGGAGGATCGTGAGATGTTGATTGCACTGGTGGTTGGAACTGTAGTTGCTTCCCGGAAGCACGAGCGGCTGGTGGGCAGCAAGATTCAGATTGTGCAGCCTCTGCAGCCGGATGCGAAAACGCCGCGCGGCGACACCCTGGTGGCCGTCGATGCGGTCGGCGCCGGAGTCGGCGAACTGGTCCTGGTCGTACAGGGCAGCGCCGCGCGCAAGGCTTTGGACAACGAGTTGAGCCCCGTGGACGCGACCATCGTCGGCATCATCGATCAAGTTGATGTCGAAGAATAACGAAGCATTGATACCGATTTATGGATAGACGGCAGAAGCGATGAATATATATACGCGCAAGGGTGACAGCGGCAATACGAGGTTGTTCAGCGGGGAGCAGGTTTCCAAGGATGACCTGCGCGTGCAGACCTATGGGACGCTGGACGAATTTCAGGCGCAACTCGGAATGGCTCGTTCCCTTATGCAGGATCAGGAGCTGGCTTCGATCGTGTACGGGATCCAGCAGGATATCTCTTCGGCCTGTGCCGAGCTGGCTTCCAACCCGGAGACGTTTTCCCGGCTGGCGCGCCGCATTGGCCTGGACGACGCGGCCAAACTGGAAAAGCATATCGATGCACTGGTTGCCACCTACGGGTTGCCGCATGGGTTCGTCATTCCGGGAAGATCCAGCGACAGCGCCGCGGTGCATGTTGCGCGCACCGTATGCAGACGCGGCGAACGCCTGATCGTGATGTTGAACCGCGAAGTGAAAGAGTTTGACGATTTGCTCGTCTATTTCAACCGTCTGTCGGATTTCCTGTTTGTGCTGGCCTGGTCGCTGGAAGTGATCTGGGTGGTAAAGAACGTAACCTGTGAAGTCATCAAGGATGGTTCGAAATGAGCGGACGTTACGCACATGTTCCGCGGGTAGTGGCGGAGATACTTGCCGGCGCCGCCGTGGCCGAGGCCATGAGACTCGGCATACCGATGGCCGTCGCCGTGGTTGAGGCCGAGGGCGGAGCGCAAGTGTTTACGCGTATGGATGGCACCTTGCCGGTGAGCAGCGAACTGGCCGTCTCCAAGGCTTACACGGCGGCGATCCTGCGCATGACCTCGGCCACGGTAGGCACCCTGGCTCAGCCCGGCGCGGCGCTGTACGGGATTGAGAGCACCCACAACGGGAGGATCGTTCTCTTCGGTGGAGGCCTGCCTCTGTGCCTGGGTGGGGAAGTGGCAGGAGCCATTGGCGTCAGCGGCGGCAGCGTGGAGGAAGACGTAACCGTCGCAACCCCGGCCGTGGAGCTGCTGCGGGACATGGAGTGCTGGGCGGACACACTCAGGGGATTGCTTCCGGGTGTAACCGTTGCCGCGTTGACCCTGGAGCGGCTGGCAGACGAATTGACAAAGGCATTGCAGGCAAGTCCGGAGATTTCACCCGGCAGGATTCCAACCCTGGTGGGCGCCGTGTGCCTGGCGTTGTCGTAAACAGGTTCTGAGTTGCGGGTGATTGGTGGCATAGGGAAGGTCGAAATCATTTACGTCGCGCAGTGTTCGCCACAGGCAAGGCTGCCGAGATTCGGAATGGAGGAACGGTGATGGGGAGTCAAGAAGATTTGGTTACAACCCTGGTTAAGAAGGTGCTGGAGGATCTGTCTGGAACGTGCGATGGGCAGGCCGATGGCGGAGACGGTCTCTTTAACTCGGTAGCCGACGCCGTGGAATCGGCCGTGGCGGCACAGAAAAAACTGCTCCAAATGTCATTGGAGCGGCGCAGGGAAATCATCGCCTCCATCCGCTGTGCAATCCTCGCTGATAATGAACGGCTGGCGCGGCTGGCGGTCGCGGAAACCAAGTTGGGCCGGGTCGAGGACAAGATTCGCGAGAACATTCTCTGCGCCACCAAAACTCCCGGCGTGGAAGACATCCAGCCTTCCGCTCTGAGTGGAGACTACGGCCTGACCTTGTTGGAGTATGCCCCCGTGGGCGTGATCGGCGCGCTGACCCCGATCACAAATCCAACCGGAACGCTGATCAACAACAGCATCAGCATGATCTCGGCTGGAAATGCGGTGGTGTTCAATCCGCATCCGAACGCCAAGGAGACGAGCGCGCAGGTGGTTCTGGTCCTGCACAAAGCAATCGTCGATGCCGGCGGACCTCCGGGACTGGTGTCCCTGGTCCGTGTGCCGACCCTGGCGACCGCCAAGGAACTGATCGAGCATCCCAAGGTCAACATGCTGGTGGCAACCGGCGGCAAGCCGGTGGTCCACGTGGTGCTCAGTTCCGGCAAGAAGGCGATTGGCGCCGGCGCCGGAAATCCCCCGGTGCTGGTGGATGAGACGGCCAACATCCGCCGCGCCGCGCAATGCATCATCGATGGCGCCAGCGTGAACAACAACATCTTCTGCATCTGCGAGAAAGAAGCGATCGTGGTGGCGGAAGTCTACGAGACGCTGATCAAGTTCATGCAGGAAACGGGCAAGGTCTACCTGCTGACTCCGGAAGAGGCGGACAAGGTGACCAGCATGGTCATCAAGGATGGGAAAATTAACGGCGCCTACATCGGCAAGGATGTCCAGATCATTCTGCGGGACGTGGGCATTCAGGTGAATGACGAGTGCAGGCTGGCCATCTTCCGGGCGCAGCCGGATCACCCGCTGGTTTGGAAAGAGCAGATGATGCCGGTGCTTCCGCTGGTGTGCGTAAAAGACTTTGAAGCGGCGGTTGAGTTTGCCGTGAAGGTGGAAGCCGGCAACCGGCATACCGCGATCATGCACTCGACCAACGTGGAGCATATGACGAAGTTTGCCCGCGCCATCCAGACTACGATTTTTGTAAAGAATGCGCCCTGCTATGCGGGCATCGGCATGGGTGGCGAGGGACATACTTCGTTTACCATCGCCGGTCCCACGGGCGAGGGATTGACCTCGGCACGCAGCTTTACCAGGCAGCGCCGCTGCACCTTGGTCGAGTCGTTCCGGATTATCTAGCTGGGGACTAACTTGGGGTCACAAGAGAGGCCGACTGCGGCCCCAGACGAATGGCGGTACGCGACAGGGAGTGGTACCTTCTTGAAGCAATTCGTCTGGGCAGTCGGCCTGTTTCGCATCCTGGGCAGTATGTGCTGTCGATCCAATGCGGCAGATGGCCTGCATCTGGAGCTTTTACTGGGGCCGGCGACAGGGTGAACCCTCTGGCGGCTTGATTGAAATGAACCGATCCTACTGGTTGACGGCCTTATTACTTTCATTGTCGAGCAACCTCGACAATGTTGGAGTGGGCGTCGCCTATGGGATTCGCAGAATTCGCGTCCCGTTTTCCTCCAACCTGATCATCGCGTTGATCACCGGAACGGGGACACTGGCCGCGATACTGGCGGGGCATACGATTGGAAGCTTTCTGCAGCCGCGGGTTGCCGGCCTTGCCGGAGGGTCGCTGCTGATCGGGTTGGGAACGTGGGTCGTGTTTCAGGAGTCCCACGCGGTTCCGCAGCGCCAAGCGGTGGCAAGAGTGGAAATGAACGGGGGCGTTCAGGACGCCAGCCTGGCGAGCCGGGTGCTGGCCCTGCTGGACAATCCATTCAGCGCCGATCAGGACTTCTCCCGCCACATCGACCGCAGGGAAGCGTTGCTGTTGGGAGTCGCGCTCTCGCTGAACAACGTCGTGAACGGGGTTGCCGCGGGCATCGCGGGCCTGGATCCGATGCGGGTCACGATCCTGGTTTGTATTTTCAGTGTCCTCACCATCTGGGCAGGGATGGGCGCGGGGATTCGTTTTGGCGCGCGGGTGGCGGGGCGCAGCACCGGAGTGGTTTCGGGATTGCTCCTGATCTTTATTGGAATTTACCAGGCGTTCCTTTAGACGTACTAACTGGCGCGCGCGACCCGCGGAAACGGTGCGCACGCGGTCACGATTCAAGGAGTGGCTTTATGCGGCGGACGATGAAAGCAGCGGTCGTACAGGAATTCGGTGAGCCATTGGTGATCGAGGAGGTTCCGATCCCGGAACCAGGCAGGGGCGAAGTGCAAGTCAGGATCCATGCCACGGGAGTTTGCCACACGGATCTGCATGCGGCCGATGGGGACTGGCCGATGAAGCCGATTCTGCCATTCATTCCGGGGCATGAAGGCGCTGGGTATGTTTCCGCCGTGGGACCGGGCGTGAGCCACGTCAAGGTGGACGATTGCGTGGGAGTTCCCTGGTTGCATTCCGCCTGCGGTGTCTGCGAATACTGTACTTCCGGAAGAGAGACACTGTGTGAGTCGCAACAGAACACCGGCTACTCGGTGAATGGAACCTTTGCCGAGTATGTCGTGGCCGACGCCGATTTTGTCGCGCGCATTCCGGAGGGCTCGAACCTGGTGGAAATTGCGCCGGTGTTGTGCGCCGGGGTAACGGTCTATAAAGGGCTCAAGATGACCGAGGCCAAGGCCGGCAACTGGGTTGTGATCTCGGGCATTGGAGGGCTCGGCCATCTGGCGGTGCAGTACGCCAGGCACATGGGATTCCATGTTGCGGCCATCGACGTGGACGATGAAAAATTGGAGCTGGCCTCGCGCCTCGGAGCTGCGCTCACGATCAACGCCCGCAAGGTCGATCCGGGGGCATTCATCAAGAAGGAGATTGGAGGCGCGCACGGCGTGCTGGTAACGGCGGCATCGCTGAGAGCCTTTGAACAGGGACTCACCACCCTGCGCCGTGGCGGCACCATGACCCTGATCGGATTGTTGCCCGGAAACATAAAGCTCAACGTCTTTGACACGGTGATCAACGCGCTCACCGTGCGCGGCTCGGTCGTCGGCACCAGGGCGGACCTGGTGGAAGCTCTGGCCCTGGCGGGCAAAGACGGGGTCAAGGCCACAGTAACGGTTGAGAAGCTGGAGGATATCAACGAAGTCTTCGCACGCCTGCGCAAGGGAGAGGTTGAAGGCAGAATTGTGCTCGATCTGAACAGTTCGCACGAAGCATTCAAGGCGCACATCGTCTCTCCATTCCCCTTCGGTTGACGAATCGAAGTCTCCCATCCGTACCTGCGGATGGGAGAGTTCGTGCGGGATGAAAATGCAGTCGTGTTTGGATACACTCGGAAGCCGAGGGGTTTGTGGCCGGTTGTTGCGGCGCTCCGCCTGGGGCGGCAACCCTCCGGTAAACAAGAAAATCAGATTGGAAAGGCAACCACGGTCGCATGCAGGACGAACTGATTCGCAAAACGATTCTTAGCATTCGCGCAGGCAATGATGAATATTATGCCCAGGCAAAACGCCATCTTGATTCGCTGACGAAGCCGATTGGCAGTCTGGGCATACTGGAGGAAGTTGCCGCGCAGTACGTTGCCTGGCAGGAAGAGAAGACGCCGGTGATTTCCCGCAAAGCGGTATATGTCTTTGCCGCCGATCATGGCATCACCGACGAAGGCATCAGCGCGTATCCGCGCGACGTCACCCCGCAGATGGTTTACAACTTTCTAAACGGAGGAGCCGCCATCAACGTTTTGGCCCGCCAGGCTCACAGCGAAGTTGTCATCGTGGATGTGGGCGTGGACGCCGATTTTCAGGACGCTGAGGGCCTGGTGAAGCGGAAGATCCGGCGCGGCACAAGGAATTTCGCCCGGGAAGCAGCCATGACGGCGGAAGAATTACAAGCTGCGCTGACGGTGGGCATCGAACTGGCGGAAGAGGCCAAGCAGCGGGGACGGACGCTGATCGCCCTGGGCGAGATGGGGATCGGCAACACGACCTCGGCCAGCGCCATTGCCGCGGCCCTCACTGGTTTGCCGGCGGCGCAGGTAACCGGCCGGGGAACAGGTCTGGATGCCGAGCGTTGCACGCGCAAGGCGCAGGTGATCGATCAGGCGCTCGCCATGCATTTTCCGGAACGCTTCACGGTGGCGCCCGACGCGCTGGAAGTGCTCCGCCGGGTGGGCGGCCTTGAAATTGCCGCCATTGCAGGCATGGTGCTGGGTGCGGCGGCGCAGCGCATTGCGGTTGTCATCGACGGGTTCATCTGTACGGCGGGTGCCGCGGTTGCCTGCGCCCTGGCTCCCAATGCCCGCGCGGCAATCTTTGCCGGGCATCTCTCCGAGGAGCCCGGACACCAGGTTCTGCTGGATCGCATGAAGCTGACTCCGCTGCTGCAACTGGGAATGCGGCTTGGCGAGGGAAGCGGTGCGGCTCTGGCGTTCCATGTGATTGAAGCCTCGGTGCTCATCTATAACGAGATGGCAACCTTCGAGTCGGCGGGTATCAGCAAGGCGGACCACTAGTGCGCCCATTGCGAGAACTGCTTGCGGGCATCCAGTTTCTCACCCGGCTTCCGGTGCCCGCCTACCGGTTTGAGCCGGACATGGTGATGGGTGCGGCAAAGTTCTATCCCATCGTGGGCGCCCTGGTCGGGCTCCCTGGCGTGGCCATCGAGCGCTTGCTGCGCCTGCATCTGCCGGCAACCGTGGTCGCAGCCGCGGTCCTGGTGTACTTTGTGGCCATCACCGGGGGGATGCACGAAGACGGTTTGGCGGACACCGCGGATGGGTTGGGCGCGGGCGGCGAGCGCAAGCGAGTTCTGGATATCATGCGCGACAGCCGCATCGGCAGCTTTGGCACCCTGGCAATTGTCTTCTCGGTGCTTTGCCGTTGGGCATTGCTTTCGGCGATCGCACCCGGCAAGTTTGCGTTTTATGTGCTATCCGCGCAGGTTCTCTGCCGCTGGACGGCGTTGCCGCTGGCCCGGTTTCTGCCTTCGGCGCGCAAGGATGGCCTCGGTGAAAAGCTTGCGCACAAGATTTCGCTCGGTGCGCTAGCCATTGGTTCGGCGCTGGCGCTGGCAATTGTTGGTCTCTGTCTCAGGGCCCGGATGCTGGCCCCGGTCGCCGCCGTCCTCGCGGTCACCCTGGCCAGCGGTCTGTGGTATCGCGCCAAACTCGGCGGCATCACGGGAGATTGCTTTGGCGCTTCCAACCAACTGGCGGAGATCGCCGTGTATCTGTGTGCGGTGTGGATGTAACCATGCCACCATCGCCCATGGCGCAGTCGAACTGCACCCTCCTGCTGGTGCGGCATGCTCACAACGGCATGGCAGGCCGCTTCTGTGGTCACATGGACCCTCCGCTTAGCGGCCAGGGTCGTCAGCAGAGTCGAGAATTGGCGGAAGAACTTGGGCAGCGCCGCTTGACCCACATCTTCAGCAGCGACCTGCTACGCGCCCGCGAAACTGCCTCCTACATCGCAGATAGGTCGGGGCTCGGGATCGAATTCCTGCCGGGGCTGCGTGAAATGCGATTTGGCGAGTGGGAGGGCCTCACCTGGGACGAGATACGCGCAAGGGATGCCGCTTATGCCGCGCGTTGGATGGCGGAATATCCGTGGCTTCCCGCTCCGGGCGGCGAGGAGTTTGGCAGCTTCCGGAAGCGGGTGCAGGCAGTGCTTGCCCAGGTGGCCGCGCGGATTCCGGGAGGGTGTGCGGCGGTGGTGACCCACGGCGGCGTCATACGAACTTTTCTGCTCGATGTCCTGCACTTGCCGGAGAACGAACTGAGTGTTCTCTCCTGTGATTTCGCCTCGTGCACTGAAGTTCAGCGTCGCGATGGGCAATGGTATGCGGCAGTCTGAGGGGGTTTTGCAGGATGTGAAAACAAGATCATCGAACCACCATGTTTTTGATTGACTTGATTTGACAGGGAAGATATACATTTTCATGTCTGGCCAAGGGAAGGCGGTGAGAATCCGCCACTGTCCCGCAACTGTAAGCGCCGAGGTTCGAACTTCTTAGCCACTGGGATCGTCATCACTGGGAAGGCAGTTCGAAAACCCAAGACGCGCAAGTCAGGAGACCTGACCAGACGCTGATCTACGGCAAGTTTGGCTTCGATGGGAGAGCCGGCGTGCGTCCTGAACTGACTCCTTCTGGGTCGAAATAGGAAGCTGCCTTATAGACATCCCGCCTGGCGCTCACCAGCGTCTGGATGAGGTATGCAAGCAAGTTCAAGCAAATGCGTGACCCTTGTTCTAGGTGGGGCGCGGAGCGGCAAGAGCCATTACGCGCAGAACCTGGCCACAGGCAGGGACCGCGTCGCGTTTATTGCCAC
Source organism: uncultured Acidobacteriota bacterium (assembly GCA_963707735.1). Classification (GTDB taxonomy): domain Bacteria; phylum Acidobacteriota; class Terriglobia; order Terriglobales; family Acidobacteriaceae; genus TOLSYN. The sequence continues at coordinate 951,855 of CAVPRB010000003.1, read as the reverse complement.
GGCGGAGGCGCTGGATGTGGAGATGCAGCAGCGCATCACCCGCCACCGCGAGGAGCGTCCTGCTAACTGGACGACCCTGGAAACTCCGCTCGCACTCGAAGATGCAATTCTCGAATGCAGCGGCAAGTACGACCTCCTCCTCGTCGATTGCCTGACTCTTTGGACCTCGAACCTGATGGCTGCCGAGGACTCGAATAGCGAGCGCATCTTCGCCCGCGCGGCCCAGCTCTGCGCAGCATTGCGCCAGGTCCCAGCTTCGGTTGTCCTGGTTTCCAACGAGGTTGGCAGCGGCCTTGTGCCCGATAACGAAGCGGGCCGTCTTTACCGGGACCTTCTCGGTGGAGTGAATCGGCAGGTGGCAGCCGTGGCTGACCGGGTCCTGTTGCTGGTTGCCGGATATCCGCTGACCGTGAAGGACCGGACGGTGGGCAGCCAATGAAGCGCCAGCGCCACGAACCGGAGCAGCGTCATCGCGCGACGCGGCGCCATCGCGTGCTGCCAAGCACGGCCGCCTGCGCCCTCTTTGTGCTGTTGCTGTCACTGCAGGCCGCCGCGGCGCGCATTGTTACCGATGAGACGGGGCGCAAGGTGGCGCTTCCTGACAAGATCCACCGTATCGTCTGCCTTTCCCCGAGCGTTACCGACACGGTCTTCGCCCTCGGCGCTGGAGCCGATGTCGTCGGCATCACCAACTACACGCTCTACCCGCCTGAAGCGCGGCAGAAGCAGAGCATAGGCGACATTCTGCGTCCATCGCTGGAGCGAGTCGCAATCCTGCATCCGGACATCGTGATCGGAATTGCGCCGCTGAATGAGGCGGAGACGATCCACGGAATCGAGCGCATGGGGATTCCGGTTTTTCTGGTGAACGCCACTGGCCTGGAGGGACTCTACAACTCGATTGCGAATATCGGCGGCGCGGTGGGACGGGAGAAGGAAGCCGCCGCGCTGATTGCCCAACTACGTAGCCGCGAGCGCCGGGTGCGGGCTCAGGTACCGGCTGGAGCCCGGCCATCGGTTTTCTTTGCGCTCTCGATTGACCCCTGCATTACCGCCGGACGCCGGGCGTTTATCACCGAGTTGCTCACCGCTGCCGGCGCACGCTCGGTTACCGACGATCTGGCGCAGGAGTGGATCAACGTAAATATCGAAGCGATCATTCCGAGAAAACCGGATTTTATTTTGCTGCTGAAAGATTCGCCATTTGGCTTGAACCAGATGAGGGAGCACCCCGGATGGAAAACGTTGGAGGCGGTACGGATGGGGCGCGTGATTCGAATCGATGACCGCCTGCAATATCCCAGCCCGGTTGCCTTCGACGCATTGGAAGATTTTGCACGTCAATTGCATTCGGCGGCGTTTCGCTGAGACTGTACTCGCCTGCACCGGCAAACCGGCCGCGGAGCACTGTAACACTTGAGGGAGTAAGTTATGAAGTCCTTTACACGAGTGGCGCTGCTTTTACTCATATCTGCTTTATCGGCGCAGATGCTTGCAGCCAAGACAACAACGGTCAGTGGCACCATCACGGACTCACTCGGGGCGGTAATTCAAAACGCCAAGGTTGACCTGGTTGACATTGAAGGCAGCAAGGATGCGCAGAGCACAACCACGGATGCAGGCGGGCGGTACTCGTTCGCCGTCACCAACGGAGGCCGCTTCCGCATCCGCGCCCAGGCTGCCTCGTTCCAGCCGGCGCTGAGCGACCAGAAATTTGCCGGCGGAACGTATTCGGCGGAAATCAATCTCACGCTTTCGCCATCGCTGGTGGCGCAGGAAATCGTGGTGTCGGCCACCGGTGTTCCAACCCCGGAAGTGCAGACCGGAGCTTCCATCAGCGTGGTTGAGGAGGAGAAACTTGCTACCCGGCGCGCCGTCGAAGAGGAACTTCGCCTTCAGCCTGGCGGGCAGGTCATCCAACGCGGGCCAGATTGGCGGGCAATCCTCGCTTTATCGTTCGCGGCGGCCCGTCGGACTCAACCAAGGTGTTGATTGACGGCGTCCCGGCGAACGACATCGGGGGCACCCTGGATTTCTCGAATCTTGAGCGCCTCGGGCTTTGAAAAGATGGAAGTGTTCCGCGGACCCAACAGCGCGCTCTACGGCTCCGACGCGCTGGCCAGCGTCATCAATATCACCACCCGGCGCGGAGTCACGCCGCTGCCCGAACTGAGCTATTCAGCCGAAGGTGGCAGCTATGGCACCTTGCACCAGGAGAGCAACCTGGGAGGCGTCTGGAATCGCTTCGATTACTTTACCGATGTCTCCCGCTTTGATACCCAGAACAGCACGCCCAACAGCGAGTTTCACAACGGCAGCTGCTCTCGGCAACCTGGGATGGCACGTGCTTCCCGGCACGGAGCTGCGCGCCACGGCGCGGCGCTCGGTCTCCGCAGTCAACGCGCCCAGCGCCATCGATCTGTACGGCATCCCGGATGACGGCGTAAGCCGCGAAGAGAACACCTCGTTTGGCGTGACCCTGGAGAATCGCGCCAGTGAACGCTGGCACAACCTGGTGCGTTACGCCGGTCTCCGCCTCCGCTCCCAGTACACCAACTTTGGACCCACCGGAATCTGCTACGACCCGGGCGACCCTGCCTGTAACGATGGATATCAAATCTATCTCGGAAATGTTATGACCATTCGAGGCGCGAACGGATACCAGGTAACCGGGCAGGGAATCCTGCAATACGGCCCTGGCTCCTATGGGACCACCGTCCTCAGCGATCGCGACTCGATCTACGCGCAGTCGGATTGCCGGCTGAACAGCATGCTGGCCGCACTGTTTGGCTTCCGCTATGAGGCCGAAGGCGGATTCACCACCTATGGCAGTTCGAGTCTCGCCGAACCGTCGCGCGGCAATTACAGCTACATGATGCAGTTGAACGGCGGCTTCTGGAACCGGCTTTACTATACGGTAGGCAGCGGATTGGAGAACAACTCCGTTTTTGGCTTCGCGGCCACGCCCGCGCGCCTCGCTGGCCTACTATCTTGCCAAGCCGCACGATCACGGCATTTTCAGCGGAACGCGTCTGGTATTCAATTTCGGCAAGGGCATCAAGGAGCCGACCATCTATTACCAGTTGAATTCCCTCTACGATCTGCTGCAGGGAGTGCCCGGCGGTCAGCAACTGATCGCGAGCGAGGGAATTCATCCCTTCCGCGCGGAGCTTTCCCGCACCTACGACGGTGGCCTCCAACAGACGCTGATGCACGGCAGGGCCCGCGTATCGCTCACCTACTTCCACAACGAATTTGGCGACCAAGCGGAGTTCATTCCGTTCCAGGGGCTACTGGAATATGGAATACCGCAGTCGGTGATCACCGCCCTGGAGAATGAAAGCGGCGCCTATCTCTCCGGCGCCGCCTTGAACACCCTGTCGTATCAGCGCACAGGGCGCCGAATTCGAAGCCGAGTATCACATCACTCGCATCTGGGTGTGCGTGGCGGCTGGACCTACACCGACGCCGTGGTGCAGCACTCATTCGCAGGGATGCTCGCCAACGCGGCCTTCAATCCGGCGTTTCCCACGATTCCAATCGGAGCCTTCTCGCCGTTGAACGGCGCGCGCCCGTTCCGCGTTGCTCCCAACACCGGCTATTTCTCGGTGGACTGGAACGCCGGCCGTTACTCGCTGCGCATGACCGGAACCATGGTTTCGCGGCGCGATGACAGCACCTTCCTCTTCGACCAGAACTACGGCAATACCTTGCTGCTTCCCAACCGCAACCTCGACCCGTCCTATCAGAAGCTGGATTTGTACGGGAGCTTCCGGATCACCAAGCGGGTGAGCGCCTTATGCATCCATGGGCAACCTGCTCAACCAGCACTACTACGAAGCGTTTGGCTATCCGGCGCTGCCCTTTACGCTTCCGCTCCGGAATGGAATTCAGACTTGGAGGCGAAAGCTGGAAACTGCAATAACAACACGGGCGCGTCCGAAGGCGTTGTCTAACCCTTGTGATTCCGGCATTGCTGCTGCTGGTGGTGATCATCATCTCGGCCGGAATGGGTGCGGTGAAGCTGTCATTCGGCGAAGTGTTGCGCGCCCTGCTGCACCCGTCCGCGGCCGGAGACGCAGGCATCATCCTGTACACTCTCCGGCTGCCGCGGGTGCTTGCCGCCGGATTGGTAGGCGCGGGTCTGTCGGCAACCGGAGTGCTTTTCCAGGGCCTGTTCCGCAACCCGCTGGCTGACCCGTTCGTTCTCGGCGCCTCGGGCGGAGCGGCGCTGGGCGGCGCCATTGCCGTGTTTCTGGTTCCGTCGCTAACGTTTGCCGGGTTCGGGGCCATCGAGGTGCTTGCCTTTGGAGGTTCGCTGCTGGCGATGGCCATCGTTTGGAGTCTGGCAAAGTCGAGCGGCCACTTTGCCATGGAAAACATGCTGCTGGCCGGATTTGCAATCGGCACCATGTTGAACGCGGCCACCGCGGCGTTGGAGCTGCGGCAGGAGGAAACCAATCCGGGCATGCGGATTCTGGCGGCCTGGTTGCATGGAGAAGTCACCGTGCCTTCATGGTCGCAGCTTGCCTTTGTGGCCATCGTCGAAGTTGCTGGCCCTCCTGTTTGCCATGCCACTGGCCCGGAAGCTGAACACGCTCGCCTTGTCCGAGGAGTATGCCGCGCAACTCGGGGTGCGGGTGGAGCGTTTGCAGGTGATGGTGATTGTCACCGGCTCGATCCTCACCGCGCTCGCGGTTTCTCTGGGCGGTCTGATTGGCTTTGTCGGATTGCTGGTGCCTCACTTTTTGCGGCTGATGTTCGGCCCCGATCATTTTCGTCTTCTTCCCTCGGCGGCCTTGAGCGGTGCTGTCTTTCTTATCGTGGCGGACACCATTGCCCGCACCGCGTTTGCACCGTCTGAGATTCCCGTGGGCATGCTGACGGCGTTTCTTGGCGGTCCCGCGTTCTTATATCTCCTGAACCACAGGCAAAGGAGTTCATCCCTCTAATGTCGGCCATCCTGGAATTTCGTAACGTCGGTTTCGCCCACGGAGCGCGAACCATCTTCGACAATCTTTGCTTCTCCGTGCAGCACGGCGAAACGGTCGCCCTGCTGGGTCCGAACGGGGTGGGTAAGACCACGCTGCTGACGCCTGGCAGCCGGGCTGCTGCGGCCATCCTCAGGTGAAATCCTGGTGCAGCGGACAGGAGCTCGAACAGCTGGAGCCGGCGCCAGCTCTCCTGCTGCGTGGCGCTGGTTCCGCAGCACCTGGAAGTTCCATTCGCCTTTCGCGTGGAGGAGATTGTGGCCCAAGGCCGGGTTCCGCATCTCGGATTTTTCGGGCGGCTCACGAAGCAGCGACCTGGAGGCGGTTGAAACCGCGATGGAGGCGGTGGATATCGCTGGGAATGCGCAAGCGCGTCTTTTCGGAACTCTCGGGAGGCGAACGGCAGCGGGTGAAGATCGCGATTGGACTGGCGCAGCAGCCCAGGCTGATGTTGCTGGATGAACCGACCCAGCACCTGGACCTCGGACGCCAGATCGAACTGATGGCTTTGTTGCGGAGACTGGTAGACCGGGGCATCACGATTGTGGCCGCCATGCACGATCTCGCGCTGGTCCGCGAACATTGCTCCTCGGCGATTTTGCTGACGCCGCAAGCCCCGGCCATGGCCGGACCGGTGCAGGAACTGCTGCGCGCCGATCTGCTGGAGCGCGCATTCTGCGTGGCGCGTCCCAGCCTTGAGCGCTACCTCGCAAATGAAGCCTCGCCGGCGGGCGCTGGCGCCGGGTTACCGATCGCGCCCGCGGATGCGGACTCGAACAACGACGATGCCACCGGCCAGCGCCGGAAAAATGAGCCGCAAGAACATCGCGAACGATTGTGGCGAAAGGACGAGCTGCTCCGCTGCCGCGAGTACAGATACTATTCCCGGCATCCCCGGAGCGGGCACAACTGGGACCATGATTAGAGCAGTCACGATCTGGCTGGGGCGCGGGCAGCCTTGCGCAACGCACAAACGAGGCCAGTTGGCCATAATCCTCTGGCTGCTTTGTTCCGCCGCCATCCTATGCGGCCAGAATTCCGTCTCCTCGTTGCGGGGCAGCGTCACCGATCCAACTGGCGCCCCGGTGGCGGGAGTCCAGGTGGAATTGCAGAACAAGCAGACGGGTTTTGCAAACTCGCGCCTCACCAACTCCCATGGTGAATATCAGTTCCAGCAAATCCCCGCTGGCGATTACACGATTGCGGTCGCCGGAAAAGGATTCGCCCGCGAGTTGAAGCGTGCCGAACTGCTGGTGAATCAGCCGGCAACGGTCAATTTTGCTCTCTCCGTGCAAAGCGTGGACACCGTGGTCGAAGTCAGCGCGGAGGCCGTGATCTTGAACCTGGTGGACGCCAGCATGGGCGATGCGGTCAATAACCGCAACCATCCAGGCTTTGCCCATGGAGGGCCGCAATGTTCCGGAACTTCTCAGTCTGCAGCCCGGCGTCGTGTACCTGGGTTCGGGAATCGATCAGACCCACGACAGCCGCAGCGGCGCCTCCGGCGGTGGCCGCTCCGACCAGGGCAACATCACCCTGGATGGCGTGGACAACAACGACCAGGTAAACGGTTATGCCTTCACCGGCGTGCTCCGCTCCACCTTGGACTCGGTGCAGGAGTTCCGCGTCACCACGGTTGGCTTTGGAGCCGATACCGGGCGCTCGTCCGGCGCCCAGGTCAGCCTGGTCACCAAGAGCGGAACCAACCAGCTCCATGGCAGTCTCTACGAGTACAACCGAAACTCCCTCGGCGAGGCAAACGACTGGTTCAACAAGCAGGCGGAGTTATCCGCAGGGCTGCCGAATGTGCCGGGCAAGCTGATCCGCAATACCTTCGGAGCCTCGCTCGGCGGTCCGCTCAAGAAAGACAAGGTCTTCTTCTTCATGAATTACGAAGGCCAGCGGACGGCGGAAGACCAGCAGGAGACGCATGACGGTTCCTACCGCTTCCATGCGTGCCGGGAACATTCAGTATCCCAACGCCGCCAACGGTGGGAGCGGAATCACCACTCTCAACCCCACGCAGATTGCTTCGATGGACCCAAGCTTTGTTCTGGCAACGGCACCTGCCCGTGGGGGCCGGGCGTCGATCCCAACGTGCTCGCCGTGCTGAACCAGTATCCCTTGCCCAACGGCTATGCCGCCGGCGACAGCCTGAACACGGCATCCTACACCTGGCCGGCGCCCAATCCAGCTTCGTTGAATACCTACATTGCGCGCTTCGACTACATCGTCACTCGCCGCAACTGGCTCTTCGTGCGGGGCAATCTGCAGAACGACAAGCAGTCCGGCGTACCGGAGTTTCCAGGCCAGCCCGCCAGCTTTACTACCTGGGACAACAGCAAGGGATTTGTCGTGGGAGATACCTGGAACGCATCTTCCAATCTCGTCAACAATCTGCATTACGGTTTCACCCGGCAGGGAAACGCCACCCGCGGCATCGGTCAGGGCCAGTACGCAAACTTCTACAACATCAGTCCGCTTTATGCCGAGACCAGGACAACGCTCATCGATGTTCCGGTGCACAACCTCACCGACGACCTGACCTGGATGCATAAGTCGCACACGATTCAGTTCGGCGGCAACTACCGGCTCATCTACAATCACCGCCGCTCCGACGCTTTGTCTTATAACTACGGCTACACCAACTCCTATGCCCTGGCCGATGCCGGCATCGCGGGCACCGGACAGAGCCTGGATCCGGCGGCTTTCGGCTTCCCGGCGGTCAGTCCCGGCTTTGCAAGCTCGTACAACTTCGCCATGGGAAACCTTGCGGGACTGCTGGACCTGGTGACCACGCAGGCCAATTACCAGATCACCGGCAATGGCGCGGGGGCGAGCTTGCTGCCTACCGGCGCCATGCTCGACCGCGAGTTCAAGAGCAACGAGTTCGAATATTACCTGCAGGATTCCTGGCGCGTGCGCCCTCGGTTGATATTGACCTTTGGCCTGCGCCACACGCTGTTGCAGACGCCCTATGAGATGCATGGGCAGCAGGTGCAACCCACCGTCGATATCGACAAATGGTTCAAGACCCGCGCCCAACAGGCGGCCCTGGGCAATAGCGTACAGCCCGACCTTTACTTCGCCCCCTCGGGACAGGCGCGGGGACTCAAGTCGTACTGGCCGATGCAGATGGGTAATGTCGCGCCGCGAATCGCCGTCGCCTTTTCACCCTCGGTGGAGAGTGGCTTCTGGCGCAAGCTTTTTGGCGGGGCGGAAAAGAGCGCGATTCGCGCCGGCTACGGCATCTACTACGACCACTACGGCGAGGGAATCGTAAACCTCTTTGACCAGTACGGTTCGTTTGGACTGAGCCAAAGCATCACCAATCCAACCAACGTGCTGACGCCCGACAACTCGCCGCGCTTTACCGGCATCCACGATCTGCCGAATATCACCGGTGTGCCTTCGCCCACCATCACCTACCCGGCGCTGGCGCCGAACAACCCGTTGTGGACCGGTTTTGAAATTACCCACGGCCTCGACGATCACATGAAGACGCCATACTCGCACGTGGTCAATCTCTCCCTGCAGCGCGAACTGCCCAGCCAGTTTGTCGTCGAGGTTGCATACATCGGCCGCTTCGGCCGCCACCAGTTGCAGCAGATTGACCTGGCGCAACCGCTGGACCTGGTGGATTCGAAATCCGGCTCGGATTATTTCGCGGCGGCCACCCAGCTCTCCAAGCAGAAGTACGCCGGGGCGGTGAACGTTGCTCCCGATTCCATACTTCGAGCATATGTTTCCTGACGCCGCCGGCGGCGGACAGAGCGCAACCCAGAATATCTACAACCTGTGGCTGCCGGGAAACGAAACCGGCTCGCTCTACATGCTGGACGTTCTGGACGTGTTCTGCACGCCGCCTTCGCCTTGCGACCAGACCAACCGCTTCTGGCCGCGCCAGTACGCCAGCATGTATGCGTGGTCTTCGATCGGCAGCCAGCAACTACAACGCGGCCCAGGTTACGCTGCAGCACAAGATGAGCCGCGGGGTACAGATGGAATTGAGCTACACGTTTTCCAAGTCGCTTGACATGGGCTCGGACGCCGAGCGCACCATGTTCTCCTCCAGCACGGGCACCACTGCGGGCAGCAGCTTTGGAGCCATCCTCAACGCCTGGAAGCCGCGCCTGAACTACGCCGTTCGGACTTCGATGTGCGCCACCTGATTACCGGAAGCTGGGTCTGGGAGTTGCCCGTGGGCAGAGGAAAACCACTGCTGGGCGGCTCCAGCACGGAGATGGATCGCGTCATCGGAGACTGGCAACTCTCGGGCGTGGCGCGCTGGACCAGCGGGCTGCCGTTCAGCGTCATCAGCGGAGCCGGATGGGGAACCAACTGGGATGAGAAGAGCAGCATGATTGCAGACCGGACCCATCCGGACCCACACCCACATCGAGCCTTGTCCCGACAACCCGAATAGCAGTTGCGTCCAAGCCTTTGCCAATTCGGCAACTGCCCTGGGCAACATGCGCAATCCCTATCCAGGCGAAGCCGGAGAACGCAACAACTTCCGCGGCGATGGTTATTTTGGCATCGATGCCAGCCTGGCAAAGAGTTGGAAAATCAGCGAGCGCAGCGGGCTCAGGTTTGCCTGGGAGGTGTTCAATGTTACGAATTCCGTGCGCTTTGACGTGAATCCGCTTACGTCCCTGCAGAACATGACCAGCAGCGGTGAGTTCGGAGTGTATGGCGCGACCCTTACAAGGCCGCGGCTACAGCAGTTCTCATTGCGCTACTCGTTCTGACATGCTCCGCGGGCGGCGCGGATTGCGATCGCCGGCATCACCGGCGGGGGCAACCGTCGATAGGACGGATGTCATGATCCAGGTCATGGCATCCCCCTCAAGCGTCCTCAACCCGCGACGATGTACTCTTTGGGTAATCGTTTCCGCGATGAAGTTTATCATTATGGCAATCCTTTGCAACCCTTCGCAACGATTGCCGAATTAGTCAACTTGGCGCCGAAAACGATGATCCGATCAGTCAATCGTTGTCCGTCCGGCTGCCCTTGACGCAACCATTTTTCTTCCTTGTCGCGTCATCGAGGGCAACGCATCATGCCGGCTAATCCACGGTCGAGAGGAAGCCACAGCCGCCGGAGCCATTTGCTCTCCAACAACGACCAGCGGTGGATTTCTGCATCCGGTAGAATGCGCGCATGACCATTGGCGTGATTAGCGATACGCATGGAGTGCTGAGAAGCGAAGCCAGGGAAGCGTTGCGCGGCAGCGACCTGATTTTGCACGCGGGGGACCTTGGGAGCGCAGAGGTGCTGCGCGATTTGCAGCGCATTGCGCCCGTCGTGGCCGTGCGTGGCAACGTGGACGTGGAGGCGTGGGCACGAGACTTGCGCAGCGTGGAGATTGCGGAATGCGCCGGAAAAACTCTCTACCTTCTACACCGGGTCACCGATCTGAAATTGAAGCCGGAGGTGGCGGGATTGGCCGCGGTGATCTTTGGACATTCGCACCGGCCCGCGATTGGCTGGCTGGACGGCGTGCTCTATTTCAATCCCGGCAGCGCGGGCCCGCGCCGATTCTCTTTGCCGGTGACGGTTGGCAAGATTGAAATTGTTGACGGCGCGCTGTGCCCGGAAATTATTCAGTTGCTGTAGCGGAAGCATGGAACCAATGCGCTTGCCGCTGCCGGAAACCTTGCCGCCAAGGGTGCGGACTGCGTTGCGGCGCGGCTTCTGCTGACAGGATTTGGCGGCGCGTTATTGCGCGGTGTGAGTTGAGGCCGGGCGCGTTCTGAGCGCGCCCAGTTTTTTCAGGCGTTCGCGCGCCTGGGTCGCTTCGATGGCGTGGGGATAACGCTGGATGAGGGCACTTAACTCGCGGACGCCCGCGTCCTTACGTCCGAGTTCGAGCAGCGAGTAGCCTTTCTTAAGTTGAGCGGCTGCGGCCTTGTTGCCGCCGGGAAACTGCTCGATCACCTTGTCGTAGTCGGTGACGGCGGCGGCAAAATTTCCGGAGCGGTATTCCACGTCGGCAATGTAAAACTGGGCGTTGCCTGCCAGATCCGTGGTGGGGTAGTACTTCAGGTAGTCCTGAAACTGCGAGAGCGCGAGGTCATACCGGGCGGCATTGTAGTCGCGCAGCGCGTTGTTGTAGAGGACATCGGCTGGCGGCGCCTGCAAGGCCGCGCCGGCGGGCGCCGCGGTGGGTCCGGCAGCCGGAGGCTGGGTCAGGTTCTGCTGCTGGCCCTGGATGTCATCGAGTTGCTTGCTGGTCTTGGCCAGGCGCGCCTTGAGCTCGTCAATGGAATCGTTCAGCGTCTGGATCTGGCCCGAGACCTGGTCCACCTTGGCCTGGGAGTCGGAGTTCTGTTGCTGCAGGCTCTTCTGCATTGTCTGGAGCGACTGGGAGAGCTTATTGACGCTGTCGGCACTTTGCTCCACCAGGCTCCGCATGACGCCCATGCGTTCGTCGAACGACTGTTGCATGCGAGCGATGCGGTCGGAGAGATCCTGCACCTGGGTCTGGAGCTGGATCATTTCCTTGGAGACCGCGAACGCCGGGGTTGCGGGTGCTGCTACCATTATGGCCACGAAGGCCAGTGAGGCTAGTTTTCTCAGGATCATCTTTTTCTCCGGGCGCCCTGGCGCCGGACTCCGTTCGCAATGGTCGAGAGGGAGTAACAACCAGGCGAAATCGATTCTAATACAGCCGACTTACAAAGTCTGCGAACCCGGCAAATTCCACAACCGTGAACCCATATCAGCGGGGCATCCGGGAGGACACCCCGCTGGGGCGGAAGCAAGCGGGTAGTTTAGTTGTGACCGTAGACGAAGTGATCGCGGCGATTCTCCTGCCAGCAGGACTCGGTGCTTTCGGTGCAGAACGGCTTCTCCTTGCCGTAGCTGATGACCTTGATCTGGTCGGCTGCCACGCCGGCCGCAACCAGAGCAGAGCGAGCCGCGTTGGCGCGATTGTCGCCGAGCGCGAGATTGTAGTCCGTGGAGCCGCGTTCGTCGCAGTGTCCCTCAATGGTGAAATGGATGGAGGCGTGAGCCTTGAGGAATGCCGCATCGGCACTGATCACGGCCTGATCGTCCGGGCGCAGGTCGTAGCGATCATAGTCAAAGTAGATGTCCTTCACGTTCTGCGCGAACAGTTCCGCTTCACTGAGTTCGGGAGCCGGGGCCGGCGGCGGAGGTGGCGGCTCTACGACGGTAAGGCGGGCGCTGGCTTCGGCGCTGCCGCCGGGGCCCTTCGCGGTGAGGTGATAGGTGGTGGAGGCATTCGGCGAAACCGCCTGCGAACCGCTTGACTGCACGCTTCCGATGCCATCGATGCTAACGCTGGCCGCATCCTGGGTGGACCAGGTCAGGACGGCCGAACTGCCGCGCTGAACGCTGTCAGGGCTGACGCTGAGGGTCGCCTTGGGTTGCGGCGGGGGAGGCGCGGCGGGCGGGGCCGGCGGTACCTGTTTCTTGGCGCAGCCGCCCACGACGAGGATCGCCGCCATAGACAGCATCAAAAGAGTCCACTTCATCTTTTCGTGATTCAATTCATCCTCCAGAGCGAGACATCTCGCATTTGCCCGGCGCGGAAAACTCGCCGGACCGGTTAAATGGGTTAAATCTCCAAAACTCGACCGCTGCTTGTGAAAAGATCTGCACTGCTTGTTACTTCCAGCTCCAATTGGGCTGCGAATTGGAGCCGCTGAAGGTCAACTGGGTCTGCTGGCTGCCGTCGGCCAGCATGGACCAAATCTGCTCATTGCCGCTGCGGGTGGACTGATAGACAAGGTGGCGGCCATCCGGCGACCAGGATGGGAAATCGTTGCGTCCCCCATCGTGAGTGAGTTGCACCCACTGCCGGCTGGCCACGTCCATAATGTATATGTCAGAGGCTCCGGGCGCTCCGGGGCCGTAATGGCGAACCCAGGCGAAGGCGAGGAACTGTCCGTTTGGAGACCAGGATGGAGACACAGCATAACCCTGATCGGTGAGCCGCTGCACGTTACTGCCGTCGGCATCCATGGAGTAGATCTGGGGCAGACCGCTACGTCCACTGACCCAGGCGATCTGGGCGTTGGTCTTGGGATTCCAAACCGGGGAGACGTCAGGTCCGTGGACCGCCGTTAGGCGTTTGAGGTTGTTGCCATTCTGGTCGCAAACATAGATCTCCGGGTCTCCGGTGCGCGAGGAGGAGAAAGCGATGCGGGCGCCGTCCGAGCTCCAGGCAGGGGAGATTGTAGTGCCGCCGAACACCGGGAATTTTACCAGCCTTCCCAGCTCCAGCGACCACATGGCGATGCTGGGTCCGCCCTTGGAAAACGAGGTAAATGCGATGCGGGAATTATCGGGCGAGATGCGCGGCGCCAGTGCAATGGACCCCAGGCCGGTGACCGCGTGTTGCGCTGCGCCGTCATAATCCATTGCCCAAATTTCCTTGTGACCGGTGCGGCTGCTGACGAAATAGAGCTTGGTTTCGGCGATTCCGGTAATTCCGCCGCCTAATCGAAAGATGATTTCGTCGGCAAAACGATGCGCGATAATGCGCGCATTGGCGTCTGTAGGGCTTTCCCGATACTGCTTGGCCAGCACCTGTGGGTTCTGGGCGTTCTTGACGTCGAAGAGCCAGCCCTGCACCTGCAGCGCATCGGCGCTGACGCCGAGGTTGCCGAATGCCAACATTGCGGCATTGGGCGGAGGCGCGGCCCAGACGTCGAGACGGGCATCGGCCGGGACGCCGATCTCGCCCAGGGGATAGAAGCTCCTGGAAACCATGTCGAAGATGCCGGCCTGGGAGAGATCGTTGAACAGCACCGCATTGAAGGTCCTCGCGAGCGGCGCCGACTGCGGATCTGCGCTGGAGAGCTTGAACTCCGGCACCGCGATGCGAATCTTTTCACCACCGACCCCGGTGCCGGTGCGAATCCAGTCCTGCGCGAGGGCGGGCAACATAAACATGAACAAAACGGCCAACAGGACTCCGAATCGCTTCATTCCGATTTCTCCCAACCGAGTTCTAACTAGCGATGCTTACCAACCGGTTTCTACCAACGTTTGGTGGCGCCTCAATTAGCGCCGGTAATCAAACCAGAATTCCACCGACACATAGCTTCCGTTATATCCCTGCGGCAGCGGCCCGAAGGTGTCGATGCGTTGCAGGGCGCGAACCGCCGACAGATCCAGCGACGGTACGCCGGACGACTGTTCGATGCGAACATTGGATGGCGTACCGTCGCGTGAAATGTCAAATAATATATAAACGCGCTTGGCTGAACTTACGCTCGGGTTCACTTCGGCTTCCCACGCCTGGTGAACCTTGCGGGCGACTACATCGGTATACCATCCGAAGCGGCTGCCAAAGCTGCCTGTACCGCCTTCGCCGAACTTCAATCCGCCTGCCGTATTGCCGTTCTGGAAGGTGGTGTAGGGGCCGGCGACAGGGCCGCCGGCGCCGAAGGGAACGGTGTTATCGACCTTGGCCATCTCGCGCGGCTGCTCGCGGGAGGGCGTGGCCACGGCGGGCCGGCGATGGGCAACGTCCCGGTCCTGATTGGCAATCGCGGCTTTTTCCTTGGCGGGCTTTACCTTGCTCTGCCTGTCTGGAATGGCGATGGCTTGCTCGTCTTCTTTTGCGGCGGGCGCGGGGATCGATTGCGACAGGCCCTTGCTTTCGTTCGCCAGCACGTTTTCCGGCTTGGCATGGGCATGGGGAGGCAAGGGAATTCCACCGACCAGGCGAGCGCTGATCGCCTCCCCGCTGGCCCCGCCATTGCCGTTGCTACCCCAGTCTTCTCCGCTGCGGGAGAGCACCGCCGGAAGAAAGACCAGGCAGGCCAGCAGCGCGGCGTGCATGGTGGCGGAGACCACCAGCGACGGCGTAACCGCCTCCTTGTAACCGTAGATGTCAGCGTTCAGCGGCATTGGTCTTGGTGTTTAGAGGCTGCGTAACAATGCTCACATTGGTGATACCCGTCTGTTTCACTGCATCCATCACGGTGGCGAAGGCGCCGAACGGCACATTTTCATCGGAGCGGATGAAGATGCTCTGGCCTTGCGGATCGCGAATCTTTTCATGCAACCGGTCTGCAATTTCGTTGATATTGACGGGATCGTTACCGAGAAAGACGCGCTGATCCTTGTCAATGGTGATGACGAGCCGCTCCTCGGTGATCTCCTTGACTGTCCGGGTTTTGGGAACTTCCACCTCGATGCCGGATTGAAGGATGGGGGCCGTCACCATGAACATGACCAGCAGCACCAGGACGACATCGACAAACGGAGTGATGTTGATCTCCGAGAGTGAAGATTGCGTGCGTCCCTTGTTGTTTGTAAACGCCACCACAGTCTCCTATCGTGCGTCGCCGTTGCGGTCAATAATGTTGAGCAACTCGAGGCTGAAGTCATCCATTCGGGCGGCAAACTCACGAATCTGCTGAAGAAAATAGTTGTAGGCGATGACGGCCGGCACGGCGGCAAACAGTCCCGCGGCGGTGGTAATCAGCGCCTCGGAGATGCCGGGCGCAACCGCGCGCAAGGTGGCTGAGCCGGCGTTGCCGAGTCCGTGGAAGGCGTCAATGATGCCCCATACGGTGCCAAACAAGCCGATGAAGGGAGCAATGGAGCCGGTGGTGGCCAACCAGGTGAGGCGGCTCTCGAGGCGGGTCAGTTCCTCGGAGGCCGCAATCTGGGTGGCGCGCTGCACGGAAAGCGTACGGGGATTGACGCCGGAGCGCTTCAACTCTTCCACGGCGCCATCAAAGATGGCCACCAGGGGCGAAGGCCTGAACTGCTCGGACACGGCGGTGATTTCCTGCATCCGGGCGGCCCGGCGGAAAACCCGCACGAAGCGTGCGCTCTGCACGGCTGCGCGGCGGAAAAGGTTGTACTTGGCGAAAATGATCGCCCAGGAAAGAAGACTGAAGGCCAGCAGGATCAAGAGCACAAGCTTGGCAACCACGCCAGTATTGGAAACCATTTCCAATACCTCTCCGCCAAGCGCGAAAGCTAACAAGGTTGTAATGGGCATCCTTTTCTCATTGACGCGAGCGCTGAAGTTGCAGCACGGCCACGGGAGACTCCGGAACGGTGATACAACATGTATTTATTATAGACAGCTTAGCGGTCCTTTGGAGGCACGGTTCGCTGAGAACTGCTCCATATTGAGCAAATCAGAACACAACTCGATATCTTGCGGGCACAAGGGCAGGCCGCTGGCCAAGGCGAGGCGCCTTGCCGGTGACGTTTTGGAGGTGCCAGCCCACCCGGAGCGCGCGGCTGCCGGCGCCCCATGATGTCTGATCGACGGAGCCGCACCCGCCGGGCAAGATTTTTGCATGGCGCGAGGATGGCCTGGCCGTGGTATCCTCGCCGGGAAAACTCCATCGAACGGGTGCCACGTGCTCAGGGAATTGCGCGTTGAAAACTACGCCGTCATCGACAATGTGGTGGTTGAGTTCGGATCTGGACTGAACCTGCTGACCGGGGAAACCGGCGCGGGCAAATCCATCCTCATCGACGCCCTGGCGCTGTTGCTGGGCGAAAAAGCCTACAGCGACGTGGTGCGCCACGGCGCGGAAAAGGCCACGGTGGCCGCCGTCTATGAGAGTGACGATCCCGCCATCGCCCAGGTGCTGGAAGAAAATGGCATCGACGCCGCTGGAACGGAAATCATCTTGCGCCGCGACATCGCGCTTAACGGCAAGAGCCGTGTATTCATCAACAACCAGCCGGCAACCGTGGCCGTTCTCAAGGCGCTGGCGCCGCGCCTTGCCATTGTTCACGCACAGAATCAGGCCATCCTGATGTTTGATCCTCCGGAGCGCCTCGCGCTGCTGGACGCTGCCGCGGGCGCGAATCTGGGTGATGTGGCCCAGGCTTTTGCAGGCTGGAAAGAGGTCGCGCAGCGGATTGCCGAGCTGGAGAAAGGTGAGCAGGAGAAGCTTCGGCTGGTCGATCTCTGGAGATTTCAGCTGAAGGAGATCCAGGAGGCCAATCCCACCTCTGGCGAGGACCACAAACTGGAATCCGAAAAGCGCGTTCTGGCCAACTCCGAGCGCGTGTATGGCGCGGCCATCGGCGCCTTCAACGTGCTGTACGAGGTGGAGGAATCGGCGACGGCGCGGCTGCGGGCGGCGGCCAAGCACCTGGAAGAGCTGTCGCGCTTCGACGAATCGTTCAAGGAAGCGCTCAGCCAGTTGGAAAGCGCCCGGATTACGGTGGAGGACGTGGCCACGACTCTGCGCGACTTTGCCGACGGCATGGATGCCTCGCCCGAACGCCTTGCCGAGGTGGAGGACCGCCTGGCCGTGCTGGATAAACTGCGCCGCAAGTACGGCAAGAGCCTGGCCGACGTGCTGGTGTACCAACAGGAGGTCGCCGGCAAACTCAACGACATTGAGAACAAGGATGAATTACTGGCCGGGCTGCGCAAGGAGCTTGCCGCCACGGCAGCGAAATACCTGGATGAGGCTCGCTCTTTGAGCAAGCGCCGCTATGAGATGGCGCGAAAACTTGAGAAGACGGTGGAGAGTGAAATTAACGACCTGGCGATGAAGGCAAGGTTCAAGATTGAGGTTTCGGGCTCGGACGAGGAGGCGAACTGGAGAGCCTCGGGCTTTGACCATGTCGCCTACCTGGTGTCCACCAATCCCGGCGAACCGATGGGGCCGATCGAACATATTGCCTCGGGCGGCGAGTTGTCACGGGTGATGCTGGCGCTGAAGGCCAGCGTGGAGGCCGGACGCCTGCGCAGTAAAGGTTCGGACGCTCAACGCTCCCTGGTCTTCGACGAGATCGATGCCGGGATTGGCGGCCGGGCCGCCGACGCGGTGGGCAAGAAGCTGAAAGCTCTGTCAAGAACCAAGCAGGTCCTCTGCATCACTCACCTGCCGCAGATCGCGTCGTTTGCCGACCGCCATTTCCTGATCGAGAAGCGCGAGAACGCAGGGCGCACGAAGACGACGGTGCGGGCACTGACGGCCGAAGAGCGGAGGGGCGAGATCGCCCGGATGCTGAGCGGAGCCAAGGTCACCGAGGCCAGTCTGCAGAACGCCGAACAACTGCTGCGCAGCAACGCCTGAGAGGTTGATTGCGGTTACCGAAAGATTACCGCCAGCTATCCTCGTGGCGCCTCGCCTGCTAGAATTACAAGAGATCAGGAGCGGCAACCGGCATGTCCGGCTGGGTGCTACTCACCCGGGATTTTGGGGTGTCCGATGCCGCTGGCCGCACTTCTGCGGGTTATGGTGGTTGGGGAACTACGCGACGTCATAGACTAATGAGGAACAACCTGTGGCGCGTAGAGCACGCGGAGCCCTGCGCTCCGCAGCGGAAAACAATGGAATGACAGAAACGACTGAAGCCAAAACTCTTCTCCTATTGAAACCACGTGGGTTCTGTGCCGGCGTGGTTCGCGCCATTGACATTGTGCGCATTGCCCTGGAAACCTTCGGCCCGCCGATCTATGTCCGCAAAGAGATTGTGCATAACAAGTACGTGGTCGAGGACCTGAAGGGCAAAGGCGCCATCTTTGTGGATGACGTGGAGGAAGTGCCCAACGGCGAGCGGGTCATCTACAGCGCTCACGGTGTGGCGCCATCCGTGCGGGATGCCTCCAAGCTCAGGATGTTGCGAGTGATTGACGCGACCTGCCCGCTGGTCACGAAGGTGCACGTGGAAGCCATCCGCTTTGCCAAGGATGGCTACTCGCTGATCCTGATCGGGCACTTGAATCACGATGAGATCGTTGGCACCCTGGGCGAAGCTCCGGCGGTGACGCAGGTGGTCAGCAACGCGGAACAAGTGGCGTCGATCGTGGTACCGGACCCGAACCGGGTCGCGTATCTCACACAAACTACGCTCTCTCTGGACGAGGCGACCGACATTATCGAGGCGCTCAAGGCCAGGTTCCCCCACATCCGCGGTCCCCACGCGCAGGACATTTGCTATGCCACGGAGAACCGCCAGGTGGCGGTGAAGAACGTCGCCGAGCAGGCCGACCTGGTTTTGGTGGTGGGTTCGCCGAACAGCTCCAACTCGAACCGGCTTGTCGAAGTTGCCGGAAATCTGGGCACCCATGCGTTTCTGATTGACACATGCCGGGACATCGACGAGAAATGGTTGGACGGCGTCAAGACCGTGGCTCTTACGGCAGGAGCTTCCGCACCGGAAATCCTGGTGCAGGAGGTGATTACCTTCCTTGGAAATAAGGGTTTTTCCAGTGTGCAGGAAGTGGAAGTGATGCCGGAGCATGTGCGTTTCGGACTGCCACCGGAGATTGTCGCCGCCATCGGGGCCGCTCCGGAAGTGCCAGGGGTGGAGTAAGAATCCATGGAAGCAGGTTCAGCGCGATCGACAGCGATTCGTTTCGGAAAGATCTCAGGGGTGGGCGCGCGTCTGCGGACCTCGATCCTGGCGGCGCAGAGATTTCTGTTCGCCCGGCAGAACGAAGATAGCTGGTGGTGCGGCGAATTGGAGGCCGACTCCACGCTGGAATCCGACTACATATTTCTGCACACCGTTCTCGGAACGCGCGATGAGCGCCGCTTCCAGCAGTGCGCGGATGAGATTCTGCGCCATCAGAATCAGGACGGCGGCTGGCCGATCTACCAGGGTGGACCCTCCAATGTGACGGCCAGCGTGAAGGCGTACTTTGCCCTGAAGATTTGCGGCTTTTTGCCCGGCGAGGAACGCATGACGCGCGCCTGCGAGCGCATCCTTGCCCTGGGCGGCGTGCCCGCCTGCAACACCTTCAGCAAGATCTATCTCTGCGCCCTGGGACAATTTGATTACGACGCGGTTCCGGCCATTCCGCCGGAGATTGTGCTGTTTCCGAGTTGGTTCTGGTTCAACATCTACGAAATCTCCTCCTGGTCGCGGGCGATTCTGATTCCGCTCTCCATCTGCTACGCCAAGAAGCCGTTCAAGAAAATTCCCGATGAGTGGAATATCGATGAACTTTTTCCCGCCGGGCGGCATGGCGGCTCGCTGCGCCTCAAGTGGGAAAAGAAGCTGATCGGCTGGCGGAATTTCTTCCTCGTCCTTGACCGTCTTTGCCACGCCTTCGAGCGTGTGCATGTGCGTCCGCTGCGCTCGATTGCGTTAAGAGCGGCTGAGAAGTGGATGCTGGAGCGCCTGGAATTGAGCGACGGGTTGGGAGCAATCTATCCCTCGATTCTGAATTCGATCATCGCCCTGCGCTGCCTGGGCTACTCGCTCGACGATCCGCAGGTGATTCGCGCTCTCGATGAGTTTGAAAAGCTGGGCATCGAGGAAGGCGACACGTTCCGCATGCAGCCCTGCATGTCGCCGGTATGGGACACTGCTTACGCCCTGTTTGCCCTGGGCGAGAGCGGGGTCGATGCCGAAGACCCACGCATGGTGAAGGCCGCCGAATGGATGCTGAAGAAACAGAATCGCCGCAAGGGAGACTGGTCCGTCAAGGTTCCCCACGCCGAGCCGGGCGGCTGGTACTTCGAACACAACAATGAGTTCTATCCGGACGTGGACGACACCGCGCAGGTGCTGCTTGCCCTGAACCACATTGAAACCAAGGACGCTCGCTTCCAGAGCGAATCCGTGCAGCGGGGCATTGATTGGGTGCTGGCCATGCAGTGCAGGAATGGCGGCTGGGCGTCATTCGACAAAGACAATAACCGCATGGTCTTCCAATACGTTCCGTTCGCCGATCACAACGCCATGCTCGATCCGGCTACGGTGGATATTACCGGCCGGGTGCTGGAGTGCCTGGCGGCGCACGGCTTTACGCTGAAGGACAAGGCGGTCGAACGCGCCATCGAGTTCATCCGCAAGGGGCAGGAGGCGGATGGTTCCTGGTTTGGGCGCTGGGGCGTCAACTACATTTACGGCACCATGTGCGTGTTGCGGGGATTGGAAGCCATCGGCTTTGATAATCACGAGGCGATGGTTCAGCAGGCGACCGAATGGCTGCGCATGATGCAGAATCCCGACGGCGGCTGGGGTGAAACCATTGGCTCCTACGACGACGTGAACCAGAAGGGTGTGGGCCCCAGCACCAGTTCGCAGACAGCCTGGGCGGTGCTCGGACTGATGGCTGGCGGGGATTTCCGCTCGGATTCGCTGGCGCGGGGCGTTGCTTACCTGCTCGACCGCCAGCAGCCAGACGGCGGCTGGAGCGAGTTGCCCTACACCGGCACTGGATTTCCTCGCGTTTTCTACCTGAAATACCACTCCTATCCGTGGTATTTCCCGCTGATGGCGCTGGCAAAGTACTCTCGCTCTCCCGCCCAGGGAGCCTAGGGCGAGAGGCGACGGGTGCGGCAAGGCACTTGAGCGCAGCCTGGAAGGGCTGCGTTTATGTTTTCAGGAGACCGAGGGTGAAAGCTTTTGTAACCGGAGCAACGGGATTTGTCGGCAGCCACGTGGCGCGCCTGCTGGCAGAGCAGGGCGCCGACCTGCGCCTGTTGGTTCGAGCCGGCAGCCGCCGCGATAACCTCGCCGGATTGCGCGCGGACCTGGTGGTGGGCGAGCTGAGCGATCCGGAATCGCTGCGCAAGGGGATGCAGGGCTGCGAAGCCGTCTTCCATCTGGCCGCGGACTATCGCTTCTGGATTCGCGATCCCAAGCCAATGTATGCCACGAATGTGGATGGCACCATTGCCGTGATTGAGGCCGCACAGGCGGCCGGCGTGCGCCGCACCGTCTACTGCTCCTCGGTGGCCACACTCGGATTTGGTTACGACCGGCGCGCCGTGAACGAGGACACTCCCGTCCACGAAGCCGATATGATTGGCCACTACAAACGCTCAAAATACCTTGCCGAGCGAAAAGCGGTAGAGTTTGCCGCGAGAGGCGCGGAGGTGGTGATAGTCAATCCCAGCACTCCGATCGGAGAGCAGGACATCAAGCCCACGCCGACCGGGCGCATCGTGCTGGATTTCCTGCGCGGCAACTTTCCCGCCTACATGGAAACCGGGATGAACCTGGTCGACGTTCGAGATGTGGCTCGTGGACATCTTTTGGCCTTCGAGCGGGGACGCCGCGGTGAGCGCTACATCCTGGGTGGAGAGAACCTCACCCTGAAGCAGATTCTCGACATTCTGGGTGACCTGACCGGGCTGCCGTCGCCCACGATGAAAGTGCCACACTCGGTGGCGCTGGCTTTTGCGGCCCTCGATCAAACCTTCAACGGATACTTGAGGAAGCGTGAGCCAAGAGCGACAATTGAAGAAGTTCGCATGGGAAAAAAATTCATGTGGGTGGATTCCACCAAGGCCGAGCGCGAGCTGGGGTACAGGCATGGCGATGTGCGCGAGGCGCTGGGACGGGCTGCGGCTTGGTTTGTGGCCCACGGTTATGCGCCAGCCTATGAAGCGGTGTGTCCAAGCGCATGAGTGCCCCACAGGTGGAGTTCGGTTTTGTGGCGGCACTGGAGCGTGAAGTTTCCGGCCTGGTGCGGGACTGGAGCAGGACAAAGGCGCAGAGCGCGGATGCGTCTTGGCCAATCTATTGCAATCAGCGGGCGGCGCTGATCCTGGCCGGCACCGGGGCGGAACGGGCGCGCACGGCGGCGAAACTACTGATTGAGAAGTTTGCGCCGAGGGTGTTAATTTCGATAGGATTTGCCGGTTCGTGCCGGCCGGACTTGCGCCCCGGCGAACTGATGGTCCCCGAGAGCCTAGTGGAAGCTTCGACGGGCAGAACGTGCCACTGCGCCTTTGGGCAGGGGCAGTTGGTCACCCTGGATCGAGTGGCGGGGAAGGGACTGAAGCAGCAGGCGGCGGCACGCTTTGGCGCCTGGGCCGTCGATATGGAGGCAGCCGGGGTGGCCGCCGCCGCCGCCGAGAGTAGCATGGACTTTGCGGCGATCAAGGCGATTTCAGACGGTTCGGGAGAGGATCTCGGTTTCCTTTCCAGCTTCGTCCGGCCAGACGGGTTCGAGACGGGACGGTTCATGGCGTTCATCGCCATGCGGCCGAGTTTGTGGCCAGCGGTTGCCGCCTTGCACGGAAACAGCAAACTGGCGGCCACGGCTTTACAGAATGCGGTCGGCGAGTGCATGCGCGACCCGGGGATGTTTGCGGCCCGGCATGCGCCTGCCGCTTCGCGGGTTTGACGAAAGAGAGATGGTTGAGAGCGATGGCAGTGATTCCCGATCCTCGATCCTCAGCTCCGGTATTGGCATCGATTCCGGAGCGGATGCTGGCCGTTATCTACCACGGACAGAATGACATGCGACTGGAGACGGTTGCTGTGCCTGGAATCGGCGCCGGCGAACTCCTGGTGCGTATCCATACTTGCGGGATTTGCGGCACGGACCTCAAGAAAATATCGACCGGGTCTCATTCGGCGCCGCGGGTTTTTGGTCATGAGATGTCCGGCGTGGTGGTGGCTCGCGGAGCGGGCGTCAGGAAATTTGCGGAAGGCGACCGCGTCATGGTCTTCCACCATATTCCCTGCGGCCACTGTTATTACTGCGAGCGCAAGGTGTTTTCGCAATGTCCGGTGTACAAGCGCGTGGGCACTACGGCGGGCTTCGGCGAGCCATCCGGCGGAGGCTTTGCCGAATACATCCGGGTGATGGATTGGATTGTGGACCGGGGAGTGATCGCCATCCCGGATGCGGTGAGCTTTGCGCAAGCTTCGCACATCGAACCGGTCAATACGGTATGGAAGGGAATCCAGACGCTTGCCGTCGAGAAGGGCGAAACGATCCTGGTGATCGGGCAGGGACCGATCGGGTTGATGCTGGGTGTGCTGGCCCAACGTGCGGGAGCAAATGTAATTACTTCCGATTTGTTCCCACAGCGGCTTACAATTGGGGAGCGCTACGGGTTGACGCAGCCGGTGGACGCGTCCCAGCGGGATGTTGTGCAGGCCATTCGTGAAAGGACCGGGGGCCGTGGCGCGGACGCGGTGATTCTTGCGGTCGGAGGCAGCTCACTGATCAGGACTGCCATCGATGCGGCACGGTTCGGCGGACGGATCCTCCTGTTTGCGCAGACGGTTCGCGGTGAGGTGAGTATCGATCCCGCCTCGGTCTGCGTCGATGAGAAAACGTTGCTGGGTTCCTACAGCGCATCCGTGGAACTGAACGAAGAGGTGGCTGAGTTTGTCTTCAGCGGCGCGATGGATCTGGCGGGACTTTACAGTCATCGGTTTCCCCTGGCCCAGTCGCTTGAAGCTCTGAAATTAGCTGCACATCCGCAGCCGGACACGATGAAGATCGCGATTCAGCCTGGCAGCGTCTGGGAAGGATAGCAGAGTGAACGGACAAATGACGGCAGCAGTCCTTTACGGCAAAGAGGACCTGAAGATCGAACGGGTGCCGATTCCGGAGCTGGAGAAGGGCGAAGTTCTCATCCGGGTTCAGGCTGCCCTGACCTGTGGCACCGATCTGAAAGTGTACCGCCGTGGATACCATGCCAAGATGATCGTTCCGCCGGCGCTGTTCGGTCATGAATTCGCCGGGGTGATCGAGGAAGCCGGTCCGGGGGTCAAGAACTTCAAGGTCGGCCAGCGCGTGGTCGCGCTCAACTCGGCCCCATGCGGCCAATGTTTCTATTGTAAGAAACACCAGGAGAATCTCTGCGAAGACCTTCTATTCAACAACGGGGCGTATGCGGAGTTCATCCGCATCCCGCGGCGCATTGTTGAAAACAACATGCTGGTGGTACCCAAGGAAATCAGCATTGAAACCGCTGCCCTCACCGAGCCCCTGGCTTGCGTGTTGCGCGGGCTGCACGAAACCGGGGTGGAGATCGGCGAAACCGTGACCGTGATCGGAGCCGGGCCCATCGGGTTGATGTTCATGCAGGTGGCCCACATCATGGGCTGCGACGTGATCGCCGTGGTGAAACACGACGGGCAGGTGCTCTCGGCGAAACATGCGGGGGCAAGCAAGGTCGTACAGTTTCCGAAGGTTGCCAACCCGATCGAGACGGTGCGCGATCTGACCCCGGAACGCCGCGGCTCCGATGTCGTGATTGAGGCCGTGGGCCGTCCCGAAGCCTGGGAATGGGCGATCGACATGGTGCGCAAGGGCGGCACCGTGAACCTGTTCGGCGGATGCGCCAAGGGAACCAGGGTGCAGTTGAACACCGAGCGTCTGCATTACTCGGAGATCACGGTGAAAGCTACCTTCCACCACACTCCAGACACGGTGCGCCGGGCTTTTGCGCTGATTGCCGAGCGCAAGATCAAAGGCGCCGACTATATCACCGGGGAAGCGCCGCTCTCCAAGCTGCAAACCGTGTTGCGGGATATGCTGACGCGCGGCGGCGAGATCAAAACTGCTATCATTCCCGGACACTGATAAGGGAAGACGATTGACTTTATTTGTGCCCAGCACTGGTTCAAACCCGGCCGGCGCTCCCGGTGCGAGCGAAGACTCCGGCGAGATGGAGAATCTGCTGGCTCGCGCTTGGGCCAGTTTGCCGCCGGAATACGCCATCCCCGCCGTCGCGCCGTCACTTGCCGAGGCGCGCGCTTATTGCAAGCGGCTGGCAACCTCGCATTACGAAAATTTCTCGGTCGCGACCTGGTTTCTACCCCGGCATCTGCATCAGCATTTTTTCAATGTTTATGCGTATTGCCGCATCTCCGACGACCTGGGCGATGAGGTTGGAGACGCGCGCGTTTCTCTCGCCTTGCTGGATCGCTGGGAGCGGGAACTGGACGCAACCTACGACGCGCTGGCCGGTGGCGACGGGGCGGTGCGTCATCCGGTCTTTGTGGCGCTGGCGGAAACCATTCAGGCTTGCGCGATTCCCCGGCATGAGTTCAGCAATCTGCTGACGGCCTTCCGGCAGGACCAGGTGGTGGGGCGCTACGAAACATTTGAGGACCTGCTGGGCTACTGCCGGAATTCCGCGAATCCCGTGGGCCACCTGGTGCTCTATGTCTGCCAATACTCGGACGAGGCGCGCCAACAGCTCGCTGACTTTACCTGCACCGCGCTGCAACTGGCAAACTTCTGGCAGGACGTTTCGGTGGATTGGAAAAAGGGGCGGATCTACCTGCCGCTGGAAGACCTTCGCGGGTTCGGGGTGAGCGAAGCCCAGATTGCCGAGGGCAGCTTCAACCGCCAGTTTGGTGAATTGATGCGCTTTGAAGTGGAGCGGGCCCGGCATTGGTTTGAGCTGGGACTGCCGCTGGTGAAGATGGTAAACCGCTCGCTGGCCCTGGACCTGGAGCTGTTCAGCCGGGGAGGTCTGGCGATTCTCGAGGCGATCGAAAAACAGGGGTACAACGTTCTGGCGCGACGGCCCAGTTTGAGCCGGTTTCAGAAGGCCGGGCTGGTGTTGCGCGCCGTGGCCGGGCGCGCCGCCCTGGGTGGCGCGAAATGAGCACGACCCTGCAACATGCAGCGCTGCGGATGAACACCGCCTACAGCGTATGCCGCCACATCGCGCGTTCTTCGGCGAAGAATTTCTATTATGGCTTCATGTTGTTGCCGGCTCGCAGGCGCAATGCGCTGAGCGCCGTGTACGCATTCATGCGCCACGCCGACGACCTGAGCGATGATCCGGGCATGGCCCCAGGCGAGCGCCGCCGCAAGCTTGCCGAGTTCCTCGGATCGTATCATCGCTCGCTTGAGAGCGGCAGCACCGACGACCCGGTCTTTCTTGCCCTGCGGGATTCCCAGCAGCGCTATGGAATTCCCATGGAACTGCTGGATCAACTGGTTGAGGGAACGGGCATGGATGTGCGCGAAGGCAGCACACAGGACGATGCCCCGGTAGCGGTTTACCGCAGCTTCGATGAGCTGTACAACTACTGCTATCACGTTGCTTCGGTGGTGGGCCTGGTCTGCATCCGCATCTTCGGCTATCGCGATCCCATTGCCGAGAAGTACGCCGAACAGCTCGGCATCGCATTCCAGCTCACCAACATTCTGCGCGATGTGAAGGAGGACGCGGGCATGGCTCGCATCTATCTTCCGCAGCAGGATCTGGAGCAATTCGGCGTGACCGCGGAAGAGCTTGGCTCGGGCGCACCGCTGGAGAAACTACGCCCGCTGCTGGCGTTTGAGGCGGCCCGCGCGCGAGAGTTCTACGGCGCCGCCGAGCGTCTGCTTCCGTTGGTTGACGAGGTCAGCCAGCCCGCGCTGTGGGCGATGGTGGAGATTTATCGCGGCATCCTCGACCGCATCGAACAACGGCAGTTCGATGTGTATTCGGAGCGCGTGCGCCTCTCCTCGGGCGAAAAGCTCAAGATTATGGCCAGAGGATTCTGGAAGAGACTGCGGTGAGCAGAGCGGCGGCGGAGCGCGGAGCGGATGCAAAGCGCCCTACTGTAGGGATCGTCGGTGGCGGACTCGCCGGGCTTTCGGCGGCATGCGCGCTGGCCGATGCCGGCTACAAGGTTACGCTGTTCGAGCGCAGGGCCTTTCTCGGCGGCCGCGCTTCCTCCTATGAGCACCCCGGTACGGGCGAGGTTGTGGATAACTGCCAGCACATCATGCTGGGTTGCTGTACTAACCTGCGCGATTTGTATCGAAGGCTCGGCGTCGAGGACAAAGTGCGCTGGTACAAGCGCATTACTTTCATCGAGCCGGGCGGGGGTTCCAGCTTCATCGAAGCATCCTGGCTGCCTGCTCCCTTCCACACCGCGATCTCGTTTCTGCGCTACAAGCTGCTAACGATGGGCGATAAGCTTGCCATTGTCCGCGCCTTGTTGGGATTGCTCGCCGGAGTTCCCGAGGACAGCAGCGAAGACTTTCTCTCCTGGCTGCGCCGCAAGCGGCAGACACAGGCTGCAATTGAGCGGTTCTGGGCCCCGGTGCTGATCAGCAGCCTGAACGAAGACCTGGACAAGTGCTCCGTAAAATACGCCGCGATGGTGTTTCGCGATGCCTTCCTGAAGTCCGCCGAGGCTGGCAGGATGGGCGTGCCGACGGTGCCGCTCTCCGAGCTGTATGGTGTGGCTGCTGGCTACATTCGCGCGCGCGGCGGCGAGGTGCTGCTGCGCAGTGGAGTCGAGACGGTCTCATGCGCCGGCCCGGCGGCCGTGCTGCGTTCCAATGATCGCGACTTCAGCTTTGACTACGCCATCAGCGCGATTCCTTTTCATCTTCTCGGGCGTCTCCTGCCTCCATCTCCGGCCAGCCGGGAGCTTGAAGAAAAGGTAAGTCATCTGCGGACGGTGCCGATCACCGGAATTCACCTCTGGTTCGATGGCCAGATTACGGAACTGGAACACGCCGCGTTGCTGGATCGGAACATCCAGTGGATGTTTCAGAAATCGAAGACCCTAACGCGCCCGGCAGAGAGCGCGGGTGCTTCGGGCAGCTACCTGGAGCTGGTCGTGAGCTCGTCGAAAAGCCTGTTGGAGATGGGACGGGCGGAGATCATTGAGCTTGCGCTCAAGGAACTGAAGGAGTTCTTCCCAGCGGCTCGCCAAGCCAGGCTGGTAAAGGCAACGGTGATCAAGGAGGTGCACGCAACCTTTGCTCCCGCGCCCCTCAGCGACCGGTTCCGTTTACCTCCAGCCAGTCCGTGGCCGTCCTTGTTTCTGAGTGGCGACTGGACTGCTACGGGCTGGCCTTCCACCATGGAGGGAGCGGTGCGAGCGGGGTATCTGTCGGCAGAGGCTCTTTGCAGAGCCTGCGGAGATGCGCATCAGTTCCTGGTTCCGGACCTGCCGCCGCAGGGACTGATGCGCTTGTTCCGGTAAGTTTCCGGCGATTGTTATCCGTCTCGGCATTGGCCCGGGAGCAGGTCTTTCCCAGGGTTTCCCGGTAGCGGTCCTCCTGGCATGACGAAAGCAAGCAGGCGCGAAACTGGGCTACCCTCCGGGGCAGTCCATATCACGTTTTGACTTGCACCCCACTTTAGGAAATACCGGAGCCCAGCCCCACATAGCCGGGCCTGCAATGCTTCTTCACACCGTCAGGACACCTTCATCACATTGCCAGCCTGAGGTCCCTTTTGCCCCTCGACGATTTCGAACTCTACCTGGTCGCCTTCCTGAAGACTCTTATAGCCTTCACTGCTGATCGCGCTGTAGTGCACGAAGACATCGGGGCCATCCTCGCGCCCGATGAATCCGAATCCTTTGGCATTGTTGAACCATTTAACGGTTCCCTTGAGACTAGACACTTACCTTTCCTCCGAGCATCTTGCTATCGGCAGCGTTGCCGACGGTCTCAACCGGCGCGGACCTTGCAAAGTTCAGATTTCGTTCTTGCCCTGCTGAACCGCATGGGTCAACCCTGTTGTTGACCTGATTGCGACGATTGTCTGCCAGTTCTTGGGAGCTGTCAATATGGTGGATAGCGAGAAAGCCCGATTTTACAAGGGTTACAGCGTGACGTGCCGAATGCGGTGAGCGCCGGTTACTTCCGCTTGCTAACTTCACCATTGCCCGAGACGTGAAATTTCTGGGCTGCCCATAAAATTCCCGCAATGGCTTTCCCATCTTGTACCTTTCCGCTCATCACCCACTGCACGGCCTTAACCAGCGGGAGCAGCCTGCAGGTTATGAACTCATCTTCTTCCGGGAAGCCTTGCCCTTGCGCAAGTCGCGGGCAGCGAAGATGGACATGGTTTCATCCAGAAAGCCGGGGCTTGAGTAGTAATACAAAGCTCGTTTCCACTCCGATGCGGAGTAGCCGGTTTCCTCCAAGAGCTCGCGCTTGGCCGCCGTCAACGCATCTTCCCCTTCGTCGATGCGTCCCGCCGGCAACTCCCACAAATCCTGGTTGGCGGCATAGCGGAACTGCCGGATGAGCAGAACGGAAGGCTCCGCCGGGCGTTCATCGAGGGCCAGGATCACCACCGAGCCGGGGTGGCGGACGATGTCGCGCCGTACTCTTGCGCCGGAGGGTTCGACCACCTGGTCACTGGTCACCTGAAACAGAGGAGCGGCGTAGGCCAGCTTGGAGGAGAGTATCTGTACCGTGGCGTGCTTGCGGGGCGCCGGCGCATGCTTCTTGGTCGTTGCGAATGATTTCGCGGGCTTCTTGCCAGAGATATTCTTGCTTGGGTTGGCCATGCCGACACTATACACAAATCAGGAGCTCGCCGTGCTAACTCTGCTGTCGTGAATCAAGTAAAAACCATCTCCTTTGTCGGCGCCGGAGCGCTCGCCAGCGGCCTTGCGAAATCGCTCCGCGGGCACGGCTTCCTCATTGCCGAAATCATTGCGCGCCCATCCGCCCGCTCTCAGCGCAAGGCCAGCGCGTTGGCGCAAGAGGTTGGCGCCGCCGCCGCCACATTGGGGAATGCCGAACTTGGATGTAGCGTGTTGTGGCTGGCGGTGCCCGACCGGGCGGTGGAGGACGTGGCGCGGGTGCTGGCCCAGCGGGACGCCACTGCCATCAGTCATACTGCACGCCAGCGGCGCGCTGAGCAGCCGGGCGCTGGCGGCGCTGGCCGGCCGCGGCGTGCACACCGGAAGCGCGCATCCGATGATGACCTTTGTGGATGGCGAGCCGCCTGACTTGAAGGACGCATGGTTTGCCCTGGAGGGAAGTCCCATGGCGATTCGGGCGGCGCGCCGGATGGCGAGCGCTCTGGGCGCCAGGAGCTTTACCATCAAGCCCACCAGCAAGGCACTCTATCACGCATTCGGCGCCATGCTTTCACCCATGCTGGCCACCGAGCTTGAAGCCGCCGAGCGGATTGGCCTGCGCTCCGGAATCAGGGCCAGCGAGGTGCGCCGCATCATGGAGCCGATTGTGCTGCGCACGGTGCGCAATGTTCTGCGCAACGGAGCCGGCCGGTCCTTCAGTGGACCCCTGGCTCGCGGCGATGTGGGCACCGTGCAATCGCACCTGGAGGCTTTGGCTGGCTCTCCGGAGTCTGCCGTGTATCGCGCGTTGATGGAGTATGCAACCGCGAAGCTGCCGGTAAGGCGAAGCGATGAGATGAAGAAGCTCCTGCGCCAGCCAGGCGCACCGGCCAGGAAAAAACCTGGCCGCCCGGCTATTGAAACGGGATGAACAGGTGTCCCATCTTTTCGCGTTTGGTGCGGATGTAGCGGGCGTTGCTCTCGAAGGCTTCCACGTCGGCTGGAACGCGCTCCACCACTTCGATTCCCGCCGCCTGCACGGCCTCCACCTTTTCCGGATTGTTGGAAAGCAAACGGAGCCGGCGCACACCTAACGCCTTCAGGATTTCAACCGGCAGAAGATAGCTGCGGCAATCGGCTTCATAGCCCAGCTTCAGGTTGGCTTCCACTGTATCCAGCCCGTGATCCTGCAACTCATAGGCCTGCAATTTGGCCATCAGGCCAATGCCGCGTCCTTCCTGGTCTTCGTAGATGAGGATGCCACGGCCGAGTTCGCTGATCTGGGTCAGCGCCATTTCCAGTTGCTGACGGCAGTCGCAGCGCATGGAGTGGAAGACGTCCCCGGTGAGGCACTGGGAGTGGATGCGCACCAGCGGCGGCTCGGTTTGGATGTCTCCCATGACCAGCGCGATGGCCTCTTCCTTGCGGCGATCCATTCCGTCCGGAGATCCGGCGGCGGAAGTTCCAGGGAAATAGCCTTCAAAGCCAAGGATTCGAAACTGCCCCCAGCGGGTCGGAAAATCGGCTTCTGCAATCTTTCTTATAGGCATTCGGTTCACTATTACAGTATAGACGCTGCGGTTGCGCCCGAGGATTCGGCCGCACCCGCCGCGGGCGGGCTTACTCGGCTGTCCTCGCAGGTTCCGCCGGGGGCAAAAGCAGGCTGAGCAGGACCGAGCCTGCCAGCGCGGCAACCGTCAGGCCAAGAGCGTACACGATGGGAACCTCGAAGTAATTTGCCCCGAGCATTCTGACTCCAATGAACAGGAGAATGATCGCCAAGCCATAATGGAGCAGATGAAAGAGATCCATGAGGCCGGCCAGAGCAAAGTACAAGGCGCGCAGGCCGAGGATGGCGAAAATATTCGAGGTAAACACGATGTAGGGCTGGCGCGTGACCGCCAGCACGGCGGGAATCGAATCGACGGCAAAGATCAGGTCAGTGGTTTCGACCACGAGCAGAACCAGGGCAAGCTTGGTAAAGTAACGGACGCCGTCGCGGCGAATGGTGAAGGCGCCGCCGGCAAAATCGTCGGTCACGCTCAGGTGGCGCTGGGCAAAACGCGTCATGAAGCTGTCGGCCGGATTTCTGGCGTCCTTATTCTGGAACATCAGCTTGAGGCCGGCATAGATTAGGAAGGCTCCGAATAGATAGGTCACCCAGTGGAAGCGGTTCAGCAGGGTGACTCCCGCGGCGATGAAGATGGCGCGCATCAGGATGGCGCCGAGGATGCCCCAGAATAGTACCTTGCGCTGCAATTCGGACGGAACCTTGAAATAGCGGAAAATGAGCAGAAAGAGGAAAAGATTATCCACGCTCAGAGCCTCTTCCACCAGGTAAGCCGGTCATGAATTCGAGCGAGAGCTGACGATTCGCGCTCGCCGGATCACCCGTCATGCGGTGCCCGTGGAAATACAGCAAGACGGCAAACGCCGCGGCCAGGCCAACCCAGAGCGCGCTCCAGCCCAGTGCCTCGCCCAGGCTCACCGGACGCGCCTTGCGGTTGAATACCCCGAGATCCAGCACCAGCATGAGGATCACGAAAGCAAGGAACAGTATCCAGAACGTCAGGTTGACAGGAGTCTGCACGTTAAAGCATTCTCGGCCTCCGGGTGCTGCCAATCCGAAGGAACTCTTAAGCCTAACATACGGTTCGGCAGGAAGGGCGGCGGGCGGAAACGGGGGTGACGCGACGGCGCCGGGGATGGGGCGCGAGGAGAGTTAGCGCGTGTTCAGGGCGCGAATGGTTTCCATCACGATGTCGCCGACGATCTGCAGGCTGGCCGCGCTGCATTTGTCGGGCGTGTCCTGGGTGGTGTGGTGATAAAGGTTGTCAAAGCCATAGTCCAGATCGATGATGTCGGCCACCGGAATTCCCACCGCGCGGAAAGGAAGATGATCGTCCTGGATGGCATTGCTGCGCGCGGAAAAATGCGACTGCCTGCCCGATCCGCTGCGCCGCCCGGTACACCACATCCAGCAGCCAGGGCGTGGAGTTCGTATCGCGGTCCATGTCCAGATCCTTGTCGCCGATCATGTCGAGGAGCAGAAACGCCTTGATCTTTGCGGCCGTGCCGTCCTCGGACCACTGCTTCGCCAGTTGCTTGCTGCCGTACACGCTGTCGGCATCGGTCCACTCCACCGTGGCTTCCTCGCCGTCGGTGAACAGCAGCCAGATGCTGTAGCCTTCGGGCGGATGAACGCTGGAGCTGGCTGGCGATTTCCAGCATCAACCCCACGTTGGAGCCGCCGTCGTTGGCGCCCACGAAGGCTCGTGTTCTTGAGTGGATAGTTCGTGTCGTAGTGGCCGGCGAGGACAATGATGCCGTCCTTCTTGCCTGGGAACTTTGCGATGATGTTGTTCATCGGAAACGGCCCCGGCCGCGGTCTGCACGTTGAACTTGTCCTGCTCGACCTGCGCGCCGTCCAGGTGCCCGAGGATGAACTGTTCCGCCTTGGCGTGTCCGCTGCTGCCCAGGAAACGCGGTCCGAGTGCCACGAAATCCTTCAGGTTCTGGTAAGCCTTCTCTCCGCTGATCTTCAGAGCTGGGGGCGTCTCCGGCTTGGGATCGAAATCCTGCGGCGCGCATCTCCGGCCGCGAAGCTGCCTGGGTCTGGGCGGCTGCGCTGCCAGCCCCGGTCGTGGATTCGTGGCAACCTCCGGCCAGCAATGCCGAGGCGGCCAGCAGCAGGGCGAGAACGGCCTGGCGGGAACGCGTCGTTGGGAAGGATTGCGGCGGGACGGATTGCAGCAGGGTTCGATGCCCGTTGCTCATTGCCGGTTCAATTCCCGCTTCTTGCGCTGCTTGGGATGCACCAGGTAGGCGACTGCCGATGCTGAGCAGGTAAAGAACGATCATGGGCGCGGCGAAGATGCACATGTTCATGATGTCCGGCGTGGGCGTGATGATGGCCGCAATTACGAAGATTCCGAGAATCGAGTAGCGGAAATTGCGCCACATCCAGCCTGGGCTGATCAGACCGAACAGGGCCAGGAAAAACACCAGGATGGGCATCTCAAAGACCACGCCGAGCCCGAGCACAATCGTCATGAACAGACTCGATGTACTCGTTGATCGTGATCATTGGGGTGAACTGGCGGCTGAATTCAACCAGGAAAGTCAATGCCTGCGGATACACAATCTTGTAGGCGAAAAAGCCGCCGGCCACGAACAGGCCCACGGTGCTGAACATGAACGGCCCCACGT
This sequence comes from uncultured Acidobacteriota bacterium, assembly GCA_963707735.1. Lineage (GTDB taxonomy): Bacteria > Acidobacteriota > Terriglobia > Terriglobales > Acidobacteriaceae > TOLSYN. The sequence goes on along the minus strand of CAVPRB010000003.1, from coordinate 917,694 downwards.
ACCTGCGCTCGACTTGTAGAGGCCGGGAGCGATAAATCCCCAGACCTGGTAGAGCACAAACGGCGACGCCACGAAGATGCCGGCAATCAGGCTGATCTTCAGGTACATGTTGAAGGGATCGATCGGGTTGGTGTAGACGAGCTGGGTGCTGAGCTTGTGGCTGCTGAGAACCTGAACAATTGGCTTCTGGATCCAGCTGAAAATCCTCTCATGCCAGAGTAGCAGACGCAGAATCCTGCGACGATAAACGCAATGCTCCAGATGATGCGCTTGCGGAGTTCCTCGAGGTGCTCGATGAAGCCCATGGACGACAGTTCCGGTCTGTCTTTCAAACCGCCGGTGGGGGTAGCTGTGTCTGCCATCAGAACCTTTATTGGATCGTCCAGTTAGCTGCTCTGCGGAGCAGAATTGCTCGGGGCCGGCGCCGGATCAGGCGTGGGCTGGTCGGTCATAGCTTCAACCGGGGATGCTTCGTGGGCTGCGGATATCGCAATGGCCGGTGCCGCGGGCGCGCCGGAATCAGCAGGAATTACCGCGGTATCTTCGGCTTCAGCCGCGGCAATCACCGGCGCCTCGGGCGGGCGCAGGGTGAAGTTCTGGGCGTCGAAAGCCATCCGGGCGGTCTTCATCAGGCGCTCGTGGGCGCTGTCAATCTCGGAAATTGCCGACTTTACCGCCGGAGGAAGCAGGGTCTGGGTGAACGAGGTGGTCTGCTGCGCCGCCGGCTCTCTGAGGCAGGGCTGTCGGTTCCAGCTTTTTCAATCTCGGACTGGAACTGATACTTGAAATCATTGGATGCGCGTTTGAACTCGGCCACGAACTTGCCGACCTCGCGCGCCATCTCGGGTAACTTCTTGGGGCCGAATAGGATCAAGGCCAGCAAGAAGATGAAAATCATCTCGAATCCCCATACGGTCCAATCATACACGGCAATTCCTTCCGCCGGTAAGAAGGACGGCTGAGACCTGAAAGACGTGGAAGCGAAAACAGTCCTGCCGAATCCGGGCGATGAAGTTACGAAGCCGTGTGATTCTCAGCATCTGAGGAACAGCGCGGGTCGCGCCGAATTTCCGAATCCAGCATCCTCGGCGACGCTAACCGATTTCCCGCGAAACTGCTATACTCTTGCCAAATCTGGGGTTGCGCCTGCCCCAGTCTCCAGGCGCGGCAAACATCCATGCAGCGCTCTAGCGCAGGGCAAAAGAAGGAAGTATCAATGGCTGGACGTTCCCGTCGCTCACTGGTTTTTGTTTTTCTCGTAATTCTGACTTGCGGTTTCCTCGGAGTGGTCTTCGGGCGAACCGGGGCGGCGCCTGCCGACGGCGACGATGAGATGCGCGATTCGGTGCACAACTTCGCCCAGGTTTACAGCGTCATCGAGCAGAACTATGCGGAAAAAGTGGACGCCGACAAGGCGATCTATGACGGCGCCATTCCCGGCATGTTGCGCGTGCTGGACCCGCACTCGAACTTCTTCGATCCCAAGCAGTACTCGGCTCTGCAGGAAGAGCAGCGCGGCCGTTACTACGGCGTGGGCATGCAGGTTGGACCGCGCAACAATAAAGTCATCGTCATTGCGCCTTTCGCCGGAGCGCCCGCCTATCGCGCCGGAATCCGTCCCGGCGACATCATTGTGGCCATTGACGGCAAGCCAACCGACAACATGACGACCAGCGACGTGGCCGACCTGCTCAAAGGACCCAAAGGCACGACGGTGCACATTGCCATCCTGCGCGAAGGCAGCGACAAGCCGCTGGAGTTTTACCGTGGTGCGCGATGAAATTCCGCGCTACTCGGTGGACCTGCACTTCCTGATCCGTCCCGGCATCGGCTACCTGCATATCAGCGGCTTCCAGGAAACCACCGAGGCCGAGACCACGGCGGCGCTGGATGAGATGGGCGAGCTCAAGGGCCTGATTCTCGACCTGCGCAACAATCCCGGCGGCCTGCTCAGCGAAGGCGTTGGCGTGGCCGACAAGTTCCTCAAGAAGGGACAGGTCATCGTCAGCCATCATGGCCGCAATTCACCCGAGAAGGTCTATCGCGCGGCCCATGGCAGCACCCAGGACTATCCGATTGTTGTGCTGGTGAATCACGGCACGGCCTCGGCGGCAGAGATCGTTTCGGGCGCGATTCAGGATCATGATCGCGGCCTGATCGCGGGAGAGACGACCTTCGGCAAAGGACTGGTGCAGACCGTCTATCGCCTGAGCGAAAACACCGGCCTGGCGCTGACCACCGCCAAGTACTACACCCCCAGCGGACGGCTGATTCAGCGCGACTATAACGGCGTTTCGCTCTACGACTACTACTACAACCGCAATGCGGACGATAACTCCATCAATGGCGTAAAGCAGGACGACGCCAACCGCGAAGTCAAACTTACCGACAGCGGCCGCACCGTGTACGGCGGTGGCGGAATCACGCCGGACGTCAAGATTGCGCCGATCAAGGCCAACAAGTTCCAGGAAGAGTTGCTGCGCAAGTACGCTTTCTTCAACTTCTCCAAGCACTATTCGATCAGCCACAAGATCGAGAAGAGCTTCCAGGTGGATGACGGCGTCTTGCAGGAGTTCCGCACCTTCCTGACCGACGCCAAGATTGCCCTACACCGAAAAGGATTTGGTGGAGAACAACGAGTGGGTCCGCTCCAGCATCAAGAGCGAACTTTTCGTGGGCGCGTTCGGGCAGCAGGAGGGAATGCGGGTGCAGGCCGAGGCCGACCCCAACGTGCTGAAGGCCCTGGAACTGATGCCCAAGGCCAAGGACCTGGCCGACAACGCGCGCAAGACCATTGCCGAGCACAACCAGGCGCGGCTGGCTGCAACCACCAACTAACAAGGGAAGTGCTTCGGAAACGAAGAGGGCGCCGTTGCGGGCGCCCTTTCCCATGGCCGCTCAGCGACCTGCCGCTTTACCGGTACAGATAATCCTTGGTGACCGGCGTCAGCTCCGGATACGCGCCCGCGCCCAGTTCGCACATATCCAGCCCCTGCCGCTCTCCATCCTTGTGGATGCGCTGCGGATAGATGCGGTTCAGAAGCAGATTCAGGCAGTAGGTCAGCGGCAGAACAAAGCCGAGCAGCGCGGAGACCATCGCCATCTGCGCCAGCCATTGTCCCGGGCTGGCGCGCACGAACACCCCGGTGGCGATCACGCCCCACAGTCCGCCCACCGCGTGGACGGAGATAGCGCCGCTGGGATCGTCGAATCCCAGCCGGTCCAGCCATTCCACCGAGAATGGCACCAGAACCCCAGCCACCAGTCCAATGGCCGCCGCCTCCGCCGGCGAGACCAGCGAGCAGCGCTCCGGAAATGGAAACCAGGCCGATCACGAATCCGTTTGCGCTGATGGAGGCGTCCGGCTTGCCGAAGCGAATTCCGGTCACAATCAACGCCGTCAACAGGGCGATGCTGGCCGCGACCAGATTGTTCACCGCGATCAGCGCAATGCTGCTGACGCCGGCGCCGGCAAACAGCATCGCGCCCGCCGTATCCAGTCCCAGCCACCCCGTCAGGGTCAACATGCAGCCAAACAAAACAAACACCATGTTGTGCCCGGGGATTGCCATTCCGCTCATCTCATACTTGCCGTGGCGCGGTCCCAGAATCCAGGTGATCGACAGCGCCGTAATTCCGCCGACCGCCTGGATTACGCCCGCGCCGCCCGCGTCGATGGCGCCACTTCCGCAGGATGCCAGCCTGCCCAGTTGCGCGAGCCAGCCTCCGCCCCATACCCAGTGCGCAAAGATCGGGTAGGTGATGCCGGCCAGCAGCGCCGTCGATGCGCAACTGGCGCCCAGCCGCCAACGGTCAGAGCCGGCACCGAGGGGAATCATGGCCGCAATGCCCACGCTGAATAGTTGCAGGCAGGCCACCAGCGAAAGAGGCGAGCCGTTGAAGACCACGCCGCGCATCATCAAGCCGCCGGCTCCGAGCAGGTTCCATTGCCGGCCGCCGAAACTCAGCAGGCGGGCAGGTTCTCCGGCGAACCCCTGGAAGCCGAATCCGATGAAAAAATAGACCAGCACCGCAACGGCAAATACACACATCGCGCTCAACATGGAGTGGGCGGCACTGCGCCCGCGCCCGAATCCTGTATTGACCAGCGCGAGACCCGCTCCCGCCAGCGGCACCAGAAAGATGCAAACCATGCAGACGGCCGTTCCCGTCTCGGTGAGTGCTGTCGGCTGAATCTGCATCAGTGTCCCTCGTCCAGAGTGAGATGGGAGCGGAAGGTGAGCACCAGCCCGAGAATCTGAACCGCCATCCCGGCCAGTCACGAACACAGCGCGGGGCGCGTTCGCGGGGAGCAGCACAAATGCGCTCAGCACAATCGCAAATCCCGCAAACAGCAGAAATAATCCGGCAGCTTTCATGAAGATTTTCCAGTAGAGAATTTCGTCCAGCAGATCTCCGTTGCTTAAGCGTGCCGCGCAACATAAAAGCAGCAGCCCGAAGATGATGACGGGAATCAGCGCCAGCGCAACGTACATCAAATCCTGCGCGCCCACGGGGAGCGGCGCTTCTTCCAGTTGGCAGCTCGGGACGGTCCTCCACGCCCACCTGGTCCAGGTGTTCCAGGTCATGGGCAAAGTCTCGCGCGCTGCCGTACCGGTTGTGCGGATTGCGCTCCAGAGCGCGATACAAAACCTCCTGCAGTTGCGGCGAAAGCTCGGGGTTCAACTCGCGCGGCGGCACCGGATCGTTGAGCAGGCGGTCGTTCATGATGACGAAGGCGTTGGAGCCGGTGAAGGGAACCGAGCCGGTCAGCATCTCATAGAGCATCACGCCGACCGCGTAGACGTCGCTGCGCGCATCGCCCCGGCCGCCTTTCACCTGCTCCGGCGAAATGTAGTCCGGAGTTCCCATGGTGTCGGTCAATTTTGCGAATGTGATGCGCCGCGCGCCGCTGTTGGCGGAGATGCCGAAATCGATGATCTTGATGTTGTCATGGTCATCGACCATGATGTTTTCCGGCTTCAGATCGCGATGGATCACGCCATGGCTGTGAATATGGTCGAGCGCCTTGCATATCTGCACCACGATCTTGATGGCGCGTTCCGGCGGCATCTTGCGGTTTTCGGACGATGATCTGGCGCAGCAGCCGTCCCGGTACCCACTCCATCACGATGTAGGGATCGTGGCGGTCGTCGTTGGCGATCACCTTCATCACTCCGGGATGATCGAGCTTCTTCCCGATCTCTTCCTCGCGCTGGAAGCGCTCGAAGAAGATTGGATCGCACTCCATCTCCGGGTGCGGAATCTTGATGGCAACGGTTTGGCCGGTGCGCAGGTCCGTGGCCTCGAAGATCGAAGCCATGCCGCTCCGGGCAACCAGGCGTTCGATCTGAAAATGGTCGAGTTGTTCGCCAGCGTGGACAGAAATCATGGGTAGAAGTTTGCACCCGTGGAGTTGCACGTCTGTTCTTCAGTGCAGCCGGTAAGGTCGTCCGCGATACATTCCCACGGCTTCGACGTTCCTTTACCCGGATGAGCTGAACGCTCACATTATCTCCACCATCGCTCTGGTTGGCAATCGTGATCAGTTGCTGCGCCGCTCCTTCAGGCTTGCGCCCGAAGTCGCGATGCGTCGCGATCTTATCGTCCGGCACCGCTCCGTGCAGCCCATCGGAGCAGAGCAGCAGCAAGTCTCCGGCGCTTACATTGTGCTCGCTGATCTCCGGCGCCACAAAAAGATTGATGCCGATCGAGCGGCTCAGAACATTCCGGGTCGACGGCCCTTCGCGCCTCCTGTTCGGTGAACAGTCCGAGGCGAACCTGCTCGTTGATCACCGTGTGATCCCGCGTCAGCAACTGCGGCCGTCCGTGCCGGATCAGGTAGCAGCGCGAATCGCCCACATGGGCGATCGTCGCTCGATCATAGCGCAACGCGCATGCTACCAGGGTGGTGGCAATGGCCACCGTGACCTGCTTCATAGACCGCGGTGTTCGCGGCTTGAATCGCGCGCGCCAGCAGGGTTGTGGAATTCTCTCCCGCGGGCGCTTTGGCGCACTCGGCCAGCACGGTTTCCACCGTCAATTGCGAGGCAACCTCGCCACGGTCCTGGCCGCCGACGCCGTCCGCCAGGGTAAAGATCCATCCGCGATTGCGGGTTTGTTCCGGACTTGAAGGTAGCGCATGGCCAACAAAATCTTCGTTGTGTCCACGGACAGGGCCGCAATCGCTGATCTCAGCGAACTCAATGTCCAGCATAGCCGATCTTGATCCCAGTTCCTGGGTGCCATCGGAACGCAGCGTTTACGCGATCACGCGGCACAATGCACCCTCCGGGAATAGGATGCAGGCGGGCAGCGAACCCGCCTGCATCTGAATTATACAATTACGCGCCTGGCTAGCTTCAGTGACGCGGCTGCCGACCAGCGTGGACCTCCCAGTGGCTGCGAGAGGATATGACAAAGTATATCCCGCCGTAGATGGCCCAGACCAGCGCAATGCCCAAGGCCAGCAGCGGTTCTGCCTTGGTGCCAATGCCAAGGAACGGACCCACCAGATAAGTCAGCATGCAGGCCAGATTGGCAAGCAAGTCCAAACACCGGAATGAGGAAGTGGCGCAGCACGCTGAACTTCGGATGCTTGTGGTACGCCACCATGCAGATGATGCAACTCAGCGCGTAGAGCACGAACGTACCGAAGTTCGAAGCCAGCGTGACCGTCAGCAGAGAATTCGGCAAGCGCCGCCATCTTGTCATGGGTGGTGTAGCCAAAGCTCGACCAGAAGCCGTGCGGCAGAGCCTGGATCACCGAATCGGCCGGAGCGCCCGCATTTCCGAAGGGCATGATCACGGCAATGCACGCCGATGACGGCGGAAATTGCAGCCAGCGTCCAGATGGCGCGGTGGGGAGTCAGGTTGTCGCCGTGCAGCAGACCGAAGTGCTCGGGAACTTCACGATCCTTGCCCATCGCGTAGGTGACCCGCGCGCCGGTGTTCATGCAGGAGAGCGTGGTTCCGATCAGGGCCAGGAAGACGGTGAAGGCTTCCACCAGCATGAAGATGCGTCCGCGCCCGACGCCAAACAGCGAGTCGCCAACGATGATCATCATGTCGCCGATCGGAGCCGCCGATCCCGACGCGCTCTGCATGGTGTAGCCGCTGTTGAGGAAGTAGTTGGCCGCGAAATATTCAAAGAGATAGCAGAACAGGCCCTGCACCAGCAGGGAGACGATCACAGCGATCGGTATGTCGCGCTTTGCATTCCTGGCTTCGCCGCCCATCGCGGTCACGGATTCAAATCCCACCAGGATCAGAATTGCAACCGTCGCCTGCAGGAACATCCAGCTCAACTTATGCGGACTGATGACCGAACTGGCCTTGTCATGGGTGAGGAAATTGCCTTGTGCGTCGGTCGTCGGATAGCTGACGAGGAAGGGCACAGGCTTGCCCGCCGCGTCCAGCTTTGGCTGCGGAACCTGGTTGGCGTCGCGGACGATGTTTTCGGTTTCAACCCCGTTGGCCGTCGTTTTGGTTGTCGCAAACTCGTAGGTGTACGACGCGCCGGAGGTGGAGTCGAACTGGAATCCCTGGCTACCCGCGGGATGGTTGGCGCGATAGCCGAGAGCCAGCACCGCGAATACAACCAGCGCCGAAATCTGGATAACGTTGATGCCGATGTTCACCGCAGTGGAGCCGGTTACGCCGCGATAGCCGATGTAAGCGATGGCAGAACGAGAAGACTACGGCGACCGCTACCATGAACGCCGGTCCGGGATTGGAGGCGCTCATGAAGTTTGGCCAAATCGTCCCTACCAGGTATCCGCACAGGATTCCCATGACGCCCACCATCACGCCTGGGTAGATCCAGTAGTAAAGATGCGAACCCCAGCCCACGATGAACTTCGACAGGCGGGCAAATCGCCAGACCTTATCGTGGTTCAGAAAGGACTGCTCGGCAAAGTAGTACGAGCTTCCCGTGCCGGGATAAAGCTTTGCCATCTCCGCATAACAGACCGCGGTGGCCAGGCACAGCAGCAAGGCAAGCACAATGCCCGCCCACATGGCGGGACCGGTGGTGCCGGTCGTCGCCTGGATATAGAAGGTGAGCCATAGGAATGCACCGGGGGCGATGAGCGCCATGGCATTCATCGTGAGCCCGGTCAGGCCCAGAGTTTTCTTCATTTCAACGATTCCGGAAGTCGTTTCCTCGGCCATCCGAATCTCCTCGTCCTAAGTTGTCGGCTTGGGGTTGGCATCTGCGGTCTGGCGCCGGCTTGCAATGGGTGCGGCCGGCACCAAACCTTCACGGGTAGCGAGAAGCGGCAGAGCGCTCGCCGCCTGTTTACGATTACTTGGGGGCGTCCGGCTCCAGCACGAAGACCAGGCCCGCAGCGACCGTGTTCTGGTTGCTAACGAACGAGGGAGTTCCTTTTCCGCCGCCGTTTTCAAAGATGTTCCGGTTCGATTCGTCGTAGCGGTACTCAAGCCGGGAGATCAGATGGCTGGCGAACTTGCGTTCCAGGGTCGCGGTGAACTCCTGCGGGTGGTTGTAAAGCACAGGGGTGGGAGCGCCCCCGGCAAAGAAGGCCAGACCGTCGTGATCGTTCAGGAATTCGTAACGCCCGGCCACGGCTACCTTGGGATTGAAGGCGTATTTTACGAAGAAACCTATGCCGGTGTAATCCGTGCCCGTCTTACTGGTGCCGAGCGCGGCCGCCAACTGATTGTCGATGCCTTGATGGTCGTAGTCCAACACCGCCTGCAAAGACAACTTTGTGGTGGGCGTGTACGCCAGCACCGTATCCGACAGATTGTTCCACGAACCGTTATCCCCAATCCCGGCGAGATCCCGGGGACCAACCAGATAGGTTTCCGTGAGGGTGACCTTCTTGGTGGCATTCCAGGCCAGGCTCAAGCCGCCGGTCTTTCCGGAGTTGGTGGCGACAACATTGTTCCAGCCGTTGGTTGCAAATCCCGTGATCGACCATTTGTCGTTGAAGATGTACTTGGCGCGGACTCCGAAGTGGTAGTAAGGGATTGCGTAGTAGAACAGCAGACCCCGGGTGTAGTTCCAATTCTGGTTGGTCTCGATGACCTCAACGCCTGCCGGAGTGACAAACTTACCGAAATCGAGCTGCAGGCCCTTGCCGACGGGAGCGAAGTAGGAGAGATAACCTTCCTTCATATACTGCGTCGCGGAGTTGGTGCCGTCGCCCGCTGTGTTGCTGGTTCCGTTGATGGCATTCATGGTGTCGCCGAAGCCCAATGCCAGGCGGAAGCCGAGCGGAGTGGTCTTATCGACAGGCTTGTCCAACTGCAGCTCGAACAGGTTCAGCCCGAAACGGTCAACGCGATTGGTGAAGGGCTCCGTGTAGGTGCCCGCCGACGGATGGTTGGAGTTGTATCCGTAATAGACATCGGCCAATCCGCTCAGGGTAACTCCGCCCAGCACGCCCGTGATTCCAGCCAGCGGATCGGGCGGCGGAGCGGCAGGCGCCGGAGTGGCAACCGCGGCTGCCGCTGGGGCGGCCGCCGCCGCAGGCGCCGCGGGATTGGGTTTCAGTGCATCCAACTCCGCGCGAACCTCCTGCAACTGCTTCTCCAGATCAGCAATCTTTTTGTCCGTCTCGGCGCTCGAGGTCTGAGCTGCAAGTCCAGCAGGCAACATGGCTGCCAGGAGTACCGCTCCCAGCGTCATTTTAAAGATGCGAGTCGTGCGCATTTAGCTTCTCCTTTTGAAGTCAGTTCCGCTCAGCAAGAGTCCTGCATGCTCAAAATCCTCTGCTGATTATTGTTGCCGAGAGTAGCGGTACTTCTTTCGCGAGGCCAATTCCTTTTATTTATTGCTGCGATAACCGATGGTTCTACGAGCGCCGGCCCTAGGGTAGACGCAATATGCAAAGCGATGCATGTTCATGCATTGCCGGGTCCGGGGGGAGCGCTTCCGTTGCAAGGAAAAGTAGTTACGATCCGAATCGGAGTTTCCGCCGCTCCCGGCAAACGGCGGGGGCGTCTTCACCCGCGCGGGTGATGAAAGAAAGCGTTATGGGACCCATAGAAAGTTTTTACGGCGGCCACCGTGTTTTCCAAGCTTATCAGGGTCTGTTTTTTCGTGGCGCCGGATGGGGACGCGGAAGTTCCGCCGTGATCCCAGGGATTTCCAATTGCCAGCGGCCGGTTTGCTTCACCGAAAAGGAAAGCGCAACGGGAAGCCGAACTCCATAGTACCCGGAAGCCGTTCTTCCGGGTAGGCCGGGGTGGTGCGCCTGGCAGGAGTTGAACCTGCAACCGCGAGTTCCGAAGACTCGTGCTCTATCCAGTTGAGCTACAGGCGCGCGACTTAATTCTAGCCTGCCGGAATCCCGTCGGAACAAGAATCCGCGCGCAATAGAGAAACTTCGCCGCGAGCTTCCAGTCCGTTCATAGCATGGTGATCAGTTCGGTGACCTGATTGGTAACCACGGCTCCGGGATTATCCGTGACCAACTTCTCGGCAGCCGCCTGGCCAATAATCTTAGCCGCCGCGTCCCGCGCCTGCGAAAGGCGCGGATTTCGGCTGCGCACGCCGTGAGCATCGCTCGCGATGAAGTGAACCATCTCTTTCTTGAGCAGCTCGGTCGCACATTTTTTGCGACGATTTTCCCCAGAAACCGGTAAGCGAGTTGGCCGTGATCTGGACCAGACAGCCTACGTCGAGGATTTGATGCAACAGCTTGGGATTCTCCAGAATGACCGGATTGCGCTCCGGATGGGTGAGGATCGCCACCAGGCCCGTGGTCTGCAACTGGAAAAGCGTTTTTGGAATGTCGAACACACTGAACTCGGAAAGTTCCACCAGGAGGTAGCGGGTGTTCCCGATCGCATACCGCTCCGGGTGCTTCATGGCGTCCGCGATGTTCTCGTAGGAAAGGTGAAAATCGCATCCCAGCGAAAAGGTCATCTCCGGAACGCGGGAGCGGAGCTCTTCGATCAGCTCGAGGTGCGCAGCGCGGTCATAACGGTATTCGTAATTCGCATGCGGAGTCGCGACAATGTGCGTCACGCCATCCTGTGCTGCCAGGCGGCACATCTCAAGTGTGACCTCCCATGACTTTGCGCCATCGTCGACAGAGGGCAGCAGGTGGCAATGAATATCAATCATTTCTATACCTCGGTGGATCGTGCTTCAGGCGCTACGCAGGAACGGTTGCCGCTTTGCCGCGGAACTCCAGGTAGGCAATTCTGATTCCTTCTTCCAGGGTAATTCTGGGCCGCCAGCCGTAGCTGAACAATCTGGAACTATCCATCAATTTACGCGGCGTGCCGTCCGGCTTACTGGTGTCAAAAACAATCTCTCCCTCGAATTCAAGCACGGCACAGACCTTGTTTGCCAGTTCGCGAATCGTCAAGTCGCTGCCGCTTCCCACGTTGACCAGCGGAGCCTGCTCGGGATTGCCGGTCAAGCTTCGAAACTCCTCTTCCGGCAGATTCATCAGAAAAACACAAGCGTCGGCCATATCGTCGCTGAATAGAAACTCTCGCATGGGATTGCCGCTGCCCCAGACGGTCACCTGAGGCGCACCCTGTTGCTTGGCCTCATGTACCTTGCGGATCAGCGCGGGCAGCACGTGCGAGTTTGCCAGATCGTAGTTGTCTCCCAGCCCATAGAGATTGGTCGGCATCGCAGCCAGGAACCGGTCCCGTGCTGCCGGTTGAATGCCCAGCACATCTCGATGCCCGCTATTTTCGCCACCGCGTACGAGCGGTTGGTGAATTCCAGCGGCCCGGCAAGCAGTTGATCTTCGCCGAATGGGTTGCGGAGCCAGCTTCGGATAAATGCAACTGGACCCGAGAAACAGCAGTCGATCGACCTGCGTTCGGTAGGCGCTTTCGATCACATTGCTTTGAATGCGCAGATTCCGGGCAATGAAGTCGGCAGGGAAGTCGCGATTGGCGAGAATGCCACCGACCTTGGCCGCGGCAAGAAACACGAACTCGCGGACGCTGCTCCTCGAAAAACCGGCTCACCGTGGCCGAGTCCTCGAGATCCATCTCCTGCCGGGTGCGCAGCATCAGGTTTTCGTAGCCCAGTCCACGGAGCCTGCGCACAATCGCCGAACCCGCCAGGCCACGATGCCCGGCTACAAAGATTTTCGCATCTTTCTGCATGTAGTTACTCATGGCGATTCAGTATCTTGGTTCCCCTGGCACGCGCCGTTGATGAAGGCGCACACCCCAGGCTGGTCGCGTTTCCAGTCCGAGTCGTAGTTGTCTGCCTAAGCACAAATCAGCTTCGGAGACTCTGCTGATTGAACGGCCCTTCCAGTGCCGCCCTTTAGGTTTTGTGGTGGAGAATCGGGCATTTGCATCGCGCGTGGCCCGAATCTGTGCGGCATCCAACCGCCTTGCTGCGACTGCTCCCGTTTGCGGCTAGCATGCAAAAAGCATATCAGCTTCTCGACGAGGAAGAAATATGGCCATCGATCATCCCGGCGCTGCCGCCCCGGGGCACCATCCCGCGTGGCGGGCTTCAACATCCGGAAGGCGAGCCAGGGTGCATTCGGTTTGCGCGCCTCCCGCCGCCACCGCACCCATCCCCGGTCTGGATGGATCATACTTAATCTATGCACATCGCCGGTTCCTGGATTCTGTTAATTTTCGTCAGCGTATTGATTGCCGTGGCACTTTTGCTGTTGCACTTGACCAAACTCGGCCTGCTGATCCATCAGCAGATTCCCGACCGGCCCCACCGGCGGATGTTCCTTGCGTCGGTCAGTTTCTTTATTACTTTTCTGGCCGTGCGCCTGTTGGTCGCCTCCATCACTCATCACGTTGGGCCATTCAGCTATGTTGAGATGGGTGGGCGCCATATCCACCACCTGGTTTGGGGCATCTTTCTCCTGCTCATCAATGGCTATGTGGAACTGACGGAAGCCGACATCGGCGCCGGTTTACTGGCAGTGTTCCTGAGCCGGTTTGTGGCCCTGAGTTACGGCATTGGCGCGGCGCTTACGCTGGATGAATTTGCGCTCTGGTTGAACCTGGATGCGGCCGCCTACTGGTCCCAGCAAGGCCGGGAGAGCATTGATGCCGTGGTGCTGTTCGGAGCGTTGCTCGCGATCGGAACCTGGGGTGCTCCACTGTTTCACCGTCTTGCCCAGCCCGGCGCCAAAGCAGGCTCGTGACCCGGGTGTCGCGGACGCGCGAGGATGCGGAGACATGCGTCGCGCCGGGCGACCACACTTCGCCGGGTTGCCCGCCGCCATCCCGCATGGCCGGTTCCGGCGGGCATGTTCCGCGGCAGTGCCGGCCTCGATATCAGGCATCGCGAATGGGCTGCCCGCTGCGGATTCCTGCCCAATCGGGGTATACTACGAGTGTGCCTAAGTATTCCATAGTCGTTCCTTTTCACAATGAGCAGGAGAGTGTTACCGAGCTCTACGACCGCCTGAAAGCGGTGATGGAGCAGGTTGGCGAAGCCTTTGAGTTGGTTTTCGTGGACGATGGCTCGCGCGACTCCACCTTTACTCTGCTCGGCCAGATTGCCGCCGTCGATAGCCGCGTGGTGGTCGTCAAGTTGCGCCGCAACTTCGGACAGACTTCGGCTCTGGCCGCGGGCTTCGATCATGCCCAGGGTGAGTTCATCATCGCCATGGATGGCGATCTGCAGCATGATCCGGCCGAGATTCCGAAGTTTGTGGCCAAGCTCAATGAAGGCTATGACATCGTCAGCGGATGGCGCGAAAAGCGCATCGACAACCTCTGGCTGCGCCGCATTCCTTCGCGCTGCGCCAACTGGGCGATGTCCAAGTTGAGCGGCGTGGATCTGCACGATTTCGGCACCACCTACAAGGCGTACACGCGCGAACTGATCGAAGATATTCCGCTCTACGGCGAGGGGTTGCACCGCTTTATTCCGGCGCTGGCTTCCTGGTATGGCGCCAGGATTTGCGAGGTGCCCATCGTCAATATCGAGCGCGAGGGCGGCACGTCGCACTACGGAATTTCGCGCACCATTCGCGTCTTTTTCGATCTGATCACCATTCGCTTCCTGCTCAAGTACATGATGCGCCCGCTGCATTTCTTCGGCGGCATCGGCATGAGCGGCATTGGCATCGGGTTCGCTGGTCGCGCTCTGGATGGTATTCGAGAAAGTGATCCGCCACGTCAATGTGATGGACGCTCACGGCCCGTTGCTCGTCTTTGGCGCGGTGATGATCGTCTGCCGGGGTGCAGATGCTGGCGCTTGGGCTTGCTCGGCGAGTTGCAGGTTCGCCACTTCCACGAGCCCCACTCCGGCCAGCCCTATCGCGTCGCCAAGGTCATCCGCAGCGAGACCGGCGAAGAGAGCGAAATTCACGGATAATCCGGATTACCGAATTTGCGGAACAGCCTGCCTCCCGCGGCAGGCTTTTTCGTCTGGTGGGGTGGTGCGTTGCCCCGGAGCGGGGATAAAATAGCCGGTTTGGCTGGAGGGCCGTAGCGCCTGTTCGGCCAAATGCTCGAGCGGCGAATCTGCCGGCAGTGGAGGTTCTCTATGAGCAAAGCAATGCATACGGAATTGCGTTTAGCCCAGCGCATGTCGCGCCTGGGCACGGAGACTGCGTTCGAGGTTCTGGCCAAGGCGCGCGCCCTGGAAGCGAAGGGCAGAGACATCGTGCATCTTGAGATCGGCGAGCCTGATTTCGACACGCCCGGCCAACATTGTGGACGCCGCAGTGGACGCACTGCACCACGGGCTTCACCCATTACGGTCCCAGCGCGGGTCTGCCGGAACTGCGCAAGGCAATTGCCGACGAGGTCGGCGCGACCCGCCACACCAGGGTGTCTCCCGACGAGGTTGTCGTGGTCCCCGGAGGCAAGCCGATCATCTTCTTCACCATGCTGGCGCTGGTCGAAGAAGGCGACGAGGTCATCTACCCGAATCCGGGATTTCCAATCTATGAGTCGATGATTGAGTTTCTCGGCGCCAAGGCGGTGCCCATTCAGCTTCGCGAGGAGATGGAGTTCCGCCTTGATACCAGGGAACTGAAGCGCCTGATCAACGCAGCGCACCAAGCTCATCATTCTCAACTCGCCGCAGAACCCTACCGGCGGCGTGATGACCCACAGGATATCGAGGAGATCGCGGACATCGTTGCCGGACAGCGACGTCATGGTGCTGAGCGATGAGATTTATTCGCGCCTGATCTTCGAGGGAGATCATCATTCGCTGTTCAGCTATGACGATCTGCGCGACCGCGTCATTCTGCTGGATGGCTTCAGCAAGACCTACGCGATGACCGGATGGCGCATGGGATACGGCGTGATGCGCGCCGACCTGGCGCAACAGATCGCGCGGCTGGTGACGAATTCGAACTCCTGCACCGCCAGCTTCACGCAGAAAGCGGGGATCGAAGCCATTCGCGGGCCGCAGGATTCCGTCGCGGCGATGAACGCCGAATTCAGGAAGCGCCGTGATTATTTTGCCGAGCGCATCAATCGCATCAACGGCTTCCAGTTGCCGCGTGCCGAAGGGAGCGTTTTATATGTTCCCCAACATCACCGGCACGGGATGGAAGTCCAAGCCGCTGGCCGATGCGCTGCTGGAAGAGGCTGGCGTCGCCGTACTCTCCGGCACCGCATTTGGAGCCTATGGCGAGGG
Source organism: uncultured Acidobacteriota bacterium (assembly GCA_963707735.1). Classification (GTDB taxonomy): domain Bacteria; phylum Acidobacteriota; class Terriglobia; order Terriglobales; family Acidobacteriaceae; genus TOLSYN. The sequence continues at coordinate 902,114 of CAVPRB010000003.1, read as the reverse complement.
CTATCTGCGCTTCTCGATCGCCAATTCACTGGACAATATTCGCAAAGCGCTGGACCGCGTGGAAGCCTGGGTTGGGAAGAAGTCAGAACGTCGGGAAGAACGTGCGAAGAGCGTGGCGGAAACCGTAGCGCTGCACGCAGATCGGCCCGTCGTGCAGTGCGGCGCGATGCTCGATGCCGGCATGGACAGGAAAGGGAAGAAGAGCGCCATGGAAGAGCAGAAAGCTTCCGCGTGTTTGCAACCTGCGACATTGGTCCCGGCATTGATCTGCTGCGCAGCCGCGGATATGACGTGGAGGTATATCCCGGTCCGGATGCGCCGCCGCGCGAGCTTGCTGCTGGAGAAAGTTCGCAGCGGCATCGACGGCCTGATCACGACTCTGCGCGACAAGATCGATGCCGAAGTCTTCGAGGCGGGCGAAGGGAACGCTGAAGGGCGTTGCGCAATTCGCCGTTGGCTTTGACAATATCAACCGCGCCGACGCCAACCGCTACCGGATTCCATTCACCAACACCGCCGACGTTCTTACCGACGCCACGGCGGAATTTGCCTTTGCAATCCTGATGGATGTTTCGCGCAAGTTGTGGTCCAGCGAGCGCTTGGTGCGTGAGAATCGTTGGGGCTCCTGGCATCCGTATCTGCCCTTCCTCGGCGACGAGGTTACGGGCAAAACCATTGCCGTCATCGGAACCGGACGCATCGGCCAGGCGATGATCTCCAAGTGCTCCGGCTTTGAGATGAACGTGCTCTGCTATGACGCCGAGTACCGCAATGAGAAGTTCGCCGCCTCGATGCAGAAGGTGATGGACCTGAGGCACGAGCTCGGCATCGCGCGGCGCAAAAACTGGATTCGCTACGCCGAGCTTGGACGAGTGCCTGCGCGAAGCCGACTACGTCAGCCTGCACGTGCCGCTGCTGCGCGAGGGCGAGGCGAAGGTTCCGACCTGGCACCTCATCAACGAGCGCACCCTGCAGCAGATGAAGAAGAGCGCCTATCTGGTGAACACCTCGCGCGGTCCGGTGGTCGATGAGAACGCCCTGGCGAAGGCTCTGCGCGAGGGCTGGATTGCAGGCGCGGCCATTGATGTCTTCGAGCACGAACCGCTTCCGGCCGACTCGCCTTTGCGCGATCCGGCCATCGAGGATCGCTGCCGGCTCTTCCACCACTTTGCCAGCGGTGGCGCGGCCACCCGGCTCTCGCCAGATCCCAACGTCGGCATGGCGGGCCGCTGCGTGCAGGGATTGATCGATATGCTGGAGGGCAGCGACTACGCCAAAATGCCGTACGTGGTGAACAAGGAAGCGTTCCGGAAGTAAACGCCGCAGGCTTGGCCTCTCAGAAACCGGCCCCGCAACTCGAGAGGAGCCGCGGGGCCGGGGCAATGCTTTGGCAGGTTTGGAGGCTATTTGCCAACCTTCCCCTTGGGGCTGCCGACGCCGGTGCAAAGATCGTATCCGGTGACGGCGGACGAACCCATATAGTAGTTGCAGGCGCCGTAAGTGATGTCATTGAAGTCGGCGGCTACACCCAGATTCTTGTAGATTTCGGTGAGTTCAGCATTGCTGCTGGCATTGAAGCTGCCGGCATTATTGATGATGCCGGCGAGGGTCGGACTGGAAACGCTGGTCCCGCCAACGATCCACCAGCTGCTGGGGTAGAATTCACCGTACATTGGGAAGCTGTCGTAGACCCAGACACCCGTGTTCGGGTTGGCGTCGGATGAGAGGTCGGGCGTGCCGCGCTTGGTTCCAACAATAGCCTTGACCGCGGCGACGGCCGACTGATAACTCGGAATGGCTTCGTATTGGCTGATGCCGCCACCTGCATCCGACCAGCTAATCTCCTTCAGCAGATTGCCATTGGTCAGGCTGCGCGACGTGCTGGTGCCTCCGGCGCAGACAACGTTGGGCGAAACGCACGGGTAAATGGTGCCCGGCGAATCCCCGGCAGAGGCGAAGAAGACCACGCCGGTCTGGGCCATCGTGGAGTCATACGTGGTTTCGCCGGAAAACTCCGACTCGCCCCAGCTCATCGAGACTTCACCCTTCGTCCAGGGATGGGCGGTGGTGGCCGCTGGGCAGGTGGTAACCTGGCCGCACTGCACCAGGTGGGTGGCTATCGCGACGGAAGCGAACAGATCCGAATCGTAGTTTGAATTTGCTTCCACAAGATAGAGTTTGGCGTTGGGGGCCATGGCGTGGGCGAACTCGATGTCCAGGGATTCTTCCAGTTCCCAACCTCCCGTATAGTCCTGGTACGGTTGTACGCCAGGAGTCTGGTAAACTACCTCGAACTTTTCCGGACTGAATGGAAGACCAAATTGCGCCGAGAAGTAGGCCAGGTCGGATGGCGCATTCGGATCGTCATAGGCATCGACGATGGCGATGCTCTGGCTGCCGCCGGTCGGAGTATTGGTCACGGTATTCGGATTGCAGCCTGTAAGCGCGGTCACAGTCCCATAGATGCAGGCAATCGAGGCCGGTGTCTCGTAGGCATAACCGGTATACGGCGGCGCTTCGTCCGGTGAAGAGAACACCGGCAGGATATAGCGCACATTGGTGTGGGCGCGCTTGCCAAGGTCGGCGACGTTCAGCTGGCTGGATGCGGGGACAACCACCGTGCCCCGCATAATCATGGGCTTTTTTATGGGCGCCGTCGAATCCGGCGTCAGCTGGTCCGGTTGGTGAATATAGTCCTGGGCAAGTGCAAAGCTGAGCGCAAACAGAAGGAACGCAGCAAGGGCGGACGCTTTGAGCGCATGCGGCACTCCCTTGTGCAGGCTCCGGTTCGAAGCGGCGACGCGAACGGACAAACACTCATGCATGTTCATAGAGCTCCTCGTGTTACTTGGCTAAGGGTTGAGTGGAAGCAACCCGGTTCTAAACAGAAGCAAGGTCGAAGATAAGCCGATCCGGGGCCGTGCTGGGATTAGCCTGGGCACCACGGAAAAAGCTGCCTGAACACAGCAAAAATCGCGCCGAGGGGCAAGCGCAAACTCTCTCACTCCCTACGCATTAAATCCGGTTCATTGATTCAGCAAAATGCCGACTAGGTAGCGCGCAGTCCACACGACTGCTCCAAACACATGACGGCTAAGGTACTCATTTGGCGGAGTAGCGTCAAGGGCTTTTGGCAATTATTTGTACCTCCTCCATTAAATTCTCGCCACGGCCGGCAGCCTTCGCCGGAGGAAGGCGAAAGCCGCCTTGGTTGCGACGGAAAGCGTCTGGGCAGCCATGATCGAGGAGGCTCGCGCGCGGCGAAGGACCGCCCCGGGCGGCAGTTCGCTTCCAACCCAAAGGTAATGATGTGCAAGATAATGACTGCGCTCGACATCCGACTGCGGTAGAATTTCCTGATCCTCAGGAGGATAGCCATGAGATGGCTTCTAGGCGCGGTGCTACTGCTCTGCACCGCCTCGCTGTTGGCGCAGTCGCTCGGGGACGTGGCGCGGCAGCAGCGCGCCGACACCACGGGTTCCAAGCCCACCCATGTCTACACCAACGCCGATCTGGCTTCGGCCTCCGATGAGGCTCCCGCAACTTTGCCGGCGAAGCCTTCCACCGGGGCGCAACCCTCGAAGACAGCCGGACAGAACCAGACGGATCGTACCATGGCCGCCAACGAACAGCACCGCCTGAACGAATTGGGCCAGCGGGTTCAGCTTCTGGAGAACGAACTCAGGGATATGGAGTCGCAAGTAAGCTCGCTGACTCACAGCTCCGTCTATGGCGATCCAAATCGAGCTCAGCAGAACGAGGAAATCAAGCGCATCTCGGGCGATATCGAGGAAAAGCGCAAGCAATTGACGACCGCTCGCGAAGAGTTTGCCGAGGAGATTGAACGATCGCGGAGAACCAGCGTCGTGAAATAAATGGGACGCAAAGAAGTTGGGACCCGGGAAGACCTAGGCGGGCAATGCGCCCAGCCGGCAAGCCGCCGGGCGGCCCAGATGGTTCAGATCGCTTTTACGTGCAATGGGTGAGCCAGGGCCGCGGACGCCTAAGCGCCGAGCAGGGCAAAGGCAACGATGGTCTTGCCGCCCCCGTTTACCCGCTCCGACTCCCGATTCAGCGCTGACTCCAGCTCTTCTCCGTCCACCGGCACCTCTGCTGCGGCAATCTCCTCTGCGCTCGCCTCGGTGAAGCAGAGTTCGCATACTCCCAGCCCGCCCTCGGTTCGCACCGGAGGCCCGAAGACGCGGCAGGTCATGGGGCGGTGCGCGTACAGATCGCAGGTCAGGGTCTCGGGATCGAGAGCAGGGCAGGGCTCGTCATTGGCGAACTCCTCGAAGATCTCCTCGGCTTCAGCCGATTCATCCAGGATTCCAGTCTCCACGTCACCGGGGAAAAAATCCACGGTGCGTTCCAGCGATTCCGCCGCGCGCTGCAACACCCGCTGCGCCCGTTCCGGATCGTGATCCGCCAGTTCGTTGAGTCCGCTGCTGCAGACGCAGGGCGTCCAGCCGGTCGATGGCGAAAGACTCCGATGCAACACTGGGCGCAGCCGGGGCGGCAGGCAATGTGTTCGCCGCCGCGCTGATTGGCCCGCTCCAGCCAGTTGTCGAGGATGTGGAGCAACTCGCCGTCGCGCCGGCGAAGCTCCGCCTCGGCGATCAGCCCCGGGCGCTTTCACGGATTGTGAACTTCGTAGCTTCATGGGACTACTGCGGCAACGAGGCGCTCTCCACCAGCGAACGCATCAGTTTGAGGCCATCCTTCATGCCGAGCACGTCCTCGCTGGCGCGCTCCGGATGCGGCATCATTCCCAGCACGTTGCGGCCTTCGTTGCAGATGCCGGCAATGTTTTCCAGGGAGCCGTTGGGATTGGCCGCCTCGGTGATTTCGCCCTGCGGAGTTGCGTAACGGAAGATCACCTGCTCGCTGGCTGGTGCAGCTGCTGGAGGGTGGGCTCATCGCAGATAGTAGTTGCCTTCGCCGTGGCCGATCGGAATCTCCAGCACTTCGCCCGGCGTCAAAGCCTGGGTAAAGGGATTTGCGGTGCTTTCCACCCGCACGTGAACCGGCTTGCAGACGTATTTCAGCTTCTTATTGCGCAGCAGAACGCCGGGCAGCAGCTTGGCCTCGCAGAGAATCTGGAAGCCGTTGCAGATGCCCATGACCAGCCCGCCTGACTCGGCAAAGCGCTTCACCGACTGCATGATGGGGGAAAAGCGCGCGATCGCCCCGGTGCGCAGGTAATCGCCGTAGGCAAAGCCGCCCGGGACGACGATGAGGTCGGAGTTCTCCAGGTCGTGCGAGTCATGCCAAAGCAGCGTCGCGGGTTGTTCGCAAACTTCCTTGAACGCCCAGTAGGCATCGTGATCACAGTTGCTACCGGGAAATATAATGACGCCGATCTTCATCGTACCCTCGCGAATCCGCAGGATCAAACCCAGTGTAGCATTGGATGGAGGGAGATTGAGCCAAGGAAAATGCGGTTTCAGTACCATGCAAACCTTACTTTAGTAGCACTGCGGCGCTGGTTTATCGCACAGTGTTATGACTCGCTGCTGGTCAGCGGCTTGTGGCTGGTTGCGCTTGTCTGGCTCAGGGTGCCCTGGGCTCCCATCTGGGCGCTGCTGGCCGGAGCCTTGCAGTTCATCCCGCACTTTGGCCCGCTCCTCGCCCTGGCCGGTCCGGCCATGGCGATGCTGGTCAGCGGCGCGCCACTGGAGCGCTGGCTCTGCTTTCTGGCCGCCTATGCGGCAATTGCCATGTTCGATGGACTCCTGCTCCAGCCTTACCTGATGCATCGCCAGAATCGCGTCCCCATGTGGGCATCGTTGCTCGCCCCGATTCTGCTGGGCGTTCTACTTCCGTTCTGGGGAGTTCTGCTTGCTCCGCCGCTGCTCGCAGTGATCTACGCCTACCGCGCCGCTCCCAAACCGGCGCCGCCTGCCGGACAGCAGGTTACCGGTTCCGGCGAGGGCATCGTCCTACCTCCCGAAAAGCCTCCCGGCGGACCTGCGCGAGGCTGACAGCGGCTGATCGAGACTTAGTGATCGTGACTGGACTAAACGGTGCGCCTGGCGCCGCTGTCTGGCGGCCGCCGCCGCGAGCAGACAAAAGACCCCGGCACGGTGCCGGGGTCTTTCTTACTCTGCGACCAAGATTTGAAACTCACTTCAGAGTTGCTGGCTGAAAACCGCGTGACGGAACTGAGTCCCGGAGATATTCTTCCGGGGTTCCCGGCAGAGATGGGCAAAGCAAGCCGCGCCCATGCCTGCAGACTCCCGCGTTCTATAGGTCAAAGTACAAGTAGAACTCGTACGGCACAGGACGCAGGTTGACCGGCGCCAGTTCCTTTTCCCGCTTGTACGTAATCCACGTCGAGATCAGATCCTCGGTGAACACATCGCCTTTGAGCAGGAAGTCATGGTCCTTCTCCAGGGCGTCAAGAACCTCGCCGAGCGAGCCCGGCGTGCTCTTGATTTTCGCGGCTTCTTCCGGCTCCAACTCGTAGAGGTCCTTCTCGAGCGGTTCGCCGGGATCGATCTTGTTCATGACTCCATCCAGGCCGGCCATGAGCAGGGCGGAGAAGCACAGATACGGATTCGCCGTCGGGTCCGGGCAGCGGAATTCCAGACGCTTGCCCTTGGCACTCTTCGAGTACACCGGGATGCGTACGGCCGCGGAACGATTCCGCGCCGAATACGCCAGGTTTACCGGCGCTTCGTAGCCTGGCACGAGGCGGCGATAGGAGTTGGTCGTGGGAGCGCACAATGCAAGCAGCGCCGGAGCATGCTTCAGCAGGCCGCCAATGTACCACAGAGCCGTCTGGCTCAGCAGGCTGTACCCTTTCGCATCAAAGAAGAGGTTGGTGTCGCCTCTCCACAGGCTCTGGTGCACGTGCATGCCGGATCCGTTATCGCCGAACAGCGGCTTGGGCATGAAGGTCGCCACCTTGCCATGCTGCTTCGAAACGTTACGGACGATGTATTTGTAATACATCACGTTATCCGCCATCTTCTTCAGGGGCGAGAAGCGCATGTCAATCTCGGCCTGGCCGGCGGTTCCCACTTCGTGATGGTGCACTTCCACCGGGATGCCGACTTCCATCATCTTCAGAATGATTTCAGAGCGGAGATCCTGGAACTGATCGGCGGGCGGTACCGGGAAGTAGCCCTCTTTGTGCCGGAGCTTGTAACCAAGGTTGGGCTTTTCATCGCGCCCTGTGTTCCATACGCCTTCATTCGAGTCGATGCGATAGTAGCCGGTGTAGGCCGTCTGGTCGTAGCGTACTTCATCAAAGATGTAGAACTCCAGTTCCGGTCCCCAGTAGCTGACATCCGCGACGCCGGTGGACTTCAGGTAGGCTTCCGCTTTCTGCACGATGTAGCGTGGGTCGCGGCTGTAGGGCTTTCCCGTGATCGGATCTTTCACATCGCAGATAAGGCTGAGCGTGGGAACTTCCAGAACAGGGTCCAGTTGCGCCGTATCCGGATCAGGGAAGAGCAGCATGTCGCTTTCGTTGATCTGCTGGAACCCGCGGATGCTCGAGCCATCGAACCCAATGCCTTCGCTGAACAGGCTTTCATCCAAATCTCCGACCGGGATCGAGAAATGCTGCCAGACACCCGGCAGATCGATAAATCTCAGATCCACAATCTTTGCTCCTACTTCCTTCGCCATCTTTATTGCATCGTTTACGCTCTTGGGCATCTTCCAATCTCCTTAAGTTTATCGTGGGAAGCGTCAAATTGTTGCTTGGTGCGTTCGGCGTGAATCTGATCGAAACGGAGTAGCGCGGCTTGAATTCGAATCAAGTATAGGGTAATGGCAGATGGCGGCAGGGACAATTTAAAACAAATTCCAAGGCATTGAAAGTTTTGATAGGAGGCATAAATGAAAACAGGGGAGACGGATGATCCAGGCGGAACTGCACCACTCCCGGAGCAGCGGCCCGCATTGTCTGCCGTCAATCGGCGTGTCCGAAGAATCCGCAGGACAACCCACGATCCTGCCGCGGCCCGCAGCCTGGCAAGGGCTCGGTGGGACGCCAGGTTGGTTTCGCCGTCGCGGGCGAGTCACACTCGGATAGGATGAATATGCAGTCACCTTGTGCCTGGTTCCTCTAACGCACGGCTTCCCGAGTGTGTTTGTGCGGTGCAGAAACTTTACGCAACGAAACAAAACTAAACATTTTCCGGTTATGCGGTGGGATACAAATAATTAGCCGCGTTGTTGGACTTCGACCAAGCCCATTGGAGACGATCGCGCATGAACGACAACGTTTTCCCGAGGTTCGTCCTGGGGCTGCTGCTGATGATCGCTTCGGTTCCGCTCGCCGCCCAGGCCACCGCACCGGAAACGGCGGCCGCTGCGGTTGCGGTGAAGCAGCTTGGCTCCATCCGGAATATCGCCGGCTCTGGCTTCACCTTGGCAACGGATCAGGGCGCCGAACTCGGCGGTCAAGGTGCAACCGGGCGCGCGTATCTATCGCCTGGCTCCCGGCCAAACCGATCTGAAGGGCGCGTCCCCGATTCAACTCACCGATCTGCAGGTGGGAGACCGCGTCCTGGTGCGCGGCAAGACCGCCGCCGACGGCGTGACGGTTGACGCCTCTGCCGTGATCGTCATGAAGCAGCAGGACATCGCGCAGAAGAAGCAGCAGGAACTGCTCGACTGGCAGCGCCGCAGCGTCGGCGGCCTGGTCAAGCAGGTGGATACCCAGGCTGGCACTGTTACGCTCACCGTGGCGGCGCCGGCAACAAGATCCGTTGTTGTCAGCACCACGCCGAATACCACCTTCAAGCGCTACGCTCCCGACTCCGTCAAATGGGAGGACGCGACCGTCGCCAAGCCTCGACGACATTCATCCCGGCGATCAGCTTCGCGCCAAGGGCAACAAAAACGAGGATGGCACCCAACTCGCCGCGGAAGAGATTGTGGCCGGAACCTTTCGCAACATCGCAGGGCTGGTCACCGCAATCGATGCCGCGCAAGGCACTCTGACGGTCAGGATCTCGCGACCAAGAAGCCGGTGACGGTCAAAATCACCGCCGACTCGCAGATGAAGAAACTTCCTCCGCAACTGGCGCAAGGTTTGGCCATGCGAATGAAGGGTGCGCCCGCTCCGCCGCGCTCTGCAGCGCAAGGCGCAACGGCCGATGCCGTGACGCCAGCGCGGCGCAGACCTGAACCAGTTGCTGGCTCGCCTGCCCGCCGCCACGCTCGGCGATATGCAGAAAGGCGAAGCCGTGATGATCGTCAGCACCCAGGGTTCTGCTGCTCAGCCGCCGGTCGCCATCACCTTGCTCGGAGGCGTTGAGCCGATTCTTACCGCCTCGCCAGCAGGCGAGGGTACGGAATCGTTCCTGACCCCCTGGTCGCTGGCCAGCGCTCCGGGCGGCGATCAGCAGTAAACAGAATTAAGAGGACGGAGCATGTTTGGTATTGCAGGAGTATGTGAAATTGGGCAGTTACTGGCGTTTTCGCAGCTCTGGTCCTTGGGCTGGCCGTGCTTGCGAGTCCGATGTTGGCGCAAACTGCAAAGACTTCCGGCATCCTTGCGCGGCCAGGTCACCGATCCTTCGGGCGCCGTCGTGGTCGGCGCCGCCGTCTCCGTGACCACCCCGGGGGCCAGCCCAGAAGTACCGTCAGCGATAAGCTCGGCAACTATGTCGTGCATGGCCTGCCGGCGGGCAAGTGTCACCGTCAACGCAACCGCCGCCGGCTTTACCCCGTACCAGCATGCCCAACGTCATCATCCCCGCCGGACAGGCGCAGCAGCTCGACATCGCGTTCGGCATCGCGGTCAAGCAGGAGCAGGTCACCGTCCAGAGCGAGAACACAACCGTCGATGTCAATCCGGCCAACAATGCCAGCGCCACGATTCTCAAAGGCGAAGACCTCGAAGCGCTCTCCGACGATCCGGACGAATTGGAGCAGGATCTGCTGGCTCTCGCCGGACCTTCGGTCGGCCCCAACGGCGGCCAGATCTATATCGATGGCTTCTCCAACGGAACCTTGCCGCCGAAGTCCGCCATCCGCGAAGTCCGCATCAACCAGAATCCATTTTCCGCCGAGTATGACCGTCCCGGCTTTGGCCGCGTCGAGGTCTTCACCAAGCCGGGCTCGAACAAATGGCACGGGCAGGTGATGTTCAACGAGAACAACTCCGTCTTCAACTCCCGCAATCCTTACGTGCTAAGCAGCGTCCCGCCTTATCACTCCGAACTCTACAGCGGCAACGTCAGCGGCGCGCTCACCAAGCAAGCTTTCGGTCTTCTTCAATGCCGAGCGCCGCAACATCAGCAGACTTGCAGCCATCAGCGCCACCGTACTCGATCCCGATGGCAATCCCACTCCGTTCACCGCGGCCGTGCTCACCCCGGCCAATCGCACCAACATCAGCCCGCGCCTGGATTGGCAGCTTACGCCCAGCAACACCCTGACCGCGCGCTACCAGTTGCTGGTGAATGACCAGCAGAACCAGGGGCTCAACGGTGGACTGGTTCTGCAGTCGCAGGGCTACAGCTCGAACGACACCCAGCATACCTTGCAGCTCAGCGATACCCAGGTTCTCAGCTCCCGCATGATCAATGAAACGCGCTTCCAGTTCATTCATGACGAAACCTCTCTCAGCGCCAATCAGCCCGGCGCCGCGCATCAACGTGCTCGGTGAATTCAGCGGCGGCGGCAGCACCGTTGGCCAGAGCTCGGATACGATCAACCGCTACGAGCTGCAGAACTATACCTCGTGGTCAGTCGGCAAACATTTTGTGAAGTTCGGCGGACGCCTGCGGGTGTCGCAGGACAATAGCACTTCCTACACCAATGCCAACGGCACCATTACCTTCAGTGGCAGCCCGGCGGTTGGCAACACCCCGGCGGTAACCCCACTCGAGACCTACAGCAACGGCACTCCGTCGCAGATCTCCGTGGTCAGCGTGCAGAACGCGCACGTGTCGCTCCCCTTTGCCGACGTGGGACTCTATGCCGAGGACGACTGGAAGCTTCGTCCCAATCTCACCCTCAGCTACGGGTTGCGCTTTGAATCCCAGAGCAACATCAGCGACAAGGCGGATTTTGCGCCGCGCCTCGGTCTCTCCTGGGGACTGGGCAGCGCCAAGACCGCGCCCAAGACCGTACTGCGCCTTGGCTATGGAATTTTCTATGATCGCTTTACCGAAGACCTGCTGCTGCAAGCCGAACGCCTGAACGGCGTCGATGAGACCCAAACCATCTACCGCGCAACTGCTTCCAATCCGATTCAATGCACCCCAGGGACATTCCCGCCCCCGTCCATCACGGTGCAGAGTGACTGCAAGTACGCAAACGGATCGACCACCATCTACCAGGTCAATCCCAATCTGCGCGCTCCCTACACCATGCAGACCGCGGTCAGCGTGGAGCGGCAGCTGGGCCAGGTTGGAACCGTTTCCTTTACCTACCTGAACTCGCGCGGCCTGCATCAACTCATCCTGGAGAACGCCAACGCCCCCAGGGCCGATGGCACGCGTCCGCTCACCCAGTATGGGGACGACAACATTTACCAGTACAACTCGGAAGCCATCTTCAAGCAGAACCAGTTGATCACGAACGTGCAACTGCGACTCTCGCAGAGGTTCTCGCTGATGGGCTTCTACGCTCTCGGCTAGGCCAACAGCGACACTGGCGGTCCCTCCAGCAATCCGTCGAACTCCTACGATTTGACCCAGGACTACGGTCGCGCCCCGTTCGACATTCGCAACCGCCTCTTCCTCAGCGGAACCGCTTCGCTGGCGCATAATTTCCGCATCAGTCCCTTTGTGATCGCCAACTCCGGCGCGCCCTTCAACATCACCACCGGGCAGGATACCAATGGCGACTCCTTCTACAACGACCGTCCCGCCTTTGCCACTCCGGACACGGTCAACCCCGTCCGTACTGCATACGGCACCTTTGACCTCAACCCGTCGGCGGGCGAGCGGATCATTCCCATCAATTACGGCAAGGGGTCGGCTAACGTGACCGTCAATGTCCGTCTCTCCAAGACGTTTGGCTTCGGTGCGGATACGAAGAAACCGGCTGCCGCGCCGGATCAGGGCCCCGCTGGCGGAGGCGGAGGTGGTGGTGGTCACGGCGGACCTCCAGGAGGCGGTTTTGGCCGTCCACGCGGCATGGGTGGAGTTTTTGGTCCATCCAACACAACGCACCGCTACAACCTGACGCTCACGGTCATGGCGCGCAACCTATTCAACACCTGGAATCCGGGTTTGCCCATCGGCAATCTGTCGTCCACCGCTTTCGGCAAGACGAACAGCCTGGCAGGCGGACCATTCTCCTCCGGGTCGGCCAATCGCCGGGTTGATTTTCAGGCGCTGTTTTCCTTCTAACGCGTCGCCGCAGGTGGGCCGCATCCGCCATCCTTTGGCGAATGTGGGGATGGCCGCCTACATGCCCGGGGAGGCCAAGGCGTCGCCGCTCATCTCCGCCGCCCGCTTGTCGCGTTGTAGCCACAGTTGCAGCTTGTCCAGGTAAAGGTAGACCACCGGCGTCGTATACAAAGTCAGCATCTGGCTGAACATCAATCCGCCCACAATGGCAATGCCAAGCGGCCGGCGCAACTCGGATCCGGTCCCGGTACCCAGCGCCAGCGGCACCGCGCCCAGCATCGCCGACATGGTCGTCATCAGGATGGGACGGAAGCGCAGAATGCACGCCTGGAAGATGGCCTCTTCGCTGCTCTTGCCATGGTTGCGTTCCTGGTCCAGGGCAAAGTCGATCATCATGATCGCGTTCTTCTTAACGATTCCGATCAGCAAGATCACGCCGATGATGGCGATCACGCTCAATTCCGTGTGGAACAGCATCAACGCCAGCATCGCGCCCACGCCTGCCGAGGGCAGCGTCGAGATGATGGTCAGGGGATGGATCAGGCTCTCGTAGAGAATTCCCAGAACCAGGTAGACCGACAGCAGCGCCGCCAGGATCAGCCAGGGCTCGTTCTTGAGCGAGTCCTGGAAGGCCGCCGCCGTGCCCTGGAAGCTGCCGTGGATCACCGAAGGCATGCCGATGTCGCGCTGCGCCTGCTCGATGATGCGTGTCGCTTCGCCCAGCGAAATTCCCTGGGCCAGGTTGAAAGACGCGGTAATTGCCGGGAACAATCCCTGGTGGTTCACGCTGAGCGGCGTGCTCGAGGGACCGAACTTGGCGAACGCCGCCAGCGGCACCGTCGCTCCGGTGCGCGACTTTACCCGCACCGTGTCCAGCACGTCCGGCGAATGGTTCAGCCGCGGGTCCATCTCAAGCACCACGCGATACTGGTTCAACGGCCGGTAGATGATCGAAATCAGCGACTGTCCGAAGGCCGAATACAGCGCGTTATCCACCATGTTCGGAGTTCACGCCCAGCCGCGCCGCCGCGTCGCGATCCACCGTCACATCCATCTGCAACCCGTGGATCTGCTGATCGCTGTTGACCTCCTTCAACTGCGGCAAGGTCTGCATCCTGGCCAGCAGCCGTGGCGCCCAGTCATTCAGCAGCGCAAGGTTGTCGCTTTGCAGCGTGTACTGGTACTGTGCGTTGGACATGCGCCCACCGATCTGCAGTTCCTGGGACGACTGCAGAAACAGCGATGCTCCCGGAACCTGCGCCAGCTTGGGACGCAGCCGCGCGATCATTCCGTCACTGCTCACATCGCGCTTGTTCAGCGGCTTCAGGGTCATGAACATGCGTCCCGGCGTTGTTGGCCGTGGTCGAGCTGCCGGCAAAGCTTATGATGTTTTCCATCGCCGGATCCTTGCGGATGATGCTGACGTAATCATTCATCTTGTCGTGCAGTCGCGTTGAAGGAAATATCCTGCTGTGCCACCAGGCCGCCGAAGATGCGCCCCGTATCCTGCTGCGGGAAAAATCCCTTCGGCACGATGATAAACAGGTAAACGTTGAGCGCAATCGTGACCATCAACGTCGCCAGCGTGATCCGCCGGTGCTGCAGTACAAAGCGCAGCGAGCGCCCATAGCCGCCGGTTCAGTCCCCTGGAACATCCGCTCGCTCCAGCTGGATAGAGCCGTCCGTGCTTCTCCTCATTTTCGCTGCGCAGCATGCGGGCGCAGAGCATGGGAGAGGTGGTGAGTGAAACCACCAGCGAGACCAGGATCGCCGCCGAAAGTGTGACCGCAAATTCATGGAAAAGCCGTCCCACGATTCCGCCCATCAGCAGAATCGGAATGAATACGGCGATGAGCGAAAGGCTGATGGTCATAACCGTGAACCCGATTTCGCTTGCTCCCAGCAGCGTCGCCTGCATCGGAGTCATGCCGGCTTCCACGTGACGCATGATGTTTTCAATCACCACGATGGCATCGTCCACCACGAAGCCGGTCGAAATCGTCAGCGCCATCAGGCTCAAGTTGTCCAGCGAGTAGTGGCACAGGTACATCACGCCGAAGGTTCCCACAATCGAGAGCGGAACCACGATGCTGGGAATGAACGTGGCGCGCAGGTTGCGAAGGAACAGGAACACCACCATGACCACCAGCGCCACGGAAATCATCAGGGTGCGTTCCACGTCTTGCACCGAGGCGCGAATCGTCGTGGTGCGGTCCAGCATGACCTGCAAGTGGGCCGAGGCCGGGATGGAGCCCTGCAGCAGCGGCAGCAACGCCATCGACCCGGTCCACGGTGGCGATGATGTTAGCCCCAGGCTGGCGGAAGATGATCATCACCACGGCCGGCTTGCCGTTCAAGTTGCCGGCGTTGTGGGTGTCCTGCACCGAATCCCGCACGTCGGCGACATCGCTCCAGCCGCACCGGCGCGCCGTTCTTGTAGGCCACGATGATCGGCCGGTACTGCGCGGCCTTAGACATCTGATCGTTGGCCGTGATCGTCCAGTTGTGCTGCGCGTCGGAGATCGATCCCTTGGGCCGGTTCGCATTCTGGTTGCCGATCAGCTGGTTGCGATCTGGTTCAGTGCCAACCCCGAGGTTGTTCATCAGCATCGGGTTGGCTTCAATCCGCACGGCGGGCGGCGATGCGCCGCCCACAATCACCTGCCCCACGCCCTCCACCTGGGCCAGTTTTTGCGACAGGATGGAGTCGCAGACGTCGTAAAGCCGGTCCAGCGTGAGCGCATCGGACTGCAAGGCCAGAATCAGAATCGGCGCTTCGGCCGGATTCACTTTGCGGTAGGTCGGATTGCTGGGCAGGTTGGACGGGAGTTGTCCCTTGCGCGGCATTGATGGCGGCCTGCACGTCGCGCGCGGCCGCATCGATGTTGCGGTCAGATCGAATTGCAGGGTGATGCCGGTCGAGCCCTGCTGGCTCGTCGAGGTCATCTGGTTCACCCCCGCAATGCGTCCAAACTGCCGCTCCAACGGAGTTGCCACCGACGACGCCATCGTCTCCGGACTTGCGCCCGGCAGCGAAGCGCCGACCGAGATCACCGGAAAATCCACCTGCGGGCAGCGAAGACACCGGAAGCTGGAAGTAGGCCAGTCCGCCTGCCAGCAGCAGTGCGATCGTCAGCAGGGTGGTCGCAATCGGCCGCGTGATGAACGGTTCGCTGATGTTGCTCATCCCTGTGCTCTCCGCTACCGGCAGCGCCGTGGTCGCACCTGGCTCCGCTCGGTATCGCCGCGCAGCCGCTTCAGCGCCGCCCCAGCCGCTCAAACCAGAGATACACAACCGGCGTCGTGTACAGGGTAAGAATCTGGCTGAAGAGCAGTCCGCCGATGATGGTTACGCCCAGCGGCCGGCGCAGCTCCGAGCCCGTACCCGCTGCCGAACGCCAGCGGAACCGCGCCGAACAACGCCGCCATCGTGGTCATCATGATCGGGCGGAAGCGCAGCAGGCACGCCTCGTAGATCGAATCATAGGGCGACTTGCCCTCGTTGCGCTCGGCCTCCAGGGCAAAGTCGATCATCATGATCGCGTTCTTCTTCACGATGCCGATCAGCAGGATGATGCCGATCAGGCTGATCACGCTCAGGTCCATGTGCAGCAGGTAGAGCGCGATGATCGCGCCCACGCCCGCCGAGGGCAGCGTGGACAGAATCGTGACCGGATGAATGTAGCTTTCATACAGCACGCCCGAGCACGATGTACACCGTGACGATGGCGGCCAGAATCAGCCAGCCCTCATTGGCCAGCGATCCCTGGAATGCCTTTGCCGTGCCCTGGAAACTTCCATGCACGCTCGACCGGCATTCCAATCTCGGACTGGGCCTGCTTCAGATCCTTCACCGCCTGTCCCAGCGAAACTCCGTTGGCCACGTTGAAGGAAAGCGTGACGGCGGGGAACTGTCCCTGGTGGTTCGAGGCCAGCGATGCCGGCACGGTTTCAAAGTGCGAAAACGCCCCCAGCGGAACCATCTGCCCGGTGGCGGACGCAACGTAGATCTGCTTCAGCGCGTCGGGATCGTCGCGGAATTTCGGATCGACCTCCAGCACAACGTGATACTGGTTCAACTGCGTGAAGATGGTTGAAACCTGGCGCTGTCCGAAGGCGTCGTACAAAGTGTTATCGATGGACGCTCATGTCCACGCCCAGCCGCGAAGCCGAATCGCGGTCCACCACCAGTTGCGCGGCCAGCCCGGCATTCATCTGGTCGGTGGCAATGTCGCGAATTGCCGGAACGGTCTTCAACTTGGCCACCAGGTTGCCGGTCCAGCTGCGCCAGT
The DNA here is from genome assembly GCA_963707735.1 of uncultured Acidobacteriota bacterium. Classification (GTDB taxonomy): domain Bacteria; phylum Acidobacteriota; class Terriglobia; order Terriglobales; family Acidobacteriaceae; genus TOLSYN. Next base: position 885,499 of record CAVPRB010000003.1, on the reverse strand, counting down.
TCGTGCGCGTCGGCTGACTCCAGGGTGTACTGGTACTGCGTCCGGCTGACGCGGTCTTCCACCGTCAAATCCTGCACCGGCTGCAGGTACAGGGTGATGCCGGATACCGCCGCCAGCCTGCTCCTGCAGCCGCGCGATGATCTCCGGCGCGCTTGCCTTGCGCTGCTCGCGCGGCTTCAGATTGATCTGGATGCGCCCCGAGTTCGCCGTCGAGTTGGTTCCGTCGATGCCGATGAACGAGGACAGGCTCTCCACGTCCGGGTCCTGGAGAATGTTCTTCGCCAGTTGCTGCTGCAATCCGGACATTGCCTCGAACGACACCGACTGCGGAGCCTCGGAGATGCCCAGGATCACGCCCGTGTCCTGCACCGGGAAGAATCCCTTCGGCACCGTGTAGGCCAGCACGAAGGTCAGCCCCAGGGTCGCCACGGTCACCACCAGGGTCGCCGTCTGGTGCCGCAGAGACCCAGCGCAGGGTGCGCCCGTAGAACTCAATCGTCTTGTTGAACGCGTCTTCCGTCCACTGGTAGATGCGTCCGTGGGTGTCGTTCTTTTTCTGCTTTAGCAGGCGTGAGCACATCATCGGCGTCAGCGTCAGCGAAATGAATGCCGACATCAGGATCGCCACGCTCAGCGTCACCGCAAATTCGCGGAAGAACCGTCCCACGATGTCGCCCATGAACAGCAGCGGAATCAGCACCGCGATCAGCGAAACCGTCAGTGACAGAATCGTGAAGCCGATCTGTCCCGCGCCGCGCAGCGCCGCCTCCAGCGGCGGCAGTCCCTGCTCGATGTAGCGGTCGATGTTTTCGATCATCACGATGGCGTCGTCCACCACGAAGCCGGTCGAGATCGTCAGCGCCATCAGGGACAGGTTGTCTAGCGAATACCCCAGCAGATACATCACCCCGAAGGTGCCCACGATGGACAGCGGCACCGCAATGCTGGGGATGACCGTCGCCGACCACGGTGCGCAGGAATAAGAAGATCACCATCACCACCAGCGCAATGGTCAGCATCATCGAGAACTGCACGTCATGTACGGAGGCCCGGATCGTCACCGTCCGGTCGGTCAGCACTCTGCACCTTGACCGAGGCCGGCAGCGCCGCCTGCAGCCGCGGCAGCAGCACCTTGATGCTGTCGACGACCTTGATCGTGTTCGCGCCCGGCTGCCGCTGGATGTTCATGACGACTGCCGGTGTCTGTGTTCATCCACGCCGCCTGGCCGGCATTCTCCACGCCGTCCATGGTGTTGGCCACGTCGCTGAGCCGGACCGGAGCGCCGTTCTTGTAGGCAATTACCTCGTTGCGGTACTGGTCCGCCGAAAACAACTGGTCGTTGGAGTTGATCGTGTACGTCTGCCGCACACCGTCCAGTTGACCCTTGGCAAGGTCCGTGTTGATTGCCCCAATCGATGTGCGCAACTGTTCCAGGCTGATGCCGTAGGAGGCCAGTGCGGTCGGGTTTGCCTGGATTCGCACCGCCGGCTTCTGTCCGCCGCTCAGCGATACCAGCCCGACTCCCGGCAAGCTGCGAAATCTTCTGTGCAAATGAGGTGTCGGCCAGGTCCTGAACCTTGGACAGCGGCAGGCTGTCCGAACTCAGCGCCAGGGTCAGAATCGGCGGGTCCGCCGGATTCACCTTGTTGTAGATCGGAGGATTGGGCAGATCCACCGGAAGATAGGTTCCAGCCGAGTTGATCGCCGCCTGCACCTCCTGCTCCGCCACGTCGATGCTCTCATCCAGGTTGAACTGCAGGGTGATGATCGAGCTGCCAAACGTGCTGCTCGAGGTCATCTGGCTCAACCCCGGAAGCTGTCCAAACTGCCGCTCCAGCGGCGACGTAATGCTGGAGCCAACCACGTCCGGACTCGCGCCGGGATAGAACGTGGCAATCTGGATCGTCGGATAATCCACCTGCGGCAGGGCCGAGATCGGCAACTGGTTGTAGGCAACCATGCCCACCAGCAGCAGGCCAACCATCAGCAGGGAGGTGGCAATCGGCCGCAGAATGAACGGCCGCGACAACGTCATGGTTTGCCTCCAACCTTTGGCGCCGCACCATGAGCCGCCGGAGGGTCATCCAGGGCCGGGTTCGTGCCCGTTCCCTGTGGCTGCTGCCTGCGCGTTGGCCGGCACACCGCCCTGGGCCAGACGAGGAGCCTTCGTTGTCACCAGGCTTCCCGCCTGCAGCTTGTCCTGTCCCTCGGTCACCACCTGTGTCTCCATCCTGCAGTCCGCTGGAAATCAGTGCGCTGTTACCCTGGGTCAGCGCAATGACCACGGGCTGGATCGAAATCTTCCTGTCCGTACCAACCACGTACGCAAGGTTGCCATCCGGCCCGCGCTGGATCGCCGCCATGGGAACCACCAGCGCATTCCTGGTCGTCGAAAGTTGCATGTGAATGTTGACAAACTGGTTCGGCCACAGCGCTCCGTCCGCGTTATCGAACACTGCCTTCAACTTGGCGGTGCCCGTGGTCACGTCGATCTGGTTGTCCACCGTTTCCAGCTTGCCGGTGGCGAGCACGGTCTGGTCGTCGCGGCTAAAGGCCTGCACGCTCAGCGTGCCCTTGTGGCTTTCGGCCAGCACCTCGGGCAGTTGGTCTTCCGGCAAGGTGAAGATCACTGCAATCGGCCGCATCTGGGTAACCACCAGCATGCCGGTGGTGTCGGTGGCGTGCACAATGTTCCCCGGATCGATCAGGCGCAGTCCGATGCGGCCGTCGATAGGGGTGGTAATGCGCGTGTACACCAGGTTCAGCTTAGCGCTGTTGATCGCCGCCTGGTCCGCCAGAACCGTGCCGGCAAACTGCCCTGCCGATGCCTCCTGGGTATCGTAATCCTGCTGCGCGACCACGCCATCGGCCAGCAGCGCCTTGGATCGCGCCAGGTTTGCCTTCGCCGTATTCAATTGTGCCTGGTCACGCGCCAGGTTTGCCTTCGCCGTCTCCAGCGCAACTTCGTAGGGGCGCGGATCGATCAGCGCCAGCAACTGGTTCTTGCGCACGTCCTGGCCTTCGCGGAAGTACACTGCCATAATCTCGCCATCGACGCGCGTCTTCAGGGTTACGGTGTTGTAGGCCTGCACCGTCCCCAGCCCGGTCAGAATGATCTGAAAATCCCGGCGCACCACGGGCGCAACGCTCACCGGTACCGGCGCGCCCGCGGCATTACCGCCCGCACCCCCTTGGGGGCCGCTCGCGTTCGACTTGTTACAGGCGGCCAGGCTCAAAAGCGATAAAATCGAAAGAATTACGGTGGTGCGAAACCTCATCGTGCCTCCGTGCTGATTCGTGCGAAAAACTAGCCTCGGTCAGTGTCGCACTTTTCGTCTCTACTAGCATGAACTCCCCCGGTCCAATCTGGGAGTAAAGACTCGGTGAAGGAACGTAAACTTTTGTGAACGAATCCAGGCCAACTCGTAACAGTTCTTCACAGCCGCCGGCCCATCAGTCACGCAGAATGGATACCATGAGCCGCGTACTCATCGTGGACGACGACCAGGAACTGGTCTCCCTGCTGCAGCGCTTTCTGCACAACGAGGGCTTCCAGGTCGCCGCCGTCTTCGATCATCGCTCCGGCCTCGAGGCCGCTCTCAGCGGCGACTACGACGTCGTCATCCTCGATGTCATGCTGCCCGGTGGCTCCGGGTTCGAACTGCTCAAGTCCTTGCGCGCCCACTCCAGGGTTCCCGTGATCCTGCTCACCGCCCGCGGCGAATCGGTGGACCGCATCCTCGGCCTCGAAATCGGCGCCGACGACTATGTTCCCAAACCCTTCGATCCCCGCGAACTTGTCGCCCGCATCCGGGCCGTGCTGCGCCGCTCGCTCGGCAGCCACGGTGAGACCGCCGCTGACGAATCCCTGACCGTGGGCGATATCTCCCTCGCCTTGTTTTCCCGCACCGCCGTATGTAACGGCCTGCCGGTCGAGTTGACCGGCGCGGAGTTCAACATGCTCGAGCTTGCTCCTGCGCCGCGCCGGCATGGTCGTAACCCGCGAGGAGCTGGCCCAGGCCGCGCTCGGCCGCCCGCTCAGCGCCTTTGACCGCAGCGTGGATGTGCACGTCAGCCGCCTCCGCAAGAAGCTCGGCTTTGTACCCAACGGCGAGGAGCGGATTCGTCCCGTGCGCGGCATCGGATACTTCTACGCCCTGGCAGTCAAGGTGGCGCCGTGAGAAGCCGCCTGTTCTGGAAAATTTTTCTTCCCTTCTGGATTCTGCAGACCATCATCATGCTGTTTCTTGCCTACCGCATTCACGCCAGCTTCGGCCCCGACCGTCCCTGGTGGGTCCAGCCCGAGCGTCGCGCCATGCCCGTGCTCGCCCGCTATGCCACCTGGCGCTACTCCACCCGCGGCCAGGACGGACTGCGCGAACTCCTCCACGACATCGCCCTCGACCAGCGCTCGGCCTACTGGCTGTTCGACGGCAGTATGAACGAGCTGAGCGGCCTTCCGATGCCTGCCGGCGCCCGCGACACCATTCAGCGCGCGCTCCAGAACCAGGGAATCGCCACCAGCCACCTGGGCACCTTCATCGCCGTCTGGACCGCCAACGACAAGAAGCAAAGTTTTGTCTTCGCCGGCGAATTCTTCGCTCCGCCGCTGTTGCATACCTTGCCGGGAAGCGCTCTGTTCGTGATCCTTCTCAGCTCGTTGCTCACCTCACTGCTCTGCGCCGTGCTGGCGCAGTACCTCACCCGGCCCATCCTCCGCCTGCGCGACGCAGCCCACGCCATCGCCCGCGGCAACCTGGAGGCGCGCGCAGGTCTTTCCGGCAGCACCCGCCGCGACGAAATCGCAGACCTGGTAAGGGACTTTGACACCATGGCCGCCGAGATCCACGACCTGGTCGAGAGCAACAAACGCATGCTGATGGGAGCCTCGCACGATCTCCGCTCTCCCATCTCGCGCATCCGCGTCGCCTTGTCGCTGGCCTCCACCGCGCCCGAGGCAGAGCGCAACGAACTGCTGGACCGCATCGAATTTGAGCTGCTTCGCCTGAATGGCATGATCGAGCAGATTCTGACCGTGGCGCGCCTGGAGAGCGGACAGCTCAAGTCTGCTTCTCGTCCGCTCTCGCTCAACCAGGTCATCGGAGAAGCCGTCGAGGACGCACGCTTTGAAGCCAGTCAGTCCAACGTAGAGATCGTCTATGACGACAGATGGCCGGAGATTACGATGAACGGCGAGGAAAATATGTTGCGCAGCGCCTTCGAGAATGTGCTGCGCAATGCCATCTTCTATTCCGGGGTGGATGGCCGCGTTGCACTCGGCGTCGCGCTCAAGGACGGCCTGGCGAAGATTTCCGTGCGCGACGACGGTCCTGGCGTTCCCGACGCGGCTCTGCCTAAGCTCTTCAATCCCTTCTACCGCGTCGATGATGCCCGCGGCACCGCTACCGGAGGCAGCGGCCTGGGACTTTCCATCGTCAGCGGAGCCGTCAAGTTTCACAACGGCTCGGTACGCGCCCGCAATCTCCTGCCCCACGGCCTTGAGATCATCATCGAGCTTCCCATTGACGGCGCCGTGCCTCCCGGCAACCGGCTCGGAGTTGCTCCGAGCGCCTTTCCCTTGCCAGGCTAAGTCTGTCTGCGCCAGCTTCGGCCCGCCCGGAAGCGTCACCGCCGCGGTTCATCCCGCGCGTTGAAGCGGCAGTCCTGGAATGTAAAGAAAGGTGAAGCACACGTGGCCCTGTGATTGTGCTCACCGCGCCATGGACGCCACCAAAGGTACGATTGCGGCTCAATGGGTCATGTCTGTCTGGCCCACTCGTGGGGGCCAGTTGCCTTGTCCCGGCGGCGGGTCGTGGGAGCATTCTTGGAAACGCCAGGCAAGGGCTCAAAGCAAATCCGGCAGGTCTACCGGGGCGAAACCCTGACCCGTCAGCTCAGCCATGTGCTCATGTCGAGGCCTGAGTATTTTTCAATCGCCGAGGCTAGGAATCCCTTTTCTTACCATAACTCCGGCGTTGATCGCGCACTCGCTCTCGCCCAGTGGGAGCAGCTCCGCGCCGCCTTCCAGGGCGTTGGTCTGCAGGTCTTTGTACTTGATCCCCAACCCGGCCTGGAGGAGATGTGCTTTACCGCCAACCAGGCTTTCGCCGGCATCGATCGCGAGGATCGTTCCTTCGCCATTCCGTCGCGCATGCTGCATCGCAGCCGCCGCGATGAAGTCCAGTTCTTTTCCCGCTGGTACGCCCAGCAGGCCTACCGGATCGTGGACCTTGGGTTCGAAGGCGAGGAGTTTCTCGAAGGCGCCGGCGACCTGCTCTGGAATCCCGATTGGGAATCGGTCTGGGCCGGATTCGGTAACCGCTCCACCCTGGGCGCCGTAAACCAGTTTGCCACTCTCATGGAGTCGATGGGCTTCGAGGTGCGAAAGTTGGAGCTGGTCGATCCCTACTTCTATCACCTCGATTTGTGTCTTGCTCCCATCACGCCGGAGTCATTACTCATCTATCCCGGCGCCTTTGCGCCGGAGACGCTGGCACGCATCCGTCTCTGGGCCCGTACGATTGAGGTCACCCGCGAAGAGGCATTGCAATTCGTCTGCAATGGCGTCGCGGTCAACGGCGCCTACATCGCTCCCCGGCTCGGCCCGCGGCTGGAGCAGCTCCTACGCAGGGAAGGCATCGAGCCAATCGCCGTCGATCTCTCCGAGTTTCACAAGGCTGGAGGCTCGGTCGCCTCGCTCAAGATGCTTCTGCCATAAGTTTTCTTAACTGCACGACTCCCTGACCGGGCGGTCTTCCAAGGCCGCCCGATTTTTGTGGTTCAGCCTGGCAGTAGCGCAGCCTAGTTGAGAGGTTCGGCGAGAGACGCGGGAATCGATTGCGGCGGTTGCGCGAGCGGCGCGGGAGGCATCTGCTCCCGGTTCTGATTCTTGGCGTATTTCAGCGTCTTGGCGTACCCTTCGGCGCTCACCTGCAAGTCCGCCATCTCGGTCTTCATCCATCTCTGGATGATTGGCGTGGCCGCCTGCATGTATTCGGTCATGATGGCGGGCATTTCCGAGATGAGCTTCTTGCCCAGCGGGGAGGAATAGAACCGGATCAGCTCCTGCATCTCGCCGTGGGTGAAGTGATGCTGATAGGCCGGCATCATTGCCGCCATCAGTTCGTTGTAGGGCATGTTCTGAAACATCTTCTCCGCCGAATCATTCACAAATCCGTTCAGCCGCGCGGCTTCTTCCGGCGTCGCATTGGGCAGCTGCTTGCTCATCGCGGATTGGGTCATCGCCGGTATTTGCTGCTTCATCGCGGTCATCATCGAATCAAACATCTTTCGCGAATTCTGGAGGTCGAACAGTTTTTGAACGTCTTCCTTCGTAGCCGGATCGCCAGGCTGCTGGGCGAACGCGGCGGCAGCGGGCAAGCAAGCGAGGCAAAGCATTACAGCCAACCAGCGCTTCATGCGGAATCCTTCCTGTAAGCCAAGAATGCGGAATCGTACCTCAGCGACGGCCCCAGCGCAATCATCCCAGCGATTACCGAAGTTCCTTCCTATCCCAGCGCCGCTTCCGCCAGCGCGTTCGTGGTCAGGCGAACCTCCTCGCTGAACTCCCATAGCTGCTGCCTTAGCCGGTTCACCGTCGCCTCGCCCGGGACCGCGGCCATCCTCTTCGTCAGCGCCGGCCAGCGCTGCTTCGCCTTCAGAATCCTCTGCGCCGCCGTCTCCACCTTGCGCCGGAACTGACGGCTCCGCTCCGCCTCCTTCAAAATCGCCTCATAGGCGCGATGCACCAGCTCTGCGCTGTGGCACACCAGGTACATATCCGAGCCCGCCCGCACGGTTTCCACGGCAGCCTCTTCAATGCCTGCCACCTTTAGCACTCCGCCCATCTCCAGGTCGTCGGATACCACCAGTCCGCCGTACCCAATCTTCTTTCGCAGCACCTCGCCAATCCATTTCTTTGAGATCGAGGCCGGCAGCAGGTCGCCGGTCACCTCCGGAAACGCGCAATGCGCCACCATCACGAATGGCAACTGCTTCGCCAGCGTGCGATAGGGAAGCAGGTCTTCGTCCCAGAGCGCCTTCCAGCTCTTGCGGACCACGGGCAGAGCCTGGTGCGAATCCACCCTCGCCTCGCCCAGTCCCGGGAAGTGCTTGCCGCACCCGGCAACGCCTGCGTCCTTCAGCCCACGCAGAAACTCCTTCGCATAGGCCGCCGTCGCCTTGGCGTCCTTTGAAACCGTGCGCGATCCCATTACGCCCAGCGACGCGTTAAAGCGCAGGTCCAGCACAGGAGCAAAATCCACGTTAAAGCCAAGCGCCCGCACCTCGTTGCCAATCAACCTGCCGTGGTCGCGGTAATACGCGCGGTGCTCCGCCCGCGCCACCTCTTCGACGCTTGGCGCCGGACCGATGACGTTCTTCAACCGGTCCACCGCGCCGCCCTCCATATCCACGCAGCGGAACAAAGGAATCTCAACTTTCTTCTGCACGGCTTTCAGCAGGGCGTGAGTTTGGTGCGGCGACTCTATATTGCGGGCAAACAGGATGATGCCGCCCGGCTTCAGGGTCTTGAGCGCCGCCTCAAGGCTGCTCGAAAGCCCGCTTCCGTCAAAGCCAAAGGTGAGCAGTTGACCGGCCAGGGTGCGTAGGTCCAGCGATGTGCGTGCCATATGCCAAGGATTGTAGCCTGTATTTCCTCTCTGATTTATTTAATGCCGCTTTCGTTTGTTCCAATCGGTTTCCCGGTTTATGCTGGGGCGATGGGAGCCATCGCACTGTCGGATCTGTTGGGCCTGCCCGTATATGACTCCGAGTCCGGGAGGGTGGGACGGGTGCGCGAAGTGGCGCTCCTGCCCCAGGATGACCCCATTCACATTGCCGCCCTCATTGTGCGTACTCCGCAGGGAGACCGCATTGTCGGCACCAATCTTCTGCGCACCGTCAACGGGGGCGTGCACACGGCCGCCCGCGCCTCCGATCTTCCCAAGTATTCCAGCGGCGAGGGCATGTTGCTGCTCGAGCGCGACCTGCTGGATCAGCAGATTATCGACGTGCACGGCCGCAAGGTGGTTCGGGTCAATGACATTGAGCTGGCGCTCGACCGCGAGGCCGCCGACTCTCCCCTTGGTCTTCAGCTTCGCATCGCATTTGTCGATGCCGGCGCCCGGGGCGCCGTCCGCCGTCTGCTCAAGGGCATGGTGCCGCGCTACGCGCTCTCCAACTGGCTGGAGCGCATCCCCGCGCGCAACATTCCATGGGAGTTCGTCAATCTTATCGAGACCGATCCGGCCCGCCGCGTCCGCCTCAAGATTTCCTCAGATAGGGTCGCCCGCCTCCATCCCGCCGACATCGCCGATATCATCGAAGAGCTCTCGCCCGCCGATCGCGACGCCGTCTTCCAGACCCTCGATGAGGACGTCGCCGCACACGCCCTGGAGGAGATCGATCCCAAGCTTCAGGTTTCCATTCTCAACGCCATGGAGTCCGAACGCGCCGCCGACATCATCGAGGAAATGAATCCCGACGCCGCCGCCGATCTTCTCGCCGACCTTACCGATGAACGCTCCGACGCCATCCTCCAGGAGATGGAACCCGAGGAGCGCCAGGATGTGGAAGAGCTTCTCGAATTCGAGGAGGATACCGCCGCCGGACGCATGACCACCGATTACATGGCGCTGGCGCCCTCGGCCCGCGTGCATGATGCGGTGGAGATGCTGAAAAACTTCGATGGCGGCCTGGAAAGTCTGAGCACCATCTTCCTTATTGGTGAGGATGAGAAACTTCTCGGCGCCGTGCCTCTCGCCAAACTCATCGTCTCGCACTCGGACACGCTTCTCTCGGAGCTGACCGTTGAACCCCTGATCTCCTGCTCGCCCGAAGCCGACGAACGCGAAGTTGCCGAAATCTTCGACAAATATAACCTGCTCACACTGCCAGTCGTGGATGAAGCCGGCGCGCTCACCGGCGTCATCACGGCCGACGACGTAATCTCCATGCTCCGCTCCGAGCTCTAACCGGCGTTGGCGCAAATTCTTCAACATTTTAACGGCCTCGCCTTGAGCTTCCCCGCCATGCAATTTATGCTGAAAATTCCGATGTAAATCTCTGTCCAAGCCGGGCGCGCTGAATGACCAAGATGAAGCTGTGGAAAGTCCGTCTGGTGATGTTCCTGGCCGTGGTTGGCCCGGGCTTCATCACCGCCAATGTCGATAACGACGCTGGCGGCATCTGGACGTACTCCCAGGCAGGTGCGCAGTTTGGCTACGGGTTGCTCTGGGTCATGATTCCCATGACCCTGGCCCTGATCGTCGTCCAGGAGATGACCGCCCGCATGGGAGCCGTCACCGGCAAGGGTCTCAGCGATCTCATCCGCGAGGAGTTTGGCTTCCGCATCACGTTTCTCCTCATGGCGGGCCTCGTCATCACTAACTTCGGCAATGTCGTCGCCGAATTTGCCGGCATCGCAGGCAGCCTCGCGCTGTTTGGAATCCCCATCTGGGCCAGCGTGCCTTTCTGCGCCGCCCTGGTCTGGATCATGGTCGTCAAAGGCAGCTATAAGTCGGTCGAGAAGGTTTTCCTGGTCGCGTCGTTCATTTATCTCGCCTACATCGTGGCTGGAATTCTGGCTCATCCTGACTGGAAAGCCGCCGGCATGGCCACCCTGGTGCCGCCCAACCTGCGCCTGTTCCGCAGCTCCAGCTACATTTATATGGTCATCGGAGTCATCGGCACCACCATCGCTCCATGGATGCAGTTCTACCTGCAATCCTCGGTAGTAGAGAAGGGAATCACCGAAAAGCAGTACGGAGCTTCGCGCCTGGACGTCATTGTCGGCTGCATTTTCACCGACGTAGTCGCCTGGTTCATCGTAGTCGCCTGCGCCGCCACGCTCTTCGTCGCCGGACATCACGACCTCAGGGACGGCGCCGAAGCCGCACAATCTCTCCGTCCCCTTGCCGGCAAGTTTGCCTACATCCTGTTCTCCGTCGGACTGTTCAACGCTTCGCTCTTCGCCGCCTCCATCCTTCCCATTTCTACCGCCTATGCGGTCTGCGAGGGACTCGGCTTCGAGTCCGGACTCGACAAGAAGTTCAGCGAAGCGCCCTTTTTCTACTGGCTCTACACCGGTCTCATCGTCGCCGGCGCGGGCGTCATCCTCTGGCCCAACCTGCCCCTGGTAAGAATCACCATTCTCTCCCAGGTGGTCAATGGCGCGGTCCTGCCCTTTGTGCTGATCGCCATGCTGCTGTTGATCAACAAGCGCGAACTCATGGGCCGCCACACCAACTCGCGATTCTTCAACATCGTCGCCTGGGTCACCACCATTGTCATGATCGTCCTGACCGTCATGCTGCTGTTCGGCGGTAACGCCAGCTAACTCTCATCCACCAACAAACACGAGTATGCGGCTACTGGCGCAGGCGCAGGCATTGGTGGCCCATATCTGCCCGTTGTTGGCAGATGTGGGGTAGTTGACCTTGATTTCGACTGTGTTCTTGATCTTGACCTTGACTGTTTTGTTGACCTTGATCTTGCGGCGGTTGGCCTAACCAGTCATCCCGAGTCGCGCGACGTCTTCCTGGTCTGCAGGAATGTCCAGCGTGGCGTGGGAGGCTTCTCATTCAATCCTCATCCCAACTCGCCACTCCTGATCTTCCGTACCACTCCCCGATCCGCCTCCAGAAAGCTGTCCGCATCCAGCTTCTCGCGCTCTTCCCAGCGCACCTCGCGAAAGATCCTGTTCTCGATCTCCCCGCGGAACTCCCGCACCAGGAAAAAATGCAACTCCACCGCCAATCCTTCGGCGTACTCATGCTTCACGGTGGCAATTTCCTGCTCCACCACGGCGCCGATCCCCAATTCCTCGCGCAGCTCGCGTCCCAGCGCAGCTTCCAGCTTTTCGCCCGCCTCGACCTTGCCTCCCGGAAACTCCCACTGCAAGGCGAACGCCTGCGTCTCCCGGCGCTGGCAGATGAGGACGCGATTGGCGTGAGCGATCACCGCTGCCACCACCTGCTTCAGCCCGCCCGCTTCAGCCAATCTCTCACCCAACTTCCGGCCAGAACACGGTCCATCTCAGGGCCTCGGCCCTTGCGGCGAGGTCCGGGTTCGGGTTGATCGCATAGGCGTTCCGGGCCTTTTCCAACATCGCAAAATCGTGCATTGAATTGCCAAACACCGCGTCCACCGGACGCGCAATCACTTCCTCAATTGCCGTCTGCTTCAGTTCGTCGGTGGGAACCCGCAGCAGCCGGTCCGTCACCAGGCCATCTTCCACCGCCAGGGTTGCCGCCAGCACCCGCTCGGCGGGAATCCCAAACGCCGCCGCGCCCGCCTCGACAATCCAGTTGTTGGTGCTGGAAACCGCCCAGAGTTCGCAGCCTTGCCCGCTGAGCCGCCGCGTCAGCTCCAGCATGGCCGGAAAAATCCTCGGCGCCACAACCCGGCTGAAGAATTCGCGCGCCACCTGGCGCAGCCCTTCGTGCTCCACTCCCTTGTTAATCTGCATCGTCTCCCCGCAGATTGTCAGCTCATCCACCCGCCCTGCCAGGTATTCGTTGTAACGGTGCCTGACCGCCGGAAGAATCTCGGGCGCGACGTATCCCTCGGCAAGCTGCCAGTAGAAAAAGTCCGCGCCCGCGTCGCCCGACCAGAGGGTGCCGTCGCAGTCAAACACCGCAATCGCCGGACGCGCCGCAAGAACCTGTTGAATAAACTGAACCGCACTGAGACTGCCAGAGGTTTGGCTCAAAATAATCGCTCCTGTTTCTGGATATAAGTGGGAAATAATCTTTGTGTACCGTCGCAGGATGGCTAATCCCAGGGCGCCTTCCATGCCGGAACCGAACTGGTCAACGCCGCCAGAGGATCGATGGTCTTCACCGAGCGCACATGCTCCAGGTTGTTAGCCAGAATCTCATCCGCCGCGCTCCATTTCTGCCCGCGGAGAAACAACTCAATCATCCTGCGACCCATCAGCACGGGATGCCCCTGCAGCATTTCCGTCTCCGGAACCACGGCCCACGTCTCGTCGCCCGCCGCGCAGTACACTGCCACCATCCGGTGCACCGTCTCCGCCGTTAATCCGTTGCTGTCCAGCGAAGCCACCAGGGCGGCGTCCCGGCCGCGATTCAAAACTTCCTGCAGCATTGCCCGCAGCGCATCTGCATCACTGGCGTCATCAGGGAGCTGGACCATGTACGCAGCCTTGGCCCAGATGACCGGAGCCAGCGCGTCGGCGCCAGTTCCCACGGCGACCAGCACCATCTCCGTATCGGCGTTCAGCGCGCCAATCAGCTCGCTGATACCTTCGGCTTTCGTTTTCAACCGCGCATCTCCAGCTCCCGCATCGGAGCCGGCTGCCAGGATTACTCCGCAAACGCCAGGGCTGTGCATATCCTAAAGGTAGCAGGAGCCGGGCCTCCTAGCCAGTGCTGTTCGTCGCCATCGCTTCCGGCAGTGGAATCCCCGCCCGCGCCGCGTTACAATATCCGAAGGTGGGGAGCATGGAAAAGGAAGTCAGTGGGAGCGAGCGATTTCAGGCTCTGGCGGGCGATCCGCAGAGTCCCGCCCGCATCGCGCAGGTCACCTACGGCGGCAGCCATGAGCAGGACGGCCTGCTGCTTACAACCCTCGACTCGGCCGTGAACTGGGTTCGCAAGAATTCCATCTGGCCCATGACGTTCGGCCTTGCCTGTTGCGCCATCGAAATGATGGCCATGGGCGCATCCCGCTTTGACATTGCCCGCTTCGGCGCCGAGGTCTTTCGTCCCTCGCCGCGCCAGTCCGATCTCATGATCATTGCCGGCCGCGTCTCGCAGAAGATGGCCCCGGTCATTCGCCAGCTCTACATGCAGATGCCCGAACCCAAGTGGGTCATCTCCATGGGCGCCTGCGCCACCTCCGGCGGAGTCTTCAACAATTACGCCATCGTCCAGGGCGTCAACCAGTGGATTCCCGTCGATGTCTACGTCCCCGGATGCCCGCCCCGCCCCGAGCAACTCATCTACGCCATCACCCTGCTGCAAGAGAAAATCAAGAACGAGCGCGGCTCCTTCAAACGCGCCCTCAACATCGGCGAGTAGATTTCTCCGGTTCTGATCGAATGGACAACCACTTGAAAGATCACGGGTGCCCCAGGTTCGCGCCGCGTTCTTTGCGGCGATAACCTGGGAAGCAACCAACCCCCGCGATCCGTATCAGCGGGGACCGGCGCCCAGCCGTAACCGTCGGCGTTATCTCAAAATGTCTTGTGTGGAAGGGAAGCCCGCGAAGTTTTCGGCACGGCAAAACTCTGGCTGCCCCTCAGGGATTCGAACCCCGATACCCTGCTCCAGAGGCAGGTGTCCTACCGTTGAACGAAGGGGCAACATGACGCGCCGCTAGCGATATGATTGCTGATTGCGACGGTTCGATCATAAGTGCTTGAAGAAATTTCGTCAACCTTGGCGATTCGCGGCAAGTGGCGCATCCCGGCGGAAAACGCTCTCTCCGGGGGTAGCCTTGCTTCCGCTCTGCCGCGCCCCGGAAATCTGCGATAATGACCGCAAGGGCGGGCGCGGGAGTCGATGGCCACTCACCGCGGCGCGGGGGTTTCTCCGGCGCAGTTGGCTCGCGCAGGTTTGCCGCGGCAGACCGGCAAGGATTGGTGTAGTGAGTTCCGAGCAGCAGAAAACATTCTTCATCGAAACCTTCGGATGCCAGATGAACTTCCACGACTCGGAGAAGGTCGCCGGATCACTGGTCTCGCAGGGCTATCGCCAGGTGCAGTCCGTCGAGGAGGCCGACCTTATCTTTTACAATACCTGCTCGATTCGCGATAAGGCCGAGCAGAAGGTCTTCCATCGCCTGGCCGAGTTCAAGCGCCTGGAGAAGCTGGGAAAGAAGTTCGCCGTCATCGGCTGCGTTGCACAGCAGGAGGGCGAGCGCATCTTCGAACGCGCCCCTCACGTTTCGCTCGTCGCCGGTTCGGCCAGCTATCGTAACCTGCCGCAAATGCTGCTGCAGATCGGACGCGGCGAGCGCGCCACCGGACTGGACGACCGCAACACGGATGAAACTTTCGAGACCGAGTTCACCGCGCGCAGCAATCCCCATCGCGGCTACATCACCATCATCGAAGGCTGTGACAAGTTCTGCGCCTATTGCGTGGTGCCCTACACCCGCGGACGCGAGCGCAGCCGCACCTCGGAATCCGTGCTGGAAGAAGCGCGCCGCATCGTCGATAGTGGCTTCACCGAGATCCAGTTGCTCGGCCAGAATGTGAATTCCTATCGCGACCCTCTGGGCCGCCGTAGTTTCGCCGAGTTGCTCGCCGAAGTTGGCCAGGTGCCGGGCATCCGCCGGGTCCGTTTTACCACCTCGCATCCGCGCCATTTCACCCGCGAGATCGTGGAGGCGATTGACTCCGTGCCCACCCTTTGCGACCACGTCCATCTTCCTGTCCAGAGCGGATCGTCGCGCGTCCTGGCGGCCATGGCGCGCGAATACACCCGCGAGCAGTACCTGGAACGCGTGGCCTGGGTCCGCGCCGCCAGAAGTAAATCGATCTCCTTGACCACTGACATCATCGTCGGCTTCCCGGGCGAAACCGATGCGGAGTTCGAGCAGACGATGACGCTTCTCGATGAAGTCCAGTTTGACGGCGTATTCAGCTTCAAGTATTCGCCGCGTCCCAATACCCCGGCCATCGTCATGGAAAACGCGATCACCGAGGAACAGAAGATTGCGCGCCTGGCGATTCTGAACGAACGCCAGCGCGAAATTCAGCGCCTCGGCTATGCGCGTCACGTGGGACAGGTGCTGGAAGTGATGGTGGAAGGTTATCAGCCCGCGCGCGGCCAGGTCACCGGCCGCACGTCACAGAACAAGACGCTGAATTTTACGGTTCCCGAGTGCATCGCCATGCCGGCCGTTGCCAGCTATGCGCGGGTTCTGGTCCTGCGCGCGCTGCCCAATAGCCTGGTGGGAGAACTGTGCTCCCGCAACCGGAGCGCGTGACGCCGAGGCGTCCGCGATTGCTATCTGACGGCCGTACCAGGGAGGTTTGCGTGGAAGTCGAAATGCGAATTCAGTGGACTGATGCTGGACCCAACCACCAACATGCCGATCATCGTTCTCAAGGAAGTGGACAGCGATTCGGTGCTGCCAATCTGGGTGGGAGTCTTCGAGGCCAACGCCATCGCGCTGGAGATTGAAAAGGTTTCGCCGCCGCGCCCCATGACCCACGACCTGATGAAGAATGCAATCGTCGGGCTGGGAGCCACCGTCGAGCGCGTCGTCGTCACCGAACTGCGCAATGACACTTTTTTCGCCGCCATCTGGGCCACGCGCAATGGCGAACCTCATCGTCATCGACTCGCGCCCGTCCGATGCCATTGCCCTGGCCATGCGCACCGACTGTCCCATCTTCGTGAACGAGGAAGTGCTCAAGAGTTCGCGCATCGCAACCGGCACCGCCGGGCGCATTACGGGAGACGACCTGCGGCGCTGGCTGGAGGGTTCCGGCGAGGACGACTCGGGACGCGATCGCACCTAGCGGGCGCAGTCGCGGTTACAGAGTTTTCAGAAACAGCCTCGCCTCGTCCAGTTGAGGAAAGGCTTTTTCATCTTCGCGAAACTCGCTTGCCATGCACCGAGCGGCGACCGCCGCGCATCTTTACCGGATGCTTCAGGTGAAGCATCTCGTGATAGACGATGTACTCCACGGCCAGCCGCGGTACGCTGGGCCTGGTCAAACACCTTGCTGATGATGATGGCGTTGTGAGCGGGATCGTAATGGCCCAGCAAATGGCGCGCGCGCTCGCCGCTCCAACTCATCTGCGGCCTGCCCAGCAGTCCATGAAAGAAGCGCACATTCAGCGTGTCAAACACCTCGTCGAGATCGTAGTAGACTTCCCTGGCCGATTCCAGGCGTTTGCGTCCGCGTATCTGCCGCAGCTGCTGCGCCTTTTCCATCATGTCGTGGGAGGCAACGTAACGGCGATAGCGCGACGCTGTGCCGGCATCGATGGGCTTGCGGTAGATCTTGGCCAGCAGAATGTGGACGATGGCCCTCAACACCGGCTCGGGCGCGCCCTCCAGCAGATCGGAGAGCCGCAGCTTCATGCGCCCCTGGGACAGGCGAATGGTGTTGTTGATATTGACAAACGGATAGAACTGCAGATCGAACTCCGGAATCGGCGCCCGCGGCCGGAGTTCCCGATAGATTTCCTGCAGCAGTGGCAGCAACGAATCCTTCAAGGTGATTTCAGATTATCAGAACCCCGGCCCCACGTGTTGCGCCGCGCCGGGTGCGCCCCGGCATTGCCGCGCGGCCTCTAGCGCGGGTCCTCGGGTGTCTGCGCGCCGGGAGTTTGCGGATTTTCCGGACGAGCCCGTTTCTGCTTGTTCTTTTCCTCTCCCTTTTTCTCAAGCTGGCCGGCCAGCATGGCGCGCGCGCCTTCCGTGCTGCCTTGCAGGGCGTCGGTGGCGTCTTCCAGCGACTCCGCAAAGCGCCGCTTCTCGAGCGGATCGGCATGGTTGTTAAGCGCCTGCAACTTCTGCTGGAACTCGGCTTCGACTTCCAGTACGCGGCGTAACGAGTGGCGCAGGTCCTCGCTGTGTCCGTTGTACATGTCCAGGTTGTCGTCCAGTTCGTCAATCAGGGCGGCCAGATCAGCGAGCAGATCGGCGATTTTGCCGGCGTCGGCAGAGCTTGGCTTGGGTTTGCCGTGCAGACCCTCGATGGCAAGCAGGCGCTCGCGCGCAAAGCCAAGAAGAAGATCGATGCGCTTCGTCGGGTCCTGCGCGTTCTCCCGCATTTGATTCACTTCGCGGGCGGTCAGCGGATCACGCCGCGCCTGCGCCTGGGCAAGCACGCAGAGGCCGGCAACCATCAGTGCGGCGAGAATCCTCACGGCTTCTTCTCCGGCGGGCCGCCGGCGGCGGCGCCAAATAGAGATTGCAGCAATCTTTGCCGCTCGTTCTCCAACTCCGCCAGCGCCTGTGAAAGATGTGGCCGATCCACGGAATCAAGAGTCTGGCTGATTTCGTTCATCCTCCGGATTAGCTTGCGAACTTCGATCTCCGTCGCTTTTTCGCTCTTGTGCGCCTTCAAGGAGCAATCCACCGAACGCCGGGCATAGCGCACTGAAACGTCAATCGCCTGGTGCGCCGGCTTCACCTCGCCGCTGCCGAAGAGGCGGTCCGCATCCTCCAGCGCCTGCCGCGCTGCAACCATGCTCAGGCGGGCGCACTCCCGGCCGCTGGCCTCGTCGGCGCGGTGTCGCATCTGGGCGGCGGAGGCGTCCTGACCCATACAGCAAGTCACCCGGAAAGCCGCGCAGAAAGCGGCCAGCAACAACACCCTCCGGCAAACATGCAGCGCTTTCATCTCTTCCCCCTGGCCTCCGGCTCAATCGCCATTAAGCGGTGTCGCGCCTTCCATTCGTCGTCGGGAAACTGACCGTTGGACACTGCCAGAAAAGCTTTGTAGTTCTTCACCGCCTCGGCAAACTGGCGCAGGTGATCGTAGCAGGTCGCGCGCAGAAAGTAAGCTGCTCGGAATCTCCGGCAGCAGCTTGCTCGCGCGCGTCCAATGCCTTGATGGCAAACTCGTAGTCCTTGTTGCCCGAAGCCGCCAGCGCCAGTTGTCCGTAGGCCTCACCCTGCTCCGGGCGCAGGCGCACGCAGGTAATGAATTCGCTCTGCGCCTCCGCATATTTCAACTGCGGCAGCAGCGCCGAACCCAGGCCGTTGTGCAGCTCCGCATCGTTGGGAAATTGCGTCAACAGTTTGCGGTAGCTGCTTTCGGCGGCGGCAAACTGCTCGCCGCGTTCCTGCGCAAAAGCCAGTTCGCGCAACGCATCCCAATCGTCAGCCCGCAAGGCCAGCGCCTTTTGCAACTCCGAGGTGGCCTCTGCATCTTTTTCTTCCGCGCTCAGCACGCGCCCAAGCTGCAGATGTGCGACTCTCGTCCTGCGGCGCCGCCAACAGCAGCCGGCGCAACATCTCCTCGGCTTCCGGCAGGCGCTTGGCTCGCAGAAAGAGGTTGGCCAGCGCCGCCAGTGCGTCGGTCGACGCCGGCTCAAGATCGTTCGCCTTGCGAAGTTCCCGCTCCGCTCCCGCCAGATCCCCAGATTTTTCCAGCGCCTCGCCGTACCCAAGGCGGAGCCGCGCATTCCCGCGCGCCAGCGCAACCGCATGCTGCCAGGAATCCAGCGCGCGCTTCGGCGTCTCCGGCTGCCTCGACTGCGGCCAGCGCGGCCCATGCCCGCGCCAGCGAATCCTGCGGATGCTCGCCGGTCGGGTTCAGACGGGTAGCCGTTTCCAGGTAGTCCGAGGCCTGCGGATTGTTTTCATGTGCCAGCATCAGGCCCAGATTCAGGTTGCATTCAAAGCTCTCCGGCTGTGCCGCAACCGCGCCCCGGTACGCCAGAATCGCCTCGGGATACTTCTTCTCGGCGTGCATCACGTATCCCAGATCGAACCACGCCCGCGCATCCTTCGGGTTGGCTGTGACCAGCTTGCGCAGAATCGTCTCCGCATCCTGCCAGCGCTGCTGGTCCATCGCGCTCTCCGCGCGCACCACGGCGGCGGGCTCATCCGCGCTTGCAACGTACGCAGGAGACCGCTGCGCACAGAGCACGGAGGTAAGCAGTAGTGCCGCCGCACACGCTCGCAGAGCCTTTCCCGGCGGGCGTCACGATACCACCGCCGCCAGCGGCAGAACCTTGCGCAGCCATTGCCCGGTGTAGGAGCGCGGATTGGCCGCAATCTCCTCCGGCGTGCCGATGGCCACAACTTCCCCGCCGCGCTCGCCGCCTTCGGGACCAAGGTCGATGACCCAGTCGGCTACCTTGATCACGTCCAGATTGTGCTCGATTACCACGATCGAGCCGCCCGCATCGATCAGTCTCTTGAAGGCCGCCAGCAGTTTGCTCACGTCGTCGAAGTGGAGGCCGGTGGTGGGCTCGTCGAAAATGTAAAGCATCTGCGACTTGCGCTTGATGGTGGTTCCATCGGGATTCTTGCGCAGGCTGTCGCGACCCTGCGGTTGCAGATGCGCCGCCAGTTTCATTCGTTGCGCCTCGCCTCCGCTCAGGGTTGTGGCAGACTGGCCGAGGCGCAGATATCCGAGGCCCACTTCTTCCAGCACTCGCAGTTTGTCCACCAGCTTGCGGCACCCCGGCAAAAAATGCCAGCGCTTCCTTCACCGTCATGTTCAACACGTCATGAATGTTCTTGTCCGTGGTAGCGCACGGCCAGAATCTCCGGCTTGTAGCGGGTACCCTTGCAGTCCTCGCAGATCAGTTCGACATCGGCGAGAAACTGCATTTCCACGGTCACCGTGCCATCGCCGGAGCAGGTCTCGCAGCGCCCGCCGGGTATGTTGAAGGAAAAATATCCGGCCGTGTAGCCATGCTTCTTGGATTCGGGAAGGGAAGCGAAGACCTCGCGAATCGGATCGAACGCCTTGATGTAGGTCACCGGATTGGAGCGGGGCGTGCGTCCGATGGGCGACTGGTCCACCAGTTGCACCTCGTCGAGCCACTGCTCACCCTCGAACTCGCGCAGGCTGGCTTCGCTCAGCGCGCCCGTGGTCTGGCGCTTGATCGCCGCCAGGCGCTGGTAAAGCACATCGTGCACCAGCGTGCTTTTACCCGAGCCGGATACGCCGGTGACAGCCACCAGCATTCCGAGTGGAATGGTGACGTCCACGTCCTTCAGATTGTGTTCGCCGGCATTGCGCAGGCGCAGCATCTGCTTGCCCGGAGTCCGCCGCTGCTGCGGAACCTGGATCTGCAAATCTCCGCTCAGGTAACGCCCGGTCAGGGATTGGTGATTGGCGCGGATTTCCTCGTAGTTGCCGTGCGCCACCAGTTTGCCGCCGTGCTCGCCCGCGCCGGGCCCAAGGTCAAGAATCTCGTCGGCCGCGGCCATCACCTCGGGATCGTGCTCCACCACCAGGATGGTGTTGCCAAGATCGCGCAGGCTCTTGAGGATATGAATCAGCCGCGCGGTATCGCGGCTGTGCAGCCCAATGGAAGGCTCATCGAGAACGTACAAGGTGCCGACCAGCCGCGAACCCAGCGAGGTTGCCAGTTGAATGCGTTGCGCTTCGCCGCCGCTCAGGGTCGAAGACAGCCGGTCCAGGGTCAGGTACTCCAGTCCCACTTCGTTCAGGAAGCGCAGGCGGTCCCGAATCTCCTCCAGTAGTTTGCTGGCGATGCCGGACTCCTCCGCCGTGAGCGTCAGCTCCTGGAAAAAGCGCGCGGCCTCCTCCACGGTTTTGCGGCACAGCTGGCAGATATCCAGACCGGCAATCTTCACCTGCCGCGCCTCGGTGCGCAGCCTTGCTCCGCCGCAGGCGCCGCACAGCGAATAGCCGCGATAGCGGCTCAGAAACACTCGCACGTGCAGCTTGTACTTCTTTTTCTCCAGATGTTCGAAGAAGCCGCGCACGCCGAACCATCTTCCATCGCCTTCGAGAATCAGCTTCTGCTGATCCTTCTTCAGCTTCGCCCAAGGCACATCCAGCGGGATTCCGGCCAGGCGCGCCACGCGCCGCATCTCCGTGCCCAGCGGCTTGTACTTCGGCTTCGTCCACGGCTCCACCGCGCCTTCGGCCAGCGTCTTCGACTTGTCCGGAATCACCAGGTCCATGTCGAAGTCAATGGTATTTCCAAAGCCCTGGCAGCGCGGGCACGCGCCATACGGATTATTGAAGGAGAACAGCCTTGGTTCAGGCTGCTCGAATTTCAGATTGCAATGTTTGCACTCGAAGCGCTGGGAAAAGCGCAGGCGCAGCGGTTCGCCCTCGCGCGGCGCGGTTTCAAACACCACCTCGCCCGCCTCGCGGTAGCCGCTCTCAATCGCATCCACGATGCGCGAACGCGACTCGGCTCCACCAGGATGCGGTCCAGCAGGAGGAACACGGGCTTGCTGAAATCGATTTCCAGCAGAGACTCGGGAGTTGAGAACTCGAACAGCTTCGCCATCCTGGAACAAGCGGTTGAAGCCGCGCTTGCGCAGTTCGAAGAGCCGTTCCCGCAGCGCCGCGGCATGGTCTGCTTCGGCCTGCTTCTTTTTGCGTCCGCGCGGGCTTCTTTTCCGCCTCGGCCGTCACGGGTTCCACGTGCAGCAGCGGAAAAAGCGCCTGCACCCTGGTGCCGTCGCCCAGTCGCCAGAATGCGCTCGGCCACTTCGTCCACGGTGTCGTTCTTCACCTGCTCGCCGCATTGCGGGCAATAGGTCCGGCCGATGCGGGCATAGAGCAGGCGCAGGTAATCGTAGATTTCGGTAGCGGTGGCCACGGTCGAGCGCGGATTGCGCGTCTGGTTCTTCTGCCGGATGGCGACCGCCGGGGCGATGCCGTCGATCAGGTCCACATCCGGCTTCTCGATGCGCTCCAGAAATTGCCGCGCATAGGCCGAGAGCGATTCAACGTAGCGGCGCTGCCCCTCGGCATACACCGTGTCAAAGGCCAGCGAAGACTTTCCGCTTCCAGACACTCCTGTCACCACCGTCAGACGATTGTGTGGAATTTCGAAATCGATGTTCTTCAGGTTATGAACGCGCGCGCCGCGAACTACGATTGCTTCCTTGGACATAATGAGAGCGGCCAGCCAACCCAATCGCGGCGCTCGCACCCTACAGCCGCAATCGGATGACTACCGAATCTCTCTATTATAGTTCGCCCGCCCCAGCCCGGCCAACTCGCTCCGGATTGCTCAGTCCATCAACTTCAAGACCAGCAGCACGTACACCCACATCACGGCCATGAAGTGCCAGTACCAGGCGGTCACATCGAGGGTGATGCAACGCCGCTCCAGCGACCGCTTGGGCCCGCGCGCAAGGCAGGCATAGAGCAGCACCGCCAGTCCCGCCATCAGATGCACGGCGTGGATTCCCGTGAGCAAAATAAAGAATGTGCCCGCCGGGCCGCTGTTCGAATGCATCCGCCGGCCAGATGAACCCGTTGCCATGCCACGGCCCTGCCCGTAGAGAAATCCGAAGCCGGCCACCGCCGTCGCCCAGACCCACACCGGCGAGCTTTGGCGAATCGGGCGCACACCCGGAATATTGCTCATCGGCATCAGGATGGCTTCCAGCTCGCGCGGCCCGCTTTGCAGTCTCAATGAACAGGCTGCTCAGCAGCAACACCGCGCTGTTGATCAGCAGAATCTTCATCGGCAGCGCCACCGGAACCCAGTCGCTCTGGAAAGCTGCCGGTCAGCGGATCGAACTTGCCCGCGCCTCGGCGCGCCACAAACAAAGTGGTGAAGGAGATAAACAGCATCACGATGGAGGCGACCGTGAACAGCAAGCCCAACCGGTAACGTTTCAACTGCTGCCGGAAGCCGTGCACGCCATCGCCATCGCCGCGTCCGCGTCCCCACCGCCGCCACCGAATGTCTTCGGGAGGAGCGGGACCGCGATTGCCGCCGCCGGGAACGGGCCGGTTGGAGAAGCGGGAAAGCATGCCATCCTCTCCGTCCTAAGATGCGGAAAAATCCTTCCGGCACTGAAATTAATTTTGCCAGGGAAAGCGTTTATAGTTCGATCTGGGTCCAGCTGAATCGAAACCGTTCCATGCTGAATCGAAGCAGTCATCCAACCCAGTTTCACGGAGCAGCCCGTCATGAACCGCAAGCACGACCATGATCACGATGTACCCTCGGCGTGTTGGCCGGGCGATCTCTGTTTTGGCTGCGGTCCGGCCAATCCCAATGGGTTGCATCTGAGCTTCGCTCTCAGCCCCGGCGGCAAGAGCTATATCTGCGAATTCGAACTCGACGCCAGCTTTGTCGGGCCGCCCGGCCACGCCCACGGAGGCATCATCGCCACCATTCTCGATGAGGCCATGGGCAAGGCCAACAAGCTGAAAAGCAAGGTCGCTCTCACCCGCCGCATGGAGGTGGAATACCTTCGCCCCGTGCCCCTGGGAAAGCCGCTCGTGGTCGAGGGCCGGGTCAACAGAATGCACGGCCGGGCGCTGTACAACCGCGCCGAAATTCGCAATGCAAGAGGACGTGGTGCTAGCCCGCAGCCGCGGAAAATTCCTGACCATCGACGCGGAGAAAATGTTTGCCCGGGAATTCGAACCGGAAAAGCACGGCGCCATCTAGATCGCCTGCGCAGGCTCAGCCCCGATTCGCCGCCTATCCCAGGCGGCTGGCGCGAGCCTCAGCGTCGCGCGCCCACTCCAGAAACATACGCAGCGCCGCCCCGCGATGGCTTACCCGGGCCTTCTCGCCGAGGCTCAGTTCGCCAAAGCTCCTGCCCAGCGCAGGAAACCAGAAGAGCGGATCGTAGCCGAAGCCCATGCCGCCGCGCTCTTCGCGCAGAATCACTCCCTGCGCTTCGCCGCGGAAATGCGCCACCTCGCGGCCGTCGCGTGCGGCCGAGATTACGCACGCAAAGCGCGCCGTACGCCCGTCCTCGGCCACCGTCTCCAACTCGCGCAGCAGCTTTCGATTGTTGGCCAGGTCGCTGCTGTTTCCGCTTTCGTCGCCGGCGGCATAACGCGCGGAATAGACGCCGGAGCGCCGCCCAGCGCGTCCACCGAGAGGCCGGAATCATCGGCCAACACCAGCTCTCCGGGAGCAAAGCGGCTGTAATGCTCAGCCTTCTTGCGAGCATTCTGCTCAAAGCTTGCTCCGTCCTCCACGGCTTCGGGAAGACTTGCAAAATTCGCCAATCCTTCCACGGTGATGCCACAGCACTGCCGCAGCGCCGGCAAAATCTCGCAGCTTGCCCTGGTTTGAAGTCGCAATCAAAACTCGCATCTCTCAACCTTTGTGGAGAGTCTTCGTCCCCGGACAACCTGGAACGCTGGGGGCGCGCCGTTGGCAACCGATTCCATTTCGCCTCGGCAGGGAATCACTGTCCTACGGCCAGCACGGCTCGCGCCAGTTCATGGTCCGTAATCAACACGTCGCACATCCCCCCTTGCAGCGCGGCTTTCAATGCATGGGCCTTGTGCGAGCCCGAAACAACGATGATCTTGCATGGGATCCGCTTGTACATTTCCAGATCAATCGCCAGCGTCCGGTGTTTGATTTCGGTATCGCACTCTTCGCCCTTCTCATTTAGAAACCGGAGCATCAAGTCGCAATAGACTCCCTGGTTGCGCAGCAGCTCAAATTCCTCCGGCTTCAGGTATTGCAGGCGGGACAATGGAGAGGTCGCTTCGGGATAAAAAGAACCAATGCCACTGAGTGAAATGGTGACCCGCTCAAACAATGAAAACGTCTTCTCTTCTTCCGCTTTAAGGGCAGCAACTCTCCCGCTGCTTTCCTGCAGTCCCTCCGGCAGGATGGATGCATGCGAACTGCCCAGCGCCATGGACATGCGATGCACCAGGTTATGCACATCCAATTCATAGTCGCAACAAGAGAGGCTGCCGTGCAGGGTCACAAACATGTTTGCGCTGCGCTGGCAGGGGTTCAGATAGTTGATCAGATAGTACATCGTGCCGCCCCACGCAATTCCCAGGACGTCGGTCGGCTTTATAATGCGCTGCAAATAGCGGGAACCCTCCCGGGCCACCATCTGCTTCACCAATTCTCCATGGTTGCCGTGACCAGCGTCCTCGGGCTGGGGAACCACCACCACATCGCTTAAGCCGTACTTTTTCTGCAGCGTCGTTCCCAGCGTAAGACAGCTCAGGTAGGGCTCCTGGATGACGAACTGGACAATATGCTCATCCCTTGCCCGTTTGAACAGCCGGGAAACGGTCGATTCGGAAACGTGCAGCTCGTCCGCAATCTGGCGGTGCGACTTCCCCGCCACGTAAAAGAGCTCGGCGGCTTTACACACCACCCAGTCCGAGGGCGCATAAACTTCGCTCTTCATGCCGGTCCCACTCCTGTTGTCTTGCCCTCTTCAACCTGTTGAATCATAGAACGAGCCCTTTTGCGATCCACCACTTTTCTCGCACCGCGGATTGCCATCCCGCCCTGCCCGCCGGCCTTCCCATACTTTCCCGGCGAGCTTGGCATCCACCCGCAAAACAACAATAATCGTGGGCCCCATTATTGCAAGTTCTTTCAATATTGAAGCTGCATAGTACTGATTGTACGATCATTGAGTCACGGACTCGTTATCCGGTGCCAGGAGGAATCCATAATGTTTATAGATCCGATCATTATCCAGTTTCCCGAAGAACTTGACAAAGAGAGATTTGTCATCGCGACGTATTTCTGCGCTGTAAAAGCCGGCACCAGCCTACCGAAGTTCGCCGCTGCTCTGGCGGTCGAGCAGACCACCGGAACCTGGCTGAAGGTGCCTGGCGAGACTCCCGAAGTCCGGGAACTTTGCATCGGAAGAGTCGTCGGCGTGTACGAGACGCCGGCCTATCAGATCGGCATTCCCGAGGGTGTCACCGAACGCCAGTTTATCGCCCGGATCGCCTATCCCTGGGCAAATTTCGGCGCCCAGTTCTCCCTGATGTTGAGCAGCGTCATCGGCAACATCTCCAGCTCCGGCAAGGTCAAGCTGGTCGATCTGGAATTTCCCAACTCATTCCTCGCCCAGTTTCCCGGGCCCAAGTTCGGCGTCCAGGGAGTTCGCGACCTGCTCGGAGTGCAGGACCGGCCCCTGCTCAACAACATGATCAAGCCCTGCACGGGGCTCGATGCTGCGACGACCGCGAAACTGGCCTATGAAGCTGCCATTGGCGGCGTCGACGTGATCAAGGACGACGAGCTCATTTCCGATCCCCCGCATTGCCGTCTGATCGACCGCGTCAAGGCGGTCATGGAAGCGCTCAAGCGCGCCGACGACAAAAAGGGCGAGAAGACGATCTACGCCTTCAACATCACCGGCCGGGCAGACAAGATGCGCGACAACGCCTACCGCGCTCTCGAAGCCGGCGCCAACGGCCTCATGCTCAACTACTGCACCTGCGGACTTGATACCACCGCCATGATCACCGAGGATCCCACCATCAGTGTGCCGATCCTTGGCCACTCGGACTTCGCGGGCGCAATGTATGAATCGGAATGGTCCGGCGTGAGCGCCTCTCTGATCGGCGCCAAGCTGCCCCGCCTGGCAGGTCTTGACATGATCATCAGCCTCAGTCCTTATGGCAAGTTCCCCATGATGATGGACACCTTCGTGACTGCCGGATACCAGATGCTCTGCCCCCTGCAGGGGATCAGCCCCATCTTCCCCATGCCCGGCGGAGGAACGACCCAGGGACATATCGAAGACCTCATTGGCAAGTTCGGCAAAGACATCATGATCGCGGCCGGCGGCGCCATTCATGGACACCCGATGGGACCGGCTGCGGGAGCCCGCGCGTTCCGCCAGGGAATCTCCGCCGTGATGGCCGGCCAGTCTCTGGTCGATGCCGGCAAGGAGCACCCGGAACTCGGCGTAGCGCTCAAACTCTGGGGAGTCTATTCGGAATCGAAAACTGGCATCTTCGACCTGAGGACCTAGGGTTACACTTCCGAAGGGAAACCGATTCCTCTCCGCAGAAAGATGCCTGGCGGGCATACCCATCGCCTGCCAGGCCTTCCAGCCGATCTCCGTGACTTCGCACTAGACATAAGAAGCATCACAATTTGGGGCTGCTCCGCGGAGCAGCCCCAAATTTACTTCTGACGTTACGCCAAGGCTTGGACAGCTCAGGCCAGCACTTCCTCCGCCTTCTTGGTTTCGGCTTCTTCCAGCTTCGCGCCTTCCCCTTCAACCACCCCTTGGAACTTGGAGATAGCCGGGAAAACGTTATCCTTCAGAGCCTTGTAGGTGTTCCGGTAAATGCTGAACAGTTCGTTGTAAACGGCCACGTTCTTCGGGATTGGCTCCCAGCGGTTGTCCAGGTGCACCATGTTGCCGATGGCTTCATAGATGTCCTTGTAGATACCCACTCCCACGGCGCCCAGCATGGCAGCGCCAAGGGCCGTAGCTTCGTTGCACTTCACGGTCTCCACGGGCTTGCCGTAGATGTCCGCCTGGATCTGGTTCCACACCGAGGAGCGCGCCGCGCCTCCGGTAATCCGGTATACCTCAAACGGTTTGAAGGAAGCTTCCTGCAGAGATTCCAGCATGTCTCTCATCTCGTAACAGATGCCTTCCATCGCGCCCCTGATGATGTCGCTCTTCTTGTGAGCGAAGGTCATGCCGAGTACGACAGCCCGGGCGAAGGGATCGTAATAAGGACTGTTGGCCCCAGACAGGAAGGGAAGATAGATCGTTCCGTGCGCTCCTGGAGGTGACTGCGCGGCTTCGCGGGTCAGCAGGTCGTAGACTTCCACTCCAGTCATCTCCGCCGTCGCCATCTCCATCTGGCACAGAGTGTTGCGCAGCCAGCGGAAACTGCTCGCGGCGGCATTGGATTGACCTTCCATCTGCCAGTGACCGGGGCCGGGATGACCTAACACGTACATCGTGCCTCCCGGATGGCGAATCGGCTTCGAGGAGCAGCCAATGCACAACCCGGCCGTTCCCAGGCAGACCGACGCCATTCCGTCCTTGGCGTTCCCCAGACCGATAGCGCCGCATTGCTGGTCGCCACTGCCCACAACCACCGGGGTGCCCACCGGCAGACCTGTCTTCGCGGCAACGTCTGCGGGCACTTTCCCCACGGGTGTCCCCGGCCGGTAGTTCTTCGGGTACTTCGCAATGTCTACTTCGAATATCTTCGCCAGTTTAGGATCGTATTCAAACGTGTCGGCGTTGGTAATCTGCCACCAGCCCGCGTCGTCGAGATCTTCACAATAGTCGTCGGCCCCATAGGCTTTGGACAGCAAGGCTTGCGGCATGATGAACTTGTAGGTCTTATCGTAAAGTTCGGGATAATGCTTCTTGAACCAGTACAGCTTGCTCGACGGCCAGGTTGGCCCAATTGGAAAGCCCGAGAGATTGTACAGATCCATCTCGGTCATGCCATTGGTCGCTAGTCTATCGCGCATCCAGGGAAACATCTCGGTTCCGCGCAGATCCTGCCACATGAAGACGTGCGAAAGGAACTTGCCGTCCTTATCAACCGGCACAAACGTGGAGCGCATGTTGGTAAAGCTGATTCCGGCAATGTCTTTGGGATCGATTCCGCTCTTCTTGATTGCTTCCCGGGTAGACTGGAACGCCAACTCTATAATGTCTTCCGCTTTCTGCTCAACCCAGCCCGGTCTTGGATAAGTGGTTGGGGTTTCATGGTAGGCACTGCCCATTTCCTTGCCTTGGATATCGAAGATAACTGAACGAGCGCCCATGGTACCGGCGTCAACGCCGATGATGTACTTGCTCTTCATATGTATACCTTCCTAGAGGCTCGCGCTCCTCGTGAACAACAATTCCTCTCCTGGTTTGGCTTGGATCCATGTCACACGATGAGACCGAACGGTGATTCCGAGTTTATGTGCGCGGCATCTTTTCGAGTTCGACAACTGAGGTCCTGTAAGTCACCCTTGCAACGACAACTTCCGTTTCGTTCCTGAAAGCAATGGGCAGTTGCTACCCCGTTTCGCAATTCCCCTACCTAACCAGCGGAAGGCTACCAACTTACTCCGGGTTCGAACCGCTGGCTTTTTCCGCGCCAGGACAACGGAGGCGAACCTTGTCTCCATCGTTCTTCTTAGGTCCAGCAATGGCAGTTACGACCGGCTCTCCGGCGGTCGGAAGATCCGATCGGATCGATAGACACACACAGTATTTCTGAAGATGCGGGACAGTTTGTCCAGCGCCCCGCATCATACCGTCAGGGAAACACCGCTTCAATATTGAAAGAACTTGCAATAACCCCGCGTCAGCATTCACCCTTGAGCGGCGAATGGGAAGCTAGCCCCTCCGCGGCATCGCCAAGCAGGGTCCGATGGAACAACGCTGGCGGAAGGTTTGCGCCCGCCCACTGCCATCCACGGGCCGACGCCATCCAACCAGCTTTCAGACAGTTGGAGGTTGGGCACAACTCTCGGCACAACGCGGCGACGCCCGCAGCCGAGACGCGCGGTTGTTCCTGGGACTGATTCTGAACCGTAGCGATATGGTGCGCCCTGAGAGATTCGAACTCCCGGCCTTCTGATTCGCGGTTGTGTTTCGGATACGGGCTTTCGTGCGCTTAACTCCAGTAATTCCAATGGCTAACAGTCAGTCGCCCGCACGGATGGCAGGCTGAAAACCGTGGAAAAGCTGGGCAAACTTGCCGCCATCTAACGGCGTAAGGCGCAAGGAAACCACAAACCTATGGGCCAAACCGTTTCATATCTTCCCGGAGTTTCTGCCGTAGCTTCGGAGGCAGACGTTTGTCTCGGATGCTTTTCTCGTGCGCTTTGACCTCTTGCGGGTGCTCGGCAACATCCGTTACCAGCTAGCGCAGCAATCTCGGCTCTATTCCTGGATACATTGCCTCCTTTTTGGCAACAAACGCTGTTCTTGGTTTTGCAACCTTCCTCGGGAACGATAGAATTACCGGATTCAAAGCGACAAAGGAGATGATTCATGCAGAGAGGCGCTCTTTCTAGGTGTGTGTTCGCTGGTGTCACGGCATTGATCCTTCTGACTTTGGCTGGTTGCGGTGGTGGCGGCAGCACCAAGCCGGTATCAACCCCTGAGATCAGCGTTACCATCAGTTCGACGGGCGCGTTCCTGGAAGGCGGCGGAACCCAGACCCTTACCGCAAAGGTTGCAAACGACCCCTTCAACGCGGGCGTCACTTGGAGCATCCCCAGCGGCGGAGGTTCGTTGGGCGCGGTAACCGTGACCGGCGCGAACTATACGGCCCCGCTTCCTGCCACCACCGGCGCCGCGGTCGTCACGGCCACCAGCACGACCGACCCAACCAAATCGGCCTCGATTACAATTCCGCTGGTCGCAACCAGCGTGGACGTCAGCCCGGCCAACGTCAGCCTGAGCGACGGTGGCTCGCAGGTTTTCACGGCGACGGCAGCAAACGACTTTTCCACGGCGGGTGTGAGCTGGAGTCTCGACGCCGGCCAGGGAAAGCTCAGCAACCCGTCCACCACGGGCGTGACCTATACGGCGCCCCAGACCGTCAGTGGAATCTCGCCCGTCAGCATCACGCTGACGGCCACCAGCATTGCAGACCCTGCCAGGTCAGCCGCGGCCTCCATTACGCTGACATCGTTAAACGCGCCGCCGAGCCAATGGGTCTACTATCAATCCGGCAACCTGGTCTACCAGCCGTTTCCCAACTTCGACAATGACGGAAGCGATGGCTACGACCAGATCATGGACTTTTCGACCGCCGGCTACGAGCAGGGCGCCGCGGCCATCCCTACCGCGCCGGTCGAGGCCACCGTTGCCCCTTCGGGCGCCGATGACACCCCCAACATTCAAGCAGCCATCAACGCCGTTTCAGGAATGCCTTTGGATGCCACGACCGGTCTGCGGGGCGCCGTCCTGCTCGAGCCCGGCAGCTACACGGTGAAGGGTTCGCTCACCATCACCGTGAGCGGCGTGGTGCTCAGAGGCAGTGGCAGTGGCGTCTCGCCGGGAAGCAACACGGTGATTACCATGGCCCCCGCGACCAAGCCTTATCCTCTGTTTGTCCTGGGAACCAAAGGCAAAGCGCCCAACTATAACCCGCCCATCCCGGTTGGCTCGCCCACGGCCATCACCAACAGCTACGTGCCCGCCGGCACTCTAACCGTGGACGTTGTCAGCACTACCGGGCTCCAGGTGGGAACGCCCGTGCTCATCACGAAGCCGGTGACTGAGGACTGGGTGAACCACATGGGAATGACCCCGGCTGAATTAGGCAACGATTGCCCTCCTACGTCGAGCACGCCCTGCGACTGGATCGACGTGGGCAGTGTCGCCCTGGTGACGGATCGCACCATTACGGCGATCGACGGCAATCAGCTCACCCTCGATGCGCCCATGTCGGATTCTATCGACAGTACCTACTGCGGCGTCAACGGAGCCACTCTGCAGGCCTACAAGTTCGACGGGCGCATCTCGCAAGTGGGGGTGGAGAATCTGCGCGCCGTTGCCCCTGTGCCGGCCACCGATCTGAAGCCGCCCGTGGCTTCCTATCAACTCGTCGTTACCTATTCGGTGCTCAACGCCTGGGCTCGCAACCTTACCGCGCAGGATACGCTGCAGAGCATCGACATCGAAAGCTACTCGAAACAAGTGACGGTCAGCAACGTCTCCATCACCCATACCGTGACCCAGACGGATAATGCAATGTTTGAAGAGTTCTACATCCAGGGCGCGACCCAGGTGATGATGGATACAGTCAGCGATGTCGCCGATGAGACCCTCTTCTTTGCAACCAGCGCCACCACCCAGGGGCCCAATGTCCTGCGCAACGGAACGTTCGCGGGCAATGCCAAAATCGAACCGCATCAGCGCTGGGCAACCGGGTTACTGGTGGAAGACACCACGGTGACAGCGATATCCGGCTCCACCCAGGGCGACATCAACCTTTGGGACCGCGGCAACTATGGCAGCGGACACGGCTGGGCCATCGGCTGGGGCGTGGTGTGGAACGCGACCGCGTATGAATTTACCATTCAGGAGCCGCCCGGCTCGGAGAACTGGTGCATCGGCTGCGTGGGCGAGCAGTTGACAAAGAAAGCGCCGGGCGGTTCCAAGGTCCTGGCGCAGGGCGCGATCGACTCGTCTGGAACGTATGTCTTTCCCTATAGCCTGTATCAGGCGCAACTGACACAGCGGCTGGGTGCGGCTGCCGTGCCCCAGTAGAAGACCAACGGCGGCAGCAAGGTGCGCTACCACGGCCCTGGAAGTGGTAGTTTCCCGCCGGTACGACGGTATTCTCAACCGTGCAACGCGTGGCGTCGGGCGTGGCTGGTGGCTTGTGGCCCAGGTTGCCCTGGGCCACGTGGTTTAGCGTTGGTTGCTAGTTTTGGCCACTCACCAGGAACATATGCCCAACCTCGGGAGCTGGCGCGTAGTAGGCGCTGCCAGCCTGCGTCCCCACGATGCCGCAGTATCCGTCGGCGACCATGCTTGCGCTGCTGCCCGAGACCGTACACACCGACGGAGTCGTGGAAGCGTAGCCGACCGGCAGCCCGGAGCTCGCCGTGGCGTTCAACGTAACGACTGCTCCAGCCGTCTGCGTTCCAGGATTCAGGAAGGTAATGGTCTGAGCTTCCTTGGCAACCAGGAACGTATGGCCGACCTCAGGAGCTGCTGCATAGTGCGTGTTGCCAGACTGCGTCGCCACGATGCCGCAGTTTCCGGCGGCCAGAAGGGTCACCGTGCTTCCGGAAACCGTGCAGACCAACGGAGTTGTGGAAGCATAGCTCACCGGCAGATTGGAAGAAGCCGTGGCGCTCAGGGTGAACGGCGCCTCACCATACGTCTGCGTGTCCGGTCTTGCGAACGTAATCGTTTGGGTCGCAAGCGTGACCTGGAATGCGTGACCAACCTGAGGAGCTGGCGGAATGCTGCCATTGCCTGCCTGCGTCGCCCAGATGCCGCAGGTTCCGAAGTTCAACAGGGTTACGGTGCTTCCTGAAACCGTGCACACCGAGGTATTCGTGGAAGCATAGCTCACCGGTAGGTGGGATGAAGCCGTGGCGTTCAGGGTTATTGTTCCCGTCACCAACGTTGTCGTTGGGATGGCGGGGAAAGTGATGATCTGATTCTTAACGACCGGGAAAACAAGGCCGACCGCCGCTGCGGCTGCATAGTCGTTATTGCCAGCCTGCGTCGCCACGATACCGCAGGTTCCGACGGCTAGCAGGGTTACCGTGCTTCCTGAAACTGTGCAGATCGACGAAGTCGTGGAAGCATAGCTGACCGGCAGGTTGGAAGAAGCCGTGGCGCTCAGGGTGAACGGCGCCTCACCATAGGTCTGCGTTCCCGGATTCGGGAACGTAATGGTTTGGCCTGCAATTGTGACCGCGAAGGCCTGCCCGGCCTCAGGAGCTGACGAGAAACCACCGCTGCCTGCCTGCGTCGCCCAGATGCCGCAGGTTCCGAAGTTCAACAGGGTTATGGCGCTTCCTGAAACCGTACAGACCGACGTATTGGTGGAAGCATAGCTCACCGGCAGGCCGGAGGACGCCGCGGCGTTCAGGGTTACCGTCCCGGTCACCAACGTGGTAGTTGGGATCGCGGGGAAGGTGATGGTCTGAGCTTCATGATTAACCGTAAAGCTCTGCGAGACAGGCGTGGCTGCCGCATAGGTGCTGTTGCCCGGCTGGGTTGCCTGGATGGTGCAGGTTCCGGCAATCACAAAAGTCGCCGTGTTTCCCGAGACTGTACAGACCGAGGTAGTCGTTGACGTGAAGCTGACCGCCAATTCGGAACTTGCCGTGGCGATTAAAGTAAACGGAGTCCCGTAGGTCTGCGTGCCGGGATTTGGGAAGGTGATGGTCTGAGCACCATGATTGACCGCGAAGCTCCGCGAGACAGGCGTGGCGGCCAAGTAATTGCTGTTGCCCGGCTGGGTTGCCTGGATGGTACAGGTTCCGGCAATCAGAAAAGCCGCCGTGTTCCCAGAGACTGTGCAGACCGAGGTGGTCGTTGAGGCGAAGCTGACCGCCAATCCGGAGCTTGCCGTGGCGTTCAACGTAAGCGACGTCCCGTAAGTCTGCGTGCCCGGATTCGCAAAGGTGATGGTCTGGGCTTCCGGGCTCACCTGGAAAGTCTGTGAGACCGGCGTTGCCGCTGCGTAGTCGGAATTGCCAGTCTGACTCGCTTGCACCGTAACAGAGCCCGTACTCGTAAACGTCAGTACGCTCCCGCTCAGGGTTGCAGAACCAGAAAGCACCTCGTAGGTAACGGGAAGACCGGAGCTTGCCGTGGCGGATAACGTGAGCGGAGTCCCGTAGGTTTGCGTGCCGGGATTGGCGAAGGTGATGGTCTGAGATTGAGTGCCGCCCGTGGCTAACCCGATTTGCGCGGAAATGCTGTCGAGGAAGTTGATGTCGCCGGGGTAGCTGGCCTGGACCAGGTGCGTGCCTGTACCCGCAGGCAACGAGATGCCGGTAGGTGGCGCGGTCGCCGTCCGCGTTAGCTGCGTCAGCCAAATCGCTACCGTGTCGCCGACCACCGGGTACTGATTGACGGCCAGGTCCGGGATACCGTCGCCGTTGAAGTCTCCCGCCGAAAGTTCTTGCAGATTGCTGTCCAACTGAGGGCTCGCCGCCGTAGCGGTGAAGGTTCCGTCCCCATTGCCCAGCAGGTACCTCACCGTGTGGTTAGAATAGTCCACGACGAACAGGTCCGGTATACCGTCGCCGTTGAAGTCCGCCGACGGGCCAACGCTGGCAGTATAAGGGAACGTCATTGGGCTTGCCGCCGTCGCCCTAAACGTTCCGTCCCCATTGCCCAGCAAAATCGTCAGCGTGTTGTCGGAGTTCGTCACGGCCAGGTCCGCCTTGCCGTCGCCGTCGAAGTCGGCCACGAAAGCATAACCGGTCCCGCTGCCCGTTGGCGGGCTTGCCGCCGCAGCGGTGAACGTTCCATCCCCGTTGCCGAGTAGAATTGCCACCGCATTATTGTTACCTGCCAGGGCCAGGTCCGGTATTCCGTCGCCGTTGAAGTCCCCCGCGACAACATCCCAGGGCGCGCCGGGCACTGGCGGGCTCGCCGCTGCCGTGAACGTTCCATCCCCATTGCCTAGCAGAATCGTCACAAAGCCGTTGACAAATCCGTAGGGCGCATTCGCTATGGCTAGGTCCAAGAAGCCGTCCCCGTTGAAGTCCCCCACCGCGATGGCATTGGGCCAGTGGCCCGTCGCCGAGCTCGATTTGGCGGTGAACGTGCCGTCCCCATTGCCCAGCACGATACTTACCGTGCTATCCGCGGCATTTGTGAAGGCCAAATCCGGTATTCCGTCGCCGTTGAAGTCCGCCACCGCAACGGCATCGGCACCGGCACCCGCCCCCACGGTTAACTTGTACACGAACGTTCCGTCCCCATTGCCCAGCAGGATCGTCACGTGCTCGTCAAAGTCTGCGACGGCGAGGTCCAATATGCCGTCGCCGTTGAGGTCCGCCACCGCAATGGACTCGGGCGAGTTGCCCGTGGACAGGCTCTGAGAGTTCAACCAGCTCACTCCGGCCGTGGCCGGCACCAGAGACGCGGTTCCCAGCACGGCGTTCCCGTTGCTGGTATCGAGAAAGGACACTGCTCCGGTCGGCGAAGCCAGTCCCGGTGCATTCACAAGTCCCGCCACCGTGGCCGCCAGCGTGTAGTTGCCGTTGCTGCCGCTCTGCGCGATGGTCGTCGTCGTCGGATACTGCACGGTCGCGGTCACCTCCAGCGCCGAGGCGCTGGAGGTGCTGGCGGCGTTGCTCTTGGTTCCGGCAAACACGGCTTTGTAGCTATGGCTTCCGATTCCGGGACGGAACTTCATCGAGGCCGTGCCCGCGCTGGTCAACTGCGCCGTGCCCAGCAGATGGATGTCCGTG
The DNA here is from genome assembly GCA_963707735.1 of uncultured Acidobacteriota bacterium. Taxonomy (GTDB): domain Bacteria; phylum Acidobacteriota; class Terriglobia; order Terriglobales; family Acidobacteriaceae; genus TOLSYN. Next base: position 849,196 of record CAVPRB010000003.1, on the reverse strand, counting down.
CAGAGTTTCGCCGTGGCATCGCAGAAGTTCACCTGCCCCGGTTTGACCGCCGTGCTGCCGGCCGTCACCGTGGCCGTCAGTGCGACTACGGTCTTCGATGCAACTGTCGTCACCGGGCTGCCTGCGCTCGTCACGGCCAGCGTGGTGGTGGTTGTAGCCGCGGCGGCCCAGGCCTGCGGCGCCGCGGCGCAGAGGACGAACAGTGCGGCAAGCAGGAAAGCCGCCGTTTGCGCACGAGCCAGGACGCCGAGCAGCGCAGAGAGGTGAGTGGCAGTTGCATGGCGAATCTGTTTGCAGCGATCTTCGGTCGGCATAAGTAAGAGTCCTCTGGCGCCGGCAGGAGCCGGTAGGAATCCGCTTTCGGGTGCATCCGTTGCCATGCGGAACCGATACGGCGGAGGTGAACAAGAGCGGGAAACATAATGCGGCAGCAAGCCGGCTTCCCGGCGACACTGGAAAGCAACGACCGAAAAATAAAGGTGCGGCGAAGGGAAGTAAGCACGGGAACGGTCGTCAGGTAGAACATGGTCGCCTCGTGTGCGGAAGCGGACGCCGGCAGTTCGCGTCTGCTGGGACCAGAGACTGCCGAACAACCTGACTGGTTGGAGCGGATGGGATGCTGTCGGTACGGAATGGTAGCTCAAAGTGGCAATGGATACCAGATTATAAAGCTCTGGGAAGTAAAGGAATATCTCCATCTCCGGCTCTGGATTTGCCCGCATAGCCCACGTTTGGCCCAAGAGACGCGGCATCAGCCGACAAACCATCATGAATCTGACCGGCCTGCGGACTTGCCGGGACAGGGCCCCGCGGTCATGGAAGCGGATTCGCTCCGGATTACCGATCCGTGCGGGACGCCGGCGGCGGCCACGTCGAAGCGCGGCTACAGTTTATTTGAGCCGTTCACCAGTGGCAGCGTCGAAGACTGCGTTGCGCAGGAATTGCTCGGTAGTCCACGGTGGCGCGTCTCCCCCGAGATACTTATGGAACCACTCCAGGTGCGCGGTGTAGTAGAGAGCCATTTCATACCAACTGGGCCAGTGCCCCGCATTGGAATACACGATCAGCCTGGATGGAACGTTCATCTTCTGCAGCGAGGTAAACATCTGCAGTGACTGGGTGTAAGGAACGCGATAGTCGCGCTCGCCGGAGATTACCAGGCAAGGCGTCTTGAAATCTTTGACGTAGTAGGACGGCGAGAATGTTTGGTACTGGGTGGAGTTCCACGGCTGACCCTTGAGGTCCCACTCCGGAAACCACAGCTCTTCGGTTGCGCCGTAAAAAGAACGCAGGTCGAACAGACCCATCATGGAGGCGATCGCCTTGAAGCGGTTGGTGTGACCCTCGAACCAGTTCATCATGTAGCCGCCGTAAGACCAACCCATGGCGCCCATGCGGTTCGGATCTACGTAGGGAAGTTTCGCCAGTGCGTCGGTGACCTTCATCAGGTCTTCAAAAACCTTGCCGCCGTGGTCGCCTGAAATCTCCGCGGTGAAATCCTGACCATAGCCAGTGGACCCATGGGGATTGGCGAAGGCGACGACGTAACCCATGCCGGGATAGACCTGCCAGTCGCCGCGGAAAGAGTCCTGCCACTGAAACTGCGGTCCACCGTGGACGTTGAGAATGAGCGGATATTTCTTGGACGGATCGAAGTTATGGGGCTTGACGACAAAGACTTCGATGTTCGCTCCGTCGGCTCCATCGACCCAGAAACGCTCCGCCGGACGAAGGTCCACCTGGTTGACGACCTCGTCGTTGAATGAAGTCAGGCGCTGCGGGGTTGCGGATTGGGCGTCCGTCAGGTCGGCTGCAAAGATTTCGACCGGGTCGCTGACCGAACGCCGGGTGTAAAGGATGCGGTGATCATCGGGGGAGAGTTCGAAGGAATCGATGGTCCGGTCCACCAGCACCTGCTGGATGGAGCCGGGTTCGAGGGTGAGGCGGAAGATGGGATTGTCGCCTTCCACGGGAGCGGTGAAGTAAAGGGATTTTGAGTCCGAGGTCCATTGGAAGGTGTCCACCCAATTGCGGAATCCCTCGGTAAGCACCCGCGAAGTGGCGGCGGAGCGGTCATAGATGGCCAGGCGAAAGAGGTCGGATTCATAGCCGGGCTGCGTTTGCATTTGATAGGCGATGTATTTTCCGTCCGGCGAATATTTCGGATGGCCGTCGAAGGCAGGGTTGGCGGCAGTGATGTTGCGCGGCGGTTGATGGCCGGAGAGCGAGACGATCCAGACGTCGCTGTTGGTGGACGAAGCGGGGGCGGCGTCATGATTGGAATCGAAGGCAAGCTCCGAACTGTCCGGGGAGAAATCGTATTGCACAGCCCCGCCGAGTTGAAAGGGAGGGGAATCGAAGTCGCCCGGGGTCAGGTCACGCACGGACCCGATGGCGGCGTCGGCCAGCAGGATATGGGTTCGCTTGCCATCTTTCCATTGGGTCCAGTGACGGTAGAGCAGCGCATCGGCCATATGAGCGTGCAGTGGACCCTTCGTCCAGCGCTGTTCGATCTTCTTGTTGCAAGCATCATCGGCGCCGCATTCCGGGTACACATCACTGGAGAAGGCAATCCATTTGCCGTCGGGAGACCAGAGCGGGTCGGCGACTCCGGTGGATAGGGTAGTGAGTTGCCGGGCTTCGCCACCGTTGGCGGAGATGACGTAAAGATTGTCGTCGCCATCCCGTGAACTGATAAAGGCGATCCGCTTGCCGTCCGGCGAGAAGACAGGCGACGATTCACTCTTCTCGCCAAAAGTGAACTGGCGCTGGTTCTTGCCGTCGGGGTCCATCAGCCAGAGGTGGGTGACCTTCTTCGCCTTCGCCAGGTCGCTTGTCGCCAGAGTAAACAGGACGGTCCTGCCGTCGGCGGAAACGTGCAGGTCGTCTATGCCGCGGATATGGTAAAGGTCTTCGATGGTAAACGCGTGCTTGGCGGCGGCACTGGGGATAGCCAGTAACAGAAAGTAGAAGCAAAACAGGAATGAGAGCAGCCTTCTGGACATGGAACACCTCGTCTCGCAGTGAACTGGGTGGACGGCTTCGAAATTTAAACACAGTCTGACCGGTTCGCGCCAGCTTCGCCGGCCGAATCCGTGGCCCGTGATCGCAGTCGAATGGGTCACGCCGGCAGGAGCGGTTGCAAAGATTCCCGTGATGTTGCACCCGTTCGGAGTTTGATCCGAAGGTGGCCGTTGCCGGCTGCACTGCAACCCAGTGCCCGGCATGGTTCGGTCGAAGGATTCCTGGCCACGGCTTGTCGCCCAGCGGAGTAATGCCGGGAGCCCTTACTTGGAACCTGCAAGATTTTGCACAAAGTACCGAAGCTCATTTTACGGACATCCGGCCCATGGGCCGACGGCTGGCGCTGGGTACTGTTATTTCGCTGGATAATGCTCGCCAAGGGCCTGCCGGAAGATTCCTGAATCGAATTATCAAGCTTGTTTTCAGGAATATGAGGGCAATTCATAACTTGTCAAAACCTGTCAGAACTGGTCATTGACGGGGCCGCGCACCTCCCATGTATAGTTCGCAAACAGTGTAGGGCGAGGAATTTGATGAATCAACTGAAGACTCTCGTGAATCCACGTACGCACCGGCGCTCCGACATTTAGCGTCTGCTCTCCGCGCCCAAAGAATACGCCCAAAGAATAGTGGGAAATTTAAGCCATCGACAACCATTTGTAGGGGGAGAAAGGAATCTCACTTTCCCCCCGAATTGAGTGGGAGCCCCCAGGAGGTAACGTAATGAGGTATGCCAATTCGCCTAAGTCCGTGACCAGAGGTTGGACACTTCCAGTCCTTCTGCTGTTCGCGGTATCCGTGCTTGCCTCGCGGCCGGCATGTGCCCAAACCCCCTCCGCCACAGATCACGCGCCTGCTCCGGTCAATCTGCGCGGTACGTCGATTGGTTCGTCCAATACGCCGATGGAGGTCGTAAACGGCACGGCAAAACTCCTTGGCCCCTATGACCGGACAGCCAGGATGCACATTGTCGTCGGGCTGACTCCTCCCAAGATGGCGGAGGAGCAGGCGTTCCTGCGGGAACTGCAGGACAAGTCTTCCCCCAACTTTCATAGGTATCTGACGGCGGAACAGTGGAACGCCCGCTTCTCGCCGTCGGCCGCCGATGAGCAGGCGGTAATCGAGTGGGCCACCAGCAATGGCCTGGAGGTTACAAAGCGCTTTCCAAACCGCTTGATCGTGGATGTGGAAGGTACCCCGGACCTGTTCGAGCGAGCCTTCGCGGTTCACATCAACAGCTACCAGGTGGGAGAAGAAACAGACTATTCCAATGACAGCGATCCCCTGATTCCGGCGAACCTGACGTCCATTGTGCTATCGGTCGCTGGGTTGAACAACGTTCAACGCCTGCACGCCCAGCATGAGCGTGTACTGCCTCCGAAGTCCCCTGGCGATTCCTCCGTGCTGCTCAAGTCGGGGCAGGCAAACGGCGATCGGGCCGCCTATCAGGAGGCGCTGAAGGCCGCCGCGGCCAGGAGGGACGAAACATCTTCTGTCCTCAAGGGCGGAATCGGGGCGGAGAATAAGTCCTCGGGTCTTCAACCCAACCTCACCAACGGCTACCTGGACCCGACCGACATCTACAGCTCCTACGGGTATGACTATAACGCGCTGCAAGGTTTAGGGCATTGCTGCAACCCGACCGGCAACAGCGGCGGTACACCTCCTGACACCTCGATCGCCATCGCCACGGCCTATGCCTTTGCCGGCTCCGATATCGCGGGCTTCCAGGCCCAATACCCCTACCTGGCCTACCATTGGTTCTCCTATGGGATCGACGGTACGCCCGCATGCTGCGGCGATGAAACCACGCTCGACACGGAGTGGTCTCTTGCCACCGCAAACAGCTTCGGGTCGTTAGACAACACCGCGTCGATCTATGTCTATGAGGGCGTGAATGCCAATTTTTCCACCTTCAATGACGTCTATAACCAGATCCTCACCGACGGCCACGCGCGCGTCTTTACCACCAGTTGGGGATGCGCCGAGCTTACCTGCACCAGCAGCGGCAACATGAATACCGATGACGCGATCTTCAGCTCCATGGTCGGCCAGGGCTGGACGCTGATGGCCGCATCCGGGGATGAAGGAGCAACCGCCGGGTGCGGAGATTACCTTCGCGTCCAGTATCCGGCATCGGACCCGAATGTGGTCGGAGTCGGCGGCACCATCCTTGCCTTCTACACCAACGACACCTTCGCCTATGAGATTGGGTGGCAGGGTTCAACTTCGACCGGAGCCTGCGCCGGTAATGGCGGCGGCTCGACCGGCGGTTGCAGTGTGTACTATTCAGCCCCCAGCTACCAGGCCACTCCCTATTGCGGCACCAGCAGCCGGAGCGTTCCTGACATTTCCCTCAACGCCGGAGCCGGGCAAAACTACTACTTCAGCGGCGGTTTGTACGGCGTTGGCGGCACCAGTATCGCTGCGCCGCAGGTCGCAGGCTTCATGGCGCAGGCAAACGCCTACATGCTGGCGATTGGCGTAGGCTGCCCCTCGGGGGTGGGTACAAGCACCTGCGCACCCCTCGGCCAGGCAAATTATGCAATCTACTACGAGGGGTACCATGGCATCTACTCGCAGCATAATCCGTACTACGACGAGGTGGCGGGCTGCAACAACAACGACATCACGGTGGAGTACGGACTTGGCTACTACTGCGCGGCAACAGGCTATGACGCCGTTACCGGTTGGGGTTCCTTCAACGCGCTGCAAATGGCGTGGATGCTCAACTGGAACGATTTCGCCCAATATGGCGATCCGTACGTGAGCTTCTCCGGTCCCACCACCGGCGTGTGGTACAACACGAACAAGAATGTAAGCTGGACCGTGGTGGACTATTCGCCCACGTATCCCGGTACGGGCATCGCCGGCTTTACCCAGGGCTGGGACTCGATCCCGGCAGATTCGGCTTCACAGGGAGTCAATGCCAGGGCGTCGAGCGTCGCAGACTCATTCTATTACGGCCCGGAATATAGGAATGTTTCGACGGGATGCTTGGCCCTGGCGACCGGCGAGAGCTGTTCCGGCGGGGTAAGCCAGGGATGCCACACGGCATACGTCGAAGGCTGGAACAATATGGGCCGCACCACCGGTACTGCAACCTATGGCCCGCTCTGCTACGACACGGTGGATCCGACCATTTCGGTTTCCAACTCACCGTCACCGAACGCAAATGGCTGGAACAATACCAGCGTCCAGGTCACCCTGACCGCAACCGATCCCGGTGGCAGCAATGCCTCGGGCATCTACAAGACGTACTATGCGATCAACACGGGTACCTGCTACCCGGGCTCTCTCACAACGTGCACCGTTTATTCCGGCCCGTTTACCATGTCGGCGCAGGCGGAGAGCTACATCTATTACTTCACCGAGGACAATGCGGGCAACTTCAGTTCCGAGCCGTATGAGTATGTGGATATCGACGAAACCGCCCCGGTAACTTCGGCCACATTGTCCGGAACCTTTAACGGCAGTGTCTATAACAGTGCCGTGTCGGTAACCCTGGGCGCCACGGATAACCTGAGCGGCGTGCAGTATACCTACTATTCACTGGACGGCGGAGCGAGCACGACCTACTCGGGAGCTCTCAACGTCACCGCACTTGGCAGCCACAGCGTCAAGTTCCATAGCGTCGATTATGCGGGCAACGTCGAGAGCACCAAGACCGTAAACTTCACCATCAGCCAGGCCTCGCAGACCATTACCTTCAACAATCCGGGCACGCAGGTTTACGGTGTGCCACTGACGTTGACCGCGACGGCGAGCTCCGGACTGGCGGTTACCTACAGTTCCTCGACTCCGACAATCTGCACAATTTCCGGTAGCGTGGCGAGTTTCATCGCGACCGGAACCTGCGGCGTCTATGCCAACCAGGCTGGCAGCATGTACGTTGCAGCGGCTCCGCAGGTCGGACATGCGTGGGTGGTTTCGAAGGCACCGCAGACCATCACCTTCACCAATCCGGGTACGCAGACCTACGGTGTGCCACTGACGTTAACCGCGACGGCGAGTTCCGGACTCACGGTCACCTACACGTCCACGACTCCGACGATCTGCACGGTGTCGGGAGCCGTGGTTACGTTTGTGACTACCGGAACCTGCGGCATGGTGGCGAACCAGGCTGGCAATGTTGACTACACGGCAGCCACGGCGGTCGGACATGCCTGGGTGGTTGGGAAGTCAACCCAGACCATCACCTTCACCAATCCGGGCACGCAGACCTACGGTCATCCACTCACGTTGACCGCGACGGCGAGTTCCGGACTCACGGTTGCCTACACGTCCACGACTCCGACGATCTGCACGGTGTCGGGAGCCGTGGTTACGTTTGTGACCACTGGAACCTGCGGCATCGCGGCGAACCAGGCTGGCAATGTCGACTACTTAGCAGCTCCCCAGGTTGGACATGCCTGGGTAGTTGCAAAGGAAGCTCAGACCATCACGTTCGCGAATCCTGGAACGCAGAGGGTCGGAGCCGTTGTTCCTCTGGGAGCGACGGCGAGTTCCGGACTCACGGTTGCCTACACTTCCACGAATACGGCGGTGTGCACGATTTCCGGCAGCAACGCGACCATGGTCGCTACTGGAACCTGCGGCGTCGATGCCAACCAGGCTGGCAATGTCAACTACTTGGCAGCGCCTCAGGTCGGGCATGCCTGGATTGTAACGGCGAACTAACAACCAACGCGAAAGGTCTGTGGCTCAGAAAACCGGGCCACAGACCACGGCCTATCTCTTGCCTCTGGCTACTTGGCCAGGGCCGCGAACCAAAGCACGGATGGCGCGCAGTTTGAGAATCTGGCAGCGTTGAGTGACGCTCACAGATTCCAGGCTCGCGCCTTCGTGTTATCCGCCGGAAGGAAAGTACGACCGTTTTTTGCGCAGCCTTCGACGGCAGGCGGGGACCTTGAGCAGTCCTCCATTACTGCCGCCAAGAATGGCGAGACGCGCGGGTGAGGTGTTTTTGTTTTCGACCAGGAGTTGGACGCAGGCGATAAAATCGTCAAACACATTTTGCTTATGGGTCGGATTGCCGGCTGGAGACTCTCCACGCGATGGCGGCAGAACGTGGCATTGAGTGTGGCTTGCTGCCTTAAGGTTTTCGCGCTACCCGTTATACCGTACCCCGGATGGGCGGGCCTGGGTGGCTGAGTGGCTCCCTGGAATCTTTGCGATGACGTCTGTTCAGTGACTCCCGATGGCTACCCTTTGTCCCAGGAGATGCGGCTGTCTTCGAAACAGGTAAATGTCCAGCACCGCCTTTACCTTGGCAAACTGCTCGCGGCACAAAGTCTTGAAGCTATAGCGCATGTCTACTTCCTGCGCATCAAATCCAATGGCGTCTATGCCATGGTGGCTGGCAAGAAAAATGGCGCGCTCATTGTGGAATCTTTGCGAGTTGACGGTGATCCTATCCTGGCCGAATATCTCCTTTGCCCGCACTACGGAGTCCAGGGTGCGAAATCCGGCGTAGTCCAGATAGATGCGCTCCGCCGGCACGCCTTTCTCGAGTAATGCATTTTTCATGTCAGTCGGCTCGTCATAGCCTTGGACGTGATTGTCGCCACTGACAATCAGATAGTTGACCTTACGGTGCTCGAAGAGTTCGGCCGCGGCGTCGATCCGGTTCTTGAAAAAATGGAGTCGTTCTTATTCGTAACGCGTCGATTCGATTACATATGGGATGGAAGGTGGCATTTTCTTAAAGAAAATGCCACCTTTCACTGAAGCGCGGGGCAACGCGTTGACTCTCGAACCGCCCAAGTCTACCGCGGCAAGAACGCAATGGGTGTCTGGAGTGGCCGTGGCTGGCGGAGAATTGGAGTACACGCCCCGCTGTTTGAGACCACCTGGCTGAATGGCGCCGAAGTTGACGCTGCGTGCGTGGAGTCGCCTTCGTAGCTCGCCGTCAGCACGTAGGTTCCAACTCCGAGCTGGAGGTTCGGAATTGAGGCTGCTCCGTTGCTCAACCAAGCCGCGCCCAGCACATCCATCCCCTTCATCAGCTTCACCATCCCCGTTGGTGTTTCACCGCCGGTTCCGGTCACTGTAACTGAGAAAGCTACGCTGTTGCACACAGCCGCCGGATTGGCTGACGATTTCACGGCGGCCTTTGTAGGTCTTAAGGCTGCCGCGGCAACAGTGAAGGTCCGGGTGATTGGCCCGGCTGCCGCGTAGTTCGAGTCGCCGTTGTAAGTGGCCGAAAGAGTGTGCGAGCCCGAGGTCGATAAGGTCACGCTCAGCGTGGCTACTCCCGAACCGTTCAGCGTGGCCGGGCTGCCGCTGATCGCGGCGCCGTCCAGCAGCATCTTCACCGTTCCGGTAGGCGCCGGCGAAGTCGTCGAGCTAACTTTGACCGAGAAGCTGAACGCAGTTCCCGACGTTTCGGTGGCGCCGGATGCCGGTGCCGTGATGGTGATTGTGGGCGCCGGCGAGGTGCCCGTGCCGGTCAATCCCACGGTGTTCGTGCCGGTCACCGTGTTGTTGAGGAAGTTGAGAGTGGCCGTACGGGTTCCGGACGCCGAGGGGGCAAAGATGATCCCTACCTTGCAACTCTGGGCGGCGTACAGAGTTGCACCTGTCGTGAGAATGCAACTGGTCGTGGTGGCGTCGATGGCGAAATCGCCGGCATTCGTGCCGCCTAAATTGTAGCTGGTCAGCGTCATGGCAGAGTTGCCGGTGTTGGAAACCCTCACCACGTACGCAGAGCTCTTTGTGCCCTTGGCCTGGTTGGGGAAATTCAGTTGCCCGTTGGGCCCAAGCTTGCGGATCACTTGGCCCGAGGTCACGGAGCTGATGATGTACACCTGTCCCTGCGAATCCACGGCCACGCCGGTCGGTGAGTTCAGTTCAGCACTCGTAGCCTGGCTCCCATCTCCAAGGACTCCGGCGACTCCGTTACCGGCGATGGTGTTGATCTGCCCTGTCGTGTAGTCAATGCGGCGCACACGCTCGTTGTTGGTATCGCTGAAATACAGGTTGCCGGCACTGTCGAAAGCAATCTGGCCAATCTTTGCGCCGATCTCGGCGTTGCCTGCCTGGCCGCCGTCACCAGAGAATCCGCAGGTATGCCCGCCGGCCACTTTGTTGAAGCTCACGTTTGAGTTCTCAGCGTTATAGAGCGACTGCTGAACGATCTCGCAGACCCCGCCGTTGGCCCAAAGGGAGTAAAGATTGTCGCCGGCGTCCACCGCCATGGCGGCGGATGGGGATTGCTGATAGGGAAATGGGTCGTAAAGGAAGATCAACTTGGCCGGTATAGGCTGCACCGTAGAAAACGCCGCTCCCTGGTGACTGTCAACGAAAAACAGGTGATTGTACGGATCCATGCTCATCTCGCCGGGTGTACCCAGGGCCTCGGTGCTTAGTGTGCAGGGCGTCGCTGCGGGGCAACTCGCGGTGCCTGTTCCGCTGACCTTCACCACCGGGCCGTAATCGTAGATCTCGTACATGGCATTGGCCGCCGGCTCGTCAAAATACACCTGGCCGAAGGTGTCAACCGCTATACCGAGCGGAGAGGATTGACCCGACGCCAGGTTTTTGAAGGTTGCACTCGAATCCATGAACCGGATATCTCCATTGCCTGTGTCGGCGACATACAGCGTATCGCTGCCATCCACCGCCAGGTTCTTCGCGCCGCTCAGCAGGCCGGCGCCCGCCGTATAAGTGCCCGGCACCGTGGTAATCAGCGCGGGCGTAAAGCTTAGGACAGGCGCATAACCGTTCCCGCCAATCCCAAACGCCATCGGCCGTGGCGAAGCCGTGTGCGAGATGGTCAGCTTGCCCAACCGCCGGCCCGCTCCCTGCGGAGTAAAACGCACCAGCAGCACGCAACTGTCTCCTTCCGAGTACCGGTTGCCCACCTGGCAACTCGACGCCGGGCCCACCAGGAAGTCTTTGCTCAACTCGATCTTGGTCAGCCGCGTTGATGCGTTGAATTTCAGCGTGAGCGGTTCCTCGTCGGCAATTTCGCCAACGTGTGCGGAAGCAAAGGCATGGAAGTTGGCCGGCGGGTTCTCAAACGAGGCTTCGCCCGCCTTCGGCGGCAGCCGGTACGCGTCCGGAACCGCGCTGGGAGCCAGCGCAATCACTGGTTTGGCCGATGGCGCGGAATCGTGCTCGGATTGCGCAACAACGGCGGTGGAGGCAAAGAGGATAGGGCACATGAGCGCGGCGCTCCACGGAGCGGCGCGCAGGGGAAGTGCTCGCATGGCTTCACTCCTGTTTCTTAGATTATGTGGCCTGGATGAGTCGCTCGAATCTGAGCCGGAATCCCCTTTTCCCGCCCCGAGTCGGAGGATTTTATCGCTGTCTGAGGCAGATTGCTAGGCCAAAATAACCCCTACTCCGAAAGAGCCAGCGGTATGCGAAAGTTTTCACCAATGCCGGACGTAAAAGACCTGCAACAGATTGAGATGTGGAATCTGGTGTCGGAGCTAAGTGATTGAAAGTGATGGTGCGCCCTGAGAGATTCGAACTCCCGGCCTTCTGATTCGTAGTCAGACGCTCTATCCAGCTGAGCTAAGGGCGCATAGCGAAGCGTTGCGCTTCCACTTGTCCTGCCGTTGTGGCCAACGACCAAACTCAATATAGCACATACCTTTACCTGCTCTGCAACCCTCCGGGCCACGCCCGCCCAAACCGGCCGCCACTCGCGCCGCTTGCCGCTAGGCCACCTTGGCCCACGTCGCGGAGGTTTTACTTCACATCCAATCCGGAGCGGCGCAGCAGGCTCGCAACGGTCGCCGCGTCCAGCCGGGTCGCATCGTATTCCACCGCCACGCTACGCGACTGTTCGTTGAATCGCAGCCGCCGGATGCCGTAGACTTCGCGAATATTGTCGATGCCCCGCATCACTGCCTCGTCCGGCGACATCCCATAGTTATAACTGATCTCGACGCTCGTCATCGCAGTCCTCTGCCATGCTTGCTGCCGCGCAACTGTATTCGGCGCACTCGTTTACTATATCAGTCACCTGTGCGCATCACGTTCTGATTCAATGCCGGATTCTTACCCGTGCTGAAAGGGAAGTCTTCCTTGCCTCAAACTAAAGCAATTGATCCCGTCTGCGGCATGTCGGTCGATCCCAACGCCGCCCGCGGCGGCTCTTATACATACAAGGGGATCGAATACTTTTTCTGCAATCCAAAGTGCAACGAACGCTTCCGCTCCGAACCTGGGAAGTATCTGTCGCCCACCGCCAAGCCCGCCGCCATCGTGTCCGCTTCCGCGCCTCTCGTGGTGCTCGGCGGCATTGCTGCGGCCAAACCTGCGGCAGCCGTGCCGCTGGCGTCGGCGACTCCCGTACCGGCAAGCACTACGTACATCTGCCCCATGTGCCCCGGCGTCCGTTCCCCAAAGCCCGCCGCCTGTCCTTCCTGCGGCATGGCGCTGGAGCCTGAGATTCCGCCCGTGCCTGCGCCCATTGAATACGTTTGTCCCATGCATCCGGAGGTTTCGCAACATCATCCCGGCGCTTGCCCAAAATGCGGCATGGAGTTGGAGCCGCGCACCGCTTCCGCCGCCACGGCAAATCCCGAACTGCTCTACATGACCCGAAGGCTCCGGGTAAGCCTGTTCTTCGGCGTGCCGCTGCTGCTCGTTGCCATGGTGGAAATGTCGTTACCCATGGCCACGTCCGGCGAGCACGCGTCCGGCTCCCACATGGTCGCCTGGATCGAGTTCCTGCTGGCCACGCCGGTCGTAGCCTGGGGCGGCTTTCCGTTTTTCCAGCGCGCCTTTGCATCCATCCGATTCCGCAGCCCCAACATGTTTACGCTGATCGGCATGGGGGTCGGCGTCAGCTATTTCTACAGCGCCATCGCCACTCTCTGGCCCGCGCTCTTTCCAGACTCCCTGCGCGGCCTCAACGGCCAGCCCGCCGTTTACTTCGAGTCCGCAGCCTTCATCGTCATCCTCGTCCTCGCCGGTCAAATCATGGAACTGCGCGCCCGCGGTCAGACATCCAGCGCCATTCGCGCCCTGCTCGATCTTTCTCCCAAGATGGCGCGCCTGGTGGAATCCGATGGCCGCGAGCGCGATCTCCCACTCGATCAGGTCATCGTCGGCCAGTCACTGCGCGTCCGCCCCGGCGAAAAGCTTCCCGTCGATGGCCTCGTGCTCGAAGGCGGCACGGTGGTCGATGAGTCTCTGATTACCGGCGAGTCCGTCCCCGTCGAAAAGCATCCCGGCGACCGCGTCATCGGCGCCAGCGTCAACGGAAACGGCGCCATCCTGATGCGAGCCGAACGCGTCGGCAGTGAGACCGTGCTTGCCCAAATCGTTCGCCTGGTCGGGGAGGCGCAGCGTAGCCGTGCTCCCATCCAACATCTGGCCGACAAGGTTTCCGCCGTCTTTGTTCCCGCCGTTGTCGGCGCCGCGCTTCTCACCTTCTTCGCCTGGCTCATTTTTGGCCCTGCGCCCGCTCTGCCGCATGCGCTCGTCAATGCCGTCGCCGTGCTCATCATTGCCTGCCCCTGCGCTCTCGGACTGGCCACGCCCATGGCCATCATGGTCGGCATCGGACGCGGCGCCCGCGCCGGCATCCTCATCCGCAACGCCGAAGCCCTGGAGGCAATGGAGCGCGTGGACACCGTCGTCATCGACAAGACCGGAACCCTAACCGAAGGCCGTCCCACCCTCGAGTCCGTCGCCGCGCTCGGCCCGCACACTGAAGAGGATCTCGTAACCTGGGCCGCCAGTCTCGAGGGTCTAAGCGAGCATCCCCTGGGCGCGGCCATCGTGCAGGCCGCCCAGGCCTCGCTGCTCCAACCTCATCCCGCCGACAATTTCCAGTACCGTCCCGGACGCGGGGTCCTCGGCCAGGTCGATGCCCGCGCTATCGCCGTGGGCAACGCCGCCCTCATGCAGGAGCTTTCGGCCGCCATCCCAGCCGAGGCTTCCACCCGCGCCGAGTCCATGCGCGCCGATGGCCAGACTGTCCTCTATATCTCCGTCGGCGGCGCACTCGCCGGGCTGTTCGGCGTAACCGACCCGGTCAAGCCCTCCAGCGCCGCCGCCATCCGGGAGCTCACCCACCGCGGACTCCACGTCCTCATGCTCACCGGGGACAGCCGCACCACGGCTGAGGCCATCGCCCGCAAGCTGGGCCTGGCCGACTTCGAAGCCGGCGTCCTCCCCGAGCGCAAAGCCGAGGTCATCGTGCGTCTACAGAAGCAGGGAAGAGTCGTCGCCATGGCCGGTGACGGCGTCAACGACGCGCCCGCCCTGGCCCAGGCCAACGTCGGCATCGCCATGAGCACCGGAACCGATATTGCCATGCTAAGCTCCGGCGTCACTCTGCTCGGCGGCGAGTTGCACGGCATCCTGCGCGCCCGCCGTCTCAGCCGGGCCACCATGCGCAACATCCGCCAGAATCTTTTCTTCGCCTTCCTCTATAACGCCCTCGGAGTCCCACTCGCCGCCGGCGTCCTCTATCCCTTCACCGGATGGACCCTCCACCCTGTCTTCGCCGCCGCCGCCATGAGCCTCAGCTCCGTCTCCGTCATCACCAACGCCCTCCGCCTCCGCAACGCCAGGCTGTAACGCACCAGCCTAACGGTGGCCCACACCAGCCCGCGTGGAGGCTGGCTGGTGGCCCAGAGTTGGCGCTGTTCCAACTCTGGGGCTCTCAGCCCGCCGTGAAAAAAATGGTCTGGTGGCTCGGGTCCTTGCCAGCAGGTGAGACTGACGGTATCCCCGCATCTGCCGCAGTCAGCAGATGTGGGTGGTGGCTGCCCCGGCTCGCCATCGGTCGGCGAATGCTTGGCCAAGCATCTCTTCTACTCGTCGCGCACCCCATCGGGCCATCGCTGGGCACCGTGCAGGACGCGCAGAATGCGGATCGTGTCGCCGCTGATCAGATAGGCGGCAATGTATGGCGTGCGGCAATGGCCGCCCGTGGGTTCTCGGCCTCTAGGTAATCGAAAATCGCATCCCGGTCATCGCGCGCTAAGCCAGACCATGCAAGCTTCACTCATCGCCCTTGGCCGCCTTGCGCAGCGCAGAGGCGCGCCGCCTGGCAAAATGTGCCTCAACCTTACTCTTCGGGATGCCGGGACGGGGATCATCGAGGGCGGCCTGAACTTTAGCGCGAAACCACGCGTTATATGCCGCCGAGTCATTGGCTAGAGCAAAGGGCAGCGCGCCTTCGTTGGCCGTACGGGTCAACAGAATGCGCACCGCATCGGAAATCGTCAACCCCATATCTTCCAACACCAGCGCCGCGCGCTCTTTCACGCTGGCGTCGATCCGGGTTTGAACCAATGCGTTCGCAGCCATGGTGGGCACCTCCAGCGTCAGCAGACTGCCATTGTACTGCAATTGCATTACAATTGCGAAGCGTGCCTCGCACACTTCACTCGCGTCTCCCTACAGCTTCCCGAAGTATTCCACCATTTCCGGCGAGGTCCACTCCACCGGCCCAATGAACTTCCGCTCGATCTTTCCGTCCTTGTCGATCAGGAAGCTTTCCGGATAAGCAAACGTCCCATACATCTCGCTCGACTTGTGATCCGGATCGCGCACCGTCAGCACCCCGGGCATCCGCTTCGCCGTGAAAGTCTTGTAAGCTTCCTCGTCCACGTCCATGCTCACCGCCAGCACCACCACTTTGCCGCCCATCTGCTGCTGCAATGCCACCAGTGACGGCACCTCCTCCACGCATGGCGGGCACCACGTCGCCCAGAAGTTCAGCAGCACCGGCTTGCCTCTCAGCTGGCTCAGTTGCACCGTCTTCTGGCCGTCGCTCACCGTAAAATCCGGAGCCGTGGTGCCGATCTTTGCCGGCTCCGAGTTGCGGCATGAGCCCAGCGCAAGCATCAGCGCCGCCACCATCAGAAAGGTCGCAATTCGTTCGCGGGAGTTCACGTCCCTTATAATAAACCGGAAGCAACTTATTATGGACTCGGCGATTCCCAATTCCGTCCCGCAGGTCTCCATCATCATTCCGGCCCGCAATGAAGAGGCCAGCCTCGAACTCTGCCTGCGTTCCCTCGTCGTGCAGAAGGGCGTCAGCTTTGAGATTCTCATCGTCAACGACGCCTCCACCGACCGCACCCGCACCATCGCCGAAAGCTTCACCCGCGTCCGCCAGTGCCCGTTTATCGGCCTCAACCAGTTCCTCCTGGATGTCCAAGTCATCGACGCGCCTCAGCCATTGCCTGCGGGATGGACCGGCAAGACCAACGCCCTGTTCGCCGGGGAAGCCGCCGCTCGCGGCGAATGGCTGCTCTTTACCGATGCTCACACCGAACATCTCGAAGGCTCTCTCGCCGCGGCCGTGGCCGAAGCTGAACAGTACCACGCCGACCTGCTTTCCTATTCGCCGGAACAGCTTCTCACCGGCTTCCGTCAGCAGTTGCTCATGCCCCTCATCTTCGGGGAACTGGCCATGACGTACAGCCCGCACCGGGTAAGCGATCCCGCCATGCCCGATGCCGCCGCCAACGGCCAGTATCTCCTGGTTCGCGCCGCTGCCCACCGCCAGCTCGGCGGCTTTGGCGCGGTCGCCACCGATTTGCTGGCAGACGTGGCCCTGGCCCGCCTTTATAAGCAGCAAGGACGCACGATTCGTTTTCGCTTCGGGCTCGGCCTGGTGCGATCCCGCATGTACCGCACTGAGGATGACCTGGACCGCAGTTGCATCAGGACCCTCGCACTGCTATTTCCCAACGCTCGCGAGATCGCCCGGAAACGCTCGCAGGAGTTTCGCCGCTTGCTGCTCTCGTTAGTCATTGCCCCGTCGTGGACCGTCTATTACATCACCCACGCCGGAGCTTCGGCCGACTGGTTCTGGCCGGTGATGATCTCGTTATTCTGGTTTTTCACCCTGATCGGTTTCGCGGTTTTCTATCTCCGCGCCGCCCGCGCCTGCTTTCCATTCGTCCCCACCTTGCTGTCAGTCCTTGGGCTGCGGTCATTTGCCGCCCTCCTGCGGCAGTCGGCCAAGGCTCACGAAGAGGGAATCGTTACCTGGCGTGGACGCGAATACCGCATCGACGGAGCCCGAATCCGCTCCGCCGCATCCAATACGGTGTAGCCTGAAATTCATTCCTTCCCCATCGCATGGGAGCCTCTGCAATGATCTATCTCACCCGCAAGGCCGAGTTTTCCGCCGCGCACTACTACCACAACCCGGACTGGTCTCCCCAGGAGAATCAGCGAGTCTTCGGCCGCTGCTCCAATCTCAACGGCCATGGTCACAACTACACCCTGGAAGTCACCGTGGCCGGTGAAGTCGATGCCGTCACCGGTTTTGTCATCGACCTCAAACAGCTCAAGGACATTCTCAGCCGCGAGGTTCTTGACGACTTCGACCATCGCAATCTCAACAAGGAAGTCCCCGAGTTCGCCGCCCAGATTCCCACCACGGAAAACATCGCCGTCGCCATCTGGGGACGCCTTCAGTCGCACCTCCATCCCGCCAAACTGCATCGCGTCCGCCTCTACGAGCAGCCCGATCTTTTTGTGGATTACTACGGAGAGTAGCGATGAAGGTCTATCTCACCCGCCGCTATCTATTCGTCGCCTCGCACCGGCTGCACAATCCTTCGCTCGGTGACGCCGCAAATCGCGAAACTTACGGCAAGTGCAACAATCCTCACGGACATGGCCATAACTATTTCCTCGAGGTCACCGTCAGCGGCCCCATCGCGCCGGCAACGGGCATGGTGTGCGATCTCGGCGCGCTGGACGCGGCTGTCTCACGCGAAATCCTCGATCGCTTCGATCATCAGAATTTGAACCAGCTTCAAGATTTTGGCACAATCATTCCAACCACGGAAAATCTTGCCATCCGCGTCCAGCAGATATTGAGCCATGTTGACCTGCCCGCTCATCTTGAAAGTATCCGCATCGAGGAGACCAACAACAACTCCTTCGAATACGCAGGCGCTCATCCGCCGCCACGATGAGCCCGGAATAGAGAGAGAATGAAAGTAGTTGCCGTCGGCAAAACAATGACCCACCCACTACCAGATGAAGCCGCCGCCCTGCGCCACGCCAGCTTCGAGGACCTGGTCCGCGAAATGATCTCCCGCATTGGCGAGGATCCTTCGCGCGAGGGCCTGACCGATACTCCGCAGCGCGTCGTCAAGTCCATGGAGTACCTCACCCACGGCTACGCCCAGCAGCCTGCCGATATCCTCAACGGCGCCCTGTTCACCGTCGATTACGATGAGATGGTGATCGTCAAGGACATTGAGATGTTCAGCATGTGCGAGCACCACATGCTGCCGTTCTTCGGCAAGGTGCACATCGCCTACATCCCCAACGGCAAAGTCATCGGACTCAGCAAACTACCGCGCCTGGTCGAGGTCTTCGCCCGCCGCCTGCAGGTGCAGGAGCGCCTCACTACCCAAATAGCCGAAGCCATCGAGGAGATCATCAAGCCCCAGGGAGTCGGGGTTGTCATCGAGGCGCGCCACCTCTGCATGATGATGCGCGGCGTTGAAAAACAGCATTCGGCGGCCGTCACCTCCGCCATGCTCGGCGTCTTCAAGGAGCAGGCAACCCGCAATGAATTCCTCTCCCTGCTGCGCCAGAAAGCTCCTAACGGCTTCTAGCACCTCCAAAGGGATGTGCCACGCCGCATCGTTGATGTGAGTCTTTGATGACTGCCGACCAGGTGGCCCGCAACCGCCCTCTTTTGGCGATTGTGGGATGGCTGGACAGAAACCTTGTAGTCGCCACCCATCGTAGCCCGAACACGTTCCACAAGCCGACTTAACATTACTTATCCGTGTGCGTGAATGCAGTGATTCCTGACGTTTTCTTTGGCTGAAATTCGCTAAATCGGTGCAAGCTTTGAAGGATGAGGTGGTCATGGGAACAACTGCGGCTGGAGCTGCGATTTAAGCCACTCATAACCGTCCGAGATGAAGGGCTTGCCCCGGTCGAGGTGTCCGAAGACTCGATGCAGCGCGGTGAAGTGGCCGCCCTTTATGATAGTGCTATCTTTAATCTGAGAGCAGAGCAGATCTCTCCACGCATTCAGATTTGGAGCGGATTGACCCGGTGCGGCCAAAACCTCAGAAGGCTGCCATCCGAGCGCGAACATGAACCTGAAGTACCGTTCAACTATGGAATCCAGGTGGGCAGGATTGATGCCGTCCGTTCTTTCCATCAACTCCCAGATCGACAGAAACCAGAACCGGACAAGCTCTTCTCCTGTCCGCGTTGGTTTTGCGCATTTTGACGCGTCCTTATCTTTCTCGATCGATTTGCGAACGGCCTCACCGGTCAGGTTTTCGAAGTCATCCATGATCTCGTTGAGCAGAAACGAATAGGGCGTATACGGATCGTAGATGCCGAGCGTCGATCGGGCAGCAACTACATCGTATCTCGAACGGCTGTAGATTCTTCTGAACGATCTGCCACAGGTCGGAAATGTAGAAATCTTCTTCAGAGCCCGCATCAACGGCTGCCTGAAGAGCCATCACCTCGGTCTTGATGGCGAGAAACAGAGGACACCTCGCGCGTTTTGAGATGCCTTGTGTTGCTACGTAATTTTCATCGACGCGATTGTAAGCGGCGTCGAGCGTTCCGCCCTCGATTGCGTTCATCACCGTAATGATCAGAGGATAGTGAGCATACGTATCGTGATACCAGTTCGGATCTTCAAATGTGGATTCGATCAGCTTTTTATCGAGGTCAGTGTATTGCAGGTGTTCGATCCCACCGAAACGTTTGACAACAGCGGACTGAAGCGGTGAGCTCTCTGCCATGAGGAGCTCTCTCACCACTGTGTTGACTGCCTGAAGCCTATTATCGAGCGACTCTAGGAATGGACGGCACGCCAGCAACTCAAGATGGATAAACGAATACGTACCGACCATCTGGTGGACTAGACGCGGACTGAATAAAACGGTTGCTGCGTTGGGAGGAATGTTGGTCAAAGTATCGCGGTTCTTGCGTAGAACCCTCTCGACTTCGTCGAACTCGCCCTCGCGCAAAGCTGCGTGCAGGAAGACTTCAAAGTAGGGAAGGTTTCGGCTGGACAGTCGTGCTCTCCACCAGAACCACCACGCGATGATAGCGCTGCCTACAGGGAGCAAGAAGGAGCCGAGCCCGAGAAAGTAGGTCACCAGATCGAGGCGCCATCCGAAAAGCGGCGGAACTCCGAAGGGCGCATCGCGCATGACGAGCAATATCAGGGCGCCGCAACTTAGTCCCGGGACGAGCCATTTTGGTACGAACAACAACAATGCTTTGCGCTGCACAGTTCCCATGATGGCCACCGCGGCGGCGAGCAATCCACAGAAAGTAAGCAGCGCTTCGAGGTTCATCGTTCAACCCCCGGAATACAAAAGTCGCTCGATTTGTAACTCTTTTGAAAGTGTATACTTATGTAGGCTGTAGCACTCGTTCCAACACCCTCTAAAAGCGAGACTATCGCTCGATTTTCTTTGGCACGGCAGAGGGATAGGTAACGAAAAACGCCGCAGGGTCCTGTATCACGCCATCTCCCCACCCACTCCCCGAGCCGCCCTCTTCTGCTACTCTTTCCCCATGTCCTCGCGTCCCAAGCTCGCCCTCGTCACCGGAGCCTCTCGCGGCCTCGGTCTCGCCATCGCCTCAGCCCTTGCCGAACGCGGCTACCATCTCATCCTCGCCGCCCGCAGCCAGCGCCCGCTCTCCCGCCTTGCCGCGCGCCTGCCCAACGCCACAGCCATCGCCTGCGACGTTCGCGACCCCGAATCCGTCGCCCAGCTCGCCGCCCTTGTCCGCCAGCGCCGCCGCCTCGACGTGCTCATCAACAATGCCGGCATCGCCGGACCCAACGAACCCATCGCCACCCTCGCCTTCGCCACCTGGCGCGAGGTGATTGCCACCAACCTCGATGGCGCCTTCCTGGTCACCCAATCCCTGCTCCCATACCTTGGGAAGGGAAGTGTGATCGTCAACAATCTCAGCGTCGCCGCCCGCACTGCGTTCCACGGAATGGCCGCCTACAACAGCTCCAAGCGCGGCCTCGCCGCCTTCACCGAAACCCTGCGCGAGGAGCTTCGGCCCCGCGGCATCCGCGTCGTCGCGCTTCTTCCCGGAGCCACCAGCACCTCCATCTGGCAGCAGTTCTGGCCCGCGGCGCCACGCCGCCGCATGATGTCTCCCGCGACCGTTGCCCAGGCCGTGGCCAATGCCATCGCCCTGCCGCCAAACGCAAGCGTGGACGAGCTCGTCATCACCCCATCCGCCGGCGCCCTTTAGTTTCCATACAGATAGCGCCTGGTCTTCAAAGGGAACAGCCGCACCAATAAAACTCCCGCCACAAAGCCGCCCACATGGGCCCAGAATGCGACCCCACCTGCGCTCCTATCCGGGGCAACCAGCGCCGTCCCCACTCCGCTCAGGAACTGCAAGACGAACCAGTAGCCCAGAACCGCCCAGGCTGGCAGCCACAGAAAGAAGATGAACAAGAATGGCACCAGCATCAACACGCGCGCCCGTGGAAACAAGACAAAGTATCCGCCCATCACTCCCGCAATCGCGCCGCTGGCGCCTACCGTGGGAATCAGCGAAGTCCAATCTGACGCGATCTGTGCCAGGGCGGCCACAATCCCACAAATAAGGTAAAAGAGAAGGTAGGGAAAATGTCCCAGTGAATCTTCAATATTTCTTCCGAAGATCCACAAAAACCACATGTTAAAGATCAAGTGCCACCAATTGGCGTGCATGAACATGCTGGTCAGTATCGGCAGCAGAACAAACGCCGGAGACAGCACATGTCCATGGGCATGCGCATGAGCGTGCGCTACCGCTCCCGGCAGGATCGCGGCCAGCCGCGCCGGAACCAGGCCAAATGTACGAATGAAATCATTCTGCGAGGCACGATCCAGCGAATTCTGGAAGAGGAACACAACTACATTCAACAAAATCAGTAACGCGTTCACCAGGGGCGTGGACAGCCGCGGAATGTCGTCCTTCAGGGGAATCATGATTCGTCTGCCGTGCCTGTCTCGGCTGCCATTTTTCCGGAACTCACATCATACGGCATTTCGCCGTCGGCTTATTGCAACTCTCGACAGTCCCGGTTGACCAACTGCCCGCTTTGCCTGACCATAGAAACGAATGATCAACGCAATTCTAGTTCTCGACAAGCCCCCGTCTTTCACCTCCCACGATGTCGTCAACCGCGTTCGCAGGATTGCCGGCGAGCGCAGCGTCGGCCACCTGGGAACCTTGGATCCCATGGCCACCGGCGTTCTCCCACTCGTGCTCGGGCGTTTCACAAGGCTCGCCCAGTTCTTTAGCAATTCAACGAAAGTCTATGAAGGAGAAATATGTTTCGGATTTTCAACCGACACCTATGATGCTGAGGGAGAAGCCGTCGGGCCGGTCTCCAGCCAGCGACCCACCCTGGAGCAGATTCATCGCCTGCTGCCGGCTTTCACCGGACGAATCCTGCAGGTCCCTCCAGCCTACTCGGCCAAGAAAATCCACGGCGTTGCCGCCTATAAACTCGCCCGCAAGGATAAAGCTGTGGACTTGCCGCCAGTGGAAGTCACGGTCCATCGTTTTGAAATCAAAAGCGTCTGCGCAAACCGGGCGCGCTTTCTAGCTGAGGTTTCCGCCGGCACGTATATCCGCTCACTCGCTCACGACCTCGGGCAGGCTCTCGGCTGCGGCGCCCATCTCTCCCAGCTGCGCCGCACCCAGGCCGGGGAGTTCGACCTCTCGCAGGCTGCAACCCTCGAAAACCTGGAGACTTACCACGGCGGCATCGCTCCCCAATCAACCCCAGCCGTCACTCCGTCGTCTCTTGCAATGTCCGATAATGAGTATTCTGATAAATTAACAATCGACCCCAACCAACCTCCAACCCCCGCCCAGCCCAACTCTCCCTATCTCCATCCCCGTCAGATTCTCACCCGCTTCCCTTCGGTCACGGCAACCGCCGAGACCGTCGCCGCCATTCGCAATGGACGTTCCGTCAATCTGCCGGAGTTTTCCGACGCACCCCTCGTCAAGGTCTTTGCCAACCAGTATTTGCTCATTGCGGTCATGCAACGGATCGCCGCCACTCTTTTTCAGCCGCGCGTCGTGCTCTACGGCAGCAACGAATCGCTGCCTCTGTAGTTCGCCGGCCCGCGCTCAGGCCTGTGGCTGAAGCAGTTCTTCCAGTCTTCGGCGGAAATCCTCCAATTCGGCCAGGCGGTCTGGCGTAGCTTCAACCAGTTCGGCTTTGGCTTGGAAGACTCGCTTGCCCGCCCGCACCACCAGCACTCCCTGCAATTCGCCCATGCGCCACCCGGGCTGGCCGATCAGCTTCAGCCCGTCCGGCGTCGGATGCACCAGGGCGATGCAGTTCCCTTTCTTCAAACCTAGAATGTTCGGGAAACGCTCGAAGGTTTCTACTTCAAACCCATCTAAATAAATGGCTTGCAATTGTTGAGCGGAATTTGACATCGAACCACTCTCCTTCCAGCCACGCAGCACGGCCCGCAGAGCTCCCAGTGCTCTAAGACGATTCCGCCGATTCCGGCTCCCCAAGCCCCGCCCGGCGGTAGGCGCCAAGGATGTCCTCAACGCTCACCACCCCCATCAGCAAGTCCAGGTTGTCGCGGTGCACCACCGGCAGCATCGGCCGATCCTTAATAAAGCGCAGCGCCACGTCCAGCGACTGGTCTTGGTACAGCCGGGGAACCCGTGCCCGCACCAGAACTCGCACCGCCGACCCGTCGTCGCCCGCAAGGTCCAGAATCGCCTCGCGGCCCAGCACGCTCCAGCGCCCTTCCCCAAGCGACACCAGAAAAGACGTCTCCGCGCTGCCCGCGGCCACGTCGCGCGCCGACCCAATCGTCTCATCGCCCCGAAGCGCCCGCACCCTGACGGGTCGCATCGCGTCTTCCACCCGCAGCGCCGTCTGTCCCCGTTCTTCTTCCAGCGATGGCAGGTCGAGCCCGTCCTGGCGCGACAGCAAATCAAACAGCGGCACCGGCTGGAAGCCCCGAGAGATCAGGTACGAGATGCTGTTGCAGATCATCACGGGCAAAATGATCGAGTAATTGCCGCTCACCTCCAGGATCATGAAGACCGAGGTCATCGGCGCGCGCAGAATTCCGGCAAACAGCGCGCCCATGCCAACCAGCGCGTAGGCTCCCACCGGCACCGCAAATGCCGGAAACAAATGCTGTTCCGCCATCCCAACCCCGGCGCCCAGCATGGCGCCCATAAACACCACGGGGGCAAACAGACCGCCTGGCGTTCCCGTCGCAAAGCTCAAGGCGGTGGAGACCAGCTTCAGTCCCGCAATAATCCCCAGCACCTCCCACGGAAAGCGATTGTGCATCGCCAGATCGATCCACTCGTACCCGGCTCCCATCACCTGCGGATACCAAATCGCGATGAATCCAATCAGCATTCCCGCCACGCCGGGCTGCACGTATTGCGACCATTGCGGCAAACGCCGCAACCTTGGCCGCAGATGCTTGATCACCTTCACGAACACCAGCGACGCCACCCCGCCCACCACGCCCAGCACCGCGTAGGCCACCAGTTCTCCGGCGTGATCCAGGTGGTACAGCGGCACCCGAAACAGCGGCTCATCGCCCATGAACCAGCGTTCCACCACCACGCTGGAGATGGCTGACAGCACCACCGCGCCCAGGATTCCCGCGCTCCAGCGCCCAATCACCTCCTCGATCACGAACAGCACCGCCGTGATCGGGGCGTTGAAGGCAGCCGCCAATCCCGCCGCCGCGCCCACCGGGGCCACCAGCCGCAGCCTTTCCTTGGACAGCTTCAGCCATCGCCCCAGCGCCGAAGCCACCCCGGCGCCAATCTGCAGCGCCGGATCTTCAGGCCCCAGCGACTGTCCACTGCCGATCGCCAGCGCGCTCAAAACAAACTTTCCCACCACCGTCTCAGCAGAAATGTAACCGTCGTAGATGTACAGCGCGCCCTTGGTCTGGTTCACTCCGCTGCCCCGGACCCGCGGGAAGAATCGCACCGCCAGCGCCGCAATCACCAGCCCCATCGCGGCCGGAACCAGCACCACCCGCGGCGCGCCCGGATGCATCGAACTACCCAGCAGCCACAGCCGTGCCGTCGGCGATGGCAATGCGGAAAAGCACCACGCAAAAGCCGGCCAGGATGCCGATGGCGATTGCCAGAACCAGGAAGAATTGTTCTTCGCGAATCGAAACCAGCCCTGACGGCCCCAGCATCCGGCGCAGGGTTTCAAAGTACTTGCGGCGCACCGGCGTGGACATCAACTGCGCCAACCGCTCGCGGCTCTGGCCAATGCGTGGCGTCATCAATTCGCTCCCAGGCGTTCGTGAGCCAGCAGCAGCAGTGCCTCATCGTTCAGCGCCGGTTTTCCGCAATCTTTTTGAGCCGCCATCTCCGCCTGGAACACAAATCGCATGGTGCTTTCAATCACGTCGTCCTGGCCGCGCAATTTCCGCTCGCTCATCATGGGCGAAAGCTGTTGCGCCCACTTCGCAAATTCGCTCCACTGTGCCGGGTTGGCTCCATTGGCAATCTTTTCGCCGCGGCTCAAAGCCTGGGCAAAGGGAACTCCACAACCCGCCAGCCGATCCACGGCGATCCGGAATGCCGCCATCGTCCGTTCGGTGCGCACCCCTCCCGTCGCGCCGCGCGCAAATGGGTCCAGTGCCTCCATGCGCTCGATTTGCTCCAGCAACGCGTGCGCTGCCGCCGTCTCCGTCCGCAACTCGACCAGGTAGCGCCGCGCCGATGCATAGTTGCCCGCGGCAAAGCTCGCCTGGGCCGCACCCAGAATCGCGGCATCGGAGTCCCGCTCCAGCCTCAGCTCCGCCTGGTAGGCGCTCAATGCCCGGCCCGGATCTCCATTGCGCAGAAACAGATCCCCCAGTCTTCCCTGTTCCGGAGACGAAGCCGGAAGCGCCGCAGCCAGTGCCGTCAACCGTTCCTCGGCCTGCTCCTGGCGGCCCAGCCGCACCAGGTATTCCGCTTCTTCCAGGCGCACGCCGATCCGTTGCGCAACCGGATCGCTGCCTTCCGGCCACACTCCCTCCGTCGCATTCTGGTAGTAGTGCAAGGCCTCGTCCACGTGTTGGCGCTGCGCCTCCAGGCGAGCCAGCTTCAGGTTCACCTGGGCATCTGCCGGGCGCTGCTCCCAGAAGGCGTGCAACTGCGACAGAGCCTCCCCGGTCGCACCCGAGGCCAACAGCGCGTCCGTCAGTTTCAGCCGGTATTGGAAGTTGTCGCGGGAATACAGCAGCGCGGTTTCAAAGTCGTCCACCGCTTCGGCGGGATGGCTGGCCGTCATCGCTCCCAGCCCCGCGCCGTAGTACTGGCCGGCCAGTACCTTCCGTTTGGCGTCGAAGCCATTCACCACCAGCCGCGTAAAGGAGAAGCCGAGCACGATCACCAGCCCAAGCGTCAGCAGCGGCCGCCAATCCTGAATCGTCCAGACGTGGCTCTTCGCGTCGCATCGCCGGCAGCGGCCGTCCTCGCCGAGAGTCTGCCCGCAAACCGCGCAGCTCGCTGTTTGTTTGCTCATTCCCGTACCGTGCCGGCCGCCCGCTTCGACCTCCGTACCGGGCCGCCATTCATCTGCTTACTTCATATCACGCGATCGCCCCACCGGTACATCCGCCCCAAGAAAAACCACGAGATTTCCCGCCACGGGCCCGTCGTTTCCAGGCGAACCCACCGCCGCGGCATGCTTCGCTCTCACATCCCGTTTTTCGCTTCCCTTCCACCTGCCTCTGCCCCTCCGCGTCTCTCGGCTTATAATAAGAAATTCCAGAACTTCGCGGGTGTGCATCAACCCGCCGCTGATTTATCGATCGGAGACATAGACCCGAGTGGACCTCAAGGCAACCGTAAATCTGCCCACAACCGATTTTCCCATGAAGGCGAACCTGCCCCAGAACGAGCCCAAGATGCTCGAACACTGGCAGAAGCTCCGCATCTACGACCTGGTCAGGAAATCGCGCGCGGGCGCGCCCTCCTACGTCTTGCATGACGGACCTCCCTACGCCAACGGCGCCCTGCATCTCGGCCACGCTCTCAACAAGTGCCTCAAGGACTTCATCGTCAAGTCGCGTACCATGGCGGGTTTCGACTCGCCCTACGTCCCTGGCTGGGATTGTCACGGCCTGCCCATCGAAATCAAGGTCGATGAAGCGCTCGGCCGCAAGAAACTTGAAATGGACCCGCTCGAGGTTCGCAATGCCTGCCGCAAGTACGCCGAAAAATATCTGAAGATTCAGAGCGATCAGTTCCAGCGCATCGGCGTCTTCGGCGACTTTGCCGATCCCTACTCCACCATGACCAAGGGTTACGAGGCCAAGGTCATCGAGAATTTCTATGCCTTCTTCGAGAAGGGCCTCGTGTACAAGGGACTCAAGCCGGTTTACTGGTGCATTCACGACCGCACCGCCCTGGCCGAAGCCGAGGTCGAGTACGCTAACCACACCAGTCCCAGCGTTTATGTAAAGTACGTCCTCAAGAGTGACCCAGGGGCTATCGTGCCTGAACTGGCCGCCTACGATGGCAGGGTCAGCACCATCATTTGGACCACCACGCCCTGGACCCTGCCTGCCTCCATGGCCGTCGCCTTCCATCCCCGCGCCACCTACCTAGCGCTTGCCTGCCAGGACGGCGTCTACATCGTGGCCGAGGAACTGGCCGCAACCACCATCCTCAAGTGCGGACTCAAAAGCCGTGTCCAAGCCGGTGCCCCGGCTTCGCTCGAGGATGCCATCGCCAGCTTTCCCGGCTCCCAGTTGGAGCGCGTCATCTTCGCGCATCCCTTCCTCGAGCGTGACATTCTCGGAGTCCTCGCCGACTACGTCACCATGGATCAAGGTACCGGAGCCGTGCACACCGCGCCCTCTCATGGCGCCGACGACTTCTACACCGGCGTCAAGTACGGCCTCGACCCCACCACCCACGTCGATGCCGGCGGACACATCACCGAAGGTCTGCCCGAGTACGACGGCAAGAAGGTGTTCGCCGCCAACGAGATCATCATCGAACTGCTCAAGTCACGCGGCGCACTGCTGGCTCGCGAAAACATTGAGCACTCCTATCCGCACTGCTGGCGCTGTCACAAGCCGGTCATCTTCCGCGCCACCGAGCAGTGGTTCATTTCCATGGAAGGCGCCATCGGCGAAGGAACCCTGCGCAGCGAGGCGCTCAAGGAGATTGCCAACGTCCGTTGGGATCCTGCCTGGGGTGAAGAGCGCATCAGCAACATGGTTGCCACCCGGCCCGACTGGTGCATCTCGCGCCAGCGCATCTGGGGCGTGCCCATCGCCGTATTTTTCTGCGACTCCTGTGGCAAGCTGCATGAGGACCCAGCCACCAATCGCGCCGTCGTCGAATTGTTTGGGCGCGAAGGCGCCGACGCCTGGTATGCCCGTCCCGCCTCTGAGATTGTCCCTCCCGGAACCAGGTGCGCTCACTGCGGCGGCGACGCTTTCCACAAGGAGATGGATATCATCGACGTCTGGTTCGAGTCCGGCTCCTCGCAAGCATCGGTGCTGCCTCGCATCTTCGGCCACTGGAAGCCCGCCGATCTCTACCTCGAAGGTGGCGATCAATATCGCGGCTGGTTCCACTCTTCCCTGCTCTGTTCCATCGGCCTCAACGGCGTGGCTCCCTACAAGGCCGTCGCCACCAATGGCTGGACCCTCGATGAAAATGGCCGCGCCATGTCCAAGTCGCTCGGCAACACGGTCGATCCGGTCGATATCGCCAAGCGCATGGGCGGCGAGATCGTGCGCTTCTGGGTCGCCTCGGTGGATTTCCGCGAAGACGTGCGCGCCAGCGAAAACCTCGTGCAGCGGGTCGCGGAAAACTATCGCAAGATTCGCAACACCTTCCGCTACATCCTCGGCAACCTGCACGGCTTCTCGCCCGCGCACGACCTGGTTGCCTTCGAGCAACTCGAGCCGCTCGACCAGTACATGCTTCTGCGCACCGCCGATCTTGCCGCCGAAGTCCGCGCCTGGTATGACCAGATGCTCTTTCATCGCATCTACCAGCGCCTCAACGAATTCTTCGCAGTCGATCTCAGCGCCCAATACTTTGACATTCTCAAGGATCGCCTCTACACCTTCCCGCGTTCTTCCCGTGAGCGCAAGTCCGCGCAGACCGCGCTCTGGCGCATCGGCGAAGCTCTGCTCCGCCTCGTCGCACCCATCCTCAGCTTCACCGCCGACGAGGCCTGGCAGTTCATGCCCCAGATGCTCTCCCGTCCGGAAAGCGTACACCTCGCGCTGCTGCCCAACTCGAATGATGTGACGGGAGAAATCCGCGACCGCGAGCAGGCCGCGCAACTCCGCGCCGATTGGGATTACCTTTTCACCATTCGCGAGCTGGCGTTGCGCCAACTGGAAGAGCTGCGCAACGACAAAACCATCAAGGCCAATCTCGAAGCGCGCGTCTCCATCACCGCCTCGGGCGAAGATTACAAGCGCCTCGCCCACTACGCCGATAAACTCGCGGCTTTCTTCGTTGTCTCGCAAGTGGAACTGAAGCAGGCGGACGGAACCTCCGGCGCAGCCATCGCATTCGAAGCAGCCAAGGCCGAAGGGGCCAAGTGCGAGCGTTGCTGGAACTTTTCCACCCACGTCGGCGAGGACGCGCACTTCCCTACTGTCTGCGAGCGTTGCAGCGCCAACCTCGCCACCATCGCCGCCGAACCTAATTCACCCAGCGCCTCCGGAAGCGACAACCGATAATGTCGCGCTCGGCTCTGCGCTCTCTTTACTTCTCGGTCTCGGCGGTCGTGATCGTTCTCGACCGCCTCACCAAGCTTTTCGTTGCCCGCCACGTCGCGCTCTACTTCGGCCACGTGCAAGTAATTCCAAATTGTTTTTCCATCACCCACGTTGAAAACACCGGCGCCGCCTTTAGCCTTTTTGCCGACTGGTCGCCGGGCATCCGTGTTCCTCTCCTCGTCGGCTTCTCCACCCTCGCCATGATGGTGGTCTGCTACCTGCTCTGGAACTCGGCCCGGAAGTTTACCTTCACCGGCCTCGGACTGGCCTTCATCCTCGGCGGAGCCATCGGCAATCTCTACGACCGCGTTCTGTTCGGACGCGTCGCCGACTTCCTCCACTTCTATATCGGACCCCACGTCTGGCCTGACTTCAATCTCGCCGACAGTGCGATCGTCATCGGCGCAACCCTGCTCATCCTCGATCTCATCTTCAGCGGCGGAACCTCCAGTAAGACGGGCGCGAAAAAGTAAAGCCAACCGGGCAAACGATTGGCAAGGAAGACAATCCCTAATCTCTTCAAATTTTTCTACTTAGGCAATCGTTCGCCAGCTCCCGCAACCATGTACCACTTGGTACAAATCAGTTCGTAAACGATTATCCAATGCGCCAATCGTTGCCCACCGCCCGCCCATCAGGCCGCTACGGCTGTGGCTGCGGATACAGACGCTGGTACATCTTGGCGTTGCGCAGGATGGCCTGCACGTACTCCCTTGTCTCGGTGAATGGAATCGATTCCACAAACTCCGGCACGTCGCGAAAGTGTCCACTCTGCAGCCAGTCGTCCACGCGGTTGGCACCCGCATTATAAGCGGCTAAAGCGTACTCCACCTGCCCGTTGAATTGCGTCACCATCTCTCGGAAGTAGTGCGTGCCGAGTTCGATGTTGATGGCCGGTACCAGCAATTGCTCGGTCGAAAAGTGTTTGATGTGCGCGTGCTTCGCCTCACTCTTCCCCACCTGCGGCAGCAGTTGCATCAGCCCGTAGGCGTCGGCGTGCGAGTGCGCCGCGGGATTGAACTCGCTCTCCTGCCGGATGAGCGAAGCCACCAGGTACGGGTCCAGCGCATTTGCCGTCGCCTGCTGTTGCACATCGCTCCAGTAAGGACGCGGAAACAATATCTCCCAGTAGGGCCGCGGCAGTGCCGGCATATCCAGCGCGTAGTAGCCCGGCATCGCCTTCTTCAAGAACTGGATGCGCTTTGTAGTTCTGTCCGTTGTTTTGGTAGATGCGCGCGATCTCCAAGGTCGCCCAGCGCGCACCTTGGCCGCCTTGCTCGGCCTGCAGCTCGCGAATGGCATAATCGTTCAGCCCGGCGTTCACCAGCAACCGGCTCTTCTCGGCGCGTAACTAGTCCGGCGGCGCTTCCACCTCCAGCGCTTCCGGTCCAGGCGCCTTCGCTACCGGAATCTGCGCCAGGCGCGGATCGCGGTTCAACGCGACGTTGGTCGCAGCCAGGGACAGCTTCGCCAGGCGCTCGCGGCCAAGGTATCCATAGTAGTAATTGTGGAAGCGTTCGCCCAACGTCCCGTACCACGCCCGCGCCAAGGGGTAGTCGTGTTCGTCCTCCGCGATGCGCGCACGCCAGTAGAGCGCGCCGGGAACCTCGGGGCTATCCGGATACCAAGCTACCTGATTTTCAAAATCCCTCTTCGCGTCTTCTTTCCTTCCCTGGCGATAGGTCAGCCATCCAGCCTTCCAGTTCGCGTAACCGGCGCGCGCCGTGCCCCGGAAGCGCTGCTGCGCCTCGCGGAACATGTCGATGGCGCGATCGTAATTCTTCTCCAGCAGATACATGTTTGCGGCGGAGAGCAGGGCTTGCTCAAACCATTGGCTTGCCGTCGCCTCCCGCCGCATGCGCTCCAGATTTTCGGCCACCGACGTCTCGTTATTGTTGTTGCGCGCAATTTCGCCGAGCAGGTAGAGCCGCTGCGCGTTAGCCTCACCGGAAGCCTGCAACTGCTCCAGCAGCGCCCGGCTTTCACCGGGGTTGGTGTGATGCAAAGCCGCGGCCAGCGCCACCTGAACCCCACCCAGCTCCGCTGCGGAAGCTTTCGTCTGGAGCAGGCGGTAGGCGCGCACCGCGTCCGGCCAGTAGATTGGCTTCGCCTGCGCGGCCTTTGCCAGCAGTTCGGCCCGCGTCTTCTCGTCGGCGTAGCTGCCTTCCAGCGCGGAGCCGCTGGCTGTCAGCAAGGCAGCCGCGTCTGCAGCCTCGCCGCTGGTGGGCATGGTGAAGTAGAGATGCTTCAGGATTTCCATTCCCTTGGCGGGATGTTCCGAACGCAGATAGCATTTGCCTAGCGTCAATTCCACGGAGGCTCGCAGCGGTTGCCGATGTTGCTCCAGAAACGCAATCGCCTCCTGTGTCCTGCCCAGCCAGTACAAAGCGTTGCCGTAAACGTCAACCACGTCACCGACGAAGATCGACTCCGGCATCTGGACGTCAAAGTCGCGTAGCAACTCGACCACCTGGGCGCTGTTTCCTTCGGCGGCGTAGGAGGTGGCTTCCAGGTATCGGACGTAATCCCGCAACTCGCCTGCATTTGGTTTTGCTTTTTCCAGCGCTGCAATCGCCTGTGGATATTGCTGATCCTGGGCGCGCCAGTATCCAATTGCCAGCCACGCCAGCGAACCCGCGTCGGTCGCCCCATGGCGGCGGGCGTAGTTCTCCACGCCGGCGTAGGCGGCGGGCGTGCGGTTCTCCGCCAGTTGACGCGCCATCGGCTTCAGGTCACTCGAGGCTACAAAGGCGCGCGCCATCCGCCGCACCGTCGCCGGAGCCGCATGTTTCCGGCCTGCAACGCGCGCTCCACCCTGGGTGCGGCGGGCGTGGCTCGTCTTCTGCTGGGCCGATGTTTTCTTTGCGGCGTTTTTCTTCCGCGCCTGCGTTTTGTGTGCGGAGGGGTGAGTCTTGTCC
The DNA here is from genome assembly GCA_963707735.1 of uncultured Acidobacteriota bacterium. Classification (GTDB taxonomy): domain Bacteria; phylum Acidobacteriota; class Terriglobia; order Terriglobales; family Acidobacteriaceae; genus TOLSYN. The sequence goes on along the minus strand of CAVPRB010000003.1, from coordinate 816,531 downwards.
GTGCTTTGGCCGGCCGCGGTCAAGGTGGAAATCGTCAGCAGGAGGAGCGCAAGAATTCGCAGCGTTGTGGGCATGACATCTGCTTGCAGTTTAACCCGGAAAGCCCGCTCCCATCAGAGCCGGGTTGTTATCCGCAAGGATTCGCAGCAGCTCCTGGGTAAAATAATCAACTCCCGAAATGCTTCCACCATAACGATTCTGAAACGCTGCGCGGCTCTTCTCGATGTCGTTCCGCAGCCGGCTATAAAGGTCGCCACGAGCCCGTCCCTCGGCAACCTTGCTTGGGTTATACAGCTTGATCTCTTCCACCAGAAGCTTGGCAAAACGGCGCGCCTTCTCGTGAGCCTCATCCAGAACCGGCGTGGGCGACGAAGGCGCAACGCTTTCATGGATGGCCGGTTCGGCAACCGCAACCTCAGCCACAGGCGGAGGCTCAACTTCTGTCGGCTCCGGCGTGGGCGGCGGTGGCGCAACGCTCTCAAGGATGGCCGGTTCGGCAACCGCAACCTCAGCCACCGGCGGAGGCTCAACTTCTGCCGCCTCCGGCGTGGGCGGCGGAGGCGCAACGCTTTCATGGATGGCCGGTTCGGCAACCACAACCTCTGCCACCGGCGGAGGCTCAACTTCTGTCGGCTCCGGCGTGGGTGGCGGAGGCGCAACGCTTTCATGAATGGCCGGTTCCGCAGCCGCAACCTCAGCCACCGGCGGAGGCTCAACTTCTGCCTGCGCCGGAGCGGGCGGCGGAGGCGCAACGTTTTCACGGATGGCCGGTTCCGCAGCCGCAACCTCTGCCACTGGCGCGGGCTCAACTTCTGTCGTTTCCGGAGCGGGCGGAGGTGGCGCAACGCTCTCACGGATGGCCGGTTCGGCAACCACAACCTCTGCCACCGGCGGGGGCTGAACCTCTGCTACCTCCGGAGCGGGTGGCGAAGGCGCAACGCTTTCATGGATGGCCGGTTCGGCAACCGCAACCTCGGCCACCGGCGGAGCCGCAACTTCTGCCTGCTCCGGAGCGGGCGGCGGAGTGGCCACGACGTGCACCGGTTCGGGCAGCGCCACAGGCGGCGCGACCGAGCTGGCGCGGCTTTCCGCCACTGGCGCGTGCACCGGTTCGGGCACGTGCGCCGGTGGCTCTGCCGCGCGCTGCGGCTCTACGGCAGGCTGCGGCGGAGCCTTGCGATAGGCCAGCAAATCCAAGGAGAGCTGTGCGACCTGTACCAGCAGTTCCAGCCCCACCAGGTCGTCGGCTTGCTCGGACGGAGCGATCAACAGTGCAGCCACCCTCGCCTTCAACAGCACGGGCAGTAGCAGAAGTTTCGCCCCGGCCGGCAGCGCCAGACGGGCGGCGAAAGCGGGATCGATCTCGGAAACCTTTGCGATGGAAGCGGTGCTGGAGCTGATGACCTTGGCCGCCACTCCTCGGGTGCAGTCCATCGTCGCCCGCTTGAACTTGTCCAGCGGAATCAGTCCAATACAGCTCCAACCCGTGGCCTGCGCTCCGCGCAGGATCATCAGACCGCATGCGGGAGTGATGGCTGAAGAGGCGGTCAGCAGCGCTTCCAGAATCTCAGTTTGGGTTCTGGCGCCCGCGATGAGGACGGTTCCGTCGCGCAACTCCATGTCGCGCCCGCGCGGCGACGGATGCGAAGCCAGCGCGGCTCCCATTCTCCTGGCCACGTCCTCGGCAAGCTCCCGCGACTTCTCGCGCAGCACTTCGATGCAAACCTTGACGGCAATTTCCCGGATCAAATCTTCGTTGGCCATGGCCCTGTCCAGCGCTGCTCACGATGAAGCCCGCGCATTTTGAGGATGCTCGGATTATGGTGGCCGCTTGGCAAGGTGTCAACAACATCGGAGACTCAAACGGGAAGCTCCCGAGTGGCATCTGGACTTGCTTCTCGCCATCAGGCTTTTGTCATCTGCCCTCGCACCCGATACAATGTGGCTCGGGAGATATAATTTCGTAATTTCTGAATCGACGGACGAATGGAAGCCATCGAAAACAAAGTAGCAGAGCCACCGAGTGAAGAAAGCATCCTGGTCGAAGCGGCACGCTCCGGCGATATCGGCGCTTTCGAATCGCTCGTACGGCGATACGATCGCAATGTGTTTCCGCATCGCGCAGCATATTACTCAGAATCGCGAGGATGCCGAGGACGTAGTTCAGGACGCGTTTCTCAAGGCGTATCAGAACCTGGGACAGTTCCAGGGGCAGTCGAAGTTTTATACCTGGCTGGTTCGGATCGCGGTGAATGAAGCGCTCATGCGACTGCGGCGGAGACGTCCGGAGCGCATGGTTTCAATCGATGAGGACGTGAAGACGGAAGAGGATTCCATGCCGCGCGAAATCGCGGACTGGTCTCCCAACCCGGAGCAGCAGTACACGCAGTCGGAGTTGAAGGACATTCTTGGGAAAACCATTCAAGGCCTGCCTCCAAGCTTCCGGACCGTGTTTGTGCTGCGAGATGTCGAGGGTCTTTCGACCGAAGAGACCGCATCGGCCTTGGAGTTGAGTGTTCCGGCAGTGAAGTCGAGATTGTTGCGCGCACGTTTGCAGTTGCGCGAGCGTCTCAACAAGTACTTCAAACGACGCGATGGAGACAGCAGACCGTGAAATGCTCTGATTTCCTGAAAGAGCTGACCGATTACCTCGACGACACCATGGACGCCGCACACCAAGGCCGAACTCGAGGAACATTTGCAGTGGTGCCATAACTGCTACGTCGTTTGCAACACCACCAAGAGCACCATTGAAATCTACCGGGGCTCCAAACTCTACGAACTTCCGGACGAACTTCGCAGCCGCATCCATTCCGCCATCGTCACCAAATGCAAGTGCCACCAGAGCAGTCTGGAGGCGGTCGAACTCCATCAAGAATGATGTAGCCACAACCGAAGAGAAGTCGTCCTGACAGCGCTGGGCTGCACGCGCCGAAGAGACAGACTCAACTCGATACTCGTATGTCAAAAGGCCCAGAAGACTGGGCCTTTTGCATGTTTCGGTTAGCGGTGCTTCGAGTGCTTCTCGCCGGACTTGTCCTTCTTATCCTGGTGCTTCTTCTTCTCGGGAGCTTTCTTCAGAAGCGTCTTGGCGACAGGCTTTTTTTCGGCAGCCCTGGCGCTGCTGGCGACGGCCTTGCCCGGTTTCAATGACGGAGCAGCCTTCCTGGAAGGTGTGTTTGCACTGGCCTTTTCCATCTTGACTACGCGTGCCGGAGCCACGGCCAGCTTGCGAATCGCCACCGGGAGATGTTTCGGCGGAGCGGAGATTTCACTTGGCGGTACGGCCTTCGCGGACTTCTTGGCAGCGGCGGAATTCCCTTGGGCCGTGCGTTTCGCCTTCAGCGCGTGGCCTTGGCAACCTCGGCGGTGCTGCTCGCCGCATCTGCTGCCGCGCAGCTTGAACAGCGGCTGGAACGACTCCCTGGGCAGCGGCCTTGGCGGCCGCGGGGGAGCCTTCTTGGCGGCGGCCCGCCCGCGGCGCACCGGAGCGGGCGGAGGCGGAGGCGGAGGCGGTTCGAAGGGAGCGAGAAACTTCATGATCTCGCCCTCGGAACGCAGCTTGCCGTCCAGAAGCAACAGGAACGCCTCCTGGCAAATTTGTGCATATTCCGGAAGCTGAGGCGTGATGCGCAGCTCGGCCATCTGCGCAAATGGAATTTTTTCCTGAACCTGACGCCACTTGCCAAGGAAATTCTTTATCTTTTCATCCACCGTTTTGTTGCGGCCGGTGACGTCCAGATAAAGCAGCGCCTCCGGTTTCGCGGAAGCAAGAATCTTCCAAGCGCCGGAGTTCGAAGCGCGCCTCCTTGGAAAGCGAGCTTCTTGGCAAGCTCCTTCGCATCGTGCTCCAGACGCTTCCAGGCCGCCACGAACTCGCGATGCGGAATCAGGCGCTGAATCGCCGCGATCTCGGCATCGCTCAGTTTGAGGGTGAGAAAGTGCATGACCGCCGGAGCCGCGTCCACGCTGATGTTGAACTCCGCCATGGTGGCGCGGGTCTTGAGCAGTTGGGCCAGTTCGGGAACATCGGCCTTGGCGACCGTCCATTTCGGCCAGAGAACCTTCAACCAGCCTTCGCCCTCCAGCGCCCGCATCACCGCAATCGGATTTTCCTCGTGCGCGATCTGCTCGATCTCATATCCGACGGCGCGGGCTCCCGATGAACTGAATGTATTCGCCTTCGCGAGCCGAGTCATAGCGCGCCCGGGTCCGCTCCTCCAGTTCCCATCCAAAACGCGTGGCGAAGCGCGAGGCGCGAATCAATCGCGAGGGATCTTCCAGAAAAGCATAGCTATGCAGAACCCGGATCAAGCGCGCTTCGATATCAGCAGCACCATTGAAAGGGTCAAGCAGCAGTCCGCGCGAGCCGTCGTTCAACGAGAGCGCCATCGCATTGAAAGTAAAGTCGCGGCGGCGCAGATCCTCGTTGATCGTGGCAGGGGTCACCAGCGGCGGCTTGCCGGGCTTGTCGAAGACCTCGGCGCGCGCCATGCCGATCTCGGCTCGAGTGCCTTGAAAAATCGCGTGAATCACATAGAAGACGGGATCGACCATATCCACGATTCCGCCTGATTTTTCAATTTCGTGCTGGAGCTCGAGCGGGTTTCCCTGAACCGTGAAATCCAAGTCACGGATGGGAAACCCGGTCAGGATGTCGCGAATTGCCCCCCCGGTCAAATAAATGTTCATGCCGTGGGATCGGGCAATGTGCTGCACCGTGTTCACCGCCCGCATCTGCTCGGGCGATAACCGGCTCTCCATCGTGTAAATGTAATCAGCCATGGTTTTAGATGGCAATGAAATCAATTACTTACACACTAGTAGCTAGAATCTACTTGAAGTCATTCCAGATTCAAGCGCCGCAACAAATGTGTCAATAACTCTTTTGCGGATAGCTACTTACAGGGAAATGCCACGATTCCGCCACAAACTCCAGACAATATCACAGACCAGACGCACTTGGCTACTCTGAAACCGGGAAGCTACTGATTATGAGATGAATACCGACCCCAGCCTCGGCACCCGTAACGGATCCATTACTCCGGCAACATTTTATCTCGATCAGAAAGCGCGGAGGGTGCGACAATCAGTAAACGCTCCGGGTTGTGGCCGGCAAATCGGACCGCGCGTAATTGGATAGGTGAATGGCATCCACGCACAAGAAGGTGATCGTCCGCAAGATGGACCGGGACAGTGTGCAGGGCTACGTTGCGGCAGCGCGGAATTCCTTGTGGGAAGCAAAGTTGGAGCTGCTGAATACCGCCGGCAACGTCGTTCTGATCGAGCTAGGAGAGATCAAGGGCGTCTACTTTGTCAGAGACTTTGCGGACTCCAACTCTCTGCAGCGAAAGACCTTTACGACCCGGCCGCGGGTCGAGGGCCTGTGGGTTCGGCTGCGCTTCCGCGACGGCGAGATGCTGGAAGGATTGATGCCCAACGACCTTACCCAGATTCGTGCGGAAGGCTTCTTCCTGAATCCTCCCGACACCCGGGGCAACGTGCAGCGGATTTTTGTGCCGCGTTCGGCGCTGTCGGAGTTGACGGTGCTGGCCGTGATTGGCTCGGCAGCCAAGCGGCGCAGGCAGGCTGATTCCGCTCATCAAACGCCTCTTCTATTTACCGAACATCCCACCGAGTAGGCATTGCGATGGCCCGCCTTCGCGGAATCCGAATTTGGATAATCCCGCGAAGCTTCTCCTAGCGTCTAAGGTGCTGCTCCTGTACGCTAATGCCCAAGATGAAACTTTTTGAAATTGCCCAGATTCTGGGTGCATCCTTGCAGAACGCTTCGCCGGAGACGGAAATCACCGGCGTGGCGGGCATTGAAGACGCCGGCCCGCAGCAGATTACTTTCTATCTCAATCCCAAATACGCAGCCATGGCAAAGTCAACCCAGGCGGCGGCCATTCTGGTGACACCGGACTTCCCTGCCGAAGGGCTGCCCGTCCTGCGCCACGCCAATCCCTACCTGGCGTTTGCGCGCGCCCTGGAGCTTTTCTACCAGCCTCCAAAGTACGAGCCAGGCATTCATCCCACGGCGGTGATTGATCCGGCGGCCACGCATTGGATCAGGAGCGCACATTGGACCCTACGTGGTGATTGACGCCGGCGCCGTGATCGGCGACGATGCCGTGCTGCTGGCGCATGTTGTGATCTATCGCGGGGCGAGGATCGGGGACAGGTTCTTCGCCCACTCGCACGCCCAGGTGCGCGAATACTGCGAACTTGGGCGATGACGTGATGCTGCAGAACGGAGTCGTCATTGGCGCCGATGGCTTTGGGTTTGCCCGTGACGGCGCCAAGGGATGGCACAAGATCGTCCAGTCCGGCGTCACCCGGCTGGCGCGACCGGGTGGAGGTGCAGGCGAACTCATGCGTCGATCGCGCCAGCATCGGCGCAACCGTGATTGGAACGGATACGAAGATCGATAATCTGGTGCAGGTGGGGCACGGATGCAACGTTGGTGAGCACACCATGCTGTGCTCGCAGGTGGGTCTGGGAGGATCATACGCACGTGGGCAGCAACGTGATTCTCGCCGGACAGGTTGGCGTAGCCGGGCATCTGACCATCGGCGACGGCGCGATCGCCACCGCCCAGAGCGGCATTCCGGGAGATGTGGCCGCCGGCGCCACGGTGAGCGGTTATCCGGCGATTGAAAATCGGCAGCTGGTTGCGCGCGGTGGCCGTCTTCAACAAGTTGCCGGAGCTGGCCAAGGCGATCCGCAAGCTGAATCGCGACCCGGAATAGGAGAATATACTGCGTCACGCCTTCCTTTTGCATCCATAGTAGAAGGCGCGGAGACAGAGGATGGACGAAGGGTAAGCAGTTCGAGTTGGTGGAGGGCGGCAAGTTCGAAGAGCAGAAGCCCATCTCTGTTTTGCTGCTGGACGACCGCGAAGAAAATTTGCTGATGCGCTCCACCATCCTGCGGCAGAAGGGCTATCACATCGTTACCGCCGCTTCGATCCAGGAGGCGGAGAGCAAGCTCACGGACATCGACATTGCGGTACTGGACTACCATCTGGGCGCGGGAAAATTCGGCACCGAGGTGGCGCAAACCTTGCGGGCGAAGCGTCCCGAGGTGCCGATCATCATTCTGTCTGCTACGCTGGAGCGCAAGTTCGGCGGCATTGCCGACATGCACCTGCTCAAAGGAAACAGTTCGGTGGACGACCTGGTGCAGGCATTGCGCAGCTTTGAGGCGAAGCGGCGCGGACGTCCCGTGGTGGTCGATTCGCGTGACTTCTATTACTCGCGGATCATCATGGCGATGGGCGACGACATGGTCATCGAAATTCTGGACCGCGACGGCAACTGGCAATACGTGAATGACTATTTCGCGGCTCTCAATGAGCAAGCGGCGGGGATGGTACGTGGGCCGCAACATCTTCGATCATTTTCCCGAAATGCGCGAGGAGTGGGGCGAGATTATCCGCACCGTTGCCGATACCAGGGAAACCTATATCGACCGGCGCAATCACCGGGCAATGCCCCATCTGCCGGCGGAATCACAGTACTGGCAATGGAATGTGCTGGTCTTTCCAATCAAACTGCACGATGGACGCGATGGAGCGGTACTGAGCGCCCGGCTGATCGAACGCAAGTAGGACGGCCGCGGCGTGCTCCCAGCTATTGTTGCAGAGTAGAATGCAAGCATGAAGCCTGCTGCCCTGGTGATTCCTGCCTGCCTGGCCGCCGTGGTGCTGGCCTGCCTTGGATGCAACTACATCAAGCCCGTGATGTACATCGATATCGTCAACCACTCCGGACATCCCATGAGGAATCTTGAGGTCGGCCATCCCACCGGAATCTTCGGCCTGGCGCAACTGGGGAATGAGCAGACCCACCGGCACATGGCGCCCATCGGAACGCCATGCAAATTCAGTATCGAATTTGAAGATCAGATGGGAAGGAAGTACGCGGGGAAGTTCGATCTCGGCGCGAAGTGTCCCACCGAGGTTGCCTTCGAGGTAGGGGATGGCATGAGCATCAGCGAGAGGCAGGTTCGGCCTTAGCGGAGTCGCGGTACGGCTCCGGAAGTGCGCTGTGAATGGCAGAGCGAACGGCAATCAGCAAGTCTTCCTTGCGCGCGAAGCTGTGCGGATCGATGGGGGGGTGGAAGTGCACCACCACCTCCCCTGAATGAAGCGACATTTTTCCCTTCGGCCAGGCTTCGTGGCTGCCGCAGATTGTGATTGGCACCACCGGAACACCGGCTTCCATCGCCAGCAGGAATGGACCCTTCTTGAATGGCAGCAGCCTGCCATCCGGCGACCGGGTACCCTCGGGAAACACCAGCATTCCCCGCCCTGATTGCAGCACTGCAACGGCGTCACGAATGCTATCGAGCGCGGCCCTGCTGTTGGAGCGATTGACGGCAACAAAACCGGCGGCTCGCATGGCTCGTCCAAAGAAAGGAATCTTGAAGAGCTCCTGTTTGGCGATGATGGAAATGCGCTGGCCGAGCAGCGGCGTAATGACCGGCGGATCCAGGTTTGAGGCATGATTGGACATGAACAGATACGCGCGCCCATCCTCAACATCCTGCTGGCGAACCGCGCGCACGCGGATTCCGCATAGGCGGTATCCCGCGACGCCGGCCCAGACTGACAGCCTCCAGAGCAGATCCACGCTCCCGGTAACGTACAACGAAGCGAATCCAAACACTGCCGCCGGAATAGCAAACAGCGTCCAGCAGACGACACAACAGAGGAGACGAATCACTGCGCTTGGGCCTCCGCTTCACCGCGTAAAAAGGCCGCGCGGCGGCTACCGATCGCGGCAGTCGCTCCGGGCAGCTCTTGCAGTTGATATTCATCGACCTTGCGCACGCCGAGAGCTAGATCCAACTTCCCGTATCTCCCCCGTCGCGGACCTGACCTTGAGATGCAGGCTGCTCTTGCCATCACGTTTTTCGAGCGTCTGATACCAATCTCCGGCAACTGCTTTGCCGCCGGCTTCCAGAATCACATCGCCCGGAATCAGGTGAAGACGCGCCGCCGCCGAGTTTTCCTCAACGCGGACGATGGTCGCCGGTCTGCCCGAGGTCCGGGAGACGACAACGCCGGCGTACACCTGCTCGCTCTGGAGGCGCCCAAGGGTAAGCCCGGCGTAGGCGAAGAACTGATTGTAGGGGATTTCGTCGGTTCCGGAAATGTAACGCGCGAAGAAGACGCGAAAATCGTTTCCGGTGAGAGCCTCGAGGGCAAGCCGTACTCCCTCGGAATCGTCGAAGTAAATGCCCTGCTGCGCATAGCGCCGGTTCATATACTGCATAAGATCGCGCAGACAACGGCGGCCCTGGGTAAAGCGGCGCATTTCAAGGTCGATGAGGAAACCGAGTATCTCGCCCTTGGAATAGTAGGAGATGCTGCGGTCGGGGCGGTGATACTCCGGGTAGGGGTCGAACCAGGTATCCAGGCTGGACTCCTCGACCGATTGCGTGAGCCGGGCGCTGCGTGACTCCAACCCGGCGATGACCGCGGCCAGATGCGCGAGTGAGCGTTTCTCGTCGGAGAGTCCCGCGCGCGTCTCAAGAATATCGGCGACAGTACTGGTGACCCCTTCGCTGAACCAGAGCGCGCGCGAATACTGTTCGCGGGTATAGTCAACCGGCTCGAGCGATTGCGGACGGATGCGCTTCACATTCCATAGGTGAAAGAACTCATGAGCTGAAATTCCGGAAACGCCGAGCACATCCTGTTTCAATCGGTCTGCGTCAACCTCGATTGCCGTGGAGTAGGCGTGTTCCATGCCTCCGCTGGCCGAGCCATGGGCGACCAGGAACAGGAACGTGTATTCGTCGTAGGGACGGTCCTGCATCCAGTCGACTGCAGCAGCCGTAATCTTGCGCAGCATGGCACCGAGCGCTTCGAGATCGACGTCGGGTGAATCGGCGACTACATGATAGGTGGCGCCATCCTGCTGAAAGGTGGTCTCACGGAGTTCGCCGAACATGGCGGGCGCGTCGGCCAGGCGGTCGTAACTGGGCGCGTTCGCCGAGGCAGTCGCGAGTTCCCCGGCGCCGCGCAACCCAAAGACGCCGCCGTCGCGCAGGGTCCATCCGGCGGGAACGTCCAGGATCCGCAGGGACACGGGTGCGTTGCGCTGGTCCGGGCGGTACACCAGCACCTGGGCCCAGTTGAAGAATCCGTGCTGCGGATCCAGGCTGGAACCGAATGGACCTGCGTCGTTCGTAGTGATGTCATAGCTGAAGGTAATGCAGGGATGAGTGCGGGAAGCCGATAGCCTCCAGGTGGTTTTGTCGATCTTTTCCGCGCCCCCATCGCGGGTGGCGCATCCATCGCAGAGCCACTCCGGCACTCCCTCGTACACCTTGACGTGGTTCATGTTGACCGCGAAATTGCGGATCTGGTAAAGCGCGTTCCATGCCGGAAGTTGGAACTCCTCTGCCGGTTGGTGGGTCACCGCATCCACGTGCACAAGGTGCTCGGCGGCGCGCTTCAGAGAAACGCCATAGGTGACACCCTCGGCAGGACACCAGAACATGGCCTCCTGCGCCGATAAGGTGCCTGCGAACAGCAGGGCGAACGCAATCAAGAACCTACGGTTTAAGTTTGGCATGACTTCCCTGCATGGAGTTGGAGCGCTGCCGGAAGCTTCTCATAGATGCCATCGAATCCGCCATTGGAAAGAATCGCCACCACGTCGCCTGCTACCAGCCTTGGTACGACGCTGCTGACGATGCCTGCGACATCGGGAAGTTGTACCGCCGCCACGCCACGGGCATTGAGTTCGGCAACCGCCCGGTCCACATCCAACCGTTCCTCCGGCATGAGCGCGTCCGTGGTTTTGAAAAAAACTCCGGCGATCACAACTTCATCCGCCAGGGCAAGGCTCTCTACCAACTCCTGCTGGAAGACATTGCGCCTCAGGGTATTGGAGCGCGGCTCCAGAATGGCCCACAGGCGCCGTCCGGCGTAGCGCGCGCGCAGCGCTCCCAGGGTGGCGCGGATGGCCGTAGGATGGTGTGCGAAATCGTCGATGACCGTGATGCCGCCAATTTCGGCGCGCACTTCCAAGCGCCGCTTCACCGACAAGAAGCCTCGCAGCGCCCCTGCAATGGTCTCCGCCGGAATCCCGCAGGAGTCGGCCAGCGCCACCGCCGCCGTGGCGTTGAGCACGTTGTACTCACCGGCCAGGGGAAATTCGAACTCCGCAAAATGGCGGCCCTCGCGGAGCAGGGTCCAGCGCGTGGTTCCGGCATCACACTGAAGGTTTTCGATCCGCCAGAAGGAGCTGGCATGAAAGCCGTAGCGCTCCACTGGACAGAAAGCCCGCTCGACGCATTCGCTGACGTTGGGGCTGGCATCCCAGGCGATGATGCGTCCCCGGCGCGGAACCAGGTTGACCAGGCGTTTGAAGGCAAACTTGACCGCATCGAGATCGCGATAGATATCGGCGTGGTCAAACTCGACCGAGGTGAGAACGAGCGAATCCGGAAAGTAATGCAGAAACTTTGGTCCCTTGTCGAAGAAAGCGGTGTCGTACTCATCGCCTTCGATGATGAACTCGGGGCCATCGGCCACGGCGAAACTGGAGCCGAAATTTTCCGCAATTCCACCCACCAGAAACGATGGATTGCGCCCTGCATACTCGAAGATCCACGCCGTCATGCTGGTGGTTGTGGTCTTGCCATGAGTCCCCGCAATCACCAGGGAGTTGTGGCCACGGATGAATTCCTGGTGAATCAATTCCGGCATGGAGACAAAGGGGATGCGCTGATCGAGCAGGTACTCAAGCTCAGGATTGCCGCGCGAAATGGCATTGCCGACCACCACCACATCGGGAGTTGGAACGAGATTGCGCTCGCTAAAGGGCTCGCAAACCTCAATGCCGAGCGCATCCAGAAACGTGGACATTGGCGGATAGGCAGCTTTGTCGGAGCCGCGCACATCCAGTCCCCTTGCCTTCAACATGCCGGCCAGCGAGGCCATGGCCGTACCGCAGATTCCGATCAGATGGATGCTACGTGCCTTCATCAATGCCACTGACTCCTTATGAGTGCGAGAGCTGAGTTGCCACCAAAGTTGCGGGTGAAATCCGTAGCCGCACGCCCGACTTATCGCTGTGCAGTAACGCCGGAACTCCGAAGGGCAAGGTGAGGTTTCCCTGCGCGACGTGTCCGGAGGGAAAGCCGAAAACGATGGGAATTCCAAGACCGCCGAGAATGCGCCGGATGATTTGCGGCAGCGTTTCTTCTTCCGCTAATTGAGTGGAGCAACCGGGCATGGCTCCGAAGATGATGGCGCGAACTCCGCGGAACTTTTCCGCCAGCAGGAGATGCATCAACATGCGGTCGATGCGAAACGGCTTCTCGTTCACATCTTCCAGGAAGAGAATTTTTCCTTCGCTCTCAATCTCCCATGGTGTTCCCAGCGAGGTCACCACCACGGAGAGACAGCCTCCGGTGATGGAAGCATGCGCCTCACCTGCTACCAGCGACTGCACACCCGATCCGCCTGGGAAAACGAAGTCGAGCGGCTCACCGGTGAGGGCGGCTCGAAATGCACGCTCATCGGCACTTCCGCGGGAAAAGTCGCTCGCAACCATTGGGCCGTGGAACGACACCAGGCCGGCCCGGTCCAGCGCCAGCAACACCGAAGTGTTGTCGCTATATCCGACAAAAGGCTTGGGAGCCGACTTCAGCGCATCGAAGTCAAGCAGCGGCAGCAGGTAATTGGAGCCATAGCCGCCGCGCGAGCAGACAATCGCGTCCACGTCATCACGCTGCCACATCTGCATCAGAGCGGCGGCGCGGGAGGCGGGAGTTCCGGCAAAGCCATCGGCGCATTCGAGCGCAAACGGCGACGTCTCGACTTGCCATCCGCTGAACGCGCGCAACGCACGGCATCCTACCTCCAGGGCAGTGCGTTCGACGCAACTGGCAAGGCTGACCACGCCAACCGTGCTGTGCGGTCCAAGGGCGCGAGCACGCTTGCCGGACTGAACATCTGGCTCCATGGTTTGATGTTAAACGAAAACGGCTAGACGAAGAATTCCCCGGCGCAGATCAGGCTTGCCGAGCCTTCAAGCATCATCGAATCTCCCGGCTTCCACTGCACCCGCTGCACTCCGCCGGGGGCAACGACCGTCAACTTCTCAGCAGCGTTCCGGGTCGCGATGGCGGCAGCGGCAGAGGCGCAAGTGCCCGTCCCGGAGGACTGGGTCTCACCGGCGCCGCGCTCGAAGACCCGGATCATGATGTCAGGGACGCGCTTGAACTGAACCCATTCGACGTTGATCCCCTCGGGGAACAGATCGGAGCGGGCCTGGATCCGTTGCGAGTCCTTCTGCCAGTTGGCCGGAAACTCCTGCACAAAAATTACAAAATGCGGATTGCCCATCGACACCGGGACACCGGTGTAACGAACGTTGCCAAGATCGACTTCGAAGGCTTCCCGTACAATCGGAGAGCCCATGTCGGTCAGAAAATCATAGCGGTTTCCACTATGGCCGGTGAGTTGGCAGCGGATGGAGCCCGCATCGGTGGCGATCAGCAGATCCTCTGCTCCGCCGCCGGGGTTGCCACTGACTGCGCCACTGGCAACCAGGTGGGCGGCAACACAGCGCGTGCCGTTGCCGGAAAGCTCCGCAAAAGAGCCATCAGCATTGATCAGGTGAATACGCGCGGCATGGCCTTCCTGCTCGCTCAGCCACTCGACGCCATCGGCCCCGACCCCGTTGTGGCGATCGCACAGGGCGCGCGTCAGCCGAGGGGCGTAGACTCCCTGGAACTCTTTACGAACGATGAGAAAATCGTTGCCGTAGGCGCTGGCCTTGACGAAGGGAATGCGGGAGATTTGTGGCAATGCTGACTCCTGTTTGTTGGCAGCGAAAGCGCTGACGCCATGGCTGTCGAATTCGGCGGCGGCTTTGACTTGGGTTCGCGGCGCGCCGCCGCGGGCGCATCCTGCCGGGCAACTAAAATCCCAAAGGATTCCAGCATCGGCTAGCAACCGGAGATACAAAAGGCCACGGCGCAAAACCGTGGCCTTCCAGGGAAGCGTACCAGCTACTGCCGAGGAGCGCGTGGACCACGGGGACCGCGGCGGCGGCGGCGGCGTGGATCCCCGGCGCCTGCTCCTGCGCTCACCGGACGAGCATCGTGACTGGGCGGCTCGTTCGGTGTGTCCTCACGATTGAAGTTAGGATCGTCACCTTCGTCATCGGTTTCATCGAAGCCGCCTTCAAAGGTTGCAGTCGAGCCTTCCAGCGAGCGTTCCACGGCAGGCGCTGCTTCCGCCACGGGTGCTACGGGTGCGCCACCTTGAGATTCAAGCTTGGCGCGCTGCTCTTTCAGGATGGCCTTGCGCGACAACTTGATGCGGTTGCCTTCGACCGAAAGGACCTTGACCAGAACCTGGTCGCCTTCCTTTAGCTCGTCCTTGATGTCCTTGATGCGATGCTCGGCAACTTCGCTGATGTGCAGCAGGCCATCGGTGCCGGGGATGATTTCGACAAACGCGCCGAACTCCGCCAGGCGGGTCACGGTGCCCAGATACGTTCTGCCAATTTCCGGCACGGCCGTAATGTCGCCGATCATCTGCAGAGCCTTTTCGGCGGCGGCTGCGTCGCTGGAGGCAACCCGAACCTGACCGCTGTCCTCGACGTCAATCTTGACCCCGGTCGCTTCCACGATGCCGCGGATGACCTTGCCGCCCGGTCCGATCAACTCGCGGATCTTGTCGGTCGGTATCATCACCGTGTAGAAGCGGGGAGCGTGAGCGCTGACGTTACTGCGGCCCGCCGTGATCGATTCGTCCATCTTGTCGAGAATGAAGAGACGTCCACGCTTGGCCTGGGCCAGGGCTTCCCGCATGATCTGCGGCGTAATGCCGCCGATCTTGATGTCCATCTGCAGCGCGGTGATGCCTGCGCGGGTGCCGGCAACCTTGAAGTCCATGTCGCCGTAATGATCTTCCGCCCCCGCGATGTCGGTCAGGATGGCGTAATCCTCGCCCTCCTTCACCAGGCCCATCGCAACCCCGGCGACCGGAGCGCGCAGAGGCACGCCGGCATCCATCAGGCTGAGCGAACCGCCGCAGACCGTAGCCATCGACGAAGAGCCGTTGGACTCCAGAATGTCACTGACGACGCGCATGGCATAGGGAAAGTCGTCTTCGCTGGGGAGCACGGCTAGCAGCGCGCGCTCGGCCAGTGCTCCGTGGCCAATCTCGCGGCGTCCCGCACCACGCAGGAAACCAACCTCACCGACGGAAAACGGGGGAAAGTTGTAGTGCATCATAAAGCGCTTTTTGGTCTCGCCCTCGAAGCGTTCCAGACGCTGCATGTCATCGCTGGTGCCCAGAGTGGTAGTGACCAGGGCCTGGGTCTCACCACGGGTAAATACGGCCGAACCGTGAGTACGCGGCAGCACGCCGACTTCCGTCCAAATCGCGCGAATCTGATCGAAGGCGCGGCCGTCGGGACGGCGGCGGTTCTTGGTGACCTCTTCGCGGAAAACCAGCTCACGCAGCATGTCGAAATACTTGCCGGCCTTGGTGCGGGCTTCCGGCTGGTCCTCGGGAACCTCGGCCTTGACGCCGTCCTTGAGCGCCTTGATTTTCGAGTAGCTGTCGATCTTGGTGTACTTCTCGGTGTTGACAGCATCGGCCAGAGCTTCGCCAACCTTGGCGCGCAGCGAGTCCAGGAACGCCTGGTCGATCACCGGAGCTTCAAACAAACGCTTTGGGCGGCCCACGGTCTGCGCGAACTCGCTGATGGCGGCGCAGATCTTCTTGATCTCGCCGTGGGCGAATTCGATGGCGTCCACAACCCGGTCTTCCTCGACCTCGTTGGCGCCGGCTTCAATCATCACAATGCCTTCGGCGGTGCCGACGACCATGATGTTGAGCTTGCTGTCGTGCTGCTCGCTGTAGGTGGGATTGATAACGAACTCATCGTTGACCAGGCCGACGCGCACCGCGCCGATCGGACCGGAAAACGGGATGTCGGAGAGGGTGAGCGCAACCGATGCGCCGTTGATTCCGGCAACATCCGGATCGTTCTCGGTGTCAGCCGACAGCACAAAGGCGATGACCTGGGTTTCGGAGCGGAATCCTTCGGGGAAAAGCGGACGAATCGGGCGGTCAATCTGACGGCTGGTAAGAATCTCGCGCTCGCTGGGGCGGCCTTCGCGCTTGATAAAGCCACCGGGGATGCGGCCACCGGCGTATGTGTACTCGCGATAGTCAACAGTCAACGGAAAGAAATCGATGCCAACGCGGGGTTCGGCATTGGCGCAGGCGGTTGCGAGGACGACGGTTTCGCCAATGCGAACCACCGCGGACCCGTGGGCTTGTTTGGCCCAGTGACCGGTCTCAAATGAAATGGTTTTACCGCCAGAGAGTGTAACGCTTATTTCTTGTTTCATGTATTCCCTTTCGCCAGGGCGCGTCCACGGTAGGAGCACTCCACCACAGCAAGCGCGAGCAGTACGCGTCAAGCCGCAGTTAAGAATGCGAACAGGAACAGTTCCAGCCGCTGCGAGTGATGCCGGTACATCCAACCAGCATGGCCGACGCCGGCGCTGCAGCAGGTTGGAGGTACGCTGGCGCTGCCCATTACGGAGCGGCGCCAGCACAATTCACGGGAGCCGGGCTTCCGAGCCAGACTCCGGCGGACGTTTACTTGCGGATACCCACCTTCAGAATTACAGCCTTGTAGCGTTCGGTATCGTACTTCTTCAGATAGTCAAGCAGGCTGCGACGCTTGCTGACCATCATAAGAAGCCCACGACGCGAGGCGTGGTCCTTCTTGTGCGAACGGAAGTGCTCGGTCAATTGACCGATGCGCTCACTTAGAAGGGCAATCTGGACTTCAGGGCTGCCGGTGTCAGAGGTATGGGTCTTGTACTTCTCGATGATGTTGGTTTTCTGCTCTCGTGCTAACACTGGGAACTGACGCGCTCCTGCTTCTTCTTTTTCATTGTTGTAACCACTTCAAAATATCATGTTTAGGAAACAAGTGCAAAGACTGGCACAAGTTGCAGGGGCAGACTTGGTTCAAAGCCCGATATCTTGAGCACCACGCCTGTTTTCAGCGCAAGCCAGATTCGCATCGCCATTGCCGATGGCCGTTGGCGGTTGCAGCAGGACTGGAGCACGGGGCGCAATGGTGAGCGCGGAAATCATGCGTCTTTACTTTTTGTGTTGCGCGACCAGGCGGAGAAACTCCGCGTGAACCCGGGTGTCGTCGCTCAGCTCGGGATGAAACGTTGCGGCCAGCAACCTGCCCTGGCGAATCAGCACGGGGTAACCATCGCGCTCAGCGAGCACTTCAACCGCGGGACCCACCCGCTCGATTCGTGGTGCGCGGATGTAGACCTGCTCCAGCGGGCCACCTTCAAGCTTGCTTGGTCCTTCGAGGATTGCCGAGTCGATCTGGCGCCCATAGGCATTGCGCCGCACCGTGATGTCCAGGGCCCCAATGCCATTTTGCGCCGGGCTCACAACCTCGCGCGCCAGCAGGATGCAGCCCGCGCAGGTTCCAAAAACCGGTTTGGCAAGAACGAACTCCGAAAGCTTTTTGAAGCCCGCCTCTCCAAGCAGGTTCAAGAAAACCGAAGACTCGCCTCCCGGAATAACCAGGCCGTCGAGATCGTCGAGTTGCTCGGGTTTGCGCACCAGGACCGGGATAGCCCCGAGTTCGGCCAGGCGCTGACGGTGCGCGTCAAAATCGCCCTGCAGGGCAAGGATTCCTATGTTAGGCATTGCTATTTAATTTAGCAGGTCTGGGCTAAGAAATTCTGTGCGGCGAGCCGCGAACCGGCTGGCGCAATCACGAGAGGCACGGCTATGCGCCGTGCCTCTTTTGCGCAAACTACTGCGAGCGCTTACCAGCCGCGTGTCTGCAGCAGGTCGGCTTCGGCAATTCCGGAAATCGCCAGACCCTTCATCGCCCCGGTCATCTGCTCACTGACTTCGGCCAGAACCTTGGGGTCCAGGTAATGGGTGGTGGCGATCACGATGCCGCGGGCGCGCGATTCGGCTTCTTCGCGCTCCTTCGGGTTCTTGAGATTGAGCGGAGTCGCGCCGTCTTTCATAAAGATGCCGCTGCCCACAAACACCGCCTCGGCGCCAAGTTGCATGACCAGCGAAGCATCGGCCGGGGTGGCGATTCCACCGGCGCTGAAATTTGGCACTGGAAGCTTGCCGGCCTTGGCCACCATGCGCACCAGTTCGTAGGGAGCCTGGTGAGTCTTGGCCGCCAGGTAGAGTTCCTGCTCGCTCATCACCGTGAGTTGCAGCATCTCTTTCACGATCTGGCGCATGTGTTTGACAGCGTGAACCACGTCGCCGGTGCCGGCCTCGCCCTTGGTGCGGATCATGCACGCGCCCTCGGCGATGCGCCGGAGAGCTTCGCCCAGGTTGCGGGCGCCGCAGACGAACGGCGTCTTGAAGGCGTGTTTATCGATGTGATGTTCCTCGTCGGCCGGGGTAAGCACCTCGGACTCGTCGATGTAATCGACGCCGAGTTCCTGCAGAATCTGCGCCTCGGCAAAGTGGCCGATGCGGGCCTTGGCCATGACCGGAATGTTCACCGTGCTCATGACTTCTTTGATGACCTTGGGCGAAGCCATGCGAGCCACGCCGCCTTCAGCGCGAATCATGGCTGGAACGCGCTCCAGGGCCATCACAGCGGCCGCTCCGGCCTTCTCGGCGATCTCCGCCTGTTCCGCGCTCATGACGTCCATGATGACGCCGCCCTTGAGCATTTCCGCCAGACCGATTTTCAGCCGCAGCCCGCTGCCATTGGTGTTTGACATTGCTATCTCCCCCTGCATAAATCGTTGCTTTAGACCCTGTCCTCGGGACGCAACCCGCCACAATCGGAAGGCGCGCACAGAACCCGCGGAGCAAACTATTATTCTAGCGCGTTCCAGCAAACCCTGCCGGTCCCGGAGGCGTGGCTGGCTGCAATGGGTGCCCGGAGGGCAATCAAACCGCGGCAACACGGATCATCCACAGAGATTCGGAGCGCTGCAAAATCCCTTGGCCCTATCTTCGTATTCCCGTTCTTCTCCCCAAACATTTTGTTAAGTTGTTGACTCCCATTCAACACAAAACTATAGTTGCTTGATTCGTCACCTTACCGGGGTTCAAGGAGACATTGTGTCCTCTACTGCTCAATCCACAAACACAACCCTGCCCAAGGGGGTTGCGCCCCTAGGGTCCGGCTCTGGCAGTTCCTTCTTGTGGCGCCGTCTCCATTCGTTGACGGGCATTGTTCCAGTGGGCCTGTTTCTGCTGGAGCATTTCATTTCCAATGCCGAGGCGACTAACGGCGCGGCTGCCTATAACGCGCAGGTAAAATTTCTGACCGGGCTTCCCTTCCGCCTGGGCTTGGAGGTGTTCGGCATCTTCATCCCGCTGGCCTTCCACGCCCTGTACGGGGTTTACATCTGGTGGCGCGGGGAAAACAATGTCATCGACTACCCGTGGACCGGCAACTGGTATTACACGGTGCAACGCTACACTGGAATCATTGTCTTTGCCTATGTGACCTACCACATCTGGTACATGCGGTTCGCCGGAATTCATCTGGTCGAGCACTCCGATGCGGCGTTCTGGAAGGTGCAGAACGAACTCGCGCATCCGCTGGCGCTGGCTATCTATGTGGTGGGCGTAGTGGCCGCGTCCTGGCACTTCGGTTATGGACTTTTCCTGTTTGCGGCCAAGTGGGGAATTGTGACCGGGGCCAAGGCGCAGAAGCGCGCGCAGAGTGCCGGAATTGTTCTTTCCGTCGTGCTCGTTCTGGTTGGACTTTTCACAATTTATGCCTTCACCGCCAAGTTCCCGGCGCAGCCGCGTGACCCGGCATGGGACCAGCATCCCGAAAGCGTTCCAGCCCAGCAGAGCCGGATGATTCCTTCCACTACTCCCAGCAGCCAGGCAAGATAGGCCAGGCCGAAAGAAAATTTATGGCGACAACGACTCCAAAAATCATCATCGTCGGCGGTGGACTTGCGGGCCTGTCTGCCGCAATCAAGGTTGCGGAATTGGGCGGCCATGTTGAACTATTTTCGCTGGTTCCCGTCAAGCGGTCGCATTCGGTATGCGCCCAGGGCGGCATCAACTCTGCCAAGAACCTGAAAGGCGAGGGCGACTCGACCTGGCTTCACTTCGATGACACCGTGTACGGCGGCGACTTTCTGGCCAACCAGGGCCCGGCGAAGCTGATGTGCGAGATGGGACCGGGGATCATCGATCTGCTGGATCGCATGGGCGTTCCCTTCAGCCGCACTCCGGAGGGACTGCTGGACTTCCGCCGCTTCGGCGGCACGCTGTTCAACCGTACGGCATTCGCCGGAGCCACCACCGGCCAGCAACTGCTCTATGCGCTGGATGAGCAGGTGCGCCGCTTTGAATCCGAGGGCAAGGTCAAGAAATACGAGTACTGGGAGTTCCTCTCCGCCGTGATGGATTCGCAAGGCGTTTGCCGCGGCATCTGCGCCATGGATCTGCGCTCGATGGAGTTGACCACCTTCGCCGCCGACGCCGTCATCATGGCCACCGGCGGAGTGGGCGCAATCTTCGGCAAGTCCACCAACTCGGTGGTTTGTACCGGCTCGGCCGCCGGCGCGCTCTACCAGCAGGGCGCTGCGTACGGCAACGGCGAGATGATCCAGGTGCATCCTACCTGCATTCCGGGCGAAGACAAGCTGCGCCTGATGTCGGAATCGGCCCGCGGCGAAGGCGGCCGTGTCTGGGTTCCCAGGAATCCCAACGAGAGCCGTCCCGGCAGGCAGGTTCCCGAGCCCGACCGCTTCTACTTCCTTGAGGAGTGGTATCCCAAATACGGAAATCTGGTGCCGCGCGACATCGCCACCCGAGCCATTCACAAGGTGGTTCACGAGCTCGGCCTCGGCATCCAGGGCCAGCCGATGGTCTATCTCGACCTCACTCATATTGACCGCGCCACGCTGGACCGCAAGCTGGGCGGAATTCTTGGACATTTACGAGAAGTTTGCGGGTGAGGACCCGCACGAAGTCCCGATGAAGATTTTCCCGGGGATGCACTATACCATGGGCGGACTCTGGGTGGATGCCGATCAGATGACCAACATCCAGGGACTTTATGCGATTGGCGAATGTGACTACTCGATCCATGGCGCCAACCGTCTCGGCGCCAATTCCCTGCTCAGTTGCATCTACGCGGGATTCATCGCCGGTCCGAACTCGGTGAAGTACGCCAAGGGCCTGCCAGCGGCTCCGCAGAACCTGGCGGCATCCTTTGATGACGAGATGAAGCGCCAGGCCGAGTCCAACAACGGTTTGCTAAGCAATCAGGGCACGGAGAATCCATTCAAGCTCTGGCGGGAATTGGGCGAGATCATGTCGCGCAATGTCACCGTCAGCCGCTACAACGACAAGCTTCAGGAGACCGACGTCCAACTGGTGGAGTTTCTGGAACGCTACCGCAAGGTCAATCTGAATGACAAGTCGATGTGGTCCAACCAGTCTTTCCTCTTCACCCGGCAGCTCTATAACATGCTGCAACTTGCGCGCGTCATCACCCAGGGTGCATTCCTGCGGAATGAATCGCGCGGTTCGCATTACAAGCCGGACTTCCCCGAGCGCGACGACGCGAACTTTCTGAAGACCACGAAGGCATTCTATGCGCCCGATACCGACGAGCCGCGCTTCGAGTGGGAAGCGGTGGACATTTCGCTGATTAAGCCGCGTCCACGCCGCTACGACAGCAAGTAGAAACCAGATTCCGGCCTTGCCGCCTCTACGGAGGCGGAGGCGAAAAGGTTTAGAAACTCATGGCGAATAAGAGCGTACTTTTTAAGATCAAGCGCCAGGCATCTCCCAACAGCGAAGCCTACTGGGAGGAATTCGAGCTGGCATGGCGGCCTGGCTTGAACGTGATCTCGCTGTTCATGGAGGTCGCGGTGAACCCGGTGACGCGCGACGGCAAGCCGACCGACTCCGATCAACTACGATTCCAATTGTCTGGAGGAAGTTTGCGGCTCCTGCGCCATGCTGATTAACGGCAAGGCTCGCATGGCCTGCTCCGCCCTGGTCGATAACCTGGAGCAACCGCTCACCATTGAGCCCTTTTCCAAGTTTCCGGTCATTCGCGACCTTGCAGGTGGATCGCTCCGTGCTGTTTGAGAATCTGAAGGCGGTCAAAGCCTGGGTTCCCATCGACGGAACCTACGCTCTGGGCGATGGCCCGAGGATTGCCCCCGTCGTGCAGGAGCAAGCCTACCAGCTCTCCCAGTGCATGAGTTGCTGCTGCTGCATGGAGGCCTGTCCGCAATTCAACGAGAGCACCGGATTTGTCGGCGCCGCCACCATCGCCCAGGTCCGGCTGTTCAATATGCATCCCACCGGTAAGGTATTGAAGGAAGAACGCTTGACAAGCCCTGATGGGGGATGGCGGAATCCAGGAGTGCGGCTATGCGCAGAACTGCGTCGAGGTCTGCCCCAAGGACATTCCGCTCACCAAGTCCATCAGCAGCGTGGGCGGCGACGTGATGAAGAAGGCGATCCTCGACTTTTTCCGCACTTAGATCTCTCGTAGTTGTCCGGCTTTTGCAGGGGCAGAATGGCGTGCGCCGGTATTGCGCGATTCTGTCCCTGGGCCTTTAGTAATCTGGTTCCTCTCCCGAACAGGCCCGAAATGGCAATTTAACCTGGCATAGAATCAGAGGCGTTGGGTTACACTGGCCACAGAAGAGTCATCATAACCAACAGGAGTTGCACCATTTCCCCGATGATGCGCCGCATCGCTGCCACCCTCGTGTTTGTGTTTGCGCTGGCCACCGCGCTGGTGTCCGGGGCCACCTTTCATGCGCACTCCCGCGCCCCCAGGCGTCCGCTGCACCGCGTTCACGTCCGGGTTGCGCGCTGGAATCCGATCTTGCGCGGCTCCCATGATTCCCTGCTCCGGCAGAACGAAGAGATTGACCGGCTCAAGCTCACCCGCATCAGCGATGACCAGCAGCTCGAGGAATTGGAATTGAGCGGTGAACTGGTCAGCCTGCACAACTCAAGGTCGCTGCAGATTGCCCCAAATCTTGAACTCAACCGCCGCTTCTGCCGCCCCTGGACACGTGCCTTTCTGGAAGACCTGAGCCAGGCATTCTACGCCCAGTTTCATCAGCCCATTCAGGTGACGTCCGCCGTCCGTACCGTAGACCAGCAGGCTCGTTTGCAACGCTCGAACGGCAACGCCGCGCCCATTGACGGTGACACTGCTTCCTCGCACCTGGCCGGGCTCACCGTCGATATCGGCAAGCGCCCCATGTCGCGCAATCAACGTGCCTGGATTGACCAGTACGTGTTCAAGCTGCAACAACTCGGATTGGTGGAGGCCGCCGAAGAACGCCGTCAGGCCTGCTACCACATCATGGTGAGCAATCGTTACGGCGACTATCGCGAGTCTCCGGAGGAGTTCAGCGCCAATCGCTAGCCGCAAGCAAAGGGTATGCGAATCGTCCGGGCCCGGCGGCCCGGCGTTTTCGTCTGCGTACCAATGGCGCGGGCCCACGCTCCGGTATAATCTGGAGACTTCAACGGAGACAGGATGCGAACCGAGCTGATTGTGACCTCTCTTGCCGTACTGCTAACCATTCCTGCCGCTGCGCAAACAGCAACTCCTGCGCAGAAAAGTCCAGCCAAGACTGCCAAAGTGAATCCCAGCCACGCCCGTTCTGCTCCCGGCGCCGCGGCCATCCACAAATCCGCCATCGTGATTGACACCCACGCGGACACCCCGGGACGCTTCGTCGATGAATCCTTTGATCCCTCAACCGACGCGGGAAAAGGCCACTGGGATCTGGCCCGGGCGAAGTCCGGCAACCTGGGCGCCGAGTTCTTTTCCATCTGGGTTAACCCGGTCCAGTACAAGGATCACTACACCCGGCGCGCCCTGGACATGATCGATTCCGTGCACGAGGCGGCGCGAAACCATCCCCATGAACTGGTGATGGCCTACTCGGCGGAGGACATCGTTGCGGCCCGCAAGGGAGCGCATCCGCGCATTGCCGCGCTGATCGGGGTCGAGGGCGGCCACGCCATCGAGGGCGACATCCGCGTACTGCGCGATTTCTATCGCCTCGGCGCCCGCTACATGACCTTGACCTGGTCCAACTCCAACGAACTCGGGCAATCCTCGGGCGATGTGAAACTGGGCGACAACGGCAAGCCCGCAGATCCCGGCCTCACCGACTTTGGCCGCGAGGTGGTGCGGGAGATGAACCGGCTGGGCATGATGGTGGACATCTCGCATGTCAGCGATCGCTCGTTCTATCATGCGCTGGTGGTGAGCCGGGCTCCGCTGCTGGCCTCGCACAGCTCCTCGCGTGCCATCACCAACCATCCCCGCAACATGACCGATGACATGCTGGTGGCGCTGGCGCGCAACGGCGGAGTGGCCCAGGTCAACTTTAACTGCGGCTTCATCAGCGATGAGTACAACGCAAAATCGAAGGCGTTTGACGCCGCGCATCCAGCCGAGATGAAGCGTGCGCAGGAACTCTGGCTAGCCCCGAAAACACCCGAAACCAAGGCCGAGCTGGACCAGTTGATGAGCATGAAAGAGACTGCCGTCCCGCGGCCTCCGCTCAGCGCCCTCATCGATCACTTCGATCACATGATCAAGATTGCGGGGGTGGATCACGTCGGCGTCGGTTCGGACTTCGATGGCGTGGAATGCCTGCCACAGGGAATCGACGGCGTGCAGGACCTGCCAAAGATTACCGCCGAACTCGTCAAGCGCGGCTACAGCGCCGAGGACCTGCACAAGATTCTCGGCGGAAACCTGCTGCGCGTATTCGCCGAGGTGGAGCGAGTCTCGCGCCAGATTCAAAGCGAACAGAATCCCGACCGGCGGCCCGTGGTCGCCATTCCACAATCCAAGTAGCAGATAGCTCGGAGGAAAACAATGATGCAGAATCCGTTACTCGCAACCGGCCTGCTGATGCTGGCCCTGGGCGCATACGCCCAGCCTCCCCAGACAACGCTTGCGGGCACAAAGGAACAGCCCGTGGCCATCATTCAGACCAGCATGGGTAATCTGAGTTGTGTCCTATTCCCGAAGGCCGCGCCCCTGGGCACGGCAAACTTCATTGGCCTGGCCCGCGGCACCAAGGACTGGAGAAATCCGAAGACCGGCAAGAACGAACACGGCATTCCGCTGTACGACAATACGATTTTTCACCGCGTGATTCCCGAGTTCATGATCCAGGGCGGCGATCCCTCCGGCACCGGCGCCGGCAATGTCGGCTTCCAGTTCAAGAATGAAACCTGGCCTGATCTCAAGTTTGACCAGCCCGGACGGCTCGCCTATGCCAACGCTGGGCCAAATACCAATAGCTCGCAGTTCTTTATCACCGAAGTGCCTTATCCATCCCTAAACGGCAGCTACACAATTTTTGGCCAGTGCGACGGCGCCAGCGTCGAACTCGTCAAGAAGATTGCCCGCCAACCCGCTACCCGCGACAGGCCGAACACGCCCATCGTGATCAAGCACATCAGGATTGACGACGGCAGCAGGACGAAAGCTCCCGCCAGGACAACCGTCAAGCCAGGCCAATGAGGACTATCGTCCGTTCCCCAGGCATCCGGCCTGTTCCGCGCCACGCTCGGAACAGGCTACCCAATTCTGTTAGTCTGACAAGTCGGTAATTTCCATCAAGGAGCCAGCATGGCCGAACGTACTCCGGGTTTATACGCAACCATTGTCACCAATCAAGGCACCATCGTCTGCCGCCTTTTTGAAAAGGAAGCTCCCAAGACGGTTGCAAATTTCGTGGAACTCGCCGAGGGCAAACGCGAGTGGAAAGACAGCGTAAGCGGCAAGAAAG
Organism: uncultured Acidobacteriota bacterium; assembly: GCA_963707735.1. Classification (GTDB taxonomy): domain Bacteria; phylum Acidobacteriota; class Terriglobia; order Terriglobales; family Acidobacteriaceae; genus TOLSYN. The sequence goes on along the minus strand of CAVPRB010000003.1, from coordinate 790,682 downwards.
GCCCTGGTCCTCTCTACAACGGAACCGTCTTCCATCGCGTCATCCCCGACTTCATGATCCAGGGCGGCGATCCCAGCGGCACCGGCATGGGTGGACCGGGCTACAGGTTTGAAGATGAGACCAAGGGGTCGCCATTCAAGTTCGACGCCCCCGGCAAACTTGCCATGGCCAATGCCGGACCCAACACGAATGGTTCGCAATTCTTCATCACCGTCGCGCCGACGCTCTGGCTTACGGGCAATCACACCATCTTCGGTGAAGTCGTCGAGGGCGAGGACGTGCCGGTCACCATCAGTAAACTGCCACGCGATCGCCAGGACCGCCCGCACAGCGAGGTAGTGCTTCAGAGCATCACCATCGAGCGCGTGTAGCGTCTCCGCCTGGTGCTGCGGACAGACAAAACCCCGGGGCCAAAGCCTCGGGGTTCGCCTTTGAAGCAAACAGAATCACAAACCAATGACAGAGATCAAGTTCCTTGACGGAAGCAGCACTCTTGTTCAGGGCAGCCTGCTCGCTGGCCGTGAGTTTGATTTCGATGATCTGCTCCATGCCGTTGGCGCCCAGCTTAACGGGTACGCCGACAAAAAGGCCCGTGATCCCGTATTCGCCTTCCAGGTGCACGGCGCAGGGCAGAATCTTTTTCTTGTCCTTGAGTATGGCTTCCACCATCTCCACCGCCGAGGCCGACGGCGCGTAGTAGGCGCTTCCGGTCTTCAGGAACTTTACAATCTCGGCGCCGCCGTTGCGGGTGCGTTCCACCAGTGCTTCCAGCTTTGCCGGCTCGATTAACTCAGTGATGGGAATTCCGGCAACGGTGGAGTAACGCGGCAGCGGGACCATGGTATCGCCGTGGCCGCCGAGCACGAACGCGGTGACGTTTTCAACGCTGACATTGAGTTCCTGCGCGATGAAGGTGCGGAATCGCGCCGAATCCAGCACGCCGGCCATGCCGATGACGCGATTGCGCGAGAAGCCGCTCATTTTGAAGGCAGCCTGCGCCATGGCGTCCAGGGGATTGCTGACCACGATCAGGATGCAGTTGGGCGAGTATTTCACGACCTTGCTGACCACTTCCTGCATGATCTTGAAGTTGGTATTGAGCAGATCATCACGGCTCATGCCGGGCTTGCGCGGAATTCCCGCGGTGATCACTACGATGTCGGAATTTGCAGTATCAGCATAGTCATTGGTGCCCAGGATTGCGCTGTCGCGCTTTTCGACCGGCATGGCCTGCAGCAGATCCAGTGCCTTGCCTTGCGGAACTCCCTCCATGATGTCGATGAGAACGACATCGGCCAGTTCCTTCGAAGCGATCCAGTGGGCTGCCGTGGCACCCACATTCCCTGCTCCAACGATGGAAACCTTCTTGCGCATTGTTTTCCTTTCAAGCCACTAAGGCATCGCGATAGAAGTACGGTATTTAAAACTACTGTATGAAGACTTCGCGCCGAATCGGAACGATCGAATTCAGAACGCATCTAAATTATCGCGCACTGGCCACACTTGCCGCCATATTGTCGATAATCGCCGAAGCAAATTCGCTGGTACCCAGCTTGGTTGCTCCCTCCATCAGGCGCTCGAAATCGTAGGTCACCCTCTTTTGTTCGATGGTCCGCTCCATGCCGCCTTCCACCAGCTTTGCAGCCTCCGTCCAGCCCATGAAGTCCAGCATCATGACCGCCGACAGAATCAGCGAGCCGGGATTGATTACGTCCTTGTCGGCATATTTGGGAGCGGTGCCGTGGGTAGCCTCAAAAATGGCATGCTCCGGCCCCAATGTTTGCGCCGGGCGCAATCCCCAGACCTCCCACCTGCGCCGCACATGCGTCGGAGATGTAGTCGCCGTTCAGGTTCGGCGTGGCCAGCACCGAGTACTCGTCGGCGCGGGTCACAATCTGCTGGAAAATCGAATCCGCAATCCGGTCGTTGATCATCAATTTGGTCTTCCATTGGCCGCTGCCATGGGTGGCAAAGATTCGATCCAGCACACTCTGCACCTCGGCGTAAACGTTCTGCCGGAATTCCTCGGGCGCATATTCCATGCCGGGCTCGATCAAGGCGGCATTTTCCTCGGCCGTAAGCGCCGGGTTGTCGTCCTTGTTGCCCAGAATCCAGCTCTCGCGCTCGGTCACGGTCTGCGCCCGGAACTCCTGGGTGGCAACCTCATAGCCCCACTCGCGGAATGCGCCTTCGGTGAACTTCTGGATATTTCCCTTGTGCACCAGGGTCACGCTGGGCCGCTTGTTCTTGAGCGCAAACTCAATAGCCATGCGCACCAGGCGCTTGGTTCCGGTAATCGACATCGGCTTGATGCCGATGCCGGAGTCGGCGCGAATGTGCTTCTTCGCCGCCCGCCAGCATCACGTTGTTGAGGAAGTCGATAAGCTTCTTGAACTTCGGCGCTTCCCTCTTTCCACTCGATGCCGGCGTAGACATCCTCGGTGTTCTCGCGGAAGATCACGATGTTCATGCGCTTCGGGACGCTTCACCGGCGAAGGAATGCCGTTGTAATACTTCACCGGCCGCACGCAGGAGTACAGATCGAGAATCTGGCGCAGCGCCACGTTCAGCGAGCGGATGCCGCCGCCGATCGGCGTGGTCAGCGGTCCCTTGATTCCGATGCGCAGATCGCGAAAGGCGTCCACCGTCTGGTCCGGAAGCCAGCTGCCGAACATCTCCTTCGCCTTCTCGCCGGCAAATACCTCGTACCAGGCGATGCGCCGCTTGCCGCCGTAGGCGCGCTCGACCGCCGCGTCCACCACCCGCACGGACGCCTTCCAGATATCGCGCCCCGTGCCATCGCCCTCGATGAACGGAATGATGGGATTATCGGGAATTACAAACTTTCCGTTTACAAACTCAACCGCGCGGCCATCGGCCGGAAGCGGAACTCCATTGTAGGAAGCCGCCATTCAATCCTCCTGTGAGATATCCATGGGAGTCGTCCCGGATCGCTGTTGTCATTCCCGGAGTGCCGTGCGGACTCTGGCGGCAGCGCCCCACGTTGCCGCCACCAGTGAATCAGTCCTTACATTACATTGTCTTTGGAATGTTGGGTACTGGAAAATCGAGATTACCACCGGAACCGAGGCGGCTCTTCAATCACGGAAGAACAAATCGAAGATGGCGCGCACCCGTTCGCATCTCCGCTGCGCAAGGCGTCAGTCCAGGTCCGGAGCATTCCACGATGTTCTCCACGCTGCCGCGCAACATGTCGCTCTCCGGCAGCCACTTCCGGGACGGCCCTCCACCACCCGGATGGCGTGGTCCACGCGACGAAACAGTCCAGCTGCATGCAACAGTTCGCCGGCCTGCTCCGGCGTGAGCAGTTCCCTCTCGAGCAGCGCTTCCAGCCGTTGCGGAAAGCTGCTTTCCGGCGGCCGGCAACGCCGCGCGCGCCTCCAGCATGCCCACCAGGAAATCAAGGTCGTAGAGGCCGCCGGGGCCGGTCTTGAAGCTCTCCGCCGCGCTCCGGAATCCGCGATCCGTTTACGCATGGACCGCAGCTCCGGGACGAAGCCGGGCGAAGCGGCAAAGCGTTTGCGCAGCCCCTTCAGCGCAAGCGTCGGCCTCCTCGGCGAGACCGCTCCGTTCCGGCGATCAAGCGCAGCTTGCCAAATGCAAGCGTCTCCCAGGCCTTGGCCTCGCTCTCAAAGTATTGCGCAAGCTGCCGCGAGGATGCCACCAGTTCGCCCTCGCTGCCGTGCGGACGCAGCCGGGTGTCTACCGCGATCACCGAGCCCTCCCGCGTGTAGCCCGACAACATCGCCACCAGGGAACGCGCGCACTGCTCCGCCGCTTCGGAGTCGCATTCCGCGCTGCGCAAAAACACCAGATCCGCATCGGAGAGCACGTCCAGTTCGCAGGTCCCCAGACGTCCCACGGCAAAGACCGCAAAGCCCTCCGGCGCATCCGCCGCGCTCAGCGCCTGCCGCAATATCAGGTCGAAGCTCCGCGAGTGCTCGCGCAGAATCTCCCACACCGGCCTGCCCTTCCAGCAGCGTGCGTCCCACCGAACGCAGGGTGCGAGCGGCGCGACTCAATCCGCAACTGGTCGGAGATCGAATTTCTCGGTCTCCGGCACGCAGGGTTGGAAGAGCGCGACAATGTCCTCCGGATGGCGCGCCAGAATATCCGTAGCCAGCGCGCTCCGGGCAAAGACTGGAAGGGCGCGTTCGATCCACTCCACGTTCTCAAGGGCGCTACGGATGCGCTGCTCCCCGGTGGACGCAGCCGCCAGAAAGCGCTGCAGGTTCTGGAGCGTCGGGTCGCCGACATCGGCGGCCAACGCGCGCGCCAGCGCTTCCGAGCGTCGCCGCCAGTTCCCGCGTCAGGCGCTCGGCTCCCGGCGCGCCCAAGCCCAGCAGAAACGGCCATCAGCTCTCCGCTTGGCTCCCGCCAAACCCAGACGAAGCACGCGCGCGCACAGTCCGCTGGCCGATTTCATGATTCGCCTCAACTCCGATGTGCTGCCGGCCGTTGGGTCTCGCCAGCGAGCGGAACAGCGCGGCCTGCTCGAGGGCAGCCTGCGGCAGCCGATGCGCCTGCACTCCCTGGCGGCACTGCAGGCGATGCTCGATGGCGCGCAGCAATCCGTAGGCCGCGCCCAGCTCGCGAAACTCAGCATCGCCGATGTGTCCCTTATCGTGCAGCTTCTGCAGGGCGAACAACGTTCCACTGGAGCGCAGCCATGGCTCGCCTCCGCCATGCACGCGCTGCAGACACTGCACCACAAACTCAATTTCGCGCAAGCCTCCCGGCCCGTTCTTCACGTCCACACCGGCGTTGCCCTTGCGGACAACGCCGCGCCGGATTCGTTCCAGGGAACGGGCCGCGGTCTGGATGGCCGAGAGGCTGAGCGGCTCGCAATAGATCAGCTCCTGAACCTGCTCCACGAACTCCCGCGCCAGCATGCGGTCGCCGGCGCTATGGCGCAGCTTCAGTAAGGCTTGCAGCTCCCAGTCCTTGGCCACGCTGCGGTAGTAGCGCAGCGCCTGGGCGCAGCCGGCCACCATCTCCCCGCTGGCTCCCTGGGGACGAAGGCGCAGATCGACCCGGAATACCTGGCCGTCCACGCTGACGGTGGAGAGGACCGTGGTCAACTCCTGGGCCAGGCGGGTAAAGAACTCCCGCGCCGGAATTGAAATGGTCCCCGCGTCCTCGGCATCGTCGCAAAGATAGAGCAGGTCGATGTCCGAGCTGTAGTTCAGTTCGTTGCCGCCCAGCTTTCCCAGGGACAGCACCGAAAAGCGCGCCGGGTAGACCCGTCCCTGGCTGGAGCGGAGCTGCGGCCAACCCTGGTAGCGCGCGCCGCAGTTTACTCTCGCAATGCCAGAGCGCGCGCTCGATCATCACATCGCAAAGCGCTGAAATTTCCTCCGTGATTTCGGCCAGGGACGCCAGCCCAAGCAACTCGCGGACAAAAATCCGGACGTACTCCCGCCGCTTGAAGCGCGCCAGCAGCACGGGCAGCGCGGTGAGGTGGGAACGCAGGCGAAAGCGGGCAAACTGCTCTCGGAAATCGTCGGCGCAGCGTGCCGCTTCCAGTCCCATGGGACGGGCAAGGAGTTGCAACAGGTCGGGATTCTGCAACAGGGTTTGCCCCAGCCACTGGCTGGAAGCGAACAAGGCCACCGTGGCGCGCAGCGCCAGCGCACTGGCTTCAAACGCAGCTAAGGCTTCGCTGGGATGCTGCTGCAGGAGCACTTCCATCTGCAGCACGGCCTGGTCCCGGTTCCCCGACTCGGCAAGAAACTGGGGCAGTTGAGACGCAGCCCGAGCAGGAAGCAGCTTGCAGATGTTCGCATAACGCGCCTGCGAGCCAGTGTCGGAGAAGACAAAAGCCGGGGCAGTTCCACGAACATTTGAATCGGGCCCAGTCAATCGATCGCCTCATTGAAAGCGTGATCGCAGCATAGCATGCAACCGGGAGCCAACGCGCAGCAGGTCTTGCTTCGTTCGCGGCTTCGACGTCGCGGCCTGGTTGCGGATGGCGGCTAATGGAATAGCGAAGAGCAGCCGATATTATTCATGCATCGTGCGTAAACCACCCTCAGCCGGCGCCAGGAATGCAAATGATTTCTCTGAAGAAATATCTTGACGAAGCACAGACCGGTCCCAGCCGGCATAGCTCGCCGGATACCACCGCGCTCTTCCCTGTGACCATCGCCGCCTATCGCTCCGCCCTGGAGGAGATGGGAAGTTGCAGTCTGGACGCCTGCCCCGCCATTGGGGAGGGGCTGAAACAGAACCTGAGCAGACTCGGCGCGCACCTCTCGCTCGACCTTTCCCACGAACTCGTGGAAGCCACGGGAAACAGCGTGAAGGAGCATCTGCAGGATTGGGGCCGGCGTGCCGCCAGGCACTTCCAGCAACAGACCGGCGAGGTAAAGGAAATCCTGATTGTGATGGCCCGCACCGCCGAATCGGTTGGCGAACGCGACCAGCGTTGCGCCAAACAGATCAGCGAGGTCACCGCCCGGCTGCGCCGGATCGCAAACCTGGAAGACCTCACCCTGATCCGTGCTTCCATCGAGCGGAGCGCGGCGGAACTGAAAACCTCCATCGACAAGATGGCCGCCGAAGGCAAGGCTGCGATCGAACAGCTTCGCGTGGAGGTTTCAAGCTATCAGACCAAACTGGAAGAAGCGGAAAACATAGCTACCCGCGATTCGCTGACGGGACTGCGCAGCCGGCTCTGGGTGGAAAGTCAGATCGAGCGCATGATCCTCCTCGGACTTCCCTTCTGCGTCGCCATCCTCGACATGGATGATTTCAAACAGGTAAACGACCACCATGGACACCTTGCCGGCGATGAACTGTTAAAGCAATTTGCCATCGAACTGAAGTCGGCGTGCCGTTCCTCGGACATCATCGGGCGCTGGGGTGGGGATGAATTCATCATCCTGCTGGATTGCGCCTTGGCGGAAGCGAGCGCGCAAACCGACCGCCTCCGGGACTGGGTGTGCGGAGATTACACAATCCAGGGACCATGCGGCCCCGAGAAGCTGCGAGTAGACGCTTCCATCGGCTTGGCGGAACACATCCCGAATGAGACTCTGAAGGCACTCCTAGCCCGGGCCGATGGCCAGATGTATGAGCGCAAGGCCGCATCGCGCGCCCACGGCAGCAGACAGTAAATCAGCGGCCTACAATTGAGTTCGCGTGCCTTGCACTATACGTCGTAATACATCGCAAATTCGTAGGGATGCGGACGCAAACGCAGTGCATTGACTTCCTTCTCCCGCTTGTAGGCGATGTAGGTCTCCAGCAGATCCTCGGTGAAGACATCGCCCTTGAGCAGGAACTGGTAATCCACCGCGAGCGCATCCAGTGCCGCCTCCAGCGACGCCGGAATCGAAGGTACTCTCTGCAGTTCCTCCGGGCCCATGTCATAGATGTCTTTATCGAGCGGCATCCCGGGATCGATTCGGTTCTCTATCCCATCTAGTCCGGCCATCAACATTGCTGAAAACGCGATGTACGGATTGCAACTCGGATCGGGTGGACGATACTCCACGCGCTTGGCCTCGGGCGCCGAGGAGTACATCGGAATCCGGCACGCCGCCGAGCGATTGCGGCGCGAATAGGCAAGGTTGATCGGCGACTCCAGCCCGGCGGAAAGCCGCTTATAGCTGTTGGTGGTCGGCGCCGTCAGCGCCGCCAGCGCCGGTCCGTGCTTGATGAGTCCGCCGATGTACCACAAAGCAATCTCTGAAAGCCCGGCATAGCCGTCGCCGAAGAACAGCGGCTTGCCGCCCTTCCACAGGGATTGGTGGGTATGCATGCTGTTGCCATTGTCCTGAAACAGCGGCTTGGGCATGAAGGTTGCGGTCTTGCCGTGCTGGCAAGCCACGTTGCGCACAATGTATTTGTAGAGCATCATGGCATCGGCGGAGCGCAGCAGCGAAGTGTAATGCAGATCGAGGGCGCCCTGGCCGCCGCTGGCCACTTCATGGTGATGGCACTCGACGTCGAGGCCGCACTCCTGCATGGTCAGCAGCATCTCGGTGCGCAGATCCTGGTGATGATCGGTCGGCGGCACCGGGAAATAGCCCTCGCGATAGCGCGGACGGTAGCCAAGGTTGTTCTCGCGGCGCGCCGAGTTCCATCGGCCCTCGTCGGCGTCAATGAAATAGAAACCATGATTGGCGCCCTGCTCAAAGCTCACATTGTCGAAGACAAAAAACTCCGCTTCCGCTCCGAACATCGCCTCATCCCCCACTCCTGAAGAGGCCAGGTACATCTCAGCCTTGGTGGCGATGTAGCGCGGGTCGCGGTCATAGCGCTGCCGGGTCACGGGATCGATGATGTCGGCAATCATTCCCAGGGTAGGAACCTCGGTGAACGGGTCCATCACGAACGTCGTGGGGTCGGGAATCAGCAGCATGTCGCTCTCGTGAATGGCGGCCCAACCGCGAATCGAAGAGCCGTCCATCCCGAACCCCTCGCGAAACGACTCCAGGGTCAACTTGGCGATGGGATAGGAAATGTGGTGCCAGAGGCCATGAAGGTCGCTGAAACGGAGATCAACCATCTGAACGTCCTGCTGCTGGGCAAACTCTAAAACGGTAGAAGCGCTTACATCAACCGGCGAGCTCATGTACTTAGCTCCTCTTTAGTGCCACGACAGGCACGAGGCGATCATATAACGACTCAGGCACAGTTTTTGCTGGACGAAGCCAGAGAAAAAACGGACCATTGCAGCTAAGCTGTCCTCCGTATCTTTTACACCGTGATGAGCGACGGTGTCTAACACTATGGAGGAGTAGCCTTTGTAGTAAATAGAAACCTGTTATGAGACGTATAATCATTTTTTATGTCTCGTTGCTGATGACCTTGTGCACGGCGGCGATGGCGGTGACGCCGGTGCGGGGAAAGTATTCCAACCCTGGGCTCGGTTTTGAAGTGAGGCTGCCGCCCGGTGTCGTCTGCATGAAGCGTGAACCTGATCACGGCTGCGGATTCAACATCTCCATGCGCTTTACCGAACCTGAATGGAAAACCGATTCGCTTCCGGCGCGTTACATGTGGGTGAGTGGCGAAATGAACACCGGCGCTGAAAACACCATGGAGCGCGCGGTGCAGCGAGCTTCGATGGTAGGAACCTCGGGACGCGCCGGCGCTTCGGTTCTGCGACGGAACTCTTACATGGCAGCCGGCCTGCCCGCCTCCGAGATCGACATCTCCTACAACGGCGAGGAGGGTGAGTCACTGGAAAAGATCGTGATTCTCTATCGTGAGCGCAAACGCGCGCCGAACGTGATTTACACCTTTGGTCTGCACACGCCACGCAAGAATGAAGACGACGATGTTCGGCTGTTCCACGAATTTGTTTCCGGATTTCGAGTGAAATAAACATGGACTTCGACCAGCTAGAAACCTTCCTGGAAGTGGCGCGCAACTTGAGTTTCTCGCGCGCGGCCGAACGGCGGTTCCGTACCCAACCCGCGATTTCAGCGCAAATCCGTGCCATGGAGGAAGAGGTTGGAGCGAAGCTGCTGGATCGCACCGGTGGCAAGGTTTCCATTACCGCCGCGGGAAAAATTTTCCTCTGGCCTACGTGGAAAGTGCTCTGGAGGCGCGCCGCGCGGCCATGCGCGCCGTGGCCGAAGCAGATCGCGTGCCGGGCGGAGAGATTGTGGTGGCGGCCAACGAAGGCAGTTGTCTGCACATTCTTCCCGAGGTGTTTGCCGAGTTCAAGCGCAGCTATCCCGACGTGGGAATCACCGTGAAGCGCTCGGAGACGCGCGAGGTGCTGGAGGCGGTGATCGACAATTCGGCCGACTTCGGCGTTGCCGCCATGCCCGTAACCGACAAACGAATCACCGCCGTTCCCATTCACAAAGACGAACTGATCCTGATCACGCCCATCGGACACCCCCTGGCAAAGTTCAAGGAAATCAAGATATCCCAGATTGCCGACTACCCGCTTCTGCTGCCGAAGATGGGCCGCACGCGAGACAGCATCGACCGCATGTTCGACGATCGCGACATGAAGCCGAACGTCAGCATGGAATTGGATTCCAGCGAGTTGCTCAAGCGCTTTGTCTCCGCCGGGCGTGGGAATTGGCTTCTGCCCGAATTCCACTGCGCTGGGCGATTTGCGGCTGGGAATCATCGCGATCGTAAAACTTGCCGACGCCCAGATTCGCCGCGACATGGCCCTGGTGTTTCGCAAAGACAAGGCTTTGAGCCGCGCATCGCTTGGCGTTCATCGATATTGCAGTCCGGTTAAAAACTCCGCAAAGCGTGCGCAAATAGCGATGCGCCACCGGAGTTGCGCTCCGTCGCGGGCGGAAAAGAGACTGGAATCCGCCAAGTTTGCAGCCGCCAAAATTGCCAGCTTATGGATTGCGCCCGGCGGCGGAATCATTTAATTTCAATGTGCCGACCAAACATATTTCTGGTCCGGTCGTATTGCTTTCCTCAGAGGAGTCACAACAATTGGCCAAAGACATGGTCCCCAAGCGCATCTTCCTCACCAAGGGCGTGGGGAAGCACAAAGAGCGTTTGACATCATTTGAACTGGCGCTGCGCGATGCGGGAATTGCGGCGCAAAACCTGGTGCGCGTCTCCTCCATCTTCCCGCCGAACTGCAAGCTGCTGACAGCGGGCACAGGGGCTGAAGTATCTGAGTCCGGGAGAAGTTGTATTCGCGGTGGTGGCGGAGAATTCGACCCGCGAACCGCACCGCCTGGTGGCCTCAAGCATCGGACTGGCCATGCCCGCCGACAGCAAAACATACGGCTATCTGAGCGAACATCACAGCTTCGGCGAGACCGACCAGATTGCCGGCGACTACGCCGAAGAACTGGCTGCGGAGATGCTGGCGACGACGCTGAATGTAGAGTTTGATCCCGACAAAAGCTGGGACGAGAAAAAAGAAGTATATCGTTTGTCGAACAAAATTGTGCGCACGACCAATATCACTCAAAGCGCGATTGGCGACAAGACCGGGCTCTGGACGACGACCATCGCCGCGGCGATCCTGATCTTCGATTAGTCAATGTTTATGCGGGTGCGAAGGCCCTGGAGGCGATCCGGGGCCTTTTCCTGCGTTTAGGCGGAAGTGGGCTGGGCCGGGGGAACGATTGACCAGATAGGCAATGGTTTTGGAAGGCAAATGTATCGATTCGTTAATCGTTGTGCAGAGTTCGAAAGGATTGATTTCGGCGGCACTACTTCTTAAGCGTGGCGTTACTACTCAGTACTTTTCAGTATTTTCGTGCGATGCGAGCATGGTGCTGACCCCGCGTTCGCGTCGAAAAGCGCGGCGTGGATGTGGGCTACCTGGAATGCGCTACGAACGGTGCCTTCGTGGTCAAGATGGAGCTGGCTGTACTGGCCGAGGGCGGCGTAATAGTCCTTGACGAGTTTGTCGGACGGCTTGACGTTTAGGGCGTTCATTGGATGGAAGACAGTGTAGCGCGAGTGAGGGGACGGAATCGATTGCTAGTTGAGGCGCCTCTGGGGCGGCGGGTGAGATTTAGGTGGCACTAGGGGCCCTTCACTTCGTTCACGGTGGGAGATTAGGGGCGAGGGCAAGAACAAAGGCAGGAGCAAGGGCAACTACCCCACCTTAAACTCGCCAAGAGCGCGAGTTGAAGGCGGGGCACCCGCAGAACGAGAGGTGCTACTGCTTCTTGAGGCGTTCGAGGACGGCTCCGGCGACGAGGGGCAAGGCCACGGTGGCGTCGTCGAAGACTTCGGCGAACTGGCCGCCTTCGGCGGGGGGGACGAACTTGCCCCAGGAGATGGCTTCGCTGTACGGGGAGCCGCTGAGTCCGCCCCAGTGGACGGGCTCGGGGCAGATGCGCAAGCCATAGTGGTAGCGCTTGAGCGGGAGATCCTCGCCGCCTCGGCGATGGCGCAGCTCGATGTAGGGGCCGAACTGCTGAGTCCAATTGCGGGGAACGCCGCCACCGATGGTGAAGATACCGAGTCGGGTTTGCTGGAGATTGCGCTCGGCGAAGTGATTGAGATCGAGGAAGGGATCGAAGCGGATCAGCTCGCGTCCCTGTTTGGCGCGCTTGCGATTGTGCAGGGCGAGGTCGAGTCCGATCTCGGAGTCGGTGAAGGCGGGGATGTAGACGGCGGCTCCGCGTTCGTAGGCGGAGCGCAGGATGCCGCGTCCGGTGACGTTCTGCGACAGGTACTTGCCGATGGCGTGGGTGAACTTGTAGGAGCAGAGAACCTCGGCGGCGTCCCAGGCTTCGAGAATCTGGGCGACGATGGCTTCGACGAAGTTGAGATTGGTCTCCGGCTCCAGGGTGTCAAAAACGCGGTTGTAGCCGGCTTCGTAGAGTTCGACGTCGTTCATCTTTTCATCCCAGACGAAGTGGGACTTGCCGGCGGCTTCGACCAGCCCGTGCGCCATGAGCGCGCCGGTGGAGACGATGGCTTTGACGATGCCGGCATCGAGGAGATCGGTGATGATGAGTCCCTGCTTGGCGACGGTCATGGCGCCGGCGAGGGTCATGATGATGAAAGCCTCGCGGTCGCGGGCCATGGCTTCCAGCACGTCGGCGGCGTGGCCGATCTGGCGTCCGGTGAAGGCGGTGCGGCCCATGGCGCGGACGAGGTCGTCCACCGTGTGGATGCGGGAAAGGTCGAGGGGTTCGAGGGCGACGAGTTTGTCGGAGATGGGATCGTGCAGCTCGCGCTCGATGCCGGAGCCTTGGTCGGGATGATTCACTTACGCACCTCTTCTTTTGATTGCGAAGGTCAAGGATAAATTATGGGGGTGGGACGGGCAAGGAATGCTGGGGCTGGGGCGGACTTGCGGGGACAGGACGAAATCGATTGCGGGCGGAAAAGCTTGGGGCAGAGGAGAAGGACGAAGTCGATTGCGGGCGGAAAAGCTTGGGGCAGAGGAGAAGGACGAAATCGATTGCGGGCGGAAAAGCTTGGGGCAGAGGAGAAGGACGAAGTCGATTGCGGGCGGAAAAGCTCGGGGCAGAGGAGAAGGGCGAAATCGATTGCGGGCGGAAAGGCTTGGGGCAGAGGAGAAGGGCGAAATCGATTGCGGGCGGAAAGGCTTGGGGCAGAGGAGAAGGGCGAAATCGATTGCGGGCGGAAAAGCTTGGGGCAGAGGAGAAGGACGAAATCGATTGCGGGCGGAAAAGCTTGAGGACGCGGAGAAGGACGAAGTCGATTGCGGGCGGAAAAGCTTGGGGCAGAGGAGAAGGACGAAGTCGATTGCGGGCGGAAAAGCTTGGGGCAGAGGAGAAGGACGAAGTCGATTGCGGGCGGAAAAGCTTGGGGCAGAGGAGAAGGACGAAATCGATTGCGGGCGGAAAAGCTTGAGGCAGAGGAGAAGGACGAAATCGATTGCGGGCGGAAAAGCTTGAGGACGCGGAGAAGATTTGAGCTGCGCTGGGGTCCTTCGCGTTGCTCAGGATGACACCTCATAAACAAAAACAAGAGCAACGGCAAGGGCAACGGCAAGAGCAACGGCAACAGCAACGGCAAGGGCAACAGCAAGAGCAACGGCAAGGGCAACAGCAAGGGCAAGAGCAACAGCAAGAGCAACGGCGAGGGCAACAGCAACGGCAAGGGCAACAGCAAGGGCAACAGCAACGGCAAGGGCAACAGCAAGAGCAACGGCAAGGGCAACAGCAAGGGCAAGAGCAACAGCAAGAGCAACGGCGAGGGCAACAGCAACGGCAAGGGCAACAGCAAGGGCAACAGCAACGGCAAGGGCAACAGCAACGGCAAGGGCAACAGCAAGGGCAACAGCAACGGCAAGGGCAACAGCAAGGGCAACAGCAAGGGCAACAGCAAGGGCAACAGCAACAGCAAGGGCAAGAGCAACAGCAAGAGCAACGGCAAGAGCAACAGCAAGAGCAACGGCAAGAGCAAGGACAACAGCAAGAGCAACAGCAAGAGCAACGGCAAGGGCAAGGGCAACAGCAAGGGCAACGGCAAGAGCAAGGGCAAGAACAAGGGCAAGAGCAACGGCAAGAGCAAGAACAAGAGCAAGAGCAACGACAAGAGCAACGGCAGGGGCAAGAACAAGAGCAACCGCAAGAGCTGGGGCGCGCGGGCGAGAGCTAGCGGGTACAATCTAGTTAGTCATGGCTTATCTTGAAAGTGTTTCCCGGCAAAGTGTGCGCAGTTCCCTGCCCGTGCGGCTGGGACGCGTGGTTTTGGTGATTGTGGTGCTGGCGGCGGCGCTGGCGGGCGGAGTGTATGCGTGGTTCCGGGCGGCCGAGCGGGCAGCGATGCCGACCCTGGATGGGACCGTGGTGCTTCCGGGGCTGCAAGGCGCGGTGACGGTGGTGCGGGATGAGCATGGCGTGCCCAGCATCACGGCCGCAGACACTGGACGACCTGTTCTTTGCCCAAGGGTATGTGACGGCGCAGGACCGGCTGTGGCAGATGGACATGATGCGCCGCTACGCGGCCGGTGAGCTGGCGGCGGCGCTGGGTCCGGAGTACGTGAAGGTGGACCGGGAGCAGCGGGTGCTGGGGCTGCGCGAGGTGGCGCGGCGCTCGCTGGCGCAGGCGACGGCGGAGGAACGCGCGCAACTGGAAGCCTATGCGCGCGGGGTGAATGCGTATATCGCGGAGCATCAGTATGGGCTGCCGCTGGAGATGCGGGTGCTGCGGTACTTTCCGCGGGCGTGGACGGCGGAGGATTCGCTGCTGGTCGGGCTTTCCATGGCGGAGATGCTGAACCATGGGACGTATCTGGACGAGTTGCACCGGGAGACGGATTCTGGCGCGGCTGGGGCCGGAGCTGACCGGCGACCTGTATGTGGAAAGTTCGCAACGCGACATTGTTCCGGGACACGATCTGGATGAGATTGAGCCGCAGACCGTGGCTCCGGACACGGCGCAGGGAGCGGCCAAAGGTCCGGTGGCGCTGCGAAGGCCGGAGCGCAGACGGCGGCATCGGGCGGAAGGACGGAGGTTCAGGGCCGAGGGCAAAGGGGAAGAAGGTTTCAAGGTTTCAAAGTTTCAAGGTTTCAAGGTTGAGAGCAAGGACAACGGCGAGAGCAGCGGCAACGGCAAAAGCAACGGAGAAGGTTTCAAGGTTTCAAAGTTTCAAGGTTTCAAGGTTGAGAGCAAGGACAACGGCAGCGGCAATGGACCTACATCTGGCGGCAACGGGCTGGCATGGGGCAGCCAGATGGCGGACGCGGGGATGTTGGACCGGGTGCGGGCGGGATCGAACAACTGGGTGATCAGCGGGGCGCATACCCAGAGCGGACGGCCGCTGCTGGCTAACGATATGCACCTGCCGCACCGGATTCCGAACACCTGGTATGAAGCTCACCTGACCTGCGGCGACTTCGACGTGGCGGGGGTGACGCTGCCGGGAGCGCCGTGGGTGATTGTGGGGCACAACCGGCGGATCGCCTGGGGCTTTACCAACCTGGGGCCGGACGTGGAAGACGTGTTCGTGGAGAACTTCAACGCCCAGGGCGAGTATCAGACTCCCGAGGGATGGCGGAAGCCGGAGGTGCGGCACGAGGTGATCCACGTGAAGCGCGGGCGCGACGTGGAGATGGATGTGCTGGTGACGCGGCACGGGCCGATCATTTCCGGGGAGATGAAGAACGAACCGCGGCAGTTGGCGCTGAAGTGGGCGATCTTTGACACCGGGCTGAGCCTGCCCTTCTACGCCGTGGACAGCGCGCAGAACTGGGAGGAGTTCCGGGCGGCGTTCGCGCGGCTTCAACGGGCCGGGGCAGAACGTGGTGTATGCGCGACGTGGATGGCAATATCGGCTACCAGGCGACGGGGCTGGTTCCGGTGCGCGGCTTGGGCGATGGCTCGCTTGCCGGTGAGCGGCGCCGACGACGCGCACGAGTGGACGGGATACGTGCCGTTTGAGGAGATGCCGAGCGTGTACAACCCGCCGTCGGGGATCATTGCCACGGCCAATGGGCGGGTGACGGCGGACGGGTACAAGTATTCGATCACGAAGGAGTGGGAGTCGCCTTACCGGACCGAGCGGATTTACCGGGTGCTGCGGCAGGACAAGAAGTTCAGCGCGGCCGACATGCTGGCGCTTGCAGACGGATGTGGAGAGCGATCTGGACAAGTTTGTGGCCGAGCGGATGGTGTATGCGGTGGACCAGACGCCGGGAGCGAGCGCGCGCGCCAGGAGCGCGGCGGATATTCTGCGGCACTTCGACGGGAAGATCAGCATGGACTCGGCGGGCGCGGCGATTGAACAGCGGGCGCGGCAATGGCTGACGGAGACTCTGCTGGAGAGCAAACTGGGCGACGACGCGGAGCTCTATACCTGGTTCATGAAGACGGTGTGGCTGGAGAACACGGTTGCCTTCCAGCCGGCGCGCTGGCTGCCGGGCAAGTACACAGAGCTGGGACGCCCTGCTGGCGGCAGCCGTGGAGGCGGCGGTGCAGCGATCCGCAGGCGCCGCGAGAGCTGGCGAGCTGGAAGTATGGCGACTATGCCACGGTGCGAGATTGCGCATCCGATCTTTGGCAAGGTGCCGTGGCTGAAGAAGTACGCTTCGACGGGCGCTGCCGCAGTCGGGCAACGGGGTTACGGTGAAGCAGGTGGGCGGAATGTTTGCGCCGTCGGAGCGGTTTACGGCGGACCTGGCGGACCTGGACCGCTCGACCCTGAACATTGTGAATGGGCAGTCGGGAAACCTGTTCAGTCCGTACTTCGACGATCAGTTCGAGGCGTGGTACCGGGGAACGACGTTTGGCCTGGCGTTCAAGCCGGAGACGGTGGAACGGACGGCTGCGCACCGGCTGCGGCTGGTGGGAGACGGATCGCGGTAAGGCCTAACAGCAGCGCGCGTTCACCGCGCCCTCCGCGGTCACCGGCGGGCCGAAGGCCTCTTCCGGAACCGGCGCGCCGTTCAGCACCATGATCCAGCGCCGGATCGCGTCGATCAGCACCAGCACCACGCCCAGCGATGAAGATCACCATCAGCAGTCGTATCCAGCCATCCCGCAAATCCCTGCCCCGGTTTCAATCGCAGCGGCCAGAAGATGTTCCGGATCGACAGCACTCCCGCCGAGATCGTCGTCACGCCCACAAAGCACATCGGCAGGAACGTCAGCCACGCATACCGCGCCTTCCCCATGTTGATCAGGAACGTGGTTGTGACCGCCAGCGCAATGGTCGCCAGCAACTGGTTGCCGGTGCCAAACAGCGGCCAGATCGTCGAGATGTTGCCGGTGTAGATCAGGTATCCCCAGCCGGCGACCACCAGCGTGGTGGCAATCAGGTTGCCCGGCAGCCACGCATTGTTGCCGAACGGCTTGTATACCTTGCCCATCAGTTCCTGCAGAACGTAGCGCGCCACGCGCGTTCCCGCATCCACCGTGGTCAGAATGAACAGCGCCTCAAACATGATGGCGTAGTGGTACCAGTAGCCCATCAGCCTGGCCATCCCCGGCAGCCCTCTGAAGATCTGCGCCATGCCGATCGGCCAGTGACACCGCGCCGCCGCTGCGTCCGGCGAGCTTCTCGCCAACCTCGCGCGAGAACATCTCCAGGTTCACCGTGTGCAGTCCCAGCTTGGCGAACACCGTCCGGCGGGCAGTTGATCGCGAAGTAGTCGCCCGGGATTCATCGAGCAGGCCGCAATCAGCGCCAGCACGCCCACCAGCGACTCGCACAGCATCGCTCCATAGCCGATGAAGCGCGCGTCCGTTTCCTTGTCCAGCATCTTCGGAGTCGTGCCCGAGGACACCAGCGAGTGGAATCCCGAGATCGCGCCGCAGGCAATGGTGACGAACAGGAACGGGAAACAGCTTGCCCTTGATGATCGGCCCGCCGCCGTGAATGTACGGCGTAAAGTTCGGAAACTGAATGTTGGGATGCACCACGAAGACGCCCACGATCAGCACCGCAATCGTGCCCAGCTTCACGTAGGTGGAGAGGTAGTCGCGCGGCTCCAGCAGCAGCCACACCGGCAGCACCGAGGCCACAAATCCGTAGATCACCATCAGCAACGTGATCTGGTGCGGAGTGAACGTCAGCACGTGCGCAGAGCTGCTGGCCGCAAACACATGCCCGCCCAGCGACCGCGGCCAGCAGGCACACCACGCCAAAGATGCTCGGGCCCGTGATCTTCACCTCGCCCGCATGGCTCTTGAACATCCACACGCCCATGATCAGCGCGATCGGAACCGTCATGCCGATGGTGAACACGCCCCACGGGCTGTTCGCCAGCGCGTTGACCACCACGATGCCCAGACCCGCCAGCGTCACCAGCAGGATGAACAACACGGCGATCATCGCCACCAGCCCGGAAAACGGACTGATCTCGGTCCGCGCAATATCCGCCAGCGAGCGTCCGCGGTGGCGCATCGAGGCCACCAGCACCGTAAAGTCCTGCACGCATCCCGGCCACCACCGCGCCGATCAGCAGCCAGAGAAATCCCGGAGCAAATCCGAACTGCGCCGCCAGCGTCGGCCCCACCAGCGGTCCCGCTCCGGCAATGGCGGCAAAGTGATGCCCGAACAAAACCCACTTCGGCGAAGGCACGTAGTTGTGCCCGTCTTCGATAGGTGTGCGCGGGAGTGATGCGGCGGTCGTCCAGCACCATCGCCTTGGCGGCGATGAATGCGCTGTAATACCGGTACGCCAGGGCGTACACGCAAAGCGCGCCCAACAGGATCGGAAACGTGTTCATCGATCCCTCTGCGATCCCAGGTCGAAACGAATCAGCCAGCCGGATTTCGCCGGAAAATTCCTGACCGAAAACTATAGAAGGGATCGTGACGGGCCGCAATGAAATTGCGGGGCGGGGAGGGAGTCAGGAGCTGCGTTGCGCGTCGGCCGGGAGCAATCTGGCGACCGGAGTTTCATCTCCCAATCGCATTCCACGGGCCGACTTGCCGGGGCCGATCTGCGTGACAACAAGCAAAGGCCCCACTCAAGCCCAAGCGACGGGCTTGAATGGGCCGCCCGCCCTGCCTTGCCGATGCTGCTGCCCTTATTACTGCAGCGGGCCGCGCTCGCCGAAATCGAATGCGGCCACCTGCGGGCCCATTCTTTTCAGGCCCTCGGGAGCATCCAGTTTGTCCATCATCAGCTCGATGAGGGTGAACTGGCCGCCGTACGCGGCCTCTTCGAGCGCGTGCTCCAGCTCCGGCTCGCTGGCGACGCGGAAGCCGCGCACCGGCTGGCCATCGGCAAAGACCTTGGGCAGCTTGGCGTACTGCCAGTTCTGGATGTCGTTGTAGGCCGCCTGGGGTCCGCGAATCACGCGCTCGATGGTGTAGCCGCGATTGTTGACGAGGAAAACGATCGGGGTTCCTCCGTGACGCAGAATGGTGGAAACCTCCTGCGCCGTCATCTGGAACGCGCCGTCGCCGATGAACAGGAGATGGCGCCGGCGCGGCGCCGCCAGCAGCGAACCCAGCAAGGCCGGCAAGGTATAGCCAATCGAGCCCCAAGTGGCCTGGCTGATGTAGGTGGTGCAGGCCGGAAATCGCACTCCCGCCAGACCGGCCTGCGAACTGCCGCACTCCGCGATGATCACGTCGCCCTCGCGCAGAAATTCTCCCAGCCTCGGCCACAGCCGGGCATGGGTCAGCCGGCTGCCCGCCCGCGCGCCTGCGGCCGCCCGTGCGCCCGCGGCCGGAGCGGCGTCCTCTGCCGCGTACCCGGCTGCGAGGCTGCGGCCTCTGGGCTCCTTGGCCGTGGCGTCCTCGGTGCGTTGCGGGAGCCGCTCCACGAGCGCCTCCAGGACCTCGCGCGCGGTGATGCCCTCGAAAAAACGGCCATCGATGGTGGCGCTGTAGGGATCGAGGACAATGGTTTCCGGCGTCGGAATCTGCTGGCTGAAGTAGCCCGTGGTGGCGTCGAAGAAGCGCGCGCCTACGGTGATGAGGCAATCGGATTCCTCGATGGTCTGGCGGGCCTCGGCGGCGCTGGCCTGTCCGGCGTAAATGCCGCGATAGAGCGGATGTTGCTCGTTGAACACGCTTCTGCCGCTGGCCATGCTGGCAAACGGGAGGCCGCAGCGCTCGCCCAGGGCGCACAGATATGGGCGCAGGCCAAAGCGATGCGCGTCGGCATCGACCAGCAGCGCCGGACGATGCGCCCGCCGGATGCGCGCCGCCATGAGCTCGACCAGCCGCTCCACCTGCAGGGCGTCTCCGGTGGGAGCCACGGCCGCCAGCGGCGCAGCCGGCGCATCGATTTCCAGGTAGCAAATGTCTGAGGGCAGTTGCAGATAGACAGGCCGCTTTTCGCGCAGGCAGGTCAGCAGCAGGCGGTCAATCTCAATGGCCGCGTTGGCCGGGGTGATGCGCGCCTGCGCCGCCGTGAATTGGGTGAGGCAGGTCATCACATCCTCGAAGTCCCCGGTGCCGGAGGTGTGGTGCAGAATCTCGCGCTTGTGGATTGCCCGCAACGGCGGCACGCCGCTGATCGACACCACGGGCACGTGCTCGGCATTGGCGCCCGCAATTCCGTTGAGCGCGCTCAGGTCGCCCACCCCGTAGGTGATGACCAGCGCCGCTACGCCGTGCATGCGGGCATAGCCGTCGGCCGCGTAGGCGGCATTCAGCTCATTGCAGGTCCCAATCCACGCCATGCCCCCGGTGGCCAGCGCCTGTTCCAGAAACGCCAGGTTAAAGTCGCCCGGCACTCCGATCAGGTGCCGAATTCCCAGCTCGCAGAGGCGCGCCAGCAAATAATCTCCAATCGTAACCTTTTGCACGTCCCAGCTCTCCTTCGTTGTCGGCACCCTAGAATCAGCGTTCCTATCTTTTGCTTTAAGGACGCCAGCCCAGGACTTCAGCCCGGGGGATTGGCTCCAGTACGCACGGATTCGGCGCTGGTCTTCGTCCCCGGAGGCGCGCGAACCGTCGATAGTTACTCTTAGACGATCCGGAAACCCTTCCAATTCCAAACCTGGTCAGTTACCGCGTGTTACCAAGGTTACATGTGACTGATTTGAAACCGGTTTTGGCCTTGCATTGTGTTATACACTTCTCAGCACGAGCAGGAGAGCGGCAGCGACGGCGCAGTACCCCTGCACCACACCATTGCGCGATGACGCGGTGGCGTGGTTTTAGCTGGCTCAGGATCATTGACGACTGGCATGTCCGATGCATTTTGTGTCCGCCCGAGGAATTGCAATTTGACGAAAGACGGGCGGCAAGCAAGGGATTGAGCGAAGTTTCACGGGACGACTCTTCTGGGATTCCGGGGCTCGATAACGCGCGATAAAGATGAAAGGCCTGTTAGCCTCTTTATGAAAGACGAACATCCACGGACAGTTTCTTTGGCGAATGATAGACGGGCGGCGCAGCCGGCGGCATCCTGTCGCGGCTTCAAGCTGATTGAACTGATGCTGGTCGTCGCCGTTGCCTGCGTTATCCTGGCCATCTCGCTGCCAGCCATCAATCGCACCATCACCTCGATGCACCTTACCTCGTCGGCCACTTCGCTGGCGGGAGTGATCCAGAGTACGCGTTACAAGGCCATCGCCACCGGCTGTCCGTATGAGGTCGTGATTACCGCCTCCACGCTGTCCTATCAGATTCTGACCGAGCCGGTCGTGATCAGCGCGACCGCTCCGGTCTGCGGCACGACTTATTCCAACGTCGGCAACTCGGTTACATTTGCCAACTCCGACGTGGTCATCAACGCCAATCAGACCCTGGTGCTGAATCCCAGTGGAACCATTTCGGCCGTTGGCAGCATCACCGTCCCGAGCACGTTCACCATCGTCTTTTCCATCGCAAATGGAAGCCAGACCAAGACCGTTACGGTTTCAGGAGTGGGCAATGTCAGCATCAAATAAGGTGCGCGGCGACCGCGGCTTTACCCTGCTCGAGATCATGATCGCCACGGTGATCCTGATCATCGGCCTCTCGGCGATGGCCGCGCTGGCCGCCGTCATGCTCACTCGCGGCCGCCAGTCCCGCTACGTCAATGTGGCCGAAACCCTCGCTTCCGAGAAGCTTGAGGATTTGAATCGCTACGACATGGCGGCGCCGCAGATTTGCGTGCAGACCGGCGACACCACGGAAGGCAGCCTGAGCACCCAGCTCACCTCCAACATCACCTGCCCCAACGCCGCGGCGTCCACCAGCGTCAGCTATTTCGACTTCGTAAGCATCGATTTTGTTACCACCGCCGACTGCGGCAGCGCCAACAACGGGTGCTTTGCCGAGACGGTCTACAACGGGACAACCTCGCAATACATGACCACCTATCACTCGCCCGATGGCGTCATTCCCGGTGGCGCCGGCGGTCTGCCGGTCACCAGCACTACGGCGCCCACCAACATGACGACCTACGTGCGAACCTGGCAGATTGAATATAACCCGGTGATCGGGTCCACCGGGCAAAACAGGGTTACCGGGACCCGGCGCATTACCGTGCTGGTTACCAACACCGACAACTCGGTAAAGCCCCCGGTCACCTTCCAGATGAGCCTGGTGCGCCAATGACAGTCCTCCACAATCCGCATGCCATGCCTGGCTGTCGCGCGGCTGTGCGCCAGCGCGGAACGACCCTCCTGGAACTGGTCATCGCCATGGCCATCCTTATCATTGTCAGCGGAGCCGCCTTCGGCCTGTTCAACAGTATGTCCGCGGCCAGCACCACGGTGCAGTCGCAACAGGGCCTCAGCATGGCTCTGCGCAGCGCGACCTCCCAGTTACAGATGGATCTCGCCAACGCCGGCAATGGTTACTTCCAGGGACTGAACGTACCCTCGTGGCCGGTCGGCGTCAGCATTGTGAACAACGTGGTCGCTCCGGGGACTTCCTGCTACAGTTCGACAACCGGGTACGGCTCCAACTGTTTTGACAGCATCAACGTCGTCACCGCCGACCCGGCCATTTATCCCGCCGTCAATCCCACCGACTCGGCTGGAGACGCGAACCCGGCCAGTTGCCCGTCTCCGGCTGCCGCCGTCGGCGGCACGCCCGGCGCAACCACCATCTACGCCACGGCGGCTCCGGTCAGCCAGGCCTTCCCGAGCGGCCTTACCCTGGCCCAGACGGCGGCAAAGTTCACCGCCGGGGATCAGTTATTGTTTTTGCATTCTTCCACCACGGGCACGCTGATCTCGACGGCGATCCTCCGGAGCGCCACGGTGAGCGGCGCGGCCATTGCATTGAGCATCAACCAGACCTACAGCGACGGCAGCAACGTCCTGAGCAACGATCCCCTGGACATTACCTCCTGCGACCGTACCACTTTCACCTCGGCCTACAACCAGGCTGCGCCGTCGAACTCATGCCCTCCGCCGGGAAGCACGACACCCTACACGCCATCGTATTTCTTCGGAGTTGGAACCAATTTCTGCGGCCCCGGCGACTGGATTGTAAAACTCTCGCCCATCCAGTACACCGTGCAGGCCACGGGCAATACGAACGATCCCTGGCAGCTCGTCCGCATCCAGAACGGGACCACGACGGTAGTGATGGACCAGATCATTGGATTCAAGGTCGGCGCTTCCATCTGGAATAACGATACGGCGAATGGTTTTACCACCACTTCCTATAATTACGCCGCCGCCAACTACGCGATGGGAGCTTTGGCGGAGCCGTGGAACTTCTCGCTGGTCCGCTCGGTTCGAATTTCCATGATCGCCCGGACCGCTCCCACCACGACGTTTGGCACTGGTACCTACCACAACTCTTTCGATGGCGGAGCCTATCAGGTACGCGGTACTGCAATCGTTGTCAACCCACGAAACTTGAGTATGAATGACGACCGGACACAGGCACTCCCATGATCATTATGAAAGCTCATTTTACAAATCGTCGCCGGGCACAGCAGCCGAAATCAGAGAGCGGCATAGCCCTGATTACGGTCCTGTTCCTCCTCATCACCATGACCATCCTCGGCCTCACCATGGTGGCAACCGTGAATTCGGACATGATGATCAACGGCTACTATGGCAACTCGCGCGCCGCCTACTACGCTGCTGACTCGGGGTTGAACATCGCTCGCCAGTATCTGAGCGACCAGCTCCAGAACCAGGTGGTTACCACCGCATGTTTGGGTTGGGGGGCAACGGCGGTAGCCGGTTGCACGGCGGACCCGCTCTCGGGCTCGGCTCCGACGACCGCCTTGAGTAACCTCAGGACAACTTTTGGCGGCGCGTACTCCAGCAGCAACCTAAACGTCGCGAGCACGCCCTCGGCCGCCTCCTGGCCCAGTTCATTCTTAATCCAGGATTCAACCGCGTGCGCCAGCAGCTTTACGGCTGCTCCGGGCAGTCCGGTGAAAACCCCAAGCCCGCTCAACGCGGCACTGACCGGGACCTACACCTACTCGTTCAACTACGTCATCTGCACCACCGGAACGGCCGCCGCCACCTCACTGCAGCGGGCGTCGGTCAAGGAAAGCGGCACCCTCCTGCTGGTCATCCAGGCGCAGGATACTCCCCCGCCGAGCTTTGCGGGATACGGACAGTTCGTCACCAATCAGGCCTCATGCCCCGGTGCTTATCTAACTCCCGGCACCTATACCGGACCCACGTTCACGGACGGAACCTGGTCGTTGGGAAACTCGGGACCGTACATCTTTACCGGCCGCCTGTCGCAGGTTCAGCCTGACATCGACTACTACGTCGGCAGCAACTGCACGGCTTCAACCTCCAGCTCCTTCCCGGGGATCAGCGCAACCTTCCAAGCGGGTCTGCAACTCAACGCGCCTGTCATCACTCCGCCCTCCAACTCCTACAGCCAGGCATGGGCAGTGCTTGACGGGTTAGGCACCGGCGAAGGCTCGAATAGCCCCACCAACGCAAATCTCAATTCCGAGTTGAAGAACGTCTCCGCCACCGCATACCCGTCCGGCGGAACCTCCTCGGGCGTCTACCTTCCGTACTACAAAAATAGCGGCGGGCAATACGTCTACGGATACCTGAATGGCTCGACCCCGGCGCAAAGCGGCGGCATCTACGTGCAAGGCAACGCATCCATCGTCTTGTCCGCCACGAGCGACACCAGCGGCAACCCGACGCAGACCTTTGCCATCACCCAGGGGTCCACGGTCACCACCATCGTCACCAACCCCACCACCAACACGACCACATTTTCCTCCGGCGGCACGACCCAGACGATCAGCGGCATTCCGGAGGACCTGGCAACGACTCCCGGCATAGCAAATCCTGGCACCATGCTTTATGTCAATGGAACCATCACCGGACTGTCCGGTCCCGCCGCTCCCGGCACTTCCAACATGAACGCCAACGAGTACACTGCCGCTGCCATCCAGAACAACTCCATGGTTACGATTTCCGGCACCGGCGACATTGACATCACCGGCAACCTCCTTTATGCAACCGAGCCCGTGACCAAGACTCCCGCCGACACCCTGCTGTTGAACCAGGGCACAGCGGCTTCCAACCAGGTCCTCGGCATTTACACCGCCAATGGCAGCATCTATCTGAATAGCCCCTATAGCGACCAGAACCTTGAAACCGATGCCAGCATGGCCGCCATCGGAAGCTCGAGCACTTGTGGCACCAGCACCTGCGGATTCAAGAGTTCCGACACCATCAAAACCTGGACCAACGTCGGGGGACAGATTCAGGCGAATGAATTTGTCTGCACCATTACCACCGCGAATACTTACTACGATCAGAGATTCAGCGCGTGGAGTAATTTCTTCCCGCCATGGTTCCCTTCCACGTCGACCAGTGGAACCAGCTATGTTGCGCATGCACCCATAGTCACGCCGACACAACAGCGCACCAGTTGGGCCTGGGTCGCCGCGCAATAGTTTCGATGCCCGTTATGCTCTCCTGGCGCGATCCGTCGCTCGCGCCGGGAGAGGAAACCATGGGCTCTCCGGGCATGAGTCACAGAAGTATTGAGCAGGCAGCACTCTTTACCACCCAGGCAATTCTTGCGCACCCAGCGCAACCACTGCCTGGGTGGTAATTTTCCTTCCGGAAACGACTCGCCATCAGGTAGGGTCCAGCAGCGCGGCCAGACCTTTCAGGTCTTGAATCACGATCTGTCGGGCATCGACTTCCACCAGTCCCTCGGCCTGCAATCGCATCAGGTTGCGCGAAACCAGCTCGCGCACGGTGCCGAGCTGATTGGCTAACTCCTGGTGACTGCCGGGAAGCAGGACCTCGATGCCGCGCGCGGTTTTCCTGCCCTCGCTTTCAGCCAGCCGAACCAGCAGAGAGACCAAGCGCTGGCGAATCGTGGTGAAGGACAACTCCTCGATAATGCCTACCAGGCGGCGCAGCCTGGCACCGACAAAGGCCAGTACTTTGAGCGAAACTTCCGGGTGGTCGAGACAGTAATTTCGAAAGTCCTTGCGCGAGATAAATGCAATCTCAGTCTCATCCATGGAAATGGCCGAAGCCGGATACGAGCCACCGTCAAACACCGGCAATTCGGCAACCGACTCGCCCGGACCGTTCAAGGCAAGAACCTGTTCGCGTCCGCCAGCCGAGCTTTTGAAGATTCTCACCCGGCCACGCAGGATGATGTGCAATCCCGTGCACGCTTCGCCTTCGCTGAACAGAAGTTCGCCGGCGGCGCAGTGTTTTCTCACCGTCTTCGCCGCCAGCATCCGCAGTTCAGGCTGGGAGAGGCTGGAAAACAGGGCTGTATTGCGCAGCACCTCTGACAGGTCGAAACGTTCCGGACTCAATTGCACTGCTCACCTCCGCACCTTCCGCTCCATGGGGGAGCTACCCGCGCCAGGACACCCCAACCATGCTCGTATTGGTTTGCGCCGGCACGGCTTTTTCCCTGCTAGTGACTTTAGTCGCTGCGCAGGCCGCCGGGTTCGCCTATTTTAAGGGCACAAGGAGATTGAGATGCCTACCCTGACTGAAACCGTCCGTGAGATTGCGCTGAACCAGCCATCGTCGATTCGAGTTTTTGAACAGCTTGGAATTGACTACTGTTGCGGAGGACGCAAGCCTCTGGCGGATGCCTGCAACGAGCGCAATCTGGAAGTTGGCAGCGTGCTGGCGGCGCTGGAGTCCGCCGCGGCCGCGCCCCGCCCCGGCACCGAGGATTGGGCCAAGGCTTCGCTTGCAAGCCTCGCCGGGCATATTGTCTCGCAACACCATGCCTATGTGAAGCGGGAACTCCCACGCCTGGACTCGCTCGCCGTGAAAGTCGTCGCGCAGCATGGTTCCACTCACCCGGAGGTGCTGCAGATTCAATCCGCATTGCGCAAGCTGGATCAGGAGCTGACGCAGCACCTTGGCAAAGAGGAGCTGATCCTCTTCCCTCACATCACGGGGCTGGAACGCTCGCTGGCCGATGGCAGCGCGAGACCGCAGGGTTGCTTCGGCACGGTGGCAAACCCCATCGCAATGATGACCCAGGAGCACGATGCGGCCGGAGCACTGCTGGCAACCATGCGCCGGTTGAGCGCGAACTTCGTTCCGCCCCAGGACGCCTGCCCAACGTATCACGCATTTTATGACGGCCTCAAGGAGTTCGAGCAGGACTTGCACCAGCACATTCATCTGGAAAACAACATTTTGTTCCCGCGCGCGATTGCCATGGAAGCATCCTCGGGCCGGTAGCTGCGTCTGTTCCGGAGTTGCCCGGCGCATCCTGTCCGGCTCCTCTCTGTGCGGAGGAGCCGGGATTTTTCCGCGCGATGGAAGGCCAACACCTGCCCCCAGGCTGCCTCACAGGCTCGCCGCTGGAGCATGGGTGCGAGCCGTGCGCCTGGATTTGCGCAGTACCTCCCAGTCCGCCTCGGTCTGGCCGGCATAGGCGACTCCAAACTCCACAATCCCATCTGCAAAGCTCTCGCCGTTGCCGATGTATCCCACGATCATCTGCACATCGCCGGAGCGCGCATGCCCATGCGCCAGCAACTCTCCGCAAACCTCCGCGTAGGCCGGCAAGCCCGGTCCCTTCAGGGTTTGCAGATCGATGGAAGCCTTGTGGTCGCTCAGTTGGCGGACGAGATAGTCGCGATTGGCGATGGTTGTCCATCCCAGCAGAGGATCGGACTGCATCTGCATGGCGCGCTGTCCCTCCGCTACCGCGCGTCCCCAATGCATCCGCACCGTGCCGTCACCGACGTAAGGCAGGTAAGCCGATCCCACCTCTTGTTTGAACTGCAGGAACAGCGGATCGCCGGCGCCATTGCCTTCCAGGTAGACGCAGTAATCGCGCCTTCCCACGCTGCCCAGGCCAACCACCTTGAAACACACGTCGATGGGCCGGTAC
Organism: uncultured Acidobacteriota bacterium; assembly: GCA_963707735.1. Taxonomy (GTDB): domain Bacteria; phylum Acidobacteriota; class Terriglobia; order Terriglobales; family Acidobacteriaceae; genus TOLSYN. The sequence continues at coordinate 762,541 of CAVPRB010000003.1, read as the reverse complement.
TGGGCCAGCAGATGCCGCCACTCCGGCAATAGACTTTGGCTGTACTCCGTGATGGAGGCCAGCACCTGCCGGGCCTGCGCCGCGCTGCTGCGGAAAAGCCATGGCTTGTTCTCGGCGAAGATGCGTCCCGCGGTTCGGTTGGACGGAGCCGTCAGGGTCTCCAGGGTGTGCATCGGAGTCGCCCGCTCGGCCTTGAGCAGAGCATCGGAAACGGGCGCCACCTGCATCAATCGACGCACCTGGTGGCGAGCCAGTTCCAACGCCGGGAGCTCGGCAAAGCCGCGCGCGTGCTCCTGGTACGCCTGCAGAAAGGCGAGCACCGCCTGCCTGGCTGAGCCGTCCTTCGCGCCCGTATCCCGCGCCGCCAGCACCAGGCTGGCGGCCATGCGCTTCAAGTCCCACTCAAACGGCGCCCGCGTCGTCTCGTCGAAATCGTTAATATCGAAGACCAGCCGTCCGTCCGGCGCGGCATAGGCTCCCAGGTTTTGCACGTGAGCATCGCCGCAAATCTGGTTGACAACGCCGGTATTGGGTAGGAACGCCAGGTCGGCCGCCATCACCGGAACGGCTCCGCGAAAGTATCCCAGCGGCGAGGTCAGCATCAGCTCATAGCGCAGCGGAACCAGCGCCGGTACGCGTCCGCGCATAGTTTCTTCCAGCAGCCGCAGGGGCTCGCGGCGGCGCTGCTTCACGTCCCAGCCCCCGTGATCCTGCCGTTTGATCTGTTGGCGCCGCGCCCGGCCTTGCGCGCGCCTGTCGTCAGGGCTACCAATGTGTGTCGTCGGAAGAATCGCCATAACAGGCGAACATACACCCGCATTCCAGTTCTTTTCAAACGCGGCAAGAGAAATGGCCTCGGGCGAGGTCATTTTCCAACCCTCGGTGCGGCGAGATCCCGAAGGCGGTTGCATAAATGGCTTGAGGCGTGCAAAGGGCTTTTCCTTCAGCGGCTAAAGCCTCGTCAAATCAGCCCCTCTTGCGGCACGGCTGAAGCCGTGCCCTTTCAAGGCCGATTTATGAGACCATCGCTAGCGCGAGGCTCGCTTCTGCAAGGGAAATTTCGAGTCGAGATCCAGGTTCAATTGCAGCACGTTTACCCGAGGCTCGCCCAGGAATTGAAACTGGCGTCCTTCGGTGTGCTGCTGCACCAGCGCCAGCAACTGCTCCTGGCTGATGCCGCGCTCCCTGGCAACGCGCGGCGCCTGGAACTGGGCATTGGCGGGCGTGATCTCCGGGTCCAGGCCGGAGGCAGAGGTCGTTACGTAATCGGCGGGAACCGGCTGCGACGGATTCTCACTCTGGGCCGCAGCCACGTCCTGCTTTACGCGATCCACTAGCTTCTGGTTGGTCGGACCCAGGTTGGTGGCGCCGGAGTTGGCAGCGTCGTATCCATTTCCCGCGGCCGATGCGCGAGGATGAAAATATCCCGCGGCGGTAAATGGCTGGGCAATGATCCGCGAACCGATCAGCTTCCCGTCCCGCATCATCAACTGTCCGTTCGCCTTGGCGGGAAACATCACCTGCGCCAGCCCGGTGACCACCAGCGGGTACACTACTCCGAGCAGGATCGTCGTAACCACCGTCATCAGAATCGCGCTAATCAGATTGCGTTTCATCCTTCACCTTCCGCCTTATGCGAGCCCGGCGCTTGTAATTAGAATGTCGATGAGCTTGATGCCGATAAAAGGCGCAATAATGCCGCCCACGCCATAGATGAGCAGGTTGCGCCGCAGCAGCGCCGCCGCACCCATGGGACGATACTGGATGCCCCGCAACGCCAGCGGGATCAGGGTAATGATGATGATGCGCGTTGAAGATCACGGCCGAAAGCATCGCCGACTGCGGCGTCTTCAGGTGCATGACGTTCAGCGCATTCAGCACCGGAAAGGTCCCGGCGAACATGGCGGGAATGATGGCGAAGTACTTGGCAACGTCGTTGGCGATGGAAAACGTTGTCAGCGCGCCGCGGGTCATCAACAGTTGCTTGCCGATGCCGACAATCTCGATCAACTTGGTTGGGTTGGAATCCAGATCGACCATGTTGCCGGCCTCTTTTGCCGCCTGCGTGCCGGAGTTCATGGCCACGCCAACATCGGCCTGCGCCAGCGCGGGAGCATCGTTGGTGCCGTCGCCGGTCATCGCCACCAGCTTGCCGTCGGCCTGCTCCTTGCGGATCAGATCCATCTTGTCCTTGGGCGTGGCCTGGGCGAGGAAGTCATCAACCCCTGCCTCGCGCGCAATGGCCGCGGCGGTCAATGGGTTGTCGCCGGTGATCATGACGGTGCGAATGCCCATGGCGCGCAACTGGTCGAAGCGGTCGCGCATTCCGCCCTTGACGATATCCTTCAGCTCGATCACTCCCAGGGCTCCGCGCCGCCGCTCGGCCACCACCAGCGGAGTGCTGCCGGCGCGGGCAATTTCATCCACCAGGGCGCGCACTTCGGGCGCGAAGACGCCGTTGTTCTCGCGCACGAAGCGTTCAATCGCATCGGCCGAACCCTTGCGAATCTGGAAGCCGTTCAGGTTCACGCCACTCATTCTGGTCTGCGCCGTGAAGGGAACAAACTCAGCGTTGTGTTCGTGCAGTTGACGGCCGCGCAGGTTGTACTTTTCTTTTGCCAGCACCACGATGGAACGGCCTTCCGGCGTCTCATCGGCCAGCGAGGAGAGCTGCGCAGCGTCGGCCAACTCCGCTTCGGTTACTCCCGGCGCGGCGACGAAGCGCGAGGCCTGGCGATTGCCCAGGGTGATGGTTCCCGTCTTATCGAGCAGCAGGGTGTTGACGTCGCCGGCGGCTTCCACGGCGCGTCCCGACATGGCGAGCACGTTGTGCTGCACCAGCCGGTCCATGCCCGCAATTCCAATCGCCGAAAGCAATCCGCCAATCGTCGTGGGAATCAGGCAGACAAGCAGTGAGACCAGCACGAAAACGGTTTGCGGAGAGCCCGAATAGATGGCAAACGGCTGCAAGGTGACGACGGCCAGCAAGAAGACAATGGTGAGTCCGGCGAGGAGAATGTTGAGCGCGATCTCATTGGGAGTCTTCTGGCGCTCGGCGCCTTCGACCAGGGCGATCATGCGGTCCATGAAAGTTTCGCCGGGGTTGGAGGTGATCTTCACCTTGATCTGGTCGGACAGCACGCGGGTACCGCCGGTTACCGCCGAACGGTCGCCGCCGGATTCACGAATCACCGGGGCCGACTCGCCGGTGATCGCCGACTCATCGACCGACGCGATGCCATCGACGATCTCGCCGTCGCCGGGAACAAACTCTCCGGCTGAAACCAGCACCACGTCCTGGGCCCGCAGAACGGAGCTTGCCACCTGCTCCACGGTTCCATCGGCACGCAGACGATTGGCGATGGTTTCCGAGCGAGCCTTGCGCAAGGTATCCGCCTGCGCCTTGCCGCGCCCTTCGGCCATGGCTTCGGCAAAGTTTGCAAACAGCACGGTGAACCACAACCAGAGGGTGATTTGAAGATTGAACTTGAACGCCTCATGCGGGCGCAGGATCAGAAGAATCGTGGTGATTACGCTGCCCACCTCCACGACAAACATGACGGGATTCCCCATCATCTTGCGGGGGTTGAGCTTGCGCACGGAACCGATGGCCGCTCCGCGAACGATGGCGGGATCCCAGATGGACTTGCGATTTTTCGATGTGCTCGACATGATTCGCCTAGAAAGCCTTTCCTGCGTTCATCATCAGGTGCTCAAGAATTGGACCGAGGCTGAGGGCTGGGAAAAAGGTCAACGCGCCCAGGATCAGGATGACGCCAATCAGCAGCACGCTGAACAGTGGCGTGGTCACCGGAAACGTGCCGACCGACGGCGGAACGTATTTCTTCTTCGCCAGGCTGCCCGCGATGGCCAGCATCGGAATGATCATCAGAAAGCGTCCGCCCAGCGTCGCAAACCCAATCGCGACGTTGTACCAGGGTGTGTTCGCGTTCAAGCCGCCAAAGGCCGATCCGTTATTCCCAGCTGCCTCGGTGAACGCATACAGAATCTCTGAAAGCCCATGCGGTCCCGGATTGCTGATGGACGAGGTGCCAAACGGCTTTATGCTCGAGATCGCCGTCAGTATCAGGATGATGAGAGGAAAGATGAGCGCGAACAGCATGGCCATCTTCACCTCATATCCCTCGATCTTCTTTCCCAGATACTCCGGCGTTCGCCCGACCATCAGGCCGGCAATGAAGACGGTCAGCACGACGAAACACCACCATGCCGTACATGCCCGAACCGACGCCGCCGAAAATGACCTCACCCAGCGACATGTTGACCAGCGGAACCATTCCGCCCAGGGGAGTGAAGGAATCGTGCATGCCATTGACCGCACCGCAACTGGTGTCCGTGGTGACCGTGGCCCAGAGCGCGGAATTGGCGATGCCGAAGCGCACCTCCTTGCCTTCCATGTTGCCGCCCGGCTGCATCGCGCTGGCATGCTGATCCACGCCATGCAATAGCGGATTGCCTCGCGCCTCCGCCCAGTAGGCAACCGTTACCCCGGCCAGGAACAGGGCCGCCATCGCGCCCCACACGGCCCAGCCATGCGGTTGCGAACCGGTCATGCGGCCCAAGGTGTAGGTGAGTCCCGAGCCGATGGCGAAGATGGCGAACATCTCCATCAGGTTGGACAGCGGCGTTGGGTTCTCAAACGGATGGGCGCTGTTGGCGTTGAAGAAACCGCCGCCGTTGGTGCCAAATTCCTTGATGAACTCCTGCGAAGCTACCGGCCCTTGCGCAATTGTCTGGTCGGTGACCGTATCCATCACCGGCTTGCCGTCGGCGCCCACGGTGGGCTTGCCATCGCCTCCCAGGTGCGGAACCTGCTGCGGCTCCACGATCTTCACCGTGTCGTAGGGGCTTCAGATTCTGCACCACCCCCTGCGACACCAGCACCAGTGCGCCAACCACGCAGAACGGCAGCAGCACCCACAAGCTGCAGCGAACCATGTCCACCCAGAAGTTTCCGATGGTCTTCATCTCGCGCCGCGCGATGCCGCGAATCAACGCGATGGCCAGCGCAATACCGGTCGCCGCCGAAACAAAGTTGTGATACGCCAGCCCCGCCATCTGGGTGAAATAGCTCATCGTGGTTTCACCCGAGTAGGCCTGCCAGTTCGTATTCGTCGTAAACGACGCCGCCGTATTCAACGCCAGGTTCGGCGGACTGACGGCTCCAAGCTTTTGCGGATTGAACGGCAGGTAGCCCTGCACGCGCTGGATCAGGTAGAGCAGCAGCATGGAAACGAGGCTGAACAGCAGCATGGCGACTGCATACTCCGTCCAGGCCATTTCGTGCTTTTCATCCACGCCGGTCGTGCGGTAAATCAGCTTCTCGACCGGCCGCAACACCGGATCCAGAAACGTTTTTTCGCGGTTGAACACGCGCGCCATGAACACGCCGAGCGGCTTTGTGACGGCCAAGATCAGCAGCAGGAAAAACGCGATTTGCAACCATCCATTGATGGTCATCTCAGAATTTCTCCGGACAAAGTAGTGCGTAGAACAGATACACCAGCATCAGCGCGGTCACCGCCAGCATCACGATTGTTTCCATGTCCATCTCCCTTACCTGATCCGCTCACAAAAGTGAACGTAGCCAATCGACAGCACGAAGAAAACAATCGTGATTACGCACGAATCCTAAATCCTGCATCGTTGCTCTCCTGGCTCGCAGCCATGGTATAAGCCGGTGATTATCTCACCTTTCATGGGAAGCGATTGGCGATTCCATCCACCGCAAACGGTTCCTAAAAACTCCGAAACGGCTCGAGGTTCAGCAGCCACACTCTTTGCCCTCGCTGCCGCCGGCGAATTCCGCGGCCCGCGGCAATTCCCCGGCAACCTTGTACGGGTTTCGGTCGCGCAGATCGAATAGCGCCAGCCGGGTGGCGGCTATCATTCGGCTGCGTTCCCGCGGCGAAATTTCTGCCCACTCCAGGCTCGTGGCCGGCCCTAATCCAAAGTCAGGCGCGAGCGCCTCACGATAGCGGTGAACCAACATCGCCAGTGTTTCGGGTGAAACTGTTTCGACAGACATAGGATCCTTACGCTCCCTTGGACTCAGGTTCTTTCCCGGATTGAAAATATGCGTGCCGCGGGGCCGATAGGACGAACCGCCTGCCGCCTCGAGCCGAACTCAACCACGGTGAGCGCCCGGGCCGCGTCACCCGAGTGACGGCGATGCGCGGCGATGGTTTGCGCGGCGTCCGCCGAGCGCCTTTTTGCGGCTCTAATATCGGAATCAAGCGCGAAAAGGAATCGCAGCAGGAAGAGGACGGCCGCAATGCCGATGGAGAGAAATGTCGCCAGGACCAACATGCGAACCTCCAGAGAGGACCGAGCCGTGAACGCGGTCTCGTCCAGCCTTCAGTTCGATTGGATATCATCAGGGCTAAAACACAAATAAAGAGTGCCTAAATTTTCCTAAACGCGAGACAAGTAATCAATGCGGAATTAGAAATCCGGCGGGAACAGATCGCGGTTCAGCCTGGCGCCAGGGGCCTGCAAACTACTTTGGATCGCCGGGTTCAAAGCGGTAGCCGACCCATTTCTCAGTCACAATGATAGCGAACCGAGCCATCTTCCGGCTCCAGCTTTTTGCGCAGATGATTCATGAACACGTGCAGATACTCCGGCTGCTGCGTGCTCATTCCGCCCCACACCGAGGCCAGCAGGGTGTGATGGGTAATCACTCTTCCAGGATTTTTCGCCAGGTAGCTGAGCAGATCGAATTCCTTCGGAGTCAGCCGGACCTCACGGCCCCGTACCGTCACCAGCCTGGTCAGCAGATCGATGTGAAAATCACCCGCTTCAATCTTGCTCGCATTTTCTTCCTGCGCCGGAAGGGATGCCCGGCGCAGCCCGGCGCGAACCCGCGCCACCAGTTCGTTGATGTTGAAAGGCTTGGTTACGTAGTCGTCGGCGCCCGAATCCAGTGCCTCGACCTTCGGTTTTTCCTCGCCGCGAACCGAGAGCACAATGATGGGAACGCTGGACTTGCTGCGGATTCTGCGGCACAGCTCCAGCCCTCCCATGTTCGGCATGGACAAGATCGGTGATGACCAGGTCCGGAGTCCACTGCCGCATCACTTCCAGTGCTTCGTCGCCATCGCCGGCGGTCCTCACGTTGTAACCGTGACCGGAAAGCGCGGTCCGGAGCACCCGCGTAATCTGCGACTCGTCGTCCACCACCAGAATGTTGCGCTGCGCGCCGTTGGCGCTCATGGTCATTTCGGCTCCTGGGTCACGATATGCACGTCCACCGCCGGCGCATCGCGAAGAAAATCGTGAATCGCCGAAAGATAGAGAAATCTTCTCCATCCGGTCAGCGCCGAGCGGCCAAACACAACCTGCGTAATATGCTTCTCGCTGCACGATCTTGGCCACCTCCGCACGCAACTTTCTTGCCCTTGGTCTTCACGATCTGCGCGCCGAGATTCTCGGCAAAGCGGATGTTTTCCTGCAGGTTCGCCGGTGTTCGGGAGCATCGTCACGGCCGATGTCCACGTACACCACGAAAAATTCCGCCCCGATCCTCTCGCGCCATTCGGGCCGTGCGCGCAATCAGATATTGCGCGATGGGATTGGAACTGATGCACACCGCGATCCGCTCCGTGATCGGCGTGCGGTTCTCGATGTGCTCCTTCTCCATGTAGCGTTCAAGGCTGCGATCCACCACGCTGCCAACCTGCCGCAGCGCCAGTTCGCGCAGCGCGATGAGATTTCCGGGACGGAAGAAGTTCGAGAGCGCACGATCGCTTCGCTCCAGCGGATAAATATCGCCGCGCCTCATGCGGGCCTGCAGCGCTTCCGGAGTCAGATCGGCGAGAACAATTTCGTCCACCCGCTGCATCACCCAGTCTGGAACCGTCTCCCGCACCACCACTCCCGTGATGCGTCCCTACCAGCGGCGTCACGCTCTCAATGTGCTGCACGTTCATCGTCGAAATCACATCGATCTGCGCGTTCAGCAACTCCATCACGTCTTCATAGCGCTTGCGGTGCTGGCTGCCTTCGATGTTGGTATGGGCCAGTTCGTCCACCAGCACAATTTCGCGGATGAAGTTCGAGAATCGCGTCCACATCCATTTCATCGAAGGTCGTTCCCTTGTAGACCAGCTGCTTTCGCGGCACCGACGGCAGCCGTCCGGCAAGCTCGGCGGTCGCCGGACGGCCGTGGCTCTCCACCACTCCAATCACGACATTTTCGCCGCGGCTGATAGCGCCGGATGCCCTCGCTCAACATGCTGTAGGTCTTGCCCACACCGGGGGCGTAGCCGAGGAAAAGCTTGAAAAGTCCTCGCTTCTTTGTTGGCGCGGTTTCTTCCAGCCACTGTTCGGGTGTCTTCGCATATCGCGCCTATTGTCAAGCAAGAACCCGGAATTGTCGAATACGTTACAATTCCGAGCTGTGAACAAGCTGCTGCAGACTCGAAGCCGTTCGCTATGTGTCTTGCTGTGCTCTGGTTGGCTGCGCTGGTCGCCTTGTGCCGGTTCCTGCACGCCAATGCCAGTACTGCCGGATTCGCATTCCTTCTCGCCGTACTGGTGGTTTCCGCCGCCTGGGGACTGCGCTGCGCGATCTTTCTTTCCATCGTCGCGACCCTGGCCTACAACTTCTTTTTCCTGCCGCCCATTGGCACGTTCACCGTTGCCGATCCGCAGAACTGGATTGCGCTCTTCACCTTTCTGCTCACCGCCGTCATTGCCAGCCAGCTCGCCGACCGTGCACGGCGGGAGACCGTCAACGCCAACAGCCGCCGCCGCGAACTGGAGCAGCTCTACGCCTTCAGCCAGCAGATGCTGACGGCTGACAACGTGCTCGGCCTGGTCAATACAATTCCCGTCAAGGTGGTGAACATCTTCGGCGCCGACTTACGCCGGAATGTTTTCCGTCCACAGCAAAAAGGTGTACTACTCCGACCTGCGCGCGCAAGATCTCATCTCCAGCGAGGATCTGCAGCGCGTCAGCAGCCGCGGCGAGCCGGTCACCGATCCGGCCAAGCACCTTCGCATCCGGCCTCTGCGCATCGGGCTGCGCTCGGTGGGAGCTCTCGCCGTGATCGGCGGAGACCTTTCGACCGAGAGCATGGAGGCCATCGGCAGCCTGGTCGCCATCGCCATTGAACGTGCCGGAGCCGTGGAAAAGCTGGCCCATTCCGAGGCTGGACGCGAAAGCGAGCGCCTCCGCTCCATTCTGCTCGATTCGGTCACCCACGACTTTCGCACGCCGCTTACCGCCATCAAAGCTTCCGCACAGTCGCTCCTGGGCGACGCCGAACTCGACGAAACATCGCGCAAGGAGTTGCTCACCGTCATCAATGAAGAGAGCGACCGGCTGGACCGGCTGGTGGGCGAAGCCGCGCAAGATGGCTCAGCTCGACGCCCATGCCGTGGAGCTGAACCTGAACCGCATCACATCCGCGAGGCCATCGATGCCGCGCTGGAGACCAATCAGAACACCCTTGCCCGGCACGAAGTAAAGCTGAACGCTCAGCGACTCACTTGCCCAGGGTGAACATGGACCTGCGGCACACCGAGGAGATCCTCTCCCAGTTTCTCGATAACGCGGGAAAATATTCGCCGCCGCGGCACGCCCATCACGATCACCGCGGAGGTACAGGGAAACATGCTGGTCACCAGCGTGGCGGATCAGGGACCGGGGATCGACGCCATTGATCAGAACATGGTCTTTGACAAGTTTTACCGCGGACGCGGCCAGCGCCAGAGCGTGCAGGGCACCGGAATGGGCCTTGCCATCGCCAAGGCGATTGTGGAAGCGCATGGCGGAACCATCTCACTGACCACCCAGCCGGGCCGAGGTTCGGTGTTCTCCTTCACCTTGCCGCTGGCTCGATAACCGAGCGGCCGGGCGCCGCTGGAGAAGGCGCATAGTATTCGCATTTCTGATGCTATTAGTTTTTTCGATTCGCCATTGACACAGAAGCCCAAATGGCAGAGCATTTTAGAAACCGACCGCCCGGTCGGTTTTTCATATCATAAAGGAGCTTCCTTGGCCACTATCTTTTACGCCCACGACGCCAATCCCGACGCGCTGAAGCGCAAAACCATCGCCGTGTTCGGATACGGCAGTCAGGGTCATGCCCAGGCGCTCAACCTGCGTGAAAGCGGATACAACGTCATCATCGGCCTTGACCCCACGCGCGGCACCGCGCAAGCGCGCCCGTGAAGATGGATTCGAAGTTGTTGCACCCGCCGAAGCAGCAAAACGCGCCGATTATCTCCAGATTCTCACCCCCGACGAGACCCAGGGCGAACTCTACGCAGAATTCATCCGCCCCTATCTCACCAAGGGGAAGGTTCTCGGCTTCTCCCACGGCTTCTCCATTCACTTCAAGACCATTGTGCCTCCGGCCGACGTGGACGTGGTGATGATCGCGCCCAAGAGCCCCGGTCACCTGGTTCGCCGCCAGTACACGGAAGGCCGCGGCGTTCCCGCTCTCATCGCCATCTATCAGGATGCCAGCGGCAAGGCCCACGAGCTGGCCCTCGCCTATGCCGATGGCATCGGCTCCACCCGCGCCGGAGTTCTGCAGACCACCTTCAAGGAAGAAACCGAGAGCGATCTCTTCGGCGAGCAGGCCGTGCTCTGCGGCGGACTCACCTCGCTGATCAAGAAGGGCTTTGAAACCCTGGTCGAGGCCGGCTACCAGCCCGAGATCGCCTACTTCGAATGTCTGCATGAGGTGAAGCTGATCGTGGATCTGATCTACGAAGGCGGCCTGGACCGGATGCGCTACTCCATCTCCAACACCGCCGAGTATGGCGACCTGACCCGCGGCGAAGCCGTGGTCGGCGACGCCACCCGCCAGGCCATGAAGAAGGTGCTGGCCGACATTCAGAGCGGCGAATTCGCCCGCGAATGGATCGCCGAGCACCGTAGCGGCAACAAACACTTCAACGCGCTTCGCGAGGCCGAAAAGAAGCACCCGATTGAAGAGGTCGGAGCCAAGCTGCGCGGCATGATGGACTGGCTGCCCGACGCCACCAAGAGCACCGCGAAAAAGGTGCCCAGCACGACCAACGCATAACATCGCACTTGTTCTCCCTGCCGCGCGCCGCCAACGACGCGCGGCGTTTTCGTACATCTCGTTACTCGTCCCGCGACCGCGCCGGAATGGCACCCTCCATGGATCTGAAACATCGAAGCCGCAATATTACGGACGGTCGCGACCGCGCTCCTGCCCGCGCCATGTTCAAGGCCGTCGGCTTCAGCGATGCCGACCTGGCCAAGCCCCTCGATTGGAGTCGCCAATACATGGATTGAAACCATGCCCTGCAACTCCCATCTGCGCGAACTTGGCGCGCAAGGTCAAGCAAGGCATCCGCCTCGCCGGCGGCACGCCCATGGAGTTCAACACCATTGCCATCAGCGACGGCGAAACCATGGGCACGGAGGGCATGCGCGCCTCCCTGGTAAGCCGCGAAATCATTGCCGACTCCATCGAGCTGGTCTGCCGCGGCCAGCTGTTTGACGCCGTGGTCTGCGTCGTCGGTTGCGATAAAACCATCCCAGCCGCCGCCATGGCCCTGGCGCGCCTGAACATTCCCGGCCTCATTCTCTACGGCGGCACCATCGCCGCCGGCAAATTCAAAGGCAAGGACGTCACCATTCAGGATGTCTTTGAAGCCGTGGGCGCCAATGCCGCCGGCAAGATCAGCGATGACGAGTTGAAGTCGCTCGAAAACGTTGCCTGCCCGGGAGCCGGAGCCTGCGGCGGCCAATACACGGCCAACACCATGTCCACCGTGATGGAGTTCATCGGCCTCTCGCCGATGGGATTCAACAGCGTTCCCGCGCTCTCGCCGGAAAAAGACAAGGTCGCCGTCGAGTGCGGCGAAGTCGTCATGAACCTGCTCCGCGCCAACCGCTGCGGCCCCTCGACATCCTGACCCTGAACGCGTTTGAAAACGCCATCGCGTCGGTGGCTGCCACCAGCGGTTCCACCAACGCGGTGCTGCACCTGCTGGCCATCGCGCGCGAAGCCGGTGTTCCGCTCGACATCGATGACTTCCAAACGGTCAGCGAGCGCACCCCGATCCTCGCCGACCTCAAACCCTCGGGACGCTTTGTTGCCGCCGATGTGCACGCCGCCGGTGGCATCCGCCTGCTGGCCAGCCGCCTGCTGGCGCTGGGCTTGCTCCACGGCGACGCCATCACCGTCTCCGGCAAGACCATCGCCGAAGAAGCGGCCTGCGCGCAGGAAACGCCCGGTCAAGAGGTGATCGTTCCCTCCGGCAAGCCACTCAAGAAGACGGGCGGTCTCGTCATTCTGCGGGGCAACATCGCACCCGAAGGCTGTGTCGCCAAGATCAGCGGCCACGAACGCCTCAGCCAAACCGGCCCGGCGCGCGTCTTTGAGAGTGAAGAAGAAGCCATGAACGCCGTCACCAGCAAGACCATCCGCGGCGGAGATGTTGTGGTCATCCGCAATGAAGGTCCCAAGGGCGGTCCCGGCATGCGGGAGATGCTCGGCGTAACCGCCGCCTTCGTTGGCGAGGGGCTCGGCGGCAGCGTGGCGCTCATCACCGATGGACGATTCAGCGGCGCAACCCGCGGCCTCATGATGGGCCACGTCTCACCCGAAGCCGCGCTCGGCGGCCCCATTGCCGCAATCCACGACGGCGACATCATCCACATTGACGTCACGACCCGCAAGATCGAGCTCGATCTCGATCCCGCGCTCCTGCAGCAGCGCCTCTGCCAGGTCGTTCCCCGCCCGCCGATCTACCGCAGCGGCGTCTATGCCAAATACACCGCCCTGGTGGCCTCGGCGTCGCAGGGCGCCATCACCAACCCCGGCGCGGTAGCCGTGCGCACATCGAAGTAAGCGATTCTTCTCGGCGCGGGCGCCTGACACCGGCGCCCGCATCTGCGTTCGCTGTGAATTCCTCACGCCGGCTTCGCAAGGTCACCGCCCGAACAATGTTGGCCGTGGCCGCGCTTTTGTCCGATAATGATACATAGCTTCCAATTCATACCGCAGGGACCCCATTGATGACCGAGATTCAGCAAGAAGACTTGATCCAGAGCGTCGCCGACGCATTGCAATTCATCTCCTACTACCATCCGGTCGATTTCATCCGCAGCCTCACCGCCGCCTACGAGCGCGAGCAGGCTCCTGCCGCCAAGGACGCCATCGCGCAGTTGCTGATTAACTCGCGCATGTGCGCCGAAGGCCATCGCCCCATCTGCCAGGACACCGGCATCGTAACCGTCTTCCTCAAGGTCGGAATGGATGTCCACTTCAACGGCACCTTGGCGCTGGAGGAGATGATCAACGAAGGTGTCCGCCGCGCTTACCTGCTGCCGGAGAACAAGCTGCGCGCCTCCGTGCTCGCCGATCCGGCGGGCGCGCGCAAGAACACGCGCGACAACACTCCCGCCGTGGTCAACGTCTCCATCGTCCCCGGCAACAAGCTCGATGTCATTGTGGCCGCCAAGGGCGGCGGCTCGGAAGCCAAGTCCAAGTTCGCCATGCTCAATCCATCCGACTCCATCGTCGAGTGGGTGCTCAAGACCGTGCCCACCATGGGCGGCGGCTGGTGCCCTCCCGGAATCATCGGCCTTGGCATTGGCGGCACTGCCGAAAAAGCAATGTTGATCGCCAAGGAAGCCCTCATGGAGCCCATCGACATTCAGGACCTGAAAGCGCGCGGCGCCAAGAATCGCCCCGAAGAACTTCGCCTCGAACTCTATGACAAGATCAATGCCCTCGGCATTGGAGCCCAGGGCCTCGGCGGTCTCACCACGGTGCTCGACGTCAAGGTGAAGGATTATCCCACCCACGCCGCCAATCTGCCGGTTGCCATGATTCCCAACTGCGCCGCAACCCGTCACGCGCACTTCACCCTCGACGGCTCCGGTCGCGGTCTCGCTCCAGCCTCCGTCACTCAAGGACTGGCCCGAACTCACCTATAACCCCGCCGGCGCGCGCCGCGTCAATCTCGACAAGGTGACCCGCGAAGAGGTTTTGTCGTGGAAGCCCGGCGAGGTGATTCTGCTCAGCGGAAAACTGCTGACCGGCCGCGACGCCGCGCACAAGCGCATGATCGAAATGCTCAATCGCGGCGAGAAGCTTCCCGTGGACTTCACCAATCGCTTCATCTACTACGTTGGCCCGGTGGACCCGGTGCGCGACGAAGCCGTTGGACCTGCCGGCCCCACCACCTCCACGCGCATGGATAAATTCACCCGCCAGATGCTGGAGCAGACCGGACTGCTCGGCATGGTCGGCAAGGCCGAACGCGGCCCCGCCGCAATCCAGGCGATCAAAGACAACAAGGCTGTGTACCTGATGGCCGTCGGCGGCGCGGCCTACCTGGTGTCCAAGGCGATCAAGAAGTCCACCACGCTGGCGTTTGCCGATCTCGGAATGGAGGCGATCTATGAGTTCGAGGTCGAAGACATGCCGGTGACCGTGGCCGTCGATTCCAACGGAACCGCCGTGCATGAGACGGGACCGCGCGAGTGGAAGCAACGCATCGCCGAGACTGGCTATTCTCAGGCTAGTCTCGGCGCAACAATGGCGGAGCCCTCGCGGCTCCGCCGTTTGCTTCTATTCACTTTTCCTTGGCAGCCGCAGCTTCGCCCTTCGCGCCGGAATTGCTCTCCGGCCCCGCCATTGCCTCCCGGATTTGTCAGGCTCGTCCAACGCGTTTTCCGTGACGTCTTTGTCGACGGTATTGCACGATCAGCGAGATTCTCCGATTGGCGGGATCGTCCGGAGCTGCTCTTGGCTCGCGGCCGTTGATCGGCAAATCCCCGTACCTGCGAAACCTGCTGTTCGCCTGCAGCCCAGAGCTTTGCATGATCTTGCGCGCCGCGTTGGCACGGTCCACGGAAAGCTCCCAGTTGCTGTATCCGGTCAGCCCGCCCGAGTACGGCTTTGAGTCCGTGTGTCCTTCGATGGAAACATGAGTTGGGAAGCCTTCCGACCTCCTGTGCCAGCGCCACCAGCAACTCCTTCCCGCTGGCGCTTGGCACCGCGCTGCCCAACTCGAAAAACGTTCCCTTGTCGCCTTCCGTCAACTCGATCCGCAGTCCCTCCGGCGGTGATCGTCATGTCAATGTGCTTCTTCAGTTTCTCGAAATCCGGCAGCGACTTGATCTGCTTTTGCAGGGCGTCCTTGATCTTCTTCATGTCTTCTTTTCGAAGATCCAGGTTTTGTCCCGCGCCCCGCATCGTGCTTCCAACTTTCTTGGAGTTACCCGACGGGTCCTTGAAGTATCCTCCCACGGCCTCCTGCACCTGTTTGCTGGAGTTCAGCAGCCATAGCACGATGAACAATGCCATCATCGCCGTCACAAAGTCGGCGTAGGCCACCTTCCAGGCGCCGCCATGATGGCCGCCGTGGCCGGACACTTTCTTGATGATGATGGGGCCGTTCGGCACTTATGCTCCCTCGGCGGCTGCGGCGGCTGCGCCGCCTCCCTTGCAGGTCTTCTCCATGTCGTTGAAGCTCGGCCGCAGGTGTCCCGGAATCGCGCGTCTGCCGAATTCCAATGCCTGGATCGGAGCGGCGCCCTTGATGAATGAGATCAGCACCACCCGGATCACGTACACGTAGGCATGTTCGTCCTCTGCCTGCTTCGCCATGCTCGCCGCCAGCGGCCCCACCAATCCGTAACAAAGCAGAATGCCCAGAAACGTCCCCACCAGGGCCGCCGCCACCTTGTGCCCAATCTCTTCCGGAGGCCCGCCCAGCGCACCCATCGTGATCACCACTCCCAGCACCGCGGCCACAATGCCCAATCCGGGCAGCGAGTCGGCAACCGTGCTCAGGGCCGCAATCGGGCGTGTTCACTCCGCGATGCGACACTTCCATGTCGAGGTCCATCATCTGGTCGAGATCGAACGGGTCGATGCCGCCCGGTGACCGCCATGCGCAGCGTGTCGCAGACAAAGTCCCGCGTGTGATGGTCCTTCAGAAACTTCGGATACTTGGAAAACACCGCGCTCTTGTCCGGCTCTTCGATATCGGATTCAATCGCCAGCAATCCATCTTTTCTCGCCTTGTTCAGAATCTCGTAGCACATCTTCAGCGTTTCCAGGTAGAACGCCTTGGTGAATGTGCGAACCCTTCAGCGCACCAATCACCCCGCCGACGATCTTCTTGATCACGTGCAGAGGATTGGCGATCAGCAATGTGCCCATCGCCGCTCCTCCGATGATGATCAACTCCGCCGGCTGCATCAGAACCTTCAGGTTCCCGTGCTCCATCAGGTAGCCGGCGACAATCGAGCCGAACACCACAACAATGCCAATGATGATGAACATCGTTTCACTCTTTCCTGTCCGCGGTGCTCTTCAAGTCCTGCTCCAATCCTTGAATCAGCGCATCCACGGTTTGCGATGGGTCCACCATGGCGCGCCGCCGCGCGCATCCCCACCACCACGCGATCGCCCCACCACTTCACGGCGCAGGACGAACCCACGCCTGCCAGTTGTCGATTTCAGCTCTTCAAGCGTCTCAGCCTTGCACTCCGGAACAATCGCGATCAGCCTCCAATCGCTCCAGCAGCCAACGTAGTGGCGCGGCGGCAGCAGCCCGGCAACGGTCTTGGCCAGCACGCGAATCGCCTGGTGAAGCATCGCCGTACCGCCGTGCTGCAGGATCGCGTGTTGCTCTGACATTTCAATCAGCATCAGCGCCGAAGATGGACGCCGACCGTGAACGAAGCAGGGTCTGCAAGTGCTCCCTGGCTCTCCTCCACGGCAGGCAGTCCGGTCGCCATCTCGAACTCGCGGTCCGAGTGCCCGACCCAGCCCGTGACTTCCTGTTTTCCCTGCCAGGGGATCGAAAATCTCTCCCACGCCTCGCATCTCTCCCGTCCAGTCGCGCAACGGAAACGCGAAAACGTGGATCGGGGTGCGGTGCCCGTCCTTGTGGCGGAGGAACAGTTCGCCGGTCACCGGCCGGCCGTCGCGCAGCACCTCCATCACCGGACATTGCACCTCGGTGATGGCGTTGCCTGCGCCACCGTGGATCAGCAGGTCTCCGCGATAGGCTCGGCCCAGAACCTCAGGCGCCAGGTACCCGGTGATCCCCTCCGCGGCCGCGTTCCAGTAGATAATCTTGCCCTGAACATCCACCAGGCAGACACCAAGCGGCATTGCGTCGCTGAAACTCGCGAAATAATTGGCCGTCAATCTCCGGCATCCGGATTGCTCCTGTTCCACCCATCGGCATTCACTCCAGCACACTTGAGCGCGGCCTTGAGCGCAGCTTTGAGCGCAGCCCCGGCGGGGCGCGCCTGGCGCCATCAGACAAAAAGGCCGCCTGCCGAGGTTGGATTTCCACCCGCTCCCGGCGCGGCAATTCCGGCGCCGGCCAGCCGACCAGCCCAAACCTGGGTGCAGTGCGCCGCACTCCGGGGCAACCTTCGTGCCCCAATTGGCAACATTCGCATAATTCTTTTCTTCCACCCGGCGGAGTTTTGCGTTATCTTGTCCGGTGCGGCGTAGCGTTTCCCGTCACGGTGATAGTCTTGCCGGTGCTGTACATTTCCGGAAAGTTCAGCTCGTATGAGAGCCCCTAAAAGAAAGCAGACGCAGCTAAAGGTTGCCTCGAGACCACGTGCACTGGGCGATAAGTATCAGCGCATTCTCGATGCGGCCGTCTCCGTCTTCGCCGAGAAAGGATTTCATGTCGGCGCGTGTCTCCGACGTGGCCGACCGCGCCTCGGTCGCCGACGGCACCATCTATCTCTACTTCCGGAACAAGGAAGAGCTGCTGATGACCGCCATTCAACACGGCCTTCGACGCCTTCATGATCCGGGCCCGCGGCGAACTGGACGCCATCGCTTCGCCCTCCGGAAAACTTCGCCGCCTCGCCCGATCTTCACCTGGAAGCCCTTGGCTCCAATCGCGACCTGGCCGTGGTCTTGCAGATGGAATTGCGCCAGAGCGCGCGTTTTCTGGCGCCGTTTTCGCATCAGCACATGGTTGAATACTTCGGCTTGGTTCGCGCCGCCATTCGCGAGGGCCAGGCCCAGGGAATCTTCCGTCCCGAGCTTCGCGAGAAAATCGCGGCCAATTGCTTCTTCGGGGCTCTCGATGAAATGGTCACCTCCTGGGTGCTGGACGAAACTCATTATCAGTTGTCGGATGTAGCCGATTCCGTCGCCGACATCATCTTATTGGGGTTGGAGAAGGTAAACTCGCCGGACGTCGCAGTGGAAGGGACCGAGCATGAACGCGAAACCCAAGCCGCGCACCTTGGCCGACATTTTCTTTCGAGATCGTGGACCGCAACCAGTCCCGGGTCATGCTCTTCGAGCGCGACTCCGCAGTGGCATCCCATCTCTTCCTCCGGCCTCTACAGCCGGGTCATGGGAGTCGTCCAGGCGCTCCGCCGCCACGGCATCTCGCCACGGCGACCGCGTCGCCATCCTCGCCGAGAATCGCCCTGAGTGGACCATCGCCGACTTTGCCATCCTGCTCGTCGGCGCCGCCACCGTGCCCATCTACGCCACCCTCACCGCCGAGCAGATTTCCTTTCTGCTCCGCCACTCCGGCGCCAGGACCGCCTTTGTCTCCACCGCTGCACAGCTTGCAAAGCTGCGCTCCATCCAGGCGGAGACATTGGTCGAAACCATCATCCTCATGGACGAGCCCGCCCCGGATGACGGCGCGCTCTCCATGCCGGCGCTCATGGACGCCGGACCCGCGGCAGCGCGTACCCGAACTCGATGCCCTCGCCACTCCATCGACCCCGGACGACCTGGCCACGCTCATCTACACCAGCGGCACCACCGGCATTCCCAAGGGCGCCATGCTCACCCACGGCAACATCGCCTCCAATCTCTCGCTCTCCCTCGATGAGTTTGACTTCCAGACCGACACCGACCTTGCCGTCAGCTTTCTTGCCGCTCTCGCACATCACCGCGCGCCACGTCGATTTTGCCGAGCTCTATCGCGGTGTCACCATCGCCTATTGTCCGTTCATCGAGGAGATGCCCCGCGTCCTGCGCCAGCTCCATCCCACCTTCTTCGTCGCCGTTCCCCGTGTCTACGAGAAAATCTACAACCAGGTGCAGCGCGGAGTCGCCTCCGGGTTCAAGAAGACGGTCTACCGCTGGGCGATTTCCGTGGGCCGGGCCCATCTCGATCAGGTGCTTGCCGGAAAGCGGCCTTCCTCGCTCGCCTGGAAGCTGGCCAACCGGCTCGTCTTCTCCAAGGTGCTGGAAGCCATGGGCGGCAATGTTCGCATCTTCGTCTCCGGCGGCGCGCCTCTGGGGAAAGAACTCGCCGACTGGTATGCCGAGATCGGCCTGCTCGTTCATGAAGGGTACGGCCTCACCGAGACTTCGCCCGTCATCGCCGTCAACTCGCCGCGCGCATGCAAACTCGGCACCGTCGGCCGCCCGCTCTCCAACGTCGAGGTGCGGATCGCCGAGGACGGCGAGCTGCTCGTGCGCGGCTCCCAGCGTCTTCAAAGGCTATTGGAATATGCCCGAGGAAAGCGCCGCCGCCTTTGACGGCGACTGGTTCAAGAACCGGAGATATCGGCAGCCTCGATGCCGATGGCTTCCTCTCCATCACCGACCGCAAGAAGGATCTCATCAAGACCTCGGGCGGAAAGTTCATTGCGCCGCAGCCCATCGAAAACTCGTTGAAAGTCCAATCGCTTCATCGCCGAAGCCGCCATCCTGGGCGACCGCCGCCGCTTCCCCGCCGTCGTCATCGTTCCGGCCTTCGCCGCCCTGGAGGACTGGGCCGCGCAAAACGGCATCTCTTTCCAATCGCGCCAGGAACTGGTCGGCCAATCCTCCAGGTGCAGTCGCTCTACGAAGGCATCGTCGCAGCAGGTCAATCACAACCTCGCCCGCTTCGAGCGCCTCAAAAAGGTTCTGGTCATCGCGGAAGAGCTCAGCATCGAAGACGGAACCCTCACTCCCACCCTCAAACTGCGCCGCCGCAACGTCGAGGCGCGCTACAAGGAGCAGATCGAAAAGCTTTATGCCGATGCCACTCCGGCCGACAGCGCCTAACGTGCTCGGGCGTGAAACCATGCTTGCCTGGCTGTAGCCCCGGCCGGTGTCGGAGGATTGGTGCGCCCGCGCAAGGCTGCGGTTGCGCACAACCTTGGCGCCGTCCTGTTCTTCGCCTCTCGTGGGGGTGCAACAAGATTTACAATACCTTCATGGACTCGCTTGTCATTGCAGGAAAGTCGTTCCACTCCCGTCTCATCGTCGGCACCGGGAAAGTACAAGGATGGCCCCCAGACCGCCGCTGCCCTTGAGGCCAGCGGCGCGGAGGTTGTCACCGTCGCCGTCCGCCGCGTCAATCTCGACCGCAGCAAGGAGTCGCTGCTCGATTTCATCGACCCCAAGAAGTACTTTCTTCTGCCCAACACCGCCGGCTGCTACACCGCCGACGAAGCCATCCGCGTCGCCCGCCTCGGGCGCGAAGTCGGTCTCAGCGACTGGGTCAAGATCGAAGTCATCGGCGACCAGAAAACTCTTTACCCGGACGTTGCCGCCACCATCGAAGCCACCCGCGTACTGGTCAAGGAAGGCTTTACTGTTCTCCCCTATACCTCTGATGATCCAGTAGTTGCGCTTCGTCTTGTCGATGCCGGAGCAGCCGTCGTCATGCCTCTCGGCGCGCCCATCGGCAGCGGCCTCGGGATTCAGAACACGGCCAACCTCCGCATCCTCCGCGAGCTCATCACCTCGATTCCGCTCATCGTCGATGCCGGCGTGGGCACCCCCTCCGATGCCGCCCTGGCCCTCGAACTCGGCTACGACGCCGTGCTCATGAACACCGGCATCGCCGCCGCCGACGACCCGGTTCTCATGGCCTCCGCCATGAAGCACGCCGTCATCGCCGGACGCCAAGGATTCCTCGCCGGACGCATGCCCCGCAAGCTTTACGCCTCGGCCAGTTCGCCCCTGGAAGGAATCTCCCGCTAGTGGTCTCGGCAGTCACCGCAGCGGCCGACAACCGGCGCCAGTGCCGCTCCGCCGCTTCGGTCTCGCAGCCAGCGCCCGGCGTGGCTGCCCGCCTTCATTCCCGCATTCGACGGACTGCGCGGCGTCGCCATCCTCGCCGTTGTCCTCTACCACTGCCATCCCCGCCTGCAAGGCACGTTTCTGGACGAAATTCATCGTCTGGGGATGGAGCGGCGTCAGTCTGTTCTTCGTTCTCTCCGGATTCCTCATCACCGGCATCATCCTCGACTCCGGCTCCACCCCGCGCTTCTACGCCAATTTCTACGCCCGCCGCTTCCTGCGTATCTGGCCGGTCTATTGGCTGCTGCTCTTCCTCTACTACTTCTTCTTTCCCGTTTCTCTTCAGCGGCTACCGCTGGATGCTCCATGACGTCGCCGCCGCGCCCTGGCTCTTTCTCCTGCTCTTTGTCCAGAACCTCTGGCCCATAGCCCTTCCCGGAGCCATCGGCCCAACCTGGAGCCTTGCCATCGAGCAGCAGTTCTACCTTTTCTGGACTCCGATCGCCCGCCGCATTCCACCCCGCTGGCTGCTCCTGGCCGCCGCCGCCATGCTGGCCACCTCGCCCCTGGTGCGCCTTTTCTGCGGATACCGCTTCACCCCGACCAACACCCTCACCCACCTCGACGGCCTCGCCGTCGGCTCACTGGTTGCCATCGCCCTGCGCGTGCTGCACTGGCCGCCTGCGGTATGGAAGTGCGATTGCCCGCGCCGCGCTGGCCGTGGGAGCCGCTGGCGTCGCGCTCATGCTCCACCGCGGCTCCGCCTTCACTGACACCCTGCTGGCCATCGGCTTTGGCGGAATGTTGCTGGCGGCCCTGCTCGGCCAGGCCGCGCCGCGCCCCACCCTCTACTGCCGCGCCCTCACTCTGCGCCCGCTTCTGTTCGTCGGAAAGATCAGCTATGGCCTCTACGTCACCCACATCCTCGTCTTTTCCATGCTTGGCGGCTATGTGGATAAGCCTCTCGACCGCTTTGGAATCCCCGGCAATCTGGCGATTGTCGCCATTCGCCTCGCAGCCTCCATCGGCTTTGCCGCCCTCATGTGGTATTCGCTTTGAAAAGCCCATCCTCGGCCTCAAGCGTTACTTTAACTTCCGCTAGTCTTCCGCTCAATAATAAAGCCACTGGAGATTCCAGTGGCTCGATGCTTTCTACCTTGCTTCGATCTCAGCGTATCTCTGCGCCGACTCGGTCTGCGCGGGCAGTCTGCGCCGCGATGTTGTCCGCGGCTGCTCCGGCAGAAGATAGATCACCTCGCCCGGCTTGGCATAGCGCAACTGCTCGCGAGCTTCCTTCTCAATCGCCTTCGGATCGCTCTTCAGCGCCTTGATCTCCGCATCCAGACGCTGGTTTTCCTCGTCCATGCGCTTCAGCTCCTGCTGCAGCTTCTGGTACTCCGCCTTCTTCTGCCGGTAGGTCATCCATCCATTATTTCCCAGCATAACGTGCGCACACAGGCACACCGCGATCACCGCCAACGCGGCGCTGGCCAGCAGCCTGCGCCACTGCACCAGCTTCTGCACGAACTCTCGCAGCCAGTTCACCGAATCCTCAATTCCTCTCCTGCTCAACTCACTCCGTTCGCCCACTGCTTGGCCGCCACACTCAGCTTCGCCAGGTCTTCCTGGCTCCGCGCCTCCGTGTACACCCGCACCACCGGCTCCGTGCCGCTCACCCGGTAGCACACCCACGAGCCGTCATCGAGCACCAGCTTCAGCCCGTCGGTCCGCACAATCTGCGAAACCTTGCGCCCCGCAAATTCCGCCGGATTCGTCCCTAACTTTGTAGTGAACTTCGTTTTGCCTTCGTCCGTCAAGCGGAAGTTCTGTCTTTCCGGATAATACGAACCAACTTTGCCAAATAATTCTTTTAGTTGCGTTCCCAGGCTCTTGCCCCGCTTGGCCACCATCTCGCACAGCAGCAGTCCGGCCAGCACTCCATCCTTCTCCGGAACGTGATGCCGGATCGTCAATCCCGCGCTCTCTTCGCCGCCGATGGCGATCTTGTCCTGCTTGATCAGCTCGCCAATGTACTTGAAGCCCACCGGCGTCTCGTACAGCTCAATCTTATGATGCTCCGCAACCGCATTGATCAGGTTCGTGGTCGCAACGCTCTTGGCCACCCCGTTCCGCCAGCCGCGGGTCTCCACCAGGTAGTCGAACAGCAGCGCGATCACGTAATTCGGCGAGATGTAGGTTCCGTCCTCGTCCACAATGCCAAAGCGGTCCGCGTCGCCATCGCAGGCAATGCCGATCTTCGCTCCCGTCTCCTTCATCTTGCTGGCGCAGCTCGTCGAGCAGCTCTCCATCCGGCTCCGGCGCGTGTCCGCCAAACAGCACGTCGCGCGTGTCGTGCACCACCGCGCACTCAATTCCCTCCTCCTCGAGCACCACGTTGCTGTAGCCGCGCGAGGCTCCCCACATCGGATCGAATGCAACCTTCAGCCCGCGCTCGCGAATCGCCTTGAAGTCCACCAGCTCCTTGATCCGCGCCAGGTAGTGCGACTTCACTTCAATCGCCTTGCGCTCCGCCTTCTTCACTCCCGCCGGAGCCGCTCCGCCATCCTCGTCCGCCTTCACCACCGCCGCCTCAATCTGGCTGGTAAACTCCGGCAGCGCCGGCGCG
The DNA here is from genome assembly GCA_963707735.1 of uncultured Acidobacteriota bacterium. Taxonomy (GTDB): domain Bacteria; phylum Acidobacteriota; class Terriglobia; order Terriglobales; family Acidobacteriaceae; genus TOLSYN. Next base: position 738,922 of record CAVPRB010000003.1, on the reverse strand, counting down.
CCATCCGGCGTAGAAAACTTGATTCCGTTGTACTCCGCCGGATTGTGCGAAGCCGTGAAGTTGATTGCGCCATCGGCCTTGCTGCCGCATCACCTCCCAGGCAATCGCCGGCGTCGGCGCCGGCTCGGAGATCACCAGCGGAGTAATCCCGTAGCTCTCCAGAATCGTCGCCGCAATGTCCACGAACGTCTCGCCCATGAATCGCGGATCGCGTCCCACAACCAACTTCGGATCGCCGTTGTGCCCGTGCCCGCCACATAGCGCGCAATGCCCGTGACCGCGCGCTTCACGTTGGCCACCGTAAATTCATCGGCGACAACTGCCCGCCAGCCGGAGGTTCCAAACTTGATCTGTGTCGCCATCGGTCTCCTATCTCCCGCAGATCTATACAGAGAGCTCACACCCGTCCTGCACGTCCTGCCAGCAGCACCTTAAGCCACGGCGTTCAGCAATGCTGTCCGTCGGCTCAGCACAGATTCTATCAGTCGCAGAACGTGCTTCCGGCGCGATTCTATGCGCGGCCATGCGAATTGCTCTTGCCGCCGCGCGCTCGCCGTCGGGTAGCTTATTCCCTGCCCATAACAGGAGCGCTCCGATGACCGATAAACGCCTCATGCTGTCCACGGCTTCTTCCCGCGAGGAAGCCAACACCATTGCCTCCGAACTCGTCTCCCGCCGCCTGGCTGCCTGCGTCAACATCCTCGGACCGATTCCTCCGTCTATCACTGGCAGGGCGAGGTCGAACACTCCGAAGAGTTCCTGCTCCTCATCAAGTCCACCGAAGCCCAGTTCCTCGCAATTCAGAGACGCAATTCGCGAACTGCATTCCTACCAGGTTCCGGAGCTGATCTCCTTCACCATCGACTCGGGCCTCGAATCCTATCTCGACTGGATCGCCGTCTCCGTTCGCAGATGAAACACTTTTAATTTACGCCCGGCTATTTTCCTGCCGTTATCCCTGGCAGGAGCGTGCCGCCGTGCTGATGCAGTGGAATCAATCGTGCACCCTTGGAATTCCCGTCATTGACGAGCAACACCGGGAACTTTACACAATGCTGAACGACCTCAGCCTGGCAATGGAAAATAGACAGGGAAAAACCGTTGCCGCCCGTGTCATGAATCGTCTGTTTCCCTTTCTCCGCGAACATTTCGCCGAGGAAGAAAAAAGTCTGCGGCGAATCCACTCTCCCGCCTATCGCCAGTGCCATAGCAGGCACGTGCAACAACTCGCCATAATCGAATCCTTCCTCAAGGGAAGGAGCGCGAAGGATCCATCCACGGTCATCGACCTGCTCTATTTTCTGGATTCCCTGCTCGCCGGACACGTCAACTCAGAGCGGCGGGCGCTGGGGTTGGACGAACCGCTCATCCAATGAGGGAGCTGCTGGCTCTCACCGTCAAGCCGCACGTAGTCCAGCACGTAGGCGCCTTCTTCCTGCCAGCGTCCGGCTGGAGATCTCCTCCAGAAACTCCCGCCGCAGCGCCTCCGGGAAGCTTCTGCCATCGCCTGGCGCAGCACCACCGTCTCGCAGAAATGCCTCGTAGCGTTCTTCGGCGCTCGAAGCGCGGCAGCCACCGTATGCAGCTTCGCCTCACTTACGCTGGAAGCCCGCGGCCTCCATGCGCTCCCGCGTGCTCGCCCACATCCTCAAAATGCGGCCCATCTTCGACGTATGCGCAACTGCTCCCGGAATCGCTCACCCTGCTCCGCCACCTCGTGCGCCCGCTCGATAAGTCTCTGGCACAGATTGCCCACTCCGCCGAACTGCGCCACCAGCCAGCCTCCCGGCCGCAGCGCACCGATGCAGCGCCCGGAACATTGCCGCGATGATCGGGAACCCAGTGAAACACCGCGTTGCTGAAAATCTCCATCCACCTTCTCCGCCATTTCAAAGTCCTCCAAACTGGCGTGCACAAACTCAACCCGCGCGCCAAATTTTGCCAGCCGTTGCCGCGCCTGCCGCAGCATCTTCGGAGAGAAATCCAGCGCCACCACCTCGCCCGCCGGAAGCCTGGTCCAGCAACTCTTCGGTCAGCCGGCCGCTGCCGCACCCGCGTCCAGCACCCGCTCATTGCCCTTCAGCTCCAGAGTTCGCAGCACGCGCCATTCCCCACTCAAACATTGGGTCGGAGAGCTCGTCATAGGCCACCGCATTCCAGTCCGTCGCTCAATCGTTCACCTTCTTGCCCGCTGAAAAAGCCGGACAGCAAATGCCCGGCTCATGGCAATCGTACAATCGCTAATCGCCGAGCGCCTGCTCCAGGTCCGCCAGAATGTCGTCCACATCTTCAATGCCAACCGAGATGCGCACCATTCCATCCGTCAGCCCGATCTTTGCCCGCCCCTCCGCGCCCAGCGCCGCATGGGTCATCGTCGCCGGATGCGAGATCAGCGTCTCCACCCCGCCCAGCGACTCGCCGAGCACGCACAGCTTCAACTGCTTCAGCATCTTCTTCGCGTTCTCCAGCGACCCGGTGTCAATCGGTGATCATCGAGCCGAAGCCCGTCATCTGCCGCTTCGCCAGCTCATGCTGCGGATGCTCCGCCAGTCCCGGATAGATCACCTTCTTCACCTCGCGGATGCTTTTGCAGGAACTCGGCCACCGCGCGGCCGTTCACGTCGTGCTGCTTCATCCGCACCGCCAGGGTCTTCACCCCGCGCAGAATCAGCCAGCTCTCAAACGGCGACAGAATCGCCCCCGAAGCCTTCTGCAGAAACGCCAGCTCCGCGGCCTGCTCCTCGGTCGAGCACACGATCACCCCGCCCAATCCGTCGCTGTGTCCGTTCAGAAACTTCGTCGTCGAGTGCAGCACCATGTCCGCACCCAGCTCCAGCGGCCGCTGGAAATACGGCGACATGAACGTGTTATCCACGATCACCTCCGCGCCCTTGCCGTGGGCCACCGCGCTCACCGCCGCAATATCAGTCAGCGCCATCAGCGGATTGGTCGGCGTCTCCAGGAACACGTAGCGCGTGTTGCCGCTGCATCGCCGCCGCCACGTTCTCCGCATTCCTCGTATCGACATATGTGAATGTAATGCCGAACTTCGCCATCACCTGGTTGAAGAATCGCGGAGTCCCGCCATACAGATTGTCTCCGGCCACCACGTGATCGCCCGCCTTCATCATCTGGCAGAACGCGGTCACCGCCGCCATGCCGCTGGCAAACACGCGCGCCGCCACTCCGCCTTCCAGCGATGCCAGGTTCGTCTCCAGCCGGTCCCGCGTTGGATTGGAAACCCGCGAATACTCATATCCCAGCCGTGGCTTGCCCAGTTCGTCCTGCTGGTAGGTCGAGGTCGCATAGATCGGCACGCTCACTGCGCCGGTCAGCGCCTCGGGTTCCTGCCCATCGTGAATCGCCCGCGTTGAAAATCCCTTGCGCTCTGTCGTCATCGTCGCCTCTACTCTGAAACTTCCTGCGGCTTTGGCTCCACCGCACCCTGGTAATTGAAAATATCCTTCGAGAGATAGCGCTCCGCCGAATCCGGAATCAGCGTAACCACCCGCTTTCCCTTGCCCAGCCGCTTTGCGATTTCGATCGCGCCGCAAACATTGGCTCCGGAGCTCGAACCGCCGAGCACGCCCTCTTCCACCGCCAGCCGCTTCACCATCGCAAACGCCTCAACGTCCGGAACGATCAACGTCTCATCGCACACCGACGCGGTCGAAGTACCTCCGGAATGAAGCTCGCTCCAATTCCCTCCACGTCGTGCGCACCCGGCGTCTGACCGCTGTAAACCGAATTCTGCGGGTCGCTCAGCACCGTCAGAACCTTCGCGTTCTGCTCCTTCAGGTAGCGCGCCACCCCGGTGAATGTCCCGCCCGTTCCCGCGCCGCAGACGAATGCATCGATGCGTCCCTCCGTCTGCTCCCAGATCTCGCGCCCCGTCGTGTCGTGGTGAATCTGCGGATTCCCCGGATTGGAAAACTGCGCCGCAAACCAGAAGTGCTCGTTCTCCTCCGCCAGTTTCCTGGCCCGGCGGATCGCGCCTTCCATCCCCTCTTCCGTCGGCGTCCGGTACACCTTGGCGCCGAAGCACTCCATCAGCATCACCTTTTCCCTGGAGAACTTTTCCGGCACATAAAAACACCACCTTGTATCCCTTCTGCACTCCCACCAGCGCCAGCCCCACGCCGGTATTTCCCGCCGTCGCCTCCACGATCGTGTCTCCCGGATGCAGCACGCCCTCGCGCTCCGCCTGCTCGATCATCCCCAGCGCCGCGCGATCCTTGATGCTGAAGCCCGGATTGAATGCTTCCAGCTTCACCCAGATCTCGGCGGCGCCCGCCGGCACAACTCTTTTCAGCCGCACCATCGGCGTCGATCCAATCAACTCCAGAACGCTATCCACCACCCGCATCGAGCATTTCATCAGAGTCAATCCCGTCGGCACCGATCTCAGTCTGCGAACCATTCAGGCTACGGCTTCCGGCGATTGCCGGTCAACCCCACCTCCGCGCACAAAAAAGGCTCCGAGCCGCAGCCCGAGCCTTCCGCGTCCTGCCCGCTCCTGTTGAACCCACAACCGTTTCCTGTACCGCTTTCCCTCGCGCAGTCAGTTGCCCGCCGGGGACGTTTTCGCGCCGCTCGCGTAGTAGCCGCTGCGAGTCCGCACCGTCAGCCTCTTGTAACCGCTGGCCGACGGCGTCCACCTTCACCTGCCGGTAGCCGCCCTCCGTCTTCGGCGTCGAAGGCTTGTACCCAATCGTGTATTGGTTGCGGATGTCGTGCGCAATCTGCTGCGAGATGGCTTCCACTTCGTTCACGTTGGCGGGAAAAACGCCACTCCGCCCGTCTGCTCCGCCAGAATTCGCAACGCCCGCCGGGCTTTCTTTTCGCGCTCCTGCGCCCAGCAGTCCGATGGCGTAGACCGTCGGCCCTCCATCCACGGCGATCGCTCGCACCGCCTTCCAGCAGTGTCAGCGGCTCGCCGTGTCCTCGCCGTCGGTCACCACCAGGATGATCTTCTTCTGCAGCTTCGCGCTCTTCATCAGGTGGTCGCTGGTCGCCACCACCGCATCGTACAGCGCCGTCCCGCCGCGCGACTCAATCCGCTCCAGCGCATCGCGCAGCAAGCTCACATTCCCCGTGTAATCCTGGTCCAGGTAGTACTCGTTATTGAAATTGACCACGCACACCTGGTCCTGCGGATTGCTCGCCCGCACCAGGTTCAGCGCCGCCGCGTTCACGCTCGGCCGCTTGTCAGCGCATCGAGCCCGAGTTGTCGATCACGATCCCCAGCGCCACCGGAATATCTTCGCGGCGGAACGAGGTGATGCGCTGCGGCTGTGCCATCCTCAAAGACCTGGAACGCCGTCCGTTCCAGGGTCGTCACCGGCCGCTGATGCTCGTCCACAACCGTCGCGTGCAGCGTCACTTCCTGCACCTCGGTCCTGAAGACGAACGTTCCGTTGCTGGTCTTTTCCGCCTCGCGTCCTCTGCGGCGGCAGTTCACCGTGTCGCCTGGCTGGTTGGCCGGTGCCGCTGCGGCCGGACGCAGGGGCAGCTGCCGGAGCCGGCGTGGCAGCCTGCTTGTCCGGGCTTGACGCCCTCGGGAGGGAGCAGCACGTCGTCATTTTGCGTTGCGGGTTCGCGCCTGCTGGCTCGCCTGCCCATTGGGCGCGCTGGATACTCTGCGCAACCGCCACGCCGCTGCACAACCGCCAGCAGCCAGCAAGCAGCGCCGCAATCCAGACCCTGCTTCCGAGTTGCCTCTACTCACTTGGAGCATAGTACCCCGTCTTTGCATATACCGAGAGTTGCGGCAGTCCCTTTCGGAGTGACCAGTTTCACCCGCACCTTGCGCCACTTGCCATCGTGCGCCGGCTTGCGAAGGACGATAGCCGAGCACATACTGGTTGCGCAACTCCACTCCGATCTTCGCCGCAACATCGCTCATCTCGTTCGGATTATCCACCGTGAACGTTCGCCCGCCGGTAACATCGGTCACCTCGGCCAGCAACTGTGGCCCGAATCGTTCCTCGTCGCTGCGCGGGCTCTGGTCGAAGAATCCAATCGCATAAATCTGGACATCGGCTTCTCTCACCATCGACTTGATTTCGTTCTCCGTGTACCGGCTGCGGTTGTCGCCGCCGTCGGAAATGATCAGCAGCGCCTTCCTCTGCTGCTTGGCCTGGCGCATCTTCGCCATGCCCAGGTAAATCGCGTCCAGCAGCGCCGTCCGCCCCTTTGGAACCGTGTACACAAGCTGTCCCTGCACCTGCTCCACGCTGCTCGTAAAGTCGCTGATCAGCGTCGGCTTGTCGTTGAACGCAATCAGGAAAAACTCGTCTTCCGGATTCGCCGTCTTGAAGAACTCCACCACCGCCTCGCGCGACTTCTCGATCTTGTTGGCCATCGAGCCGCTCATATCGAAAATCACGCCCAACGAAATCGGCGCGTCCTCGCTGGAAAAGTGCTGGATCGCCTGCTTCTCTCCGTTATCCAGCAGGATGAAATTTTCCTTCTCCAGCCCGGTCACCAGCCGGTTCATCGGGTCCGTGATCGTCACCGGGACCAGCACCAGATCCACATCCACGCGAATCGGCTTCGTATGGGTCCGCAGACTCGGATCGACCTCCGCCTCGGCCGCAGCCGCCGAATTCGGATCGAACTTGGCCGCTCCTCCGACTTCACCATCGGCTTCACGTGCACTTCGTCGTAGTTGGCCTCGGCCGAACCTTGCTCTTCGTGCTGCATCGCCGGGGTGGCACGCCACTCCTGCAGGTCCGCGCTTCTGATTCCGTTGCTGTGGAGAGGAATCGGCGGAATTTCCGGCATTTGCGCTCTGCCGCGAGCAACGTCTCCGTGCGGACATGTCAGGGCCAGCGCCAGCGATCAGCCGACCAGGCAGCGTTCCGCATCCCGCGTGGTGCCAACTGCAGTCCATCCAGGCAGCGCAGGCGCACAGGCGCTCGAACGCCCACATCCCCAACTGAACTCGCGGAACATGCAAGACCTCACAGTTCGCGTTGAGTGCCGCCACCGGCCGCCCGAGACCAGCGCCTGCCCTGGTCATCGGCCGCCGCAAGCCTCATCCTTGCCTACCTTCGATGTGGCCCGAGCCGCTATGGTCACTTTCCGCCTCCCACAATGCGCGGATTTCATCCTCATCTTCCCGAAATACAGAACGCGCTGGCGTCTCGCTACGCCCTAACATCTTCTCTCGAGGGCGTCGCCACACTCCGCCGCGGCTCCGCTCTACAAGCCCGTACCTGCGGTGCTCCTTCAGGATGCACTTGTCCATCACCACCAGCACCCCGGCCTCGCGCGCTTTCTCGGCGGCCTCTTCGTGCACCACGGTCTCCTGCAGCCACAGCGCCGGAATCCCCAGCGCCAGCACCTCGTCCACAATCGCCGGCACCGCCTCGGGGCGGCGGAAGACGTCCACGATGTCGATCTGCTCTGTCCTTCGCCGCCTCGCTCAGCGAAGGATACGCCTTCTCGCCCAGCACCTCGTTCAGCTTCGGATTGATCGGCACCACCCGGTATCCCTTGCTCTGCAGATATGCGGCAACCCCATAGCTCGGCCTGCTGGCGATCGTCTGACAACCCCACCACCGCAATCGTCTTTGCCCTCTTCAACAGCTCCAGTACGCGATCTTCCACCAGCTCTTGCTTCCCCATGCTGGTTCAGTCTCTCTTGCGCTCGGTCTTGACCCGGAACATCTTCAGCGCCATTTTGCGCACCGTTTCGTTCACGTTCTTATTCACCGCCAACGCCCGCAGATCCTTCACCAGCAGATGCGCCAGCAGCGGCAGCGCGACATCCAGCGGCGTCTTCGGATTGTTCACCAGCGCCCGCAGCACACCGTAGTTCTTGATGTAGTTTCTCTTGGTGGCGATTGCCCGCAGCACCGTCTCCTGGATGTTCTTCATCGCCGCAAAGCTTTCCATCTCGGCGTCGTTCACCTTCGGCGACTCCAGCACCGCCAGCGAGACCAGCTTCGAGCGGTCCCGGATCAGCACCATCCGCTCCTCGCGATTGCCGCGCATCGCCAGCTTGATGCGCTCGCCCACCCGCATGCGCCCAATCCTCTGCAGCAGGGAGAGCTGTTCGCTTCTCCTCCGGCGCCTGCCGCCGCGGTGTCGCCTCTTCGGCACGCGCGTCAGCAGCTTGTTCCAGCGGATCGTCCTCGCCCTCCAAGGCCGCCACCAGTTCGAATGGCTGCGGGTCGTCCCGCGCGACCTCTTCCGCATGGCGCGCCAGGAAGTTCGCGGCAACTTCTTCCGCCTCCTTGTCCTGCGCCTGTCGCCAGCCATTGCGTCCAGGCGCGGCTGGGCCGGCTCCGCCGCTGGATTTGCCGCCATCAGCTCCAGCAGCCGGCTTGAGCTGCGCACCCGCTCGCTCCGCACCATCGCCCGCAGCACCTCGCCGCCGCCCTGGCTCGCCGTTGCTTCCAACTCCTCCAGCGCCAGCGCAGGATTTTCACACAGCGCCGCAATCACCGCGGGCCGCTGCCCGTGGAGCTCAGCAGATAGCGCAGCACCTCCACCGGAATGGTCGCGCATTCGCAGGCAACTTCGACCAGCGACTTCTCGTTCCAGCTCAGCCAGCGTCTGCTCCGCCTCTGCCCCCAGCTCGCGATGCCCGGCCAGCGCCACCAGGATCTCAATCGCCTCGCCCGCCGGCAGCGACAGCCCGCCCTGCGCCGCCCGCCGCATCATCGAAGCCGGCGCCGCGCCTTCGCGGATCAACTCCACCATCCGCGCCATTCAGTTCAGCTCCTTCATCCGCCTCACGCAATCGCTCAACGTGTCGTAGAGAACCGGCGAGAGCCCGCGCTCGAAGACCTCCAGCAACGTTTCGTAGTACCACACCGTGCGCTCGCGCGGAACGCTGAAGCGCTCCCAGACTTCGGCCCCAACCCGCGCATGGTCCGCCAGTATCGATCTGGCGTTGTGCACCTTGTCGGCCAGCATGATCAGCCGCGCTTCCCGGTCCGCCGCCGGAATCTCCGCCAGATGATGCCGTTTGCGCGTCTCCCACGCCGGCTTGGGCAGCACAAAGCTCTCGCTGGCCTGCCGCACCCAGCGCGCCACTTCGGCGCCAAAGACGTCCGCAGATTCTCGCCAGCACCTCTTCTCCGCCCTGGTCTTCGGCGGCATCGTGCAGCAGCGCCGCAATCGCCATGTCCTCGCTGCCACCCTCTTCCAGCACCAGCGAAGCCACTCCCAGCAGGTGCGCCACGTAGGGCACGCCGCTCGCCTTCCGCGCCTGCGCACGGTGCAGGGCGGAGGCCAGCACCAGCGCCTCGTCGAAGCGCGCGCTCAGCGGCCTCTTCAACTGCTTGCGCAAGTCAGCACTGGCTGCTTCTCCATCTCCTCTTACCTCTGCTCTGCCCTGCGCATCAGCAGGTAGGCGCGGATGAACGGATCGATATCTCCATCCAGCACCCGGTCCACGTCGCCCACTTCCATCTTGGTGCGGTGGTCCTTCGCCATCCGGTACGGCTGCAGCACATAGGAGCGGATCTGCGAGCCGAAGTCGATGTCCAGCTTTGAATCCTCCACCTTCCTGCTCGCCGCCCGCTTCTTCTCCAGCTCATACTCGTAGATCCGCGACCGCAGCATCTTGAAGCCGCGCTCCCGGTTCGCTGTGCTGCGAGCGTTCGTTCTGGCAGGCCACCACGATCCCGGTCGGAAAGTGCGTGATCCGCACCGCCGAATCCGTCGTGTTCACGTGTTGCCCGCCCTTGCCGCCAGATCGATAGGTGTCGATCCTTATGTCCTCCGGCTTGATGATCACCTCGATGCTGTCGTCGATCTCCGGCGAAACGTACACGCTGGCAAACGACGTATGCCGCCGCGCCTGCTGATCGAACGGTGAAATCCGCACCAGCCGGTGCACTCCAATCTCGCTGGTCAGCAGTCCGTAGGCAAACTCGCCGGTAACGCTGAAGGTCACCGACTTGATTCCCGCCTCGTCGCCCGGCTGCAGGTCGTTGATCACCGTCTCAAAGCCCTTTGCGTTCGCACCAGCGCAGAAACATCCGCAGCAGCATCTCCGCCCAGTCCTGTGACTCCGTGCCCCCCGCGCCCGGATGAATCGTCACAATGGCGTTGCTGCGATCCAGCTCCCCGCTCAGCAGAGTCTCTGTCTCCAGCTTCTCCACCACCTCGCGCAGCCCGCTCATCTCGCGCGCGACTTCCTCATCCACCTGCTCGCCTTCGCCGGCCAGCTCAAAATAGGCGGAGATATCCTCCACGCGCCGCGTCAATTCGCTGTCGGTCGCCAGGGCGTCCTCCAGCCGCTTGCGTTCGCGCATCGTCTTCTGTGAGTTTTCCGGAGTCGTTCCAGAAATTCGGGTCGGCGGCCTGCTCTTCCACCTTCTCCAACTCTACCTTCAACTTAGGCGAGTCAAAGATACTCCTGTAGCTCGCGCACCTTGCCGCGCAATGCCGAGAACTCCTGCTCGAGCTGCTGATCGATCATGTCTGTCCTGCTCCTATACGGGAACTGGGCTGCGTCATGTGCGCTCCGCCATGGTCGCGCCAGAGCAATCCCGTGATTGAGATTATGGCACACAGAATCGGAAACCAGTCCCCATAGCGCGTATAGAAAGTCGTATCGCTCATCAGCCCATAGGGCGCATCCAGCGCCACTCGCTGATTCCGCGGAGCCACGGCCACCACCCGTCCCAGCGGGTCGATCGCCGCCGTAATCCCCGTGTTGGTGCAGCGCAGCAGCCAGCGATGATTCTCCACCGCCCGCATCCGCGCCATGTTCAGGTGCTGCCACGGCGCGCCCGAGTCGCCAAACCACCCATCGTTTGAGATGTTCACGAACACCTCCGCCCCGTGCTCGGCAAACTGCCTCACCTCATGCGGAAACACCGACTCATAGCAGATGAATACCCCGTAGCGGTGCGACCCCACCTCCAGCGGCGTGCGCTCGGCTCCCCGAAGCCGAATACGTTCCCACCTCGTGGGTCAGCGATTTCGCAAACCCAAATGCCCACGCAAACGGAATGTACTCGCCCCACGGCACCAGGTGCACCTTGTCATAGCGCTGCACCACCGCTCCCGTCGGGAGACACCAGCACCGCCGAGTTGTACACCTGCTCCGCCTCGCCCTGCTTGGCTCGCCGGCTGCACCGCCGTCAGCTCCCGCCAGCAGCCACGACCGCTGCTTCCGCGCCAGCGCCGCCGTGGATTCGGTGAACAACCGGTCGTCGGTCTCAAACGGCGCCGGCGACTCCGGCCACACAATCAGCGGCGCAATGCTCGCATCCTTCGCCGCCTGCGGAGCCCGGCTCATCGCGCTCAGCTCATCCACCAGCCGCTTGTACTCCTCGTAGCGTCCATTGCCGTACGATGGGCACATTCTGTTGCACCAGCGTGGCGTGCGCCTCCACCTCGCTCGGTTCCGCCTTCACCAGCACCGTAGCCTGCAACGCAATCGCCCCGGCCAGCGCCGCCACCAGCAGCGTCATCCTCCGCTTGCGATGCACCAGCATGGCCGCCGCAAACACCGTATTCACCAGCGCGATTTCAAATGAAACTCCATACACGCCGGTCACGCTCGCCAGCCGCGCCAGCGGCAGGTTGTCGATCTGCGCCGTACCCAGCAGCGCCCAGGGAAAGCTCACCACGTAGCGCCCGCAGCAGCTCCACCGCAACCCACAGAAACGGCGCCAGCACCAGCGCCTTCCGGCTGAAGCCCGCCCGCGACCGTCCCGCCACCGCCATCAGCGCGCCAAATATCCCATGGTGCAGTCCAATGTAGAGCGAGAACAACACCAGCAGCAGAAACGAAACCGCCGGCGAGAGCCCGCCATAGGAGTGCATCACCGAATACACCCAGTAACAGGTCCCAAAGTAGAAGACCGTCCCCGAGGCCCAGCCCAGCAGAAATCCCTGCCATGCCCGCGCCGGAACCAGAAATGAATACGCCTCGTCCGTCAGCAACTCGGCCGCGTCCGCCTCGCGCGCCCGCAGCACCGCATACATCAGCGGCGCCAGCGCAATCCAGCACAGCCAGTACAAATTAGGTCGGGGAAAAATCAGAATCTGCAGCAGCCCGGAAGCAACCGCCAGCAGCCAGGCGCTCTTATGGATGCCTTTCACAATCAGAGTCTAACAAATGCCTCTCACTTTGCGGCGGAATCTGTGGAACTGGTAGTCGCCCACTTTCCGGCAGCTCAACCAGCTCCAGCGCACCGCATCTTCCTTGCTGAATCCCACCTCCGGCAGCACCGTCGGCCGTCGGCCCGTGCGCGCTCAACCGTCCCACCTCCAGCGGCGAAACCGTCAGAAACTTTTCGTCGATCAGCCCTGCCGTGAGCATTCCTGAATACAGCGTGGGTCCGCCCTCGCACAGCAAATAGTTGATCCCGTACCGCTCCTCCAGCGCCGCCACCGCCTGCCGCAGATCCACGCCCACCGCGCCGCCGCCGCGTCCACGGCGATGATATCCACCCAGCGTGCATCGAGAGCCGCCGCTGCGCCTCCAGCCTCTCGAGCGCCCTCCCGCGTCGTCACCACCGTCACGTCCACGTGCTCGCCGTCAAAAACCGCGTAGTCGCTCATCTGGAAATCGGCCCGCGCCGTCACCAGCACATTGCGTTCTCTGCCCGCGCCGCAGCTGCGTCCGCAGTTGCTGCAGCCCCGCGTCCATGATCCGGAAGACCGGACCGCGCGGCCGTGGCCGTCCCATCCTCTGCTCCTCGCGCAGAGTTCCCATGCCCAGCATCACCGCATCGGCGTGAGCCCGCAGCAGGTCCATCAGCCAGCGATCCTCCGGCCGACTCGGAGATCGTCCGCCCCGCCCGCCTCATCGCCCAGCAGCGAGACGATCCCGTCCAGCGTCTGCACAAAGTTGGCATACACCCATGGCCGCCCCGCCGCAGCAGCCGGAAAACCCAGCTTGCCATACGGCGCCATCGCCGGATCCGACCACCGCGGAGTCTTCACCGTGATCGAACAAAACCTGGAAGTCGCGCATCACGCGCTAATAATCTCATGCCCGGGGCGCGTCTGGCCGCTGGCCCGGTATTTTTCCGGAAGCGGCCGGCCAAGTGCTCTGCGTTCGCCAGGCTTGACATTTGTTTCCGCAAGCTCCTAGCCTTTTCAACGCAGGACTTGCATACCTACCAGAGCCGGACAGGAGTTGAGATGATCGTAATTGCGGCAAGAATGATTGGGAAGCCGGAACGGAAAGCGGACATTCTCCGTCTGGTTGCCATGGTGGCCCAGCCTTCCAGGGCGGAAGCGGGCTGCATCGCCTACAACTTCTATGAGAAACAGCCCGCTGCCAGCGAGTTCCTGTTCTTCGAAGAGTGGGCCGACCAGGCGGCTCTGGACTTGCATCTCAAGACACCGTATTTTCAGGAGTTCATGAAGCAAATTCCAGAGTTGATCCAGGGACCGCCCAAAATACGCCTGTACGAGGTCGCAAAGTCGCGCGACCTGTAAGCACCTCGGCAACGCGCACCGCAGAGACGCTTCGACCCTCGACTTCGCCCGGACCCACATCCGCCAACCTCATCCGGATGTGGTCATCGGCGATGAAGGCATCGACTGAGTTCAGAATCGCCCAAGCCGATAACGGGGCTGGCGGCCCTTCCCTCTTGTTATTTCTTCCTCGCCAGCCGCGCTAGCGTAGCCAGCTCCTTCAAATACTCACCAATCGGCCGCGCCGGAGTGCCCCAGAAGACCACGCCCTTGCCGCGCACCACTTTCTTGCTCGGAACCCCGCACTGCGCCCCCAGGATTACGCCCGCCTCGATGCGAACGTGGTCGGCCAGGCCCACCTGTCCGCCGACGATCACGCCGTCTTCCAGCACCGTGCTGCCGCTGATGCCGGTCTGCGAGGCCACCACCACGTTGCGTCCGATGTGCACGTTGTGACCCACCTGCACCAGGTTGTCCAGCTTCACTCCGTCGCCGATCACCGTGGCATCCAGCGCGCCGCGGTCAACCGTGGTGTTGGCGCCGATCTCCACGTCGTTGCCGATCTCCAGGCGTCCAATCTGGGGAAACTTGTGGTAGCGCCCCGTCGCCGGGTCGGGCACAAAGCCGAAGCCGTCGCTGCCCAGCACCGCGCCCGCCTTCACCGTCACCCGGTCGCCCATGGTCGTGCCCGGATACACTGTCACCCGCGCCACCAGGTCGCAGTCCTCGCCCATCACCACGCCCGGCCCAATCATCGATCCCGGTCCCACGTGGCTGCGGGCGCCGATCCTGGCTCCGGGGCCCACTACCACTAACTCGTCCACGCACGCGGTCGCATGCACCTCGGCCGAAGGGTCCACAATGGCCGATGCGTCCACTCCGCCCGCGCAGGCCTCGCATCGCCGCAACTCTTCGGCGGCCCGGGCAAAGGCCAGACGCGGATGCCGGGCCCGCAGCACCGCTTTGCCGCGCCGGTCCGCAATCTCAACCTCGGCCGGAACGATCACCGCGCCCGCCTGCGACTCCAGGGCCGCCGCCAGCAATCCAGCCTTCTCCACAAAGACCACGCTCTGCTGGCTTGCGCCGGCAAAGCTGGAGACCCAGTTCACCTCGACCTCGCCGCCCTCGCAGGCTGCGCCAATCCGTTCCGCCAGCTCAATCGATGTCATGCGTCCGTTGTACCACTCCCGCCACCCTGTTTCGAGTCTTAACTTGTCACGCCCTGCCGGCGTCCACCGTCTTGGAACTCAGTTTCTTCGCACTCCCACCGGTGGAGTTACAATGTAGCACGATGCGGGAAAGCCGCAGCGCTGGCCGCGTTGGCGTGCGACGGCTGCCGTCACGCAGTTCGGCGCGCCGGGAAATCGAGTCGATTGCCGGTCGTCTGCCGGCGGAGGGAATCATGCAGAAATGGAAGAAAGCCCTGGTTTGCGGAGCTGTTGGGGCTGGTACGATGCTCGCCTTGTCCGGACGGCGCAACCTTGGCCTCGCATCCATAGCCGGCGGCCTCGCCCTCATCGCCAGCGAATATCCCGAGCGTTTTGAAGCCGCCTGGGAGAGTGCGCCCGACTACGTCAATCGCGCCACCAGGATTTTCACCGCGCTCAGCCGCCTGAGCGAAAAATTCGCCGAAGACGCCGAGCGCCGCAGCGTCGCTTCCTACGCGCCATTGCACCAGGAGTTCACCGGCTAGGCTGTGCCGGCCTCAGCCGCGGCGCCACTCCACGCTCTTCCCTGCCGGCGAGTGCCGCCTCGCCACCCACTGCTCGTCTTCGCACCCTCAGGGCATCCAGGGACATGTCCTTTTGGGCGTGTCCTTGCGTACAGTGCCTATCGCGGCATTCTCTATGTTTTTTCTTCCGGAAAATGAGTATGCTTACACCATGGTAACCCTCCCCGGATCCAAGACTCCGCCCCCGGCCTACCCGGCGGGAAAGAGGAAAGGCGCGGAATCGCCTTCCGCTCAGAAGCCGCAGGCATCCCATCCATCCACCAAAGTGAAGATCGCCGTGGTCGAGAGCGATCCCCTGCGTTTCATCGGATTTCGCGCGCTCTTCGATTGCGAGCCGGATATGGAACTGTTCTCCGCTTCGGCCAGTGACATTGCCAGCAACGCCGATGCCGATCTCATCCTCCTTGGCAGTCGCGGCAATCAGAATCTATTCGACGTCATGGCCGGACTCAAGGCCACTCGCCCCGATCTGCGCATCCTGGTCACGGGGGCGGGCGCCGATGACGAAATGATCCTGAAGGCTCTGGCCGCCGGGGCCAAGGGCTATGTCGATGAAGCCGCCAACCCGGAAGAGTTCGTCATGGCAATCCGCATTGTCTGCCAGGGCTCGGTCTGGGCGCCGCGGCGCGTGCTCTCCACCTTCATCGAGCGCGTCACCTCGTCTCCCGGAAGAATCTTTCCCGCCGGCCGCGTCACCTTCACCGACCGCGAGAAAGAGGTTCTCGAGTTGCTTGTCGCCGGACGCTCCAACAAGGAGATTGGCTCCGCCCTCGGCATCGAGGAGCGCACGGTGAAAGCCCACGTCGCCAAGCTCATGCGCAAGGTCGGAGTGCAGAACCGCATCGCTCTCTCCGTCCACGCCATTACTCATTCGCTGGTCACCAGCCGCTAGGCGTTCCATCGGCACAAAGAGTTATCATGGTCCCGAGCTGTTCTGATTCCAGCAGCAAGGAGTTGCCATGCACAAGGTTTTGATTGCCCTCGCCGTGCTTCTCTCCACCACCGCGGCCCTGGCGGCAGAGGGCCGCGCCGATGACATCGAGCGTCTGCAAAACGGCGCCACCGTAATCAAGGAGATCATGCAGGCCCCGGACAACGGAGTACCGCTGGACGTCATCTCCAGGGCCAAATGTATCGCCGTCATGCCCGGGATGTTGAAGGCGGCCTTCGTCGTCGGCGGAGCCTACGGCAAGGGCGTGGCCAGTTGCCGGACCCTCAACGGCTGGAGCGCGCCCGCATTCTTCACCCTCAAGGGCGGCAGCTTCGGATTCCAGATTGGAGGCGAGTCCGCCGACATCGTCATGCTCATCATGAACGATCACGGCATGAACAACCTGCTGCAAAGCAAGTTCAAGCTGGGCGCCGACGCCAGTGTCGCCGCCGGTCCCGTGGGCCGCCACGCCGACGCCTCCACCGACTGGAAGATGCGCGCCGAGGTACTTACTTACTCACGCGCCCGCGGCGTCTTCGCCGGAATCTCGCTCAACGGCGCCGTCGTCGCCCAGCACAAGGAAGATACCCGCGACTTCTACGGCCGCATGGTGCCCTTCAAGACCATCCTTCGCGGCAACATCGCCGCGCCCAAGGAGGCCGCAATCTGGGACGAAGCCCTGGTCAAGTACGGAGGTAAGTAATCACCGCAGGTTTTTCGGCCCGCCCCGGTACATCCCGGGCGGGCTTTTTCTGTCCTTGGAACTTGCCTCCCCGCATGAAAACGAGCTACTGTATATACAAATACGTCACGACAAAGGGCCGGCGTGCGATTTACCTGGGATGGGCGGAAGAACCGGGACAACCGGCAAAAGCACGGCGTACGCTTTGAAACAGCCATCCGGGCGTTTGACGATCCTTTCCAGGTATCCCGACGGGACCGGACGGTGGAGGGCGAGCTGCGGTGGCAGACAATCGCAATGGTAACTGGAATTCAGGTGCTGCTGGTAGTTCACACGGTTTCGGTGAGCGGCGATGAAGAAGAAATCCGAATCATCTCGGCGCGAAAGGCTACACCGCGGGAACGGAGGGTCTATGCAGAAGGCAGCCAAAGCATCTAGGGCGGTCGCGGACCAGCACACGCCCGGCAAACCCCTCACCGCCAGACAGAAGCGCGAATTGGCGTCTCTGGCCGCTCTGCCGGACGATCGGATAGACACGGCTGATATTCCAGAACTGCCTCCCGGGGCATGGAAGAACGCGGTACGGGGCCTGTTTTACCGCCCGCTAAAACACGCTGTGTCTCTTCGCTTGGATGCCGACATCATCGCGTGGCTCAAGGAGCCCGGTCAGGGCTACCAGACGCGCGCAAATCGTATACTCCGGGAGCGAATGCTGGCGGAAACCAGAAAGAGGCGATGAACCCAGGCGATGCGAAGCCAACCTATCCCGCCGGGCGATGACGGTGAGTTCAAGGCTAGCCTGCCCACAAGGCCCGCGGAAACCTTGTAGCTTTGCAATTCCGCAAGCCTGCGTATTCCCCCGCAGAGTGCCTCGGGGACCGGTTTCAAAGCGAGGCTAATCGATCTTCCGTTGCAGGGCTGCTCCAACTACTTTTCCTGGACCCGATTCCTGAACGAACACGATGACTCGGACATTTCCAGGATCGGTACCGGGCTTGAGATCGGCCTCAAAGTCCTGGCTGAATTTCCGTCCTTTCTCCAACTTCCCGATCTTTACCAGTTGTTGCACCACGGCGACGTGGCTCAAATGCCGCCCGCCGTTTTCTCCGTGCAGAACCTGGCTCTCGGCATGATTCAAGGCCACCGCCAGGTACACCGACGCGTTGTGTTTCTCCGCACTGCCATCGATTTCCACGCGGCCGCGCACCTTCGCGGGAGCGCCGCCGTCCACGCTCAGCGAGCCAATGCTGATGGGAATCTTCGCCGCCGCGCCAGCCTGCTCGAATACCAGGTTCATCTTCTGTGGGTCATCCGTTCGCAACTCGCTGACCCCGTCCACGATGAATTGCGGGGTGTACGGCGTCGCCAATCCCAGGGCTCGACATATCGCCCTGGCGCTGGGTGAACAGCGCTGCGGAGTACGGATCTTTCCAGCCATCCTGGTTCAAGTAATCCACATGTTCGCTCAGCACAATCAACTGCGCGTCACCCAGAAACTGGGCCGCGTCCATCTGTTGCAGGCGCGCGTCTGCCGGCGGGCAGGAGGAACAACCCTCGGAAGTAAACAGTTCGACAAGAATTGGGGATGGAGCGGAGTTTTGTGCTTCGGCACGTTGCCCCATTCCGAAGCTGATCGCACAGGCAATCAGAACCGCGGTCATTCTCATAAAAGCTCCCAGCCACTTGCGAATTTCTCTTTGCACGGTGTAACCCCGGGCGGCGGAATCGCCGCAATCCGGCGCTGCAACCCCGGGGACTTGCAGACGCTCCGCCACGATTGCATGGTCCGCCCAAGCCGTGTCACGTTAACCCTGCCTGGAAGTCAAAGTCAACCGGCGCACAGCACTGCTCGCCTTGTCCAGAGCCGCTTTTCGCCTTGCCTTCCGCATCCATCACCGTCCGCCCGGGCCGCGAAACCTCCAGCATCAATTTCCAGCCGGCGTATTCCATCTTCCCTCACTTCCGTCTATCTGTTTGACCTTCGAACTCTTGATTTGATACGGTCAACCTTCACTCATGCGCTCCTGGTTGGAGTACGTTCCCGTCTGGTTCATCGCACAGACGCTGCGATGGTTGCCGCGTCCGGTGGCACGCTTCATTGCCCGCGTCATCGCCATTCTTTTCTATTGGATTCACCCGCGCCTGCGCCGCGTCGGCATGCGCAACCTCGAACTCGCTTTTCCCGCCAAAACGCCCGCCGAGCGCGCGCGCATTCTCCGCGGCGTCTATATCTCGCTGGGCCGTCTGCTTGCCGAGATTCCAAAGTTCCCCGGCTACACCCTGGAAAACGTCGATCGCATCGCCGTCTACGATGGCCTGGAGAACTACCTCGCCGCCCGCGACCGCGGCAAGGGCGTGCTGTTCATGACCGCGCACCTGGGCGGATGGGAGATTGGTTCCTTCGTGCACTCCCTGCACGGCCACTGGCTCAACATCGTCGTACGCAATCTGGACAATCCCCTGCTCGACCGCTGGGTGCGCCATCTGCGCTCCCTGCATGGCAACAAGACGCACGACAAAGACCTGTACGCCCGCGGCCTGCTCACGGCCATGAAGCGCGGCGAAACCGTCGGCGCTCTCATGGACACCAACATGACGCCGCCCCAGGGAGTCTTCGTCAACTACTTCGGCCTCGCCGCCTGCACCGCCGTCGGCCTTGCCAAGGTCGCCATGCACACCGGCGCCGCCGTGCTGCCAGCTTTCACCATTTGGGATGACGCGCTGGGCAAGTACCGCATCCGCTTCGAACCCGCAATCCCCACCGTCTGCACTGGAGACGACGTTGCCGACGCCGTGGCCAATACGCAGAACTACACCGCGGCCATCGAGCAGGCGGTGCGCGCCCATCCCGAGCAGTGGCTCTGGGTGCATCGCCGCTGGAAGACCCGTCCGCCGGGCGAACCCGCTCTCTACTGATCCCGTACTTCTCTGGCGTCTCACTCTCATCCCGCAAAACTTCCATGCGGCTCGAATCCGCGCGCCGCGCACCGGTTCGACATGCGCTCTGGCCGGGCTGTACACTCGGGTCTTCGGAAGCCCGCAAGGCTTTCGCGGAGGCGCGATGAGACGTCCGATGGCCTACCTTCCCCTGCTCCTGCTGTTCTGCGCCCTGCAGACCGCGCTGGCGCAGGACCTGGCGTCGTTTGAAAACCGGGTCCAGGTGCGAACCCTTCCCAATGGACTTACCGTCCTGCTCCTGATTCGCCCGCAGGCGCCCGTCTTTTCCTTCTTCACCATTGTCGATGCCGGCGATGCGCAGGATCCCGCCGGCAAGACCGGCCTGGCGCACATGATGGAACACATGGCATTCAAGGGAACCGGCAACATCGGCACCACCAACTTCGCCGCGGAAACCGAAGCCCTGGCAAAGGTTGAGGAGGCCTACGCCGCTTACGATCGCGAGAACAACCGCACCGTCCATCGCGACGAAAACAAGATCGCCGATTTGAAGGCGGCTTGGGAAAAAGCGCGCGAGGATGCCGATCAGTACGTGGTGAAAAATGAGTTTGGCGGGATCATCGAGCGTAATGGCGGAGTGGGACTCAACGCTTCCACCGGCCTGGACAGCACGGAATACTTCTACTCTCTGCCCGCCAACCGTCTTGAACTCTGGGCCTTTCTGGAGTCGGAGCGTTTCCTGCATCCGGTGATGCGCGAGTTCTACAAGGAGCGCGACGTGGTCATGGAGGAGCGCCGCATGCGCACCGACTCCTCGCCCACCGGAAGACTGGTCGAGCAGTTTCTCATCGGTTGCTTTTGACGGCAGCCCGTATCACCGGCCGGGCATCGGCTACACCAGCGACCTGCGGCACTTCTCCGCCACCGACGCGGCCAACTTCTTCAAGACCTACTACGTGCCCAGCAACATGGTGGTGGCCCTGGTCGGCGACCTCGACGCGGAAAAGACATTCGCGGTTGTGGAGAGATACTTCGGACGCATTCCCTCCGCGCCCAAGCCGGAAGAGTACGTCACCGCGCAGACCCAGCAGAACTCCGAGCGCAAGGTGGTGCTCGCAGGATCCGTCGCAGCCCTTTTACATTGAGGGCTACCAGAAGCCGGACTTCCGCGATCAACGACGACGCGGTGTATTCGGTGATCAGCAGCGTGATGAGCGAAGGCCGCACCTCGCGCCTGTATCGCGCTCTTGTGCGCGACAAGAAAATTGCGGTGGCCGCGGCGGGCTTCGCCGGTTTGCCGGGAGACAAGTACCGCAATCTTTACGCGTTCTATGCCGTGCCCTCGCAGGGACACAGCGCTGCCGAGATGGGCAGCGCAGTCCACGAAGCGATCGAAAAGCTGAAGAGCGAAGGCGTGAGTCCCGACGAGTTGAAGATGGTGAAGACGCGCTCCAAGGCAGCATCTGCTGCGCAGCCTGGCCAACAATCAGGGATTGGCCATCAACCTCGCGGAGAACCAATTGAAATACGGCGACTGGCGCGAGTTGTTCCGCCGAGATCGACAAGATTGACGCGGTAACCAACGAGGACGTGAAGCGCGTGGCCAACGAGGTTTTCGTCGATACCAACCGCACGGTGGGAATCCTTGAGACCACCGGCGCTGCGAAAGGGGCACAGCGATGAAGACGAAAATCCTGACGGCGGCCATCAGCGCCGCGCTTCCTGCTGGGTTCCGCGCAGGCGCAGGAACCAGCCACGACCGATGCGGCGGCGCAGCCTCCGGCTTCGGCCGCAATCCCCGGCGTCGCCACCAACTGGAAGCAGATCGCAATTCCCGCAGCTGCCTCCGTTCAAGCCGCAGCAGCCCAAACGCGTTGTGTTGCCCAATGGGATGGTCGTCTTCCTCACCGAGAATCACGAGTTGCCGCTGATCTCGGGCTCGGCAATGATTCGCGGCGGCTCGGATTCCGAGCCTGCGGATAAGACCGGACTGGTGGAGTTGTACGGCGAAACCTGGCGCACCGGCGGCACCGAAAAACTATCAGGCGATCAGTTGGACGACTACCTGGAGGCGCGCGCCGCCAAGGTGGAAACCGCCGATGGCGACGCGGATACCACCATCAGCTTCAATTGCCTGAAGGCCGACTTCCCCGATGTGCTGGAGATTTTCGTGGATCTGCTACGCCATCCGGCCTTTCGCGAAGACAAGCTGGCATTGGCGAAGAAGCAGATGAACAGCGGCATCTCGCGACGCAACGATGAGTCCGAAGACATCGCCTCGATGCAGACCGACATCCTCGGCTATGGCAAGAACAGCGCCTACGCGCTCGTTCCCGAGTATGCGACCGTCGCCGCCGTCACTCGCGAGGACCTGCTGCAATGGCACCGGCAGCACACCACGCCCGCTAACATCATCTTCGGCGTGGTCGGCGACTTCGACTCCACCGCGATGGAGGCAACCCTGCGCCAAGCCTTTGCCGGCTGGCCCAGCGGCGAAAAGGTCGCCGCGCCAAAGATCGCCATCGCGCCCGCAAAGCCGGGCATCTACCTGGCCGACAAGAGTGACGTGAACCAGAGCGAGATCCGCATGGTCGCCCTGGGAATCGAGCGCAGGAATCCGGACTACTTTGCGTTGCAGGTAATGAACGAAATTTTCGGCGGAGGATTTTCATCGCGGCTGTTCAACAATCTGCGCACCAAGGCGGGCCTGGCCTATGCGGTTGGCGGCGGCGTCGGCAGCAGTTGGGATCATCCGGGACTCACTATCTTGCAGATCGCAACCAAGACGGAGACCACGGTGGAGGCAATCAAGGGACTCTGGGAGCAGGTTGAGCTGCTGAAAAAGGATGCGCCCGGCGAGTTGGAACTCAAGCGCGCCAAGGACCAGATTCTGAACTCTTTCATCTTTAACTTCGATACTCCCGCAAAGGTCTTGCGCGAGCAGCAGACCTATGACTTCTACGGCTACCCGAGCGATTTTCTCGAACAATATCGCGCCGGCGTCGAGCGCGTCACCTCGGCCGACGTACTGCGCGTGGCCAACCAGTACATGCACAAGGAAGAGCTGAAAGTGCTGGTAGTGGGCAACGCCGCCGAGTTTCGAAAACAGCTTGAAGTCCTGGGCCCGGTTACGCCCATCGACATTACCATTCCTGCGCCGAAAGCCACGGGTAGATAAGAGCGGCGTTGAACTCTCACGGCAAACGAACGGCGCGGAGTGATCCGCGCCGTTTCCATTGTTCCCGATGCGCCGCGGCTATTCCTTGGTGGCCATCGCCTTGGGCTGGTAGACGCAGAAGGGTTCCGAGGCCATGTAGTCGCCGGTAGCGGCGTAGGCGCGGGCGCGGCAACCCATGCAGACGTTGCGAAATTCGCAGCAGCCGCATTTTCCTTCCAGCTTATCCGTGTCGCGCAGATCGGCGAAGACCTTCGAATTGTTCCAGACCTCGGCGAATGGCTGCTTGCGCAGATCGCCGGCCACCGCCGGCAGATAGCCGCACGGGAACACCTCGCCTTCAAAGGACAGGAAGCAGACGCCGGTTCCGGCCAGGCAGCCTTTTGTCATCGCGTTCATTGCGTTCGGATCGCCACCCGGATGGCCGTGCGGATGCGGCACGCCATCGTGGCGGATTCCGCTCTTGCCGAACTTCTCGTAGTCCGTCTTGAAGGCAAGACCCGTGGAACCGGGCATGGTCATCTCGGTCGCCCCGATGGCGGGCTTCGGTGCATCCGTGGCGGGAGCGGCGCCGTAGCCCTCCTGCTTGCGTTCTTCGGCGCGGCGCTGCCGCACCACGCGGAAGTAGTGCGGCGCGCAGGTAGCCTTCAGTTCAATGTCGCCGATGGAAGCCTGGTCGTAGAACCAGTTGAGGATGCGCTCGTACTCCTCGGGAGAAACCATTTGCGACTCGGCGATATCGACGCCGCAGCCGACCGGAACCAGCAGGAAGGTGTGCAGGGCGTCGGCGCCCAGGCCGCGCACCATGTTCAGCACGGCGGGCAACTCGACGGCGTTGTGCTTGGCAATCGTCATGTTGATCTGCACCGGCATGCCAAGCTCCTTCAGATTCTTGAAGCCGCGGATGGCCGCGTCGAATGCGCCGGGAATTCCGCGGAAGCTGTCGTGCGTCTCGGCGTTGGAGCCGTCCAGCGAGATGGAG
Organism: uncultured Acidobacteriota bacterium; assembly: GCA_963707735.1. GTDB lineage: Bacteria > Acidobacteriota > Terriglobia > Terriglobales > Acidobacteriaceae > TOLSYN. The sequence continues at coordinate 715,121 of CAVPRB010000003.1, read as the reverse complement.
ACGCGCTTTACGCCCGCATCCACAATCTTCTGCGCCACTTCCTTGGTGACCAGGGTGCCGTTGGTGGCCAGGGCCACGCGCAAACCCTTGTCCGTGGCGTAGCGGACAAGCTGGAAAATGTCCTGCCGGTAGAGCGGTTCGCCGCCGGAGAGCACCAGGATTGGGTTGGCAAACGCGGCGATCTGATCGATGATTTCCAGGGCTTGAGCTGTGGGCAAATCGGAAGGGGACGCAAGCTCGGTGGCCGTGGCACGGCAATGCACGCAACGGAGATTACAGCCCTTGGTGACTTCCCAAAAAACGAGGCGCGGCAGATGTTGGCCGGCGCCGCTGCGAGGACTTGCACTCATGAGATCTCCTGAAGAAGGCCGAAACCGCGGCCGCAGCTCAAAGATACGAGGATACATGAACATCGAGCCATGATGTACATCACACACCTAGTGTGATGTGCGTCACTCTGTAAATACGCCAACTCGATTGATTGCTGGATACCTGGGCTGTTATCGTCAAGAATCCTTCTAGGCGAACAGTGGCAACGGATTCTTTGCTGGTTACGATGTGGTGTCCCCGATCCAGAGAACGAAGGCTTAATGACCATTCTCACCCGATTAGGACAGTGGAAGGAGCAGGGCAAAATATCGCCGGAGCAGCACGCCCTTTTGGCAGGCCTCTCACGTGGTGAACCCCTCTCCCTTTTTCTCGAGCTGAACGTTCTTCTCTACGCCGGCGTGCTGGCGTTCGTTGCCGGGCTCGGCTGGACTGTCAGCACCTGGTCGCGTCAACTCGGTGACGTCATCGTCCTGACAATCCTCTCCACCATCCTCGCTGCCAGTTTTTGGTACTGCTTTTCCCGCGCGCCTGCCTGGTCTCCCGCCGAAATGCCTGCGCCGAGTCCGATCTTCGACTACGTGCTTTACCTTGGCAGCCTCGTCTGGTCATTAGAACTCGGTTATATCGAGAACCGTTTCCACATGCTCTCTGGGCACTCGGATCTCTGTCTCCTGGCGACCGCCGGCCTCTTTTTTTTCCTCGCTTATCGCTTCGACAATCGCTTCGTGCTGTCGCTCGGTTTGTCTTCACTCGCCGGATGGTTCGGGCTCACCATCTCGCACTGGTCGGCCCATCAGGACGCTGCGTATCGCCGATATGCCCTTCTCTACTGTCTGCTGGTCGGCGTCGCCGGGTCACTTCTTCATAACCGCGGCCTGAAACCACACTTCTTCGACACTTATTTGAACATCGTGGCCAACGTTTTATTTTGGGCACTGCTCTCAGGCGTGTTCAATGATCAGGGCTACGGCCTGTGGTTTCTCGCTCTGCTTATCGCTTGTACCGCATCTGTCGGCTGGGGTCTGGCGCGTCGGCAGTTTGCCTTCATTGCTTATGCCGCCGTCTATGGCTACGTGGGTTTCAGCTTCCTATTCGTCCGTAGTATCGCCGATTCATCCGCTGTCCTAAGTTATTTCGTCGTCAGCGGAGTGGCTATGCTCGTGGCGCTGGTGCGGATCGGGCGCCGCTTCGGGAGGCCGGCATGAGACTCTACAGTGCATCCAGCGAAGAGGTTTTGCGCGCCCGTACACTCATGACTGACTGGGTCGGCGAGGGCTTTCTCAGCAAGGCGCAGTACCAGCTTCTGGAACAGGAAACCGTCTCTGACCTCCGCACCACCAACATTTTCCTACGGATGGTCTTATTCCTTTTCACCCTGATCAGCGTGGGTGCCGCCGTCGGCCTGTTCTTTGTGGTTTTTCTTTCTAATCCATCGGAGCAAACCACCGGCGTTTTTTTCCTGATCTTCGCAGCCGTCTGCTACGCGGCTGCAGAAGTCGCTGTTTCTCGAGCCAGGGTCTATCGCTACGGTATCGAGGAGGCGCTCGCCGTTTGCTCGGCTGGTTTGCTCTGCGCTGGAATGCAGGCCGCTTTTTTCAGCGGCGGCCTTTATTCGGCGAAGCCGGACGCAGCCCAGTTTCTGGTTCCCGCCGCCGGCGTGGTCTTTTCGCTCTGGATATGGCGCCGCTTCGGGCTCTCCTATGCATTTCTCGCCGCGATGATCTTCATCCTCTTTCTGCCACGCTACTGGACCTCGTCCCGCGAGGCGCAGCATCTGATCGTTGCCGCGTTCTATGCAACTGGGCTAGTGCTTGTAGCCACGGTACGCTCCCGCCACCGCTTCGACTACCTCGATGAGGCTTATTCGTTCGTCGAAGCGCTCCTTTGGCTTGGCATCTACCTGACCATCAATCTCCAGCTTTCGTTGTTGAACCTGCCCGCGCACTGGTGGGGCGGCACTCAGGTCGCCTCTGAATTCATGAGGCCGTTCTATTGGGGAACGTGGGTGCTGATATGGTGCCTGCCGCCAATCGTACTCGGGCGCGGCGTTCGCCAGAAGGATCGCTCCATCATCGCAGTGGGCGCGGTCGTCGCCATCCTGACTTTTGTCTCCAATAAGCCTTATCTCGGCTGGCAGCTGCATACCTGGGACCCGATGCTTTTGGGCATATTGTTAACCAGCGTTGCAGTCTTCATCCGACGCTGGCTTGCCCGTGGCCCGGGCGGAGTTCGCCACGGCTTTACCGCCGCGCGCCTATCAGAAAAGGACAAACACTGGATTAACGTCGGGTCGTCTGGACTTGGTCTGCTATCGCCCCACTCAATAACGCCAGCCCCGCAAACAAACAGCCCGGACTTCCATTTCGGCGGGGGACAATCGGGAGGCGGAGGAGCCAGCAGCAATTTTTGAAGGGCGAAGGCGGCTCGGTGCTTCAAGCGTCTCCAGCAGTCGTGTAGTGCAGAAGAGTGCTCGACGCAGGTCCCTCCGAACGGATATCGGAATTCGAGATTCCGGGTGCGTGGACGGTCGGCCACTCGGAACTAAACCGCGTCAGATTCCTGTCGCAACATCGCCAAGTAACTCGCTGTCTCAGCCAACTCACAATCGCACGCTAAACGGCCCCAGCGGATTCTCCCCACCGGGGCCGATGTGTGTCCTGGTTCGCTCTACGGCCCCACGCCGCCGTTGTGGCAGTCTGAGCAGTTCACGCTGGTCAAGTCGCCCAGATCGATCGGGTGCTTGAACGATCATGGCCGTGTTCACGACCGCCGCGGGCAGCACGCCTTCTTCCTGGGTCGAGCACCGTATGGCAGGAGTTGCACTCCTTGGTGATCATCTTGCCATCCTTGCTGGTGTGGTTGCCGTCATGGCAGCGGAAGCAGCCGTTGAAGTAATAGTGGCCGACGTTGTCCGGGTGAGTACGCCAATCCACTTTCATCTCCGGGAAAATGTTATCGCGGAAGATGCGTTGCAGCTCCATCACCATGTTCTGGATGTCGCCGGAGCGGCTGCTCACCAACTGCGGATACTTCGTCCTTGTAGAACGCCGGAATCTGCTGCGCGATGGCGGCCATCGCCTGCGTCCGTGCTCTTGTACCCCGCGGTAAGTACCTGCACTCCCTGCTGCTTGGCAAACGGCAGCGTGGCGCTGATGCGGTGTGGCGGCCAGCGCTTGATCGACGGAGCGGTCCGGCGGCATATAGACGTGGGTCGGACGGTTATGGCAATCGATGCAGTCCATGCGGCGCTGCTCCAGTTTGCCGAGGGCAGCCGGATCGGTTCCATTGGCGGTGTACTCGGTGACATTGCCATTGCGATCCGTCAGCCGCACCCAGGACATGGTCTGGCGCTTGGGATCGCTCCGGTACTCAATCTTGTTGGCGATGTTCATGTGCCAGTGGATTCCGGCCGCGGCCTGGCCGGAATTCGGATCGCCGCCACCGGTCTTGATGAGCAGGCGAATCTGGCGCGGCGTATTGGTTTCGTCGGAGTCAAAGTGATTGAACACCTTGAGCTGCGCTCCCCAGAAGCGGCGCGGCCAGTGGCACTGCTCGCAGGTTTGCGAGGCGGGACGCAGGTTGGCGACAGGAGTCTCGATAGGCCGCGGATAGGTGTTCATGCATGGTCCGGTAAACCTGCCGCAGTCCAGACATTTTCGACTTTACATACCAGCTCGCACCGGAGCCGACGTGGCACTCCACGCATGTCACCCGGGCGTGCGCCGAGTGATCGTGGGCCACGTGTTCCGGATGCATCACGGTATGGCAGAGTTCGCCGCAGAAGGTCGTGGAGTCCGTGAACTCATAGGCGCGATAGCTGCCAACCGCGCTGAGCAGGATGAAGACAACCACAAAGCCAACGAACAATTCCAGACGGCTGCGCTGCCCGGATTGGTTCAGGTCGATCTTCGGCAGCAATGGAGCCCCAGGGACCGCTTGCAGACGGCGATGGCGCTCGCCGCTACGCCGAATGCCGCCAGGACCAGGCCGCCATCAGAAAGCCGGGAAGCACCATGTACGCGAGAATCCCGGTATACGGGCTGGGCTGGGCGCGAGGTCACGTCGATGATGAACAGGATGATGATGTTGGCCAGAGCGATGGCCGCCAACGCAAGTCCGGACAGACTGATGTAGTTGCGCAGTAGGGACCTGTAGGAAAACCCTGGTCTTGCGGGGGGTTGGGCGTGTTGGGCCCGGGATCGGTCATTCGAATCTCCTGCAACGGGAGTGCGGCGTCCGGTTTCCCGTGTTGCACGGCTGTCACCGGAAGCGCTGCAGCAGACCGCGCGGTCTGCCGCAGCCTGATGCCGCACTACTTCTTGGGTTCATGATGGGTTTTGGCTTCGTCTCCCGCGCCGCCTGCATACTGGGACAGCGTCGCGGAATCGAGGCCATGTTCTTCCTGGTAATGCTCCACCGACATTTTGCCATCGAGGAACGCGAAGTTCACGGGATAGGTGTCAGGATCGAGAATAACCTGGTAGAAATGCCAGACGATGATCGCCAGCGTGGCCAGAATCGCCTCGTAGAAGTGAACCGTGATGGCGACATCGATCCACCCAGCGCGGAACGGCGCTCGGCGAAATCATCTTGAACCAGATCATGAAGCCGGTGAGCGCCATGACAAACGTACCCCAGACCAGCGCCCAGTATTCCATCTTCTCGGCGTAGTTGAAGCGCTTGAACTGCGGCTTCCTGCGGGAGAATCCGAGGTAGTAGGCAAACACGTCCACCATGTCTGTAGCGTCCTTCAGCTCCGGCAGCATGTCCAGCAGCATCCGGCGTCCTTCGCGGTAGAAGGCGAGGTAGACGACATGGTACAAGCTGACCAGGATCATCAACGACTCCGGCGAAACGGTGAATGTAGCTGCGTCCGATTTCGTTGACAAAAATGAACTTGGTCGCGGCATCCGGGATACTTCAGGGCAAAGCCGGTGATCACCAGGGTGAAGAACGAGACAAAGAGCAGGCAATGCTGAATGCGCTGGTTCCTGGTCATGCGCACAACGATGCGCGGACCGTTGGTGAGATGGCCGCCATGCTTGCGGCGATCGATCAGCTTGCGCACAAAAATCATCAGGTTGTGCAGGACCATGAAGCCGACCACGGCAGATGATCAGCAGGATGTAAAAGCCGCGAACCCAGTTGTTCACCTTGGCGCCGAAGTCAGCCTTGGCGATGGCTTCGGGATCAAGGTGAATCTGGCCCTTGGCAAAGTTGGCGTTGGCGCCGGGATGGCACTGTCCGCAGGTCTTGACCAGGTTGGCCGGGTTGACCGTGGACAGCAGGATCCGACGACGGAAGAATGTTGTGGTTCCGTGGCAGGACGAGCAGCTCGCCGTCCGGTTTGAGCCCACCGCGCTCGCCATGCCGTGATAGCTGGCGTTATAGCTGTCCGAACGTCCGCCCGGAATGCCGAACTCCTGCCGTCATCCTCACGTTGTTGTGGCACTGGGCGCAGGCAATGTCGCCCTGATTCCGCGGCGATACCAACGAATCCTTGTCGTTGGCGGCCTTGATGGTGTGGACGCCATGGCAGGTCGTGCAGACCGGAGCCTCGGTATTGCCGTCGGCCAGAACCTTGCCGTGAATGCTCTTGGCGAACTGGGCCTGCCTCGCCGCTGTGGCACTTGGAGCAGGTCTTGGGCACGTTGGCGCGGAAGACCGGCGAAGTGGGATCGTTCGGCGCGGCGAATATCGTGCTCGCCGTGGCAATCCGAGCAGACCGCGGCTTTGTCGTTTCCGGCGGCTACCAGCTTGCCGTGGACCGACTCCTGATAGGCGAGAGCGGGCTTGCCGGCCATGCCGGGAATCGGCTGAGAGTGGCACTGGCCGCACGTCTTGGGAATGTTGACTCTTGGCGGAACGGGACTTGGGGTCGCTGGCAGGTAGGATTTCATGAATATTGCCGTGGCAGCTTTCGCAATTTGCAGCTTTCGCATTGCCCAGCAGCCAGCGCCTTCCCGTGAACGCCATTGTCGTACATCTTCTGTTCGTCGGCATGGCAGGTGATGCAAGTTGGGCTTGGCCAGTCCCGCATCGTGCGGAAGGCTCTTGACGTCGGTATGGCAATCCACGCAGGAGAACATGGAGCCGTGGATCGAGGCCTTGAATGCGTCTCCATGCACTTCCTTGCCGTTGACCATCGACGCATCGCTGTGACAGGCAAGGCAATCGTCGTTGGTAGGCTTGGGCTCGGTTGCGGCCTTGGTCCCTGCGTACGCAAACCCGGCGCAGACAAGCACCAGGCAAATCATCCAGAGTAGTTTTAATTTCTTCACGAACCCTTCACCTTCGACTTCGGCATGAACAACTCAAGTAGCTGCCCGGGCACATTGGCCCGGGCGGCCCAATCCAACAGTTTACAAATCGTGCTCTTACTTCAGCGATTTCACATAGGTGACCGCAGCCTTGATTTCATCATCGGTCAGCTTGCCCGCTAAAGCCGGCATCTTTCCCTCCCCTTGGTGACCACGGTGATCAACTGAGCTTCGGACTTTCCGGTTTGATGTCCGGGGTATTCAACGGCTTCACGCCCATGGCGGGCATGGCTTTCATGCCATCGGCTCCGTGGCAAGCGGCGCATTTGGCTTTAAAGATCGCAGCGCCGTCGGCGGCAAACAGGGGCATTGCCATGGTGGCAACGATTGCGAACTGCAAAGAATCTCTTCATCGATTCTCCTGTGCATGTTCTCTAATCCTGAAAGCGGCGCTTGGTTCAGACACAGCTTCCGCTTTTACAGGACATATTGGTTTTCGCATCCGCAGCGCACGTGAGGGCAGTGAGTTTTCTCACGAGTTTCTGTGACGTTCGTCACAATTGAATTTGGCATGCAACCCGAGTTGCCGTGCGCTGGAACCGTTCTTTGGCCTGAAATGAGGCCGGATGGGCTGCCTGGAGGGTGGAACGGGGGTGCGCACAGGGCGCCGCGCGCCTCCAATAAAACCTGTTCCCAGGAGCGGAAATCGCGAACTCAGACTACTCCCCGCCGCCGGCATCGATCCGGCGGGACCGCCTCAAACGGCCAAGGGCCGCACCCGGCGGCCCTCGGTCAAATCCGTAGCGGACCTTCAGGAAGCCATGGGGCGAGCGCGCTGGATGCGGACGCGGCGGGCGCGGCTCAGTCCGAGCGAACGCACCCGCTCATATGCGCCGTGCAAGTCGTCGCTGAGACGGCGCACCACCTCCATGCAGATCGGTGGATTGTCGCGCAGAAATTTGAGCAGATCCTTGCGCTTCACGAATACGACCTGCGCCGTATCCAGCAATTCCGCGGTGACCTCGTAGGCATCGCCGCTCAGGGTGGCGCCCAGTCCCAGAACTTCGCCCGGGCCGGCCACGCGCAACATCAGGCGCTTGCCGCTCTCCGAACAGATGGAGAGCTTGGCGCGGCCTTCGCAAAGTACATAGACTCCGCGCGACGGGCGGCCTTCGGCGAACAGAAGCGCACCTTTTCCGAGAACGGCCTGCTCTTTGATTTCGTCGAATCCGCGAATCGCATCCGGCGACATGTCGCAGAAAGGACGATCAGAGCGGAATGCGCAGTGGTTGCAACTAGGCTGCATATCACTCTCCATGCAAGGTTTTTATCTTTTGTGCGCCGACCCACGCAGTGATTACAGTCACCCGCCAACGTGAGTCCTGCCACAGCCGCTACCGTCATGCCAACCGAATCTGGTCCAGCGCACACTGCGAAATACGCAAGCGGCTAACGCACAGAAAAGAAAGGTCCGGCGCGAGGCCGAACCCTGTATAATAAATGCCTTTTGGAATGCTGATTATACGGTTGCCAACGCCTTGAGGGCGCTCTTGTTGCGAATGACCAAAGTGGAACCTTTGGCCTGAACAATCTGCCGCTTCTTCATTTCCGCAAACAAGCGGGTGACGGTTTCACGCGAAGTTCCGATCATCTGCGCGATCTCCTCGTGGGTAAGAGCGAGTTTGATGCGCGGCTCCTGCTTGGCGCCTTCGCCGTTCTTGGCCGTCCACTCCAGCAACAATTTGGCAAGCTTTTCCGCGGCCGAGTGCGACAGGCCCAGGGAGCGGATTTCACGGCACGCCGTATTGTATTTCTCGCTGAGTTGCTCGGCGACCCGCAGGCAGGCGTCGGCGTGCTCCTTCAGAAAGCGCAGAAAATCCTCACGCTTTACAAAGTTGACCTGGCAGGGATCGATGGTTTCGGCGGTTAGTTCGTACGGTTTACCGCTGACCGACGCGCTCAGTCCCAGAACTTCGCCGGCTTCGGCGATCTTGAGAATCAGCGTCTTGCCATCGGTGGAACAGATGGACAGCTTCACCCGCCCCTTGCAAAGAACGAAGATGCCGCGTGGCGCCTGACCTTCCACAAACAGAATCGCACCCTTGGGATAAGCGGTCGCGTACTTGATCTGTTCAAAGGATTGGAGGGCGGCTTCGGGCAGATCGCAAAATATCTGATCCGCCCTCATCTTGCAGGTAAGGCAGCTCTCGATAATGTCCAGACCGTATGGTGAAAGCACTGTGAACCCCCTGGGTTGCCCGCCCGGCTACGCAACCGGATGGCAGGGCGGCCTCTGCAACCTGGCCGCACATTTTTGTGGTTCTGCATCATGAGCCGGTCTGCCACGCAAACACGCCTTGAAGGACGAAACCAGGACACACATGCTCGTCTTAGCTTGTAAGGTTTAGCACGAACCAAAAGGAAGTGCATACGTCACACTGCCGTGTGACATACACACAGTGCAGTGACCTGCGGCACAGATCAAGGTTCATGCTCCCAACCGCAACCCGGAACCAGCCAGGGTCGGCTAAGCATCAGACAGGGCGAGGTTTATGGGGACAGGTGCAGGCGTTCAGGCAGTCGTCGGCGATCCGCAGACGCTCCACCGGATGACCTTCGACCAGGTGCGACTGGATGATCTCATCAAGGTCCGCTTCGCTCACCTTGCCGTACCAGACGCCTTCCGGATAGATCACAACCGTGGGGCCGTGCTCGCATTGATCCAGGCAGCCGGCCTTGTTTACCCGCACCAGGCACGGGAGCGACCGGGCCGCGATCTTGCTCTTGAACGCACGCAACAGCGCGCCCTCTTTGGCGGGATCGCAGCTACCGCGAGGATGACCCAATTCGCGCGAGTTGGTGCAGACGAAGATATGGTAGTCAAATCCGGGCATGCAGTTATTCTATCCGCACTCGATAAAGCTGGTACTGCGAGGTTGCATAGGTTTGCTCCAGTTCGGGAATGCGCTCAAACTCCTGCTTCTCAAAGGGAGCGTTGTAGAGAACCAAGATGGAGCGCGGAGCGCGCCGCGCCGACTCCACCAGCCGGGTCAATACCTCGCGCAACACGTAGTCCGGAAATGGATTGAACAGATAGAGCACGATGTTGCCCGGTGGAAAGTCATATTCCCGGGCGTCGGCGCACACCAGCTCGATGCGGTGGCATTGCTGCCCCGGCTCGGCAAAGCGCTCGATGTTCGTTCGTGCGATGGCATCCAGCCCCGGCTGCACTTCGACCCCTACGATGCGCGCAAACGGATACATGGCCGCCAGCAGCAAGGCGCGTCCCTTGCCGGAACCAAGATCGATAAATGTAAATGTCTCAAAATCGACCGTCGCCAGATGCTCGCATGATTACGGCAAACTCTTCTTCCACGGTGGGCTGATAAAGGCGCTCGCTGAATACCTCCCGCAGGCGCACCGAAAGCGGCAGCCGCGCCCAGGTCGTATCCACGCGCGTGATCGCAGTCGTAGTCGATGTCTCCGAAGCGGCTGCGGCGCCGCTCCGGCAGCGAGTCCTTGACGCATTCGACAAACTGCTGCGCAAGATAGCGGATCGAGCCCACAAGTCCGCGGGAACGGATGGAGTCGCGCTGCCAGCGCAGGACTGCGGCGGCCAGCGACGGCGGCCTGGTGGATTCAGACATCCATGGATTATGGCATCCCGCCATCGAATTCCGCACGGCCACCGCTTCCGCAGCGCGCGCACGCCCGCTGCGCCTGTGGCAAAGTAGAAGCAGGCATGACGACCGAACCACAGGGACATCCAGCCGCAGGCGCCGCATTCGGTTACCCGAACTTTCGCCTCTTCCAGGCCGCCCGTTTCCTGATGGTAGCCGGGCTGGAGATGCAGTCGGTGGCCGTGGGCTGGCAGATTTACGAGATCACGCGCCGTCCGCTGGACCTGGGACTGGCCGGTCTGGCGCAATTCCTTCCGGGACTGCTGCTGTTCCTGCTGGGCGGCCACGTGGCAGACCGCTTCGACCGCCGGCACGTCCTGCTTGCCTGCTACGCAAGTTTCGCGCTCTGCTCGCTGGCCCTGCTGGCAATCACCCTGCGCGGACTCCATGGGGTTGCGCCCGTGTATGCGGTGCTGGTGGCGATTGGATTCGTACGTGTCTTCAACGGTCCGGCGGGGCAGGCGTTCTCGCCGCTGCTGGTGCCAGCCGCGATCTTTCCTAACGCCACCGCCTGGGGCTCCTCCATCTTCAACGCCGCCACCATTCTTGGACCCGTGATCGGCGGCGTGCTTTACGCCCTGCGCGGCACTCCTGTTGCCGTTTACCTTACGGCCGCCACCGCGCTCGGGGCCGGCGCCGGAATGTTGCTCGCCATTCGCATCCAGGGAGTGCAGCAGATGAGCCGGGGACGCGACTGGAACACGGTGATCGCAGGCTTCCGCTACGTCTGGCGCAATCCGTTGATCCTTGGAACAACCACGCTGGACCTGTTCGCCGTCCTGCTGGGCGGCGCCGTCGCGCTGCTCCCGGTCTTCGCCCGCGAGATTCTCAACGCCGGACCGCGCGGCCTTGGGCTGCTGCGCGCATCCCCGGGAATTGGAGCGGGTTTGATGGCCATCGTTCTCGCCTATGCGCCTCTGCGGCGGCGGGCGGGAGTAAAGATGCTGTGCTCGGTTGCCGCCTTTGGAGCCGCGACCGTCGTCTTCGGAATCTCCCGCAACCTGTACCTGTCGATGTTCGCATTGTTGGTGGTGGGAGCAGCCGACATGGTTTCCGTCATCGTGCGTTCAACCGTGGTGCAACTGGCCACTCCGGATGAGATGCGCGGCCGGGTCAGCGCCGTCAACATGCTGTTCATCGGCGCCTCCAATGAGTTCGGACAATTCGAGAGCGGCATCACCGCGCAGTGGCTGGGAGCGGTGCCTGCCGTGGTTGCCGGCGGCATTGGAACCATCGTCGTGGTAGGTCTGTGGAGTTGGCTCTTCCCTGCCCTGCGCAAGGTGGACCGTCTAACCCAGGAGTCGCTGGCCATCGCAGCCGAGCAGGACTTGACGGAGACGCAGTAAGCAACCAGGGTTCGAACTGGGGTTCAAGCTAAGACTCGAGCTGGGATTCGAGCTGGGATTCGAGCTGGGATTCGAGCTAAGCTTCGAACTAAACGATCGAGCGTACGGGTGCGATTTCATTGCCCGCCATCGCGTCGCGCACCCACTGCGCCAGTTTCTTGAAGTCCCCGACAACCGTGGCGTTGGGGGCGTAATCCACCACCGTGGAACCGGCTGCCAGAGCCTCTGGAATCAGATCCGTGCGGCCAATGGCAAACGGCAGCAACCGCTCGCCCAACGCCGTCGCCAGGCGCTCGCGAACGTCCTTCTGGAAAGCTACCGTGGGATCGTACTTGTTCAACAGGTAGAACGTGGGAACGGCGTCCGGATCGTCGTCTGCGTCCGCCAGCTCGCGGGTGACGGTAAGTACGGAGTTGATATCCGGAACGATGATGCGCAGGTTGATGGAGCCCAGGTCCAGCGCCTGCCGCTCCGACATGTCCTCGTTCGTGATCTCGCACAGGACCCGTCCAACCTCTGATGCCAGCGCGTTGACCTCGCGCGGCAGCCAGCGATCAACTTCCTCCGCCATCCCGCTTTCGTCCTGCGAGCGCGAGTAAAGATGCAACTGGCCCAGGTCGCGCGTGGGAGGAATCAACGTGCGAACCCGTCCCGGCACAACCTGCTTGCCACCGAAGTGCAACGGCAGGGTGCGCTGCGAGTCCGAATAGATCAGGAAAACGCTCTCACCCATTCCGCAAAGAATGCGCGCCAGCGTGCTGAGGATCGTGGTTTTACCGGCACCGCCGGCAGCGGCGCTGAACGTGATCATCGGAACCTGGAGAGCTTCCGGTTTCGCCGCAACCTCGTCCTTCGGGCCACCGCCAAGCAGCGAATTCAGCACATTCCAACGCGGACGCGGCGGCTCTGGACGGGTGTTCTCCTGACGGGCGCACTCCTGGATGCGGGATGGGGACTTTGCGGCCGAAGCATGCGGGCGCGACTCCATCCTCACGGCAGGCTGGAAAGCCGTGCGAGGCGGCGCACCGGAATCGATCGCGACGCTCCGGCGCCCTTCAAAAACCTTGTACTGTGAACGATCCAGATGCACACGCTTCATCAAGGTGGCGATATCGTCGGGAGGCATTACGGCGGCCATCGGTTATTCCCCTGTCTTACAAGAACCTAGTCCAGTGTAGGGAAACGCGAAATTGGACACAACTTGAACTGGAATTTGCGCACGCGGATATTGGACATCAGTACCCACAAAAATGGTGACCTCGCCAAACCGGCTCAGGTCACCCGTGGATACGGAGAAGACAGGTGAATCGCTCTAAACCCCCACGCTGCTTGCTGCTTCCTCCCACCAGATCTGGGCATCCAGCGCGGTTTCGCGCTTGCGGAAGCTGCCGCCGTTGCGGACAACGTGTTCCAACACCTTTGCAACCGTGCGCGGGATCGCCTCCCGCACCGAATCGCTGAGCGGGGCTCCGACTTCCATCTGCTCGCCGGTGACTCCGATCAGAAAGACATCTCCGGGGCCGTCGCCCGCCAGCTCGGCCACAAAGATGGATTCGGTAATGCACGGCGCATGCGGATCGAGCCGGACGGCGGGCCGTTGGCGGGTGATTGCCGCCTTGTCATAGACAGTCACCGTGCCAGCCGGCTCGCGGTTCTCAACCGAGTCGATCAGGATCAGCACGTCGATTCCGGTCATGTAGGCGATCAAGTCCAGCCCGGGGGTGCCAAGGTCTTCGACCTCGACATTTTCCCCGAACTCGTAGTTGGCCGCGATCCAACGAGCCGTATAGGGCCCCACGGCGTCATCGCCGAGGAGGACACTGCCGACACCGCAGATCCTGATCTTCTTCATAGCCTTACAGCACCTTTACGGTTGCGACCGGCTTGCCTTCGGGATCGAAGGTGTGGCAGGCGCAGGCCATGCAGGGATCAAACGAGTGAATCGTACGGATCGCTTCCAGCGGACGCACCGGATCGGCAATGGGGTTATGGAGCAGTGAAGCTTCATAAGGGCCATGCTGTCCCTTCGCATCCCTGGGAGAGCCATTCCAGGTCGAGGGCACAACCGCCTGGTAGTTGTCGATCTTGCCGCCCTTGATCACCGTCCAGTGCGAGAGCAGGCCGCGCGGCGCTTCATGCACGCCCACGCCCTCGATTTCGCCCGCGGGGAAATCCGGACTGTTGTGGATGGCAACATCGCCCGAGGCGATATTGTCCACCAGCAACTGCCAGTGCTTGGCGCCAAGTTCCGCCAGCATCGAGGCGCGGATGGCGCGAGCCACGTGACGGCCCATGGTGGACTGCAACTGGGCAACGCCGACCTTGTGCCCGGCGATGGTCGAGATCAGGTCCAGCGCCTTGTCCGTGTGCGCCCTGGTGAGCGGATCTCCCGAAGCATAGCCGACCAGAATCTGGGCCAGCGGTCCAACCTGCATCGGACGGCCCTGGAACCGGGGCGCCTTGACCCAGGAGTACTTGCCTTCCGCATTCCAGTCGCTGTACTCGGGATCGGTCTCGCCTTTCCACGGCCGCAGCGGCTCCTCGCCTTTGTACCAGGCGTGCTTGGTTTCTTCGGTGACGCCGTCCACAAACACCTTGTCGCGGAAGCCGTCGAAGCGGTGCACTGACGACAGGTTGCCATCCAGGATGTAGCCGCCGACCAGGTCGAACTTGGTGTTCTTGCTGTCGGTCGGCAGATCCGGGGAAGCCAGGTAGTTGGTGACGCCGGAGCCATAGTTGAACCAGTCGGCGTACATCGCGGCGATGGCGCAGACGTCGGGCAGATAGACCTGATCGACGAACGGCTTCACCTCGTCCATCAACTTCTTGAGCATCACCAGGCGATCCATGTTGAGGGTCGCTTCGCTGTCAAGGTTGATGGCGTTGGAGACGCCGCCCACGGTGAGGTTCTGGATGTGCGGGCTCTTGGAACCGAGGATGGCAACGGCCTGAACCGACTTGCGCTGGTACTCCAGGGCCTGAACGTAGTGCGCAAACGCCAGCAGGTTAACCTCGGGACTCAGCTTCATCGCCGGGTGTCCCCAGTAGCCGTTGGTGAAGATGCCGAGTTGTCCGCTGGCGGCAACCGTCTTGACCTTGTCCTGCGCCGCCTGGAACGTCTTCCAGGAGTTGCCGGGCCAGTTGGTCAGGCTTTCCGCCAGGGCCGCGGTCTTCTTCGGGTCGGCCGCGGGAATCTTCAGGATGTCCACGAAGTCCAGGGCCGACAAGTGATAGAAGTGCACGATGTGGTCGTGCAGTCCATGGTTAATCAGAATGAGATTGCGTATGTACTGCGCGTTCAGCGGAATTTCAAGCTTCAGTGCATCTTCCACCGAACGGACGCTAGCAATAGCGTGCACCGTGGTGCACACGCCGCAGAAGCGCTGGGTAAACAACCAGGCTTCCCGAGGGTCGCGGCCCTTGAGAATGTTCTCAATGCCGCGCCACATCGTGCAGGAGGCCCAGGAATTCGATACCGCGCCGTTTTCCACTTCCACGTCGACGCGGAGGTGGCCTTCAATCCTGCTGATGGGGTCGATCGTTATGCGTTTCGCCATGTTATGAAAACCTTCTCGTCAATGTCGTGGATTAATGTTCCACTGGTGCGTAGCCAGTCAACTGGATGCCGGGTTTTACCTGCTCTTCGTATTTCGCCATCTTGAGCCAGTCCGCGTTGGTCCCTGGCAGAATCGCCAGTTTCTTAACGGCAACGATGTAGCCCAGTATCCGCAAGCGCCATGAATCCGATGCATACGAGGAACTCGATGGCGGACGGGAAATAGTACGCCCCGTTACTGGGACGGAAGGCCAGAGTCGTTGGGCTGAAGCGATAGATCATGCCGCCCAGCGCGCATGTAGCCTGCGCCAGGAACATGGTCTGCAGATTCTTACCCTTCTCCGAGTAAAGGACGTAGGCCGATCCAGCAATCAGAATCGTCTCGGTCCAGAACACAGCGGAGAAGATCGAGGGAGTCAGAGCCAGGAGAATCTTTCCGCGAACCAGAATGTCAAGCGAAGCGGAAAGCCGTCCAGGTGAAGACAATCCAGCACGGTAATCTTGTTCAGCTCAGCCATCACTTCAGGATCAAGATCGCGCTTCCACGCGAGCTTGGCCAGAAGCAGGCAGAGAACAACGCAGTTGTATCCAAGGAATGCCGCCGCCCAAACGTACATCAGGGGCAGGCATGGCGTTTGCCAGAGCGGATACACGCGATCGCCTGCCAGCAGCATCAGTGCGCCCAGCGAAGACTGGTGCATGATGGGCAGGATGTAGGCGAGGCCGATAAGAAAGGGATAAACCTTTTTCATCGCACTTTTCGCAGGCTTCCGCCAGCGCCGCGCCATGCTTCGGATGCTCATAAATCACGTACTCAAACAGCGGCGGCAGATTCTCCAGAAGCAGCGGCACACTTGCATAGAACGTAATGCAGACCGCGACTTCCAGCAACGGAGACCTCAGGTTCCAATGCCATGGGAAGCATGACCCAGTAGAAGTTCCACGGGCGCCCCACATCGATGCCAAGCATAACCAAACCGGTGGAGTAGGCGAGGAAGCTGGTAAGCAGCGCCACCCGCATCACCTGGTGCAGCTTGGTGCGGTTAAAGACCCAGGCGGCGATGCCAACGGCGAAACCGCCGGAGCCAATACCCGTCAGGACCATCACGTTAAAGGTTTTCCATAGCCCCCATGCGTAGGGGTCCGACATTCCGGAGATGCTGCCTCCCAGGCCCAAAACCTCGCGGACCGCGGACAGTATCAGGCCGATCACGACCACGATCAGCAGGCCCCAGAATCCTCGATTGAGCACGGGAACGCCGTAGACGGGAACACTTCTCTCCCATTGTGTCATAGCTGTGCCCTCAATCCGGTCTTTTCCTGATCCTCGGCCAAGTGATGAGCGTGCTCCTTGATGTTCCTTCCGGCGAAGAAGACCATGCCTGCGTAAAGTGCGATCGGCAGAGCCAGCCACTTGTAAAGCTTGTGCTGGTACTTCAACCGTTCAGGGATTGACGATTCCCCAAGCGCGGGCAATCCGAGCTTGGTAAAGGCTGACCCGGGAGAGATACAGAACCTGCGTGCCGCCGCCATCGCTCTCGCCGTATACTCTGTTTTCAAAGTAACGGCCAGGGTTGGAGGCAATGCGGCGCTTGGCTTCCGCCAGCAGATCCTCACGGCGTCCGTAGATCACCGCGTTGGTCGGGCAAACCGTGGTGCAGCCAGGCTCCAAACCTTTGCCGAGACGTTCGCGGCAAAGCTCGCACTTGACGATCTTGGGATTGAACCCATCCCACTGGAAAGTAGGAATGTGGAAGGGACAGGCGATCTCGCAGTAGCGGCAGCCGACGCACAGGGAGCCATTCCACCAGACGATGCCCGTTTGCTTGTCCTTCTTGAGTCCCCCGAACATGCAGGCTGCCACGCAGCCTGGATCGGCGCAGTGCATGCACTGCTGCTTGAAATACGAATGATCCGACCCATCGGCCGTGCGATAAAGCTTGATGATGTTCTTGGTGAAGTAATTCAGTGTCGGAGGAGCCTGATGAAGGCCGTCAATGCGTGTGTCGGGCTTCAGGTCATTGGCCTGGGTAGCACGCCACCATACATGACTTGCATCCCACGCACTTGGTCGCATCGTAGAGCATGACCGAGTGCGCCTTTCGGCATGGCTGTTCTTCCTCCTCCGCGTGGGCGACCCCCGGAAGCGCGGCGGACACGCAACCTGCCGCAAGAATCGGCAGGCTGCCCTTGGCGAGATTTTTGAATGCCTCGCGGCGTGTCATTGCCATGGCTACTTACCTCCGGCAGTCGTCTGACTTGGCCTCGTCAGCAATGGTTTCTTCACTGCTGGCCAGCCTTTGCGAGGCCGCCCATGCCGCGCCGCCCAGCGCACCGGCTGCCAGGCCAACCAATCCGGCGGCAGCAACTCCGAACTTGCCCACGGAACTGGCAATGGGAGCATAGGTATCAGGCGGAGTTGCGGTGTGAACATCGACCCTATCGAAGGCGGGAATGCGGAAGGCTACCGATTTTTCGGTGCAGCCAAAGCAGGGAGCGCCAATGCCGATCGGCCATGCGTCCACCATTTCGTTGAACTGACGGGTGGAGCAGCCCGCATGGGTGACCGGGCCTTTGCAGCCCAGCTTGAACAGGCAATAGCCTTCGCGATGACCGGCCGAACCAAAGTTCTCCGAGAATCGTCCGGCATCGAAGTGGGCGCGCCGTGGGCAGTGGTCGTGGATCAGGCGGTCATAGGCAAACTTGGGACGCTTGAGGTCATCGCAGGCCGGCAGTTTACCCATCACGGCAAACTCGAGCACAACGCCCAGAAGCGTATACGGATTCGGCGGGCAGCCGGGAAGATTGACGATCGGCTTGTCCTTGATGATCGAATCAACGCCGGTCGCGCCGGTGGGATTCGGATCCGCCGAGGGCACACCACCCCAGGAGGCGCACGAGCCGATGGCAATGATCGCCGCGGCCTTCGAGCCTACGTCTTTCAGAACGTCCACCGCCGTGCGGCCGCCCAGGATCATGTAAATTCCCTGCTCCTTGGTCGGAATTGCGCCTTCGACAACCAGCACAAACTTTCCGGCGTTCTCCGCGACGGCCGACTTCAGCGCGTCCTCGGCCTGCTGACCGCAGGCGACCATCAGGGTTTCGTGATAGTCGAGAGAGATGATGTTGATGATGAGGTCTGCCACGTCGGGTTTGGAGGTGCGAAGCAGCGTTTCAGAACACCCGGTGCAGTCTTGGAAGTGAAGCCATACGACCGAGGGTTTCTTGGCCTTGGCGACCGTCTTGGCAACTTCCGCCGGCGTGAGCCTTCTCTGTGAGGGCCAGTCCCATGGGAGCCGTTGCCACGATGGTCGTACAAAGCTGTAAGAAATCTCGACGTGAGTAGCCCGCATTTTTCAAACTCTGGGCTATTGTTTCCTTTTCGATAGCGTCTTTTGCCATGTCATATCCTGTGCGGTGACATTTGCCTGCATCAGTACTTCCGGCCGAACGATGACGGACCTGGAACGGTCTGGCCCACATTGCCGGGAATGCCCGGCGGGGTACACAACACCTAAATTTTAGTGTGACGTGATACAGCGCTCTGTTTATCTGTCATAACGCCTCACCCGGCAGTGATTCCACTCACTAGAGAATGTGATACTCGACTGCACGCCTCGTGAGCACTGATTTCAGTCACGTATTGTTGTGATGACAATCACAGGAGGCTCCTCGCACCTCCTCCATCCACACAGTATTCTCATTCCCCCATCTCCCTCCTTCCAATGCCGCACCTAGGCCCCCTGCCCGCCGCTTTCCTATGCGCCGCCGTCGAGCATCAGCACCCGCTCCGCACGCCGTGGCCACACGGACACGCCTCGTGTCATCCAGCACACGCTGCGCTTTCTTCTGACGCGCTAACTCGTTCGCCTGCAACCCAACCGGCCGTGGCACGCTGCCTGCATTCAGCAGATACGCAAGCCAGGAAAGGCAAGGAAATGAAAGCTCTGGGAGGAAGGACGGCGGTGCAAGCACTCATACTGGTGGCCCTGGTGACCCCGGCCACGCCGCAAACGCGGCAAATCGTGGTCAGCATTCCCGACCACAAACTGGCCCTGATCGAAAACGGCGAAGTGAAGAAAGTCTATTCCGTAGCCACCGGGCGCAATCAGACGCCGAGTCCGGCCGGAGACTTCAAGGTCGTCCATCGCGTCACCAACCCCACCTACTATCACCGGGGCAGGCAAGTGGAGCCGGGTCCGGACAATCCGGTCGGCACGCGCTGGATCGGACTCGATGAAAGAGGTTACGGCATTCACGGCACCAACATTCCCAGTTCCATCGGCAAAAGCGCCTCCCATGGATGCATCCGCATGGCGCGGCGCGACTTGGAGGAGTTCTTCGAGATGGTGCGCCCCGGTGACGTGGTGAGCATTCGCGCCGAGCGCGACGCAGCGACCGCCGCGCTTTTTGCGTCTCCCGAGCCCGCCAAGCCGGTGGCGGCAGCCAAGCCATTGGTAGCGGCGGCCAACGAACCTCTGGCGCACGGCGGCCAGTAAGGCTCCGGACGGCGAGTCACGGAAAGGATTGTTATGGCACGGATGTTAACGGCAATGACGGCGGCGGCGGCTCTGTTGCTTTCTTTCGGGCTGGCGACCTTGCTGGAAGAGTTGATCTTTGGCGGGCTGTGCCGGTGCTTCTTTACCCCGCGCATCCCGCGCCCGCGGAAACCGCGCGAACTGGGGCAAGGTCCAGGAGAGCTGTGATGCTGACCTTGAAATACATACTGATTGCTGCCGCCGCGTTGCTCGCGGTGGCAGCCTCGATTGCCGTCCGCGACCTGTCGGCTGCTATCGCCTTGCGCCGCCAGAGACAGGTCACCCGTTGCAACCGGGAGACAACTGGCGGCGCCGGGCCCGTAGTTCGCTGGCGGACTTCGGTGGCCCTGGTGCTGGTGGCGTGGATGCCGCTGCTGATCGCGCTGGGCATCGCCGTGGTCCGCAGCGGAGAAATGAAATAAGGTTTCAAGGTTTCAAAGTTTCAAGCCTCAACACCCAATGCTCCGGCCCCAACGATTGATCTTCTGGTCAATCGTTGAGGCCGGGGGGAGTGCCCGCATAGGCAATCGTTGGGAGGAGTGCGAAAGGATTGCTCACCTTGCTACCGAGGGGGTCTGAAACGATTCACTACTTTGCTAATCGTTGCCCTGAAACCAGCCTCACCAGTCCCGCACGGGTTGCTCACCAGCATGGGATGGAAACTTCCTCTCCGCAGCTTGCGCACTGGCAGGATCGAACCTCACCACGATGAATCAATGAACCGGCGCAATCCTGCAACCTGAGTAACCTGCGCTTGCTAGTCCACGCAGGTGAAACCCTGCTTGTCGGCGACCGGCTTTACTTTGGGAAAGTACACCATGGAATATCTTGCCGCGGTGTTCTTAGACCACGAAGTACCATCCGCTCTAGCAATCTTCTTCCAGTATTCGGGAAGGATCACATCGTAGGCATCGATCGCCGGCCGCAGGTTCTCGGTGTGATAATTCTCCTCGTGCCGGAAACTCTTGATGGGCAGGCGCGGCTTCTGTGTGGACGGCTGATCGACATAGCCGATCACTACCCCGGCAATCGGAAAGGTGGACGGAGGCAGTCCAAGCAGGTCGATCATGGCCTGAGGGTCGCGGCGGATGCCTCCGATGGGAACGATGCCGAGGCCGTAGGAGCGGGCAGCAATCATAAGGGTTCCGAGTGCGATGCCCACGTCCGTCGCGGAGACGACGAGGCCTTCCACGCTATGCTGCACCTGCTGGGTAACGCCGGCTTTCTGCAACCCTACGCCTGTCTTGTAAAGGTCGGCAACAAGCGCCAGGAACACGGGAGCCTGGGCAATCCAAGGCTGGCCGCCGGCAATTTCGGAGATCCGCTTACGCCGCTCCGCATCTCTCACCACGACGATGGAAACCTGCTGGCTGTTGATCGAAGTGGGTGCCAGGTGCGCCGACTCGATGATGTTGTCGAGAATTTCCTCAGGAATTGGATCGGATTTATAACTGCGTTCGCTGCGATGGGACTGAAGCAGGCGCACCGTCTCGTTCATTGGTTCTCCCGCACGGAGTTAGCATCCGTGCTTTCAATTAAGTGTAGGTCTAGCTTATTGGATTCACCCCGGAGCAAGCGGGATTCACAAGCCCAAATTGAGCTGCGCTCCGCAACCGAAGGGGCCCTGGTTTGGACAAAGCTTCTTCCTCCACGCCGCTTGCATTTACAATCCAGTTCATCATGCGCCTGATCGTCCGCTCTTCCGCCATCCATGCCGCCGGTGTCTTCACCCTGGAACGCATCCCAAAAGGAACGCTCGTCGTGGAGTACACCGGCACACGCATGAAGCATGACGATGCCGACGATCTTTATAATGAGCGGCCCTACACCTACCTTTTCGGAGTGGGCGACGGCACCTACGTCATCGATGGCTACGGAATGGCAATGTATCTCAACCATTCCTGCGCGCCCAATTGTGAGACCGAAGAGGACGAAGGTGAACACGTCTGGATCCGTGCCCTGCGCGACATTGAAGCAGGCGAAGAGCTGGTCTACGACTACTTTCTCTATGACGGCGAGGGAGATGCGCCCTGTACCTGCGGCGCGGAAGGATGCCGGGGAACGATGTATTCGCCCAAGGAATTGAGAAAGCGCAAACGAGCGGCACCGGGGCGGCGCCCGCGTAAGGCCGCAAAAGACGCGCGGGCAGCCAAGAAATAAAACCCCACGTGGAAACGCACACGACTCCCGTCCCGTGATGCAGGTGCAGGAGAAGTGTGCGGATTGTTACAGGCTGGGCTCTCGTCTACTTCCCGGAGGTCTTTTCCTTCTTGCGGGCGGCCCAGCGGGCGCGAGCTGCTTCTGACATCTTCTTGCGCGCTGCGGCCGACATCTTACGCCTGGGCCGGACTGCGGCCACCTTACTCGCCACGCTCTTTACGGGAGCGTCTTCCAAGCTACTTAGAACGGAAAGAGCGTTATCGACACGGGCCAATTCCTTACAAAGCCGGATGTGCTCCTGCTTCAATTGATGGACTGCGGAGTTGATTGCTTGATTTGCCATGTTCCACAGTGTAACAAGAAATTAACATTACGGAGTAACAGGATCGTTCTTTATGGAACCAACGTAATCCACAAGATAGGAATTAAGACGGGAAACACCGTAAGCCGGATCGGCTAACTGGCAGGGTAATTCCAGCACTACCCTGCCAGTTCAGGCCGCTTGAGGCGCAGCAGCGAGAGCGCGGCCAGGGTGTGCGCGTCCGCCACTTGCCCACCTTGTACCATCTGATGAAACTCGCTCCAGGTGAAAGCTCTCGGCGGACAATGTCCTGCTCCTCGTGCTCAGGCTGCGCCTCAAGCTGGGTAAGTCCGGTGGCCACAAAGACGTACAAAGGCTGGGTCAGAAAACCGTACGCGATATAGATGCGGGCCAGCAGTTCCAGTCTCCCTGGCTACCAGTCCGGTCTCCTCGCGCAACTCGCCGCGGGCCAGCTCTTCGATGGTGTAGTTGGCTCGCCTGCTCCCATGTACCCTGGGGAAACTCCCAGAAGCGCCCGCCGACGGCGTACTTGAACTGCTGCACCATGTGCACCCTGCCATGCTCGACCGGGATGACCATGGCGGCATCGGGCTTCTCCACCACGCCAAAGATTCCCTTCGAGCCATCGGCGCGGCGGATCTCATCCTCCCGCACGGTCATCCAGCGATTCTGGTACACGATGCGCGAGCCAAGCGTCTGCATTCCGGCTCCCATGGAAAAATGGATTCTGCCGCCGCGGCCGGGGTTGGCGGCGGGTGCGGGCCAACAAATGACCCTGCAGCCGCTGACGCGGGCCGGGGCGCGGCGGTTATAATCAGATTCTCCCATGAGCTATACCGTTCTGGCGCGCAAATACCGTCCTCAGAAGTTCGCCGATGTAATCGGACAGGACCACGTTGTCCGCACCCTGAAGAATGCGCTGGAGCAACAGCGCATTGCCCACGGCTACATTTTCAGCGGACATCGCGGCATTGGAAAGACGACGATCGCCCGCATCCTGGCGATGGCCTTGAACTGCCAGTCGAGCGACCGCCCGGTGGCGGAGCCGTGCGGCGTTTGCGACTCCTGCCGCGAGATTCGCGAGGGCTCGGTGGGCGCCATGGACGTGATCGAAATCGACGCGGCCACCAATCGCGGCATTGAAGAGGTGCGCGGCCTGATTGCCACGGCCTCGGCCGAACCGGCGCGCGACCGCTATCGCATCTTCATTCTCGACGAAGCTCACCAGGTGACCGACGCCGCCTTCAACGCGCTGCTGAAGACCCTGGAAGAGCCGCCTCCGTGGGTTGTCTTCATGATGGCGACGACGCAGCCCGAGGATATTCCGCAGACGATTCGCTCGCGCTGCCAGCACTTCAGCTTCCACGCGGTTCGCTTTGAAGAGATCGTCAACCACCTGCGCGAGATCAGCGCGGCGGAACACTTGACGGTGGATGAGGACGCGCTGGCGCTGCTGGCCGAAGCCGGCGACGGCTCCATGCGCGACGCTCTCAGCATCATGGACCAGGCAATCTCCTGCAGCGGCGACACGCTGACCGCCGAAGTGGTGCGCGGCCTGGTGGGAAGCGTTTCCACCGAGGTGCTGGAGCGGGTGATGAACGCGGTGCATGAGAACTCCAGCGACGAGGTGCTGCGAATTGTTGACAAGCTGATGGTGGAGGGCCAGAGCGCGACCCACTTTGCGAGGCAGACGGTTCGCTTTCTGCGCAACGCGCTGGTGGCAAAAGTTGCCGGAATCGAAAGTCCGATTCTGCAAATCAGCGCCGATGAAAAGAAGCGCGTCGCCGGCGTCGCGGCCCAGTTTGGCGAAGAAGAACTGACGCGCTTTCTGCAGATCATGCTGCGCACCCATGGCGACGTGAGTTACAAGCAGGAGCAACGCTTTCACCTCGAGCTCGGACTGCTGAAGATGGTGCACGCGCAACGGCTGCTTCCGCTGGAGCAACTGCTGAGCAGCGTGCAGCCTGAGCGATGCGGCACAGTAACAGCGGGCCCGGCGGCCCCGTCCAGCGGTCCCGGCAGCGCGACTGCGCACGCGTCCGGCGCCACCGCCTGTCATTCACCCCGCGCCCGCCCGGAGTTCCGCCGATGGGCGGAGGTTCCGTCGCCCTTCGGCACAGCCGTCCTCCAAGCCTTCGCCGTTTGAGGCCGACAAGGCCCGCAAGGGCCGTGAAGATATGTCCGCCGCGGAGGATGCCGCGCCAACCGCGGCTGCTCCGGCTTCATCCAAGATGCCCGATGGCTACAGCAGCTCAGCCAATACCGCAAGCATCCAGCGCGCCGGATTCAGGCGATCGCCGTCCGCAGGCGATGCCGATGGCAGCCGGTACGCCATTCGACAACGGCAGCGCGCTGGCGGTTGCGCCGCGGGTGGAAACCTCCAATGCAGCGTCTCGATGTGGATGCCATCCGCGAAGCGGTGTTGCAGGCGCATGGAGACAGGCGGCTCGCAGATGCTGGTCGCACGCGCTGGAAGAGGGACACTGGTCAGGCGATGGCAACCTGGTTTCCGATGCAGGTGGAAATGTCAGGGGAGCATGATCGAGCTCAGTTACACGCAGGGAGCAGGAGAAGCTCTCAGACCAGGCTGCGACCCAGCTGGCAGGGCGACCGGTGAAGGTTCGCCTGGTGGGCGGAGCGGCTGCCGCCGCGGAGTTGAAGCCGTCTCCATCCAGCAGCGGACGCGCCGCGGCCCGCGATAGCATCAAGACCAGGGCCGCCGATGAGCCGGTGGTGAAACGGATGATGGAAAAGTTCGGAGCAGAGATCCGCATTGTGATGGACCGCTCGGAGAGGTGACGGCAATGGACATGAAACAGATGCAGGAGATGATGACGCGCGCGCAGGAGATGCAGCAGACAGATGCAGGCAGAAGATGCGCGAGACGCAGGTCGAGGCTTCCGCGGGCGGCGGCGCCGTGGTGGTGCGCATGAATGGCGAAAAACAAGTGCTCTCGGTCAAGATCGAAAAGGATGCGGCGGCCGACGTGGAGATGCTGCAGGACCTGGTGACGGCGGCCGTGAACGAAGCGGTGCGCAAAGTGGATGCGGCCATGCAATCGCAACTCGGCGGATTGCTGGGCGGCATGGGGCTGCCGCCGGGACTGTTCTAGAGGCGGCGGATCCCTTGCGGCGCAGGACGGCCGGATCGCGATTCTCGCGCGGAGTTGAAGTAAGTCATGTCCAAGTTTGCCGAGCCCATGGCTCGACTGATTGACGAGTTGAAGAAGCTGCCGGGAGTGGGCAGCAAGAGCGCGCAGCGCTACGCGTTCCACATTCTTCGCGGCTCGGACGAAGATGCCGAGCAGTTGGCCGCGGCCATCCGCGAGATCAAGGCCGCACTGCGGCTCTGCTCGATCTGCAATAACATCACCGACGTGGACCCTTGCGTGTACTGCTCCAGCGCCACCCGCAACCAGCGCGTGGTTTGCGTGGTGGAAGAGCCGACCAACATTGCCGCGGTGGAAAAGGGACACAGCTACAACGGCGGCTATCACGTGCTGCACGGAACGCTGTCGCCGATCCACGGCGTGGGCCCCGAGCACTTGCGCATTGCCAACCTGATGCGCCGCGCCGAAAGCGGCTCGGTCGACGAGGTCATCCTGGCGACCAATCCAACCGTGGAAGGCGAAGCGACGGCCGTGTTCCTGGCGCAGCAACTGAAGCCGACCGGGGTGCGGGTTACGCGCATTGCAACCGGAATTCCCGCCGGCAGCGACATTGAATACGCCGACGAAGTGACCCTGCAGCGGGCGCTGGAGGGACGGCGCGAGATGTAGGAGCCCACCCCCGGAGGGTTTGTCGTATGATCGACGTTATGGACGAAAAGACATTCCAACAACTAGCCGAGCAAGCCATGGAGCGGCTAACACGCGCGCTCTACGACGTGGAAGAAGCAGCGGAGTTCGACGTGGAAGAACGCGGCGGAGCCTTGCACCTGACCTTCGAAGAACCGCCCGGCACCTTCGTCATCGCGCCCAATTCATCGGCGCGCCAGATCTGGATCTCGGCGCTGTCCACCAGTTTCAAACTCGACTGGAGCGAAGCCTACACGGATTTTGTGCTCACCCAGAGCGGAGAGCCACTGCTACCGCTGGTTGCACGCCTGCTCACCCAGCAGACGGGCAATGCCGTCACGCTGGACTGACGGCCGGGCGCCCGGGTCTACTCGGCGTTGCGGAGATGCGCCGGAGGGACCACCCCGGAAGCAGCCTTGCGGCCGTTGCCGGGGATGAATGGCTCTGTGGTCGCCGCGCCCAGTTTACGGCGCAGATCCTCGGCAATCTGCCGTCCGTGGTAGCGTCCGTTCTCAATGAAGATTTCGTTGGTGTTCATTCCCGCAATAATCACGCCCGCCAGATAAACTCCAGCCATATTGCTTTCCAGAGTGCGAGGGTCCACCACGGGCTTGGACGAAGGCTGCTGGGAGAGCTCCACTCCCAGCGCGCGCAGGAAGTTGAAGTCCGGATGATACCCGGTCATGGCCAGCACAAAATCGTTCTTCATCCGCAACTCGCCCTGCGGAGTCTGGAGCAGAATGGTGTCCGGAGTGATCTCCAGGATGGACGTGTTGAAGTGAGCGGCAATCTCCTGGTTCTTGATACGGTTTTCAAGGTCCGGCTTGATCCAGTACTTGACGTTGGGCGAAATGGCCGCTCCGCGATGCACCAGGGTGACACGCGCACCGTGACGCCACAGCTCCAGCGCCGCGATGGCTGCCGAATTCTTCGCTCCCACCACCACCACGTCGGCGTCGTAAAACGGATGCGGCTCGCGATAGTAGTGCGTCACCTTGGGAAGGTCCTCACCCGGCACGCCCATGCGATTCGGCAGATCGTAGTAGCCGGTGGCAACCACCAACTTGCGCGCAAGGAACTCGGACGGACGCGAGAGCTGGTCCTTGCAATGCACCAGGAACGCCCCGTCGGCGCCCTCGATGCCGGTCACGGCGTGGTACTGGCGCACGTCCAGGCGGTAGAACTCGGAAACCTTGCGATAGTATTCCAGCGCCTCCAGGCGCGAGGGCTTCTGCTGCGCGCTGACGAAGGGAATCTCGCCAATCTCCAGCAGCTCCGGCGTAGTAAAAAAAGTCATGTGGGTCGGGTAGTTGTAAAGCGAGTTGACCAGGCAGCCCTTGTCCACGGCAACCGCGGAATATCCAGCGCGCCGCGCCTCAATCGCGCAGGCCAGGCCCGTAGGACCGGCACCGATGATCAGTACGTCGAATTGCTCCATGCATTCCTCGCAAAATAGATGTTACAACGAATGGAGCTGCGAGGGATGGTGGCGGCAAACCAGTTCCGTGCCGGATTCGATAGTCCCAGGCACGGAAGTCCACCGCCAGGCTGGAAGATCGCGCGGAAGAGTGGCCCCGAGCGCTTGGGAGGTCATCCGCGTGGTGAATCTCCGTCTTGAACTAGACACTACCGTTGTTGGCAGCGGTGCGGCGCGGAGTGGGCGAATCCAGCGGTTGCCGAACCTCGTGGACTCAAGTTCTGCGCCGTGTTGTGCCAGAACTAGTGGCAGCCACGGGAGACGGTCTGGGAGAGATTCGTGCTTCTGATCTGTGGTACGCTAAACATGCGTGGGCGCGTAGCTCAGTTGGTAGAGCAACGCCCTTTTAAGGCGTGGGTCCTGGGTTCGAGTCCCAGCGCGCTCACCAAGATTCTGAAAGACTTACGCCGAATCAAGCGAGCAGTTTTCAGACCCCCCTGGACCCCCAGCGGGGATACGGACCAAAGGCAGGCTAGGCGGAGCTTCGAGCCGCCTGCCCCTTGAGCTTTCTCACCAGCCGCTTGGGTACCACCATTTTCACCACTTTTGCATGGGCCTTGTGCTGGTCCGGCGACACCGCCTGAGCGTAAAGTTCCAGCGTGATTTTCGGCGTAGTGTGCCTCAGCTGGGACTGTGTCACCTTCACATTCTCGCCGTTTGAGATCAACAGCGTGGCCAGCGACCGGCGGAAAGTGTGCCACCCGATAGGCATAGTCTTGCTGCTCGTGAGCCCGGACAAACGCTCGATGGTCGGGAGAATGTGCCGGCGAAAGAGGATTTGGTAGGTGTATGGCGCCTTCCCCTTGAAATACGGCGAGGCGAAGATAAAGTCCTCGTCTCTCGAAAATGGAGTACTTTGCCGCCATAATCGCAGGACCTCCAGGATCGGGCGACTCAGGGTCAGGTCGTTGTCCCTGCTCTTGGTCTCCTTCAATTCGCGTTCGACCCATGCATGCTCTGACTTCAGGGTGGCCGATTTCCAACCCACGTTCTTCCACTTCAGCGCGATCAGCTCGGAAGCCCGCAGTGCCGTAACGGCGTCGATCAAACACATCGTGGTCTCCCGTAGCGGCAACGATTCCAGAGTCTGACGGACAATCTCTGGGGGCAAGATAACCCGCTGAATCGATGCCTTGGCACTTTGCCTGACCCCGGTCGAAGCGCCGCGGTGCCCGGGCGTGCCGCCTTGGCCGCAGATCGGGTTGCGACTGGCAAACTCCCATCGGACTCCATGGGAATAAACACTGGACATAATGTTCTTCAGCTTTTGCTTGGTGCCATCCGGCCGGTCGATACCGTCCAACCAAGACTGCACCTCCATCGTCTTGATCTGGTTTGCCAACCGATCGCGCCAAGCCGGGATGACCCAGTTGTTCAGGTACTGTTTGTTGGTTTTCTGCGTGGACTTCGCTAGGCGTGGAAGCTCGTGATTCAAGTAATGACTCGCAAGCTCCCCAAAAGTCATTTCCTTCAAACTCGAGAACAGCTTCTTCTCGTTCAACCGTGCCCGAAGCCGATCCGCCTCGATGTCCGCCGTAGCTCGTGTTGGAAATTCCTTCAAGGTGCCCAGCACGTCTTTGTGCTGGCGGCGCTTGCCTTTCACTTCTTCGCTCCACCGAAACACCCATACCATGCCCACTGCACGCTTCTCCTTGCGCACCGTGCCCCAGTTGTGGCGCAGGCGCACGTTGTTGTCGTGACTCAATAGACCCTCCTTTGCGTCTCGTCACGCCCAGCTTCTCCATTCGGGGAATTTACCTTACTGCGGAGATCCTCAGCAAGCTCTGAGAGCAGGAAGTACCAGCGCTTACGCTGGTTTCCATAAGAATGTGCCGGGATCAATCCGTCGCGAGCTGCCTGCATCACCCATCTGACAGATCGGTGCAGAAAATCAGCCGCTGCTTCGGCCTCGACGAACTGCTCGACTATTGGTTTTTGTAGTTCCTGTGTCATCGGCTTCGTTGAATGCTCCTCATTCCCTAATCCTGCCTGCTTTATCGAGTGTCATATCTGTCACCCCGCACAGCCACAACGCCAGAGGGCCAGGCCAAGGCACGTCCAGAAGACCATTGAGATCAGAATGCCGAACAGAATTCCCTTCGCCGGCGCTAACGAATCGAACGTTTCGTCTTCCTCACTCGTCTGGATCAGTGAGCACCTCTGGAGCGATCGCATCGCCATCATTCTGGGTCCGCCGCCGCACGAGCCGCGGTGGCGCCTCCGGCACAAATGCGCGATGGTCCCCGCATCTTCCGCGTGCCTGCTTGTTGGTGATGAAAGAGTGAACCGTGATCTCGAAGGCCCCGATCGCCTCACGCAGTGTGAGACAGGCCCGATATGCCTGGAAGAGTCCGTAACACTCCTGACATCCCCCCTTGATACCCGCTTGCTCGTCCTTCGCGGGGTTGAAGGCTGGATGCCGGGAGCATCTTCCCCTGATGCGGTACACAAGCCGAAACGCCACCTTGAACATGCCGCTCCTTTCGATAAGCATAGTACAATAGCATTTCTAGCTACGCTATTACTACTATGATTCTATCGAATCTGAGCAATCTCGCGCTGACGGCGTAGAGCTATGCCGCAGCCATCGAGATCACCTCGCCGAATGGCGCGGAATGGTCCTTGGTGGCTGCCCAAAGGACTGGATGGCTGGGTGCGGCATCCGGGAAGCAGCCCTCAAGGTCGGTGAAGACCACGAGCGCCTGTGGTTGGAGCGAGTTTTCCTCGATGTATTCAAAGCAGGGACAGAAGCTGGTTCCGCCTCCGCCCACAGGTTCGAGGGTGATCGGCTCGCTCTGTTCGAAGATCGCGGCGTTATGAACCTGAGTGTCGAAATACAGGACATGCACCCGCTGGGGCCTCCGCTCCGAGATGATGGAGTTCAATTCGTCCTGGAAGAGTCCGAGCTGCCGGCGGTTGATAGAGCCGGAGCAGTCAATGCCGACCACGATTTCACCGACGCCATCCTTGCGAATGCTTGGCAGGTATAGGCCAGAATCGATGTGGCGCCGATTGGGAGAGGACCAAGAGTAGTCCTCGGGAATTGCCGCTGCAAATGAATTCCGGAGCGCAGCCCTCCAGTCCACGGTCGCCCGGTCCGCCGCTTCCATGGCACGGCGTACGCCGCCTGGAGCTTTGCCAGCCATGCGAGCGACAACTTCGGCCTGCTCAACAGCTCCTGTCCAGCTCATCCGCTGCTTCTCGATCTGGTCGCTGGTCGCCGGAGCGCCTTCCTTGTCGGGGTTGGGCGCATCGATGACCTGGCCAAATCCGCCGTCGGTCGCTGGAACCTTGGGCGCTGGAGTGCACTGTTCGTCTCCCCGGGCCGAAGGATCTTCGGACCCGAAATTCGAGGAGCCGTCGCCACTGCCGCTGCCAGAGTCGCCGTCTTTGTCCTCGGCGATCAGGTTGTAGATCCGCTCCGCGCTCAGGTTCCGAAATGCCGGATCATAAAGTGCCCCGGCAGGAAGAGCGAGATTCGCATCCCGAATGAGCGGGTTGATAACGAAGTCGCACGCGACGTTCCAGCGTTTCGGCGAGCGTGTACCCCGCCGGGTGTGGTGGTGCAGCGCCGGGTGCATGACTTCGTGTGCCAGGCAGCCAAGCAGTTCCGGCGGCGTCAGCCTCGCAACAAATTCGGGGTTATAGAACAGGAAGACTCCATCGGTCGCCATCGTGTCGATCGATGGAGTCTCAATGTCCTTGAGCCGCAGGATCAGGACCCCGAAGAATGGGAAATCGAGCAGCAATTTGGTCCTGCCTTGCTTGAGACGCAAGGCCGGGGAAAGTCTCACCACACTCATAAATTTGTCACCTCTAAAGCCATAAACGTACATAGTCACGTCTGGCTCAGTTATCTGTGAAAATGATTAACGATGCCGAAGCGAAGCGCA
Source organism: uncultured Acidobacteriota bacterium (assembly GCA_963707735.1). Lineage (GTDB taxonomy): Bacteria > Acidobacteriota > Terriglobia > Terriglobales > Acidobacteriaceae > TOLSYN. The sequence continues at coordinate 683,763 of CAVPRB010000003.1, read as the reverse complement.
GGTTTACTCATGTATAGAAGGCCGGATGCGAACGCTGAAGTCTTCCTAGTTCACCCAGGCGGTCCGTATTGGGCGAAGAAGGACAACGGCGCCTGGTCCATTCCGAAGGGCGAGTATAAAGAAGATGAAGACGCACTGGACGCCGCCCGGCGTGAGTTCCACGAGGAGACGGGATTCACAGCCGGCGCGGTGTTTCTTGATCTGGGTGTGATCAAACAAGCGGGCGGAAAGACTGTCACAGCATGGGCATTCGAGGGAGACTGCGATCCCTTGCAGATGAAAAGCAATCTGTGTGTTATCGAATGCAGGTGCGCCTCTGGCTCCTCTATGAGCAGGGCAGCGTACGAGTCCGGCTGCGCCTGGGTGCGCTCCAAGAGATCGCCAAGGACTGTGGCGATGTACAGAAGATTGTTGTACCCCAGGCTGTTTTGTCCCAGGGCGAAGTGCTGGATGGTCGGTGCTGCTTCTTCGTTCTGAGGTTGTGCCATAGCGGCAGGTGGTTGTGCTTGGGATTGTAATTGCCCTGGGTTGAGGGGAGGCCGTATGCGTAGCCCCTCGACGATCTGCTTGAACCCCGGGTCAACAAAGCCAACGGAGACGGTGCTGGTGTCTCCCTTGGTGATCATTGCGCCCAGGTGCCCTTTGATCTTACCGTTGACCTGTTCCAGTAGCGATTTCCACTTCGCGGTTTGGCTTACCTGCTCGTTGATGGCCGCGGCATACTGGTTGCGCTGGTCATCATCGTCAACGAGTTTGAGAAATAGCTGGCTGAGCCGATTGCCTCGACTCGGAGAAAGGTCGCGGGTGGCGTCTCTCAGGGCGGCCAGGTGTGTGAAGTAGAAGAGCTGAAGTACTCCCGACGGAATCGCCTGTTCCTCATGTGGGCCGCCCCAGATGGTCCGGTGAATGCGGTCAGCCTTCCGCTTGAACTGGACATGCAACTCCAGTGTCGGAGTGCCGTCGTCGGCGATGGCGAGCATCTCGATGAAGATGGCCTGCTGTTGTGTCGTCGGGGCGGCGAACGTGATATCTACCTGGATGGTGTCGTTCTGGTGCCCTTCTGGATCGGTGTAGAAGTCCTCGCTTTGCAGGTATAACTCTCTTCGTTCGAGGGAGTAGCCCAAGCAGAGTCGGAGCGCGTCGATGATCGCTGTTTTGTATGTTTTGTTCTCTCCGATGAGCACGTTGAGACCTAGGCAAAGGTCAATCGTGGCGGACGCAACGCCGCGGAAGTTCGTGAGCTGGATGCGGCTGATATACATTGCAGGAGTCTCCACGATCCCGTGCTCGGCTGCCACCTATCACGAGGAGATTGCAAAATCGAGAACACAATGATATCAGTCTCCCACAAACGTTAACCGGGCGCGCTTCGCCAATATTCTGGCCGTCTGCTCATAAGGGCGCGCAACGAGTCAGGTGGAAGGTGGGAATGATCGCGTCGATGCGGGTGAGGTAAATGTCATTTACTTTGCCGACGAAGGAGGCTCGTGGCAGGTGGAGATCGACTGGGACAGGGTGCTACCCGCCCGGTTTCGAGTTCTGCCCGTAAGCGTCGAGCCTGTCGAGTACGCGCAACGGATTGGCGCAGTGCTAAAGCGTCACTACTCGCACGGACGCATCAAAATGCTTGCTATGGCATGGAGAATCGCGACGCCAGCACAACCGAAGTGCTCCCCAAATCCTAGTCTTCGGCATACCACAAACGTGTTTATAGGATGCTCTGCGAGACAAGGAATATTTCTCCGCAAACAGCTTGCGGAACTAACCCTGTTGCGCAATAATCCCAGTGCTGACGGAATCAGATTGACGAATCCAACAGCAGGTACAATATCGACGGAATCAAACCCGACGAGATCACTACCTGACGAATCCATACCTGACGGCAGTACAAAATCGAATAGAAGTGAGGAGGCCGCGGCAGCACAGGAAGCGGCCTCTGCAGTTTTCTCGGTGCTTTTTCCCGCCCGCCATTAATCCCTTCATGATGGGCCTTCCAAACTCTGTGAAGAGCCCGAATTAGGCAGCCGGCTGTTTGCCGAGCGCCGCGCATCTGGATGACTGCCTCTTCCCTGCCCTCCGCATTTTGGCGAATCGATCCAAATCGACAGTAAGCGGCGCAGCGCGCCCCGTCTGGGCATTGTAGAAGCCGCCGTGATAGGAGATCTGCCCGTACCGTAGCAGTCGAGCCAGCATGGCGAGCGAGCTGACTGCCAAGGCCTGATTGATGAATGGCTCCTGCCGCTCCAGCGCCTCCACGGCCGAACAGCTTGGAAGTGGGCTTTCCCCAATCGTGATGTCTCCTATCTCTGGATACAGATCGAAAACCGTCGGAAGGCGGGCCTCCTGTGCGCGTGCGGAGACCGTCCTGTCCCTGGGTTGGCCAAGGACGTACTGCCCGCTGGAGACGTTGTTGCCGAGATCGAGGTGATACGCCGGCGCCCGGAACTTCATGAACGACTGGGCAATCTGATGGCGGGCCTTCCGGGTGTCAACGCAACTGATCAGTAGATCGCACTCCGGCACCGTGGCCGGCCCATCCCCAAATGCGTGCGGTGTCGCCTTCCAGCCGAAGCCCCAGAACATGTTGATACGGCCGACCAGGCACATGGCCTTGTTTGAGCCAACATCACCATTGGAGAACGGCTGACGGACGACGTTTACCTCGGACACTGTGTCTGGATCCATGACCGTAACCGCGAGACCTGGCTGGCCCCAGGCGCGCAGGGCTTGCTCCAGGAATGGGAGTTGGAGCAGAACCGCGCTGCCGCTCCCGCCGGCGCCAACGAGCAGGACGCGCAGCGGACGGGTGCTGCCCATCAGGCGAGGATGAAGGTAATGAACGGATTGCATGGTGCTCTGATCCTTTCGCTACTGCTGGCAGCGGCGGATGAACTGTAGGAGGGTCTCGTGTGCGGTGACCAGGTGCTGATTCGGAAAAGCATCTCTGCCGAGAACGCTCGTCCACATCGGGATGATGCCACCTTTATATGAGGTCAGCCGCACGGCTCCGGCGGGGTGGGTGAAGGCGCTTTCAAAGAACCCTCGTTCCCACTCCGCCGTGACCGCCGCTGACACCCCTGCCACGGGCAACCGCGAGAGCGAAGCTGGCAACCACGTAACCGATTCCAATCCATAGCAACAGTCGGCGCACTCGCAAAGGCCGCTCCTCGTCAGGATTATACGAATGGGCCAGCGTCCAAGTTCAATGGAGCGATCGTTTCCGCCAATGATTTCAATCACATCGTCATCATCAACGAGAGCAGAATTGCATTGCTTGCCAATCGGAGAGGAGCGCGCTATTGTGGGCACCTCACAAAAACATGGCCAACACAGATCAGCTAGAACGAAACCTTCAGAGATGGGTTGAGGCTAGAATTCTTGACCCTCAAGCCGCCGACCGCATTCGTAGCTTTGAAATGTCTACAGAATCAGCCGCGATGCGCTGGCCGGTCGTGCTGGCAATCACCTTCGGCGCGATCATGGTTGCGGCTGGAGTTCTGTTGTTTGTTGCAGCGCACTGGGAGGACCTTTCGCCCACGCAGCGCTTCCTGCTTGTGTTGACCATGGTTGGTGGGTTTCATCTTGCCGCCGGGGCTCTGATGCCGCGCATGCGCGCGCTTGGACTGGCTTTGCATGGCGTCGGCACAGTCGCACTGGGTGGCGGCATCTTTCTTGCGGGGCAGATATTCAACCTTCAAGAACACTGGCCAGGCGCGGTGTTGCTTTGGGCAGTTGGCGCCTTGCTGTCGTGGATCGTACTGCGGGACTGGATTCAGGCGACGCTTGCAATGCTGCTCATTCCTGCATGGATAGCTTCGGAATGGAGCGTTCGAGCGGAGCACTTCATCGGCATGGAGAGATTTCTGGTTCAGTTTCTGATGCTGTTGGTACTCACCTATCTTGGTTCCCGACGTAGCGGTCAGAAGTCCGAGTTGCGGCGAGCGCTTACATGGATCGGTGGGCTTGCCGTGTTGCCAATGAGCATTTTGCTCTTCAATGCCGGGCATGAATGGGGTTGGCAGAATCAGTTGCCAATGTCCTCGCTGATGCGCGTCGTGGGATTCACCATGGCATTTGTGCTGCCGCTGGCATTGGCTTGGTTCTTGCGCGGGAAGGCGGCCGTCTGGAATATTGGCTTTGCTGCGTGGGTTTTTGCTTTTGGTTGGCTTGACCCGATGGATGTGATGCAAAGCCTGGGTCTGTACGCCCTTTCTGCTCTGGGTGCGATTGGCCTGGTATTTTGGGGAGTTCACGAACAACGTCGCGAGCGCATAAATCTCGGCGTCGCGGGCTTCGCTATCACGATCATCGCTTTCTACTTCTCAACTCTGATCGACAAGCTTGGTCGTTCCGCCTCGCTCGTCGGCTTCGGTCTGCTGTTTCTGCTGGGTGGCTGGAAGCTGGAGCAGTTTCGCCGGATGCTAGTGGCGCGCACTACCGGAGGGACTCAATGAAATCGATGACGAAGGCCGTTGCCGTCGCGCTGATACAAATTCTTCTTATCTCTTCCCTCGGCGCCAAGCTTCTCTATGATCGCCGGACGTGTCCGCGGGCTTGGTTCAAGGCTACGCGGTACGATCCGAATCTGCCGATTCGTGGGCGATATGTGAGCCTGCAGATTGAGGTGAAGGACTCGCGTTCCTCGGAAGAGATCGAAGCGAAGTTTGGTAATGAGATCAGGGCTCAGGAGAATCAACGCACAAAATATTCCCAGCACGGTCCGCTCTTCTTCGGCCGCGAGTGCGGTGCAATCACGGTCCGCGATGGCGTGCCTGTAGCAGTCCTTGACCAGAGTGAGTCGGCTGCGTCGGCATGGCGTTGCGAAAACCTATCTTTCACCCGGCAACGAAGCGAGAGCACGGTGAGCGATACAACTCTGCACCTGAACGAGTCAGTGATGTTCTTCATTCCCGATACTGCCGAAGATCCGAGCCGTATTCGCGCTGGAGAAGAGGTCTGGGTTCTCGCTACCATCCCGCGTAAGGGACCGCCTCGGCCGATCACGCTGGGCGTTAAGAAGGCCGATGACGACAGCATTCGGGAGCTGAAGCTAAACTAACGGGTCTTGATTCTTAATCTAGCTTTCCAGGTGGGTTTCCGGCTCACGTCTGCGACCCATCGCGCGGCAAGTGTGCCCACCCCAGTTATGTCTGGCCGGGACCGACCAAGGCAACGCAGTTTAATGTCATTAATCGTGGCAAAAGTACAGGATAGTGACACTAATCATGGCGAGAAATGTCACGAATCCTGTCATAACGTTCTTCTTCTCCCTTCAGAATCAGTCGACCGGTGTCACTAATTCTGTCAACCTACATCTCTCCTAAGCTGCTCCTCGATGAAGAGGTGACAGCGTACTGGAATGTTTGTGGGCTGTATGGTCAGGAAGGAGATGTGGGTGCTCAATTACTAGGCAGCACCCACTTCGAGCGACGGCGCCGCAGGCATAGAGGCGGCTTCGGCGCACGAATCATCTTCTTCTGTTTCCGTCTGGTTCTCCTCTGCAGGAGAGGCGTCGAAGAGGCTCGGCGGTGCAGCGGGCTCGGTCTTCTTTTCCTCTGCCGGCGCTGTCGCAGGCGTCGATGGCTTGCCGCCAGTTGTGGCCTGGCCGGACTTCTTCTTCGCTGCAGCGACTGCAGCTTTGGCTGCTTCCTTGGCCTCTTCCTCGGCGGCCTTCACCGTCTTCACCATCTCATTGATCGAGCCTTCGATCGTGAGCTGGCTGCCGACATACTGCAGTAGCGCCTGGTGCAGTCCCGCATCCAGCTCTTCCGCCGACTGTGCCTTGAGCGTCAGCGCGCCAGAGAGTGCTTTGACCGCCGCTTCCTTGATGGAGCCACACTCTTCGGCTTTCTCGTCGGTGACTTTCGGCATGATGGTTAGAACGATGGTGTCGCCGTTGGCGGGCACGGCAACGCTCAGAGAGACGGTGCGATTTCGTAACAGCGGTAGCAATTCAACGAACATACTGGGCTGCTCCTTTGGGCAGATAGAGGAACGTTCTCAATGCGGTTTTCAAATTACCTGTCATGTTTTTTTGCTATAAAACTTGACATATTGTAGCGGCGCGAGTGATATTGTCTCCATGGCCACGCCTGACTCCGCCACTCGCAAAAGACCCATCACGGCATCGATCCGGCAGCGGATTGAACGCGGCGGCGAACGTTTATGGCGGCTGGACGACTTTCGTGACCTTCCGTTCACGGCTGTTGCGCAGGCTCTCTCTCGCCTGACCCGCGATGGGGCGATCGATCGACTTAGCAAGGGCGTGTACTACCGGAACCGGCAGACAGTCTTAGGCAAGAGTCTGCCCAATCCAGCCGCAATGCAGAAGCTCGCTTCCCCCAAGAAGACGGTCTTCCCGTCTGGAATCGCTGCCGCCAATCTATTGGGATTTACGACGCAGACGGCAAAGCGGACGGAACTTGCCACAAGCGGTCTCAGTCTTCCGCGGAAACTCGTCGGCAGCAACGCCTTGATTCACACCAGGAGACCCGAAGCATGGGCCAGTCTGACGGATATTGACGCAGCTCTTCTCGATTTTCTAAGACAGGCGGGGCGATCCAGCGAGCTTTCGCCTGAGGAAACTGTCAGCAAGCTAGAAGCACTGCTCGCAGAGCGAGGTCGATTCGAACGCTTACTGAAAGTCGCTGCTACCGAGCCTCCAAGAGTCCGTGCGATCTTGGGTGCGGCCGGCGAGCAGATCAGGAAAGCTCCCAAAGCTCTGCACCAGCTGCGAGCTTCGCTGAACCCATTCTCCAGATTTGATTTTGGAGTTCTGAGTGCATTGCCGAATGCGCGAGCTTGGCAAGCCAAGGAGAAACGTTAGATGCGGTTGTTCGAACATGCCGATTACGAGCAGGCAATCCTTCAGGCAGCGGAACACTTCCGCGGCCGAGGCCTGCGCCCTGCGATCATCGAGAAGGACTACCTCGTCACAGAGGCCTTGCGAGTGGTAGCAGCTACGGGTGGCGACAGAGTGATTTTCAAGGGTGGCACCAGTTTGTCGAAGGGTTGGAACCTGATCCAACGCTTCTCCGAGGATATAGACATCTTCCTCGACCCGATCGCTTTCGATCCACCGCTGGGCAAGCGCGGGATTGACCGGGAGTTGAAGAAATTGCGTGACGCAGTTGGCGCCCATTTCGCCTTGACCTTCACTGAAAGGGAAAGTCAGACGATTGGCGGCTTCGGACGAAACGACCGTTTCTCCTATCAGCAACACTTCGGAGGCCCCGGTGAGGTCGCTAATCGCGTGCTCGTAGAGGCCGGCACTGCCAGCGGCCGAGAACCAACCTCCGTCGTGAAATTGCGATCCTTCCTGGCAGAGTTCTTGAACGACAAAGGCGTGTCGCTGGGAGCCGAGGACGAGAGCTCCTTCTCAATGCGCTTGCTCCACTTTCGACGGACCTTTGTTGAAAAGATGTTCGCAATTCACGGCAAGGTTGAGATTCTCAAGCGCGATCAGCGCCCCATCGGCAGCTATGCCCGTCATTACTATGACCTGTTCCAACTGGCACGGAAGCAGGAGGTTCTCGATATGCTACGTGACGAGGAATATGCGGCGATCAAGGCTGATTACGACAAGATCAGCCGCCAGCATTTTGAACGAAGCTACTTCTATCCAGACAAAATGAGCTTTGCCAACAGCGATGCGTTGTTTCCACCAGTGGATTTGTCAACTACGATCAAAGCCGAGTACGACGTTCAATGCCGAATGCTGTGCTACGGGCCGTACCCGTCCTGGGCCGAAGTATTGGATCAATTCCTGGAGTTGCGTAAAGTCCTTTAGGCAACAGCCGGCATTGTCCAGATGCAGATTCGCGTACCGGGCAGCATTGCTCTGCACACGTGACAGGGTGGCGTCGCGCCGCCCTCTGGAAGCGCGCTGGGTTAGTCGGCCGGTGATCCTGAGACCATGAGAATGACACCGAGACATGTGACGGTGTGGACGTTAAAACCCTGAGAGTGGAAGCGTAGATAGACGAGAGCTTCATCAAATGTTACGGCCGCGATGCGAACGGTTCGCGGTTTCGCCTGTCCGCTTGCCGATGGAAGATCGTCTTCGTCATCGCTTTGGAGAGGTGGTTCGCGGAATTCATAGAGCAGTGCCTCGCATCCGCCGTGAGGCCCTGGCTGGAACATCTTTCTGCTTTTGTTTTTCCCCATTAGATTTCCCTTACTGAGTAGTTCTTCTGGCTGGTTTTGGTTGTGGAGGCGGTAGCCTGCGCTGCACTGATCGTTGTGCAGGGTGAGCGATACTGCTACCATCCCCGATGGAAGGAGTAAGCCTATTCATGGATACTGCACAGATTCTCGCTGACCTTCGCGCCCAGCGTGGCCGCATCGACAACGCAATCGCCGCATTGGAAGCACTGAACGGAACAAAGCCTCTCGGCAACAGGCATGATCTTCCGACGCCTCTTGGTAAGCCTGCTACTGCCCTTGACGTGAAGCAGGCGACCCAGACGGCTCGCCGCACCATGAGTCCTGCCGCCAGGAAGAAAATTGCTGCTGCACAGAAGGCCCGTTGGGCGGCGAAGAAGAAGCCTGCAAAGCCTGCGGCGGATGCGAAGCAAGATGCCCCGAAGAAGGCTGCCACCAAGACCGCCAAGCGTGTGATTAGCGCCGAGAGCCGCAAGAAGATGGCAGAGGCACAGAAGAAGCGTTGGGCAAAGAAGAAGAAAGTTGCCAAGGGCGTCGCGAAGAAGGCTGTCGCCGCTCCGGTCGCTACGACCTCGGCGGAGACTCCAAAGGCGTAGCAGGAAAACCCGCGGGGGTTCACAAGCCCCCCTGGGCAGCGGCGATTTAGCCGCGACCTGATGAGCTCACCTGTCATTCCAAAATCCAGTCGGCGTGCGAAAATGACGAAATGCAGGTTGAGGTAGAGTGCTATTCCGGACACAAGGCTGACGAGCGTCCTGTTCGCTTTCGGCTGGATGGACACGACTACCTGGTCGAGGAACTGCTTGACCAGTGGTACGGGCAGAACGCCGCGTTCTTCAAGGTGCGCGCCGACGACGGCAACCTCTATATACTCAGCCGCGAATCATCCTCGCCAGCCGGCCGCTGGCGCTTGGTCTCTTTCCGTAAAGTGCCGGAATGATGCCCTTGGTGCTGGATGCAATCGAATGCCGCCACCCATTACACCGAGATGCTGCCACGGGTGCCAACTTCGGTACAGCGCTAACTCTATGCGCTGTCAACGCCGCTACGACTCGGGCGTAACTTCCAGAGTGATAATTATACTTACGGAAATCAGAAGCAGCGGGCAGGGGTGTTTTGGGGATTCGCGCTGTAATTTTGCTCGTGCACTAGGCCTAGTTGGATGGCGGCTTCACTTTAAGATTCGCAAAGACCTCGATCATGCTTTCCTTCAAGAGCTGATATTCGTCGCTGAAAAACATGCGCATTTCGGCGAGGGATTTTGCTTTAGCAATCTCCTCTTCAGCATCCCTCATCGTAATTTGTCCAGGATGACTCGTGACGTGCCCGCTTTTCCCAATGCCCACGTACAGGGCTGATTGCTTCTTCTTGTCTAGCAACCCGTCTGCGAGTTTTCGGGCTCGCCCATGCTTCCATTCCTCGTCGCGCCAAGGCAGACGCCGGCCAAGGCGTTCGATGTCCTCATGTCGGTAGATATTGAGCGCGGAAACGATATCGGGTCCGAAACGCAACGCGTCCCTCTCCGCGTCAAGGGCGCTTAACAGCTCGTCCCTGCTGGTTTTTTCAGCATCATAGTCCGCCCAGATTTTGTTCCTACGCTTCCGGCGTTCTTCATGTCGGTCATACGAGAATTCATCATCCCATGACGGCAGCCAGTCCAGTATCATTGCGAAAAGATGTTTACATTCATGACGATTGATCGATTGACGTACTTCGTCGGTCCATGGCAGCGCATAGTCTGCAACAAGATGCAAAAGAAAGCCTTTTGCAAACTCTTCCTGTGCGAGGACAGCGACCGCAAAGGAGGTTGGGAACCGATCCATCTCGAAAAGGAGCACGGCATCGCTCAGCAGATCCTTCCCGTTGCGGTTGCACATCGAGATCGAGTCTTCCAAAACTCGCTTGTCTGGAATAGCAGATTCCACAGGCACCTCTTCGCGATTAGAAGGCAACAGCCGCAGTCCTTTCCATTATGAAAGCAGCCCGAAATGACGGAAAGCGGCGGTTATCATCTAGCGTGAGCTGGTTTCCCTACAAATTCCCGGCCCAATGACTCAAGAGCGGCAGGAACGGAAGAATGAGCTGCATGTGATTCGCAGCCGCAGCGATGAATGCTGCGTACTTTGCCGCTCCCGACTCTTTCTCGGTTGCAAGCTCAAGATCCGCTAGGCTTTTCAGGATTGCCGCACGCTCAATTCCATTGGCCACGCCCTCCTCAACTGCCTTGCGTACCTCCACGAAAGGAGCATCCTGACGAACTACGTTGGTCGAATTGTCGATACTATCGAGATTCACTCTTGCGTTGGGCCCGTGAATATTGATCGTTTGATTCACGCTCGGCGATGATGCGGATGCTTGCGCTTTGCTCGCGAGATGTTCGCGGCTCCTACTCGCGTACATTTGAATGGTTAGCTCTTGGCGCAGTTGGTCTTTGGCTTCGCCTTGAACCTTCGCCAGCCGCGAACTCAGCTCCAATGGGTCCGGAATAGGTTGGGTGGTAAATCCCGGTGGAATCGGCCGCATGGATTGGATTTCATTTTTCTTTTGTTTGAACAAGGCGTCGGTAGCGCTATCCGTATGAGTGGCCGCGTCGAACAGTGCCCTCTCAATGGCCTCTGGAGTGAGCGGCTTCCCATCGAGTCCGAAAGCCATCAACCAACACTCGGACCTGGCGACGCCAATTGCCCTCAAGTGGTCCAATTCAGGTTCTAAGTAATTCTCGAATCCTATCCGGGCGTAAATATCGCTGTGGTCCATAAGGCCTCGCCGGACGAACGAGAGTCGCGAGTCTCGCTCCTTCATAAGTTCTCGGAGACGCACTGCCCAAAGGCTCTCCAAGTAATGCAGCTGCTCTTCGCTCATGGCCATGTGAGTGATTTTACTCCGAAGCTCAAGATGCCGACGCGGCTGTATGCAGGCTCCGGCCGCGGTTCTGCGACGGGCTTGCCAGTGCCTGAGTGACGGGCTACGGAAGTTAGGGAGAACGCCGCCGAATCGAGACAAAGAAGATGGGGGCTCTTTCAAGCCCCCGACTTCTGAATAGCGCGTAGAGTCAGTCCCCGCACGCTGCTCAAAGAGCGGCATTGCGTCGCACAGGTTTCACCTGTGACTCATCGACCAGCACCGTGCCGTTCGTATCCATTGTGGCGCCGGCGGGAACGAGCCAGAGAATCACCTGCTGGGTGGTCTCGGCTGGACGCTACGGCTATCGCCGGATCGCGGCGCTGCTGCCGCGTGCCGGCTGGCGTGTTGGCAAGGATCGGGTCGAGCGCATCTGGCGCCGCGAAGGGCTGAAAGTTCCCCAGAAGCAGAAGCCACGCGGGCGGCTGTGGCTCAACGACGGATCGTGCGTGCGGCTTCGGCCGCTGCATGCCAACCATGTCTGGAGTTATGACTTCGTGAGCACCAAAACGTATGACGGCAGGACGGCACGGATGCTGAACCTGATCGACGAATCGACCCGCGAGTGCCTGCTGAATCGTCCCGAGCGGCGCTGGTCGAGCGCGAAGGTGATCGAAGCACTGGCGGACGTGATGGTGATGAAGGGTGTTCCTGAGCATACCTCCGGCGCTGGAAAGTAGAACGACTCTTTGCATGGCTCAAGAACTACCGTCGCTTGACTAGCCGTTGGGAGAGACGTGCTGTTAACTTCCTCGGCATGGTTCAACTCGGCTGCATGTTGATCCTGTTGAGGCATCTGTGAGACTGCTTCCAGGGCGAATCCGGCGATGAGTCCTTTTCGTAGCGAATCCACTGCGATCTCCAACTCGTGTCTCGGCTGAGCCACTTCCTTCCTCTGCGGAAAAGCGCGCTGTTCTTTGCCGTTCGGCTCCAAGTCCCACCACTCGCAGAATCCTAGCCGCATCAAAAGCTCTCTTTGGAGATCGCGTTCTTTATTTTATGATCGAATCCAGCGATGAGTTCCTTTTGCAGCAAATCGGCTCCGATCAACGTTGTCTTTGCCACCGGCGCAGCCATGGGCCATGCCGGCGAGTACCTGCAAGGCGTGATCGAGGAAGGCGGCGAGCGCCACGCCGTACTCATCTCCATCCCCACCCCCGAGCTCGGCTCGCGGGCACACTTCGAAGCAGACCGAAGCGGCATGCTGGCGGGAGATCCTTCATGGAAGCAGAAGAGCCGCCGCGCCTTTGAGCTGGCGTGGGAGAGCTTCTGCGATCTGCCTGCCTCCGGCCGCCTGCACATCGAAAGCGACCTTCCCGTCTCGCGCGGCATGGGGTCTTCGACCGCCGACTGCGTGGCCGCCATCCGCGCCGCCGCGCTGAGCCTCGGCCGCCAGCTGAGCAGCCATCAGATCGCGCGCCTTGCCCACAAAGCGGAACAGAACAGCGATGCCACCATGTACGGAACGCGTCCCGTGCTTTTCCGCCATCGCGAGGGCCGAGTGCACCGCCTGCTGCCGGGCAACACGCCGCCCTTCGATCTTGTCATCGTGGAATCCGCCAACGGTGCCCGTTGCGTTGACACCGACACCTTACAGCGCCCGCGATACAGCCTGGCAGAAGTTGCCGAATTCAATGAGTTGTTCGAGCGTTTTCGCCAAGCTTTCGCGACGTCCGCTCTCGCCGGGATCGCCGGCGTCGCCGAGCGCAGCGCCGACATCAACCAGCGGTATCATCCCATGCCGGGACTGCTGGAGACCCGCGCCATCGCGCGCGGCTTCGGCGCCTGCGGCACCGCCATCGCCCATAGCGGAGATATTCAGGTTATTCTCTTTGCCCCGCGCACTTTGAACGACGACCTGCAACTCGACCTCAAACGCGAGTTGGCTCGCGCGGGCATGGTTATCTGGCGGACTCTCACCGGCCGCGAGCGTGTGATCGAATCGGCCAACTCGCCTTCATAGGCGCGCGAAGTGACGAATTGCCCATCCCGCGGCGAAGAAGCACACGGCCGTCACCAGCATCAGCGCCGTTACCTGCCCAATATGTTTGCCCTGCAGAGGAGTCTCGCCGTCGCCGATATATGGCGTCGCGCAGAGCACTCCCTTGCGATGGAGCGGCCCGCCCAGCCGCACTCCAAGCGCTCCCGCCGCAGTGGCCTCCGAGATGCCTGAGTTCGGGCTCGCGTGTCTCTGCCCGTCGCGAATTCCGCAGCGCAGAGCCGCCAGCGGACGCATCCCCAGCAGTGCCGAGGCCACCGTCATCACCGGCAGTGTCAGCCGGGCCGGAAGCCAGGCCACCACATCGTCCAGCCTCGCCGATGCCCAGCCGAAGTTCAAATAGCGCTCATTCTTGTAGCCGAAGGTGGAGTCCAGCGTGCTCGCCGCCTTGTAGGCGATGGCCGCCATCGGCCCTCCCAGCAGCGCAAAGAAAAGCGGCGCCGTGACGCCATCCACCGTGTTCTCCGCTACGCTCTCCACCACTGCCCGGGCTATGCTCTGCTCGTCCAGTTCCGCCGTGTCGCGGCCCACCATGCGCGAAGCCAGCCGGCGCGACTCGCCAAGATCATCCTTCTTCAAAGCCCGCCAAACCGCCAGCGCATGGGCAGCAAGATCGCGAGCCGCAAAGCAGGTGTAGAGCAGAACAATGCTTACGATGTCGCGCGCAATTGGCGCGATTCCTGCGGCAGCGCGCAACAGCAGCCAGGCCGCGCCGCTCGCCGATGCCACCACCAGAAACGCCGCCGCAACTCCCGCCCATCGCGCATTGCGTATGCGTCTGCGGAGCGGCTCCTCCAATCGAATTGCCAGCGTTCCTATCAGCCGCACCGGATGCGGCAGCCAACGCGGATCGCCGATCAGAAGGTCCAGCAGCAAAGCAATCCCCACCTGATCTTCGATTCTCATCGCAGCCCCATGACTCGATAGAGCTGTTCGATCGGCAGTGCCTGCCGCAGGCGCTCGGCTAGGCGGTCCAGCGCCGGCTCCAGATCATACGGCGCCACAACCTCTCCAATCGGCTTCAGTCCAGCGCGCCGCCGCAGCCGGTCGAGAAACGCCCTGCGGAACTCATCGCTGTCGAAGATTCCGTGCAGGTAAGTTCCCCAGATCAATCCATCCTTACTGCAAGCCCCCTGTGTTTCGCCGGAATCGTCGCGATACACCGGCTGCGCGCTGCCCAGCTCCGTTCGTCCGTGATGAATCTCATAGCCCTGCACCCGGCAGCCGCAGGCAATGTCGCGTCCTCGATTGCGCCGCAGCGTCTTCTCCAGCGCCAGCGTGGTGCGCACCGGCAGCAGGCCAAACCCTGGCACCGTCTCGCCGCTCGACTCCAGTCCGTGCGGATCGTCGATCGACACCCCAAGCATCTGAAAGCCACCGCACAGGCCCACAATCTCGCAGCCGCCGCGCGCCGCCAGTTCCAACAGCGCCGCCGTCATGCCGCCCCGCCGAAGCGTGGCAAGGTCTCCCGGAACATTGCGGCTGCCAGGCAGAATCACCGCATTCGGCGAGCCCAGTTCGGAGCTCTGCCGTACCACGCGCAGCGCCACATCGGGCTCCTGTGCGAGGGCGTCGCAATCGGTGAAATTTGAAATGTGCGGCAGATCGATCAACGCGACGTCCAGCTTGCCAGCCGTTGGCAGCTCCGCGCGGCTCTGCTTGAAGCTCACCGAGTCTTCTTCGGGCAGTCCAAGGTCGTTGAAGTTTGGCACCACGCCAAACACCGGCTGCCCCGTGCAGCGCTCCACATACTCCAATGCCGGCGTCAGCAGCGAGGCATCGCCGCGGAAGCGATTCACCACGAACCCCGCAATCTGCGCCCTCTCGCGTTCGTCGAACGTGCTCATGCAGCCGATGAATGAGGCAAACACTCCGCCCCGGTCGATGTCTCCTACCAGCAGCACCGGAGCCTTCGCATACATCGCCATGCTCATGTTCACAATGTCATGAGCCTTCAGATTCACTTCCGCCGGACTGCCAGCGCCTTCCAGCACCATCACATCGTGCTCGGCGGCCAGCTCGTCATACGCGCGATGCACCACGTCCACCAGCTCGCGCTTCTTCCGGTAATACTCTGTGGCCTGCATGGTCGCCACTGGCCGCCCCAGCACAAGAACCTGACTCCCCGTCTGACTGTTCGGCTTCAGCAGCACCGGATTCATGCGCGTATCCGCTTCCAGCCAGCAAGCCTGTGCCTGCAGAGCTTGCGCCCGTCCGATCTCGCCACCATCGCACGTCACATGCGAATTCAGCGACATGTTCTGCGCCTTGAATGGAGCCACATCGAAACCGTCCTGCAGCAGAATGCGGCAAAGTCCCGCCGTCAGCACGCTCTTGCCCGCGTTCGAACTCGTTCCCTGCATCATCAGCGCCGGCGTCTTTCTGTGCCGCTGCACCGCCGGCGCTCCCACGAGTTCGCACTCCAGAGCCTCGCAAAGCCTCTCGTTCTCCTCGGACATGCGCACTGCCACGCGTACATATCCCTCCGGCATCCCGTGAAAGTTCGAGCAATCGCGCACCGCGATTCCGCGCCGCAGCAGCTTCTCAATCAACTCACAGGCCGAGACCAGGGGATGCTCAACTCGAAAGAGAACGAAGTCGGCCTCTCCGGCGAACACTCGCAAAGATGGAATTCGTCCCAGCCGCTCCACCAGCGCGGCCCGCAGCTCACGCACCATTCGCCGCGATTCCTCGATGTAGGCCCGATCGCTCAGAGCCCGCTCGCCCACCGCCTGCGCCAGCGTATTCACCGTCCACGGCGGCAGTTCTTTCTCCAGCCTTTGCGCGATCTCCGCGTCGGCCACCGCCAGCCCCAGCCGCAGCCCCGGAATCGCGTAGTTCTTGGTCAGCGACAGCAGCACAATCACATTGGCCGGACGATTCCTCGTGAGGCTGTCAAAGTCTTCGACGAAATCGCCAAACGCCTCATCGATCACGAAGCTGTGCCTCGCATGACGTGCGGCCAATGCTCTCAGCTCGTCGCCACACAACGAGCGCCCAGTCGGATTATTCGGATGTCCCAGAATCACCGTCGCCGGTGCCGGAAGCGCCTTCAGGCACTCATCCAGCTTCGCCATATCCAGCGCGAAGTCATTCTCCGGACATAGCTGCAGCCGATGCAGCATTACGCCCTGCCGCTCCAGTGCCGCCTCATACTCCGAGTAACATGGCTCAGCGATCACCCCCTCCGCGTTTCCCAACGCTCGTGGCAAGGCAAACAGCAGTTCGCTGGAGCCGTTGCCGGCAACGACCTGCTCCGGCAATACGCCGTAGCGCTCGGCCGCCGCGCACTTCAGTGCCTCGCAGGCGTAGTCGGAGTAATGCCGCAGCCGCGAAAGCTCCGCATTGACCACTTCACGCAGCCAAGACGGAAATCCGCATGGGTTGATGTTGGCGGAAAAATCCACCAGTTCCTCTGAACTCCGTTCGCCCCGCGATGCCAGCCTTCCCACATCGCCGCCGTGCCGCCATTGACGCTCCATAGACATCCCTGTCCTAAAAAAGAAATCCCCCGCGCTCGCTTGCGCGGGGGATGCCGAATTCCATCCCATCTCTATGCGGGAACATCATAGTGGCCATCGTCCCTTTCCACGAGGACGCGCAACGGCGGAGTTCCCATGGGCAGGTCTTCTGGCTCCTGAATCCAGCGAGCATTCGCCTTCCCATCCCTTTTCGGACAGTAGCTTTTGAATGCTCTCATCAGTTACAGCGGCGGGACCGCGACGGACTCACACCGTCTTCCCTATTAAGCTCACAATCGAGCGCCCAAATGCAGCATACCAGAGCAACCCTGCACGTAGAACAACATCGCTGAGTTTTTCTCATTTGTCTCACGCGCCCGTGATTTTCTGCGCCAGATTGCAATCGTTCATAAGTAGAATGGCTTTAAAAGAGAACACAAGCCATGAAAAGATTTCTGATTGCCGGAGCCGCCAGCGGGGTCGGCAAGACCACCATCACCATCGCCATCGAAGCGGCGTTCTGCCGCCGCGGACTCGTCGTGCAGCCCTTCAAGTGCGGCCCCGACTATCTCGACACTGCCCACCACACGCGTGTATGCCGCCGTCCCTGCCGCAACCTCGACTCCGTGATGCTCTCGCCTCTGGAGAACGCACGCTCCTTGCGCCGCGCCGCGCAGACCGCCGATCTCGTGATCGCCGAAGGAATGATGGGACTCTTCGACGGCGTCTCCGGCGCAAACGAGCAGGGCAGCAGCGCGCAAATCGCCAAGATGCTCGGCATGCCCGTCGTGCTTGTGCTCGATGCCTCCAGTTGTTCGCGCAGCATCGCCGCCACCGTGCTTGGCTTCACTACCTTCGACAAGGATCTGACGTTTGCCGGCATCATCCTCAACCAAGTCGCCGGCGAGGCGCACTTCGAAATGCTCGCCGAGGCGATCCGCGGCATCGTGGGCGCACCGCCGCTGCTCGGCTGGTTTCCGCGTAACCAGCAGTGGGCAATTCCTGAACGGCACCTAGGCCTGCACGGCGCCGACGAGAGAGCGTGGGATGAGCAGGAGTTGCAATCGCTGGCCGACGCCGCCGAACGGCATGTCAATCTGGACCAGCTCCTGCAGGCCGCATCCGTCGGCGAACTTCAATATTGCGAAGCCGATTTCGGCTCGCCTCTCGCTGCCACGGCCGGGTCTCCCGTGCGCATCGGCATCGCCCGTGATGCCGCTTTCAGCTTCTACTACGATGACAACCTCGACCTGCTGCGTGACTGTAATGCCGAGTTAGTTGGATTCAGCCCCATTCATGATTCGCATCTGCCCGACGCGCTCGATGCGCTCTACTTCGGAGGCGGCTACCCCGAGTTGCATGGCGCCGAGCTCAGCGCCAACCGCGGCATGATCGCGGATGTCCAGCGCTTCTGCGGCTCTGCCCGCCCGGTCTACGCCGAATGCGGCGGCATGATGTATCTTGCGCGCGAGATCCTCTGCGACGGTGCCGCCCACGCCATGACCGGCGTTCTTCCCCTGGAGATCGAGATGTCGCCGCGGCTGGTGAAGTTCGGCTACGTTGCGGCGAACTTCACCAGTTCCTGCATCTTAGGCCCGGCGGGCACCGAAGCCATCGGACATAGCTTCCACTACTCACGCATCCGCGCCGGAGGCGACGCCCAAACCGTCTATGCTCTGCGCTACGTGCGTTCGGGCAAGTGCGAGCCGGAGGGGTACGCAACGCCGAACGTCCTCGGCAGTTACGTCCACCTCCACTTTCGCTCCAACCGCCAACTTGCGCCCAACTTCGTCGCGTACGCCCGGCGGGTTAGAAGTGGAAATGATAGCGCACCGATGCGATGATCTGTCTCCGGACTGCGCGCCATAGCCGCCACGGTCGAACTTGAACTGCTCTCGGTTTTCAGCGTCCGCATCAGGCCGTTACCGTAGCTGGCCGGGAATGTTGATCCCCGGGCAGCCGCACGGGTTGGACACCGAATCAATTCGTCGAAACTTCCTTAGTGTTCGCCGAACCGGTAGTGCAACGAGAATCGCACCTGAAACGGCTCGGTGGGGTGGTAAACGTTTGTGAATTCCGGTGAGGCTGTTGGCGTGACCCGGGAGATATAGGCGTAGGTGATGTCGTCAGCTTTGCGGTTCAGCAAGTTCAAGAGTTCGGAGGAAAAGCCCCACGCCCTGCTGATTTGATAGCCGAGCCCGGCGTTGAACAACAATGTTGAGGCGGAGCGATTGATTCCGTCGGAGGTCAGCTCGCGTGGGCCAAAGTAGCGCAGGCGCAACATCCCCGTGAACTTTTTGTAATCATGCACGGTGACACCCGATGAGATCACCATATTGATCGCCTCAGGCACAAGCTTGCCACCCGGGAGTTGCTGAGGATACAACAGTCCATTGGTCGCGGTGGGGTTGATGAACGCCGCATCAGCCGGGTCTATTTGGGTAAATTGGGCGCGGGAATCCGCAATGTCAAAATCAAAAGTCAAATGTTCCCGTGGCGTGTAGTAGTTCGCCCATTCGATACCATAGCGGTTGCTCGGCTGTTCCGAGGCAGATGTGCCTCCGGTGTCACCATCCTGCAACAGTTCGGAATTGCTGTGGAGATACCAGAGCGCAAAGGTGCTTTGCAGATGTTTGACGGCCGAGGTGCGCACGCCGACCTCTCCGCCTTTGGTTTGGACCAGAGGAGAAATTGGTGTGCTGGACGTGGGGAAAGGATAGTCCGGCGAAATCGGTTGCTCCCTTTGCGTTGAGCCACGCGCGTCATTGCTATGGAAGCTGAATCCTCCCTCGGCGTAGAACTCGGTATTGGCCCACGGGCCAAAAATCAAGCTTGCTTTGGGGCTGGGCAGGAACTTGGTGGCCGAGCCGGAGTTGAGCTGCGCAAAGTTGACCGGGGTCGATGAGAGGGAGGGGATGTTGGAGACATACGTGGGAGTCAGGCTGGTGACGACATATCTTGCGTCGTCGCCGCGCAGGGCTATGACGGAGCGGAATTTGCTCGCCCACTGGATTTTACTCTCCACAAAGGCGCTTCCCATCGTGTCCGTAAATTTATTCAAATCCGTGGCTGCGGGCAGAATCGCTCCCACCGGATTCTGATTGGTGGAGGTAGCGCATTCGGCTACGGGCACGCCATTGACGGTGGGCTCATCATTGCACGCGTTGATGTCATACTTGTCCGTGCGCACGCGATCTTCCGTCCGGAAAAGGCCGTTGTGGACCCAATCGTTGCGGAGCTGCAGGGCGAACGTAGTTTCTACCCTGCGGCCAAACAGTTGGCCCAAGATCGTGTGGCGTGCGTCAAACCCCGCTACCCAGCGTCTGTCCTGCTGTTCGAACTGATCCATTTTCTTAGGATCTAACAGGAAGTAAGTGAAATTACCAAGTAAATTGAGATCGTAATAAAATCCGTAGGCCGTGATTTTCGTCTGGGAATTTGCGCCGCTGTGATGCCATTCCGACTGCAAGCTATAACGCTGTGAATGGCCCCCGTCAGACGGATCCAGTGTGCCGAAGTAACCAACCAGGGGTGTGGCACCAATGGGCATCTGATCGCTCGAGTGCCAGGTTCCACGGTAGGCGCAGGCCGTGATGCTGAAACCCTTGTCGTCTTGGCCCTGGCTGTAGGTTAGCAGGCCGTTGTATTTGTAAAAATTGTCCTCCTGCGTCGTCCACGGTCCGTTATCGTGATACGCCTCTCCGCCGTACAGCAAATTGCCCTTGCCGAGCGGTTGCGAGACGCCGAAAACGGTCCGGCCATAGCCAAACTTGCCGCCTTCGAGCTGGACGAAGTTCTGGGGTAGCGTCTTGAAATATTCTACGCGGGCCGACGCAGCCGAGCTAAAGTTGCCCACATCCGCGTAATAAGGGCCTTTCTCGTAATCCACGCCCTTCACGAACTCCGGGATGACGATGTTCATGTCCGAGTAGCCTTCGCCGTGCGCATGCGACGGCAGATTCAGCGGCATATCGTCGATGAAGATGGCGATGTCTGTGCCGTGGTCGAGATTGAAGCCGCGCGAGAAATATTGGTTGGCCTTGCCGCCGCCGGCGTGTTGCGTGATGATAACCCCGGGAACCGCTTCCAAAACTTCTCCCGAACGAAGCATCGGACGATCCCGGATTTCCGCTTGGCCTATCGTTCCCTGGGTGGCAGAAGCGGCAATTCCGACGAGGTCATCCGCCCGGCTCTGCACCTCTACGTCGGTGCTCACGGAGCCAACTGCCAGAGAGATGTGCAGCGGGGCCGGCGCCTTGCTGGTCCCTATGGTGACGGGCACTTCTTTGGGTTCAAAACCGGGATAAGACACCAGGAGTTGATAATTACCTGCCGAGAGTCCAGAAATAGCGAAGGCGCCGCTCGCGTCCGATCGTATCGTTTTTTGCACAGTACCGTTCGCGCTGCGAACCTGCACGGTAGCCCCGGCAATGACCGCGCCGGATGTGTCAACGACGGTCCCTGAGAGCTGCGCCATGGATTTCAAAGTAACTGCTGCATCCGGCACGAGAGCTCCGGAGGGGTCCTTGACCGTTCCCCGCAATACGGAAAGGCCTTGGGCGTAGGCGATTGGAGCGCACAGCGCCGAGATAAGAGCTAATACCATGATGCCGCGCAGAATGCACAAAGCAGACAATGATCCAAAGTGCGGATTCAATTTTCGTATGAACATATAGTTTTCCTAATGAAGTGACGCAAGCGCAGAAACACGCCTGGAAAATGCCGTGCCGTGGTGACGCAAGACCTGAAAAGTCGCAGAATCAACGAGAGGATTGAGCCTATGGGGACTAGGAGCTATGCAGTAATAGTACAGACATACGTGTGCCTCCTTTGCAGCGAAGTTTCCTGAGTATCAGGTCGCGTTGACCGTTGTTCTGACTCCTGGCCTCAGACCTACCGCCCCGCCTTCCCCAGCATTTACCGGGTGGTTTTTGGGGTTTCGTAGCCAGTTACAGCAGCGCCACTGTTGCCGATTTTCACGGCATTCCCTGCGCCGACGCGAGTACAACTGCGAATACAGTTAGATCAGTCGTAAGCTAACAAAAGCTTGATGAACTTGGCAAGCGGCGCAGATAGAACGCGACACAAGAAATATTTATTCTGGCGTTTCAGCTCTCGTGTGGTAGGCTTTGCGTGGGCGCCCCGTTGGGGCTCAATAGGGAAGCAGGTGAGATTCCTGCACGGACCCGCCGCTGTAATCGATGACGAAAGCCTGTATGTATGCCACTGCCTGTGATCAGGTGGGAAGGCCAGGTGAGTAGGATGAGTCGAGAGTCAGAAGACCTGCCCGATGGATTCAGTCTGCTAGTACCGTGGTGGGTGCTATACAGAGTCCTTCTTTTCCGGATGAAATTCGGCATCCTTGCCTTTCTCTCTTTTTTAGGGAGGCTTTTATCCGGAAGTGCCGATGTTTTTGCCAATCGCGCTGAACGTTGATAACAAACTCTGCCTGATCGTTGGCGGCGGATCGATCGCAGCCCACAAGTGCCGCATCCTGCTTGAACATGGCGCCATGGTGCGTGCCGTCTCCACTTCGTTTTCCGATGACCCTGTCTGGTCCGATCCACGCATCGAGCGCGTCTGCGAGTCCTATCGCCGCGAGCAACTCTCGGGAGCAGCCCTGTGCATCGCCGCTACCAGCGACCGCCACGTCAATCACAGCGCGGCGCTGCACGCCAGGGAACTCTCCATTCCGGCGCTTAACGTAAGCGCGCCCGGCGAATGCGACTGGATCATGCCGGCAACTCTGCGTCGCGGCGCATTCACGGTTTCGTTCGGCACCGACGGCCTTTTTCCCGCGCTCGCCGCCCACGTCAAGAAGAATTCAGCCGCGCTTTTCGGCGACGATCTATCGCGTCTGTGCGAAGAGGCCCGCCACCTGCGCGAAGAGGCAAAGGCGCATCCCGGCGGCGAAACCGAACATCCATTGCGCGCGCTGTCTGCGTCTCTTGCGGCTTTCTGGCAGCCGCGTCTGCCGTCCTACACTGCGGAAACGAAGACCACCGGCAAGGTTTTTCTCGTTGGCGCGGGCCCCGGCGACATTGGCCTGATTACCGTGAAAGGCGCCAGCTGCCTGCGCGCCGCCAGCGTGGTGATTCACGATGCGCTGGCCAACAGCGAACTGCTCGACATCTTTTGTAGCGGTGCCGTGCGCGTAGACGTCAGCAAACGCAAGGGATTGTGTCTGCACATGCAGCCTGAGATCAACCAGATGCTCATCGACTGGGCTCGTCGCGGCCACACCGTGGTCCGCCTCAAGGGCGGGGATCCTATGATCTTCGGGCGTGGCGGCGAGGAAGCTCGCGCGCTCACCAGCGCCGGCATTTGCTTCGAGATCGTTCCCGGCGTCAGCAGTCTCTCCGCCGTGCCCGCCTATGCCGGCATCCCCGTCACCGATCGCGAGTTTGGCTCGGCTTCCATCGGCGTCTACAGCCTGCACCGCCGCAACAACGCTGGCCTCAGCGAAGACCAGTGGCGAGGCATGGCCCACGGCGCCGAAACGCTGGTGCTCTTCATGGGCATGTCCCTGCTGTCCACCGTAGTGGAGAAGCTTCTCCAATACGGACGCTCAGAGGCCGAACCCATCGCCCTCATCACCCAGGGCACCACCAGCCGCCAGCAGGAAATCGTAGCTACTCTCGGAACAATCCTCACTCGCGACGAGCTACGCACCGCCGTGAGTCCCGGCCTCATCGTCGTTGGCAGCGTTGTGAAAGCTTACGGTCTGCTGCCCTGGTTCTACCCGCAGGAAGCTTATAGTGCGGCGCAGACGATGGCGTTCGCGACTCCTGCCTCCGCGCCGAGCGCAGACAGCGCCTCGGTTGCAGTGCCGCGAGACGCAGTCTTATCTAGCAAATCCCACCCGCAAATAATCTCTGACTCCACCGCAATCGCGGCGCCGGCCTTGATTCACACTCTGCTGCGGTCGCCGATGGACGGCGAGGCGATCGAGACGCTCTCTCTTGCGACCATCGACCGCGAAGCCCCTCCCAACGGTTACTCGCCCGATGAGTGGGCGGTGGTTCGCCGTCTCATCCACACCTCGGCTGACTTCGCCATGATTGATCTGGTGCGGTTCTCCTCGGATGCGATTGACTCGGCGCGCCGGGCCCTCCGGACAGGCGCGCCTATTTTCGCCGACTCTAACATGATTCGCGCGGGCATCTCGCTGGCACGCCTGCGGAGCAACTGCCCCAGCTACTCCGCCACATCCATTCACTGCCACGTGGCCGATCCTGACGTCGCCGCCGAGGCTTGCAGCCAGCATCTGCCGCGGTCGCTCTTCGCCGTGCGCAAGGCGGCGCCGCTTCTCGATTGCGGCATCGCCCTGTTCGGAAACGCGCCCGTCGCGCTGATGGAGCTGAACCGCGCCATCCTCGAGGACGGCATTCGTCCCGCCCTCGTCATCGCCATGCCTGTCGGATTCGTGCATGTCGAGGAGAGTAAGCAGGAACTGATGTCGCTGAATGTGCCATGGATCTCGATTCCCGGACGCCGCGGAGGCAGCACCCTGGCCGTTGCCACTCTGCATGCGCTCTGCATGTTGAACGGAGGCTCTGCTCAATGACCCGATCCACAGCCATTGTCTTGGCCGCCTTCGGCGCATCCTCGCCCAAAGCGCGCCAGGTCTATTGCGAAATCGAAGCCAGCGTTCGCGCCGCGCATCCGCAGAGCGAAATCGCCTGGGCCTATCTTTCAATGCACATCGTCGAACGGCAGCGCAAACTCGGCGTAGTTCTGCCCACGTTGCCCGAAACCCTCGCCGATCTGCAGTCGCGTGGCGTTTGCTCCGCCATTGTGCAGCCGCTGCTGGTGGCGCCGGGCGAGGAGTACCACATCATGAAATCCACCGAGCAATCCGGGCTCGAGCTGTTTCACGGCAAGGCGCTGCTCGGCGGCGACGGCGCAGCCGAGGAAGCTCTCGATGCCATCGCCCAACACGTGCAGCCCGATGTTCCCAACGTGCTGGTCTGCCATGGCAACCGCAAGTATAGCCAGTTCAACCAGCCGCTGCTGGAACTGCAGAGCGCGGCGCGCCTTCGCTTCCCCAACCTGATCGTCGCCAGCATCGAGGGCGAGCCCGGAGATGAGCCGCTCGAAGGCGTTCGCGTGATGGCCGCGCAGTGCGGCGAAGTCGTCTTCATCCCTTTCATGATGGTCGCCGGCGAGCACATTAACAACGACGTGATGGGTGAAGCTCCCGACTCATGGCGCAATCTCGTGGGCGCATCGCGCTGCCTCTGCCGCCCTCCGCTCGGCAATAACCCCGCCATCCATGGCATCTTCCTTCGCCGCATCGATGCCGCTCTAAAACTTGCTCAAGAGAACCTTAGCCATGTCTGATTTAGCCCCCGCACAACCCGGACACCTTTACCTTGTTGGCGTCGGACCGGGCGCTCCCGATCTACTCACCCTGCGCGCCGTAAACATCCTCGGCGGCGTTGACGTTGTCGTTGCCCCGCGCTCGTCCACCTCAGAGTCGAGTCTTGCTCTCGATATCGTCCGTCCCCATCTGCGCGGTCAGGAAGTCATCGAGCACGTCTATCCCATGGCGCGCGATCAGGAGCAGACCTCCCGCTGCTGGGCGCAGGTAGCTGACCTCTGCGTCGAGCGTCTGCAGCGCGGCCAATCCATGGCCCACATCACGCTCGGCGATCCGCTCATCTACAGCACCTGTGCCTATCTGCTGCAGGAAATCGGCGAACGCGTCGCGCCCTCGCACATCCACCTCATCTCCGGCATCTCCGCCATGCAAGGCGCCGCGGCCCGTCTGAATTGCATGCTGCTTACCCAGAATGATCGCCTCATGCTTCTCCCCGCCGACGATCTGGCCGCCGTGGCCGAGGCCATGGAGCACTGCGAGACGCTGGTCATCTACAAGATCGCCAATCGCATCGCTACCGTCATGGATCTTCTGCGCAGCCGCGGCCTGCTATCCTCCGCTTCGCTTGTCTGCTACGCCGAGCAGCCCGGCGAGCAGATCTTTCGCACCCTGGACGAGGTTCACGACGAGCGCCTCGGCTACATGTCCATCATGATCGTGCGCGTTGGCCACCGCAGCTGGCGGTAAGAGGTTGAGCTTGAGCTGGCGGGCAGGATACACGACCGGAAGCTGCGCCGCCGCCGCGGCCAAGGCAGCCATGACGCTGATCTGCGGCGGCGCCGTCTCCTCGTCGATCGAGATTCCTCTGCCCGACGGCAGCCGCCTCTCGTTGCCTCTGCTTTACGCGCGCCCCACGGCGAGCGGCGCCGAAGCAGCAATCCGCAAAGACGGCGGCGACGATCCCGACGTAACCACCGGCCTCTCCGTCGAAGTCGAAGTTGAAATTCTCGATTGCGCTCAAATCGAATTCCGCGCCGGTCAGGGCGTCGGCACCATCACTCTCCCCGGCCTTGCGCTTCCGGTCGGCGAGCCCGCCATCAATCCCGGCCCAAGAGCCATGATCGCTGCGGCCGTCCGCGAGGCCTCGTCGCGCGGCTGCCGCGTCACGGTCTCCATTCCCGGGGGCGCCGAGGTCGCGTCGCGAACCTTCAACCCGCGTCTCGGAATCGCCGGCGGCCTCTCCGTGCTTGGCACATCTGGCCGCGTTCGTCCCTTCAGCCTGCCGGCCATGCGCCAGGCGCTCGCCTGTGGCCTCGACGTTGCGCTGGCCAGCGGCACAACCGCTCCAGTCCTAGTTCCCGGCAACATCGGCGGGAGAGCCGCTCGACGCCACCTCACTCTCTCCGCTCGCCAAGTCGTCGAGACCGGCAACGAATGGGGTTTTTTGCTCGATCACGCGCTTGGCAAGGGCATCACCGCCCTGCTCGCCCTCGGCCATCCCGGCAAACTCGCCAAGCTCTGGCTGGACGATTGGGACACGCATTCTTCGCGCTCTCATTCCCCGGTCGCCGCCGTGCGAGAGCTCGCCTCTCACGTCTCCGGACAATCACTCCCGGTTCTCCCCACCGTCGAAGGCGTGTTGATGTCGCTCTCCACCGAGCAATGCAATGCAGTTTCGAGCGAGCTCACTGAACACATTCGCCGTGCCATCGAGTTGCGAGTTCACCGTCAGTTTGCCATCGCCGTCGCGCTGATCAACCTGGAAGGAAACTGGCTGGCATCCGCAGGAGATCTCTCGCCATGGCGATGAATCCCATCACCATCATCGGCTGCGGCCCCGGCGCGCGCGAGTGCGTCACCCTGGAGGCTCTGTCGGCAATCCAACAGGCTGAAGTCCTCATCGGCACGCCGCGCCTGCTTGCGCTGTTTCCCGGTCTCACCGCACCAACCATCGCTGTCTCCGGCCGCCGCGCCGAGGTCTTCGACGCCATCGAGCAACATCGCGATCACAAACTTGCGGTGCTCGTCACCGGCGACCCAGGTCTGGCCAGCCTCGCCGCTCCTATCGTCGAGCGCTTTGGTCTTGCCGCCTGCCGCGTCATTCCCGGCATTAGCTCGGTGCAAGTCGCGTTCGCCCGTCTCGGCCTCAGTTGGGAGCAGGTTCGCATCCTGAGTGCTCACGCCTCATGCCCGCAATACGACCCCGCGCTCATGCAGCGCGAAAAAGCCATCGCCGTGCTCAGCGGCGACGCTAATTCTCAGGCATGGATTTCGTCGCTCGCCGCGGCCCTGGGTCCGCAGTGGCAAGCCACCATAGCCCAAAACCTCACCTTGCCGGATGAGCGAATCTTCGCCGCCTCGCCCGGCGAGCTGGCCAAACTCCCGCAGCCTTTGCGCGCGGTCATCATTTTTCAACGAACGGAGAAGGCATGAAGGTCTACATTGTTGGTGCCGGTCCCGGCAATCCCGAATGGCTTACCGTGCAGGCCGAGCGGCTCCTGCGCCAGGCCCGCATCTGCGTCTACGCCGGCTCGCTGGTCAATCCGCAAATCCTCGAACTCCTGCCAGCGTCCTGCGAGCGCCACGACTCGGCTTCGATGTCGCTCGATGAGATCATCGCCGTCTGCCGAGACGCTCACCGCCGCGACATCGACGTAATCCGTCTCCACACCGGTGAACCCTCCATCTACGGTGCCATCGGCGAACAGATGAACGCTCTCGCCTCGCTCGGCATTGATTTCACCATGGTGCCCGGCATCAGCGCTTTCCAAGCCGCCGCCGCCGCTCTCCAGTGCGAGCTCACCGCGCCCGAGATCGCGCAAACCGTCATCCTCACTCGCGCCGCCGGACGCACTCCTCTGCCAGCCTCGCAGGAGCTCGCGGGCCTCGCCGCGCATCGCGCCACGCTGTGTATCTATCTCTCCATCCATCAGGCCACGGATATCTGCGCTCAACTGCGTCCGCACTACGGCGGCGATTGTCCCGCCGCCGCCGTCTATCACGCCTCCTGGCCCGATCAGCACATCCTTCGCGGCACGCTGACCACGCTGCCGGCGATGGTTGACGAAGCGCAAATCACCCGCACCGCGCTGCTGCTGGTCGGCGAGGCCATCAACCGTCCCGATGGCGTCTCCAAGCTCTACGACGCCGCCTTCTCCCACGGCTACCGCACAGCGAGCGTCTCATGAAGTGCTCCTTCATCACCCTTTGCGCCGAGGGTGCCGCTTTGATCCCTCGCTTACGCGAGGAGTTTCCCGGCATCGACTGCCACGTCCATGAGGCCGTGCCTGCCGTGCCCGAGAGCCACCCCTTCGCCCGCATCGCCGATCTCACTCGCGAGCTCTTCTCCGCGCGGCAGGCCCTCATCTACGCAGCTCCTTGCGGCGTCGTCGTGCGCGCCATCGCGCCGCTGCTTGCCGGCAAGCTCAGCGATCCCGCCGTCGCCGTTATGGACGTGCGCGCGCGCTGGGCCGTCAGCCTGCTGAGCGGCCACGAGGGTGGCGCCAATCAGCTTGCGCTGCGCCTTGCCAATCTCTTTGACGCCGAGGCCGTCGTCACCACCACCACCGAAACGTTGAAGGACCTGATCGTCGGCCTCGGTTGCCGCCGCGGAGCCACCTGCCAGCAGATCACCGCCGCCATCGAAGCCGCTCTCGCCTCGCTCGGTCTGCCCCTCGATCGCGTGCGTCTGCTTGCCTCGGCTGAAATCAAGCGCGACGAAGCCGGACTCCTCGAGGCCGCCGCGCAGCTGAACATCCCGCTGCGCCTGCTCTCCATCGAGCAGCTGAAGCGCAGCCCGTATCTCACAACCCAATCGGATTTCGTCAACCAGAAGATCGGAGTTCCCGCCGTGGCTGAACCTGCGGCTTACCTGGCTGGAAGGAGGACCACATTATTACTACCGAAAACAATCCATCACTCGGTGACCGTAGCCGTCGCGCAGGAAAGCTGTGCGTGGTTGGCATAGGCCCGGGAAGCCCGCTTGACCGCACTCCGCGCGCCTCGGCTGCCATCGCTGCCAGCGGCATCGTGGTCGGCTACCGTCACTATATCGATCTCGTTGCCGACCTCACCGCCGGCAAACAGGTCATCTCCTCTGCCATGTTGCAGGAGACCGCGCGCTGCCAGCAGGCTTTGCAGTTGGCCGCCTCCGGACACAGCGTCTCGCTCATCTCCTCGGGCGACCCCGGCATCTACGGCATGGCTGGCCTCGCCTACGAGTTGGCCGAAGCCCTGCACCTCGACGTCGAGATCGAAGTCGTGCCCGGAATTTCTGCCGCCGGCACTGCGGCCTCGCGCCTCGGCGCGCCGCTCATGCTCGACTTCGCCACCATCAGCCTCAGCGATCTGCTCGTCCCCTGGCCGCAGATTCAGACGCGCCTGCGCGCCGTGGCCCAAGCCGATCTTGCCGCCGCGCTCTACAATCCGCGCAGCCATCGCCGTGTCCATCAATTGCAGGACGCCGCCGCCATCTTCCTTAAACATCGCCCGCCCTCAACTCCCGTCGGCATCGCCACCGCGCTTGGCACGGAAGAAGAGCAGGTCGTGCTCAGCACCCTGGGGACCTTTCTCGACGAAGAGATCAACATGCGCAGCATCGTAATCGTCGGCTCCTCCTCCACTCGCATCATCGACGGGCACATGGTCACTCCGCGAGGCTACAAGCTTTGCTTCTCCTGATGGGTGGCACCAGCGAATCCGTCACGATTGCCGGCGCACTGGCGCGGGCCGGATACTCCGTGCTCATCTCCATGGCGACCGAGGTTCCGCTCGCCATGCAAGATCTGCCCGGCATTAGCCTGCGCCGTGGACGCCTCAATCGCGACGAGCTGACGGCGTTGATTCGCCAGCACTCGATTGCCGCCCTCGTCGATACTACCCATCCCTTCGCCGTGCAAGCGCATGAGACGGCCGTGGCTGCCGCCCGCGAGGCCGGCGTCCCCTACCTGCGCTGGCTGCGTCCGCCCAGCGATTTTTCCGGCTACCCGCATATGCACTTCGCCGACGACCACGAAGATGCAGCCCGCACCGCTACCGCATTCGCCCAACCTATCCTGCTCGCCATCGGATCGAAGAACCTGCAGCCCTATGTCGCCGAGGCTCGCCGTACCAGGTTGCCGATTTACGCGCGGGTTCTGCCCTGCGAGGACGCTAAGTTGGCCTGCCGCGAGGCCGCGCTCGATTTCGAAGATGTCATCTTTGCCCGCGGCCCATTCTCTAGCGACGACACCCTGCACCTTCTTCGCGAGCGTCACATCGGCGTGCTCGTAACCAAGGAGAGCGGTGCCGCGGGCGGCGTTCCCGAAAAGATCCAGGCCTGCGCCATCGCCAACTGCGCCTGCGTCGTAGTGCGCCGGGCCGGCTCTGAGCCAACCGCCGGATGTTCCTCGATCTCCGAGCTGCTCGCCATGCTCGCCACCCACGGCCTTACCTCTGTCGGCACCATGCTCGGCTGTGGGCCGCACGAATAGAAGAAGGGAGTTCTCTATGCATATCGAAGACGGCATTCTGTCCCCGCTCGCATGTGGGGCCTGGTACGGAGTTACCGCCGCGTTCGTGGTGCCCGGCATCTACGAAATCAAGCGGCGCATCCGCGCAAACCTGTTGTACAAACCGTTTCTGGCCATGGTGGGGGTCGCGGTTTTCGTGATCTCGGCCATGCACTTTCCGGTGCCTGTCACTGGATCTTGTTCACATCCCTGCGGCACAGCGTTGGCGGCGATCATCGTCGGTCCGTTCGCCACAGTGGTGCTTGCAACGATTGTCCTGTTTTTTCAAGCTATTTTCCTTGGGCACGGGGGCATTACCACCATCGGTGCCAATACCGTCTCCATGGGCATTGCCGGCGGGATCTCGGGCTACCTGTTGTGGAAAATATTGCGAGCGGTCAAATGTGCTCCGTGGCTCGCCGCCGGCATTGCCGGTCTGGTCGGCGATTTGGTGACTT
The DNA here is from genome assembly GCA_963707735.1 of uncultured Acidobacteriota bacterium. Lineage (GTDB taxonomy): Bacteria > Acidobacteriota > Terriglobia > Terriglobales > Acidobacteriaceae > TOLSYN. Next base: position 652,969 of record CAVPRB010000003.1, on the reverse strand, counting down.
ATCTGGTGGCTGCGCTCGAGCTGGCCATAAGCTTGCATGGAAACGTTCCACTAGTAAAGCAATGGATGATCTTCTTTATTGGCTACGCACCCACGCAGGTGCCGCTGGCAATCGCCGAGGCCGTATTCACTTCGGCCGTGTTGATGGCCATGCTGCACCGCCGCCCCGACTTACTGTCCGGTATCCTTCCGGAAAAGGGAGCGTGAACTATGAACTCTCATGTCAATGCGTCGTATGGCATGGCCGAGGACTATCGTTTTTTCGACGGCTTCACCAAGTTGATGCTGATGGTCTTGTTCTGCCTCCTCCTGGTCATCTTTGCGACTGGCAAATATATGTCAGCCCATCAAATGAAGGGCACGGGTACCGACGACATTGTGAATGACCTTGGTTCTGCCGCTTCCCATACAGCGCACCATCCAGTTGTCGAACTGCCAGGCGATGCCGAGCTTTCCGCTTTCTCGGTAGCCAACTTTTTCTGCGGTATGATTGTCGGCTATCACTGGCTCAAGTTGTTTGGGAACAAGCCGCCAAACCCCACAAAAAAGACGGTGGACAACTAAAACATGGACCTGTCACGATACACCGCTGAATCTGACAGCCCTTTGCACCACATCGACGGACGCATCAAGACCGGGGTTTTTCTTGGCGCCGTGATACTGTCCTCGATGCTCACGCACTGGATGCTGGCGCTGGGATTATGGATAGTCGCGGTAGCTCTCTTCCTCAGTTTACATTTCGAACTGCGCGCTCTGCTGGTGCGCCTGCTGATGCCCATAAGCATTGCCTGGCTGGTGTTTCTGACCGTCCTGTTCACGCAGGGCAGCCACCCGCTGTTCGTCATTTCTCTCAAATTCCTGACTCTGACGGCTTGGCAGGAAGGTGCCATGAACGGTTTGTTGCTGTTCATGCGTATTATGGCGGCGGTCACGCTCGCCACTCTCCTGGCCTTCAGCACCCCGATGATCGAGATCCTGGAGACCCTGCGGATCTGCAGGGTTCCTGGCATCATCATCGATATCGCCGACATGATGTACCGCTATGTTTTCATCATCCAGGACACCGCCCACACTATGCACCGCGCCCAACTCAGCCGCATGGGGGACCGAGGCTCCTGGGTGCGACGCGTGGGTGATACCGGGCGCATCGCCTGCAGCATACTGATCAAATCACTGGACCGTAGCACACGTATCTATCAAGCCATGCTGGCACGCGGTTACAGTGAGGACGCCACCGAGATGCAGTTCTTTTCCCGGCCGATCCCCGCGCGCGACAAACTGATCGGTTGGGTGAGCGCTGCGGTAATGCTTCTGCTAGCCATCGCCAATGCCTGCTGGGCCTGAAGGACGCCACATGAATCTCATCGAAATTATGGACGTCAGTTACGCCTACCGTAACGGCGACGACCACAAGGCCCTGGACCGTCTGAGCTTGTCGATCGCCGCGGGCGAGCGCGTCGCTATCATGGGGCCCAACGGTGCCGGCAAATCCACGTTGTTCCAGATGCTCAATGGCCTGTTGAGACCCGATGCCGGCCAAGTAGTGGTGGATGGATTCCCGGTGGTACCCAAAAACCATCCCACCGTGCGGCACAAGGTCGGCATGGTGTTCCAGGATTCGGACGACCAGTTGTTCAACGCCACGGTATACCACGAAGTAGCGTACGGTCTGGTGAACATGAAGGTGCCGCAAGACGAGGTGAACGCCACCGTAAAGTGGGCACTGGATATGGTCGGCATGAGCGACTTTATCGAAAAGACGCCGTTCAATCTCAGCGGCGGCGAGAAGAAACGGATTGCGCTCGCCAGCGTCCTATCGATGAAGCCGCAGATCCTGGTACTCGACGAACCGACCAGTGCCCTGGACCCCAAAAGCACCAGCAATCTGCTGGCGCTGCTCAACAAGCTCAACCACGATCTGGGCATCACCCTGGTGTTCGCCACTCACGATGTCGATATCGTGCCGCTGCTGGCCAACCGCGTGGTGCTGATGGACCACGGCAGCATTCAGTTCAGCGGTACGCCCACCGAAGCATTTCGCGAGAAAGAACTGTTGCGCCGCCTGGACCTGCGCCTGCCGCGCATCGCCCACTTCGCCGAAATCCTAATGCGTGACGGTCTGCTGCCCGCGGGCGATCTGCCGCTGAGCATTGCACAAGCCAGGGAGTTGTTCAAACGGGCGCTGACTGGGTTTCCCGGTGAAAGTGAACGCTGATTCCGGAGGGAAGCTGAACGGCGTTCCGGAACGAAGGTGAACAGCGGCCGAATCGTAGTTGGATTCTCCAGAAGCCCGCCAGTGTCCTCCGAAACCGGCTTCGGGGAAACCAAGATTGTGAGGTTCTGGGCGGTTGCTAGGAGCGTGTCCGATTAATTAGCCCAATGTCTTGATTGTGCTTGAAATCCACAGCACTGCCATGCGACTGTCAAGCCATGGCGAAGACCTACCGCCCCTATCTCCCGGAACAAGATTTGCTGTTGCCGCCAAGCTTGCAGGATTGGCTACCTGAAGGACATTTAGCGTATTTCGTCAGTGATGTGGTGGATCAGCTTGACTTGACTCCTATCGAGTCCTATTACGAGAACGAAGAGCGAGGATTGTTGACGAAAGTGTCGAAGTAATCCGGGCCATCGATTTGCGCGACGGCCGGCTCAGTCTGGAAAGGGCGCGAGTTCCTTGTAGTTGCCCTCGAGCTTCGTTCCCAACCCGGAGGCGAGCTGCTCGAGGTTGGCGGTTGTCATAAAGGCGTCGCGCAAGGCCAGCTTCTGCTGATCGGCGAATGGCAGCAGGGTTGGCTGCGGACGGGCACCCATCTGGATGTCCCGCGTCACGTCGAAGTTCGAGTGAAGGGCGGCGTTGCCCTCTGGCGTTTGCCAGAGCACGGACACGGGTGCAAGTATTTTGAGCGTGGCCAAATCGGTCTTCGATTGCGCTTCGGCCTGGACCGGCAGGAGCACACACAGTGCGCCCACCAGCAACAGCACGGAGGACAGGCTGGGAGCAACGCGAACTGCAGCACGAAGTCGTGTCTTTTTCATGGTGGCGTGGTACATTCGCGGGCGTGGATTTTCCACCGCGAGTTCCTGGATTCGGAAGCCAGGCTCGAACGGAAGCTCGGTCGAGCACCAAGGAGCCAGGGTGAGGCCTGGTCCTCACGAGACTTCCGAGTGGTCGCTAGTCTTCACATCGGGAGCTTCCCTCCGGGCACCCATAGGGCACCCAGAGGAATGCCATAACGGTATCTACTTGATTCTACTGCGTCGTGCATGGAGTAAGCTAAACGTGTAAGTCGCTGATTATACGACTGTTATCAACACTTTTAAGGCGTGGGTCCTGGGTTCGAGTCCCAGCGCGCTCACCAGTTAACTTGTTAATTTCACGCCACTTATTGAGAATCCAAGGGTCCGTTAGGGTCCGTTACTGGATTCTCAACTCTTTTACCACCTTTTCCTGGGCGTTTCGCATGTCATTCGAGTGGCTATCCGTATAGCCATTCAACGTTGTGCGAATATCCGAATGCCGCATCAACTCCTGCTGAACCTTGATATCTACACCTAATTCACGCAGTGAGCTGGAGTAGGTCAACCCAACACTGTTCAGGAGTTTTTAACAGTCTCAACTATTTTCGGAGCAGCAATAGACATGCCGCCCGCACGTGCACAATGAGCGGGCCGCGGCTTCGGTTAATCGAGGGTTTTCGGAACAACTCGGAAGCGGCGAAGCGGTAAACCGGCGCCCAGAGACGTTTGAAAAGTTCATTGGTTGGTTAGTTTCCAGTTGGGCGACAATCCGCCCAGAATCCACCTCATGTACCCCGGAAGCCGGCTTCGGGAGGATCTGGAGTTGCAAGTCGAGCCTGTACTCCTTGGCATATGGGAGCTGACGATGCTTACGGTTTCCAGAGCCTAGGCGGCGCGTTGGCCGCCAACATCCAGGAACCCGGCAAGAAAGTTGACAATCCTTGACATCTTTTCACATCTCTTTGCCGAACTGGGTGAGCCTCCGCGTGGAGTTTGCGAATCGAACGATGACATGGGAGAAGGTCCGATGAAACGGAACGACGGTCGCAGCCAGGGATTGAAGCTACTGTTGCTGGAGTTGGCAATTGTGGTGCCTGCGCTCGCACTGGTGCTGCTCAGCCTTGCCTATTTGCGCTCCTTACAACGCGACCACGCAGTGGAGGCGGCGATTCAACGCCAATTTGAACAGATGCTGGCAATCTCCGAGAAGCAGATGACCGCCAAGACCTACGACCTGGTGGACGCGGCGCGCGCAGACTTCTCAGCGCAGGACGAAAGCGTGGGCATGCTGAACCGGGTTCTAGAGCGGCACCCCTATGTGGCCCATGCATTTCTCTTCGATCAGCAGCACGGCGTCGCGTTTGCCTCCCGCCAGAGCCGGATGCGCGAACCCGATTTCGCGCAGGAGAGCCAGAAGGACGAGAAAATGCTCTCCGCCTGGATTCCGCTGGAGGCGAAAGACATCGTCGAGAAGTTCTGGAAAAACCAGAGCCAGGGAGGCCATCCGTACATTTTTGACTCTGTCATGACCAAGCGCGGCAATCAGGAACTCTACCAGTCGATCGTGCTCTTTCCACTTCCGGCGGTATCCCAGACCCGTGTGGCTGTTGCCGTCATCCTTCTGGATGCGGATTACCTCAAGAATTCATTCTTTCCGCAGGTTCTCGACTTCATGGCGGACTGCCCCGACAACCGCGCTCCAGACTCCGGGCATGAAGGCGCGGCGATGATGCTTTATACCAAGGAGGCGACGACGGCGTTGGCGACATCGTCGAATTACGACGGTGGCAAGCCCGAGGTGCAGCGCGCCATGGACGTCTTCCCAGGGCTCGTGCTCGGAATCAAGTATCGCGGAACCACCATTGCCGCCCTCAGCGATCACTTTCTGAACACGAGCTATCTGGTGCTGGCCGGCCTCACGCTGTTGATGGGCGGAGGCATGTTTCTCACTTATCGCAACGTGAATCGCGAGATTGCGCTGGCCAAGCTGAAGTCGGACTTCGTCTCCAATGTTTCGCACGAGCTGCGGACACCGCTGGCGGCCATCCGCCTGTATGCCGAGACGCTTGAGATGGGCCGGCTCAACGCTCCCGAAAAATATTGCGAGTACTACTGCATCATTCGCAAAGAGAGCGAGCGTCTCACCGGACTGATCAATAACATTCTTGATTTCTCAAGAATCGAAGCCGGCCGGAAAGAGTACGACTTCAAAGAGACCGACCTCACTGAGGTGGTGCACAGCACGCTTGACTCCTGCCGCTACCAGGTGGAGCAACAAGGTTTTACTTATGAAGAATGCCTTGAAAACGGCTTGCCTCCCGTTCGGGTCGACCGCGAAGCCATCGCCCGCTCGCTGCTCAACCTGGTGAACAATGCGGTCAAGTATTCCGCGGACGAGAAGTACCTCCGAGTGAACCTGTACCGCTCCAATGGCTCCGTGAAAATGGAGGTCGTGGATCATGGAATTGGAGTGCCGCACTCGGAGCAGCAAAAGATCTTTGAGAAGTTCTATCGCGCGGGAGACCCACTGGTGCATAACACCAAGGGAAGCGGACTTGGTCTTTCGCTCGTCAAACACGTGGTTGAGGCGCACCGCGGCGAGGTTGAAGTCATCAGCACGCCCGGCCACGGCAGCAAGTTCACCATCATCTTGCCGGTGAATGGCCAGGCCAAACCGGCACCAGCGGGGTTGGCTTCATGAGGTCGAATATGCAGCGCAGAAGCGCGACACAAGGACGAATGCGTCCTCAATTCCTAGGTGAGCAGCACAGACGAGAACAGACGGCTGGCGGACGCCCTTTCAAAATCCTGGTCATTGAAGATGAACCCAACATGGTCGCCGGGCTTAGGGACAACTTTGAGTACGAGGGGTATGAGGTGATCACCGCCGGCGATGGCGTCAGCGGCCTTGAGCGCGCCTTCGCGGACTCACCGGACCTGGTCGTGCTCGACGTGATGATGCCTCGCATGAGCGGGTTGGAAGTATGCAAGCAGCTGAAGGCAAAGCGCGCGTTTGTGCCCATCATCATGTTGACCGCCCGTGGGCAGGAAGTGGACAAGGTGGTTGGACTGGAGCTGGGCGCTGACGACTACGTGACCAAGCCTTTCTCCATTCGCGAGCTCCTCGCCAGGGTTAAAGCCGTGTTGCGTCGTGCACAGGTGCTTCCCCGGCAGTTCGAAAAGTACTCGTTCGGCAATGTCGAAGTTGACCTGCACGCTTGCCGGGCCATGCGCGCGGGCGAGGCCGTGAAACTTTCCGGAACGGAGTTCGAGCTTCTCAAGTACTTCATCACCCATGTCGGCGACGTTCTCTCTCGCGAGCGCCTTCTGGGAGACGTTTGGGGCTACAGCGCCTTCACCAGCACGCGGACAGTGGACACTCACATCCTGCATCTGCGGCAAAAGTTGGAGAAGGATCCAGAACAGCCAAAGTACTTCCTCACCATCCAAGGAATTGGATACAAATTTGTGGGCTAGCACGGGGCGGATCTATGGGAAACATGGGTATTCATGCGATCAGGCAAAGAGCCAGAATCAGCCACCCTGTTGCGTCGATGATGGCAACGGAGTTGGCAACCACGAGGTCGGAGCTCGCCGAGGTCCAGCGTGAACTGTTCGAAGCGGCGCAGATGCAGAGGAGGATGAGTGGTCCGCGGGTGCTGCGCCGGGGCGAGTTTGAGATCGCGGCGGAGATGTTTCCGATTCACCACCTGTCGGGCGACTTCTTCAGCATTCTCGATGCCGGTGAAACGATGCTGGTTGCGATCGGCGATATTGCAGGGAAAGGGCTGAAGGCGGGGATGTGGTTCACGCACTTGCTCGGGCTTGCACGCATGTACGCGGAGTCCGTTGCCGACCCTGGTGACGCACTGGCGGCCATCAATCGCCAGATGTGCCGGGTGAATTCTCCGCCGCCGCTGACGAGTTTGTATCTGGCGCAGCTGCATTGGATGACTGGCGAGGTTGTGTACTCGAATGCGGGGCATCCCGCAGCCCTGCGGTTCCGGGCGGATGGCACGTTGGAATGCCTGGCGACCGGCGGCCCGTTGCTGGGCGCGGTGCCCGGAGCGAAGTTCGAGAGCGGGGCAACTCGCCTGATGCCCGGAGATACACTGCTCGCATTCACCGATGGCCTGCTGGAGTGCTGCAACCAGAGCATGGAAGAGTTCGGGGAACAGCGCGTGGTCGACGCAGTGAGAGACACGAGAGTCGGAGCCTCGGCCGGCGAACTGCTGTTTTCCGTGGTAGGAGCCGCGCAGGATTTTGCGGGCTCGCAGCAGCGGGCGGACGACTGCACCTTGGTTGCGCTCTGCCGCGACCCTGGCGTGGGGTACTCAAGTACATTCTAGAAATGGCTTTTGGCGTTTCCGGGCGGTGCTTCGCAGTTCCGGGCGGACGGACACGCTGTCCTTGCGGGAAACCAAGCACCGACTCCGTTGTTACAATTGCGCGGGGAAGATCGTGCCGTGAACTGAATGGTCCGTCGATAGCCTCTCTCGCAGCGCGGCGCACGGTAGATAATCGACCTGGCGCCCTGCGCGGCACAAGTTATTGCCAGTGACCTGCGAAGGATGCCGACGTTGTGAAGCCCATCAGCGCCTTCTCCAAACATGTCTCAGGACCACCTAGGCGTCATCCACGCTCCGCTTCCAAACGCAAAGCTTTGAGCCGAGGGCAACGCCGGTGGCCGCCAGAGAGGAGGTGTCACAAATCCGGGACAAATGGATTACTAGCGAAATACCCGGGGGAAGTAGTTGCTGAAAAAGAGCAGCTTTTCGAGTAACATCGTTCCAAAGCGGTGTTTCCAGTCCTTTGATTTGAGGTCTACATGGCCGATTTCCCAGCTCCTGAACCGCTTTTGCCGGAAGCAACAGCGTCTGGCGACTCCGCTCCATCAATCCGTGAAAAGCTACTCGACAGCTTGTTCGACGGAGTGTACTTCGTTGACAACGAACGCAGGATTCAATACTGGAACCAAGGTGCGGAACAACTGACCGGATACTCTGCCAGTGAAGCTGTTGGAAGATATTGCTTCGACAATTTCCTGCTCCATGTGGATGAGCGCGGTTGCGCCCTTTGCCTGACGGGATGCCCGCTTGCCAGCACCATCGCCGATGGCGACCGGCGGGAAGCAGATGTCTATCTTCGCCACAAGCTGGGACATCGCGTTCCCGTCACCGTCCGTGTGGCTCCCATCGTGGATAGCGACGGGCGCATCATTGGCGCGGTCGAGGTGTTCAGCGACCGCACCGAAAAAACGATTATTGAAAGACGGGTAGGAGAACTGGAAAGTCTTGCCTACCGTGATGCGCTGACCGGAGTGCCGAATCGACGCTACGTCGAACTGAAGATCAAACAGGCAATTCAAGAAGTTGAGCAGTTCAACAGAAGAATTGGTTTGTTAATGATCGACATCGATCACTTTAAGCAGATCAACGACAATTTTGGGCACGACATCGGCGATGATGCCCTCAAGGCAGTGTGCCAAACCCTTACCCATGCGCTGCGCTTCGGCGACACCGTGGGGCGCTGGGGCGGCGAAGAATTTCTCGTGATCGCCACGGACGTAAACCCTGAGTCTCTGAGGGCATTTGCAGAACGCTGCCGGATGCTGATTGAGGAGTCGGCGATTCCGGTGGGGAAAGAGAACCTGCGGGTCACGATTTCTCTTGGCGCCACCCTGATGAAAGCCGGGGACACGGACCAGTCTGTAATTAAGCGGGCAGACGAACTAATGTACAAGAGCAAGATGTCCGGGCGAAACCGGGCGACAGATGACTGAACCCTTCCCGATGCCGGCTGGACGGAGGCGAGGATGGACGGACGGTTGGCGGCGGCGAGTGCGGTGCGGCCTCGGCATGAACGCCAACCCAATATTTGGCTGGCGCAGGCTGTATCAGCGGATCCCGAACCTTCACTCCGCAGCCTTCCGACAATGTCAGCTCTCAGCCTTCAGGTTCATCAGGCCGTAAGAGAGCACGTGGGTTGCGCGCCGGGTGAAGTTGAGGGTGGCGCGGTGGCTCAGGGGAAGATTTCCGCTGACTGCCAGTTTGGCAATGCCATGCACAAGCGACCAGGCAGTCCATGCCTGGGGAAGAGGATCGCCGGCCGGGAGATCGCCCGACTGCTGTGCGGCCATGATGCAGCCGATGAGCACATTGAAGGCATTGGCTCCGGCTGGTTCGTCCCTGCATCGCTCGTGCAAGGTCTTGGGGAGATCGAACATCACGAGGAAGTGATGTGGCCACCGCAAGGCAAAGTCTACATAACCACGGCCGCAAAGCTGTAAGCGCTCGAGGGTAGTCCTGCCGCGGGCGGAGGATTTCTGCATCAGCACGGTCAACCGCTCGAAACCCTCGACCGCTACCGCGATCAGCAGATCGTCCTTGGCTGGAAAATGCCGGTACGGCGCATTGTGAGAGACGCCGGCCCGGCGCGCGACCTCGCGGAGGGTAAACGCGCGCGGGCCTACTTCCCCGATCAACGCAACCGCGGCCTGCAACAGCGTCTGGCGAAGATTTTCGTGATGGTAGGATTCGGTTCGGGCCATGGCTTCTTTATAGCAGATCATGTTGACAGTGGCAACATAGTCCGGCTATCCTTATGTTGTCAGTGTCAACATAGGCAGGTCCGTACTGCGAGTGTTGCCAACGAGGAGGAAGCCGATGACAGATTCGAGCAAGGGTCAATCCTACAAGCAGGCGCAACTGGCGGAAGCGTGGGACGCAATCGTGATTGGTTCCGGGATGGGCGGGCTGACGGCCGCGGCCATGCTGTCCGTGCATGGCGGGAAGCGGGTCCTGGTGCTGGAGCGCCACTACGTTGCGGGCGGCTTTACCCATTCGTTTCATCGCCCGGGTTATGAGTGGGACGTAGGATTGCACTACATCGGGCAGCTACAGGATGAGCGATCCCCGGTGCGGAGGGCGTTCGACCACGTCACCAATGGAGCGGTCCACTGGAGCGCGATGCCCGAGGTGTACGACCGCTTGATCATTGATGGCCGCAGCTTCGACCTGGTCACGGGAATCGAGCGCTTTCGCGCGCGCATGAAGCAATACTTTCCACGCGACGCCACGAGCATCGACCAGTACATCGCAGCGGTCGGCGCCGCAAATCGCCTTAGCGGGCTGTACTATGCCGAAAAGGCGATTCCCGCACCCGCGGCGGCTCTTGCCGGCGCTCTGTTGCGCGCGCCTTATCTGCGCTGGGCAAAACGCACGACCCTTGAAGTTCTGGAGAGTATCACCAGCAACCGCGAATTGATCGGCGTCCTTACGGCCCAGTGGGGCGACTATGGACTGCCACCCTCCAAGAGCAGCTTCGCCATCCACGCCACCATCGCCGAGCACTACTTTGCCGGCGCCAGCTATCCCATTGGCGGCGCTTCAAGCATCGCCGCCGCCATGCTTCCGCAGATCGAGCGCGGCGGCGGAGGAGTGGTCACCAGCGCGGAGGTCGCCGAGATCACGCGCAGCGGAGGCAAGGCAACAGGTGTGCGCATGGCGGACGGACGCGAGTTCCGGGCGAACATCGTAGTGAGCGACGCCGGCGCCACCAACACCTTCGGGCGGCTTCTGCCGGGAGACATTCCGGCTCTCGGGACGCTGCGCCGGGAACTCAGTACCTTGCCGCCATCCATTGCGCATCTGAGCCTATATGTAGGACTGAATCAAACCAGCGAGGCGCTGGGGTTGACTGGCACAAATTTATGGATCTTCCCGGCTTTGACCATGACGCCAACGTTCGGCGATCTGGCGGCAATCCGGAGTCGCCATTTTCCGGCGTGTACATATCGTTTCCATCGTCAAAGGATCCCGACTTCAGCCGGCGGCATCCGGGAAAGAGCACAATCGAGGTGATCACCCTTCTGCCTTACGAGGCTTTTGCGCGCTGGAGCGATTGCCGCTGGAAGCATCGCGGCCCGGAGTACGACCACTTGAAGCAGCAATTGGCAGAGCGGTTGCGCCAGGAACTTGAGCGCCGGGTACCATCGGTTGCGGGTCATATTGATTACTCGGAGCTGTCTACGCCGGTCTCAACGCGCCACTTCATGAACTACGGCACGGGCGAGATTTACGGCGTCGCCGCAACCCCTGCGCGCTATGCAATGCGCAAGCTGGGCGCCCGGACGCCCATCCGCAATCTCTATCTGACGGGACAGGATGTAACCAGCCTGGGCGTCGTGGGAGCCCTGTATGGTGGCGTCGTCTGCGCTTCGGTGGCGTTGGGAAGGAACCTGATGGCTGCGGTCTCGAAGCCGTTTTCCGCGCGGATCCGGCCGGCTGTCATCCACGGCGGAACCTCGGCAGGGAGTTCCGCCTGAGATAGTTTGATTCCTGGCCTTGAAGTCATATGAGCAATTTTGACCGTCGTTGCGGCGGCTGATTCATTTTGCCGGATAGGCAAATGCATCTTCGTTCTTGCTCGATCCTGTCCGTAAGTTCCAAATCGTTAAAACTGCGTCAAGCTTTCACACCTGCTGATCCCGTTTCGGGCTATACTGTGCCCACTTGGCAAAAGACTCAGGCCGACCGGTCCAGTGGGAGGATTCGATGGCCACCCAACCCAACGCCGCTCCGAAGAGGAGAGCCAAAACTCCCGGCGGGACCAGCGCGTCTTCGCCCCCGGCGTCAGCTCTCTCAGTAGAGTTGGGTCCGGCAGTGGTGTTCTCTGAAGAGACCTGCTCATTCGATCCCCATTTCTGGATAAAGGAACTCTCCGATGGAAAGACGAGCCAGGTTTACGAGATCGGTGAATTCATTTTTTCGCAAGGGGACGCGGCGGACGCCGTTTTTTACGTCCAGCACGGCAAAGTAAAGCTCACGGTTGTGTCCAAGAATGGAAAAGAGGCCGTGGTTGCCATTCTGCTGGAAGCCAGTTTCTTTGGCGAGGGCAGCCTTGCCGGTCAGACGCTGCGCATGTCCACCGCCAGCGCATTGGAGCGGAGTACGATCCTCCGGATAGAAAAAAGCGCGATGGTCGCGCTGCTTCATAATGAACCCGAGTTTGCCGAACGCTTTCTCGCTTATCTTCTTTCGCGGAATGTTCGCATGGAAGCTGACCTGGTGGATCACCTTTTCAACTCCAGCGAAAAACGCCTGGCCCGGCTCCTTTTGCTGATGGCCAACTTTGGTCAGGAATCCAGACCGATCCCGCTCATCGCAAAAGTGCGTCAGGAGACACTTGCCGAGATGATTGGTACAACCCGTTCGCGGGTCAGTTTCTTCATGAATCGGTTCCGGGAACTGGGTTTCATTGACTACAACGGCAGCTGCGTGCACGTGCACAGCACACTGGTCAGCGTGGTGCTGCACGATTAGCCGCAGGGATCGGCCTTGGCTGAATGGGGTACGGTGTCCTCCGCGCCCGTTTCCCGTGCTGCCCTTTTTTGACCGGCTGCGAGGCTTTTTTTCCGGCCGGGATTTACCGGCTGGCCGGTGCTCGATCCACCCCTGGGGCTTCCGCGTACAGGCGTTCGATGGAATCGCGGTACTGCGCTTCGAGTTGGTGCCGGCGTAATTTGAGAGTTGGAGTCAAGGTGCCGGAAGCGATGCTGAGATCTTCTCCGAGCAGCAATACATTTCTTCAACTTCTCGTAGCGGGCAAGATTCTGGTTTACCTCACCAACAATCTCCTCGTACAGCGCCTGGACACGCGGGATGGGCTGAACCAGGCCGGCGCGGTTGTTGAACAGCACATGGTTCTGGCGCGCCCAGTCTTCCAGCCGCTCGAACATCGGCGCGATGAGCACGGCCGGAAACCGGCGGCGGTCACCGATCACGGCGGCTTCGGCTATCAGCGGGTTTCTCTTCAGTGAGTTCTCAATCGGCTGAGGAGCAATGAACTTGCCGCCGGACGTTTTGATCAAATTCTTCTTACGGTCCGTCACCGAAAGAAAACCGTCGGCGTCGATATTGCCGATGTCGCCGGTCTTGAACCAATCCCCATCAAAAGAGTTCATGCGTCTCCTCCGGCATGCGCCAGTAGCTCCTGGAGCACGCTCGGTCCGCGGACGAGAATTTCGCCGTCGTCGGCGGTGCGCACTTCCACGTTGGACAATGGACGCCCAACACTCCCGATCCTGTTGTGGCCGGGGGTGTTGATCGCGACCAGGGGAGAGGTTTCCGTGAGGCCATAGCCTTCAAATATCTCGATACCGACCTTGGCGTACCACTCGCCGAGTTCGCGGCCCAGGGGCGCGCCGCCCGGCAACGAAAATCTGAACCCGTCCTCCCATCGCCGCGCGAATTTTCGAGAAAACGAGTTTTTCGGCTACCTTCCAACTGCAGGGCCTTGGGACGCTTGCCCGCCAGGATTTCGGGGATGTGCTTGCCGCCGACCTTGATCGCCCAGTTGAAAAGACTGCCTTTGATGCCTTGCGAAGCCTGGCTGCTGGCACGGTTGTACATCTTCTCGTACACCCGCGGAACGGCGACGAACAGGGTCGGCCGAATCTCCCGCATGACGCGCGCCAGGTCATCGATCACCGGGCAATACGCCAGCGTACAACCCCGGTTCAGTAACCCGATATCAACGTGCCGCGCCACGATGTGAGCCAACGGCAGAAAAGAAATTGAAGTCATGCCGGGCTTGATCTTGAATGACTCCAAGGAAACGGAGATATTGGACGCGAGATTGCCATGGGTGATCATTACGCCTTTGGGTACCCCGGTTGTACCCGAGGTGTAGATGAGTGTTGCCAGCATCAGCGGGGTGATCTGTTCGGCCATCGAGTCGAATTCCCGATCGCGTTCGACCAATCCATCTTTGTAGAGGTCACCCATCCAGGACACCTCTTGATCGGATCGGGGAACGCGATCCATCGCGATGATGCGCTCAAGATGAGTCCGCGCGGAAATTCGGAGGATCTTCTCAACCTGCGCGGCGGTCGATACAAAGATGACCTTTGCCTCTGCATGTTGCAGTATGTACTCGCATTGTCCGGAAGTGAGCGTTGCGTAGATTGGCACGGTGACCGCGCCAATCATGAGAGCGGCGAAATCGGCAATCGCCCACTCAGGCCGGTTCTCGCCGAGGATTGCCACGCGATCGCCCCTGTTGACGCCGCAGGCAAGCAACCCGCGTGCAACGCCGGACACGCGCCGATACAGTTCGCGGCTGGAGATGCTCTTCCACTTGCCGGCTTCTTCATACAGCATCAGCCGTTCGGAGTTGCTTTCAACCGCATTCAGAAAGACGTCGGCAAGGGTGGCGGCTGCAAATGGGTTTCCCGATGATTTCATAAAGTGCACCGCTGAAAGCAGAGTGAAAGATGCAGATCTATCCCTGCCAGCCGCGCCGCGTGGCGTCGCCGTACCGTATGCGATTCCGTCGCGTTCGAGGCCACGATTGCGCGGTCAAAATGGCGTTGAAATGCATTTGCTAGTGCCGGTGCGATGCTGAAGACCTGCCGCCCGGCGACAACGGTCGTTGCCGGGCATCCGTCGGTCACATCCTTTGGCAGTGAAACTCTCATGGGATGCCGAATCCTTTGGAATTCCCCCTGGTGAAGAACGCTGGTTCAGGGACCCCGATGGCAGTTCTAGCTAGATGCGTCTGAAACACGCTGAGTTTTCAGCGATGCATCAGACGCATTGGGGATTTTGACTCCATTGGGTTTTTGACTGTGTGATGCAACTCACTGTTGTGTGTGTCGCCGGTTTCCACCCAATGTGACGCGTTTCCCTTGCCCGGCTGGCCACAAACCATGGCGCACCGGTGAGTCATGGGTGCCCAGCCTTGCCCGCTCCTCGCTTCTGCGCCCGCGTTTAGGAACATTTAAGGCACTGTTTATGTGCGTTTTAGGCGCGAAGTTGTCCAATGGATATAAAGCGGACTGAGCACAGCTCATGGCTCAGTTGGCCGGGAGGTTCCCATGCTCGTCCTTGCGGCGTTTGTATCGATCTCCGTGGCGGCCATCCTGTTCCTGCTTCGATTTCTATTCGCTTTTTTCCCTGCCGCAAGGCGTGTGCCGGGACGCGTCGAGCAGGTCCCTGCTGCCCACGCGCTGGGCAGGAGTCGAGTCCGCACCTTGGACCCTGGATTCACCCTGGTTGACTTCAATTCCGCACGGAATGTTGTGTATGCGCCTAGTCTTGCGGCCTGCTCTGGTGTCCCACGGGAACAATTCTCAGGCAAAGGAGTGTAGGCAGTCCTATGCCTGTCAAGATGGGTCCGATCGAAATGCGATCGGGGTTAGTTGACTACTGTAGCGAAGCTCTTGCCCGCATGGCAGGGGCCCTGAACGGGGCGTGACGCGATGACTAACTCGATCCAGACCGGGGCGCAGCTTGACCATTACCTCATTGAGGGCGTAGCCGCTCGCAGCGGCATGGCTTCAATCTTCCGTGCTACGGATTTACGTACCGGGCGGCCGGTTGCGATCAAGGTTCCGCATCCCGACATGGAAAGCGACCCAGTCCTTTTGGAGCGCTTCCGCCGCGAAGAAGAAATCGGCGCAACCCTGGACCACCCATGGGTAACCAAGGTCCTGCCGGAAAGCAGCCGAAGCCGGCTTTATATGGCGATGGAGTGGGTACCTGGAACACCGCTGCGCCAACTCCTAAACCAGTTGCAGCCCAGGCTTTCCAGGGAACGCGCCATTACCATCACCCTGGCTATTTGTGAGGCACTTGACTATCTCCACCGCAAGGGTGTGGTGCACCGCGATCTGAAGCCGGAGAATGTGATGATCGATGCGGAAGACCACATTAAGCTCATCGACTTTGGTCTTGCTACCGCGGCCAGAACCCGGCGAATTACCTTCGCCAAGGCTTCGAATACGATGGGAACTCCGGACTACATCTCGCCCGAACAGGTACAGGGTAAGCGCGGCGATGCACGTAGCGACCTGTATGCCCTCGGAGTTATGCTCTACGAAATGTTGACCGGCAAAGTACCGTTCACCGGTCCGAACCCATTTCTGGCCATGAATGACCGGCTGTTGAACAATCCGGTGCCCCCGCGAGAGCTCGACCCAACCATTACTCCACAGCTTCAGGAGATTGTCTATCGTGCCCTGGAGCGCGACCCCGGCAATCGCTACGCCAGCGCCAAAGACTTTGCATGGGATCTGCGACACCAGGAGCAGGTTGACGTGGCCAACCGCATGGAGTTGCGGAACTGGAAGTTACGCTCCACGCCGTGGAGAAAGAAGTTTTTGTCCTGGGCGGCGGTGGCCTTGATTCCTATCGTGATCTTTGGACTGCTGGTGTTTGTCGCACGGCTCGGCTGAACATCGTACTGGCAGGTTATTTGCGGCAAAAGAAAGAACTGATCCGCGGTTGGAAGCTAGCCTTGTAAACATTTGCTTATTGAGGCGTTACTAGAACCAAGCGCGCCAAAGGAACAAACGATGGCAAAGGACCTATCCACAATCGTAGAGAGTTTGCTTGGCAAGTTGAACAACCTCGGGCAGTCCGAGGATGACATTGTTCGAGCGGTTGACGCGCAAGGCGACGGGCTGCTTGACAAGTGCGCCCAGGTATTGGCCGAGGCGGCAAGCAAGCCAAGAGAAGCGTTCCCTCTTCTAGTTAACTACGAACTCTCGGTGGAAGACGCGGTGAATGCAGGAAGCTACCAGGCAGTAAACTCCTCGATCACAAGCCGGAATTTTCCACCAACCCGGCGCGGAAAGGCACAACTGGAAGTTATCCTTGTCCGCTTCGACGTCCGGATGACATCGGAGAAAGTTCTCGGTGAACTCGACAAGGAAGGTTTGCGGCCCGCTGAATTGCACGAATTTCTCGCATTTGGAGCAGAGTACCCCGAGGTACAGCGCAGATTCTCAGTCGTTGCTCTTGGTTCTGAATGCCGGGACCGCAGAGGCTATCGAAGCGTCCCGTGTTTGTATGAAGCTTCCGAGGGACGTTACCTCGATCTGCACTGGTGGGATGACGGATGGTACTCCTATAGCAGGTTTGCTGCGATCCGCGTGTGAACTCACCGGCCGCCAACCTCCGCGTGGTAAGACTAACGCCGGTAGCGATAATAAGCGGCCTTGTATTGATTCGCCTG
Source organism: uncultured Acidobacteriota bacterium (assembly GCA_963707735.1). GTDB lineage: Bacteria > Acidobacteriota > Terriglobia > Terriglobales > Acidobacteriaceae > TOLSYN. Next base: position 635,933 of record CAVPRB010000003.1, on the reverse strand, counting down.
TCTTGCCCTGAACATCCTGGGCGAAGTCGATACTCGGCCCCTATTAAGAACAGGATCGCTGAACCGGCTGGGCGCCCGTTAGGACTGACTAAGTTCGAGCTTTACGGTTGAGCCCTTCAGCAGGAGCTGAACTGCCGGATGGTCTCCCTGCTTGAGAGCCTGTGAGAATACGGCTTCAACCACCGGCCGAGCGGCGCGTTCAAAGCTGTCAATCGCCCAACGCACATCATCCCTACTTATTTTTCTCGAGTGCCGCGGACAGGGTTGCTCTTTCGCCACGATGTCTCCCCTGCGGTCAAGTTGCAACTCGAAGCGACCCTGTTGGTCGTGCATTATGTTGCTGCTAACGGATGAATAGTGTTCGACTCCCGCCGAGGCCTCGGCTGCAATCGTCACCTGTAAACCAAATGTTTCCCGCAAAAATTGAATTCTTCCAGTGAAGGGTAGCTTTCCAGTTTCACTTGCGCGCGCCAGCGCAGCAAAGGTGATGGCGTCGTTGCGCCACGGCGAATCGATGAGGCCCCGCAATGGCACCGGCTGGTTATCGCCCATCGCGCGCGGACTCAGGAGAAACAAGAACTGGGTTGTTTCTGACAACAGTGTGTCGAGCAACATTGTCGCGTACATCAAGTGCGCAATGTTGGTAACGTACTCCAGCGATCCCTGCGACTTGCTCGTAATGCGGGCAAGATAACGAAGAACACCGGCTGCGGCCGCGTCCTCGCACGGCAGGCCCAGAGTCCTGGATTCCGTCAGAGCCCCCAGGAGCCTCGCCAAAGCGGACTCAGCCTCCCAGATGCGATCCACCCCTCGGAAAAAGGAAGAGGCAACATTTAAGTATGTTTCCAAAGCAGGGTCGAGCCCTTCCCAGATGGTGTCACGCAACACTGTCTTCATCGTTACTCCTTGAGTGTGGACCTTGACTTAGAACTAAATTCCGCCGGATCAGTTGCCGCGTATCTCTACTCCGTGGCCCTGCCGGATGAGCGCACGACTCGATTAGATTCGCGCCAAACTAAAGACTGGGTAAATCGTTCCTAAAAGATTTCTAAATGCACTGGTCCGAAGCGGCACCTCCCACTACGGAGACCGGCTTGGACTCTGTTTAGGAAACTTTTACGAACGTTTAAGTTTTCGTTTAGCTTGCCCAGAGTAGAAAAGAATGTGCTATCGGGAATTGTCGATAGTACTGCAGCAAGGTCTTGGCGGGATCGAGTCCGCTCCAGTCAGGTGGCGTACAAGCTACTAAGTCTGATCTGGCACTGAAGAGCTTCGCGCACCCAAGACGAGCGACTGAAAGGATATTGAAATGCAGAACATTTCCGTAAGACGGCTAACACTTGTAACGGCGTTTGTGGTGTTAGGTGCGATGTTCGCGATCGCGCAGCGGGCAGAGCTCCAAACTGTTCCTCCCTTAAGCGTGGAACGCAGCTTGACTGGAACAGTGAACTGCGCCGCACGAGTCGCGCATCGATACACATGCCAAAAAAATCAGACTTTGCAATCCTGCGTTCTAGCCTGCGTGGAACGCGGATCAGAGTTCGTTCTGATGGTCGGGGACCAACCATACATTCTCCAAGGTGAGAGACACGTCCTGGAGCATTATGCCGGCGGAAAGGCAACGGTCAATGGAACGGTCACCGGAGACTGCGTTCAGGTGCGTTCCGTGCCCGATGCGAAGAGTAAGATGAGCGACACACATGCCGGAGGATAGCAGGCCATAGAAGCGCCAGAGAGTCGGATCGCAGTTTGCGCCTTCGGAAATGAAGGCTTTTTTGAGGGTGACGGGGCCGGCATGGGTAGGCCGGTTTTGCCTGGCTTGGCCAGGGTTACGGGGAAATCAACGATCGCAAGGAGATGCGACCTTCCCTGGCCATGCTATTGTCGTTGTCGTTGATTCTTGTTTGTACAACTACGCATGCAGGCGAAACTTTATCAAACAGCGTAGGTGCCACTATTCTTGTAGGCGTGACCGCAACATTATTAATACCGGGAAATAACCAAAAGATAGTCTGTTCATTTCGTTTCGAGTCGGTGATCATACATATCGAGCATGAGTGCTCAGGTCAGCTCGCGATCGACACACGCGAGCAATTCAAACCACGACATTCAATGGAGTGAAGGATGCAAGAGCTGCGTTGGCTGTGCCGCACACTTATCTTTTTGAGCAGTGTTGGCGTTATGGCTCAGACACAGTTACCCATGACATGGAACCAGGTGCGCCAGCGTTTCGAACAGAACAATCCGACCCTGATGGCTGGCCAGCTGAACATTGAAGAATCAAAGGCGCAGGAGATCACCGCCCATCTCCGGCCCAATCCCGGCGCTTCCTTGACCGCCGATCAGTTCAATCCCTTCAGCGGGGGCCCGTCGCACAGTTGTTGCGGCAGTCTGTTGACGGTGGCTGAGTTCAGCTATCTGCACGAGCGCGAGCACAAGCGCGAGCTCCGATTTGAGAGTGCTCAGAAGGGTACGGCAATTGCGGTCTCCACCCAGGCCGATCTGGAGCGAACGCTGCTTTTCGGTCTACGCAGCGCCTTTGTGTCTATTCTTCAATCCAAGGCGGTGCTGCAGTTGGCGAAAGACAACCTTGCGTATTACGACCATGTGCTCGGCATCAGTCGAGCCCGCTTCAACTCCGGCGACATCGCGCAGATTGACCTGGACCGGTTGGAGTTGCAGCGGGTACAGTATGAGTCCGACCTGGAGACCGCCGAGGTGAACCTGCGTACCGCGAAGATAGCCCTGCTCACGCTTCTCAACGACCGTAGTCCGGTGGAACAGTACGACGTCAGCGGGACTTATGATTTCAGCGAGCAGCTTTTGCCCCGCGATGAGTTCCGTAGAATTGCCATGGAAAACCGTCCCGACCTGCAGGCTGCCCTGCAAGCAGTGGACAAGGCGCGCACCGACCACAACCTCGCAGTTTCCAACGGTTCCACGGACCCGACCTTCGCGGTCGATGCGGGACGCAACCCGCCTATCGATCAATACGTAGGTTTCAACGTAAGCTTTCCGCTGCGTATCTTTGACCGCAACCAGGGCGAGAAGCAGCGCACCCAGCTTGACATCACGCGCAATGAGCGCGTGCGCAACGCTGTTGAAGCGCAGGTCTTCAGCGACGTGGATTCAGGCTTTGCCACTTTGGCCAGCACCGTGGAGCTGCTGAAGCCATACAAGGCTAAGTATCTGCAACAGTCGACGCGAGTGCGGGACACAATTTTCTTTTCCTATCGCAACGGCGGGGCTTCCCTGCTTGACTTCTTAAACGCCGAGAGCGACTACCGCGCCGTGCAACTGGCCTACGTGAATCTGGTGGGTTCCTACCTGACGGCGGCAGCCCAACTGAACCTGGCCGTGGGCCGCGAGGTGATGCAATGAGAACCAAGTTTGCCGGCAATATTCTCGCGGTGATTCTCTGTCTGCTATTGAGCGTGACCCTGGCCGGTTGCCGAGGCGGCAACGCGGACCTGAAAGCCGAGGCTCCGCCGCAACCGGTCGTAGTGCCAGACTCGGATGCCAACAACTTCAAGGTGGACCATCCCGAACAATTTCCCCTGGCTATCGCCGGCGAATACAAAGCAGCGCCAGAGTTGAACGTTACCGGCGTGGTAAGCCCGGACGTCTCGCGTACCGTGCCCGTTATCTCCCTTGCAACGGGAAAAGTCGTGGAGATTCACGCGCGGCTCGGCGACTTTGTGAAGAAGGGTCAATTGCTGCTGCGGGTTCAGAGCAGCGATGTATCGGGAGCGTTTTCCGATTACAGAAAAGCCGTCAATGACGAACGGCTGGCGCGAGTGCAACTGCAACGGGCCCAGCTTCTGTTCGACCAGGGAGCGATCGCCAAGAGCGCCCTGGAGAACTTTGAGGACGCCGAGCAGGACGCCAAAGTTACCCTGGAAACTGCCCAGGAACACCTCAATTTGCTGGGCGTGGACAAGGATCATCCCACTGGCCTGGTCAGCATTCATGCTCCGGTGTCAGGCGTGATTACCGACCAGCAGGTGACCAACGCTGCCGGTGTACAGGGGCTTTCAGGTCCGAATCCGTTCACCATCTCGGACATATCCCATGTTTGGATTCTCTGCGACGTGTACGAAAACTCTCTACCCCAGGTTCACGTTGGCGACACCGCCGACATTCATTTGAGCGCGTATCCCGACAAGATTCTCACCGGCCGCGTCAGCAACATCGGGGCAATTCTCGACCCGGCCCTGCGCACGGCGAAGGTTCGCCTGGAGGTCGAGAATCCGGGATTGATGCGCCTCGGTATGTTTGTCTCTGCCGCCTTCCACGGACAGGCGATGGAAACGTTTGCCGCGGTGCCCGCCACCGCGATCCTCCATTTGCACGATCGCAACTGGGTCTTCTCGCCCCTGGGCAATGGATCGTTCGCCAGGCAGGAGGTCGGCGCCGGGGCCATGCTTCCGGGAGGGATGCAGGCAGTTGTCTCCGGCATCAAACCCGGAGCGAAGGTGGTACAGAACGCTTTGGTGATGCAGAACACGGTGGAGCAATAGATGATTCGGCGAATCGTCGATTTTGCGCTTGACCAGAAGCTGCTGATTCTTGCATTCACCCTGCTGCTGATTGCCGGTGGCATGGTTGCGTTCCATCGTCTTCCGGTGGATGCCTATCCCGATGTGGCCGACAACTATGTCGAGATCATCACCCAATGGCCCGGAATCTCTGCCGAACAGGTGGAGCAGCAGGTCACGGTCCCGGTGGAAACCGCGTTGAACGGCATTCCCCACGTGGTGCACCTGCGTTCGTTCTCGATCTTCGGCCTCTCCGACATCAAGTTGATTTTTGACGACGACTCCAGCAACGACTGGAACCGCGAGCGCGTTCTCGAACGGCTGAGCCAGGCCACTCTGCCGGCCGGGGTCACGCCGCAGATGGGTACGGACTGGAGCCCCGCGGGCCAGATCTACTTCTTCACCCTGCATAGCAGCAATCCGCAGTACGACGTGATGGAGCTTAAGTCACTGGAGGATTGGGTTGTCGAGAAAAACCTGAAAGCCGTCCCGGACATCGTGGACGTCAACACCTTTGGCGGCCCCACGCGTGAGTACCAGGTGAAAGTTGATCCCAACAAACTCATCGCCTACGGCCTCAGCCTGGCCCAGGTGGAGCAGCAGCTTACCAACAACAACACCAATGCCGGCGGCAGCTTTGTGGAAGCCGGTCTGCAGCAAATCAATGTTCGAGAAGTGGGCCTGGTCAGGAATGTAAGCGATATCGAAAACACGGTCCTTCTTACTAAGATCGGGACGCCGATACGCGTCAAAGACATCGCCGTCGTCTCCCAGGGTCCCAAGATCCGGCTGGGCCAGTTCGCACGGGCGATTCGACGCGAGGACGGAAAGATCGTCGATAACGATGACGTCGTCTCGGGAGTGGTTCCGATGCGCAAAGGCGCCAATGCCGAGGCGGCGCTGATCGGACTTGAAGCGAAGGTCAAGGAACTGAACGATCACATTCTACCCCCAGGGGTGAAGATCGTTCCCTTCATCGACCGCAGTACCTTGATTCACTTTACAACCCATACCGTTCTGCACAACCTCACCGAAGGCTTCATCCTGGTGACGCTTGTGCTGCTCCTGTTACTGGGCAACATCCGCGGTGCGCTGATTGTCGCTCTGACTATTCCCTTCTCGCTGCTGTTCGCCTCGATTTGTTTGGACCTGCGGCATATTCCTGCCAACCTGCTCTCGCTGGGAGCGCTGGACTTCGGAATGGTTGTGGACGGCGACCGTGGTGATGGTGGAAAACATCATCCGCCACGTTGGCCAGGACCCTGAGAAGAAGACCCGTGGCAGACAGGATTCGTGCTGCCGCGCACGAGGTGCAGCGGCCCGTCTTTTACGCCATCACGATTATCATTACCGCCTATCTTCCCATCTTTACTCTGCAGCGGGTGGAAGGCCGCTTGTTCCGTCCCATGGCCTGGACGGTCGCCTTCGCCCTGCTCGGCGCGGTGATTTTCTCGATGACGATCGCGCCCGTCCTGGCAAGTTTTCTCTTCCGCAAAGAGGCGCGGGACTGGCAGAATCCCGTGCTGGTTTGGCTAACCGACCGTTACCGCAGGGACTTGGCCTGGTCGGTCGATCATCGTTGGGCGATGATTGTGGTTGCGATCGCGGCCGTCTGCATCAGCGGGTTCCTTATGGTGACCGACACCATCGGCTCGGAATTTCTGCCTCATCTGGATGAAGGCGCGCTCTGGGTGCGTGGCACGCTGGCGCCCAGCACGGGACCGACCGAGGGGATACGAGTCATGAACCAGGCACGAATCGTGCTCTGCTCATTCCCCGAAGTCACCGAGTGCACGAGCCAAACCGGGCGTCCGGATGATGGCACCGATACCACGGGATTCTTCAATACCGAGTACTTCGTCGGGCTGAAGCCGAAAGAGCAGTGGCGTCCTGTATTCCATGAAGACAAAGACGAGCTGATCGCCGCCATGCAGCGCGAGTTGGACAAGATTCCCGGCGTGGTCTGGGGCTTCTCGCAGCCGATTGCCGACAACATGGAAGAGGCGGTCAGCGGAGTGAAAGGGCGAGCTTGCCACCAAGGTCTATGGCGACGATCTGCAGACCCTCGAAGACAAGGCCAGCTGAAATTGCCGGCGTCATGCGCCAGGTCAAAGGCATTGAGGACCTGGGAGTTCTTCAGCGTGCTCGGCCAGCCGAACCTGAACGTCACCGTGGACCGCCAAGCAGGCCGCCCGCTACCAGATCAATGTGGCCGACGTGCAGGATGCGATCCAGACCGCGGTCGGAGGCAACGCCCTGACCCAAGTCCTGCAGGGTGAAGCGCGCTATGACCTGGTGTTGCGCTATCAGCAGCAGTTCCGCGATCAGAAGGAAGCGATCGAGAACATCCGCCTGCTGTCGCCGAACGGCGAACGCGTCTCGCTGGCGCAACTCTGCAAGATCGAAGAGCACGATGGCGCCTCTGAAATCTACCGCGAAGGCAACCAGCGCTACATCGCCATCAAGTACAGCGTTCGCGGCCGCGACCTTGGAAGCGCTGTCGAAGAGGCCATCAAGAAAGTCGGGCAGAAGGTGAAGCTGCCGGTCGGCTACCACATCGACTGGGAGGGCGAATACGAGAGCCAGAAAAGATCCACGGCGCGGCTCATGCTGATTGTGCCCATCACCATTTTCCTTATCTTCATGATTATTTACGGCGCATTCGGTTCCTTCAAATGGGCGCTGTTGAACCTGGTGAACGTACTGGTAGCTCCCTTCGGAGGCCTTCTGGCATTGCTCTTCACCGGAACGCATTTCAGTGTCTCGTCGGGAGTCGGCTTCCTGGCGCTGTTCGGGGTTTGCGTGCAGACCGGCGTCATCATGGTCGAGTACATCAACCAGTTGCGCACCCGAGGTATGCCGGTGAGAGCTGCTGCGATTGAAGGAGCGACGCGCCGACTTCGTCCCATCATGATGACCATGCTGGTTGCCACGCTGGGCTTGTTGCCCGCGGCGACATCCCACGCCATCGGATCGGATTCGCAGCGGCCTTTCGCCATCGTCATCGTCGGCGGGCTGATGGCCGACCTGCTGATGAGCATTTTCCTGCTCCCGACCTTCTACGTCTGGTGGGCGCGGCCCACCGACCATCTGCCCACGCCGGAAGAGTCGAAGAGCGTTTTTGAACACTAAGGAGAAACTTCCATCCTGGCCAGAAGGCCAGCGCATCTAGAAAACCGATCTTGCCGCTCAGGGTGAAGACTGATTCTGAGCCATGGAAGGATAGGCATTTGACCAGAGAAGAGATTCGAATTAGCAGATTCGCGAAATTGGTTTGATTCCATCCATCCGCGTGGACTCGGCGGAGGCAGCGATCTTTGCCGCGGAGAATGTCGCGGCCGGGGGCATACCGATCGTGGAAATTACTGCGACCATTCCAAACTCGGACCAGGTAATCCGCGACCTTACCCGCCGCTTCCCCACGCTCATTGTCGGGGCCGAGGTCGTCGCCGGAGTAGAGCAGGCAAACCGCCAACTCGACGCCGGAGCCATGTTTCTCACCGGGCCCGGGTTCGACCTGGAGATTACCAGATACTGCGTCGAGCATCGAGATCGTCGTAATCCCCGGCGCACTGACGCCCACCGAGATCATGCTCGCCCACCGGGCCGGCGCCGATTTCGTAAAGGTCTTCCCTTGTGCGGACGTGGGCGGCGCAAGCTATATTCGTGCGCTCAAGGCCCCGTTTCCCCATGTGCCGCTCATCGCCGCCGGAGGCGTAACCCAGAGCACCGCTTCCTCATTCATCCTGGCGGGAGCCGTTGCTCTCGGCGTCGGCGAAGATCTGATCCCACGCCAGGCGCTCCGCTTCCGCGAGGGCGCGTGGATTCGGGAACTCGCCGCCCGTTTCAAGAACTTCGTACTGCAGGCCCGCGCAGAGCTGAAGTGACCGGCCACACACGGTCTTGCGATGGCGGCCGTGCGCCACCGCGGGGCGCCACACTTCTGCGTGCGCCGGTCTGAAGAAGTTCGCCCAGCGTCTCGCCGATCACACCTGGACGGCTACTGTTTGCCGGTTGCGGCAAGCAACGAGGAAACCGGCAACATGGCATTCATGGATCCGGAACGGAAGCCTTCCAAATCCAGGGTCACATAGGTGAATCCAATCGACTTGAAAGTGCGCACCAGTTCTTCCGATACTTCCGGCGCCATCGCACGCGGCAGTTCCTGCCTTGCAATCTCGATGCGGGCGATCGCTCCATAATGGCGCACCCGGTACTGCTGGAATCCCAGGTCGCGCAATGCGTCCTGAGCCGTCTCAACCTGGCGGAGAACTTCCGGCGAAACTTCCCTGCCGTATTCAATGCGCGAAGCCAGACACGCGGAAGCAGGTTTGTTCCACACTCGAAGTCCGGCCACGCGCGCCAGGTCACGGATGTCCTGTTTTGACAGGCCGGCTTCCAGCAGCGGAGCCTTGATGCGATGCGCCCTCGCTGCCTGTTGCCCCGGACGATAGTCGCCCTGGTCGTCCTTGTTCACGCCATAAGCAATCGCATCGAAATGGTGCACTCTCCGGAAGCTTTCGAGCGCGACGAACAACTCATCCTTGCAATGGAAGCAGCGCATGGCGTCGTTCCGAACATACTCGGGCCGCTGCATCTCCCCGGTGGCGATGGTTTCGCAGGGTATGCCATTTTCCTGGCAGAAAGCGAGCGCGTCCCGCAATTGCGCCCGCGCCAGGCTGGCCGAGTCGCTGATCACGGCCAGCATGTTCCCGGGCAGCGCTTGATGCGCCGCCCAGGCAAGAAATGCTGAGTCTACTCCTCCCGAGTACGCAACCAGGAGACGTCCTGAAGAACTTAGCTCCTGGTTGAGTTGGTCCAACTTCCCCTGGAGCTCATGAGTCAATTCCACTGCGACATCCATAACCCCTCTTTACCGTGCCGGTCTGGTGTTTCACCCTTGCTGCGCCGAACCACCCGGACCGCGCTCTTTAGATCATTGTGTATCCGCCGTCTACTGCAAATGTCTGTCCCGTAATGTAGCTGCTGTGGCCGGAGCACAGATAAACCAGCATGCCAACCAAGTCTTCATCCTTACCCAATCGCCCGAGGGGCACGCTCTTGAGGTACTCCTTCAAGGCGAAGCCGGGGAACGTATGCAGGGCCGTATCAGTTTCAATGATTCCCGGAGCGATGGCGTTGACCTGTATGCCCGCCTGTGCCGCTTCCTTTGCCAGGGCCCGGGTGAACCCGATGACTCCGGCTTTCGCCGCGGAATAATGAACCAGGCCGGCCCCACCAAGGCGTCCCGCGGCCGAGGTAATGTTAATAATATGTCCGTGACCTTGATCCGCCATGTGTTCGTAGACTGCCTTACTAGCCAGGAACGTGCCTGTCAGGTTAATGTCGATGACCCGTTGCCAGTCCTCCTGTGACATCTCCTCGAACATCTTGATTGGGAAGAAGCCGGCATTATTTACCAGGATGTCGATGCGGCCAAATTTTTCGATGGTCTTGGCAACCAGGTTCGCGATGTCTTCCGCCTTGGCAACATCTGCCTGGACGCCGAGGACTTCCGTCCCTTCGGTCTTGATTTCCTCGACCGCCTTCTCCAAGACATCCTTGCGTCGGCCGCAGATGGCCACGTTACATCCTTCTTTGGCCAATGCCTGCGCACAAGTCTTGCCGATGCCCTGGCTGGCCCCGGTGATTACCACTACCTTTCCTTTTTAATCCCATCTCCATTGTCTATCCCCTGTCCTATTCCCTTCGTTCGATCCCGTTATAGAGTCGCGTGGCGGGTGATAAGCAACCCGCGCACTGACGGCCTGAGCTTCACTCTCCCTGCCTGCACGTATTGCGCACCATGCGCGCGGCCACTACGTCAGGTTCCCGGCGTCCGGGGCACGCACGCAACCGGAGCCGGTCAGGGATGATCCAGCAAAGAGTCCCTTTTAGTAGTTACTTTGCCTCTAAGGGTTCCGATGACAGCACGGCGATCACCTGCCCTACTTTCACTCGCCGGCCCTCTTCCGCTTTGAGCTCGACCACATAACCAGCGGAAGGAACTTCAATGTTGATGGCAATCTTGTCGGTCGCTGCCTCGGCGATGGCCGCGCCTTCTTCAAGCCGGTCACCCTTCTTGCAAAGCCATTGCTTCAGCGTGATCGCTACTGCTCCCTCGGCAAATTTCGGTACCTTCACTTCACATAACATGGTTCAGTCCTCTCAAAAAGCAATTGGTCTTTCTCAAACTCCACTTCAAATACCGTGGAGAACTCAGACAAAAAACGGTCCCGGACCTGTTGCAAACTAACTGCCCCGGCGCGCTCCGCCTGCATCGAAGTTACGCCTCTGTTATGCAACCCACAGGGAACGATGAAATCGAAGTACGACAGGTCGGGATAGACATTAATTGCAACACCGTGCTGCGTGATACCGGACTTGACGGCGATCCCGACCGCCGCAATCTTCCGGTCGCCCAGCCACACTCCGCTTGCACCTTCTACCCGGCCGCCATTGATTCCGTAGTTGGCAAGCAGGTTGATCACGACTTGTTCGAGAAGCCGTACATACTGATGCACGCCAATTGCCATCTCCCGCAGTTTGAAAATGGGCGAGATTACAAGTTGGCCAGGACCGTGGTAGGTCACGTCTCCACCCCGGCTTACATTACGGAGGGTCACCCCGCGCTGCTGCATCGTCTCTGGAGACGCCAGCAGATTCTCCACGCACGCCCACCGTCCGAAGGTGATGACGTGGAAGTTCTCCTGAAACAGAATCGTACCCACACCTTCAGTCTCTTTGCATCGTTGGTGCAGCGCCGTCTGGATGGCAAACGCCTCGTCATAACCGACAAGGCCCAGATCCATCCACTCGAGCTTCGCCGGGCTGTTCAATCTGCACTGTCCACTCGGTACCGCTTGAGGCGCCGGTACAGGGTGCTGCGCGAGATGCCAAGCGATCGGGCCGCCTGCTGCCGTTCCCCGAAGTGGCGGACGGCCTCCAGAATCGCTTCTTTCTCAACTCCCTCGATGTTTGCTGTTTTGCCGTCAAAGGAAAACTCATCAATGGGCCGGTGCGGTTCGGCGAATAGAAAATCGGGCAGGTGTTGTTCCTCGATAATCTCTCCATCCACCAGACTGATGGCGCGTTCCACAACATTTTCCAATTGACGAACATTGCCGGGCCAGTGATAGGTGCACAAGCGTTTCAGCACGGGAAGCGAAACCCCGGTGACGGCCTTGCCATAGCGCGCGGAAAATGTACCTACCAGATGGTCCACCAACCCTGCAATGTCTCCGCTTCTCTCGCGCAAGGGCGGGATGCGAATTTCGAACACGTTCAGGCGGTAAAAAAGATCCTGGCGAAAATTGCCCTTGGGAACTTCGATGGCCAGGTCCTTGCTGGTCGCCGCGATCACCCGGACATTGATCGGCGTGGGGCGATGTCCGCCAATTCTCACCACCGATCGCTCTTGCAATACCCTCAGCAGCACTGCCTGGATGTTGAGCGGCATCTCTCCGATTTCGTCGAGGAAGATGGTGCCATCGTTCGCCAGTTCGAACTTACCTGGCCGTCCATTCCGGTTGGCGCCGGTAAAAGACCCGCCCTCATAGCCAAACAACTCGCTCTCGATGAGGGTCTCCGGGATGGCGGCGCAGTTCAGCGCAATGAAGGGCTGGCCGGTGATACTGGCGTTATGAATCGCCTGCGCGAACAGTTCCTTGCCGGTTCCGCTCTCTCCCAGGATCAACACCGTGTGCATGTTCCTGGCGGCAACCTGGGCCAGATGAATGGCCCGTTGCATCGACGAGCTTTCCCCAAGAATGTTGGCGAAGTTGAACCTGGCTTCCGCGCCGGTGATTTGATTCACCACCCTTTGCAACTTTTTCATCTCTTTCAAGGTGGCCACCACCCCAACCACCTGGCCATCGGCACGAGAGATGGGCTTGGCGCTGATGTGGCACTGGGTATAGCCGCGACGGGTCTCCATGGTGGCTTCCATGTCGGTCACCGGTTTGCCATCGGCGATCACCTTCTTGAACAGCGGTTGCTTGCCCACAAAATCCTGAATGTCTTTTCCGCGGGCGAACAAGCTGTCGGTCGCCAGAATGTTCGCTGCCTCCGAATTGATTTCCTTGATGAAACCATTGGAATCAATGGCCACAATGCCATCGGAAACCGAGTTGATTACGGTCCTCAGGTATTCGTTGGCCAGCCAGATCTGGCGATGATCCTCCTCGACCCGCAGTTGATTCGTGATCGCCATGCTGGCCACCACCACGATGCCGAGGGTGTGAAGGTGAGCCTCTTGCCTGGGACCGCTGACGTTGAGAATTCCGAGCAGGCGGTTGTCATGATTGAAGATAGGAGCGGCAGAACAGGTCAAATCGTGATCCCGCTCAAAGAAGTGCTCGGTGCCGACGACCTGGACCGGCTGTCCGAGGCGCAGCACAAGTCCGATCGCCCCGGTTCCTGCTTGTTCTTCTCTCCAGATTCCACCTAGGCTCAGATTTCCCTCCGAGCCGGCGTCTCGCAACGATGCGCCTGAAAGCATCTTCAGGATGACACCGTCACTGTCGGTGAGTAACGTCAGAAAGCCCAAATCCTGGACGAGTGCCTGCAGTTCATCGAGGATAGGCAATGCGACCGTCAACAGGTCACGGTTTCGCGCCGAGCGCCGTCCCAGATCTCCGGGATCGACCACTGCAATGTCGGGTGCAAGCTTCGGATCGAATCCAAGCGCCCTGCAACGGGCCCAGGACTCGGCAATCAGAGGAACCACCCCGCGAACGTTCTCCCCAGTGGCAAGGGGATCGATTTGTGCAGCTTTGGTGCGCTCGCTATCCGTCATATTGGCACGATTCATATTGGTGACCTGCCGGCGATTGGCCTTTGCAATCGGCAATTGTTCGCCTGCATCATAATGACACACGGGGCGCCCGGCTTCCCCCGAATACGCGGAAGCCCCGTGTTGTCCCAAAATGGGGAATCAGTTCAGTTCAGATCCCAGCGGATCGCCGTAACCGGCGCAGTCCTTCTAACTACTTCATTCTTCTATCTTTTGTTGCCTTGCAGTACTGATCATTGCAGCTCTTCATCCGGCTCCCGGGAGTGGGAGCCGGATGACCGGTTCCCACTCAGGAGACACGATGAAGGTTGAAGCTTCGGGTAGCCCAATCCCGCTTGCTTAGTGGGCGGCCGACTACTTGGTCACGGAACCAGTCTTCGCCAGCTGCTGCAGATTCTGTGTTCAATTGCGCAAAGATGTAGACCGGTGCGCATCCCGGATAGTAGGTTACCGACTTGGCAACCTTGGTGGCCTGGCGAATATTGTCGGCCGTGGGGAAATACTCCCAGCAATCGCCGCAAACGAATAGGTGCTTGTCCTTCGCGTCCTTCGGATCGAAGTCCGGCAAACCACCAGCCACAACCAGAACTTCACCGCGCTCCTTCAAGAAGTCCGTCATGGAGATGCCGCTGTTGTGGAACGAATCCAGGGCGCCGCGTACGTTCACGTAGCAACCAGGACAGGTCTGTTGGGCAAGCACGGTCAAGCCGTTGTACATGCCGACGGGATTGTCATTGGGACGGCGGAAGTTCTTGCGCACGGAGTCCGCGGTTTCGCCGACCACGTTGATTTTCTTGAGGTCGATTTCGCCGAGTCCTTCATTGCCGGCGCAGCGGACGGCAGGAATTTCCATCGGATCAAAGCCCATCACATAGGACGTGACGGCGTCGGTCGACACGGTTTCGGCCCCGGCGATGATCAGGTTCATTTCGATCGGCACGCCAGCGTGCGGTCCCTGTCCTTCCATGCCGATGACAGCATCGACGATGGTGAGGTCTGCCTGGACGGCGCGGTAGATGTCGCACATCTTCTGACCCAGATCGATGCGGTGAGCGCCTTGCTGCTGCGCGCTGGGATGCACGTTGGGGATGATTCCATTCCAGTTCTTAATACCCAGGGTGACCACGCCAGCAATGTGGACCTTCATCTTGGGCAGGTTGATGATGACGTCGGCGTCAAGAACCGGCTTGAAAATCGCTGCCTTCTTGAAAACCTTCGCATTCGGAATGTCCACTTCGACCACATCGGTTTCGTCGAAATAGATGACCTTGTCGGCGCCGCCGAGTCTGGCGGCTTCTTCCATTCCAGAGACCGCGAACGCGGGCTTGGCGCGGCCCACATGCATGCCCAGCGAGGGATTATCGCCAACCCAGACTTCTCCAGCCTTCGAGTATTCCTTGATGTAGGAGACAACCGCTTCGATCGTACGGGGATCGACCACGGCGAAGCTCTCCGGCGGGGCCTGGAAAGCCAGATTCGGCTTGATGAGGACCTTTTGTCCGGGCTTGATGATTGTGTCTAGTGAACCGATGGCCAGTTCAACCGCTTTCTTCACTGCCGCCTTGATCTTGGCGACATCATCATCACGGCGGGTATACTTGCCGGCGATGAAAGCAGCGTTACCTTCGGGGCGTTCGCATTTCACGATTGCAACTTTGGGCTGACTCATTTTATGGACCTCCGTAGATCTAACTTCGATTTCAAACTAAAACACTTACGTTTCAAAAACTTATACGCCAACTGCTTCTTTCTATTCACGCGCATCGGCCCTGACTTCGACCGTCACCTCGTCCTCTGCAGGGATCGCAAAAGGAAAAAGGGCAGGTATGCATTGTCATGGAGGAATCCGCCGAAGACTTCGCCGACGCTTGGCATGGAACGGGTATCACTTTCGTGGCAAGGCAACCCAAAAACACAAGGCTGATTGCCGGGGCACAGGTATTCGTTGTTTCACCAACTTGGGCATCCACCTGAAACTCGATTGAGTTCATTCCCACTTGCAGATCTGTTACAGCGCTACCTTCACTTTCAAAACCCAGCATTCCTGTCTGCCTGCAATTGAAATGTCTGGAGATTCGGCTTTGCATGTGCAAGAAATGGGCCATTCTGACAGAGCTATTCCCGGGTGCGAAAACGTTGACCAGATTGGGACTTCCACAACATTAAGAAATGGCTGCAGTGTGTCAAGTTTCACTACGTGACACACGGCAGTTCACAATGACACACCGTGAGACACGCCAACCCACACCTTCAAGCACGGCCGTGGATCAAACAACAAGTCCCAAGTACACCGCGGGCCGCTGATTTGCCGAGCAACGGCTCTGGATCGTGGCGACAAATCTTCCCGCCGACGGTGTATTTGGCAGCCGGACTTGCTCTCTTGGTCCGCCTTTGTGCCATCGCAAACAGCGCTGCCTGGAGCAGGAAACAGGCCGATGCGCGGGCACCCATGCTCCAGAAGAATGTGCTCGCGGGTCAGGGGCCGCAGGCTGTCGAAGAAATCCCGTTTTGCAAAGCCGCGCTTTAGCAGGAGCATCGCCAGCGCCCTGGTCAGCGTGTCAAATTCCGCCCATGACACATACCGGCCGCAATCGGAATTGATCGGCACGGTGGCCAACGGCTTTTCGCAGCCGCGCTATTCTCCGTCGCCCCGTGGAGCAGGTGGCGATCCTGAAAGTACGGCTCGAATTCTTCAAGGGTCAAAGATGCGGCAGGTTTCATCGTCCTATCGAAGCATGCATGAAGCACGACCGCGAAAAACGAAACCAGCCACCTCGCCGCCGCGCGGATTGGAGCCAGGCGGCGCCATCCTTGACAGTTCTTGCGGCGGCCATCAGAATCGCAAGCTGAAGCAAGATTTGATGACAGGGAGGATGGCGTGGGAATTTTTGCGCCAGAAAACTAGCAAATGAAAATCGGATACCTGGAATGCTTCGCCGGAATCAGCGGAGACATGCTGTTGGGAGCGCTGGTTGACGCGGGAGTGTCCGCGGAGCTTCTAAAGACAACGGTAAGGGCACTGGATCTGGGAGCGGAGTTGCACGTTGAGCGCGTCAACCGAAGTGGAATTCAGTCCACCAAGGTAGCCGTGCTAGTCGATGGCCAACCCGCCGATGCTCCGCAACCAGGGGCGGCAGCCCAGGCTCACGCCGAACATAGTCACCGCCATTCTCATGGGGAGCACGAACACGAGCATGGGCACGAACATGGACCCGCCCTCGAGCATCCACACGGGCACGAGCACCCTCATCCACATGAACACGAACATGATCACGAGCATGAACACGATCACGAGCATGTGCATGAACACGAACATGAGCACCAACACGAGCACGAGCATCCTCAAGAGCACGAGCACCATCATGAGCACGAACATCCTCCACATGAAGAACATGGACACAGCCATGTGCATGGCGGAGACTGGGCCAGCATCCGAAGTTTGATCGGACAGGCCGCGTTACCGGAGGATGCCAAAGGATTGGCGCTGCGGACCTTTGAGTTGCTGGCGCGCGTGGAAGCCGGAATTCACAACGTCCCGGTGGAAAGCATTCACTTCCACGAAGTGGGCGCCGTGGATACGATTGCCGACATTGTGTGCGGCGCGGTGGGACTCTGTTCGCTGCCTGTGGACCAGTGGGTGTGTTCGGCAATCAATGTCGGTGGCGGATTTGTGGAGTGCGCCCATGGAAAGTTTCCGGTTCCGGCTCCGGCCACGGCCGAACTTCTGAAGGGTATGCCGACCTATTCCTCGGGCTTGCAGATGGAGTTGGTAACGCCGACGGGAGCGGCCCTGCTCCGGGCGCTCGGGTGCAGCTTCGGCGATGCTCCCGCGATGCGGACTCACTCCATTGGTTACGGAGCCGGGACGCGCAATCCGGCGCGCTTTCCAAACGTGTTGCGGCTCAGCATTGGCGATGCGGAATCCACGGCGCAGTTTCCGGAAGAAACCATCACCGTGCTCGAATGCGCCGTGGACGATTTGAGTCCGCAGGTCGTGGCGCGCGCCCTGGAACTGGCAATGGCGCGGGGTGCGCTGGATGCCATGTGTATCCCGGTGACGATGAAAAAAAGCCGGGTCGGCCTGTTGCTGACGGTGCTCTGCGAACCGCAGGCTGCCGCGGCCCTGGAAGAACTGCTGTTCCGGGAAACAAGTACCCTGGGCATTCGCGTGCGCCAGGAAAAGCGGGTCGTGCTGGAGCGCAGCTTTGTGGAAACGCAGACGGCATTCGGAGCCATCCGCGTAAAGCTGGGACTATGGCATGGAGTCGAGATGAATGCGATGCCGGAGTACGAGGATTGCCGCGCGGCCGCCGAGAAGCACGGGGTTCCGGTGAAGCAGGTGATGCAGGCGGCGGTGGCTGCCATGGCGGAATCCAAGACGCGGGGATAACCGTCGGGAATGCGTGCCCGGCTGCATCCTTGCTTAGCAAGCGCGGATCAGCCCGGGCAAGTTCTCTGCCGCAGCTTCACTCCTTAGGATCCGAGTCTCCTCGCGCTTTGAGCTGCTCGCCCGCGGCCTTCAGGAATCGATTGATCAGGGCTACGCTCCGGCGGAGTTCTTCGTGGCGGAAATCACCCAGCAGCGAGAGGAGTCCAGGCGGCTCGATCAGCGGCTTTCTCTCACTACTAAGGGTTTCACTCACTGCATTTGCAATCGCCTGCAGTACATCGGGATTGATGGATACCCAGCATCTTTGCCAGGATGACGGTATTGCGAATCGCGCGCACTGATTTAGCCGAACTGGCGGCGCCAACCGCGGCCTCCACAAGTTTATCGCCTGCCCCCAAGGCGCCGCGCAACAAGTCCAGGATGCCGTGATCGTGCAGTTGTTGCAGTAATTCGTAAGCATCCAGCAGGGCTTCGGCGTGTTCGATGGGGGCCTGCTCAATCTTCTCGCGCGTTTGCGGGCGAGGGTCGCGGGGCGGCAAGCGAACAGAAATTGGGCGGGCCATCTTGCTCCTTCTTATCCTGACTGGCGGGTGTCGATTTGTACAAGCGCATGACCAGGTTCGCGATAGTCCGCACGCTTCCACTTGCGCTCCACCTCAACTCCCGCTTGCGGCGTCGGTTGTCCAAAGCGGGAGTTTGTGCGCGGTAACGGATTCTCGCCAGCCTGGTTCAGTATCTCCAGATGAACCGAGGCTTCCTTGTAAGCCGGCGTGTGCGTAATCGCATCCGTGTGGCTGCTGGTCAGCCGGTTGACGGGCTCGTCAACCGAATTCATGGGCATGTATAACTCCTTGCCATGAACTCTTGCGGTGACTACAGCCTGCACCCGAACCTTTCCATATCGGGAACTGAGTTGCACCCAGCTTCCGTCCTCGATGCCTCGATCCTTTGCCAACTCCGGCGACACTTCCACGAACGTGCAGGGTGTCTTCTCGCGAATCCCATCCGAGCAGTAAGTCATGTTGCCTTCATGGAAGTGTTCCAGCAGCCGTCCGTTGTTCAGGTGCAGGTCGTACTCGGCATCCTGTTGATCGGTCGGCTCCGTCCACTCCACCGGGAAGAATCGCGCCTTTCCGTCGGGGAACTTGAATTGCTCCGTGTAGAGCAGGGGCTGGTCGCTGCCATCTTCGGCCACTGGCCAATGCAATGACCGGTATCTCTCCAGCCGCTCATAGCTCACACCGGCCATCAGCGGCGTCAGCGCGGCGATCTCTTCGTAGATCTGGGAGGGATGTTCGTACTTCCAGTTGGCACCCAGGCGGTTGGCGATATCCTGAATAATTTGCCAGTCAGGGCGGCTCTCTCCAAGCGGGGCGAAGACCTGGTAGAGACGCTGGATGCGCCGCTCGGTGCTGGTAAAGGTCCCCTCCTTTTCGAGACTGGGACTGGCGGGCAGGATGACATCCGCAAAGCGGCAGCTCTGGCTGAAGAAGATATCCTGCATGACGAGAAAATCGAGTTTCGACAGCGCCGCGGAGACATAGTTGGCGTTCGAGTCAACGATACTCAACTCTTCGCCGAATACATACATCGCCCGCAATCGGCCGTCGTGGATGGCCTCAATCATGAGGTGGTTATCGAGGCCCGGTTTCGGCGGCAGCGTGACACCCCATGCCTTCTCAAACTTCGCCCTGATTTCAGGGTCGTCCACTTTCTGGTAGCCGGGAAAGAAGTTCGGCATCGCTCCGTGGTCGCTGGCGCCCTGCACGTTGTTATGCCCGCGCAGGGGATAGGCACCGGTTCCGGGCCTCATGTAGTTCCCGGTGGCAAGCAGTAGGTTGGAAATCGCGGTAGAAGTGTCCGATCCCATGGCATGCTGCGTAACTCCCATGGCCCATAGGATGCACACTCTCTCGGCTGCGGCGATCATGTGTGCAACCTTGACCAGGGTTTCCATAGGGATTCCACAGCGCCGGCTGGCCATCTCGAGGGTGAAGCCATCGAGGCTCTTTCTGTATTCCACGGAGCCATTCACCCACTTCTCGATGAACGCCGAATTGGCAAGCTTGTTTTCAAAGATGTAACGGGTAACGGCCGAAAGCCAGATGAGATCCGTGCCTGGCCGGGGATGCAGGAATACGTCCGCGCGCCGCGCCATCTCGTGCTCGCGAAGGTCAGAGACTATGAGCTTCTGGCCGCGCAACTTGTGGGCGCGCTTTACCCTGGTAGCCAAAACAGGATGACTCTCCGCGGTATTACTGCCGATGATCAGCACCAGGCTGGCCTGCTCAATGTCAGCGATGGATCCAGAATCGCCGCCATAGCCAACGGTCCGAAAAAGCCCGGTAGTCGCCGGCGCCTGGCAGTAGCGGGAACAGTTATCCATGTTATTTGTACCGACCACGGCGCGGGCCAGCTTCTGCATCAGGTAGCTCTCTTCGTTGGTACACTTGGAAGAGGAAACAAATGCAAGCGAGTCGGGCCCGGTGGCGGCTTTGATCTCGGCGAACCTTTTCGCCACCAGGGTCAGCGCCTCGTCCCAGGAAGCTTCGCGGAAGTTACCCTGATCGCGAATCAGCGGCTTCGTAAGGCGGTCGGGACTGTTTACATAATCCCAGCCGAACTTACCCTTGATACAGGTAGAGATGCCGTTGGCCGGTCCCTGGGCAGGCTCTACCTTGAGAATGTGGCGACCTTTCGTCCAGATATCGAAGCTGCAACCCACTCCGCAGTACGTGCATACAGTCTTGGTGCGCTTGATGCGGGACTCGCGCATGGCGGCTTCTACTTCGGAGAGTTGCAGAATAGAACCATAACCGACTTCCGGTTCAATGCTTTTCACAACATCAATCATTCCGCCCAGCGCTGGTTTAGGCAGGGCGGTAAAGTACCCTGCTTCGCCGAGCATCGATTTTTCCATCAGCGCGTTGCAGGGGCACACGGTGACGCAGTGGCCACAGGAAACGCAGCTTGACTCGCCGATTGGCGCGCCACCATCCCACAAAACGCGAGGGTGAGCATCCTCCCAGTTGATGCTGAGCGTCTCATTCACCTGCACGTCCTGGCAGGCCTCCACGCAGCGCCCGCAAAGAATGCACTGATCGGGATCATAGCGATAGAAGGGATTGGACGCATCCACTTCGTACCCTCTCGGCTTGTAGGGAATGTCCTGATGATCGAGTTGGAGCAGCGCGGTGGTGTTATGCACCGTACAGTTGCCGTTGTTGTTGTCGCAAACCGTGCAGTAGAGCAAGTGATTGCCGAGGATGCGGCTGAAGGCTTCGCGCTGGGCTGTGCCGGCGCGCGGAGAAGAAGTCACAACCTCCATGCCGTCTGAAACCACGGTACCGCAGGCTCGCACCAGGTTGCCGTTGACTTCCACCATGCAGCAGTCGCAGGTTTGGATAGGGCCGAGCTGAGGATGATAGCAAACCTGCGGGACTTGGATCCCGCAGCGGTTCAAGGCCTCGATCAGGAACTCTCCCGGCCTGGCCTCCTGTGTCTTGCCGTTGATGGTAACGACTGGCATGATTTTGTCCGTCCCCACCGATCCTTGCGGACGCTAAATTGGCCGAATTGTACCACTGTTTCGCGGCGGAAAAAGACAAGACCCGCAGCCGTAGCCGAAAAACAAATCGATCCCGGCGATTCTGCGTTTCGCCCGTTTTCCCCCACCCACTTGCGAAACGTCCTCCAGGGTTGGTTTCCGTTACGGCTGCCGCGTCATGTTCGCCTTCTGCCCGACTGGATAACATGGAACGGCTCCCAGGCTGCAAACGGGGAGCACGATTTGGAAGGTGGTTCCGCCCCCTGCGTTGCTGACTGCGGAAAGATCGCCCCCGTGCATCTCGGCAATGCCCTTGGCAATCGCCAACCCCAGCCCGCTGCCCTCCACCTGGCTGCGCGATGGATCCGCGCGATAGAAACGGTCAAAGATATGAGGCAAGTCACCTTGGGAAATCCCGATGCCACTATCGCTGACCAGGACCCTCGCCTCCGTGGCGCTAGCCTTGAGCGCCACCTCGATATGCACCCCGGCGCTGGAGTATATTTCAGTGCGTTGTCGAGGAGTATCCAGAGCAGTCTGCGAAGGGTCGGAAAGTCTCCCATGACATCCACAGTTGGCCCGTGCGTCAAGCGAAACTGACAAAGCAAGCTTGCGCTCCTCGGCCAGCGGGCGCGCCTTCTCGCAGACGTTTTCAATGACGGCAACCAGGTCCACCGGCTCCCAAAGCGCGTCGCAGTAATCTGAGTCGGCTCGAGCCAGCGTCAGCATATCTCCCAGGAGCACGGCGGCCTTGGCTCCCTCATCCACGATCTCTCCAAATGCACGGCGGCTCTCGGCGTCGATTTGCGGGTTTCTCAAGGCAACTTCAGCCACCATCCTAGTGAAGGAGAGCGGAGCGCGAAGTTCGTGCGAAGCGTCGGAGGTAAACTGCTTAATTCGGTTGACGGAGGATTCCAGGCGCGCCAGCATGGCATTGCAGGTTTCAGCGAGTCGTTGCAACTCATCGCCGGTGCCGGCCACGGGCAATCGCCCGGAAAGGTCTCGAATGCTGATCGATTGCACCGTGGACGTGATTCGTGTCCACTGGTTTCAGTGCCTTTCGTCCGACCCAATAGCCGCCCGCCGACGAGACCAGCAAAAGGATTGGCGCCGAGGCCAGCAATCCGGCCAGAAAGCGGTTGAGCACGAGCAGATTTCCCGCTTCCGGCGCCGCCGCCATCAGATACAGATAACTGGCCGCCGAGAGAAAACGGCCGCGCCAGCACCCAATAGCTACTGGCCGGCCGAACTGATACGCAGAGAAGCGTTCCGGATCGCCGCTCTTCACCACCGGCCAGGAAAAGTCTCGCGCGGCGGACGAAGGAGAAGGATAAGCCCGGCTCCCGTCCGCGCGAAAAACTTCGCCAGTCCGTTTCCGGTGGCGTGGGCAAAGTCCTGAAAATCCTGGTGGCGATCCTCTTCGTTCTCGTCCTGGATTTTGCGCAACAGATCCTGCAACCGGTCCACGCGGCGTGAGAGCGTCTGGAAACGCTCTCCAGTCAAAGTGCTCTGCAGGTTGAACCACATGGCCGCTCCAAACAGGAGCCATCCGAGAAAAAAAATGCCTCCAAACCAGAGCGTCAAGCGTAATGAAATCGACCAGCGCGGCATCAACAGGACTCGGCGCCGCAGCGAGTAGCCAACGCCGCGAACGGTGTACAACAACTCCGGCTTCTCCCGCATGCGTGATCTTGGAGCGGAGGGCGCGGATAAACATGTAGAGGCTGTCAAAGCTCACATCGCAATCAGCGCCCCAACCTTCTTCGATCAGCACGCCGTGCGGAACAACCGTGCGCGCCCGCCGCATCAGGATTTCCAGCAATGCGCACTCGGTGCGGGTAAGCGATTCCACGCGCCCTCCCCGCTGCAACTCATATTGATCGGGGCGCAGAATCAGGTCCTCGAATTGCAGCCCCTGCGGCATTGGCGCCGCAACCCGGCGCACCGCCGCCCGCACCTTGGCCAGCAACACGTCAAGCGCAAACGGCTTGGTCAGATAATCGTCGGCTCCCGCGTCCAGCCCATAGATAATGTCGTGCATCGAGTCGCGCGACGAAACGATGATCGCTTGGGTGCGCACCCGATCCTCGCGCAGTTTGCGAATCACCGTAAATCCATCCATTCGCGGAAGCATCACGTCCAGGAGCATCACGTCGAATTCATTGCGTCTTGCCCAGGCGCAACCCTTCTTCGCCGTCATAGGCAAACGCCACGGAATAGCCTTCGCCTTCCAGTGCGCGGCCTAAGTGCTCAGCCAGGCTACGTTTATCTTCGACGATGAAAACCCGCATTGAAGCCATCTTATCTGCGCAACGTTAATTCTTGATGAAATCCGGCCGCCAATCCGGCTTTCCTTAGATTGCGATCAGATTGCATTGCCATACTGCCCGCGTTGCACTTCTGCCTGCCTGCGCGCAGGAAACACTGTTTCGGGAGAGAGGCTGCATGTTGGTATTCAGATCGAGCTTGGAAACACGCGATCATTGGCTGCTGTTAAGTCTGCTGCTTATTTCATTACCGGCCTTTGCACAATCCGGCAAAGGCGTAATCACGGGCTCGGTCGTGGACGATTCAGGCTCGGTGCTAAAGGGAGCTCGAGTCGAGTTGCTGCCCCTTGGCATCGCCACCAGCGCCAACAGTCAGGGCGATTTTGTGCTGCGCGACATCGTGCCCGGAGACTATACGTTGACGACTACCTACATCGGTTTTAAGACCGACAACCAAGAAGTCGACGTAGTCGCGGGGAAGACGCTGAATCTTTCCGTGAAACTGGAAGTCGCCTCCAAGAGCGAGGAAATCCTTGTGACCGCCGACCGCGCTCGCGGCGAAGCCGACGCCATTAACCAAACCCGCACGGCAGACAACATCATCGACGTGCTTCCTGCCGAGGTCATCACCAGTCTGCCCAACGCCAATGTTGCCGACGCCCTTGGCCGCATGTCTGGAGTAGTGCTGGAGCGCGCCGAAGGCGAAGGCGAATACATCGACGTCCGCGGACTCGAACCTCGACTGACCAATATCACCATTGATGGCATCACCATTCCGTCTCCCGAACCAACCGTGCGTCAGATCCGTCTCGACGTGATCACTTCCGACCTGGTGGAAGCCGTCGAAATCAATAAAACGCTTTCCGCCAACCAGGATGGCGATGGCATTGGCGGTTCGGTGAATCTACGCACCAAGACCGCAACCGAGCAGCCGCTGTTCAGCGTTTATGGCAACGGCGGCTACACTCCGATTCTCAATGGCCGCGGCGTGGACCAGTTCGGCGGCATCTTCGGACGCCGTTTTGGCGACACCAAGAAATTCGGATTCGTGTTCGGCGGCACCTACGACTACAACGGCCGCGGCATCGACAACATCCAGCCGGGCATCGACCCTCTTTCGACCTTCGCGCAACCTTTCTACGACAACAACACCATCCGCCAATATCGCTACTACCGCACCCGCTACGGATTCAGCGGCAGTGCGGACTACAAGGTGGATGACAATAACAGCTTCTACGCGCACGGGCTTTACTCAGACCTGAAGGATTGGGGCGATAAGTGGTATTACGCGCCCAAGTCCAACCCCATCGAGTGTCCGGCGACCGGTCCTTGCAACCCTTCCACCTACATTTATCCCAGCGTCACCGGCACAGCGAAGGCTCCTAAGTTCTACACCTCCAGCAAGCGCCCCAACGCCTCCGTCGGCAGCCTGGCGCTCGGCGGCCGCCACGTTGGCAGAGTTCCTGGCTGACGTGGGAAATCTCGGCGTCACGCTCGTACGAGATCGATTCCGCAGGCAACCCCAAGGCCGACTTCGCCTGGCTGGGGTCGAAACCGGTGGGATGCAACTACAACCCGGCGATTCAAACCAATCTCAACACTCCCACTTTCGGGGTGTGCGATCAGGTCAACTCCCCTCTTCTGAATGCCTCTCTCTGGGCGCTGACCGATCTGACCACCTCCAAAGGCTTGAGCTCGCAGCTCAATCTTTCCGCTGCCGCTTCCTACGCCAAGACCTACTACGCGAACGGCCACTTTGGAACCTTTGAGACGGGTTTCAAAATCCGCAACGGTCACAAAACCCAGGACGCAACTGAAACCGTCTATGACAGCTGGGACACAAGCGGAGACCCCGCCATCCTGATGAGCGCGCTGCAAAGCGGGTTCGAGAATCACAACTTCTTCAACGGAAAATATTTTGGCGGACGCTTTGGGCCGGTGTCGGACTTCAACAAGGCGGAAAACTACGTCGTGAACAACCTGTCCCAGTATGAGGATGGAGCCGCAACCGCCGCTGACACTTACCCCAACATCTTCCACACGGTCGAGCGCATCACCGCCGGCTATGCCATGAACACCATTGACTTTGGAAAATTGCACGTGCAGACCGGAGTGCGCTTTGAGGGTACGCAGATGGATACGTTCGGTTACAGCGTGCACATCTTTGCTGCCGGTGACCCTCACTGCGCCAATCCCACCGGTTGCGGCGTACCCACGCCGCAGATCAACAATCCCTCGTACCTGGACATTCTGCCGAGCGTGCAGTTGCGTTACTCGCTTCCCGGCAATTCCTCTCTGCGCGCAGTCTATAGCCGCGGCGTGGCGCGACCGGATCCTTACCAGCTCGTCCCCTACCAGACGGTTGACGAGAACGGCGTAGCGGTCGATGTCGGCAACCCCGATCTGAAGCCCGAGCGCGCCAACAACTATGACTTGCTCTATGAAAAGTTCCTGCAGCCGCTCGGCATGTTCCAGGCCGGATTTTTCGCCAAGCAACTGACCGCGCCGGAGATTGAGATTACGATTCCAGCTAACATCAATATCGCCGACATTCCCGCCAATGCGCTGCCGCCAGCGGTGATCACAGCACTGAATAGCATTGCGAGTAATGCGACGTGCAACATCGTCGGCGTCCTGCAATGCCCCATCACGGTGGATGTCAACGGGCAGAACGCCTTTCTCTACGGCCTGGAAACCAGCTATCAGCAGCATTGGAGTCATCTGCCGGGACTGCTGAAAGGCCTTGGTATCTCCGCCAACTACAGCTTTACCGCCTCGCAGGAGAAAGGTGTTCCGCTGCGCACCGATCACCCGGCGCTGCAGCGCCAGACTCCCAACAGCTGGAATATCAGCCCGACCTACGACACCAAGCGCGCCTCCGTGCGAGTCGGTATCGCCTTCAACGGCACCAGCATCTACACCTATAACTACATAACGCCGTCGGCTGCTCTGGGACTGAGCGGCCCCAACAGTCCGGACCCCGCCGGTCTCGGACCCAGGGGCCCCAACGGCGATATCTATACCTACGCGCACCTGCAACTGGACGCGCAGGGAACTTATCGCATCGGCCGGGGAATTTCCGTGATGGCTTACGGACTCAACCTCACGAACGAAGTCTTCGGCTACTACCAGGGAAGCACCCAGTTCGTAAACCAGCGCGAGTACTACAAGCCAACGTACGGCGGCGGCCTCCGCTATACCTTCGGCCAGTAGCCCGCAGGCTGCTATGATCGATCCTTCCGGAGCACATGCTTGCCGGCATGTGCTCCACTTCACACTGTTACTCCGACAAACTATAAAGTTGGGTATGCCGCGTGCGTACTCGAACTCCGGGGACTTGCATGAATCGTCCGATCTTATATCTCGCTTTACTGCTTAACTTCTTCGCCTGCGCTGCAACTGCGCAAACGGCGCCGGAAGCCCCCAGGAGCAAGGATGCAGAACTCAAGTTCGTGGTGTACGTAACCCGTCATGGGGTTCGCTCCCCAACGGGAAATCCGGAGCAATACAATCCCTACTCCGCCGCCAGGTGGCCGGCGTGGGATGTGCCTCCTGGTGATCTGACCCGGCATGGTTACCAGTTGATGGAACTGTTTGGCGCATACGATCGCATGAAGTTGGCAGACCAGGGCCTGTTGCAAGCAACCGGGTGCCAGGACGCAGCTCACGTCACCATTCACGCCGACTCCGACCAGCGCACCCGCGAAACCGGCAAAGCGCTCGCCGCAGGTCTGTTCCCAGGATGCACCTTGGCCGTGCAAGCCCTGCCGGAAGGCGTCGCGGACCCGCTGTTTCATGCGCTTCCAGCGGGTGTCGGCCATCCGGAGCCCGGGTTGGCGGCCTCTGCAATCTCTGGGAGAATTGGCGGTGATGCCAACAACCTCACCGGCATTTACCGCTCGCAGATCGAAGTCCTCGATCAGATCCTCGCCACTTGCGGCGCCGCGGTTTCCCGCGATGCCAAACGAATCTCTCTTCTGGATGTTCCCGCCAAACTGGCGCCGGGAAGTGGCGACAAGCAGGTAGAATTGCGCGGACCATTGAACACGGCGTCGACGCTGACGGAGAACCTATTGCTGGAATATGCCCAGGGCATGCCCGCGTCCAGCGTAGGCTGGGGTTGCGTGGACGGCGGCAATCTCCGCTCCCTGATCAATCTGCACACGGAGGCATCGGACTTCACCCAGCGCACCACGGTGATTGCCAGGGTTCAAGCTTCCAATCTGCTCGACCATGTCCGCAGGGCCATGGAGCAAGCGGCCAGCGCCAACCCGCTCCCCGGCGCAGCGGGCGACCGCGCTCTTTTCCTGGTGGGGCATGACACAAACCTCGCCAACATCGCGGGTTTGCTGAACCTCACCTGGATCGTGGACGGACGTCGCGACGACATTCCTCCCGGCAGCGCGCTCATCTTCGAACTTTGGAGGACACGCGCCACGGGAAGCTACTTCGTCGAGAGTTATTACTCGGCGCAATCCCTGGAGCAGATGCGATCGGCTTCCACGCTCACTTTAAGTAATCCTCCGCCACGCGTGCACCTCTACCTGCCGGGATGCAGCCAACAGGATCTCGCCTGTTCGTGGCCAGCTTTTTCGGACAGCCTGAAACAAGCCGTTGGTTCGCGCTATGCCGATTTGCGCTGACCCGCTTGCCCGGCGAAGATGCGGCGGCTAGGATGGTCGTTTCTTCCCTGCCCCTGGCGCGCATCGCACCCCGGTTGCACCGGGCCGGCAAGGAATTGCTTCACCACCAGGCTGATCGGAGAGATGCCTATCACTAAGATGGCTGCTATTTTTTCGGCCGTGAAAATAATCTCGCAGCACACCGGATTGCCTTTTCGACTCTGGCGCATGGTGTTGCGTATTTGTTTTCTGGGCTCATTGTCGCTTGCTCCACTCTCGTTGTTTGCCCAGGGCGGACCACCCCTGCTGACCGACGATCCGGGTACGCCCGGGAAAAACAACTGGGAGATCAACCTCGGTTACACCATGGACCGCCAGTCGGGCTATCACTATTACGAGACGCCCATTCTCGACATGAACTACGGCTGGGGCGACCGGGTTCAGCTTAAGTACGAGATGCCATACGTCTACAACAGTACCGGCAACGGTCCGTTGCTCTCCGGTCCAGGCGACTCCAAGTTCGGTGTCAAGATTCGCTTCATCCAGAACGAGAAACTCGACCTCGACATTGGCGCCTACCCGCAGGTCGAGGTGAACAACACCCAGAACTCGGTGCGCCGCAACCTGGTCTACAGCGGACCTCTCTTTCTACTTCCGCTGGAAATCACGAAGAAAGTTGGCCCAGTCAATGTGGACCTCGAGGTGGGACGCTGGTTCACCCAGCAAAGACCTTATTGGATCAGCGGCCTGGCCTTCGGCCACCAGGCAACCAAGCGCCTGGAAGTGTTGGGCGAGATCTACAGCGATAGCACACCCGACGGCCTGCGCGACAACACCTTCGGCTTCGGCGGACGCTGCCGTTTGAACCGCAATGCGTTGCTCATCTTCATGGCCGGCCGCAGCTTCAGTCCGCCCAGCAGCGGGCAATCGCAGCTCATCGGATACTTCGGAATGCAGTTCCAGCTTGGCCGGCAATTGCGCGACGACGCCGCCGCGAAGCCGCACGCTTCTTCCGCTCCAATCCTTACCACGATGCGCTAGCAGAGGGCGAGAGCGCTTCCCGCCTTGTGCTGGGTTCGCCAGTGCCTTGCCGGTTCCAGGTCCGCTCCGGTTCACATTCCCTTTGCAGACAAGCCTCTGCGCGCGGCTCGCTCATGGAACGCCGCTGCGGGGAGATGCCGGCCCTGCAACTCCGCTGCAATGGCCCTCCTGTATAATCCCTCCTTGCCTCAAAAGAAGCAGCGGAGGAACAAATGGAACTATTGCTCTTGATTCCGTTGACGTTCGTAGGGTTGATCTTTCTCTACACGATTCTGGCAAGCTTCTTTACCGTACGCACGGCCGAAGTCGCCGTCATCACCCGCTTCGGCAAGTTTGTCCGGGTGGCCGAGCCCGGATTGAACTGGAAGCGCCCCTTCTTCGATTCCGTCGCGGGCACGGTGAGTCTGCGGGTCAATCAGATCACTCTGACCATGGAGACGAAGACGAAAGACAACGTGTTTGTCACCATACCAATCTCGGTGCAAAACCGTGTCCGTCCGGAGAAAGTCTACGACGCCTACTACAAGTTGTCCGATCCGGTGGCGCAGATCAAGTCCTATGTCGAGCAGGTCATTCTGGGACATGTCCCAGGGATGACGCTGGATGAGGTGTTTGCCTCGCAATCCAGTATCGCCGCCGCGGTCAAGCAGGAACTCGATGCCGACATGGCGTTATTCGGTTATGAAATTGTGAACGTGCTGGTAACCGACATCGTCCCGGACGCAAAGGTAAAATCGGCCATGAATGATATCAACGCCGCACAGCGCGAGCAGGTGGCCGCCAACGCCAGGGGCGAGGCGGAAAAGATTCTGGTCGTCAAGAAGGCCGAGGCCGAAGCGGAAAGCAAGGCTCTGCAGGGACAGGGAATCGCAAATCAAAGGAAAGCCATCATCGAAGGGTTGCAGGTCTCGATCGAACAGTTCCAGAAGGTGGTGGAAGGCGCGTCCGCCAAAGAGGTCATGCAGTTGGTGATGGTAACGCAGTATTTTGACACCCTGAAGTCCATCGGAGAAAACGACAAGACCAACACGCTGTTTCTGTCTCACTCCCCCGCGGCCGTCAAAGAGGTCTCGGACCAGATTCTGCAATCCATGCTGGTGGCGGAGAGAGCGAATGGCTGACGCCCGGCGGCCAGCTCGTCTCCAGAGCCCAGCCAGTGAGCAATTGGGCTCAGATTAACTGGTGATGGAGCTCTACCATACTCTCTGACCAAGTTAATAAAGGAGAGTCGAGTGAAGTCCAAGAAGCTGTTCGCCGCCGTTCTGGGGTCGATTGTTGTCCTCGCCCTGTCCCTGCCCGTCATGGCACAGACCACCACGCAATCCACCACCACGGCGACACAGGATTCAACCCCGCCCGTTGCCTCTCAGACCACCACCACAACCACCCAGGACACCGCCGCCCCCGACGCCAACCTTCCCATGACCAACGGTGAGATGAAGGACCAGAAGAGACAGCAGAAGCAGGAAGAAAAGGCTGCAAGGGCGAACGCCAAAGAGCAGAAGGAGGACGCCAAGGCAACCAAGGATCAGGCCAAGGCGCTCAAGCAGGAGCACAAGTCCACGGATGCGCAAGAGAAGGCCGACGCGCAGTAATTTTGAAGCAGGCCTCACGGCTTCGTTTCATGCCAATGGTAGCTCTGGATCGATCCCTCCGCGGCGGCTGCATCGCCATCCGCCGCGCCGCTGTCTTTTTCCCGAGGTCGATCGGGCGCTTATATATGTCCTGCCCCATTTTGAAACTTTGCGATAAATTTAGAATAACTCCTTTTTGTTTATTATCTTACATACCTGTTTGATCGCCCGGAGAATCCTGAAACGGGAAGCTGACTTTTAATCCTTCGTGAAACCGGTTGCAGACACCGCTGAACAATGTGGCTCGGGTGGATCATGATAGGAGGGGAGCACCGGAAAGGTGGGCAGGTTGTTCCGCCACCAGTGCAGAGGAGAACAATGTCTCTCATTGACGATGACACATTCATCCCGGATGACGACATGCTGGAAGAATGGCTGGCTCAGGTTTTTGATGTTGCCACGCTGAAACCACAGCAGGTGCCAATGCCAGGTGCCGGCTGCCGGGCCGCTCAACGGAGAATTCTCCGATCTCTTACTCTCGCACACGGATCAACGATTCCATCGCCATGATTCCGGCACTCCCAGATCCCATTGCCGCACCATTTCCGAAGATAAATTCCGCGGATCGGCCGTTCCAATCTGTCTCTCCGGGACAGTCAGGCATCGCCTGAAACCGTGCAACCTCTTCATGGTATTCAATTTCCGCAGCACCCAGCTCAAGATTCCGCTTTGCCTCCTGTTTAACGACAACCAAATGCGCCTCCGAGGCGTCCGTGCGCTCGGACTTCGGCAAATGGTTGACAAGTACCTGCGATTTCGATACCTTACTTAGGCGAATAAAAGGCGAATATGGGACGCGCAGCGGAACTTCGAAGGCAGGTCGAATCAGCGCTCGCCGGACGCATTCCCGCAGCTCTATCTTTTCGTCCTCCTGTCGCGCCCGAGTTGCTTTCCTGCGGCCTGGCAGAGATCGACGCGGTGATTGGCGGCGGCCTGCCGCTGGGCGCAATCACCGAACTGACGGGAGCTCACTCGTCCGGACGCACCACCCTGGCGCTGGCCACCCTGGCCAGGGTCACGCGGCAGGGCGCAAGTTGTGCTTATGTCGATGTCTCCGACGCTCTGGATCCTATCTCGGCCGCGGCCCTGGGCGTGGATTTGCGCCGCCTGCTCTGGGTTCGCCCGGGAGAGCTCTGCACCCAGCCGCCAAATACGCACGGCGCGGCGCCGCACCCTGGCAACATGCGCAGGGAAAAAACATTGTGGTCGCGGCTCGACCATGCCCTGCGCGCCACCGATCTGCTGCTCGCACCGGAGGCTTTCGCGCCATTGTGCTCGACATGGGAGACGTGCCGCCGGAGCAGGCGCGCCGCGTGCCCCTGGCAACCTGGTATCGCTTCCGCCTGCAGGCGGAGAAGTCGCGCACGCTTCTGCTGCTGATGACGCGTGCGGCCTGCGCCAATAGTTGCGCCGCGGTTTCCCTGCATTGCCGGCAAAGCGGGATCGACTGGCGGCAGGCGGCGCTGCACAGTCCCCGGCTGCTTGCCGGCTTGCGTTACCGCGTCACCGTGGAACGCAGCCGCGCCCTGGACCTCACCCGCAAAAAACCAGCCGCTTCGGCCGAAGCTGCCTGGAGCAGCACCACCTCCTGGTCGAGATGAGCCATGCCATCGCCGCTGTATCTCTGTCTGCATCTACGCGACTTCGCGGCGCAGGCTCTTGCCGCGCTCGTTGGCTGCTTCTCCTGCTCAGCCGCGCCCACCGGCAGTCGCGGTCCTTAGTGGCGATCCGCCGCTGGAGCGCGTCTTTGCCATGAACCAGCAGGCGCGCCAGCTCGGGCTCGCTCTCGGCATGAGCCGCCTGCAGGCCGAGTCTTTTCCGCTGCTGGTGCTGCGCCGCGATCGTCGCAGGAAGACTTTTCGTTTGCGGAGTTGATGCGTTGCGCGGAGCAGTTCTCTCCCCGGATTGAAACCATTGCCTCACCGCGGGAAGAAAGCTGCGGAGCCACTCTCGTGCTTGATGTTTCCGGCTCGGAGCGTTTGCTGGGCAGCGCACGGCAGATCGCCGCAAGCCTGCATCGGGCGGCAAGCACCCTGGAGTGCGCGGCCCGATACGAGGCCAGCGTGGCGGCCGCGCACAATGCCTGTGCGGCCGTGCTGGCGGCTCGCGGCATTCCAGGGCGTAACGGCGATTGCGCTCCGGACGCGAGGCGGAGACCTTGGCGCCACTGCCGCTCGGCGTGCTGGAACCAGACGACGCCCAGGCGCAAACCTTTGCGGCGTGGGGCATCCACACCCTGGGACAATTGGCTGCCTTGCCCACAAAGGCGCTGGTGGCGCGCGTGGGGCAGAGCGGCCTGCATCTGCAGGCGCAAGCGCGCGGAGAGTACAGCCATCTGCTGCTTCCCACCGAAGAACCGGCCGATGCGGCGCTCTGCGAAACCATGGAGTTGGAGCATCCGGTGGAGTTGCTGGAGCCGCTGCTCTTTCTGCTCAGCCACATGCTGGAGCAGGTTATTGCAACGCGCGGCGCAGCGTGCGCTGGCCATCGCCTCGGTGGAAACCTGCCTGGTGTTAGACGGAAATACACTGGACGCGACCGCACCCGGCAGCGCTGCCAACCAAGCCGGACGTCACGAGCATCGCCGCACCGTGCGGCCCGCGCTTCCCGAGCGCGACCGCCGCACCCTGCTCAAACTCATTCAGCTTGATCTGGAGTTGCATCCGCCGGGGCGCTGTCATCGCCTTGCGCATCGAAGCCCATCCGGCGCGTCCGCAGATGGCGCAGCAGGGACTCTTCGCGGCGCAGGCTCCCGAGGCGGGACGGATGGAGATTCTGCTGGCGCGCTTGCGCAAGCTGGTGGGCGAAGGGCGCGTGGGTGCTCCGGAGCTGCTCGACACGCATGCGCCCGAGGCATTTCGGGTTGCCGACTTTGAGCATTGGCCAGGCTTATCTGCCCGGCAGCGCCAAGCGCGCGTTGCCGACGTCGGCCTCCTGGCAGAGTCGTTTGCAACCCAACCTTGCGAGCCACGCTCCGGCCCTGCGCATGGTGCGTCCGCCGCGCGCCGTAGCCGTCGAGCTGCGTGGAGACACTCCCGCGGCAATGTATTACGAGGGCCAGCGCCTCACTGCTGCAAGCCGGCTCCGGCCCCTGGCGCAGCCAGCGGAGCCTGGTGGACGCATCCTGCCTGGTGCCGCGAAGAGTGGGATGTCGCGCTCGCAGGAACAACCGCAGCGCTGTCTGCGCCTGGCGTACGATCCCGCCGCTGGCGGGTACGCGGCAACCGACGACGCTCCGGCCGCAGGCGCTGGCGGGTACGCGGCAACCGACGCCGCTCCGGCCGCAGGCGCTGGCGGGTACGCGGCAACCGACGCCGCTCCGGCCGCAGACGCTGGCGGGTACGCGGCAACCGACGCCGCTCCGGCCGCAGGCGCTGGCGGTTGCTGGTACGTGATTGGAATTTACGACTGAGTGGCGCGATGTATGTAGAACTTCATGCCCGTTCGGCATTCAGCTTTCTCGAAGGCGCATCGCTGCCCGAGTTGCTGATGGCGCGCTGCGCGCAGCTTGAGATGCCCGCCATGGCATTGCTCGACCGCAATGGTCTGTACGGCGCGCCGCGTTTTCACATGGCCGCCGGACGGGCCGGCACGCGGGCGCACATTGGAGCCGAGATCGCTGTGCGCGATGCCGGCGAGCGTCTGCGCCCGCCGCACTGGCTGCCGCACCGCGTTCCGGCCGAGCCGGTGCGCTTGGCGCTGCTGGCCGAGACGCAGACTGGCTACCAGAACCTCTGCCGCCTGATCACCCGCTACAAATTGCGCGAGGCACACAAGGCCGAGGGCGCCGCGTTGCTGGCCGATGTCGCGGAGTTTGCCGGCGGGCTGGTGTGCCTGACCGGCGGCGACGAAGGCCCGTTGGCGGCGGCGCTGGCGCGCGGCGGATACGACGAAGCCCTGCGCGAAGTCGAGCGGCTGACGCACATCTTTGGCCCGCGCAATGTCTTACGTCGAATTGCAGCGCCACTTCGACCGCGAGCAAGAGCATCGCAATCAGGCCGCGGTGCGCATTGCACGCGCGTTGCATCTTCCACTGCTTGCCACCAATGGCGTCAACTACGCCACGGCCTACGAGCGCGAAGTGCTCGACGTGCTCACCACCATCCGCCACCACTGCACGCTGGAGACGGCGGGCCGCCTGCTCGCGCCCAACGCCGAGCGCTACCTGCGTTCACCGCGCGAGATGCAGGAACTCTTCCGCGATCTGCCCGAGGCGATCGCCAACACGCTGCGAGCTTTCCGCGCGCCTCACCTACCAGATGAGCGATCTCGGCTACCGCTTTCCGGACTATCCCGTGCCCGAGGGCGAGCCCATGCAGTCGTTTCTGGAAAAGCGCACGGAGGAAGGCATTCGCAATCGCTATCTGCCCAAGCACGATGACAAGCTCTTCGCCGCGTGCGCAAAAGCAGGCGCAGCGCGAGCTGGCGCTCATCGCCAAGCTCGGGCTTGCCGGCTACTTCCTTATCGTCTGGGACATCGTGCAGTTCTGCGGGCGCGAGGGCATTCTGGCGCAGGGACGCGGCTCGGCGGCCAACAGCGTGGTCTGCTACGCGCTCGGCATCACCGCCATCGATCCGGTTGGCATGGATCTGCTCTTCGAGCGCTTTCTCTCCGAGGAGCGCGGCGAGTGGCCGGACATCGATCTTGACCTGCCCAGCGGAGAGCAGCGCGAGCGCGCGATTCAGTACGTCTATCAACGCTACGGCGAACTCGGCGCGGCCATGACCGCCAACGTCATCACCTATCGCGGACGCTCGGCGGCGCGCGAGGCAGGCAAGGCTCTGGGCTTCGACGCGGAAACCCTCAACCGCCTCACCAAACTGGTCAGCGCCTGGGAGTGGAAGGACAAGGACGAAACCCTGGCCCGCAACTTTCACGACGCCGGCTTTGACATCCAGCATCGCCGCATCGCCAAGTACGTGGAGCTTTGCCGGCGCATGCAGGACCTGCCGCGCCATCTCGGACAGCACTCCGGCGGCATGGTGATCTGCGGCGGCCAGCTCAACGCCGTGGTGCCGATCGAGCCGGCCTCCATGCCGGGGCGCACGGTCATCCAGTGGGACAAGGAAGATTGCGCCGACATGAAGATCATCAAGGTCGATCTGCTCGGACTCGGCATGATGGCCGTGCTGAAGGATTGCCTTGACCCTTGTGCCCGCACACTACGGCGAGCCGCTCGATCTGGCGCAGCTTCCGCAGAACGATCCGCCCACCTATCGCGCCCTGCAGGCGGCCGATACCGTCGGCATGTTCCAGGTGGAGAGCCGGGCGCAGATGGCGGCGCTGCCGCGCAACCATCCCGCCTGCTTTTACGATCTCGTGGTGCAGGTGGCCATCATCCGTCCCGGCCCCATCGTGGGCAACATGATGAATCCCTACATGAAGCGGCGGCGCGGCCGGGAAAAGGTGACGTACTATCATCCGCTGCTGGAGCCGGTGCTCAAGCGCACGCTTGGCATTCCGCTCTTTCAGGAGCAGCTCATACGCATGGCGATGATCGTCGCCAACTTCAGCGGCGGCGAGGCCGAGGAGCTGCGCCGCGCCGTGGGCATGCGGCGCTCCATGGCGCGCATGAAAGAGCTGGACGGCAAGCTGCGCCGCGGCATGACCGCCAACGGCATCGATCCCAAGGTGCAGGACGAGATCATTCAGTCCATCTCCTCGTTCGCGCTCTACGGATTTCCCGAGTCGCACGCCGCCAGCTTTGCGCTCATCGCCTACGCCAGCGCCTACCTCAAGTGCAACTACCTTGCGGCCTTCACCGCCGCGCTGCTCAATAACCAGCCCATGGGATTCTACTCGCCCGCCACCATTGTGAAGGATGCGCAACGCCACGGCCTGCGCGTCAAGCCCGTGGACGTGCAGCACTCCGCCTGGCCCTGCACGCTGGAACCTGACTCCGGTGAGCCCGAGCCCGGCAACCCGCATCGCTTCGCTTTGCGCCTTGGCCTCTGCTATGCGCGCGGATTGCGGCGCGATGCGGCCGACGCCTTGATCGCCGCCAGAGAGCAGCGCGCCTTCAGCTCCATTCAAGATCTGGTGCTGCGCGTGCCCGAGCTTGCGCAAGAGCGACCACGCCCTGCTGGCCAGAATCGGCGCGCTCAACTCGCTGGGCGAGGTGGCACATCGCCGCGATGCGCTCTGGCAGGTGGAGTATGCGAGGCGTCTGGCGGGTCCGTTGCTGAATGATCTTCCCGAGCCGGAACCGGCAGACTCGCCGCTCCGCCAGATGACCATCGAAGAGCGCCTGGTCGCCGATTTCGCCGGCACCGGAGTCACCGTGGGCCGCCATCCCATGGCGTTCCATCGCGCCCAACTGCGCCGCATGGGCATACTCGCCGCCGATGAATTGGCCGCCCTCGCGCACGGACAAGCGGCGCGCATTGCCGGATCGGTCATCGCCCGCCAGCGCCCCGGCACGGCCAAGGGATTCGTCTTTCTCAGCATTGAAGATGAGACGGGCATCGCCAACGCCATCATTACTCCCGCTGTGTATGAGCAGTTCAAGCAGGTGGTGATTTACGAAAAGTTTCTGCTGATTGAAGGTGAGTTGCAGAACCAGGAGAACGTCGTCTCGGTAAAGGCGCGCCAGATTCAACCGCTGGCCATCAGCCAGGCCGAAGTCCGCTCCCACGACTTTCACTAGCAACCCATATCCCAACGAAAGCTACGGGGAGCAGGTCAGTCTCCGGATTGCCGTGATTCGTCCGGAACTGCCAAACGATCCGAAAAACCTTGCCACAAGCCGACATATCGGGGCTAAAGCGACTTGGCAAAATTGCTCCGACCGCTTCGTGTGCAAGTCAAGTCGCGCCTGGCACGGCGGACAGCACAACCAGGCTCGTTTGCCTACGGAGCGCTATGCCCAGCACACCGCAGCACGCCCAGGTAGGCGCTCCACGGACCGACTACGTCACGATATTGGTGGGCCATCACGCGGGAAAGTTGATGGAGATGAGTGAGATCGTGAACCGCCCAAGCCGCCAGAAGTTCCGATAGCGTTACCACTCCCAATGCTGGGTGCTTTCCTCGTCGGTTCAAGCTTTCCTGCTGTAAATTCATTGCAGCCAGCGCTGCCAGATTGTCCCGGCGTAGACAGGCGAAATCGTCGAGGAGTTGCTCAAGCGAATTCTCTCGATTCAAATTCAACTGCGCAAAGCGGTCAAAGGGATCAAAGGGCCGCGTTTCGCCCTTCTCCAGTAAGATTCGCACTCGCGGCATCCAGTCGCTACTCTCCCCGAAGACCAAGTGGCCCATGATGTCGAACGCGCTCCAAGTATCTTTTCCTTCGTTGCTGTGCACCCAGATGCCGGGTAAGCCGCGCAATAGCGAATTTAGCGTTGCTGGAGTGCGGGTGAGAACTGCAACAGCTTCGGTTACGTTGAACTCCGTTAAGCTCGCCATGCTTACATGATGCATGTTTGGCGCTTTTGGGCTCAAGGGGAGATAGTGAGTCGCCAACTGATGACAGACCAAAGCACTCATTGACCTACCATTCGGCGGCGCTCCGTGGATCAGTCGTGAAAAGCGCCCAAGCCTCCGCCAGCCTCGGCTATTCCTGTCTTGTCGCCAATCCGGACACTACCTTACCACCCGCTTACCCGCAGCCTGAGCCCCTCCGCCGCGCACTCCGCGTCGTCATTCCTCACCCGGTTCGCCCTCGGGCCAACTTAGTGAACGGCGCAGCCAGGATGGCTTATTCCGGAACGCTCTTTCCGGAGAACGCCAATGCCTTCCCCAGGGTGGAAACAAATTCCTTTGCCGACTGCGGCCGTTCCGCGCGATTGGGTCTCAGAGCCCGGGCGAAGAACTGCTGCCATTCAGCAGGTGAATCCGGCAAGTAAGTGGCAAGAGGCGTCAATCCGCGTTTCCCGTAGAAAGTTTGTATCCGCTAAAGGAAGCTGCTGCTTGAGCCATCCGCTTTCGCCGAGCGATATCTGCAACGGCTTGTCAAAGAGGCGGAATGCCGCCATCAGCTTGCTCTCGGCGCTCAATCCGCGGGGATACACATCACGGGGTGCGGAAGCGACGCAACGATAGATTGGTTCCGCGGCCTCGCGCACCAGGATTGCGACAAACTCCGGATGCAGCGCCTGCTCCATCCGGGCAACCGCTTTGGGTGCTACGTCCGCCAGGTTGGAGGAGGCGCGAATCTCATCCACGGTCTGCCGCAGCAGCTGTTGCGCGTTGTAGTGCTCGCGATAAAATCGCCGGTCCAGCAACTCCTTCCATTGCGACTGTTTCCCGTGGGCAACCACTCCAGCCACTCCCATCAGTACATAGGCCCAGCCGTGAGCGGAAAGCAGGAGTCCGAGTGGTTGGTCTTTGTGCGCGACCAAATCGAAGATGAGAATTCCAGCCAGGATAGGGACCGGGATGAGCAAGGCGCCGCGCGCCACGGCGTATTGCAGGCTCTGGCGAACGATGAAGCTGACCTGGAACAGCCGCTGCCTCAGAACCGCGTAGGCTACACAGATTGTGAAAGGAACCTGCGCCAGCCCAAACACCAGCGCAGAGAGCGCAAGCGTGGAAAGCCAGAGTGTCTTAGGAAAAAAAATGAACACAAAGCCTGCCAACTGAACTCCGGCAAACAGCATTAATCCAAGGACTACCAGCCGTATCCGGCGCCTTTCATTCACCTCCCGAAGCTTGAAGTAATTCAATGCAAGGATCACCAGGGAGGTCAGGATCGTCACCACGTAATCAATCGCGTACGTGGCCGTCCACCAATCCGGGATGGCGCCCAACGCGCGCTTTGGGGCGAACAGCAGGATGTAATCAAGGGTGGCTGCGAAAAACAGCACCGGAGCGGCGAGCAGCGCCAGCACGATCCACTCCCAGCGGCGGGGCAGCAACGGCTACGGGAATGAAAGCGAAAACAGCAGCATCGGGGCCGGCAAGGCATTGGCGCCCAGTATCATTACCGGGAAGACGAGCCATTCGACGGCCAACGGCAGGTTTCCCCATGCCCCGCCGGCGCCGGGAAACATAAAGAACGCGGTGCCCGTACCCAGGCTGCATAGAAACAAACCAGCGGAGACGGCGGCCAGGTCGCGCGGCCTCTTGAACAGAACCAGGAGCCCGACCAGCAACTGAATCAGACTGACTGCTACTTCCACCCACCAGCCCACATAATCATCCGCTGCCCAACGGTGTGTCAGCTTGCGATCCAGACTTACCTGCAGGTGAACTTCCTGGCTTCCGCGCAACACCACAACCGAAACCGGATGGTCGAACCTCGTACCAATCAACGCGCTTTGCAGCTCGAGTAACCCATGTACAGCCCGGCC
This sequence comes from uncultured Acidobacteriota bacterium, assembly GCA_963707735.1. GTDB lineage: Bacteria > Acidobacteriota > Terriglobia > Terriglobales > Acidobacteriaceae > TOLSYN. The sequence goes on along the minus strand of CAVPRB010000003.1, from coordinate 595,809 downwards.
ATCTACATTGACGATTTTATCGCCCTGCTTCACCCCGGCTGTGTCGCCCGGGCTGCCTGGCTTCACGCTCGCTACCCGTTTGTCACGCATGCTGAGGCTGATTCCACTGTCCTCGGGAATTTTGAGTGGCAGATAGAAAAAGCCAACCACAAAGCAGGCGCTGAAAGACGCTGCGACCAACCAAATCCACCACGGGATGCGGGCAAATGGCATGTTCTCTAACCTGGGCGATGCAAGGAGACCCATTATAGGCAGATATTCCACGGAATCGGCAAGAGTCGGAGCAGTAGCGGTTGTGGGCGCGGGGCCGCCGACCCGGAAAACGGCCCACTGCCAGGCGACGCGGTGTTTCTCCACTGCACCGCCGGCGGGTTCCGCTATTCTTTCGCCGCCTGCTCCAGCTCCGCGATGTCAAGCTTCTTCATTTTCATCATGGCCTGGAAGGCCTTCGCATTACGGATCAGCTCGGGCAGCCGCGCCGGCACAATCTGCCAGCAGAGCCCAAACTTATCCTTCAGCCAGCCGCACTGGATTTCCTCGCCCCCGGCGGAAAGTTTCGACCAGTACTCGTCCACCTCTGCCTGCGTGTCGCAGCGCACTACAAACGAAATCGCCTCGGTAAACTTGTACATCGGGCCGCCGTTGAGCGCGGTAAACTTCTGGCCATCGAGCTCAAAGGTAAGGGTCAGAATTCCGCCCTTCGGCACCGGGCCATCCTCGGCGCAACGCAGTTCGCCGAGCCGCCGCGAGTTCTTGAACACCGTAAGATAAAAATCGGCCGCCTCTTCGGCGTTCGTGTCGAACCAGAGAAACGGCGAAATCCGGGGAAATTGTTCGAACGTGCTCATCGCAATCACCTCGCGGATTGGATGCGCGAGGTGCGGGCCGCGGCGCTGGCCATTCTACGCGGCTGCGATTTCCGCCGCGCACTCAGGGTCGTCGTTCTTCACCTGGTTCACCCTCGGACCCACCCGGTAGCGGCGCATCGCCGCCGCGGGATAAGGCTGCAGCAGCGGTTGCAACTCCTCGACGTTGCCAAACCCGGGATCGAGCCAGAGGTCATAGGCGTCCGGCGCAAGGATCACCGGCATGCGATCGTGGACGTCGCGCATCAACTCGTTCGGCCCAGTCGTCAGGATGGTGCAGCTTTCCACCAACTCTCCCTGCGGATTCTTCCAGCGGTCCCATAACCCGGCAAAGCCAAACACGGATTCATCCGCCAACGTAAAACAGAACGGAAGCTTCTCTTTTCCCGCGTGCTTCCACTCGTAAAATCCATCGGCCGGAATCAGGCAGCGGCGGCGCCGCAGCGGTTCGCGGAATGACGGCTTGGCCGCCACGGTCTCCGCCCGCGCGTTGATCATCTTGTAGCCAATGGATGCGTCGCCCGCCCAGAATGGAATCAGCCCCCAGTGCAGCGCCGACATCCGGCGCGCGGGTTTGTCCGCATCCTGCCGCACCGCGGCAATCCGTTGCCCCGGAGCCACGTTGTAGCGGGGTTTCCAGTCCGCGCCGCTCCAGTCGTCCTCGGCGTCGAAGGCCTCTTCCAGAATCTCTTTCTTGCGCGCCACCTTGAATCGTCCACACATGCGCACAGTATAGCCGCAACCGGCAATAGAATGTCCTTCGCTGCCGCGGCTCCCCGCTCTACCTTCTGCGTTTGCGCAACAGCACTACAAACGAAAGCACGCCGGTCTGGTCGCGCACCCCTACAATGGAAACGCCTTTGTCCAGGTTGTACTCAAACTGGATGATCTGCTGCGCCGACTGGTTCAGGTCGGTGATGTAGGTAAGCGTCAGCCGGTTGGAAACCTGCTGCTCCACGGTCACCCGCGCCAGTCCTGAATTCAATGCTCCGCCCACATTCGGATCGATCTTCACCCGGCTGACGCCAAACAATCTCTGCACCCGGCTGCTCATCGTCGCGCTCAGCGCCTGTCCAATCAGCTCCGTCGACGAGCCCGCCGAGACCGATGGCTGGTATTGCGACGTGCCCATCAGCGCCGGATTCACCGACTCCCCGGCCGTGCCTCCCAGCGCCAGTAAGGAGATGATGTCGTTGCTCGAAAGCGGTGGGTCGGAGCGGTAGGAGGTGTTCAACTTGCTGATGGGGCCGTGGAAACCCAGCGAAATGTCGTAATCGCGCACCCGGGTCGAGATTTCAATGTCGAGCGCCGGCTCGATCCGCACCGGATTGGTGAACGTAACGTCGCCGCGCTCCAGCCGGTACTTGGTGCCGTTGAAGTCGATCATCCCTTCCAGCAGATTGACCCGGCCCAGCACCGTCGGACGCAAGAAGGTGCCGCGCATCCGCAGGTCCAGATTGCCGCTCACCCGCGCCACCGCGGTCTGCAACTGGAGTTGCGGCTTCGACGTCACATGCACATCCAGGCGCAGGTTGTTGAGCGGCGAATCGATCCCCTGCACCGGAGCCCCGCGTTCCCTCCACCAGGTAGGCCGCAAAGTCGAATTGCGGATTCAGTCCCAGCCGCGTCACCGTTACGTCGCCTGACAGCAATGCATTCTTCCTCGTCCCGGTAAACGCAAAGGCGGCGTCCACCGTCGAGCTCACCCCTTCCGGGTAGCGCAACCGAATCTCGCGTCCGCTGGCCGAGAGATTCACAAACAGCCCCTGCGACGCGGAGAACGTGATGAAGCCCTGCGCAGCGCAGCAACCCGCCTCCGGTGCGCGCCGTCAGCTCCTGCACCAGCAAGCGGTCCTGGTTAAAAATCAGCGTGCCCGTAATCTCGCTCAGGCCGTTGGGAAAGTCCTGGTAGGTGAGGCGTCCGTTCTGCACCTTCATACTGCCGCGCAGCGAGGGCCGCGACAGGGTTCCGTTGATGCGCAGATCCAGATTCGCAACTCCACCCGCCGTCAGCTTCGGATCGGCGGTTTCCAGCACCTTCAGATTCACGCTGCCGTTGGCGCGCAGGTTGATCTCCCGTTTGCCGCCCAGTTGCATCTCCCCGCGCAACTGCAAAAAGCGGGTTCCCTGCTCGCCCGCCATGCGGAACTGCTCCATCCGCACCACCTGGTTCGCCATCGTCAGGCGCATTGGCCCGTCATTGGTCACCGTAATGCCGCCATAGTTCGTGACCCAGTGTTCCACCACCAACACGGCGGTCATGTCCCGGGGACGCAGCGCGTCGCCCGTCACCTCCGCGTGCATCTTCAACTCGGTTGCGGCCCCGTGGCGCAGCGGCAGAAACGCTTCCAGCAGCGGGTTCAGGTTCGCGCTCTGCACCTCGACCGTCAGCTGCATCGGCATCTGGCCGCGCAGAACAATCACCCCGCTCAAATTCACTTCCGCCGTCTTGAAGTTCGAGCGCGCCGTCACCTGCATCTGGGCGCCGTGTGTCACCGCGTCCACATCCATGTCGCCCAGCGCCTGCCCGTTCACTGCAAGATTACGCAAGCGCAGCCGCCCGTTGATCAGCGGCGCGCCCAGCGTGCCGTCGCCGACGGCCGCAAAGGTAGCCTGGCCGCTCACCTTCACCTTGCCCTCGCGCACCGCGCGCAGATTTTCAATCTTCACCTCGGTGCCCTTCAGGTCAAAGCCAAACTCGCCGGTCTCCACGTTGATGCGCGCATTGCCGCTCAGTTGCATCGCGTCGCTGTTCACCACGATGTTGCGCAGCTCCGCTTCGTTCTCCGGTGAAGTTTACCTCGGCGTTGGCCCGCCGCACCGCCTGCCGCCACGCCGTTCCATCCTCAAGGGAAATCCGCCCGCTGCCGCTCAGGTGGTGCTCCGTGCCTTGCACCTGCACGTCGCCGCTCACCTGCCCGCTCACCGGATAGCTCGAGCCCACCAGCGCCTGCAGATCGCCGGCCGCGACCTTGTTCATCCTCACGTGCGCCGAAAAAGGCTGGGTCGCATCGTAATTGCCGTTCACCAGGGCCACGCTCGCATCCAGGCAGTATGCGAGCGCCGCCGCGCCGCAGCACCCCATTGCGCATGCTTTCGCGCGCCGCTGAGTACTCCACGTCGCCTTCGAGCAGCTCCCACCGCGTACGGATGAGGCGCTCCACCGGAGCCGCGTCGTTCTCGGGCTCTGCCTGGGCTCGTAGCACGGTGGTAAAGTCATGCAGTTCCAGGTACCCTGCCAGCGCGGGCGAAGTCAGCCGCCCGCGCACCGTTCCCCGGAATTCCGCGCTGCCGTTGAACTCCATTGGCAACTCGCGGGCGCGGATACCGCGCCAGGACGTCACCAGCGGCCGCAGTTCCGCCAGTTCCCTGGTCGCCAAATCCAGCTGCAGGTCCGAGTTCGCCGACAACCGCCCTGGGTCGTCAGATGCGTCGCCTGGGTGCTGGCGTCCACGCTCTGGACCTCTACCGACTCGTCCTTGAAGTCCACCGTGGCCTGGACCACTGCCGTAACCGGCAAGGTTCCCGCGCGCAGCACCGGACGCACCCGCAGATCGCCATCCATGCGCGCGTCCAGCAGACTGCCACGCCAGTTCACCTTCAGCGTCCCTGCCGTCAACCCGGACAGCGGCAACCGCTCCAGCGGAAGCTCGCGGGTGGAAAAGGCTCGCAACGCCTGCTCCAGCTCGATCCCGGTTACTTCCAGTCCGATCCGTCCCAGCGCCGGGCTGCCGGGCAATCTGCTGGCGTCCAGTTTCCCGTGCACCGTTCCGCCCAGCGCCGTGGCAAAAATGGACGATACGTCGAAGTGCTCGCGGTTCAGCGAATACGCAAAGCCGCCGTTGATTTTCTCCAGCCGCACAATCGGGTTCGCCCAGGTCACCCCGATCCCTGGGCCTTGCCGGCGGAGGCATATTCGCCGCGATCCCAGCGGTAGGTTCCTTCGCCGCTCCATTGCACCTCGCCGCTCCTCAGTTCGCGGTAGTGCACCAGCCGCGCCAGTTCGCCGCAGATCGCCCACCGCGCGATAGGCAAATTGCGCCACCGGAGAGCTCAGTCCGCTAAATGGCGCCGCCGGCCTCCACCCATGAGTGTCCCTGGCTCACGCGCAGCCGCGGCACCTCCACACGGTCGCGGTATAGCCGGAAATCGGCGCTCGCGCCCAGCGTCATCGGCTCGCAATCCGGCAACCTGCAGACGCACCTCGTCCAACCTTCGCCGTGCCCTCGTAATGCTCGTCCCCGGCGCGGTAGCCAAGCTCCACCCCCACACCGTCGGCCGTCCGTTCAAGCTTGATCTTCTCCTCGTTCCACTGCAGCAGCCCATCGGTCAGTTCGGCATGATCCATCGCCAGCCGCAGCAATTGCTCGATCCTGTCCGGCCTTGCCCCGGCAGCCAGCTTCGGCTCTGGGAAGATTCGTCGAGCCATCCTTGTACACATCCACGTGCGCCAGCGGATGCCGCACCCGCAGCTCGCGCAAAGCGATGCGTCCGCGCAGCAGCGGAGCCCACTTCAGCCGGGCCCGCACCAGCTCGGCGCGCAGCAGCGGAGCCTCGGCCGCGGACTCTTTGCCATGGACCATCAGCCCGGCCAGCTCAAACTCCAGCCGCCGAAAACTCCACCTAACACTCTGCAACTCCACCCGTCCGCCGGTCGCCCGCTCCACTTGCGCGACTGCAAACTGCCGCGCCCGCTCGTGGAATTCGGCGCTGTGCAAGTACCGCGCCACGCCCATCGCTCCGAGCAGCAGCACCAGCGCCAGCGCGCCCAACCACGCGCACAATCCACCCGCACCACCGCGCCGCGGCACTGCGCGAGCCGGCTGCCCGGCAGAGGATTCCGCTGTCCCAGCCTGCGCTCTGCGCCTGCCCGGATTTTTCCTGCTCTGGCTCTTCGCTCATCGTCTTCGCAGCTACTTGCCGCGCTCTACCGCACGCCGTCCCACAACATCTGCACCCGGCTCTGCGCCCTCAAATTCTCCAGCCACTTCTCCATCTCGCTGATTCATCTTCTGCTCCACCAGCAGTTCGCGAATCTTCGGCGTCACCGCCTCCAGCGGCTCGGGAGTCTGCCCGCGCGCCATCACCTGCGGAACCAGCGTATTGCGTGTAGTACTCCTCCACTTCCTCGCGTGAGACCCGCACCAGCGGCCGCACCCGGAATTCCATGAAGCGCCAGATCTCCATCTGGTTCGCCACCAGCTCGCGCAGTTCCTCCGCCGAAAGTCCGTAGCCGTTCAGCGTGGCGGCCCACTTCGTCTCGTCCTTTTCCTGCTGCCAGGCGGCGCGCACTTCGCCAATGCGGGCCTCCACCTCAGAAGCCGCCGCCGGTAGCGATCCCTTGCATCTGGTCGCGCAGAATCCGGTACTGCACCAGGTGCTCGAAGGCACTCGCGCCGCTCCGCCTCGCCCAGTTCGCTTCAGCGGGCGCCCATTCTCCAGGGCTTCAAAGCGCATCTGCTCGTCCAGGTCGCTCCAGGTCACCAGGTGGCTGTTGACCACGGCGATGGTGCGGTCCACCACCTCCGCGCTGCGATACCGCAGTCAGCAGCAGCGCCAGCAACCACGACAACGACGAGATTTCGCTGTCTCGTCATCAGAATGTCTGCCCAATGCTGAAGAAAAAGTTGAAGTGCCGCACCTGCTCGGAATACGGCGCGCCGCTGCTGGGTTCCTTCACCGGAAACACCGGCGGATTCAGGTTGTAGCCCAGGTCCACGCGCACCGGCCCAATCGGCGTGCGGTAGCGCACTCCGGTACCCACCGCCTGTGACATATAGCTGAAGTCGCAGGTCGCCGCCAGGCTGGTGTCGCGGCAGCTCGCCTGATCGCGCTGGTTGAATCGCCCCAGGTTCTTCCACATCTCGGTTGGCCGTTCCAAAGGCGTTGCCAATGTCGTGGAAGAGCACGAAGCTCAAGTTGTCTCCCACCTAGGGCAGCGGCGCCGGAGGCAGCCTCAGCTCCAGGTTGTTGACGAACATCGCGTTGCCGCCCAGCGGCGCTCCCGAGTACGGATCGCGCGGCCCCGCCTGGTTGATGGCAAATCCGCGATGCGAGTTCGAGCCGCCGACAAAGTAGCGCTCCGGCAGCGGAATGAAGCCCAGAGTTGCCGTACGGTGTCTCCACCCCGATGCGCAAGCGAGCGCGCAAACACCCAGCTCTGGCGAAACTTGTAGTAGGTCGCGTTCTGCGCCAGCACCCGGCCAAAGTTCGCCTGCGACCCAAAGTAGCCCGACGCAACTCCCGATGTCGAAGGTGTTGTAGGTGCCTTTGGTCGAATTGACCGGATCGTCGCGCGTGTCGCGCAGATAGGTCACGCTCGGCATGCCCACCCGCACCGGCTGCGAGTAGATCGGGATCAGGTCCGGACTGAAACCCGCCGGAAAGCTGTTCGGATTCGACCTTGACGCGCCGGTAGGAGAAGCGGTACAGCAACTGCGTAGCCTTCGTCGCCCGCTGGGTCAACTGCACCGAGCCTTCCACCCGGTTGCTGCTGAAGGTGTTTACGTCGCGCTCGTTGTCGTAGAGCGCGGTCAGCGTCAGGCGCCAGTTCGGCAGGTCGAACCAGCGCGGCTGCATCAAAGCTCAACGAAGCCCGCTTCTCCAGATTGCCAAAGTGCGAACTTGAAGATCAGCGACTGATCGCGTCCCCGGAAATTGATCCGCGTCACGTCCAGTACCGCGCGCGGGCTCACCCCGGTCTGCCCTTGCGGCGAACCGCCCTGCCCCGTGTTCAGCCCGGTTCCAATTTCCACTCCGCCACCGTAGTTCACCGTCCAGCGCCTGGCTTCCCGGATCTGGAACAGCACATCCTTGCTCTTCTCGTCGCCCTCGGGATTCTCAATCGCCGTCTGCACCTCGTTGAAGATTCCCAGGTCGTACAGGTTGCGCTGCGTCTGCAGCATCTTCTCCTGGCTCAGCGGCGCCCCCGCGCGGATCACCACTCGCCCGCTGCACAATGTGCGGCTTGGTGTGCGCCACCCCGCTGAGCAGCACCCGGTTGACAAACTCCTGCTCGCCTTCGTGGATCTCATACACCACATCCATCCGCGTCTGGGCGTCATCGGAATACTTTGCCGAACTCTCCAGTTGCACCTGGGCAAAGCCCCGGTTGAAGTAGTCGTTCAGCACCAACTGCCGGTCTTCGGCGACCGTTGCCTCGGAGAACGGCTGGCCGGCCTGGGTGTTGATCAGGCGGCGGATCTCCGCCTCGCTCACCGCCTGCGCTCCCCGGATTTCCAGCCGTCCCACCTTCACCAGCGCGCCTTCGTCCACCTTTACCACAATCTTCATCTCGCCGCGGGCGCGCCCGGCGTCGGCCACCAAATCGCTGCTCACCTGCACCGCTCGTAGCCATTGGCGCGGTACAGGTTCTTGATCGCCTCCAGGTCGCTGGCCAGCAACGGTTGGCTATAGCGGCCGTGCGGCAGCAGCAGTGCTGGAAATCTGCGTCCCCATGCGTTCGCGCAGGGTCGCATTGTCAAAGCGCTTGTTGCCCTGCAACTCGATCGCCCGCAGGCGGCAGCGCTGGCCCGCCTGGATCGAGTAGACAATCTGCTGCCGCTCGTGCCCGGCGTCCTCCTCCGATCGCACCTGCACCACGGCGTCAAAGTATCCCTGCCCCTGCAAATAGTCGCGCAGGTTCCGCCGTCCCTCGTTCAGCAGGTCTTCGTCCACGGCGTGTTCCTCGTATACCGGAATGTAGCGCTTCAGGGTGGAGCGGCTCAGCCGCGCGCCCTCGGCGCGGATCTCCACCACCGGCCCCGCGCTCCACCGTGATGCTGTAGTCCACCGTATTGCTCTCCGCCTGGAACAGCGGCAGACCCGCCGTCAGTTGCGCCCGCAGACGGAGCTGTTTCACGTATCTCTTTCGCAGCCGCGCCACGGCGTGCTCCATCAGATCGGCGCGCACCCGCATGCCTGGATGCAGCCGGCAGATTTCCATCGCTGCGTCGGGACTCAACCCCGCGTCGCCCGCCACCGTCAGCTTGCCCACCCGCGCCAATTCGCCCGCCAGCAGTTGGAACTCCACGTCCACCTGCTGTGTCTCCTCGTGGCGAGTCAACTTGGCCCCTACCTGCGCCTTCCAGTAACCATGCTCGTGCAGCAACTGCAATATGCGGCCCTCGGATTCCGCCAGCTTCTCCTCGGTGAACAGGGTGCCCAGCTCCAGCCGCCCGGTGTTCACCACCTGGGTTTCATTCGGACCAATCTTCGGTATCCCCGTCACCGTCACCTTGGCGTTGAAGTAGTTCGGCTTGGTGCGGAACTCGATACTCACGCCGCCGGAAGGCAGCCGGTTGGCGTCGGCTTCCACTTCGGCAAAGCGTCCACTCTCGTAGAGCGCGCGCAAACTGTCGCGCAGATTGCGCCGTCCCAACCGGTCTCCGCTCTTCAAGGGAATTTTGTCCAGCAATTGGGCTTGCCGCGCGCCCGCCGACGGCACCCGCACCTGCTCCACGATTTGCCCCAGCAAACTGCCTGCGCGCCTGGCAGCGCGTTCTCCGGCATCTGGCTCGGCCGCGCTTCCCCGGCTGCGGTGGCCGCGCTTCCCGGCTTCGCCTGTTGCGCCGCCGCCATCGGGCACAGCACGGCCGCCAGCAACATCAGGATTGCCGTCCATCTTTGCGTGCCCGTCGCTCCGGCCGACAAACCACTCACTCGCACCACCGCGGCTGTTTCAGAAATCTACCCTATGAACCCGACCACCATCATAAGGCTTCGTATCAATTATCATGGAAAACATCCTGTAACTCCTTGCCTGTTATTCAGGATAGCCTGTTTACCATATTCCTTCCGGCGCTGTCCCGCGGATCGTCCTCCGGCCATCTCAATACCATCCCTCGGCCCCTCGTCGCATCCGCTTCCGTTGGCCGCTCCCGCGGTAAGCTCTGCCTGCCACCGCCTGCCGGCAACTGGCAGCCCCTCCCCTCTTCCTGCTACATTCACTCTTGACCGAACTCACTCGCCGGAAAGGTTCCCTCATGTCCCAGCCCGTCCCTGCAACCGAGCCCAGCAAGCTCTATCGCTGGTTGGTCCTTCTCTGGCTCAGCATCACCATGTTCGGCAACTATTATTTTTACGACGCCCTGGAGCCTCTGGCCGACGTTCTCCAGAAGCAGCTTCACTTCACCGATCAGAACATCGGCCTGCTCAATTCCTTCTATTCCATCGCTCCCATCGCCACCGTCCTCATCGGCGGAATCCTCATCGACCGCCTTGGCGTGCGCCGCGCCCTGTTGATCTTCGGCTGCATCTGCCTGGCCGGCTCCATGCTCACGGCCTTCAGTCCGCGCTTTGCAGTCATGGCCGCGGGACGCTTCGTCTTCGGCATGGGCGCCGAGTCGCTCATCGTCGCCATTACCGCTGCCGTCGCCAAGTGGTTCAAGGGCAAGGAACTCAGCTTCGCCCTCGGACTCAACCTCATGCTCGCCCGCTTCGGCAGTTGGCTGGCGCAGAACTCTCCAACCTGGGCCCACTCCGCCTACAACACTTGGCAAGGCCCCTGGCTGATCGGCGTCGCCTTCGTCTCGCTCTGCGTCGTCGGACCCATCGCCTACTGGATCATGGAAGCCCGCGCCGAGCAGCATTACGCCCTCGGCAAGGCAGGCGAGGCCGACAAAATCGTCTTCCAGGATGTGAAGAACTTCGGCCTCTCCTACTGGTATCTCGTCGGCCTCTGCGTCGTCTTCTACTCCGCCATCTTTCCCTTTGAAACCTTCGCCGTGAAGTACTTCATGGACGCCCACGGCACCACGCCGCGAACTCGGCGGATTCCTGCTCAGCGTCCTCACCGCCTTCACCATGTTCGGAACCCCCATCGTCGGCCTCTTCTCCGACAAGATGGGACGCCGCGCCACCATCATGTGCCTTGGCGTGCTGCTCCTCATCCCCGTCTTCCTCATGATGGGATACACCCGCGTCTCGCTCTACGTTCCCATGGCGATGCTCGGCTTTGCCTTCACCTTTGTCCCGGCCATCATCTGGCCCTCGGTCGCCTACATCGTTCCCAGCCGCACCCTCGGCACCGCTCTCGGACTGATGACCATGATCCAGAACATGGGCATGGCGGGCATGAACTGGGGCCTCGGCAAAGCCAATGACGTTGCCGGAGCCAGCGCCGCCCATCCCACCGGATACCAGCCCATGCTCCAGATCCTCACCGTCATGGGAATCCTCGGCGCCGTTCTCGCCTTCCTGCTGCGCCAGCGCGAGCTCGGCCCCCACGGCCACGGCCTGGAAACCATCACCGCCGGATAACCCGCCGTTGGGGAGCGCGTGGCACTAATCTTGGCGGGTGCCCCACCTTCGCGCCGTGCCGTTCGGCGCTAAGGTGGGAGGCAACAGGTTCACCTTAACCCGCCACGCCCGACTGCCCGCGTTCTCCGCCGCTGGCTAACTCGGGACACTAACCCTGCCTCCTGCTACAATCCCCCCTGAATGCCAGACCATTCTCCAGCGCCGCTGCTGGTCCTCATCGGATTCATGGGGGCTGGCAAGAGCACGCTCGGACGCCTCCTCGCCGACCAGCTCCGTTGTCCGCTCACCGACCTCGACGAGGAGATTGCGCGCATCCACGGCCCCATTCCCAGCCTCTTCGCCGCGCGCGGTGAAAGCGGCTTCCGCGCCATCGAGCACTATCACCTCGACCTCATCCTGGCTGCCCTGGCGCGTCCTTCCATCCTTGCCCTGGGTGGAGGAGCGTATTCCCAGCAGGCCAATCGCGACCTGCTCGCCCGCCACGGGGCAACCATCGTCTTTCTCGACGCGCCCTTTGAAGTCCTCTACGCCCGCATCCGTGACACCGCTCAGCAGCGTCCTCTGGCCACCGATCGCGACCGCCTCGGCAAACTCTACGCCGAGCGCCGTCCCACCTATCTTCTCGCCCACCACACCTTCGATGCTTCCGCCGCCGATCCTTCCGCCCTGCTGACCGCTCTGGTTCAGCTTGCCAATCGCCTTGGCATCCGCGCCGCCGCTCGCGCTACACTCTAGCGGGGAACTCCACATGATCCGCCCGACTTTTATCATCGCCTCGCTCTTCCTGCTTGTCTCTCTGGCGCCCGCCGCCAGTAAGCCTGCGGTCAACAAGCCAGTCAAGGTGGTCGATGAAGGCTCCTTCGCCATCTTCCAGAATGGCCAAAAGGTCGCCACCGAGACTTTCATCATCCGCCAGTTCGCCGAATTCAGCGTCACCTCGTCCGAGCTTCATCTCGACGCCGGACAGCCTGGAGGCAGCCTCCAGCAAACCAGCGAACTCACCCTGCTGCCCGACGGCAGCCTCTCCCGCTACGAGTGGAAGCAGAGTTCTCCCTCGCACAACTCCGCCACCGTCGAGCCCAAGGATGAGTTCCTGACCATGCACATCGTCGCCAATGACAAAGCCAGCGACCAGGACTTCTTCCTAACTCCCACGGCTTTTGTTCTCGATGACTATTTCTTCGCAACCCGCGAAGTCCTCCTCTGGCGCTACCTCGCGACCTCCTGTAAACAGCGTGCCACCGGCGATGGCTGCGACTATGTCCGCGCCCGCTTTCCCGTCATCATTCCCCGCCGCCGGACCTCCGCCGAGGTCTTCATCGAATTCAAGGGATACGAGGACATGCCTTTCAACGGGCGTCCCCAGCACCTGCGCCATTTCCTGATGCAGACCGACGGTCCCGACTGGCAGCTCTGGATCGACGCCGACCACAAACTCCAACGCATTTCCATCCCCGACGCCAACACCGAAGTCCTCCGCCAGGAAAAATAACGGCGCGCACAGGTGGCTTACATCCACAGGTGGCCTACAACCGCCCGTCGTTGGCGATTGTGGGGAAGTCATCGCTTCCGGCAATCTGCCATAATAAGCAGGAATTCAATAGCTCCCACACGGCGCGTCAAACCATCCTCCGAGGCCCATGCATTGAAGCCGGCTCCGCCACCGCACCAGCCCATCGCGCCCAATCCCCACGCCAGCTGGAAGCAACCCGGCGCCATCGAGGACGCCTCCGCCGCGGCTCTTCCCGTTAGCCGCTTCAGCCGGGTCATGGTTCCCTTGCTCATCCTGATTTTCGTTTTGCAATGCGCCTGGTTCATCCGCACCCAGTCTTTCACCAACGATGAGCCCGAGCATCTGGTGGCGGGACTTGAGGCGTGGCGATTCGGAGAGTTCGAGCATTGGCACGATCAGCCTCCACTAGGACGCCTGCTCTTCACCCTTCCGCTCCTGCGCGTGGATTGGAAATATCAGCTCATCGACAACCAGGTCAATCCCATCACGCCCGCGCCCGAGGTCTGGCTCTACCGCGCCCGTCCCGTCAACGTCCTGCTCGGAGTGGCGCTGTTGCTTCTGCTCTGGTACGCCGCTCGCAAGCTGTTTTCCGAGGCAACCGCCAACTTCGTGCTCGCCCTCGCCGTCCTGTCGCCGGATCTGATCGCTCATTTTTCCATGGCAACCATCGATGGCATCGGCTGCCTGTTCGTATTCGCCTGCGTCGTCCAATGGACGCGCTATTGGCTCCATCCTTCGCGCGCCCAGGCCGTCATCCTGGGACTCCTGCTCGGCGGCCTGTTGCTGGCAAAGTTCAACAGTCCACCGCTGTTCGCCCTGGTGCTCGGTCTGGTCCTCTTGCTCGCCCCCGGAGAAATCAAGTTCAACCCGCGCGGATTCCAGTGGCGTCGCGCCGCCGCCGTCTGCCTCATCGCCTGTCTCGTGGTCTGGACCGGATACTTTTTCCACGTCTCCAAGGTGATCTTCGCCAACCAGATGGTCACCATCTATTTCGCCGGTTACACCAAACTTCTGCAGTACGACATGCCGACCCTCAAAACTCCGGTCACCATCTTTCTGCCCGCCTGCGAGTGGATGACCGGACTCGGCATGGTCGTCTTCCACAACATGGAAGGCCACCGCAGTTTCCTTCTGGGTCATTATTCGGCCCATGGTTCCAAACTCTACTTCCCGGCGGCGATGCTCCTGAAATGGCCGCTGCTCGTGCTCCTGCTGGGCGCTGCCGGCGCCTGCGCCGTGTTATGGCGCAAGGTTCCCGGCTGGCGCACTCTTCTGCTGATGAGTATTTTCCCCGCGGTTTACCTGGTCTTCGCCATCACCGCGCACATCGATATCGGCGTCCGCCATGTCCTGCCGCTCTACCCATTTCTCTTGCTCTACGCGGGAGCCGCCGTGGAGTTGGCGCAGCGCGCGCACTGGGATTTGCGCAAAACACAAACAGTCCTGGCCTTCCTGCTCATCGCCCAGGCGGCCGACATCGCCCGCTACGCACCCGACTATCTTTCCTACTTCACCATCCTCGTCAAGCCCGCCAACACCTGGCAACTGCTCAGCGACAGCAACACCGACTGGGGCCAGGGACTGGTCGCCCTGCGCCGGTATCAGGCCGCCAATCCCAACCAACCCATGCACCTCGCCTATGTCGGAGAAGTCGATCCCGCCTGGTATGGCATCCGTTACACCCGGCTGCGCGAGCCGGACCGTCCCACGGGAATCGTCGTGGTCAGCGCCACCCATCTGTCCGGGCAACTACTCCAGGACCACTCCGCCTACCGTTGGCTGCTCCAGTACCCACTCAAGACAATCCTCAATCACACCCTCTACGTTTTCGAAGTGCCCGCCGACGCCCGCCCATAGCCACGCGGCTACGCTTGGGTCGAGATACCCAGCGGGAAGGCGCGTTTTACACCGATGTTTTCTCTGCAACCCAATTTTTGACGCGAGCGCCGATTTCATCGCGCACCTTGCGGAATAACATGCGCCGCTCTGCTTCCGTTCCAGTGGCTTCCGCCGGGTCCTCAAACGGCCAGTGCTCGCGAATGCTGGTGCCCGGAAAGATCGGACAGTGCTCCGCCGCGTTGTTACAGACTGTAATGACGGACGCAAAATGCTGGCCGAGGTATTCCGCCACGTTCTTGGAACGCTGTCCCGAGATGTCGATGCCGATCTCGCGCATGACCTCCACTGCCAGCGGGTTCACCTGGGAGGGATTCGTTCCAGCGCTGTGCGCTTCGTACGCGTCGCCTCCGCGGGCGCGGAGAAAACCTTCCGCCATCTGACTGCGGCACGAATTTCCAGTGCAAAGAAAGAGAACTCTCGTCTTCATACGTGTCCCTCGTTCACTTCCTGCCGTGCAACTTAATGGAGGCGACCGCTTCCGCGGCCTCGCGAATCAACGTACCGGGATTCTTAAGCGAAGTGACTGAAATTGTGGAATCCGCAACAGGAGCTGCTACCGTCGCAGGCACTTTCCGGGGCCAAAACTTTCACCAATTCAGCGCCATGCGCGATGCGGGGAATGCTGAGATCGCGAAGACCGGCCGCCAGCGCGGTGCTGAGATAGTCCGTAAGCAGGCTGGCGCCGGAGATGCAGCCCACATAGGCGCTGATGTCGCGAACCAGTTCCTCCGGCAATGTCTTGAGCAACACAATGTCGCTGACGGCAAAGTATCCGCCGGGTTTCAGCACACGGGAGATTTCGCGGAAGACGGCGGGCTTGTCCGGAGAGAGGTTAATCACGCAGTTGCTGATGACGTAATCGACGCTGCCGCTTTCGACGGGTAAATTCTCGATCATTCCCTTGCAGAACTCGACATTCGTAGCGCCTCGCTTTTCCGCGTTCTGGCGGGCGCGCGCCAGCATGTCGTCGGTCATATCAACGCCGATCACGTGGCCGGTTGGCCCCACGCGGCTCCACGCCAAGAACGCATCGAACCCGGCGCCGGAACCGAGGTCCAGCACGGTCATTCCCGGCTTGATTTGGGTGAGAGCCAGGGGATTGCCGCAACCCAGACCAAGATTGGCGTCACCTGCCAATGCCAGTTCTTCCTCGGTATAACCAATCGCGCGGGCAACATCCTCGACCGGTGCGCCACATGCTGAAGCCTCGCCCCGTGCGACGGAGCCATAGTGTTCCCGGACGGCGGTGGTAATAGACTCGTTCTTCATGTTTTCCTCGTTTCCTCAGTGTCCTTCTGAAGTCATCTCGGTGACCCGGTTGGGAGCTGGTGCTCCCTGAAGGTTTACAAATTTCTGTGGTGCGCAACATGCTTGCAAAAGGCGGGAACGATCCTGTCGCATCTGCCGGTCTGCCAAGAGCCAGCGCAATGTGTCCTCCAATAACCGGCGCGCAAACGGGTCCTGCGGGAAAGCGATGCGGTAATGCATCCATTTGCCCTGCCGGCGTGCCGCCACCAGACCTGCACGGCGCAGGTACGCCAGGTGCCGGGAGATAGTCGGTTGCGCCAGGTTGAGGATTTCCACGAAATAGCAGACGCAAACTTCCTGATTGGAGATCAGGTTCAGGAGGCGAAGGCGGGTGCGATCCGCAAGACCTTGAAACAGCTTCTCCATCCGCGTGGTCGTGGCTCCGTCGCTCATGAGCGAATCCTACCACGACATATACGCCTTAGCAAATATATGCTCGGGCTGATATTCAAGCCAGGCGCTCTAGTCCACCCTGCAAACCTCGGCTGCCTCATTGCGATACACGCACTGCAGTGGCACACGGGCCGTGGCCGGCAACACGATCCAGCTCACCCCATAGCGGACGTGGAGCTGGTGGAATTGCTCGCCGCTAAACTTCTCGATGCCTCTTTGCGCGTGTACCTGCTCCTGCCACAGCGGCGCCAGGCTGGGAAACACCGTCGCCGCCCCAGGATCTTTCTCGTCCTCGGCCAGCAGACTCCGCATCCCCAGCCCTCGGGCGCCGTAGCTTTCCTCGCCATGCAGTTTCATGTAGTCCGGCTCAATGGCGAAAACCGCATCCCTGGGAGTGTTCGCCCCGGACCACAGAAAAGCCTTCGCCCACGGGTTCTTGGCGCTCCGGCCCGGCCATTCCACGTGGTCGCTCGTCCGGAATGAGTTGCGCTGCACCCAGAACATGGTGCCCGCCAGCGGCACAAACAGCACCAGCCAGCGCCACAGTTTCCCGCGCAGCAGGAATTGCCCCATCAACCCACCCGCCATCACCAGGAACAGAAAGTAATAAATGTGCAGCCAGCGCATCGGCTGCAAGGCCGCCGCCTGTTCGGTTCCCGGAAGCATCGTCATCAGCGCGCCTACCGCAAACTGGAAGCCGGCAAAAGCAACCAGCCGCGTCGCCAGGCGCTCCAGCATCGCCATCCGCTGCTGCCGGGCAATGCGCCCGAACCACCACACCAGCAGCACCGGGGCCACCAGCCCCACCCATTCGTACCAGGTCCACCTCAGGGGGAAGTAATACCTCCGGTCCAGGATGGCTTCCTTCCAGGCTGCCGACGGGTGGCCGCCGAGTCCCAGTGGCAGCATAAGCAGCGCCGTCACCGCCTTGCCGGTTTGCCACTTCGCCCTGGGTTCCACGCCCACAAACACCATCAGGGAGACGCCAAACAGCGCCATCAGCGGATGCATCAGCACGGCCGCAATCAACCATGCCGCGCACGCCGTCCAGGATTTCCTCAAACATGCGGCCAGGGCCAGCAGAATCGCGCCCGTGGCCAGCGCCCGCGGATGCAGATAGGAATCCACCAGGAACAGCGACGTGCCCGCCACCGGCAGGGTCAGCAGCACCGTCACCAGCAACACTCCCGCCCACCGTGCTGCCGCCTCACTGAAGCAGGCCGCCGCAACCCTCCAGCAACCCAGCAGCACCATCATCGTGGCTCCCAGATGCCACAGGAACAGCGCCCATGCCACCGGCAGCCCGGTCCACCGGATGCTCGCCGCCAGCGCGGGTATGAACAAGGAGGATTTCATCTGCTCCGTGAAGAAAATCGAATTCACCGGATACAGATCGGGATGCAGGCTCTTGTTCAGCGCCGCCAGGTAAACGTCCTGGTCTTCGATTCCCATGTGATAGCCGTGGATCAGCACCGCCGCCGCCGTAGCCAGCAGCAGAATGCAAAC
Organism: uncultured Acidobacteriota bacterium; assembly: GCA_963707735.1. Taxonomy (GTDB): domain Bacteria; phylum Acidobacteriota; class Terriglobia; order Terriglobales; family Acidobacteriaceae; genus TOLSYN. The sequence goes on along the minus strand of CAVPRB010000003.1, from coordinate 578,064 downwards.
CGGTCCCAGCGCCAACCCGTATTTGCGTATGGAAGACAAAGACTGAAATGTTCCTGGCAGACAATCTCCAACTTACCATACCAGCTCACGGGCGGGCGCCCATCCACCTTCCACCCGCATCCACGCCAAACCGCGCCGCCCGGAAACATCCATGGCGGGTTCCTAAATGCTCACCTCCCAGTGCCGCTGCTTCCGGTAATATGAGAGACATGAAAATTCCATTGGCATTGTTGGCACTCGCACTCTGTACTTTGCCTCTGCTCGCGCAATCGCCCACCCGGCGCGTCGTCGCCCCGTGCGAACTTCTTATCTCCTCCCTGACCCCTGCCGGTGGCGAGAAGTCAAACAAGGACCGCGAATTCATCATCCTCGTGCAGAATAATTCCGCTCGCGCCGTCACCATTCCCCACTCCCCCCTATTCGGATGGCGCGTGGACGTTGCAAAAAGGAATGGTTGGAAGCTCAAGGCCCAGGGTGGTCCGGTGCGCCGGGCCAGCGCAACCGACGCCCACATCATCGTCACCGGAGTGTCCGGAACCTCGCCCATGGTCGAGATTCCGCCCGCCTACGCGCATTCGTTTTCCGCCGATCTTCCGGAGGCCGCGCAGGCGTTTCACCCCTCCCATCGTGGCAAGTCCACCCTCCGGCTCACTCTTTACTGGGCCGCTTCACCCGAGCTGGCGCGGCTGAATCCCGCCGCTCCCGTCTGCGGCCTGGCGCCGGAGATCGTCAGCAACGCGCTGATGCCCTAGCCGCCGCGGCACCGCGCCTCGGACCTGGTTCCCGAGGCCGCCGTAACCCGTTGATGCCATGGCGAATCATCCCGCGCGGCGCTCCAGGATCAGGCAAGAAAGTGGCAGTAGAAAGTGATATAAGAAATAGCAACACCCAACATCCGGTAGAACCGGAAAGAGAGAGTCGCACTGATGGCAAAGATCCCTGTAGGCATCCTCGGGGCCACCGGAATGGTGGGCCAGAGATTCATCCAACTGCTCGAGAGCCACCCTTGGTTTGAGGTCGCCTGGCTGGCCGCCAGCGAGCGTTCCTACGGCAAGAGCTACGCAGGAAGCCGCGCAGCTGGAAGATGAAGACGCCCATCCCCGCCCGCATCGCCAACATGCAGGTTTCCGCCGCCGAGCCCAAGGGAGCGCCCAAGGTCATCTTTGCCGCGCTCGACGCCGATATCGCGCGCGAGATGGAACCCGCCTTTGCCGAAGCCGGATGCGCCGTCATCTCCAACTCATCGGCCTTCCGCATGCACCCGCAGGTGCCGCTCGTCATTCCGGAAATCAATCGCCGGCCATCTCCAGCTCATCGAGCTCGCAGTCCTGGCGCAGGCACTCCGGCGGCTTCATGGTCACCAACTCCAACTGCTCGGTCATGGGACTCGCCCTGGCCCTGGCTCCCCTGCAGAAAGCTTTCGGCATCGAATCCGTCTTTGCCGTCACCATGCAGGCCATCAGCGGCGCGGGCTATCCCGGCGTCGCCTCCCTGGACATCCTCGGCAACGTCGTTCCCTACATCAAGAACGAAGAGGAAAAGATGGAGGAAGAAGCCGGCAAACTCCTCGGCAAGCTCAAGGGAGGCGAAGTCGTCCCCGCCGGCTTCGTCATCAGCGCCCACTGCAACCGCGTCGCCGTCGAAGACGGTCACACCGAGTCCATCTCCATCAAGTTGAACAAGCGCGCGACCGCCGAGAAGATCATCGCCGCCTGGCGCGAATTCCGCGGCCTGGTCTGCCGACCTCAATCTTCCCTTCGCGCCCGCCGAGCCGATCTTCTACGACGAGCGCCCCGACCGTCCCCAGCCGCGTCTGGACATCGAGCGTGGCCACGGCATGACCGTCTCCTGCGGACGGCTCCGCCCCTGCTCGCTGCTCGACTGGAAGTTCACCATGCTCTCGCACAACACCATCCGCGGCGCCGCCGGAGCCGCGCTGCTCAACGCCGAGCTGCTCAAGGCCAAGGGTTATCTGGACTAGCGTGATAAAGCGGGTGCTTGCAAGCGTTCCGGTTAGGGTGGAGTTGATCGTGCATCGAGAGTGCTCAGGTCCGCCGCTGGGCGACAACTGGCGGTGGGCAGTGCCCACATCCGCCGCAGTTGGCGCAGTGGAAGCCGCACAGCGCTTCGAACCTTTGACGACTGTAAAGGTCTGCTCATGATCGTGATGAAGTTTGGCGGTACCTCGGTGATGGACGCAGCGGCCATCGAGCGCACGGCGCAGATTGTAAGGGCCGCCTGCAGCGCCGTCCCGTGGTCGTGGTCTCCGCCATGGCCCGCGTCACTGACGCCCTGCTGGCGGCCGGCAAAGCCGCCGGCGACGGCCAGCGCGAGCAGGCGCTCGAAATCGCGCACGGCCTGCGCCAGCGCCACCACACCACCGCCAAAGAACTCGTCACCGCCGCCCAGTACGCCGCCCTCGGCCCGGAGATCGAGCGCGAATTCGATACCCTCGATGAGCTGCTCAAGGGCATCGTCGCCGTCGGCGAGCTCTCTCCCGCGCAGTTCGGACTACGTCGTCAGCTACGGCGAGCGCCTCAACAGCCGCATCGTCACCGAAGCCTACCTCGCCCGCGGCATTCGCTGCCGTCCTGGTCGATGCCCGCAAGGTCATGATCACCGACGCGCAGCACGGCCGCGCCATCCCCCAGGCCGATGAGATCGAGCATCGCGCCAAGAACCTCGTGCGCCCTGCTGCTCGACGACGCGCAGGTCCCGGTCATGGGCGGATTCATCGGCGCAACCGAACACGGCGTGCAGACCACCATTGGCCGTGGCGGCTCCGATTTTTCCGCCGCCCTCATCGGCGCCGGCCTCGATGCCGAAGCCATCGAGATCTGGACCGACGTCGATGGCATGATGACCACCGACCCGCGCATCTGTCCCGACGCGCGCCGCATCCGCGTCATCTCCTTCGAGGAGGCCGCCGAACTCGCCTACTTCGGAGCCAAGGTCCTGCATCCGGCCACCGTGCTTCCTGCCGTGCAGAAGAACATTCCCGTGCTCGTGCTCAACTCCCTGAACCCCGCCAACGAAGGCACCCTGATCGTGGGCCGCGCCCCGAAATCGAAGTCCACCTTCAAGGCCATCGCCGCCAAAAAGCGCATCACCATCGTCGAGGTCGTCGCCGCCCGCATGCTGGGCGCGCACGGATTTCTCAAGGCCATCTTCGACGTCTTTGACCAGCATCACTGCTCCATCGACGTCGTCTCCACCTCCGAGGTCAGCGTCTCGCTCACCGTCGATTCCAACGAGGCGATTCCTGCCATTGCCGCCGACCTGGAAAAGATTGCCGACGTAAAATACGCCGGGCGCAACGCCATCGTCTGCCTGGTCGGCGAAAATATTCGCGAGACTCCGCAGATCGCCGCCCGCGTCTTCACCGCCCTCGGCGAGATCAACGTGCGCATGATTTCCCAGGGCGCATCGGAGATCAACATCACCTTTGTCATCGGCGAAGACGACGTGCCCGAGGCCATGCGCCGCCTGCATAAAGAATTCTTTACCGAAGTCGACCCGGAAGTTTTCGATTGATCCGGGGTTCCGACAACTCTGAGCGAACCGCATGTCGGCGCGGACCAATCGGAGTACCGAACTGCACCATGAGTCGCGGAGAGAAACTGCGATGAAGTTCGTACTGTTGGGCGGCGGCAAGACTGGGCGCCTGGTGGCTGAAATCGCCACCGTGCGCGGCCACACCGTCGAGATCATCGAAGTCGGCGAGAACCACAACGGCGCGGCCCTCACCAAGCAGCGCCTCGCCGGCGTCGATGCCGTCATCGACTTCACCACCCCCGACGCGGTCATGGCCAACATCGAGGCCACCATCCGCGCCGGCGCCAACATGGTCGTCGGCACCACCGGCTGGTATGCCGAACTGCCCCACGTGCGCAACCAGGTCGAGCGCGCCAGCACCGGATTCATCTGGGCCTCCAACTTCTCCATCGGCGTCAACCTCTTCTTCGCCATCGTGCGCGAAGGCGCCAAGGCCCTGCAGTACGGCTACGAGGCCCGCATCACCGAGACCCATCACATCCACAAGCTCGACGCGCCCAGCGGCACCGCCGTCTCCCTGGCCAAAACCATCGAGCAGCTTCGGCGGCAAGAAGCCGCCCATCGACAGCCATCCGCGAAGGCGAAGTCGTCGGCATCCATTCCGTCGAGTTGATGTCGGCGGCGGATAAGATTACGCTGACTCACGAAGCTCACAACCGCCGCGGCTTTGCCGAAGGCGCCGTGCGCGCCGCCGAGTGGGTCAAGGGCAAGCGCGGATTTTACGAATTTCAAGAAGTGTTCTCTGAGCTGAAGGGTTAGGGCGCAATGATCAAATTACGTGGATGCGGAACGGCGCTCGTGACTCCGTTCCTTGCCGATGGATCGATCGACGAAAAAGCGCTGCGCTCGCTCGTAGCCTGGCAGATCGAATCCGGAATCGACTTCCTGGTTCCCTGCGGAACCACCGGAGAAACTCCCACCCTCTCGCACGACGAGTGGCGCAGGGTCATCGAGACCACCATCGAGGTCGCCGCCGGACGCGTCCCCATCGTCGCCGGAGCCACCTCCTACTCCACCGCCGAAGCCGTCCACAAAGCCGCCGAGGTCTCCAGCATCAAGGGCGTGGACGCGATTCTCTCCGCCTCGCCCTACTACAACAAGCCCACCCAGGAGGGCCAGTACCAGCACTTCAAGGCCATCGCCGAAGCCGTCGATAAGCCCGTCGTCCTCTACAACGTTCCCGGCCGCACCGGCGTCAACCTCGAGCCCGACACCCTGCTGCGCCTCTCCGAGCTGCCCAACATCGCCGCCGTCAAGGAAGCCAGCGGAAGCATCAGCCAGATCGCCGAAATCTGCGGCTCTCTCCCCGGCTTCACCGTCCTCAGCGGCGACGATGCTCTGACCCTCCCGGTGATCTCGGTCGGCGGCGTCGGCGTCATCTCCGTCGCCTCCAACGCCTTCCCCAAGGAGATGGCCGATCTGACCCGCGCCGCCCTCGACAATGACTGGACGCGCGCCCGCGAGCTCTATCACAAGTATCTTGCCCTGATGCAGGCCAACTTCATCGAGAGCAATCCCATGCCGGTCAAAGCCGTGCTCGCCATGATGGGACGCATCGAGGAAAACTACCGCCTCCCCATGTGCCAGATGCAACCCGCCCTCCGCGCCAAACTTGAGCCGTCGCCCGCGCCGCCGGAGTCGTAAAGTAAGTCGGTGTAAGTGCCGAGTAACTCAGAGTAAGTCAAAGTAAGCGCCAAGTAACTCGACAGCAACCAAAGTAATCTGGTGCCTCACATTAGCCATCCTCTGGCTAATGTGGGGTAGCAGATCTTGCCCCTGCCCGTGCACCTGCTCTTGTCCTTGCTCCTGCTCTTGTCCTTGCTCCTGCTCTTGTCCTTGCTCCTGCTCTTGCCCTTGCTCCTGCCCTTGCTCCTGCTCTTGCCCTTGCTCCTGCTCTTGCCCTTGCTCCTGCTCTTGCCCTTGCTCCTGCTCTTGTCCTTGCTCCTGCTCTTGCCCTTGTTTCTGGAGTGTCATCCTGAGCGCAGCGAAGGACCCCAGCGCAGCTCAAATCGGCACTGTGGCGCCAGGCTTTTTCAACCCGCAATCGATTCCCGCGTCCCGCCCTCCGCAGTGCCCCTCACAACGCATTGATATCCGCGTTCTCCAGCACCCGCTTCGCCGCTCCCTGCCGCGCCACTCGAAGCATGGCCCGACCCACCTGCTCCGTCGTCGTAACGTACTGCGGCAGCCAGCGGTTTCCCAACGTCAGCAGCGGCCCCAGCGCATCGTAGAAGAACTGGTACAGCCGCGTCTTCGAACGTATCCCATGCAGCGGCTGGATGGCCGCCGGACGGAACATGTACACTCCCTTGAACGGCATTCGCAGCAGCGCGTTCTCGGTCGCGCCCTTCACCCTCGCCCACATTACCCGGCCCTGCTCGCTGCTGTCCGTCCCCGCGCCGGTCACGTACACGAACGTCATCGCCGGATTCAACTTCACCAGCATTCCTGCCGCCGCCAGCGGCATTGCATAACAAACCCTGCGATACTCCGCCTCCGTCATCCCTACCGATGACACGCCCAGGCAGTAGAAGCACGCGTCATATCCGCCCAGCTCGGACGCAATCGGCGCCAGTTCCAGCAAGTCCGGGAGTTCAACCGCGCGCAGTTTTTCGTTCCTCCACCCAGTCGCATGCCTGCCCACGGTCAGTACCCGTTCCACTCCCGTGTCCAGCAGACACTCGCGCAGCACGCCCGCTCCCACCATCCCGGTCGCGCCAAAGACCATCACCTTCATCCCGTAGCCGATCCTTCCCGCAGCTTCGTCCTGGCGCGCTACCGTCTGCGTTCTTCCATGCGCTGCTGCTCCTGCAAATCGGCGATCATGGCCTCGTACCCGTCCGCCATGCTGGCGGCCGAGTGTCCCTTCCTCACCCACTCGCGGCAGCCCTGGGCGCGCAGCTCGCTCACCTTGCCGCAGGCCTCCGCCATCTCCTCAACCCCGCGAACCAGGAAGCCGGTTTCCTTCGGCACCATTTCCCCCAGCTCGCTGCTTTCAAACGCAATCACCGGAGTTCCGCACGCCATCGCCTCCAGCGGCACCAGCGTCGTCGTCTCGGCCTCCGCCGAACTCACCAGCAGTGCCCGCGCGTCTTGCAGCAGCTTTACCTTCTCCGCAAACGACCCTAACTCCAGCCACCGCACCTGCTGGCCGTCGATCAGCGGCTTTACCTTGCTCTCCCAGTAACGCGTCTGCCGCAACGAGGCATCGATCTGGCCAGCCAGCACCATTGGCAGCCCGGCCTGGGTGGCAGCCGCAATCGCCAGGTGCGGAGCCTGCTCCGCGCAAATGTTTCCCAGCCAGAGCACGTAGTCGGACTTGCGTCCGCCAATCGGGTAGCGCTCCAGGGCAATCCCGTTCCGCACCACTCCCATTACGTGCGAAAGATCCATGAATGTCGATCTTTGGTGGTCGCTCACACAGGCAAAGTAAACGTTCTCCGGCAGACCTTCGAACGTCTCCGCCGCATACATCCCGCGCGGCAGATGCAAAGTCGCCAGCACGAACCCTCGGACCCGATCCGCAGAGCGGAAGAAGTTTCCGCTGTGGTCCAGGACCAGGGCAAACTCCCGCTCCGCACAAGCCGACACCACCCGCTCCAGGTGCGCCCGCTTGCGCTCCTCAAAGTCATCCAGATGCGCCGCCCCCTCGCGCGCCCCCAGCAGCCCCAGGCTCGCCGAGGGATCCGGGCAGGCGGCAACCTCCATCTTCCAGCCGCGCGATGCCAGCTCCCGTTCCAGCGTCCACACCGCCTGTTCGGTTCCACCCACGCTCGCCCCAACCACGGGCAACAAAGGATACGCCACCAGTAACAACCGTTTACTCAACTCATACTCCCCGGAAACCGCTGCAACCACATTTCCTCGATTCTTCCACCGTTCATCATACTGCCCGCTGCCGCCCCACATCTGCCGCAGTCAGCAGAGGTGGGAGTAGCACCCGTCACTGCCCTAGCTCTTGTTCTCAAACGGTGAAATCGTGCAACCTCTCAAACCACGCCTCTACTCCGGCTCGGCCTCTTCTTTTCCGGCCACCCGGCGCGCCGTCGGATCCGCTACCCTCGTCGGTTGGCCAACCTGTTGCGCCGCAATCGCTAAGAAGTAGGCGCGCCAGAACCGCTCCTGGATTCCATCCAACTGGCTGGCAATCGTCATCGGAGCAGCGTGAGCCGCCAGCGAAACCAGGGCCCAGGACTGCGCATCCGGAGACAGGCACCCAACGCAGCTTCCCGCCCTGTACCTGCCATTCACCAGCCGCAGCCCGCGGGCGATCACCGCTCGCATCTCCTCCGGCTGGTTGTGCTTTCGCATGGCCTCCGCCAGCTCCTGGAACGCCGCCTGCAACCCGGCGTCCAACGGCGCCGCCTCCAACGGCGCCGCCACCTCTCGGGCGCGAAACTCCAACAGCTCCGGCGCCTCCCGACGAGCCAGTGCATAGGCTCTCGGAGCTGGCAGGCGCACTTGGCTCAAGGCTTCCGCCATCTCTTCCATCTCCGCATCGGTCAGCGTGGCGCTGGCGGCAAACGTCCGCAACTGCGCCACCACCGCCCGCCCAGCCGCCTCCGCGCTTTCCGCGGAAATCGCCTCCATCGCCGCCGCCTGCTCCAGCAGCCCGGCAAAATCGCTCACCCCGAACAATCCCTCCTGACCGCGCTCGAAAATCACAAGCACCTGCCGGAAGTATTCATCCGCCGCCGCCTCGTTGGGCAGCAGCTTGGCCAGGGTCGTCGCGCTCGCCCCATAGGGAAAGCCGCCCTGCTCACCCCACTTCCGCCCAAGCTCCAGCAGCGTCTGCGCCCCGGCCGCTCCATGATGTTGCAGGTAGGCGGCAAACACCAGCCGCGCCGCCATCGTGCGCGCATCCGCCCGGTTGCCGCCCTCGCCCGGCAACGAATCCAGCAGCTCCAGCGCCCGGTCCGGATCGTACCCCGCCAGCCGCGCCGCCGCCGTCGCAATCGCCGCGGAACGGGCGCCATCCAGCGCCGCCGAATCCGGCACCGGCAGTTTCTGGGCCAGCCCAAACAGTTCCTCGGCCCAGAGCCTTTTCTCTGCCGCCATCACCTCGGGACGCATTGTGTAGAGCAGCCGCGTCATCAGCGCCACCCGCTGCCTCGGCTCCAGTCCGAGCCCCAACCCGTAAGCGTCGCGCGTCATCTGCTGCGCCAACTCCATCTGCGTTCTTGAAACCGCCGCCGAAGGGCTCGCCTTCTTGTGCTTCGCCTTTCTCGACACCCTCACCAGGCCGCGCCTGTTGCGCCGTCACGGGCAGCGCCAACAGCAGCAGCAGCGCGACCAGCATCCACTTCATTCTCAGTTTTCCGAACTTCACAAAAAACACTCCCCCGCAAATGCTACAATCCCGCCATGTCCAAGGCTCGTGCAAAGAAAATAAAGCTCCTGTTGCTGGATGTCGATGGCGTCATGACCGACGGCAAGATTTTCCTCTTTCCCGCTCCCAGCGGAGCCGTGCAATCGCTCCGCGCCGCCACCAGGCGCAAGGCTGGCTCCGGTGGGTTCGGCATCTCCAGCGACGCCATGATTGAGGCCAAGGGATTCAACGCCCACGACGGCGCCGGTTTTTCCATCGCCCGCCTCGGCGGCATCAGGACCGGGATCATCACCCGGCGCATCTCGGAAACCGTTCGCCTCCGCGCCCACGATCTTCAGATCGAGCACGTTTACCAGGGCGTGGCTGACAAACTCGCCGCCTTCCATGAAATCCTCGCCAAGGAGAATCTCAAGCCCGAGGAAGCCGCTTTCGTGGGCGATGACGTCATCGACCTTCCCGTCATGCGCAACTGCGGCCTCGCCTTCGCCGTCGCCAACGCCCGCGAAGACGTCAAGGACGAAGCCCACGTCATCACCGACCACCGTGGCGGCGAAGGCGCTGTCCGCGATGCCATCGAATACATCCTCAAGGCCCAGGGCTTGCTCAACCGCTGCGTTGACGCCTACATCGCCGGCCACACCACGCTCGACGACAAACAACCGTAGCCGCTCATAACCGGTGTCCCATATCTGCCCGCCGTTGGCAGATGTGGGAGTCGCCGACGCCCCATCCGGCCCCGCCAACGCCGTGGTCGGAGTGGCCGGCCTTGCCTTTGCTCTTGCCTTTGCTCTTGCCTTTGCTCTTGCCTTTGCTCTTGCCTTTGCTCTTGCCTTTGCTCTTGCCTTTGCTCTTGCCTTTGCTCTTGCCTTTGCTCTTGCCTTTGCTCTTGCCTTTGCTCTTGCCTTTGCTCTTGCCTTTGCTCTTGCCTTTGCTCTTGCCTTTGCTCTTGCCTTTTTTTTTGTGGTGTCATCCTGAACGAAGTGAAGGACCCCAGCGCAGCTCAAATCGCCACTGCGGCCCCAAGCTTTTCAACCGGCAATCGATTTCCCCGCGTTCCCTTCCGTCCCTCTTCCCTACCGCAGCAGATCCTCCAACTCCACGCCCTTCTCCGTTTTCTCGTCGCGATACTTCACAATCACCGGCGTGTACAGGCTCAGTCCCCATTCGGCGGCCTTGCCCTTGGGATCGCCCTCGCCCCCGCCACCACCACCGCGCCCTCGGGAACCACCAGCGGCTCCGTCTCCGTGGCGCGATAAATTTCTCCCCGCACCGTGTCGAACAGCGGCGTCGAGCGCGTCAGAATCACGCCCGAACCCAGCACCGCCCGCCGCAGCACCTGCGTCCCTTCGTAAATCCCGCAGTTGCCACCCACCAGCACGTCGTCTTCAATCACCACCGGAGTCGCGTTCACCGGCTCCAGCACGCCGCCCACCTGCGCCGCGGCGCTCAGGTGCACCCGCTTGCCAATCTGCGCGCACGAGCCTACCAGGGCATGCGAATCCACCATCGTCCCCTCGTCCACATACGCCCCTACGTTGATGTACATCGGAGGCATGCAGATCACGCCCTTGGCCACATACGCGCCCTCGCGCACGGTCGAGCCCCCGGGCACAATCCGCACCCCGTCCGTCGCACTTAAAGTGCCGCACCGGATACGTATGCCGGTCGACAAATGTAAATGTATCGCCCGCATGAGTCTCCTCCGCCGCGCCCAGCCGGAAGCCCAGCAGAATCCCTTCTTTCACCCACACGTTAGCCTGCCAGCGCCCATCGCGTTTCTCCGCCGCCCTTAGCTCTCGCCCTGCGACAGCGCCTCGCGAAACGCCTGGAACGTCTCCAGCGCTCCGCATTCCTTCTTCGCATCCATCCCCAGCGCAAACAGCCGCTCAATCTCAACTCGTAAGTTGTCCATGGTGCAAGCAGTATAAGTCAGCCGCAACCCCGGGCGCACAACCAAGCGTGCCGGGGCTCCAAGTCCGCCATCCCCTGGCGAACCTGGGAATGTTGACCTTGCTCTTGCCCTTTCCAATGGTCGAGCTTGCACCTTCCAGGGGATCGAACCCGCGCGTCACGGGACAATCGAGGATGCTTGGCTTTGCCTCTGGAATATCCGAACCTGCTCTGGTGAGCAGCGCGGCTTACCGGCGGAGAAGCTTCCTACCGAAGGCACGCAATACTGTCCAAGGGTGCGTCGCGAATGTCGCGATCTGCCCCAGCGCACTCTGCGGCTCGTGGAACACGCCCAGTTGTCTCAGCACGGTGCCCCTGTCATAGTAGATTTTCTCTCCGGCCAAACGGTCGCTGGCGTCGAACGTGTACACACCGCACAGTAGAAATTCGACCCTTCGCCCCGTCGCCGGAAGGCCGCGCCAGCCGCCCAAATGAGTGCCGCGAATCACCACTTCGAGCAAAATTGCATCGTCTGCGACATGCCGGCGCTGCACTAGGATTTCCAAATCAGGCAGCGCCTTCATCAATTGCTCGTAAAACTGGCGAACTCCATTTCGTCCCTCATAGTGTTCGTCCCACGGCTCATCATCGTACTTTGCGGCTTCGCCGAAGGTGCGGAGTACGCCTTCAAGGTCGTGCTCATTCTCAAGGCGAACGTGCCGCTCCACAATCTCGATGCGAGCTGAGCGTCTGTCGCGGGGGAGAAATGCGCTTGCCAAAATCACCTCGGAGTTGCGCAACCGCCCGGGGGTGGCCCACGCGCAACAACGAGCCAGATGCGGCGGCTCGCACATGAGTCGCAAAAAAACAGCCGCGATGAGCTGCCAGCCATGCGCCATGGTTGGCGCAGCCGGCGCCGCGGTGAACAGCAGCGGCACCACCGCCAGGGGTTCCTTCTATCGCCAGTTCCCCATCACGAGAAAAAACTCAAGATTTTAGATCGATATATTCCTTTCCTCCAACCCGCTCGAACTTCCCCCGGCCGGAAGCGCAACAGCCCGCGCCACCCGCTCATCCGGCCGCATCCTGGCGTACCATTCACCATTTAGCGATCGAGACCCCGCCCACTGTGATCCAGAATGCCAATCCTTCCGCACCTTCCCAAACGATTGCCTAAACGGTAATTTCGGTCTCCTGAACGATGATCCAGGTAGTGAATCGTCGCCTGCTTCCGCCCGCCCGCAGCGCGGTCGATTTCGCCGCATCCGATGCCCCGCCCGCGCAGCTGCCGCCACTTTCTCCAGTGACGAGAAGCTCTTTCAAGCCAGTAAACACCCAAGGAACATAGCAATTTGACTTAGCCGCCTCCACTAAGTGAGAATGGGGGAGTCGCAAGCGATTGCGGCCCCAACCAGAGTGGGCCTGTGGCGCAGCTGGGAGCGCGCTTCCATGGCATGGAAGAGGTCGTCGGTTCGATCCCGACCAGGTCCACCAAATTTCTCAACAAGTTAGCGAGTCGGCTAGAAAAACGCGATACGCTTTCGATACGTTCGTTCTCACGCCGTACCTTCCGCAACCTTCCGCGAACGATCCATCAGAACATCGACCACCCGGCTTTGCGCTTCGCGTTTGGCGGGCGTCAGAGCCTTTGTGTAGACGTTCATTGTTGTGGAGATGTTGGCGTGGCGCATCTACGCCTACAAGATTGGCACTCATACCGCTGAGTGAGCGTACAGCGCGATCAACAGAAACCTTCAAGATAACAAAGGAGATAAGAGCATGAAAGTCAGCTTTCCAGCAATGCGAGGAGTGATCGGCAAGCGGGAATACTTTGCTACGATGATGGCTCTCTCAGAGATTCCGCATCTCTTCAAGTTCAATGACTGGCAGCAGTTCACGCCGGAACTCCGGGCGCAGCGCGTCCTGGTAAAGGCGCGCGTCCCAGAGATTGTGAAGTATATCGTGGACAACGAGGACAGCTACCTCTTCTCGTCTATCACTGCGGCCTACGGCACAGAGGTGAAGTTCAAACCCGTCGAAGAGGGGGCTGATATCGGTTACTTGGAATTGGAACTGGAAGACGCGAAATTTCTGATCAATGACGGCCAGCACCGTTGTGCAGCGATCAGCGCCGCGCTGAACGAGAACCCGGCCATCGGCAAGGAACGAATCAGCGTACTGCTCTTTCCAAGGGAAAGCCTGGAGCGGGCGCAGCAGATGTTCACCGACCTTAACCGCTTTGTCCAGAAAACGTCGAAGTCGCTCAATATCCTCTACGATCATCGGGACGTGCTTTCCGGCTTCACGATGGAGATCACCGAGGAGGTGCCAGTTTTCAAGGGCATGATCGACAAGGAAAAGCTGACGATTCCGATCAGATCGGAGAAGCTCTTTACCCTTTCCACCTTGTACGATGCCAACGAAGAGCTGATTGGCTCAAAGTTGGAGAAGCCCGACTCGAAAGAATACAAAGAGAAGTTGGAGCGAGCCGTATCGTACTGGAACGCAGTTAGCCGCGTCATTCCTGACTGGGAGAAGGTCAAGGAAGGGACAATCAAGGCTCCGATGCTGCGGCAAGAGAAGATCAATACCCACGGTGTTGTACTGCGGGCACTGGGCGGGTTGGGCCGGACGCTGATAGAAGCCTACCCAAGCGGATGGGAAAGCAAGCTAGAAGCGCTCCGGGAACTGGATTGGCGAAAATCCGTCGGAAATAAGGTCAATCCAGAATGGGAGAACGTCTGCATTATGGCAGGTTCAGTTCTCTCTAACCGCCAGGCCCGCGTCGCCACACTTGCGGTTCTCAAAGGCAAGGTAGGAGTGGACTTGACAGGTCAGGAAACGCAGTTCAAGAGCAAGCGCGACGCCGTAGGCGTGGACTAATCGGAGACGACGCAAGTGGATAACTACACACTGTTTGACTTACTGCTTAAGGCGGAGAGCGAATCCGAGGTAGAGGAAGCTCTTAAGAAATCTAACTACAACGGCGACGACTCCACTCTCTGGCAACCGTTCGGTGGCTTCGGGATGAATCTCAATCAGATCAACAACCAACAATCTGATGCCACCGCCGCCTTGGTAGAAAAACTGATTAATTCCATTGATGCCGTGCTCATGGCGGAATGCTATCAAGCGGGCATCGACCCCAAAGGGGCGACCGCGCCTCGCACGATGGCGGAAGCCGTAGATCGCCTGTTCAAGGTCAAGGATGGACGCCTTGAGCATCTAACCGCTACGGAGCGGACGAAGCTGGCCGAGCGCATTCAGTTTGTCGCCACGGGTGCGAAGAAGGAGCCGTGCTATCTCGTCGTAGACAAGGGCGAGGGGCAAACCCCCGCCTCCTTCGAGAACACATTCCTATCGCTCACCAAGCAGAACAAAGACGACATCCCGTTCGTGCAGGGGCGGTTCAACTGCGGCGGCACGGGTGTCTTGCCGTTCTGCGGGGAGCGCAAATACCAGCTCATTGTTTCGCGGCGGCACCCGTCCTGCCCGGTCGCCCCAGATGACGCCACCAAGTCGCTGTGGGGATTCACTCTCGTTCGCCGCCAGAAGGCCGCGCCGGGACGCAAGTCGTCGATGTACGTCTACCTGGCCCCCCATGGCAAGATTCTGACCTTCGACACGCCTACAATACCCGCCTTGCCGGGACCTTCGAGCAAGAATAAACCGGCACCGCCCTATTCGGTCCCGCTGGCGCACGGCACCTGCATCAAGCTCTACAACTACCGCTGGAGAGGAAAGTCCACCGCAACGACTGAAGCCCGGTTCGAGCTAGAAAAGTACCTGCACTCCGTCTCCCTCCCGCTGCGCATCACGGAGACGCGAGAGTATACGGCGAACTTGTACAGCACGACGATTTCAGGCATCCTGGCCCAAGTGAACGACGATGGCGGTGAGGATGAATCGAAATCAAAATTCGAGAAGGGCCTCGGTCCCGCATATGGAGAATTGAACCTGACCGACATAGGCCGACTGCCGTACAAACTCTTCCTGCTTAAGGAGGATTACGATCCGCGCAAGTTCCCGCACGGGGTGTATTTCACGCTCAACGGCCAGGTGCATGGCGACCTGCCCGCCAACTTCATCAACAACACCCTGAAGTTTGACTATCTGAGCAAGACCCTGCTCGTATCCGTGGACTGCACCGAGATGGATCAAGCGGTGCGTGAGGATTTTTTGATGACCTCGCGCGACCGGGTACGGCGCAATGAATCCTACGATGCGATCTACGGCAACTTGCGCGACGAGCTGAAGGAACATGCGGGGCTGCGCGAGCACAACTCGCAACGCAAGAAGAAGCGCCTGGACGAAACACTGTCCAAGGAGGAAAACGCCTCGGATTACTTCCAAGAGCTACTGAAGAGCGATCCCACGCTGGCGAGCATTCTAGGCATCGGCGGCAATATCATTTCTACGACCGGGCCAGCGAGCGACCCGGTGCCCTACAACGGCAGGAAGTTTCCCACCTATTTTCAGATCGTGAAGGAACCCAAGGGTGGGCTGTCCAAGGTGTGCCCGCTCAATCGCACGGTGCGCATTGAGCTGGAAACGGATGCCGACAACGAGTATTTTGACCGCCCCGACTGTCCCGGTTCTATCCTGTTCGATCCGCCTAACCTCTGCGTCAGTTCCCATCTCTGGGACGGGAAATTGACCACGAAATTCCAGATGCCTTATGACGCCAAAGTGGGTGACGTGGTCGATATGACCGTGACCGTCACCGACATTGAACGCGAAACCAAGGGCCAGCCGTTCGTTTCACGATTCACCCTCAAAGGAACGCCCGAAACCGAGGATGTTACGCCGCCCCCGCCAGGCCAGCGTCCGGCAGGCCCGAAGCCCAACGAAAACGGAAAGAATTCGCCTGTTCTGGTCATGCCGACAATCGGTGAAGTGCGGCGGGATAGGTGGAGTGATCCGCAATTCCAGTTTGATGAATACAGCGCCGTTAAGATCGTGAATGCCGATGAGGGCAACGGGTATGTGTTTTTCGTCAACATGGACAATCGTTTCCTCATCAATGAACTGCACAAAACAAAAGAGGAGGAATCGGCCCTTGTCAGACACTGGTTTAAGTATGGAGTTGTGCTTTCTGCACTTGGCATCCTAAAAGAAATGGAGCGCGACGAGGAGCATGGAGACAAAACCGAAGCTGAGTCCTTCGATCCTGAGAAGGTCGGACACTTCTGTGCTGGCTTGGCACGGGTCGTGGTGCCGATGATACGGGCCTTGCACAAAGGCCCGGCTATGCTGCAAGCAACTATGGCGTCGTCTTAGGCCGGGCGGTGAAACAGAACCACTTCCCTGGAGGAGTCTTGCTCTTCCCCGATGTTGCAATACCATTTCCGGTTTGGAATGCTGCGCCATACGCGGTCTTTACCATCCCCCGAGGCGTTACACTCCGCAAATCCTGCGGCTTCCATTGCGGCAAGGTAGCGCGGCAGTTGTGATTCAGTGTCGGAAAAAGCGACGAGCTGCACCACGAGGGCGTTGCGGGCCACTATTTTGCGCACGGACCCAAAGCACTCCTCAACATTGCGAAAATAGTTATCCAAGCCGAGAGTAGAGCGACTGCCAAACGTATAGTGTGATGCGGCATGGCCATCCTTGAGCGCGGCCAGCCAGTACGGGGCGGGCGTCTCACGCCGACCTTGAACCTGCCAACGGTGATAGAGAATATGCACGGCAGGGTACGGCGGCGAAGTTACTACAAGCGTGGGCTTCGCTACGCTAGCCAGTTTTGATTCGTCTTCCAGGCTAGCCGTTGATCGACAGAGCAGCAGCCGGTTCTGACGAATCTTGCTTTTTTGTATTCCCTGCATCTGGCACGAGCTGACAAACTCCCCTATGCCTTTAATCATTTCCCGAAGATTGTTGGCAAACTGCTTCACCGAGTCACTGCCGGAGGGGATGGAATCCTTGCAGTCAATTGCCCATTGTCCCGTTTTAAGGAGCGCGCAGCGTACAAAGTGCCGCTGCCTCTCGACAGGCAGCCATGCCGCCTGAGCCATTAAGTCAGCCCACGTCTTTTGAAGGTGGCGTGGAAGATTGCGCACCGGCTCATCGGCTTCGGCAATTCCCCGGCGACAAGCGCTCTGCACGTCGGCAAGCCATTTTTCCAGAATTTCGACATCATAGTTGCTGAGCGGCGTCGTCTTCACCGTCGATACAAAATGGGCAAGCGTGTTGAGATCAACCCCGATGACCTTGCGCCCCAGGGCCAGCGCTTCCACAATCGCCGTTCCCCCTCCCATAAACGGATCTAAAATCACGTCCCCTGGCCGCGAATAATGCCGAATCACCTCCCGAACGAAAAACGGTGAGAATCTGGCGGGATACCTATAAAAATTGTGAGTATAGCCCGAGACAGGGTCCTTGGAGGCTATGGCGGCAAGGAGGTCGTCAGTTACCATTGTGTTTCGACTCCCCGTCTTTCTCTGTTTCGTAAAAGGCTCCATATAGCAACTCTCCGGCACAATCATTCTGCTGTGTCAACAGTGAACCCAACTTTTTCCAGCACCCTATAGGCGTCTTGGGATGTTATTGCGATTGCAGGAAGTTTAGTGACAGCGGCGAGCACTTGGCGGATAGGGTAGCGCTTGCTGTTCACGACCGTCGAGTATTTTTTAACGCGCCCAGGCTTCAATACCTTTGCTGCATTGATGAAATCATCTTTGCATTTTTCGAAGGTCTTGCCCCTCAGGGTGAATGTGATTGTCGGCTCCAAGCTCGGCCTCCTAGCGCAGATTCTTCCTGCAAAAAATCATATTACATCTCATATCACAACACAACAACATACATCATAGGACGTGTCCCATAAAACTATATCAATAGATTCATATACTTGCGGGCAAGGTAAATCTTTATGCAACATACTCTTGAAACTTTCCAGTGCAGGGACAGTTCAGCGCGGGATAGTCTGGTTTACAACACACCCTACCGAGCCAGCAAAGGCCATATGAAGAAACAACACCGACCTACCAACCGGTATCGATATCCGTAAATCGGCTTCCGGTAAGGTTTTACCGGGGGGGTTGGCATTGTTCCAGGCGGATCACGCCTGTTCGAAGATTGCCACGCATGGCTCTTTCTATTCCGTAACAATACAGAGACACAAACGCAAGGAGGCGCTACGCGCGTCCTCTGTCCACTTCCGCGCAGCGGAAGGTGCCCTTCGCTTCGCTGCGGGCCGGGCCTTCGGGCAAGCGCGTCCCCCGCCAAACGATCAGGCGTGTTTGTCATGGGTCACGCCCACCACTCGTCCCTACCTTCCGCCGCTTGGTCGTTCTGCTCTGTCCGCCTGTGGGTACGTTTTTTCCTTCGCTTCGCTCCAGGGTGAAAGAAAAAAACGCCCCCCAGGGCAGACAGAGGCAAAAACAATGGAATATCAGAGCAACAACAGCAGCAACGGCGCAGCCTTCACCGCCAGCAATGGCTCAACCAGCATGAATGCCAGCAACCCGGCTTCCGACAGCAATAATCGGAAGCCTGCAACCGCACAGCAGCTTGTACGTGAAAACGTGCAATACCTCATCGAGCAATTAGAGGCGGGTAAGAGCGAAGCCTTGACCGCGTTTCTCGACGCGATGGCGCATTTCAGAAATTACAGTTTCGGTAATGTCCTGCTGATAGCGCGACAAAAACCCGACGCCCGAAATGTCGCGGGGATGTGGGCATGGAACCAGCTTGGCCGCAGGGTCAAGCGTGGTGAGAAAGGCATTGCCATTCTTGCGCCGATGGTGGCGAAAGCCCGCAAGGACGAAGCGAAGGACGACAGCGAGGACAATAACCGGCCCTCACTGCTCGGTTTCCGCAGAGTGTATGTGTGGGACGAATCGCAGACCGAAGGCGCACCGTTGCCGGAACTGGACAATGTGACGGGCGAAGCAGGCGTGTATCTCGACCGCTTGAGCGGATACGTGAACGCGCAGGACATCACGCTTGAATACAACGAGAGCATCGCGCCCGCTCTGGGCATGGCTTTCGGAAACACCATTCGTCTCTTGCCGGGGCAGACCGACGCGGAAACCTTCACCACGTTGGTTCACGAGTTAGCCCACATCATTCTCAAACATACGGAGCGCCGCACGGCGACAACCAAGACCGTGCGCGAGACGGAAGCCGAGGCGATAGCCTTCGTTGTGGGTAAGGCAATCGGGCTGACCACATCCACGGCCAGCGCGGACTATATCAGCCTGTACCACGGCAACGCGGCCCTACTGACGGAAAGCCTTGAAGCCGTGCAGCAGACCTCAGCCGTCATCCTTGCCGCAATCACGGTAGAGGAATCCGTTTCGCAGGAAACACCGGAGGTTTCGCCGGAAGTTTCCGAACCGGCAGCGGAGGCAACGCCCGAACCCAAGCGGGCGCGACGCGCCCGCACACAGACAGCCACCACGGAAGCGGCATAACTAGCCGCTTCCATCACCACCGCCAATCAGCGCGGACAGGTGAGGTGTGCCTGTCCGCATGGCTTCCACGCACCAGCGAACCGAAATGGAGAATCATCATGTCGAAAGCAGTTACAGTTACTAACAGCGAATACCGCAACCTGCCGCTTGCGCAGTTGCAGGAATCCCCCACCAATCCACGCCGCCGTTTTGACGAGCACACCCTGAGCGAATTGGCTGCGAGTTTCAAATCGCAAGGCGTCTTGCAGCCGCTGCTTGTCCGCGTTATCGGCGATGACAAGTACGAAGTCATTGCCGGTGCGCGGCGGTTGCGTGCCGCGAAGCTGGCCGAACTTACCGATGTTCCCGTGCGCATCGTTGCGCTATCGGACTCCGACTGTGTAATCGCGCAGCTGATTGAGAACATTCAGCGCGAGGGTGTGCATCCGATGGAAGAGGCATTGGCCTTCGATGCGCTTTTGCGGCTGGAATCGCCACGCTACGACATTGCAGCCGTGGCGCAGAAGGCGGGCAAGAGTCTGGCGTTCGTGGCGCAGCGTCAGCGTTTGGTTGAACTGATTCCGTCCATCGCGGAAGCATTTCTCGCAGACCAGATCGGTGTCGGCCACGCGCTCGAAATCGCCAAACTGCCACAGGCGCAGCAGGAGAAGGCGTTCGATGCCGCATTCCGCACGGTGTGGAATGGCGGCAAAGATACTCGCGTGTTGCTGCCATTGCGCGACCTCACCGCATGGATTGAGCAGAATATCTTGCTTTCGCTCGATTCCGTGCCGTTTGACAAGAACGATGCAACGCTTGTGCCCGATGCGGGAAGTTGCGCCGAGTGCCCCAAGCGCACAGGTTTCAATACGCTGCTCTTCGGGGAACTGGGCAGTCACCATGACCAATGCTCGGACGCGGCCTGCTACAACAACAAACTCGGCAAGTTTGTTGAACGACAGATTGCCGAAAAACCCAAACTGGTACAGATCACCACCGCTCACGGAACACGCGGCGATGGTGCCGTACTCCCACGCAACCGCTACGTTGCACTGCAACTCGCAAAGACAGCGAAGGCCAAACAGCCACTCTCGCCCTACCAGAAGCCATGCAAACACATGGCCGAGGCGATTGTAGTAGACGGCGCAGAGCGCGGGCATATCGCCAAGATATGCGCGGAACCGAGTTGCACGGTCCACTTTGCAGACCGCCGTGCTCCCGACCCGGCACAACAGGCAAAGGAGCGGGAACAGCGACGCAAGGAACTTGAGAAGCAGAAACTTGAAATCACTGTGCGGCACCGCACACTGGCCGAAGTGCTCAAGAAGGTCTTCGCGCCGATGGAACGCGCCGACCTCGTACTGGTAGCGAATGCCATGCTCGACAGGACGGAACCCTTGCGCCGGGAAACACTGGCAAGGCGGCACAAGATGGTCGATGGCACGGCCAGCGAAGTTACTTATCCGCAGGTACAGAAGGGACTGGCACGGCTCTTGCGGCAACTGGACGAGAGCGGCCTGTCCAAGCTGATTGTCGAGATTGCCTTGTTCGGCAATGTAGAGTCAGCCGCGCAGGACGAGACGGATGCACTGACCGCCGCAGCCAGACGGCATCGTGTGGATGTTGCCAAGGTGCGTCAAGCTGTCACTACCGAGATTGCCGCGAGGCAAGCAAAGGCGATAGCGAAGCAAAAGAAGATAGCACCGCCGAAAGCATCGAAGTCCGCGAAAGCCGCATAAACACTGCATCTCTCTATAGGCGTCTGGCGCTCGCTGGACGCCTTTTTCTTGCTCCGCAAACGCCCGTCGATTCCCACCCTTCATCAGTTCTCCTGCTACGCAGGAGGTCGTCTCTATCCCACCCCGACGGGCTGGCGCGGCCTTGGCCGCGCATTATGCCGCCGCACTCGGAAAGTTGCTCGGACATTTCAGCGGCGGCTCGGAAAAATCGTCCGCGCTGGGATGCCGGTTTCACCCTACCTTCACACCAGACATTGCAGCCGGGAGTGCCCACTCGCCGGAAAACTTGAAATGTGAGGAAACAATGCAGAACACACTTCCAATGAAACCGCCCCGCTTCCGGCGACTGCGCCAGTATGCCCGGAAGCTCCCATTACCGTCCCTGATGTTCCTTATGGCTCTGCCGGTCTATGCGCAATCGTCCGGCAGCGACCCATGGGACAACGCGGTGAACGTCCTCAAAACCGCCTTCACCGGCACGATTGCGACCGGGCTGTCACTGGTCGCCATTGTCGTAGGCGGTCTCATGTTCGCCTATGGCGAAGGCCAATCGAAACGCATGCTGGCCGGGATCGTCTTCGGCGTCGGCATGGCGATCGGGGCCGTAAATTTCATGGCCTGGTTGTTTCCGTCATAGTGCTCTGACGGCAGGCCGCAACCACAACACAATAGACGCTCGATAGGCAGAGAGGAGATGTGCATGGCAGAGGGCGGCTCACGACAGAACAAAGTTTATAAAGCGATGAACCGCCCGCTGACCATCCTGGGCGCGGAGCGCCGGCTGTTCTTCGTTGCGCTCATTACCGGCGGGGCGATCTTCTCGCTCATGCACTCGCTCGTGGGTGGAATCGGATTCTTCATCGTGGGTGTCATCATCGCCCGCGTCGCCACCAAACACGATGTAGAGATACTGCGCGTGCTCATGAATTCCTCGAAATTTCGCAGACGCTATGACCCGCTGAAGTGGGAACCCACGGAAATCAGGATCAGGAACACCAATGCACAGAATTGAATCCATCACGAAAGACTGGAAGGAAGCAGGCTCGTTCGCCGCACAGATCAACCTGTATGGCGTATGGGACGAAGATTGTTTCCTCACGAAATCAGGCGACCTTGGCGTCGCGTTGCGTATCGGCGGTATCGACTATGAGAGCTTTGACCATGCCGGTCGGGATTACGCAGTGAAACGGCTGGAAGCGGCCTTCCGGTCGCTGGACGAAACGACCCGGCTTTATCAAATCCTATTCAAGCGCAATCACCCGGCGATCCCGCACGCCGAGTATGACAACCCGTTGGTTCGCGCCGCTGTTGAACAGCGCGCGGCGTTTCTCCAATCGAAGTCTGACCGGCTTTATTCCATCGAGATTTATTGGGTGGTCATGATCGATGGCAGCTACGCCAAGACCGGCTTGCTGCACGCACTGGCGCAGTTGCCGAAACAGCCGCGCTCGTCGCTGCGCGACTTGCGCGCGTTGTTCTCCGGCAATAAAGAACGCACGCTGATTTATGAGCAGATCGAGCGTGACCGTTTGCGCTTGCAACAGAAAGTACAGAGTTTGAGTGGGCAGCTCAGCGACCTCACCACGGTCGAGCTGCTAGGGGCGGAGAAGACCTTCCGGCTTGTCCGGCGTCTCGTAAACTTCCGCCCCTCCAAAATTCAGGACACGCACCTATATAGTGCGCGTCATCTCGACTGGCAGGTCTGCGACTCGGAGTTGGAGGCGCATCGCGGTTATCTGCGCGTGGATGATGATTACGTGCGCGTGCTCACGCTAAAGGAACTACCCAACGAGACGCGGCCCTTGCTCCTCAATGGCCTGCTCGACATTCCAGCGAACTTCCACGTCGTGACCGAATGGCATCCGGTAGATAACGCGAAGGCGCGGAAAGAGATTGCCTCGCGCCGACGACATCACCACAACTCAAAAACCAGTTTTGTCTCCAATCTTCAGGACCGGCAGAATACCGGCCCGCGGGACGAACTTGTGGACGACTCCAAAGAGGCTGCGGTTGCAGAACTCGGCAGCGCGTTGACTGCGCTAGGCATGGAGGGCAAGAACTTCGGTGAATTCACGCTGTCCGTTGTCATCTATGGCAAGGACCGCGCCAAGGTGGAGCACGCCGTCGCCGAGTTCCAGAAATTATTCACTCAGCACGACGGCCTGCTGTATGAAGAGCGTTACAACCTGCTGAATGCTTTTTTTGCCACCGTCCCCGGCAACAAGCAATTCAACCTCCGCAAGCAGTGGGCATTGAATTCCAATAACGCAGATCTCTCGTTTCTGTTTACTGTCGATAGCGGCTCTACGTGGAATCCGCATCTGGAGCGGGAATATCTTGCCGTCCTCGAATCGACCCACGGCACGCCGTACTACCTCAATATCCATAGTGGCGATGTGGCCCATACATTGCTGCTCGGCGCTACGGGCAGTGGAAAAAGTTTTACGCTGTCGACCACCCTTCAATCGGCGCAGAAGTACGACCCGCTGACCTTCATCTTTGACTTGGGCGGCAGTTACGAATCGCTGACACGGGTCTTCGGTGGGACGTATCTAAATGTGGGTCTTAAAAACCCCGGCTTCACCATCAACCCGTTCTCACTGGAACCAACTCCTGAGAACTTGAATTTTCTGTACTTGCTTCTGCGGGTTCTCATCGAGGCAGGCGGACGGTATGAGCTTACGCCCGAGGACGAGAAGGCGCTGTTTGCAGCCATCGAGCGGGCGTACAAACTGCCCGCTGAAATCAGGACGCTCACCAATTTCGCATCTATATTAGGCCCACTCGGGGAACGGTTGCACCGCTGGACCCAGGCCGGCCAGTTCGGTTACCTCTTCGACAACGTAACCGACACGCTCTCTTTCTCGCGCTTTCAGACGTTCAATTTCGACGGTTGGTCGGACTACCCGGACATTCTGGAGCCACTGCTCTTTTATGTGTTGCAGCGGGCATCGTCCGAGATCGAAAAGCCGGCGAACACCGCGACGTTCAAGGTCTTCGTCATTGACGAGGCGTGGATCTTCCTCAAGAACAAGACCATCCGCGATTGGATCATCCGGGCCGAAAAAACTTGGCGCAAGAAAAACGCAGCCATGATCCTGGCTACGCAGTCGGTTGTGGAACTGGCTGCTTCGGACATGCTGCACATCGTCAACGAATCCTGCCCCACCAAAATCTTTCTGGCCAACCCCAACATCGACCGCAAACTCTACGCCGAAATCTTCCAGTTGAATGATACACAGCTTGAATTGCTGGAGTCCCTTGTGCCCAAGCGTGAGCTGCTGCTGATCCAGCCGCGCTGGACCAAGAAGCTGGTCCTTGAAGTCGATGCGCTGACCTACTGGATCGCCACCAACAATGCCCGCGACAACCTGCGTAAACAGGATTACTTTTCCCGCTTCGGGCCGGAGCAAGGCTTGATCCGGCTCGCCCAGGACTACCCCAACCCACTTAACCGATAAGGAGACCCATGCACCGTTCACCCATTCTTCCGCTCGTACTTGGTCTGGTTGCGACCGTTGCCCACGGTCAGCAACAGGCCCGCATCGTCAAATACCACGCCAATGACATCGTGAGTGTGCACGCCAAGATGCGCTACACAACGCTGATTGAGCTACCCGGCACAGAGAAGATTCTGGAGGTCGCCACCGGCGATAAAGATTTCTGGATCATCGACACCGTTGGCAACTACTGCTTTCTGCATCCGGCCAAAGTTGGCATCCACTCCAACCTCAACCTGATTACCGACAAAGGCACGGTGTACTCGTTCGTTCTCGACGATGTGGAGACCGGCGATCCCGACTTGAAGGTCGTCATCGAGCCGTCCGACCCGTCGTCACTTGCCGCCGCCAATGGGGCCGGCAAGCTCGTTTCGGTGGGCGAGGTAGAGGCGGCACGCGCCCAGGCGCAGGTCGCCCAGACTCGCGCATCCGCTGCGGTCGAGCAGTTCCGCGCCGACTATCCGACCCATGCGTTGCAGTTCGATTACAGCTTCCACAACAAAAGCCCCTTCGATGTGTCGGCCATCTATCACGACGACAAGTTCACCTACATCAAGTCGTCGGCCTCAGAGAAGTTCTCCATTTACGAGTTGAAGGACGGCAAGCCCGACCTCATCACCTTCCAGTTGAAGGATGGCACCTACGTCATCCCGACCGTGGTCGATAAGGGGTATCTCGAAATCGGCAAGCACCGGCTGGAATTTCAGCGGAAAGGCCAATAACCAATGACAGAGGAAAAACAGACCAATGGAGCACCGGAGCCGCAGACCGCGTCTCCGTCTCCCGAGAATGCCTCTGGCCTGCGCGACAAGCGCGTCCGGCCCGAGGGCGTGGTGCCCAAACAGGCGCAAGGGTACGTCGTGGCGGGACTCGCGGTGCTCATCCTGATGGCGGTCATGTTCTCAAAGAACCACGCCAGGCCCGTTCCGAAAGAAACCGCTTCATCGCCGGTGGGTATGTCCACGGACGCTAACCAGCGCAAGATTCAGGAGCTTGAGCAGGACTTGAGTGCGGACCAGCGCCAGAGCCAGCAACAGGCCCAGGCGCAAAGAGCCGGAACAGCGGCGTCGCCTGCAACGAATGCTGCGCAGACTGGCGGCGCGGCTCCTGCTGCGCTGTTGCCGCCCGCCACCGAACGACCCAGCGATCCGGTTGCGGACGCGGAAAAGGCGATCGCGTTCAAAGCTCGCTTCGCCTCCAACCTCGTCACTGCCGATGCTGGTGCTTCGCATCCGTCAGTGGAGTCTGCCGACCTCACCGAAAGCGCCCAGGCTCGCTTTTCGAGCTTGCCGCCGACCGCTCCCACGCAGGCTGCTACCGCAACTCCTGCTGCGGCTGGCAACAAGCGTGCGCCGGAAGTGAGCGTCAACTCCGCACATGGTCAGCCCTATGTGGTCTTCGAGGGTACGACCATCGACACGGTATTGGTGAACCGTTTGGATGGGGAGTTTGCTGGGCCATTGAAAGTCATGGTGACAAATCCCATTTATAGCCAGGATCGCCAACACCTGTTGATACCGGAAGGGACGTTCATCCTTGGCGATGTGCAGAAGGTCGTCGGCCTCGGCCAGAAGCGCCTTGCCGTCACCTTCCATCGGCTGCTGATGCCGGATGGCTACTCCGTCGATCTCGACCAGTTCCACGGTCTCGACCAGGCCGGGGCCACCGGCCTCAAGGATAAGGTCAACAACCACTATGTCGAGATATTCGGCGCGTCGATTGCGCTGGGCGTCATCGCCGGCGCAGCCGAGGCCACCAATCTTAACCAGGGCTACAACGAGTCCGGCACCGAGGCATACAAGACTGGCATCGCGTCGAGCCTTTCGCAGTCGAGCGCCAATGTACTCGACCGCTTTATCAACATCCCGCCGACCATCACCATTCGCGAAGGCCATCGGATCAAGGTTTACATCACGCAGGACATGCTACTGCCTGCGTATGAGAACCACACCGTTCCGAGCGACTTCTAAGCCACCGCTGCCCATTGCTATCACAACCCGCGCCGACGCTGACGCTCGGCGCTTCTGAAAAGGAGCTGTTATGAAATCACGCAAGTTGTTCTTTCCCATTCTCGCTTTCGCCGCCCTGCTCGCGCCTATGGCGCACGCGCAGTTCGGCTCCGGCATCGTCTACGACCCCACGCAGAGCGCCCATGCCATGCAACAGATCGAGCACGAAATACAGGAACTCAACAACTGGACGCAGCACCTCTTGAAAGAGTCGCAGATTTACACGACCGCCGTACAGACCCGCAGCCAGATCGTCACCATGTACAACCTCGCCTACCAGATGTCCAAGATGCCGCAGAATCTTGAAGCGCGGTACAAGACCGATTGGGCGCAGTGGTCCAGCCTGGCCGCGCCTCCGAATGCTTACGGCACTTCCTCTGCGCTGGTGAATGCCCTCAACTTCGGCGGTCTGCCCCAGGCGCAGCAGGGCTACAACAGCGCCTATGTGCAGGCCCAGAGCTACCCCTCCGGCAATTACTCGTCTCTCGACTCCCGGACGCAGGCCACCGTTGCGAATCAGTATGCCACGTCGGAGCTGGCGCAAACGACCACGACCAACACGCTTTCGACACTCGGGACGATCCGCACGAATGAGCAGGCGTTCGCGGCCAAGCTGACGAACCTCGACTCGGACACCTTTTCGACCGATCCGACTCAGCAGACCCAGAACGCCTTGCTCGGCAAGATCAACTCCGCCACACTGCTCCAGATCCACTCCCAGCAGGACGCCAACCAGCTCCTCGCGGCCTCGATTCAGCAGCAGCTTATCGCGCAGAAGCAGCAGATCGACGCGCAGAACCGTGCCATTAACAACGCCATTTACTTCCAGCAGAACTTTCCCACCACCATGCAGAATGTGAACAACGGCGTGAGCGATTCCATGCACTCCATCTCGCTCAGCATCAACGGGAGCAACTGATGGGACAGAACATCATTGCGCAGCTTGGGCAGGCGATCACCCAACTGCTCTCTTCGCAGAGCAATACGCTCCAGGCCACGGGACTCGACATCTTCCGTGGCCTGGCCACCATCCTCATTGTCTGGTTTGGCATCAAAGCCGCCCTATCCGCTTCGCAGGGACTCGGCGGCTTCCACTTCGCCAAGTTCGCCGACCTGATCCTGATGATTGCGCTTGGCTTGGGGATGCTGACTTATTACTCGACGCCCATCCCCGGCACCAGCTACAGCTTCTCGGACCTCATCACCAAGGAGGGCCTGAACCTTTCCAATCAGATCGAGTCAAGCCAAACGCAATCGATCGCTAACACCATCACCACTCAGGAGCAGCAACTCGGCTCGCCTCCGGGCAGCTTTAACATCCTTGAGGACCTCACTTATCTGCTGATTGCCGTCCTCCTCGCTCTGATGGAGGCGGCGGCTTTCGCGGTGATTGCGTATGGTTATGTTGCCTCCGCTGTGTGTGTCTTGATCGGCCCGATCTTCATTCCGTGGTTCATCGTGCCCAAGATGGACTGGCTCTTCTGGGGCTGGCTCAAGGCGTTCATCGGCTTCAGCTTCTATCAGGTCGTCGCCAGCGCCTTTATCTATGTCTTCTCGAAGGTGCTCACGTCGATGTTCCAGATTATCGGCAACATCACCATCTCGAATGCCTTTACCGTCCTGCCGGCGCTGCTGATTACGCTCTTCGTCTGCATCTACGGTCTGGTCAAAATCCCGGAGCTTACGTCGGCCATTCTCGGCGGGCGCACCGGCACCTGGGTCAATGTGTGGGGAGATTAGCCATGCCAACCATTCAGAATCCTACGACTACCGATGCTGGTCACAAGTTTCTCGAACTCTACGCCGAGCCGGTCGTCACGAACAGCTATCTCAAAGTTGCTCTGCTCGTGCTCTCGGTCGTCACGCTTGGCAGCCTTGCGCTTCTCTATCGCGCTCAGACCGCCGCCTTGCGGATGAAGCCGCTCATCATCTCCATCACCGACGCGGGACGTGGACAGGTTTTGAATTATGCCGACTTTTCTCATGTGCCCGTCGAGCGTGTCAGCAAATACTATCTGGCACGCTGGGCGCAGCTTTACTACGGCCGCAATCACGCCACTCTGCAACGCGACTTCGCCGAGTCCCTGAATTTCTTCTCGAATGATTTGCAGAGCGCCACGCTGGCGCGAGTCAACAAGGCGAAGACGTTGGAGACTTTTCTCCTCGATCCCAGCGCCCCGAACGTAGACATCGAGATTAAGGCCGTGGTTCTCGACGACACGCGCCAGGCTCCGTATCGCGCCCACATCGAGTTTGAGAAGGTCTTCTATTCGCCCGGCGACCAGCAGGAACAGAGCCGGGAACGCTGGACCGCGAACGTCGTCTATGGCTTCCGTGACGAAGTGCCCAACGCCATGCTGCTCACTAATCCCCTCGGCCTCGTCATCAGCTACGTCCACGAAGACCAGGCGTTCGGGAACTGACCGCCATGCTTGCCAATGCCGTCTTCGTCGCTACGCTGATTTTTCTTGCGCTTGGTTTTGGATTGATGCACGAGCTGCATTTTCTCACGCCGTGGCGCAGCCTGATTCTGCACAGCTATCTACAAAGCATCGCGCTCTACTGCGCACTGCTCTTTGCCAACCTTCTCGGCTTGACCATCTGGATCGAGCGCAAGTTCTTCCTGCGTGACACAGGCCGCAAGCTCAAACATCTCGACCAGGAGATTCACAGTGGACACTCGGAACTCTCAGAAGAAATCACCGCGCAGTTCAGCGAAGAGTGAAAGGAGCCATCTCAGTATGAGCCAGGAACACCAGCCACAACGGCCTGTCGAAGATTTCGATGTTGAAGAATATATGGATCGCTCCATCGATCACGTCGCGCGTGTGCGTGCCGCCAGGGAAGCCGCCCAACATGAGATGGAATCCTTCGGCGATGTTTCCGAGTATGACGTCACCACCATCCATGGGCAATTGAAAGAAGAACCCAATATCGTCTCGCAGGCTTTGCTCGACTTTCGGAGTGAGGAGCCTACTGAGCAGCGGGAGACAGACTGATGCGGCTCGACCTTCCGGAGGAACTTCCCCGCAGACGGGCGCCAGAGGCCCAGCGGCCCGCACCACCACTTGAACCGTCTCCCGTTGAACGGAGACGGGAAGACCTTGCCGCCCGCGCTGAAGAATATCGCGGGCCTAAAGTCTCATCGCCGCGTCGGGAGCAGCCTGTCTCCCCGCAGCGGCCTCGTGAACCGGGGCAACGCCCGGTTTCCCATGAGCCCTCTGTGGAACGGCGTCCCCGGCGTAATGACCTGCCTCACCAAATGATCGACGTTCCCCTGCGAGAGGAAGAACGAAAAGTCCTGGCAGAAGTTGGACGTTTTCGCGTTATCAGCACGCGCGACCTTGCCGAGACAGTTTATGGCAACAGCCATTCCCAGATGAAACGCGACCTTTCCTTTCTGCGGGAAAAGGGGCTGATTCAAGTCGATGCCGTGAATGCCCGCCGTGACGGTCGTGGCGGCAAAGTGGAACGCATCGAAGTCGTGACGCTCACCAAGGCAGGCCGGGATGCAGCACGCCAGACATCGGGGCTGCCGCAGGAACAGAGAACTTTATGCCGGACTGGTGAAGCCGCGCGAGGTTGAGCACGACACGCAAATCTATCGTGCTTACCGCAAAGAGGCGGAACGCATCGAGCAGAAGGGCGGCAGCAATCTCCGTGTGAAGCTCGATTTTGAATTGAAGTCCGATGTGCAGAAAGCCATCCATGCGGCAGCGCAAAGCCGAACCCGAACGGGACATGGCGGAAATCAAGCAGCAGGTTGCGCAGCAGTTTGATTTGCCTTACGTCAACGATGGCATTCAGATCCCCGACGCGCGCATTGAATACGACCGCGATCAAGGCATCAGGCGGCAGCCATGAGGACATCGAAGTCCTCACCGCCGCGTATCGCCCCGGCCATCTCCGCGCCAAGGCGCAGGCAGGATTTCACGTCTATGCTTCGTCCTCCGACCGTGCGACCTTGACCGCGAAGATCGAGGGCGATCACCACTTAATGGAAAACGTTCTGGAGCTTTAGCCATGACTGTCGATCTCGTTTCCGCTCTTGAATCGCTCGGCTACACGGAACGCGAAGCCGCGTTCCTGTATCTTGTCGCGGCCCACTCCGGTTACTTTCTGCGCCGGCAGTTCAACTATTTCATCGACCGGCACAAAGGATTTCTCGCCGCTCGCTTTCTCGAAAAAGCCCACGATGCGGGGCATGTGGAAACCATCGACTACGGCCAGGGATTCCACGTCTATCATCTCTTCGCCAAGCCGATCTACCGGCTCCTCGGCAACGCCGACTCGCAGAATCGCAGACGGAAGGGCGACGGCATGATCCGTGCGCGGCTGATGGCCCTCGACTATGTTCTCGAAAATGAAGACGAGCATTACCTCGTCTCCGAGCAAGAACGCCTGCGATTCTTCACTGAAGTGCACAGCATTCACGCGGAGTATCTGCCCGGTGATCCTTCATTCTCCGCGACCTTCCCGGTTGCGATTACCGACAGAACGCAACCGGCAACATCCCTGGTGCGCTTTGTCTTCATCGATGAGGGCTTGCTGTCGATGCGTAAGTTTTCACGTTTCCTTGCGGACATGGCTCCACTTCTGCATGAGCTTGGAACCTTCGAGTTGATCTACGTCGCCTGCGCTGACTACAACTTCCCGGCAGCGGAACATGAGTTCCGGCGGCAGTTTCAGCCCCTTGTCCCTCCACAGCAAAGGCTTCTGCGTCTAGATTGGCGGACGGAGGCCCACATAGTTTCGCAGCAGCGTCGTGCGCTGCGTAATGCGCAGTTCACCACTCTGCTCTTCCACTACAGCTATCCACCGATCCAGCGTAACGAACCTCGGGGGTCTGTACATGGGTCTGAGGCCGGGTCTGAAAAATCATCCGTAACCAATGGAGTGGCATAAAGATGCGACAGATACGGGGTCACTACGGGGGTAATACGTGGGCGGGAGCGACCCGCCCTTGCGGGCTGCCGCGTCGGCTGACGCCGCGCTCGTCGCTCCCGCCCACGTACTACCAGAGACCAGAGTCAGGACCGATGTTGGACCGGCACGAGTACCTGATTCGGCCCGGAGCAAGTACCTGAGAAGGTCTGAAGTTGGTACTCAGTTTGGCCCATATCAAGTGCCAACTCTGGACCGCAAGCAGGCCGTAATTGCGGCCAGAAAGGAAACCACAGATGAGCAAACTGAAAATTGAACACGGAGCAAGCAAGATCAACCTTGTGCTGCTCAAAACCAATATCGAGGACGGCATTTCGTCCGACATCGACCTGATGTGCCAGTGGTCGAACAACGACCGCAAGTACATCGTCAACGAGCTGTTGCGATTCGCTCTTGCCCAGAACGAGGACTTTCTGAAGTACAAGGAAGGACTCGCAGCAGGCCCGGCTCGCTCCCCGGTCAACACAAAGCCAGTACAGGGCGCAGGCAAGGCCTTGTTGGATGTGCCAGCAAAATTAGATCCAGCTTCAGCAAGCCATTTGTAACTGAGGTGTCCAAATATGCGCTTTGCTTCGCATCTTCAAAACTTGTCGCGTCCGCTGATCGAATACCGGCTGCTGCTATCGCTGGGATTGAGCACAGCTTGCGGTGTTGTACTTCAAAGTCTCTATCCGGTCCATGACGCCGACCCGCTGCTGCGCCTGCTGGAGTTGGAGCGGCCCGCAATCTTTCATGGGCTCGTATGGAGCTACAGCCTGTTCCTGTTCAGCACGCCCTTTCTTGTCTTCTCCATCCTGTTCTCACTCGCATATGTTCACTTCTACGCGCCGAAAACGAATGACATTTTGGGACCGTTGCCGCCGTATCCCGATCCGTTGCTGCGCGACGAATTGGAATTGATTGTCGGGGAACTTCACCACCAGTTGAAACCGAAACCATCTCCGGCTCCGCGCTGGTTGTCCATCCCAGAGCGCGGTTTGTACACGGGCATCTGTGTGGTCGGAGCCATTGGTTCCGGCAAAACCAAGGCCGTCATCTTGCCAGCCATGCGGCAGTTCTTCGCGTATCGCGCCGGCGATCCAGCGCAGAGATTGTCCGGTGTCGTGCTTGAGGTGAAAGGCGACCTGTGCCGTCAGGTGCAAAGGATATTGGAAGGCTGCGGACGGGGACAGGATTATGTCGATGTCTCGCTCGATGGTGACATTCGCTACAACCCGCTCAACAGCAATGCCGACGCCTACGCGCAGGCGTTCAACATCGCCTCCGTTATCGTCGCCATCTGGGGTAAAGGCAAAGAGCCGTTCTGGCAGCAGTCCTACACGGACCTCGTCCGGTACGTCATTATGCTGCATCGCGTCCGCGACGGGTACGTGACCATGCTCGACATCTTCCGCACCGTCATCAGCTCAGGGACATTGGAGCGGATGCTGATCGAAACGGGACGTCGCTACACATCAGTGTCATTTGTCGGAGTTGGAAAGACGGAGTATCTGAAGTACGAATCCATGCTCGCACCGTTCCGGTTCGCATGGAGCGAAAAACTGGGCCAGCACATTGCCCGCTGGACCGAGGAATTGGAAACGGTTTTGGTTCGCCGGACCGCCGTTGCCGCATCTTTATATAGTCGCAAAGCCGGCGATCCTGAGATACGCCGCAGTTGGGAGAGTGTCCACTACTGGTACTGGGAGCACTGGAAGTTCTTCCGCTCTGAGACCAAGACTTCGATTGTCCAGGGCGTCGCCATCTTTCTTTCGCTGTTCGAGACCGATGCCAAAGTCCGCAAGGTTTTCTGCCCGCCGAAAGAACTGTACGAGGGCAAGCCTTTCTCCGCAGACCCGCACGCCAGGATATTGCCGCCGTTCGAGGAATTGATCGAGTCGGGCAAAGTCGTGGGCCTGAACTTCCCAACTGCATTGAACCCGGCACTCGCCAAGATCATCGGCACCATGATGAAGGTCGATTACCAGCGGGCCGTGCTGTTGCGTATTCCGCGGATGGAAAACGGGGCACAACGGTACTTCCGGCCCACCGTCTTCATCTGTGATGAGTACCAGAACTTCGCCACCGTGGGCGGCGACAACCCCACCGGCGATGAACGATTCCTGTCCCTCTCGCGGCAACCGAAGTGCATTCCTCTGGTCGCCACCCAAAGCATCTCCAGCCTGAAAGACGCCCTGCCCAATGAAGGCGTGAAGACCTTGCTCCAGGCATTTCGCACGAAGGTCTTTCTTTCTACTTCAGACCCGGATACAGCGCGGTATGGCGTCGAGCTATGCGGCAAGGCAGACAAGACAAAGATCAGTTACACCGTCTCCGAGTCCAGCAGCAATGCCAATGTCGGATGGCTCAGTGGCCGCACTTCGTCCAGCAAGGGGTCTGTCTCCGCGTCCAAGCAGTACCAGAAACACAAGGAACCGCTGTTCGATGAGAACGTCTTCTTTGAACTCAAGAATGCCCAGGCTATCGTTGTCGCCTTCAACGGCATAAGCCCGTTGCCTCCCACTTATTGCTACCTGAAACTGGATTTCCTGCCCATCACCATGACCTGGTTCGACCAGGAGCGGATCGAGTTCGATCCGGAAAGGATTCACTTATGAGTTTTGCGGTAATCATTCCATTTCTGAAACCCATCAAGCATCTGCTCGAATCCGAGACCGTCTCCGAGATCATGGTGAACCCCGACTCGTCTGTATGGATTGAGGAAGACGGACAGATGCAGTTGTTGCCCGGCATCCGGTTTGACGACGGCGCTCTCCAGACCGGCCTTGAAGTGATTGCTAACCGTTTCGGCAAGAAGCTGGATGCAGACTCGCCCATCATGAATCTGCGCCTGCCCGACGGCAGCCGCATGGCGGCCATGATTCCGCCCGTGGTCAATCCCAGGCCCTTGATGACTATTCGTCGATTCACCTCGCGGAACTTCGCTCTGGCCGATCTTATCCAGAGGGAGATGCTGGCTGATGCACAGGCGGTCACTCTCAGCCAGGCGGTGCGTGACGGTAGGAACATCCTGATTGCAGGTGGTACGGGCAGCGGTAAGACCACGCTCCTAAATGTGCTGGCAGATTCGATCCCCTCAGACGATCGTATCCTCATTATTGAGGATACGGCGGAGTTGCATATCCGCAAGCCGCACCTTGTCTCCGCAGAGTCCCAGACGGATACGCATCGCAGTCAGATCACGTTCGATGATCTGCTCAAAGCAGTCCTCCGCCATCGGCCCGACCGCATTATCGTGGGCGAAGTGCGCGGGCCGGAAGCGCGGACGCTCCTGGACGCAATGAATACCGGACATCGCGGCACTTTGGCAACCATCCATGCCAGCAGCGCGGAGGAAGCCATCCATCGCCTTGCTACCTTGGTGATGCGCGGGAGCGGTGGCGTGAACCTGGATACCATCAAGGCGGATGTCCGGCGCGGCATCGATTTGGTCGTGTACATTCATCGGGAACAGGGAAAGCGCCGGATTGAGCAGGTACTCGAATTGCGTGCATAGCAGCTTAACGCCGAAGTTAGAGCTAACGTCGGCGATTGCGAAGCGCGTCCGTCCGCTGGCGGACGATGTTCAGAAAATCTTCCACGGTGGCATCGTCATGGTCCTGTCGGACAAAGACGCCGCACTTGTGGGTAAACAATCGATCCGACAGGGGCCGTACCACCACCCCGCTACTCGAACGCGCCTGCGACTCTGGCAAGAGGCAGAGATTATTTCCTTGTGCCACTAAATGGAGTGCTTCGTTTGATGAAAATCATTCCTCCACAAAGTTCAATTCAAGTCCGAGTGACCGGAAGTAGTCTTCCATTTCATTGCACATCAATGAGACTGCACGACGACCCACGGCAATCATCGGCAGTCCTTCCAACGCTTCCGGGCGGATGGCATGTTTCACCGAGAGCGGATGATTGTTGGGCAGACAAACGGCGAGTGGCTCCTCAAATACCTCATACACCAACAGCTCCGGCTCTTTGACCGGGAGAAATCCGAATCCAACATGAAGTTCTCCCTGCAACACTCCGTTCAATACCCCTCCGGTCAGCCAGCTCTCGTATTCGATTCGTACATCGTTCCGCTGCTCAAGCCGAATATGCTTGATAACGTCAATGAGTCGTGGATGCAGGAATGTGGAGTAGCCGACAAAGAGACGATTGGTCTGTAGCTTTACGTGGGACTGCACAAGGTCCAGGCCCATCCTGGCATACAAAATGGATTGGGACGCTTTCGGCGCGAAAAGCCTGCCCTCTTCATTCAATACCCATCTACCGCCATGGCGATCAAAGAGTGGTGTCCCGACCTCTGTTTCTACGATCCCAACCTGTTTACCAACCGCTGACCTGCCCAAGCACAAGACCTTTCCAGCTCGCTCAAGGCTTCCTTCCTGAGCGACAGTAACGACCGCGATAAGTCCCTCCATCGACAGGTTGAGTTGGCGCATAGCGCACCCGTTCGAATTTGCAAATCACAAAACAACCATCAATCCTGCGTATTGCTTCAACAAATTTGTCAACTTAGTCTCCCATAGCTCACAGGATCAATGCAGAGAATCGATCAGGGGAGGCGATTGCATCATTCTCGCGCGAGTTGATACTGGAAACTCTAGTTCAACTCGACACAGGAGTGAACCTGCCAGTGGGCTTGCGTGTCGATGCATATATTCAAACGCAATAGATCGTCAGATGCGTTCGCATTCCAAGCCCCGAGCATCTGCCCAGGCCTAAATTGCAGAAATGGTGACAACTCTTCCGGGGCAACGACTGAACTCCAGATAAGCAGCCTGATAACTTGCCTGCTGCTCTGCAATAGCTGCTGGCAATCTCCGCACCGACATGATCCGCCGCGAGAAACCGCTCGATGCGAAGAAAAATGATATGGGCGGAGGTATCTGCCACGACGATGGTGGAATCAACTTGGACTCCTGGACGACGAGATCAGTGCGCATGGGGCGCCTTTCCGCGGGGAATTGGAATCAACTCGCTGACCTGTGCGCGGTAATCCAGGTAGGTCTTTCCAAATCGCTGCCGTAAGTATTCGTCCTCACGGTGAATGAGCCGTTTGAAGACGGCATAGCCGATGACCGGCGTCAAGAGCAGCGGCCACGATCGGCCCAGCAGCGCCAGTCCCGGAATAATGAACACCAGCCACGCCGAATAGATGGGATTCCGGACGAGGGCAAATATACCGGAAGTCACCAATTGATCGCTGTTATAGGCCCTCGTGACGGCACGCGCTGCAATGACCAACATCGAGATGCCGGCAATCAGAAGGACAGCGGCCATCGCCGCAAAAACTCCATAGGGCACTAACAGCACTTGGCAGAATTGAGGCCACCGATTAGTGATCGCTTCAGCTACAACGGCGTACGGCACGGACGCGAGTGCTATGTACGGACCGATTCCCCAACGGCTTAGTCTGACATTCATGTTCTACTCCGAAGAACCACTACCTATGCGGACTGCGACGGGGCCTGATTCGCAAAGTGCGTCTGTGTATTGAAGAAGCAAACACGCATGTAGCCAGACCACAGAAAGCGTGTAAAGATGGGCAGGATCATCGCGCCAAGCCAGTTCTTTGCCTTGAATGTGTAAGTCCATCGAACCTTGGTCGCGGCTCCATCCTCCGTAAACCACCATTGCCCGGCCGCGCCCGTCGCGAGGTACTTGAGTGCAAACGTGAATTTACTGCTCTTGTAGCTGAAGAAGTCGGGCCGGTTATACCCGGTCACCTCTTCCACTGCGGTACTGCCGTCCTTCAAGTGGACCAGTCGCGATGCCCCCGGCAAGTTCCAGGGCCCTGTATTTCCTGAAGTTCCAACCACTGCTGGCAGAAAGGGCGAATATCCCGTAAGAACAACGGGAAGCACACCTTCCCCCGCAATGAAGTCGAACACAACACGATTCTCAGCTTCGATCCGCGTGTCGAGCGTAACCGAAATATCGCGGTGTGTGCGTTTTACAAGTAGGGGGTATTTGGGCAGTTTGCTCATAAAGCCTCCAGTTGACAATGACAACATGTACCCTTGACCGCAGTCTCCTGTGCATTGAGGTCGATGGGAACGAAACGCACATCGAGACCTTCTGAGCGATCAATGCCTCACATTAGTTGAATAACATTGCGTAATGTTACCCGTTGGCAGCAGGTTGCAGTTTGATCAACTCCGGTTGGCGGCGGGATTCCCAAGTCATGGTAGAATTCCGCCTCGCTCCAGGTAGATTAGGCAGGCCTGGGTTTTGCCAGATGTTACTGTGGCGAAAACCCTGGTCACGAGCAGGATTCGCGTTATTCCATGCGAATCCAAGTCTGCGTGCGTCCGAACAGGGAGACACCTAGATATCCGCGCACCAACAGCTTCTTCCCGGCATCTGCTAGCTTAAGCTTCACGCGATAGACTCTTCCGATATCCGGATCGAGAATCTCACCTCCGCCCCATTCGTCGCCGTCTCGGCGTACGCCCGATAGGATCACAAGACCCTTCATCGGCTTGTTGTGGCGGTCTCCGGGACACTTGTCACACAACCGGGTTTCAAACTCGACAGGATCCCGCCCGGCGATCAGCCGCCCAACAAGCTCGCCCGCACTATCTAAAATTTCAACTGCGCCGTTTGGCTTTCCGGTAACGTCGCTGATAGTTTGCCAGCGGCCAACCGGTGTGTCATGAGAGGATTGAGCTTTCATAGTAGGAGCAAAGAATACTGCTGCCATACGCAGCCCGATAGCGGTGCGCAATCCCAAGCCAGATGAGGTGCCGGTTATAAGAACAACTTTGCGTGAATTCACTGTGCCATCTCCTTTGCAATTGCAATCCGTTTGAGTCCTTCGACCACACTCGTCTTCGGTTGGAAGCCTAGCTGCACCTTCGCCTTGCGAATGTTGTAAGTGTCCTTTCGCGGCCCCGTGCCTCGCACACCGGTTCTGGTGAATGGCGGCGTGGTACCGGTGAGACGGGCAAAACCCTCCGCTAATGTTGCCATCGCCATCGCCATGAACGAGGGTGCCGAGGGCAGTTTCTGCACTCGCGCGATTGCCGCCAGCTGCCGGAAATACGTCTCGAAGGTTGTGCGTTCATCTCCACATAGAATGTAAGATTCGCCGATACGGCCCTTCTCAGCTGCCAGCACGATGCCTTCGACCAGATCGTCTACGAAGATGGGCTGGAAGACTCCCTTCCCTTGGTCGATCAGCTTGAACTTGCCCGATCGCATCAATTCGATGGGGCCGCGGGTCCATTTCTGATCCGTCGGCCCATACACGTCCCCAGGCTGAACGATTACAGACGGTAGAGCGCGTTCCTTGTGGAGACGCTCGATGACCTTCTGGCCCTCCGCCTTGGAGTCTCCGTACGGCGTATTGCTCGGTTTGAGCGGAAAAGTCTCATCGATTCCCTTGCGTGGAACCAGCCCGTATGCCCAGACGGAACTGACGTGAATGAATCGCTCAACCCTGTTGAGGAGCGCCGCCTCAGCCAGACTACGAGTCCCATCAACGTTGACCCGCCAGAAATGCGAGCGCGGCTCGAACCGATCTCCGAGAAGCGCCGCGACGTGAAAGACTACCTGGCAGCCGCGAACCGCTTGAAGCAACGACTCGCTATCCGTCAAATCCCCAAAGGCAGGCTCGATTCCGGGATCCAATGCGTTCGGATTATTTCTGTTGTGCACCAGTACTCGAACTCTCGCTCCCACTGACAGGAGCTTTGAAGTCAGGTGGCGGCCAATGAAGCCCGTCCCTCCAGTAACCAGCACCGTCTTGTCCTGCAATGAATAACTCATGGTCTTCTCTCTCGATTCCGACGGAGGCTATCCAAGCAGCCTCCGTCAATTGGCAGTCACTCTGTTATCCTCACTGAGGAATGAATATTCATTCCTTAGTGAGGCAAAAAAACTCACCTCCGGACCGCGCACCATGTCGCATGCGCCGCCTGCTGTCGTCGTTCCTCGGTCATCTCCAGCACCCCGGCAAGATGCTTCTTGGCCAACGATGCGATGGAGCCGGAAAATATTGAAAATACCATCTCAGCCGGCAGATCCTGCAACACTCCGTCTCGGACCCCGCGTTCGAACGCCTCTCTATGGTTTTGCAGAACCCCGCTTTCGGCGGCACGTGTCGTATCTGTAAGGAATGGGCTGTCGCAGTATTGCTCAACAAAGCTAAACTCTTGTGGATGTTTAACATCGAATTCAAAAACGTTCAGCCATAGGCGCTTGAATAGAGATTCGGCGGGCATTTCCTGCGTGATACCCTCGTTCATCGCCTCATGAATCTGGCCCTTTATCTCCAAGTACAACTGATTGAGGAGGTCATCTTTGTTCTCGAAGTAGCGATAGACCGTTCCTGCACCCACCTGAGCCTTCTCAGCTATCTGCGAGACAGGAGTAGCGTGGAACCCCTGTTTGGAGATCAACTGCAAGGCGGCATCTAAGATTGCGGTCCGTTTATCCATCATCTGGGTTATCGATACAGCCATTCGGAATGAACACTCATTCCGATAGTAGCAGAGAACCTGATTCCTGGCAATCTGGGATTCGATGGGACTCAAGGTCGATGCTATTTGGTAGCAAGTGCGCAGACAACCGAAACCGGCTGTAACTGTTTTCGTTCGAGCCGGACCGGCGAGAATCCTGCTGCCGTCAGCGCTTCAACGAGTTTCTCGCCAGTCTCGTGTGCGGTCGCCTCGGTTGCTCCTTTGTTTCGCGGTTGGACGGCAAGCGCCACCCGTCCGCCAGGCTTCAGCACGCGGCGAATCTCTCGTGTTGCCAACACCGGTTCATCCCAAAACTGCGCCGCATTGATCGAATATGCGGTATCGAAGAAATCCGATTCGTATGGCAACTCTGAAGCGGAACCCTGGCACAAGGTCACGCGCCCGGCACCGATCGCCCGCGCATTCTTCGAGGTCGCCTGCCGCACCATTTCTTCAGAGTGGTCGATGCCCATAACAGAGCCCGCTGAAACGCGAGCGGCTACGCGCCGGATGTCCGCGCCTGAACCAAAGCCAAGTTCAAGAACACGGTCGGTGGAACGCAGTCCGAGGAGCGACAACACCCACAGGCTTCTCTCTTTGTTTTTAATGGCCATCAGTTGGCCCACAATCCAGCCACGCCATCCGCGAGGGTGGCGAAATTGGCTGCGCCAGCCGGTATCGGCCCGGCACACTGGGACTGAATTGTTACTCGATTCCTGCAACATATTCACCCCATTCCTTGCTTTCCAGCAAATCGCGCAGCGCCCGAAGTGTATCCGCAGCGCGGTTGATTTCTTCAGCGGCCAAATCGAAACTGGCCCGCGCCAGCAACTGCGACTCTCTCTCCTCGGCTGCAAGGAGCTGGCGCTTGCCTTTGGGAGTAAGGCGCACCAAAGGGGATTTGCGATGCGCGGGGTTCTCTTCGCTCGCAACCAGGCCATCTTTAAGGAGTCTGTTGACGATAATCTGAATATGTTGTCGCGAAACCGTTCGCGCTCTCGCCATTTGCGGCACTGTCTGAGGCCCAATGCGATCCAGGCTGCGCAGGAGTCCACGCCGACCTGCAGTGGTAACGTCCCGGCCATGTACGTCGCCGGCAACCGACCGCAGCTTATGAAAGAGCGCTGGTATCTCATCGAAAAGGCGCAGGAGGGCTGTCGATTGCCTGGCATTCATGACAACAACATTGCCATAATGACAATATAGTTGTCAACTATCGTGGAATGAAAAGTCCAGACGGGCTCCGCGTTCATCTGCACATTCTTCCTTTGAACCACGGATTCGTCCCGCTAACGCCGTTTGTAGAGCCACCTACCCAGGGCGGACTGGGTCATGAGATTCCCGTCAACTTGCCGACTTGCGCTGACAAATTCTGGAGATCACTGCCTGGGATGGACGACCAGAAGGCGGCCAGGCGACCTCTAAACTGACTGTATTCCCTTCCGAATGCTTCACCGCACGCCATGTTTGCATCGACTGAAAACCACGTTTTAATCTCTTCTGGGTCTAATTCCCCGCCGCTCGCGGCGTAGTATTCGTCGTATTGCCTGGAGATACCCTGCTGCTTGCGGCGGGGTTGTTCATTCTCAAATTATCGAAGCCCTCTGCCGACCCGCACTGGGCGGAGCGGCCAATTCAGATTTCCGGGGAATATCCGGAGCCCGTCCGCAATGACTGGAGTATCACTCCGAAGATGCCGCAGCATAGCGTCGCGCCAATCCATATCGGTGCGTGTGCATACAGAGCGAACAGAAACAATAAGCCTGCAGCGAGTCCTAGGAGCCAGGCGCGCCACCATCGGCGCCAGCGGAATACGAGCACAGCCGCAGCGGCGAATTCCGCCAAGGCAAGAACCCAGACCATGATTTCGGCGGCCTCCTCTGTGAGTGCCTGCGGTTGGTGCCCTTCCACGCGCCCCTTAATGCCGAGTAGTATCTTTGGCACCGCAACGTGATCGGCGAACTCGGTGAAGAGGTCAAGTAAAAGAAGTCTTGGGTCCGTCCAGTGATAGCGAAGCCGAATGCGACTGATCAGGCGCGTATGGCTTTCGTCAACCGGATACAGCGCCCATGTAAAACTGCCGTATGAGGGAGTGGTATCTCCGCGCCAAATGAGATAGCGACCGGGATGGATTGAATCGAAGAACATAGAGGCAACTGCGCTGATGGGAAGCGCGTCGCCTGGTTTCGGACGTTGAAGGTTGGGAAGAATCGATCCGGCGCTACGGATTCCCGTCCTG
This sequence comes from uncultured Acidobacteriota bacterium, assembly GCA_963707735.1. Taxonomy (GTDB): domain Bacteria; phylum Acidobacteriota; class Terriglobia; order Terriglobales; family Acidobacteriaceae; genus TOLSYN. The sequence continues at coordinate 536,010 of CAVPRB010000003.1, read as the reverse complement.
CTACCGAGGTTCTCGATGAGGTCGTAGCCATAGAAACCCGCCCGCCCATATCCGATCTGCACCAACCATGGCCAGATATCTTCCGGCTTGCCGAGGATGGTGATCCCCCGCGTCGCGCTAAAGGAAGGAGAGTGAACGAGATCGTCCCCCGGCATGGAGCGCGCCACTTCCTCTGCGGTCGCGCCCCAGCGCAATGCAGAGGGACGAATAACAAGCAGATAAATGGCGAACAGCAGACCGGGCAACGCCAGGATCGCGAGCATCCTCATTGCAACGGAATGACCGGAAACTTTGCGTTTCATGCGTTCTGCATCGCTAGATTGAGAGCGTGCGGACTGTTTCTTCGCGCGCGTCGAAAAGGAGATGCGAGCCATATTGAGCACAGTCTAGCCTTCTTTCGATGTTCTGTCTGTGCGATCCGGCCGCGCACAGCCTTGCGATCTCGCAGCGAATCAAGACTGGACCGAGATGGACACACTGCTGCTCCACCTGATGAATACGGGAGGCCATGGTAGTTTTGGTAGCCCTATCGTGTTCTGTCGAATTGCCCCATACAGTATCGCAGAACGCTTACACGGAGAACCAGCAAGCGGGTATGTCGATAGCTGACGACTGGTTGTTGCCGCCGTTTTGCCCACAACCCAACCACTACCGCGGCCTGTTAGACTGGCCTCAAACATGAATAATAAGAAGTTACTGTGCGTGCTTTTCGGAACGTTGACGGTGTGCGCGGTACTTGCGATTGGCGCTAGCCTGCAAATCCGCGCTACTCCTGACGAGTACGCCCGGACCCTAGCTGGAGACGACCTGATTCCCCAGCCCATCGGCTCAGTCAATCACGCCATTACGATTCATCGCCCTCCTCATGACGTCTGGCCATGGCTGGCTCAGATGGGCGCCGGCAGGGCCGGATGGTACGCTTACGATTTTATTGATAACGGTGGTCATCACAGTGCCGAACGTATCCTGCCCGAGTATCAACAAATCGGCGTGGGGAGTGTGCTCCCCGCTCTCCCTGGTGTGAAGGACGTGTTCGTCGTTGTGCGCTGTGAGCCAGACCACAGCTTGGTTCTTTCCTGGCGATTGCCCAATGGCCGGTATCAGACTACCTGGGCGTTTGTCCTCGAACAACAACAGCCCGATCAGACCCGCCTGATTGTGCGTGGCCGCGTGGCATCTGGCTATCGTCCCTACGGCCTGCCGGAGTGGTTCGCTACGCGCGTTGGCCGCGTGGCGCATTTCATCATGCAACGCAAACAATTGCTGGATATCGCCCGCCGCGTTGAAGCGCACGACCATCATTGAAACAATTGCTGGAGAGACATTCGGTGCGAGTTTCGTCGCGTGCATGTCGATAGCAGGCGACTGGTTGTAGCCGCCGTTTTGCCCACAGCCCAACCACCAGCAGTAAATCTTTTGCGGACGACTCAACGGAGTTTTTTTCGCAACTTGTTAGTTAGAAAGCTTACTGATCAAGTTGACGTCGCCTGGCTTCCAATCTCCTGACCAATTGTTCTTCTGTCGGTAGCGCCAGTTGATACTCGCGCGCCAGAACTTGGTTTCCAAGGTTACCGAGAGCGTAGTGGGCAACAGCCGTGTCCTGCTCTGAGCAGAGAATTAAACCGATAGGAGGATTTTCGTCCGGATTTGTCCAATGTTCACGGGCATAGTTCAGGTAGAGATTCATCTGCCCTGCATCGGCGTGAGTGAATTTCCCGAGCTTCAATTCAATCACAATGAGGCTTCGTAGTCTTCGATGAAAGAAAAGCAGATCAACTCGATACCATTCCGTCCCCACTCTGAGCCGCTTCTGTCTGGCAATAAATGCAAAGTCATTGCCCAACTCCAGCAAAAACTGCTCCAGTTCTCCAATAAGCGCTTCTTCCAATTCTGCCTCGGAGTATTCGTCTTTGAGTCCCAGGAATTCGAGGACGAACGGATCTTTGATCTCGAAATCGGGAGTCTTCCCAACGGTACTGCGTTTGAGGCTGGCGGGGTGCGACCGTTGATAGGAGAGCGTTGAAATCTGGCGATCAAGCTGACGGACAGACCAGCCCCCTCGAAGCGCCTCCGCTTCATAATGCCGTCTAGCATTCAAATCCATAACGGAAAGGAGCCTTACATAGTGTGACCATGAGAGCGGGAAGGCCGGTATCTCTCCTGAAGTCAATTTCGCAGACACCGTCTGCGAAATCTTCTGGGGAGTCCGTGCGCCGGAATCCGCAGACAATGTCTGCGGATTCTGCCACTGGAGATAAAACTGTCGCATCTGCTCCAGGTTTCTTTCCGAGAACCCACGGCCAAGTTGGGATTGGAGGTCACCCGACAGCCGCTTCAGCAACTCTAAGCCATATTCTGCCCGCTCCTTACCGCCCTGTTCATACTCCACCAACCGCCGCCCCACTAACCAATAGGTAGTGGTCAATACCGCGTTTACAGATTTTGCAGCGTGCTGACGCCCGCGTTGGAGCAATTCCGAGATGCCCGACAACAGCGCCTGATATCCAATGAGTATCTCCGCGCTGGAACGTTGCTTTGGCACGATTTCCCCCTGAGATTGATCGCGAGTCGTAAATTCCACCCTCTTCCACTATCTGCACTTACGAATCCTGCGAAGTATTTCCAGAGTAAACGCCCCAAGGTTCGGGGACCACTGCCCATCGAGAAACGCTATACGTTTTGCGATACGCCGGTTTTTGGGGGTTTACGTGCTTACAAGGACTTAGGAAGCCACCGGGGTCTTGTAAGTTATTGAAATGCCTAGCGTTGGGTCAATGGCATGGAAGAGGTCGTCGGTTCGATCCCGACCAGGTCCACCAATCTTCTCAACAAGTTACAAGCGAAATCTGGGAACAACATCCTTCACGCGGGAACATCGTGGGAACACTCCTGTTTTCCCGGTTCCGAAGAGTTCGCAGATTCAGTTCCTTGGTTCCGATCCAACAACAAATCCACGGCTCTCTTCTGGGCAACACGCTTCTTGTCCATTGCAGCGTGCGTATAGACCTCCAGCGTGGTGCTTACTTTGGCGTGCCGCATCAGTTCTTGTACTACCCGCACATCGTTGCCCGCCTGAACCAATAGCGAACAATAGGTATGACGGAAGGTATGCCAGCCGATTCTCTTGCTGATACCTACCTTCCGAGCTGTCGGCTGAAGAACTTTCGTCCGCAGACTGTCCGGCCACATCGGCAAGCGCCCGAACCTCTGCTCGCTTGCGAAAACCCAATCTTCGTCATTGGGATACCCGCAAACAAGACGCCAAGCTTTCAGTCCTTCCAACACGATCTCATCCCAGGGGACCGGCTGCTGCGAGACCTCCGTCTTGCAGGGACCGATGCTGCCATCGACAAAGGAGCGGAGAACATTTGCGGTCTGGTCTTTGAAGTTAATGTCTTCCCATTTCAACCCCAGGACTTCACCTATTCGCAATCCGCATGTGGCACAGATCGTTCCCATGAGCCGTTCTCTGTCCGGCAAGGCTACCAGCAACGTTCGAAACTCCTCCGCCGTAAGTACCACGGGGGCCTTCATTCGCTTCCGGCTGACCCTCACCATCACAATGGGGTTTTCCTGCTGGCCGAGCCAGCCCCATCGAATGGCGTGACGGAAGACCATGCTCATAACGTTACGAATCTTAGCCTTGCTCGCTGGCGACAATTTCAGCGATTTCAGCCAATCTTCTACTTCAATGCTGCCGATGCGCCGCAGTGAGCACTTTCCCCACTTCGGCACGATATGGTGATTGAGAACGCTGCTGTACACGAGCTTGGTCCCTCTGGTCTTCCCCTCATGCACATCTACAGGCATCTCTTTCACCCGATAGTCTTCGACAAGCGCGCGGAACGTCTCTGGCTGTGCTGCGATGCCCGTGCTCTCGCGATTTGCGCTGATCCGCACGGATTCCACTGCTTGTTGGGCCTCCCCTTTGTTGCGAAACTCGCGAACGGTGCCGACCACCTGCTTTCGAAGTCGCCGCTTGCCCTCACCGTTTTCCTCACGCCACCGGTAAACCCACACGTCACTCCCGGTCTTGCGTGTTTCCCGATACAGGCTTCCAAATTGATAACTCGACCGTTTCATCGGAAAAACTTCCTTTCTTGGAAACGGCCCTGGTCGCTGCCTGATCTTACCGCGGTTTTCATCCAGGAATCGAGTTCAGACAGGCGGAATTTCCAGACCTTCCGCGCCCCTTGTCCAACAGGATGTCCAGGCAGATATCCCTTCCGCGCCAATGCCAGCACACTCTTGCGTGACATCGCAAGAAATTGAGCCGCACGCTCGGCATCGACGAATGGTTCAAAAGTTACTAAAGAAGGTGAGATTGGATTTTGCACAAAGCACCTCAAGGCCGGTTGGACGATGCGAAAATCGCACCCCATGAACCCGACGTGCTTAACTTAGGGCAGAAATCTTCAATCGATTTATATCTAATTAGTCCGCTTTATCTCTTTTCAATATAAATCCACGGCCCCACTTTGTTGCGCAGAAGACACAATCCCTGGCTTTGAGTACCTGATTCATAACTCCATCTACGCAAAAGCAAACCTCTCGGTCTGCGCTACGCGCCTCGTTTCCCCACTTCCGCCGAGCGAGTGCGCTCCCTGCGCTACGCTCCGGGCCGGACCCTCGGGATAGCGCGCCCGCGCGCCAAACGATAAAGCTGTTTCGCACTTGTCGCGCCCACCACTCGGTCCTTCACCCTCGCCCTCTGTCGTTCCTCCTTGTCTCCCGGTGCTTCGTTTTTTCCTTCGCTTCGCTCCCAGATGAAAGCAAAAAACGCCCCACCGGGCAGACAAGGAAAAAACAATGGAATATCAAAGCAACAACACCAGCAACGGCTCAGCCGCCGTCCATGCGGCTTCCGACAGTAATAATCGGAAGCCATCCAACGCACAGCAGCTCATTCGCGAAAACGTGCAGTACCTCATCGAGCAGTTGGAAGCTGGACACAGCGAAGCTCTCACCGCCTTTCTCGACGCAATGGCTCACCTGAGGCAGTATTCGCTCGGCAATCTTTTGCTGATAGCGAGACAAAGGCCAGGAGCCCGGAATGTGGCCGGTATGCAAACATGGAACGAGCTTGGACGCCGCGTAAAACGTGGCGAAAAAGGCATCGCCATTCTTGCGCCGATGATTGGCAAGAACCGCAAGAAGCGCGAACCGTCCGCAACCGAAGATGCCGATGCGGATAAATCCGTGTTGTTAGGTTTCCGGAAAGTTTACGTGTGGTCGGAGGAGCAGACCGAAGTCGCGCCTTTGCCCACGCTCGGCGAAGCCACTGGAGAAGTCGGCGAGTACCTCGACCACTTGCGTGAATTTGTTGCTTCGCGCGGAATCGAACTGGAGTACAACGAAAATATCGCGCCCGCGTTAGGCATTTCCTACGGCGGCAGAATCGCGCTCCTGCCCGGACAGACCAAGCCCGAGGAATTCATGGCCCTAGTCCATGAGACGGCCCATGAAGCGATTCATAAGTCCTCTCGACGGACCACCATCACCAAAACCGTGCGCGAAACGGAAGCCGAAGCGGTTGCTTTTGTAGTATCCAAAGCCATCGGTCTGAAGTCGCAAACCAGCGCGGACTATATCAGTTTGTACCATGGCAACGCCGAGTTGCTGATGGAAAGCCTTGAGATCGTCCAGCAAACGGCCTCGGTGATTCTCGCGGCAATTCAGCCGGAAGAAGCGGTCTCGCAGGAAGTCCCAGAGTCCCAGTTTCCATCCACGGAGACGGCCCAGAACGCCGCCTAACCGCAGCCATCCATAGGCGCGGACAGGCGAGGCGTGTCTGTCCGCATGGCTTCCACCTTTAACCAGAAATGGAGAGATTGTCATGCAAAAGCAAACCGCTGTTTCCAACGAATACCGCAACCTGCCAGTTACGCAGTTGCAGGAGTCGCCCACCAATCCACGTCGCCGATTTGACGAACACAGCATTTCGGAGCTTGCCGCGAGCTTTCAGACTCAGGGAGTCTTGCAACCCTTGCTTGTTCGCGAGATCGAAGATGACAAGTACGAAGTTGTCGCCGGAGCACGCAGATTGCGAGCGGCCAAGCTTGCGGCGCTGAAAGAAATCCCGGCACGAATCGTCGCACTTTCCGATATCGAAGTTCTGGAATGCCAGCTCATCGAGAACGGACAGCGTGAAAATGTGCATCCGATTGAAGAGGGATTCGCCTATAAAGCCATGCTTGCAGCCGAAGGCGCGCATTACGACATTGCGCGAATTGCCTCCAAGATCGGACGCAATCAGGCATACGTCGCAACCAGGTTGCGCTTGACGGAATTGATTCCTTCCATCGCCGATGCATTTCTTAACGATCAGATCGGCGTAGGCCATGCACTGGAAATCGCGAAGCTGCCGGCGTCGGAACAGCAACGCGCATTCGATGCGGCGTTCCGCACGGTGTGGAATAGCGCCAAAAAAAGCCGTGTGTTGATGCCTGTCCGAGAGGTGACAGCATGGATAGAGCAGAACATCCTGCTCTCGCTCGAAGCCGTACCGTTCGACAAGAACGACGAAACCTTCCTGCCCGAGGCCGGAAGCTGTACGAACTGCCCCAAACGCACTGGCTACAACACCCTGCTCTTCAATGCAGCTTTGAAGGATAGTTGCACCGACGGAAACTGCTATAACAACAAACTCAGCAAATTCGTTGAGAAGCAGATTGCAGAGAAACCCAAGCTGGTACAGATTCGCACGGCTTTTGGCCTTGGAGGAACCGAAATACAGCATCGAACAGATCAGCGCACGGGTGGGCAAATCGCCCGTGTTCGTGGCTTCGAGGATGAAATTGATTGACCTTGTGCCCGTTGCGGTCGATGCCTTCTACGCCAACGAAATCGGCGTGGGCCACGCGCTGTTACTTGCGAAATTGCCAGCCGACATGCAGCAACAGGCGCTTTCGGCTTGCTTCAAAAAGGTATACAACAACGGGGCAAAACCCGCGCGGATTCTCCTGCCCGTCCGCAACCTGCAATTCTGGATTGAATCGAACGTGTTGCTTGTCTTGAAAGACGCGCCCTTTGACAAGCGCGATGCGCAGCTTGTGCCCACGGCGGGCAGTTGCGCCGACTGCCCCAAACGCACCGGACACAACAAACTCCTGTTTGGTGACGACCTCGGCAGGCAGGGCGACCGTTGCACTGACCCCGGCTGCTATCAATCGAAGGTCTCGGCGCACGTGGCGAAAACCGTCGCCGCCAAACCCGAGCTTGTCCAGATCAGCACGGCCTACGGTACGCAGCGGGAAGGCAGCCCGGTATTGCCGCGCAACAAGTACACCGCGATCCGCGACGACAAGCCGAAGTCCAACGACGAGGCAAAGCGCCCGGAGTTCAAGGTGTGCAAGTTCACTACCGATGCCATCGTTACCGAGGGCGGCGACGTGGGCACTGTTCACAAAGTCTGCGCGAATCCCGCTTGCCCCGTTCATCACCCGAAGAAGCAAACCAGCGCGGGTACGAGCGATGCGCAATTCAAGGCCGAGCAGGAGAAGCGGCGCAGGGAGGAAGCCATTGCCAACACAACCGGCTTGCGCGTTCTCTCTGCCATCGGCGCGGCGGTCCCGGTGCGGTTGATGAAACGCGACCTCTTGTTTGTGGCCGAGCGTCTGGTGAACCTGCTGGACGAAAACCGCGGCGCGATCCTTGCCAAGCAGCACGGCATCAAGAAGGCCAAGGAGAACGATTCTACGGCCAAGCTCTTCGCGGCCTTTCTTCGCCGCGCCGACGAAAGCACGCTGGGCCGTGCCGTGGTCGAGGCCGTTGTCTTGCTCACCGACTCGCGCGGAAACGCTTCGCACATTCTGCGCGAAGCCGCCGAGGTTTACACGGTGGACGTGGCCGCAATCACGGCCACGGTCAAACAGGAATTCGTCGCCAAGGAAAAAGCGAAAACGGCGAAGAAAGTCGCACCCAAGCCGCCCGCCAAAGCGCAGCCGAAGACGGCCAAAAAGTCGGCAGCGGCATAATCATCGATCAACAAGAACACTATGCGGAGCCAGCCAGACCGGCTCCGCATTCTTGTGTCTGCCCGTCCTTCCCGCCCTCTTGCGTGGCTCCCGCATCAGCGGGAGCGCCTTCTCTCGCCCTCCCGGCGGGCAGAAGTGCTCGCCAGTATCCGTATTAAATTGAAGATTGGCGCGAAGAAATGCTTTGAGTCCCTATCCCGCGAGCGCTTGCTGTCTTTATTGGTGGGCGCCGCTTACTTTTCGCCTTGTTCGTGGAAGGTCCGGAACTCTTCCGCGCAACCATTGTTTGTAGGGGGTGCAATGCCGATATGACCGCAGTCGGATTCTTTGCAATCACCGTCAGAAACGCCCGCGCCGACGACTCCGGAGTACGACGCCCTCCCTCCCAATGCTTCACCGCATCCAGGCTGAAGCCAAAGGTATCCGAGAAACGGGCCTGTGTCATATTGAGCCGTTTGCGAATGCTTTTAACATCCACGTCCTCAGGAAGGGTTACCTTGTAGCCAACTTTCTCGCCGGCAAGGAAAGCATCTACTTCGTCCAGCCCGGTCATCATGTCTTCAAACATGGCGCTCATGGTTTCCTCCCATATTTCGTAAAGATTTCATCGGCTCGTTTTGCCAGTTCGTTGCGTTCTCTCTTCGTTAGGTTGTCCTTTTCGTTCTTGGCATAAGCGGTCACGAGAAAGACGGGAAAGCCTTCATTGCGAAAGATATAGACAACCCGCGCGCCGCCGCGCTTCCCCATGCCGCTGCGACCGACGCGTACCTTGCGGAACCCTCCGGTACCCTGCATGACTTCCCCGCATTCCGGGTCCGCCGCAACCATCGATACGATATCTTCGCGCTCGGCTGCGCTGAAAATAGCTCCAGCCATTCTCAGATAGGAGGGCATTTCAACGACAGTCTGCACTTCTTTTATGTACTCCAATGGACACCATGCCGTCAAGAGAAATCGTGTCCATTGGCACCCTTCCCGCTAAACACGCTCATTAGGGAAGGTCATAGTCAACCCAGACCGTCGGGGCAGAACAGCACCCTGCCTTCCGCGCCGGAAATTAAATTGGAAAATCTGGTACTATCCGCAAAATCAGCCCTGGGATTTGTCGGAGTGGGTGATCCAGGCCGAAAGGGCGTCTTGAATGGCCTCCGTCGCGTGTTCGTCTTCACACATGACGATGCGCCACTCGTCCTCATGTCTCGCAAACACCAGCCCATGAAGCGCCATCATCTCGCAGATCAGATCGTAGATCGGAGTAAAGATTTCGATGGATTGCCACGCATATTCGCTCAGCCACAATTCATGCAGCACCAGACCTAGACGGACAATCAGAGGATGAATCTGCGGATGCTTCTGGAACAGCTCCGAGGCGCGGGGAGCAGCGGCTTCGAGCGTCAGTTCCAGACCGTCCAGATGGCCCAGAAAGTACCCGGCTTGGATAAACACGTCCCCGAAGAGTTGCTGGATTTCCACGAAAACGTCCTTGGCGTTTCGATCATGCCGAAAGGCTGCAATCTGCGCTGTCGAAGCGGCAAAGCTCTCTTCGAGCGCACGACAGAAAATTCCTTCAAACTCCTGCACAGCTTCCGGGCGGAACATGGCGGAGGACCGGCATGCGGCATATTCGCTCCACACATCCATCGCTTTCAGAAACGTCTGCCGGGAACGGTCGCCGCACTCCAGGGGGCAGCCATAAACGTCAGGGAAGGTTCGATATAAATGGCCTTCGTGTTCGACGTGAGCGGCTTCGTGGGCGACGCAGGCATGGGCCAGCGCTTGCAAATCCTTCTCCGGGGAGAGCGCCATCAGGCCAACGCCTGCCCGCAGCACAATATGGAACCTCAGTTCCTTCTCCCGCCATACCGCGACCGTCCGCGCCATCTCCATCGTGTCAGGCTGGTCGCTCATTTCCAAAGGAATCTGTCCCTCTGGCATCCTCTGCAAGGCTGTCGCATCCGCCCGGCAATCGTGGGACAGGGTAATTCCATCCAGAGCGCGAAGATCCATGCCTACAAGTGCAAGTGCATAAATAATTTGCTCCATCGCGGCGGCGACGGCTTGACGCGCCTCTTCCGTTTCATAGCAGGATGCCACAATTCCGCACTGCTCAGGGAGCATCAACCTGCCTTCTTTGTCGGGATGGAAGCGCAGTTCACTCATTCGGAAGCTCCCTCACAATCCCCGATACGGCACGCGGAAGGTTGGAGAGGTTCGCAGGATGAGAGTCTGGACCGGAAAAGAAGGCGGTCGCGCCCATATGAGCTATTTATCACATGCCGCAGGGGGGATGCAGATTTTGTCTCAGGAGGGATCAACAACAGCTCCTCAACCAGGTAGAAGGGAAAAACGTCTGCGGTGCGCCCCCGCAAACAACCCTAGTAACCCGAGGTCGGGGAGTTCGAAAGCCGATAGACAGGCTCCTATGGCCTTTAGCTTTAGGGGCCTGGACATACGCCACAGGCTCCCCGACGCCAGAAGGTCTAGGGAGTATTCGGTGCGCTCAAAAAGCGCCCATACGTCTATCGGGGTTTCGACACCCCATAACGGTGCGTACCCGTTCCAGTTTCATCATCGGACATATACCCGGACTTGGCAATTCGGGAGGCGATCTCCTCCCACGCTCCAGCCGCACATCGCGTCTTCCGCTTCCCACCTCAGCGGCCTGTTTCTGCGGCAACGCGCCCCTGAGAATTCATGCGTGCTGACGCACGCTGATAAGGAAGACAAGCCTCCTAAGGGGTGAGTGTACCGGGACATACGTTACGCTGTGGACCTAAGACATCCGTTTACAAGCCCCTTGCGGTGGCGATGATTCGAGTTGAGGGGTACGACAAGACATATATCTCGCCGTCGAAGCCGTGGGAATGTGGGAATCCCGAAGGGATGTGGGAAGGCGGGAAGTCGGACTCATGGCTTTCCATGCTTTCCACACTCCGTCATTTCCATGGCCTGCTTTTCGCGCGGCAAATGCTGGATAAACCGATCTGCCGCCACCCAATGCAATGTGCCGCACCCGCCAAAAGATGCTTATCGGTACTCATCGGTTCTCAATGAGTGCATTGTCGATTTGGCCGCAATCCAGAGCCGTTCGTTCCGAAAAGCGCGTCTCGTTACTGATCGAACGCGGCCACTTTGTCACTCGTGGCCAGTCTCGGCGTGCAAGCCGGGCATAGCGTGCTGGCGATGTTCCCGTGTGACGGGCAAAGGCAACGGTAAAGCTGCTAGCCGAGCTGTAGCCCACGCGTTCTGCGACTTGGTCCATTCCAAGTTCGTGTCCGTTCAACAGCTGCCGCGCCAATGCCATCCGCCACGCGAGTAAATATTTCATTGCCGGTAAACCCACAGTGCGGCTGAAGCGGGCGAAAAAAGCCGATCGAGACAGAGCAGCTTCGGCTGCGAGCTTAGACACCGTCCAAGGAAATTCCGGGCGTGCGTGAAGCGCACGGAGCGACGTCGCTAGGCGATCGTCAGCCAGTCCTCGGGCCAAACCTGGCGCTGACGCAGTTTCACCGCCGCTTCGCAACGCCTCGATGAGCAGTACCTCCAGAAGCCGCTGAAGCACGAGATCACGCGCCGGTCTTCGCGCGCGCGTCTCCCCGTCAACCAGCTGCATCAGCGCGGCGAGCCGTGGCTCGTCGCGCACCAATACGATTTTCGGAAGCAGCGGCACAAGCAGTTCTGCGTCAGGCGAAGAAAAGCTGCAATGCCCAATTTGCATTCGCAACGTTACCGGTTCGTCCTGATTACCGATGCGAAAGCAGCCCGGGCTGATCTCAACCGGCATCACCGTGACCCCGTCCGGTGGAGCGTCTACGCTTGTGATGATCAGGTCGTGCATGGCTGGAACGAGCACGAAATCACCGACCTGCAGCGTCATAGGCGGCTGTCCATCTACCATGACGCGGAAGCGCCCCACGAGCACCGCACAGTAGAACGGCTCGCCCGTCCCTCCGCGGTGGCTTCTCCATCGACCGGCGCACTCAACCAGCTTGGAGAAGCGTGCAGCCGGCTGGAGCAACGTTACAACTTCGGCCAATGGATCGACAGGCATAAAAGGACTATCGCAAAAGAATCAAGGACTGTCAACTATAGAAAGTCCTGCTCGACGGGCATATCTTCGAACCTGTTGGAACGTATCGGGAGGTGCTTTTATGTCAAAGATACTCATTACGGGCTGCTCGTGTGGTTTCGGTCTGGAGACCGCACGGCTATTCCTCGATCGTGGCTGGGATGTTGTAGCGACCATGCGGACGCCCAATGCAGAGTTGCTGCCGAAGACCGATCGCCTACGCATACTGCCGCTCGACATCACGGACGCCACCAGCATGGCCCAAGCTGTCGCGGAGGCAGGCGACATCGACGTTTTGGTCAACAATGCTGGTTTCGGTGTACCGTCGCCGATCGAACTGACCGAACCCAAAACAGCCCGCGCCTTGTTCGACACCAACGTGCTGGGCACGCTCGCGATGATCCAGGCGGTGCTTCCGGCATTTCGAGAGCGCCGCGCGGGCGTCGTCATTAATGTCACCTCATCCACCACGCTCAAGCCGCTTCCTCTGGTCGGCCTGTACAGAGCCAGCAAGGCAGCAGTGAATGCCCTCACCGAGTCGCTCGCTGTGGAGGTGAAGCCCTTCGGCGTGCGCGTGCATCTGGTCTTGCCCGGACGCGCGCCGGAGACTCAGTTTGGCGCCAAAGCATTCCCGCACCTGCGTGGCCGCGATAACGCGGACTATGCACCGATGATCGAGCGCACTGTCGCTAGTATCCGTGATGCTTCCGGTCCTATGACCCGTTCTTCTGATGTTGCGGAAGCGATTTGGCGGGTTGCAAACGATCCGTTTGTACCGCTACGCATTGCAGCCGGTGCTGATGCCGAAATCTGGCTGGCGGAAGCGAAGATCACTTCGTAGTTGCCTCCGTTTGATTGCTCGCGCCCTACCAAACGCGAGCTGACGACCACAAGGGCATGTCCTCCAACCGGGGTAGAGAGGTAAACGTATGAGTGAATTCACATTTGAGTGCAGCATCGACGGTTAGCACTATTCCCTTGGGCTTTTGGCGATAGTGAGATATCAACGCGATCTGCATGTGCTGCATGAAATGAAGCGGGTTGGCGCAACGATCTTGCATGAGGGCAAGTCATTGTCCGATGACGATATTAACCTGCTGAGTATCGAAGAGGCCTATGAAGTCTCGGCGGCTGCACGGCGTTCCTATGATCCTGATGGAATCAGGGAGCTGTTCTCGGAGCAGTTGAAAGCGTCGGAACAGAGATGGAAGCAGATGAACGTCGCCTCAGACGGCTTGCCGTTGCAGGCCTGCGTGGCATATATCACCATCACAGGCATTTCGTTCGACGACTTCGCGAGGAATATGGCGACGCAGACGCCCTTTCTCCAGGACTACACACATCTGCATCCCGACCATTACTTCATTTCAAAGAACGGCGAGCAATTGCGCGGTGTCGAGACCTTTGGCATGTATGGCGGCCCGTCGGGGATGTGCCTCACCCCTGTTCCAAATCTCTCGGTGCCGATCGAGCGGGATGAAACCTACCCATTCGCATTCGGTGCTATAGCATCCCTGGTCGACGGCACAAACTCCAACGCCCCAGTCTTCATGCAATTCAAACCAATCGAAAATGGCTTGAAGGTCAAGACCGGCTGCTGCTTTCCCGCGAATGCGCCGAAGGAGATGGTTGAGGGCCACAAGCTTCACCTAGCGATCGAGTTCTTGGGTTTCGCGAAAGTGATTGCGGCCGCGGAATAATCCAGGTGAACCCTCGCTAGCGGGAATGCCTTACGAGGGGATGAATATGGCAACGGTTCTAATCACGGGCGGTCATGGTGGCATTGGGTTTGAATGCGCGAAACAGCTGACCTCGGTCTATGGGGTGAATCTTGTTCTCGCCGGGCGCAGTCTGGCACGTATGAGGATAGCGGCAGAGGAGCTAGGGACTCTCTGATTAAGTTCTCTGCTTTCCACAGTGCCAGTGTGTAGATTGAGTCGAGAGACTCTGGATGCAACGATCATTCATGCGCCCAGTTCGACGAAGAACCGCGAGCAGCAGCGCGATCCCGAGATGCACCAGACCAAGAAGGGCAAGCAGTGGTACTTCGGCATGAAGGCGCACGTCGGCGTGGACAGCAAGCTGAAGATCATCCACTCGGCGGTGGTGACGGCCGCCAATGTTTCCGATTCCGCAGTCCTGCCCGATCTGCTGCACGGCGAGGAGACCAAGGTCTGGGGCGATCAGGCCTATCGCGGGCAACGCGAAGCCATCCACGAGGCCGCGCCGCGAGGGCAGGACCTCACCAATAAACGCTACCGTCACAAGGGCCGGGTGAACGAAGTCGAGCGTGCCAAGAACCGGACGAAGTCGCACATTCGGTCGCGGGTGGAGCACGTGTTCGCGGTGATCAAACTGAAGTTTGGCTACACCAAGGTGCGATACCGGGGGATCAAGAAAAACGCCACCCAGGTGTTCACGCTCTGCGCTCTGAGCAATCTCTTCCTGCTGCGCCGCAGATTGTTGGTCACCTGCGGGGCGTAGTGTCTCTGGACACTGCGCCGCAACAAGGGCGGCGCCAGAACAGCCACGAAAACCGCCGTAACAGCCCCAACTTCTCGCTCCGCCAGCTCAGACAACCGGCTATCAGCTACTTGTGCAGAGTTTCCCTAATTGACGATGGTAGTCCAAGCGTTGGGAAACGAGTCGGGAATCTGTAGAGAAGTGCTTGTCTGAATAGCGAAGCGCCCTACGGGGAGGGCAATAGTATCAAAGTGCCTACTGCAAACTATGGCATCACAATTTATGCCGATGGTAACTGCCGTCGTTTAGAACGGGTTTTAGGCTGTCGCGCGCTCTGCCGCTTGCACTCGACGCACTTTCACTTTGATCTCAATCCGCGATCCAAGCCGATTGATGATTGACATCAATCGGTCAAGAGTGAATCGACCGAGGTCCGCGTTGCGGATACGGGAAAAATCGGCGGCGGCAATCCCTGTGCGACTGTGAGCGCCCCGCACACTCAGTCCTTCCCGATCCAGCATCTTGATAATTTCGGCCGCCAGGATAGCCTTGAACTGTTCGGCATCCGCCTGCTCGTGTCCAAAATCACGGAACACATTGCCGCTACCGCGTACCACTTCCATCTGTTCGGTTTTCATCCAAGCATCTCCCGCAATTTCTTTAGTCGGTCCTTGACCAACTCGATTTCATGTTTGGGCGTCTTGATGCCTTGAGTCGCTTTCTTCTGGAAGGCATGGATTACCCACAAATCAAGTCCGAGCTGCACGGCATAAACAACGCGAAACGCATTCCCCCGGTGGGGCAGTGCTATTTCAAAGACTCCAGCCCCCAAACCTTGTAGGGGCTTAACGATGTCGGCCTTCCCGCCCTCCGCTGCAATCGTCAAGGCTGCTAAACAGATCGTCTGAGCTTCCTTGGGAAATCCGTCAAAATCCTTGTGGGCAGCCTTGGTCCACGAGATGGGCCGCGTTTGCCTGGTCATTCTCTCCGCGCCTTCATGTTGTCAAATATGACAACGAATGTCAATGGGTATGATGCACAATCAAAAGCAAAACGCGATACGTTTTGCGATACGCCGGTTCTCGGGGTGCTACGCGCTTACAAGAACTTAGGAAGCCACCGGGGTCTTGTAAGTTGTTGAAAAGCCCAATGTTGGGTCAATGGCATGCAAGAGGTCGTCGGTTCGATCCCGACCAGGTCCACCAATTTAAACCATTTTATATTCAAGAGATTAGCGAATCTTCAGCCTGACCTTACCGTATCTTCAAAATCTCTCCCAACCCAAATCCCAACCCAAGCGAGTCATCCAACCGCTGAAGTCATCTTAATTGCATCAAGAAACTTCTCTTGCGCGGCCATCTGCGCCGAATTGACGCGATGCGTGTAAATCGCAGTCGTTGACGGCTTCTGATGACGAAGAATGCTCTGAATCACGGGCAAATTGACTTCATTAGCAGCCAGGAATGTTCCGAGTGAATGCCTCAGATTGTGCCACCCAAACCTTCCGGGGTACCCCTTCGGAATCACGCCTGCCTTGACGGCTGCCGGGCGAAGATAATCCTGACCGGCAACCCCCGCTGAGCGCGGTGTCTTGCCCTTTGCACGGGACGAAGCGAAGACCCAATCGGAATCCCCAGAATAAAAAGACTCCCGACGCCACTCCTGGAGGGCTTGGGCCAGAACTGGGTGCATGGCCACCTGGGTCATGCTGCCCTCGTTCTTCCCATCCGTCTCCTTCCCCTTCGACCAGCCTCGGCGAATGTTGATCTGTCCCTTCTTCCAGTCAATGTCCTGCCATTTCAACCCAAACGATTCCTCAGGTCTGGCGGCAGTCACAGCATGGAGGAGAGCCAGCATCCATTCAAGGCGGGTATCAGGGGTGTCGAGTTCGTTAAGGATCACAATCATCCGTTCAGGCGTGACCACGGCCGCCTCATAGCTCGAGCCGGACTCAGTGCGAGCCAAGACAACGGGATTGCTGGGGCGTCCATCTTTGTTGATGGTCGCAGGAATCAATGCATGTCTCTGAGCATGTTTGAAGACCTGTGCCATGATCGATTTCATCTTCGTGATACTCGCCCAGGTAAGAGGAGTCCTTTTCTTTCCCTGTGGAGTCGAATTCAATGCCTCAAGCCATGCTTCGATTTCAAGCGGATCGATTTTTGAGGCCTCCTTCTCTCCCCAGCGAGGCAGTACCCATCGATCAAGCAGCAGTTCGGAGATCGTCACTGTTTCCTCAGCTTTGACTCCAATGCCTGATTCCTTCTTCAGTTCGTACTCGCGAAAGTGTTCCGCTAGACCCGAAAAGTTGGCTTATTGCCGAGAGACTGGTTACGCTGAATGTCCAGACCGAGACGCCCGACCTCTAGCCACGCATCCATTTCTGAGCTGCCAATTTCCTTCACCAAGCCGATAACCTTGGTGTTCACAACCTGCCTGCCGTCCAATGGCCGCGTCGTCTGGAACCGGTAAATCCAGGTCATACCGCTAGCTCGTTGTTTTCTTGATACGGTCCCTTTACCCACGGTGTTTCCTTTCCGGGGTTCCGGGAACTGCCGTGGCCATCGTAGCACACACCGATTTCTTAGGCGTGCTGAAGTGTGCGTCAATCTCAGAGAGATTGAAGCGCCATGTCTTACGATTGCGGCCTGATTGGATGAGCGGGAATCTCTCCATTGCGTGCCATCTCCAGCACGCGTCGTGGTTCAACCTGGACGAAACGCGCAATAACAAATTCGCGACATACGGTTCATACGAACCGAACTCGCTAGGCCCAGAGATGTGCTCGAATTTCCGGAAAAGGGGGCCTGCGTCGTCAGAATGTCAGCGACTTCTTGGTCTGACGGAAGTGGTATGAATGCCAAGACTGGTATCTTGGCGGCTGGGCCGCAGGCTGCGTTGTCAATTATTGCCTCCAAATGAGTTCGCAACGTACGAGCGTAGCTCAAAGATGGATGTTGCTTGCATATGGCGGTACCCACGCGCACCTCTGCGCTTTCTCTCAGTGAATTTTCATTTCTTGGGAGTAAATATCCTCCGGCAGAGCCGGAGGCTTTATGGGTCGCTGGCCCCTCAAAGGGGCCTGACCGCGACCCAAAGTCAAAACCACTAGCTCCAGGCAGACATCTGGAGCGATGTGCTTACAAAACCGTCGGGCGCCCGTCGCGCAACTGCACGCACAAACAGTGCGATGGCGCACTCCTGGAACTGTCAAACTCTGGATGCCTCCCCGGCAGAGCCGGGGGAACTCCCTATGGATTAGTGGGATCGCCGAGTATGGTCCCTGGCAGAGTTTGGAGTCGCCTGCAGCGTTCACTCCGGCAGTTTGTTGGCTGTGTCAGTCAGCCCTTTGAAAGTGACACTATTCTCAAATCATTGTGCTCGTTGCCGATTGGCAACGGAATTGGCGCAAACCCTTAGGTCAGGAGCGATTTGCAGGAAGAACATGTTATCGAATTCCCTGCCTGCCCGTAATTCTCAACCAAAGCGGCTCGCTTTTTCGCCGTGGGCTGCTGGTTGCCCCGTACAGGCTCGGTGGAACCAAGTACGGTGCACAAAGGCTTCGCGAGCCTTCCTACACGCATTTACAGGCGCTTGTGGCAGAAATTAATAGCGACGGAGTGTGGTCGCCAACTGCCGAAGAACTCTAGCTTCTGCGGCCAGTCGCGCCGCCGCATTTGCCGCCAGCATCCAGTTATAGATGCCAGGATCAAGTTCGGCCTGCTGGGACGGCTTGGATTCTTTGCATACGGCTTTCCGGTTCTTTGAATCTGCCGCTTTCGCATTGGCCGCGCGCTCCAGGTACGCGGTCACGATCTTCCTATCTGCGCCAGAGAGTACGGCAAGGCTAGCAGCTCGCAGTACCGTTTCAATGTCCCCTGAGACCGGAGCCTCCAGTAGTGTCTGCCATCCAGCTTGGAGATGCCGGTGCCCGGCGGCCGTGAGTTCAAATTCCGTTCTGCCCCGGAGACCGGGTTTGCCACGGCGGACAAGTCCTGAGTTTTCCAGTCAACTCAGGACTGGAAGCGCCGCGCCCTGCGAGATTCCAGCGGAGAGCAGCTGATACGCTGAATTGATGCCGCGCTGAACCAGGGCGAGCACGAACAGCTCGAGATCGCGCTTCGAGCGTTTGTCCCGCGGCGGCGCTGAACCTTTCTTAGACACGTCTGCACATTATATATCCACCTAACCGCGGAGTTTGGCGTAACATTGGCGAGGGTTTTCAATTGCGTTCTTCACTTTCTTCAGTGCTTGGCAGCGAATGGCCCACTCAGGTGTGATCAGCGGTATTGGCGTGCATCAGCAACGTGTTACCAAGCTCCGTGATCCACGGAATCAATGCCGCCTCAGAGACAGCCAGCACGCTCGTGGCGGCGAGCGCGATCAATTCCTTCTGTGTGGGCGCCTTTTTCTTTCCCTCACGCACATCCCCCGGCCAGTCGGCGAGCGTTGAGGCTCTGTATTCAAAGAGGATGCTCAGCTCCTTGCCATGCTCCCCGTTCTCCTCAGCGATAAAGGCATGCCCTGAGTCCCCGGGATTTCCGAGAATGAAAAGGCGATCCTTCCCTTCAGCTGCCTTAACGTTGCCGTGCTCACCCTCGGCTGCGGCTACCAGCTGAAAGTGAACTCGCATCGGGTTTGTGTCGTCATCCGGACGCAAGCGGAAGGTGTAGTCACACAGGTACTCGCTCGTCTTGATGCTGTACTGGTCCTTGTTAGCTCAGTACAGCGTGACCTCTTCGCCTTCATAGGGGATGGCATAGACACCCGGCTTGTAAACGCGTTTGGCGAGAAAGTCTCCTTCGGAGTAGTAGCGCCGGAAAAAGGTGAAAAGCCGGTCGTAAACTTCGCTCTCCAGCGCAGCAATGTCCACGGTCTCATTGGCGAACTTGCCGCGCAGCTCCTGCATCCTTCTCTCCCGCGAGTATATCGAAGGGACGTTTGCCTTCGATCTCACTCCGGCCGGAGCATCGATTGTCAGTTTCGTCCCGGTCCGTCATTTCCAGCCCAATGTGCAGTACCAGATCCTGCTGCTTGGACTCGATGCTTCCCTCACCCTCGATGTCATCAAGAATCTCGCCGGCGAAGGCATGGCGCTCAGCTACAACTGGTCATTTCAGGCCGGCGACCTCAACCTGACGGTTCCGCCCGTCCAGTCTCTGCTCATCGTGAACACGCCGGCTTCGGCCATCAATCCAGCCGACATCAAGATCCTTCCCCGCAAGCTGGTCGGCGCCGACCTCACCCAGATCGTTGACATCATCTTCCCGGGCCCAATCGACCCGACTTCCATCGATCTCACCGAACTGATGATCAGTATCGAGCCCATCATGGGCGACCCTCGGATTGCCGTCTCACCTAACCTCAAACCCAGGAATACCGTCTTTCCGGCCCGTTTGCCCCATTAGCAATCCATTGCCGGCGGCGCTGCCACCCGCGTATATGCTGCTTCCTGCTCGATTTCAGCAGGTGGCTGGAGGGCTGTCTTTATGTCAACGACTGAGATTTCATTGATCTATCGCTCACAGGTGCGGAAATCATGTTTGATGTCTTATATGGGTGCGGAAATATGAGAAGTGATGTGAGTAGAGAGAGTGCGGAAATATGAAGAGGTGAGAAATGACGCTTGGCCGGGGATCAGGAGTAGCTGATGATCGATTTGTCCGGGAGGGGGAGGATGATCAGGAAGATGAGCGTATATATATGATGCTCCCCGCCGTCCAGCGCTCGCAGCACGCGTTCACGCAAATCCTGCGAATAGGCTTGCATCTGCGCCTTCCCTTCAAGTGCAGGACAAGTATCGCATAAAATGTATACCCTTAAATCGAAAACGCTCTAAAGGTCTATCACCGCAGATCTTCTCCTTCGGGCGACCAACGACCTTGAGGACCGAAAAGACGATCGAGCGCCGACTCGAGTACGCCTAGGCGATGTGCGAAATCTAGTATTGTGAAGCGGCGTCGCATATAGCAACACTGCTCATAACTCAGGCGCAGGCGCGAACGTGAAATGCCGATCTGCCCAGGATCGAAAGGACAGCCCGCAAGTCGCAACATGTCGCGCAATTCATGGAAGGGGATTAACTGTGCGGCGAGCTTCGATCGAACCTCCTCCCAATTTTCCTGAACCCGCTTTAACTGGGTACCAAGAGTATCTCCCGAGACGTACTTAGCACGGGTTTCTTGCTTCGCTCTCTCCACTAGCGGTCCCGGCTCAAACAGTTTGGATATCCCCTGCTCCAGTACATCCATGGAAGGCCACGCTCTGACCGCGGCTTCGATATTGATGACGCACAGGTCTTGGTGTAACAGGTCTTCATAAAGCGCCAATGAAGCCATAACACCGATGGCCACCTTAAAGCCGTGCGAAACGTCTTTGCCATGGAACGTATGGTGTTGCATTTCCCAGAGATGGCTGAACTGGTGCTCGGCTCCCCCTGCGGGCCGGCTGGAAAGATAGGCTTGCATTGCGAATCCACTCATTACCAGTCCGTTTACCAGATGGCGGAGGGCCTCGGGATTTCCGTCGGCAATTTCTTCTGGCGCACCAATCGAGGAGCGGAGAGAGCTCTGCACAGTTCCCCAGGTCGCCATATCGATCGGCTCAATCCCCGAGGCATCCGCCAGAATCCAGTCCGCGCCGGCCACAACCTTAGCTATCAGGTCACCATAACCCCAAGCATTCATTACGGTGGGGGCCCGTGCGATGACGTCGAGATCGGCCAACACTGCTTGCGGGGCGCGACAATCCACCGTACTCTTGGATCCGTTTATGGTAATGGATGCGCCGGATGCGGCATACCCGTCCATGGAAGCTGCTGTCCCGACAACCATGTAAGGACGTTTGGTCTGATAAGCCGCCACTTTCGTAAGATCGTTGATCGTTCCCGAACCGACGGCTACTGGAATAGCCGTATGGGCACTCAGCGCTGTTACCAGTTCCGCCACGCATTCGTCGTCAGCAAAAACATGCGGGCCGAAGATGAATGGCTTCAACAAAGCTCTGTTTTCCCTCACAAAGCTCGCTTCCACATCCTGACCGCAGGCCCGATATGTATTCCCGTCTGCAACGATCAGAGCTGGCTGAGTGCCGAACATTGATGAGAATATGTCGGCGGTCCGATGGCGGATACCGTGCTCCACCTCTAAGTGCTTGGTATCGCGCGCCGCATTCAGGGCCTGCTTAATGAGTTCTTGCTCCTTATCCAACTCGTCTTTGTTCACGCGATCATGACTCCTATCTCTGTTATTCAGTCACCAACCGCAGTCAGCCTTGAAACCTGACTTCGCAGTTTCAGGTAACATAAGCAGTCCCACTGTCAGTGACAAATTCTGCCCAATGTATTCCACCCCCGCTGCTCCCATTGCACCAAAACGTCGGATTCTTCGAGGGCTTCGCATCTTCAATAACGGTGGTGTCAACCAGCAAGTTGGTTGGCACCACCAGATATGCATGGACCAGAGGTCTCTTCCTTGGGGCAGACCTCATTCACGCCACGCCAATCCACTAACAGTCAGAAGAGGCGCTTGCGACAAGTTTAGTGGTTCGACATGCGCGGTTCCGTTGCTTTCTCGGAATGGGAACAATTTCCGATCCCTGGCTTTGTCCGCTTACCGCGACGAACCTGTACCCGTACATCCATTCGAATTCGTATTCGAACTGGTGCCGGGGAGTGAATCGCTCCCCGGCGATGAGCTTCCACGCTCTCCGGTTTGCGCCCCTTTGGGCACGAAAGTCTTGAGCGCCGTCCCGTGGATTTATTTCCCAAACCATGCATCTGGAGACTGTGCTCCGTCTTGTTCGCTGAGATCTTCAGAAACTTGAGGAGAAGTTATGTGCGCAGTCATCATCATTCGTTATCCGGTTCCGCGGTGTTGGGACAATGGCCAGAGTTATTCCCCCAGACCGGCGGCAAACAGTTGCATCAGGGTGTCGGCCGCGGCCTGTTCGTCTTCTCCGTCCACCAGGAGTTCGATGGCCATACCACAGCTGAGGCCACCGGCCAAGACCGACAAAATGCTCTTGCCGTTGATAGTCTTTTCCTGGTGCTTGATGGTTATCGCGGACTTGAATTTGCCGGCGTTTTGCACGAATACTGCCGCTGGGCGGGCGTGCAGCCCCGATTTGTTGTTGATCACTAGTTGGCGTGCGATCATGATTCTTTTTTCCCATTTTTAGCAAACTATGATTCTATGTTCAGGCAAACTTTCTCTTCGACGTATTGCTTGATCTCTGCCGCGCTGGCCATTTCCAGGGCAGCCGTGGCTATGCACCCGGCCTCTTTCCTGTTCAGCCGGCGGATCATGGCGCGCGCCTGCAGTATCGCACCGGCACTCATGCTGAATTCGTCCAGTCCCATTCCCAGCAGGAGCGGGACAGCTGCCGCTTCCCCGGCCATTTCGCCGCACATTCCGACCCATTTGCCGGCCCTGTGCCCGGCGGTGATCACTCCTTGTATCAGGCGCAGAACTGCCGGGTTGAAAGGCTGATAGAGGTAGGCGACCTTTTCGTTCATCCGGTCGGCAGCCATGGTGTACTGGATCAGGTCATTGGTGCCGATGCTGAAGAAGTCGACTTCCAGGGCGAATTGGTCAGCCATCACGGCCACCGCCGGTATCTCCACCATGATGCCAACTTCCATCGCCGGGTTGAAGGCGATGTTCTCCCGGCGCAGTTCCTGCCTGCCTTCTTCCAGGATGCGGTTGGCGTCTCGAAGTTCCTCTAAGGTGGCGATCATCGGGTACATGAGCTTGATGTTTCCGTAGGCGCTAGCCCGGAGGATCGCCCGGAGTTGGGTCTTGAACAGCGCGGTCTGGTCAAGGCACAGGCGAATCGCCCGGTGGCCGAGGAATGGGTTAAGTTCCGGAGCCATGGCAAGGTAGCGTAATTCCTTATCTCCGCCGATGTCCAGGCTGCGGATAACCACCGGCCGCTCGCGACTGAACAGCAAGGCGACTTTCTGATAGACGGCAAACTGTTCTTCTTCGTTGGGAAGTTCGTTCCGGCCCATGTACAGGAACTCGGTGCGAAATAGGCCCACACCTTCCGCTCCGTTAGCCAGGGCGACCTCGGCATCTTCGACGCTGCCGATATTGGCCGCCAGCTCCACCCGGTACCCATCCCGGGTGACGGAAGGTGCGCCAATTAGCTTTTGATACTCCTGCCGCCGGGCATCAGCCAGTTCTTTCTTCGCTTGGTAATGCCGAATCACATCATCCGGTGGATTTATCAGCACCAAGCCGGCGTCGCCGTCGACAACGGCGAAATCCCCCGGTTTGACAGCCGCCACCACGGATTCCAGGCCGACGACGGCCGGAATACCCATGGAGCGCGCCATAATCGCCGAGTGCGAGGTGCGCCCGCCGACTTCAGTGGCAATACCGGCGACCGTGTCACGGTCCAACTGCACCGTATCCGACGGCGTTAGGTCGTGGGCCACCAGAATCACAATTTCCGTTTTGTCCGCCGGCAATTCCGCCGGGATCCCGAGCAGCCGACGCAGCAGGCGCTGGCTGACGTCCCGTAGGTCAGCGCCCCGTTCGCGGAGGTACTCGTCGTCGATTTCGGCAAAAAGGGCAAGAAACTGTCCGGTCACTGCCTGCACGGCGGCTTCGGCGTTGATTGCCTCCTGCCTGATCTTTTCGGCGATGTTGCCAATGTATTCCGGGTCTTCCAGAGCCAAAATTTGGGCGGTAAAAATCTCCGCCTCCTCGTCGCCCAGCTTCTGCCGGGCCACTTCGCGGATGGCGGTGATTTCCTCCATGGCCTGGGCCGCTTCGGTCTCCAGCCGGGTCATTTCGGCGGGGATTTCCCAGGGTGAAAGACGGCGCTTGGTCACTGCGATTTCCCGCTGCTGCAGCAATGACACTTTACCCAGCGCATAGCCTGGAGCGGCGGCAATTCCCCTATATTCCATTTCTTCCTCGCATCGCGCACGCGATTGAACGTTTTTCACTTAGTGGGTTGGTTCGGCCTGTCTATATACGGCGTACCAATCCTCGGTGAACCTCTTTACCCCGGCACCCGCCGGCGCCGGGAACTTGACGTAGAGGCCCCTCCAGCGGTTTTTTCCAGATATCGCGCCTCGGCTGCGATATTTTCCGCAGTACCCCCGTGGTTTGGACGTGCGGCATGGCCTCGTTGCCAATGACCGCGCGGGTGCCCCGCAGATGTCCAGGAAGTTCCTCCGTTCCCGGGCGATCGGCGTAGGACGATGGAAATGCCGGAAAAAAGATAAAAGGCAAAAACTCCTTCGATCACGGCGATATTCCGGCGTCAAGTAAATACAGCACTGTGCAAGCTTGCCTGCAGATTTTCTCAAAGCCTGGTCTGGTCAGCCGATGGCGCCGGGACAAAACCGGCTCTTAGACCGATGCAGCGTCATGTATCTGACTGACCGGAGCGGGGTAGTCGGCGTCCGCTCCCTTGAACTGCGCCGACCTTCCCGCCACCAATATGTCAGCTCCGGCCTTGAACGCCTAAGGTATAGACCCGCCATGGATATTGCCGTCGACCTCGATCTAAAGCTCGAGTCCCTGTTCCCGAGCCGGACTGTTGACCGGTCAGGCGCCCATGACCTGCAGCACCTCCGGCTTGCTCTGGGCGTGCAACAGTGAGGTCAGGCTGTTGGCGTCGCTGATTTGGCTTATTAACCGCTTAAGCAAGTCCAGTTGCATTTGGGGATTATTGACTGCCAACATGAAAATAATCCTGATGTCAACCTGATTGTCAGGATTTCCCATTTCATTGAACTGGACGGGATTGGCCAAGATACTCACCGCGATGGCCGGAGAGATGACGTGTTCTATGTCCGTATGTGGAATCGCCACCCCGACCGGGTTTGTCGGCAAACCGGTGGGAAACTCGTTTTCCCGGTGTAAAACAGCCTGGGCAAAGCTGGCATGAACATAATTGTTAGCCATGAGCATTTTCGCCAACTCAGCCAGGGCCTCCTCCCGGGTCGCGGCAGTACTGTTCATTACGATCAAGTCTTCTCGAAAAAGCGTTTCAAACATCGTGTCATCCATTCTCTTCGTACGCCCGTTTCCGGCGAGCGCATCACCTGTTCATGCCGGCAGTGTGTTGCCATAATGATGGGCAATTTCCTCCAGCAGCTTTTCCGTGCCCATCCAGGGATACATCAGCGGAAGCCCGTCGATAATCGGCAGTTGGGTGGAGATGTTCTTATTGCCTAACGCTAGGATGACATTTGGTTGTTCCGCTTTTTCCACGGCCTGTACATCCTGGCTGTATATATTTGCCGTCACGATTTGCACCCTCATGTTTGCCTTGGTGCACATCGCGCTCAAATCAGCGCATATCTTGTCGAACTTTGAGTCCTTTGCTCCACCAACCAGTAAGATTTTCAATACCGCCACCTACTTTTCCTTAAATTCGTCAAGGACTTGCTGGGTGGCACTGATTCCTAATCGGTCGCAGCCGGCCTCCAGCAGTTCCAATGACATCTTCAGGGTCCTGATACCGCCAGCCGCCTTGACTTTCATATGCGAGCTGACGCTTTGCTTCATCAGCCGGATATCGGCCACAGTGGCACCGCCGGAAGCAAAACCGGTGGAAGTCTTAACGTAATGGGCTCCAGCCTCCTCCACCAGCTTGCAGGCTGTCACTTTTTCCTCGTCGGTGAGGAAGCATGTTTCCAGGATGACCTTGACAATGGCCGGCGTGGCCTGGACGACTTCGCTGATATCCTGCTTTACCATCGCGTACTCGTTGGATTTCAACGCGCCGACATTGATGACCATATCGAGCTCGGTGGCGCCGAGTTTATACGCTTCCGCCGCTTCCTGGGCCTTGATGTAGGACGTATGGGTGCCGGAGGGAAAGCCTATTACGCTGCAGACCTTGGTATTACCACCGGCGAGAATCCCCTCAGCCAGCAGGATGCTGGTGGGATTGACGCAAACCGTGGCGCAGTTTTCCGCTTTGGCGAATTCACAACCTTGCGTTATTTCTTCCACCGTCAACTGCGGCTTCAGCAAAGAATGATCGATGTATCTTACAAACTCTTCTTTTGTCATAGTCATAAGTCACTCCCCCACGGTAATCAAGATTTTGTTGAAGCTTTCTTTTCTCTGCCTGATCATTTCAAATGCATCAGCGACCTTTTCCAGAGGAAAACGATGGGTGATGACCGGGTCGATCTTGAACTGACGGTTGTAGACGTGTTCAATCGAGACCAGCCATTCCTGGATTGGCGGCGCAAAGTGATAGCACCAAGAACCGGAAATGGTCAGTTCTTTGCGCAGGATCTGTTCAAATACCCCGGAGTCCAAGGTAACCTGTTTGTGGGGCGTGCCAACATAAACTACCTTGCCCTGTTTCCTGGCCACGCTGATGCAATGGTTGACGGTGACTTCTGATCCGGCCGATTCAATCGCCAGATTCACACCCTCGTTGTCGGTCAGCCGCCGGATCTCGCCGACCACGTCTTTTACCTGCAGCGGGTTGATACAATGGTCCGCCCCCATGGCTTTGGCAATTTCCAGTTTCTTGTTGACCAGATCGATGGCGATAACTTGGGAAGCGCCCATTCTTTTCGCCCACTGCATGCAGTAGTGGCCAATCGCGCCGGCGCCGAACACCGCCACCGTTTCTCCGATTTTCAAATCGCCCCTGATCACGGCGTGCAGGGATACGGTCATTGGGTTGACGGAAGCAATTGCTTCATCCGGCATATCGTTGGGGACTTTGTACGCGTTGGTATATCTTACCTTGGCATATTCTGCAAAACCGCCGTTCGACCGTGAGCCAATATAGCCGTAATCCTTGCACATATTGAACTTTTCAAGCTTGCAGTAATAGCACTCCCCGCATGGCACCATGGGATTTACGACCACTTTGTCGCCGACCTGAATGCCGACGACGTTTTTGCCGGTTTTCACCGTCAGACCGCCGAACTCATGGCCCAGGACCGTGGGAAACCGCCACGTCCCAGTTTTCAGAACCCTCTCGTAATCAGAACCGCATATCCCGGCAACACTCACTTTGACCAGGATTTCGTCATCGCTAATTTCCGGTACGGCGATTTCTTCGCAACGGATATCATTGATGGCGTGCAGCACTCCAGCTTTCATCGTGTCCTTCATCAACGCCTCTTTGTCATCAAATTCTGTTTCAACGCATCTCTAGAATAATAGTTGGGGCATGTGGCGGAGAGTGGATACTCCCCGCTCACGCCAATGAGCTTTTACCTCCCCAAGGCAAATCCTTTTACGAATGCCCAGGTGATGAAGTTGGCCCGATCCAGATTAGCAATCTGGGTGGCACCCTGCGGGAAAACGACGCCCGCATTGTGGGCCAGGGCAGTTTGGATCGGCGAAAGGTTGGTCGCGGTAATCAGCACCAGCGCCATGACCACCGTGCCGAGCATCAAGGACCGGATTACATTCCCTCTGGCCAGAGAAACAATGAGGCACAGCAGAAATGGAATTACCGCCAGATCGGCGAACGGCAACACGCGGTTGCCCGGAATAATCAGTGCAAGAGCAATCGTGATCGGTACGAGCACCAAGCCGACCGCGATTACTGAAGGTTCACCCAGGGCAACGGCGGCATCTAGGCCAATGTAAATCTCTCTGCCTTTAAATCGTTTGGCCATAAACTCCCTCGCCGAATGAGAGATGGGAATCAGACCTTCCATCAAAATGGCCACCATCTTGGGCATCAGATACATTACCGCCGCCATTGTCATGGCCAACTTGGCTACTTTGTCCGGTGTATAGCCGGCCAAAGCACCCAAGGCTACGCCGATGATCAAGCCCATGGTAACCGGCTCGCCAAACACGCCGAATTTCTTCTGGATGCCTTCCGGGTTGGCAGACAGCTTGTTGATGCCAGGGATTTTATCCATCAACCAATTCAGCGGAATCGCTATCGGCAAAAAACCCAGGGCGGTAAGGTGGGGGAAAGAAATCCCCGGCATGCCGAAGAACTTGTCCACCAGTGGAGCGGTATAATCGGCCAGTACCAGCGCCAGTGCTGATGCCGCTCCGGCCGCGACCAGGGCCAGAGTCAGACTGCCAGTTTCATACTGTACAGCTGCCCCGATGAACGCAAACTGCCAGTAATTCCATAAGTCCACATTCATCGTCTTCGTCAGCTTCAAAGTCAGCATGACAAAGTTGATAGCCAGACCCACCGGAAATACCAAAGCTGCGGCTTTCCAGGCCCAGGTGATGGATGCCATCGCCGGCCAGCCTATGTCGATGATGCTGAGGTTCAGGCCCGTCCTTTTCAGCATGGCAGTTGCCGCAGGTCCCAGTTCTCCCACCAGCAAGCCTATGACTAGGTTAATCCCGATAAAACCGACACCAATCAGGATTGCGGACTTGAGTGCCCGGCTCCACGTCGCGCCCATAAGCATTCCCAAGCAGAAAATGATTATCGGCAACATTACAGAAGGCCCTAAAGATAATAGATATTGAACAAAAGCCATTGCTATGCCCTCCCGCGTCTTAACCCAACGCTTTTAACTTCTCAAGGATTTCTGCCTCTGTTTTCTCTATGCCGACTCCCGACAGGTAACTCACACCGGAAACTGATGGCGTTTTGACGGAAGCGGGAACTTTGGTACTGGCTACGATAAGATCGAAATCGTCAGCCTTTCCTACCACTTCCACAATCTTTACCTGTTCCACGTGTACGTCGATCCCTGCTTTGGTGCAAAGTTCCTTCACCCTGTCCGCAATCACTGTGGAAGTGGCGATTCCCGTGCCACAAGCCACCAAAATCCTCTTCTTTTTCATGTAATTACCCTCTTGTTTCTTGTGGATTCTGAGTCTTCAAACCAAACCCAACAGAAATTTCGCTGTTTTTTCATCGGTAACGAGCCCGTTCACATACCCTTCCTGTAAGGCCAGCTTTATTGCCAGATGCTTTGCCTCGCCACCGGCTACCCCGATCACTAGGGCTATCTTTTTCAATTCCGCTGCCGTTATGCCGACGGTTCTGTCGGTCAGGGCAAAGCCGCATTCATTTCCCTGCCCGTCCAGATAAACGCGGGACACGATGTCGCATTCCGCCCCTTCTTTCCTCAACTCGTCGATATCTTCGGTTTTGAAGTAGCCGGAATCAAAAATCGTTGACTCGGGACTGAACGGTGAACCGATGCCGATCACGGCGATATTCGCCTTTCGCCCGATATCCAGAACACTGCTGATATTTTTGTCGGTTAACAGCGTCTCGCAAAGTTCCAGGCTGTTGACCATGGCCGGCGCATTCAGTAAGTGGCACTTGCTGTTGAGGGAATTTGCCATGCTAGAGGCGATATAGCTGCCATGCATTTCAATTTTCTTCTGCCCATATCCGCCGATCAGGGTGACAAATGTGGCGTCAACCTTCCCCCGTTCCATGTATTGAGGGATGTAGGACAGCGTTGAACCCCAACCGATACCGACAATATCGTTGTCCTTGAGAATCCGCATCAGGATGCTGGCCGCCGCTTCGGCTAGCACTTGTTTCAGCCGCTCACCCTGGTCAAAAGGTGTGACAAGTATCTCGTTTAGTTTGTATTTTTCCTTGAGATTGTCCTCCATTTCGATAAAGGCGCCGTCATAGTTGACCTTGATGTTGACCACGCCTTCTTCCTTGGCCTTTTGCAGCATCCGGGAAATAGCCATGCGCGAAGTGCCGAGCAGATTGGAAATTTCCTGCTGGGTCATGTTCTGCTCGTAATACATTTTGGCTACGCGGATAAGCAACGATTTGATCATTTGGCAACCCGCGTATTCTTCGTTGTGTTCAAAGTAACATACATGCGACATATGATCATTGTTTTGATATACTCTGATTTAGCACAGTAGTCAAGCACAAAGGAAATTTGTTTCGTCTAAATGGGAAAAACGTTAGAACCCAATCGGGACTGACCCGACAGAATGCCTGCCGAATCGTTCCGAGCGACGATGGAGCGGCGCGAAGGTAATCGAGGCATTGGCGGACGTGATGGTGATGAAGGGCATTCCCGAACATATCCGCTTGGATAACGGTCCTGAGTTCGTGGCCCGAGAGCTGCGCACCTGGTTGGCCGATACCGGCGCAAAGACGTTGTGCATCCAACCCGGCTCGCCGTGGGAGAACGGCTGCTACGAAAGTTTCAACTCGAAGCTGCGGGATGAGTTTCTGAGTGGCGAGATCTATTACTCTATGAAGGAGCTGCACGTGCTCGCGGAACGCTGGAGAATCCGCCAGGGTTTCCTCAACGATCCGCAACCTCTCCGCCGCGCTGAGCTTCCTGCGCTTGGTCGTGACTGGCGCCGTCGCCGCAATGCACTTGCCGCCGCCAACGATCCCTCCATCCTCTCCTCCTGGACCTCGTTCGTCCACAAGCCGAGAATGCCTACTCATCCCGCACAAGTCCACACGGCCCTCACCGGAGTCTTACGTTTTCGAGGTCAAAAAGGAAATTCCGGTTTACAGTTAAACTATGGCCTCTTTACAAGTGCAAGGAATTCTCTTCGATCTTGACGGCGTGCTCATCGACAGCACTGCCGGCGTGACCCGCGTCTGGCGCGAATGGGGTGCCCGCCACGGTCTCGATCCCGAACAAACCGCCCACACCGCCCACGGACGCCGCGCCATTGACACGGTTCGCTTGCTCGCGCCCCAGCTTGACGCGGAGGCCGAAATGCGTGACCTCGTGCGCCTGGAAATCGCCGACTCCTCTGACATCGTGGCCATTCCCGGCGCCGCGGCTCTGCTCGCCTCGCTGCCGCCTGGCCGCTGGGCCATCGTCACCAGCTGCACCCGCGATCTGGCCACCCACCGCCTCACCGTCGCCGGCCTGCCCGTGCCCGAACTCATGATAACCGGCAGTGACATCGAGCAGGGCAAGCCGCATCCGGAGCCCTACCGGCGTGGCGCCGCTCTGCTCGGACTGCCCGCCGCCGCCTGCGTTGCCGCCGAGGATGCGCCCAGCGGAATCACCTCTGCGCTGGCCGCCGGCATGCCTGTGCTCGCATTGCCCACAACCTATGAGGCCGCCGAACTGGCCCATGCCACCGCCCTGCTGCCCAACCTTGCCGCCTTGCAATCTGCGATTGTGGGCGACTTCATCCGCCTGAACTGGTAAATTGATTTTGGATCGCCAGCCGCCCGTAGATTGACAGTGCACCACGGCAACAGGCAGACTTACGCAACCCTGTTGGATGCGGTATTCAGCCACCATTTCCCATGCCCCTGGTTGTTTGTGGCCTGGCACGCCTGTGGCTCCGTTGGCCGGGCCGTTGCGCTCGGCGTGCTTGAGAGCGGCATATCAGGCCGCGATAGCGCTGGCCGCAATCACAATGCGGACAAATCCAGAACGATGCATAGCACTGGGCGCAAGTCCGTTGCCGGAGAAGAACCTCGCCATCAATCGCCATTCATTTTGTCAGTTGGGCTGGACAGTGGTGAACTGACCAGATGGAGCTATTCCGCAGACCTCAAGAAATCATCTTGAAACCTTGTCACTATCAGTTCGCAGCGCCTAGCTCGTTCGCCTTCAAGTCCACCTGCGGTCAGCGATGATCTGCCTCATAAGGTAATCCATGATTTTCATCGGACCTGAGAATAGCATGGGCCCGCATGCGGGTTTGATCTGAGATGACATCCGCCGCATCAATTCCAGCCAGCCGGGCCCCTGCATTTCAAAATCGAATCCCTCTTCTTCGAGAATGGCTGTGTGTTCTCAGTAGAGTCGATCTTCATTGCCTGCGTCGGCATACTGCCTCAGGATCGTGAAAATGTCGTCGGCATCCTTATTGTTTTCGTGTCTTCGATCCGCCCATGCAAACAGCTTCAGCACGATCAGGGCCGGGATGGAGACGACGGGAATCGTCAGAGCATCATCGAGCGTTACCTGGACAGCGGACTCCAGCGCATCGCTGAATCCTGCAACGTGCATCACGATATCTCCGTCCGGAGGCCAGGCTATCGCCCCTTCGGCATCTTCCACTCCTCCAAACGGAACTCAAGTCAATAACATTGGGGGTGGTCCAGGATATTTCACGCGCTGCACGGCATTGCGGCACGCTCACAAACCCAGCTTCCTCGATCAACGCAGTTTTTCAGCTCTTGGAAGTGCCCCCAATCGCGAACCGCGATGGCGAAATCAACATCAAGCGTTCTGCGCCCTGGACTGAGGCCAAACACATGCGCAGGATGATTTCGCGCGCAGTGGCGCCTGCCAGAAAGTAGCTGGTGTTGTGCTTGTGCGCGATTGCATCGACCTTCCTGATGACTTTCAAGGACGAGCGGATCAGATGCGGTCATGGGTAATTTCTAAGGAGCGGGCCAATGTGTTCGTCATAGATCATTTTCGCTGCTTCAATATTTCGTCCGTCTGTTGTTGTCATCAGATCGGCATAAACCAAGATCGGCGGAACGACGTCGCGTTCCCCCGGCAACCGCTCCGTATTTTCGTTCAGTACTTCTGCAGTCAAAAAGACGTCAAGGATTTCCGTATCCCCATTGACGTCGGCCTTCATCCGCTGGTCGACCAGCAGCTTCGTTGGATTTTCGCGCGCGTATATCGTGACCGTTTGCGGCTGGAGATAGTGGGTCAATCTGTTCGCCGCTACCTCTCCTCCCCAGAACGCCCCGTAAGGATTGAGGTTCACTCCTTCTGTCCAGTTTGGGCGCGCCGCGCGGAATCGCCGCGCGTTCAGCTTTGGCCTGAGGACATGGTCGGGTACAGTGCCACCCATTCTTCCACCAGGCGCTGGGGATTCAGAAACTGACGCTCTGTCATCGCGCCTGGATCAGGCTGCGGCGTTATGTGCTTTCGCATTTCCAGGTACTTGATTGCTCGGCCGACTGTTCCTAGCGCGACTCGGGCGTTTGCTGCGATCTCTCTATAGGTCGCGTTCAGCAGGCGCGGACGGCATAGCAAGGCAAAGACCACCCTCAGTCCGGCGGCGTTGACCGGCCGATTCTCATCTGCAGTTTCCAGCTCCGGCGGCTTTCGCCGGCCGGTTACATAGATATGCAGCCCAGGAGCTCGCAGATAGGCATTCCCAGCGGTATCGGCAAAGCACATGTCCATCTCGCGGCACCGCGCAGCGAGTTGCTGAGTGATGTAGGGAGTCACGACGAGCAGTTGTTCCCTGGTACCGCGCGGCCAGGAAAGCCTGGAGTTGGTGAAGAGTTTCAAAGCGATCAATGTTGTTCTTGATTTCTGCTGCGAACTGATGTGTTTGCTGCGGGCCAGCGACTTCGATTAGAGCATCCCGGCCGTTATCTGGACCGAGGCGCGTTTCCATTTGGATCACTCTGGCTGTCAAACCAGTTTCTCTGGCCAGCGCCTCTAGTGCGCGATCAAGAGTCAGCCGTTCTTTTTCTGGATGCCCCATCGCCAGCTCCATGACTGTCCACTCAAGCTAAATGTATACGTAACGTGAACAGTGCACAATAATGAACAACGTCCGAGACTTCCCTCGTAGAAATACGTTCATTAACTGCAATCGTTCACAATCCGTGAACTACTTGAACTAATGAACATAAATGGGGTGCTAGTTGGGGACGCCAACAAGAAAATGACTGAGAGCGCCTCACAGAAAACAAATGACTTAGCAGCAATGTCACGGCTGAGCATCGCTGATTATCCATTGATATAAAAGGACTTAGTATCATTTTTCAAATTTTGGATCAAGGGGCGAAGTCGTAAAGCAAAGCCGCGTAGGTTCCAGGTACATGACAGAACCGAGCCCTACAATCGCGACTCTCCTGCCCCCGGAGGATTCGATA
This sequence comes from uncultured Acidobacteriota bacterium, assembly GCA_963707735.1. Lineage (GTDB taxonomy): Bacteria > Acidobacteriota > Terriglobia > Terriglobales > Acidobacteriaceae > TOLSYN. Next base: position 501,762 of record CAVPRB010000003.1, on the reverse strand, counting down.
CCCGGAACGCAAGGGTTCACAATGCTTCTCTGGAGCAATGGCGTTACGTTCAAGAATGTCTGTGGGTTTCCCACACAAAGGTTTTGTCAAAATTCGCGATCCAACCCAGACTGAGGATTGGTTTAAAGGTGGAGATTGCGCCGCCAAGCGGCCTATCGCCACTAAGAGTGGACGAGATCAGGGTTGACTTGCGCGAACTTGGTCTAACGCATGATCTCTCGCTCGAGGAATAACTCGGATTCAGCGGCGCGGAAATAGACTGGGAGCTCTCGGTCGCGTGCGGCATTTGTGGATATACTTAGGTTGCCGCTCATTACGAGCGTTAGCGATGAGCTTAGGTAAGGTGTTAAATCTAAAGAATTTCGAGGCGGTAACTGCCAACAAGCTCGCCGCTGACGGGAACCATTGGCTGAATTGCCAAGTGCTTGATTCTACACGGCGAATTTGACCTGAAGTCTTCTCTCGTGACATGAGAAATTGTGTGTGAGACGAGAAATTTGGCAGTCCGCACCAGGGGGCAGGACCATGGCAAAGAGCGTCAATAAAGTCATCCTGATTGGAAATCTGGGCAAAGATCCAGAGTTGAAACACACCAGCGGCGGCACCGCCGTGGCCAATTTCACCCTGGCCACCAACGAGCGCTTCAAGGACAAGGAAGGCAACTGGCAAGACCGCACCGAGTGGCACACGATCGTGTTGTGGCAGCGCCTGGCTGAGATCGCCGCCGAGTACCTGAAGAAAGGCCGCTCCGTCTACATCGAGGGCCGCCTGCAAACCCGCTCCTGGGAAGACAAGCAGGGACAGAAGCGCTACACCACTGAGATCGTCGCCAGCGACCTCGTCCTGCTCGGCGGCGGACGCGGCGAAGAAGGCGGCGGCAGAGAAGGCGGCTCCGGCAGAGGCTCCGCGCGCGCCAGCGACTTCGACCAGAGCGCTCCCGCCTCGGACTTCGACTCCGCCCCCGCGCGCTCCACGGAAATCACCGACGACGACATTCCCTTTTAGAATTCGAGCTCCGGGGACGCAGTCCGCCGCAAGCGGCAGCCGTCCCCGGCACATTTTCAAGTGATCCGATTTGTTCCTCGCAGCATCTAAACCGAGTCCTGCCGGCAAAGTTTCGACACCATCCGCGCGCGCAGGTTCTCAATCTCATCACTGGAGGTTTCGCCATGCCGATTACGTCTCTGTTTATCGATCTGGGCGGAGTTCTGCTCACCAATGGGTGGGATCGCAACGCGCGCGAGCTGGCGGCGCAGACCTTCCATCTCGACCGCACCGAAATGAACGAGCGCCACCACCTTACCTTCGACACCTACGAAGTCGGCAAGCTCACCCTCGAGCAATACCTCAGCCGGGTGGTTTTCTATGAAAAACGCGGCTTCACCCGGGAGGAGTTTCGCGCGTTCATGTTCTCGCAATCCAGAGACCTTTCCCGAGATGATCGACCTCATCCGCGCCCTCAAGCAGCAACACAAACTCAAGATCGCCGTGGTGAACAACGAAGGCCGCGAGCTCAACGAGAGCCGCATCCAAACCTTTCAGCTCGGCAGCTTCGTGGACTTTTTCATCTCCTCCTGCTTCGTCCATGTGCGCAAGCCTGACGAGGACATCTACCGCATCGCCCTGGACATCGCCCAGGTGCCGCCCGATCAGGTCGCCTACCTGGATGACCGCCTGATGTTCGTTCAGATCGCCGAAACCCTCGGCATCCACGGCATTCATCACACCAATTACGCTTCGACCCGCGCCAGGCTGGCTTCCCTCGGCCTCCAACTCGAATAACCCCGCACGGCCCTCGAATCACTCAGCGCGCGCCGCTCCGCATTCCTCCCCATTCCTCAGGCATTGGGTGGCATCGGACGTTCGTGGATGATCATCCACGACGTGCCGAATCTGTCCCTGAGCATGCCAAAGCGGAAGGCAAAAAATGTCTCCTGGATCGGCATGAACACCTCGCCTCCCTCCGCGAGCAAGGCGTAGATGCGCTCCGCCTCATCCGTGCTCGTAACGGCCAGTGCCAAATAGACGCTGCGCATGGGCTTGAAGTGCCCCGGCGGAACGTCGTTCGCCATCAGCTCCGTCTCTGCAATGCTCATGCGGGCGTACATGATCGCCTTCTCCCAACCGGGCGGCGCGCCGTCAGGAAGCGGCTGGCCGGCAAACGTCATCATCGCGGTGATGTTTCCGCCGAGATGTTGTTGATAGAAGCGGAAGGCCTGCTCGCAGTTGCCGCCATAGTTGAGATAGGTGGTGAGCTTCATCGTGTGGTTTCTCCTTTCGCCATCAGGCCGACATTATAAGCCGCGCCCGGCGGCCCACACCCGGAGCAACGGATGCCATCCATCCCGTCGCTTTGTGCTAACTTTCTCCCATGAGCACCCCACCGGTGGTATGGACCATCGCCGGCTTTGACCCCTCCTCGGGCGCGGGCATCACCGCCGACCTCAAGACCATCTCCAGCCTGGACTGCTACGGAGTCGCCTGCATCACCGCCCTCACCGTGCAGAACACCCTCGGCGTGCGCCGCGTCGAGCCCGTCTCCCCGCAAACGGTCCGCCGAAACACTTCAAGCATTACTTGAGGATCTTCCGCCCAACGCCATCAAAATTGGAATGCTCGCCACCGCCGGAGTCGCCCGCGCCGTGGCCGACTTTCTGGAGCGTCTGCCCCAGCCCCGCTGCCCCGTCGTGCTCGATCCCATCCTGCGCTCCTCTTCCGGAGCCGAACTGCTCGACCCCGCCGGCATCCGCGTTCTCCGTCCGGCGTCTTCTCCCGCTGGCAACCGTCGTCACCCCCAACCGCAGCGAGGCCGCCCTCCTCACCGGACTCCCGGCAGCGACGCCGAAGCCATGGCCCGCGCCCTCCGCCACCTCGGAGCCGCGGCCGCCGTGGTCACCGGAGGCGACGCATGCTGAAGAAAACGCAGCGGACGGGCAACTTCCCCCGCAAGCCCTGGCCACCGACGTCCTCGCCTACGCCATCGCGGGCATGGAGTTCGTCGAAACCCTCTCCGCGTCCGCGCATCCAATCCAGCTCCACCCACGGAACCGGCTGCGCCTTCTCCACGGCCATCGCCTGCGCCCTCGCCCTCGGAGCGAATCTGCCCACCGCGGTCACCTCGGCCAAGGCTTTTGTCCGCCGGGCCATCCAGCGCGCCCCCGGCCTCGGCCATGGCAAAGGTCCCATGGGCTGGATTGCGCCCGGCATCGGCTGAGCGGACTCTCCGGCAGCCGCTGCGCTCCGAGTCGTGACTCCTTAAGCACATGTCTATTGCGTTTTGACAAGCGGAAAAATAACAATATTTCTCAGGTGCTTGACCTTTCGCCCACCGGCTTCCTACAATAGTCGAATCGCCTGGGTTAATGCCCAGGCGTTGCAGTGTAGGGGGAAAATCACTCAGCGAGGTGTTTGATTGCGACGAGTACTGACCCATTCCGTCTATGCATTACTTCTGCTAGGCGGCACCATGGGAGCGGCACCCGGCCATACAACATCGGCTACCCCGAGAACGCCGGCTTTCCTGCCGATTCCACCGCAGAAAGCCAAGGACTTGGAGCCTGCCACCAAGCCGTATCAGGTGGGCAAGGCATCCTGGTACGGCGGCCTGTTTCAGGGTAAAGCCACGGCGAGCGGAGAAGACTACGACATGTATCGACTTCACCGCCGCGCATCGCGAACTGCCGCTGGGCACGTTCGTGAAGGTAACAAATCTGAAGAACCTGAAAGTCTGTGATCGTCCGCATTAATGATCGTGGTCCGGTCACTCCCGGACGCATCATCGATTTATCTTATAGCGCGGCCCACGCCCTTGAAATGCACCAGAACGGCCTGCAGAAGGTCCGGATCGACGTCGTCGAGCCCCAGGACGCGGAGATGGCGATGGCAAAACAGCCTCCTTGCCCCGCTAGACCATCTTTCACTCATTCTGAACCCGGCCCCACGGCATCCTACCCCCTCCGTGGGGCCTTTGCTTTTCGCCCGGCCCTGCCGCTTGCCGCCTGACTTTTCTCATCCTTCGCCGGGGAATCATTTATCCTGTAGCCATGAAGAATGGCCGGGAGAGCTTGATCGTGGCGCTCGACGTTGCCGACGCGGAAAAAGCCCGCGCCCTGGTGCGCGCAGCTGGGCGACAGCGTCAGCTTCTATAAAGTAGGCAAGGAGCTTTTCACCGCCGCTGGCCCAGCCGTTGTCCGCGACCTCGTCGCTGGCGGCAAGAAGGTCTTCCTCGATCTCAAATTCCACGACATCCCGAACACCGTGGCGGGCGCCGTGCGCAGCGCGTCCGCCCTCGGCGTCTCGCTGCTCACCGTCCATGCCTCGGGAGGCTCCAGATGCTCCGGGCCGCGGCCGACGCAGCCGCCCAATCCGAGGCCCGGCCCATCGTCCTGGCCGTCACCGTTCTCACTTCGCTGGTCAGCGACGACCTCGAAGAGCTCGGGGTCAGCGGCGGCGTCGAAGCCCAGGTCATTCGCCTCGCCGGTCTAGCCCTCCGCGCCGGATGCGGTGGCATCGTCGCATCCGCCCAGGAAGCGGCCCGTCTGCGCGGCTCCTACGGCTCCGCCTTCACCCTGGTCACCCCAGGCATCCGTCCCGCCGGAGGAATCGCCGCCGACCAGGCCCGCGTCGTCACCCCGGAAGATGCCATCCGCGCCGGGGCCAATTACCTCGTGGTCGGCCGTCCCATCAGCGCAGCCGACAATCCCAAGGAAGCCGCGCGAGCCATCACTCGCCAGATCGAGCGCGCCCTCTAGCTCTGGACATCACAACGCAAAAAGGCCCCAAATGGCGCCGGAGGCCTTTCATCCCGCCAAATTCTCCGGCCTGGGCAATTTCGCCGGGCCAGCCTAGCCTTACCAAAATCGCTGCGTTATTTCGTCGCCGGCGGTTCCACTCCCGGACGTGAACCACTCGTGTCGGTTGTACCCTTCAGCTTGTCGCCCGTGCCCGTCGCTGGTGTCGTGCCCTTCGGACTCAACCCCTGGTCTGGCGTCGAAGCCGCGCCTTCCGATCCCGGAAGCACTTCCTTGGGATTCGCCTGGGAAGTCCGTCCGCTCTGGCCCTCATTCTCCTTGGACGCTGGCAAATCACCTTTGGCGTCCGTATGGCTCGGCGCCCTCTTCGGCTTTGCCATCGAGGTTCCGCTCTTCGGAGCCGCGCTGTTTGCGCCGCTGCCCTCCGGTTCCACGCCCGGACGGGTATCACTCGTGTCTGTCGTGCCCTTCAGGTTATCCCCGGCGCCCGTCCCCGGATTCATGCCCTTCGTAGCCGGACCCTGGTCCATCGCTTCCCCCGCGCCCTTGGCTCCCGGCCGCACTTCGCTTGGGTTCACGGTCGAACCCCTGCCGCTCTGGCTCTCGTTTCCCTTCGCCGCCGGCAAATCGCCTTTGGCGTCCGTGTGCCCACTCATCCGTGTCGGCGTTGTGGTTGTGTTTCCGCTCTGTGAACTCGCGCTGTCCTGCGCAACCGCTATTCCGCCGGCCACCAGCGCAATCGTTGCTAGATACATCAACTTTCTCACCATGGCTACCCTCCCAGTCTGTACACGCGGTTCCTTGATCCTGGTTTATGGGTGCGTACTCCGAATCGGATTCGGAGTCGTTGCCTAATCGGTTCCCAGAGTCATTCCGTCATTCATTAGAGTGTCCCGTCCCACTCCTAGACTCATATTTTCATCCGGAACAGACTCATATCTTTCCTCGCTCCTCATCCTGCGGGCCTTCTTCTTCCCTGCCGCCTCCACCCTGACCGCCCGCCAATCTACCGGCGGAGCTCGCTGCAACTGCGTTTCACCCCGCTTTCCGGCGTCTTCCGCTCGCCCCATCCGGCAACTGGATATAATGGTGGAGCCTTGAACATGCATCGGCACTGGGTTCTTTTCGCGCTCTTCCTTCTTCTGCTGCCGGCCATCGCCGTTGGCCAGCCCGCGCCCGGCACTGAAACCGTGCTTGTCCTTCCCTTTGACAACTCCACCCACCAGCCCGGCCTGGAGTGGATCAGCGAAGCTTTCCCCGAGGTCCTGGGCCAGCGCCTCAACACCCAGTCGTTGTTTCTTATCAGCCGGGACGACCGCCAGACCGCCTTCGACCGCATGGGAATCCCCGTCAACCTCCATGCCTCGCGCGCCACTCTCTACCGCATCGCCGCCCAGTTGGACGCTGACTTCATCCTTCTCGGCAGTTTTTCCTTTGACGGCCAAACCTTCACCGCCCGCGCCCAGGTGTTGGACATGAAGGCCCTGCGTCTGTCGCCGGACCAGGTGGAGAGCGGCCCCTTGAACGATCTCATCGGCATCCAGACGGCGCTCGCCTGGGACGTGCTGCGCCTCATGCGCCCAAAGTTTTCCGAACCGCGCCAGGCCTTCCTGCGGCGCGCGCCCGCCATCCGCCTGGATGCCTTTGAGAACTTCATCCGCGGCGTTCTAGCCAGCCCCAATGCAGAAAGAATCCGTTATCTCAAGGTGGCCGTCGGCATCGATCCGAATTATGCCCAGGCCATCCTGCTGCTGGCAAAAACCTGCTTCGCCGCCCACGATTATGAGCAAGCCGCCCTCTGGTTCGCCAAGCTTCCGCCCGGCGATCCCTCATTCAGCGAAGCCAGTTTCCTCCTCGGACTCTCCGAATATCATCTCGGACACTTCGACAAAGCGTCCGCCGCCTTCAAGGCAACCGCCGAGCGCGTTCCTCTCACCGAAGTGCTCAACAATATCGGCGTCGCCGAGAATCGCCGCGGCCGTCACGACGCCGCCGATTACTTCCAGAAGGCCGTAAAGGTCGATCCCTCCGACCCCGACTACCACTTCAATCTTGCCGTGGCCCTTTACCGCAAGGGAGACATTGCCGGCGCCCAGCGCCAGTTGCGCGAAACCTTGAGCCGCCGTCCCGCCGACTCCGAGGCCCGCCAGTTCCAGGAGTCGCTCGCCGCCGGCCTGGCCAGCGCCAGCCCCATCGGCGCCAACTCCTCCAGCGCCGGCCTCGCCAGCGCCGCCGCGCATCCGGCCGCCGTTTCCGTCCCGCTCACTCGCATCAAGCGCAATTATGACGAGAGCTCCTACCGTCAGCTCGCCGTCGAGTTGCAAAATGCCTTCGATGCTTCCATCGGCAAGGCCAAGCCCTCCGAGCGCCCCGCGCTGCGTCTCGAACGCGCCCGCCAGTTCCTTGCTACCGGCGCCGCCAGCGAGGCCGAAAGCCAGTTCCGCGAGTCGCTCGCCCAGGAGCCGGACAATCCCGCCGCCCACGCCGGACTCGCCCACGCCCTGCTGCTCGAAAACAAATTCCCCGAAGCTCGCCGTGAAGCCGCCGCCGCCCTCGCCTTGCGGGCCAACGCCGAAGCCTTCCTCGTCCTTGCCCGCGCCGATCTCCACGACCAGGACCGCGACGGAGCCCTGCGCAATCTGCAAAGCGCGCTCGCCCTGGAGCCGGAAGGCGAAGACGCCAAGGCGGTCGAGCAGGAGATCCAGAACCAGGGCAGCGAACTCGCCTCGCCGCGCTAGCCCCCTGCCCACGGCTCAATTCGCCATTCCGCGCATTACACCGTCCAAAGTCATTGCGCCATCTCCCGTTTCGGCGGTAGATTTGAGCCCGCACCTAATCGCCGTTAGCCGCGGCGGGTGGCCCAGAGTTGGCGCAGTCTCAACTCTGGGAGCTGGACAGGTGGCCTACATCCGCCCTCTGTTGGCGAGTGTGGGAGCGCCTCCGCCGCCCGCGCAAACGGGTGCCCCATATCTGCCTGCCTTTGGCAGAAGTGGGGCAGTTGACCTTGCCCTTGCTTTTGCTCTCATAAGGCAGAGGGCCGCGCATGTTCCGCTCCCGGAGGCTTTTTTATGAAACGCTTTCTGCCGCTTCTCGCTGCGTTTCTCCTGTTCTTCGCAACCCTTCCGGCCGCCGCCCAGATCCTGCGACTTAGCCTCGATGGCACCATCCAGCCCATCGCCGCCGAGCAGGTCTCCCGCGCCGTGGATGCCGCCGCATCGCGTCATGCCGCCGCCCTGCTTATCGAGCTTGACACTCCCGGCGGCCTGATCGACTCCACCCGCGAAATGGTTTCCAGGATCGAGGCATCTCCGGTTCCCGTCATCGTTTTTGTCTGCCCCAGCGGCGCTCGCGCCGCCTCCGCCGGATTCATCATCCTCGAGTCCGCCGACGTCGCCGCCATGGCCAATGGCACCAACACCGGAGCCGCCCACCCAGTCACCATCGGCGGCCCAATCCAGACGACGTCATGAAGGCCAAGATGGAGAACGATACCGCGGCCTTTCTCCGCGCCTACGTCTCGCGCCGCGGCCGCAACGTCGAGGAAGCCGAAAAAGCCGTCCGCCAGTCCGTCTCGTGGACCGAGAACGAAGCTCTCAAACTTAATCTCATCGATCTCACCGCCCGCGACGAAGCCGACCTGCTGCGCCAGCTCGACGGCCGCACCATCCGCCGTTTCGACGGCTCCGCCCTCACTCTTCACCTCGCCAATCAGCCGGTAGAAGAGCTTCCCGCGTCCTTGCGCGAGCGCGTTCTCGGCTGGCTCATGGACCCGAACATCGCCTTCCTCGTCCTTGCCATCGGCGGCCTTGCTCTCTACGCGGAGTTCAATCATCCCGGAGCCATCATCCCCGGCGTTGTCGGCGTAATTTTCGTCCTCCTCACTCTTTTCGCGCTCAATCTTCTACCCACCCGCTTCGCTTCGCTCGCGCTCATTGCCCTGGCGTTCGTCCTGTTCGCCCTGGAGGCAAAGTTCGTCTCCCACGGCGTCCTCACCGCGGGAGGCATCGCCGCGCTCACCTTGGGCGGCCTGTTGCTCGTCGATGGACCCATCCCCGAGATGCGCGTCCGGCTGCTCACCTCGCTCGCCATCAGTCTCCCGTTCGGACTGATCTCTGCTTTCCTCATGTCCATCGCCTGGCGCGCCCGCCGCAACAAAATCGTCACCGGCTCGCAGGGCATCGTTGGCGAGTTGGGTGTCGCCCGCACTAACCTGACGCCCAACGGAAAGGTCTTCGTCCACGGCGAACTCTGGAACGCCCACAGCAACTGGCCGCTGCACTCCGGCGCTCCCATCCGCGTCGTAGCCATAGACAAACTGGAGCTGGAAGTCGAGCCCGTCGCCTAGCAACCAGGTGCCCACATCCGTCCAGGTGGCCCACATCCGCCTTCTGTTGGCGAATGTGGGATCGCAGAGCGGTTGTCCAACGCGAGATTGTGACCTTTTGCTTACGCACGTGCCTCACCCTCGGGCGCCGCAATGAAGCTTCCAAACGCACTCCACTTCCGGCATAATGTTTTCTCGACATCAACTTCCTACGGGAGCGTCTTCCTACCATGTGGAATATCCCTGCCACTTCGCAAATCGTCGAGAAACTTGATGCGCTCGCCGCATCGTCGGTCTCCGCCAACGAACTCCTCGAGGGTGTGGTGCAGCTTCTGCACGAGAACATGTTGCGTTACAACTGGGTAGGCTTCTACATGCTGGAGGAACTACCAGGCGCCGACCCCGTCCTGGTTCTCGGCCCTTATCGCGGCTCCATGACGCCGCACACCCGCATTCCGCTCAATCAGGGAATTTGCGGTGCCGCCGCCTCCAGCGGGAAGACCGTCATTGTCGATGACGTCCATAGCGATTCCCGCTACCTGGCGTGTTCGGTTGAAACCAAGTCGGAAATCGTCGTCCCCATCTTCGTCTCCGCCAGGGTCGCCGGTGAATTGGACATCGACAGTCACTTTGCCGCCGCCTTTGGCGCCGAGGACCAGGAGCTCTGTGAATATGCCGCCAAACTCGTGGGCCAGTTCCTCACCAAACACGCAATGAAATAAAGCCTTGGTGAAGTAAAGCTCTGGTGCCCCATTCCGGCCATCCTTTGCTATTGGCGGAAGTGGGGCCGTTGCCTTGCCCTTGCCGTCCTTCTGTCAAACGCAGGCCGTTGACCTCGTGCATTGCACCCCACCCCGCTCTGCTATCATCGAAATCCTATGAACCTGTTCGACTCCCTCCAAATCCGTGATATTACCTTCCGTAATCGAGTTGCCGTCTCCCCCATGTGCGAGTATTCCAGTGAAGACGGCTTTGCCAATGATTGGCATCTGGTCCATCTCGGTGCCCGCGCCGTCGGTGGCGCCGGCGCCGTCCTCACCGAAGCCACCGCCGTCCTGCCCGAAGGCCGCATCAGTCCATCCGATCTCGGCATCTGGAAGGACGAGCACATCGAGCGCCTCGCAGCACATCGTCCACTTCCTCCGCCACCACGGAGCTGTTCCCGGAACCCAGCTCGCCCACGCCGGTTTCAAAGCCTCCAATTCCGTTCCCTGGCGCGGCCAGGGCGTACCCGTGCCCGTCGCCGAAGGCGGCTGGCGTCCCGTCTATTCCTCAACCTCCAAGGGCTTCACTCCGGAATCCATTCAGCCCGAGGCGCTCACCGCCGAGGGCATCGCGCGCGTCGTCCAGGCATTCGCCGCCGGAGCGCGCCGCAGCCTGGACGCCGGCTTCGAGCTTCTCGAAATCCACGGCGCCCACGGCTATCTGGTCCACCAGTTCCTTTCGCCGCTGGTCAACACCCGCACAGACGGCTATGGCGGCAGCTTTGACAATCGCACCCGCCTCCTGCGTGAGATCATCGCAGCCGTCCGCAATGTCTGGCCCGAGCGCCTTCCCCTCTGGCTCCGCATCTCTTCCTCGGACTGGACCGAGGGCGGCTGGACCATCGACGATTCCATCGCTCTCGCCAAACAGGTCAAACCCCTGGGAGTCGATCTCATCGACGCATCTTCGGGCGGCATCGTTCCCGCCGCTAAAATTTCCCTCGGCCCCGGCTATCAAACTCCCTTTGCCCAGCGCATCCGCCACGAAGCCGGAATCCTCAGCGGAGCCGTCGGCATGATCACCTCACCCGAGCAGGCGCAGCACATCATCGCCACCGGCCAGGCCGACCTCGTCCTGCTCGCCCGCGAATTCCTGCGCGATCCCTACTGGCCCCTGCGCGCCGCCAGCGTCCTCAAGCAGCAGATCGCCTGGCCCAAACAATACGAACGCGCCAAGTGGTAAGCCGCGCCCAGCAAAAGAGGCAGGCCGCCAGGCCTGCCTCGCAACTCTCAAACTCCACTCACCAGGTGTTGTACGCGGTTCCTTCCGACGAAACCAGGCTCGATGCGCTGTGTACATCCACAATCCCCGGCTTGGTCTGGTCAATCGCCATCAGCGAGTCCTCCTGCTCCGTCGCCCAGTCCGTCTGGTTCGTGATCGGATCCTTCGGGATCGCCTTGATGTAGCCCGCCTCCGCCAGGTCCGCCAGAGACTGTGGTGCCGCCTGCTTGTCCAGGGTGTACTGGTCGATGCTGCTGCGCAGGATGAACAGATCGTTGCGCAGCACCGCCTCCCGCGCCCGCCAGATCGAGTGCTGGTAGTTCATCGCCGCAATCGATGCCAGGATGGAGATGATCGCAATCACAATGATCAGCTCGATCATGGTGAATCCCGCGAACTTCCCTTCCCGTTCTGCCCGTCTCAGTTTCATCTGCGCCGTTCGCCTACCAGTCCGAGTATTTCGTGCCATCCAGCGCCGTGCCCGTCGATTTCGTATAAACGTCGAACACTGCCTGCCCACCCCAGGATTCCGACGTGGGATCGTCCTGCATCGACCGCAGTCCCCACTCCGTGCTGTTCGTCATCGGATCCTTGGGAATGTGGCGCAGAAACTTGATCTTCTTTCCCTGCACGTCCACGCCCTTCACCAGCTCATCCAAGTCGGGAGGATAACCCTCGCTCCCCAGCTTGATGATAAACGCGCCCCGGTCCGCCGCGTCTTTATACCGGTCGATGGCGTCGCGCATCATCCATAGCGCCGCGCGCAATTCCTTTTCCCGCTCGCGCTTCACCACCGTGCGGCTGATCGGCAGAACTCCGCACGCAAGAATCGCCATGATCGCGATCGCCACGATCAGTTCGACCAGCGTCATGCCCGATTGCCGCTCCGGTTTCAACCTGTCCATCTTCTCCTAGCGAACGTTGATGATGGCCTGCGAGCCGCTGGCCTCCAGGGCCGCGTTGTTCGGATCGCGCACCATCGCCCGGCTCACCGAGACCGCTCCCTGCCCCGCCGTCTTGGCCAGAAACGTCAGCGTAAACAGCGGCCCGGAGGGATCGATGCCGCTGGCTCCCGCCGGCCGCGCCAGCGATATGTGCAGCTCGCCCTTTTCGGAATCGTCGCGCTGCACCAGTGCCACCGCGGCGCCATCCCTGGACAGCGCTCCGGCGTTTGAAGCATTCACGAATTGCAGCACCTTGGAGTCGTAGTTGACCTGCACCGGCACGCTGAACACGTCTTCCCCGCCGTGCAAGGTCACGTTGATGGAGAACGTCGCCCCCGCCGGCTGGTTCACCACCGCCGGATCCAGGCTCAGCACCGGTCCCAGCTTCGTGGGCGCCGCATTCGCCATCGCCAGCGGCACTCCCGGCACCGTGTTAGTCACCGCCAGCGGCGCTCCCGGAGCTGCGTTCGCCATCGCTCGCGGTTGCGGCGGCGCTCCCGGCGGCATTTGCGCCGGCGACGGAGCTACCGCGCTGGGCGCGCCGCTGGGAACCGGCGATGCCGAAGCCGGCGCTGCCGCGGACGCAGGCTTCGCCGTGTGGTGTACCTCGATCACGTTCTGGGTTCCAATGTCCACTGCCCGGATGTTCAAATCCTCCACGTCCAGCCGCCGCACCACGTGCGGCATCATGGCAAACACCGTCTCGTTGTCGGTCTTCGACTTCTGACCCTGCCCAAACAGGTATTTCAGCACCGGAATCTGCGCCAGCCAGGGCAGCCCGCTCATGCTCTCCACGTCATCATGTTCCATCATGCCGCCAATCAGGCTCACTTCGCCGTCGCGCATGCGGATTTCGTGGTCGATTTTACGCTGTCCAATCACCGGCTCGGTCAACCCGCCGATGGTGTCGTAGCTGTCAATCGCCGAAACCTCGATGGACATCTTCAAACTCACGTCCAGATTGTTGTGGATGTGCGGCGTCAGTTCAATGTTCACGCCCACGTCCTGGTACTGGAACTGCGTCTGGGTCAGCGCCGTAGCCGTCAGTGTCGAACTCGACGTGCCCACCGCGATCGGCACCCGCTCGCCGATCTTCAACGTCGCTTTCTGTCCGTCCACCGAGCGCAACTGCGGCCGCTGGATGATCTTCGTATTGCTGTCCTCCATCAGGAACGCCACGCTGGCCGACGGAATCGAGACCGCAAAATCGGTCGCGTTCAGGTTGGCCAGGTCGTTCAGCGTCAGTCCCGAGCCGCTCGTCGTAGTGGGGGTGGTCGTCGTGGTGGTGCTTGTCGTGCTGGCCTGGGTGACGCTGGGACTCTGCAAGGTGATCGTAGGATTGCTGGTACCGCCCTGGAACGGATACTGAATGCCCAGTTGCTTCAGCTTTGTCTTGCTCACCTGCATCACCACAATGTCCACCACAACTTCGGACTTCGCCTTGTCCAGGTTGTTGATCAGCAACTCCGCCAGCGCCACCTGCGCCGGCGTGCCCCGCATCACGATCACGTTTTGCGCCGGAAACTGCTGCACCCGCTCCACCTTCAGAATCGTCCGGATCAGGTTGGCCACGTCTTGCAGCTCGCTCACCGTCGAAAAATTGTTCAGGTAAAACGTGCGCAGCACCTGCTGCTCCACCTCGCTCCGCTTCTGCTGCGATTCTTGCGCAATGTAGATCGTATTGGGCGTCACCGGACGCCAGAAGGTGTGCGACTCCAGCGCCACCACCTGCAGCGCCTCTTCCAGGGAAACCGCGTTCAGCTCAATGTGAATCTGTTTCGCCGTGTAGTCGGGATCAAACAGCACGTTGATCCCCGCCAGTTTCCCAATCGTTTCGTAAACCGTCTTGGAGTTTTCCACCAGCTTCAGCGTCAGCGGCACCTGTGAAATCGGGGCCAGTTCCACCGGCCCCGAGATGTTTGCCGCCAGGTCGCTCAACCCTTCCTGGGGAGCCCGCGTGGTCGGCGGACCCGTCGCCGGCTGCTGCGCCTTCTCGATCAACCGTTCCGTGCGTTTGACCTCCTGCTGCGCAATGCCGCTGGAGGGATCGATCATCGCCCCCAGTTGAAATTCCTTCAACGCCTCGCTCAGTTTGCCTTCATCGCGCAATACCTGCCCGCGATGCACATGCGAGGCGGCGGCAAGAAACTTCGTGCGCTCAAACGACGCCCGGTACTGGGTATCGTCCGGATGCAAGTCGTAGGCTTGTTTGAAATATCCGTAGGCCTCTTCGTACTGCTGTTTCGCCTCCGCATGCTGGCCCTTGGAGTAGAGCGATTTTGCCTTGTCGGCAGTGGCCGGAAGCGCGGATAAAATCGCAATCAGCAGGATCAGGCAACCGCAGCGGAACCCATTCATCACAGTCCTTTACCATAAGATCATCAAGGAGATATCCCCTCGCCGGCATGGCCCTGATGGCCGCCCGCGCAACCTGGGGAACTGTTTCGATTACCGGGCCGATTATAACATCCGGTCAAGTGGCCTTCCTCTGCCTCCATCATCAAGCTGTGTTAGGATACGGAATTCGCAACAACGAGCAAGTCCGCCCTCGAATTCAACCCGTTGCCTCCGCCGCAGGATGCCATCATGGCCCGCAATCAGCCCCAATCCACCGAACCCGGCAAGCCGAAGAACGTCAAGCGCGATCCGGTCGCCAGCGGCGAGCGCGACGCCTGCGTCAACCGCGCCGCCTCCCATGACTTCTTCCTCCTCGAGCGGTACGAAACCGGCATCGCCCTGCGTGGAACTGAAGTCAAATCCATTCGCGCCGGCCAGGCCAATCTCAAGGATTCCTACGGCCTCGTGCAGAATGGCGAGCTCTTCCTCCTCAACGCCCACATCGGCGTCTATGCGCCCGGCGCGCAGTTCAATCATGAAACCCAGCGCACCCGCAAGCTCCTCGTCCATCGCGCACAAATCCTCAAACTCCACGCCGCCATCCAGCAAAAGGGACTCACCATCATTCCCACCCGGATGTATTTCAAAAGCGGCCGGGTCAAGGTTGAAGTCGCCGTCGCCAAGGGAAAGCAGCTCTGGGACAAGCGCGAAACCGAGCGCCGCCGCACCGCCGACAAGGAGGCGCGCGACGCCATCGCCCGCAGCCGGAAATCCTGATCCGCTCCGCCCACAAACTGCCACGGTGTACACCTTTTGCCGAACCGCTTTAATATCAGTACCATCTTGAGAAGCGGTACGGCGGTAGGCTCAGACCTGGAAAACACGAGAGGCTGACGGCGTCACATCTGCCGCGGTTCGCAGTTGTGGGTTGACGCTCCGTTGTAACATCTGACACAGAAAGGTTCGCATGAAGATCGCATTTCTCCCATCCGCTCCATCCACCATCGCGACTCCGCTCCTGGTCGTCGCCGTCGCCGACACCGGCGGCAAGACTCCCGCGCCCGAGCTGCTTTCCTCCGACCCGGCTCTGCTGGCCCTGGCTGCGCCGCTCATCGCCTCCGCCGATCTCACCGGCAAGTTCGCCGAGCCCATCTGGCTGCTCTCGCCCACCCCAGCGCCAGCGGCCGGCAGCGCAGCGTTACCCGCCACCCCAGCGCCAGCGGCCGGCAGCGCAGCGTTACCCGCCGCCCCAGCGCCCGTGGCCGGCAGCGCGGCATTACCCGCAACGGTCGCCGCTCAGCGCATTCTCTTCCTCGGCGCCGGCAAGCGGGACAAGTTCTGTCTTCCCGAGCTGCGCAAGCTCGCCGGAGCTGCCGCCCGCGCCGCCAAGTCCAGGAAAATCAAATCCTTCGCGCTCGTCCTGCCCACCCTGGTTGAAGCTCCAGCCGCCGCCCAGGCCGCCGCCGAAGGCATCATCGCCGCCGACTTCGACGTGGACACCTACCGCAGCGACCGCAAGGACCTCCAGCTCACCGAGGCAACCCTGCTCATCCCGCCTACCGCCGACGCCAACCCCGTCGAGCGGGCCATCGCCGAGGGCGTCATCGTCGCCGAATCGCAGAATCTCACCCGCGCTCTCGCCCTTGAACCCAGCAACCTGATGACTCCCACCATCCTCGCCGAGCGTGCCCGCGCCATGTGTGCCGAAACCGGCCTCGCCTGCGAGGTCTATGGCCCAGCCAAAATCAAGGAACTCAAGATGGGAGCCTTCTGGAGCGTCGCCCAGGGATCGGAGGAAGAACCGCGGCTCGTCGTCATGCGCTACGAACCTGCCGGTGCACCAACTTCACCCGTCCTCGGCCTGGTCGGCAAGGGAATCACCTTTGACACCGGCGGCATCAGCATCAAGCCTGCCGACGGCATGGAGAAAATGAAGTACGACATGTGCGGCGCCGCCACCATGATCGGAGCCATGCGCGCCATCGCCCTGCTCCAGCCCAACCTGCGCGTCATCGCCATCCTCTGTTGCACGGAGAACATGCCCGATGGCAAGGCCACCAAGCCCGGCGATGTCGCTTTCGCCATGAACGGCAAGTCCGTCGAGATCATCAACACCGACGCCGAAGGCCGCCTCGTCCTCGCCGACGGGCTCTGTTACGCCCGCCAGCTCGGAGCCACCCACCTCATCGACGCCGCGACCCTTACCGGCGCCGTCGTCGTCGCCCTCGGATATCACAACGTCGGAATTTTCGCCAACGACGAGGAGCTCGCCAATAACTTCCTCGCTTCCACCCTCCGCACCGGAGAAAAAATGTGGCGCATGCCACTGGATTCGGAATACTTCGAGCAGATCCGCTCTGACATCGCCGACATCAAGAATACCGGCGGACGTTGGGGCGGCGCCATCACCGCCGCCTTGTTCCTCAAGGAGTTCGTCGATGACATGCCCTGGATTCATCTCGATATCGCCGGAACCGCCTGGCTGGAGGAGAACAAGGACTGGATGCCCAAGGGTCCCAGCGGCGTAGGCGTCCGTTCCCTGGTCGATTTTGCCCGTAACTTCCCAGGTCACGAAGCAAAATAACATTCCCGAAAATCAACGAGGCGCGGGACCGGATTCCCGCGCCTCTTGTTTCTTCGTCCACTCGCATCCCCTCTTGCAGGTCAGGCACTGAAGTTTTAGCATGGTGTCGTTCGATACATATCCAGCAGCATTGAATCCCCAGAGGAGTGCGATATTGGCCACCACAATGGAGTACCGGAATCACGAAACTGAAAAGCACTCAGATCGGGCACGCCCTTGTAAGTACTGCAAGTCCAAATCCGCCTACCGGTCCCATCGCAGGCATTTCCTGGAGTTTCTGCGAACCCGGCTCACCGGAAAAGTTCCTTTCCGCTGCACCAGTTGCCACCGCCGTTATTGGACCCTCGTCGATCCTCGCGATGTCTAGCCAGGAGCCCATCCCCCAGGACTCCCGTCCACCTTCCCATCCCGCCCAACCTGGAACCGTTACACGGCGCCGAACGGCCTTTGCCTGCCGGGCCACGCCTTCCCCGGAACCGCCCCACGCAAATCCTACATCACCGCCGGAGCCGGAATCCCCATCACCGCCATCGTCGCCATCAACTCCCGCCGCACCACGGCAGCCGTAGCCAGCAGCAGTGACTTCCGCCCCGCGTCCTCTTCGGTCAGGATGTGATGCTTGTGGTAGAAATTGTTGAACTGCTGCGCCAACTGGAACGCATGTTTGGCCGCCGCCGCCGGCTCGGTCGCCGCGATGCACTGCTCCATCACTTTCGCCGTCTGCCCCGCCGCCAGCCAAAGCGACCACAGGTCGTCGTTGCCCTCGAACGCACCTGCCGCCAGCGGCAACGCCAGTGCATCCTCGGGCGCAATCCCCGCCTTGCGGAAGATGTTGGTTGCCCGCACCACCGCGTATTGCACGTACGGCCCGGTCTCGCCCTCAAATGACAGCGCTTCGCGGAAGTCGAAGGCAATCACCGACTGCTTGGTAAACTTCAGCATGAAGTAGCGCAGCGCTCCAATCGCGATCTGGGTGGCAACTTCGACCCGTTCCGCCGCGTTCAGTTCCGCGTGGCGCGCGTCCACCTCGCTCTTGGCCGCCTCGATCAGCTTGTCCAGCAGGTCGTCGGCCTTCACCCCGAATCCCTTGCGCCCGGAAACCTCGATGTAGCTGCGCTGCTGGTCCTCTTCGCTCACCGCGTATCCCATCTCCATCGCGCAGCGCGGCGTCAGCGCCACCATCTCATAGCTGAAGTGCGTGTACCGCGCCGCCTCGGCCTCGTGTCCCAGCAGCAGGATCGCCTGCTTCACCGTCTCCTGCGGATCGCTCTGGCGCGCGTCGATCACGTTGTAGATCGCGTCCACGCCGCCAAAGTGCGGCGCGCCCGGCTCGCCGTCCTTCGGATCGCAGGAAATCCACACCGCGCGCCCATCCGCGTACTCATAAAACTTCCGGTAGCCAAAATCCAGTCCCAGCAGCCCGAACTTCCACATGTGGTACGCAATGTCTTTGCCCACGTACCCCACCGTTCCGTTCGAGCGCACGATCACCTTCGCATCCTCATCCGGACCCGCTTCCGCCGCGTCGTCTTTCACCGTCCGCAAACGAGTCATCACCCAGCAGCCTTTGTTCTTCCCTTCCTCTTCGAAGTAAAGCACCCCGGCCGCCTTCAGCAGCTCAAACGCCTTCGCCCAGAAGTGCAAGTGCAGAATGTCGCTTTCCTGCGGCAGAAAATCGTATTCAATTCCCAGCCGCTGCATCGTCTCCAAATGCCGCCGCAGCACGGCCATTGAGATCATCTGCGCGATTTCCGCCGTCTCGTTGCCGCCCACCTCCAGCAAGTGCAGAGTGTCACGCCGGGCCTGCAAATTCGCCCTGTCCTCCTCGTACCACTGCGAAACCCGGGCATATAAATCCCAGCAGTAATAGTCGAAACGCTCCGCGCCCGCGGCAATCAGCTCCTCAATCTCCCCCCGCGTTTTTTTCGCTACCCGCTCAAATCCCACAACCACGTCGGCCACCTGTACCCCGGTGTTGTCAATGTAGTTCTGCACCGCCACCTTGTACCCCACCGCCCGCAGCAGCCGCACCAGGGTGTCGCCCAGGATCGAGTTGCGCAGGTGTCCAATGTGCGCCGCCTTGTTGGGATTGATCGACGTATGCTCCACCAGCACCTTGCCCCGAATCGGGTGCCCCACGTTCGCCGTCTTTTGGCTAACGTGGGGTAGTTGACCTTGCTCTTTCCCGGCCGGGTGCCCCACGTCTGCCGCCGTCAGCAGATGTGGGTTCGCTACCAACAATTCCGCCGCCGCGCTCCGGTCCAGCCGCGCGTTGATGTACCCCGCTCCCGCCACCTCGAAGCTGGCGAATCCTTCCACCCGCCCGATCCCGGCCACAATCTCTTCGGCAATTTTGCGCGGAGCCTTGCGCAGCACCCGCGCCAGCTCGAACGCCACTGGCAGCGCAAACTCGCCCAGTTCGATCTTCGGCGGTTGCTCCACCACAATGTTGGCCAGCTCAATGTCGTATTTCTGTCTCAAGAAGGCGCGCACCTGCGCCACCAGCCGGTTCTGCATCAAAAGATACACGTAGATTCCTTGCCCGTTCGCCGGACTCGTTCGCAGCCCCGCGCGATGATTGCTCAAACTTCGATTGTAAGGGATGCCAAGATTGAAAGGGATCGAAACCCGCTTGATTTGCGCTCGAGATTCAGCCGATCCTCTGCGGCTGTCATCCTGAACGAAGTGAAGAACCCCAGCGCAGCTCAAATCTCCCCTGCAGCCCAAGAGGCGGTTCAACCAGCCGCGCTCCAAGCCGCGCTCCCTAGTCCGAAATCGCGTTTCTGCGAATCCATCGCGCAGCCGTTGACCTTGCTCCCGCCTCTGCTCTTAACCTCTGAAACCTTGAAACCTGTTCTTCGCCTCTGTTTGCCCCAATCCTCCGAGCCTTTTATACTGGAGGTTCTTGAGTCTTCACCTTGCGTCGCCCGGGTTTTCCAGTGAGGCTACGCCAATCCCGGCCGCGCCTCCAAGATTTTTGTTCCGATCGAGAGATTCCTATGAGCGAGCAGCGCGAAAAGTTTTACATCACCACTCCGATCTACTATGTCAATGCGCGGCCGCACATCGGCCACACCTACACAACCGTTGTCTGTGACGCCATAGCCCGCCGCCAGCGCATGTTGGGACATGACACGCTCTTCCTCACCGGAACCGACGAGCATGGCCAGAAGATCGAGCGCTCCGCCGCCGCCGCCGGCAAAACGCCGCAGCAGCTCACCGACGAAGTCAGCGGCGAATTCCGCGCCCTCTGGGATCGCCTCGGCATCACCTACGACAAGTTCATCCGCACCACCAGCCCCGAGCACAAGCGCGGCGTCCAGGCCATGTTCACCCTGCTGCAGGAGCGCGGATACATCTTCAAAGGCTCCTACACCGGCCAGTATTGCGTTTCCGATGAGCTCTACGCCGACGACAATACTCCCGGCACGCCCTGCCCGGTCTGTGGACGCATCACCGAAACCGTCGAGGAGGAGAATTATTTTTTCAAACTCTCCGCCATGGCCGAGCCGCTGCTCAAGCTTTACGAAGAGAATCCCGACTTCATCTACCCTGACACCCGGCGCAACGAGGTCATCGCCTTCGTCAAGGGCGGCCTGCGCGATCTCTCCATTTCCCGCACAACGTTTGCCTGGGGAATCCCCGTACCCAACGATCCCGCGCACGTCATCTACGTCTGGCTGGACGCCCTATGCAACTACATCACCGCCGTCGGCTTCGGCTCCCCGGACGCGGCCGACCAGCAGCGCTACCAGCATTATTGGCCCGCCAACCTGCACATGATCGGCAAAGAGATCGTGCGTTTCCACTGCGTCTACTGGCCGGCTTTCCTGCTCGCCGCCGGATTGCCGCTGCCCACCCAGATCGTCGCCCACGGCTGGCTGCTCTTCGAGGAGAGCAAGATGTCCAAGTCGCGCGGCAACATCGTGCGCAGTGAGACCATCCTGGAAGTCCTCGGCGCCGATGCGCTGCGCTATTTCCTCTTCCGTGAGATTGTCTTCGGACAAGACGGCTCGTTCTCTTTTGACGCTCTGGTGCAGCGCTTCAACAGCGATCTCGCCAACGGCCTCGGCAATCTTGCCAGCCGCACCCTCTCCATGATCCAGCGCTACTTCGCCGGCGAGGTCCCATATCCCAGCGCCACCTTCGCCCACACTCCCGCCGAAACCGCCATCGCCACCATCGCCACCGAAACCATCGCCACCTACAACCGGCTCTTCGAGTCCTTCCAGTTTTCGCGCGCCCTGGAGACTCTCTGGCTCCTGCTCAGCGCCGTCGATAAATACATCGTCGAAACTCAGCCCTGGGCCGTCGCCGAGAAATCCGAGGACCGCGATGCCCGCGCCCGCCTCGCCACCATTCTCTACACCGCGGCCGAGGCTCTGCGCATCATCGCCGTGCTGGCCCACCCCATCATTCCGGAATCCACCGCAAAAATCTTTACCCAGCTCGGCCTCGGCGACGTCGCCCAATCCGATCTCAACACCTTGCGCTGGGGCCAGTTGAATGTTGGCACCCGCCTCGGCCGCATCGAAGCGGTTTTTCCGCGCGCCGACAAGAGCGCCATCGAAAGGATGCAACAGATGGAAGAAGATCGCAGAAGCGCCGCCGAGCCGGCCGCCGCAACCTCCACCGCCACCGCTGTCGCCGAGCCTCCAGCAACACAGCCCGGTGCCCCACATCTGCCGCAGTCAGCAGATGTGGGAACAGTCACGGGAACACTCGCGGGTGGCCCACATCCGCCCGCCGTTGGCGAATGTGGGAACCAGACCGCCACGGGTGGGAACCAGACCGCGGCCCCAATCGCGCCGCCGGCAGAAGCTGCCGCCGCGCCCGCCGTCGCCCAAATTACCATCGACGACTTCGCCAAGGTCGAACTCCGCGTCGGCACCGTCCTCACCGCCGAAAAAGTTGAAAAGGCCGACAAACTCCTCCGCCTCACCGTCGACATCGGCACCGAAGTCCGCCAGATCGTCGCCGGAATCGCCAAGACCTACGCTCCCGAGACGCTCGTAGGCCGCAAGGTCGTCATTGTCGCCAACCTCGCCCCGCGCAAGCTTCGCGGCATCGAGTCGCAGGGCATGATCGTCGCCGCTTCCTTCGGAGAAGAAGGCACGCCAGCCCTGGCCAGCTTCCTGGAAGACGTCCCCAACGGCGCCCGCCTCAAGTAGCGGCGCTCCCGCGGGAAACCGGAGGATAACAACACACACGAGGTTGCCAGGCCTTTTGCCTCTACCCTCGCGCTTCGCCGCCGCTCTTGCGTCCGCTCTTGCTCTCGCGTCTGCTCTTGCGTCTGCTCTTGCTCTTGCGTCTGCTCTTGCTCTTGCGTCTGCTCTTGCTCTCGCGTCTGCTCTTGCGTCTGCTCTTGCGTCTGCTCTCGCTCTTGCGTCTGCTCTCGCTCTTGCGTCTGCTCTTGCTCTCGCGTCTGCTCTTGCGTCTGCTCTTGCGTCTGCTCTTGCCCTTGTCGTTGCTCCTGCCGTTGCTATTGTTTTTGTTTCTATGGTGTCATCCTGAACGAAGTGAAGGACCCCAGCGCAGCTCAAATCGACAGTGTGGCGCCAAGCTTTTCAACCAGCAATCGATTCTGTTCCAGCACCTCGAGACCCCCATGTTCCTCGACTCCCACGCCCATCTCGACGGCCCCCAGTTCGCCACCGATCGCGACGCCGCCATCCAGCGCGCCTACGACGCCGGCATCCGCACCCTCCTCGCCATCGGCAATGGCGATGGCCCCGACGACCTCGCCTGCGCCATCCCATTCGCCGAGCGCTACCCCTGGATTTACGCTTCCATCGGCGTCCACCCCCACGAGGCGCGCCTGCTCACCACCGCCCACCTCGACCGCATGCAGAGCCTCGCCCAGCATCCGCGCGTCATCGCCATCGGCGAAATCGGCCTCGACTACCACTACGACCATTCCCCGCGCGACACGCAGCAGCAGGTCTTCCGCCGGCAGCTCGCGCTGGCTGCCGCCGTCAAGCTCCCCATCCTCATCCACTGCCGCCCCAGCCAAAACAGCGCCAATGCCTGGGATGATCTTCTCCGCATCCTCCACGAGCAGTGGGCCGCAACCGGCCTCGGCGGCGTCATGCACTGCTTTACCGGAAACCTCAGTCAGGCCCGCGCCTCGCTCGACCTCGGCTTCGTCCTCTCCTTCGCCGGAAACCTCACTTACCCCAAGGCCACGGACATCCAGGACGCCGCCGCCATGGTCCCGCTCGACCGCTTCTTCCTCGAAACCGATTGTCCCTACCTCGCTCCCATTCCCTACCGGGGCAAACGCAACGAGCCCGCCTACGTGGTCGAAACGACGCGCTACTTCGCCCAACTTCGCTCTCTCACTCCGGAAGCCGCCGGTTCCCTGGCCCTGGAAAACTTCCACCGCTTCTTCCACCTCCCCGCTCCACCCCCGCAGCACCAAGCCTGACCTTTGCCCTTGCCCTTGCCTTTGCCCTTGCCTTTGCCCTTGCTCTTGCTCTTGCGTTTGCCCTTGCTCTTGCGTTTGCTCTTGCGTTTGCTCTTGCTCTTGCCTTTGCTCTTGCTCTTGCCTTTGCTCTTGCTCTTGTTTTTATGGTGTCATCCTGAACGAAGTGAAGGACCCCAGCGCAGCTCAAATCGCCCGTGCTGCTCCAAGCTTTTCAGCCAGCAATCGATTTTCCCCTTGCCCCATCCGTTGATTTTGTGATCTCATCCCGCCCATGCACCAGCGCTTTTGGGTTTACATCATGTCCAGCAACAGCGGCACGCTCTACACGGGCATGACCAACAGCCTCGACCGCCGTGTCTTCGAGCACAAGCACCACCTCATCCCCGGCTTCACCGCAAAGTACGATTGCACCCGCCTCGTCTGGTTTGAAGAACACTCCGACGTCCGCCTCGCCATCGCCCGCGAGAAGCAGATCAAAGGATGGCTCCGGGCCAAAAAGCTCTGCCTCATCGAATCCCGCAATCCCCACTGGGACGACCTCGCCAGGAATTGGGGCTTCCAGCTAGTCCCCAAAACTGCCTCGGCGAGCGATCTTTGACATCACCCTCGCAGTCGAATTCGTTCTCGGTGGTGTCATTCAAGGCGAAGTGAAGCACCCCAGCGCTGCTCCAATCTCCCCCACCGCCCATCCCAAAACTCCCATTTCACCCATGCGCGATTCCCTGCTTTGTCATACACTAGGAACCAATGGCCGCCGAAAACTCATTCGACATTGTCAGTAACGTGGATTTGCCCGAAGTCTCCAATGCCATTCAGCAGGCACTCAAGGAGATTCATCAGCGCTACGACCTGAAAAGCTCGCATTCCGACATCCAGTTTGACGGCAAGGACGAACTCGTCCTCACCTCCTCGGACGAATACAAGCTCAAGGCGGTCGTCGATGTGCTACAGTCCAAGTTCGTCAAGCGCGGCGTCTCGCTCAAGAGCTTCGAGTACGGCAAAATCGAACCCGCCGCCAGCTCCACCGTCCGGCAAAAGGTCAAGCTCCAGCAAGGCATCGCCATTGAGAAGGCGCGAGAAATCGTCAAGACCATCAAGGACGCCAAGAAAAAGGTGCAAGCCTCCATCAACGGAGACATCGTTCGTGTCACCGGGAAGGATCGCGACAGCCTCCAGGAGGTCATCGCCCTGTTGCGCCAGAGCGATTTCGGAATCGATATGCAGTTTACGAACTATCGCAACAATTAGTGGTCGGCGCTCCAACCCGGTCAGGGGAGCCGGGACCGTTCCGGAGCGGTGCGATCCAACAGGATTCTTGAAGGGTTCATTGTCGAACAGCATGGCAACAACGACCGGCAAAGATATCTTCGACCTTCTCCGTGAAGACCTGGCGGCCATCGAGCGCGAGTTCGGCGGATACAGTGTGTCGAACGTGCAGGCCATCACCGAGATCGGCCAATATCTGCGCCAGGGCGGAGGCAAGCGTCTCCGCCCCGCGCTGCTTCTGCTCGCCGCCAAATTGCTCGACTATCGCGGCACCGGAGCCGTGCGTCTCGGCGCCGTCGTCGAAATCATTCACACCGCTACCCTCGTTCACGACGATATTATCGACGAAGCCGAAACCCGTCGCGGACGCCCCTCGCCCAACACCATCTGGGGCAACCCCAAATGCGTCCTCGCCGGCGACTGGCTTTACATGCAGGCGTTTCAGATCTCCCTCGAGGAGCGCAACCTCCAGGTCCTCGACCTGCTCACCGATCTCACCAAGCAGATGGTCGAAGGCGAACTGCTCCAGATCGAAAAACTCGGTTCGCTCATCACTCGCGACAGTCATCTCGATCTCATCTACCGCAAGACCGCCTGCCTTTTCGCCGTCTGCATGCAACTCGGCGGAGTGCTCGCCGGGGCCAACCAGCAGCAGCAACTCCAACTGCGCGAGTACGGCCGCGCCGTCGGCATGGCCTTCCAGATCACCGACGATGTCCTCGACCTCACCGCCTCCGAGGAAATCCTGGGAAAGCCCGTTGCCAGCGACCTGCGCGAAGGCAAGGCCACCCTCGCCGTCATCCACGCCCTGGAGCACTGCACCTCCGCGGAGCGCGATCAGATTCAAGCCGTCCTCGAGCAGCGCGCTTTCAACGGCGTCACCCACCAGGACATTCTCGCTATCCTCCGCCGCTACGAATCCATCAATGCCGCCAACCAGGAGGCGGAAAAATTCGCCCGGCATGCGGTCGCGCAACTCAAGGATTTTCCGGAAAACGATTTCAAACGCGCCCTCCTCTGGCTTCCCCAGTTCGTCGTCTCCCGCGAAAAGTAACCGCTCTCCAAAACGATTGACCAATTAGACATCGCGCCATCTCACAGGGTTGGCGGCCAGGTACATCGTTCCGCACCTCGCCAAACCATTCACTCCATGGTAAAAACGCTCCTCCAAACCATTATCTTTTGTAGCAATCGTTGTCCGCTCTCCGCCGCCAACCGGAAACCAGCAATTCGCCTCTTTCCGAATGCGTGCGCCGTCAGCAACCTGGATTTGAACCAATAAAAAAAGGGCCTCGGCCCCTTGAATGAGTGAGCTACCCCGTTTCTCTACGTGCCTGTCCCCGCAAAAACAACAACCACGGTCTTCAGCAAAATTTTCATATCGAGCCAAAAACTCCAATTCTCGATGTAGTACTTGTCCAGCTCAAAATACGTTTCCACCCTGGGATCCTGCCGCGCCTCCACCTGCCATAGCCCGGTGATGCCCGGCACGGCTTCCACGCGGCGGCGCTGTTCTTTCGTATAGCGCGCATATTCGCTGGTCAGGCATGGACGCGGCCCGACCACACTCATGTGGCCTGTAAGTACGCTGAAGAACTGCGGCAACTCATCCAGGCTGTAACGCCGCAATACCCTTCCCAGGCGCGTCACCCGCGGGTCATTCGACATCTTGAATAGGTTTCCGCGGCGCTCGTTCAGATGGAGTAACGCACCTCGCAGCGAGTCCGCGTCCCGCACCATGGTCCTGTACTTGAGAAAACGGAATCGCTTCCCATTCCTGCCAATTCGATCCGAGACATACAGAACCGGTCCCTCGGAATCCAGTTTCACAAGGATTGCGATCAGCAGCAGCACGGGGCAGATAAAGACCAGTGCAAGCAGCGAAAAGGCAATATCAAAACCGCGTTTTGCGATCTGCTCCAGCCGGAAAGACCAGCGCTGCTCGATGCTGCGCAGCGATGAGCCTTGTCTAACCTCCTGCGAAGATGCAAAACTTCCCACGGATGACTCCCTTTCAGGTTCGGAGATGCCGGCTGCCGCAGCGAAACCGATTTACCGCAGAGCCGGAGAAAATGTGCTCACCCTTAGCTTGACCCAATCTACTCGCCGACTAGGTAAGAGTACCGCGGAGCATTGCCTGGTATCCGGAGCGAGCCGGAATCAACAAAAGCACCGAAATATCAAATGAACGCAATTTCACACGCGAAGATTCCCCGCACTACAACATTTCAACGGTCACGATCCCGGGAAGGATCAGAAACAACTACAGAATGCTGTGCCCACCGGCGAACCCTGGGGCTATGTCGAGGGATTTCATCCCTGAAAGAAACCAAATGATTGAGCTTCCAATCTTCGATCCCGCGTAGGCAAATCCCCGCAGAATCCAGACGAGTTAACCACGACAGATTAGCACAACGACGCCGAAGTCAACCAGATTCATTTGCATAAAATTTTCTAATCTAACCCATTCAAGTAGGCGGTCCTTCGCAGGCGGCCTTCACCTGAAGATTCTGGCAACAAACCCTATGGAGTCCGGCTGCAACGGCCAGCATCTGAATATAGTATGCAAACCACTGAAACCGTCCCCCAAGTCGTGATCATCGGAGCGGGCTTCGCAGGGCTCTATGCCGCGCGTTCTCTGGCCAAAACAGAACTCGGAGTCACTTTGGTCGATCGCCGCAATCACCACACTTTTCAGCCTCTTCTTTACCAGGTTGCTACCGCCGCACTTTCTCCCGCTGAAATTGCCTACCCCATCCGTCACATTTTCAAAGATGACAGAAATATCTCGGTGCTGTTGGCCCGGGCCACGGACTTTGACCTTGAGCGCCGCAAGGTTCAGCTTGACGGCAACGAACTTTCCTACGACTACCTCATCGTCGCTGCTGGTGCCACTCATACCTATTTCGGGCACCCGGAGTGGGCCAACTATGCCCCCGGATTGAAAACCGTGGAGGACGCTACCGAGATCCGCCGGCGCATGTTACTGGCATTTGAGATTGCGGAACGCCGTGCCCGTCTGAATCATGAAGCCGAACCCATCCACTTTGTGGTGGTCGGAGGCGGTCCAACGGGAGTTGAGTTGGCCGGTGCCGTTGCCGAAATCGCCCAGCGCGTTCTGGCCTCGGACTTCCGCTCCATCGATCCGCGCAGCACCCGCGTCGTTCTCATCGAGGCAGGACCCAGAATCCTTCCTGCATTTCCCGAGGATCTCTCGGCTTCGGCCGTGCGCCAATTGAATGGTCTTGGGGTTGAGGTGAGAACCGGGGCGACCGTGACCGGTATCGATGAAGCGCACGTCTATCTTGGCGATCATTCCCTTCCCGCCTCGGTGGTGCTGTGGGGCGCTGGAGTGGCGGCCTCGCCGCTGGGCAAGCTTCTGGGTGCACCCACCGACCGCGCAGGCCGGGTTCAGGTGCAGCCCGATCTGACCCTGCCCGGACATCCGGAAGTCTTTGTGCTGGGCGATTTGGCTGCGGTCCTGCAGAAAAACGGAAAGCCGGTTCCCGGCGTCGCTCCCGCTGCAATCCAGATGGGTCAGTTTGCCGCCGCCACCATCTTGGGCGATCTCCGTGGCCAGGTTCGTAGACCGTTCCATTACTGGGACAAGGGCACCCTGGCGACGATTGGCCGCTCCTCGGCCATTGCGGACGTAGGGGGCTTCAAACTTTCCGGCTTCACCGCGTGGCTCACCTGGCTGCTG
This sequence comes from uncultured Acidobacteriota bacterium, assembly GCA_963707735.1. Classification (GTDB taxonomy): domain Bacteria; phylum Acidobacteriota; class Terriglobia; order Terriglobales; family Acidobacteriaceae; genus TOLSYN. Next base: position 473,440 of record CAVPRB010000003.1, on the reverse strand, counting down.
GTCCACCTGCTGTTCCTCATCGGCTTCCGCAGCCGCGTGCAGGTTCTCTGGGAGTGGTTCTGGGCCTACGTTTCATTTCAGCGCGGCGCCCGCCTCATCACCGGACAGAGCCTTTCCATCGTTCCCGGTGTGCCCGGCGAAACTCACGCCCAGGGCATGGGCGAAGCTGAGTTTCAGAACCGCAAGGTCAGTTGAGATGGCAAGCAAAACGCGCCTCAACCGGAGGCGCGTTCAAATACCGTGCAACGAGTGAAGGTAGTTACAGCTTTTCGTAGAACTCGCAGGCTGAGCAGGAGATGAAGACGCCGCCAGGAACATTGCGCTCGCGATCCTTTACGCGCTTGACGATCCGGGTGGGTTTGCCGCACTTCGGACAGTTGGTGCTCTTGGAGGTATCCATTACCTTCTTGCGATCCCCTGTTTTTGCAATCTTGGCCATTCTAGTAAACTCCTGTCTGGGCCGGCGCAAGGCTCGGCGGAATTGCTCTGGCAGGACATGGGACACCGCCCAGAAAAGCCCGGCGGGCTTCTGCCCGAAAACCACCCAGGAAGCTTTCGCTTGCACCGGAACCCACGGCGGCGCGAGATGCGAAAGATTCAGCAGCCTCGCGCAAAAGAATATCGCACCACCGGGTAGCCTCTTGATTGTATATCAGTAAGCTGTATTCTGCGGAGGTGGCCCGGGCCACGGAGGATAGACATGGAAGACGTACGTTACCCGATCGGCAAGTTTGACTGGAGCAAGCCAGCACCCACGGCCGAAGAGCGCCGGCAGTTAATCGACTCCGTTGCCGAAGTGCCGGAACGCCTGCGACAGGCACTGGCGCACCTCAACGGAAAACAGTTGGACACGCCGTATCGCGAGGGCGGATGGACGGTGAGACAGGTGACCCATCACCTGGCCGACAGTCACATGAACGCCTATGTCCGATACAAGCTGGCGCTGACCGAGGACAATCCAACGATCAAGCCGTATGACGAAGCCGCCTGGGCCGAGTTGGCCGACAGCCGGGTGACGCCCATCGACGTGAGCCTGGCTCTGGTGGAGAATCTGCACGCCCGCTGGGTGGTGCTGCTGCGCAGCCTGAAGTCCGCGGACTGGGAGCGAAAACTGACGCACCCGGAATTGGGTATCATGGCGCTGGACAAAATGCTCTCCATGTATGCCTGGCACGGCGCGCACCACGTGGCGCACATTACGGAACTGCGCAAGCGCCAGAAGTGGTAGTCCGCTAACGGCAGCGTCGAAAGTACCGCACCCGGAGCGGTTGCGGTAAAGAATCATTGACCTGCGGATTCCGGCTTTGATACTGTCAAGCGTTCGACCGGGCCCGGCAACGGGGCTGCGGTGTAGTGTTGGCAATCCTATGGCCCTCAGGTTCCGCGGTGTTGATTTCCTCGAATTCGACTCCCTCCTCAGCGAGGACGAGCGCATGGTGCGCGACACGGCCCGCCAGTTTGTGGAGGATCAAGTTATCCCCATCATCGAAGAGTGCAATCGCCAGGGGCGTTTTCCCCGTGAGTTGATCGCGCCGATGGGCGAGCTGGGCTTCTTTGGTCCCACCCTCGACGGTTATGGCTGCGCGGGGATGAGCAGCGTGGAGTACGGACTGATCATGCAGGAACTGGAGCGCGGCGACAGCGGATTGCGCTCCTTTGCCAGCGTGCAGAGCAGCCTGGTGATGTACCCCATCTACACCTTCGGCAGCCAGGAGCAGAAGCAGCGTTGGCTGCCGGGGATGGCCAGGGGCGAAAAGCTGGGATGCTTCGGACTGACCGAGCCCGACGCCGGCTCGAATCCGGACGCCATGCGTACCCGCGCCGTTCCCGATGGCGATGCCTACCTGCTCAACGGTGAAAAGATGTGGATCACCTCCGGCTCGATTGCCGACGTGGCCGTAATCTGGGCCAAGAGCGAGGAGCACGGCGGCCAGGTTCGCGGTTTCCTGGTGGAGAGCGACCGGGCTGGTTTTGTTGCCCGGGACGTACACGGAAAGTGGTCGCTGCGCGCCTCGGTCACCTCATCTTTGTCACTGCAGGACGTGCGCATTCCGAAGGCAAACCTGCTGCCGAAAAGTACCGGACTGAAGTCGGCGCTACTGTGCCTGAACCAGGCCCGGTTCGGCATCGCCTGGGGAGTGATTGGCGCGGCCATGGCATGCTACGACACGGCTTTGCAGTACGCGATATTCCGTAAGCAGTTTCGCGACCAACCCATTGCCAGCCACCAACTGGTACAGGAGAAGCTGGTCTGGATGATCACCGAAATCAGCAAGGCGCAACTGTTGGCCCTGCAAGTTGGCAGGCTGAAGGATCAGCAAAAAGCTCAGCATTTCCACATTTCGATGGCCAAGCGGAACAACGTTTGGATGGCCCTGGAGTGCGCTCGCATGGCGCGTGACATTCTCGGCGCAAACGGCATCGCCGATGAGTATCCGGTGTTCCGTCACATGGCGAATCTTGAATCGGTGAAAACCTACGAGGGAACCCACGACGTGCACACGTTAATTCTGGGAGCGGCGATCACCGGCATTGACGCGTTCTGATTTCAGTAGCAAAATTGGCCCCGCCGGAACCGGTTCGGGGCTAATGATTTCCGGGAGTAAACGAAGCGAGTTACGGCACAAGGCCAGACCAGTAGCAAGCAGAAGCCGCGGCCGGTAGAATCAGGAGCAATCATGGCAACACAGCTGCAAAACAACCCAGTCCATCTGGAAGACAATATCCAGACCAACCTGGAATCGGATCTCGCACTGGAATTGCTGCGAGTGGTTGAAGCGGCAGCCATCGCTTCAGCCCGACAAATGGGAACCGGAGACCGCAAGAAGGCTGACCAGGTCGCGACGGAAACCATGCGCCGCGTCATGGATACGGTCCCGATGCGCGGCACCATCGTCATTGGCGAAGGCGAGCGCGACGAAGCTCCGATGCTGTACATCGGAGAAAAGGTGGGACGCCCGCCCAAAGAAGGCGTCATCTACCCGGAAGTCGATATTGCAGTCGATCCGCTGGAGGGCACGAACCTTTGTGCGACCGGCGCCCCGGGCTCGATCTGCGTGCTGGCTGCAAGCGAGGCCGGTGGATTATTGCACGCCCCGGACTGCTACATGGAAAAAATCGTGGTCGGCCCGGCCTGCAAAGGCTCGGTGGATCTGGATGCTCCGACGGCGGTCAATCTCAGGATGATCGCCAAGGCTCTGCATCGCGACGTCGAGGACCTGGTTGTGATCGTGCTGGACCGGCCGCGCCACGAGACTCTGATCAACGAGATTCGCCGGGCGGGAGCGCGCATTAAACTGATCGGCGACGGCGACCTGGCTCCGGGCATTGCGGCGGCCGTGCGCGGCACCGGCGTTCATGCCGTGATGGGTACGGGAGGCGCGCCGGAAGGTGTCATTACCGCGGCCGCCATGCGTTGCCTCAATGGCTACATGGTTGGCAGACTGACCGGTTATACCGATGAACAGCGCGAACGCATGACCCAGTACGGAATCACCGACATTCACAAGACCTATACCGCCGAGGAGTTGGCGCCGGGCGAAAATATCATTTTCGCCGCCACCGGCGTAACCGACGGCGCGCTGATGCAGGGAGTTCGCTTCTTCGGCGAAGGCGTGCGCACATCGTCGGTGGTCATGAAGATGGCTTCGCGCAAGGTCCGCTTTGTGGAAGGCATTCACCTGGAACAGGGCAAGGAATTCAGCGTCCGCTTCTAGTTCGTCCTGCTGGATCAAGGGGCATGGCCCGAGGCCATGTCCCTTTTGTTTGCCTTCGGAGGCAATGGCCGCTACTGCGGAGAGACTTTGATGGTGCTCAGCCGGACCGGGACATTACGAACTGAAAAGCGTCCGCCGATTTGTAGATTCCAGAGTGGGGGTATAGATCACTGCGCGGCCGGCTAGTGCGGCGACGCAGCAGCTTCATTGGCCTTGTAGGGATGGCGCAGATGCTTGCGGGCCGCCGATTGCGAATCGCCGTCGCGGCCGGCGGCGATCACCAGGCGATAGCGCGCCACCGCCTGCTCGCGTTGGCCCTGGACGTCATACATTTCTCCGGCGGAAACGTTGGCGCGGTCGGTCAGCGCCCCCTCGATGCCGCTGATGCCGGCGACCTCATCGAAGTACTTCGCCGCCTCTTCAAACTCGCGCTGCCCGCGCAAGGAGATGGCCAGTCCCCATGCCGCCATCTCCGGCTGAAAGGTCGAAAACTTCCCGGCGCGTCCTCTTTCCAGAGCCAGGCGGTATTGCGCAATGGCCTCGCGCCCGTGTCCGGCGGCATTGAGCAGGTGCGCGTACTCAACCGCAAAAAGAAAATTTCTGGGGTACTCACTTGAAATCCGGCTCACCAGTTCCAGCGCCTCCGAATAGCGCTGCTCGCGGCGTAGAAACAAGCTGAGCGCCAAGGTCGCATCCTCGCTCGACGTGCCGTGCGAGCGGCTCACTTCGCGCAGGTAATCCAGCCCTTTCTGCTTATTGCCCGTAACTCCTACCAGGGCCACCGCGGCGCGCCCGGCCCAATTCAGTGAGCCGATGATGTAGTTGTGGATTCCGACCGTCATCTTGGCATCCACATAGCTGGGGTCCAACTCGAGCACGCGTTCGTGATCGCGCCGCGCGGCCATCGCCGAGCGGACCGCCGAGATCCAGGACTTCTCGGCCATGCCCATGTACATCGAGCGGAATCCCCTGGCCACGCCGCGCGCATACAGCGCATCCGTGTCCTTGGGATTGGCCTGCAAACGGGCGTTGCATAGCGCTTCCACGTGCGCCGCCAGATCAAAAATCCGCTTCTGCACCGCCGGATCCAGCGACCGCCGCGGCTTGCTGGTAAGAAAGCTCTCTCCCGAATACGTCTCGGTGTCGAGCGCTCCAATCCGGTTCAGTTCCTTGAACAGCTCGGCGGCGAGTAGATAGTTTGAAGGAAACGGATCGTCCGGATGTTGGCTCTGCAGAGTGGTGAAATCGCGCAGCGCGAGATCGTAATCCATATTGTAAAGCTCGTTGAAACCGCGTGCCGCAAGGGCATTGTTGCCACGGCGCACGGCCGCGGCCTGGCCTTGCGCGGCGAATGCGGAGATGCAGAGGCAAAAGAAAAGAGCAGCGAAAACCGGGAAAAACGAGATGCGATTCTGGCTCATGCGACTGAGAAGAGTCTAAACCGTTGCGCGGGGCTTTTCACCTTGCGCTCAGGATTCAACAACCCGGCCTTCGTCATGCAAGAGTTCAACTGCAACCGGACAGAACTGGCCGAGCAGCGGAAGATAGAGTGCGCAGCGCACTGGACGCGAGTCGAATGCGCGCAGAACGCGAACGCAGCGCTGCATATCCGGCCGGTACTTCTCCACCTGCATCTGCGCGAAGCGCACTGGGTCGCCACCTTCTTGCGGGCTGGTTTTGTAGTCGATCAACCAGCGCGTGCCGTTCTCGACGAAGGTGCGATCGACCCGCACGTGCTCCACCCTGCCATCGACGACCGCGGATACGGCAAGCTCGCACTGATGCTCCGGGTGAGGCGAAAGCAGCCAGCGGCCGCGCTCGTCCTCAAGCGTCCTGCGCAACGCTTCCACTACGCGCGCGGCCGCCTGCTCCAGTCTGCCATGCTCCACGCCGGAACGTAACAACGAGAGCGCAATCGCCTGGCGCGAAGCCTCGACGCGCTTCGGGTTCCAGCGCGACAGACCTTCCGTGGCGATGCACTCAAGAAAACTGTGCGCGACAACGCCGACGTGCCGCGCGACGTCGCCAGCCCAATCGAAACTATGTTCCTCTCCCGCGACCTTCCGCTCCGGAACAGTCCACCGCAATGGCTCCGGCGGAGCCGGCGCAACAAACGTTGCCGGCAGGCGGCGCAGTAACAACTCCGCTCTCGGCGCATCTGCGGCGACCGGCGCCCTCACCTCGGGCGGCGCAAACTGCTGCTGCATACCCGGTACATCCCAGAGCATCCGCAGCATGGAATTTGCATCAGGCTGGCGGCCCTCCGGCACGGCGGCAGAGAGATAGAGCCGCTTCCGCGCGCGCGTGGCGGCAACATAAAAGAGACGCTTCAGCTCCTCGCGCGAACAGTTGACGGCGATCTCGCGCAGATATCCTTCGATGGTGGCCAGCTTGCGATCCTTCTTCCCCAGCTCTTCCATGGGGCCGAGCAGCAGGAACTCCTGCGCATCGCGACGCCGCAGACGCCAGTACAGCAATCTCTTTTCATCCTGCCGCGAACGTCGCTCCAGCGCCGGCAAAAAGACTACGTCCCACTCCAGTCCCTTGGCCTGGTGAATAGGCATAATCTCCACGCGAATGCCGCTGCGAGTATCGGCAGGAGCGAACAGCTCGTGCAGCTTGGCGGCAAAGTTCTCCGCATCGCGCAGCCCGGCTGCCGACGATTGCGCGTCCAGCAGTGAAAAATACGCTTCAGCGTCGCGTATTCCCTGCTCGCGATCGCGCAGGCACGCCGGCCCGCCAAGCCGGAGCCAGGTGGACTCGACCAGAACCCGCAGCGAAGCGCGCCCCCACTGCGCCAGCGCATCTTCCAGCACCGGCACGCAAACGCGCCAGCGCCGTTTGCGCCTGCCCGGAAAGCCGCGCTTTCCTCTCACGCAACAGTTCACCCACTGTGGAGTGCTCATCTCCGCGGCACAGTTCCAGCAGATCGGCCAGTGCCAGGCCACACCACGGCGCCCGCAGAATTGCCAGCCAGGCGGTGCGGTCCGCGCGATCCGTCAATGCCTTCCGCAACGCTTCCAGGTCGCGTACCAGCGGACGATCCTGCGAGCCGGTCGGTTTTCACCGCGCGATATGGCGATTCCCGCGGCGCAGCAAAGCCTCCACCAGTTCCGGCAAGATGAGTTCGCGAGCGCACCAGCACCGCGATGGGAGGCTTCTCATTCGCCGGCGCCGGCAGCGCAAGTTCGCGCCGGATGCACTCCGCCATGTTCTTCGCCTCGCCGGCGCGATCCCCCTTGGCGAAGCCCTTCGGATCGCAACCGCCGCTCCGTCAAGGGCCGGGCGCGAAGCTTCCGCCGGCTTTTCCGGATACCGCACCGCATTGGTCAGATCGCTCTCCTCGCGCAGAATCGCCGGAAAAACTTGGTTGAACCACTCGACCAGATTCGGCTGCGAGCGGAAGTTCTCGAGTTAGACCGCCGAACTTATGCCGGTGCCCGCCGATTCCTTCCGCGCGCGCCTGCTGGATAGATGGCAACGTCAGCCTGCGGAAGGCGTAGATCGACTGCATGGGATCGCCGACGTAGAATGTGGAACACTGCTCGCCAGCCTCCCAGGTGCCAGCAGGCGCGCCAGCAGTTCGACCTGAACGCGGTTCGTGTCCTGGAATTCATCGACAAGAATGTGGCGGATTCGATAGCCCAGTTGCAGACCCAACTCGGTGGGGTCGCCTTCCTGTCCAATGGCATCCAGGGCGCGCTGCGCGTACTCGGCAAAGTCGATCACGGCCTGCTCCGAGAACACTACCTTAAGATTGGCCGCGGCCTGCGGCAAAAGCTCCAGAACCGCGCACATGAACTCCCACTGCGTCTCGGTGTAATGCGGATCGGGCAGCCGCCGAATCCGGCTCAGCGCCTCGCAGAGTTCCGCTGCTCCAGGCAGTTGCGCGACCTCGGCAAGAAACTTGATGCAGCGATTGCGCCGATCCTTTTCGCCGGGCGTGCCGGAAGGGAAACCATTGCGCATATCCACCGTCTTGCGCAGTGCCTGTTTTCGCCGTCAACAGAAAACCGCAGATGGCGCGCCACGCCGCCAGTTGCTCAGCGCTGGCCGCAGGCCACGCCGCGATATCCCGCAATGGGCGCGCCACGTCGGCTGCAATCGAAACCACCTCGGCGCTGGCCGCGATCGACTCGATCACCGCCCTGTCCGTCTATCCCGCTGTTTGCGAGTTGAGCCGCCGCGTAGCGCATCAACCCGAAAAGCTCTGCCGCATGGGCACCGTTCAACGCGGCCGCAGTGCGGGTGCGGATCAGCACAAGATCTTCTTCTACCGAGAGCGTCAGCGCCGCTTCCAGCTTGCCTCTGAGACGCCTGCTGCTGCGAGGCGTCGAAGGCATCCGAGCGTCCCAGGAAATGCAGCCACTGGTCACGCTGCGCAAGCATCGTGGCCAGCAGATCGCGCGCCTGCGCCACCTTGTTGTCCAGATGCCTCAGCAGCGTCGCGACCGCATCGCCGAGCGTGCCCGGAGCCGCAAGTTGATCGATGACGCGCTGCGCCGCCAGTTCATACAGTGGCCGCGCATCTTCGGTGACCTGGGCAACGCCTCCCAGCAGATCCTTTGAACGGCGCACGCTGGGCCACCGCCTCGCAGAACGAATCGAGCGTGCGAACCTGCAAGCGCGCGGGATTCTCGAGAATATTCCAGCCGAGCGCAGCCGAGGTGTTGAGGACCGCCCGCGCCAGTTGCAGCGATTGCTCTTCGTGCGGCAATCGCGGCGGAATTTCCTCGCCGCTCGGCTGTCGCGCATCTTGCAGCGCACCAAGAATGCGGTTGCGCATCTCGGCCGCGGCCTTGCGCGTGAAGGTTATCGCGAGCACGGATTCCGGCTGCTCGACCGTCGCGAGGCAGGCAAGAAATCGCTGCATCAGCAATTCAGTTTTTCCCGAGCCCGCGGGAGCCTGCAGCATCCACGACTGCGCGGTATCCAGAACCGCGCGGCGCAGCTCGGCGTCGGAGACTGCGGTGTACGGAGACGCTCTACTCATCGTCGTCTTCCTCGGTTTGGCCATCCTCATCGACCATCGCCAGTTCCCCAATCCGGCATAACGATGCCAGGTGGCAATGCTCGCAAGTCGAGCCACTTCTTCCCGGAGGAATCTTCGGATCCACCGCCGCATCTCCTTGCACAAACGAAGCCGGCGATGCGCTCCAACTCCTCGGCCCATCGCGCGGCGTACTCATCAAAGGTCATCCCATCGAAGCTGCGCCTGGCCGGGTCCGCGCACGGCAGCAGATCCTTTTCGCGCAGATAGCCTTTGAATCCGCATTCTCCCCTGCGAACAATGGCAAACGACACGCCCGCAAGATTGAACTTCTGCCGCTGCATGGCCAACGCGTAAAACGGCAACTGCGGCATGCGCGGACGCGGAACCTGCCAGGCGCTCAACGGAGTTGGAAGCGCCGGTCTTGTAGTCGATCACCACGTGCGCGTCGCCGATCTCATCGAGACGATCCAGACGGCCGCGCAGCCCGCAAGCCTCCAAGGTTTACCTCAACCGGAAGCTGATGCCCGACCACATGGAAAGGCTTGCGCGTGGATTCGGCGGTAAGCCATTCCGTCAGCACCTCGATTGTGCGCTCGCGCTCCAGTGCACGAAAACGCATGCTCCATGGGTCATCGCTCGACGGCAACTCACGCGCCATCGCCTCATCCACGGCAGCCTCGACAACGGCGGCGAGATCCGGACGCTGCAATCCTTCACTGTCCTTCAACTCCTCCCAGATCAGTTGCAGCGCCACGTCAACCACGTTGCCTCGCTCGGTGGGAGCCAGCGCCTCGTTCGGTCCCTGAGTCTCCCTGGCGAGAAGTCGGCGAATCGCAAACGCGCGAAATGGACAGTTGGACTGTTCCTGCAAGCAGCGAGGTTCCGCCACGCGCAGTCTCACCGGCTGCAGCGCGGGAGCCGCGGAGTCGGAGATCGCCTCCAGGTCGACAGATTCAAATTGCGCGGCAAGAGGCGGCGGCACGCTGGCATTGTCGCTACTCAGTTCCAAGGTCTGCGAATAACGGACTCCAGCGCTGCTCGCGTTCGTCATCGGTGCGCCGCGCCAGGCTGAGCGAAAGCTCGCGGCGCCGAGTGCAAGAGCCGCGAAGTTATGCGCGAAATGCGCGCCTCCGCCTGCGGCGTTCCCACAACGGCACGCCCGCCTCCTTCAACAATGCAATCGGAATCAGCGGCGAGTGGCGCGGCGAGTCCGGCCATAGATCGTCGCTGCAGGAACCAATCCACAGCGCGTCGAAGATCGAACCCTCCGCCTCCGCCAGGTCCATGATCTGCACCGGAGCATTCAGCGTCTCGGGCTTAAAGTTCTGCGGTTGCGGCAGCGCGCTCCAGCCTCGCCACAAAGCCGCGAAAATCGGTGCGCCAATCCAGCAACTCCAACGACGAGATCGCGGCGAGAAGTTCGCGCCAACTCTTCGTGCACTGGAACTCCTCGCTGTCCAGTCGAACTCCGCCCGGCCAGCCGAATGCCTCGAGTATTCTCCGCGAAATATCAGCCCAATATGCAGCCGGCTGCTCGGAGGAAAATGCCGAGTGCTTCGGCAAGGCCTCGCAGTGCCGCGCGCAGCGCCGGCAACTCATGCGACTCATGCAGCCACCTGGCAGAAATCCTCGATGCCTGACCTGGCGGCGGGCATGCTCTCCTCACCTCTGCAACAAAGCGCGCAACCGCCTCCGGCGCCACCGCCAAGATAAGGCGAACTCAACATCGCGTGAAAGGCGTGGAAGTCGATGGGCGCCGCAAATAACGAGAGTAACTGCAAAGCACAACGCACAACGGGATACTCGGCGAGCGCGAGCGGCGATGCGATCTCAAACGCAGAGGGCGTCTGCTGGCCGAGCAGTTGCTCGGGATGAAGCACGGAACGAAATGCGCTTTCCACCTGGGGAAGTTTCCGCTCCAGATCGAAGAAGATCACTCCGATGCGCGCCTCAGGAGAGGCCTCCAACTGTTGGCGCGCCCATTGTGCCGCCGCGCGCAATTCATCGGCAACGCCATCGAACTCATATCTCAGCGACCGCGGCGCCGCTGGCATCTTCGTGACTTCGGCGTCAGCCGATGAGTGACCTGCACTCCCGCATCCGCGAGCGCATCCAGAAAACCGCGTTGCGCGGGCGTGCTCTCAGCAAGAAACGCAAAACCTGCTCGCAGGAAGGCTTAGCCGATGACAGGCATGCAGCCAGTTCGCGCGTAAACAGCGCCGGGCACGTCCAGCCGATGCGCCGCAAGCTGGCGGCGAAACTCCGCGGCCCATCCGGAAAACGCGCGGGTGTCGCTGGAGGCGCTCATCTGCGGAGAATCGAGCGCAATGTCATGCTCGATGGCCGTGCGAAAGGACTCGCGAGCCAGGGCCGCGGCAGACTCCGGAAGCAGCATCTCCCGCCCGCCGGGTGAACGCTCGATGATCTGGCGCCACAGCTGCAACTCCTGCTCGCGCTGCAAGAGCCTGAGCGGTCACCGCCCCGGCGACCACCGCATCGGAATAAAGCCGCTCCACAAAGGCTCCATATGGCAACACATCGGGTGAGAGCCATGCCGATCTGGAGAGTTCGCAAACGCTGCTCGGCAGCCGCATGAATCGGCGCGGGCGGAGCGCGTGTTCGCCGTCAGCACTGTTGCTCCGGCGGCTGGCAGCGCTGACCGCCTGTTCAAAGCACTCGCGATATGCACGTCAAATTGCCTCCGCGGCAGCGTCCGGATGCAGGCAGGAGTATCGCAATGAATCCAGAGCTACAGCAACGTTCTACCACGGGAGCCGGCGCTTCTCAATGCGCAAGACCATTAGATTCACGATTCTCTATGCCTGCAGAAAAAGGTGCGACGGGATTGGCCTCAACGAGCGGCGATCAGGGTTCCGCTGCATTCGCCAAAACCAATGCGCACGGCTCCCGGAGCGCTGGCAGTAAGCCCGCAACGTCACTTCGTCTCCATCTTCGAGGAAGGTCCGTTGCTCACCGTTCGGAAGCAGGATGGGCTCGGCCCCGCCACGCGTAATTTCCAGCAGGCAGCCGCGCGCCTGAGGGTTCGGGACCGGAGATGGTGCCGCTGGCGAGAAGATCGCCGGGCCGCAGATCGCAGCCGTTCGAGGTGTGATGGGTGAGCATCTGCGCGAACGTCCAGTACATAGTCGCGCAGATTTCCGCGGCTGATGCGATGCGCGGCGCAACCCGCCTCTCGCATGGCAGCCGTTTGCAGATAGACCTCCGCCGCCAGGTCGAAGCCGCCGGCTGCTGATCATTCAGGTCCGCAAGATACGGCAGTGGCTGCGGATCGCCCGCGGGACGCGCGGCGGCGGGAACGCGAAACGGCGCAAGTGCTTCGACGGTTACGATCCAAGGCGAGATGCGTGGTGGCAAAGCTTTTTGCGAGAAACGGACCGAGCGGCTGATACTCCCACGATTGAATGTCGCGCGCCGACCAGTCGTTCACCAGGCAGAGTCCGAAGATGTGGCCGCGGGCCTGCGCGATCGGAATAGCTTCGCCCATCTCATTGCCGACGCCGATGAGCGCTCCAACCTCGACCTCGTAATCGAGACGGCGCGAGGAGCAAATAGCGGCTGTTCAGCATGACGGCGGCTTCAACTGGCCCCAGGGGCGACGAACCGCGGTTCCGCTGACCACGATGGTGGATGGCGCGGCCGTGGTATCCGATGGGCACCCACTTGTAGTTGGGCAGCAACGGATTCTCCGGACGAAAGAGCGCGCCAACGTTGGCGGCATGATCGACCGAGGCGTAGAAATCCGTGTAGTTGCCGATCTGAACCGGCAAAACCATTTTGACGTCCTGCTGCGGACGCAGGCACAGAGCGGCCTCGGCTGCGATGCGGCGAGTCCTCGGCGAGCAGCGCAAATAGAGCGCGACGCAACCGCCGCCAGCGCGCCGGACCAAGGCCCATCAAAGGATTCAGGCGCGACTCCTTGCAGGCGTCATAGGTGCGGTCATCCACCTCGTCCAGCAAAGCGTCGCTCGGCAGCCGCTCCCAGATCCAGCACCTGGTCGCCAATTGCAACACAGAGACTGGCGCACGAATTCTGCCCGTTGGTAAACGCTCCGAAGGGAAGATTCTGGATTGGAAAATCGCAGCCCTGCGGCATTGGCCGACTCAACGAAGGAGCGTGCGCCGGGATCGTGAGTCTCGTCTCGTTCCATGTTCATAGAAGGTCGAGCTCGCGCAGCTCGCTCATGGGCTCCTCGAATGAACAGGAGCCGAAAGCTCAGAGCGAATTTCGAGCGCAGCGAGCGAGAGCATTCCACATCGATCCGCACCGGCTCTTCGTCCCCGCTCCAGATGCAGCGCATCATCGTCGAAGTGCCAGTTGGCGCGATCTGGGTCGGCCAGGCAAGTGGCCGAGTGCGGCGACGCGGAACAGCGGCGCCGGCGTCAACCGCGCACCAGGCGATTGCGGCGGCGGTAAAAACGTTCAGGATATCCGTGCATCATGCCTCGGGCGCGTCGGGTTCGTAGGTAAGCGGACGCATCCAACGCAGGGGATGATGCAGCCCCGCGGTGGCCTTGAACGGCACGCCCAACTCCGCGCAACGCGCAATGAATTCCGCCACAGGTTCGAGCGAAGGAATTGCCTCGGCCACCACTCCCCCGGTACGCAGCTTGGCGCAACCGCCAATGCGCCGCAGAATGGGAAGCAACTCAGCGGCGCGCTCCGGCGCAATTTCATAGAGCACGGCCGTGCCCGGAGGCTGATGCCGCGGATCAGCTCAATCTCCTCCAGGCTGCAGACTCGCACCTCGACCGAATCCATCACCGCTCCGGGAGCCTTGCGATTGAATTCATCGACCACCGCCAGGTCGGCAACAATATTGGCTGAGATGATTCCGCTCAGGTGCCATGGCTCAGGGGCGGCGTTTTCCTGTGCGTTTATAAATTCATCCAGCCGCGCCACGGGAAGCACGAATCGTCCCAGCGCCCAGCGCTGGGGATGGTTGAGATAGCGCGAGTAATTGTTGACGCTGGCAGCCATGTCCAGGGAGGCCGGCGCGAACAGGCCGGCGTAATCGATGATTCCGTCGAGGAACGTCCTGAGCGAAGCGTTTGTAGTACGAAGCGGAGCGGGCATGATCGCTTAACTCCGGGGGAAGTTGCGTTTCAGATTCTGCCAGCAAGTGTAGTACTCGTGCTGCAGTTCGGCGGTCTCCATGGCGAAACGCGTCGGGCGACAGACGAAGCGCGTTTCAAACATGAAGGCCAGGGTGTCGGCAAGATATTGCGGCTGCAGCCGGGCGGCCACGGCACGCTCATAGCTCACCGCATCGGGGCCATGGCCACTCATGCAGTTATGCAGGCTGGCGCCGCCAGGCAAAAATCCCTCGGCCTTGGCGTCATACTCGCCGCGAATCAAGCCCATGAATTCGTTCATGAAGTTGCGATGGAACCACGGCGGCCGGAAGCTGTGTTCGGCAACCATCCAGCGCGGAGGAAAGATTGCAAAGTCGCAGTTCGCCGTGCCCGGCGTGTCTGAGGGCGAGGTAAGCACGGTGAAGATCGACGGGTCGGGATGATCGAAGCTGACGGTGTTGAGGACGCAGAAGCGCCCCAGATCATACTTGTAGGGAGCGTAGTTGCCGTGCCAGGCAACCACGTCCAGCGGCGAGTGATCGTATTCGCCCTCCCAGAGATTGCCCTGGAACTTGCAGATCACGCGCACGCTGCTCTCGATGTCTTCAAAGGCAGCGACCGGAGTCCGGAAGTCGCGCGCGTTGGCAAGACAGTTGGCGCCAATCGGCCCCAACTCCGGCAGACGAAAGCTGGCGCCGTAATTTTCGCAGACATAGCCGCGCGCTTCAGCGTCTGGCAACTCCACGCGGAACTTGATCCCACGCGGCACCAGCGCGATTTCGCCGGGTGCTACGGCGATGCGCCCCAACTCGGTGTGCAGCAGCAACCGGCCCAGTTGCGGCACCAGCAGCAGTTCTCCGTCCGCGTTGTAGCAATAGAGCGACTCCATGCTGCGGTTGGCCGCATAGACGTGCAGGGCCACTCCGCTATGCGCCGCCAGATCGCCGTTGCCCGCCAGGGTACGCAGGCCGCCAAGAAAATCAGTTGGCTGGTCCGGTACCGGCACAGGACTCCATCGCAGTTGGTTGGGCGGCGCCGGCACGTCGTCAAACGGCGTCGAGCGCAGCCAACCATTGTCAATCTGTCGATAGGGCCGGTGCATCACGCTGGGCCGGATGCGATAGACCCAGGAGCGCCGGTTCGCCGCGCGCGGCGCGGTGAAGGCGGTTCCGCTGAGTTGTTCGGCATAGAGGCCAAAAGGCACCCGCTGCGGCGCATTCTGGCCCTCGGGTAACGCGCCCGCCAGCGCTTCGGTCGCGAACTCATTGCCGAATCCTGACTGGTAGTCGAGCCTGCCCTGCTCCTCGCCAGGTTGCACATTTGCTGCGCTCGTGGCTGAACTCGTGGTCATCCCGTCCTGTGTCATTGCGTCCCTTTCATGGCAAAGGTCTTAGCAGCTTCCGGTTACAGATTTCCCCGGCGCGCCTGCTCCAGTTCGATGGCTTCAAATAGCGCCCTGAAATTCCCTTTGCCAAATCCCCGGCTGCCCTTGCGCTGGATGATTTCGTAAAAAACCGTGGGCCGGTCTTCCACTGGACGGCTAAAAATCTGCAACAGATAGCCTTCCTGATCCTTGTCCACCAGAATGCCGAGGCGCTTGATCTCCTCGAGCGGCTCATCAAGGGCTCCAACACGGTCGATAAGACTATCGTAGTAGCTGTCCGGCACGCGCAAGAATTGGACCCCGTTGCGCTGCAGTTTGCCGACGGCGGCAATCACGTCGGTCACCTGCAGCGCAATATGCTGTACTCCGGGCCCCTGGTAGGCATCCAGGTATTCGGCGATCTGACTCTTGCGCAATCCGGGTGCGGGCTCATTGATGGGAAATTTCACCGAGTAGGAATCGTCGGACATCACGATGGACATCAGTGCGCTGTATTCGGTCGAAATGTCCTTGTCGTCGAAACTGATAAAGCGATGGAAACCGAACACTTTCGAGTAGAATTCCGCCCAGCGGTTCATCTGTCCCAGTTCGACGTTGCCGACCATGTGGTCGATGCGCAGGATGCCGGCATCGTCGCCGGCAATGCGCTGCTCGGCATAGCCGGGCAGAAATGGGCCACTGTATCCTCGCCGCGAAAGCAGCGAGTGAATGGTGTCGCCATAGGTCCGGATGGCGGCGCGGCGCACCGTCCCGAACTCATCCTTCAGATCATGCGGCGCCTCGGCGGCTTCGGCGCCGCGCGCCAGTGCCTGCTCGAATGCCAGGTCCGCGTCCGCCACTTCGAGGGCAATATCGCGAATGCCGTCGCCATGTCGCCTAAGGTGCTCCGAGGCCGGGTGCGAGGGTGTCAGCGGCGTGCTCAGGACAAAATTCGCCTTGCCTTGCGCCAGTGCGTAGGAGGCCACATCCCGGCTGCCGGTTTCCTGTCCGCTGTAGGCAACTTGCGAAAATCCAAACGCGTTGCGGTAGAAAAACGCAGCCTGTCTGGCATTCCCAACCCAGAATTCCACGTGATGAATGCGCTTGATCTGAAGCGGATTTTCCATGTACCTCACCCGGGCTTGCCGGCAATGATATGGTAGGACTTATCCCAGTTGTTCCTGTGGAACCGCTCCCGCGCCGTGGGCCATGGCTTTGGATGATAGAGACAGGAATGAAGTTGCAGGCAATTCCCGGCTCCGCAGGCAACCCTGTTAAGATAATCTCATCGAGATTGTGTGCAGTGGTCACGAAGGATTGTGACTTTGGTCCGTCCAGGATGGACGAAAGAGAGTTACAATTGTTTTGGTATTGAAAATGCTTTTCAACTTCATGAAAGTTCGCGCCGCTAGACTTGGCCACACTCTGGGCGACCTCGCCGTGGGCGAGAGTGGAATCCTGGAAGACTTCGACATGCCCCAAAGCATCGCCGAACATTTGATTAATCTTGGCTTTGTGCCGGGCCTGGAAGTTCTGGTGGCTCGCAGCGGCCCGGGTGGCAATCCTCGCGTCTACCGTGTGGATGGAACCGAGGTAGCGCTCCGCCGTGATCTCTCCCGCTGTATCGCCGTGCGCCCCTTGCGCGAGCAGGAAGTAGAGATGAGGTAAGGGGTGAGCGTTCCGGTGTCGATTCAAGGGGCCGTTCTTGTTCGAGAGGTCGCCAAGGGGTCGCCTGTCTATAAGACGGTCGCCGTCGTTGGCCCCCCGAACGCCGGCAAGACTACGCTTTTCAACCGCCTGACCGGACTGCGCCAGAAGGTTGGCAACTTTCCTGGCGTAACCGTTGAGCACCACACCGGCAGCTTCCGTCTGGACTCGGGCGAAGAAGTGTCGCTGATCGATCTTCCCGGGGTCTACAGTCTCAATCCGAAATCTGAGGACGAAAAGGTCACCGTTGACGTCATCAACGGCGTAATGCCTGGCGCCGAGCGCCCGGACGCCATCATCCTTGTACTGGACTCCAAGAACCTCAACCGGCATCTCGTGCTGGCCGGCCGGGTCATCGCCCTGGGACTGCCGACGCTGGTTCTGCTTAACATGGCGGACGAGTTGCACAAGCAGGGTGGTCAGGTGGATGTGCTTCCCCTGGCGCGGCAGCTTGGCACTCCGGTGGCGTTGGTTAGCGCGGTTACCGGGGAAGGACTGCAAGCGGTGGCGAACTTCCTGGTAGCGACACCGCACATGCCGGAGCCGCTTGAGTTACCGATTTTCGGGGACCCGAGACACTGCCGCGAATGGGCCGTGCGAATGGGTTCCCGTGCCGCCTACCGGCCCGGCGCAACCCCGGAGTGGACGCGCCGCCTGGATTCGGTCTTCCTCCACAAGCTCTGGGGCGGAGTGATCTTTGCGGTCGTGATCGTCGCCGTCTTCCAGACCATTTTTTCTCTCGGCCAGCCCGCCAGCGACCTGCTGCAAAAGCTGCTGGACGGGATCGCGGTTCACCTGGCGAGTGTGCTCCCCTCCGGTCTGATCAATTCGCTGGTCGTCAATGGAGTATGGAAGGGCGCCGGATCGGTGCTGGTGTTTCTGCCCCAGATTCTCCTTCTCTTCCTCGTCATCGGTATCCTGGAAGATTCCGGCTACCTGGCGCGGGCCGCGGTGATCTCGGACAAGGTGATGGCAAAGGTCGGCCTGAACGGCAAGTCGTTCATCCCTTTGCTCTCCGCCTACGGTTGCGCGGTCCCGGCCATCATGGCGACCCGTACGATCGAAAACAAGCGCGACCGCATCGCCACAATTCTGATCGCTCCGTTCATGACGTGTTCGGCGCGGCTGCCGGTTTACACCATGGTGATTGCGGCGTTCATCCCTAATCGTCCGGTGCTGGGACCGATGGTGGGAACCCGTGCCGTGGCCATGTTGAGCTTGTATGTGCTTGGCTTCGCCATGGCCGTGGCAACTGCCAAGGCCCTGAAAAGTTCGGTGCTGCGCAGCCGCAATGTTGCCTTCATCATGGAGTTGCCGCCGTATCGGTGGCCGAAGTGGAAATCGCTGGGTTTGCGCCTGATGGATCGCGCTAATGCATTCATCTTCCGCGCCGGAACCGTAATCCTGGGCGTCAGCATACTGCTATGGGCGCTTACCTACCTGCCTATGCACAATGGACAGCCTCCCGCCATTGGCGACAGCGCCATCGCCAAGGTTGGACACTTCATCGAACCCGCGATCCGTCCGCTTGGCTTCAACTGGAGGATTGGGGTTGGCCTGCTCAGCTCCTTTGCCGCGCGCGAAGTCATCATCGCCACCATGGGAACACTGCATGGAGTCGATCCTGAATCCCACGCCATGGACTTACAGGAGGCGCTCAAAAGCGACCTGACCCCGGCGGGGGCCATTGCCCTGCTGGTTTTCTTCGCCTTTGCCATGCAGTGCGCATCCACGATGGCTGTGGTAAAGCGCGAGACCAACGGCTGGAAGTGGCCGATCCTGCAGTTTCTGTACATGACCGTGGTGGCTTACGTAGCGGCGTTTGTGGCCTACCGGGTCACTCTGCTGTACTGGCATTGAGGCTTGCCAGAAGTGGCGATACGGAAGTGCAGGACAGGCAGAGCTGTGCTTCGCGGCTGTGAATAAGAGGAACAAAAGCCGGGCTCAAAGCAACATGCGGCGCGCAATTATGAGGCAATCGCAGTTAGCGTGCGTCTCCAGAGGGAGTTTGCCCGCCCGGAAATTCCGACCAGAATGGGCTGCGACACGCTCTTTTCCACATCTTTCGCGCTCTCTGGTTTGACGCTACCCCACTCGATTGTTACTATCAAGTTGCGGGGTGGAGCAGTCTGGTAGCTCGTTGGGCTCATAACCCAAAGGTCGCTGGTTCAAATCCAGCCCCCGCAACCAAAACATATCAATAAGTTACGGTTGAATAGCTTTCTCCTGCAAGACCCCGTTTGACCCCATTCGGAAACGGCCCCAAAACTCCCCAAACTTACTGGATAGCGCAGACCCTTCGACGGTCTGGCTTGGCACGCCAAAAACCAGGCTCACAACCTGGCTGTTGGCGCGACGTTTGCTGTCTGTCATGGCCTGTCCATACACGTTCATCGTGGTCTGGATCGAGGCATGACGCATCAGTTCCTGCTGCACCTTCATCGGCGCTCCGGTCTCGTCCAGCCACGAGCGATACGTGTGGCGGAACGTGTGCCAGCCGATGTCATCGCCGATCCCGGCGGCGGTTCCCGCCGGTTTCAGGATGCGCTGCTGTAGGCCGTCCTGGTGATACGGTCTCGCCGTGGCGGGATTGGCGAAGAGCCAATCCTCGTCTCTCGGAAAGATCGTCTGCGAACGCCAGGCCAGCACAGCCTCCGCGAGCCGAGCATCAAGCGGAACATGGTCCTTCGAGTATTCCGTCTTGACCTCATCCACGCGGCCTTGCACAACGCTGCGCTGAATCAGGACCGTGCGCTTTTTGAAATCGAAGTCTCCCCACTGGAGACCCATGATCTCGCTCACCCGCAGTCCCAGGCATTGCGCAATCAGCACCATCGTGCGGTACGGCTCCGCGAACTGTGCGAGCAGTCGGCAGAACTCCTCGACAGTGAGCACACGCGGACGTCGCTGGCGCTTCGAGCTGTTCTTCACCCGCACGAGCGCGATGGGATTCTTGCCCATTTCGATCAGGCACCACCGCTCCGCGCATTTGAAGATCAGGTGCATCAGGCTTCGGATATGGGCCTTTGTCTTCGGCGCAAACTCCAGTTCTCGAAGCCATTGTTCGATCACCATCGGCCTGAACCGGTCCAAAGGGTATTCGCCCCAGCGCGGTCTGAGATGCACCCGGATGTTGGACTTGTAGGCCATCCGGGTTGAATACCGCTCCGGCAGTTCTGCTCGGCATAAACGGTCGAGCAGAACGCCGAAGGTGGGAATTCGCATCTCCGCGCGCGGAGACTCTGCATTGATTCTGAGAAGGAGTGTTTGCACTGCCCTGCGAGCCTCCGTGATCGTCGGGTATTGTTCCGTGTCCCCGACAATGACGGCGTGCCGCTTTCGTCCTCCACTTGGTTCCGTGTCGTAATATCGGAATCTCCCAAATGGCAGGGCCGCGCAGCCGCTCCCTCAACCGCAAACTTCCAAATTGATACCGTGTCCCAACCATCAAACTCATTCCTCTCTTGGTTGAGGGCACGAGTGGTTGAGAACAGGGTATCGTGGCTGGGAGCTGGAGTCGATAGGTGTCGGCTCTGGGCCTTGGGACCAGCTCATCGAGATCGGACAGCGCGGAATCGCCACAGCTTGCCCACGCGCAGACCAGCGACGAGGCCATTGCGGGCGTAGCGCTGAAGCGTCTTCGGATGGACTTTGACGTGAGCTGCCGCCTGCTCGCTGTCGAGAACGGTTCGAATGACATGGGGGAAGTCGAACATGGCTCGCATACTCCTTGAAACTCACAATGAAACGAACTCGAAAATATGTCTACCCCATAAATTGAGGCAGCTTTTCATCTCATCGGATTCGGAGCCATCGGAGCGGAGAGGAACAGAGGGAGTCACAGAGGTACACAGAGAGCAACAGGAGAGTACTTTTAAGGAACTCTTGGCGCAGGGAATTTTTTGATTTATGAAAACGAAATTAGTTTTTGGCCGATAATTCACTGGACAAATCCCGACTGACATTCCCCGGATAGACAGAGCATAGCCGAGGCGCGGGCGGTGTCAAGGGCGGCTGCGCCGCCGCTTACGCGGTCAAGACCCTTGACACCGCCCTCTCCGCCTCGGCGCACAATCCCAATATCCGGGGAATGTCAGTTTTAGAAACCAATCCCAAGATCGTGTCCATAGCCGATTTCATGCCCAATTTTCAGCGGGTCAATTTTCGGCGCAGACACCGATTCAATGCCGTGCGCCAACTCATTCTGTCGAGTCTGCTCGCGGGTCAATTCAGTTGCCGATGGGCGCGCCGAAGAAATGCCGAGTGATTCGCGCAGCCGGTCAACATCGGAAGTGATCACCGTGATTTCTTCGCGGCCACGCGACGCAGCGACGTAGAACTGCTCCTGCTTCATCCCGTCGCCGGAGAGAACCACCGCATCCACCGTCTTGCCCTGGCTGCGATGCGCGGTGATCGCATAGCCGTGGTCGAACTCGTGATAATTTGCGGGCAGGGTCCGGCCATCCTCAAGTTGAATGCGCCCTCCATCGACACTGCGCACTTTTACCAGTTCGCCGTTTGTGGCGCGGAAATCCGCCTCCCGGCGATTGCCTGTCAACAGGAGCCTGTCGCCGGGAGCCACTTCGATTTGATGGCGCTCATGCACAGAAAAAGAGCGCGCCTGTGTTGGACTCACCATGCGCTCCACGCCGTGCTGGTCTCTGGCAACGATGTGCGATGCGTTCGCACGTTCGACGACGAGTGCTTCATGCTTGCCTATCCCATGCGAAGAGCGATGGAACTGCAATATCTGGCCTTCCTGATAGTTCGACAAATCCTTCTTTTGCGCCTCAGTCCATTGCAACGGCGCATGGCGTTCGAAGACCATGCCGCGCTCCAGTTCGCCGCGCTGCTTCATATCCTCACGGATGGCATGGGTAATCCTGCCGATCTCTTCATGCGTGCCGGCAACGACGAGCACCTTGCGGCTTGGATCAGACGCAAGTTCCCGGTAAGCCGATGCCACAGCTTGCGCGCGTTCCAGGTAGGGAACCTCACGAACCGCCCCGAGCTTCTCCAGCTTTTCAAATCCCTGCTCCGGCGAATGGCGCAACGTCTGAATGGCATCCCGATATTCCGCCTGTGTCTGCCGTTGCACGCCAGTCAGCGAAACGCTCTTCATCTGCGATTCCCGCTCCAGAATGCGCAGGGCGTCCGACGCCTCGACACTCTGAATTTGCCGCGTGTCCCCGGAGAAAAGAATCCGCGCGTTTTCGCGCTCCGCCAGCTTGAGCAAGCCTTCCATCTGGCGGCCTGAGACCATGCCCGCCTCATCCACGATCAGAACTCTGCCGCGCAGCGCGGCCTGCGCTGGTCTCATCCTCCAGCAATCGCGAGATCGTCATCGCATCGCGAAAGCCGACCTTCTGCAACTCCTCGACCGCGCTGCGCGTTGGCGCAACCGCCATCACTTCGCGGCCAGCCTCGCGTAAACCACGGTCAATTTCCTGAAGCGTGGCCGTCTTGCCGGTTCCGGCGGCTCCGCGCAGATTGATGGCAAAATCGCGGGAAGCCAAGAACCTGATGAACGGCCCGCCGCTGTTCATCTCGCAGACGCTCGGAAGGCTGGAATTCGCGCTCCCCGCCCAGCCGCTCAAAGCGCCCGATGCCGCGATCCACCGCCGCAATCATGCGCTGTTCGCGTTCAAGACTTTCGCGTGTGGCCAGATTGTTTCCGGCGCGGATCAGTGTACCCTGCGACTGCTCCAGTTCCAGAGCGCCGCGCAACTGGCCAGGATCAATCTGCCCGCGCCCATGACGCAGGGCCTCAGTCATCAATTCGTGATCGCGCACAACGGAGTTGCGCTCAAAGAGATGCTCCTTTGCGTATTGAAGCGATTCCGATGCCTGCGAGAATTCATGAGAAATACGCGGATGCCGCTCGAGGGACTCGGCGCGGATACTTTGCAGCGCGTGTCTTTCCTCCGGCGCAAGGCGGGCCTGCTGCTGTTCCCTCACCTGTTCCGTGGAGATTTCCGCCAGTTTGTCCGCGCGGGATTCACGGACGAGCACGGCAACTTCGTTATTGGTTGGCTTGCGGCCATGCTCCACCGTGAATTGTTCGATAGCGG
Organism: uncultured Acidobacteriota bacterium; assembly: GCA_963707735.1. Classification (GTDB taxonomy): domain Bacteria; phylum Acidobacteriota; class Terriglobia; order Terriglobales; family Acidobacteriaceae; genus TOLSYN. The sequence goes on along the minus strand of CAVPRB010000003.1, from coordinate 450,496 downwards.
CGTCTCGCTGTGCGCTGCGCACGCTGTACTTTTCGAGCAATTCATCCGAGACGCCGCGAATCTCGAATCCATGATCTCTGCCCTTGGAATCGCGGCGCGGCTCAATCTCATATCCCAGGCCGCGCACCTCACGCGCCAGCGCATTCCGGTAAACCTCCGTCAGATACGCGCGGCGCTCATACAGTCCCGATGCCTGCAATGCCTTCCAGCGGCCCTCCACGCCGTCATAGGTCAGATTGGCCGCGACAGCATGGGTGTGCAGTTGCGGATCGAGTTCACGGCTGGTGTCGTGCCGGTATGCGGCAACAATCCAGTTGGCCGTTGCCCGATCCTCGTTCGCACCATTCAACCGGACGCGCGCGGCAGCATAGTTCTCTGCCTCTGCAAGTGCCTCCCGGACAGCTTTGTCATGAGCGGCAATCAAGCGCTCATCCCCGCCGACGAGCGCCTGAATCGAAATCGACTTCGGCGCGGAAAAGGTCAGATCGTACAGAGACCGCCCTTTGCTCTGTTCGCTTCCATCTACTTTCAGCGCGGTCAGCACTGTGGCGAGGGCGGAGGAACTCGCCGGTTTCTGGATGCAGCCCCTCTCGAACTGCCTCAAATTGCTCCCGCGTCACCTCTCCGCGCAGACCAAGCAACTCCGCGCCACGGCCATGCCATTCACCTTGCACACGACGGTGCTCATCGTAATAGTCGCTGTGTTCCAGATGCCGTTGAGCATATCCAGCACCGCCCGTCATGGCCCGTATCGTCAGCACAACCCGACGCTAACGCTGTTCGAATTCCGAATGCAACATGCTTTCGTGCCTTGCCGCCCTGATTGCCACGCCCATGCAGAAGCCTGACAGGAGCCAAGCCCGCACCCAGTCTGCCCGTATTGCGGTCAGCACGGCCAGAATCCGCAAGCGTCATTTCGGCTGAGTCCGGCCAAGAGCGTTCTCGCTGCGCTCGTTTTGAAGATAGACACCATCCCTAAGCCTGACGGCTTAGGGATGGCTTCACCGACCGCCAGCCTCGAACAGAATTCGATTGACTTCGGATCATGTTCGAGGGGGATCGAAAACCGTTCGATTATGTTCGACTGCTGAATTCTCACGACTGTAGTCTGTCACTCACCGTGGTAGCGTCCGTAAGCATGAGACGCAATCGCGTCGGCCCAAAGAAACAGCTTGCCACCCGGCATAGTGGCCTGGGGCTTTGCGCGGTTCAGACCTTCTGTAGCCACGTCGATAAGAGTCCGCTGTAGCTTCGGGTGGTACTCGTCGGCCCATCTCATATATGCCATTTCGGAATCCGCCGCTCCTTCGCGGAATAGTTTTAGGAGTTCTTCCGCATCTCCCGGTCCCCTATTCCAGGCGAGGTGTAGCCAAATAGTGCGCACGTTGCAAACCCAGCACATATCCGGGTTCACCATGCATGACATCTCAGAGCCCACGCTAATCTGTAGGTACTTGATCCGGGCATTAGCGATCAAGATCGGAACCTGGCTGGCCTCCGTTAGTGCCCTGAATTCAGTAGCGAGACGGAATATCCGTTCTTCCCATCTGTTGTTTTCGCTGATACCGAGTTTGAGGATTGGATGTTCTGCTGCGCTGTAGTTGCCTACGCCATCACCAGTGATTCCCACCGCCAACTTTGCGAATGCCTCAGTTTTCCCAGCGTCGTGAAGGCTCATTAGTTCTTTGCTGACGGCGACACGATCGCGAAAATGACCTGTGATTTCATTCCAGTTTAGAAGATTCAGAACGGATTGATCCGGCATATCAATGTTCCTCCGCGTACATATCGCGCTGGCCTTCGTTTCGCACGAAGATGACATTCATAACCAAACTGCTGCTTTCTTCGAAATGTATCTTCGCCGAGAAAACTACTTGTCAATGGTCTGCCAATCGGTTACTTTTCCGGTGTTATCGAGGTAAACAAATTGATTGTCTCCGTATACCAACTGCTTTCCACCCTTGCCGTAGTCGTTCTCGCTCGCCGAACCCCAGGAATAAATAACAGCTTGTCGTGACATTCCACGGAAAATCTTCCTGTCTCTGATTGCTGAAATCTCTCGCTCTGTCAAGTTCGGCGGAATATTTAAGAGCAGCGTTCCGATGCTTCGCCCCAAGAATGAGTTGTCATTCCTGTTTGCGCTGACATCTTCGTCTCGATACCTCGATGCGCCAATGACAAATCTACCGCTGTCAAGTTGTAATTTCCAAATTATGAGGTCGTATCGGTCGATGTACTTGGCTGCGACAATAGTCATCGGTGTCAAAAGCTGTACATCATCGACCTGCTTTTCAAGCCGACGTGAGAAGTCTGTCAGGTCGGCAGGACTGATGTCGGCTTTTAAGAGCAATGTGCTATGAACCGCATAAACCTTTTGGCCTATCGCCCCTTGAAGATTCTGATTAACAACTTTGGCGTGAGCATCGCGAGTGGAAACGGGCATGAACTCCATATCCAAGTGGTCGGTTTCTTTGTCCGGCCACTTCGCCGAGCGATCCATAATCAAACTCACGATGCTTGTGAACTTTGCTAGTTGACCATCATCGAACTGGACAATGACTTCTACGGATGGGTTAACGATGTCAGCATCGGTGATTGTCTCCCGAATGCGTTCGTTGTGCCTTCAGTGGGTTTTTCCGTCCCTGCGACTGTATTCTCTCGGATGGACAAGACCTTTGGGGTTTCATCTCTATATTTCAGGTTAATGAACGCCCCTTTGTTGTAGTCATCTGTGAACGAGCCGCTCTTGGTCATTTTCATGGGCTGCCATCCACCCAAACTCCCCCCAATATCTTGCCCTTTCAAAATCAAGATACGTTGGTTGAGGAAAACACTTCGAAACTCCCGCAAGGTCATTTCTCTCACCGTTGCAGTTGCCGAGGCTGCATCAGGGGACGTTTTAGGCTGTTGTCCCTTGATGAAAGAAGGCGGCAAGAGACAAATAACAGCAAAGAGAACATAAAGGAAAACCCTCATGCGCATTTCAATTGCCCCTTTCGTGACAAAAAATCCCCAAGCTATTGTGTGCATGAAGTTTACCACGGAAGGATACCTGCTAACCCTGCCCTCAAAACATGTATCCCAGACGCAAGCTGGACATTCAATTCCAGGGTGGGAGGGTCTGCCAGTCGGCCGGAAATTGCATCGCTCGAAGATTGACCGTCGGATGGGCGTTGAAAAGAGCCTTGAGCCGCTCGCCCCAGCGGGAATCAGGAGCAATGTCGGCCAGTAGCGTTTGAATGATCAGCGCGATCACGTAAAAGCGGTCGTTGCCAATGCCGTTTGCTTTCCACGCCACGGGCAATTCCGGCTTGACGGCAAGTTCTCGATTCCACAATCGGCTGTGATGCGCACAGACGTTACGGACCGCCGTCAGGGAATGAAGCCAGCTTACAAAGACGGGTTGCGGCTGATTGAATTCGCGGGCGATTTTCTTCCGCAAGCTGGTCCGCAAGTGTTCATACATCTTCGACAGCGCGCCGAAGCTTATAAGCTCCGTCGCCATCCACACGGGCAAATCCGTTTCGGAGGTGTACTTCGCCCGGTAGTGCCCGATGAACACCTCGGTCGATCTCCCCTCCTCGCGCCGGAGAATCTTCATGAAGTCGGCATGATTGAATGCCGCCGCAAAATTGGCGCGGTCCGCATAGCCGAAAACGCCCAGGTCTTTTCCTATTTCGTAGGTAATGACGGCGCGGACGCTGATCTCAATCCTGTCCAGAGCTTCGCGCACGAGCCGCCGCAGATCGGCATCGAATTCGATAGAGATCAATGATTTGCTCGAAGGTCGTTCCCGGACGAAAATTGCCGGTGGCCGCATCTTTGAAGGGGATGAAATACGCGCTCAGACGGTAATAGCCGATTCGTTTCAGCCAAAACAGCGTACCGGCCCTGTCTGGGCAAGCGAGGCCGCGACGGATCAATAAATCGACTTGATCTTCGTAAGGAAGATGAGGCTTGCTGTATTTCATCGGAAAATGAAAAACCCGCCGATTTGAGCTTCACCTGTTTCCAGGGAGAGGCTTGGCGGGTATGTCATCTACTACTCTACGAGCATCCCCGCCGGTTGTCAAGTGTTTTGCCCCGCAATCGCCTGGATCGAATGGACCCGCGAATGCTTGCGAAACCATTTATTTCCTGTTCAGATAGCAGCAGCATCGAGCGATACAAACCGCCTCTATCGCCCAGGTTCAGCGCCGGGTTTTGCCTCCCGCCGGTCATGGTGCAGTTTATCTGAATTGGCGTCCGGCACGCTCTTTCCATCCGGTAGGGGAGGTGAGCGGGCTGCGCTACTGTCGGCGCAGGTGTTTCAACCGCAGCGAGAGGCGCATCCCGGCAACCCTTAATCTCCTATACCGGCAAACAGACCGACAAGGAGTGCCGCGCCGCAAGCCAGCGGAATCCAGATGCGCAGCACATCGGTTTTCAGTTCATGCAAGAGCGCATCAACCGTCTTCGCCCGGCTTTCCAGGGAATACGTCAATCGGTTGTTGGCAGACTCAACTTGAGCAACGACTCCGCCGTGCGAATCCGACAAATTGCGCAGAGCAGTGGAGAGTTCCTTTTGGGCGCTCGTCATGGCCGCACTGGTTGCTTGCAGACCTTTGACCGTGGCCGGTATGCCCGATTGAAGAAAGTGCTGGCGCAGACTCTCGCCCAGCAGCTTTGCAATTTGCTGCGGATCAAGCCCGGCTTCGATTTCGCCGGGTAGAGCAGAAATCCGCGACTCCAATTCGTGGACATAGCCGAGCATTTTCTGTTGCGCTTCATCTGAGAACTGCCGATGAAGATCAAGCATTTCCTGAAAGCGTTCGCGCTCATCGGCAATATCCTTTGGCGTGTGGCGGGTGAGCAGGGCCAGAATGCCCATCGCTTCGAGAATGCGCAGCATTTCATCGTCCGGGCTGAGCGTCCGAGTATGCGCGAGAACGCGATAATATGCGGCCTGCAACTCTTCCGGCACAAGGCGGGCGAGAGAGTCGAACAGCGTCGGCTCTCCCGCCGCGACAACTGCGAGTTGGGAAGTGTCCGGAGCCGTACTCATGGCAAGAACACCTGCCTTGCCCGGTCGAATTCAGAGAAGAGCCGCCGCCGGTAGCTCTGCGCGCGCATGACGAGCGACGCCCGTTTCAGTTCATCAACATCGGCCTTGCGGTCTGCGACCTGCCCCAGTTGGATTCCGTGTTGCCGGACTGGGTTTTCAAGTTCAGCAAGCCGGAACTCCATCTGCAAGATTTCCGGCGAGAAGGCTTCGCGGAAGCGATTTGCCTGTTCGGTTGACCTCCAGTATGTGAAGTCCGCCAGGGCGCTGGTTGCGTTCTCGACGATGACGTATTCGACCCGATCCTGAAGCCGGCTTGCCCAGGCAAGGACGCTTTCGACGCTGGCCGGGTCCGGCGTGACCACGCCGACCGCTGTAAAGCGGACGCCGAGTTGCAGCGACATCGTCGTACATCGACTCGAACCAGTCGGCGGCAACCTGCCCGGCACCCGCTCCCATATCGGCAAGAATGATGGGCGTACCGCCGTCGAGATGATCGACGAAGGCGTCGAGACCGGCCGGCGTGTGAATGTTGACCTTGGTGACCGTCCCATTGAAAAAATGCTTGCAGCGAGCCACGCGCCTTGTTCTCCGTGTCGAGATCGAGCAGCGTGACCGGAATCTCATTCGTGCTCAAACCACTCGGCCAGGGCGACCATGACGCCGGTTTTGCCGACTCCGCCTTTGCCGCCCATCGTGAAAACAACACGCTTTGAATTCGCCGTCATTGCTCACCTCCATTGCTTGTCAGGGTCAGAGGTTCGTTCTCACGGAAGACGAAGCGGGCGGGCTTCGCATTCCGCACCGCTGGCTTTGCCTTGAGGGCGGCAACGCGTTCGAGCACCGGCGACTCTGCCGCAGCAAGCTCGATTGGCGGCAGTTCAAATTGTGTTCGCTTGCGATGCTTGGCGCGGACCTTCACGAAGGAATGCAGCGTGCTCGAGCGCAACGTGCAAGCCAAGCCGCTCGTGGAAGAGGTGGGCAACTTCGCGATACGTCCGCCCTTTGCGGCGCAGTTCGCGGATCAGTTCGCGGTGGGGTTCCAGTTTCGAGCGTGGATGGTTTTTCAGGGAGATTGTCGATTTCTGCAGCGGAGAAGCCGTTGTTACAGATCTGAATTCTGTAGGCATGGCGGATTCTCGTTCGACATCGGGCTTGGAGAATCGCCATAGGCTGGCGAGCAGATGATGCATCGTTGCTGTTTTCCGGACGTCAACGTACATCTCCTTTAGAACCAGACCCCACACGGTTCCCAAACTGTGGTTTCTGGCCGTTTCCGAGGGTTTCTCACGGTTTCCACCCGTGCCCTGTTTTCAATTGCTTACCTGAAAGGAACGCCACTCATAACCCAAAGGTCGCAAGTTCAAATCTTGCCCCCGCAACCAAAAACTCCAACAAAATAAGACACTTACAGACGGGCCGCGAAAGCGGCCTCTGTTGTTTTTCCCCAGAATGTCCGTGTTCTGTCCGTGAATGCCAACAATTCATCCCCGCCGCCGGTTGATCCCGGTCGCGGTTCGCCTCGATTAACAGTCGCCAAATGGAATTCAACGCCGGGGAGCATCGCCACTTCGACCACGGGTACCCGCCCTTGAGCTTCACCTACGACGGCCCGAGCTGCCTCATGCTCGGCGGCTGCCAGAACATCGGCCACCGCACCGGGATGACGGACGGGGCTGGCTCCGAGTCATGGGCCCACAACGTCGTGCGCTCCTATGGCAGCGTTCACCAAGACCAGCGCACCAACAACACCTCGACGGGTACCATCAACATGACGACGACGTACGCGCTCGATTTTTCTGGAAACGTGGTGCAGATGATCTATCCCACGGGGCGCACGGTGAGCTATACCTATGACACGGCGGACAGGCCCAGCACTGCCGCGGATGCTTCGAACGGCATCATCTACGCCACTGATTGGCAAGCTCCGCCAGCTGGAACCAGTTGCCTGCCCGGCGAAGTCTGCTACACGCCGCAGGGAAGCATCTACGCCATGAGCGTGGGCCAGAGTTGTTCCTTCAGTGGCTTCAATATTCAGGAGAGCTACAATAGTCGCTTGCAGCCGAATGAGATCCAGGCATCGTCATCGGCCGGTTCAGCGATCGACATCAGCTACAGTTTTGTGGATCCGGCGACCAACAAGAATGCCGGCCATGTGAACAGCATCACCAACAACCTGAATTCGGCCCGCTCGCAGACGTTCACCTACGACCAGGTGAACCGCATCAGCTCGGCGGAGACCAGCTCCACCACTGGCACCTATTGCTGGGGTTATAATTACAGCTACGACGGCGCGTGGGGCAACCTGACGGGCATGTCCAGAGCGTCCGGCTACGGCTCGTGCAACGGAACTATCTTGGCTGTCGCCTCCAACGGCAACAACCAAATCGTGGGTTTCACCTATGATGGCGCTGGCAACACCACGAACGATGGCAGCTATACCTACATCTGGGATGGCGAGAGCCAGCTTGCCAGCGCCGCCGGGGTCAACTACAGCTACGATGGCGACGGGCGCAGGGTGGCAAAGGTGGGCAGCAAGTTCTACTGGTACGGCTCGGGAGACGAGATTCTGGCCGAGACCGACGACAGCGGCAACACCCTGAATGAGTACGTCTTCTTCGGCGGCCGGCGCGTGGCGGTGCTGCCCAGCACGGGCGGGCCGTTGTATTATGGCTCGGACATGCTGGGCACTTCGCGAGTGATGGTGGAAGCCAACGGCACGCTCTGCTACGACGCCGACTTCACTCCCTTCGGCGCCGAGGTGCCCTACACCTCCAACTGCTCGCAGAACTACAAGTTCGAGGGCAAGGAGCGCGACACGGAGACGGCCAACGACTACTTCGGGGCGCGTTACTACTCGTCGCACTTTGGCCGCTGGCTGAGCGCGGACTGGTCGTCGGTGCCCGCTCCTGTGCCCTACGCCAACCTGACCAACCCGCAGACGCTGAACCTGTACTCGATGGTGAGCGACGATCCGGAGTCGTTCGCCGACCTGGACGGGCACGAGAACACAACACCGGCGTGGGAACGCAGTGATGGTCAACCCAACTCGTGCAAAGGCCCGACCCCCGACGATTGTGGCGCAGGAACGACGCAGCCAAATCCGCAGGCGCAACAGACGACAACCCCAGCTTCGACGACCATGCCCTTTCCCACCACTATTGAACTTCCCGACGTGGGGAAGATTCTCACTACAGCCTTGAGCGCAGCAGCAGATCTACTGTCGTCAGCGGTTGTGGAATCAGTGGGAGCTGCGGCTTACTTGGTTAGTCCAGGTACCGGCGGGGTAACGCAAGAATTTCCGACTGCGATCACTCCGGTGGCTTCGCACGAAAACACGAACACTTCGACTCCTGCTTCGACTTCTCAGCAGGGTGCTGTAAATACCGCTCCCTTACAAGCAGAGCACACGAGACGCAATGGTTCAGATGCGAAATCAAACGACAAGCACACTAAACCTCGACCGGGTCGGTCGTCTACGAAGGATCGGCAGAAACCCGGGTTCAAGCCGAGGACACCGCCCCGTCCACAAGACAGAGAGGACTAACCCAGCTGATTCAGCCAAACCTATTTCGCTGTGGGAGGGATGACGTGGAATCGAAAAGAGCTATGAGCGAAACGGTGTCAGACAAAGAGGCGTCTCGGAGAGGCCGAGAGTTGTTCTATGGCATCCGATGCAGAAAGAACTTTCGAAAGGCATTTCCTTACTTGCTTCAGGCCGCTAATGCGGGATACGTGCACAGCCAGAATCTTGTTGGATATTGCTACGCTGAAGGGTTGGGAGTGGAGAAGGATCCAAGAATGGCTCTCTATTGGTACCTTGCTGCCGCTGATGGCAAGCACATAGAGGCACCTTTCAACCTGGGGTTGGCTTACGAACACGGAACTGGAACTAGGGTCAACCTAAAGAAGGCCTTCGCGTTTTACAAGCAGGCTGCGAGTCTGGGAAATACTGCTGCGCAATGCAATTTAGGGGTCGCTTATCTCGAAGGGCGCGGAACCTCCCAAAACGTACGCGCGGGGATGAACTGGCTTCGAAAAGCCGCGCTGGGTGGCGATCCACGAGCACAATACAACCTCGGCATGGCGTACATGGAAAGAGCCAGGACTCCTGAAAATTGTCAACACGCAATGTCATGGCTGGCCAAGGCTGCAAGGAAGGGGCATAAGCGAGCAAGCAAAGCCTTAGCGCGACTGAGGAAAGGGCGGACGAAAGCATAAGAATTACAGTGCCGCGTCGGCCAAGGTCAAGAACGCGCCGCTTCGCGTCGGGAGTATGTTGACACTCCACCCCTCGGAGGGTGGTGTTAGGGAAACCTGGCGTTGGTCGCGCGGAAGCATCTCTGCATCATAGAGATCGTGAGTTCCGGGGTTCCGTGGGGAAACCTGTGTTTCCGTTTGGAAACGGAGCCTGTGCGGGGGTGCGAGCGATGGCACTGCTGGACGAAACGCGGCTGGTGGCAGAGCAGGCGAGGCGAGCGAAGTACCGGCTGCATCATGTGGGAACGAAGCTGAACGAGGGCGAGTTGCGCGAGTTCGAAGCGCTGGCGGCGAAGCGAGGCCAGACGCAAGCCGAGCTGATCCGCGGTCTGATCCTGGACGAACTGAAGCGCGAGTCGGAGGGGTTGCGTCCCAGCGCGGAGATGGTCGAGATCACATCGTGCCGGTTGCTGGTGGTGAACCTTCTTCGCCCGGTGGTGACGGGGGAAACGCTGACGGAAAAGGCGTTCGACGGGATCATCGATGAGGTAAAGAAGCACAAGGTACGCGTGGCTCGTGACCGGATTAAAGATCACCTGGCGCAGCGCTGAAGAGCGAGCGCAAAAGCGCAGGCTATAGGCTCACGGATCGGGTTGCGAATGGGAAATGTTTCACGAGGGCTGAGCGGGTGCCCTTCGCTCACGCATCCGTCAAGGATGTTCCACCGCTTCGCGGCGTGCTGCGCACGTCCTTGACTGCTGCTCCGCTGCGGGCGTTTTGCAACTATGAAAAGCTTATGCTTTTCATGTTCTCAAGAGAACCTGAAGGCGACGGCGAAGCGGTGCCAGCGTGGCGGCGAAGCCAGACCTCATGCAGAGGGTTAGCGGTAGGCTTCGGAGCGATGCAGAACGGCGTGGATGAGGAGGGTTCCGGGCGGGTCTTCGGTGAAACGGACGCGGTAGTCTCCGACGCGCAGGCGCAGTTCCTCGGAGTCGCCTTGCAGTTTCTTGATGTCGCCCTCGCCGGTGCGGGCGAAGCGGTCCAGCGCGGTAAGGATACGCATGGCGGTCTCGCGGTCGATGCGGCGCACATCGGCGCGGGCGGGCGGGGTGAAGATGATCTTTTTCACGCCGGGCCTGTCAGGGGTGGAGGTCTTCGGGGTTGAGCCCGAACTCGGCCAGCAGTTCTTCGTGAGGGATGCCTTCGCCGGGGTGCTCGGCCAGCCAAGCCTTGGAAGCGGCGACGGCGCGGGTCTCTTCTTCGCTGATCGGCTCGTCCTCAAAGGGGGCGTTAGCGATGGCTCGATCCACCGGATCGAGCATGGTTGCGAGCAGTCCGACGACGGCGGAGACCTGGCCGGTGGACATTCGCTCGATCAGTTCGTGAGCCTGCTGCTTCGGGTTGGTTGCGCTGGTTGCCATCGAGGGAATCCCTTCTATCTATCCTGAGCCGCTGCCAGGAATTTATCAATCGTGGTCAGCAAAGCCCGCTGCTCATAGAGCGGCAGTTCTTCGATCTGCTCCATGCGGCGGACGAGCTTAATGCTGGGCTGTTTCTTCGCCGCCCCCGTGCTCTTGCTTCCCCGCAGCAGCTCATCGGTGGAGACTTCGAGGACTTCGGCGAAGCGCAGGATCATATCGGCGTTGAGACGCAGCTTGTCCGTTTCGTAGTTGGAAACCAACTCCTGAATGAGGCCGGTTCTCCCGGCAATCTGTTTCTGCGTCCATCCGCGTTCCTTGCGCAGGCGAGCGAGGCGCTGTCCCAGGGACTCATCGCCCCTGTCAACCGGCTTGAGCTTCAGTTTGGACCTCGTGGGCATGGCCTGAGTGTAACGGTGGGTTGTCTGCAAGGGGTGGCCTCCCGGCTTCCAGTATAGAGTATTATGCTCTATAGTGTCTTACACTGAGAGGGTACAAAAAAAAGGCCATAACCCTCTTGACAGGGTTTTTCCGAAAAGAGCTTGCGGAAGGAGCACAGATGGCGAGAATCCCGGAAGATGAGGTCGAGCGGCTAAAGAGAGAAGTCTCGGTGCAGAGGCTGGCGGAGGCGCGGGGGATCAAGTTGCAGCGCCATGGGGCAGACCTGCTGGGCTTGTGTCCGTTCCACGACGACCGCAACCCGTCGCTGGTGATTACTCCGGGAAAGAATCTGTGGCACTGCCTGGGCGCGTGCGATGCGGGCGGCACGGCCATCGAATGGGTGATGCGGGCCAATGGGATCAGCTTCCGCCATGCGGTCGAGCTGCTGCGAGCCGACCATCTTCCTTTAGCCGCCGAGCCGGTGCATCCGGTCAAGCAAAGCACGGTGCGCAAGCTTCCGCCGCCGGTTGAGCGTGACGCCGACGACCGGGTGCTGCTGTTGCAGGTTGTGGACTACTACAGCGAAACGTTGAAGCAGTCGCCGGAGGCGCTGAAGTATCTGGAATCGCGCGGCCTGAAATCCTCCGAGATGATCGACCGTTTCAAGATGGGCTTTGCCAACCGCACGCTGGGCTACCGTCTGCCGGCGAAGAACCGCGCCGCCGGCGCCGAGATGCGCGGACGCTTGCAGCAGCTTGGCATCCTGCGCGAGAGCGGGCACGAGCACTTCAACGGTTCGGTTGTCATTCCGGTGTTCAATGCGGCGGGCGAGGTGGTCGAGATGTATGGCCGGAAGATCACGCCGACGGTGTCGTACGCAATGCTTGTATCGAGTCTCTGGGTGTTCTGTTCGAAGGTGGGTGCCAATATTTTCGATTTCTGAGAGAGTTCGTGACAAGGGTGGATATTCCAAACATGGTCGTTGCAGGCGCAACAGCAGTTGCCATTGGACGGGCCACCGCCGGCTCCCAAGGTAGACGAGAAAGCGTTCGATCAATCTGTAGCGGCTAGAGAGGCAGATAAGAATCCCAACTACAAGCCGGGGGTTCCGAAGGCCGGTGGTGATCTTCAGAAGACAATTACCTGCACTCAAGACTGTGCGAACCAAAAGCTAACCGTCACATCGACAAACGAACGAATTCCGCAGCATCCTGCAGATTCTCCTCATGGAAGAGGCGAGGCCGCTGATTTACGCGTAGCTCCTGGTACGGAGAACAAGGTTCTCGGATGTGCCTCACAGTGCGGTGCGAAGTTTGGTCTCAACGAGAGCGCGCATCCTTCCGCACACGCTACTGGACCGCACGTGCACATCCAACTAAACCCCGGAAGAAATGGGGGGCGCGGTGATCTTCCCCCAGACCAGTAAGCCATTTAAGAGTGAAAGGACTGAACGATGTCGAAAATGATGCGCTGCTTTGTGATCTCACTATTGCTGACAATAGGATCGCTTGCGTATGCAGCGGAACAGGTTTGTAACCAGGACGCCGTCCCAGCTCCGATACGGTCTCTAGTTCAGGAGAAGTATCCCGGCTGGAGGATCGTCCAGGTTTCCGACTTGCGCTCTGACGATCAATCTCTTTGGAGGAAAGCACATCATGGGCAATGTCCGGGTCTATTCGCTGGGCACTTTGAAAGTGGTGTTGCCGAATCCTACGCGATTACTTTGTTCCGCAAAGCACCAAAGCTTCGCCAGCTTCTGATCGTGGCAACGATGGAGGACTCGGTGCCGAAGCTCCATGTCCTTAGCCGTGCGCAGGATGTTGCATTCTTGTCAGTTATCTCGAAACTGCCCCCAGGCAGCTACTTCGACGCCGAGGGCAAGCGTCTTAAGATTGGCAGAGAGTCGATTTCCTATGAGGCCATCGAAGCGGGTGCAGTGATGTACTTTTTCCGCAATGGAACCTACGTGTCCGTGCAGTCCAGCGAATGATAGAGCGAGCACGGATGGTTCGGGTTGGGTTCCGAGGGTGTAGCGGGGTGTTCGGAGCTGGTTATCGCACGGTAACGGCGAGGACCAAAAGCGCGCCGCCTTCGGCGTCGGGTTGAGGGGGTGACACGTCACCCCCAGGCGGGTTGGCGGGTGGCCCATTCAAGCCCTGCTGTTGGGGGGCGGTCCGACGGCATCAACACTTACACATGGGATGGCGAGAGCCAGCTTGCCAGCGCCGCCGGGGTCAACTACAGCTACGATGGCGACGGGCGCAGGGTGGCAAAGGTGGGCAGCAAGTTCTACTGGTACGGCTCGGGAGACGAGATTCTGGCCGAGACCGACGACAGCGGCAACACCCTGAATGAGTACGTCTTTTTCGGCGGCCGGCGCGTGGCGGTGCTGCCCAGCACGGGCGGGCCGTTGTATTATGGCTCGGACATGCTGGGCACTTCGCGAGTGATGGTGGAAGCCAACGGCACGCTCTGCTACGACGCCGACTTCACTCCCTTCGGCGCCGAGGTGCCCTACACCTCCAACTGCTCGCAGAACTACAAGTTCGAGGGCAAGGAGCGCGACACGGAGACGGCCAACGACTACTTCGGGGCGCGTTACTACTCGTCGCACTTTGGCCGCTGGCTGAGCGCGGACTGGTCGTCGGTGCCCGCTCCTGTGCCCTACGCCAACCTGACCAACCCGCAGACGCTGAATCTGTACTCGATGGTGAGCGACGATCCGGAGTCGTTCGCCGACCTGGACGGGCACGAGAACACAACACCGGCGTGGGAACGCAGTGATGGTCAACCCAACTCGTGCAAAGGCCCGACCCCCGACGATTGTGGCACAGGAACGACGCAGCCAAATCCGCAGGCCCAACAGCAGAAGCCTTGCCCGGTTGATGCTTGTGTCACGGCAACGCCTGACCCTCCTGCCTACAAGGTAGTCCCGCGTATCATGTGGTCATGGGTTCTGAAACATACCAGGGCTTTATCTGCAGGTCTCTTTTACATGGGGCAAAATGGCAAGGCTATGGCGGCACAAAACGCAGCCCGAAATTTCATGAAATCGGCCAAGCCTGATCCTGGTCCATCAAACATACCTCCCGCCGGTGAGCCAAAACCGCCGCTACTCCCCGAAAATGAGAATACGAGGATGTTAAAGGCGATAGAGGAAGGCCTCTCGGAATTATCCGGCGCATTGAGCGAAGCAGCGAGCGGAGCGTTGGAGGGATTTGCTCCTGGACCGGTTTATATCCCGGAAAAGTTTACGAAGGATCCCAATGACCCAAAGAACCTCAATTGATTGGAATCAATATCGTGAAATCGCTCTGTTGCGAGATTCAGGGCACCCTGCCGAGGCGCTCGCGAAGTTTCAGCACATTGCGGATGCGTGCTCTGATGACGAGGAACGTGCTCAGGTTTTTCTTGATGAATCGATTTGCTATCGTGATCTAGGGCGTCTTGCTGAGATGGTCGAGTCGGCTTCGTCTGCAGTGGAGCTCCTGCCATTAGAGAGCCCACTCCGACCGTTTGCAGAGTTCTCGCTTGCCTGTGCTCATCAACTGGAAGGCGATCTGGAGCATTCCGCTGAGGGGCTGCGGACGTTACTTCAGAAACATGCGGAGTTCTTGGCTACAGACGACCTCAGCTACCTGAGGCGGGATGCACAGCACCGGCTCGCAGCAGTGCTCATTATGCTCGGAAACGGCACCGAGTCGTTGTTCTGGTTGGAAATGCTCCAGGCCGAATCTGCCAGTGCAGAAGAGACGGCAGAACTGCAGTACCGCGAAGCGAAGGCAAACACGCTTCTCGGGCGACAAGGCCGTGCTTTGGAGCTCTTTCAAATGGCCCTTGCTGGTCCGCTCGACTCACAGTTTGTTGCTCGCGCCCACTTTGGCGTGGGCGAGATTCTATTTAATCAGAGCGAATTTGGACGAGCGATTTCGGAGTTTGAGGAGGCCACTCGATTGACCGGAAAGGACAGTCCTGACCATGAAGCCTTTACAAACTGGCTTCATGCCACTCGGAAAGCGCTGAAGAAACCGTAACTCGAAGACTTCATCAAAGAAATGTCTGATTTTGTACTGTTGGGTGGTCCTGAGATCGTGTTGCTTAGGTGTGGTTTTGTCCATGACCTTCGGCATTGGTTGGGGTATGACACGTCACCCCCAGGCGGGTTGGCGGGTGGCCCATTCAAGCCCTGCTGTTGGGGGGCGGTCCGACGGCATCAACACTTACACATGGGATGGCGAGAGCCAGCTTGCCAGCGCCGCCGGGGTCAACTACAGCTACGATGGCGACGGGCGCAGGGTGGCAAAGGTGGGCAGCAAGTTCTACTGGTACGGCTCGGGAGACGAGATTCTGGCCAGACCGACGACAGCGGCAACACCCTGAATGAGTACGTCTTTTTCGGCGGCCGGCGCGTGGCGGTGCTGCCCAGCACGGGCGGGCCGCTGTATTATGGCTCGGACATGCTGGGCACTTCGCGAGTGATGGTGGAAGCCAACGGCACGCTCTGCTACGACGCCGACTTCACTCCCTTCGGCGCCGAGGTGCCCTACACCTCCAACTGCTCGCAGAACTACAAGTTCGAGGGCAAGGAGCGCGACACGGAGACGGCCAACGACTACTTCGGGGCGCGTTACTACTCGTCGCACTTTGGCCGCTGGCTGAGCGCGGACTGGTCGTCGGTGCCCGCTCCTGTGCCCTACGCCAACCTGACCAACCCGCAGACGCTGAACCTGTACTCGATGGTCAGCGACGATCCGGAGTCGTTCGCCGACCTGGACGGCCACGAGAACACAACACCGGCGTGGGAACGCAGTGATGGTCAACCCAACTCGTGCAAAGGCCCGACCCCCGACGATTGTGGCGCAGGAACGACGCAGCCAAATCCGCAGGCGCAACAGCAGATTCCGACCGTAAAGGAAACCGTAAACGTAACGGCAACGCCAGACTACATCGCTGTCCCGCGTTTCCTGTGGAACCAATATTTGAACTGGAGAAAAGCCAACCAGGAGCGAGTGGCGAGGCAGTATCGACTACCGCCAGGTACCATCGTACTGAGGAACGAAGTATTCCCAGTGGGCGGCGTGGGAGGAACAGCCAACAAGCTGACTCATATCTTCGGAAAGGGTGCACACAATCTAGCTGGTCTGGTTTCACAATTCGGATCCGAAGAGGCAGCATTCGATGCAATTGTGAAAGGAACCGAGGCGGCAGTTCAGCAGCAGGGATTGACGGGGGTGTTTGAAACGGCCGTGAAAGTAGGTGGTGAAACAATCACAGTTCGCGGTGCCATCGTTGATGGACTTGTGAAGATTGGAACAGCATTCAAATGAGGAACTTAACTGAGCTTGAAGATAGAGTATTGGATATACTCCTGCGCGGGGAGAATGAGACTCTGACCATTCTCCGCGAACAGTCAAAACGGATACAAGTCTCTTCGAGGGAGATGACTGGCGTTGGCTTTTACACAGAGTTTGAGGTTACTCCGGATGCACCGCGGATACTGGGTCGCCCGGCGTTTAAGTTGGGCGATGTGAACGGAACAGCCGGCAACGTGCGTAACGGCATCGGTTTTCTCCTCTATGTCAAAGATGGTGTTTTGTCGATGCTCGAAGGGTATACCTACGATGAACCTTGGCCGAGTGAAGTCCAGGGTTTGAAATTGACGTATTCGACCGGCGCAGATCGAGACATCGACAAACTGAGACAGAGTATGACGTCGCGGCAAGAGTGAAAGAGTGCTCCCTTGCGTGGGACGCAAGACTTGGCGCAACAGCAGAACACGTCAGGCTCCTACATCAATACTGCCCGTATAGCGACAGATGCTAAGGGTATAGGGAAGATTGCGGTGGGCGTTGGGCTGGTTGGTACTGTCGCGTTCGGCGACGTGCCGGGAGGAGTCCTGGGAGCGGGCTTGGTTCTCAGCGGAGTTCTCGGAGGCACAACAACGGCTGTAAGCGGTGTTGCAGACATTGCGGGCAATCACACCAACACCGACGTCAGAGAAGCCAACGAGGCTCTGGAGCATACGAGCACTGTATCTGGTTTGGTCTTTTCTGCAACTGGCCATCCGAAGGCGGCTGGCGTTGCAGGAACACTTGAAAGTGCAGCCACTCTGGGTTTCAGACCAAAGGACGCGATGAAAAATCCAGCGACCATGATAGACGCGGCTAGAACCGTTCAAGGACTCATCGATCTTGGACGCAAAGCGTGGAGCGCGGTTGCGAGTGCTGTTTCCTTCGTCCCCTTGAATTAGGAGCGCTGGAACTTCGGAGATTCCCCAAAGTTTCAGCGTTTCGATGAGGTCGCCATGGATTGGTTTCACAAGCTAATTACGAGGAAGCAGTGGTATGTCATCTTTAATGTCATGGCTATCGGATGGGCGATAGTGACAGGGCGGCTTCAGTGGTCAGCGAAGTCTATCCTCATAGCGGCAGTTGCTCTGGCGGTGATGAACACCATTGCATACATCTCAGGAAGGAATTATCCCGACTGGAAATGAGACTCAAGCAGAAGGCATTTCTGATCAATTTGGCAATCGTGTTAGGCCTCGCGATTGAGTTCTGGCAAGGTCAGTCCGTGGGCGTCCTTGCTGTCTCTGCTGTCTTATTGTTCGCTGTGGCAAACGTGGCGTTGTTGATGGCGGCGAAGAGGAAGGGGAAGGCCGGAAGCATGCGATAGCAGTTCCATGCTTCGCATGGGGTTGAGGGGGGATACGTCACCCCTGGGAGGGTTACTGCGCGGTAACGGGATGTTATCGCTGGGTAACTGGTTGAAAACAGAAATGATGCAGGGCAAAGCGCGCCGGGAGGCGCGTTTTTACGTTATCGGGCGGTAACTTGTTGAATTTATGTACGCAGAGTTGCGGGGCGGCATCTCAGGAAAGTAGAGGGATGCGGGCATGGAAAAGCCGATTCTGCGCAGCCGGTCCATTGGGACGAAGGTGTCCGACGAGGAGTATGCGCAGCTTGAAAAACTGGCGGAGGCGCGCGGGATCACGCCGGGCGAGTGGTTCCGCGAGGTGGTGCTGGGGCAACTGGCAACGGTGCCCGCCGAGAGCGCCGAGCAGGTGATCCTGTCCGAGGTGCTGGGGTTGCGGATGCTGTACCTGAACACGGTGCAGGCGCTGGGGCGGGGCGGGCAGACGACCGAGGAGTTGCAGAAGCTGATCGAGCGGGTAGACCGCGAGAAGCAGCGCAAGGCGCGGGAGCGGTTGAGCGGGCGGAACGGCGCGACGACGGCGGAAGAGGAGGCCGTAGGACGGTGAGCACGAGATGGGGCCGGGATGAAAGTTATCGTTGGCCGAGCGACAAGCCGGTGTGGACGCTGACGGCGCTGGTGGTGGCCTTGTTCGCGATGGCGGGCGGGGCGGCGTACCAGTTCGAGCAGTGGACGTTTCTGGAGCGGCTGTATCTGGGAACCTACGTCAGCAGCGAGATGCGGCCCTGGGTGAAGAGCGCGCCCTATGCGGTGTTGTACCGCATCGAGGGCAAGCAGAAGCGGGCGGCGCGCGACCAGGACGTGAACGATCCGGCGGTAAGCTTTGGCAAGGAGACCCAGGGCAAGGCCAAGCTCCAGTGGGAGCGCGGGTTCTACAAGAATCGAGAGCTGAAAGAGTGGCTGGAGGCGGCGGTCTATGGCGGCGAATCGCCGTGGATGTCGCTGTGGGCGACGGCCTCAAAGACGGGCGCGGGAGTGTTGCTGGTGTGCCTGCTCTTCGCCGTTCCGCGCGATTATCAGCGGCTCCGGGTGCGCAAGTACGGACGGCGGACGAAAGGCCCGGAGCTGGTAACGGCTGCCCGGTTTAACGGCGGCCATCGTTCCCAGGGCATCGGGTTTATCACCAAGGAGCGGCGCTCTCTGGGCGAGTTCGTGTTGCGGCGTGAGGGCGGAATGGTGCGGCTTCCGCGTGAGCGGGAGAGCTCGCACTTCATGATGATGGGCGACACGGGCGCGGGGAAATCGTCGCTGATCCGGCAAATCCTTCTCCAGGTTGAGGAGCGCGGAGAGACGGCCATCGTCTACGATCCGGCTCTGGAATATACGCCGCAGTTTTACGATCCGGGGCGAGGCGATGTGATCCTGAATCCGGTGGATGAGCGGATGATGCAACGCTAGAGGAAGTACGCGCCGGGTTCAATCAGCGCGTGGAGGCACGCGAGATGGTGGAAGCACCGCGAGCCGAGCACGAACCGGCGCGAATGTTTACCACCGAAAAGATGATCGAGTTGGAGCGCGACAACATCCAGCTTATGCGTGCGGGGCAGAATCAGCACGCGCCACTAGCACATGAGATCGGGCGCGAGCACGAGCATCTGAGCAACAGCCAGCGCACGGCGGTCGAAGAAATCCTCGCGAGCCGCGACCAGGTAACGGCGCTCGAAGGTGCGGCAGGAACGGGCAAGACTACTTCTCTAGCTGCGATCCGCGAGGCGGCAGAGCGCGAGGGGTACACGGTGAAGGGCTTCGCGCCCACGTCCCGCGCGGCCCAGAAACTCGAAGAGGCAGGCATCGAATCGGGCACACTGCAAAAATATCTCCAGCGTGGTGAGCACGAGCAGAGCGGAGAGAAGCATCTGTATGTGCTCGACGAATCGAGTCTCGCGAGCACCAAACAGATGAACGAGTTTTTCCATCGGCTAAATGAACATGACCGGGTGCTCTTAGTCGGCGATGTTCGCCAGCATGAAGCGGTGGAGGCGGGCAGGCCCTATCAGCAGTTACAGGATGCGGGAATGCAGACGTCGCGCTTAGAGGAAATCGTGCGGCAGAAAGACCCGGCGCTGAAAGAGGCGGTGGAGCAACTCGCCCGCGGCGATGTGAAAGAGGCCATCGACAACTTAGACAGCCAGGGCCGCGTGCATCAGATCGAGGACCGCGACGAGCGGTTGACGGCCATCGCCACCGAGTACGCACGGCAGCCGGAAGGTACGCTGGTCATCTCGCCCGACAACGAATCGCGGCGGGCGTTGAATGAACTGATCCATGCCGAGATGCAGGAGCGCGGCGCAGTCGGCCAGGGCGAGCACAAAGTTGAGGGTGCTGGAGGCGCGGCAGGAGATGACCGGCGCAGACCGGGCATGGGCCACGCAGTACGAGGAAGGCGACATCGTGCGCTATGCCAAGGGCAGCAAGACGCAGGGCATCGAGGCGGGCGAATACGCACGAGTAACAGACGTGGACAGAAAACAAAATCAGATCACGGTGGAGCGCGACAACGGCGGCGAGGTCACGTACGATCCGCGCCGCTTGCAGGGTGTGACCATCTACCGGGAGACCGAGCGCGCCTCAGTGAAGGCGACCGCGTGCAGTTCACAGCGCCATCGAAGGAACTGCATGTTGCCAATCGCCAGCTTGGAACCATCGAGCGCATCACGGACGAAGGCGATCTGGCGATCCGCACCGACTCGGGCCGCAATGTCCGTTCAATATCCGCGAGCATCCGCATCTCGATTACGGTTATGCCGTGACCAGTCACAGCAGCCAGGGGCAGACCGCCGACCGCGCGCTGATCCATGTGGACACGGCCCAGGGCGAGCGGCTAGTGAATGCGCGCATGGCTTACGTTTCTGTTTCGCGCGGGCGCTACGATGCGGAAATATACACCAACGACCGGGGCCAGCTTGCCCGCGATCTCAGCCGCGATGTATCGCAACGTACGGCCACACATGAGCAGAAGCCAGCAGAACGAAGCCAGGGGCAGGAACCGGAAACACCACAGCAGAATATGAACTCGCAGTCTGTCGGCCAGGAACAAGCCACAAACGCAACAACTCAGACCCAATCGCAGGGGCAAGGCCTGGGGATGTGAGAGGAATCTCTCATTCTTTCCGCCGGGAGTGTACGGAGCGCGGGAAGCCAGTCAAGGCTCTCCGCTTCGCTTCGATGAACGCGCAACAGACGCGCGGCCTTGACTGGCCTCCCTCTCCGCTCCTGTCTGCTTCCAGCTATGGAAAAAATGAGAAGAAAAAATGGGAGTCAGCGATAGGCTTCGCGGCGGTGTTTCACAGCAAGAACCAGAATAGAGCCGCCGAGGTCGTGGAAGCGGACTCGATAGTCTCCGCATCGGAGGCGGAACTCGGGCGGTTCGACGTCCTGGAGGCGCTTAACATCGCCTTCGCCGGTGGCGAGATAACGAGCCACGGCGTGCAGGATGCGGAGCGCGGTGGCTTGGTCGATAGCGCGCAGGTTGGCTTTGGCTTGCTCGGTCCAGGCGATCTTCTTCCCCATCGTTTACCGGCCTGTGCCGTGGGAATCGAGCGGGGTGCGGCCCATGCGTTCAAAGTCTTCGGAGGCAAGTCCGAACTCGGCGAGCACATCCTCGTTGGGAATGGGTTCGTGGTCCTTGAGCCAGACCTTGGCGGCATCAACAGCGCGGGTTTCTTCCTCGCTGATCGGCTCGTCCTCAACGGAAGCGTTGGCGAGACTGCGGGCCACAGGGTCGGTCATGACCTGGAGCAGACGGACGACGGCGTCGAGCTGTCCGGCGTCGAGTTGATCGACGAGATGGTGAGCCTGCTGTTTTTCGTTTGCGGGTGCCATTAGGAATAGTCTACCAATCTACGGGTGCGCTTCGCCGCGCGACGCCCCGTTACCGTTGGATGCAGCGAGTGAGTTAATCAAGCGAAGGACCGCCCGTTGATCCCTCTCCGGCAAAGATGCCATGCGCTGAAATCTCTTCCAGAGGCGTCCGTTCTGCGGACTCTCCTGGCGAGGCTTGGCCGACTTCAAACCTAGAAGCTCGTCGGCGGTGACCTGAAGTACGCGGGCCAAGGCCACGATGGAGGCGGAAGGCGGAAGCTCGGCAGAGGTCTCATAGTGGGAGATCACTCTCTGGCTGGTCCCCAAGGCATCTGCGAGCTGAACCTGGGTCAATCCACGCGCCTTTCTGAGTTCGAACAACCGTTCGGCAAAGGCTGTCTTTGGTGGTCTTTTCGCTGGCATGGCAGGGCCGATTGTAAGGTACATTTTCCTGCTCCTCGGAAATCCATTTACAGGATATACCGTAAATGTATATATTCGCGCACAGTTTAACAAAGTCAAAATAAATACGAATCCTCTTGACAGGTTTTTCCGAAAAGAGCTTGCGGAAGGAGCACAGATGGCGAGAATCCCGGAAGATGAGGTCGAGCGGCTAAAGAAAGAAGTCTCGGTGCAGAGGCTGGCGGAGGCGCGGGGGATCAAGTTGCAGCGGCACGGGGCAGACCTGCTGGGCTTGTGCCCGTTCCACGACGACCGCAATCCGTCGCTGGTGATTACTCCGGGAAAGAATCTGTGGCACTGCCTGGGCGCGTGCGATGCGGGAGGAACGGCCATCGATTGGGTGATGCGGGCCAATGGCATCAGCTTCCGCCATGCGGTCGAGTTGCTGCGAGCCGACCATCTTCCTTTAGCCGCCGCTGCGGTGCATCCGGTCAAGCAAAGCACGGTTCGCAAGCTTCCGCCGCCGGTTGAGCGTGACGCCGACGACCGGGTGCTGCTGTTGCAGGTTGTGGACTACTACAGCGAAACTTTGAAGCAGTCGCCGGAGGCGCTGAAGTATCTGGAATCGCGCGGCCTGAAATCCTCCGAGATGATCGACCGCTTCAAGATGGGCTTTGCCAACCGCACGTTGGGCTACCGGCTGCCGGCGAAGAACCGCGCCGCCGGCGCCGAGATGCGCGGACGGTTGCAGCAGCTTGGCATCCTTCGCGAGAGCGGGCACGAGCACTTCAACGGTTCGGTTGTCATCCCGGTGTTCAATGCAGCGGGCGAGGTGGTTGAAATGTATGGCCGGAAGATCACGCCGAACCTGCGCGAGGGCACGCCCAACCATCTGTATCTGCCCTGAGCGCACGCGGGGGTGTGGAACGAAGAGGCGCTGATCGCATCGAAGGAAATCATCCTGTGCGAATCGCTGATCGACGCGCTGACGTTCTGGACGGCGGGCATCCGCGTTTTCTTGCAACTACAGTCTGCAGTGGTTTGGCCAACTCTCTGACGTGCCACGGCCTTAACAGCCCACTTCCACGGAGGGATATGACGAGGCCAAGGCACGTCCAGAAGACCATTGAGATCAGAATGCCGAACAGAATTCCCTTCGCCGGCGCCAACGAATCGAACGTTTCGTCTTCCTCACTCGGCTGGATCAGTGAGCACCTCTGGAGCGATCGCGTCGCCATCTTTCTGGGTCCGCCGCCGCACGAGCCGCGGTGGCGCCTCCGGCACAAATGCGCGATGGTCCCCGCACCTTCCGCGCGCCTGCTTGTTGGTGATGAACGAGTGAACCGTGGTCTCGAAGGCCCCGATCGCTTCACGCAGTGTGAGACAGGCCCGATATGCCTGGAAGAGTCCGTAGCACTCCTGACATCCCCCCTTGATACCAGCTTGCTTGTCCTTCGCGGGGTTGTAGGCTGGATGCCGGGAGCATCTTCCCTTGATGCGGTATACAAGCCGAAACGCCACCTTGAACATGGAACTCCTTTCGATAAGCATAGTACAATAGCATTTCTAGCGACGCTATTACTACTATGATTTTATCGAATCTGGGCAATCTCGCGCTGACGGCGTAGAGCTATGCCGCAGCCATCGAGATCACCTCGCCGAATGGCGCGGAATGGTCTTTGGTGGCTGCCCAAAGGACTGGATAGCTGGGTGCGGCATTCGGGAAGCAGCCCTCAAGGTCGGTGAAGACCACAAGCGCCTGTGGCTGGATCGAGTTTTCCTCGATGCATTCAAAGCAGGGGATGAAGCTGGTCCCGCCGCCTCCTACGGGTTCGAGCATGATCGGCTCGCCCTGTTCGAAGATCGCGGCCTTGTGCACCTGGGTGTCGAAGTACAGGACATGCACCCGTTGCGGCCTCCGCTCGGAGATGATGGAGTTCACCTCCTCCTGAAATAGGCCAAGCTGCCGGCGGTTGATCGAACCCGAGCAGTCAACCCCGACCACGATTTCACCGACGCCGTCCTTGCGAATGCTTGGCAGGTATAGGCCTGAGTCGATGTGGCGCCGGTTGGGAGACGCCCAGGAGTAGTCCTCGGGGATGGCCGCGGCGAATGAATTCCGGAGTGCAGCCCTCCAGTCCACGGTCGCCCGATCCGCCGCTTCCATGGCGCGGCGCACTCCGCCCGGAGCTTTGCCAGCCATGCGAGCGACTACCTCGGCCTGTTCAACAGCTCCAGTCCAGCTCATTTGCGATTTCTCGATCTGGTCGGTGGTCGCCGGTGTACCTTCCTTGTCGGGGTTGGGCGCGTCGATCACCTGTCCAAATCCGCCATCTGTCGCCGGGACCTCGGACACGGCAGTTCTCTTTTCGTCGCCCTGGACCGAAGGATCGCCGCCTCCGGAATCTGCGGCGCCGTCGCCCTGTCCGCCGGCGGAGTCGCCATCGTTCTCCTCGGCTATCAAGTTGTATATCCGCTCTGCGCTCAGGTTCCGAAACCGTGGATCAAAGAGCGCTCCGGCAGGGAGAGCGAGGTTCGCATCCCGAATGAGCGGGTTGATAACGAAGTCGCACGCGACATTCCAGCGTTTCGGTGAGCGTGTTCCCCGCCGGGTGTGGTGTTGCAGCGCCGGATGCATGACTTCGTGCGCCAGACATCCAAGCAATTCCGGCGGCGTCAGCTTCGCAACGAATTTGGGGTTATAGAACAGGGAGACGCCATCGGTCGCCATGGTCTCGATCGATGGCGTCTCAACGTCCTTGAGCCGCAGGATCAGAACCCCGAAGAATGGAAAATCAAGCAGCAGTTTCGTCCGGCCCTGCTTGAGCCGGACGGCCGGGGAGGGTGTCACTACAGGCATAAATTGGCCACCTCTACAACCATAAGCTGGCCTAGAATGGTGGTTTTCAATGAAGCCATTCCACCAAACCGCGGGCTGTCCAAGGATAAAGTGGCCACGAGTTCTGTTTTCCAAGCATGACTTGGCCACGAGTGCTGTTTTACTCTTTGCAATGTGCTTACCATTTTTGATTCCTATTTGTATTTTCTGATTCGAATGACCGCTACGTTTTCGACTACAGACAGTCTTTCTTGGCTGCGAACCTTTTTCGGTTTCCTCACCTTCTTTTCTATTGTGCCCATATCGGGCACACTGATATAGTTGGCAGCGTGAGAGTGATTGCCCGCAGTACGCTCCGCGAGTTTGCCGAATCTCTGAAAGGGACGAAGGCCTATGCAGCGGTGAAGTCGGCGCTAGATGCCTGGTTTCACGAAGCATGGAATGCGGCATGGAAGAACCCGGCGGACGTAAAGGCGGCTTACGCCAATGCAAGCATTGTGGGCGCCGACCGTGTCGTCTTCAACATCAAAGGCAATGACTACCGATTAGTGGTTGCGATTGACTATGAGCGTCAGGTGGTTTTCATCAAATGGATTGGGACTCACGCGGAGTACGACAAAATCGATGTAGCAACGGTGAAATATGCAGGTAAAACCAATCAAAACTAACGCTGACCACGCGGCAGCACTCCAGGAAATCGAAACACTGTGGGGCGCGAAAGCTGGTACCTCCGACGGAGACCGGCTGGATGTGCTCATCACGCTGGTTGAAGCCTATGAGCGGGAGCACTTCCCCATTGACGTGCCGGACCCTATCGAAGCCATCAAGTTCAGACTCGAACAGCAGGGTACAGATTATCGCTCTTTGGTTGGAGTGATTGGGCAGCGAACCCGAGTGTACGAAGTTATGCGCCGGGACCGACCCTTGTCGCTGGCAATGATCCGCAAGCTTCATGAAAAGCTCCGGATTCCTGCAGAGGTTCTCATTCACCCGACGAAGATCCGCCGAAAAAAGGGACTCTCCGCAAAATCCATCAGCCCACGGCGCAAGAGCGCCTGAGCAGGCAACTGCAGCAGGTTCTTGTACTCACCAATATCCGTGCGGTAATGTCGGATTGACATGTCTCTCGACGCGCGTGAAAAAACCGGACGAAACGATGCCTGTCCCTGCGGCAGTGGCAAGAAGTACAAGCATTGTTGCCTGCCCGGCTATACTCCCTCCATCGCCCACCTGTGGGACCGACAACACGAGGAATCGGACCGTCTTACGCAAGAGATCACGAAGTTTGCGCTGCGTAAATTTGGGGAGCAGATCTTTGAGGCGTGGCAGGATTTCAACCTGAGCGATATCCCGAAACCGCTGGAAGCGGAATCCGCCGAGCGTCAGATATTCATGCCCTACTTCTTGTTCCAATGGGCTCCGGCCGCTCGTCGCACCACCGCGTTGGAAAAGGAAGGCGTAGTCGCTCGTGGGTACATGCTGGAAAAGTCCACGCGGTTGACCGCGATGGAACGGATGTTCCTGGAGCAGGCGACCACGCAGCCGTTGAGCTTTTACGAGGTCGTCTGGAGTGATCCCGGCGAGCGCGTGCGGGTGCGCGACATTCTGATTGGTGGCGAAACAGAGGTCATTGAACACTCGGGATCGCAAACTCTGCGGCCCGGGGATCTGCTTTTCGCACAGCTCTGGCACCAGCCGGAGCTTACCGTGTTCGGCAGCACAGCCCCTATCCGCATTCCGCCCGACAGAAAGATCGAGGCCATCGAGCTTCGCAAGAAACTGAAGAGGAGAATCGCCAAACAGAAACGCGATCTGACGTCACAGGATCTGCTTCGGTACGCGGATCTGATCCGCAGTACGTACTTGGACATTCGGGATGCGCTGAACCGTCCGCCGCGCTTATGCAACACCGATGGCGATTCTCTCCTCTTTCACACCATGACTTTCCGTATTCAGTCGGCGGATTCGGCCTTCGAGGCTTTGGCCACACTGGCAGTTGGACGCTC
The DNA here is from genome assembly GCA_963707735.1 of uncultured Acidobacteriota bacterium. GTDB lineage: Bacteria > Acidobacteriota > Terriglobia > Terriglobales > Acidobacteriaceae > TOLSYN. The sequence goes on along the minus strand of CAVPRB010000003.1, from coordinate 423,694 downwards.
CCCGGAGGAATTGCAGGACGATGCGGAAATCGCCGCCGGTGGAAAGCTTCGGAGCATCAGCTTTGATTGGATTCGGGAAGGAAATCGCAAGTTCAAGTCATGGGAAAATACGATCCTCGGCCACATTAAGATCTCCGAAGGGCATCTGGTCGCCGAGGTGAACTCGGAGAATCGGGCCAAACAGCTGCGCAAAGAGATTGAGCGGCGGCTCGGCTCGCATGCGGTCCACGAAAGTACACTCGCACAAACATTGGAAGAGATGCGAGAGAATGCGCCGCGCCAGGAATCGGAAAAAACGAAATTGCGCGACGCCGAGATGGAAGCGCTGCTCGCCGATCCCGAGGCCAGAAGGCACCTACAGGTCATGATGCAGAAGCAAATAGATAACTGGGTCCACGAGAAAATTCCCGCGTTGGGTGGCCGCACCCCCATGCAAGCGGTTCGCGATCCGGACGGCAAGGAAATGGTCGAGGCCCTGCTTTTGCAATGGGAGCGGCAGGACGAACAAGGAGTGGTATCTCCAAATCAGATTCGCCCAGACATCGGCGCGCTCCGTCGCCTATTGAACCTAGCCCGGATTTCTCACGATAAGTGAGGTTTGGTGATTTTCTATCAGGGATTTTTTGCAGAGATGGGGTTTCCTTGGCAGAGATGAGATTTCCGAGTGGCTTTTGAGTGTCGCGCGAAGGTGGGTGCGAGTGCGTTGGGTCTCACCGGCTATTTTCGGGCAGAGGTATTTCTGCGGAACTGATTTGCTTGCTCTGATTTTATGTTTTGGAGGGATGCTGTCAGCAGCGCAGTGCTGCCCAGGCGTGGGCGAACAGCGGTTTCCATGGGTAGGCTCCGCTGTACCGCAGACGAATGCGGCGGGCGCTGATCAGCACCTGGGCAGCGATCTTGAGAAGCCGCAGTCGAAGCGTGTCCACCTGGGCTTCGGCCCACTCGGTTCCACGTAGCGCCAAGCGCCGCAATGCTTCCAGCAGGGTGTAAGCCATGGCCGACAAGTACAGGCGCAGTTGGTTGGCTCGCATGGTTTCCGTGCTCAGCCGGTCGGCGAACAGGCAGAGCTGTTCCTTGATGCGGTTCTCCATCTCGCCACGCGCGCAGTAAAGCTTCTCGTACAGCGATTGCGCGTCACCGCCTGCCAGCGAGGTGACGACGAAACGAGGGTTCTCCTTGCCGGGAATGTACTCGGCTTTGGCGATCACCCGGCGCCAGCGGCTCCAGCTCTTGTGGGTACGGTAGCGGAACTCAGTGAAGACGCGGGTCGCCTTGCCCGTCGCTTCGTACTGCTGGCGCGCCTCGCGCATCGGCTGCTCCAGCAACCGGCGCAGCCTGTCGTTGCGCGCCAGTCCGAGGATGTACTCGATGCGATGGTGTTCGCACCAGTTCATCAGCTCTTCGCGGCAGAAGCCGGAGTCGGCGCGCACAACGATCTCGACCCGCGGCCAGCGCTGGCGAATCTGGCTGACGATGCGCTCGACTTCTGCAACCGCACCCGCCGCCCCGTCCTGATCCGCCGGACGCAGACGCGCGCACAATAGATGATCTCCGGCAAAGATGTACAGCGGCAGGTAGCAGTAGCTGTTGTAGTAGCCGTGAAAGAAGCGCCGCTCCTGATGCCCGTGCAGTGGGATGTCGGTCGAGTCCAGATCGAGCACGATGCGCCGTGGCCGCGTGGTGTGCGATTCCAGAAACAGATCGACCAGCAGATGATCGACCTTCTCCGATGAGTAGCTGATCTTGTGGTAGCGCGTGGAAGCCTCACCGGCTCGCGACAACTCCAACCGGTTCAGCGTGCTCTTGCCCGCCAGCGGGGAGTCCAACTCGCGCTTGCCAGCCAACAGTCCCAGCAGCGGATCGTGACGCAGTTGCTCGTGATCGTTGAGATCCTCGTAGCCCAGCGCCAGCCCATAGACGCGTTGTGAAACCATCTCGGGCACGGAATGCTCGATGCGCGACGGATCGCGGCGGTCGAGAAAGCACTCGGCAAAGCGGCGCAGCAATCGAATGCGCCGGTCAACCTGACGCAACAGCGGAGAACCGCCGTCGGTGGTGAGCTGGTCGGCGGAAAACTCCGCCGCCACCCGGCGTGAAAAATGTGCTGCAAACTCGAAGGTTTCTTGGGTACACTCTGTCATAAGAAAGGCCGTTCGTTGCGTGGTATTAACTTAGTCTCGACAACGTAGTTATGCCCGAAACAACGGCCTTTTGCCACTCAAAACAACTTCTTAGAGCCTACTCTGGTGAGAAATCCGGGCTAGCTCCATGTAGTCGGTCATCTTCGCCAGAATTTGATCAACCTCGGGTGCTGGCGCGGGTTGGGGTGCCGGATCGGTTGGTTTCGGATCGGGCATTTGGACCACCAGCGACCGGATGCTTCCGCTGTTCCGGAGACATGGCCGATGGCGGCAGATTCATCCGCGGTGTCATAGCCGCGATCTTTCATCGCGTGCTTGATCTTGGCTGCGAGATCGTTTGCAATTCCCGCCGCCCGAGCGCGCGCCGCTGGATGCTCGGCGAGATCCTGGCGGGTAAAGCTGGCGAGCCGCGAGTTTGTCTCCTGCGCGAGCGCCGTGAGTTCTTCGTCGTTCGTTACGTTCAACCGCGGAACGAGATCGGCAATCTCGGTCACATTGCGCAGAGTAGACGTATGCAAACGGGCTTTCGGCCGCTCCAATTGCGCGGCAAGGTGGGCGACCGACTGCATGAGACGCGACCACAGCTCGGATGTGGCGCGCGTGAGGGACTGCTTCACCTGCTGATCGATCTCGCGGGCGACGCGAGCTTTCTCCTCCTCGCCAAGCGTGACGCGGAAATCCTCGCCACAGGGTATGGGGAGAATGTCGGTCGTCAGATCAAACTTCTCAGTGAGCTTCGACCAGTCCGGGTAATCGCTATCGCGGTACAGAAGGCCAAGGCTGCTGCGGGCCTGTTCGCGATAGGTTGGATAGGCGTCGAGAAACTCCCGCACCAGCTGTTCGTACGCCGTCTTGAATTCGCTCATCTGGTTGGTGAACTCGAAATAGAGGTGGGAGGGGAGCAAGCGGTAGCCCTCGTCCGACCAGGGCAGTGTCACCTTGTAGAAGTACTGGCGGATCTGGCCTGCAAGAGTGCGCAGTTCCTCCAGCTTTTCGGCCTGGTCGAGCAGATGCTTGTTGTAGCGGCCGGCATTCGTGTTTGCTTCGTGGGACTGTGCTACTTCCTCGGACACACGCTTGTCGTGCTTGCGTGCGGTCCACATCGTGATATGGAGACAGATCAACATGGCTTTGTCGGAAATCATTTCGTTTCAAGCCTCCAGGCGTAGCCCCGGATTGGCCAGGGCTACGCGAGTAAATCGCTGTGAGTGACAGCAAATTGGGTGAATTCGGGGGTGGTTGCGATGGCCCGGTCACGAAGCAGAGCATCGCGCATGGACAGGACCTGCAGCTCATCGGGAAGACGCTCAAGGTAGAGCTTCGCCTTCGCAATCGAGCTATCGGTGATGCGGCGGCCGAGTGCCGTGGCAATTGCAATCTGGGCCGATGGATCGCTGGGCAGGGGCGCGCCGGTGGGGTTCAGGAGAATCTCGTCAATGGAAGGCAGAGCGTGGAAGAGGTTGAGGAAGCCGATGAACTCCGCGGCTACGCCGTCGCCCACTGCACCTTGAATCAGGTGCATGAGCAGCATCTCGTAGACGTCCGCGGTGATGCTGGCCTTCCGGGCGTCGATTCCGTCCATCGCCCTGGATACCATCTCCCAGGAGCGCGGCGTCGGCCAGGCGTTGACACCCGACCGCACGGCCGAGTCGTGCAACAACTCCGTGCGGAAGCGAAGGAATGCGATGATTTCCGGCCTGATCCCCGCCTTGCCGGCCCAGATGCACCACTCGCCAAGATCAGGTTCCAGCGTGAGATGCAGGAAGCGGTTGAGCAGCGGGCGCGGCATGGAGTAGCTGACGCCACGCTCGGAGGCGGGATTGCCCGCGGCAAGCACCGACCAACCGTCGGGGAGCCGATAGTCGCCAAGCGCGCGATCGAGAACGAGCTGATAGCAGGCGGCCTGCGTCATCGGGGGCGCGGAGGTCAGTTCATCGAGGAAGAGAATGCCTTCCCCGCTTGTGGGGAGGAAATTCGGCGTGATCCATTCCGTGCGGTCATCCTTGATGCGTGGCAAACCACGGAAGTCGACGGGATCGAGCTGGACGGCGCGCACGTCAATGAATTCGCGCTTCAAATGCTGCGCGACCTGCTTAACGAGTTGGGATTTTCCGACGCCACAGGCGCCCCAGATATGGAGTGCGACATTTTGAGGCACAGCGGTAATCAGCGCCTCAACGAGGTGAGAAGGTTTCATGAGTATTGTCCTTTGAAATGAAAAACGGCCTACAGAAGGCCGTCGGGACGCGAGTTTGGGTTCTGCGAGTAGCGCTCGGTGGCGAGACCTGCCCGGGGACCCGGAGAATACCCTGTTGGCCTCCTGTTGGCGGCGTTTGCGGATATCAGAAGAGCAAGGCGCAGAGCTACTGGAGCCGGGGGCAGGCCATGCAGGCCGAGGTATACTGTGGGTGAATTCTAAAACAGGATTTTCTAAGTGCTCGTATTGGATCTATTTTGAGTCAGAATCGCGAGCCAACGCTTCTTCTTTCATCATGCTTACCCACAGTCGAAGCGTGATATCGGTGCTACGCTCAGGTACGCCAATGTATGAACGCATTTCCGCCCTATAACGGCGATCCAGTTCACTGGCCGTGACCAATCCCTGGCTGGCAAGAAACATCACATCGACCCGATCTCGTTCGGCATTCCTCTCCAGTTTCATTAAAGCCAGATCGTGTGGCTCGACTGCGAAGAGTCGGATATTCTTCAGCTGCCCAGAATACATTTCGGTAAGCCGCTGATCATAATCCTCTGGGTAGGCTTGAATGACAGTGACCAGATCAAGATAAACGCCATGCTTTCGATGAAGCACAGAACCCTTTGCTGCGTTCTGAAGGAATTCCTGTCGCTGTGAGTTTGGCGTGATTGCCAACACGTCTATATCAAAAGTCTGTCGCGACGAAAACCCGTACTTCATGTTCACAACGAATCCACCGATACAGTGGAAGTCCACTGCTGCAGTGGCAATGTCGTCGAGGTCGCGAAGAAATGCACCCCAGGGCTTCGGAATACGATCTGTTTTAGTCATTGGCCAAGTGTGCCGTAACGAGATCGGACAGTACATGCCAGGCCCGCGCTTCTGGTGATCGATTTGTCAGCAACCAGGCTCGCTCCACCTGTGTCATATTGTCCCGGCTGAAGGTGTCTTCTTTTGCAAGCAGCGATCCGCGCAAGACTTCTTCCTGCCGCGCGAGCTGCGACGCAACTTCTGGCTGCTGTTTTTCTTCCGCGACCTTTCTCGCTAGGGCTATCGTGAATCCAAGCCGGTTCTGCAAATCACGAACTTTCGCTTCGCGCCGTATCCACTCCCAATCCATTCCGACAAAATGCCTGACCAACCAAGGCAGTCCCTCAGCAACACGCCGATCCAGGGTGGGTTGTGCCAACGCCAGCACTAGAAACTGTGCGGGGTTCCAGGAGGGCAAACCAGTTCGAAAGTACCCGTATGCTGGATAGCCGAGATTGGACAATTCCTGAGCAAATTCCAACGGTCCCGACTCCGCACCTTTCCGCATAGGTAGCTTGGTCGCATCGAACTCTAGACCAAGTTTGCACAGTTTCGGTAGCCATTGAGCAGGAACCGGACGTGTTCCATGCTCCCAGAGCGAGACAAGGGTCTGCGATACCCCGAGACGGCGGGCCAACTCGTGCTGGTTCCATCGATGCTGTTTTCGTAAGGTTCTGAGATCAGCGCTGGCCATAACGCCTCCTTTCTACAAGGTATAGAATATTACATTGAACTGTAATTTTCAACAACGAGGCCGGCAAGTCTGCAGCAGTACCGGGTGCCTCTATCACTGCCAGCGTCCCATCGCCGTTTTCACTGACGCCCATCAGACGGAACAGATTTGCTCCTCTGAGGACTGGGCGGAGTCTGCCCGGCGACAAGATCCCGCAGCAAGTTGATCTCTTCTCCCTGCCTCACCCAATCCGCGATCAGGGCCTCAAGCGGCCTTCGGGCAATCGATAAGTAGGGGTGGTCGTCGTCGGACGCAGAAATGTCCAAGAGGATCAAAAGTAAGAAGTTCATGCGACTCTCCGCAGGAATAGGAGTTGCACTATTCACTGGATTGATGATGGGACACCCTACAGCACGCTCTGAAGGGCATACAAGGAGTTGGTGCCGCCTACATCTATGGGTCACTCGCAAAAGGTGAGGCCGATGCCTCTAGTGATATTGACCTTCTGATTATCGGCCAGCCGGAGGAATCGGCACTCGCCTCAGAAATCAGACGCACGGAAAAGATGCTCCACCGCGAGGTAAACTATACCCTGCTGAAGCCGAAAGAACTGAAGCGGAAATTGAAGATGCACAACCCATTTGTCACTGACATCTGGGAGGGTACACGAATCACCGTGATCGACGATAAACAAAACGAAACCACTGCGGATTGATCCGTAACAGGTGAAGCCCGAGCTCCCCGCTCTCCCATATCATAGACAAAACTATTCAATATTCGGGCCTTTTTGCGTATACTCTGGGGATGGCGGCCTTTGACCAGTATCTCGATAATCAGCTCGCGCGCGGCAGAGCCTACTTCACTCGCGAAGAAGCGTTGGCCGCATTGGGCTTGTCTCCGCAAGCCCTGAAATCTGCGATTGCGCGGTTTATCACAAAACAGCGGCTGGCCAATCCGCGCCACGGCTTCTACCTGATCTTGCGACCGGAGGACCGGATTGCTGGTGCGCCGGACCCCGTGCGGTGGATTGATCCGCTCATGAAATATCAAGCCATCGACTATCGAATCTCGCTCCTGCGCGCGGCGGCCTTTCATGGCTCTTCTCATCAGGCGGCCATGATCTTCCAACTCGTAGTTCCAAAGCAACTTCGTGACTTCGAAATCGGCCGCCACCGCCTTCAGTTCGTATACCAAACCCCGGCGGCCTTTACCAAAGTCAACCAGCCTAACTGGCTTGCCAGCATGAAGAGCGATGCTGGTTTTGCCAAAGCGGCCGGGGTTGAGCTTACCCTGCTTGATTGTGCCCGGTACTTCCACAAGGCGGCTGGCATCAACGGGCTGACCCAGATTGTCAAAGACCTTGGGGCTACTGCCGACGCGCGGAAACTCGCCGAAGCGGCGAAGGTTTACCAAAACTCCTCCGTCCGCCGACTCGGCTACCTCCTTGACCGTGCGGGGCACTCTCGACAGGCCAGCGCACTTCAACCCTTCGTCAAAAGGGCGAAGACCGCAGTGCCGTTGGACCCCTCCGTCAAGCCACTCATTTCTTTGCTCGCCGAACCATCGCCCCGAGACTCCAAGTGGATGCTCCTGATTAATGAATCCGTGGAGGCTGACTTCTGATTCCGACTTCCTATCTACAGGAGTGGAGCACCAAGGCTCCGTGGCCCAGTTCCCTGCAAGTCGAGCAGGATCTCATCATCAGCCGTGCGCTTTGTGATCTGTTCAATGCGCCAGCATTGGCGGGCAAGATTGCTTTTCGTGGCGGTACAGCTATTCACAAGCTGCTCTTCAAACAGCCGCTGCGATATTCAGAAGATATCGACCTGGTGCAGACAGAGGCCGAGCAAATTGGCACAACGGTCAATGCCATTCGCGATGCGCTGTCTTGGTTGGGCGAATGCAAACGCAATCAGGCTGGCCACTCCATGCATCTCATCTTCAAGTTTGCGCCGGAAGCTCAACCGGAAACAACCATGAAACTCAAGGTTGAAATCAACACCCGAGAGCATGAGAGCCTGTTCGGCATTCAACAATATCCTTTCGTCGTTGACAATGGCTGGTATCAGGCCAAGGCCAGTATTCTCTCGTTTGCGCCCGAAGAAACCTTCGGAACCAAGTTGCGTGCATTGCTCCAGCGGAGAAAGAATCGCGATCTGTTCGACCTGCATATGGGCCTGCGCCAGCTTTCGATGAGTCCCGATAAACTCATCGCCGCCTTCGATCATTATCTGGCGATTGAAGGCACGCCGATAACCCGTGCCATTGCAGAACATCGCATGTTAGAAAAGCTGACACACAGTTTGATTGAGGATATCGAACCGCTTCTTCCCGTGGGGGTGCGATTTAAAGATGAGGACGCCCTCGCCGGGTTTGAAGACATTTGGACTTCGCTCATTGCCAGAATCAAGGGCGATCCGTGGAAGCAAACTGATCGGTCGCTCGCAGAACTACGGCAAAAGAAGTACCCTGACCTCTTAAGCCATTCCTAAACTCATTCCACGCGAGCTGAAATCGCTTTCCCTGTCAGTTCCGTGACCGTCGCAGAGCAGACGCACTATTGAATGCTGTCGGAGCCACGACGAACGACCGCGCGTCCGACTTGGGCATCATGTTGCAATTATTGAATTCGCAGAGAAGCACCTCGCCTCCGCGCCTGCCGGAATCTTCGTGCAATTTGACCGGATGCGTCGCAAACGGAACAATGCTTTTTACGATCTGGCCTTGATCAGCGATACCGGTGCCGAAGAGGCCGTAAAGGTCTCTGAGGAGTACCTGAAGCTGGTCTCAACTGACCTGGCGACACGTTTGCCGGCACCGTAGCTTCGCAAAGCACGCTGACCTTCGGGCGCGAAACCCAAATTTCCCAAAGGTCATTTTCGGCCCCCTTTGCACCCCCAATACCAGTTCCTCAGGGCGCTTTAGGGGTTTTTGGGTGCCATCTTGTGCCTCTAGTTTCAATAGTTTACCGATTCAGACTTCCCTCATAACCCAAAGGTCGCAAGTTCAAATCTTGCCCCCGCAACCAAAACTCCACTGGTTCTAAACGGCTTCCGACATCGACTCGGAGGCTCTTTCTGTCTCTGGAAACGACTTAGGCAAATCATGGGCAACGAATTCCTTGTTCAGAAGTACTCAACGCTTCCCTGCTACGTCAAATTCGTCGGCGATGACGACGTCGTGCGTCCCATTGTCGTCTTCGCGTCCACGTGGCTAAGCCGCTCTCGGCTGACGGCCATAGGAGCGTCCAGCGAGTCGAGCATTGTGGCGTTGTTATGCCGAAAAGGCGTGGCCCGTTGCATGCCTACGGCGTGCACCTGAGACCTCGGTAGACGGCACCGGGCAACGCTTGAACCCCAACGCGCCCAGCATTACGCCCACGGACTCTTCGGGGGCCACAGGAAGACGCCGCACTCATCGCCCGGCGATGAGTGGGGAAGCCACAGTGCTCGGGTTCTGATCTCGGAAATGACTTCATTGACCACCCGGGCGATGCCTCGTCAGGCGTGACCGCACCGCTACGTCGCCAGAACGCCTCTCCCGACCGCTGCGGTGCCGGGATGAGGGGCGTCCGTAAGCGCACCACGTGCCAGACCTGCGGGCGATCACAACTTCGAGAGGACAACGGGTGAGCCCGGCTGGGTCGTCACCTACATAAAGCCGGGAATACCTCTGGAACATGGCAGCAGGGCTCGGAGCTGCGTATGACGGCGCGCGCACGCAATGGCACAGATGGCCTCTTCTCTCATCCGGACGCGGAACTCAAGTACGCAGTGGAGGTGAGAGCCTGCGGAACGCAAGACAGGAAGCCGTGAGTCGAAACAGGCTTTTCGTCTAAGAGCTAATGACGTTATCATCTACAAGATCTCATAATTCGTGCGCCTTTCATCCCCGCCTTCACTCTGCGCTATCAGCCCCGCAATTGGCCTTAGCCGAGGCGCAAACTATAAACTACGCGGCTCCCGGAATCGGGAGCGGCGATCTCTATACAGGATCGTGGAGCATTGCAATGAAACTAAATCTGGCAGGACAGTGTGCGGTAATCACCGGCGCGGCCCGCGGTGTCGGCAGAGGAATCGCCTTAGCGCTCGCTGACGAAAAGGTAAATATAGCTGTTAACTATTATAGAAGTGCGAATGCGGCCGAAGCTCTGGTGCAAGAGTTGACCGCAAATGGGGTGAAAGCGGTGGCCATCCAAGCCGACTTGGGTAGTGCCGCGGATTGTGCGCGGCTCATGGACGAGGCTGCCGAAAAGCTTGGGAAGCTCGACATTCTGGTCAATAATGCCGGCGTGTGGCCCAAAAGCTGGCTACAGGACATGAGCTTGCAGGAATGGAACAGGACCATGGATGTTAATTTGACCTCCGTCTTCCTGACAAGCCAGGCGTTCCTGAGAAAGGCGATTGCCGGAAATCGCGGCGGCAAGGTGTTGAACATCACGTCCCAGGCAGCGTTTCACGGATCTACAACCGGTCACGCGCATTACGCCGCCAGCAAAGCCGGCGTGGTTTCTTTAACCGTCTCGATGGCCCGGGAGTGCGCGAAGTACAGGATCAACGTAAATGCGATGGCCCTTGGCATGGTGGAAACCGATATGACCAAGAGCGCATTAGAAAAGAACCGCGAATATTACTTGCAACGAATTCCGATCGGAAGAATCGCAACTCCAGCGGATATTGGCCCGATTGTGGCGTTTATGGTTTCCGATGCGGCCGCCTACATTACCGGCGCCACCATCGATGCGACCGGCGGAATGTTGATGCGGTAACAACATGCTACTAAGGAGGGAATAAGTTATGAGATTGCCCCCACGAAATGTATTCCGGGCCGATTAATTCCAATGCCAGTATGGGAGAGTGGAAGTGGGGGAAGTCGCGGCATCACGGCCTCGATGAGCCGTAACGACAACTGCTGGGGCATGTAACCAGCGAGATGCTGTTTGCTTTGCTCAATCTAGAACGGATGTGTGCCAAACGCTTTGCAACCTGCCCGGGGAAGACGAAACCCTGAACTGGCTGCGGTGGTATAACCAAGCCCGGCTGCATTCGACGCGGAACTATGTGAGCCCGATACAGCTCGAACAGAACAGGCTCTGGAAAAGCCGAACCCGCTTTCCAGCTTTCCCACACTCTCGGCGCCTACGAAATGCTTTTCGCGAAGGGATACGCATTCTGAGGGCAAGGTCAATCCTCGGCAAGCAGTTCTATGTCATGTACACCTATTACCCGAACGACGGTGAAGGCTGGAACGGAGCCTCGGTGCGTCGCTTCACGGTTTCGTGTCTGTGAGCGCGAAGCTGTGGCCGGCTATGCGCTGAGGCAGTAGGGTGTGCGGCCTCGCTGAACCATTAAATGTGCGGAGGGAAAGCCTAATCTCAAGACTGTCGCTCAACCTTCCGCTCTCAAAAGTCCCACTTTCGCTGATGGGAAACAAACGCGGCCCTGGCTGCGGAGAACAAGCCGCACCAGCGCTATCTTCGCTATTCAACTGATTCGAGAATTCGGGCTCCTCACTACCCCCCCCTCAACAGCCGCAAGTTCCTTGTGGTAGCATAAACGGCCTAGAGCTACCCGGCCACGCTCCCGGGTTTAAGCGGTGGGACATTTCGACAACTGTAGGGCTCAAGAGGAGGCGCCTTATGCGTCGTGGGTCGTCGTTGTTATCGGTGCTTGCTTCCACGGCGGTTCTTCTGTTCTCTGTATCCCACAGTTTGCCGGGATTCGCACAGATTCCAGCACAGAGCGCTTGCGAAGTCCCGGCAGCGGCGCGCATTTCGAGTTCCATCGATGAGAACGCCCGAACCAGTCTTGAGGGGAACGTGCACCCATTGGCGAGGTCCGAATTCGACCGAGGCAGCGTAGACGACAGCTTGCCCATGGAACACATCATCATGGTGCTGCAGCGCTCCCCGGAGCAGGAACTGGCGCTGACGACACGCATTGACCAGATGCACAACCACAACTCGCCGCTGTTCCACCAATGGCTTGGCGCCGATCAGACGGGTGTCTGCTATGGCGTGGCGGATGAAGACCTTGCGACGGTGAGCGGGTGGCTTGAGAGTCATGGCTTCAAGATTGATAAGATTCCAGCCGGCAAAATGCTGATCATCTTTAGCGGCACTGCGGGACAGGTGCGGGAAACGTTTCACACTGAAATTCACAAGCTGGATGTGCATGGCGAAAAACACATTGCCAACATGAGCCCGCCGCAGATTCCGGAGGCACTGGCGCCGGTCATCGCAGGCATCCGCTCGCTGCACAATTTCTTCCCAAAGTCGCTGCTGCATCCTGCTCGCCCGACCAAGCTGGAGGCACAGGCCGCAGCGCCGCACGATTTGGCTGCGGTTGGGAAAGCGAACGAGCCGAATCAATATTCCCTGACCGAACTCGGTGGAGCGCAGGCTCTCTACAACATCATTCTGAGCAACGGCACGGAATGGTTCGTGGTAGGCCCGCAAGACCTCTACACCATCTACAACGAAAAGCCGCTGCTTACGGCTGCCACGCCGATCAATGGCGCCGGACAGACCCTGGCGGTCGTGGAGCCGACCGATATTAAGACTGCGGACGTCAGCACTTTCCGCGCACAATTTGGCCTGCCTCCATACCCTGCAACGCCGAACGCGACCCAGGGCGGAGTCAAGTACATGTTCGGTATCAGCGGCTTCTGCAACGATCCGGGCATAGTAAGCGGTACGGAAGGCGAGGCCGACCTGGACGTGGAGTGGGTGGGCACGACCGCGCCGAACGCGATCGTCGATTTTGTGGCCTGTGAATCCAGTTCGACCACTTCCGGGCTCGAACTCGCGTCAACTTACGCGGTTAACGATTTGGCCAGCACGGTCTCCGCGATCAGCGTGAGCTACGGTGAATGCGAGTCCCAATTGGGTAGCAGTGGCCAAGCCTTTTTCAAGAACCTTTGGCAGCAGGCCGCAGCCGAGGGGCAGACGGTTGTGGTCGCAGCCGGTGACAGTGGCGATGATGTGTGCGACCGCGGCGATGCGTCCGGAGTGGGAGCGACGGGACTTTCGGTAAGTGGCTTGGCATCGACGCCATACAACGTTGCCGCCGGCGGTACCGACTTCACCGACACGTACTCCGGCGACATACTTACCTATTGGTACGCTAATAACACTTCTCCATTTCAGTCCGTCACATCGTACGTTCCGGAAAAAGGTTGGAACAATTCCTGCGGCAGCAACGTCATTGCGAACGATTTGGGCGGAACTCCAGAGCAGGTTTGTAACGATCTTCTCTATGCCAGCCTCGACGGAGGCACGGGCGGCGTCAGTACAATCTACAGCCTGCCGACCTGGCAGAGCGTTTACGGCGTCGGATTGAGTAGCAACTTCACTTCCACGTCGTACCGGAATATGCCCGATATCGCCATGTTCGCGTCCGGCCCGGTTGTTTGGCGTCATGGCCTTGTTTTGTGCGACTCAGATCATGCCCCGTGCAGTTACAGGACGCCGCCGGACACTGGCGCGTCCGCCAGTACGGCGGGCGGTACATCATTTGTTGCGCCCATCTTTACCGGCATCATTGGGCTCATCAACCAGGCGCATCCTTCCGGCAGCCCGGCTCACCCCACGCGGCAAGGGCAAGCAAATTACACCCTCTACGCCCTCGCCGCGGCAGAGTACGGAACGGCCAGCACGCGGAACGTCTCGACGACCAAGCCCAGCGTATACACCTGCGAGTCCAATCGCCTCGCAATCAGCACCTACAGCGGAGTATTTCCGGACTGCATTTTTCATGACATCAACCGCACACCGGTGACCGGCACAAGCACTTGCGTGGGCAGCAGTAATACGAATTGCATTGTGGAGAACAATGATCAACCCTGTGTTACCGGCACACCGGACTGCTTTACGGCAACCTCGGGACATGTATACGGCTTACTCTCGCTCTCCACCACGAGATTCGAGACGGCCTACCCCCAGAGCGCGGGATATAACGCGGTCGGCGGTTTGGGAAGCGTCAATATTACCAATCTGGTGCGGAACTGGGACACGGTGACGCCCCAGTTTGCGAGTTTTACTACCGTAGTCGCAAACCCAAGCACAATAGGCGCAGCGAGTACCACTACGCTGACTGCGACCGTAACCGCTACGGGTCGCGGAGGTATCGCACCGCCGATGGGAACCGTCAGCTTTTATACTGGCGCCTCGTGCACGGGAACCGCATTGGGTACTTCCGCGCTGGTTTCCGCTGCCCATTGCACTACGAGTTGCCATGCTACCGCGTCGCTGGCAGGGGTTACGGGGACGCAGCTTGGCGGCGATGGAACAAGGAGTGCGACCGCTTGCTTCAGCGGCGATGGCGCCAACGACGCGCCTTCCCACGGCACAGCTACCGTAATTGTGGGAAAGGACGCCTCGGTTACGACCCTGGCATCGAGTTTGAATCCCTCTCTGGCGGGGCAGTCTGTCACCTTTACGGCGACCATTACTCCTGCTGGACCACCGACGCCGACGGGCACGGTTTCGTTCACCTCGAATGGCACGGCGATGAGCGGCTGTTCGGCGGTTGCGCTTACCTCCGGACGAATTGCGCGGTGCATCACGAGCTTTCCGACGATTGCCACTTACGCCATCAAAGCCACGTACTCGGGGGACGCAAACTACCTGGCGAGCACCAGCGCGACGCTGTCGCAGAATGTCAAAGCCGCTTCCACCACGACGCTAGTGTCCAGCCTGAATCCGTCAACCGCCGGCAAGTCCGTGACCTTCACCGCAACGATCACCCCCGCTGGTCCGCCAACGCCAACGGGTACAGTTGCATTCAGCTCGAATGGCACGGCCATTGCCGGCTGTTCGGCGGTTGCAGTGCTATCGTCACGCAAGGCGGCGTGCACGACGACCGCTCTGGCGGTAGGGACAGACTCGATCAAAGCCGTGTACAGCGGTGATGGCAACTACGTCACCAGCACCAGCGCGGCGTTGTCGCAGGTAGTGAACAAAGCCGCCTCGACCACGATCCTCGTGTCGAGTTTGAACCCGTCCACAGCCGGCAAGTCTGTGACGTTTACAGCGACGATTACGCCTTCTGGACCACCGACGCCGACGGGTACGGTTTCGTTCAGTTCGAATGGAACAGCCATCTCCGGATGCGGCGGGGTTGTGCTTAGTTCTTTGCGAACTGCGGTATGCGTCACGAGTTTGCTGGCCGTAGGGACGGACTCAATCAAAGCCGTGTACTCCGGTAATGGCAACTACGTCACCAGCAGCAGCGCGGCATTGTCGCAGGTGGTGAACAAAACCGCCTCGGCCACAACCCTGGCATCGAGTTTGAATCCCTCTACCGCCGGGCAGTCCGTCACCTTTACGGCGACCATTACTCCTACAGGACCACCGACGCCGACGGGCACGGTCTCGTTCAGTTCGAATGGAACGGCGATTAGCGGCTGTTCGGCGGTTGCGCTTACCTCCGGACGAACGGCGGCGTGCACCACAAGCTTTCCGACGATTGCCAACTATGCCGTCAAAGCCACGCACTCGGGGGACACAAATTACCTGACGAGCACCAGCGCGACGCTGTCGCAGGTAGTCAAAGCCGCTTCCACGACGACGCTAGTGTCCAGCCTGAATCCGTCAACCGCCGGCAAGTCCGTGACCTTCACCGCAACGATCACCCCCGCTGGACCACCGACGCCGACGGGCACGGTTTCGTTCAGTTCGAATGGAACGGCGATCAGCGGCTGTTCGGCGATTACGCTTACTTCCTCCCGCACTGCGGCGTGCGCGACGACCGCTCTGGCGGTAGGGACAGACTCGATCAAAGCCGTGTACAGCGGTGATGGCAACTACGTCACCAGCACCAGCGCGGCGTTGTCGCAGGTGGTGTACAAAGCCGCATCGACCACGACCCTGGTGTCGAGTTTGAACCCGTCTACGGCCGGCGAATCCGTGACGTTTACGGCGACCATTACTCCTGCTGGACCACCGACGCCGACGGGTACGGTTTCGTTCAGTTCGAATGGAACAGCCATCAGCGGGTGTTCGGCGGTTACGGTATTGACGTCCAGAACGGCGGCATGCATGACGAGCTCACTCTCGGTAGGGACGGACTCAATCAAAGCCGTGTACTCCGGTAATGGCAACTACGTCACCAGCAGCAGCGCGGCGCTGTCACAGGTGGTGAACAAAACCGCCTCGGCCACGGCCCTGGCATCGAGTTTGAATCCCTCAATCGCAGGGCAGTCTGTCACCTTTACGGCAACCATTACTCCTGCTGGACCACCGACGCCGACGGGCACGGTTTCGTTCAGTTCGAATGGCACGGCGATCAGCGGGTGTTCGGCGGTTACGGTATTGACGTCCAGAACGGCGGCATGCGTGACGAGCTCGCTGGCGGTAGGGACGGACTCGATCAAAGCCGTGTATTCGGGCGATGCCAACCATCTCACAAGCAGCAGCGCGACACTGTCGCAGGTGGTGAACAACTTAGCCTCGACCACCACGCTGGTTTCCAACGTGAATCCGTTGACCTTGCGAGAGTCTGTGACCTTCACGGCAACGATTAGCCCTGCTGGACCACCGACGCCAACGGGAACGGTTGCGTTCAGTTCGAATGGCACGGCGATCAGCGGCTGTTCGGCGGTACCGCTTACTTCCTCCCGCGCTGCGGCGTGCGCGACAACCGCTCTGGCGGCAGGGACAGACTCGATCAAAGCCGTTTATTCCGGCGATGCCAATTACCTGGCGAGCAGCAGTGCAACCTTATCGCAAGTGGTAAACAAAGCCGCTTCGACTACAACTATTGTATCTAGCGTAAATCCGTCGAAGCCCGGAGCGTCCGTCACCTTCACCGCGACGATTACGCCTTCCGGACCGCCGACGCCGACGGGGACGGTTGCCTTCAGTTCGAATGGCACGACCATTAGCGGATGTTCCGCGGTTGCAGTCACTGCTTCGCGAATTGCGGTGTGCACCACGAGCTTTACTGCGGTGGGTACTGATTCGATCGAAGCGAAGTACCTGGGAGACTCCAATTACCTTGCCAGCACTAGCGCGGCACTGTCGCAGCTGGTGAAAGCCAGCTCGACCACGGCCCTGACGTCCAGCCTGAATCCGTCCGTGGCCGGATTGTATATAGACTTCACGGCAACGGTCACTCCCGCCGGACCGCCGACACCGACAGGAACAGTGACGTTTACTTCGGATGGTACGGCGATCCCCTTTTGCTCTGCACTGGCTCTGTCATCGGGAACGACGCAGTGCACCACAGGTTTCGTGACGCCCGACACGTATTCCATCCAAGCGATTTACTCGGGAGACGGCAATTACCTGGCCAGCACCAGCGCGATATTGTCGCAAGTGGTGCAATAAGCGTCAGAATTACCGGCGGCCTGGCAAGGTGCGTATGAGGGTGAGGGCGTTAAGATCTCGCAAGGCTCAACTACGGCTATGATCGGTCCTTGAACTCCGCGGCGTAAGAAGTTTCTCGTCCTGCGCGATGAAGAGGCTCTGGGCACGCACTGCTCACGCTAAGGGCTCAAAGCGCACCGGTATGAGCGCCAGCAGGAGGACTGTAGTTCCGCGGGCCCCGATAACGTTCATCAACCATGTTCTTTGGGCCGGGAGCAATGATCAAGCATGAGTTGCCAGGTTTGCCATTCGCGCCGGGGACGCCTGCGCCGGGGAAAAGCTGAGGTTGGGCTGCTCCGCTTTCCCAATGCCCATTTGTGAATTGTTTGATGAAAAAGTGAGCAAGCTTGCATCTGATGAACTAACTTGCCGTACTGCGCTTGCCCAAACCTCTCCAAGGAGCCGGTTACATTGAACATAGCGCCAGCACCTCAAGATGGCCTCCCGCTGGAACAGCAGGTCGCACGTTTACAGGCTTTACTGGAGGCCACGAGGCAGGTCCATTCGACCATTCGAGTGAACGAAGTTCTCGCCCAGACGGCGCGAATCCTGGTCCGTGAATTGGAAATGGAAGGCGCATTGTTCCTCGCTCCCGCCTCGGACCATCGATTGGGTTATTGGGGCAGTGTTCCTGCCGCTCCCTATGAAAATTGCCTCCGATTTCCACTGCTCTCCAAGGAAAACCAGCTTCTTGCGGAACTGGTCGTCGCTCCTGCTGGAGACGGACCATTCTCAATTTACGAGCAGGACTTTGTGGAAGGCCTGGTGCTGCAGACCGCGGTGGCGCTGGAGAACGCGACGCTGCACGAGCGAGACATCGAATGGGCTCGCGTGCAGCAGGATCTGGAAGCCGCCCGCGCCATCCAGAGATCGCTACTGCCCAAAAACATGCCGGAAATCGCAGGTTTTTCCATTGCAGGACGTTCCACCACCTGTTACGAAGTGGGCGGAGATTACCTCGACACTGTGCTCCTTCCAGATGGAACGCACTTGATGGTGGTGGCCGACGTGGCGGGTAAGGGTCTTGCTTCCGCCATTGTCGCAACCAGCTTCCGTTCGGCATTGCGTTCGCTCGCCAGCCAGCCTCTGGCGCTTGAAGAACTTGCCGTTCGCATGGGACAACAACATTGGGAAGAGGGAGCCGAGGCGCGCAGGCGGTATGTGACCGCGTTCTTCCTGCGCCTTCATCCCACTGCGGGCGAAATTGAAGATTGTGAATGCCGGCCACAATCCAGCAGCGCTGCTTTTGGCCGGCGGCAACGTCCGCATGATCGAAGCTTCGGGTACGCCTCTGGGCATGTTGCCCGGCGTGCGATATACGGCCGAGAGATTTCGCTTCCCTCCGGGCTCGCGGATTCTGCTCTACACCGACGGTTTGACCGAAGTGTTTCAAGGCGAAGAGGAGTTCGGCACCGAGCGCCTCATTGCGGCTTTCCGCGCCATCGATTCCCCGCAAGCCGAGTCCGTCCTCGATTTTCTCTGGGCCGAGCTCGCTGCCTTTTCCTCCAACGCACCTCAGACGGATGACATGACCGCTCTGGCGATCTGTCACCTTGACTCATCTCAACAGGAGCTTGCGAACGCATGAAAAGCGGAAGTTTCGTTCAAGTCCGCCTGCCATTCGGAACTCGGCTACGAGAAAGTCGCCATGAGCACGGCCGCCAGCATGGCCTCGCTCATGGGATTTTCCATTGACCGAATTGAAGACCTGAAGACCGCCGTGGCCGAAGCCTGCATAAACGCCATCGAGCACGGCAATCAGCTCAACGATTCCCTGGCCGTGGGAGTCGTTCTCTCCACCACCGAAGATCGAGCTCGAGGTAAAAGTCATCGATGACGGTTCAGGGGTGCGCGATTCGCCCACGGTTCCCGACATCGATCGCAAGGTTCTCGGCGAGGAAGATCCCCGCGGAATGGGCATGTTTCTGATTCAGGCACTCGTGGATGAAGCTGAGTGGCACCAGGGTCCCCCGGGCAAGAGCTTCGTTCGTCTCGTCATCCGTCTCGATAAGGAGAGCCAGTAATGCAGGCGACGACTAAGAGTCACGCAACGCTACGGCGACCACTGTTTCCGGCAGTGCCGTAGCCATTCTCGCGTTTTCCGGGAGACATCTCTTCGGCTTCGAAGGAAGCTCATCCTCGGCGCATACCATGCCCTGGACGGCGCGGCCGCGAAAGTCCTGCTAGACTTCAGCGGCGTTGAATATATTAACTCCTCGGGCATTGCCATCATCATCCAGATGCTTCTGGAGGCTGGCAAATCCGGCTCCCACGCCTTTGGAATCTTTGGCCTGAGTCCGCATTTTCAGAAGGTCTTCACCATGGTCGGCATTAATAAGTATGCTGCGCTCTACTCCGACGAAAGTACGGCTATCGCCGCGCTGTGACGGCAGCAATTGTGAATGTACGGGTTGCCTGGCTGACTGCGGCCTGCCAGGCGGGAGGAAAGGGATTCCGTGGACCAATGGAACGGGCAACATCGGCACAGAATCAGCGCTCCATTCCGGCACTCCGGACGGCGGCCAGGGCATTGCATCACCGCCTTGCTCACGCCTGATAATTGTGGGCTTACTTGCGCCGTCCTGCCGGGCGCAGATCGCAGCCTCGCCCACGCTGGTGATCGACGGCCTCGGTAAGGGAGCGGCGCCGCTGGACGGCTCCTGGCAGTTTCATCTCGGCGACGATCCAGCGTGGGCATCGCCGACCCTCGACGACTGGGCGGGTCAGTCCGGGTGGGAGCAACTCACGGCCGACAAACCCTGGGGATCGCAGGGCCATCTCGCCTACACCGGATATGCCTGGTACCGTCGCCGCCTCATCTGTCGCCAGCCCCTGGCGCGTCGCCGGAATTTGCCTTGCTCATTCCGCACATCGAGGACGTGTATGAGGTCTATTGGAACGGCGCCCTCGTCGCCCGGCATGGCGAAATGCCTCCAAGCCCATCCTTCCGCTACGTCGAACCGCCCCAGACCTTCAGCCTGGGTCAAGCGCGCGACGGACAACTGGCCATCCGGGTCTGGAAGCAACCGCTGGTTTCTTTTGACTCCGGCGAACAAGGAGGATTCGCGGCCGCGCCGAAAGTGGGAAGCCCGGATGCAGTCGCCGGGGAAGTGGCGGCGAACGAATACCGCTGGCTGCATTCGCGGCAGTATTTTTTTGGCGAGGCCGGCTCACCGCGCTGGTCGCTTTGTTAAGCCTTGTGGGGTGGTTGCGCAACCGGGAGCAGCGGGTGCTGCTATGGATGTCTGTCTTCTGTGGAGCATGGGTTTGCACCGTGCTGCTGGTCGATCTGCGCCTGCCGTTTTCCTTCAATTTTGGGCTGGGGGGGCTGCAGCCCGTTCTCGGCCTGCGCGATATTGGATTGTGGTTCCTGCTGCTTTGGCTGTTGCAACTGAACGGCAATCGGCGGGTCGCACGTTTCACCTGTGGCCTGGCGATCGTGACGATGGTGACATCATCGCTCGACGGAATGCTGAGCGCTGTGAACTTGTCGTCGGCGGCGACAGCTCATGCGGAGCAAGTCGCCGACGGGGTGTTGACAGCCATTTTCACCTTGTCCGAACTGTATGCTCCCGTTCTCGTGATCCTGGGTCTGCGCCAGCGTCTCGATCATTCGCGCTGGTTGGTGGCGATCTTCGCCCTTTTGTCGCAGATGATTTTCGTGGTGCGCATCGCGCTCTCACAAGGGAGCCGGTTTACTCATTGGAAGATTGGAGAAAAGATCAACCTGCCGCTCTTCACCATCAACGGCAATCCCTTCAACATATCCACTATCTTCCGACTCTTCCTGCTGATCTCCATTGTTTATGCGGTCTTTCGCTACATGCGGGAAGAATTCCGGCGGCAGCAGGCGGTGGAACAGGACCTTCTCGGTGCGCAGGAACTGCAGCGCGTTCTGATTCCCGATTCCCTGCCCTCGCTGCCGGGCTTCTCCCTTACCAGCGCCTATCGTCCGGCACAGGAAGTAGGCGGCGACTTCTTCCAGATTATTCCTCTCGAAAATGACTCATCGGGCTCTACCCTGGTCGTGCTCGGCGACGTCAGCGGCAAAGGCCTCCGAGCCGCAATGGCCGTCTCACTTATTGTTGGGACTACACGCACGCTGGCGGAGTTCTCCACCAGTCCAGCGGAGATACTCGCCGGGCTCAATCGCCGTCTGCATGGCCGTCTCTGTGGAGGCTTCGTCACCTGCCTTGTCCTGCGCCTAAGTCCAGATGGACGCTGCGTGATCGCCAACGCCGGACACCCCGCGCCGTATCTCAACCACCAGGAGATCGCCGCTCCCGGCTCGCTTCCGCTTGGATTGATTCCCGTCGCCGCCTACGAAGAGACTACGGTGCATCTGGCGACCGGCGATCACTTTGTTCTCTATACCGATGGACTGCTGGAGGCGCGAACGCCTACGGGTGAGCTTTTCGGCTTCGAGCGGCTACGAGCTCTTTTCACCGGGCGCCCCAACGCCGAACAGGCAACCGAGGCCGCAATGAACTTCGGGCAGCAGGATGACATCACCGTCCTCACCCTGACCCGGCTCGCACTCGGAGAGGAGTCTTTTACCCAATTGACAGCGCCCGAACCGGCGCCGGCATGAGTATCCGCAACCGCCACCTTGTTAGGCGCGACGCCGTGAGAACACAATGGAGCGGAGGCAGGCGGAAGGTATCGTTCGACCCATACAGACAACCGCCGAATCGTTCCTGATCGACGCGCACGAGATGTCTATTCCTGTTGGTGTCCGCAGTTCCCTGCGGGCGCCCAGCGTTGATCGATGGGTGTCAGCACATCTTTCCCGTTCCGGCTGACCACGCAAAGGGTCGGCGCGGTCTACTTGGGACCTGGTGGGTAAGCTTAAGGCAGAAGGATGTGAGATGAGAGCAGCTGTCTTCGATTTCCGGTCGATGCTCCCGGGGATTGGGATTTTGATCGAGGATATTTTCCCGCCCGCAACCCGGAGAGTTGCTGCTCGAGGTCATCGCCTGAGATGCCTGCCGCACCGATCCTCACATCGTCGAAACATGTCCCCTGCACATTCGGCGCGTATCATCCCTGGTCTTACGCCCGCCGGCAAGATGCTCACAGTCGCGACCCCGAATTTGCCGCCGGGCACGATCGCCGGCGTCTCCTGGATCAGTGGAGTAGACAGCGAGGGCTGGATCTGCCGTCCCGCCATGGCGAACCTGTGCGAGCCTCCGTGTATCGGCTTCTAAACACAGTTTCCGGTTTTCACTTCTTAGTGAAATGTAATTAGAACGTGAATCTTGCGGAAAACTGCAAGACGCGGGGAAGGCCGTTGGGGCTGATTTCCTGCAAGGCACCGAAATTGCCCGGGCCCGAGTTGGGCACCAGATAGCAGGTCTGGTTCCTGGTTGCTCCGTCGCCGCAATTGGGACCCACCGGGTTGTATTGCAACTGGTTGATGCCGTCGCCGTTTTGTACATAGTAATCGGCGTGGTTGAACAAGTTGAACGCCTGTGCCTGAAATTGCAGTTCCTTGCCCTCGCGGATTGCAAAAACACGCGCCAACCCAACGTCGATCCTCTGCAGCCACGGGCCGTAGAAAGAGTTCAGCCCGATGCCCGGCGTGGGGCCGGCGCCATTGATGCCGGCCGCGGTGTTTGCGGTGTCCTGATTAAAGGCGGTATCGTTCAGGTTATCGTTGCCAGCAAGGGCGCCATTGACCACAAGGCCGCAATTGTTGAATGCGGATGCGATGACCGTAGTTGCACTGGTACAAGCGGGACTTAACAAAGCCGCGTAGGGACGCCCGGAAGAAAACTCCATGACGCTGCTCAATCTCCAGCCTGAAAGAATCGCGCGTCCTGCGCCGGAATTGGTCAGTCTTTCCAGCCCGGGGCGGTAGAGCGCGGCAAAACTGATTCGATGCCTCTGGTCAAGCAGCGAAGGAGCATGGGTGTTGCTGAAATCGAACTGATTGTTGAAGTCCATCCCATCGCGCATCATGCTCTTGGCAAAGGTGTAGGAAAATTGTAAAGCAAGGCCCTGCGACATGCGGTGCTGCAACTGCACGAAGAGAGAGTTGTAATGGTTTTGCCCGGGACTGATCAGTTCGTTGATCTGGCCCAGACTGGAGTTGACGCGGCCTTCCCTGAGCAGACCATTGTCCATGTTCGGCAGGACGGTGGCTGGGCCATTGCAGGAGGACAGCAGAGTCGCGCGGGGAGGACAGACTACATAGGTCGTGGTGCCTTGCAACGGACTCAGGTTCAAGTCATAGGCACTCCCGGAGAGAAGGTGCACCCCGTGATTCCACATTGTGCCAATGCTTACGGTTGTGTCCTTGAATATCTCGCGCTCAATCTGCAAACTCGCCTGCAAAATATAAGGCACGCGGAACTGCGGGGAGACCAGCGAGATGTCTTCCGACGCTCCGAACAGATGGGAATCAGCGGATAGGATACTCGGAAACGGCGGCTCTTGTTGGTTTGGCGGAAGCGACGGGTTATAACTGACACTGGCCGAAGACTGCTGTGACGCGAGGCCGTTCGAGACCACTGCGTTGCGATAGTTCAGGCCGTTCATGTTGGTGTAGAACTGCCCGAATCCTCCGCGCACCACCGTCTTCGATTCTGGTTGCCAGGCAAATCCGAAGCGCGGCGCCACGCGTTGAAACTGGTTCGGATACTGCCCGGTGAGCGGGAAGGCCGGATTTTTCGCCGGTTGCGGGTAAATCTGGAAATCCTCGCGCAGGCCCATTTCCAGCGTCAAGTTTGGCAGAGCGCGGAACGAGTCCTGGACGTAGAATCCGTAGTAGGGCACGGCAAAAGAAAATGTCCGGTTTCCCGAAGACTGGCTGAACACATTGTATTCACCAAGCGCAAACGCTGCTAGATTTGAAAATTCATAACTGCCGAGGAAAGACCCGAACTGGACGGCGGCGTTCGGGTCCGCGCCGCCATCATTGTTGTCCGCGTCCCAGGCACGGCTCATATCGAAACCGAATTGCAATGTGTGCTTGCCGATCGCGTAATCGACCCGGTCGGCTAGGGAGTACTGTCTTTCAAATACCCTTCCCACCGAAAAAGGAGCGTTGCCTAGAATGAACGCCGACGGGCTATCCAGAATCAACGTGGGAATGTTTGCGGCCAAACCCGTCGGAGTCGAGATCTGGTTGTCTTGTGAAGTGCCCGCGTGAAATTCGTTCAGCAGGTTGGAAGAGAATGTGTGCGTCCAGCCGAGACTGGCTTGGAAGGTACGCACGTAGGTGTTCGCCAGCGTTTGTGTCCCATAGTTTCCGACTGTCGGGTCGGTGATTACGCCTCCGGGCGAGTTGAACCGGTTCAGATTCAAGCTGAGGAACAGGCCATCGCGGGAGCTGGCCTGGTAGTCCAGACGGGGCGTAATCACCAGGTCGTTACGCTTTCTTGCACTGGTTCCGAGATTGGAATTCAGCGCGTTCAGAGTGTTCGATACTTGCTGCAGGTATACGGGATTAGCAGGGTCAGGCGCGCTGTCGCTGCCCGGTACCGGCAAGGGTCCGTTCGGCGGAGGCAGCCTGGTCCCGGCCGGAATGCCAAAGTTAGTACTCAAGAAGGTCGCAAGGTTCGCCGGATTCGTGGCCAACGCCGAGTTGATCACGGAGATGGGATTGTTCCGTAATTGTTGCTCATAATCCACGAAGAACCATAAACGGTTCCGCAGGATTGGACCGCCCAACCCGGCGCCGAATTGCTGCAGTGCATCCTCGGGTCTGGGAAAACCGGCAGCCTTATCGAGGGCGTCGTTGGCTCCAGTCGCAGAGTTCCGATTATAGTAAAACGCACTGCCATGGAACGCGTTGCTTCCCGACCTGGTCACGGCATTTACGAAGCCCGCTCCGCCGCCATAGATTGCCGAGTACGGGCTGACCGCGACTTGAAATTCCTGAATCGCGTTCTCGCCATACAGGTATGGGATGCGGTAACGGCCTTCAATGTCGGCGAAGTAGTTGCTGGTGGCACTGGTTCCGTTGACGGTGAAAGCGCTGGAGCCATTGCCGTTGGCGTAACCTGAATCCTCTCCTCCCTGTTGTCCCGCAATGCTCACCAGGCCGGTGTCGCCGTCGTAGCTGGTATTCGGCGTGAGCATCATAAAGTCAGTGTATTTGCGCCCGTTGAGCGGCAGTTCGTCAATCAGTGACCGCTCCAGCACCGTGCTGGCTGAGGACTCCGCCGGCCGCAGCAGTGGCGTCGTCCCAATGACCTGAACCGTGTCCGCGCTGGCTCCCACCTGCAGTTCGAAGTCCTGCAACGTGCTGTTTCCTACCAGCACCCGCACCAGAACCTGGACATCGCGAAAACCTTTGCGACTTGCGGTAATGGAATAGGTGCCCGGCATAACCGCCGGAAACCGGTAAAGCCCGGCATGGTTTGTTCCGGCGGATTGACTCACGCCGGTCGCGAGGTTGCGCACCACAACCGAGGCGCCCGGGAGCACCGCTCCGCTCGCGACGCTCACCCGGCCGCTGAGTGAACCCGTCAATATCACATTCTGGGCGGCTAGCAATTCGCAACTCACCCAGAGAACCAAAACGCTGTATATCGCCAGGCGATTGGCCATGGAAAGCGTTCTCCCGTCCGGTCGAATGACGGACACTTCTTTCATCCCGCTTTCTCCGGGAACTTGGAGCCGGTTCAGGAATCCTCGGTTAGGACCTTTCGATCAAACCGTACCGCACAGAGATACAATCCAGCAGAAATTTTCGCATAGATACCACAGTTCATGTTCAGAACCTATGGGCGCTCCTGTCCAGCCGGTTAGGCTCAATCCATCCCTGTCTTCGGCGTTCGCACCGCTTGTTGCTTCAGAGATCGCCGGTAACGGGCGAGGAGTTTCTCGCGGTTCTGGCGCAGATCTTTTCCGCTCGGCCGGGAGGGATAGGGTTGGTTGCCCATCAGCCCCCTCCAGAGTATGTGGTTGTACTGCGCAAAGTCGATGCGGTCTTCCGACGTGAAGTCCATGCCCTTGGTGGCCCGCGCCCAGTACTCCCCGGTGTGTGTTGGTTTTGGCACCTTCAGTCCATCCGGTTTGGTGAGCGGCAGATTCGTATTTGGAGGGTACAGACTCGCCGGGACGGTGGCCGTAAAGCTCCACTTATTCGGTGTGACATCGAAGATATCGGCCATTGGCCTGGCGAGCGCGTCGTTGAGGTTCATCGGCTGCAAGCCCAGAACTTCCTCCATGGTGCGCACGAAGTTGATGGTGTTGTACGGCGTGGAGACCAGTGCATGCTGCTTCACGTAGGCACCAGCCACAAAAGCGATGGTGCGATGGGAATCGACATGGTCACCGGAATCCTGCGAATCATCCTCAATGACAAAGATAAGCGTGTTGCTGGAGTAGACGCTGCTGTTGGCGATCGTCTGGACCAGCAGGCCAACCGCATAGTCGTTATCCGATTGCTGCAACTCCGGCGTGTTCAACAGAAATCCGCCGGGATCGCTGAAGTTTCCAGTGTGGTCATGCATGAGGCGGACCAAACTCAGTGCAGGCAGTCCGCCGGTGGCGTAGTTGGCATTGAAATCTCGCAGCCATTCCTGGTAGCGGTAATAGTCTGGGAACTGGTTGTCGAAACCGCGAAAGTAAGGGTCCGTGTACTGGGTAAGAGAAACACTGGTGGGGTGAGCCACCACCAGCGGGGGGATGAGCGCGGACGGATTCGTGGCCAGGGGTATGCAAGGCGCCGGCGGCGGCTGGGCCGGTGGCGGCAGGGCGCAGGGATAGAGGGCACCATCCACGAAAAACCCATAGTTACGCACCGTGAGATGCGCCCGCAACGCCGCGTCCCACAAATAGCCCTCGCCTCGATACGCCACATCGCCCGGTCCATCCGGCCCGTCGGGTCCATCCGGGGCAGCCGCGTTGGCTGGCCCCGGCAGCACATTCCCATCGGGCGGTGTAAGGACATTGGCAGCCACGCGACCGGCAACCGTCGGAATGGCCACATTGATCACGCGATTCTCACCTTCACTATCCAAACTCAGGCCGCGCCCGGCATAGAGCACCGTGTACTGGCGTTCGATCAGATCGGGGGCGCGAGCCGAGGTACTCCACGGCCAGCCGTCATTGCTGACTTCCGAACTGGCCATGAAGTTGTCAAGGGTCACAAAGTTTCGCGCCAGGTTATGCTGATTTGGTGTGAGCGCCTCGCCAAACTCGGTCAAACTCGGATCGCCATTGCCGACTTCCAGGTCACCCAGAACCTGGTCATATCCCCGGTTTTCCTTGAGGATGAAGATCACGTGCTGAATACCGCTTTGCACGGCCTGCATGACCGTCGCATCGCTGTTGCTCTCGGTGGCGGAAAAGTGGCCGTTGATGGCGACCTGCGCCGTCAGCGTTGACAACTGCGCCACGGTGGGCTGCGGGAAGCTTTGGAAGCCAGCTTTGATCACCTGCGGGTTGTATTGCTGCGAGGGATAGCAGTTCTTGTGCGCTCCCGGCACGATTCCCTTGGCATAGATAGGCGGAGCCGCGCCATAACAGAAGCCAGCATTCGGACCCGTCGGCGACTTCCCGTTGACTACGTACACCCAGTGGCCATTGGGGCTGTTGGTTGTGGGGCCGAAGCTCACCGAATTCGGATACCAACCGGTCGGAATAAAACCGGCGACCTGGTCGCCTTGATCGGTTCCGCTCAACTGCACCACCGCAATGGCGTTCAAATTTCCATTGGTTACGTAGAGCTGGGTTTCATCTGGCGACAGCGTCACGCTGTTGGTGTTTGCACCCGTATATTTCTGTACCAGCGGGTATTGCAGCAGAGACGGGGTATTCACGACCTTGATGGTTTCCAGAATCGGGCCGGTCCCGTTCTTCTTGCTAGTGCTGGATATGTCGATGACGTTGACCGTATCCGACATATCTTCGGCGACATACAGGCGCGTCGCGGCTGCGTTCATGGTCATCTTGATGGGTTCGCCCTTCACGGGTATCCGGCCGGAGACCTTCGGGATCGCTCCCAGACTCACCACATCAATTTCGCGATCGCGTATGCTCGAAACGTACGCTGTCGCGCTCTCCCCGATCCCTTGGATAAGCACCCAGAACGGAAATTCGCCGCCCGGCGTACCCATCGTTGTGGAAGTTCCGTCGCCGGGGCGCAGATCGACGTTCGTTCCCTTGGACCAGTTTCCCAGGCCTCCGGTGAATACCGTGATTGAGTCGTTGGCGTAATTGGCCACCACCAGCGTCTGGCCGTCGCTGGAAATGGCAAGGCCCGCGGCTATGGGCTGCACGAAAAGCACGCTGTTTACCGGGGCACCCGCCTCCGCTCCTGGCACCAGCAGGCCATTGCCCGAGGTGTAGCTCAACCCAAGCTCCTCCTGCTGTGCCCAGGTAGTTCCGTCAGCGCTCAGAGTAAAAACATGCACGTTGTCGCCGTTGTAGCCGGAATATCCGGTCGCGGTGGGGATGAGAGTAAACTCACCGTTATTGTCGATTGCAAAGGGGTAGTCGCCCATGCCGCCGGAGACGTAAAAAGCATCGTACATTCCGAGCGAATTCTTGTGATGCGCATCAAAGACAATCCCGCTGTAGGAGTTGGGAACGGTCACGACCTGCTTCTGGACCGGGGTGCCGCTGGAAATGTCGAAGATGAACACGTACTCCAGCGAGTTCGGGTAGTCATAATCCGTGCCGTCGGGATTGAAGCCGCCGGGGTAGGGAGGAACGCTGAAATCCTTGTAGATGCGGTTGTACCCGCTGGTGAGAATCAGCAAGGTATTGCCATCCGGGCTCACCACGGTAGAGACCGCTTGTCCTACCTGCCAGGCCGGATAGGAGGGGAGTACGGCGGCGCCGGGCACCAGTGGTTCGAAGGTGGAATCATAGGGCGCCGAAGGCGTAATCTGCTGGCCCAGGTTAGGGATCGGCTGCGCTGCGGGCGGGGGAGCCATTACAGCGATGCTCAGAACAGCGGTCGCGTTACCTCCCGTATTGGTTGCCATAACCTTATACTGGGCCGCGGCGGTCACCGCCGTGGGATCTCCGCTGAGGATCCCGGTGACCGTATCCAGGCTCAGGCCAGCCGGCAGGGTGGGGCTCACACTGTAGGAGACTACCTTTCCTCCGGCGTTCGTCGGATTGTCCGGTGCGATCTGCACCCCTTCGGTGTAGATCGCCGAAGGGGTCGAGTAACTAAGCGCCGAAGGCGGCTGATCGTTCACCGTAATGGTCAAACTGGCGGTCGCGCTGCCGGCCGAGTTGGAAGCCGTCACCGTGTAGATGGCCTGGGCGGTCACGGCTGCGGGAGTTCCACTGACGATGCCCGTTGTGGCGCTCAGGGTCAGGCCGGCCGGAAGGGTTGAACTGACGCGGTAGGAAGTCACCGTTCCGCCACTGCTCGTCGGACTATTCGGCGTGATCGCCAGACCCTTGGTGTAGACCGCTGTGCCCACCGTGTAACTGAGCGCCGACGGCGGCTGATTGGAGCCGCCACCACTGCTGCAACCGCCTCCGAACAGCAGAGCGATCACCGCGATCAAAGAAAGAGCAGACCATTGGATAGATTTCATAGAATCCCCTGTTTTACCTTTGTCAGATCCCGTGCGGATAATCCCGGAACAGCGTCGAATCACACTGAAGGAGTCAAACATCGCCTTCCCACGAAAGGTCTCAGCTTGAAAGAGATGACGGGCCGATTTTACGCGGAATCGCTGCGCTGTGTCTGAGCAATATTGCTCACCTCGGCGAAAAGTCAGTTTCAGCTCCGGAGTCTGTCTGCCGTCTGCATCCGACAGCGCTCTCACCTTGCCACGGATCATTTCGCGGTCACGGGAATCCAGGCGGCAGGAGCCGGCCATGGCGGGCAGAATTCGCCGGGCCCAACGGATGCGGTTTCACATGGCGTCAAGAACGATTACGAAATCCGAAGCGATCACGCTGTCGGCGTTTTGACCCGGGGATCGCCCGAAGAGTGCACATCTCCGGGCTGGTCCGCTGCGCCCAGAAGCCGCTCGGCGTTCGCTAACAAGGCGTACTGAAACCAAACACATTCCGGGTGGGGTGCCGGTTGTCCCAGGAGGTGTAAGTTGGGGCATGACTCTTCGCGCCGTCAGAACGGGCTCCGCTTTTCCAGCCGCCGCAAAGATGGTCAGAATTGAGGACAGGTTGCCGGCAGCGTCGAGGATTTGATGCCTTCACACTTCGAGAAGTCCGCTGTTAAATTGCCCTGGGCGTCAAGCGTCACCGTCCAGACCGTGTCGTAGTCGCTGTCCAGCCAATTGGGTGCCGTTGGGGCGCCGCCGTTAGGGAAATAGCTCGAGATCAGCGCATTCACGGTGGTCGGAATGTGATCGTGCTCCCATGCCAACAGCACAGTCTGATTGGAGAAGTTGCCGCCGTTCAAGCCGGTGAAGAAAAAGTCGCTGGCTTGCGTGGATAGCTGGGGCGGATTCTGCGCGATCATATCGAAGCTCGCGGCCAAATTGTAGGGTAGGTTATTGGCGATTGCGTAGGGTTCGGCGGTCAACGAGGGCCTGACATACGACCAGAAGGAATCACCTGAAATGTTCTCGGAGCCTGGAATAATCTGTGCGGGGTCGATCGACCAAACCGCCTGGGGACTGATTTTGCCGCGCAGTGCGTTTGGAAGATCCAGGGCGCGCCATTGGCCCGCACAGACATAGTTGCCATCGTCCCAATAGCCCTGGGGATGCGCCTCGGCGTGGCGAATCATGTAAATGGTTTCGTTGGTGTTAATCTTCGCCGGAATTACCGCACCATCTTTACCGCCTGTGACTTCGATGCTGGAAGGCGTTGGCGGAGCGCACGGAGCAGGGACCAGCGCCGACGAGAGCAGTACAGGATAGGTGGAGGCAGGGCTCAGGTTGCTATTGAAGGTAACCAGGCTGGGGCCGCCCGACGGCGGGATGGAGATTGCATAGATATAGTTGGAGCCCTGATAGCTTGCCGGAAGAGTCAGGTTATAAGTTTCAAGTTTGTTGATACTCGCCAATATGCTGCTGGCGGTCTCCCACGGTGCCGAAAAGACATAAAAACCCGGAACGTTTGCCTTGATGATTCCGGTGAGCAGGGTTTCGTTGTCGTTTCCCTGGTCGTTGAAATCCAGTCCCTGGCAGCCGGGGCAAGGTATCAGCGGTGTCGCAACTCCGCTGGGCAGCGGGGCTCCTTCAGCATACGATACGTTGAGTGGGTAGCTGTTGCCGGTAGCCGGGACCCAGCCCTGAGGGTTACTGGACAGAGTGATCTGGTTGAGCAGAGCGAACTGCTGAATAGTCTCAGGCGCGGCCATATCGGGGTACTTGTTCGCGGTTTGCAAATGGGTCATCGGTATCAGCGCGGAGACACTGGTTGCATTTTTCGCTCCCAGGACGCGCTGTTGCAGAAACTGAGCCATGAGGAGCGACCGCTGTAAGCCCTGGTCGGTGAGGTTCGCCGTGCTTGGATTGACGTCTCCAGGAGCCTGATAAGCCAAGTCCGGGCTTACCACAAAGATGAGGTTTACATTGGCAGCACTTAGCGGACCAGGAGTTGGGACGGGTGCGATGTGACCCGAAGAGCCGCCGCACCCTGCGAGCAGCGCGAAAGCAAGAACCACGAATAGCGCCCGTACCACGGTTCGTTCATTGCGGATTTCCATTTTGAACCTCCAGTGCTGGCAGTACCCCGCTCCCGGGATTTACCCAAAGTTGCGGCTTTGCATTCGCTCAAAAGTGCTCACTGTAGAGCCGTGCCATCGCCCGGTCGGAAGTCGCCGGATGTAACTTTGAACGAGCGGCGGCGAGCGATCTCATTCGCGATTGGCGCGGCCGCCGCCGCAGAGGTGGTCAGAATTGAGGTGGCGCGGACGACGGAGCCGGAGATTCGATGCCTTCGCACTTCGTGAAATCCGCCGTCAAGTTGCCCTGCGCGTCCAGGGTCACCGTCCAGATGCTGTCGTAGTCGGTGGCGGACCAAGGGGGCGCCGTTGGCGCCACGTCGTTCGGAAAATAGCTCGCGAGCAGAGCTTGAACTGTCGTAACGATTTGAGCATACGACCACCCTAGTAGCACTTTCTGATTGGAGAACGTGCCTCCATTGAAGAAAAACTCGCTGGTCTGCTGGGCCGCGTTCGTATCGGACAACTAGAAGCTCGATACCAGATTATAGGGCAAGTCATTGGCGATTGCGTATGGCTCGACAGTCATAGCGGGCGCAACACCCGACCAGTCGTCATCACCCGAGGTGCTCACCGTGCCCGGGGTAAATTGAGAGATGTCTCCCGACCAAACCTGGTCAGGGCTGATTTTGCCGCGCAGTGCGTTGGGAAGATCCAGCGCGCGCCATTGCCCCGCACCGACATAGTTGTTGTCGTACCAGTAGCCGCTCGGATGTGCGTCTGCGTGCCGAATGAAGTAGAGGGTCTCGTTGGTATTGGCTTCCCGCCGGAACTACGGCGCCACCTTTGCCGCCGGTCACGGTGATGCTGAAAGGCGTCGGCGGCTTGCATGGAGTACTGACCAGCGCCGGCGCGGGCAGCACGGGGTAGGTGGAAGGCGGGCTCACATTGCTGTTGTAGGTAACCAGGCTGGCGCTTCCCGACGGCGTGATCGAGATCGCATAAATATAGTTGGGGCCTGCATAGGCTCGCGGGAAGAGTCAGGTTGTAGCCTTCGAGCTTATTGATGTTTGCCAGCAGGACGCTGATGGTCTCCCACGGCGCCGAGAAGACATAAAAGCCCGGAAGTTTGCCTGGAGCATACGGGTTACCAGAGTTTCGTTGTCGCCTCCGTGGTCGTTGAAATCGAGACCCTGGCAATTCGGGCAGAACTGCGATGGCATGGCAACTCCGCTGGGTATCGACTCTGCCGCATAGGATGCATTGATCGGGTAGTTGTGGCCGGAAAGAAGGTCCCGCCCTCAGCGTCACTGGACAGCGTGATCTGGTTGAGCAGGGCGAACTGCTGAATGGTCTCAGGCGCGGCCATGTCGGGGTAATTGCTTCGCGGTTTGCAAATGGGTCATCGGTTCCAGCGCGTAGATGCCGGTGACATTCTTGGTCCCTAGCACCTGCTGTTGCAGGAACGTGGCCATGAGCAGCGACCGCTGCAAACCCTGATTGGTAAGGTTCGCCGTGCTTCGGATTGATGTCGCCGGGAGCCTGGTAAGCCAAGTCCTCGCTTACCACGAAGATCAGGTTGACGTTGCCAGCGCTCAGCGCAGGAGGATTCGGCGCTGGCGCACTGTGACCGGAAGAGCCACCGCACCCTGCGAGCAGCGCCATGGCAAGGACCACGAAGAGGACCCGTACAGCGGTCATTTTGTTGCGGATTTCCATTTTGAACTCCTGGGCCTGACAATCCGGCCGTGCCAGCCGTGTAATTGATTTCCGCCAGCGCTTTGATCCCGTTGTGGCCGTCCGCACCGAGAAGACCGAGTATCGCCGTAAGATGCGCGCCAATCCATACCATCGGCCACATGGAAGCAATCCTTTAGCTCGCCGACAACGCGCTAGACTGCTCCCCCATGGAAAGAAACACTTCGCCTAGCGTAATCTTGCCGTCGGAATTGCACGGCAGTCCGGTATTCCTTACGGCGCGGAGAAGCCCTGGAATTGGAGTCCGATGCGCTGCCAGTGGGCCCTATACAAGCGGGTTGCCGGCAAGCGAAATCTCTCCAGTGCCCGAACATGATGCGAATTGCAGATAGAGACAAACAGGACGCTCCCAGGCAGGGTGACGCAACACTTGTACCCGGACTCACGGCATTGTGTCTGAGCAACATTGCTCACATTAGCCAATTAACGGTCGCAGAGCCGGAACCCGCCGCCACTCTGGCGAAGTGCCTTTCACGGCGTTGTTGTCGATAGCATCCGCGTCCCCGCGCAGGCTATTGGGAGCCAGGTCAGACTCATTGCCGGAACTTCGGGGGAATCATCAGGAATACGCCGCAAGCAAAGAACGGCGCATGCCGTAGGATGTGGGGTGAGGATGGCAACGGCATGCGCCTTATTGGATTGAATGGACGATAGCTGTTTGCATTACTCCTGGCAGTGATGTTCATCACATGACATAGTTCATTGCGGCCCGTGACAATCGGCGTGATTGCCCGCCATGCGGCCGTGCAACCCGGAACCATGGCTACCCCCCTTACAGCAAGGTCCCCCGTCCGGCTGGCTGAGGGGCTCCAGAAACTCCACCAAACCCGGCAACACCGCGACTAAGCGTTCCGCAGGAAGTCTTGTCCGCAGAAAGCGCGACCGGCCCTCCCATCAGTTCGATGCCGCGGCCTGTGCTTTCCCGGCCAACTCAGACATTCTAGCCAGCCGCTTCTGAATCATATCCACGCGCTTGCAAGCCTCCGGCGAACTGGTCACGACCTTTTCCACGCTGGCCAGAAAAGCGGGATTCTCCATCTTCTGCCTCAGTTCATTGAGAAACGGTTTGAACTTGGCATAAACAAATACCATTTCACTATTCCAAGTGAGGAATAGACCGGGGTGGACAATATCGTTGAGCACGAGAGAGGCCGCGTTCTCCCAGAAGGAGAAAACCTGCCGTGCCCAAGCGTTCTCCTTCGTCCCCAATGCCTCGGTGACTTTCAGAACGTCATCGATCCCTCGAGGCTGAAATTGAAAGTTGACGAAGTCACGCGCCCTGCGCATTTCTGCTTCCCGGCGCAATTCGTAAAGCTTTATGCAGATGTCTGCATCGGTTGCAGTCGCCTTTCTACTCTTGGCCATTTGCGGTTCTCCTTTAAGCCAGCTTTCCACTCTAGCTTCCGCCAGTCCCGGACTGTACACCAGCCGGGGAGCCGAGCGCACTATTATTTCTTCGGCCGGGGCGAGAACTGCAGGAGTTAAAGAATTCTTCAGGAACTCTGACGGCCTGGCTGAACTTAGTGCGGTGGGCCCTATACACCCACTGCACAAGGTGCTACGATTATCCAGCATCTGATTTGGACGGACGCAGCGGTAGAAGCGCCCTGAGAGCGAACAACCAAGCGCCTTCGGAACACTTATCTCCATACAAAATCCCTCCGACTCACTCAGCCAGAATTTCAATTCACAAAGGAACACGCAAACATCATGGAACAAGGAACGGTCAAGTGGTTTAACGACGCAAAGGGATTTGGCTTCATCACCCGCCAGACTGGCGAAGATGTCTTCGTACACTTTTCTGCAATTCAGGCGAGCGGCTTCAAGAGCCTCCCGGAAGGTCAGGCTGTGCAGTTCAGCGTTGTCAAGGGACCGAAGGGCTTGCAAGCAGAGAACGTGACTATCATTTAGCTGGCGTGTCAGAATTCTCCGAAAAGGCAGCCTTCGGGCTGCCTTTTCACCTGGTGTACCGAGAACATCAATCATGGGGTGTGTGGTTCGTGCTGGTCCGATGGCTTTCACCTGGACTGGATCGCCCGCCGGCCGGTCGTGGATCACGATATGCATCCTGGTTCATCAACCCTGCCCATTCTTTCTTTATCTACTCTGAATCAGCATTACCTGCGTTTCCTCGCCAGCAATAAATGTCTCTGGAAGTGACTGGAACACCCAAGACCTTCAGGTACAAAAAAAGTTGGTACTTGTGATTGATCAAGTGTTCGAGGTTTCCTAGCAAGAGGGTCATCACTGGTTCGGTAACTGCAAAGACGGTCGGCAACATGCGTTCCAAGTCCTCGTCGCTGCACAATTCAAACCCTTCTTCGATGCATTTCGCATACGCCTGAATGCGAACTATCGCTTCGGCTGGTTGGCAGAAATGATTCACAGGCAGAGATCGCAATTCCAGCATACCTTTGAGTTGCTGCGGAAATACGGCATAAAACACCGCGCAGAAACCCGCAAGGCACTCCAGCAGATGACCCAGCAGGTGGCCAATATCGAAGGAATCGCGGGGCCATTGCGGGCTCCACTCGACGTGGACGGGCGGAATGAACTGGATCAGGTGTTCCGTCCTGTCAATTTGCTCCCGCACCTTCACCCGGATCGATTCAACAATAGCGTTCTCTGGCACCGTTACCCCCACAGGGCGGAATGAAGCCGCATCCCTCGTCCCGTTTACCTGCCCGAAAAGTTTTACTGAGCGTTGCGAGGCGCACTATACCAGCGCCTCCCCCAATGGAACTATCGCGCGAGATGTAGAAGCCGCGGAAGTCGAGTCCGATCAGGTTCACGGCAACTGCGTTCAGGTCCCGTATTTGCACGTCGTCGTCTACCACAAACACAGGGATTGGAATTGCATCCAGGATTGTCCTGTAGAAGGAGTCATTCACGTACATTGAAGGCGGCGCTTGATGTGGCATCGATCATCCCGGAGAACTGGTGGCTGGTGTGTTAATTAACTAAACATGCTCAGCCAAGAAGTTGGTCCCGTCAAGAAAAAATAGTCACAACCCGTGCACTCACCCTCATTGCTGGTAATCAAGCGAGGCCAGGTAGTAGCGCATTTCAGACCGCGTCCAAGTCGCTCGCACTCTCCACCTCTACACGGTTGCGCCCATTTTGCTTTGCCCGGCGCAATGCAACATCAGCCTGGTGGAGAAGTTCGCTGATCCCTTGGCCGGAAAGCCATTGGGCTACGCCAATACTTACGGTAATCTCGATCTCGTTCACCATAGGTTCTGCGCAAATCTGCTGCCGCACCCGTTCCGCCACCTCCCGTGCTGCTTCAGAAGTGCAGTTGGGCAACACCACAAGAAACTGCTCGCCCTCGTATCTGCCGACGTGGTCACAGTGGCGCACCGCATGGCAAATTCCACTCGCTGCATCGCGAAGCACGTCATCACCGATGAAATGCCCGTAGTTGTCATTCACGCGCTGGAAGAAGTCCAGATCCGCAAGCAGGATGCTCAGCGGGGTTTGAGACCGCTTTGCACGGCTCAGCTCCTTCCCTACTAATTCGATCGCCGCCCTGCGATTCCAAATTCGCAGCAGGGAATCATGTGAAGTCTCGAATTTCAGGGCCTCATGAGCCTCGGCAACTTCTTCGTGACTCCGAATGATTAGTTCACCGGCCTTGAGCCGCGTTCTCAGTTCGTTCTGGTTGAATGGCTTGCAAAGATAATCGTCCGCTCCAATTTCAAAACCCTTGAGCACATCGCTCTGCTGATCATCCGCACTCAACAGAATCGTGTACACGTACCCTTGTTGACGCGCCCGAATTCGTTCGCAGAGTTCGAGTCCGCCGCGCCCCGGCATCAAGCAGTCCAAGATAGCCATCCGGGGCGAATCGTCGCTATCGAGGACGCCTTGCGCTTCATAGCCATCGGCGGCAAGCACAACTTCGTAGCCCCAGGACGCAAGCAATCCCTGCAGCATATTGCGATAGAAGAGCGAGTCGTCTGCAACGAGGATTTTCACCGATCTTCCCTCAGGCTACCGACGATATCGACAGCGGACCGTTCGGTCAAGGTGCGAAAGTAACCACCGAGCCAATCGTAGGAAACGTGCGCTCGGGGATGCGCTCACCACTTCGTCGCATGCGGAGCCCCGGGGCGGTCCCATGTACCCCAATAAGACGGAAGAAGAGTTCCCTCGAGTTACGTCACGCGGCGGGCCGGCAGCGTCCTGACCGAGGACGAGGTCTGAGATTGCTCCCAAGCCCAAGGGTCTGGAAAAGCCGCCATCATCGCCCGTAGGTGCCCATGAATTCCGTCTGTGACAGAATATGCCCGTTCATGGCCCGTTCCAATGCGTCCCTGCCGGATCCAGCCTTAAGGCCGAGCTTGGTATCGAGAGCAAAGAGCTTGAAAAAATAGCGGTGGGCTTTGCCCGGAGGCGGACACGGGCCGCCATAGCCGATGCGCCTGAAGTCATTTCTGCCCTGAATTTCGCCGGCCTCGGATTGCCCGCTTTTTGCCACGCCCTCCGGCAACGCCGTAGCCTTGGCCGGGATGTTCCAGATGACCCAATGTGTCCATGTTCCCACGGGTGCATCAGGATCATCTGCACTCAGTGCAAAAGACTGCGTTCCGGTTGGCGCGTCATTCCAAGCCAATGCGGGAGAAACATCAACACCGTCACAGGTGTGCTTCTTGGGAATTTCACTGCCGTCCGCAAATGCCGTTGCTTTCAGTGCAAAGGACATGGTGAGCCCTCCTAGTAAAATTGAAATGAGCAGACTGAGCCGGAATGGCAGCGCTCACCTGCCCGGAAGAATCCAGCCGAACGCGGTTGCATCCGCTCACCGGCACTGCGCTCGCGAGAATCAGCAAGTTCTGTGGAGGCTCGCTCATTGTGCGGCTCCAATTCACAACATTTTAGCGCAATGGCTTTTGCGCCTATCGCGTCCCGGTGGGCTCGCCTCTCCAGCGAACGACCTCCAACCAGGATTTCGAACCATTCAGCTGTGCTATCGTGGTTTCGGCGTATCATCCGGTCGGCCACCAGATAGCCCCTGCGCATGGGAGAAATGCTTATGTCGATCCTTTTCGAAGCAACGGTTATCAACGGCATGAACCTGGCAAATCGGTTTGTTCGTTCTGCCACCTGGGAGGGTATGGCCAGCACTGAGGGAGTTTGCACGAGCCGGCTTATCAGGATGATGACAGTGCTCGCCGAGGGAGGCGTCGGCCTGATCATCACCGGACACAGTTATGTAAGCCGCGAAGGACAGGCTGGCCCCTGGCAGATGGGGATTCATGACGACTCAACCCTCCCGGGCCTGACTCAAATGACCGACGCCGTCCATCGGTCCGGCGGTAGGATTTGTATCCAGCTTGCTCACGCCGGGGCGCAAGCCGCCGCCAGCCTTACCGGCCTGGATGCCATGGGACCGTCGGCGTTTCACGTGGATGGCACGGCTGTTTGCCGGGAGATGAGCAGAGAAGATGTTCACCGTGTCGTATGCGCTTTTGGCGATGCTGCGGCTCGGGCGAAGCAAGGTGGCTTTGACGCTGTCGAAATCCACGCAGCCCATGGTTACCTCTTAAGCCAATTCCTTTCTCCCGTGGTCAATCAACGGATCGATGAGTATGGGGGCGCGCTGGCGAATCGAAGTCGCATGGTTCTAGAGGTGGTGCAGCATGTGCGCCGTGCCGTTGGCCCGGACTATCCAGTTTTGATCAAGCTCAACTCGGAGGATTTTGTCGAGGGCGGCTTTTCCCTCGAGGAGATGCTGGAGGTTTCGGCGCTGCTCGAGAAGGCGGGAATTGATGCGATCGAACTGAGTGGCGGCACAGGCAGCGAGGCAAGCAAGTATAAGCCCGTGCGTTTTGGCACGGTCGCTAAAGAAAACGAAGCCTACTACCGGGACGCCGCACGACGGTTCAAACAAACCGTTGATGTGCCGCTCATCCTCGTGGGCGGAATCCGCTCACCGGACGTAGCCGAGCGCCTGGTGGATGAAGGAACAGCGGATTATATTGCCCTGTCCCGTCCGTTGATTTGCGAACCTGACCTTGTGAGCCGCTGGAAAAATGGCGACACGACAAAGTCCGCTTGTGTCTCGGACAACAGATGCTTCAACCCGGCCATGAGCGGCGAAGGTCTACGGTGCGTACTCGGGGAAAAGTCACCGAAGAGCGCGGTACCATAGCAACCGTGATTCGCGGATTGAAATCGTGTGCCAGGTTAAGATGCTCTCGTGCGCTACGGACTCAAGGTTAATTCCGCCAGCCTCACATGCACCCGGCTGAGGCCCGCCGGTATGCATTCGCCTGCGTTGCCGGCATGCCCCTGTCTCGCTTGCTGAAAGAAGAGCTTCACCGAGCGTGCGCGCCTGTCGCGCGTCCGGGCAGGTGCATCCTCAATCTCCGGCGAACGTCTGCGGTGGTTATGCCATCAGAGCAGGGACATCCTCTTTCGATCAACGGCGCCATTTCATGCGACAAATCGAGGCTATTGGGGGACTAATCGTCATTTCTCGCTCTAACCGCCAGCTTTAGCATCTTGATAAGCCGTCGGCACGCTCATGTGCTAGCTGATTACTGAGCTGTCGATGGTAGGGTTCTGGCGCAAAAATTTGGATTCCAGCCCGCCAGTCCATGGATCTTCTCAGAATCAATCTGCCTATGAGATAACATTCCCATTCTCAGCTTTCTACCGTTGCTTGCGAAATCCCGCATCAGACGGCATATAGAAGCACAAAACCCACTCCATGGCTTGTCCCCGGTACAACATTGCCCCCGGCTCAGTACGTCGAGATCATCCGCCAGCATGTCGAATCCTAATGGGGGGCACGCATCCAAACCTTCCCTCCCATTCCAGATCGAGAGCGCGTATGCTTCGCAGCAGCCACAGGGGGGCGCACGAAATGACCGTTGCCACTGAACGAAGCCACGAGTTGTTGAACATAAATTTCCGGTTGCTTTCCATCGGAGGCGCTACCGCGGCACTGCTGGGGGTAGCCAGTCTGGCGGTCGGCAGATTCGGAGCGGTGGTAGGGCTGCCGCTGATA
Source organism: uncultured Acidobacteriota bacterium (assembly GCA_963707735.1). GTDB lineage: Bacteria > Acidobacteriota > Terriglobia > Terriglobales > Acidobacteriaceae > TOLSYN. Next base: position 383,175 of record CAVPRB010000003.1, on the reverse strand, counting down.
TTTGGCGGTCTCGGCTCCATTGCCTTCTCTCTGCTGCTCCAATTGCTATCCAAGTTGGTCGAACTGCTGACCGAGATTGAAAACCATTTGGCTGCGATCAGGTCTCAAATGGAAAAGGGAGTCTTTGGGCTCCTTGGCTGGTAGAGAAGAACTCACAGGTGAGCACCCGAACTCATCAAGTTCGAAATCGCCCTGCACTCAGGCACCCCGCCTCGTGCGCTGCCAGTCAATCCTCCAGCGCCCGCCCGCCACGGGTACCCAGAAGAGTTGTTTGCGTGGTGTGCCTCGCGCATGGTGGTAAAGAGCGGCGGTGCGTTCGTAGAAACCTCGTGTGTGCCACGAGTCAGGGAACCTGAACAGGTGAAAATCGAGGTGGTGACAAAACTCATGGCAAAGCGTATTCAGCAACGTTCCATAGGATGTGACTTCCTTGCGTACCGCCGTCCGCATCCACAGCCGGATATTCGTCGTGCCGGGGTCGTAGTCACCGAACAGTTCAGTCGTCCAGTTCTCGCGGATGCGAAGCGGTCGGGCCTCAAGCACGCGGACGCCACACGCCGGGACTTTATAGAATCCTGAGGCTTGTTCCAGGAAGTCCGCACAAGCACGGCGCACATCAGCAGTCTTTCCGGTCTTCATTGCCAGTTCGATCGACATCGCAATCGTTGGCAGCCGCCCATCCTCAGGCAACACCAGCGTTCTAATCTGGTCACTCTGCTGAAAACCCGCGCGGTTTCCGCTACTCAGTGGTGCGTCAGTAAACATCGCAAACTCGTTCGGTGAGCGGGTTCCTTTCTCTCAACATTCACCGCGTTAACTCATGTACCATCCGCCGTTCACGGAAATGGTCTGACCTGTCATGTAGTCGTTCATCGCAAGCATGACAGCGACAGAGGAAACAGCGTCCACTGAACCGAAGTGTCCCATCGGAATAAGCTTCGCGGTTGCATTCAAGTTCTTCGACACCATCTCGGTTTCAATCAGTGCTGGCGCGATGGCGTTGACCGTGACTCCTTCTTTGACCAGCGATGCAGCACAATAGTGTGTCAGTCCGATCATGCCTGCCTTCGACGCCGCGTAGTGCGCCCCAACAGCACCGCCCGTCTGAGCGGCCACAGAGGACAAGTTGATCACTCGCCCCCAGTTTCGCTTGCGCATGCCGCCAACCACCGCTTGGGTCACGAAGAAAGCGGATTTCAGATTAACGGTTAGGATTTCGTCCCAGTCCGCCTCCGTAATTTCCTCTAGCTTCTGTGGACGGGCGATTCCCGCATTGTTGACGAGGATATCAACGGATCCAAGCTGGCTCTCGACCTCGGCGACCATGCGGCGAACGTCAGCCGCAACCGATACATCGGCCTTCACGGCCAAGGCTCGCCTCCCAAGCTCTGTAATCGTCGCACATACTGCCTGAGCAGCATCAGTACGTTCGCGATAGTTCACCGCGATGTCGGCACCCGCCCGGGCGAGGGCGACCGCGATTGCGGCACCGATCCCACGACTCCCGCCAGTCACAAGAGCAATTCGTTGATTTAGGTTTTGCATGAGGCAATTGTATGCGAGAAGCTGGACTGGGTGGGTTGGAAGTTGCCTGTTTCAAACATCTGCGGGCTCTTGCCAATGGTGACCGCACGAGTGGCACTTCCATCCCTTGCAATGAAGCGGAATCGGCACCAGCAAGTATGCGCTGACGAACGCGACTCGACTCAGTTCCTCAAAGTGAATATCAATTGAGTTGCAACTGGAACAGCGAGGACGATCATACCTTCCGATTCCCTCGACTTCAAAACCTTCTTGACTGGGTTGATCTAGAATCTCCAGTGCCGCGTCGGCGTCCTCGGCTTTGACGTGGAGTTTCACGCCGCCCAGCAGGTTCGACCAGAACCAGTCAATCCGCACGATATGCTCATCGGTCAGGAAGCACTCGATGCCCGCCGATTCGAGACCTGTCTTTGCAAGCAAAGCTTCCGGCAAATCTCTGTACCGGCGAATCATCTTGAGTTCGCGATACTCGACGGTGTCCGCGGCTGGTTCCGAATCGAAGGGAGTCGCATCCATCCCTCTTCGTTCGAATACTAACCGCAGAACCTGAAGCGCCACATCGCTCAACGACTGGGGCTCATCGCAGACTTTCAACAACTCCTCCTCGCTCATCCGGGCGTAGAGTTCTGTGAGGCGTTGCCGTTCCTGTTCGGGGTCAACCATTGTCATGATGACCGGAATAATACGGCAGCCGCACTCCGTTGCCAAGCCGGCTCGGTTGTCTCATCAGCCCCGAAGAATGTAGAAGATGCCGTCGAAGATGTCGCGGCGGGAATGCTCCCGGGGTCGCCCTCGCGGGCTGGACAGATTTGAAGCGGGAAAGAAGCAAAATCTTTTGGACGATTTGTCGAATTCCGGTCCGGCGGTTCGACTATATCGTGAAAGTGGGGCAACTGGCCCGCCCGAAAACCGTTACAGGAGAATGGAGAAATCATGACTCGGTATTTGGTTGCTATTCACCACCCCGACGACTACGACCCGTCCGCAGAGGACGAAGCGATGTCCCGGGATATCGACGCGCTCAACGATGAGATGGTGGCTGGCGGTATCAGGATTTTCGTTGGCGGCCTCTCCCCCGTCCGCAGCGCGAGGTCGCTGCGGGCGCAGCCCGATGGTAAGGTTCTCATCACCGACGGGCCGTACCTGGAGACCAGGGAGCACATAGGCGGGTTTTGGGTGCTGGAGGCCGCTAATCTGGATGATGCACTTGCGTGGGGGCGCAAGGCTGCCGTCGCCTGTCGGGCGCCGGTCGAGGTGCGCCCGTTTGGGAGGACCAACGGAAGCAACTGAACTGCCGTGACAACAGTGCCGGCCTGACGGGCCGGTGTCGGGGTGCCGCGAGCCAGATCGGCATCCCTGTTTCCAAGTGGTATTCCCTGGCTCACCGAAAACTGGGGACGCCGGCAAATTTAACAAAATCAGATAGAACTCGAAAGGAACTCAGTCATGAGAAAGATCAATGTGCTTGAATTTATCTCCCTTGATGGTGTCATAGACGCCCCAGGCGGACCAGAGGAAGATACCAGTGGCGCCGCCGTGGTGGATACGTCCATATTCGCGACTCTGTTTCTGGAACGGCCGTAAAAAAGCAGATGAACATGCCGTTTGATTTGTTACTAGGTCGCAGAACCTTTGAAATTTGGGCACAATTCTGGCCGCAACACAATGACATCTGGCCAGGCGTCAACTCAGCGACCAAGTACGTCGCCTCGAATACCATGACTTCTCACGAATGGCAGCCGTCCGTGTTTCTAAACGGAGATATCGCGGAAAAAATCACCAAGATTAAGCAACAGGAAGGGCCGGATTTGCACGTTTGGGGAAGCGCAAATCTGGTTCAGACGCTCCTCAAGCATGATTTGGTCGATGCGTTCTGGCTGACGATAATTCCGGTAACGTTGGGCGGCGAAAAACGATTGTTTGCCGAGGGCACGATCACGGCGGCATTCAAGGTGACGGAAAGCACGGTCACCTCGAAAGGCGTCATTATCGTCCATTACGAGCGTGCAGGCGCAGTTCCAATCGAAAGTCTATAAACATTCGGCCGGGTGGCCCCTGCTTTTGATCTTGCGGACATTACCAACACAATGGGTACCTGTTCCTTCGCGTTTCTTGCGAAGGACGGGAGTCTGGAATGCCTGCGCCAGGTGGGTTTGATCACGTGTCCACAACAAGATCAAATGGCACACGCCGTATCGCCAGCGCCACCGCCTTGGATGTACCACAGCTTTCGTGACCCGCCTTGTTAGGCGCGCTGGCTTCGCCGTGCTGGGAATTGTCGAGTCTGATTTGGAATTTGAAAAGGCACCCGATAGCGATCGCTTTTGGCGAACGTGTCACATCCGGGCGTGATCCGGGGCCTAGCGAATGGGCGAATTGACGTGCTATAAAACTCGCCGCGGTCCTTAGGCCATGGCCTTTTGCAATCTCGTGACGCCGTGCGGTTCGACGCTCACGACTCCGACCTGGGTCAAGAGCGTACAGGCAATTACAGCCAGCGGCCAGAGTTATGGATCGGTCTCGGCTCCCACCGTGGCGGCTAAAACGCCTGCATCCTGCCGAAGCATCTGGAGCGACTCGCATTTTTCCATGGGAACGTTTCACGGGCCTTGCAATTGGGACAATTCAGGAGGGCTCCATGACTCGTAAAGCGTCTGATTACCTGTTACGGATCGTCGGCAACACCATGTCCACTGACTCCGGAGGCGGCTGGCTGTCGTTGTCTGGCAGCAACTTCACCGGTGAGTCGGTCGTGTTGTGGAATGGATTGGCATGCGAGACGGTCTTTGTGACCAGCTCCGCGTTGAATGTGAGAATCGTTCTGGGTAACGACGCCAAAGAGGGAACAGCCTTGATCAGCGTGGCCAATCCGGCACCGAATGCCGCAATTTCTTCAGCAGTGCCGGTTGCGGTGCAATCAGGTACGCCGGTGGTGACAATAACCGCTGCCTCGGTATCGGATGCAGCGGACGGAAGTGGCAATTACGTCCTGGCATTGACCGGCACTGACTTTGTTACGAGCTCGACGGTCGAATGGAATGGCGCGAGCTTGACGACGACCTACGTGAGCCCGTGGCAGATCTCGGCGGTGATCACGGCATCGGATTACAACTCGCTGCCAGCCAAGGTGGCGGTAACGAATCCGGCAGGCATATCGCGCATCTTTGAATGGCCATGAGGAGTGCGGCGGAGAACAGTGCTGCAGGCAGCCATATGCGCCCGCTGAACTTGGCTACGCGAAAGCGTATGTAAGACTTGCGCAGTTCATAACCAGGGTGAGCCTGGCGGGAGCAGGCGCAACCGGACAGAAGAGAAGAGAGGATATGAGTATGAGAAGGCTTGCAGCAATGATGGATGCGGTTGCGACGCTGACCATGGCCCCGGCCTGGGCGCTTTACGCCTTCAGCCCAACACGCTCATTCAGCTGCGGTTAGGAAACACTCTGCGGATCAGTCCTGAAATACGCTAGAACCGTATCGCCCATGCCCCGGCCATGGAAAGTTGCGCAATCCCTTTCGTCTTCTGGCGGGGCAGTCCCGAGAAGGTTCCAACGTTATCCGGGAGCAATCCGAGAATTGAGATTGCCGTCGCGTGATCACGTCAAACTGGTGCAAAAGATCGGGCAGGCCAGTATGCACCTTCCGAGGGAAAAAGAACATACCCGCCACCATCGAACAGAATAGCCGGAAAACTCCTGAGGGGGTGATACCACACGCCATTTTCCCTATATCGGGCGTCTGCGGCACCGAGCTTGTACTTCTTGTTCAGCCACTTTCCAGTGATCCTCATGCGTTGCCCCTGTGCATCGGAGTTGATACTCACGCAGCTTACTTCCGTCCGTTCCCGCAAGGCAGGACTTCCTGAGTTGCACGGTGGGGGGACACTCCTCTTCCTGCTGTGAAACTTCCAACACCCGGCGTGTGCCAATGGTGTACCAGATACGCTAAGGTGGGAGGTGGTGCAATCCATCTCTAGTGGTGCAATCCATGGGTTCCCGGCTTTCCCTTCGAGGCAATCCCATCTCATCGATGGGCTTTGGTGTATCGGAAGGGCATGGCATTTACACGCGCATCCGGCGCCAGGCTGGTCTGTTTCCCTCGACTCAGCCCCTACGCATCCCGTCCGGCTAGGGGGCAATCGCTTTGTATGACAGATGCCATTTTGTATGACAAATCGGGTCTATTTTTGGAATAGCCGTCATTTCTAGCACGATCTGTCTGTTTTTCCGTATTGATATGTTATTGATTCTTTATCTAGTTAATTGATAGTAAGATGTTTAGACAAATTAATGGCGGAGAGAGTGGGATTCGAACCCACGTTAGAGTTACCCCTAAACACGCTTTCCAAGCGTGCGCCTTCAGCCACTCGGCCATCTCTCCGCTTGATACGCAGGATTCGCTTGCGCGAACACTTTCATTGTAACGTACACGATTGTTTCCTGCGCGGAGTCGGGCCACCATCCTGCGGGTTTCGCCTGCGCAGGCGGCTCTTAGCTGCGTTGCCTCGTGTCTGCGCCGGTCGCAGGGGCAGGGACCGCTGCCGCCGCCGCGGGCGCCGCCGTCGTCTTCGTTTCAGGCTTGGAATAGTTTTCCAGCAGCCGATGGTGCATGCAGTACAGCGCAAGTTCCAGCCGGTCGGAGACACCCAGTTTGTCGTAGATTTTGCGCAGATAGTTTTTCACCACCTGCTCCGTGGTCCAACACATCCTGCGCAATATCCTTATTGCGCAAACCCTGGGTCACGCCGGCAATGACCTGCAGCTCTTTCATGCTCAGTCTTACCCGGTTGCGCGGTGAGGTTAGTTGCGCGGCCTGGGCGCGGTAGGCCTCGATCACCCAGTTCACGCCTTGGCTGTCCAGCCAGGTCTCGCCCGCGTGCACCTTGCGAATGCACTTGATCGAGCAGATCCGGCGCAATTGAGCGCGTCACAATGCCGCGCACTCCGCGCCGCAGCAACTCGACCGTTTCTGCCTCGGTCGGCTCAATCATCACCAGCACAATCTTCAGCGCGGGGGCTACCGCCAGCAAGCCGCTTACGGTCTCGCGCGGCGAATCGCTCAGTCCACAGGCGAACAGGATCAAGTCCGCTTCGTAGCGGCCCACAACGGTCAGCGCGTTGGCCGCCGACTCCACCTGCGCCACGATCCGGATGTCGTCTTCGACTGCGAAAATCTTGCGCACGCCGACGCGAAAAATCGGCTCGCTATCGGCAATAATTACGCGAATTGCGTCCGCCGGAATCTCCTGCAAAGCTGGTCGCGCAGGTGAACCGGCCTCGTCCTTGGGCATCGGGATTCCCGCTCTCTTCGCTGCTCTGGTTTCGCTTAGCTTAGCGGCAGATGTGGTATTCGTCAATGATTGCGCCGACCGCAATCCGGTTGCCGACCGGAGTGCACCGCACAACTCGTCCCACGCACTCCACCTTCACGTCGCTTTCCGCACCCAGCGTCTTGGCCGGCATGCAGATCGAAAACTCAATGGTCGAACCTACAGGGTAATCCACGCCGCAGTGAATCAGATACACCGCCAGCAGAAATGTCCTGGGTCTCTGCGTCGTTCCCATTGGCGCTGGAATGCATGGCAACGGGTAGGTGGAGGGGGAATCGCACGGCGCAGCGCAGGTCGTTATTCGTATCGTGTTTCACGTCCAACAGAATAGGTGCAGATCGTCAAAATGCAAAATTACCAAAGTTTCCCTTTTCAAGCACTTCCGTCTCCCCCGTTCATCCGTGCTCGCCTGCGTCCGGTTAAAAGCGCGTCGTCTCCGTAAACTGGAAACCACCGATCCGCATCGCGGGAGCCACCATGTCAAACGCTTCCTCCCCGCAAGCCCGAACCGGCGTGCCTAAGTCCAATACCTGCCTCAGCATCAGCAACACGCTTTGATTGAACCGCAAGTTCCGAATTCCCTTCCCCACCTTGCCGTGTTCGACCAGGAACGTGCCATCCCGGGTCATCCCCGTCAGTATCTTCTCGAAAGCATCCACCTCGCGGATATACCAAAGGCGGGTAACCAATAGGCCATAGCTCGGTCGCCGAAATCATCTCCTCGATGGTTTTCCGTTCGCTGTCCGCTACCTTGAAGACAATGTTTGCCGCCGATTCGCCAACCTCGTTGGGCAGGCTCAAGCCGTGCCCCGTGGCCTGTTTGCTCGTCAGCCTTTCCGCCAGTTCCGATCTCCGCATCCGCGCTGCCGTCCCGTGCGCCATGGCAACCCCGCGCACCACGCCATTTTCCACCAGCGTCAATCCCTGCCGCGCCACGCCCTCGCCGTCAAAACCAGGCCCCGTCTGGCCGCCATCGCTCACGTCGTCGGCAATCGAAATGTTTTCTCCAAAAAGATTCGTTCCCAGCCGCCCATTCAGGCACGAGCGCTGCTCCAGCAGTGCCAGTCCGCTGAAGTCCGCCGCCAGAAAACCGATCAGATCCACCACCGCCGAGGGCTCCAGTATCACCGTGTACTTTCCCGGTGGCAGTTCCACCGGACGGGCCGAGCGCAGCGCCTTACCGGCCGCAACCTCGGCCAACCCGCGCGCGTCCAAGCGCGCTGCACTGGTGTAGTTCTGCTTCTGCCAGCCGGAGCTGTCCGTGGCCTGCATGGTGATCGAAGCCTCGGCCAACGTCTGCTGTGTGCCAGCGCGCAACCCCATGCGAATTGAACAGCGCCTCAAAGCTCTCGGCGCTCGAATACAATCCCGCCGCGTTCAGTCCGTCGCGCCTTGCGATGGCGACCATCGCCTCCACCTGCTCGGCGCGCTCGCCGGCGCCCATCGCCGCCGTCTCTTTACAGAAGCGATTCAACTCCGGCGCGCTTCCCTGCTCCGCGGATGTCAGCATCGGCAGCAGGTCCGCATCTTCCTCCTGCACTCGCGCCAATTCTTCCGCCTGCCGCACCACCCGCTGCAGGCTCGCGTCGTCCAGCCGGTTGGTGGTGGCACGCGCGGTGCGTCCGCCCATTTGCACCCGCACGGAAACCTCACACCCCTCGTCGCTCACGTTCTGCGTAATCGCGTTGTTGGCAAAGCGCGTCAGCGCCGAACGCCCGCCCCGCAGGGTAACCTCAACATCGCTCACCGTGGCGGCGCGCCGCACCCGCTCGAAAATCTCCGAACAGCGCTCTTGATCCATCGCAACATTCACATTCATCGATCTTCCTTGATTCGCATTCTTGCTTTACCGTACTCGCCCATGCGCAACTTCTTTTCTTGCGGTGTCATCCCGTGCGAACCGAGCGACCCCAGCCCAACGCAAATATCCGCAGCGGCAGCCGTGGCACTCCGGCCCAGAATCGATCTCCCTTCGCCCATCACTGCCCGTAAGCCCCGCCCACCTTCACCTGCCGGAACCGCGCCGGAGCCGCGCCATGTCCAGTTCCCATGCCCTGTTCCGGCTGTCCTTTGCCGCAGTTCGGAGTTCCCCACAGGGTCCAGTGCCGCCGGTCGCAGATCGCGTCCATCGAGTTCCAGAACTCCGTCGTGATCCCCGAGTACGATGGATTGCGCAACATCCGTCCCAGCTTGCCGCCCTTGATCTCCCACCCTGCCTCGCAGCCGAACTGGAAGTTGTAGCGCTTGTCGTCGATCGACCACGAGCGGTTCGTCTCCATGTAAATTCCGTCGCCGGTCGAGGCGATCAGTTCATCAAAGCTCAGAGACTTTTCTCCCGGCAGAATACTTACGTTGCTCATGCGCACAATCGGAACCCGCGCCCACCCTTCGGCCCGCATGTGCCCGCCCGAGCGGTCGCGCCCAATCATCGCCGCCGTGTCGCGCGATGACAGGTATCCCTCGAACCGTCCCCCGGTGATGATCGGAACGCACTGCGCCTCCACGCCTTCATCGTCATAAGCAAATGTTCCCAACCCCGGTCCGTGCTCCGGGCGCGCGTCGGCCACAACGTTCACCAACTCACTTCCATAGCGGAGCGTGTGCAGTTTATCGAGGGTCAGGAACGATGTCCCCGCAAAGTTTGCCTCGTATCCCAGCACCCGGTCCAGCTCGATCGGGTGCCCAATCGATTCGTGAATCTGCAATCCCAGTTGCGAGCTGTCCAGCACCAGGTCGCACCGTCGCTCGGGACACTGAGGAGCCTTCAGCAGCGCCACGCATTCCCTTCCTACCCGCTCCGCGTTCTCCAGCAGCCGCAGCTCGCCCAGCAGCTCGTACCCTTTGAGCTGATGCTGCCCGCCGAACGAATTCGGATAGGAACGCGTCTGGATCGAGTCGCCCTCAAACGCATGGGCCGCAAATCCCGCGCCCGTCGTCGTCCGCTTCTGGTGAATCGCCGCACCCTCCGTGCTGTAGAACCACTGCTCGTAGCGCCGGAGGATCATGCTCGTCTCGGCCAGAGTCACACCATTCACCCGCGTCAGTGCCGCGTCGATTTTGCGCAGCAACCCGAAGTTTTCTTCCATTGGCACTGCAAACGGATCGATCTCGCAATCAGAACTCCACTCCGCCACGGCCGCCGGCTCATCCACCAGCCGCACCGGCTCCCGCTGCACCCGCGCGGAGGCCCGTGCAATCTCCACCGCGAGCGCTGCGCAGCGCTCCACTCCCGCCCGCGTCAGCTCCTGGGTGGCGGCAAATCCCCAGCCGCCCGCACACAGCACCCGCATTCCCAGCCCCAGGGACTCGTCTTCGGAAGCCATCGCCACGCGCCCGTTTCGCGTCCCCAAAACGCGCACGCGCTCGTCCACAATCCTCGCCTCGGCATGGCTTGCGCCCCGCGCCACCGCCATTTCCAACGCCCAATCCGCAATCTGCTTCATCAGCACTCCCGCCGCCCCTGCGCCTGCGACCAGCTTCCGATTCTACCCCTTCCAAAATGCACCCCGGCGCGCCCCGCAAAAACAAAAGCCGCGATCCCACCGCGGCCCATCCCTTTCCTCGATATTCCCATGCAGCAGCCGGAACACCCGCGTTTCCTATTGTTTCTCCATCCCCTCGGGAGTAAACGTGATGGTCGCCCGCTGTCCCAGGGTCCCCAGGGTTCCTGTAGGTTTGCCGTTGTAGGTCACCGTCAATCCTGCCGGATTTCCCATGGTCAGCAACAGTTTTTCCTTCGCCGAATAGCTCCGGCTGCGCAACTCCGGGTTCTCCGGATCCAGTGTCAAGGTCTCTACAGTCTTGCCGTCGCTCTGGACGCTGATCCATGCCCGTTTTGTAGCTGAAATCGAAATCTCCACTGGCGCCGTCCCGGGCCCGGAAGCGACCGGGGCTCGCTGTTTCGCCGGCGGGGCTGGGGCTATCGGCTGAGTCGCGGGTGCCACTGCCGGCTGGGTTGCCGGTTGCGTACCAGCTACCGGCGCTGGCTGCGTTGCCTCAGCGGAGCTCTGGACTGCGGGCGGCGGCGCGGGCGATGCCACCGGCTTTGCTGCATCTCCACCCGCCGCGCTCGGCGCCTGGCTGTCGGCCCGCTGCCCTGCTGCTGCCTGCTCCCGAACTTCCTTGCGGTGCTCCTTCAGCCACAGTGCTCCCAGCCCCAGCGCCACGATCATCGCCAGGATGCCCACCAGGCTCGCAGCGCTCACCGGCCATGGTTCGTTGGCCACTTCGCGGGCGGAGGGAAGCTGGCTGGAAAGCGTCAGCATTTCGCTTTCCGGCGCCGCTACCTTTGCTGCCGCCAGGTACTCGGCCAGGATTTTCTCCTCATCCAGACCCACGCAGCGGGCATAGGCGCGTACAAAGCCCTTGTTGAAGATTCCCCCCGGCAACAGATCAAAGTGTTCGTCCTCCAGGGCCTGCAAGGAGCGGGTGCTGATCTTGGTCGAGGCAGAAATATCCTGCAGCGTTAAACTTCGCTCTTCCCGTGCCCGGCGCAGATGATCCCCAAACGATGCCACTTGCCTCGCCCTCGCCCAATTTCCTGATCCCGAAACCGTGCGCTACCTCCGGCGTTGCTCCGGAAGCGCCCACGCAACCACCTCAATTTGAATCCGATGCAGTTCTCGTTTCATCATAGAAACGCGGCAAATGCAAGTCAAACACAAATCCCATGCCGGGCACTGGAATACACTGCCGTGGCTCGATTTCCCACCGCGCCAGTCTCCGTATCTTCAGGAAAGCCGCGGCGAAGCGTCTTATTCCCGTATTCCTTGCACGGCGCTAGGGAATATTCGCCTTTCGGCATTATAATGAAACCCTCTTAAGTCAGAGGGCCCGTATACCCAGGACGAACGCAATGACGCGACCGCAAGAGCCGGCTGAAGTCAGTCAGTCCAAACCAGAGTTGTCCATTCTCCACGACGTGGCCAAAGCCCTCACGTCTTCCCTCAAGCTCGACTCCATTCTCCAGGCAATCATGGAGAAGGTCGCCGCCTACTTCCGGCCAGACACCTGGAGCCTGCTCATGACCGATGACGAGCATCGCGAACTCTACTTCGCCATCGCCGTCGGTGACGCCGGCCACTCCCTCAAGACCGTCCGCTTGAAGATCGGAGAAGGGATCGCCGGATGGGTCGCCCAGCACGGCGAACCTCTGGTCGTCCCAGATGTCACCAAGGATGAGCGATTCACCTCCCGCATCGACGAGATGACGCGCTGGAAAACCCGCTCCATTCTCTGCGTTCCGCTCGCCTCCAAGGGTAAAGTTCTCGGCGTCATCCAGCTCATCAACGTCGATATGTCCACCTTTGGCAGCGATCAGTTCATGCTCCTGCAGGCCCTGGCTGACTATGCCGCCATCGCCATTGACAACGCCCGCGCCGTCGAAAAGATCCAGGAACTCACCATCACCGACGACTGTACCGGCCTGTTCAACGCGCGCCACCTCTATAACACCATCGACTCGGAAGTCTACCGCTCGCTCCGCTTCGGCTACGAATTCAGCGTCCTATTCCTCGACCTCGACCATTTCAAATCAGTCAATGACCAGCACGGCCACCTCGTCGGCAGCCGCCTCCTGTTTGAAATCGGCACCACCATCAAGAGCCGCCTGCGCCTCATCGACTATGCCTTCCGCTACGGTGGCGATGAGTTCGTCGCCCTGCTTCCCCAGACCAGCAAGCCGTTCGCCCTGGTCGTCGCCCGCCGCATGGTGGAAATCCTGCGCACCACCCAATTCCACTTGGGCGAGGGCCTCGACTTGAACGTCCGCGCCAGCGTCGGCGTAGCCAGCTTCCCAGACGACGCCCGCAACGCCCACGACCTCATCCGCCGCGCCGACGAAATGATGTACACCGTCAAGAACACCACTCGCGACGGCATCGCCGTCTGCGGTACCGGCGCTACTCCCTAGCGTAGTTCCAGACGAGATGACTCCGCCTTTGTGTTGACATGTGCGCCTGAAACCTGCGCACCCGAAATCTGAGTGTTTTCTCGAAGTGTCATCAATGCCCGCAAGGTTCGCACCGTCTTTATGGCAGACATCGCTCACGCCAAAGCGTTCCCGCAACTGCCCTCTGGATTCCTCTGGGGAACCGCCACCAGCGCCTATCAGATCGAGGGTGGAGTCCACGAAGGCGGCCGCGGCGAATGCATCTGGGATCGCTTCTGCCGCACTCCCGGCAGAATCAAGACCCACGAAAACGCCGATGTCGCCTGCGATCACTACCATCTCTGGAAGTCCGACATTCGGCTGATGAAGTCGCTCGGAATCCAGAGCTATCGCTTTTCACTCGCCTGGGCACGCCTCCAGCCCAGCGGCGCGGGAGCCGCCAACCAGGCCGGCATCGACTTCTACTCCCACATCATCGACGAGCTCCTAGCCAGCGGCATTCGTCCCTTGCCCACGCTCTACCATTGGGATCTGCCGCGGCCCTTGCAGGATCGCGGGGGCTGGGCCGCGCGCGAAACCGCCAGCCGCTTTGCCGACTACGCCCAACTGGCCACCCGCGCCTTCGCCGACCGCTGCTCCAACTGGCTCATCTTCAACGAGCCCAGCATGTTCGTAAACCTCGGACACCTAAGCGGAATCCACGCCCCCGGCATCCAGAACCCCGCCATCACCATGCGGGCCTCGCATATCGTCAATCTCGCCCAGGGCAACGCGTTCCGCGCCATGAAGGCCGTCTCGCCCAAGCTTCACATCGGCAGCGCCTACAGCATGTCGCCACCCTGCCCGGCCACAAGCTCAGAAGAAGACCGCCGCGCCGCCCAGCGCTTCCACGCCTGGGAGAACATCTGGTACATCGAGCCCGCCCTCTACGGCCGTTATCCCGCCGCCATCGCTCCCACCCCGGAAACGCTACTCGACATCCGCCCCGGCGACATGGAACTCACCCGCGCACCCTTTGACTTCATCGGCATCAATCACTATTCCCGCGCCGTCGTCCAGCATGATCCTCACTTCCCCATCCCCTTCGTCGCCATGCGCTGGCTCTCCGGCGAAACCGGCTCTAGAACCGATCTCGGCTGGGAGGTTTACCCGCGCGGCCTCTATGAAATCACCATGCGCATCTGGCGCGATTACCGCCTCCCCATCGAGATCACCGAGAACGGCGCTGCCTACAACACCCCGCCCGGCCCCGATGGCGAGATCCACGACCAGCCGCGCATCGATTTCTACAGCGCCTACCTCCACGAACTCGCCCAGGCCGTCGCCGACGGCGCCGATGTCCGCGCCTTCCATGCCTGGAGCCTGCTCGATAACTTCGAATGGGCCGAGGGCTACACGCCTCGTTTCGGCCTCGTCCATGTTGACTACAACACTCTCGCCCGCACTCCCAAAGCCAGCGCCCACTGGTATGCCAAACTCATCGCGTCGCAGAAAAAATCCTAGGCGTCGAGCTTCCAATCTCCCGAAAGTCCGATGTTTCAGAGGTAATCAAGGTTGAAGTGTCATCCCGGGGTTCATTAGGAGCCATCGCGAAGGCCCCTGCGCGGCACAAACATGGGCTGCCACTGCCGAGGTATCTCAACCACCAGTCGATTCCACAACCGCATCCCAATCCCGCACCTGCACGCTATGGAAGCATTCCCTACTTCTCCACCCCAAAGTCCCACGCCACACCGTCCATCCCGGCCACCGTACTCACAATCGCGTACTCGCCCGGAGTCAAATCCTCCAGCACAGTCAGCTTCCACCAGTCGCCGCTGAACTTCTCCGCCCGGGCGTGCACAAAGCTCTCCTTCACGCTCTGGTCGCCGCGACTTGAGACCTTGTTCCTGGCCAGCACCCGCAATTCTTTTTTCCGCTCCAGGCGCGCAATGCGAAACGTATCTCCCGCGATTGCTTCCTCGCCGTTATCCACATCCACGAAAATCGACGGCGCCGCCGAATGCACCCGCACCTTGGCTGCGTTGCCTGTCAGCTCGATCTTCTGCTCCACGCCTGAGACCGGGTTCACGGTCCGGCGCAGGGCATTCTTGCCCGCCTCGTCGTCCACCTGCACCTTGCGGCCCTCCAGCTTGCACAGCACTGGCTTGCCCGCAACCTCTTCCAGCAGAACCACTCCACCCTCAGCTGGCAGGCGCAGTTGCTCGAGCCACCAGGGGCGTGTTCAACTGCGCTTCTTTTCGCGCTGCAACTTCTTCCTCGGTGCGCTGCTTCATCTCTTCGTCCTGGCTCTTGGTGCGCTCGGCGTTCCACTCTCCGGTCGCCTTCCAATCCACGAGCGCAACCGGAAGCTCCTCCCACTCGCCCCGCTCGGCGCTGAAATATTTCACCCGGTCGCCATTTTTCTCCCACCCCGTCGCCGCCTGGTAGCTGCCGTCGGTCAGAATCAGCCGCTTCACCGCTTGCGCGGCTGCGACCGGGGCGACGTCCCTTGCCGCGTACGCGTCGCGCGCGCTTGCTCCCAGCAGCAGCCACAGCATCATCGCCGTCGCCAACCCTTTCACCACGTGCAACATACTTCGCCTCATAGCATCACAAGATACCACCGCTGGCGCCCTTCGGTTCTCTCATCGCCGCGTCCTCGGTTCAAACTTTTCCGCTTTTCTCCGTCCTTGCGCCTTGCTCCCTGCCCCGTTTTCGTGGAAAATTGATTGTGCACCCCTGCCAAATTCACCAACTCAAATACAACCTGGTTACGAGGACGAAATGTCGGCAAAGTACATCTTTGTGACGGGCGGTGTCGTGTCTTCTCTCGGCAAGGGATTGGCCGCTGCAAGCATCGGCTGCCTGCTGGAGAGCCGCGGCCTGCGGATCAATCTGCAAAAGTTCGATCCCTACCTCAACGTCGATCCCGGAACCATGTCGCCGTTTCAGCATGGCGAGGTTTTTGTCACCGATGATGGCGCCGAGACCGATCTCGACCTTGGACACTACGAGCGCTTCACCCACGCCCGCCTCACCCGCGACAACAATCTCACCACCGGCCGCATCTACGAGCAGATCATCGCCAAGGAGCGCCGCGGCGACTATCTCGGCAAAACCGTTCAGGTCATTCCTCACGTCACCAATGAGATCAAGGCCGCCATCAAAAAGGTTTCCCACGATGTCGATATCGTCATCTGCGAAATCGGCGGCACCGTCGGCGATATTGAGTCGCTCCCGTTTCTGGAAGCCATCCGCCAGATGCGCCAGGAGCACGGCCGCGAAAACACTCTCTTCGTCCACGTCACCCTGGTCCCATTCATCGCCGCCGCCGGAGAGCTGAAGACCAAGCCCACCCAGCACTCGGTCAAGGAGCTGCTTTCCATCGGAATCCAGCCGGACATCCTGCTCTGCCGCACGGACCGCTTCCTGCCCCAGGAGATGAAGGCCAAGATCGCTCTGTTCTGCAACGTCGAAGAGCGCGCCGTCATCACCGCCCGCGACGTTGCCAGCATCTACGAGTGTCCGCTCGCGTTTTGCCCAGGAGGGCGTTGACAAGCTCGTGCTCCAGCTATCTGCACATCGACGCCAAGGATGCCGACATGAGCCAGTGGGAGGCCCTCGTCCATCGCGCCTACAATCCCAGCGACGAAGTGCTCATCGGCGTCGTCGGCAAGTACGTCGAATACGAGGACTCCTACAAATCGCTCAAGGAAGCACTCGTCCACGCCGCCCTGCAACTACAACCTCAAGCTCAACCTGCAGTGGGTCGAAGCCGAAGGCCTTGAAACCAAGGACAAGAACGACCGCAGCTATGAGCATCAGCTCACCGGCTTCGATGGCATTCTCGTGCCCGGCGGCTTTGGCAAGCGCGGCATCGCTGGAATGCTCAACGGCATCCGCTTCGCCCGCGAACACAACTGGTTCCCTACTTCGGCATCTGCCTCGGCATGCAGACCGCTTGCATCGAGTTTGCCCGCAACGTCTGCGAGCTCGATCGAGGCCAATTCCAGCGAGTTCGATCCCGCCACCCCGCATCGCGTCATTTACAAACTGCGCGAGCTGCGGGGCGTAGAGGAACTCGGCGGCACCATGCGCCTGGGCGCGTGGGATTGCAAGATCGACGCCGACTCCAACGCCTTCAGAGCCTACGGCAAAACCGAAATCAGCGAGCGCCACCGCCATCGCTACGAGTTCAACCGCGAGTACGAGCAGCTTCTAACCGGAGCCGGACTCCGCATCACCGGAACCTCGCCCGATGGAACCTACGTGGAGATTGTTGAAATCCCCGATCATCCCTACTTCCTCGGCTGCCAGTTCCATCCCGAGTTCAAGTCCAAACCGCTGGAGCCGCATCCGCTCTTCCTCAGCTTCATCCACGCCAGCTACCAGCACCGCGGCAAACGTCTTGCCCAAACCGAGCCGGATGAAAACCAGTTCCTTCGCCCCCAGGGCGCAGGCAAACACTAGGCATCCGCGAACATGCCGGATGCCCCAACTTTGACGCCCCACCTTCGCGCGGCCGAGGGGGGTTGTTGACCTTGCCCTTGCTCCTTTTCTCCGCTCTTCGATCAACGATAAGCCCGGAGCCGAAGCCCCGGGCTTATCCGCATGCAATCGCGTTCCTATTCCGGTATCGGTGATTCCGGCTGCGGCCCTTGTACCTCGGCCACTTCCAGCACCACCTCTACCGCGGGAGCCGGGGCCAGCGCTGCTTCGCCTGGAAGCAACGCAACCCAGCGCGCGCTGGCTGCCTTCAGCCAGAGCCGCGAAGCGATCTGCGTAATCGTCACCAGTTCCAGCACCAGGAAGCTGGCGCCCATCGCCGAGTGAGGCAGACGCAACCAGAGATCAATCCCCAGCGCGAATGTCGCGGCGGCGATCAACCCAATTCCGAGGTAGCTTGCATACAGTTTTCCGGACCGGAATGCGAGTTTCAGACTGCGCCATAACGTTCCGCAGAGTCTGCGTTCGTTATCGCGCACCACGCGAGCCTGCGCCAGGTCGAAGCACAGGCGCACGAACAGGGCCAGCACCACTACCAGCAATTTGCCGCCAAGGTACACAAAGAATCCCAGCCGGTCCGGCGGAGCCTCGTCCCAGAGTTTCCCCGCGAGCCTGGCGATGGCGCTATTTACCACCATCAGCAAGCCGAACGGCACCACCGAATACAATGCCAGCCGCACCATCCGCCAGAAGAACAGTCCGGCGTTCTCGAAAAACTCCGCCCGGCTCAGCTTCCTGTCCTCCACGTACACGGTCAACACGCCGCCGTCGATGAACAGCAGGTAGACCAGGAAGATCAGCGACGCTCCCAACGCTCCTGAAGTCAGCGAAGGGAGATGCACATCGGGTCGCTGCAGCAGCATCACGAACGTGCCAATGTCAAATCCCGTCACCAGCTTGGCCGATTCCAGGCTGTGGTCCAGCACCGCGCCCAGCGCGGCGCGGGCGGGCAGCGAGGCTAACCACGCCAGCAGCAGGTTTACCGCGAAGATCCACCACACCAGGCGCTGATGACGCCAGACCAGTCCCGCCGCACTGCGAACGCTTCCATTCATCGCATCTCTCCTAAGCCAGCCAGCTCAGTGCTTGTTCCAGCCATTGCGTCAGCAGTGTCCAGTATCCGGCCACCTTGCCGGTGGCCCGGCGATCCGTCTTCTCGCGCCAGCTATCGTTGAACGGATCGCGATCCAGCCAGTAGGCGTGCTCCGGGTCGAGCTCCGCCGAGACCAGTTTCGCCTTGCGGTCCCACGTAAATTTATGCCAGCGGTCCTTGCCGTCCCAGCCCTCGCGCACGGTTGAACCATCGTCGAACTTCACCTCCAGCAGCACCGGAATGTCCAAGGTGCCGCGCCGGTGTACAACCACCTGGGTGTGATAGACCGTGATTCCCTTCTTCTCATCCGTCCGGTCATACCAGTCGAGCCGCTCGGAAGCGGCGGAGAGAATGCGGTCGTCCAGGGTCTCGGTTCCATAGATCGTCTGCTTCCAGTACCAGTCCAGGTTCTGTCCCACCGATGCGTTCATGGAAGCGGTAAACTCGGCGGGCGTGGGATGCTTGAACTTGTAGCGATCGAAGTAGTCGCGCAGCCCGTGCATCACCGTCTTCTCGCCGATCAGACTCTCCAGCGTCAGCATCATCGACGCCGTCTTCCCATAGGAAATCGCCGAATAGGAGTTGCTGTCCAGGAACAGCCACGCCGGACGCTCCAGCGGATCGCGATCGGCCATCGGCGCGTAATTCATGCGCTGATAGCCGCGCTCGCTCAAAGTGCCCAGGCGAGAATTGATAAGAGATGTTGTCTTTCCATAGAGCGCGTCCAGAATCTTGACTTCGGTGTACGAGTTGATGCCCTCGTCCATCCACGCATTCTCAAATTCGTTGGTGGCCACCATCCCGTACCAGTACTGGTGCCCGAATTCGTGTTCCACCTCCATCTCCGGCAACCGCAAGGATTTCGGCATCCACCACGCAGTCGCTGCCGTGAATATCGTCGGATACTCCGTCCCTCCCGCCGCGCCGCCGCCGTGCACCGGATCCACCACCGTGATCTGCGGATACGGGTACGGGCCGATCCACTCGTCGAACTTGCGCATCGTTCCCTTCAGCGCTTCCATGTATCGGGGCGCGCTGGCCATGTGTCCTGGCTGCACCAGCATCCGAATCTTCACCGTCCGGGTGCTCAGCTTGATCGAATCTTCCACCACGATCGTTCCCGGATCGGTAGTCCAGGCAAAGTCATGCACGTCTTCCGCGTGGAAGCTCACCGTCTGGGTTCCGTTGCCATTGTCCTTGGCCCCGGTCTCGAGCCCCGTGGAGCCTACGTTCCACTTCGCCGGCAAGGTCAGCTTCACGTCGAAGGTGCCAAAGTCGGCGAAGAACTCCGTGGAAGCGTGAAACTGGTGGCAGTTCCAGGAGCCGTTCCACCACACGCCAACCTTTGGGAACCACTGCCCGGCCATCAGGAAGTCGCGTTTGTAACCGGTGCGCTCCACGACTTCAGGAAACTTTGCCACAAAATGAATCCTGAACTGAATGCTCCCGCCCGGCGCCACCGGCTTCGGTGGCACGATCTCGAACACTGTGCGATCGTCGGGGTTGCCGTCATCCGGCGAGATGAACTTCATCTTCCCGGTAACGTCGCCCACGCCCACAATTTCCAGCGACTTCACCTCATTCGAGCCGAAGTGCTTGTCGTCCCAGCCCGCACCCTTTTCCAAGTCGCGGTTTCCAATCCACTGCGATTCCGTCTCCCAGGTCGATTTCGGCTGGAACGCATTCAGATACAGATGGAAAGGAAACCGGTCGAGGGTGGTGCCCGTCTTATTGGTGTAAGTGAGCAGCTCGTTGGCGTCCAGGGTGTGCGTCCTGGCGTCGTAGGTGCCTTCAATCTGGTAGGCCACAACGCGGTCGCTCAACGGCGCGGTTTCAGCAGCGCCGCTCGCCGTAAGCAACGCCGCAACTGCGATCAGGCAAATGCGCCAGCAACGGATTTCCATCAGATCTCCTGGAATGCACGGTTTCCACATCTCTACGCCGGAATCCTGCGCAACGGTGCCGCGGGCTTCATCCCGTGGTGCTACCCAGCATACCAAAGCTTGCATCCTTAAACGGAAATTGCCAGTGTTGAAATACCGCCCGGCGCTTCCCATGCGCCCGCTCTGTTCCGCGCCGCCCGAGCCGCATTGCAGCTATCTACGCAAATGGAGTGCAACCGGTTCCATCGCGCCGTCCTCTCCAAATGCGGGTTCACCTCGCCGCCTGCTTTCGGCTAAACTTCCTCCATGCGAGTCCTGGGCGTGGATTGTGGCGGCGAATACACCGGCTTCGGCATTGTCGAAGGCGACGGCCATGCGCTCGCCTGCCTCGCCGCGGGAGCCATCCACCTGGCTCCGCGTGAAGCCCTGGAACTCCGTCTCAAGAAAGTGTTCGACGGACTCTCGGCGCTCATCCTCGAGTACCACCCCGAGGTCGTAGCCATCGAGGACGTGTTCTATTCCGTCAATGCCAAGAGCGCGCTCAAACTCGGGCATGTGCGCGGCGTGGCCATGATGTCGGCGGCGCAGCATGGCCTTTCCGTCGTCGCCTATGCGCCGTTGGCCATCAAGTCCGCCGTGGTCGGCTATGGCCGTGCGGAAAAGTCGCAGGTGCAGGTGATGGTTGCCCGCCTGCTTCACCTCGACCAGATTCCCCAGCCCGCCGATGCCGCCGACGCCCTCGCCATCGCCATCTGCCACATTCATACGGCGGCTACGCTCTTGCGCCAGGGCAATGCGCTGGCGCCGCGCTAATCCGCCAGCAACTACCCCGAAGCATCGCATCCGGCGCAATCGCCCGCCTCGCCGCAGCTTGATTTCCGCCCAACGCCGCGCCCGCCACCTATTGCAAAGTGCGCCGGATGTAAAAGAAAAGAAGAACTGAAATCATTCTTTACAATTCTGCTGCACCTTCCTCGCCGCTGCGGAGTTCATACTGTCAGCAGCAGGAGCGTCCCATGACCACCCGCGGAGTTCGCCTCGTTTGCTTCGCCATTGTTCTCCTATTTTTGCCGGCATTACCGGCCTCTGCCTCTGACGCTCCCGGCGTCCGCATCGTTCGCCTCAGCCTTGCCTTGGGAGACGTACAAATCGATCGCAACTCCGGGGATGGCTGGGAGCAGGCCATCAACAATATGCCAGTCATCGGCGGAGCGCGCATCTATGCCGCCGAGCAGGCCAAAGCCGAGCTTCAGTTCGAGGATGGCAGCAGCCTCCGCCTGGTCGGCCCCGGCCAGGTTTCCATGATTGAGCTTTCTTATGCCCCGGATGGATCGCCGCGAAACGTGATTCAGCTCGACTCCGGCGTGGCCTATATCAATGCCCGTCTGTCCGGTTCCGCCGGCTTCCGACTCCTGGCGCCGACCGGCGAATCCTTTGCCATCACCGAGCCCTCGCATCTGCGATTCAGGGTCGATGAGCAGGTGGCGTCGCTTTCCGTATTCGAGGGCGAAGCCGAGTTTCTCAACGGCGTCGGCAGTCCCCGAATCCACGCCGGGGAAACCTACAACTACATCCTCGGACAGCCGGAGAGTACGGTTCGCCTTGAGAATGTGCCGCAGCAAGCAGAAGATTCCTGGGATCGCCAGCGCGGCAACTATAACGACCAGTACGACTCTGCCGGAGCGCAGAATTCCGGCAGCGACGAGGCCAACGCCCCCGGCGTAGCCGATCTCGGCGCCTACGGTTCCTACGAAGATCTTCCCGGCTACGGGGTTGCCTGGCAGCCCAACGGAGCCGATGAGGACTGGGATCCCTTCGCCTACGGAGCCTGGAGCGACTATCCTGGCTTGGGCTGGACTTTTGTCTCCGGATACCCTTGGGGCTGGGCACCCTTCTATTACGGTAACTGGTTCTACGTGAGTGGACGCGGCTGGTGGTGGCATCCCCGTCCATGGCACGGCGGCGGCGGTGGCTGGCATCCGCGTCCCCTGTGGACCAGCGCCCCCGGCAAGGCCTGGAACGCGCCTCATCCCCCGGCCAGCGCCACCCATGGAACCGTAGCCGTCGCCGGCTCCCATCTTCGCGTCGGCCCCATCGGCGAAACCCACGCAACCGTGGCGGGGCGCGAGTTAGCTGTCGGAAACCACGCAAGCAACGCCGCCGCCCGCAACTTGGGACGCTCCAGCGCAACCTCCAATCTCGCCGGCAATCCCGCCCGCGAAACGGCGTCGTCGAGCCGGACCAACTCTCCCATCGTAGGTCGAAAGGGATCCTACGCGCTGGCCGCCAACGCGGCAAGCCAACGCAACGGTTATGAGGTCCATCGTCCTCCCGCCGCAATCGACTCGCGCCCGGAGGAGCGTGCCTCGGGTGTAGCTCCGCGCAGCTACGCCTACGGCAGCAGCCCCGCCCCGCGCAACTACAGTGTTCCGCCGGTTACGTTCCAGCATGCGCCGAGCTCTGCTTCTCCTAGTTCCATGTCCCATGTCAGCATGGGCAGCACGAGCGGTGGTTTCCATGGCGGCGGAGGTGGCTCCCACGGCGGAGGCGGCGGCCATCGCTAAAGCACTCGGCGAGGTGATGGATCTCAGCTCTGTTTCCAGTTTTGCCTGGGCTCACACGCCAAGCAAACCTTGAGAGCCTCACCTTCGCCAAGCGCGTCGGCACCGCGGAAAAGCACTTTCGCAGCGTCCATCGCGGACGGTCTCACTCTCTCATCTTTTGCAAACCTTTCCTTCGCGCGCAATAAAAGAGGCCCGTGCCACCGGGCCTCATGCTCACATACTCATTATCTTCAAGCCGCGCGGCGGGCTTGCCCCCGCCCGGCTTCCAGGCGGATGCTTGCGCCGACGTGTTGCCGTGCTGATCTGCAACTGCGTGGTTCTTACCAGTCTCACCGCGGGCAGAGCAAGGAGTTCCCTCACCGCTCCAAGCTGGCGCGGCATCGGAATGCGGTGCAACCGCCCGATGCGCCCGGGATCCGTTCCGTGCACGAACAGCCGTCCGTCAGCCGTCTCTGCCGAACCGGATTAATCCTTCCCAATCTGCCTCGCCAGATAGCGCTCGTATCCGATCTCTTCCATAAGGTGCAACTGCGATTCCAGCCAGTCCGCGTGATGTTCTTCGTCCTTCAGAATCCCCGCAAAAAATTCGGCGGTCGCATTGTCGCCCTCCTCGCGCGAAAGCTTAATCGCTGCGTTGTAGAGCTTCACCGCTCCCAGTTCCAATTC
The DNA here is from genome assembly GCA_963707735.1 of uncultured Acidobacteriota bacterium. GTDB lineage: Bacteria > Acidobacteriota > Terriglobia > Terriglobales > Acidobacteriaceae > TOLSYN. Next base: position 359,721 of record CAVPRB010000003.1, on the reverse strand, counting down.
CAGATCGCTCGCAAGCTGCTCTTTCACGTTCTTGCCGATCTTCAAATGCGTTGGACCGGTTACGGTCGGGGATCCATCCAGGAACAGAACCCGCTCAATCAGCTTTTCCGCGTGCTTCATCTCGTCAATCGACTGTTTCTTGATAAACTTCGACAGCACCTCGTACTTCCAGTTTTCGCACATCTCAGAGTGCACAAAATATTGGTTGATGGCCAACAGCTCTTCTTGCAGAGCCTCGTTAAGCGCCGCAATTACCTTCGCGTTTCCCTTCATCGCTTCCATTCCTCCGGGTACGTCCAAACTGCGGGACATGCATAGATTACACCACCGCGAACTCCCGTGGCATCGGCGCTGCAAAGCGGCTGGTTCGTGGCGAACTCCACCCGCTCGACGCGGCGGTTCTTGGCCCTCCCTTATAATGCCCCCATGTCATTTTCCGTCCAGAACATCACCATCGGCGGCCCGGAGCTGTTCCTCATCGCCGGCCCCTGCGTTATTGAAAGTGAGGAACACACACTGTTCATGGCCACCTCGATCGCCGGCATCTGCCGCCCGCTCGGGATTCCGTTCATCTTCAAGGCCAGCTATGACAAGGCTAACCGCACTTCCATCTCCAGCTATCGCGGCCCCGGCCTTAGCGAAGGTCTCCGCATCCTCAACAAGGTCCGCGAAACAGTGAAGGTTCCGGTCCTCACGGATGTCCACGAAGCCGCCCAGGCCAGCGCCGCCGGAGAGGTTGTGGACGTTCTGCATATCCCCGCTTTCCTCTGCCGCCAAACCGACCTGCTCATCGCCGCGGCCCGCACCAACCGCGCCGTCAACGTGAAGAAGGGTCAGTTTGCCGCGCCCCAGGACATGGCCCATGCCGTCGCCAAAATCCATCAGAGCGGCAATCCCCGCGTCTCGCTCACCGAGCGCGGAGCCAGTTTTGGCTACCATAATCTCGTTGTTGACATGCGATCGCTGGCCATCATGCGGCAATACGCACCCGTCATTTTTGACGCCACCCACTCCGTACAACTGCCCAGCCAGGGCGCGCAGTCCGGCGGCGAGCCTCAGTTCATTCCGCTGCTCAGCCGCGCCGCCGTGGCCGCCGGGATCGACGGAATCTTTATGGAAGTCCACGACAATCCTTCCGCCGCCAAGAGTGACGGAGCCAACGCCCTTCCCCTGTCGAGCCTCCGGACAACCCTCGAACAACTCCTCGCCGTCCGCCGCGCCGTGAGCGTGTAGAGAAGCGGGCTCGCACGTGCGCAAACACGAGCAAATGGTTGCGCGGACGGCTGCGGCGGGGGTGGCCCGGCGGGAGCAAGGATGTACTGTCTGGGTAATCGTTTTGGAAACGAAATTGACTGATTCGGCAATCGTTGCGGAGGGTTGCTGAGGATTGGCACGGAAGGGTAATAACATACTTCGCTCATCAACTCAGCACAGGGCTAACCCGGATTTCTCACCAGAGTAGGCTCTAAGAAGTTGTTTTGAGTGGCAAAAGGCCGTTGTTTCGGGCATAACTACGTTGTCGAGACTAAGTTAATACCACGCAACGAACGGCCTTTCTTATGACAGAGTGTACCCAAGAAACCTTCGAGTTTGCAGCACATTTTTCACGCCGGGTGGCGGCGGAGTTTTCCGCCGACCAGCTCACCACCGACGGCGGTTCTCCGCTGTTGCGTCAGGTTGACCGGCGCATTCGATTGCTGCGCCGCTTTGCCGAGTGCTTTCTCGACCGCCGCGATCCGTCGCGCATCGAGCATTCCGTGCCCGAGATGGTTTCACAACGCGTCTATGGGCTGGCGCTGGGCTACGAGGATCTCAACGATCACGAGCAACTGCGTCACGATCCGCTGCTGGGACTGTTGGCTGGCAAGCGCGAGTTGGACTCCCCGCTGGCGGGCAAGAGCACGCTGAACCGGTTGGAGTTGTCGCGAGCCGGTGAGGCTTCCACGCGCTACCACAAGATCAGCTACTCATCGGAGAAGGTCGATCATCTGCTGGTCGATCTGTTTCTGGAATCGCACACCACGCGGCCACGGCGCATCGTGCTCGATCTGGACTCGACCGACATCCCACTGCACGGGCATCAGGAGCGGCGCTTCTTTCACGGCTACTACAACAGCTACTGCTACCTGCCGCTGTACATCTTTGCCGGAGATCATCTATTGTGCGCGCGTCTGCGTCCGGCGGATCAGGACGGGGCGGCGGGTGCGGTTGCAGAAGTCGAGCGCATCGTCAGCCAGATTCGCCAGCGCTGGCCGCGGGTCGAGATCGTTGTGCGCGCCGACTCCGGCTTCTGCCGCGAAGAGCTGATGAACTGGTGCGAACACCATCGCATCGAGTACATCCTCGGACTGGCGCGCAACGACAGGCTGCGCCGGTTGCTGGAGCAGCCGATGCGCGAGGCGCGCCAGCAGTACGAAGCGACGGGCAAGGCGACCCGCGTCTTCACTGAGTTCCGCTACCGTACCCACAAGAGCTGGAGCCGCTGGCGCCGGGTGATCGCCAAAGCCGAGTACATTCCCGGCAAGGAGAACCCTCGTTTCGTCGTCACCTCGCTGGCAGGCGGTGACGCGCAATCGCTGTACGAGAAGCTTTACTGCGCGCGTGGCGAGATGGAGAACCGCATCAAGGAACAGCTCTGCCTGTTCGCCGACCGGCTGAGCACGGAAACCATGCGAGCCAACCAACTGCGCCTGTACTTGTCGGCCATGGCTTACACCCTGCTGGAAGCATTGCGGCGCTTGGCGCTACGTGGAACCGAGTGGGCCGAAGCCCAGGTGGACACGCTTCGACTGCGGCTTCTCAAGATCGCTGCCCAGGTGCTGATCAGCGCCCGCCGCATTCGTCTGCGGTACAGCGGAGCCTACCCATGGAAACCGCTGTTCGCCCACGCCTGGGCAGCACTGCGCTGCTGACAGCATCCCTCCAAAACATAAAATCAGAGCAAGCAAATCAGTTCCGCAGAAATACCTCTGCCCGAAAATAGCCGGTGAGACCCAACGCACTCGCACCCACCTTCGCGCGACACTCAAAAGCCACTCGGAAATCTCATCTCTGCCAAGGAAACCCCATCTCTGCAAAAAATCCCTGATAGAAAATCACCAAACCTCACTTATCGTGAGAAATCCGGGCTAATCGGTTTGTTTGATCTGAAACCGGAAGATCGGCTTCTCGGCGTGTTCTTCCGCCGTCGCAGCAGACCGATGAAATCGGCCAAGCGCTGCTAATGCATCCCTCACAGGCAGTCTGTACACCATTTCGCATGACGGGCAAGACTCTGGAATTCTGGCCGTCTCCATCGCAAGCGAAACCTCAGAGCCACACTCAGGACACACGATGGTCACTACTGCAATGTCTTTCCGCTCCGCTACAACCACCCGATAGGCTGCCGTCATTTGTCCACCGCCAGCGTCAATAGTTCGTCTGCTAGATAATCTGAGGATGGCAACACCTTGCCGTCTGCATCAAAGATCGCCGCCCGGTTCGCCTCGTCCAGCCCGATGACGTACTCTCCGCTGTCCTCGCCACACTGGAACACTATCGTCTTGGCTTCGTCTAAATACTCGATTTCCAAGACCCGCCGGTTGGAGCACCGCACACGGACGTAGGATTCCGGTTGCACGGTGAAGGTCAGATATTCAAGATGTTCGTTGCACTTGGTCTTAAACGCCTGCCGTAGCTCTCGCCACACACGAGGAGCCAAAACGTCCAAGATGCGTTGCTCTCGGACGAATCTCTCCCCTAAAACGGCTTTCTGCCGCTTCTTGGCTTCCAGTGCCGCAATTGCTTTCTCCAACATCAGGACTCCTCCGCTCTAAAACTCTTTACGCACTGCTTCACAATCAACGCTGCGGTTTCCTGCGCATTCAGACGAGTGAACTCGTGTACCACGCCTAGTTGGTCATCCGGCAGAATGCAAAACGCAAAGTCCGATGTATCACCTTCAAGCGTTCGACACTCGATGCTCGACTTGCCTAGAGTAAAGAACAAATCCGTGTACGTTGTCCCAAGGATGCTCCCCTTTTGTTCGACATCAACACGGCAACTCGATTCACCGAAAGTTGATAGCTGGCCACGGGCACCAATTCCAGGCAAGGCGTTTATGTTGGCCGTAAGTTCCATGAGAAGCTGACGCCAAAACTTCGGCCCTTCCAGTTTGATTCGCAATGAGAACACAATCGCCCTTTGTCTCGCGGCATCGGCTTTCGCTTCGGCCAATGTCATCTGCTCTCTCTTACGTTTAATCCAATCCGGCTCTAAAATCTCATTCATGTCCCAATTTTCAGGCTGAACGAAAATCGCCGCTACAGGAAAATAGATGGAGTCTCAACAATTTAGATCGACCCGTTGACTTGCTGAAAACCTCAGCCATACTCAATTCATGAACACTGCGCCCAAAACCCTGCAAGATGCCATCGTCTACTTCGCAGACCCAGACAACTGCATCAGTTTCCTTGTGGCCCAACGCTGGCCCGCTGGGGATGTGGTTTGCCCTACTTGCGGTCGTGGCGATGCCAAATACCTTCCCGCTCGCCGGGTGTGGCAGTGCAAGACTCGGCATCCCAAATGCCAGTTCTCCGTCAAGGTTGGAACCATCTTCGAGGATTCCCCTATCGGCCTCGATAAGTGGTTGATGGCTATGTGGATGGTCGCTAATTGCAAGAACGGGGTGAGCAGTTACGAGATTCACCGCGATCTAGGCGTGACCCAGAAAACCGCTTGGTTCATGCTTCACCGCATCCGTCTGACTATGCAGGAAGATAGCGTCAGTATGGGATTGATTGGCGGCAAGGGCGCTCCGGTTGAGATGGACGAAACCTTCATCGGCGGCAAGATCAAGAATATGCACAAGAACAAGAAACCAAAGCCTCTTGCCAAGCGCACCAAACGGCTTTCTGGAGTCATCGGAAAGACTATCGTGGTCGGGATGTTGGAACGCAATGGCCGGGTTCGCGCCGAGGTCGTTCTTGAACGGACTCAGGCGGTTTTGCATGACTTGATTTACAAGCACATCGCCCCAGGTTCAACCCTTATGACCGACGAACACGGCGGATATAAGGGAACCGATTACGAACACGAGGTCATCAATCATGCCAACGAATACGTGAATGGGTTGATCCATACCCAAGGCATCGAAAACTTCTGGAGTCTGCTAAAGCGTGGCCTGAATGGGACTTACGTTTCGGTTGAGCCTTTCCACCTGTTCCGCTACATCGACGAACAGGCTTTCCGCTATAACTACCGCGCTACACCGGGCAATCGACTAAATGACGCTGACCGCTTTGGGTTGACCGTCTCGCAGATCGTCGGTCGCCGCATCACCTACAAAGAACTCACCGGAAAGATGGAGCAGCCGAGGCCATTCTAAACGCCAAGGTCGCGGGAAGCGAAAGCGCCAGAACTGAGCATTTCCTTTCGCTTTCCTGCGGTTTTGGCTCGCTGGATCAATACGCGCAATTCCTTGCACATATCGACAACCTTCTGGCCTTCAGTTCTGATGAGTCTCAAGCCCTCCCGGTAGTCGTACATACTCTGCGATTCAGGGAGGGGATTTACTTCTTCTGGGTGCGCTTGAAGGGCACAACCTAGACTTTCTAAATGCTGCCCCATAACTGCAAGCCTAAGCCTGCAAGCAGTTACATCTTTCTCTGCGGATAATGCGGCACCCAGTATTTCGTTCTCGAAGTGGGCCTGCTGTCCTTCGGTCATAATCCCGTTTACCTCTGATTAAATTTTCAGCCAGTAAACAGAACCGCGCCACTACAATCGACATACAGGAATTGGTTTTCTATCAGTTTATGGGCCTGATTTCGTGAATCACCATCGGACGCTTACCAGGTTCAAGTTGGATTCTCGGACGGCAGTAACAATGCCTGTTAAACTCGTGCGCCCCATAATCCAACGTCTCACCTAGGTCGATGCAGGGGACGATGTGGGCATCGCCGTAGTTGGGGTCATCGTGCCCAATATGGTCATCACCACCAACCACTCGTATCTTCCGTGCTTTCTTATCTTCAATCCAAATTACCCACCACAAAGCCTCTGAGTTCACCGCTCTGTCTTCCGGTACACGAAAACCCACACTCCCCCAACAATACAAGCGGTTAGGAAGCCCATTCCAAACGGGCCGATACGTCCGGGGTCATGACCGTCGTGCTCCTCCACCATCGCATCCCATTCTTTCTGCGATACATGGACAGACGAAACCCAACTCATAAAACCTATGAATAGAATACTGCCGAGAACCAGCCAGAAATAAGCGTTACGAATGAGCCTCATCGTGACTCGCTTTCGGCTTGGGGCCGCGCCGTTTGGGGTTCAGCTTCGATTGCCGCTCATGCTCATCAAGACGCTGCTTGAGAACCGCCTTGGGGACAGATAAAACTTTGCCCACCAAGGCGTTGAACCTGTCGAATTCAGGCGACGTTTTCTCGTCCGGCTTCATGCCGTCAATATTACTGCGATCCGTGGCAATTCGGGATGATAATTTCGCCAAACCTAGACTAACGCCTTGGCAGCGTATGGCTGAGTTTCAATCGCTTGCATCACTTGGGTTATAGAACTAAAACCGATCCCTAACAGGATGAACGCCTCATCGCTTGTCACATTCACATTCGGATGCATGACAGGATTCCTGTATTCAGCCCGAATGTGCTCAAGATTACTGGTGATCTTCTTGTCTGCTCCTGCTACATCGAGAGCCTCTATGTATTTGAACCAATTACGGCAAACATGAGCCTCCTCGAAGGTCTTCTCAGTCATAGAGACGTAGTATGCTCCGAACACAATTTCGAGGGCACGCCACATATGGAAGGCAGTCGCAGTTGGTACGTTCAGCGCCAAGCATCTTCCGGCAGCTACAAGATCGGTTTTTGCCTGCCGTGGAAGACGCTGGCTGACAGATTTCGGCAGATGCTCGTCAGCATGGTCAATCAAATCTTCTGTTTGGTAAATGCCCTTCTTTTCAATACTGAAAACCGACATGCGAGGCGCGTCATTCTTGAACACGATCTCAAAATCCGTCACCGCTCGCACAATCTTCTCGGCATCATCTCCCACCGTAGCGGAGTCATAATCTCTATCCCAGAAGACGGGAAACCCATCCTGTATTCCGTCCCCAAATTGCTTCACTAGGAATTTCATCAACGAGAATGCCGCTGTGCGTGTTCCCGGAAGGAACACGGAGTCCCTCCGGGAAACTTCTTTCAATTGCTTGCACGCCGCCAGCGCATCAAATCCAGCATTGTTTACCGAGGTATTCGGCTTTACTTGAAACAGCGATTCCAAGGACTTGCCAAGCACGTAATAGTCATAAATGCTGATCTGTTTCATCGTGCCATCATTTATAACCCGAACAAACCAAAGATGGTTGATATTTGTAGTGAGAGTGCTATTCATTCAGCACCCCCAAATCTTGATGAGCCAAGTATGTTCTTGCCCACGGAAGTCAACCTCAGAGCTTCCACGAATTACCGCTGAGTACATCCTTCCGGATTCGTGATGTCGGTGCGAACGGAAGCGCACCGACGGCGATGAATTTCGAATCATACCTTCCCGGCAAGTTGTATGGGTAGCCAGAAAATTTCCAACTGCTTCCGCGCATCCGTTCCCATGTCGGATTCTTCGGACGTTCGCTTAAGTTGGTGCGCCGGAATTGCCTTGCGGACCAAAGTCCCCGGAGTTAGACTTCGGCTCTCCTTGGAGCAGCGTCTGTTTCACGCACGCAGTCTGGGTGCCCGTGTGTCCGTTCGAGTTCGAGCGCCCCTTCGAAGAGAATCGCGATGGAGGATATCCGTGTCCCGCCAAAATTCAGCTTCTAGTCTGTTCCTCTCTCGACTCCGCCGCCTGCTGGCGGCGTCGTTCTGTTTCGTCCTCCTGCTCGGCTGCGCCTGCGCCCAGGACACTGCCGCCGTTCCGCAACTCGTAAAATTCAGTGGCACCATCTCGGGCGCCCAGGCCGGAACCGTGGGCGTCATCTTCGCGCTCTACAAAGATCAAACCGGCGGCGCGCCGCTCTGGCAGGAAGTCCAAAACGTCGCGGTGGACGCCAGTGGCCATTACAACTCGCTGCTCGGCGCGCGCAGCGCCACGGGTATTCCGCTGGAACTTTTCAGCAACGGTGAAGCGCGCTGGCTCGGCGTCCAGGCTGAAGGTCAACCTGAACAACCCCGCGTGCTGCTGGTCAGCGTTCCCTACGCGCTCAAAGCCTCAGACTCGGAAACCCTCGGCGGATTGCCTGCCTCGGCCTTCCTGCGCTCGGACGCTGCCCCAATGGTCGCCGCGCCACTGGCCACCACGGCGCCAGCCAGTTACATCAACAGCGCCGCCGTTAACTCGGCGGCCAACCGGGTGGTTGCTGCCGCCGTGGCTACCAACTACACCGCCGGATTCCTGCCCGTCTTTACCGACACCACCGGCGATCTGGCCGACTCGTTGATCGCGCAATCGGGCAACTTCGTCGGCATCGGCACCGCCGCTCCGGCGGCCGCGCTCGACATTGTGGGCACCAATCCAACCCTGCGCATCGACAACTACTCGAACGCCTCGGGCGACTCGCCAAACTTCAATTTCCTCAGCGCGCGCGGCACTTCGACCACCCCGCTCGCCACCCAGAGTGGCGACAACCTGGGCCAGTTCGCCTCCGCCGGATACAACGGATCGGCCTTCCCCAGCAGCCGGGTCAAGGTCAGCTTCATCGCCACGGAAAACTGGAACACCGGCGCCAACGGCACCGCGATGACCTTTGCGACCACGAAGAACGGCACCACCTCACGTGCCGAGCGCCTGCGCATCGACAACAGCGGCAACGTTGGCATCGGCACCACCACCCCGGCTTATCCGCTGTCGGTGGACGGCGTGGTGCAGAGCCTTTCAGGCGGCTTCAAATTTCCTGACGGCAGCACCCAGACCTCGGCGGCTTCGGGCGTCGCGCTGAGTTCGCCGGATTCCTCGATCACCGTCGGCGGCAGCGGGGCTGCTCCCACCGTTGCGGTCAACACCAGTGTGATTCAGAAACGGGTCGGCAGCGCCTGCTCCAGTGGCAGCGCCATCGCCTCCATCAGCAGCACGGGCACGGTCAGTTGCCAAACCGTCAGCGGCGGCGGCGCCGTCGTCCTGCCAGTGAACTGGAGCAGCACGGCAACCGCGCCCAACGGCGTGCTCAACGTCACCAACACCAGCAACGGGCCAGTCACGACAAAGGGATCATCCATCGTTCCCTCCACCGTGCCCCCGGCCATCGTCGGCAAGGCTTCGGGCGATGGGACCACGGTCGGAGTGATGGGGCAGGCCATTGGCGGCGGCAGCGGCGATGTCGGCATCGGCGTGATGGGTCAGTCGAGCACGGCGAGCGGCATTGGTATTGTGGGTTACTCGGACGTCGTTGCTGACATGCCGGTGATCGTTGCCTGGAGTGCGGCTACTTCCGGAACTCCCGCCGGCTACGATGCAGAGTTATATAGTCCCTCTGCAACCGGCCTGCGATTGAACTTCAACGTGTCCCCGACTTCCGGGTATGTCATCAAGGCCAACAACAACGCCACCAGCACCAATATTTTCAGCGTGGATGGCAGCGGTAACGTCAGCTCCAGCGGAGGGCTTTCCACCACGGGAGTCATCCAGAGCGGCAGCGGCGGATTCAAGTTCCCCGACGGCAGCACGCAGACGAAAGCGCAGATGGTGGGGCCAGCCGGTCCAACCGGGGCAACGGGCCCAGCTGGCGCTACCGGTCCGCAGGGTCCGGCGGGGCCAAGCGGGCCTTCCGGGCTGTCTGGAATCCAGCTTGTCAGCACCGCTGCGTCGCTTTCGTTTCCCGGCTCCCAGGGGAACCAGCTTATCTCCGCCTCATGTCCTCAAGGGATGATCGCGCTGGGTGGCGGCTCCAGTAATAGTGGCTGCTCCACTTCAACCTGCACCGAAGTAGTGCTCAACAGCTCCTATCCATGCAATAACAACAGCAGCGGATTGCCGACTGCCTGGTGCTCGATTTACTACCAGCTCTCCAACACGGCGGACACCCAGGTCTTTGAAGCCTATGCGATGTGCGTGCCATCGCCTAATTGAGAGAGGCGAGCTTTGCCTTTTTCGGGGTGACCTATCTGCTGCCCGAATGCCTGCCAGGGTCATCCTGGCAGGTGACCGTCTTGACGCCTGCGCCGAGGCGCTTCGCGTCGTGGTGGAAGAGGCCAAGCCTGAGCGGGAGCGCGCCCGGCGAGCCGGCGAACGGGGCAGGAGGCGTCAGGCGGACTGGCGGGGCTCCCGGGAAAAGGCGAGGAACGGCGCAGGAGCCAGGAAAAAGTGAGCAAAAGTGAACAGAGTTGGCAGCGCGACCGGCTGAAAAAGAAGAAGCTCCCAAGCGGTAACGGCAGGCAACGGGCCTAACGCCTGGATATGGGTGCGGATCCACGATGTGGACCCGCACCTTTTCTTTTGCTTTGGAGCGCGGAAGCCGAACAGCCGCAAGGCCGCGTCATCAAATTTCGCCGGCGGAGTGCAGCATCTGCGGCAGTCCACCGCGGCAGACGTGGAGCAAGTTCGTCGCGCCGGACGAGCAGGGTGCCTGGCAGGCAGGTGGATTCGGTTAGCGTTCAGCGACGGTCTTCAGGTTCAGGAGCCCGCTCTCGAAGTGCCGGCCGACGATTCGATCCATATTCACAAAGATGCTCATGATCCTCATGAGGTAGAGGTTGGTGCCGTGCATGGTCCAGGTAACCCGGGTGAAGGCTCCGTCAGGTTCGAGAGTGAAATCATTGATGTTATGGGCCTCAAACGGCCTTACGAAATCCACCTGGATGGAGACCGCGTGAGGCGGCAGCGAGCGGGTGATCGCCATCCTCCCCTTGCCGGCGCTGCCCTTGCTATCCCATTGGGAGACTGCGCCTTGGCCTCGGACGGCCCCGCTGTAGGTGCGGTTCATGGAAGGATCCATTTTGTCCTGGGGCGCCCAGCGGCTCCAGTTGTGGAAGTCGTCGATGAGGGTGAAGATTTTCTCCGGAGGCGCCTGGATGGCGATGGAACGCTGGACCTGGAGAGTCTTGGGCTTGATGGCGGCGAGGGCGAGAACAGCGGCGATGAGAACAGCGGTGATGAGGATGATTCTCATAATCGTGGCCGCCTCCATGGTAGCCGAACCGCAGGAATCATTACACGATTGATCACCCGGGCGCCGGGCTGGCGGGCCGCGTAGCGCCGGTTGGCTGATCCTGCGCCCGGCCGGGCGCGGCGACGTGGGGCAGAGGTTGCGAAGAGTCGCCGGGAAGAGTGTTCGGTTGTAAAATTCAGCGCGTATAATGCGTGCATTGCAGTATGACCCGCCAAAGTCTGGGAGGAATCCGTGAGATTTCATGAGATGAAAAGCCGCTGTTTCTGGTTGAAGGTGAGCGCGCTGGCGATTCTGGCGCTGGCTAGCATTCCCATGGTTCAAGCGCAGAATGCCGCGCCCAAGCGCAAGGTTCGCATTGCCGTGCTCGACTTTGACTATGCGACGGTTTCGTCAAACTCGGCGGCGGTTTTCGGCACCAGCGTGGACGTGGGCAAGGGCATCGCCGACCTGCTGGTGACGGACCTGGTGAAGGACGGAACGTATTCGATCATCGAGCGCAAGATGCTGGACAAAGTTCTGGCGGAGCAGAATTTTTCCAACTCCGATCGCGCCGATCCGAACTCGGCGGCAAAGATTGGGCGGCTGCTGGGAGTGGACGCGATGCTGGTGGGCAGCATCACCCAGTTTGGCAATGACAACAAGCAGCAGGGCGCGGGCGGCGGAGGCGGCGGGTTTGGACGCTTCGGCGTGGGCGGCTTCAGCCACAAGAGTTCCAAGGCGGTGGTGGGACTGTCGGCGCGGCTGGTGAATATCGATACGGGAGAGATTCTGGGAGTGGCCGAGGGCAAGGGCGAATCCAAGCGCGAAGGGCTCTCGCTGACGGGCGGCGGAGGAGGTTGGAGCGGCTTTGGCGGCGGCGGCGTGAACTTTGGCTCCAGCGATTTCCAGCAGACGATTATTGGCGAGGCGGTGAAGCAGGCAACGGATGGATTGGCGCTTCAGGTCGTCGCCGACGCCGGTGCGATCTCAACCCGGACGATCAGCATCACCGGCATTGTGGCCGCCGTGGACAAAGGATCGGTGATTCTGAACATTGGCAGCCGCGCCGGGTTGAAGGTGGGCGACCAGTTGAACGTGGAGCGGGTGACGCGCGAGATCAAAGACCCGGCTACCGGCAATGTCATCCGGCGGCTGAGCAGCACCATTGGCACGGTGACGGTGTCTGATGTGGACGAGCAATCGGCGGTGTGCACGATTGTGACCGGCGTCGGGTATAAAGAGGGCGACATCGTAAAGACGGTGACACAGTAGGACGAGGATGGAAGGAACCAGCCCTGGTCAGAGGGCCGCGTCTGCCAAGTTCAAGAACAAACATTTGCTGAGGTCCCACATCTGCTGACTGCGGCGCTGACACCGGCTACGGCGGAGGTGCGGGCCACCGGCCTAATACTCTTCCCGCGTGACCGCCCGGCTTGGCAGAGAAATCGCTCCCCGCAAAAGTCATGAGTTTGGCTGCGCGGAGCGGGGTACACTATATCTGCAAGAAAACGATTATTTTGCAGTGATCGAATGTACGGGAGGGTTTGTAAAGTGAAGGGAAACGACAAGGTAATTGCCGCGCTGAATAAGGCTCTGCACGAAGAGCTGACGGCGCTCAGCCAGTATTTTGTTCATGCCGAGATGTGCGAAAACTGGAAGTACGAAGAGCTTGCCAAGTACATCAAGAAGCTGGCGAAAGTGGAGATGAAGCATGCGGAAAAGCTGATCGAGCGCACGCTTTTCCTGGATGGGGCCGTGGATATGGTTTGGCCTTCGCAGTTAAAGATTGGGAACACGGTGAAGGAGCAGTTGGAAAACGATCTGCAAGCTGAGCTTGGCGCGGTGAAGTCCTACAACGAGGCAGTAAAGTTGGCGCGGGCCGAGGGCGACAATGGAACCGCCGACGTGTTCGATGCAAATCTGAGGGACGAGGAAGGCCACGCTGACTGGCTGGAAGCGCAACTGAGCCTGATCAAGGACGTCGGTTATGAGAACTATTTGAGCACGCAGGTGGAAACCGAGTAGCTGGGATTTCCGCGGGCGGCAAGCAAAGGCGCGGCCAAACTGAAAAAACACGCCGCATCGGAGTGCGATGCCGGCGTGTTTTTTGTGTTTGCGCTGTTTATGCAATTCGAACTCCCGGCAACGGGCCGGCGGATGTCGGACCGGTTTCTATTTCAGCGGACCGGATGCGGACGCTTCGTGCCGAGCCGTGCGCAATAGTTGGCCGCCGGGGTTGGAAGTCGATGACGCAATTCGAGGGCTGCTTCGATTGGGACTGATGCCGGCGCATTGTTTTCGATGTCGAATCGGCCGAGGAGCTTCGCTTGCAGAAAACAGGGCGTATTTCCGCCAAGAGGAGATGTTGCTTGACGCTTTTGAAACCAATGCGTTAGCATGTTTCACTTACAGTGGCAATGCGCGTGATGGATATGAAATTCGATCCCGGTCGAAGTGTGCCAGTGTGTACTTCAATGGGAAATCGATGAGGAAACAGCTTTTATGACGGCAATTCAGGGAAACACTGAGGCTCAGCCGGCAGGCGAGGAAGTTTCGCACTTTACTGCCGATAGCATGGAAGAGTTCGGAATTGTTGGAGCAGGCGGGGGAGGCTTCCCCACCGCAATCAAGTACAAAGGTAAAGTTTCGCTTGTCATCGTGAACGCGGCGGAGTGCGAGCCCCTCCTGCACAAGGACAAGGAACTTCTCCACTACCAGACCGAGGTATTCTGGCGCGGGCTGCGCATTGCCATGGACCGGGTCGGCGCTCGCGAAGGCGCCATTGGCGTCAAAGAGAAGTACCACGCGATCATCGCGATGCTGGAAAGCCAGGCGCCATCGGGCGTCCGTATCGTTGCCTTGCCGGATGTCTACCCGGCGGGCGATGAGTTCGTGCTTGTCCATCTTGTGACCGGCCGTGTGATTCCGCCTGGAGGCCTGCCCAAGGATGTGGATGCGGTTGTCTCCAATGTGGAGACGCTGATCAATATTGGTCTTGGCCGGCCGGTGACGCACAAATACCTTACCGTGGCTGGCGCCGTGGCGACGCCGGTCTCGCTGCGGGTTCCGGTGGGCATCTCCATTGGCGAGGTAATCGAAGCGGCGGGCGGAGCGACGGTGGAGGACTTCGGTGTGCTGCTGGGCGGCATCATGATGGCTCGTCCCGCAGCCAACCTTGAAGTGCCGGTCACAAAGACCACGGGCGGGATCGTGGTGCTGCCTAAATCGCACAGCCTGATTCAACGTCACAATGCTCCGTGGCTGCATATGCAGCGCATCGGCCGTTCGGCGTGCGATCAGTGCCGTACCTGCACGGAGCTTTGTCCGCGGTATCTTCTGGGGCACCCGATTCAGCCGCATCGCGCCATGCAGTCGCTTGGTTTTGCGCTGGGCGACGATGCCATGGTTGCCACGCTCTATTGCAGCGAGTGCAATCTCTGCACCATGTATTCCTGTCCCGAGAGCCTGGACCCGAGAAGCGCCTGCATAAAGGCCAAGCCGCTGGCGCGCGAGCGGGGCCTGGTCTTCAAAGGTACGCCGGAGTCGATCCATCCCCACCCTCTTGCCGATTACCGCCGGGTTCCGATGCATCGCCTGATGGCCAGGCTGGGCTTGAGCGAGTTCAACAATGCCGGTCCTCTCACGGAGCACGCTTTTTCGCCTCGCAAGGTTAGGGTGCTCTTGAAGCAGCATGCTGGAGCGCCATCGGTTCCCGTGGTGCAGAACGGCGATCGGGTACGGGTGGGCGATCTGCTGGCCGTACCGAAGAAGGGCAATCTCGGCGCCCGGGTTCACGCCAGCATCGACGGCGTGGTCACGGTGATCGAAGATGCCGTAGTGATTGAAGCGTAGCGCAAGGAGCCCAAGTCGTGTCAGAAATCAACTCAATCGGTCTAGTCGAGCTTTCCAGCGTAGCCACCGGCTACAGGGTCGAAGACGTGATGCTGAAGGCAGGTTCGGTGCAACTGCTTTTGGCCCGCACCATCTGTTCGGGAAAATATCTCATTGTGATCGCCGGCAACGTGGCGGCAGTGGCAAACTCGGTTCAGGCTGGAGGACTGGCGGCGGGGGCGGCGCTGGTTGAGCAGCGCCAGATCGCGCGGGTTCACCCGGCGGTACTGGCGGCGATCTCCAACGCCGTCGATATCGATCCCAAGCAACTGCGTTCGATCGGCGTCATCGAGACCTTTTCCGCGGCAAGCATCATCGAGGTGGCCGACGCGGCCGTCAAGGCCGCCAACATTACCCTGCTTCGGGTTCACCTGGCCATGGCGTTGGGGGGCAAGGGATTCCTGCTGATGGCAGGCGATGTCTCCAACGTCGAAGCCGCCGTCAGGGCAGGATCCAAGATCGCCGGCGACGATGGCGTGCTGGTAGGCCAAAGCGTCATTTCGGCGCCCTCGGCTGAACTGTTTCGGGATTATATCTAGTCTCCTGAGTCATCCATGTCCTGGGTATAAGAAAACGCGAACCTCCATGGCGGTCATGGAGATTCGCCGGGGACGCCGGAAATCCCGTCCGACGTGCGAAGAAGCACGAGTTAAACCCTGGCCCGGCACAAAGAGTTCATGGCGAAAAACTGGTGCGGCAAGCGCCGGGTTCTGGTGCGCCTGTTTTCCGTGCCAGGATCATTCCGGAGTGCGCGCCTGGATTGAGCAATTCCGCCGCGGCGCGGAATTGGGCATCATCCGGGGGATGATGCAGCCGGAATCGCGGTCCTGTGATCATTCTCAAAGGAGAAGCGCGGATAACCATCCCTACGCAACCGGCGACGCCGGCGGGTGTTCTTATGCAGCAAATGATTTGCCGACGATTGGCAAGTCATGATCGCCAGTGCGAAGGGTCGGCACGGTGGGGCATGCCAGGTTGCCGGTTTTCCGGTTGCGGATCATCGCCGGGCGAAAGGCACGCTGTCTCCGGCTGCGGAGCCGGGCAATGGGTGTTTTGCCCGCTCGCGCGTGTTGGGAGGCGGGGAGAGGTGGGTAAAATGCGACACAAACTCGCGGCGATCGCGTGCGGCGCGGTGCTGATTGGCTGGTGCATTTCGGTGCCACCAGCCTGGGCAGATGCAAGCAACCAGAAAATCAATTTCACGGTGAAAAAAGGCCCGGTCGAGGTACCCGGATACCGTCCTTGTCCCGGGCAGTTACAGCATGGAGTTCAGCGACGAGAACCACGGTCTCGTCTTGATCACGACGGCCGACGGAAAACGGCCGGTTGGCTTCTTCGAGGTAATTCCGGAGTTGCGCGACCGGCGCAGTAGCCACGTCAAGCTCCAGATTTCAAACCCCGTGATGGGGGAAGCACCCCGGCTCGATGGGTTCTTCTACCCGAACGCGAAGACCGGGTACGAGTTTCTCTATCCGTCAACCCACGGAATGTAGTGCGCCCGGGCGAATCAGGATTGCCCGGGGCAGCGCTTAACTGGCAGTGAAGATTCACAGGTCCCGCGCCTGCCAACCGCGGCGGGTGTGGGACGCTTGCCGGCTCCGCAATTCTGTATTTCTCAATCGCCGATAAAATTTTAGACCAGTTGCACTCCCCAGAGATCGTGCAGGTGAATGACGCCTTGCAGTTGATTGGCGCCGGTGACGACCATGAGGGAAGTGATTTTCTTTTGCTCCATGAGGTCCAGCGCCTGGGCGGCGAAGGCATCGGGCGGGATGGTGCGGGGATTGGTGGTCATGCACTGGGCGGCGGTGAGGTCGAGCACGTCTTTGCCGCGCCGCTCGAGGAGGCGGCGGAGATCGCCGTCACTGACGATGCCGATGAGAGTATCGTCCGCGGTGACGGCGGCGACGCCAAGGCCCTTGCGCGACATCTCGTAGATGACCTCGATCATGGGCGTGGCCGGGGCGACGCGGGGAACGGATTCGCCGGTGTGCATGAGCTGGGAGACGCGGGCCAGACGCTTGCCGAGTTTGCCGCCGGGATGAAGGTCGGCGAAATCCTGGGCACGGAAGCCGCGGCGTTCGCTGAGGGCGACGGCAAGGGCATCGCCCAAGGCGAGCATGGTGGTGGTGGAAGCCGTGGGAGCAAGGCCGAGCGAGCAGGCTTCCATTTGGATGGAGCAATCGAGAGCGACGTCGGCGGCCTGGGCGAGCGACGAAGGCAGATGGCCGTTTGAGTTCTGCGGCCGGGCAGACGGCAACGGATCGCGCTCCGGTTGCGGGCGTTCGGGATACAGGCAATCCCCGGTGAAGGTGACGAGCGGAACGCCGAGACGCTTGATGTTGGGGAGGAGTTCGAGGATCTCAGCGGTCTCGCCCGAGGCGGAAAGAGCCAGCACCAGGTCGCCGCGCATGACCATGCCAAGATCGCCGTGCAGGGCTTCGGCGGGATGCAGGTAGAGCGCCGGGGTTCCGGTGGATGCCAGGGTGGCGGCGAGTTTGCGGCCGATGAGTCCACTTTTGCCCATGCCGGTGACGACGACGCGTCCGGTGCAGGCGAAGATGAGTTCGAGGGCGCGCGCGAGATCGGCGGCCATGGGGCCGGCAATGCGATCGGCGAGGCGGCGCAGGGCCTCGGCTTCAATGCGGACTACGTTTTCAGCCGTGGTCATGATGGATGAATGCGGCGCAGCGTGACCGGGCGGAGCCGGCGGGTTCGATTGGAGCGCATGAGAGTTACCGCTGGCTATCGTACCACGCGCGGATGGAGGGATTCGCGCAGCCGGCGGACGCGAAGGTATGAGGTGAGGCTAAAGCGGCGCTGGAGATTGCAGCGGCGCGGGGTGGGCGAGTTGGGATGGAGTAAAGGATTGGGGAAGTGGATGGAAGACGGGGGCACGAGCAAGAGCAGTTGCAATGGCACGAGCAAGGACAATGGCACAACGCGCGCAAGGACGACGGCTGCGACACGAGCAAGGACGAGGGCACCGGCGCGGAAGGCGGACAGCGACTGGGCGGGCATCAATTTAGAAAAGTGATCAATATTGACCATCCATCAAGCCGCGATTCCGAGTACACTCTCCGCGTACTTTTGCCGGCACCCTGCAATTGAAATTGAAAATCCCCGGAGGAATAGGAAATCCTTGATACAGGGCCCGATCGGCGGGATCCTCCGATCCCAGATTGCGTGGCTGACGATGAACTCTGCTCCCGAAAAAAGAACTCCACGCCCGCGACAACTCTACGTGCTGATGGTGGAGGATGCTCGCGAGAACGTCGAGTTATTGGAACGCCATTTCATCACATCCGGTTACCTGGCAACGATTGATTCCGTGGCCAGGCCTGGCGCCATGCGCGAGGCGCTGGCGAACCGCGACTACCATGTGGTGATTGCGGATTGCGGCGTTGCGGGACTTGGGGTGATGTCTGCACTGAGCCTGCTGAGGCAAAGCGGGCGGGACATTCCGTTCATCGTCCTTGCCGACACGATCAGCGACGAGATGGTGGTCACGGCGCTGCGTGGCGGGTCTCATGACTATGTACTCAAGGCGCATCTTGGGCGCCTTTTGCCGGCGATTGAAAGGGGCCGGCAGGAGGTTCTGGGAAATGTAATGAAACGCGCGGTGAAGGCGGCGCGGCAGGAAGCCGAGGAGTCGGCTCGCATTGCCGAGTCCCGCTTGCAAGGCGTAATCGATTCGGCGATGGACGCGATTGTATCGCTGGATGCGCAGGAGCGGATCGTTGTTTTCAATGCGGCCGCCGAACGAATCTTCGGCTGCACTGCCGCCGAGGCGCTGGGCGCATCGCTGGACCGCTTTCTACCGCCGCGGCAGCGCGAACTCCACCGCCAGCACATCCGTGACTTCGGAGGGTCGAACGCGGCGGCCCAGGCGATGGGTCCGCTTGGCAGGATGTCAGCGGTGCGCTGGAACGGCGAGCAATTTCCAATCGAGGCGAGCATTTCCCAGGTCCGGGTGGGCGAAGAGGAACTTCTCACGGTCATCTTGCGCGACGTGAGCCAGCGCCTGCGCACCGAAGCAGCGTTGCGCCGGAGCGAGGAAGAACTGCAGGCGATCTACCACCACGTGGCAGTGGGAATTCAGCATACAAGCCTGGACGGCCATCTTCTGATGGTGAATCCCGCTTTCCGAAACCTGCTTGGATACAGCGAGAGTGAGCTACTTGGCAAGACGGCGGAGGAGATCACCCATCCCGGGGATCGCGAACTGGAATCCCTGCTGCTTGCATCGCTGCTGAAACGGGAGCGTGATTCCTACGTGATGGAGAAGCGATATCTGCACAAGGACGGTTCGCCGCGATGGGCCAATGTGACCTGCTCCCTGGTGAAGGACGCGGACGGGGAGCCATCGTCGCGGGCCGCGATTGTCCAGTATATAGGCGACCGGAAGCGCGCGGAAGCGCTGGAAGAAAGGTTGCAGCAAGCGCAGAAGCTGGAGTCGCTGGGCCAACTTGCGGGCTTTGTGGCTCACGACTTCAACAACCTGTTGGGCGTCGTGCTGGGCAATGCCGAACTGCTTTGCGATGAGCTGCCGCAAGGCGATCCCCGGCGCGCCAGAGCGGAACGGATTCAAGCTCGGGTGCGCAGTGGGGCGGAGCTTACCGGGCAACTGATGGCATTCAGCCGCGAACAGCCGATGATTCCGCAGGTGGTCGATCTGAAGAAGCTGGTCGCCGAGATGAAGCCCATATTGTCGCAACTGCTTCCGCCCGGGATCGACGTGGCGATTCATTGTCCGGAGGAAGCGTGTCCGGTGAAAGTGGCGCCCGAGCGGATGCAGCAGGTGGTACTGAATCTGGCCACCAATGCCAGCATTGCGATGCGCGAGGTGGGCAGACTGGTGATTGAAATCCGGACTGTGGACCTGGATCGAGAGTGGGCACAGAATCATCTGCCCATGGCAGCCGGCCGGTACCAGATGCTGGCCGTCAGCGACACGGGCCCCGGAATCGACCCGGAAATTATGGTGCATCTGTTTGAACCGTTCTTCACAACCCAGGCGAAGGGAACGGGATTGGGGTTGGCCAGTGTGTACGGCGTGGTGAAACAGTGCGGCGGCGAAATCTGGGTCGAGAGCAGGCCGGGCGTCGGTTCCAGCTTCAAGGTTTACCTGCCCCACGCCGATGAACCGGTGGAGCCGGCCGGTTCCGCAACTCCGTCTCCAAACAAGCTTGGCGGCCATGAGACGATTCTGCTGGTGGAAGACAGCGCGTCCCTGCGCCACCTTACCCGGGAAGTGCTGACAGGGCAGGGCTACCTTGTGCTGGAGGCCGCGGACGGAATTGGTGCGTTGGAGCTATCCGGCAGCTATGGAGGCCAGATTCAGCTGTTGTTGACCGACATCGCCATGCCGGGGATGCGAGGCACGGAACTTGCGAAGCGTATTGCGGAACGGCGTCCGGGCACCGGGGTTATTTTTCTCTCCGGCTATGCGGAGGAGATTCTGTCCCATAGGAACAGCGCCAGTCCGATCACGCTTGTGCAGAAGCCCTACGCTGTGAGTGGGTTGCTGCAAACCGTGCGGCAAGTGCTGGACGGCCTGAGGAAAGCGGCGTAAATCCGGCTGGCCGGCAAGCCTGCCGGAAGATGGCACCCAAGGGCGAAGACGCACTCGCCTGGCGGGACCAAGGCAGAAATGGGCGCTGGTGATCAGAGAGTGGAAGCATTACGGAGCGGGTCACCGGAGCGAGGTGGTGCATGGTGTCGAAGTGTATGAACCCGCGTTGCTCGGCAAGGTTCCAATACCTGGGGCGGGGACGGCTGTTCTGTGTGGACTTTGCCGCGGTGGAAAAAAAGAGCGTGCTTCCGGCCAAGAAGGCGGTGACCCCGATTCGCAGCAGGGAGCGCGCCGTTGAATACTTCTGGCTTTGCGCGATCTGCGCATCTACCTTAACCATCGAACCAGACGATGTGGGCGAGGTGCGGATTGTTCCGTTGCAGCGTGGGGAGGCAGAGAACGGGAAGAGAGCGTAGAGCCGTGGCCGGGAAAAAAGCTGCATGGGCGATGGACTCGCGCTGGTGTGCCGGCGTGGTTCCGGGATGACCTCCGGGTAAGACAACTCTGGATGACAAGCTAAGATGAGACGAGTCTCCGGGATGGCGGCCTGGGGCAGCAGCAACGGCTGCCGCGGTGGCGTACACTGGTTTCGTCGTCAAGAGGCAACAGGGGGTGCTAGACCGATGGCGCGCGCGATGCTGCGTTTGGTTTGTGGTCTTGTTTTGATCTTTCCTTTCCTGACCGGCGCACGGGTTGTGGCGCAGGCCGGTGCGGGGCCGGCGGCTGCGGCGGAAGAACTGAAATTTACCAGCAAGACGCAACTGGTGCTGGTGCCGGCGGTGGTGACCGGAGACCACGGCCAGCATGTGGGCGGACTGGGGCGCGATGCCTTCAAGATTGAAGAGGGAAAGAAGCCGCGCGAGGCGACGATTTTCGAAGAGATGAAGACGATTGCGCCGGCGGAAAAGGCCCGTGCGGCGACCCTGGCGGGACGCTCGAACTTTACCGATTCCGACGTTGGCAACTGGCGCCTGACGGTGGTGGTGCTGGACATGCTGAATACCGGGTATCTGTACCTGCCCGGAGGCAAGCAGCACCTGGTTGATTTCCTGTCCAAAGTTTTGTCCACCTCCCTGCAACGCGGCGAGCCGACAGCTATGTTTGGTCTGGGAACCAGCGGGCTGAAGCTGCTGCATCCGTTTTCCAGCGACACGGCGGTACTGGTGGAGGCGCTGCGCCACGTGCAGATGGACATCGGAGCGCACCCGATCCGGGAACCGGTGGTGTTGGCGGGGCAGAGCGCCGGGATGCAGAAGGCGGTGAACGAGACGGCGCAGCGGATCTCTGATTTCATCAACGAAAGGCCGCCGGTGCGTTTTCTTCAGCGCGACCTGGTTTGGACGACCCTGAATGCGATGACGCAGATTGCGCACGCCTATTCGGCGATCCCGGGACGCAAGTCGATGATCTGGGCCAGTGGCAGATTGCCGTTCATGATCGACGATCCGGACTGGTTTGCCGTACTGGGTCCGCAGACGGCGGAGAAATACGACGAGGCGTGGCGCGCCCTGGTGACGGCCGAGATTGCAGCCTACCCGGTGGATCTGTCTGGACTGGATGACCGGAATTCTTCGGCATACGTGCGCTTTGGTCCCGCGTCGCGGGCCCGGGATTCACTGATTACCTTGGCCGACGCGACGGGTGGGACCGCGTGCATGAAAACGACCGAGGTTGCCGACTGCATGGCGCGCGCCGTGGATGATTCGCAGGCCTACTACCTGCTCGGCTACTATCTGCCCGCCAACGACCAGAAGCCGGGTTGGCGCAAGCTGAAGGTGCGGGTGGAGGCCACGGGAGCCCAGGTGCGCGCCCGCGAAGGATTTTATGTGCCGGGTCCCACAAAAGACACACCGGAAGAACGGCATCGCGAGATTGAGGACGCAATGCGCTCGCCGGTGGATTTCACCGGGGTGCGTTTGAACGTGCGCGAAATTCCGGTGAGCGCCGGGAGTAAGCCGGCGGCCCCGGGAAGGTCGCTGCACGAATTTTCAGTGGGAGTGCTGGGCAATTCGGTGAGCGTGGACGCCGGGAGAGGAAACGCAATTGACATGACGCTGGTGGCGGTGGCGTTTGCTCCCAATGGCGCCAACGCCGGGCACACCGAACTCCACATGGCCACCCAGTTGCCGCCGGACAGGGTTGACGTGCTGCGCAAGTCGGGAATCCAGGGAACACCGTTACTGGAACTGGCGCCAGGAAAATACGACATCCGCTTCGTGGTGCGGGATAACCTGAACGGCGGGATCGGCTCGGTGGTGTATCCGCTGGAGGTGAAGTAGAGGGCGCCGGTCTCAAACTCCGGGCGCGTGCCGGGGCGGGCGGACATTGCGGGCTTACCCGCGTCCGGGGCGCGCGCGCTTCTGCGGAGGATTTTTCCGCAAGCCGGCGGCTCCCGGTTCGGCAGAGATTTTTCCTGCAATCTTTTTCCCCGCCTTCGGGGAAAAGCTGTGCCGGTGCGCCAGCATGTTCACCTTCAATCCCAGGAACGCCACGCCCTCGGCCTCGAGATGCAGGCGCTGCTCGAAGCCGGGTTCGCCGGTCAGCAGAATGGTTCCGCCCGCCCCCACAATGCGATGCCACGGCAATCCCGCGCTGGCGCCGTGCAAAGCCCACGCCACTTGCCGCGCCGCGCCCGGATACCCCGCCGCGTAGGCAATGTCGCCATAGGTGGCCACCCGGCCACGTGGCACCCGGCGCACCTGGCGCAGCATGTCGGCGAACATGTGAGATTGCGGCGGCTCTTCCCGCGGTTGCCGGGCTTTCATTTTTTCTCCGCGCTGGTTTTCCTTTTGCGGGGCGCGCTGGCCGCGACGGCGCGGCGCACAATCGGCCGTTTTGCCGAGCGCCGCAGGACCTCGCTGAAACCCGCATGAACAAAGGTTGGTAACGCTCCCGTCCATACAAACGCCGCGGGAAGTTTTACCTCCAGCTCCTTGGGATAGCCCTCGACGATGGTTGCGCCCCGGGAGCGGGCAAACTCCACCGCGGCCTCCAGCACCGCAACCGACAACCCCCTGCCACGAGCTTTCTTGTCCACGAAGAAGCAGCTCACGGACCAGACTTTCTCCTGGTCCACCGGGGCCAGCACCCTGGACTTTGCCAGGCGCACGTATTGTTGGCGCGGCGCAACCGCGCACCAGGCCACGGCGCGTCGGTCTTCGTAGAGCAACACGCCCGGCTCCTGTCCGGCATCGGCCAGGGCGCGCATGGCGGCGCGATTCCCCGCGCCACAGTTTGCCCGGAACTCCGCGAGCGGCAGCCGCCACGTCATGCACCAGCACCCACCGCAGGCGCCGCGCGGGCCAAACAGGGCTTCAAAGTCGTCCCATGTCTCCTGGTTGAGTGGCTTCCAGTTTTGCGCATGCTTCATCATCCACCCACTTTACTAGCTTCTCTCTTCTCTCTTCCAGTGGCGGAGCTGAGACCCTTGCAGGCTGCAAATATCGGCGGCAATCATGCGAAAGGGCGCCGCAGGTGCGACGCCCTCCCAGGTTGTTTCGAAGCACGCTTCGGACTATTTTGCGGCAGCCTCGGCTGCCTTGGCGCCCGCGCGCAGAGCTTCGGCCTTGTCCGTCTTTTCCCAGGTGAAGTCCGGATCGGTACGGCCAAAGTGGCCGTAGGCAGCGGTCTTCCTGAAGATGGGACGGCGCAGGTCGAGCGACTCGATGATGCCCTTGGGAGTCAGCGAGAAGTTCTTGCGCACCAACTCTCCGAGAATGTCGCTGCTTACCTTGCCGGTGCCAAACGTCTCCACCAGGACGCTGACCGGCTCGGCGACGCCAATGGCGTAGGCGAGCTGAACCTCGACGCGGTCGGCCAGGCCGGCGGCGACGATGTTCTTGGCGATGTAGCGCGCCATGTAGGCGCCGGAGCGATCCACCTTGGTCGGATCCTTGCCGCTGAAGGCGCCGCCGCCGTGACGGCCCATGCCGCCGTAGGTATCGACGATGATCTTGCGCCCGGTCAGGCCGGTGTCGCCCATCGGTCCGCCGACCACGAAGCGCCCGGTGGGATTGATATGGTACTTGGTATTTTCATCCAGCAGTTTGGCGGGAATGGTGGCCTGGATCACATACTTGAGAATGTCGGCGCGCAACTCTTCGGTGGTCACCGAATCGGCGTGCTGGCTGGAGATTACCACGGCATCCACGCGCAGCGGCTTGCCGTTTTCGTCGTACTCGACGGTGATCTGGCTCTTGCCGTCAGGGCGAAGATACGCCAGTTTGCCGTTCTTGCGGACTTCGGTCAACTTGAGCACGAGCTTGTGGGCCAGCGAAATCGGCGCCGGCATCAGCTCGGGTGTCTCATTGGTGGCATAGCCGAACATCATGCCCTGGTCGCCGGCCCCGCCGGTGTCCACACCCATGGCGATATCGCCACTCTGCTTGTCGATGCTCGAGATTACGGCGCAGGTGTTGGCGTCGAAGCCGTAGAGGGCATTGTCATAGCCGATGGAGCTGACAACGCCGCGCACCAATGCCTGGAAATCGACATAAGCGCTGGTGGTAATTTCGCCCGCAATGACGACGAGCCCGGTGCAGACGAGAGTCTCACAGGCCACGCGGCTGTACGGATCCTGCTCCAGGCAGGCGTCGAGGATTGAATCGGAAATCTGGTCTGCCATTTTGTCGGGATGCCCCTCGGTCACCGACTCGGAAGTGAAGAGATAGCGGTTGCGCGACGACAATGTATTGCCTCCTGGGACTAACCCCGCAACGTTCCGGACAGGAGAGGGTGCCGCAAGCCGGAATCCGGAGATTAGCCTGGTAGAGAGTGTATCTTGCGCCAGTGCCTGGGAACAATCGGCATCCTGCCCGGGGGCGACATCGGGCAGCGAACGGGGAGTTCGGGGGTGCGAGCGGCAGGAGCGCTGAGCAAGCTCAGCCGGGCGGACAGAATGAAATCTGTGCTGGACAGAACAGCCTTGGGAGGCGAGAGTGGGAGTCGTGAAAGTCCGCGACGCAATCAAGATGATCGAAGACGATGGCTGGTACTACCTGAGAACTGCCGGTAGCCATCGCCAGTATAAGCATCTGAGGAAGCCGGGCCGGGTTACAATTGCAGGACATCCGAGCGACGAGGTCGCCGACAAGACTCTCAAGAGCATCCGGCGGCAGGCCGGACTGGAGAAATGAGTATGTCCGAAGCCAGGGAGCGTACCTACGCGGTGATCTTTGAGAAGACCGGAACAGGCTGGTCGGCGTACGTCCCCGACCTGCCCGGAGTGGTTGCCACCGGGCCTACCCGCGAGGAAGTGGCGCGGCTGATGAGCGAAGGAATCGCCATCCACATCGAAGGCATGATCGAGGACGGAATTCCCGTGCCGGAGCCCTCCAGCTACTGCCAGGAGATTCGCGTCCCAGCCTAGCGGTTCCGAGCACTGCCAAGCGGCAAAATCTCGACACTTCCGAGCGCCTTGCATGAGGCTCCCGGCCTGACTTGTTACAATCAAGTTTCACCAATTTCAAGACGGGAATCCATCCAACTCTATGCAACGCTGGTCCAAGTTGTTCATCCCTACCCTTCGTGAAGCGCCTGCCGACGCCGAAGTTGCCAGCCACAAGTTCCTGGTGCGCGCCGGATACATCCGGCAGTTGGCGGCTGGAATCTACTCCTACCTGTTTCTCGCCCAGAGAGCCATTCTGCGGATCACCAACATTGTGCGCGAGGAGATGGACACCATCGGGCAGGAATTCTTTCTGCCGGCGCTGAATCCGCGCGAAATATGGGAAGCCAGTGGGCGCTGGGACGTGATGGGCGATAACATGTTCCGCCTCAAGGATCGCAAGGGCGCCGACCTCTGCCTGGGCATGACCCACGAAGAGATCATGACCGACATTGCGCGCAAGGAGCTGCGCAGCTACAAACAGCTTCCCCAGATCTGGTACCAGATTCAGACCAAGTTCCGCGATGAGCAGCGCCCCAAGAGCGGGCTGCTGCGGGTGCGCCAGTTCACCATGAAGGACTCTTACTCGTTTGACATGGACCGCGCCGGGCTGGACAAGAGCTTCGATCTGCACGACGCCGTCTACCGCCGCATTTTCCAGCGCTGCGGGCTGGAGTTCGTTGCGGTGGAGGCGGACTCGGGCGCGATGGGCGGCTCGCAATCGC
Organism: uncultured Acidobacteriota bacterium; assembly: GCA_963707735.1. Classification (GTDB taxonomy): domain Bacteria; phylum Acidobacteriota; class Terriglobia; order Terriglobales; family Acidobacteriaceae; genus TOLSYN. Next base: position 333,067 of record CAVPRB010000003.1, on the reverse strand, counting down.
AGGAGTTCATGGTCTACACCGACGCGGGCGAGGACCTGGTGGCATCTTGCGGCCAGTGCGGCTACGCGGCCAATCTGGAAAAAGCAACCTCGAAACTGGAGGCCGTGGAAGAGCTGAAGCCAACGGCCAGCGGAGGGCGTGAAAAAGTTCACACCCCCGGCACCAAGACCATTGACGAAGTGGCAGCCTTCCTCAAGACTCCGGTGAACAACAACATGAAGTCGCTGGCGTTTGTGATGGGCGACGGCGCCAGCGCCACTGGCCAGCCGATCGGGCGTCCGCTGCTGGTGCTGATGCGCGGCAACGACCAGATGAACGAAGCCAAGCTTTCCTCTGCCTTGGGCGGGCGCGACTTCCGTCCCATGGTGGAGGAAGAGATTGTGCAATACTTCGGCTCGCCCGCCGGATACCTGGGCCCGGTGGGACTCAAGCAGGTGCGGGTGCAGGAGAACGTTGATAGGGGCAAGACCAGCTACGTGGGCGAGGCCGGTGACTTCGTCATCATCATGGACGAAGCTTTGCGCGGCCGCCGCAACCTGGTGGGCGGAGCCAACGAGCGGGACCATCACTTCACCGGGTTGAACGTGGGCGCGGACTTTGAGGTAACCGCGTTCGCCGACATTCGCAACGTGAACGAAGGCGAAGGTTGTCCGCGCTGCGGCCAGCCGCTCAAGCTGGGCAGGGCCGTGGAGATTGGGCACATCTTCAAGCTTGGAACCAAGTACACCGATTCGATGGGCGCCCGGGTGCTGGACAAGGACGGCAAGGAAGTCACCCCCATCATGGGTTGCTACGGCATTGGAGTGGAGCGCATTCTGACCGCCTGCATCGAGCAGAACCATGACGACAACGGCTTCTGGCTGGCTCCCTCGATTGCTCCCTTCACCGTGGAGGTGGTGCCCACCAATGTGAAGGACGCCACGCTATTGGAGGCGGCGGAAAAAATAGCCGCCGAACTGGAAGCCGCCGGCTACGACGTGTTGCTGGACGACCGCGATGAAAGACCGGGAGTGAAGTTCAAGGATGCCGACCTGGTTGGCATTCCCTATCGCATCAACATTGGCAAGAAGCTGGCCGAAGGCAAAGTGGAAGTTGTGGAGCGCGCAAGGAAGCAATCCGTGGACGTTGCCGTGAACGATACGTTGACCCATTTGCGCGGACTTTACGATCCGCGGGCATAGGAGAAGTTCATGCGGGAACTTAAGTCGATCTTCGGAGTACTCCTGCTGCTGGTGGGCGGATTTGTGCTGTACAAGGTAGTCCCTGTCTATTGGGGAAACTACAGGCTGGGCCGCGAGGTGGACGAACAGGCGATAAGCCTCACCTACACCAACAAGAATGAAGCCGATATCGCGGTCATCCTGGTGGAGCGGGCGCATAGCTTCGATGTTGAGATCACCCCGGAGCAGGTCAAGGTGGTGCGCACCCCGAGCGATCTGTCCATCACCGTCGAATACAGCGTTCACGTGGATCTGCCCTTCTATCCGCTGGACCTCAAGTTCAAGGACGAAAGCAAGAACCACAACGTCATGAAGCCGTAGCGGCGATGGATTTGGCGGGCACCCGAAAAGCCGGCGCCGTGCCGGCGGATGGAATTGGGAGTTGCCAGCCCGGTGCCAGCTACGCCACCTTCCTTGCGGTACTTTGGTGCCTTACAATACGGGTAGTACAGACGTGGCCATCAAACTGAAAATTCCGGCTGCTTCCGCTGGCTCGCGCAACCCGCTGCCGCGCATTGTCATCGCTGCCACGCTGATTCTTGGGCTCCTCTTTTTTGCAGTCTTTGCGTTCTACTACGTGCGCTACGACCGCATCATCAGCGCCAAGATGAGCGGGCAGATTTTTTCAACCTCCGCAAAGATCTATGCCAGGCCGGTCAGCGTGCGCCCCGGAGACCACATGGCCCCCGGGCAGATTGCGACCAGGCTGCGCCGCGCCGGCTACCAGGACTCCGGAGGCGGGGCGGATGCGCCGATGGGAACGTTTCACATGATTCCCGGCGGCATCGAAGTGCTGCCCGGCCCGGAGTCGTATCACTCCACCGAGGGCGCAAGAATTCTTACCGGCCCGGATGGGAATGTCGAGCGCATCCTTGGCGTGGGCGCCAACTCGGGCGCGGACCTTGGTTCCTACGCCCTGGAACCGGAACTGGTCACCGCGCTGTTCCAGGGGCAGGACCGCACCAAGCGCCAGATTCTTACCTACAATGACATTCCCAAGGTGATGGTGGATTCGGTGCTGGCGATTGAGGACCGCAGGTTCTTTGAGCATGGCGGCATCAACTGGTGGAGCCTGCTCGGCTCCTTTGTCACCGACCTGCGCAATACGGGCATCCGGCGCGGCGGTTCGACCATCACCATGCAGATTGCGCGCGGCTTTTTCCTGACGCCGGAGAAGAAAATCACCCGCAAGCTCACCGAGATGCTGATTGCCATTGAGCTGGAGCAGAAGTTCAACAAGCAGCAGATCTTCGAGCTCTACGCCAACCAGGTGTATCTGGGCCAGCGCGGATCGTTTTCCATCAACGGCTTTGGCGAGGCGGCGCGCTCTTACTTCGGCAAGGACATCAAGGAAATCACCCTGCCGGAGGCGGCGATGATTGCCGGCATCATCCAGTCGCCCAACCTGCTGAATCCCTACAAGCGGCCGGAGAAAGTGCTGGAGCGGCGCAACCTGGTGCTGGACTCGATGGTGGAAACCGGCGCCATCACCAGCGAGCAGTGCGAGGCCGCCAAGGCAGCTCCGCTCAAGCTCAGCGCTCCCAACGTGGAAGCCAGCGACGCTCCCTACTTTGTGGACCTGGTGAAAGACACGCTGGCGAGCGAGCACTCGGAAACCGACCTCAACGAAAACGCCTATCGCATCTACACCACGCTGGACCCGGACCTGCAACACGCGGCCGCCGAGGCCGTGGCCGAGGGCATCAAGCTGGTGGACGAACAGGTGGCCAAGCAGCGGACGCGGCGAGTGAAGACGGGCACGGGAAAGAGCGCGACGGTCGAGGAAAGCAAAGTTCCGGGACCCATCCCGCAGGTGGCGCTGGTGGCGCTGGACCCGCACACCGGCGAAGTGCTGGCCCTGGTGGGCGGCAGAAACTACGGCTTCAGCCAGTTGAATCACGCCATCGCCAAGCGGCCCACGGGCTCCATCTTCAAGCCCTTTGTCTACGCCGCTGCCATGAGCTCGGCGCTCACCGCGCAGGGCGGGGATCCGGTCTTCACCCAGGTCTCGCTGATCGACGACACGCCGACCACCTTTGAGTTCGACGGCAAGGTGTACGATCCGCGCAATTATCACGATGAGTATCACGGGCAGGTGACGGCGCGCTACGCGCTGCAAATGTCGCTCAACAACGCCACCGTGAAAATGGCCGAGATGGTAGGCTACGACAAGGTCGCCAACCTGGCCAGGGATGCGGGAATCACCAGCGTCCGGGCAACTCCGGCAGCCGCCCTGGGCGCCTATGACGCCAGCCCGGTGGAGATGGCCGGAGCCTACACGGTGCTGGCCAACGGCGGCGTCCGCATCGATCCCATGTTCATCCACTCCATCCGCGAAGCCAACGGCAACATCGTCGAAGACTTCCACAACAGCCAGCGCCCGGTGCTGGATCCGCGGGTGGCTTACGTGGTCACCAACATGATGCAGAACGTGATGGACCACGGCACCGGCTTCACCGTGCGGGCGCGTGGCTTCACGAATCCGGCGGCGGGCAAGACGGGAACCTCGCACGATGCCTGGTTCGCCGGCTACACCAGCAACCTGCTCTGCATCGTCTGGGTGGGGTATGACGATTACAGCGACCTGAAGCTGGCCGGCGGCTCGACGGCGGGACCGATCTTCGCCGAGTTCATGAAGCGCGCGGTACGCCTGCCGCAGTACGCCAACACGGCGGAGTTTACCCGGCCGGACGGCGTTGTCACCGTTTCGCTCGACAAGACCACCAACCTGCTGGCCACGGCAAGCTGCCCGGAGGACTACGACTCGGCCTTCGTCGAGGGCACGGAGCCGAAGGAGACTTGCGACCACGCCGATCAGCGCAACATCTTCCAGAAACTGTTTGGCGGCGCCCCGCAGGTCGCCGCGCCGGTGAACCAGCCGGCGCGGGTGATTGCGCCCAACCAGCCTCGTCCGTCCGGCGCACCGTCCGTCCCGGCGCAGAGCCAACCCGCGCCAGCGGAGAAGAAGAAGGGATTCTGGGGCAAGGTGGTTGGAATTTTTGGCAGAGATGACGCGGATCAGGACAAAAATAAAGATTCCGACGGGAACCATTCGAACTCAAGATAGGTCTAACATTGCTGGGCAAGCTGGAAAAGAACTCTGGAGCTGGCCTCCAGAGCCGTTTTTTTGGGGGTCCACCGGCATGGCTCTCCGTTCACTCACCGTCGTTGTTTTCATCCTGTTCGCCGCGCTCACGCCCAGCATGGCGAGCGGGCCGCGGACGCAAGCCACGTCTGGCGCCGGTGTGTCCCAGTCCGCCGCCGCGCAGACGCCCGAGGCGACGCCCCAGATTGCGCCAGCCGCCGCGCCAACCCTGGCCGAGATGCGCGCCATGACCGCCGACCAACTGGATGCCGAGGGCGACCGGTTGCGCATGGGCAAGGATTACCTGTCTGCCATCGATTGCTACCGCGCCGCCATCGCTAAGCACCCGAGCGCCCAGTACTACAACAAAGTTGCCATCGCCGAGCTGCAACTCCGGCATCCGGCAGAGGCGGAAAAGGCCGCCAAGAAGGCCGTGCGCAAGGACAAACACATGGCCGAAGCCTGGAACAATCTGGCGGTGAGCTACTACATGCGCACGACCTTGGCGCACCACCTGGACAATGCCATCCGCACCTACCAGCGAGCCATCTCGCTCAAGCCCGGGTCGGCTTCGTTCCACAACAACCTGGCCGCGGCTTATATGGACGACAAGCAATTTGAGCGCGGCGTTGCCGAGTATCGCAAGGCATTTGACCTGGATCCCGATTTCTTCGAGCGCGCCTCGCAGAACGGGATCAGCGCGCACTTGAGTTCTCCCCAGGACCGCGCCCAATACTTTTTTGTGATGGCGCGCCTGTTCGCCTCCACCGGAGACCTGGATCGCGCCCTGCACTTCCTGCGCGGCGCCATGGAAGACGGCTATCCGCGGATCGACGAGGTTTATCACGATAAGGAATTCGCGCGGGCCATGAGCGACAAACGCTTCGTCACCCTGTTGAAGGACCGGCCGGTAGCGGTGCAGTAAAAGCGCGTCCGGATTGCCGGCGGCGAGGGACTACTCGGGCGCGGCCGGGAGCAGAATTGCCTGGCCACTGCGCCGGCTGCGCTCCTCGAGATGGCGCCGGCGGAAGTGAGCCTGCACCCGATTTCCCCAGGCTCGCACAAAGTAGTAATTCAGCACCGCGCCCACGGCGGAGCTGAGGACGGGAATGGCGCGGGCCACGAGCTTCTCGGCGAATTCCGTGCTCAGGCGCGCCGCCATCCGTCCAATCACGCGCTCCACAAAACTCTTGAGCACGGTTTTTTCCAGCACTTCCTTGCTGAGGTCGATGCCGGCGGCGCTGGCGGCGGCAATCCAGAGTTCGGCGACTTCCTCGTCGGTGTTGAACTGGAAGCCATAAATCAGGCTTAGCTTCTGCACCATGCGCAGGGTGATCGCCGACAGGATTCCCAGGTCGGGCACAAGCGTGACGAAGCCGCCAAAACCAAGGCCCGCACCCTCGATGCCGGCCACCTTCATGGCGCCGCCAACCGTCTGCCGGGCGATCGAATCCAGCTCGGAGATGGGCAGGGAAAACAGTCCCTCGTAGCTGGAGACGGCGATTCCGTGGGCAATGCGCAGGTGCATCAGATAGTCATCGGGTTGGACGCGCACGGTTTCATAGGCGCGGGTCAGCGCGGACCGGAAGGCAGCTTCCAGCCGCTGCCGCAGCCATGAGTTGTTCTCCGCCGCTGGAGCCATAGGGCACCAGTGTAGCCGCACGCGGCAGGCGCGGAGAAGTGGCGCGGTTGCTATTTCGCGCCGCATGAATTCCGGATTCCGGAATTTCATCGCGGCTCCGGCCTTGTGCTAGCATCAGAGGACATGCCTGCTGGAAAGCTTCACATCGTGCCTCTTGGTGGTCTGGGCGAGTTCGGAATGAACTGCATGGCCATCCGCTGGAATGATGACATCCTCGTCATCGATGCCGGATTGATGTTTCCCGAGGACGATTTGCTGGGTGTTGATATCGTGGTCCCTGCCCTGACCTACCTGATGGAGAACCGCGCCAAGGTGCGCGGCGTCGTCCTCACCCACGGCCACGAGGACCACATTGGCGCCATTCCATGGCTGATCGCCGAGCTCAACGTTCCCATCTATGGCACCGAGTTCACCCTGGCCTACGTGGAAGACAAACTGGAAGAGCACGGCCTGCTGGACAACGCCGAGTTGAATGAGATCAAGCCGGGAAAACGCTTCCAGCTTGGTCCCTTCGCCATTCATCCCATCCAGGTGACGCACTCGACGGTGGATGCGGTGGCGCTGGCCGTGCATACGCCTTTGGGCGTACTCATCCACACCGGCGATTTCAAAGTCGATCTGACGCCCACGGACAACAAGCTGTTCGACCTGCACGCCTTTGCCGAATACGGCAAGGAGGGCGTGCTGGCCCTGCTGCAGGATTCCACCAACGTGGAGCGCCCCGGCTACACTCCCAGCGAACGCGCGGTGCGTCCCAAGTTCGAAGAGATTTTTCTGCACGCCCGGCGCAAGCTCTTTATCTCCTGCTTTTCGTCTTCCATTCATCGCATCAAGATGGCCACCGAGATGGCGCACCAGTTCCACCGCAAAATCGCCCTGGTGGGACGCAGCATGACCGAGTCGACCGAGATTGGGCAGGACCTTGGCTATATCAATCTGCCCGCCTCGGCCTTCATCACCGCGGCGCAGATTCGCGACCTGCCGCCGGAGCAGGTCATGGTCATGATCAGCGGCACCCAGGGCGAGCCGATGAGTGCCCTCTCGCGCGCCGCCGTGGACAACCACCGGCACGCAAAAATCGAGGCGGGTGACACCGTCGTGCTCAGCTCACGGATCATTCCCGGCAACGAAAAAGCAATCTACCGCGTCATCGACCACCTCTTCCGGCGTGACGCCAAGGTCATCTACGACGACGGCTCCAAGCCGCCGGTGCACGTCAGCGGACACGCCAGCCAGGAAGAGTTGAAGCTACTCATCAACCTGGTGCGGCCTCGCTATTTCATTCCCATCCACGGCGAATACCGCCAGCTCAAGCAGAATGCGGTGCTGGCCGGCGCCATGAAGGGCGCGGTGGGAAACGTGATCATGATCGAAACCGGCGACATTCTGGAATTCGACGAACTGGGCGCGCGGAAGGTGGGCCAGGCGCCGGTGGGCCGCGTCTGCATTGACTCGGGATCGAACTCCGACGTGGTCGAGGAACTGATCATCCGCGACCGCAAACACCTCAGCGAAGATGGATTCGTCATGCCGATCCTGGCCGTCAACAAGCTTACCGGCCAGCTTGAAGGCGCCCCCGAGATTGTGATGCGCGGCTTTGCCGGAGCGCCGGACGACAACGGATTTGTGGATGAAGCGCGCGCCACCGTGCGCCGTACCCTGGAGCACTCCACCCGTGAGGAAGTGGCCGACTACGGGCTGATCAAGGAAAAGATCAGGGTGGAACTGAAACGCTTCGTGAACCGCAATACCCAGCGCCGTCCGCTGATTATCCCGGTCATCGTCGAGATCTAAGACGGCGGGCGCGGCATCGTGCGTCCGGGCGGTGGGCAGCATGATTCGGGCAACATCATTCGGGCGACCCTGGGGTTCAAGCGGAGACTGCTCTTGAGAAACCTGTTCGCGGTTGTTCTGGGCCTCTCGTTATCTTGCGGCGCGCACGCGCAGGCCACTCCGGCCGCGGCTCCGCCGGTCCCGGAAGTCTTCCTGCTGGGGACGGCGCACGATCTCCACTTCAAAGCTGAAAGCCACTACTCGCTCGCCGATCTGCGCAACGAAGTCGAGGCCTTGCGTCCGGAGCTGATCTGCGGCGAGATTACCGCGGAAGCCTACCAGGGGCCGATGGAAGGCTATTTCCCTCCCGAGGCCGCATACCTGGCCGAGCTGGCGCCGTCGCTGCACGCGCGCTTCGTCCCCACGGACTGGCGCATCAGTCACGCCTGGCAGAGCCGCGCCGAGCAGATGCAACCTAGAAAGGTGAAGGACAAGCTGTACGCGCTTACGGTGGACGTGCAGAGGCAGATGCAGGCCGGGAGCGAGCCGACGCTCTTCGATTATCTGCACACGAAGGGCATAGCGGTCGCCGATTATCAGTTCGAACGATTGGTCGGCGAAAATACGGACTCCGATATCGCGATGGGAGGCTGGCACGAGCGCAATCGCCGCATTGTGGAGAATTGCCTGGATGCCGCCGGCGCCGGCTCACGCCGCATCCTTATTGTTTACGGAGCCGGGCACATCCCAACCCTGCAGCGTCAACTGGCATCCCGCGGAATCACCGCCCACATCGCCAGCCGCCTGTTTGTCCCGGCGGGCATGGGAACGGTGCCGCCGCCGGTCGTGGCGCGCTGGCGCCGCAATCACGATAACCTGGTGGCAATACGCGACCGGCGCATGGAAGTTTCCCGCGACTGGTTCGACAAGGTGATGGATAGCCATCGCATCCAGGATCTGGAACTGGCGCTCAAAACCTACGGCGGCGATGCGGCGAACAAGTAGCGGACTTCCGCTTGGGCGCAGGGCCGGCTTGTGCGCGGCACGCGATCCGGCATGGACAAGGAAGGGAGTTGGGAACCATGAACGAACTGGCAACAGCCCTGGCCGGCGACAGTTATGCGGCGCCTCCAGCTCACATCCTGGAAGGACTCGGAGGCGAACTTGTTCATCGCCCGCTCGCCCTGGTCCCGCACACCATTTACCAGGAACTCTGGCACATTGCTTTCTGGCAGCAAATTACGCTGGACTGGATTGCTGGCATTGAGACGCCTTACCCGGCGCGGCCATCGAACGGATTTCCCTCCGCGATGGAGACGGAAGGGGAAAGCTGGGAGCAGCTCTGCCGCCGCTTTCTTGAGGCGAGTCAGCGGGCGGCAGCCGTCACCGGCGACGCCGGGAAGATGGAGCAGATGATTCGTTGTCCGTCGCGGCCGGGCGCCCCGGTGCGCGGCATGACGGTGCGGGAGCAACTGGAAAGCCTGGCGGCTCACAACGCCTACCATCTGGGACGCATTGTGTTGCTGCGGCAGCTCGGCCAGCGCTGGCCGCCGCCATCGGGAGGGTTCAGCTGGTAATCGAAAATTCATGCCGGCCCCGGACGCGATGCGTGATTGGGACTTTCCTTGCACACCGCATGCGGGTTACAACGGTTCTATGATTGCGACTTCATTTCCGGCGCCAGCACCGGCGGCGCAACCCGCGCCCGGGGCCAGCGCACGATTCCCTTCCTACTCCCGCATTTTTCTGGTGCTTCCCTTTCTGCCGCTGCTGTTGCTGGCGCTGGCGCCATCGGTTTACGGGCACCTGCGCGCGGCGTCCATCCTGAGCATTATTGCCGACATGCCCGAGTCGGCAATCACCGGCTTTGACACCAACCCGGTCAGCGAAGAGTTGATTACCGTTCCCAGCCAGCCGCCGGCGCGCGCGCGCATTTATCATCCCATCGGAATTGCCCACCCCAGCGCCTGTTGTGGTGGTTCACGGCGTGCACTCACCTCGGCATGGAGGAGCCGCGGCTGCGGCGATTCGCGCGAGCCCTGGCCTCGCACGGCTACCTGGTGCTGACGCCGCAGGTGGACGAGCTGGCCGATTACAACATTACCCAGGAGTCGGCCGTGGTGATTGGCGATGCGGTGCACGAACTGGCGCGGCGCAGCGGCGCACCCAGAGTGGGATTGCTGGGACTAAGCTTTGCCGGAGGCATGGCGCTGATCGCCGCCAGCTGACCCCGAGGTGCAGCAGCAGTATCCTGCGTCATCGCCATTGGCGCGCACGACGATTTGACCCGCGTGCTGGACTTCTTTGAAACCGACCAGACGCCGCGCTCCCGACGGCAGCGTGCTCAACATGAAGCCGCACGAGTACGGCTCGCTGGTGATTGCCTACTCGCATGCTTCGGCGTTCTTTTCGCCGCAGGATGTGGACCAGGCGCGGGTTGTCGCTGCGCACCCTGCTGTGGGAAGACCTGCCGCAGGCGCACGCCGAGGCCGCCAAGCTGAGTCCCGCGGGACAGGCGCGCATGGCCCAGCTCTTCGCGCATGACACCAAGTCGCTGGTGCCCGATATCCGCAGCGCGGCCTGGCCGCGGCCAGCCCGAACTCGATGCCGCTTCGCCGCACTATCTATCTGGCCAAGGTCCATGTTCCGGTGATGCTGCTGCACGGGTCGGCAGACAACGTCGTGCCTCCCACCGAGACGCTGTGGCTGGAACACGACCTTCCGCCGGGCGTGCTGCGCGCGGCGCTCATCTCTCCCGCCATCGGCCACGTGGAGGTGGGCGGCGCCGGCACCGATGGACAAACTGCGGCTGATCCATTGGATGAAACAGATGCTGGACCTGCTGGACACGCTCCAGCGCCGAGCGCGGTTGAGGCAGATGGCACAGACATGATCACCCTGGCAAATTTGCGGGAAGCGCAGGCGCGGCTGAAGGATGTGGCGGTGCACACTCCGCTGGTGCGCTACTTTGGCGGCAACGCGGACAGAGCAAAGTGCGGCGAAGAGTTTTACCTCAAGGCCGAAAGCCTGCAACCGATCGGCAGCTTCAAGCTGCGCGGCGCCTATAACAAGATCGCCTCGCTGACGGCGGCAGAGCGCGCCCGCGGCGTGATTACCTACTCCTCGGGAAACCATGCGCAGGGCGTGGCCTACGCCGCCCGGGTCGCTGGGAGCGCAGGGCCGTGATCGTGATGCCCGCCAGCGGCCCCGCGGATAAAGATGCGACGCCACCGCTGCGCTCGGCGCCGAGATCGTCACCGTGGGCAACGGCAGCGAGGAGCGCCGCGACAAAGCTCTGGAACTGGCCGCAGGCGCACGGCTATGTGGTGATTCCGCCCTATGACGACGTACAGATCATCGCCGGACAGGGCACGGCGGGGCTGGAGATTCTGGAAGACCTGCCCGGACGTGGAACTGGTGCTGGTACCGGTGGGCGGCGGCGGACTCTCCAGCGGCGTGGCCGCCGCCATCAAGCTGAGCGGCAGCCAAGCCAAGGTGATCGGCGTGGAACCGGCGCTGGCCAACGATGCGCAGCAGAGTCTGCGCCAGGGCCACGTGGTGCGCATCGCAGCCGAAGCGCGGCCAGCACCGTGGCCGACGGACTGCGCACCCAGAGCATCGGCGCCAGCGAATTTCGAGCATCTCAGGACGTATCCTCGATGGCGTGGTCACGGTTAGCGAGGACGAGATTCGCGCGCGCGATGCGGCGAGCTGATTACCGGGGCGCGGCTGATGGCCGAGCCCAGCGGCGCGGTGACCATGGCGGCCTGGATGTTTCACCGCGCCGAATTGCCCGCGAGCCGCAAGACCGTTGCCATCATAAGCGGCGGCAACGCCGATCCAAAGCAGGTGGCAGAGGTGCTGGAGGAATCATGACGATGCTGACGATCCGTTGCGCGGAAAAGAAATCATGGGCCGGGCGGGTGTCGGCGCGTGGGGCTATCGGTTCGATGCTGTGCGCGCTGCTGACCGGTGCGGCGATGGCCGCCGAGCGCGGCACCTTCATTCGCAAGGCGGCGATCTACGTCGCTCCCGACGTCGGCAGCGCCAAGCTGGCCACCGCCGAACGCTGGACGCGAGGCCGTGGTGCTGGAACGCACTCCCGGCTGGGTCCATGTCATCGCGACCCTGATGGACGCAGCCTACAATCCCGATCCCGAAGCCCCCAGGAGCGCAACGTAACCGGATGGATTCTGGACAAGGGATTCATCAGCGAGACAGACCGCCAAAGGCGACCAGATTCTCTTCGGCGAAGCCGCCGACAGCGAAGACGAGGCCAGCCGCAGCCACGGACGCAAGGGCGCGGCGGCCGATGCCAGACGCCTCTACTACCGCGTCTTCGATCTGTTTCCACAGTCGCCGCTGGCCGCCGAGGCGCTTTATCGCGCCGCCGATATCCAATGGCAGCTCGACAAGGAAGACATGCAGTCGCGGCCCTCCTACAAGACGACGAGTCCGCAGGACCGGCAGCCCATCGACGAGCAGGCCATGCGGCTGGTGCACAAGAAGTTTCCCGGAACCAAATGGGCCGACATGGCCGCCTTCCAGATGCTGGACAACAAATGTGCGGCGACTGGGCAGGAGCCTCGAAGTGTCCCGAAAAGGAAGCTGAACTCTACGAGAAATATGCCGAACGAACATCCCAACTCGCCCAACGCCGCCGAAGCCTATTACGACGCCGCCTTCCGCTGGGCCCGGTCATGACCATCTACACCGGCGAGGGCGCAATCGAAGAAGATTCCCGAGGCGCAGAAACGCGCGGTGGCGGCGGCGCAAAAGGTCATCGAGAAAAATGCCAGCCCGGAGTGGAATGCCAAGGCCGAGCGCCTGCTCTTCATGGTCCAGAACAGCGTCCCGGTGTTCGGCAACGTCGGCCGAATAGGCGGCCGCCGCGCCCGGTTCACCTTTCATTCCCTAAGCTGATACACTCTATCGATCGCTATGCACGATTACTTTCTCGCTCTCATCCTTGGAATTGTTGAGGGGCTGACCGAGTTCCTTCCGGTCAGCTCCACCGCGCATTTGCGCATCTGCCAGTCGCTGCTCGGCATTGCCCTGGATGACGGATATTGGAAGATGTTCGCCATCGTGATCCAGTTGGGCGCGATTCTGACGCTGCCCATCTATTTCCGCGAGCGCATCACAAAATTCCTGGCGACCTTTCCCAACGGCGAGCGCGGCGACCGCACACGTGGTGACCCATCCGCTGACGCTGGTGGTGATTGCCTTTGTCTGCACGGCGGCTCCGGCATTCCTGCTGACCAAAGTGATCGGCAAGCATCTGGAGAGCCTGGTGATCATGGGCGCGGCGCTGGTCATCGGCGGCGTGGTCATGTGGGTCATCGATGCCCTCTACACGCGCGGAGCGCTGGCGCACAACGACCAACCACGTCGAAGAGATGTCGCTGGGACAGGCGGTCTGGATTGGCCTCTGCCAGACGCTTTCGGCGGTCTTCCCCGGAACCTCGCGCTCCATGTCCACCATCGCCGCTGGGCAACTGGTGGGCATGTCCCGCCCGGCGGCCCTGGAGTTCTCGTTTTTCCTCTCGATTCCAACGATGGTCGTGGCCACCTGCTACGACCTGTTCAAGAGCCTGCGCCCGCATCACGGCGAGCCGGCGGCGATCGGCCATCTGGCGATGACCTCGCAGAACTGGATCACCCTGGCGATTGGCTTTGTGGTCAGCTTCGTTGTGGCCTACGGCGTGGTCGCCTGGTTCATGAACTGGGTGCGCACCCGGGGCTTTGTTCCCTTTGCCGCCTATCGCATCGTGGTTGGCGCGGCCGTGCTCTGGTTTGCCCTGGACAACTAGAGCCGCGCGGCGAATCCTTTTCATCACCCCGCGGGACCGCCGATTGCGCTCGGTTTCTGTCCCGGGTTGCGGTCATAATGATCTTGCTCTGGCGTTGTGCGGACGGCAGTGCGCGGTGATCGCGCTCCAGGTATGATGTGCGTCCGCTCGGCTGTCCTCCACGCCAATATGACATTTCTCTCCCGGTTGTTCGTTCCCACGCAAAGCAAGCGGCTCAATGAGCTGGTCGGCATCCTGCTGATTGCCACCGCGGCGCTGATTCTGCTTGCCCTGGCCTCCTACTCGCCCCTGGACCGCTCGCTGAATACGGCCGCCAATCCCCCCATGGGCCGGCCCGCGCATAACTGGATCGGACTGGTGGGCGCCTACTCGGCCGACCTGATGCTGCAGGCGACGGGCGTGGTCGCCTTCCTGCTGCCGGTGCTGCTGTTGCTTCTGGCGCTGCGCTGGATGCGTTCGCGGGCGGTTGAAAATCCCGTTGCTGAAAGCCTCTGCGGCGGCTGCCCTGGTGGCCTTCGCCAGCGCCCTGCTGGCGCTGCTGCCCTGGCCGCTGCGCTGGGTCCACGCCGTCCCCATCGAGGGCCTGGTGGGCCGCCTGATGGGCGATCTTCTGGTGCGCTACCTGAACTACCCCGGCGCCTGCATTGTCGCCCTGGCCGCCATCGCCGTGGCGCTTTACCTGGCAACCGCGTTCTCCATCAGCAGTCTTCACCTCTGGCTGGAAACCCGCTTCAGCTTCCTGTTCGCCTTGCGCGACCGTTTCCAGGACTGGCGGCAGCGCCGCGCCCAGGCTCATGCATTGAAGCTGCTGGAAAAAAAGCAGCGTCTGGAGGCCAAGCAGCGGGAATCGGCGGCAAAAGCCGGCCTGCTGGCGCACGCCGGCCCGACGAGTCCGGTGTTTGCCGCGGAGCTACCCAGCCCGGAGCCTCCCGTGCGTCTCCTGCCGCGCGACGAAGAGCGCGAATGGCAAGCCGGAGCGCGCGAGTGGCGCGCCGAGGAGCACGAGCTTTCCGGCATCGAGCGCATGCAGGCCGCAACCGCCCGGGCGCAGCGCCTTGCCGGCGATGCGGCGCCTGCCCTGATTCCCGGCGCCAGTGAGGCAATTCCAATCGGGGTGAGAGCCGATGTCGCCCGCACCCAGGCTCGCACCACCCTGCCCAAACAGCAGGGCTCGTGGAAGCTGCCGTCCAGCACCCTGTTGCATCGTCCCGAGGCGCGCCAGGCCTATAACGAGCAGGAACTCAAGGAACTGGCCCTTACCCTGACCCAGAAATGCGAGGAGTTTGGCGTCCTGGGCACGGTGGTGCAGATCAATCCCGGTCCGGTCGTCACCACGTTTGAATTCAAACCCGAGGCGGGAATCAAGTACAGCCGCATTGTCGGTTTGCAGGACGATCTCTGCCTGGCCATGCGCGCCGAAAGCATCCTGATCGAGCGCGTCGCCGGCAAATCCACCGTCGGCATCCAGGTGCCCAACGAAAAGCGCGAGACCATCTGGCTGCGCGAGGTGGTGGAGAGTCCGGAGTTCGCCGCTTCCAAATCGCGCCTGAGCATCGCGCTCGGGAAAGACATCAACGGCCGCCTGCTGACCACCGAGATGAACTCCATGCCCCACCTGCTGATTGCCGGATCGACCGGCAGCGGCAAGTCCGTGGCCATCAACGCCTTTATCATGTCGCTGCTCTACAAGAGCACGCCGGACCAGGTGCGCCTCATCCTGGTCGATCCCAAGCGCGTCGAGCTGACCAACTACGACGGCGTGCCTCATCTCTACACGCCCATCATCAGCGAACCCAAACTCGCCAGCAACGCCCTGCGCAACGCCGTGCGCGAGATGGAGCATCGCCTCAAGCTGCTGGCGCAAAAAGGCGTGCGCAACATCGACCAGTACAACCGCCTGTTCGAGGACGGCTATACGCCATCGCTGTTCGAGGATGGCACGGAAGAAAAGCCGCTGCCTTACATCGTGATCATCGTGGACGAGTTGGCCGACCTGATGATGGTGGACGGGGCCAATGTCGAAGAGTCGATCACCCGTTTGGCGCAGATGGCGCGCGCCATCGGCATTCACCTGATCCTCGCCACCCAGCGGCCTTCCGTCGATGTGATCACCGGCCTGATCAAGGCAAACTTTCCCGCCCGCATGTCATTCCGCGTGGCCACCAAGATCGACTCGCGCACCATTCTGGACGCCAACGGAGCCGAATCGCTGCTCGGGCGCGGCGACATGCTCTACCTGCCCAGCGGTTCCTCGCGGGTGCTGCGTGTGCATGCTCCCTTTGTCACCGAAAAAGAGATCGCCTCCACGGTGGAGTTCTGGAAGGCGCAGGCCACGGCGCAATACGAACACGGTTTCCTGGCCGCTCCCAGGGACGAGGGCAACAGCGTTAAGGAAGATGACGGGTTGGAGGGCGATGGCGACGACAACGATCCGCTCTTCAACGATGCCGTGCACCTGGTCTTCGAATTCGGCAAAGCCTCCACTTCCCTGCTGCAACGGCGGCTGCGCATCGGCTACGGACGCGCCGCCCACCTCATCGACCTGATGGAGCGCGACGGCATCGTCGGCCCCGCCGATGGCCCCAAGCCACGCGAAATCCTCAAACCTCCGGAGTGGCTCGCGGAGATGAGGAACTAACGCACTTCCACCATGCGCCGGATGGGTGAGATGTACTCATGGCCCGCAAATTCCGGGCGGCGCCACGCTCGGCCACCGGTTCTGGCTTACACTTTCTGCATGAAAGCCTATACCGAATATCTCACCTTCAACACCCGCCGCGAGCATGAGTATGTGCACATTACACCGCAGGTGGAAGACATTGTGCGCCGCAGCGGCATCCAGGAGGGTCTGGCGCTGGTCTCGGCCATGCACATTACCGCCGGAGTCTATGTCAACGACAACGAGCAGGGATTGATCGCGGACATTGAACAGTGGCTGGAAAAACTTGCGCCGAGGAACCCGGCTTATCAACACCACCAGACGGGTGAAAGCAACGGCGACGCGCATCTGAAATCCATGCTGGTCCACCACCAGGTGATTGTGCCCATCACCGCCGGGCGACTGGACCTGGGGCCGTGGCAAAGAGTCTTCTACGCCGAATTCGACGGGCGCAGGAGCAAGCGGGTTCTGATCAAGGTAATCGGCGAGTAACGGCGGATGACAAATGGCAGTACGACTCAGGTAACTTGACCCTGTTCCGGCCGAAAGTCATCATTCATGGACGGCTATCGCCCCCTTGCCAGGTTATTGCCCGGCGTGCGAATTGGCTAGGCTTGCGGGCGGCCAGGAGTCTGGGCGCTGCATCAGAAACATTACGTGGTATCAAGAGTCTCAAGGGGCCTTGCACACAACGATTCCACTCTCGATAGAATGACAATTTTTTGAGATTTGTAGTCCACTGAACCAGGCTTTGCTGAATTTTTGTTCCTGCGAGTTTTTCAACTGTGGACACGGCTCCAAGCCAGCGGTTGGCACTGGCGAAGCATAAGGGGGATGGGATGAGCGCCTACAGCAGCCCTTTGTTCCTGCATGAGGGCAAACCACAAGGCAAGCCTCGCTGGGGATCGTTTGCAGTGAGCTACGGGGTGCAGATCCTCGCCCTGCTGGGGCTGTTCTTCTACACCATCGTTGCCCCCAGGATTGAGCCTCCTGAGACCGACCACGTGCAGTTGGTGGCGCCGGATCTGACGCCGTGGGAACAGGCCCCGCCACCCAAACCCGTGGCGCGTCCGGTGGCCAGAATTGAACCCAGCAAGGTCGTTCTTCCCACTCCCAGGATTGAGACTCCAGTGGTACGCGTGCTGCAGCCGCAGCGGGTGCAGCGCATTACCCAGGTTGCCGAGGTTGCCCAGCCCCAGGCCGCGGTTCCCGCGCCAAGGTTCGATTCCAAGGTGCTGACGGCGCTCCCCGGCCCCAAGGCCACATCCAGGATCGTTGCCACCAACACGTTTGGGGGAAGCTCGGCAACTCCCACGCTGAGCAAACTTGCTCCCAGCAAAGTGCAGACCGGCGGCTTTGGCGATCCCAACGGAGTTCCCACCAACGCCCACCCCAGCCACCACCCGAACCTGGTGGCGGCAGGCTCGTTTGACCTTCCTGCGGGCGGCGGGTACGGCAATGGAAGCGGTGGAACCACGGGGGCGCGCGGAACCGTGGCCAGCGCGGGATTTGGAAACGGCATTGCCGTGCAGGGCGGCGGCGGGCGCGGCGGCAGCGCCGGCCAGGGCCGGGTCCAGGCCAGTTCCGGATTTGTCAATGCAACCGTTGCGGCGCCCAACCCCGAGGATGCGCGCCGTAGCAAAGCCGCCAGTCAACAGGGCGCCACCGCGCCGGTCACGATTCAAAGCAAGCCGGCCCCCGTCTACACCGTCGAAGCTCGACAACTGCGGGTGGAGGGCGAGGTCCTGCTGAACGTGATTTTCACCGCGGACGGACAGATTCGGATTCTGAGCGTGGTCCGCGGGCTTGGACACGGGTTGGATGAAGCCGCCCAGCGCGCCGCTCAAGGCGTCCGCTTCAGCCCGGCCATGCGTGACGGCCATCCGGTAGACTCCAGCGCGACCCTGCACATAATCTTTCAGTTGTCATAACGTGAGCTCGATCGAGGAATCGTTCAATGAAACGTCGTGTGAATTACCTGCTACTCGGAATTGCGTTGGCATTCGGCAGCAGCGCTTTCGCCGCGCAACCGCCGGCAGCTCCCGCCTTTTTTCCCGCCACCTCCGCGTTTGATCGCATGATCGATCACGTGATTGCCCGCGAAGCCGCCAACATCAAGGCTCTGCGCACCTACTCTCCGCTGGTGGAAACCTACCTGCAAACGATGCGCGACGACAATGAACTTGGCCTGGTGCCGGTCAATGATCAGTACTACCTGACCCGCATCGTCTTCAAGAAGACCCTGGAAGAGCAATCCTTCCATCCCAAGTCTGGATTCCTCGATCGCGCCTTGCACGGGGTGACTGGAAACACCCGGCCGGAGTTTGTCTGGGAAGGCTTTTCCTGGATGATGCTCATGGATATCCGGGGACTGGATAAGGAGCACTACAACTACGATTACCAGGGCCGCGAATTCCTCGGCGACCTGCGCTGCATCATTCTGGATATTTCTCCCAAGTCCCGCTACCGCGGCGAATCCCGCTTTCTCGGCCGCGTCTGGGTTGAGGACCGTGACTTCAACGTCGTCCGCTTCAACGGCACCTTTTCCACGAGGGACTCCAATCAATACCTTCATTTCGACACCTGGCGCCTGAATATGCTCCCCGGGGTCTGGCTGCCCGCCTACGTGTACAGCCAGGACCTGCAGCCGGCGCACGCCAAGAGTCACGTTGGCAATTACAAGGCGGTCACCCGCATCTGGGGCTACAACGTCGGCAAGGGCCATGCCGAAAACGAATTCACCGAGGTTCTGGTCGATGACGCCAGCGCGGTCAAGGACAACAGCGACAAGATGCAGGATCTGGCCCCGGTGGCGGCCGAGCGTGCCTGGCAGCGCCAGGCGGAAGACAATGTGGTCGAGCGCCTGGAACGCGGCGGCATGCTGGCCAGAACCGGCGAAGTTGAACAAGGTGCTCAACACGGTCATCAACAACCTTGAGATCACCAACAACCTTGACATTCAGCCCGAAGTCCGTTGCCGGGTTCTGCTGACCTCGCCGCTGGAGAGCTTCACCTTTGGCCACACCATCTTCATCAGCCGCGGAATGCTCGACGTACTGCCCGACGAAGCTTCCCTGGCCGCGGTGCTGGCCCATGAACTGGCGCACATCGTGCTGGGCCATCCCACCGATACCACGTTCGCCTTCAAGGATCGTTCCACCGTCTCCGACTCGCAACTGCTGCGCCGGATGCATTTCACCCGCACCCAGGAGCAGGAAAAAGCGGCGGACGCCAAGGCTCTCATTTTGCTGGAGAATTCACCCTATAAAGACAAGCTGGAGCAGTTTGGCCTGTTCCTGCGCCAGATTGAAGTGAGCCGGGCGGCGCTGCCGCATCTCATCCGCTCGGATATGGGTAACTCGCTTTCGACCGGCGGCGGCGGTGACCTGCGCATGAAACAGCTGGCCGACACGGCGCCCAAGCTTGAGCCGCAAAGGGTTTCCCAGATTGCCGCGCTTCCCCTGGGTGGCCGCATCAAGGTCGATCCCTTTAACAACCGCATTGAAATCAGCAAAGCCAAGCCCGTGGCGTTGCTGACGGCGCGGGAAAAGATGCCGCTCGAAGTGACTCCGATCTTCCCGCACCTGACGCGCCTGAACCCGGCGCCCCCAGCCGAGGCGCCCAAACCCGTGGTCGAGGTCGTGCCTCCTGCCCCGGCCGCCGACACCGCGGACACGGCCAAGTAACGCCCGTTGCAGCTCCGGCAAAGGCCCGCTTCGGCTTCGGCGGGCCTCCTCCATGCTACGTACTCCGGTCCGCCGCGCTCAGCTTCGCCCTGCCCGCGCAATGAGACAATAGTCGAGTGCATCTGAAGTCCAGCTCTGAATCCCATCCCGGTCCGCCCGTCTCCGTCTTCAAAGCTCTGCCTGAAGTCTGGAACCTGATGCGTCCGCGGCGTCGCCTGCTTGCCCTCGGATTCTTCCTCATGGTGATCAACCGCGTCACCGGACTGGTGCTCCCGGCATCCACAAAGTTCCTGGTTGACGACGTCATCGGCAAGCATCGCACCGCCCTGCTGCTGCCGCTGGTGGGCGCCGTGCTCGTCTCCACCATGCTCCAGGGAATCACCTCGTTTGCCCTCACCCAGACGCTTTCCAAGGCGGCCCAGCGGCTCATCGCCGAGTTGCGCAGCCAGGTCCAGGAGCACATCGGGCGGCTGCCGCTCGCCTACTTCGATTCGTCCAAAGCCGGCGCCCTGGTCTCGCGCATCATGACCGACGTCGAGGGCGTGCGCAACCTGATCGGAACCGGCCTGATCGACTTTGCCGGCGGATTGCTGACCTCCGCCATCGCCTTCGTTGTCCTGCTCCGCATCAGTCCCGTCATGACCGCCATCGCATTCGGATTCCTGCTCGTCTTCGGCGTCCTGCTGCGCAAGGCTTTCCAGACCATCCGCCCCATCTTCCGCGAGCGCGCCAAAATTAACGCCGAGGTCATCGGCAGGCTCACCGAATCCCTCGGCGGTATCCGCGTCGTCAAGGGCTACCATGCCGAGGCGCGCGAACATCGAGTCTTCGCCTCCGGCATCGAGCGCCTGCTGCAAAACATCTTCCGGACTCTGACCGCCTCGTCGTTGATGGCCCTGTCTTCGGCCATGCTGATGGGCGTTGTCGGCGCCATTGTCATGCTCATCGGCTCGCGCCAGATACTGGCCGGCAACCTGACCCTGGGCGGCTATCTCACCTACATCATGTTTCTCGGATACCTGGCCGCGCCGCTGTTCCAGGTGGTCGGCATCGGCACCCAGCTTACCGAGGCATTGGCTGGACTGGAGCGCACCCGCGAGGTGCTCAACGAAAATCCCGAAGACGCGGACCAGCGGCGCACCCTCAGCCTCGGCAGGATCGCCGGGGAAGTCGAGTTCCGCAATCTCTCCTTCGGCTATAGCCCGGAGAAGCCAGTGCTGCACTCGGTCAGCTTCCTGGCGCGGCCCGGCTCGCTCACCGCGCTGGTGGGCTCCTCCGGCTCGGGGAAATCGACCCTCATCTCGCTGCTGGCTGCTTTCTATTCGCCGCAATCCGGGCAGGTGCTGGTCGATGGCGTCGATCTCTCCACGGTCCGGCTGGACAGCTACCGCAGCCAGCTCGGAGTGGTGCTGCAGGACTCGTTTCTGTTCGATGGCACGATTCGCGAGAACGTCGCATTCTCCCGGCCTCTTGCCAGCGAGCAGCAGATTCTCGAAGCCTGCCGCATCGCCCGGGTCGATGAGTTCGCCGAAAGCTTTGCCGCCGGATACCACACCATCATCGGCGAGCGCGGCGTAAAACTCAGCGGCGGCCAGCGCCAACGAGTCTCCATCGCCCGCGCCATCCTGGCCGATCCCCGCATCCTCATCCTCGACGAAGCAACCTCGAGCCTCGACTCCGAGTCGGAGGCCATCATCCAGAGCGGCCTGGCCTACCTGATGCGCGGACGAACCACCTTCGTCATCGCCCATCGCCTCTCGACCATCCGCCGCGCCGATCAGATCCTGGTGGTCGAGGCGGGACGAATCGTCGAACGCGGCACCCACACCCAACTGCTGGCCGAGGAGGGACGCTATCACCACCTCTACACCCGCCAGCACGGCCTCGAGGAAAATCTCTTCCTCGCTCCCGGCGAAGGCGACCGGCGCTAGGCCGGCGCCACGGCGGCCTCGACGGCGCTCCACAGCCCGACATTTACTGAGGGTGCCCCACAAACTGCGGCAGATTTGGGACACCCTCGATGCGAGAGTAGAGATGCGGGGCACCAGCCCACTCAGTGGCTTGACCTATCTCCCTGCTTGCCGGAAGTCTCCCACCAATTTTTCCAGTGATCCAAATACTTTGCCGGAGAACGGTCGAACACATCTCGGGCCGGAGCGTTATCCGGGGAGGCACCGGCCAGCCCGGCCAGAGCCATCCCAGCGTCATATTGCACGTCGCGGTCGCTGTCATCCAGCGCGCGCACCAGGAAGCCGGCGCTGGACGGATCGCCTATCGCCCGCATGGCCCTCGCAGCGGCGCGGCGCAGATCCACGCTCGGCGAGGCCAGCAAAGAGTTCAGCGCGGGTACTGCCAACCGATCTTCGATGTCGCCGATGGCCCTGACAACACCGAGTTGCAGGCGCCGCATTTCCGGGTCTTGGGCAGGCTCTTCGGCATATCGGATGGCCTGGTCAATCAGCGAATAGTCTCCAAGCCTCAGCAACGCGCCATAAGCGATGCCTTGCATATCGGGCGCGCCACGGCTGGCAAGGTCTCGAATCGCCTGGGTGGATCGCACGCTGCCAAGGTCACCGACCTGCTCCAGAGCGGTGCGTGCCACCTCGCTATCAGGGTCCAGCAAGGATGCCATTAACTCCGCTTCAAGCTTGGCCGCGGTGGTCTCAGCCGCTTGGGCCAACGGCACGTTCTGGCTGGTGATCACCATCTTGCCAACCTGAGGATCAACGAAACTGTACCTGCCATCTTGCCCGCTATTCAGGAACAGCAACGCGTATTCGTTTTGTTCCAGTGTGAGCCCCGGCACCGCGGGATTTTTCAGGAACTCCACGGCTATGACCCTGGCTTCCACGTTTCCTTTCAAAACCCTGTCCACCTGGAAGAACGCAGCCATCTTATGGAACGTCAATAAACCGTTTTCCGTTGACTTCTCGATGGCGCCGGTCTCGTTCACCTGCAAAACGCGTCCCTTCAGGATCACGCCTGACCGCTCGGCCAGGTACCGCACATTCAGCACAGGCCTGGGATAAGCGGCGCCGCCGCCTGCCGCCGATAGCGGCCCGTCAGAGCCCTCTCCCAGAGGCGGTCTGGGGACTGTGTGAGTCCCGTGGTCGATGAAAAAATTGATGGTGTCGCTCTGCACCTTGCAGCCTGTGTTAGGCGGAGGTTTCGCGCCGCTGCCGGCGTACCAGATTTGGGGAATCTCCTCGACCAGGATCGTGGTCAAAGGATTTTGCGGTGGAATGGGTTGAGGTTTCCCACCTCCCGTCATGCATAACTGGTTGAACGAACGTGCCACCCAGAGTATTAGCTCCCCCTGCAGCCGGCCGTGGCCAATTGTTCAGCCGGGCGGGTATCGCCGTCCCGAGAAGCTCGTTGATCCCGGCCTCCGCTTGGTCCGGCTTAAAGGTGTTGACGCCAAACTGGTCGTCCACCTCATAGCCGACGAGCGATAGAAAACCTTGTGTCCCCGAAACGCCGCAATCCGCACCGCGTCCGTCGTTCTTATTGAGATCCGGGAGTCCCCGCAGTCGTGACGGCGCTCTCACCGTCGCCGTACCGAAGTATTCAAGATAATTCGGGGGGCGCCGTGGGATTGGCCCAATGAGCACATTCACGCTGACGTCGTTCGCGGCGGCACTCGCGGCCAAAGCCTTGACTCCTGCGCCAAGTGCGGTCGTTGTGGTGGTGGCCTCTCCATTTGAAAACACTAACTGCCTCGTTCCCGAGGTGATTGTCCACACATAATTCGTGGTTACCACTGGCGGAGGTACAGCAGTCTTGAACGTCAGCGTCCCGGTGTTGGGAAGTGACCCCCCGGAAACGTCGCATGCCCACCAGACCGACTTTGCCAGTTTGACCTGCGCCATCTCAACCGTAACGTTGGTCGTTTCCACGGACGTGTTCGAGGCACTCCAACCAAGCGAGAAGGTATCCTCCAACACCGACTGGTCTGGATCGGTCCAGATGTAACGCGCACTGTTGAAAGGGAACAGCACGCCCGGGCACGATCCGTCTTTTAACGGCAGATACACGATGCCGTAGGACAACTCCCCATGCTTCGGAGCCGTCAGAACCGTGTATTCGCCCGTACTGTCCTCCGTGCAGGGCGGGGTGGACTTTAGGCTGGTCCAACCTATGACTTTCGTGTTGTGCACGGTGTCCACGAAAGTTGTCCTCGAAACAGTATCGGAAGGCTCATCCACTAACGGCGATTCGTCGGGACTGGTGCTAAATACGACGGCTCCGCTCTGCCGCGCCTGCGCCAAGGCTGGGCCCGGAGCAAGTGCCAGAAAGAACAGCGGCAATACAAGAAGGCTAAGCGCACAATGTGTGGATTTCAGCACGACGCACCTCCTGCCGATGAAGGAAATCGGGGTACCGGCACAACGCAACCGTAAGGAAATCAATCCTTCGCCTCAGGGGGTGTGCGTCTCAAGTGGCGCGAACTGCTCTTCGAAGAGGCGAGGCGGGGCGAGCAGATTGTACTTCCGCTCCGATCGATTGCTCAGTGAGCGATGCCCATTAATCGAGGGGCATCCCAAAACGGGAGGAAAGCCGCAGCGTCCGTACATCCGAGAGCCGGGTGGCCGCACATCTCCCGCAGTCAGCAGATGTAGGTCTTCGCCGCCCGTCAGGGCTTGCTGGTGGCCACGCCCTTGGGATGCGGGGCCTGCTCCGCCAGGGCGCGGAACAGCGACGCGGCGCGCGCCGCTTCCTGGGTCGCGGTCCCAGCAGCGATCCCAGCTGCGTTCCCAGCCGCGTTCCCGGCAGCATTCCCGGCAGACCCGCTCTCCAGGATTACGAACTGCTCGCGATCGGCGCGGTTCATGCCGTTCTGATACTGTCCCTGCGATTTGTGCGCGGCAATCACCCAGTTCACGATCATCTGGTAGTCGAGCGCGTTATTGAAGCCAAACTTCACCCGGCGATCCGTGGTGTAGACCTCCGGCAGTGTGCTGAACGGATGCTTCGCGCTCGCAAAGCCCGTCCACGATGGCCCCTGGGCGTCTCCGCTGCGCGCCGTCTGGCAGCCCAGAACCACCGGCTTCGGCCCCGTCGCCTGCTGCGCGGCGGTCAGCGCCGTCAAGGTCGCCGCCTTGTGTCCGCCATGGGTTCCGGGAGTGGGAAACAGCGTGAAGACGAAACCGTAGTTCCCTGCCGCCAAGCGGCGCTCCACCTCGCCCAGCACCACCGCCTGATTCCAGTGCTCGCCCAGAACCTCGTCCACATCCTGGGTATAACGCACGTCGCGCTCGTCCAGGAAGAAGTGGTTGGCAATCCCCAGGATGTGTCCCGATTCCAGCAACTCGCGTTTGCGAATCTCCGGCAGCGCCGCGCGCCCCACTGCCTCGTCGGTCAGCGCAATCCCGTAATAGGTCTCCGCCAGCAGCGAATACCGGTAGCCGCCCTCGCCGTTGGTGATCACCATTTGATCGACCACGCCGCCAAGGTTGTGGGTGATCTCATACACCGTGGCGGCAAAGCAAACTTCGTCATCCGGATGCGCCACCACGATCAGCGCGCGCACCGGCGCGGTGGCAGACGGCGCAGCAGGCGGCTGCGCCATCGTCCAGCCACTCGCCAGCAAGAAAAGGATGCCGCAACGCACAACCGCCGTTAACCGTTTCTTCATAGCGCGCTCCGCGAAACAGTGAGATGAATCGTGACTCTGAGTGTAGATGCAAGCCGCGCGCGAAGGAAGAGCCGCCGCTCCGGTTTGGGGCTGCGGCGGGCAACGCTATATAGTCGAGGCAATGCCGACCCGCCCACAGTCCGGCCCGCCTGGCTCCGAGCCCGGATTGCTCCGCGGACTCACCCTGTTGCCGGCCACCGCGCTCAACATGGTGGACATGATCGGCGTGGGACCGTTCATCACCCTGCCCCTGATGGTGGCGCTGATGCGCGGCCCGCAGGCCATCTACGGCTGGATTGCAGGCGCCGTGCTGGCGCTCTCCGACGGTCTCGTCTGGGCCGAGTTGGGCGCAGCCATGCCCCGCGCCGGAGGCTCGTACGAGTACCTGAAGCAGATCTACGGCCCGCACCGCCTCGGCCGTCTGCTCTCATTCCTCTTCGTGTTCCAGCTCATTTTCAGCGCGCCCGTCTCCATCGCCACCGGATGCATTGGCCTGGCCGGCTATGCCGCCTATGTCGCGCCTGCCCTGGCGGGAATCTTCTGGCGCGCAACCCTCACCTTCCCGCTGCTGGGCGCCGTCAGCCTGCCTATCGAAATCTCCGGCGCAACCCTGCTGGCGATGGCCGCTGCCGCCGCCGCTACCTTCCTTGTCTACCGCCGCATCGCGGGCGTGGGACGCATCTCCCGGTACCTGTGGGTCGGCGTGCTGGCTACTTTCGCGTTTGTCATCTATCTTGGGCTATCGCATTTCCAGCGCGCCCTGGCGTTTCCGGCCGGCTGGCAAAGGCTGCCCGCGTCGGGATTTCGCCAGGCCTTTTCCGGCGCGCTGCTCATCGCCCTTTACGATTACTGGGGCTACTACAACATTTGCTTTCTCGGCGAAGAGGTCGTCGAGCCGCACAAAACCATTCCCCGCTCCATGCTGCTTTCCATTGCCGCCGTCGCCTGCCTCTACGTCGTGATGAACGTCAGCATCCTGGGAGTGATGCCCGCCGCCGAAATTGCCGCCATGGCCCATTCCACCGCGCAGAACTTCGTGGTCTCGCGCGCCGCCGAACTCGTCTACGGACGCTGGGCCGGAATCCTGGTGGCGCTGCTGGTTGTCTGGACCGCATTCGCTTCCGTGTTCTCCCTGCTGGTGGGCTACTCGCGCATTCCCTACGCGGCGGCGCGCGACGGAAACTTCTTCGCCATCTTTCAGCGCCTGCATCCGAGCGGCCATTTTCCAACCGCCAGCGTCTTGTTTCTCGGCGGCCTCGCCTGCCTCTTCTGCGTCTTCCAACTGCGCGACCTGGTCAGTGCGCTGGTGGTCATCCGGATCCTCCTGCTGTTCCTTCTGCAGGCGGTGGGAGCCGTGCTCTGGCGCATCACCAATCCCGCCCAGCCCCGTCCTTTTCGCATGTGGCTCTATCCCCTGCCGGTGCTCATCACGGTGGCGGGCTTTACCCTGGTCCTGCTGGATAAACTTCCGCTCCTCGGTCGCGGATTGCTGTTTGCGGGCCTGGGCGTGGTGGCGTTTCTTCTGCTCTCGCTGCGCCATCGCCAGTGGCCCTTCGCGGCTGCTTCAAATCAGACGTCAGCTCCGCGTTGATGCCCAATCGCCGCGCTTTGGAGCGCCGGCGCCACTTCCTGGTAAGCACCCGTGTCACCGTTGGTAATCTTGTACGCGGACAATTCCCGGGTTACTGTTGCCAACAGACTGTAGCTTGATAGGTAAGACCCCGGAACCGCGTGCCTTCTCTCCGAACCTGAATGAGGTTGGGTGGTGCGCCCTTTCGAGTGAGAAGGTAGTTCTGATCCAGCGATCGTGGTCGCGCTTTATGTGGAAAGAAAACGGTGTTGTGGAGCGTCCCGGCAACGCTCCTATCCCGGACAGTATCTTCGAAGACTCCCCGGAACGCCAACGCTGGGAGCAGGAGCGCGAACTTACCATCGGCTTCTTTCGCCTCGTCAATGCCAGCACCAACCTCCAAAACCTGGCCGATGCGGCCATCAACTTCTTCCAGCAGCACAGCCAGTGTGAAGCCGTGGGAATTCGTCTGCGCCAGGGCAATGACTTTCCCTACTTCCAGACCCTGGGATTTCCCGAGGAGTTCCTCCTCGACGAAGACACCCTCAGCGCCCGCGACTGTTTCGGCGAGACCGTAGAGGACGGCGCCGGCGGACTGCTGCTGGAGTGCCGGTGTGGAGACATCATCCGTGGCCGCATCGATCCCTCGCAGCCTTTCTTCACCGCCCATGGCAGTTTCTGGACCAACCGCAGCAGCGACGAGCGGCTGGCCGCCTCCAGACCGGGAATCCATCGCGGCCGGTGCAGCGCCGACGGTTACGAATCCATCGCCCTGATTCCCTTGAAGGCCGGCGAGCAGCGCCTGGGATTGCTTCAGCTCAACGACAAATGCGCGGGACGGTTCACGGCGGAAGAAATCCTGCTCTGGGAGGGTCTCGCCAATCATCTGGCGGTTGCGCTGGCAAGGTTCCGTGCCGAGGAAACCCTGCGCGCCAGCGAGGAGGAGACGCGCATTTTATTCAACACCATTTCAGACGCGATCATTATCAACGAACTTCCTTCCGAGACCACGGTCGGGCGTTTCCTCGAAGTCAATGATGCGTTCTGCCAACTGGTGGGTTACGCCCGCGAAGAGCTGCTGGAAAGGTCGCCAAAGGATCTGGATGACCCCGCATCGGGCATTACCGCCCGCGACGCCGGAGCACAACTGCGCGAGAAGGGTGAGGCGGCCTTCGATCAGACTCTCATCGCCAAGGATGGATCGAAGATTCCGGTAAGAATTCACGCCTGTGTTTTTACCCTGCGCGGCTCTCCCGCCATCATCACCTCGGTACGCGATCTGCGCGAGCGCAAGCGCGCCGAGTTCGAACTTAGCGCCAGCCGCCAGCAGTTGCGGACCGCCCTGGATGCGGCCAAACTCGGCGTCTGGAGCCGCGACCTGGTTTCCGGCGCCATCACCGGCGACGATCTGGCCCGCTCCATCTTGGATTGGGGCCCTGACGACGCCGCCACCATGGACACCCTGCTCAACCAGATCGTCCCGGAGGATCGTGAGCACTTCCTCGATCAGAGGTCCCGCATCGAAGGCTCGGAAAGTGACGTCAGCACCCAGTTCCGCATCCAGTTGCCCGACGGCGGCATTCGCTGGATCTCCGCCTGGGGCAATCGCGTCTCTGACAGCTACGGCGGGCCCACCAAACTGTCCGGCGTTGTTCAGGACGTAACCGGCCGCATGCAAGCCGAACAGGAGATGCAGAAACTCGAGCACCAGTTCCGCCATGCCCAGAAGATGGAGGCGGTCGGCCTGCTCGCCGGCGGCATTGCCCACGACTTCAACAATCTCCTCATGGTCATCCGCAGTTACACCGAGATCATGGAGGACAGCCTGCCGCCGGGCGCCAGCCTGCGCCGTAACACCCGCGCCATTATCCAGGCTGCCGATCGCGCCGCCAGCCTCACCGGCCAGATGCTGGCCTTCAGCCGCAAGCAGGTGCTCTCTCCGGTCGCGCTCAACTTGAATACCGCCGTGGCGGACGCGGTCAAGATGCTGCGCAGGCTCATCGGCGAACACATTGATCTGCGCGTCCTGGCCGAGGATTCGCTCTGGACCGTCCATGCCGATCCCAATCAGCTCGCCCAAGTCCTCATCAACCTTTGTCTCAATGCCCGCGATGCCATGCCCACGGGTGGAATCCTGACCATTGCAACCCGTAACTGTCCCGCCGGCGATGGCGCCATCGCCGATCATCCCGGAATGGAGCCCGGCGATTATGCCGCATTCTCGGTCACCGATACCGGCACCGGCATCAGCAAGACAATGCAGGAGCGCATCTTCGAACCGTTTTTCACCACCAAGAACGTGGGCAAGGGGACCGGCCTCGGTCTGTCCACGGTCTACGGCATCGTCCAGCAAAGCGGCGGCTACCTGTTCGTCGAGAGTGAACTGGGGCAGGGCGCAACCTTCAACGTTTTCCTGCCTCGCCTCGCAGAAGCAGTCCCGCGCCCTGAAACCATTCCGGCCGGGCTCATTCTGCGCGGCACCGAAACCCTGCTCCTGGTCGAGGATGAGGACGATCTGCGCGACTCGATCCGCGAGTACCTCACCAGCCTCGATTACAATGTCCTGGCCGCCGCCTCGGGACAGCAGGCTCTGGACATCGCAGCCCGGTTCGAGGCGCGCATTGACCTCATGATTTCCGATCTCGTCATGCCCAGATTGGGTGGACGGGAGCTGGCCCAGTCGCTCACCGCCGCGCGCCCGGCCCTGAAGACCATCTTCATCTCCGGCTACACCGACGATGAGGTCGTGCGCCACGGCGTCGCCGAGGAATCCATCGCCTTCCTGCAGAAGCCTTTCAGCCTCGCCAGCCTGGCGCGCAAGTTGCGCGACCTGCTTGGCCCTGCCTACTGCGCGTCGTAGGCAATCTCGCTCAACACGTCTTCCGGCGCAACCGATACCTCGAGCCAACCTTCCTGCGGCAGCGCGTCAAGCGGCAGGCGATCCCGGTAGAGAACGAAGCGCAAGTGCAAGGTGAATCCCTGCTCGGCGCCCAACAACGCCATCGGCAGCTTCAACTCCAGAATTCTTCCCAGCGCAACCGAGGCGCCGCGCGGCTGGCTATCGCTGGCAATCGGCTTGTCCTGGACCTCCCTGCGCAGCTTCCATCCAACCAGCTTTCCCTCGGATACCTCGGCGTCCAGGCGCAGGTTCGCCACCTGCTGCTCGCCGTCCCGCATCGCCAGATGCAGCATGCCATGGTATCGCCCTTCGGGCAACTGGGCGGCAAAATCCAGGCGCGCATAGAGATGCTTCTCGTCGATGCCGGCGTAGATGCTCTCCAGCACGAAATGTCTTGCCATGCATGCTGCCGCCGCGCCGGTCGCTGGAGAACATGGCCGCGCCCATCCAGTCGAAATAGCTGTCACCTGCGCCGTCGATCGCCGGCCGCACATAGGCCGTTTGCGGCACGAACCGCGAACGCAGCAACGGCCCGGAAATCGGCCGCGCCAGATGATCGGGCGGAACTCCGCCCAGCGCCGTGTACACGTTGGAAAGATGCTTGCGGTACAGTTCGTCAAAGTCGCGATCATTGGCCGAGTGGTGTTCGGGACCGTACCACCAGTTCCAGTCGCTGCCTTCGGCAATCAGGATCTCCTCATAGGCAAGCTTGCGCTGATCCTTCGCGCGCGCGGTTGGCGTTTCCGTCATAAAATTCGCGCGCCTGGCTCAGGTAGTCCCACGCCTTGTTGTCCTCCGGCGAACCGATCCAGACGTTGAAATTGGCGTTGATCCAGGAGCCGGGAACCACGCCCCGCAGCTTGCCAAAGCTCTCCGGTTTCTGGCGCGCAATCGCCTCGGAGATGGTGATCGGCTCGATCTGCGGCTCCCGCTCCAGGCGGTTGTAGAAGCGCCGCAGGAAGTCGCGCCCGTTGCCTTCGTAGCCCTCCCACGCATTTTCGCCGTCCAGGATAATCGACAGCACCGCGTCGCGCCCTGATTCCAGGACCGGCGCGGCGGCCCGTTTGATGTTGCTCAGCAGATGCCCCGCCGCCTCCGCGGAGGCCATCCCGGCATAGACAAAACCCAGCAGGTCGCTGATCCGGTGATCGCGGAAGACCATGTTCATCGCCTGCCCGTCGCGCTCCCAGCGGTAGATGTTGTAAAGCTTTTCGGCGCTCTCCCGGTTCAGATAGCCATCGCCGTCGCGCCGCATCTCGTGGCGCAAGCTGCGTCCCAGCACGCCTTCATCGCTCGCCATCCACTGCACGCCCGAGCTGCGCGCAATGCCCACAGCCTCGTCGGAGACCGAGCCCTCGCTCGGCCACATTCCCACCGGACGCACCCCGAAAACGCGCTGGTGCGAGTCCAGCGCCCGCCGGATCTGCTCCTCGGCGTCATCCGGACGGCGAAAGCGCTCGGTCGGCAGCGGCAGTCCCGGAGACGATTCGCGCCCCGCATTGGTGTCGCAAACCAGCGGAAGGATCGGATGATAGTACGGCGTGGCCGACAGCTCCACCGAGCCGCGCGCGGCCGCCTCGCGATAGGCCGGCAGCACGCCCTTCAGAATCTCATGCTGCTTGCTCATCACGAAGCGCTGATCTTCCTCGCTGTAGCCCTGCCCTTTTTCGATCAGTCCCTTGACCGCCGGGTCCTCCAGGTAAAACTCGTCGAACCAGGCAATCTGCGAGAGCACCTGCAGGTCGCGATAGTCGCGCTCGGAGAAGGTGATGGCGGCGTGGGCCGGATCCGGTCCCGGCGGCGCGCACCTGCTCCCACAGTTGGCGATAGCGCGGGTAGCGCCCGATCATCCGCTCGCCATTCGCCTGGAAGAAATACGTCAGCGCAAAGTGTTTCTCATCCAGGGTCAGCTCCCCGGCCGGCTTGGCGGCAACATCCCAGAACGGGTCCTTGAAAATTCCGGAATTGTAATCCTCAATCTGCGCCACCAGCGAGGGCACGATATTGAAATTCTGGTGAACCTGCGGAAACTCCTCCAGCAGCTTCACCATCCCGTAGTAATCCTTGAGCGCGTGCAGACGCACCCAGGGCAGGCGGTATTCACCGCTCGACCAGGTCCTTGTAGAAGGGCTGGTGCATATGCCACAGAAGACAGAAGTCGAAGTTTGCCTTGCGCCATGAGATGTAGGAGTCCGGGAATCCTTGCCGAGGAACCTGATTAGGATAGCAGCCCCGAGCGCGTTGCGGCCATGCTAGACTCTCGAAAGAACTCAGGTCTCGACAAAGGTGCCGGACCCAATCGCGCCGTGAAGATTTTTTCGCGCTACATTCTTACCGAAGTTGTGCAGCACGCCGCCATTGGCGTGGCTCTGTTTACCTTCGTGATTTTCATGCGCGACCTCGGACGCTTGCTTGAAATTGTCGTCCGCAACAGCGCCCCGCTGCCCAGCGTCGCCGAGCTTTTCCTGCTCACCCTGCCCGTTGCCTGCACCATCACCATCCCCATGGGCCTGCTCGTCGGAATTCTCATCGGCCTCAGCCGCCTGGCCGCCGACAGCGAGGTCACCGCGATGCGCGCCAGCGGCCTGGGCGCCTGGATGTTCGTCCGCATCATCGCCATCTTTGCCGTTGCCGCCTGGCTGCTCGCCCTGGCCAACAGCATCTGGCTTGCTCCCATGTCCTCGGCGGCGCTGTCCCGGCTGGAGAACAAACTCCGGAGCTCGCAGGCTTCCTTTGAGATTCAGCCGCGCGTCTTTTATGAAGACTTCAAGAACATCGTGCTCTACGTCGAGGATGTGCGCGCCGGCTCCAATGCCTCGCAGTGGCGCGGCGTCTTTCTGGCCGATGTCACCGACCCGGCCGCGCCCAAAATTACCATGGCGCACAGCGGCGTCATGACGTCGGAGGGCCCCGACTCGATCCACATGCACCTGAACCAGGGTTCGCAGCAGGAGATGCAGCCCCAGAACCCGGACCAGTACGAGATCTCCACCTTTGCCCAGACCGACTTGCCCATCGCGCTCCCGCCGCCGGATGAAGGCAAGGCTGGATTTGGCCCCGGTCGCCGAGATGAGCACGGCTGAGCTTTGGTTCCGTGGCCACCATCCTGAAACCGATACCGGCGCCCCGCGCAACTCGCAGGACACCCCCGCCGCCCGCGCCCGCTGGTACCTCGTCGAATTTCACCGCCGTATCGCCCTGCCCACCTCCTGCCTGGTCCTTGCCATGGTCGGCATTCCCCTTGGCCTGTCCTCGAAAAAAGGCGGCAAGAGCATGGGATTCGTGCTCACCATCGCGCTCGTCTTTCTCTACTACTTCATCTCCCTCACCGGCATCTCATTGGGGCGCAGCGGCCGCATTCCGCCCCTGGCCGGCGTCTGGGCAGCCAACCTCCTGTTCCTCATCGCGGGACTCGTCCTGCTCTACCGCGTCGAGCGCAACGTCATCGATCTTGGATCGCTGCGCGCCGCCTGGACCGCCGTCCGCCGCTGGACGTTGGGAAATCAAGCCGCGCTCCAACCCAACTCCGCGCCGCGCCGCAGCCGCCCCGCCCCCGTCGCCTCCAAGCGGCGCTTCAACCTCGGCTATCCGCTCCTGCTGGACGACCTGATCCTGCGCGACTTCGCCATGTATCTCGCCATGATCCTGGTCTCCTTCATCCTGCTCACCCTGGTCTTTACCTTCTTTGAGTTGCTCGGCGACATCGTGCGCAATCACATTCCCATGATCATGGTCGGCAAGTACCTGCTGAATGTAACTCCGTCGATGATCTACATCGATGACTCCGCTCAGTGTCCTGCTGGCCGTCCTCACCACCTTCGGGTTGCTGGAGAAGAGCAACGAAATTACCGCGATGAAGGCCACCGGAACCAGCATCTACCGCGTCATTTTCCCCGTCCTCGTCATCGCCGCCGCCATCAGCACCGGCCTGTTTTTCTTCGACCAGTTCTACATTCCGGCCGCCAATCAGCGCCAGGAGACCCTGCGCAATCAGATCAAGGGCAAGCCCGCGCAGACCTATCTCCGTCCCGACCGCAAGTGGATCTTCGGCGAGCACAACACGATTTACTATTACGAGTTTTTCGATCCCGACCAGAACACCTTTGCCAATATCACCGCCTTCCAATTCGATCCTGAAACTTTCGAACTGACCAGCCGCGTCCACGCCTCGCGCGCCCACTGGTCTGACAACCTGCAGAAATGGATTTTCGAGCAGGGATGGGTCGCGCACCTTCCGTGGTTCGGCCATCCAGAGCTACCATCAGTTCGACGCCGATACCTTCCCAGCTCTGATCGAACCGCCTTCCTACTTCAAGAAGGAAGTGCACCAGAGTTCGGAGATGAACTACCAGGAACTGCGCGCCTACATCGCCGATCTGCAGCAGAGCGGCTTTGACGTGGTGCGCCTGCGGGTGCAGTTGCAAAAAAAGTTCGCCTATCCCCTGATCACCCTGGTCATGGCCATCCTCGCCGTTCCTTTTTCGCTCTCCTCCGGACGCAAGGGCGCGCTCACCGGCATCGCCGTCGCCTTAAGCGTCGCCATTGTTTACTTCGTCGCCGCCGGTCTGTTTGAAGCCATGGGCAACGCCAGCCAGTTGCCCGCCGCCATGGCTGCCTGGGCGCCCGATCTCATCTTCGGCCTGCTCGGCGGCTACCTCTTGCTCAAGGTTCCAACCTAGCCCTGCGATGGCGAGCGGCATGGCCTGTTGTCGGCAGGGATCACTTGCGCAACTTGTAACTTATAGGTTACAGTTTCGCTGTGATCGAAGTAAGGACACGCAAGCCGTGAAACACAAGGCCAGCATCTCGCACGATGAAGCGATGGTAAAGGAACTGCACGAACGCCCGGACTTTGCCGTTGAGTACCTGAGAGCCGCACTGGAAGATGCCGAAGAGCCCGGCGTCCTGCTGGTGGCGCTGCGCAGAGTGGCGGAGGCCAGGGGCGGCGTGGCGAAAGTGGCGAAGGCTGCGGGTGTCGAACGTGAGAGCCTTTACCGGGCGCTATCGGCGCGCGGAAATCCCCGCTGGTCAACACTGGTTGCGGTGACCAAAGCGATGGGTCTGAAACTTACCGTGGAAGCCGGGCAGTAAGAATACCTGGAACGCAGTGGATCATGGCCCGCGTGCGCAGGGGACGCCAAGCGCCCAACGCTCGCCGCGCCCTCCCCGGCCTGCACCTGCCGCTGCTACAATCGCATCTATAATGCATCTCATCTCAGGCAGGTGACTGTCCTTGCAATTTTCCAAGTTCCGGCCCCTGCTCCCCTACATGAAGAAGTACTGGAAGGGATTCCTGGCCGGCACCGTCGCCGTCTTCTGCACCAACGGAATCATGGTCCAGGGCCCGCGCATCATCCAGCGCATCTTTGACGACCTGAATCTCGGCGTCACCCACGGCAAGCTGCTCACCTGGTGCTGGCTGCTGGTCGCGGTCGCCGCCGGCAAAGGAATCTTTCAGTTCCTCACCCGCTGGATCCTCATCGGCATCTCGCGCGACATCGAGTTCGACCTGCGCAACGATCTCTTCCGCCACCTCGAAGCCCTCGACTCCGGCTTCTACCAACGCACCCGCACCGGCGACATCATGGCCCGCGCCACCAATGACCTGAATGCCGTGCGCATGCTGCTCGGCCCGGCCATCATGTACTCGGCCAACACCCTGGTCTTCACCATCGCCGCGCTCTTCTTCATGACTGCGCATCAGTCCCCGGCTCACCCTCTGGGCTTTTCTGCCGCTGCCCGTCGCCAGCATCCTGGTGCAGTACTTCGGCGCCCGCATCCACGAGCGCTTCGAGCGCATCCAGGCCAAGTTCAGTGACATCAGCGCCCGCGCCCAGGAAAACTTTTCCGGCGCCCGCCTCATCCGCGCCTACGCCCAGGAAGACGCCGAAATCGCCCTCTTCGAAACCGAAAACAACGCCTACATCAACCGCGCCATGCCCCTGGCCCGCCTCATGGGAATGCTCTGGCCGACCCTCGAGCTGATGCTCGGCTTCGCCCTGGTCATCGTGCTCTGGGTCGGCGGGCAGGAAGTGCTCCAGCACCGGATCACCGCGGGCAAGTTTGTCGAATTCAACATGTACATGGTGATGCTCATGCTGGCCGGTCATCGCCCTCGGATGGGTCATCAACATCTTCCAGCGCGGCACCGCATCCATGGGGCGCATCGACGAAATCCTGCGCCAGAAGCCCACCATCTACCGACGATCCAGCTCTCATCACCGTCGCGCCGCGCAACGGAAATCCGCGGTGAAATCGAGTTCCGCAATCTCACCTTCGCCTACGGCCTTCAATCCAGGCTCAGCGAATCCATCTCCGGCGTCACCGCCCTCTCCTCCGCGGTCGAGGCCGGCGTCAACCGTCCTGCACAATGTCAATCTCAAGATTCCCGCCGGCACCAGCCTCGCCATCGTCGGTCCCACCGGCTCCGGCAAGTCCACCCTGGTCTCGCTGATCCCGCGCATCAATGACGCCGCACCCGGCTCGGTCCTCATCGACGGACGTCCCATCCGCGAGTATTCGCTGGAAACCCTGCGCCGCCAGATCGGATTCGTCCCCCAGGAAACTTTCCTGTTCAGCGCCACCATCCGCGAGAACATCGCCTTCGGGGTCGAGGACGCAACCGACGAGCAGGTGCGCGGGCGCCGCTGACATCGCCCGCATCGCGCAGGATGTCGAGGGCTTTCCCGAGAAGTACGAAACCATGGTCGGCGAGCGCGGACTCACCTCTCCGGAGGCCAGAAGCAGCGCACGGCCATTGCCCGCGCCGTCATTCGTGAGCCCCGCATTCTCATCCTCGACGACGCCCTCGCCAGTGTCGATACCCACACCGAGGATCAGATCCTCAACGGCCTGCGCGAGGTAATGAAGGGACGCACCACCATCTTCATCTCGCACCGCGTCTCCACCGTGCGCAACGCCGACCGCATCGCCGTGCTGCATCACGGCCAGATCGTCGAGTACGGCACCCACGACGAACTCCTCGCGCTCAACGGCTACTACACCAGCCTGCACGACAAACAATTGTTGGAAGAGGAACTGGAGACCGCTTAGCGCACCAGCAGCACTTCGCGAATGTTCTCCTTGCCCAGGAAGAACTTGATCGAGTGTACTCGTGGAAGAGGTTTT
The DNA here is from genome assembly GCA_963707735.1 of uncultured Acidobacteriota bacterium. Taxonomy (GTDB): domain Bacteria; phylum Acidobacteriota; class Terriglobia; order Terriglobales; family Acidobacteriaceae; genus TOLSYN. Next base: position 295,957 of record CAVPRB010000003.1, on the reverse strand, counting down.
CCACGTGCCGGTTCTGGAAGACGCGCTGCAGTTGGAAGTGCGGCCCCTGCTGCAATTCCAGCGTCTCCTCGTTCTTGATGTGATAGCGGTAGTACGGTGCTTCCGCGCCCGCGTCGCGGGTGTGGAAGAAGGCCAGCAACGCGCCGCGCGGCTTCGTGATCTGGTAGATGCGCTCCACCACCGGCTTCACCAGCGGCTCCGGCAGATAATCGCAAACATCCCACATCAGCACCGCGTCAAACGACTCCGGTTCGTATTGCAGATCCTCGGCCAGAAAGCGCTCCACATCCACCGTGGCGCTGCCTTCTTCCGCCGCCGGCAATCACCAACCGGCTGGCGTTGGCCGCCATCAGCACGTCTTCGTTGTAGGCCTTGTGACCCAGTCCGGTAATGAAATGGATGTTGCTGCTGGAGGTTGGACCGAGGTCGAGAACCCTCTGTCCGTCGGGGCGCAGAATGGCCCGGGTGAACTGGTGGAATCCCGTCGAACGCCGCGGAATGCGCGCCAGCGCCTCGCCGGGCGCAGACGGTGGCTGCGATGCTGCCGCCGAATAGATTGCGAAAGAAACCCAATGGAGACCTGACCAGGGTTGGCAGATTGTGGGACCGGCACACCCGTGTGCGCCGGTCCTTCATGCTCTCATTCTACTTCTTTTCCGCCGCAGCCGGTGCACTCACGGTCGCGCTAGCCGCCGGCGCACGTCGCCGCCGCCGCGGCCTGCGCTCGCCGGACGCGGCTAGCTCCACCTTAGGCTCGGCCTTGTGGATATCGATGGCGCCCTTGAAGAACGCTCCATCCTCAATCACGATGCGCTGCGTATTGATGTCGCCGTTCAGCAGCGCCGACTTCTTCAGTTCGACCTTTTCCACTCCCGTGACGTTGCCGTCCACCTTGCCGTGGATCACCACTTCCTTGGCGTGAACATTGGCGCGCACCCGGCCATTGGGTCCAATCACCAGGTTGTGATTGTGCAGGTCGATGTTGCCCTCGACTTCGCCGTCAAGATAGAGATCTTCACTTCCAGACAGTTCGCCCTTGATAATGACAGACTTGCCGATATGGGCAACATCGGCGCGATAAGTATCCATTCTTGGCGTCTCCACGGTGCGGGTTGGTGCGGGTGGGAGAAGGGCCGGAACCACGGGTGCCGGCGGCTGCGGGTTAGGAGAAGTTGACGGCTTCTCGTCTTCTCTGCGCGATTTCCACATGGGAACACTCCCGTTCATATGCAGTTGCAGGCCGCCGGAACTCGTGGCAGCCTGCTCGCTATCCCTAGGAATAGCAGAATCATGGCTCACTTGACTATAGCGAACCATGAAGCCAGCGGCAACGCTCCAAGACCCACTTCCTACTCGATTTTACGCCTAGCCCTCGCCAGTGCCTAGCTTCATCGTTCGCCTTAGCTGCGTCCTCGCCTCACCAATCGTTGACCGCATACGCCGCTTGCGGATTGATCCGGATCCGCCTGCAACAGCACGAGCTCTGTCTGCTTCTAAGCCTTAGAGCCAGCCGACATTGCTGCATGACCAGCTATGACCGACCCACATTCGCTGTCACCGCGCATTGCGCAATGCGCGCCCTGGTCGATCGCTCTGCTCTGTCTGGCTTGCTTCGCCCTGCCGGCCCGCGGCGCCACGCCCAGCAAACCTCGCCCAGAGAGCTGGTGCGCGCGGCCATCCAGAACCAGATGAACGACGACTCCAGCACCCATCTCTTCACCTGGAAGGAACGCAAACATCACGGACATGGCACTCAGGTCGAGCAGCTCGTGCAACACTCCCAACGGCACCATCAGCCGCGTCCTGCTCATCGATGACAAGCCTCTCAACCCGGAGCAGCAGAGCGCAGGAGCAACGAGCGCATCCGCAAGATGCTCGATCCCGCACAGATGCGCCGCAAACTGAAGGAACAGCAGGAGGACGACGAGCGCACCCGCAAAATGCTCTCGACCATCCCCGACGCATTCGACTTCACCTACCTCGGCAGCATGACCGCGCCCAACGGCCACAAACTCGCGCGCATCAAGTTCACCCCCGCCCCGGCTTCAATCCGCCCAGCCGCGAACCATGGTCTTCACCGGAATGCAGGGCGAAATGGTGGTGGACGAAACCGCCCGCCGCCTGGCAAAAATCGACGGCACGCTCTTCAAGGACGTGAACTTCGGCTGGGGAATTCTCGGCAGGCTCTACAAAGGCGGGCGCTTCTTCGTCGAGCAGAGCGAGGTCACGCCTTCGCATTGGGAAACCACCAGAATGATCCTGCACTTCGACGGCAAAGCGCTTCTGTTCAAGTCCATTCACATCGATGACAACGAGACTGCCTGGGACTTCCAGCCCGTGCCGCCCATGTCCGTCGAGCAGGCTCTGGACTTCCTCGAATCACCGCCAGCCACGCCCGCCAGAACGCTCGACACTTCGCGCCGCTAGCTCCGGATGGTTTCCTTGCGCACCGTCAGCCGCTCGATCAGCTCTTCCTTGATCGCGTAGCCGCGCCCCACCGCATCGCTCACCGCAATCGTCCCCTGCGCGGAAACCGTGACCTCCGGCTCGATAATGTCCTCGTGCCAATAGCGCGCCGAAGCCGAAACGTCTCCCGGCAGCGAAAAGCCGGTCAGCGTCGACAGCGCCAGGTTATGCGAGCGCCCGATCCCGCTCTCCAGCATTCCCCCGCACCACACCGGAATCTCGGCCGCCAGCGCCACGTCGTGCACCCGGATCGCCTCGGTGAATCCGCCCACCCGTCCCAGCTTCACGTTGAGAATGCGGCAAGCCTTCAATTCAATCGCCGCCAGCGCATGGCGCGCATTCAGAATCGATTCATCCAGGCAAAGGCTGGTCGCCAGCTCGCGCTGCAACAGCGCGTGCAGATAAATCTCGTCGCTCCACAGCGGCTGCTCGATCATCAGCAGCCGGAACTGGTCGAACTGCTTGAGATGCTCCACATGATCCAGCGTGTAGGCGCTGTTGGCATCGCAGGAGAGCAGAATCTCCGGCCACTGCGCGCGAATCTTCTCCAGCACCTCCACGTCCCATCCCGGCTTCACCTTCACCTTGATGCGCTGATATCCCGCCGCAACTTCGGCGGCGATTTTCTCCAGCAATTGCTCGTGCGACTCCTGAATTCCGATCGAAACTCCCGCCGCCAGTTCCCTGCGCGTGCCGCCCACCAGCTTCCACAGAGGAACCTGCTTCACCTGCGCCTCGGCGTCCCAAACCGCGTTCTCCAGCGCCGCCTTGGCCATGCGATGCCCGCGCACCGCAGGCATGCGGCAGCGCCGCCTCGCGTCCGCTCTCCAGCTCCCTGCCCGCAAACGCCGGAGCCAGGTACTCGCGCAGCACATACCACGCCGTATCCGTTGACTCTTCGCAGTAAAACGGATGCTCGCCCGCCGTGCACTCGCCCCATCCGTCCACGCCCTCGCAGTGAACGGTGACCAGCAGAATGCGGCGCTCCGTGGTGCGCCCAAAGCTGGTCTCAAAAAAATGCACCAGCGGCATGCGGATTTCGCGCAGTGTAATCGCTTCGATTCTCATTCTGCGTGCACCGTATCAGAGCCTCGCCCGGCACGCAACTCGCCCCGGCATCACGCCGCCAGTAAGATTTCTCCAGCTCCTCTCGCAGGAGCCAGGCTTTACGCGCCGCTCTTCCGCACCACCATCAACGTCTGGTCATCAAAGCGCGGCGCGCTGCCTACAAACAACTCCAGGTCACGCACACAGTCCGAGAGAACTTCGACCGGAGTTGGCCCCGAGCTTTTCATCACCGCCGCCCCAATCCGCTCATAGCCATAATCTTCCTCACCGGCCGAAGCCTCGGAGACGCCATCGCTGAACAGAACCAGCGAGCTTCCCGATTCGATCTCAACCACCGATGTGGTGAATTTCTGCTCACTGAACAATCCGATCGGCAGCCCATGCGATTCCACGCAATCCACACCGTCTCTCGTCACCACCAGGGCCGGCACGTGTCCAGCGCTGCACAACTCCAACTCGCCTCCCGCCAGCGCCCGCCCGCAGATCAGGGTTGCATACTGCGTGGGCAACGTGTTGCCGGTAAAGATGCGATTCGCCCGCTCCATCAATTCCGCCAGCGGCAACCCCAGGGGAATCAGCGTCCGGAAGATTGCGTTCAAATTCGCCATCAGCATGGAAGCGGCAACGCCCTTCCCAGCCACGTCGCCAACCATAAAGTACAACTGCTCCCCGGGACCCATGATCAGGTCGCAATAATCTCCGCTCACCACTCCCAGTGGCCGGTAGTGATACGCAACGTGCCAGCCATCGCAGCGGAAATCGCGCTTGGGCAGCAGCCGGGTTTGAATTTGCGCCGCCAGCTCAAGGTCCTTCTGCAACGCATCCTGCTCCCTGGGGCCCAGGTGGTCCAGACAGAACCGTACCAGCGGATTTGCCAGCAACTGCTCGTCTTCCACGGTTTCATGACACAACTCGCAGATTCCGTACGCACCGCTCGCCAGCCTGTCCAGCGCCGCGTCCACCTCGTGCAGCAGCCGCACAATCTGCGGTCCCGCCGTGGCGGAAGCATCCGCCAGGATCTCCCGCCGATGTTGCAGTTGATTGCGTAGCGCGGCGTGCAGTGCATCGGGCATCGGCGCAAGGTTCGGAAGTGGGTTCTTGGCAGCCATTCGTCCTCCAACCGGTTCAGATGTCCGGCCGCGGGGCGCGGACTCGGAAATTCCCCTGTCTACCCAGGAGCCGCGGGCCTCACCGGTCCCATGACCGGTTCAGGATAAAATAGGAAAACCACGCGAGCAACGCTCTTGAAACTGGAGATCGTACAAGCCGGCGAACCCGTACTCAGGCAACTGGCGCGCCCTCTGCGCGCCGAGGAGATTCACAGTCCCGAGCTCGAGCGGACCATCGCCGATATGCTGGAAACCCTCCGCCTGGCCCCCGGCGTCGGCTTGGCCGCGCCCCAAATCGGACTCGGCATCCAGCTTGCCATCATTGAAGACCGCGAGCAGTACCACGCCTCCTGGACCGCCGCCCAGTTACGCGCCCGTGGGCGCGTTCCCGTGCCCTTTCACGTGCTCATTAATCCCCAGTTGGAGTCCGATGGCGACGCGACGGCCGAGTTTTACGAAGGCTGCCTCAGCGTGGCCGGCTACGCCGCCGAAGTTCCCCGCCACCACCGCGTCCGGGTCCGCTATCTCGACCAGCACGGCGAGCCGCAACAGGTCAGCGCCGAAGGCTGGTACGCCCGCATCCTCCAGCATGAGATCGACCACCTCAGCGGCGCCCTCTACATCGACCGCATGAGAACCCGCACCTTCATGACCCTGCAGAATTACACCAGCCGCTGGCGCGACCGGGAAGACGAAGCCCGCCGCATCTTCGGCGGCTGAACCCGCGCAGAGTGAACCCGCGCCGACGATTTCTACCACCCCGCCTCGTTCCAGCTTCCCAGCAGAAAGCTCCCATCCCCAGTCGCCGCGCGCTCGTAGCCCACCACGCTAAGTCCCGCGCCCAGCAATTTTTGCAGCCGTTCCCGCGTCTGCCGCTGCACCTCGGCTGCCCGCGCCCGGGTCTCCGCCTGCGCCTTCCATTGGTAGATTTCCCCCGGAATCACAACCCGCTCCGCAATCTCAATTTCCGGGCGCTTGCCGCGTTTCAGCGTCTCCTCCACGCGCGCCGAGCGCAGCCACCACTCCGCTACCAAACGGTCGCTGGGCAGCCCGCCCTGCAGGGGAGACGAAGAGCCGCCATAATGATTCACAACGTAATGCCTCACCACCGCGCCCAGCCGTTCCAGGTTGAAAAACGCGTTCTTGATCTCCAGCGGATCAAACGTCCACTCGATCAGATCGTAGCCTTCCCCCATCGCCAGCTCGCGCTGAAACAGCTTCAACGCGCGTCCCACGCCGCCGTCGCGATGCGTCTCCTTGACCCCCAGCATGTGCGAGTGAATGTAGGCGTGGCCCTGGCGAACTCCTGGCAGGCCATAGGCAAACCCCACCAGCGTCTCGCCCTCGTAGGCGCCCAGCACGTGCCCGCCAATTTTTTCTCCCACCACCAGCAGCCGCACCGGAACCAGGTCAATATCCTCAAAGCCCCATACTTCCTTTTGCAGCGCCACCACCTGCCGGAACTCTCCCACCGCGTGACAGGTGCGCAACACCAGCCGGCCCCAGCTTTTTTCAGCGTGTGTACCCAATCCGCTCGCCTCCCGCAACCGCATCCATCCAGCCCGCCGCCGCTACTCGCTGCCCTTGGCGTCCTGCCAATGCTGCTCCATCTCTTCCAGGGAAACTTCGCCCAACTCCTTACCTGCTTCTCTCGTGCGCCGTTCCACCTGCCCAAATCTGCGCCGGAATTTCCGGTTCGTCTGCCGCAGCGCCAGCTCCGGGTCCACATCCAGATACCGGGCCAGGTTCACCACCGTAAACAGCAGATCGCCCACCTCGTCCTGCAACCGCCCCTGCAACTCGGCTCCCACCGCGCTGCCACGCGCGCCCGCCACGCCTCGCCCCACCGGCTGCGGCCCCGGCGCCGGAATCCGCGCCACCTCGCGCCGCAACTCCTCGGCCTCTTCGTCCAGCTTCTCGAAAATCCCATCAATCCGCGGCCAGTCAAAACCAACATGTGCCGCCTTGCTGGAGAGCTTCAACCCTTCCAGCAGCGCCGGCATCGCCTTGGAGACCGCGTCCAGCAGCGGCTTGGCCTCCGCCTGCTCCACCGCCGCCAGCTCCGCCGCCGTCACCGCCTGCTCCGCCGCCTGCCCGGCCACCGCCTGTTCCCGGCTCTCCGCGCCGGCCTGCGCGGAACCAGCCGCCTTCTGCGCCCGCTCCATCCGCTTGATGGCCTCCCAGTTTTTCAGCACCGCCTCCGGAGTCGCCGCCTCCACCTCGCCAAACACGTGTGGATGCCGCCGCACCAGCTTTTCGCTCAGTGTCTCCAGCACCTCGTCAATCGAGAAATGCCCCTGCTCGCCCGCCATCTCCGCGTAGAACAGCACTTGCAGCAGCAGGTCGCCCAGCTCGCCCGGCAACTCTTCCCAGTCGCGCGCGGCAATCGCCTCCAGAACCTCGTACGTCTCTTCCACCGTGTACTTGGTAATGCTGTCAAAGGTCTGTTCGCGATCCCACGGGCATCCTCCCGGAGCCCGCAGCCGATGCATAATCTCCACCGCCCGTTCAAAACGCTCGCCAGTTGTCATGCCTACCAGTTTCCACGCGCAAGCCCGCCGCCGCAAGTCGGCGCAATGGTGTGGTGACGGTCGATGCAGCGGGGAGCAACTCAGTAGTGTTGCCGTTTCGCTAGTACGAGCACCCTGCGTGTCACCTTGTGCGGTCGCCGGGTGCCCCACCTTCGCGCCGTGCCTTTCGGCGCTAAGGTGGGAAGCAACCCACCCCCCCTCAAAGTGGCGTTGTCTTTGTGAGCCAGCACCGCCAAGCGCCACTCTACGCCGGGTGCCCCACCTTCGCGCCGTGCCTTTCGGCGCTAAGGTGGGAAGCAACCCACCCCCCTCAAAGTGGCGTTGTCTTTGTGAGCCAGCACCGCCAAGCGCCACTCTAAGCCACACGCACGCGAGCACGCGACCGGGAGCGCGGGCAGGCTTGCACCGTGATTTTGATGTCCTGGCCAAGCAGAAGCAGGGACCGCATCAACCGCTCAAGCGAAAAGCCCGAGAGCTGTCCTCGAATTAAGGCCGAGACCTTCGGCTGATCCACTCCGAGCAGCTTGGCGGCCGCAAGCTGAGTAAGCCTTTTCTCCCGGACCAGCACGGAAATCTTGTGGGCAAGCTCGGCTTTGGCAAGCGCCTCCTCCGGCTTCGCCACACCCAGGTCGGCAAATACGTTTCCGCTGCTCACGCTGTAATCACGCTCGCGTTCGGGCATCGCTATTTCTCCCGCCCCTGCGCCAGCCCCACCGGATCGTCTCCGATCATCCCATCCACCCCGGCCTCCACCAGCCGCCGCATCATCGCCGCATGGTTCACCGTCCACGTCAGCACTTTCCTGCCCTCGGCGTGGAACTGCCTTACTCGCGCCGGGGTCACCAGCCGCGCGCTCGGCTTCATATACTCAACCGGCAGGGCGCGCCAAACCTTCGCCCGCGGCATCCGGTCAAAGATGAATCCCAGCGGCAATCCCGGATCAATGCGATGCAGTTGCAGCAGCACCTGCCGCCGGAACGAGGAGAGTACAAAGCCTCGCCGGGGAGGGTAGCGCCGCACCAGCTCCGCCACCTGCGATTCCAGCCCGCGCACTTTTAGTTCGATGTCCATCCAGGCAACCGGCGCGTAGCGGGCCAGCACCGCTTCCAGTTCGCACAGCTCGACGGCCTCGCGCCGTCCCGGCTTGCCTGGATTCAGGCAGCGCTCGCGCAAGCTCGCAAACTCTTGTCGTGAGATGAATCGCCCGCCCAGCCGCGCATCGTGCCACACCACCGGAACGCCATCCGCGCTCCGCCGCACGTCCAGCTCAAAGCCGTCGCAGCCGCCACCGAGCGCGTGGTCAAAGGCGGCAAACGTGTTTTCCGTAAACTGGCCGCGGCAGCCCCGGTGACCCAGCAGCAGCACGGGCGCCTAATCCAGATCGAAGTCGCGCAGAAACGGCTTCGACATGTCGGGCGCTTCCTTGGCCTTCTTCACCGCCTCGGCAAACTTCTTGTCCAGCAGGTCGGCCTTGTTCTTTTCCGCCTCCACCGACTGCCGGAAGATCGACTCCTTGCGCACGTCGCCTTCGTGCATGGCGCGCGCCGCCGCTTCCATATCGGCAAACGTCCTGGCCGCCGGCTTGGGCGTGTGGCTGATCACCGCGCGGGTCACCGGGTCCACCCGCAACGCCGCCTCGCAGCACGGACACATCACTTCAAATCCAACCTGGGGCGCGGAATTTTTCTTGTTCTTTGACATAGCGCATCCATGGTAGCACCACCCGGCTCCGGCCACACCGGCCCCGGCCGCGCTTCCCTGGCCCGCAAATTTTCGCCCAGCTCACAGCCTTATGATCTGGTGTCCCGGACACTGCCCGGCCGCCGCCTGCTTCAGCGCCCCAATCAGCTCCGGCCCGTACTGCGCAAAAAAGTAGATTCCCGGCAGAACCCGCTCCTGCAGTTCCTTGTGCGGAAACAGCTCGGTCAGCACCTTGTGCCCGTCCTTGCCCAGGGCCGAGTTCTGCCGCAGTTCCGCCCGCGCCGCCTTGCTGCCAATCTTCTGCAACTGGTACAGCATCTTGCGCTCGCTGCGCGCGGCCGCGTCCACCAGCGTCGGTTCCAGTTTTCCCAGCTCCGCCCGCAACTGTTCCAGGTGGCTCTCAAGCGACCGCCGGCTCTCCTCGAGCGACTCCCGCAGCCCCGGCGCAAGCATCCGCGACGCCAGTAGCTCGCAAACCCGTTCGGTGCCATGGAACAGGTCGCCGAAGCTCAGCCCATAACGCGCCAGCAGTTCGCTCATCGCCGGACTGATGATGGTCGCCGAAAGCCTTGGCAGCACCGGAGTCGAGTGTCCCAACAGCTTTTCATACACCACTCCCCCCTGCGCAAAATACGCAATCTCGGCTGGCCCGCCAAAGTACACCGCCGTAGGAAACAGGTAATCCTGCATCACCGGCCGCAGCAGCACGTTGGCGCTGAACTGTTCCGGATGCGCCACGATCCGCTGCAACATCTCTTGCCGCCCCACCCGTTGCGCCCCCACCATGAACCCGTCGCCTGCGCGGTGCAGCACCGTGCGCCGGTTGCCCTCCATCGAGAACAGCAGGGTCGAGTCCGGCGTCACCCGCACCTGCTCGTGATAGCCCGCCCGGTGCAATGCCTTGCCCCGTTCCAGCAGTCCCTGGTCCAGTTCTTCGGCGCGCTCGGCCGCGGCGCTCAGCAGGGGCTGCGCAATGGCGTGCAGCTCATCGTCCAGCGGATCCACCAGCACCAGCCCGCTCCCGCCCAGCAGCCGAGTAAACAGCCGCGCGAACGCCGAACCGTAACTTTCCCCGGCGCGATAGCTCTGGCCCAGCGCATCGCTCACCCATCCCGGCCCCAGCAACTGCGCCGCCCGCTCCACCAGGGACCCAATCCGTCCATCCAGCGCCAGCGTTCCCACCGGCGCATCCGACCCCGTCTGCTCGCTAGCCGTCAGCTTCTCCAGTTCGCACCCGCTGGGCAGGGTCGCGCTGGCAATCTCGGCCAGGTCGTGATCCTCGGTTGCCAGCCAGAAAATTGCCATCGCCGGCGTCCCCATCGCCGTCAGCTCTTCGGCCATCTGTATGGCCGAGACCGCCTTCAGCACCGAGTACAGCGGCCCGCCCAGCACCGCCACCTGCTGCCCGCTGATGCAGGCCACGGCTCCCTGGCGGAAGCGTTCAATCGCGGCCATTGCCGCCTCCGGCGCGCCCCAGCGCCGGTTCTGCTTCTCCAGCACGTCGGCCACCCGCGCCCGCCGTTCCGCCGGAAACTCCAGCTTCCGCGCGTAGTCCAGCACTGCCTGCGAGTGCGGCCGGTGCGCGTAAAAATCCTTCACTTTCTCAAACTGGAAAAGAAAATCCAGGAACAGCCGCGAGTTATGCGGAATCGCCGTGAACGGCATACAGTCGATCTTCACTGCGTCACCTCGGCGCACAACCCACCCACGCACAACCCACGGATGCACAACTCACGCATGGAACGCCACTCCCTTTCACGATGCCATTTCAAATCTTAACCCTTTCGATGCCGCACCCGGCGCCGCGATGCACCGGCGCCCAGCCGGCCGCCCAGTCCGTCCCCAATCCGCCGCGCTCGTCCCGAAATCCGATTGTACAGAACCGGCGGTCCCAGTGGACCGTCGGCGCAATCGGCGTTATCGTGGGAGCCGCGGGCAGCAGATGGCCCACAACCGCCCGCAGTTGGCGATTGTGGGGGACAGGCAAGTTGGAATCCGAGTGCGCCTCACTTTCGCGTCATGCGGCACATTTCGCGTTTCCGCCAGCTTACCGCTGCACCCAATCTCTTGCACCGAGACTCACCCAACGTAAGGAGACCTACCCGATGAACAAGCGATCTCTCGCCATCGCCGTCCTGCTCAACCTCGCGCTCGTCTCGCTTCCCGCCACCGCACGCGCCGCGCGCCAGTCCCAGGGAGACCAGGCCAAGACCTCGATCCAGAGCGCCGGCGCCGCCACCAGGAATGCCGCCAAAGATGTTGGCTCCGCCACCGCCAGCGGCGCCAAAGCCGCCTCCGATAAAGTTACCGGCAAGACGGACATCAACAGCGCCGGCAAAGAGCAGCTCATGAAGCTGGAAGGAATCAGCGACAGCATCGCCGATAGAATCGTCGCCGGCCGCCCCTACTGCAGCAAGCGCGAACTGCTCACCCGCAAAATCGTCAACCGCGCCACCTACGACCGGCTGCGTGAAAAGATCATCGCCCACGCCGTCAAACCCGCCGCAATGAAATAAAGCCGTCGCGATGCCGGGTGGGCCATCCTTGACCTAGCAAGACTTCCTGCCACGCGCCTTCCAGCCATTGATCTTCCAGTAACCCAGTCATCTTCGAAAGTCGACCATTTAGCCAATCGTTGCGCAGCTCCCGCAACGATTGGCAGGCGAGTAACATTCGACTTCCAAACGATTGCCCAACTCGCTAATGGTCTTGACGGCTCCTTGTCTGCCGGCAGGCACCTGGACCGGGAACCGGCGCCGCCGGCATCACTCCGTTTTCCATCCAGCCCGCTGGCTACGCCTTTCGCTTCTTCAATCCTGCGATTCGCCAATTCGTTGATTCCGCAACTCCCACTTCCGGTATCATGAAGTCTGTATGAGCCTTACTCGCGAACAAGCTCTGGAAATGTTCCGCTCCGATGATCTGATCGGAATCGGCATGGAAGCCGACGCCGTCCGCCGCAAGCTCCATCCCGACGGCATTGTCAGCTACATCATCGACCGCAACATCAACTACACCAATATCTGCACCGAGTACTGCTCCTTCTGCGCCTTCTATGCGCCCGTCAAGGGGCCTGGCCGCGAAAAGGGTTACCTGCTCGACTTCGATAAAATTTACGAGAAGATCGCCGAAACCGTCGCCATGGGCGGCACCGGCGTGCTCATGCAGGGCGGCATCAATCCCGATCTCAAGATCGACTGGTTCGAGCGGCTCTTCCGCGGCATCAAGCAGCGCTTCCCGCAGGTGCATCTGCACTGCCTCTCCGCCAGCGAGATCATCGGCATCGCCGAATACAGCGGGCTCTCGCTGGAACAGACCATCCAACGTCTCAAGGAAGCCGGACTGCAATCCATTCCCGGTGGCGGGGCTGAGATTCTCGACGACGAGGTCCGCTCCAAAGTCGCCCGCCTCAAGTGCACCACCGAGGACTGGCTCAACGTCCACCGCATCGCCCACAAACTCCGCATGCGGACTACTGCCACCATGATGTTCGGCGTCGGCGAAACCGTGGAGCACCGCGTCAACCACTTCCAGCGCATCTACGACCTGCAGGAAGAGACCGGTGGCTTCACCGCCTTCATCCCATGGACTTTCCAACCCAGGAACACCGCTCTGGGAGGGCGCGGCTGGCCGGAGTCCACCGCCGTTGACTACCTCAAGACTCTCGCCATCTCGCGTGTTTTTCTCTCCAATTTCCGCAACGTGCAAGCCAGTTGGGTTACCCAGGGATTGAAGGTGTGCCAGATGGGCCTGCGCTTCGGCGGCAACGATGTCGGCTCGGTGATGCTCGAGGAGAACGTTGTCAAGGCCGCCGGCACCAGTAACTGCACCACCGAGGAAGAGTTGCGCCGCATCATCCGCGACGCCGGCTTCCGCCCCGTGCAGCGCGATACACTCTACCGGACATACTTCCTCAACTAGTTCTCTCAACCGGCGCGATAGGGCATCCTAGCCGGCATGCAGCTGCGCCTGCCGGCCTGCCTCTCTGCCATTCCGCAGGATGGTGTCCAAATAGCCAGACGGCCAGACCGGTCCCGGGCGAGCCCGTGAAAAAATAATGGGCTCAATTTCTCCGTGGAGTATATAGTTTGGCGGGTTGGAACGATTACGGAAATTCCGGTCGGACGCCGCGTTCCACGGAGGTGTGCAGCATGAGTGCTGACAGCAGCTTTGAGGCGAATACGTACCGCAAGGTCGATTTGCGTTTGATTCCCTTCCTTTTTCTTTGCTACATCCTCGCCTACCTCGACCGTGTAAACGTTGGCTTTGCGAAGCTGCAGATGCTGAATGCGTTGTCGCTGAGCGATGCGGCTTTCGCCACGGGAGCCGGAATCTTCTTCATCGGCTACTTCATCTTTGAGGTCCCCAGCAATGTGGCGCTGAAGAAATTCGGGGCGCGCCGGTGGATCGCCAGGATCATGATCTCCTGGGGCATCGTGTCGGCGTGCATGATATTTGTAAGAGGCGCAATGTCTTTCAACGCCCTGCGATTTCTTCTCGGCGTGGTGGAAGCCGGCTTCTTCCCGGGCGTCATTTTTTATCTGACCCTGTGGTATCCGTCAAGACTCCGCGCCACGCGAACCGCCTGGTTTTGCGCGGCAATTGCGGTCTCCGGCGTCATCGGCAATCCCATCTCCGGCTGGATCATGGATGCGCTTTCCGGAGCGAACGGACTGGCGGGATGGCAGTGGTTATTCCTGGCGGAAGGCATTCCATCCATCATCGTCGGGTATCTGGGTGATTTTTTATCTGAACAGCAGCATTGATGAAGCCCGGTGGCTCAGCGCCGAAGAGAAGGCACTTCTCGCCAACAATCTTGTCACCGAAGAAAAGGACAAAACGGAACACAGGCTGAGCGATGCCTTCAAGAGTGGCACCGTGTGGGTATTATGCGCGATCTATTTCACTTTGATGATCGGCCTGTATGGCATTGCTTTCTGGTTGCCGACGATTGTGAAAGCATTTGGTATTAAAGGATACCTGGGAGTTGGTCTGATCACCGCCATACCCTACGGCGTGGCTGTGATTGGAATGATCCTGCTGAGCCGCCATTCCGATCAGACGGGCGAGCGGCGGCTGCATTATGTATGGACTGCTTCGGCCGGAGCGGTTGGTTTGGTTTTGAGCGGAGTGTTCGCTTCGAATCCCGTTCTGGCTATCGTCTTTTTGTCCATCGGAACCCTGGGAGTGATTGGATCCATGCCATTGTTCTGGCCGCTGCCATCTGCGTTCTTGACGGGAACGGCCGCGGCAGCCGGAATCGGCATTGTGAACTCGGTTGGAAACCTGGGTGGCTACATTGGACCCAACGTTCCGGTGTGGGCAAAACTCATTTCGTCGGATCGTTCTGCCGCACTCTACATTATTGCGGGAATTCTGTTGATCGGGGCGTTGATTACCTTTCTCTTCGTTCCAAAGAACCTGCGCGTCCGGGTGGGTGCCGCGCAGCCTGTTATCCCTCGCGCGGTAACTCCATAGGGCGAGAGGTCCGCGTTGGTCAACTGGCGGAGTGGCGTCTAGGGCCGGTTTTGGCTGTGCCAGCAAAAAGAGCGCCCCGCTCCGGGCACTCTTTTTTTCCACAAACCAACGGTGGGCCTAGCCTGCCAAGCGATAGTCCAGACGAAGATGCAGCACTCCATCTGCGCTCTGCATGCGGCACTCGACCAGCGAGCCATTGACCAGCGGACGAACCCGGTAGTCAAGCCCGTGAATTACAGTCGGAACCGATAACACGGACGATTCTCCGGCTTTGCCCGTCTTGGACTTGAAGTTTCCAACCACCATGTTGCAGACCTCGCCCAGCGCGTCCCAGATTTCAGCCCTGGCTTCCTTCTCCTCCATGCCCAACATGCCGCAGGCAATCCCAATGGCGGTTCGCTCGTTGCACCGGATCGCAAACACTCCCTGGATCGGCCCCGCCAAGCCAATCACCGCCGTAAACTCTCCGGTCTCCTGCGGTACTTCGCCGGAGCACCGCTTCAGGGGAACGCCGATCATCATCTCGAATACTTCCTGTGCTCCCGTGCAGAGCAGGTCTTCCCATTCGCGAGTATCAATCGATCCTGCATCTGCCAATTCGGCGGTCGTATGCATCGTTAGTCCTCGAACAAAACTTCTCCCTCAAGCCTTCTAACGGCAAGATCGGCCCAACTCTTTAATCGACGGCATTCAGTGGCGTCAACCCTCTGTCCGTCCTACTCCGCTGCGTGGGTCGTTTTCAGCTTGTCTGCCCGCTGGGTTGCCGCTTCGGCGTCTGCTCTCATGCCCTTCGCCTGGTAGGCCCCGGCCAGCGCCCGCTCAGTATCGGCATCGTCTCCACCGGCTTCAATCTCTTTACGGAAGTCGGCAATGGCCTCATTGAACTGCTTCAACTGCATCCGGCACTCCCCTTGCCGGAGGTCTATCCCGGGCAGCCGCGGCTTGAGTCCTGCCGCCTGCTCATACTCCTGGAGCGCTGCGGTGAAGTTACTCTCGGCAAAGTCCACCGCGCCCAGTCCCGCGTGTGCTTCCGCGCTCTGCGGATTCACCGCAAGCAGTTGCAGGTAACTCCGCCGGGCGTCCTGGTTACGATGTTGTTCGAGACGGATACCGCCCAGGTCGTTCAGCGCCTGTTCGTCTTTCGGCTGTGCGTCCAGAATTTTCTGCAGCTCCCGCTCCACGCCGGCGATATCTTTTTTCTCCCAGTACGCCTGCGCCATCCGGTAGTGGATGGCGCTTGCCGACTCTGGGCTCAGCTTCAGCGCGTGCTCGTAAAAAGGAATCGCCGCATCGATCTTTCCATTCTCGATCTGTTCGCTGGCGCGCATCAGGTTATAGGGGTAGGCACGGCTGCGCTGCAGCGCATAACCTCCGGCGGCCAGCACTGCGGCCACCAGCGCCATCACCCCCAGCCGCGGCAACAGGCGGGGCGCGGGTGTCACCTTCGCAACCAGCGCGCCCAGTACAACCCCTGCCGCCAGCCCGCCAATGTGGCAAGCGTTGTCCGTCATTCCGCTGATCGCGCCGAAAACCACGTTGAATCCCACAAAGGCGATCAGGCTCTGCATCGTGCTCTGCACCATGGAACCGGGCGGAAATTCACCCAGCTTCAGCGAAGCAATCACCGCTCCGGCCAGGCCGAAGATTGCCCCGGAAGCTCCCGCGCTGATGATCGGCGCGCGATGCCACAGCAGGCTGCCAAGGCTCCCGGAGATTCCGCACAGAAGATAGATACATGCGAATGTAGTGCGCCCGTAGAGCCGTTCTGCCATGCCGCCCAGCGACCACAGGCACCACATATTGAAGGCAATGTGCATGATGCCGATGTGGACGAAACACGAAGTCAGCAGCCGCCACCACTGCCCGGTCAGGGTATCGGGCCCGAAGTTTGCTCCCCACGCCAGCAGGTCCGCTCCCGTGGGACTCATCAGCGAAGAACCCGAGAGCAGCATCCCGACGAACACGGCCACATTGATGCCGAAAAACACCTGGGTAGCCAGCATGGGCATCTGCTCGCGACGGCGCCACGGAGTCGTCATCACCGGCTGATAGCCCGAGTCCTCGCCGCGCTGGGCAGCTTCGTGCTGCTTGCACCAGACGCATATCTTCTTACCGAAAGTGAATCCAGAGAGGGTGCGACCACAACGAATGCATTGAGCCATGACTCTCTATTAGGAAGGAATTCCGGCGGCAGGTCAATCCGGCAGCCGCGGAGAGCTTGTCGCGAGCCGGATTTTCCGCGATCCGTTCGAACTCAAAACTCTGTGCAACCCGGTTGCGGCCACGAAACTTTCGCTTCGCGGAGCCTTACTCCCATTCGATGGTGCCGGGAGGTTTGGAAGTGATGTCGTACACGATGCGGTTGATTCCGCTGACTTCATTCACGATGCGGCTGGAGATCGACTTCAGCACCTCGTGCGGCAGCTCCGCCCAGTCGGCGGTCATGCCGTCTTCGCTGGTGACGGCGCGGATCGCGCAGGTGTAGGCGTAGGTGCGCTGGTCGCCCATCACCCCCACCGACATCACGGGCAGGAGCACGGCGAAGGATTGCCAGATGCGCTCGTACAGTCCGGCGCGCTTGATCTCGGTGATGACGATCTCGTCGGCCGCCTGCAGCAGCGCCACGCGCTCCGGAGTAACTTCGCCGAGTATGCGCACCGCCAGTCCGGGGCCGGGAAAAGGCTGGCGCTGGATCAACTCCTCCGGCATCCCCAGGTCGCGGCCAATGCGCCGCACCTCATCCTTGAAAAGATCGCGCAGCGGCTCGATCAGTTTGAGCTTCATCCTGGCCGGCAGTCCCCCCACGTTGTGGTGACTCTTGATGGTGACCGACGGACCGCGAACGCTGACCGACTCGATGACATCAGGATAGAGCGTGCCCTGCACCAGCCACTGCACCTCGCCGAACTCACGCTTGATGCGCTGCGACTCCTCGTCGAATACCGCGATGAACTCGGCGCCGATAATCTTGCGCTTGCGCTCCGGGTCGCTGACGCCGGCCAGTTTCGAGAGGAAGCGATCGCCGGCATCCACGGCATCAATGTTGAGTTTGAGCCTAGTGCGCAGACTGTGCTGCACCTTGGCGTACTCGTCCTTGCGCAGCACGCCGTTGTTGACGAAGACGCAGGTCAGACGGTCTCCAATGGCGCGATGAACCAGGGTGGCGGCGACGCTGGAATCGACTCCACCGGAGATGGCGCAAAGGGCCCGGCCCTCGCCAACCTTGTCACGGATCTGCTGAATCGTCGAGTCGATGAATTTCTGCGACGTCCACGTAGGCTGCGCGTGGCAAATCCCGAACACAAAGTTCTTCAACAGCTCGGTGCCGCATTTGGTGTGGTGCACTTCGGGATGGAACTGCACCGCATAGTAGCCTTCCGCCGGGTTTTCAATGGCAGCCACGGCGTTCGAGGTGCGGGCGATGAGCCGGAAGCCGGGTGCGAGTTCGTCCGCCTCGTCGCCGTGCGACATCCAGACCGAAAGCGTATCCGGCAGACCGCGGAACAGGGGGGAGCTTTCCAGGACCGTGACCTCGGCGTGGCCGTACTCGCGCTTGCTGGCGGCATGGACCGTGCCTCCGAGTGCATGGGTCATGAAGTGGAGTCCGTAACAGATCCCGAGCACGGGCAACCCGAGTTTGAGAATTTCGGGATCGGCCGGCGGCGCATCCAGGTCGTAGACCGAGCTGGGGCCGCCGGAGAGAATGACGCCGACGGGATGGTAGCCGCGAATGTCCGCCAGTTTGGCGGTACAGGGCAGGACCACGGAAAAGACGTTCTGCTCGCGAATACGACGCGCAATCAGTTGCGTGTATTGCGACCCGAAATCCAGGACAACGATCGAGGATAATGTTGTGTGTTCCACACACAAGGTTCGCAGAATTGAGGGCAGGCTGTAAAGCGATTAGCTGGCTGCGGTTCCGGAGCCTTCCGGCGGCCCTGGCAACGCCTGGGACAAGGCCAGCTCGCGCACCGCGACCGAGGCGTAGGCTGCCAGGCGTACGAGCAGAAAAATGTCGGAGACGACCAGGTACAGAAGGGTTGCCAAGGCGAGGAGCGCGGTGATGGTCCAGGCAGGCAACGCCTCACGCAGGACAACGCTGAAGACTGCGGCCAGCGAGATGACGGTAGCGGCCAAGCCGCGCCACGTGGAGTTCCAGATTGCGATGGCGGTGAGGCGGGAATGGTTGCGGCGGATAAAGGCAATCGCGGCGGCCACGGAGTCGAGTGCCGCCAGCCCGTCGCGCGCCACGAAAATCGGCGCCAGCGAAAGCACCCAGTTGACATAGCTCCAGAGCACGCTGGCGGCTGCCAGCGCAGCGAAAACGATGAGCGCGGAAGCGAGCAGGGTCTGCTCCCGTGGGTTGACGAGCGAGGCAATCAGTGTCCCGCCAAAATAGCCGATGGCGAGAATCAGCAGCATCAGTACCCGGGCAAACTTGAGGGTTGCGAACACCCGCCAGCGCGGCGCATCGGGAGCAATGCTGACGCCGTACCCAGAGGCAAAGCTGCGCACGATCATGCGAGTGATGATCCCGCGCCCAAGCCCGGCGGCAGCAATCCAGAGCACGGCCGCCACGGCGAAAACCTGCGCCAGCAACCGCAGCAACAGCGGCAGCGCCTCACCGATGAGGCCTGCGGCGGCAGAAGCCACGGCAAACGGGTCCTGCCCGCTGAAGGCCATCTCATCCGCGTCGGAGAGAAACACGGCCTGACGCAGGTGCGCGTAGGCCATGAACCATAACGCCAGCAGGGCGAGTCCGAAGCTCCAGCGCCAGAGCAGTTCCATGGCCAATAACGCCGGATCGCTGCGCAGAATGCGGAAGCCTTCGCGATTGGCGTTGGCGGTCATGCCGGCTCAGCCCTTGACGACGATGTTGACCAGCTTATTCTTGACCACGATGACTTTCACAATCCGCTTGCCGGCCAGAGCTCCCTTCACCTTCTCATCCTGGAGCGCGGCTTCGCGAACGGCTTCGTCTTCTGCATCATGAGCGACGGTGAGGCGCGCACGCAGTTTGCCGTTGAACTGCACCACGATCTCCACCTCGTCTTCCTTCGCCAGCACCGGATCAGCGTGCGGCCAGGGATGGCGGAGAAACGCATCCGGATCCTCGCCGAGGGTGGACCAGAGTTCCGCGGCGAGATAAGGCGCGAAGGGACTGAGCAGAAGCACGAGTTGGCGCTGCACCTCGGCCCGGAAGGCCTTGGGTGCCGTTGAGTTCGCGGCAAACAGCTCCTGCTTGACCATGCAGGCGTTGAGCAACTCCATCATGGCGGCAACCGAGGTATTGAAGTGCCAGCGTCCCTGGAAGTCGTCCGTGATGCGCTGGATGGTCTGGTGCAGCTTCCGCAGCACCTTGCGCGCGTCCGGGGTGAGCGCGGCAACCTCGTATTCGCGGGATTCATCCGCCGCGAGCCGCACCGGAGTCTCGGTAATGAAGCGGTAAAGGCGCGAGAGGAAGCGATAAACGCCTTCCACCCCCTGATCCTGCCAGTCAAGATCGCGGTCCGGCGGCGCCGCAAACAGCGTGTAGAGCCGGGTGGCGTCGGCGCCATAGCGAGCCACCATGTCATCGGGCGACACCACGTTGCCCAGCGACTTCGACATCTTGGCGCCGTTCTTGATGACCATGCCCTGGGTGAACAGCCGCGCCGCCGGCTCATCATTGTGGATGAGGCCGATATCGCGCATGAACTTGGTCCAGAAACGCGAGTACATCAGGTGCAGAATGGCGTGCTCGACCCCTCCGATGTACTGATCCATGGGAAACCAGTAGTTGGCGATGGCTGAGTCAAACGGCGCCGTGTTGATGGGGCTGGTGTAGCGGTAAAAGTACCAGCTCGAATCGACAAAGGTGTCCATGGTGTCGGTTTCGCGGCGCGCCGTGCCTCCGCACCTGGGGCAGGTTACCTCGTAGAACTGTTTGACGCGGGTGAGCGGCGAGCCACCGGCCAGGGTGATTTCAACATTTTCCGGCAGAAGCACGGGAAGTTGATCCTCAGGCACGGGGACAAGGCCGCACTTTTCGCAGTAGAGGATGGGGATCGGCGTTCCCCAGTAGCGCTGCCGCGAAATGCCCCAATCTTTCAGGCGATAGGTGACGGTAGCTTTTCCAAAGCCGCCCTGCTCGGCATGCGCCGCCATCTGCTTCTGCGCCTCTTCGCAGGAGAGTCCGTTGAACGGGCCGGAGTTGATGAGCAGCGAATCCTCGGCGACAAAGGGCAGCACCGGATGCTCAGGCTGTCCGGCTTCCGGTGGTTCCTGCCCGCGGCGCGGCAGAATCACGATGCGCACTTCAATGCCGTACTGCTTGGCGAACTCGAAGTCGCGCTCATCGTGCGCCGGGACCGACATGATGGCGCCGGTTCCGTAGTCCATCAGGATGTAGTTGGCAACCCAGATGGGCACGCGCTCCTGGTTGAAAGGGTTGATGGCAAAGTGCCCGGTAAAGAATCCTTTCTTGTTGACCAGGCCGATGTCTCCCGCCTCGCGCGCCTTTTTCTGATCGGCAAGCATCTGCTCCAGGCTGGCGAGTTTGGCGGAATCGCTGCCAACAAGCTCGGCAACCAGTGGATGCTGCGGCGCAAGCTGCAACGAAGTTGCGCCGTAGATGGTGTCAATGCGGGTGGTAAAAACCGTGATCGTGGTTGCGGAGCCGCCGTCGAGGGTGAAATCGACATTGGCGCCCTCGCTGCGTCCAATCCAGTTGCGCTGCATGGTGCGGACCCGCTCCGGCCAGCCCTCCATGCGGTCCAGACCCTGCAGCAGTTCCTCGGAGTAACTGGTGATGCGCAGCGCCCACTGCTCCAGCTCGCGCTGTTCGACCAGTGTGTCTTCATGACGCCAGCAACAACCGTTCACCACCTGCTCATTGGCGAGCACCGTGGCACAGTTCGGACACCAGTTCACCTTGCTCTTTTTCCGGTAGGCCAGGCCTTTCTCAAAAAGTTTGAGGAAAAACCACTGGTTCCAGCGATAGTACTCGGGCAGGCAGGTTGCAATTTCGCGCGACCAGTCGTAGCTGAAGCCGAGACGCTTCATCTGCGCCTTCATGGCTGAAATGTTGTTCAGGGTCCACTCGCGCGGCTGGCGCTGGTTCTTGATGGCGGCGTTTTCGGCGGGCAAACCGAAGGAATCCCAGCCCATGGGATGCAACACGTTGTAGCCGTTCATCCACATGTAGCGGGCCAAGGCGTCACCAATGGCGTAGTTGCGGACGTGACCCATGTGCAGCGCGCCGGAGGGATAGGGCAGCATCTCCACGACGTAATACTTGGGTCTGCCGCTGGAGGGCGGCTCGGGCGCGTAACGGGTAAGGTCGCTCTCCCAGAGCGCGGCCCACTTCTGCTCCACCGGAATGGGATCATAGCGGGTGTCGTCTTCGGCGCGACTGGCGGCGCGCAGGCGCGGCGCGGCCGAGGTGTCGGCAACGGTTTGCGCCGGGGCCTTGTGGCGCACGGCGCCGCCGATCTCGTGGGCAACGTCCACGATCTCTTCCACCAGGCCTTCCGCGGCTTCGCGCACAACCTCGGCGGCTTGTTCAAGAATGTTGGCCGGAGAATCCGGCGACGGCTTCGGGATTGATTTCTGCGGATCTTCCATGAGTATTCGTTTGCCCTGAGAGTGTCGAAAATTGCGCAATGGATAAGCTTTTATTCTACAACCTGTGCGAGGCAACTCCACCTGCCGGACTGGCCAGCGCCTTCAGCGCCTCGACGTTATGCAGGTCGTCGAGCGGCTCGTCGATGGGGGTTTCCAGGATGAAGGCCGCGTGCGCGTGGCGCGGATCGCGGAGCAGGCGGCGGAACGCTTCGAGGCCGATGGTCCCCTTGCCGATATTTTCGTGGCGATCGAGCTTGGAGCCGAAGGCGGCCTTGGCGTCGTTGCAATGCCATACGGGCACGTTGGCCAAGCCCACGGTGGCATCAAGCTGGCGCATGGTTTCCTCGTAACCGTCCGCGCTTACAATGTCATGGCCGCGCACGTGGGTGTGGCAAGTGTCGATGCAGGAGGCGACTGGAATGTGGGTGGCGAGAGCGGCGATGAGCTCGGCCACGCTCTCAAAACTCGAACCCAGCGAGAACTCGGCTCCGGCCGTGTTTTCCACCAGCAGCGTCAGTCCGTTGTCCGCCATGTTGAGCCCGTCGCTGGCGCGAGCGATAGCGGCGCAGGCGTTGGCTAGGCCCTCCTGGCGCGAGCAGCCGCGAAAGCTGCCGGGATGGAGCACCACGTACTCGGCGTGCAGCTGGATGGCGCGCTCCATCTCGGCACGGAGGGCGGAGATGGATTTCTCCAATATTTCAGGATTGGTTCCCGCGACATTGATAAGGTAATTGGCGTGAATCACCAGCGGTTTCAGGTCGTAGGCGGCGCGCAGGTCTGCCATGGCCGCGCATTGCTCGGGCGAAATATCAAACGGCCGCCACATGCGCGGGCTGGAACTGAAGATCTGCAGGGTATTGCAGCCCATGCGCCAGGCGCGCTCGGCGGCGGTCTCGACTCCTCCCGAAGTGGAGGTGTGAATGCCGATGCGGCGCGACGAACAATGCGCCCTGTGTTCAGCGGCGGGAATGAGCTTGAGTATGTCTCGCTCGGGGGTAGTCGCGGACTTCTTGACGGGGCGCTTCTTGACAAGGCGAGGCATGAGGAGATTGTAAGGCGAATGGAGCCCCGGAGCCAGCCAGGGTCATGCCCGTTCCGGCAGAGGGTTTGCTGGAGTTCCGCACATCGGGGTGGCGCGGTGATATCCTAGCGGCATAACGTTAGAATGAGGCTTTCACCTCCCATGTCCAACCCGCGCAGTCCTGAATCCAAGCCCACCCCCGAATCCACCGAGTCATTTGAGCAGATTCTTGCACAATACGAGCGTACCCATACGCGCAAGGCTCCGGATGGCAACAAGCAACTCGAGGGCACGGTCGTCGCCGTTTCAGCCGAGTCGGTATTTCTTGATATTGGTTACAAGACCGAAGGCATCCTGCCGCTGGCGCCGTTCCAGGGAGCGGGCGAAACGGTAAGTGTTGGCGATAAATTTCCGGTCTCGGTCAAGGGCCGCGATCCGGAAGGCTACTACGAGCTTTCGCGCCTGAAGGTAGAGCTGCCAAAGGACTGGTCAGCCCTGGAGCGGGCTTTTGCCGAAAAGACCACGATCCTGGGAACGGTGACCGCCGTAATCAAGGGCGGGCTCAGCGTGGACGTGGGAGTACGCGCATTCATGCCATCCTCGCGCAGCGGAGAGCGCGACTCGAGCGCCCTGGAGAAGCTGGTTGGAGAGCAGATCCGCTGCCGCATCATCAAGCTTGACGTGACCGACGAAGACGTGGTGGTGGATCGCCGCGCCGTGGCCGAAGAGGATGAGCGCGCCAGCAAGGAACAGCGCTTTGCCGAGGTGCAGGAGGGCGTCACGCTGAGCGGGACGGTCCGCAGCCTGGCCGACTACGGTGCATTCATTGATCTGGGCGGGGTGGACGCACTGCTGCACGTCAGCGATTTCTCGTGGGGCCGCGTCAACAAGCCGTCCGACGTGCTCTCGGTGGGGCAACAGGTGGAAGTGAAGGTTCTCAAGGTAGATGCCGGCAAGCACCGGATTTCCGTGGGGCTGAAGCAGTTACAGCCGCATCCGTGGGATACGGTTGCCGAGAAGTACAAGGTTGGCGAACGGGTGCAGGGCACGGTTACGAGGGTGGTCGAATTCGGAGCCTTCGTGGAGCTGGAACCGGGCATTGAAGGATTGATTCATCTGTCAGAAATGTCGTGGGGAAAGAAGGTGAAAAAGGCCGGCGACATGATCAAGCCGGGCGAGACCGTGGAGGCCGTGATTCTGGGCATCAGCCTGGGTGAGCGCCGCATCTCGCTGGGACTGAAGCAAGCCCTGGGCGATCCCTGGGCCCAGGCCGCGCAGAAGTTTGCGGTGGGCACGGTCGTCGAGGGACCGGTCACAAGCATCACCAAGTTCGGCGCGTTCGTGCAACTCGCCGAAGGCATTGAGGGCATGGTGCACGTCAGCGAAATCAGCGCCGAGAAACGCATTGAGCACCCCCAGGACGTGCTGAAACTGGGGCAGGTGGTCAAGGCACAGGTGCTCGACATCGACCTGGAGAAGCGGCAGTTGCGCCTGAGCATGAAGCAGCTCATCCCAACCGGGCTGGATGAATATATCGCCGAACATAAGATTGGCGATGTGGTGACTGGCCGTTTGATCGAGGAATCCGGCGACCGGATGCGGGTGGAACTGGGTGAGGGCATTCGGGCCACCTGCCGGATTGCTGAAGCGGCCGCCGCGAAGGATGAGCCAAAGAGCGAGGGACAGAAGGCCGATATGTCGTCCCTGAGCGCGATGCTCAATGCGAAATGGAAGGGCGAGGCTGTGAGCCGCGAGACGAAGCCCGAGGCGGCGCGCGCGGGCCAGATTCGCAGCTTCCGGATCGTGAAACTGGACGCCGCCGCCAAAAAGATCGAGTTGGAACTGGCCTGATCACTCCTGAAGCGTTGCCTCCGACGGCGGATTGTGGTGAGGAATTCAACGGCGTAACTACTGCCAACGTTGCCCGCATTGCCGGGCCTCCGCTACACTAGTGGTTTCTGCGAGGGAACCATGCTGGTAGTGATGCAGTCGCGTGCAACAACGGACGAAATTCGTGCCATCTGCGAAAGAATTGAATCCCTGGGATTCCGGGCGCACTCGGTGGAGGGTACGCAACGCTATGCCATCGCCGTCACCGGCGACCTGCGCGGGATTGAAACCTGGGGACTCGAAGAGCTGCCGGGCGTGCAGGAAATCATCCGCATCAGCAAGCCGTACAAGCTGGTAAGCCGCGAATCGAAACCGGAAAACACCATTGTCCGATTCCCCAATTCCGATGTCACGATCGGGGGCGAGGAATTTGCCATCATTGCCGGGCCATGCTCGGTGGAAAGCCGCTCGCAAACCCTGACCGTTGCCGAAAAGGTTGCGGTCGCGGGCGCCAGGCTGTTTCGCGGCGGCGCCTACAAGCCGCGGACTTCGCCTTACGCGTTCCAGGGCATGGGAGTCGAGGGACTGAAGATTCTGGCCGAGGTGCGCGAACGCTTCGGCATGCTGATCGTGACCGAGGCGGTGGATACCGAAGCGCTGGACGCGATTGAGGATTACGCTGACATGATCCAGATTGGGGCGCGCAACATGCAGAACTTTTCGCTGCTCAAGCGTGCCGGCCGATCGCCGCTGCCGGTGCTGCTGAAGCGCGGCCTGAGCGCGACCCTGGAAGAGTTGTTGATGGCGGCCGAATACATCATGAGCGAAGGCAATCGCAACGTCGTGCTCTGCGAACGCGGGGTGCGCACCTTTGCCGATCACAGCCGCAATACCCTGGACCTGAGCGTGATTCCCGCGGCGCAGAAACTGAGCCATCTTCCCATCATCTCCGATCCCAGCCACGGTACCGGCAAACGCGACCGGGTGGCGCCGCTGGCGCTGGCTTCCGCCGCGGTGGGCGCCGACGGACTGATGGTGGAAGTGCATCACGACCCCGACCGCGCACTCTCCGACGGAGCGCAGTCGTTGTATCCCGATCAGTTTGCGGCGATGGTTTTACAGTTGCGCGCCATCCTGCCGGTGGTGCATCGCACCCTGAGCGAGGCGCCGCCGAAGGACCGCCCCGCGCCGGACCGGGAAGCGGCACGCTCGTGAACATGGGGCGGAAAGCAGCAGCGGGCCGGCGGCTTGCCGGCCTTGCGCTTGTGTCCGTGCTAGTGGTGGCAGGGTGCAGCAAACGTAACGCCGAACCGCCGCACACCTTTGCCTACATCACCAACTCGGGTTCCAACACGGTCAGTGTTCTCGACTTGGCCACCATGAAGATTGAGCGCATCCTGGCCACGGGAAGCAATCCTAGCGGAGTCACCGCCAGCCCCACAAAAAACGAAGTCTATGTGGTCAACACAGACTCAGGCACGGTGAGCATCATCGACGCGGCCAGCAACCAGGTCGCGGGTAGCATTGCAGTGGGAAGGATGCCATACACAATTTCCGTAACCGCCAACGGCACGCCGTGGATGGGTCGCCAACGCGGAATCCAACACCGTGACGGCGCTGGATCTGGATGCGCATCGCGTCATCGGAACGCTCGCGGTGGGAAGACAACCCGGCATGGCGCGGGTTTCCGCGGACGGCAAGTTCGTGGCCGTTGCCAATCGGGGCGACGATTCCGTGACCCTCATCGACGGCGTCGCCATGCGGATTCGCGTCACGCTGCATGTTTGCAAGAGTCCGGACTCGCTGGTCATTCTGCCCGATGCTTCCAAGGCTGTCGTCGGCTGCTCCGGTTCGCGGCAAGTGGCATTGGTGAACCTGAAGAACGCGGACGTTGAGGCGCTGCTCAGGGTGGGCGGCACGCCCGTGGACCTGGGAATGAAGCCCGACGGCGGCGAAGTCTTCGTGTCCAACTATGAGGCGCAGACGATTTCGGCAGTGAGCCCGTATACCGACGAGGTTGGCGAAAGTTTCCTGGCCGGAGATCATCCCGTGCGATCTCTGGTCAGCGGCTGACAACAGCACGCTGTATGTGAGCAACTTTGCCTCCAACAGCGTGGCTGTCTTTAACGCCACGACGCGCAAGCTGATCACCACGGTGCAGGTCGGCTCGAAGCCCGATGCGCTGGCTCTGACTCCGGCGGAGAACATGCTGCTGGTTGCCGACTCAGGCTCCGGAGACGTAGCCGTGCTGCTGCTGGACAAGCGCAGCGACAAGAAGGTGCAGGCTCCTCCGCCACGCCTGTTCCTGATGATTCCAACCGGGGCAAGGCCATCGCAGATTGCCGTGAAGACGGTGTCGAAAGCTACCTTGCAATGATCATTTGCTCGTCATGCGGACGCGAGTTTGAGGCTTCTTCCGACACCGAATCGCTCTGTCCGCAATGCTCGGCGGAAGTGCTCTCCGCCAAACCGGGGGAAGCGGCGCCGGGCCGTCTGCAATTGCTGTTTGAGTCGCCAACCATCGTCCTCATCGCGCTGAACACGCTGGTCTATCTGATCATGGCATGGCAGGCCCGCAGCTTCCTCACCTTCGGTCCGCGGACTTCTGCTGAACTGGGGCGCGAACGCCGGCGCACTGACCAGCCGAGGCCAGTGGTGGCGCCTGCTCACATCCACCTTTGAGCATGGCGGACTGCTGCACATTGCGCTGAATATGTGGTGCCTGTACAACCTGGGATGGCTGGCGGAGTTGCTCTTCGGGCGCTCGCGCTTCATCCTGCTCTACCTGATGTGCGGCATCGGCGGCAGCCTGGCAAGCATCTGCTGGCACGGGAACGGATTGAGTGTTGGCGCATCGGGGGCAATCTTCGGCATCGCCGGAGCGCTGATTCCGGCCATGCTGCTGCATGGCAACCAGCAGCTCCGCGCGCTGCTCAAAGGGCAACTCACCAGCATTGCGCTGTTCGTCGTCTACAATCTCGCGTTCGGAGCCGCACTGCGCGGCATCGACAATGCGGCACATGTAGGCGGACTGATGACCGGATTGATTCTGGGCGCCGCCTTCCCTACCGGCTCGGACCGCCATGAGCGACGCGGGCGAATGCGGGTGGCGGCCGGCACATTGGTCATGTTGCTGGCGTTCGCCGGAGCGGGAGCTTTTGCGCGGCAACGCAACCAGGCTTATATCGAGATTGACCAGGCCGCCGATGCGCACGAGCGCGGCGATGCCAACGCCGCCCTTGCCCACGCCCAGCGCGCCACCGCTCCTCAAGCCGGAAGATGCGCACGCTCAGTTCATGCTCGGAACCCTGCTGCTGGATGCGCATCGTTATGCGGAGGCGGTCGGTCCGTTCACCAGCACCACTCGCCTGCGACCCAGTTTCGGGCCTGCCTATGTCAATCTGTGCGTGGCGCAGCGCGAGTTGAAGTTGCTGGCAGAGGCGCTCGCCAACTGCGAAAAGGGCGCGCAACTGTCTCCCGACGAAGCAGAATCGTGGTTTAACCTGGGACGCGTGCGCTACGAGTCGCACGACCTGGCCGGCGCGCGGGACGCCTTGGCAAAAGCAGTGTCGCTGAACCCGCAAGGATTCGACGAAAACCTGCAATACGCCCTGATGCTGATCGCAAACGGCGAGATCGCAGAAGCAGTTCCCTACCTGCAAAAGGCGCACAACCTCCATCCTCAGGACCAGAGCGTGACCAGGTTGCTGATGCAATCCCAGGCACGGTAGAGGGGTTCTCCACGGATGAAAACGCGCCACGCCGCCCGAACCTTGCGCGGCGGGTGGGACTCAAAGGACGCTGGGCTGGCAGAGCTGCTCGAAGGCCTGCTGGAGCGAGGCAGCAATGCTGGCGGCGTCCCTGCCTTCGATCGCCGAACGAGGCATGAAGTAGGCGAGTTTGCCATCACGCAGAATTGCAATGCTGGGAGACGATGGTGGCTGGCCGATGAAGTATTCCCGGGCGCGCTCGGTTGCGGCGATGTCCTGCCCGGCAAAGACCGTAATGGAGCGGTCCGGCTTGATGGCGCCTTGCAGGGCAACTCGCACCGCCGGACGCATCTTACCCGCCGCGCAGCCGCAGATGGAGTTCACCACCACCATCAGCGTTCCCTTGTTCCCGCTAATTGCCAGGTCCACTTCTTCCGGAGTGCGTGTTTCCTGCACCCCGAGGCGCGTCAGTTCCTCGCGCATCGGCACCACCATCAGATCTGGATACATCGACTCTCCTCCCAATGCTCACGTTCTGGAGTGTTGGATGACAGGCGGTGCGGTGCGGGCGCAGAGTCTTCGCCTGCGCGTATCATGTGAGCAGAATGATAAAGATAAAGAAGAACATTTGCCTGGCCCCATACACCACGTTGGAGGTGGGAGGGTGCGCCCGCTACTTTGCCGAGCCCGCAGATGACGACGAGATCATCGAGGCTCTGCGGTTGGGCGCGCACCCGGTCGCTGCCGGTGTTCGTGCTGGGCGGCGGCAGCAATCTCCTGGTAAGCGATGCGGGTTTTGGCGGCCTCGTGCTGCACATGACAATGGCCGGCATCGATGTCCGCAATCATGGTGGAAAGCGGATCTATCTCCGCCGGGGCGGGCCTGCGAGTGGGACGCCCTGGTGAAGCTCGCCGTGGAGGACAGTTGCGCTGGAGTGGAATGCCTGAGCGGTATTCCAGGAAGCGTGGGCGGCACTCCGGTACAGAACGTGGGCGCCTACGGGCAGGATGTCTCCGGAACAATCGTGCGGGTTTACGCCATTGATGCGATAACCCTGGAGCCGGTCGAGTTCGACACGGCCGCTTGCGACTTCCGCTACCGCCAGAGCCGCTTCAATGGAGCGGACCGTGGCCGCTACATCCTGACTCGCGTGGATTACGCCCTGCAACCCGGCGGCGCGCCCGAGATCACGTACCCAGACCTCAAGCGTCACCTCGGCGCCCAATCCGATGCAATTCCGACTCTTGCGCAGATGCGCGAAGCCGTGCTGGCAATCCGGCGCGCCAAGGCAATGCTGCTCGACCGACAACGATGCTGATAGCCGCAGCGCCGGCTCGTTCTTCAAGAATCCTGTTGTGAGCCTTGCCGTCTACGAACGGATTGCCGCCTGTTCGGCGGTCCCGGTTCCGCATTTCGCCGCCGGCGCTGGACAGGTGAAACTAGCGGCGGCGTGGCTGATTGAGCAGGCGGGTATCAGCAAAGGATTCGCGCTTGGTCCGGCGGCTATCAGCAGCAAGCACACCCTTGCCCTGATTAACCGGGGCGGCGCGACAGCCGCGGATGTGCTGGGCTGAAAGAGTTTGTCGAGCGCCGCGTTTGCGAGCGCTTCGGGGTGGAGTTGCTTCCCGAACCGGTGATGTTGGGATTTTGAGCGTTCGCCGGAGCGTCTGGCCGAGTTAGCTGCGCAGAAATTGAATCGAGTGGGTCTTGATGATCAGCCACACGGCTTGTTCCGTTTCGAGACCAAGATTCTGCAAGGCGCCGCGGGTGATGTGAACGCAGAATCTCAGTCTCCGCGCTCGTTGCGCTGCATCCCCGCGCCCGCGCACACCGGACGCGCAGTTCAACCATCCCGGCGCGATCCTCAATCGCACGGATCCGGCCACTGCAGCAGGTTTCTGCGCGCTGATGCCGGAGGGCCGGCTGGTGGCCACCAGAATGTCTCCGGCGCGCAAGGCAAGGCACGCCGCTTCGCCCGCGGCCTTGTTCGCCAACGGTGACTCCAGCAACAGATCCGTTCCGGCGACGCGGCAGGTCATGGTACCCAGCGCGGGATGCACTTCTTCCACCACGGCATCGAAGAATATTTTCATATCCGGAGAGCGCGGCCCGCTCGCGGCTGAAGGGCGCAGCTGAAGATCTGGTGCGGCTCGCCATCGGCAACAACGCGTCCCTTCTCCATCACGAGAACGCGGCGTGAGAGTGAATAGGCCTCCGCCTGCTCGTGGGTGACGTAGAGCATGGGAACCGCGCGCTCGCGCTGCCAATCGAAGATCGCCTCCAGAAGCAGCGATTTCAGCCGCAGGTCGAGCGCCGTCAGCGGCTCGTCCAGCAGCAGCAATTCAGGCTCGCAAACCAGGGTGCGGGCCAGAGCCACGCGCTGCTGCTCGCCTCCGGAGATGGCAGCCGGACGGCTCGCAGCCAGCGCGGCGATGCGAAAGCGCTCCAGAATCGAGCCCACCCGCGCATCGCGCTGCGGGCGCGGCAGATCCAGCAGACCATACTCAACGTTCTGGCGCACGGAGAGATGCGGAAACAAGCGCAGGCTGCTGCGAAAGATATCCGATGTGGCGCTGGCGAACCGGAAGGTTCACCCTGCGCTCGCCGCAGAACAACACCCGATCGCCCAGTCGTAATCCGGCCGCGCTGAGGCGCGCGAAAGCCGGCAATGCAGTCGAGCACCGAGGTCTTGCCGGCGCCGGAGGCGCCAAACAGCACCACCACTTCATTGTCTGCGCCTCAAATGCTGCACTCAAGTGGAAACTGCGGCAGCGGCAGGCGAATTTCAACACTCAAAGCCGCGCCGGAGGCGCTCATTGCAGCCTCCAGTTCCGCTTGCGATTGAGCGCGTTAATCAGCAACCAGCAGCGCGAATGAAATTCCAAGCAGAGTGATGGATTGGCGCGCGGCAGCCTGATAGTCAAGCATCTGCACGTTGTCGTAGATGGCAATCGACGCGGTCTGAGTGCGGCCGGCGATGTTGCCGCCCAGCATCAGTACCACGCCAAACTCGCCCAGGGTGTGAGCGAAGCTCAAGGCAAAGCCCGTCACAATGCCAGGGAAGGCAAGGGGAAACGTGATACGCCAGAAGGTTCGCCAGGACGAGGCTCCCAGGCTAGCCGACGACGCCAGCAGACGACGGTCCACTGAGGCCAAGGCCGCGGTAAATGGCTGCACGGCAAAAGGCAGGCTGTAGATGACTGATCCGATTACGAGCCCTTCAAAGCTGAAGGCAAGGGTGTGTCCGGTGAACCGCTCCCAGAATGCGCCCAGCCAGCCGCGGGAGCCGAACTCCAGCAGGAGATAGAAGCCAAGCACCGTGGGCGGCAGCACGATGGGCAGGGCGACCACGGACTCGACCAGAAATCGCAGGCGAAAGCGCGTGAAGGCCAGCCACCAGGCCAACGGCAGCCCAACCACAAGCAGCAGACAGGAGGTGACCAGTGCGAGCTTCAGGCTCAGCAGGAGCGGTGAGATCATGGTGTGCTCCGGAACATGGCGCCGGACGGCGGCGGCGGGTATGATCGCGCCCCTGCCATTGGCTCCTATTTGTGCGCTCGATCCATTCTGGACCGCCTGACGCTTCCAGACAATGAAACGGGAACATCAATCTGGCGCATCGGCGCAAGTTGTGGTCCGGGAGAAATTGATCAGAATTGGCGCAGGATCTTCCAAAGGCATGGCAGTCGCTGGCAGAGCGAACCCGGGGTCACGGTCCGCTTGGGGGCGACGGAATCCCGCAATAATTACTTCCGCGGCGAATTATGAATGCGTTTGAACTTGAGAATGCTGCCAGGCATACCACGCGTTTCACTCAGGACGGCCACCGTTGCGAGCACACCCATCACCAGGAATAGCGCGAACATAATCACGGCAATGACAAGGATCGGCATAGGATACCTCGCCGCTATTGTCCGCCGGCAACAACCATCCTTCGGTGACGTCAGTCACCGTCGCGAGTGAGCTTGGGGCTCACATCAGCTTTGCCAACTCGCCGTCGATCTGCGTCAGTTCGCTGTTCAGCAGCAAGGTGTAGCGCTCGTTACTGGTCCGGTTTAGTTGTTCGCGGACTCGCGCACGCGTCAACTTGAGAGCTTGGACCTTGCGGGCTTCCTCCGCCTTCAACCGGTCTACGCGCTCTTTTTCATCGACAATTTCCTGTGAATGAAGCTGCTCCTGCTGGTCGATCTGCTGCACTTCCACGAATTTGACTTCCCCGCCATTAGCCATGCATTGATTATAAACGGGCCGGAGCATCTTAGACAAAGCAAAGAGAGCCGGAAAATCGGCTCTCAGAGAAAATCCTAGCCCTGTTCAACCTCGGAAACACTTCCCGCGCGGTGACGGACAACACCCTGGCGCCGCTGTGGCTGGCACCAATGGAGTGCGTGCGCGCCCGTCGGAGCGCATGCAGAGCCCTCGCCTTGACGGCCAGTCCGTCGCCGGGTATCTCTCCCTGCGGGAGTTCCTGCGCTGATATCTAGAAACGAATGACAACTCCGCCCATATAGCGGAACGAACTCTGGCTGCTGCTGTAATGGTTCGTGTAGAGGTAGTCCGCCTGCGCCAGGCGGATGCCAACATGACGGGACAGATTTCCATCCACGCTCACGCCCGCGGCAGCGGCAAATTCGGTGTTGGCGTAGCTGAATGCAGAATAGGACACCGGGTAGGTGAAGACGGCGTGATCAACCCCGGCAAGGGCGTGAACGGAGGAAGAGATGAAGCCATATCTGCGCAGGCGATAGCTGGGACCCGCCATGTAGGTATCGCGCACGTACTTGATTCCCGTGCTGTCAACCCTGCTGTTCGAGCCTCTGGAGACATCGATGGTGTAGCCAAGCCTGCCGTTCAGGTAATGGCTGAACTCGAAACCAAAACCGTTCAGGTTCGTGCTGGTCACAGGAACGGTGTTGGCAGTACCGGCATAGGTGCCGGAGGTGTCGGCATACTGGTAGGAATAGCCGAGAAAGAATTCCGTTTTCGGCAGAACAAAGGGCTTCGGCTCAACTTGCGCCAAGGCAAAGGCGCCAAAAACAAGAATGAACACGGCAACAATCGTGACCTTACGCATCGATATCAATCCTCCGGGAGGTGAGAACCATCACCGGCAAGCCCGGAGCCATAGGTGTTTGGCAGGGACTTGGAACCTGGGATGAATTGCTCGTCTATCCACAACTTAACACGGCAAAGCCGCCGAGGGGCAGAGGCGATTGAACCGCGCCAACTCCTTACGGCTTTCCTCAACTCAGGATAATACGATTACTCGCCTTTGCGCGATTCCGGCGTTGGTGGCGCCGCCCACAAAGAAATCCGCCTTTCCTTGGGGAAAGGCGGACAAAATTTCGCGCTGCCTGCTTATTATCGCAGGACGGCAGTGTGAAGCGGGGCGGCTCTGCCCGCAAAGTAATTGTGCTCGTCCAGGTTGCGGTAGAAACGCCCTGCCAGTTCCGCGGCCTTCGGCCCATAGACGGCATGGTCGCCCTTGAGGAAGATGACGGTGACAATGCGGCCGGATTGCGAGTTGGCGAAGGAGCCAAACCAACCGAATCGCGTTCCAGCACTGCTACAGGTTCCGGTCTTGCCGAGCACCTGTTCCGAAGTAAAGCTGGTGCGCAGGCTGCGCGCGGTGCCATACTGGGTGGCGCCCAGCATGCCTACGCTGACTTCGGGGATCAACGGCGCGATATCCAGGTACCGCTTGACCTTGGGTTGGAAGTTAGCCACCTCGACCGCCGTGCGCGGATGCTGCAGGTAGTACAAAGTGCCGCCATTGGCGATCGACGCCATCAGCGAACCCAGTTGCAGTGGAGTCATGCTGATGCTTTCGCCGAACGAGCACATCTTGCCGACGCCGCCGAGACTGGCCGGGAGCTCCTCGCTGGGATACACCCCGAGGTGTTCGCCTTCGATATTCCATCCCGCCAACTCGCCCAACCCGAACTGGTGCGCATAGTAGCTCACCTTCTGGAAACCGAGACGGCGGCCCAACGCTTCGAAGTATTGATTATTGGAGTGCGCCAGCGCCTGGTTCATGTCCATCTTCCAGCCGCCCAGATTCACCGGAGTGTCCTTGGTGACGATGCCTTCGCTCAACGCGGCCAGGGCAACGGAAACCTTGATCGTGGAGCAGGGCTGGGCGCCGCTGGAAAGCGCAAGCTTCTGGTTGACCATCGCCAGGATACGGCCATTGCTGGGATCGATGGCGACCACGGTGCCATTCAGATTACCCAGGGCGTTGATGGCGGCCTCACGCACGATCGGATCTTCGCCGGTGGTAACGTCGCCCGCGGCGGGATCGCTCGCAAACGAACTGACGGTGAAGCGCTCATAGTAGCGCGGGGTGCTTCTGCCGCGGCGGCTAACCGCAACGAGCTTCCTGCTCCTAACCCCGCGCCTGACTGCACGCGAGGTGAGCGCGCGGCTGTGCCGGGAAGCGGCCATGCGCCTCTCCGTGCTCGCGCTCTCCTTGATCTTGTGATTGCTTCGCGCCTCATGACGGGAGGATACGGTGGCCGCAAAAGAGCTGGGAGCCATCAAAAGCGCCAGCACCGCCACCAGTGCGGTTCTCAGAATCCGGGTTTGTACGGCAGTAAACATTCTCGTTACCTACACTCCGACTCGAGCCCCGCAATTCCGGGCCTCCAAAAGAGATGTCTTCCAGTGGTGAGTATCTTGATGGTAAGTGACCTGAACCTTCGCTTACAACCTCAAAATGCCCACCTCGATGATTCTCGCCAGTAACTTAAGTACACTTCGATGCCCCGGTCCGACGATAGGCTGCAACAGAATTACGGAATCTGCGCTATCCAAACCATCTCTATCGGCAGAACATCCTGTCCTGTTGATTGTTAACACAATAGACATCGGAAAGATGCTAACCGTCTTGAGTCCCCAGCCACAAAAATCCAGGAAAACGGATGCTCATTTCGTGATGGTTAGTGCGATCTGCGTCGAATGCACCGTAGTGCCAGCCGTGGCCGAGATGGTGACGGTCGTGGTCACGGACGTGGGATTGGTGAATACAATTGGCGGCACCGCTTTGGGCGTTGCGCAGCTCGCCAGCAGCAGAAGTGAAAGTAGCGCCGGCAGCATCAGGACGATCCGCCCGCGCCGGCGTTTGATTCCCGCGCCGGTCAGCATCAGGCCGCAGAGAAGGAAACCCGGGTTGGCCCAACCCACGCGGCGGCGATCCGGCAAAGGCTTCGCCGCATGCAGCAAACTCACCGAATTCAGCGAGGTCTGGATGGTAAGGGTAGCCGCGACCTCTGTCCCGGGAATTGTTACCCGCGCGGGAGAGAAGGTGCACGTCGTGACCGCGGGCAGTCCGGAACAGGAGAGTGCGACCACGCCCGCGTAGCCGTTGAGTGATCCCAGCGTGAGCGCGATGCTCGTGCTTTCGCCGGCAGCGACGTGGGGGGACACAGGAGTGGCGCTAATGGTGAAGTCTCCCGC
This sequence comes from uncultured Acidobacteriota bacterium, assembly GCA_963707735.1. Lineage (GTDB taxonomy): Bacteria > Acidobacteriota > Terriglobia > Terriglobales > Acidobacteriaceae > TOLSYN. The sequence goes on along the minus strand of CAVPRB010000003.1, from coordinate 259,982 downwards.
CGCGACGGTGCCGAACTGGTTGTACGCCAGTGTCAGGAAGCCGCGCGCGCCCGATGCCTGGAGAAGATCGGGCAAGCCGTCGGTGTTGATATCGGCGAGCGCCAGTGGACCTCCCAGGGGAAGATCCCCCACCTTGGCAAAGGTTCCGGCCTGGGTGTTGAGCCACACTCCGGTTGCCAGTCCTTCATCCGCCACAATGTCCGGCAATCCATCGTTGTTGATATCCGCGAAGTTGAGCCGGGTTGCACCGTTCAGCGGAAATACCGAAGCCTGGGTGAAGGTGCCGGTGCCGGAACCCAGGTACACGGTCGCCGTTGTGGCGCTCCCGGAGCCGGTGACCACAACCAGATCGAGTTTTCCGTCACCGTTCACATCCACCAAATCCGCCACAGAAGCAGCCGCGGTGCTGATGACGGCGTAGTAAGCAAAGGTTCCGTTGCCGTTGTTCAGCAAAAGATCCACGCCGCCCGCACCGGCCGTAACCAGGTCGGGATGGCCGTCGCCGTTCGCATCTCCCGCTGTGATGTAGATGGCTCCCGGAGCGGTCGGGTAGCCAATTTCGAATCCGAAGGTGCCGTCGCCTTTGCCTAGGAATACAGCAACGTTGCCGGGAGCGGTGTCCAGATCGGCGACGTCTGGAAAGCCGTCGCCATTGAGATCCCGCACCACGGCCTGGGTCGAAAGGCTTTGCGAAACCACGGTCGCAGCCTGGAAGGTGCCATCGCCCTTGCCCAGCGCGGCGTAGGTGGAACCAGCCGTGGTGACGTTGTTGGCAGTCACGCTCATGGTCCAGAAAACAACGTCGATGATTCCGTCGGCATTCAGATCGGCGGGAATCAGGCCGGCAATGGGAGCGGTGGTCAGGACGCTGTAGATGGGAGCACCCAGGGTGCCGTCGGGCTGGTCCAGCATCACCCCAACCTCGCCGCTGGTAACGGCGGAAAAAATCGCGTCCGGACGCGCGTCGCCATTGAAATCCGCGGAAGCAATCAAGCTGCCGGCATAGAGATAAACGCTCGCAGCCGTAAAGCCTCCGGTGGCGTTCGCAAGCCAGATCAGCAGCCTGCCGCTCACCGCTGAAGGCGCAATCAGGTCAGGAACACCGTTGCCATCGAAGTCACCCGCGGCCAGCGACGCGCCCGCAACCTTCTCGGCAAATCCCAGGGGCAGCAGAATTTCCGCCTTGAGACTGCCCGTGCCGGTACCCGCCAACAACGACTCCGGCTGGGCGATGCCGCCCGCCACCACTACATCCTCGTGCCCATCGCCGGTAAACCGGGCGATGGAAATCTCATACGGATCGGTCACCGACGTGGCCTGGCTCAGCGCGGCTTGCAGAGTTCCATCGCCGTTGCCGAGATAAACCTGAACCAGGCCGCCGCTGCCCGTGTCCACTCCCGCAACTACATCAAGCTTGCCGTCGCCATTCATATCCGCAACTGCAAGGCTGCGTACGGTTCCGCTGACCGGCATTGACTTGGGCGCCTGGAAACTCCCATTGCCTTTGCCCAGCAAGACTGAGAAGCCGGTGCCGTCGTTGCCGATGAGGTCCAGATTGCCGTCGTTGTTGAGATCGTCCGCAGCGTATAATGCGCCGCTGTAGTTCACGGTCAGCGGCACCGGGAAGGTTCCATCGCCTTTACCAAGAAAAAACCTGGCCGCCGGTGGCCAGATCAAGATGCCCGTCGTTGTTGAAGTCGCCCGCCACCAGGCGTCCGTTGCCACTCGTCGCGGTCTTGATCGGCGCCCCGAAGCTTCCATCGCCATTCCCCAACAGGACAACGATGTTCAGATCAAACCGGTTGTGCAGCGCAATGTCGAGATTGCCGTCGCCGTTGAAATCGCCCACCACCAGCGAACTGGGCGCGGAAACTCCGGAAACCGACGCGACAACGGAGCCGACCGTACCTGTGCCACTGTTCAAAACCACTTCCACGGTGCTGGCTGCGCCGTCGGCTACCACGATGTCCAGCTTGCCATCGCCATTAAAATCGCCTACTGCAACGGCGTCTGTTCCGGTCACCGCAACGTTGATTGGCGAGGGATAAATGCCCCCAAAGGCGGAGGAGGAAATCAGCAACACGAAGAGCGCAATGCAAGCAACCGATTGCGCACATCTCCACCGCTGGCAACGAGCCATGGCCCCACCCCCACGCTACGGAGTGCTTCGACTTTAGCCCAGCTCAGACGGTGCTGCACAGGAAATTCAGGAATTCGCCTCCGGGATCCCATTGAAAATAGCCATGCAACGCCCCACGCCGCTATTCAAGATCGGGATTTTTCTTTCGCAAATACGCCGGAACATCGAGTTCGTCGTGCTCTTCTTCGGCGTTCAGAGCCTCCAGCGAAGGCGCCGGACGGGCGGCTTGCACCGCCTCCCAGATCCGGGTCGGAGGCGGCGCCTGCTGGGGACTCTCTGCTGCGGGCGCGGCGGCAGGAACCTCGAACCTGGCCTGGCGCAGGCTTGCGGGCATCGCGTGATTCCGCCTCCTCGGCTTGCAGTTCGTAGGCGGCGTCGGCGCGGCGCGTGATCTGTGGCTCCGGCGGGGTGACCCACTGCGCCTGCCGCGCCTGCTGGATCGCGGCAGAGGTGGCTGCCATCGTCTCCCGCGAATGCTGCCGGACTTCGGCGCGAAAACCGGTGGCAATCACCGTGATCTTCACTTCATCCTTCATCTTTTCGTCGAGCACGGCGCCGAAGATGATATTGGCGTCCTCATGCGCGGCGCTCTGGATAATGGTGGAGGCCTCATACACCTCGGCAAGCTTGAGCGAACTGGAGCCGGTAATGTTCAGCAGGATTCCCCGCGCGCCGTCGATGGCGCCCGCTTCCAGCAGAGGCGAAGCGATGGCGCGCTGCGCCGCCTCCAAGGCGCGCCGGTCGCCCTTGCCCGTGGAAGTGCCCATCACGGCGTAGCCCATGCCTGCCATGATCGCCTTCACATCCGCGAAGTCGCGGTTGATGATGCCCGGAATGGTGATGATGTCCGAGATGCCCTGCACGGCCTGGCGCAGAATGTCATCGGCAACGCGGAAAGATTCGAAGAAGCCGGCATCTTGCGCGACGGCGAGCAGCTTTTCGTTGGGAATCACGATCACCGTATCCACCGAATCGATCAATTCGCTCAGCCCGCGCTCGGCCTGGTTCATGCGCCGCTTGCCCTCGAAGGCAAATGGCTTGGTGACCACGGCCACGGTCAGCGCACCCATCTCGCTGGCCAGTGACGCGATGATCGGCGCGGCGCCTGTACCGGTGCCACCACCCAGGCCGGTGGTCACAAACACCATGTCCGCGCCCTCAAGGGCGGCAATGATGCGGTCGGTGTCTTCCAGCGCTGCCTGGCGGCCAACCTCGGGATTGGCGCCGGCGCCAAGACCGTTGGTGAGCTTTACCCCAAGTTGCAACTTCTTCGGCGCGCGCGACATCTGCAGCGCCTGCAGGTCGGTGTTGGCGGCGATGAACTCGACCCCCTCCACGCCCGTCTCGATCATGCGATTGACCGCGTTGTTGCCGCCGCCGCCCACGCCAATCACCTTGATCTTGGCGTTGTTGCGCGCGTCCTCGTGAAACTGAATCCGAATATCCTGTTCTTCCATTATTGCCGCCTCACCTTGGCGCGCCGTCGCGCCATATCGATCAATCCGTGTATCCACGGGCAAACAGTGCCCGCAGGCGTGCGCCGAATCCGCTCTCTTCCTTGCTCTTCAGTACGCGCGCGCGTTGCGTGTAAAAAACCATTCCGATCGCAGCCGCAAACTCGGGCTCCTGCAACTCCACGGGAAGCTGCGCCATGCCCATCGGCAGGCCGATGCGCGCCGGACGCCGCAGAATGTCTTCGCAGCTTTCGGTCAGGCTGAGCAGCCGCGCTCCCCCGCCGGTGAGAATGATGCCTCCACCGAGCATTTCCAGAACTCCGGCATGGCGCAGGTTGTCGCGCAGAAGTTCCATCAACTCGCAGGCCCGTGGCTCCAGAATCTCGCCCAGCTCGCGCTGCCGCATCATGCGCGGCGGGCGGTCGCCAACCGAAGGCACCTCGATCTCATTCTGCTCGGCAATCCGGGTGACCATCGAGCAGCCAAACTGCCGCTTCAGGCTCTCGGCGTCGATCAGCGGAGTCTCCAGGCCGTAGGCGACGTCGCGGGTAAAGTTAATCGCCTCCCAGCGGCACCACTCCCGAGTGGATCACCACGTCTTCCTGCACCACGGCGATGTCGGCCGTACCGGCGCCGATGTCGATCACCGCCGCGCCCAGTTCGCGCTCATCGCGGCGCAACACCGACTCGGAGCAGGCCAGTGCCTCATAAACCGTATCTTCCACGTGCATTCCAGCGCGATTCAGCGCCGTCACCACGTTCTGCACCGCCGAGTGCGCAGCCGTGATGACATGCACGCGCACCTCAAGTTGACGGCCCAGCATTCCCACCGGATGACGCACGCCATCCTGATCGTCCACCACAAATTCCTGCTGCAGGAGATGCAGAATTTCGCGGTCTTCCGGCATCGAAATTTCGCGCGCCCGGTCTCCGGCGGCCTGCACGTCCGCGTTGGTCAGCTCGCGCGCCCGCGGACCCAGCGAAATCACTCCGTGACTGTTGACCGAACGGATGTGCGGGCCGCTGATGCCGACCACCGCCGACTCCAACGCCAAGCCCGCTGGTTTTCTCCGCGCGCGCCACCGCCTCCGACACGCTCTTTGCCGCCGACTCCAGGTCAACGATCACTCCGCGCTTGGTTCCCGCCGAAGGCGCAATGCCGTGACCGCGATAGCGCAGGCCCGCCTCCGTGGTTTCCACCGCCAGAGCCAGGGTTTTCGCGCTTCCCAGGTCGATGACCGTGATGATGTTTTCGTTTCGCTTACCCATCTACTTCCGTTTCTTCTGCCGCCGATGCCTGTTTTGGTCTGTCTTCGCAGGCCCCTGCGGTCGTGGCGTGGCGTCGCTTCTTGCGGCTTGCGGGGAGGGCGGCGGCGGAGCGGCGTGCATGTCCGGATTCAGAATCACCTCGCGCCCATAGCGCAAATCCACTGACTCCAGCTTACCGCGCTCCTGCTCCCACTTTTGCACATTGGAGAGAAACACCATGAAGCGCTGCAGAAAATCCTCATTGCCCAAGATGCAACAGAATCGGCCCGGAACCGCCCTTCACCAGTGACCTTCACGTCTTCCGGGTCGGAGAGATCCACCTCATCCAGATCGCGCGAGTATTGCGCCTTCGCCTGCGTGCCGCCATCGCCTCCATCGAGTTCACGCATCAGCCGCATGAATGTTCTTCATGCGCGGCGCACGCGTGGAGAGCGGCTCACTCTCATTCATTCCCAGGATCACCGGAAACGAGTAATCGCTCTGCACGCCCGGCGGAATCTCCATCAGCACGCCCTGGGCATCGATCAGCTCGATGTGATCGCCAAGCGCAATAAAGGCCACCGGGGTGCGCTCCTTCACCATCACGCGAAGTCGATTCGGCCAGAGACGAATGACCGAGGCCGTCTCAACCCAGGGAATCTTCTCCAACTCCTGCTTGCGCTCCGCCAGCGAAATCTGAAAGACGTTCCGGCCAATCATCCTCGTGCATCTTTTCCAGCACCTGCGCCCGCGAGTTCGGAGCCTCGCCCGCCAGTTCAATATCCGATTCATTGCGCACCCGGAAGCGCCACGAGTGCAGAGCAAAGCGGTGGGCCTCATAACCGGCGCGCCCAGCACGGCCAGCACCAGCAACACAACCACCGCGGTCCGCACCCGCGACGCCGTCTTTCGGGGCAGCGCTCCGCGCCGCACCGGAACGCGCTTGTTGGCCCGCCGGAACTGCTGCGGCTCGTCCTCATCTGTCGTCTTCGGTCAGTCCGGCATCCAGCGGCAGAGCGTCATCCGCAAAGGAGTTGCGGCCCGCCTGGCCACGGCGGTAGAACGGATCGTCGGAGGGTGGTTCCTGATTGCGCGCCATAAGAATCATGCAGGCAGCAAGCGCCTTATCCGCTCACTATACCTGCTTTTGCAGTGGATTCAGCTATTGATTATCCAGGCTCCCCCGCGTGGTTCTTAACTCGGCAACAGCGCGCGGCGCGCTGCGTCATTGCAGGCGCCTCAACCGCCGCGCCTCACAGGGTGGGTCCGGCTCCGGCCGCCTGTTCACGTCGCTCGAGCTTCTCCAGTATCTGCGGACCAAGCTGCGAAACCGTTCCCGCGCCCAAGGTCAGCACCACGTCGCCCGGTCGTGCCTGCTCGACGACCGCGTCAACGGCGGCGGCAAAGCTGGCTGCGAATTCCGCGGGTTGACCGTTCCTGCAGCGAATCTTCTGCGCCAGGGCAAGCCCGCTGACGCCCGCAATCGGCTGCTCGCTGGCCGCATAAATATCCAGCACCAGCAGGCGGTCCGCATCCGGAAACGCCGAGACGAACTCATCCATCAGCAGGTAGGTGCGGGTGTAGCGGTGCGGCTGGAAGACAACATGGATACGACCCGTCTGCGACCGACCCACTGCCGCGCCGCGGCAAGGGTTGCCAGAATCTCCGTGGGATGATGACCGTAGTCGTCCACCACGCGCACCCCGGCGGCGCTTCCCTTCTTCTGGAAGCGGCGATCCACGCCGCGGAATTGCGCAATGCCTTCGCGAATGCGTTCCACCGGAATTTCCAGCCCCATGCCCACGGCGATGGCCGCCGTGGCGTTCAGAATATTGTGAACCCCGGGAACAAACAGATCGAAGCGGCCCAGACCGCGGCCCTTGAAGTCTACCGCCAAAGCTATTGTGCATCGCCCCGGGCGCATGTTCGGTCATCATGTCGATTGCCCGGAAATCGGCATCCTCGCGCCGGCCATACCTGAGCACCCGGCGCTCCACCCGCGGCAGCAGATTGCGCAGGGCATCGTTGTCCGTGCAGGCCACCACCGTTCCATAAAACGGTACCCGGTCCATGAACTCCACGAAGGTTGCCTGCACGTCCTCCATGTCGCGATAACAGTCCATGTGCTCGCGATCGATGTTGGTGACCACCGAAAGAATCGGCGAAAGCTTCAGAAACGAGCGATCGCTCTCGTCGGCCTCCGCGACCAGATATTGCGAGGTGCCGAGCCGCGCGTTGGAGCCCATCGAGTCGACCCGTCCGCCCACAACCACCGTTGGATCCAGGCCACCGGCGGCCAGAACCGCGGCGACCATGCTGGTGGTCGTCGTCTTCCCGTGCATTCCCGCGATGGCAATGCCGTACTTCAGGCGCATCAGCTCGGCCAGCATCTCAGCCCGCTGAATCACCGGCAGGTGCAGCCTGCGGGCTTCGGCAACTTCAGGATTTTCGCGCGAGATGGCCGAGCTGGTCACCACCACCTCGGCTCCCGTGCACGTTGGACTTCAGCGTGGCCGACAAAGATCTGGGCTCCCAGCTTCGTGAGCCGTTCGGTGGTCGCGGAATTACGCAGGTCGGAGCCGCTGACGCCGTATCCCAGGGTAAGCAGCACTTCGGCAATTCCGCTCATGCCGATGCCGCCAATGCCAACAAAATGAATGCGCTGAATCTTTGCGAACATGATTCTTAGGATTGTACGGCAGCCAGAACCGGGATCATACCAGGTGCGAGTTCTCTTCCTGCTCGGGAGCCAGAATGCCTTCCGGCAGCGCTCCGCCGTTGTAACCGGCCATGCGGTTCTTCCACTTCAGAAAATCGCCAATCCGCTGGGGCTCGATCCGCACCTCCACCCGGCGCAGGCTCGCCAGCAACAGGTTCATCTCGTTCATCAGTCCCTCGGGATGGCGAAGCTTGCGCTTGGACTTTTTCGCCACCCTCAGTTCGCGCCCCTGCGGCTCCAGCAATCCCCATCCCTGCGGGCATCTCTTCCGCCGTGAGCAGTCCCTTCGGAGCAGCGTAGTAACGCTCGCAGCCAAGCGCAATTTCAGGATTCTGGCGCCACGGCTTGGCCGCATCCGCAAGAAAATCCGCGCGGCTGATCTTGCACTCGATCACGATGGAATGGTTCCTGCCCTTCCAGCCGATTGCGTCCGGCATCTCTCCGCTCGAGCAGCCCTGCTCGCTGAGCACAATGCCGCAGCGCGAACGCCGCAACCAGACCTCCGCCATCGCCACCAGCCGGACATGTGTCATGAGCCTTTATCGCACGAAGGGCCCGCCGATGGCGAGCCCTGGAATCCACGGAGTACACCGCCTGCGCTACGTCGAGTAGTCCGCGTTGATATGCACGTACTCGACCGTCAGGTCGCAGGTGAGAAACTCCAGCGAGTGCTTGCCGCGGCCCAGTTCGACCCTGATTTCGTATTCCGGCTGCTTCAGATATTCGTGCGCCTGCTTCTCGTTGAAGCCGTGCGCCATCCCACTCTTGCAGACTTGTTGCGGCACCGAAGAAAATGTTGACTTTCGCCGGATCGAGGGCGACCCCACTCTTGCCGATCGACGACAGAATTCGTCCCCAGTTCGGATCGCAGCCGGCCCATGCCGTCTTGACCAGCGGAGAGTTCGCGATCGAGCGGGCAATCGTGCGTGCCTCTTCCACCGACTTTGCCCCTGTGATCCGCAGCCGAACCAGATGTTTTGCGCCTTCGCCATCGCGGACAATCTGCTCCGCCAGTGAGGCGCATACGCCGCGCAATGCTTCGGCAAACTTTCTGGCCACGCCGCTGGCTGCAAGGCGCACCTTGCTCGCGCCTGACGCCAGCAGCAGAACCGTGTCGTTCGTCGAAGTATCGCCATCGACGGAGATCGCATTGAATGTTGTATCGACCGCAGCCTTCAGCAGGCCCTGCAGAGCTCTCCGGCTCCGCTTCCAGATCGGTGAACAGATAGACGAGCATGGTTGCCATGTTCGGGATGGATCATCCCCGATCCCTTGCCCACCCCGGCGATGCGCACTGTCTTCTTGCCCACCGCAAATTCCGCGGAGGCCAGCTTCATGCGCGTATCCGTGGTCATGATGGCCATGGCAAAAGACTTCAGCGCGTCCACATCACCAGCGCGGCCGGCGGCCAGCGCGGGCACCCCGGCAACCAACTTCTCCACGGGAAGCGGTACCCCGATGATTCCCGTCGATGACGGGATGATGAATTGCGGAGACGCTTCCAACGCGGCGCCCAGTACGGCACAGCTCTGTTCGGCGTCTGCAATTCCGGGCTTGCCGGTGGCGCAATTTGCGTTGCCTGAGTTGACCAGCACGGCGCGCACCCGGCCCTTGCTCCTGCGCAAGTGCGCCCGGCCCACCACTACCGGCGCGGCCGCCACGCGATTCCGCGTGAACATGACTGCCGCGCTGGCGCCCAACGGAGCCTCCGCCAGCGCCACGTCGCTGTAGCCGCTCGTCTTGATGCCGGCCGTGGCAGCCGACCACAAAAATCCCAGGGGAAGGTATACCGGCTCGTCCGGCCCGTGCAGATTCATCGTCTCGAGTTTCACCAGCGGCTGTGCCATCCGCAGCTGCAGCTTCGCAGGCCTGGGCAAAATCGCGAATTGCGGTAACTCGCCGCGATACATTGCCACCTCGTCGCATTCATGCAGCTTGGGACAGCTCGCACAATCCTTGTAAATTTTGTCAGGCAGTTCCTCGCGCTTGGCTTCACGCAAACCCCAGGTGCGCAAAAAACGCCGGAATGCGCGTGAACAGGCAGACGCAGTCTACGTGATGCTGCTCGGCCTCTTCCAGCAACGCATCCACCAGCAGACGGCCCGCGCCGGCTCCCTGGTAGTTCGGCCACACGGCAATGGATCGAATCTCCGCCAGGTGGGTTCCGTACAGATGCAGCGCGCCGCAGCCGAGCCAGTTCCTCGCCTTCCACGACCACGGTAAAGTCGCGAATGTTTTCGCAGATCTCCGCCAGCGGTCTTGGTAGCAGCGTGCCATCCGAGGAGTAGCCGGCGATCAACCCGAGGAGGTGCTCGGCGTCCGGCAGAATTGCCTTACGCGCGTACATCGGCCGCCTCGGATTCCTGCCGCTGCTTCACCTGTTGCTCCATTGCCGCCAGCGCCTCGGCAACTTTGAGGCGCGCCGTGCCGCCGCTTACATCATGACAGTCCAGAACGGCTTCCAGGGTTACGCTGGCGAAAAAATCCTCGCCAAACGCTTCGCTGACGGAGCGCAGATCGGCAAGCGCCATTTCGTGCAGTTCCAATCCCTGCTCCATGCCAAGACGAACCGCCCGGCCGACAATTTCATGAGCCCGTCGGAACGGCACGCCCTTGCCCACCAGGTAGGTGGCAGCGGCCATCGCATTCATGTAGCCCGACGTCGCGGCCCGCGCCATACGATCATAATCGAACCGCACCTCGCGCATGAAGCCCGCGGCAATCCGCAACATCATGGTTACGGTCCCGGCCACCACGAAGACAGGCTCCTGCGTTTCCTGCATGTCCTTGTTGTAAGCCAATGGCAGTCCCTTCAGCGTAATCAGCAACTGCTGGGAGGCGCCAATAATCCTTCCCGCCTTGCCGCGAATCAACTCCAGGCTATCGGGATTCTGCTTCTGCGGCATCGCGCTGGAACCCGTCGAGTAGCTTTCCGGCAAATGCACAAAGCCATACTCCAGGGTCGAGAAGAGAATGAACTCCTCTGCCCAGCGGCTTAGATGCACCGCCAGGATCGCCAGCACCTGGGCAAATTCAATCGCAAAATCGCGATCGCTGGTTGCGTCCATGCTATTGGCGGTGGGAGCCGTGAAGTTCAATTCCCTGGCTACCGCCGCGCGCTCCAGGGGCAGGGTTGCGCCGGCGATGGCTCCCGAGCCGAGTGGGCAGAAGTTCAGCCGTTTGCGGCAGTCGCGCAGCCGTCCGGCATCACGCAGAAACATCTCGCAATAGGCCAGCAGCCAGTGTGCCACCAGCACCGGCTCGGCGCGCTGCAGATGGGTGTAGGAGGGCATTGCGGCCGTCCCCGCCTGCCGGGCACGCTGCGCCACCGTCTGCACCAGTTCCATCAAAAGGCCGTCAATGCCGTCGCAGGCATCGCGCACGAACAAACGTAGGTCGGTTGCGATCTGCTCGTTGCGGCTGCGTCCTGCATGCAGCTTGAGCGCTGTTTCCCCGACGAGGCGCTGCAGGTGTTTTTCAACGAAGTGGTGAACGTCCTCGGCCTCTTCGTCGTTCAGAACATCCTCGCCCGAATGGGCCAGTACGTCCAGGCCGCCGAGCAGGGTTGCACATTCTTCCGGGGAAAGAACGCCAGCCGCAAGCAGGGCTTTTGCATGCGCGCGGCTGGCGGAAATCTCTTGCTGGAGAAGGCGCTGATCAAAGGGAAAGGATCGTTGCCAGCGCTCAAATTCAGGATCGAGCGGTTGCCTGAACCGCCCGGACCACATCTTCACTTCGTCACCTCAACTGCGTTTTTCTTCCTCGCGTTCAGCACCCGGGCACGCGCGGGCAGCGCCAGAATCTTGATGAAGCCAGCGGCGTCCTTTTGATCATAGCTTTCGCCCATGGTGAATGACGACAGGTCGGCATTGAACAGCGAATATTCGGACTTGCGGCTGCTGATGCCGACATTGCCCTTGTAAAGCGCCAGCTTCACGGTGCCAGTCATCTCCGCCTGCGTCGATGCGACAAATGCATCCAGCGAGACGCGCAGGGGCGTGAACCACAATCCGTTGTAGACGAGCTCGGCATACTTCAACCCGACATGCTGCTTGAAGTGCGAAAGATCGCGATCCAGACAAAGTGCTTCCAGTTCACGATGCGCCAGCAACAGCAGGGTGCCGCCGGGAGTCTCATAGACACCGCGCGACTTCATGCCAACGAAGCGATTTTCAACCAGGTCGATGCGGCCAATCGCATTGCGGGCGCCGATTTCGTTCAGCAGTTCCAGCAGTTGCACCGCCGGCATCGCCTGCCCGTTCACCGCAACCGGCACGCCCTTATCAAAGCCGATCTCCACTTCCTCCACGCGAGTCCGGAGCGGACTGCGGCGAGTTCGAAATCTGCCACGTCGTGTCCAGAGGCGCGTTCGCTGGATCCTCCAGCTCGCCGCCTTCGTGCGAGATGATGCCAGATGTTGCGGTCGCGCGAGTGAATCTTGGTACGGCTGGCGACGATGGGAATCTTGCGCGCTTCGGCGTAATCGATGCACTCCTCGCGTGATTTCAGCGTCCACTCGCGCCATGGCGCGATGATCTGCAACTCCGGCGCCAGCGCCTGGAACGCGTGCTCAAAGCGAACCTGGTCGTTGCCCTTGCCGGTGCAGCCGTGCGCCACCGCCTCGGCTCCCTCGGCCAGTGCAACTTCCACCTGGTACTTGGCGATGATCGGCCGCGCCATCGAAGTGCCCAGCAGATACTTATGCTCGTACACCGCGCCCGCCTGCAGACACTTCCAGACATACTCGGTCAGGAACTCTTCGCGCAGATCCTTCACCACAACCTTGGACGCGCCGGTCTTGATCGCCTTGACCGCGACCTCTTCCATGTCCTCGCCCTGGCCCACGTCGGCCACGAATGCGATCACTTCGCAATCATAGTTTTCCTTGAGCCATGGGATGATGATGGAAGTATCAAGACCGCCCGAATATGCCAGTACAACCTTCTTCTTAGACATTAAAACTCCTCGTTGGGAAGCGGCGCGCGCCTCCTCCCAGTAGCTGCAGAAGGATCGCCTTCTGAATGTGCAGGCGGTTCTCCGCCTGGTCAAACACAACGGATGCGGGCGAATCGATCACCGCCGCCTCCACTTCTTCGCCGCGATGCGCCGGCAGGCAATGCATGAACACAGCCCCCGGGCGGCGTTTGCAAACAGTTCGGGCGTCACCCTGAAGCCGGCGAAAATCCGCGCCCGCTCCGCAATCTCGGCTTCCTGCCCCATGCTGGCCCAGACGTCGGTATAGACCGCGTCGGCGCCCTTGACGGCCTCCACCGGATCGTTGACCACCTGGATCGTCGCGCCGGTCTCGGCCGCAATCTCGCTGTGCCGCCGCCAGCACCTCCGCGCATCCGGCTCGAATCCCTTGGGAGTTCCCACGACGATATGACAGCCGAACAACGCGGCTCCCAGCATCAGCGAGTGAGACACGTTGTTGCCGTCTCCCACGTAGGCCAGACGGACCTTGCTCAGGTCGCCGAATTTTTCGCGCAGGGTCAGGAAGTCCGCCAGCGCCTGGCAGGGATGCTCGTAATCGCTCAAAGCGTTGATCACCGGAATCGACGAGAAGCGGGCCAGCTCGGTAACCGTGCTGTGCGCAAAGGTGCGCAGCACCATTGCATCCACCCAGCGCTCCAGGTTGTGCGCCATATCGCTGAGCGGCTCGCGCTCGCCGATGCGCGAGGTCAACTGATCCACGAACATGGCATGTCCGCCCAGCGAGTAAATTCCGGACTCGAAGGTCAACCGGGTGCGGAACGAGGGCTTCTCGAAGAAAAGCACGATCTGCTTTCCTGCCAGAGCCGTGCGGAAATCCGCGGGCCGCGCCTTTACCAGCACCGCCAGCTCCAGAAGCCTCTGGGCTCCGGCAGGGAGTCAAGTCACTCATCGCCGTCAGATCGCTCAGCACCGGCGGTTGCACGGCGTTGTCCACAATATCCTTTTCCACGGGGCGTGTTGCCATGGCTTTGTCCTCCTGAACTTCCAGATCCGGATCGAAGTCCGGGAACTTCATTTCGCGCCGCTCGCTGATGCCTTGGGGAGCCTCTGCCGAGGGCTGCGCCTGGTTGCCGGCGCAGCGTCGCCAGATGACGCGCAGGAGGACAGAACTTGATCGAGCGCTTTCACTACCAACTTCAACTTGCTTCTTCGTCACCACAAACGGCGGCAGAAAGCGCAGTACCGTTTCATGGGTGCGGTTGATGATGATCTTCTGCTCAAGCATCGCCTTTTGCACGGCCTTGGCAAGGTCGGCGGAATCCAGTTCCACTCCCACCATCAGCCCCACACCGCGCACATCCACGATGCAGCGATGGCGGGCATCCAGTTGCTGCAGAAGATCGAGAAAATATCCGCCCACCTCTTTTACGTGGCCCAGAATCTTCTCGTCCTCGATGACCTTCAACACCTCCAGCGCCACCGCGCAGGCCAGCGGCCCGCCGCCAAATGTGGTGCCATGCATGCCGGGATGAATCGCTCCGGCCACCTCTTCGGTCACCAGGATCGCCCCCAGAGGCAGCCCTGCCGCCAGCGGCTTCGCCAGCGTGACCACATCCGGCTTTACGCCGTAATGCTGGATAGGCGAACATCTTGCCCGTGCGCCCCAGGCCGCACTGAATCTCATCCAGCAGCAACAGCGCGCCGCTGCTTTGGGTCAACTCGCGCGCGGTGCTTCAGAAACTCCAGGCTCACCGGATGAATGCCGCCTTCGCCCTGTATCGGTCTCAATGCAAACCGCGCACACGTCTTCGTCGAACTTCTGCTTCAGATCCTCAACGTCATTGAACTTCACAAACGTCACGCCCGGCATCACCGGAGCAAATGGCTTGCGGTACTTCTCCGTGTACGTGGTCGCCACCGATCCCATGGTGCGCCCGTGAAAGGAGTTCTCCAGCGCCAGAAACTTGGTGCGCTTCTTCAGTCCCTTGGCGCTGGCCACGGCGCGCGCAATCTTCAGCGCGCCCTCCCACGCCTCGGTGCCGCTGTTGGAGAAAAACACGCGGTCCAAACCGGAAAGCTTGGCCAGTTTCTGCGCCAGCGCCGAAGGAAACTCGGTGTAGAACAGGTTGGAGACATGCACCAGTTTGCCCGCCTGCTCGCTGGATCACCTTGGTGATCGCCGGATTCGAATAGCCCAGGGCCATCACGCCGATGCCGCTCAGGAAGTCAAGATACTTGCTGCCGTCATCGGCAAACAGATATGCACCCTTGCCGTGCGTCAGCAGAACCGGATGCCGGTCGTAGGTGTGGAGCAGATATTTCTCTTCCGCTTTCTGTACCTTGCTCAAACTCACGACGCCATGACCTCCGTACCGCACTCGATCTTTGTCTGGTAAAACGCCGGCAACATTTCGGCTTCCAGCGCCGGCAGAATGCGAACCCGATGCACGCCCGAACGCAGCGCATCCTGACAGGCCTGCAGTTTGGGAAGCATTCCGCCGCAAACCACGGCGCTCTTTACCAGCTGCGGAATGTCGCTCGTCGAAAGCCAGCGGATCACCGTCCCATCGGCGCCCTTGACTCCCTCAACATCGGTCAGAAAGATCAGCGCGTTGGCCTGGCAACCGGTGGCGCATGCCGAAGCCATCTGGTCGGCGTTCACGTTGTAGTACTCGCCATCGGAGCCGAGCGCGAGGCTCGAGATCACCGGGAATTCCGTCGTTGTCCCAGATCGCTTCGATCCAGCGCGAATCGACCGAGCTGATCTCGCCGACAAAGCCCAGATCGGCTCCTTTGGTCTTTTTCTTGCGCGCCAGAAACGCCGCGCCATCGCCTCCGCACAGCCCCACCGCGGCCTGCCCCGTCGCCGTGATCGCCGCCACCAGTTGCTTGTTCACGCGTCCCGCCAGCACCATCAGCGCGACGTCGCGCGTATCGGAATCGGTGACGCGCAACCCGTTCACAAAGGTGGACTCCTTGCCCATCCGCGCCAGCGTCTGGGTCAGCGCCTTGCCGCCGCCGTGCACCACGGCAACCTTGTGCCCTTCGGCTGCCAGGTCGGCAACCGCCTGAGCGCACTTCTTCAGCAGCGCCTTGTCCTCCAGCGCCGCACCACCAATTTTCACCACGAGCTTCATCACTAGAATCCCTCTTTCTCGCTCCACCCGAACATCACGTTCAGGTTCTGCAGCGCCTGGCCGGCCGCGCCCTTCATCAGGTTGTCCAGGCAGGACACCACGATGAGGCGCTTTCCATCCGGGGCCAGTTGAAACCCCACATCGCAATAATTCGTGCGCAGCGAGTATTGAATCTGCGGCAGCTTGCCATGCTCAAAAATCCGCACCCAGTGAGCGCCGCCGTAGAACTCGCGCAACACGGCTTCAATTTCCTCCGCAGTAACGGGCCTGGTTAGCCCTAGATAGATCGTCGAAAGAATGCCGCGTGGAATCGGCAGCAAATGTGGGGTAAAGATAAGTTCGTCTGCATATAATCCCGCCTGTTCCAGAATCTCGCCCGTGTGGCGATGTCCAAAAACCGAGTAGGCCGAAAAATTGTCGGCCACTTCCACAAAATGCGTCTTTTGGCGTGGGCTTTTTGCCCGCGCCGGAAACGCCCGACTTACAATCGCAAACCACGCCGCGCGCGGTGTCCACCAATCCGGAGCGCACCAGCGGCGCCAGAGGCACAATCACCGAGGTTGCATAGCACCCCGGATTCGCCACCAGTACGGCTTCGCGAATCTCGTTCGCGATGCAGTTCCGGCAAGCCCATAAACGGCTGTCCGGTCCAACTCCGCCGCCACTGCCGCGTCTCTGTCCTCAAACCCGTACACGGCGCGGTTGGCCGCCTCCTTCAGCCGCCACGCACCGCTCAAATCGACAACCCGCAATCCCCTCGCCAGAGCCTCGGGAACCAACTCCCGCGAAAGCTCATGCGGCGTCGCCAGAAACAACACTTCAATCCCGCGGGACTTCAGCAACTCCCAGGAAAACGGCTCCAGCGGATAGCTTCCAGCGCCGCCGAGCTCCGGGTAGTACTCTTCCAACGGGCCCGCCGTGGCCTCGCCGCTGCGCGAAAGAAACAGCGGCGGTGCCATGTGCGGATGCCGCAACAACAGCTTTGCCAGTTCAAATCCCGCGTACCCCGTGGCCCCCATCACCGCGGTCTTCACCTTCGCCGCGCTCACTGCATCATTCCTTTGATCCGGAGCGAAATCCTGTGCGCGCTCTTCTTGTTCTGCGAAATCACCAGGATCGTGTCGTCTCCGCCCACCGTGCCCACAATCTCCGCCCAGCCCTCCGAGTCGATGGCCGCCGCCACCGGCTGCGCCGAGCCGGTTGCCGTCTTGATCACCAAAAATTCTGCGCCTCGCGAACCTCGAGCACAAACTCGCGAACCAGCCGCCCTGCCGAGTGATATCCCGGCTCCGTTTGCTGATCGCCGCGGGAGATACTGTAGCCTGCCGCGGTCTTTACCAGGGCCAGTTCGTTGATGTCCCGCGACAAAGTCGCCTGGGTCACATCAAATCCCTGCCGCAAAAGCAGCTTGCGCAATTGCTCCTGGTTGGCCACCGACTCCTGCTGCACCAGGTCCAGAATCAGGTTTTGACGCGACAGCTTCGACATAGGTTTCCAAGGAAAGCATTATTATTCAGATGACCGTATAAGTATGCATCTTGAAGGTGAGCCGCGTCAACCTTTTTGAGGGCCGATATCAACTCTTTTTCACCTGCCACGGTCAATCCAGCCGATCAAACGATGGGCGGCCCACTGGGCCGCCCGGTTCGCCATTGCCGGCGCCGGCGAGATCAGCACGGCGCAGACGCGCCGGCGTGCGTCTTTGCGCTTCGCGCCACCAGCCAGAGCATGTATGCCGACCGTCGCCAGTCCGCCAACAAAAAGAACCAGGAATAACGCAATGACCCCAATCTGCGGGCGCACGGCCAATGCGCCCAGGTTTGCGTAGGGCTTAAGAGTAGGCCAGCCGCAGCAGATAGCGCAGGCAGACCATCAGAAACAGCGTGACCAGCGACATCGCAAAGCCCACATGAACCAGCGGACCGGGCGTTTCCGCCAGGCTCCCCAGCAGAATCAGCAGCATGGCGGCGATGACCGACATCAGCGCCAGCCCAAAGACCGCGCCGGCCAGCGGATCGCGCAACAGAACCATCGCAATTTCGCGCGGAATCGCCAGCAGCAGCCACATCCCAAACAGGAACTGCAACCCCGTGCACACGGCAAACACCACCGCCGCGCGCTGCACCATCCACCGCCCGTATTCGGCATCCACCTTCATTTTGCGCATGCCAAGGTGCGCCAGGATTGCCGAGAACAGGACCATCGCGCCGTTGACCATATGCAGGTAGCGCGGAACCACGCTGGGGTCGCCAAGATTCAGATTCCATCCGTTGGGATGGGCGCGATACATTGCCAGCCAGCGCTCCGGGCTCAGCATCAGCGTCATGTTGTTGACGAAATGAATGCGATGCCCAGCAGCACGCATACGCGAAACCGCCAGCACGCATCCGGCGATTCCCTTCCCCTTTACTGCCGTATAGGAGAAATAATAGAAGCCGTAGTAGGCCACCATCACCAGCGGGATCACCGCCAGCCACAGCACCCCGATCAGGATCGAACTGGTGTAAAGAAAGTTTCCGAAAAGCACCTGGACGAACAGCAGCGCCGCCACTCCCAGTGTCACCGTGAATGCCAGAAACGTCGGCAGCATGGCGGCCAGCTCGCTCGCCAGCCGGCGCGAATACGGATGTTCGGAGCGGCGTCCACGCAGATAGTTCCACAGCGCCCAGAGCCCGCCTCCCAGGGCGGAGTTCATGGCCGCCAGGTGCAGCGTGAACACCACCAGCAGCAGCGCCGTAAACAGCCACACCGGGCCCGGCAGCGGCAAAGGATCGACGTGGGGAATTGGAATCGTCTGCATTAGCGCACCTCCTGCCTGGCCTGGACTGGACCGAGCAATTGCGAGTGATTGCCGCCGGCCGGCATCTCCGCTGGAGCCGGCTTTAACCGACAATCGGCTTGCTGGCTTCGTGCGAAATATAGAAAGCCAGTGCCTGCGCCTGGTCGTCGGGCGCATTGAAATTCGGCATATCGCTGCTCATTGCGCCCAGAGCCGGGAACATCTCCTGCACCTGGCTGGGCGTCTGGTTTTCAAAGACTCCACGCAGCGGCCGGAATTTTCCGTTGACCGTGTGGCAGTGCCCGCAGCGGGAGGCAAACACCTTTTCGCCAATTTCCAGGCGATTGCCGTCGGTGATGTTGAAGCGCCACGGTGGATTCAAGCGACGCCAAGATAGCTTCCCAGGGCTTTGCGATCCTCTTCGTTGCCCGCATAGGGAGGCATGGTCCCGCGCATCATGTGGATGTGTTGCAGAATGTCGGCCGCGAATTCGGCGTCCCAGCCATCGACGCGCCGCCTCATGCCGCGATATCCTCCGTAACGGCGTGGCAGCTTCCACATTGCAGATGGAAGAGATTTTCTCCATAGGCCGCGCTGGTAGTGTCGTCCGTCAACAGAAAATTCGCGGTGTGGCTCACTCCCTTGGATTGCAGCGTCTCCAGCTTGCGCGGCGCGCAAGTCGTTGGCGTACACCACCTGGTTGATCACCCAGGGCTTGCGCACAAATTCGCGCAGATACTCGCCCGCGCCAATCATTCCCAGGCCGCAGACCACCAGCAGCGCCACCACTGGAGCCCGCATCCAGCGCGGCTTCCATACGCCGCACACCAGCGCAATCGCCAGCGCCAGCAGGGTAAATGCCGACCCCGCCGCGAACCGCGTGACGCACTCCGATCAGCACTCCATTCAGATACAACTGCGAAAACTTGCGGAATGCGGGTAAAGTACCACCACAGCGACAGCGGCAGCACCAACGCTCCGGCAACCATCCACAGCGCCGCCCAGCGAGCCACTTTCTCGCGGCCCTCGTGCCTGGGCAGCGTGATGTAGCCGAAGATGCCGGCCAGGATCACGCTCACCGCCGTGCGCGCCACCAGCGAGGGCAAGAACGTGGGATTGAACATCCCATCCCAGAAGCTATGGGTCTCAATCCAGCGCCCGGGCGTCAGCATGAACGTAAGAATTCCGTTGATGACGAACAGGCTCATCCAGGCCGCGACAAAGTAGATCCAGCCCACGATCTGGTGATCGCGCGCCGGCAGGCTGTCCCAGGTTTTGGCGTAGATGATCGCCGCCGCGATCTCCACGAAGAAAAAGACCCACTCGATCGCCCACGCCCACACAAAAGTATGGATGAGCGTTGACGTCGCCTCCGGGCTTACCAGTCCGATGGTGAACCAGATGCCGACGCCGCTGATGGCGCCAAAGACCAGGGTGAGCAGGGCAAAAAACATGGAATGGCGGCGGCAGTACTCGAGCAGCGCCGCATCCTTCTGCCGCCGCGCCAGGCTCTCGGTCACGACCAGAAAAAAGCCTCCGCCGACCGCGAAGTGCGAGATAAAGACGTGCAGCACCGCGACCAGCGCAATCAACATGCCGCCGGGAATCGCAAGTTGCCAGTATGGATAGTTCAAGGGTCAGGCTCCTGGCCGAAGCGAATCAACACTCCTGCATCTTCCACCCCTTGACGGCTGAAGAGCAAGCGGGGAATGGAGAGCACCGCGCAACGATTCATCCCAGGCGCGGGCGCGCTGGAATGAATCGTTTCTTCGCGCAGGCGGAGCGCGGCGCCCGGAGAGGCGCTTGCGTACGCTCGATCAGGGCTGAATTGCGAGAGCTATTTACTTGTAAGTATTCCGCGTTCTTTTCGGCCGCGTCCAGCTTGTCGGCGGGCAGCTCATCGGCAGAGATAGATCGAGTTCGTCGGGCACTCTGCTACGCAGCGCGCCGCAATCCATGCACTCGTCAGGATTGATGTAAAGCTGGGGTACGGTTTCCCATGCAGGCTCGTCCTTCAGTCGGGTGAATCGCCTCTGAGGGACAGGAATCGACACAAAGGTTGTCTTTCTTACAGGTATCAGTGATGACGTGGGCCATGAAGGTCTCCTTGCGCAGCTCCGGGTTCGGCGAATCTGAAGCCATCGAATTCTTGCCCGCGCGCATATTCAATCATAACGGCTTGGTAGCCATGGACTCTGTGATTTGAGTCACTTTTTTCCGTAATCTACAGCGAATTTTTCGAACAAGCCATGGCCCGCACCTGTTCCGGAGTCTGCCCTTGGCGCGCAGCGTGCGCAGGCTGAGGGCATCGTGGCGCTTGGCCAGCCGTATCCCGCTCTCGTCCGTCATCAGGGCGCAATGGTAGTACTCCGGCGTGGGCAGCCCCAGCGCGCGCTGCAGCAGAATCTGGCGGGCCGTCGAGCGCAGCAGATCCTCGCCGCGCACCACCTCGCTGACCTGCATGGCCGCGTCGTCCACCACCACCGCCAACTGGTAGGCCGGAACATCGTCGCGGCGCCACACCAGAAAATCGCCAAAGTCGCGCCCAGCCTCAAACGATTGCCGACCCATCCGCCGGTCCACAAACTCAATGCGCTCGCCATCGGGCACGCGGAAGCGCCAGTTCACTCCAGCCGGAGACGCGGCCATCCGATCGCTGCTCGCGGCAAGTTCCCGGATAGATCGGCTCATCGTTGTCGTCGTGCGGCGCGCTGGCCGCCAGCGCCAGGTCCTTGCGCGAGCAGAAGCACGGATAAATCCATCCTCCGTGCCAGCAACTTGCTCCACGCATCCAGGTAGAATTCGCGCCGCTCGACTCTGCGCGTAAGGCCCAAACGCCCCGCCCACATCCGGACCCTCCTGCCACTCAATCCCGTACCAGCGCAGGTCTTCGAACATCGCCTGCGACAAACTCAGGACGGCAGCGCTGCGGGTCCAGATCCTCGTTGCGGAAGATCAGCACGCCCGCATGCTCCCGCGCCCGCTCAAAGGCCTGCCAGAATGTGCTGGGCATGGCCCAGATGCAAGTACCCGGTCGGCGAAGGCGCGATGCGTCCGCGATATCCGTGAGTGGTTGCCATCGGCCGTAATTCTATCGCTCGACGTGGCAGAAATCGCCTTGCGGACAAAACGATGCGCCATCGCTGGCGATGGCGCACGGCTTTCAAGCCATTCGCCTGACTCGAACTCGTCCGGATCTTCTTCGTCTCAAGCCTTTCCACGATCTCCCGCGCCACGCGCACTGCGCTCAATATCTCGTCGAACGAGTTGATCGCAAACAAGCGCCTGTGAATCTCGTCCACCTTCACCGTCGTGTTCAGCACCTCGGCAACGCTGAAGTCCCGAATCTCGCAGCCGCCGGAAAGCACGTTCGTGCACTCCTCCTGCGACGATGCAACGCCGGAGCCGTACACCTTCACCGCACCGTCCTGCCGGATCAGGCCGAACTCAAAGGTGTACCAATAAAGCCGGCCCATGCGTTCCAGCTTCTCTTCGCTCTCCATCGAGTGGCAGACGCGCCCGTACTCGGCCACGGCATCGGCAAAGCTCTGCTCGGCAAACATCGGAAGATGCCCCAGCGCGTCGTGCAGAATGTCCGGCTCCGGCGTGTAGTCCATCGACTCGCGGCTGCGCAGCCAGGTGGTGGTCGGAAACTGCCTCGCCGCCAGCATCTCGAAAAATGCCCGCGAGGGCATGAAGCCGGAAACCGGCTGCACTCTCCATCCGGTGCGCTTTTCCAGCCGCTCGCTCACCTCCGGCAGATGCGGAATCCGCTCCTGCTCCAGGCCAAGCACGCGCCAGCCTTCCAGGTATTCGCGGCAGGCACACTGCTCCAGTTGCGCCATGCGCCGCCGCACCAGTTCGCTCCACAGCGCGTGCTGATCCGGATGTGTACTTGTGTAATCCTGTTCAATCAGAAACGGCTTCGCCGCGACCAGCCCGCGTATGCTCCAAGCTCCGCATCGGTCACCTCACGCGCCCCACTGGACTGGGGATCATACCTGAGATGCCGCCGCCAAGCGTGCAAAGGGGATCGCATAGCCGAGGATGTTTCCAAGCCGCGTGCCATTCCGCGCCAAACTTGTTAGGCTGTGTCTCGGAGACTCTCCCATGTCTAACTTCAACGATCAGCCCGAGATTCGAATTCAGAACTCCGAAGATTATCGCGAAGGCTATTCCAACAGCGTGCAGGTCCGCATGAGTGTGTGGGATTTCTTTCTCGCCTTTGGAAAGGCCTTCCCGGGCAACGGCCCGGGCATCGACCTGCTCAACTTTCAGGGAATCTATCTGAGCCCGCAGCAGGCCAAGGCGCTCGCGCTCATGCTCCAGCAGAACGTGGCGAACTATGAGCAGACCTTCGGCGAAATCAAGCTCGATCCGCAGTTTGCGCAGAGCGGTCCCATCCACTAACGCCATGGCGCCCGGAAGACGCCGCACGCATCCACGCCGGAGGTCCGCTGGCTCCGGCGCTGCTTGCGTTTCGGAGCCATCTTTGCCGCGCTCTGGCTGCTGCATCTTCCGCTGCTTCGGCTGCCCTACTTCTGGGACGAGGCCGGATACTTCATTCCCGCCGCGCGCGACATTCTTCTCACCGGCGACCTGATTCCGCACACCACGCTCTCCAACGCCCACCCGCCGCTGGTGATGCTGTGGCTGGCCCTGTGCTGGAAGCTCACCGCCTACTCGCCGCTGGTGACCCGCACGGCCATGCTGCTGGTTGCCGCCTTCGGGTTCACCGCGCTCTGGCTGCTGGGGCGGCGCGTGGCCAGCGCTCCGGTGGCCACGGCCACCGTGGTGCTTACGGCGCTTTCGCCCACGGTGTTCTCGCAGTCGGTGATGGCGCAACTGGACATCGCCGCCTTCGCGCTGGTGCTGTGGACGCTGTATTCGCACATCCGCGGGCGGCGCTGGCAGGCGATTGCCTTTGCGGCCCTGGCGGCGGTGGCGAAAGAAACCACGGTGGCGGTGACCCTTACTCTGCTTGGCGCCGACCTGCTGGGCTGGTTCGCTTACCGCTGGTGGCCGGCGTGGGCGGCGAAGTGGTGCCTGCCGCGCCGTACTCTGCCGCAGTGCGCGGCGTACCTGCTGGCGCTGCTGCCGCTGGCGGGCTGGTATGCGTATCACTTCCACCGCACCGGACACGTCTTCGGCAATCCCGACTACCTGCGCTACAACGTGGGAGCCACGGTCACGCCGCTGCGCATTCTGCTGGCCGGGGCTGATGCGGCTATGGCACGCGAGTCGGATACATGAACCTGTTCGTGCTGACCGCGGCGGCGCTGCTGTTGCTGTGGAGCGCGCGGCAGGCCAACGTGCGCTGACAACCCGCTGCGGAGGCGGTTCGCGCCCGCCATCGCGCCGAACGTGCAACTGCTGCTGGCGCTGGTGGTGCTGGCGCAGGCGGCGGAGTTCTCCGTAGTCGGCGGAGCGCTGCTGGCGCGCTACATGATCCCGGCGATTCCGCTGGTGGTGCTGCTGGCGGTGAATGTGCTGCGACGCTACGCGCCGCGCTGGCAGTGGTGGATCGCCGGATGCGCCGCGGCGTTTGTGGCGGCGCTGTTGCTTCAATCCGCCATGGTTCATCTCGCCGGAAGACAACCTGACGTGGGCTAGTTTCGTGCGCATGCATCAGCAGGCGGCGCGCTACGTGGAGCAGCACTACGCCGGAGGACCGCATTCTTACCGCGTGGCCGGCGTCGGATGAATTGAATCGTCCGTTCCTCGGCTATGTTCGAAACGCCGCTGAGCGTGGTGCGGCTGGAGAACTTTACCGCCGAGGAGATTCTGCGCGCCGCAGCAGCAGCCGGAGAACTTTGACGTGGTGGTGGCGTTCTCCACCAAGTACGAGCCGCCGCGCGGATTCTTCCAGCACATTCCGGGTTGGACGCAAGTGCAAACGCCGCTACTTCGACTTCCATCAGGATCTGCCGCCGGCGGCGATTGCGCGCTTGCTGCATGGACGCATCGTCTGGCAGGACGCAACCCCGGGCGAGTGGATTGCGGTCATCGAAATCGACAAGATTCGCGACGCGCGGATGGAGCCGAGGGCAAAGTTTCAAGGGTTCAAAGTTTCGCAGGTTTCAAGGTTCGCGCGGCGCTGATTTTGAGCTATATCCCTTTCCTAATTCCAGGCGGAAACTTGGCCAAAGAATGGGCGACGATTGGCGAACTGGATAATCGTTTGGAAGGCCCGGATTATCAAGTTGACAATCGTTGCGCAAGGTCGTGAACGATTGGCGTGATAGTCCACTTTCGGAGGGTACCGGTTTACCAGAAGATCAATGGTTGGATTGACCGCGGGTCGAAGTGCCTCTTGTGCAGCGGGGGAGATGAGCGGCACTACGGTTTTGCAGGATGGCTGGCCACCAGTTCCATGGCGCGGGCGAAGATGGATTCGAACATGGAGGCGGTGAGTTTGCCGGTGGCGGTGTTCTGGTTGGAGGGGTGGTAGGAGGCCAGGAGCGTGATGCCGTTAGGCATGGCGTACTCGGCGGCGTGAGCGAAACGATAGGCGGCCTTGCGGGCGATGACGCGTTGGGCGAGCAGGTGGCCGAGGTAGGCGTCAAAGGCAATCTTGCCGAGGGCGACGACCAGTTTCAGGTTCTTCAGGGCGGCGAGTTCGCGACGGGTGAACTCGGCACAGTTGGCCAACTCGGACGGGAGCGGCTTGTTGGCGGGGGGAGCGCAGCGGACGGCGGCGGTGATCCAGAGGTCGTGGAGTTCGAGGCCGTCGTCGCGGTCGCGGGAAACGGGTTGGGAGGCAAAGCCCTGACGATGCAGGATGGGGTACATGAACTTGCCCGAAGCGTCTCCGGTGAAGGGACGCCCGGTGCGGTTGCTGCCGTGGGCTCCGGGAGCCAGACCAAGAACAAGGACACGGGCGTGAGGATCGCCAAAACCGGGAACGGGGCGCGCCCAGTAGGTGCAGTCGAGGTAGGCGCGGCGTTTTTCAGCTCCGATGCGCTGGCGGTATTCGACGAGGCGGGGGCAGCGGTGGCAGGCGACCACCTCCTGCTCCAGGACCGTGAGGAGCTCCCTAGGCATAGGGCAATAGTGTACCCGGGTTTGGGAGCTTGCGGAGGCAGCAACTAAGACCGGAGCGGGAGCAAGTTGAGGAGCAGCGGCTGCGGCAGAAGGCAGTGGAGGGGAGCGCAGGAGGCAGCGGCGTGGTGGAAATTTTTGGGCGGCGGTTTGACCCGCGCTTGCCTGGTCTCATACACTGAATCGTTCGCAGTTGGCGTTGGCGCCGCTGCACGTGCTCACCGATTGAGCGAGCGTGCCCCGGCCTCCGCAAATCTTTCAACAGACTTAAGGCTATCCCTTTGACATCCACTGATTTGACATCCACCGATTCACCCGCCGAAGTAATCAAGAACCCCTGCGAGCGCGAAGCTGCTGGTCGAGGTCCCCGCCGAAGAGGTAACGCCGCGAGTGGAAGAACGTGTCTGGCGCGCTTCCAGAAGCACGCCCGCATTCCCGGCTTCCGCAGCGGCAAAGTTCCGGCGACGATCATCCGCAGCAAATTCGCCGACGAGATCAAGTCGGAGGTGGTGGAGCATCTGGTGCCCCCCGCCTTCCGCGAGGAGACGAAGAAGCAGAACCTGGTTCCGGTTGGCCAGCCGCGGGTGCTGGAGCTTGAAGTGGAAGAGGAAAAGCCTCTGCGCTTCAAGGCCGTCTTTGAGGTGCTGCCGCCCTTTGAGGTGGACGGCTACAAGGAGATCAAGGTCGCGCACGAGACCGTCGCGAGTCAGCGACGAAGAGGTTCGAGAAGACAATCGACAGGATCTGCGCGAGCAGAACTCGACCTACGTCAACGTGGACGAGGATCGCGGCCTGGCCGACGGCGACTACGCCTCGGTGGCATTCAAGAGCACCAGCCAGGAAGAGGGCGCCGAGCCGGTGGAGATGAACGATGTACTGGTCGATATCGGCGGCAGCAACACGCTGCCCGACTTCAGCGACAACCTGCGCGGAGCCAAGGCGGGCGAGACGCGGAGCTTCGACGTGACCTACGCCGAGGACTTTGGCGACAAGCGGCTGGCGGGCAAGACGCTGCACTACGACGTCGAGGTCAAGGGGATCAAGACCAAATCGGTGCCGGAGCTGAACGACGAGTGGGTGAAGGAGCTGGGCCAGGACGGAGATGAGCACGCTGGACGAACTGCGCGCCCGCGTCCGCGTGGCGATGGAGCACGAAAAGAAGCACCAGGCCGAACACAAGGTGAAGGAAGAGCTGCTGCAACAGTTGACCGCGAAGTTCCCAATCGACGTGCCCACGTTGCTGGTGGAGAACTCGATTGACCAGCGGCTGGAGCGCGGGCTGCGCTCGCTGATCGTCACAGGGTCTGCGGGCCGAAGACATCAAGCGCATGGACCTGAGCAAGTTGCGCGAGGGCCAGCGCGAGGGCGCGCTGCGGGACGTTCGCGCCAACCTTCTGCTGGAGAAGATTGCCGAGCTGGAAGGCATCGAAGTCAGCGACGAGGATCTCGACAAGGAGATTGCGGCGGCGGCGCAGCAGTCGAAGCAAAATCCGCTGGCGCTGCGCAAGCAGCTTGAGGAGAAGAACGGACTGGATGGACTGCGCCAGCAGATGCGCTGCGACCGCGCCCTGGATTGGCTCTACAGGCAATCCGAGTAGGCAGGCGGGAAATGTTTCGCAATCCGCCGCTCCGGCTGAGCCATCGAATACATGGGGTGGGAGCGGTTTTAGCGGGACCGGAGCGGGTTTTGGAGCTCCGGTCCGCAAAGGAGCCGGATAATTATGCTTGTGCCGATGGTGATCGAGCAGACCAGCAGGGGCGAGCGCGCCTACGACATCTACTCCCGGTTACTCAGAGATAACATTATTTTCCTGGGCACGCCGATTGATGACAATGTTGCGAACCTGATCATTGCCCAGTTGCTGTTTCTCTCCGCCGAAGACCCGGAAAAGGACATCTCGCTGTACATCAACTCGCCCGGCGGCTCGATTACGGCGGGCATGGCGATTTATGACACGATGCAGTTCATCCGCAATGACGTGGTGACCATCTGCATTGGGCAGGCGGCATCGATGGGCGCCATGCTGCTGGCGGCCGGAGCGGCGGGCAAGCGCTACGCGCTGCCGACCTCGCGCATCCTGATTCACCAGCCGCTGATCATGGGCGGCGGAATCTCCGGACAGGCCACCGACATCGACATCCACGCGCGCGAAATTCTGCGCATGCGCGAGTTGATGAACCAGTTGATGGCCAAGCACACCGGCCAGGTTCTGGACAAGGTGGAACGCGACACCGAGCGCGACTTCATCATGAACGCCCAGCAGTCCAAGGAATATGGCATTGTGGATGACATCATCTACAAGCATAAGTAACGGGACTGACATTACAGAAGGGGAATCGGGAGTGGCTTTTTAAGCTCCCATCCTTTACTAGTGGGCCGGTTGCGAGGAAAATGGGGATTGGGATGCACCGGCGTTTGGTTTACGCCCGTGTACCTCCGCGGACTGGAAGAGCAGGGTTGCATCCTGCACTCCGGCGCTTGCGGGACTGACAGCTTGGATGGATGGCAGTAAACAGGGCCGAGGGCCAGCTCTTAGATCGCCGGCGTACCGGGAACGCAACAGGAGTTGTCAGTGAGATCCAGGTCTGGTTCTGACGAAGTATTACGGTGTTCGTTCTGCCACAAGTCCCAGGACGCGGTGGCGAAGCTGATCTCTTCTCCTTCCGACTATCCGCGGGCCTACATCTGCGACGAGTGCGTGGCGGTCTGCAACTCCATCCTGGAAGATGACCGCAGCGAGAC
Organism: uncultured Acidobacteriota bacterium; assembly: GCA_963707735.1. Classification (GTDB taxonomy): domain Bacteria; phylum Acidobacteriota; class Terriglobia; order Terriglobales; family Acidobacteriaceae; genus TOLSYN. The sequence continues at coordinate 231,786 of CAVPRB010000003.1, read as the reverse complement.
GCAGACCGCGGCCAGCCCCAACCATCTGCCCAAGCCGCAGGAAGTCAAGGCCTTCCTGGACGAGTACGTGATTGGACAGGAGCGGACGAAGAAGAAGCTGGCGGTGGCGGTTTACAACCACTACAAGCGCATCTACATGAACCGGCAGCGCACCAGCGAGATCGAGCTGTCGAAATCCAACATTCTGCTGATTGGCCCGACGGGAACCGGCAAGACCCTGCTGGCGCAGACGCTGGCCAAGATGCTGGACGTGCCGTTTGCGATTGTCGATGCGACCACGCTGACCGAAGCCGGCTACGTGGGCGAGGACGTGGAAAACATCATCCTCAAGCTGCTGCAGGCCGCCGACGGGGACGTGGCGCGGGCGCAGACCGGGATCATCTACATCGACGAAATCGACAAGATCGGGCGCAAGGACGAGAACCCCTCGATTACCCGCGACGTTTCCGGCGAAGGCGTGCAGCAGGCGCTGCTGAAGATTCTGGAAGGCACGGTTGCCAACGTGCCGCCGCAAGGCGGCCGCAAGCACCCGCACCAGGAGTTCACGCCGGTGGATACGACGAACATCCTGTTCGTTGTGGGCGGAGCCTTTGTGGGACTGGAAAAGGTGATCGAGCGCCGCATTGGCAAGCGCGCCGTGGGATTCAAGACGGGCGAAGACGCGCAGCGCGACGAAGCGCATCCATCACAAACGCGACGACGAACTGCTGCAACTGGCGCAGCCGCAGGACCTGATCAAGTTCGGACTGATTCCGGAGTTCATTGGCCGCCTGCCGGTGATGGGCGTGCTGAGCGATCTGGATGAGGCCGCGCTGGTCGAGATTCTGACCCGGCCGCGCAATGCCATCGTCAAGCAGTATCAGCGGCTGTTTGAGTTTGAAAACGTGAAGCTGCGCTTCTCCGAGGAAGCGCTGACGGCGATTGCGCGCGAGGCCCTGAACCGCAAGGTGGGCGCGCGCGGACTGCGCATGATTCTGGAAGAGCTGATGCTGGACCTGATGTACCAGCTTCCCGGGCAGAAGAAGATCAAGGAGTTTGAGGTCACGCGGGAGATGGTGGAACAGCGCAATGTTTCCATGCCGCGGGTTGAGAAGCAGGCTTCCTAGGGCGCAAGGAGCCGAAGTTTGCAAGACGCCCAGCCTCGGATGGCTGGGCTTTTGCTTATTTAGCAGGACTGGGCGGGAGAAGGAATCGGGCGCAGCGGCCGGTTGGATGGGACTGCGAACGCGATGTTGGCTCCACTTCCGTTGTGGGATTGGTTGCAAGCCGATGGCAGGACGCCAGATACGCGGTGTTCCCGAGTTCCCGCAGCGGTTTCCGGATTCCTGAATGCGGCCCGTTCCGGGCATTGGTGCAGAATTGCATGAGACCAGCGTGTATTGCCGCCGATATGACGTTGTAGTAGGCTCGAAATCAATTGCTGGGACTGGAGCCGGATTGCGACGGAGTGGAATGCAAGTTTTGCCTGCCACATTAGCTTGCCACAGGGGAAGTGAGGCTGAGTGAGCCTGATCAAAGAAAAATTCGAAACCCGCAAGCTGCCGATGATGCCGATCCGGGATGTCGTCATCTTTCCGTACATGATGACGCCGTTCGTGGTGGGCCGCGAGTCCAGCGTGCGCGCCCTGGAAGAGGCTCTTGCGGGAGACAAAAGGATCTTTCTCGCCACCCAGCACGATCCCGGTGTCGATGAACCCAAGCCGGACGAGATTTACCAGGTTGGCTGCATTGTGAATATCGTGCAGAGCCTGAAGATGCCGGACGGCAACATCAAGGTTCTGGTGGAGGGGATTGAGCGCGCGCGCATTCTGCAGGTGACCGAAACCGATGGCTTCTACATGTCGTCGGTGCGGGTGAACCGCTACACGCCGGAGATCACGCCGCAGGTGGAAGCGACCATGCAGCGCGTCTCCTCGCTGTTTGAGCAGTACGTGAAGCTGTGCCAATCGCTGAACCAGGAGACGATTGCGGCCACGGTGCGCATGGACGACATCTGGACGGCTGAGCGACACGATTGCCGCCAATCTGCAGCTCTCCATTGAGGAAAAGCAGGAGTTGCTGGAGATCTTTGACCCGGCCGAGCGGCTGACCCGGATCTCCGACGTGCTGGACATTGAGATCGAAAAGCTGAACATGGACCGCACCATCCAGTCGCGAGTGAAGCGGCAGATGGAGCGCGCCCAAAAAGAGTACTACCTCAACGAGAAGATCAAGGCTATCCAGAAGGAACTGGGGCGCGGCGAGAAGAGCGAATTCGACGAGCTGAAAAAGAAGATCGACGCTGCCGGCATGCCGCCGGACGTGCTGGAGAAAGCCACCCAGGAGCTGAAGAAGCTGGAGGCGATGCCGCCGATGTCGGCCGAGTCCACTGTCTCACGCAACTACCTGGACTGGCTGCTGGCGGTGCCGTGGAAGAAGAAGTCCAAGGAAATCCGCGATATCGACTTTGCCGAGCGCACGCTGAACGAGGATCACTACGGGCTGGAAAAGATCAAGGAGCGCATCCTTGAGTTTCTGGCGGTGCGCCAGTTGGTGAAAAATCCCAAGGGCTCGATCCTCTGCCTGGTTGGACCTCCGGGGGTGGGCAAGACCTCGCTGGGAATGAGCATCGCCAAGGCTACGGGGCGGAAATTTGTGCGCATGTCGCTGGGCGGAGTGCGCGACGAGGCCGAGATTCGCGGCCACCGCCGCACCTACATTGGCGCGCTGCCGGGCCAGATCATCCAGATGATGAAGAAGGCCGGGACGCGCAATCCGGTTTTCATGCTGGACGAAGTGGATAAGATGTCCAACGACTTCCGCGGCGATCCCTCATCGGCGCTGCTGGAAGTGCTCGATCCGGAGCAGAACTTCATGTTCGTCGATCACTACCTGGACGTGGAGTACGACCTCTCGCAGGTCTTTTTTATTGCCACCGCGAATGTGCTGCACACCATTCCAGCGCCTTTGCAGGACCGCATGGAAGTGCTGCGGATGCATGGTTACACGGAACCGGAAAAGCTTGAAATCGCGCGCCAGTACCTGGTGAAGAAACAGCTCGAGCAAGCGGGACTGACGACGGCCAACATCCAGTTTGAGGACGATGCGCTGCGCGGAATCATCCGCAACTACACGCGCGAAGCCGGGGTGCGCAACCTGGAGCGCGAGATTGGCAACGTTTGCCGCAAGACTGCGCGCTCGGTGGTTCGCGAGGGTGAAGGATTCTCCTGCCAACATCACGGCGGAGAGCCTGAACACCTATCTCGGAGTGATGCGCTTCCGCGATACGCCGGCCAACGAGAAGAGCGAGATCGGCCTGGTGACCGGACTGGCATGGACCGAAGTCGGCGGCTGCATCCTGACCACCGAAGTTGCGATCATCGACGGCAAGGGCAAGCTGACGCTGACCGGAAACTGGGCGACGTGATGCAGGAGTCGGCCCAGGCGGCGATGAGCTACCTGCGCTCGCGCTGGCAAAGGCTGGGCATTCCGCGCGACTTCTATCGCAATGTGGACATCCATGTCCACGTGCCCGAGGGAGCGATTCCCAAGGATGGCCCGTCGGCGGGAATAACGATCGCGACGGCGATTGCCAGCGCGCTGAGCAAGATTCCGGTGCGCCGCGATATCTGCATGACGGGCGAAATCACGCTGCGCGGAAAGGTGCTGCCGATTGGCGGATTGAAGGAAAAGCTGCTGGCGGCTCACCGGGCTGGAATTCTGGAAGCGATTCTGCCGGCGGAAAACGAGAAGGACGTGGCCGAGGTGCCGGAGAATCTGCGCACGGAGATGAAGCTGCACTTTGTGGATTCGATGGACGAGGTGCTGCAGATTGCACTGGAACATCCGCTGCCCGAGGTTACGGAGACCGCTCCCATTGCCGCGATTGCCGCTGCGACGGAACAACCGGAGGCGCGCCAGTAAGGACAGGCTCGGCTGAGTGCGCAGGAACGAGAAGGCCCGTTGACTGCGGGCCTTTTTGTTTGCGTGCGGACGCGGTTGCTTCATCCCGGCTCGGTAAGACAAGTCTTGGTAAGGACCTTTGCGTTTCTTGACGGGAAACTTGCCTCTGAATTCCGGCAGCCGTAAACGGGTGGGCACGATTGGGGCGCCGGGAATTTTGGGGCGGTCCGGTACCCGTGCTAAATTGTTGATATCAATCTATTGCCGGGATGGCGAAACTGGCAGACGCAGCGGACTTAAAATCCGCCGACCGCAAGGTCATGGGGGTTCGATTCCCCCTCCCGGCACCAAATAAATCAACAATTTGCAGAAGAATTGGCTACCAATTGCAGGTGGCCATTTTATTTGGTGGCTGTTTTGATGGCTGTTGGCTCTGACAATGGTGGCTGGTGGCGATACGGCGGTTGCTGATATCCCACCGATGCAATCCGGTTGATGACAGCGAGTTCAGTTGTTTGCGCCGTATGCTGAGCCAGGCCAACAGACTCGCCCTGCAGGTATCCACATTATGAGGGTCGGACTGAAGTGCTTTTTTGTACAGCTTGATTGCCTCACCCCATGACTTGCCGTCAAATGCACGATTAGCCCGTTCAATGAGATCAGGCAGGCTCTCGGTTGGCGCATCCTTCCCTGAGAATCTAGCTGCCACCTGATCGATTAAAGCTTTGGTATTCTCCGACCAGACCAACGGCAGATTCTGAAGCGATGCTGCGGAGGTGAATTGTGGGTACGACTTCTGGATGTCGTTGTACAGAGACTTAGCGTCGTTGATGTTCCCAGAACAGTATTCGGCCAGAATCAAGCCCCAACCGATTTCACTGCTGCTAGTGATCCATCGCTGAAAATGACCGTTGCGGAGGAACTGCCGCCAGTACGTGGTAATTAGTGACGACTCGATTCTTCGCTACGATAAATCCTGAGCCCTGTCCCAATGAAGCCTGTTTTGAATCGAAGGTCACGATTGTGACAACCGACGCCCTGCTCCGGCGATAGAGCACTTCCGGCGTAAGCTTTGCATTGCCCTGTGCAGCCATAGGCAATGCGGCAAGAAGCACCATCGTCAAGCACGCAGCCCTCATGGTTGTCCGGAGTCGGTTTGTGGATGCGCCGCACTACTACAGCACTCTATTTCACGAACTGGCACACAGCACCGGCCACGAAAGCCGTCTGAATCGCACCTTTGGCGACCGTTTCGGAGATGAGCTTTACAGTAAAGAGGAATTGGTCGCGGAGATGGGCGCAGCTTTCCTTTGTGCTATCGCTGGCATTGCTAACGAGCACACCGACCGCAACACGACCGCTTACATCCAGAACTGGATTGAAAAGCTGGAAGAAGACAACCGGCTCATCGTACAGGCTGCAGCTAACGCGCAGAGAGCTGTGGACCTGATTCTCGGCAGCACGTTTGAGGAAGAGAAGGAGACGACTGAAAACGCCGGGGATGCCGCTGTCAGCGGCATCCCCGCAGCCGTTGTGATGAATATTCGCTCCGGCGATCTACGGCCATGCTCATCTCTGAGCAGTGGCCGGATGCCTTTATCCATTTCTCAGGTACTCCGAGGGCGTGACAATGCGCGTTCCCTTGTATGCGCCGAGAGTCAATAAATCCTTGTCCCCTGCAACCAGCAAATCCGCTTTCGCAAGGGCCGCGCACTCCAGAAACATATCGTCGTTAGGATCACGGCATACCTTTACCGTGCCTCGAATCTTCACACGGATGCCACGCGCCAGAATCGTTTGCAGCGCCGACGTTGCCCGATGTTGCTCCCAGGAGAACTTTTCCGTCAGGACGCGCACAATCTCCGCGTCAATCTCATCGCAGGTGGCAATCACGTCTTCGCTCATCGCTTTTTCAAGCGCCAGCGTCGGCGTGCCGCGACCTTTCGCAAACTGAAGCGCGGAAATCCAGACGTTTGTGTCGATGACGACGATCACCCGTTAGACCGTACCTTGCGGCGGCGCGGCTTCTCGGCACGCACTTCTTGAATGAGCTGGGGCACATCGGCCTCGGTGTAGCCCTTTGGGTTGCGGCCTGCCGCATACTCGCCCAACTCATCCAGCGTCGTTCGTGCCTGCTGTGCGGAGTACGTGCGGAAGGCTTCACGGAATAGCTCGCTCATGGTGCGGCTGTCCCGCTGAGCCAGCGCCTCGGCCCTTTGCGCGAGTTCGGGCGGCAGGCTGATCGTGTAGACCTTCGATTTCCTTGCAGTAGAAGTAGCCATACCTGAATATTACACTGTAATGGATTCCATTACAATTAAGTATTGGGAGGGGAATACCTTGATTCCTGCCTTGGAATCAGCAAGATACATATGCGATAGTAAAGGTGACTCACAGAAAAACAGGCCTTTGTCTCCGTCAACCAACAAAAAATGAACTCTGAAGCTGACACTTGTCGGAAATATGTCGTTCCCAAGTTGCTCGCGGCTGGTTGGGACAGCGATCCCCATTCGATTGCCGAACAGCGTACTATCACCGACGGGCGTGTGATCCCCGTCGGCAAGGAAGGCTTTGTTCGCAAGCCCCCGAAGCGGGTTGACTACCTGTTGCGCTACACGCGGGATTTTCCGCTGGCCGTGGTCGAAGCAAAGGCGAGCTATAAGACAGCGACCGACGCCGTACAACAGGCCCGCACCTATGCGGAAATGCTGGGTCTCAGGTTCGCCTATGCCACTAATGGCGCGGACATCATCGAAATTGACTATTTTAGGGGCACGGAAACTCCCGTTTCTGTCTTTCCCGAACCGGACGAGCTTTGGCACCGCTATCAGACCGGAAGCGGCTTGACCGGGTCGCAACAGGCCGACCAGCTTATCGCCCCCTATAATATTGCTAGCGGCAAGCCGCCCAGGTACTACCAGCAAATTGCGATCAACCGGACGGTCGAGTCTATCCTCGCCGGGAAGCAACGGTTGCTTCTCACAATGGCAGCGGGTACCGGCAAAACCATCGTTGCCTTCCAGATTTGCTGGAAGTTGTGGTCAAGCCGCTGGAACCAGGCGGGTGAATATCGCAAGCCTCGCATCCTTTATCTGGCCGACCGCAACATTCTTATCGACGATCCAAAGGACAAGACCTTCACGCCCTTCGGCGACGCACGCTACAAGATTGATTCCGGCGAAGTCGTCAAAAGCCGCGAAATGTACTTTGCCATCTATCAGGCCCTTGCGGAAGACGAGCGCCGCGCCGGACTGTTCCGCGACTACCCGCCCGATTTCTTCGACTTGATTATTGTTGACGAGTGCCATCGTGGAAGCGCCCGCGACAATAGTTCTTGGCGCGTCATTCTTGAACATTTCAAACCGGCCTTCCAGCTTGGCATGACGGCGACACCGCTGCGCGAAGACAACTGCGACACCTATTTGTATTTCGGCAATCCGATCTACCAATACAGTCTGCGTCAAGGCATTGATGACGGTTTTCTTGCGCCCTACCGCGTCCACCGTGTCGTCACCCAGTGGGACGCAGCGGGCTGGCGACCGAGCAAAGACGAAGTTGACCGCTATGGGCGCGAGATTCCCGACGACGAATACCAGACCAAAGACTTCGAGCGCGTGATTGCCTTGCGCGCGCGTACCCTGGCGATTGCGCGGCATCTGCCGCCGAAAGCGTGCGTTCCATCGCCCGCACTTCCGCCGAGTTGCGCGGAAGGTGGGCTGATGCAGAGAAGCGCAGCGAGATCATTGCCGCCCTCAAGGAACGCGGCATTGACTTCGAGCAACTGGCGGAACAGACCGGCCAGACCGATGCCGATCCCTTCGACCTGCTGTGCCATCTTGCCTTCAATGCGCCGCTTCACACACGCCGCGAGCGCGCGCAGAGGCTCAAGTCCGACCGCAAGGATTATTTCGACAAATTCTTGCCCGAAGCGCGTCAGATTCTCGATGAGCTTTTGGAAAAGTATGCGGAACACGGTGACGCGCAATTCCTTTTACCGGACGTACTGAGAGTCCCGCCCATTTCAACTCACGGCCAGCCCGCCGAAATCATCGCGCTCTTCGGCGGTCCGGAACAGCTTCGGCAGGCCGTAAACGAACTACAAGGACTCCTCTATGCCGCGTAGCAAGTCAAATAAGAACGGCGCAAACAGCGCCGCACCCATCACCACATCGCAATTGCTCGGAAGCCTTCTCAAGTCTGCCCGCGACATCATGCGGAAGGACAAGGGGCTGAACGGCGATCTTGACCGCCTGCCGTTGCTTACATGGGTCATGTTTCTGAAATTTCTTGATGACCTTGAGCAACAGCGTGAGCAAGAGGCCGCGCTTGCGGGCAAGAAATTCAAGGCTGCTATCGAAGCGCCCTATCGCTGGCGCGATTGGGCAGCGGACCCGCAGGGCATCACTGGCGACGAATTGCTCGCCTTTATCAATAACGACGAAGCCCGCCGCGCCGACGGCAAGAAGGGCGCGGGGCTTTTCACTTACCTTCGCTCGCTTTCCAGTTCCAACGGCGACAACCGCCGTGACGTGATTGCCCGCGTGTTCAAGGGCGTCGATAACCGCATGAAGAGCGGTTATCTTCTCCGCGACATCATCAACAAGGTCGCCGCCATCCACTTCACATCGTCCGACGAATTGCACACGCTTGGCGCGCTGTACGAGTCCATGCTCCGCGAAATGCGCGACGCGGCGGGCGACTCCGGCGAGTTCTACACGCCCCGCGCTGTCGTGCGGTTTATGGTCGAAGTCACTGACCCGCGCTTGGGCGAAACCGTGCTCGACCCCGCGAGCGGCACAGGTGGCTTCCTGGTTGAAGCCTACAACCACCTTGAGAAACAGGTGAAGACCGTCGCCGACCGCAAGCGGCTCCAAAACGAAACCATCAACGGATGCGAGCCGAAATCACTTCCCTATCTTCTCTGTCAGATGAATCTGCTCCTGCATGGACTAGACGCGCCGCAGATTGACCCCGAAAACGCGCTCCGGTTCAAGCTCTCTGAAATTGGCGAGAAAGAGCGCGTGGACGTTATCCTCACGAATCCACCATTCGGTGGCGAGGAAGAGAGAGGCATCCAGGGCAAGTTTCCGGAGGACCGGCAGACATCCGAGACCGCGCTGTTAGTTCTTCAACTCATCATGCGGAAGCTAAAACGCCAGCAGACCGCTGCTAAGTGTCCGGCGCGCGCCGCTGTCGTCGTGCCCAACGGCACACTGTTTGGTGACGGCGTCTGCGCGCGCATCAAAGAGGAACTTCTCAAGGAGTTCAACCTCCACACCATCGTCCGTCTGCCCAACGGCGTGTTCGCGCCGTACACCAGCATCCCGACGAATATTTTGTTTTTCGATCGATCCAGCGCGACGAAGGATGTCTGGTACTACGAACAGCCGTTGCCAGAAGGTCGCAAGAATTACACCAAAACCCAGCCCATGCAGTTCGACGACTTTGCCGACTGCATCAAATGGTGGCACAAGCGCAAGGAAAACGATCAGGCGTGGAAGGTGTCGGCAAAAGACTTGTTGGACGCCAACTGCAACGTTGACCGCAAGAACCCCCGCGCCAAGGTGAACTTTGAGCACCTTCCGCCCGGACAGCTTGCCGACGACATTCTCAGAAAAGAGCTTCGCATTGCTGAATTGATGCAGGAAATTAAAGCTGCGCTCGTGGTGCCTGCATGAGCGCCGCATGGCCCAGCGTTCCGCTTGGCGACTTACTACGACGGTCCGAGCGTACTATCGCACTTCACCCGGAAGCGACATATAAAGAAGTCACCGTTCGGATGAACGGAAAAGGAGTCGTCGAGCGCCGCCAGGTTCAAGGCGTCGAGATTGCCTCCGACCGGCGGTATGAAGTAGCCGCCGGGCAGTTCATTATTTCTCGCATCGACGCGCGCAACGGAGCAAGCGGGCTTATTCCCAACGAATTGAATGGCGCTGTCGTTACGAATGATTTTCCGTTATTCGATGTCGCTCAAGATAAGCTTGATCCTGCATTTCTGAATTGGATGTCGAAGACGGCATCGTTTGTCGATTTGTGCAAGCGCGCAAGCGAGGGCACGACCAACCGAGTGTGGCTTGCCGCCTCAGCCGAGGATGTTGTTGCCGGGCCAGACCCGAAGCTGCCCGTCAGCCTCTCGCCCAAAGCCATCGAGGAGGGCTGGCGCGGAGTAGCTTACAGCGCCCCGGAGAAAGTGTCTGCAGACAGTCTTGCCGAAGGGTTGCGGGATTACGTTTATGAAGGTGTGAGCGCGTGGTGGCTGTTTGGACGACCCATGCTCAACAGCCTTGCCGTGCTGATGTTGCTCTATGTGCTCCGGCTCCAGATGAAGCAGGGTTTTGGACGGCGACGAGAGCAGGAGGAACGCCACGGACGCAGAACCAAAGGCCCCGAACTGGCATCGGCTTTGCTGTGGCGTGGCGCAAAGACGGATGGCATACGTTTCCGTCTGCGCTTCGAGAACGCGCCTTTGCGGTGGCTGCCCTTCGGCCCAAGCTACCGCATCCCGAAGCGTCTTGAAGCGAGCCACATTCTGATGATGGGCGACACCGGCAGCGGGAAGTCGAATGCCATCCGGCAACTTCTTCGCCAGGTGCGGGAACGCGGAGAAAGCGCCATCGTCTACGACCCGGCGATGGACTTTGTGGGCGAGTTCTACTCGCCCGCGCGCGGCGATTTGATTCTCAATCCGCTGGACCAGCGTTGTCCGTATTGGGGGCTAAGCGTTGGGTATTTCTGACATCCAGCCCCGCCTATCGTGCGAAGATTTTGCCGCTGCATTCCGTGTGGCTCGACTTATTCATCCTGCGCATGATGGGTTACTGTGAGGACCACGCCGCGAAGCCGGTATGGTTTGTTTTGGACGAGCTGGCAAGCCTCAACAAATTGCCGCAGCTCCACACTGCCGTCACGGAAAACCGAAAGTATGGCAATCCCGTCGTGGTGGGTTTTCAGGGGCGAAGCCAGCTTGAAAAACGCTACGGCCAGGACGCCGAGGCCATGCTTTCGCAACCCGCAACCAAGCTGTTTTTCAAGACCACCGAGCCGCGCGCCGCGAAGTGGATTTCCGATGCCATTGGAGAGATCGAGGTCGAACGGTTGAAGGAATCGCGCAGCATGGGACTACTACTCAGCAAGAAATCGTATGCGATGGAGATTGCGACCAAGCCGCTGGTCATGGCTTCGGAAATCTCCGGCCTCGAACCGTTGCACGGCTTCATCAAGCTGGAGAACAAGGTTGTGCCGGTCCACTTCCAGCTTGCAAAGAAACGCAGCGGACAACCGGATTTCATCGAGCGTAAAATGCCGGAGGTTGCGCTCAGGCTGTCACCGCCGACGCCGGTAGTTCGCACAGAACAACCCAAGACGCCAGCAGCGGCCCAGGCCACGCTCCCACTTTTCGATGCGCCCGCTGACAAGCCCGCCGACAAATCCAAAGAGGCGTTTGTGTGGGATGAGTCCAAGGGGATTGAATGACCGGAGGCGCGTTTCATGGGACCTACCGCATTACCGCGTCAGAAGACGATAATCGAGTGCATGGAAAGCGGTATATGAAGGACGGCAGACACCGAAATTATGGGCAATGAGATCAAACCCGCGCTTTACAGCCGCAGGAGCTATTCGCGTCGCAGCGCGTCGCTACCAGCCTGTACCGTTCTGAGCTGGCGATGCGGTTGCAGGGCTTGGGCTATGAGCTGGAGCGCGGCAAGCACGGACAGCCGGAGATCAAGGGCTACACGAAAGAGTATCTGGAGGCAAGCAGCCCACGCCGCGAGCAGATCAAAGACCATCTGCGCGAGATGGGGATAGACGGGGCCGGAGCCGCGCAGGTCGCCGCACACCGGACGCGGGACAGCAAAGAGCTGTTATCGCCGGGAGAGGTATTGGAGCGACACCGCGAATTGGCCGCGCAGTATGGACATCAGGCCGACAAAGTTGTGGCCGAGGCGCGGGCGCATGAACAGCGCCACGTCTACGAACCCGACCGAATCGCGCAGCAGGCCGTCACCTATATCCATCTTGAATATGAGCAACTTCCAGCGATCGTTCAAGACGTTGGCGTTTGGCGCAACTTCTGGCGCTCCTGGCGACGCGGGGGAGACATTGAATCGCTACAGAATCGACGCTGAACTCGGGGCATTGTACTCGGCACAACGATTCGGTGAGGCAGAAGTCAGGGCCCGACTTCGTCGCCACCCCGAAATAGGGCTTCTTGCCCTGTTACTTTTGACAGTTGGCACTTGTTGGCTAGGTGCGTAGCATCTGTCCTGCTGTGTGAACTTTTACCAAGTGGAATTCGCTTATCCGTCCGAGGGAAGCAGCAGCACCGTCGGATTTGTTGATCCACCCGGCGAGTAAGATCGCTGGAAAGCCGCAGGCTGCTACACTACGCCGTCCAGGGGATGATCTGTAAATTGAGAAGTTAGTTCGTGACCTTTGGCGGTTGGGCTGCGAGAATCGCATGTGCTCTGCACCATGAAGATTGTTCTTCGAACAGATTCAGATTGCCGGTTTACAGGCCCACGAGTTTGGGTTTCGCGGGTTTGGCGGCGGTGCAGATGTGTCGGGGTAAGCGCAAAATCAGGTAACTATAGGGCGCAGCATGAGTCCAACCAAGCGTCCACGGGTTCTGATCGCCGATGATCACACCTTCGTCGCAGAAGCTTGCGTGAAGCTTCTAGAGTCCGAATTCGATGTTGTTGGAACTGTCGCGGATGGGCAGGCGCTCTTAACGGTGGTTCCAGAACTTCGGCCGGATATCATCGTGCTGGATGTCGGAATGCCCTTGATGAACGGGTTGGAAGCCGGTAGGCGCATCAAGAAATTGGTGCGGACAGTCAAAATTGTCTACCTGACAATGAACCCCGACATCGGTATCGCCTCCGAAGCATTCCGGGGAGGAGCCTCGGGTTACCTGCTGAAAACTTCAGCTGCTTCAGAGCTTGTAACTGCCATTCGCGAGGTACTCAAGGGCAAGCTTTACATTTCTCCTCTAGTCACAAATGAAGTGGAGGGCTTTCTTATAGAAACTCGGGTCTCGCACATCGGCCGGGAATCCCTTACCGATCGGCAGCGCGAAGTCCTTCAGTTGTTGGCAGAAGGGAGATCGATGAAAGAAGTTGCTTACATCCTTAAATTGACTCCCCGGACTGTCGCATTTCACAAGTACAAGATAATGGAACGGTTGCACGTACGAACAAACGCGGAATTGGTCCAGTACGCGATCCGGGAGCACTTCATCTCGCCGCGGACTTAGAGGTGATCAAGCAAACTCGCCCCGGCCATTCTCCCCGAACGGAATGTCCAGCCATGGGTAACAAAATGCGCCAGTGAAGCCCGAAATTGTGCCATAGATTTCTCGAAACCAGGCAAGTCGAGCGACTGAGGGCGTCGGAGAGCGCGTTCGGGGCACGGATGCACCTCGACGATGGTACCGTAATCGCCAGCGCAATAATGAGCCACGTTGCGCCGCGTGAGCGGCGTGATGTGGCGGCGTCAAAGTAGTCCACCCGCCTACTTCACCGTCGTTCTCGCGACGGCGTTTGCTGCTGCCACTGTGTTCGCCCAATTGCCTGCTAAACCAGACACGAAAATCGCTGACAAACCAGCAAACCAATCTGCTGTTAGGCCAACCGCAGACAAGGACGACAAGCCGCTGTCCGGTTTGAGACTGAGCCTGCATGTTGTTTCAGAACAACAGTTTGTGAACGCACAGAATCGCCCTTCCGGCTCAGCTAATCCGTCATTAGCATTTGTGATTGGATTCAGGCGTGCTTGAACCGTCACAATGGAGTCATGGCGAAGAATGTGTTTTTCCTCGGCTTGATTATCGCGGCCAGCGGCCTCGTGAATCCGCCCATTGCCCTCGCGCTTGGACTGGCATACGGATTCACTTTTCTACATCCCTATCACGTTGATTCCAGAAAGCTCTCCAAATTTCTACTGCAAATCTCCGTGGTAGGTTTGGGATTCGGTATGAACCTTGCAGCAAGTGCTGCGGGCTGGGCGATCTGGTTTTATCTATACGGCCATGAGTATTTCGGCTGCGATGTTGATCGGTCTGGCGCTTGGGACGATTCATAGGAGTGCAGCGGGTCGCTTCGTTTTTGATTTCAACCGGCACGGCAATCTGCGGAGGAAGCGCAATCGCAGCGGTCGGTCCCATCGCGAACGCCACTGACGAGGAGATGGCTGTCTCGCTGGGGACGGTATTTGTGCTCAACTCCGTCGCGCTGCTCGCCTTTCCCGCCATCGGCAATGCCCTGCACCTCACCCAAACGCAATTTGGCCTCTGGTCAGCCCTGGCGATTCATGACACCAGTTCTGTGGTGGGAGCAGCCGCCAAGTTCGGGGCGGTCGCTCTCGCCGTGGGCACCACGGTAAAGCTAGCAAGGGCGCTGTGGATTGTTCCACTTTCGTTGCTTACAGCGATCATAACCAAGAGCAAGGCTCGCATTCAATGGCCTTGGTTCATTGGGTTCTTTTGTCTTGCCGCAGTCGCGAACACCTACGTGCCGCTATTGAAGCCGATTTACCCGTCTCTAGCTCATCTGGGCATAACAGGCCTTACGGTCACGCTTTTTCTCATCGGAACGGGGCTATCCAAAGCAACGCTACGGGAAGTCGGAATCCGACCACTACTGCAAGGAGTGTTGCTGTGGGCAATCGTGGGGCTGGCCTCGCTTCAGTTGATTCGTATCGGCTGGATTCACCTCTAAACACAAACCGTGGTTTCTACTTGCTCCCGCTGGGGCTTTTACGCCATATCGCAATATGGGCATCGACGGGAATTACAGAGGCAGCCACCAGCGGGCCCAAGAAAGGTGTCAACATTAGTGCTGGCAATTGCAGAATCCGGACTGAGTGACGGGAACATTCCCGCTTATGTAGGTAGCCACGGCATCGTCCGCGGAACGCTCACCAGGCAAGATGACCGGTTTGATTCCATTCGCCAACATCGACTGGGCAGCGCCCGCCCCCATACCTCCGCACAGAACTACGCTGCAGTCACTCAGAAGGTCAAGGATGCTCGTGCGACCTTGCGTTCCCTGCTGCTCCTGGCCCGCGTGATTGCAGATTCCCTGGTTGTGAGGCGTATCGTCATTGGTGCGGTGTTCCCGGTTCTGCACAGTCAAACCGTCTACTTCGAACACCACAAATCCCCTGCTCTGGCCAAAATGCTGCGATAGGGAAACTCCGTCCGTTGTTGCCACTGCAATTTTCACATTTCCTCCGCTCAGTAATCTCAACTAGTTGTAATATACATCTAGATGCGAATTACGAAACAAGAAATTGTGCCCAATTCAAATATTCTAAGGACGCTGGTACGGAGGTTCTCATCATGATCAGGGGATCGTGTCCAAGGCACGGGGGCGGACACCCATGCACCTGTGCCATGGGCAACGTCTACCGGTTCATTGAACCGGTTCTGCTACTCATGTTGCACGAAAAAGGCCATTCATATGGATACGAGCTATCGGAAACCCTTGGCGAGTACGCACTGACCGATGCACAAATTGAACGTGCAGCTTTGTATAGAACGTTGCGAACACTGGAAGAAAACGGCCATGTGACTTCGAATTGGGAGACGGACACCGCAGGTCCGGCACGTCGAGTGTATTCCCTGACCGAGTCGGGTCACGTACACCTGCAAGAATGGTCAGAGGTCATGGGCCGACTGGGAAAGGCGATGGAAGCATTTGCAAAAAGAGCTGGCAAGTCGAGCGTGGCCGAAATGTCCACGTTGCGCTCGTAAGACGACTGTGCATTGCGAAGGCTCAGCTATCGACGGAGAGCAAATCAGCGGGAGTTTGAAACTATGAATTGGACAATCCCTTTCATCATCGCTGCAATTGTCGTGGTCAGCTTTATCCTTAAGCGCGTCGATCAGATTTCATCCAAGGACGCGCTGGCACATCTTAGAAACGGCGCACTGGTGATTGACGTGCGCAGTTCCGGCGAATTCAGCTCTGGACATTTGGCGAACGCGATTAATCTCCCATTGGGCGAAATTGAAACCGCTTTGCCGCGTCGCATAAAAGACAGGAACCAAGTGCTACTGCTGCATTGCCATAGCGGCATGCGCAGCGGGATGGCTAAGAAGAAATTGAGGATTCTGGGTTACGTCAACGCATTCAACCTTGGTTCCTATGGCAGGGCGGCAAAGATTGTGAACAGCAGATAGTCAAAGATCGTGCCGATCATAGACATCAACCGAAATCGGCGCGGGTTCTGCAAATGCCACGGCACAAGCCCAGGTTCACGGGAGGATTATCCTCCTGTGCGTCCGGAAAACTTCGAGACCTCGAAAACCAGATATGGGCTATATGAACCATGAACCGGAGGACGGACCCAGTTCACAGGGCTACGACTTTGCACCAATCGGGACCATTCACAGCCCGTTTCGTCAGCCAGCGGGAACTCCTATTCAACCCTCTCGCGCGAGAGGGGCAAAAGGCGTCATAACCCTTAAAACGGCTTTCCAACAAGGTCTATGAGACATCGAAGGTTTCGAACGAATCTGGCTGAACGATTACGTTCACCAAGCGCCGCCGGGACAACTGCTGGTCAGGCCGCTTCTGGAGACGACGCCGCTTGGAGTATTTTCCACTCGCTCTCCGGCGAGGCCGACTCCGCTCGGAATCCCGGCTGTGCGATTCTTGAGCGTTCATGGGAACTGTCTTGAGATGGCGGATATTGATGTTGTCGAAAGAACCCCGCTACTTGATATCGAGCCCTACGTTCCTGAGTTCGACAGCTGTCCTGGCGGCAAGGCCGGTTGGTTTGACGAATCCAGTAGCCAAATGCGGCACGCTGACGACCGCTTTCACCTCGAAGATTACCGGAAGAGAGCGATTTAGAGAATTTACCAATGAGTTCATTTGATGAAATGAGTCGCGAAGACCTGCGGAAAGCCCTGGAGATGTTTGCCAAGAACTGGCTAGCCCACGACGGTTGTTGGTTTCTGGCGGCGGAAGAACAGTTCGGCCTGGCTACTGCGATGGAACTGGACGCTGGCTCATGGGCCCGCTTCGCCGAGGTAGAGGCTCGTCGAGTCCTGACGACGTTCAACATCGCGGAGAATGGCGGCCTCGCTGCACTCGACCAGGCATTTGGACTGCGCATGTATAGCCTGATCAATGCGCAGCGTACGGAATGGTCAGAGGACCGGGAACGTTTGCGTCTGATCGTGGATGTTTGCCGAGTGCAAGAGGCTCGCCGACGCAAAGGACTCCTGGATTTTCACTGTAAGAGCGTGGGTCAGATCGAGTTTGAGATCTTCGCGCGCACCATTGACTCACGAATCCAAACCCGATGCCTGCACTGCCCGCCCGATGCAGCCGCCAATCAGTTTTGCGGCTGGGAGTTCAGATCTCCATCTGCCGGAGGGGCGCTAGCTTGGTTCTGAGAGTCGTGGCAAAGACTGGACAGCAACAGGTTCCGATATTTGCGGTGCTTTCGCATCAGCGATAGGCACGAAGAGTATCAGCCACGGCCGCCGGTAAGGGAGTTTTTCGCAAATCCAAAGTCATGCGTGGTAGCCTAGGGGCCATGATGCGATCAGATCTCACGAAAGCGTTCGAGCTGTTGCAATCCGGCAATTCCGCGTACGTAGAACAGGCGCTGGAGCTTCTCCAGAATACCGTGTTCTCGTTCAGCATGACCGTCTGCGGACACCGGGAAGACGCCGAAGACACTATGCAAGAAGTGCTACTGAAGGCGATTCCTTACCTTGCACGTTTTGACAGCCCAAAGGCGCTCACAACCTGGCTTTACACGGTCGCTCGAAACCGCTGTTGGATGTCCCGCCGCAAAAGTAAGTTCGCGCCAAGAGAACATCTGTCGCTGGAAGAACTCATGCCCGATGCCATGGAACTCGATCATCTTGGGGCGATCGCTGCCGGAGGGCCGTCTCCGGAGAGATCGGTGATCGCGGGCCAAGACTTAAAGCAGCTGCAACAAGCTATTTTGAAGGTGCCCCCGCCGTACCGGCTCGTTCTGGTGCTGCACGATGTCGAAGAGCTCTCGTACGGACGAGATCGCACGTATCCTGAACCTGAAGGAAGGAAACGTGCGCGTACGCCTGCACCGGGCACGCCTGTTCGTACGCAAGGAACTTTCCCAACTCGCGCCGGGGCCCTCCGCTCGGTCTAGGATCGCGCGAAATGTGTCAACTCCAAACCCTCCGCAAAGAGCAAAGGGAAAGCTGGCTCGTTCGCGCCATTGCAAGCAGATATTCGCCAACCTTTCAGACTATCTGGACGGCGCACTGGATGACACGCTTTGTAAGGAACTGGAACGGCACATGGGGGGATGTAAACCCTGTGAAGCATTTCTAACCAGCCTGCGAAATACTATTGAGCAGACCCATTCGCTTCCCAGCCAGCGGCCTGATCCGCTTGCCGCAGGTCGAGTTAGCGACCGTCTCTCCCGGCAATTGCAAACGGCGGCAACGTACAAATAGACCAAATTCAGCCTCGCGACGACTTGCTGAACGAATGATTATGATTCCGCTTTGTAACACTTGCGCCCTTCTCTGCATTCTTTCCTCAGGATCAAGCCGCGGAAACGGGAGGGCGCGCTTGGCGTGAGCAGTTGGAACGCCGATGCTTCCCAGGTCGGCGAGTAGGGTGCCGGGAGAGATCAAATGGCAAAGAGGGTTTTGATAGTTGGCGGCGTTGCGGGAGGCGCGTCTTGCGCCGCACGATTGCGCAGACAGGCGGAGGATGCCGAGATTGTGCTCTTTGAGCGCGGGCCTTACGTCTCGTTTGCTAACTGCGGCTTGCCCTATTACGTGGGCAATGTTATTCAGGACGAAAAGAAGTTGCTGGTAGCCTCCGCGGAACTCTTCAAGACCCGATTCAATATCCAGGTTCGCACCGAAAACGAGGTCATGGCCATCGACCGCGAGCGCCGTGAAATCGAGGTAAAGTGCCTTCACACCGGCGAGGTCTACCGGGAAAAGTATGACGCCCTCGTCCTATCGCCCGGCTCCGCCCCGATCCGTCCACCTCTTCCAGGCATCGACTTGCCTGGAGTTTTCGTGCTTCACACGATCCCGGACAGCCGTCTTATCCGGTCGTGGATAGAGCAGCGAAAGGTCGAACGCGCGGTCATCATTGGCGGCGGCTATATTGGTCTCGAAATGACCGAAAATCTGGCGGCTCTCGGAATTTCCGTGACGGTTGTGCAGAGGCCGGATCAGGTGTTGCGGACGCTTGATCCGGAGATGGCCGTGCCCGTTCACGAGCACCTCATCAAGAACGGTGTGTCCCTTCATCTGTCCGATACGCCTGCTGCCTTTGAGCAGTCTCCCACCGGCAGCTTGGTCGTCAAAACCAATTCCGGTGCCTTCCTCGCAGCCGATCTGGTGATCCTATCCATAGGGGTGCGGCCGGAAATCAAGTTGGCTAAAGATGCGGGACTGACGATTGGGGAACGCGGGGGGATTCGCGTCAATGAGCAGATGCGCACCAGCGACCCGAATATATGGGCGGTGGGCGATGCCGTCGAAACGCGCAATTTCGTAACAGGGGAATGGGGTTTGATCCCTTTGGCCGGACCGGCAAATCGCCAAGGACGAGTGGCCGCCGACTCCATATGCGAACAGGATGCGTACTTTCGCGGCGTCCAAGGCACGGCAGTATGCGGTCTCTTTGGATTGACTGTCGCCACCACCGGAGCCAATGAGAAGACACTCCGCCGCCTGGGAATCACCGGTTATCAGAAGATTTACCTGCATCCCGGACAGCACGTGGCCTATTACCCCGGCGCGAGTCCCATCCACATGAAACTATTATTTGCCACGGACGATGGCCGCATCCTGGGTGCGCAGGCTCTGGGCCAGGACGGCGTCGAGAAGAGGATCGACGTCATAGCTATGGCGATTCAGAACGGCGCGAGTATATTCGACCTTGAAGAAGCAGAGCTTTGCTACGCGCCGCAGTTTGGCGCCGCCAAAGACCCGGTAAACATGGCTGGAATGATCGCCAGCAACGTTTTGCGCGGTGACGCTCCGCTAGCCGAATGGACGGAGTTAGCCAGCACCAGCGCACTGCTGATAGACGTGCGCCAACCTGAAGAGTTCGCTGGCGAACATATTGAAGGAGCCATCAACCTTCCGCTACCCCAGCTGCGTAGCCGGCTCGAAGAACTTCCCCACGACCGCGAGATCTGGCTGAACTGCGGAGTAGGCCAACGTTCCTACTATGCCCTGCGTGTGCTCCTGCAGCACGGCTTTAAAGCCAAAAACCTCTCGGGCGGATTCACCACCTACAAGGCTTTCCGCCCTCTGTTGCGCGCTGCAGTTGGACAAGAATCCACGGACTGAACCCGAGGTATAACAATGGTGCCGCAATGAACGACCGAGTCTTTTCGCACATTCAAGCCGGTAAGTTGGACGACCCGGCGCGGCTCAAATGGCTTCCGCCCAGTGAAGTCATTGCCGCCTTGGATATCCATTGCGGGATGACGGTGGTGGACGTCGGAGCGGGAACTGGGTATTTCAGCATTCCGATTGCGGACTGGCTGGGAACTTCAGGGATTGTCCATGCGGTAGATTTGCAACCGGAAATGCTGGAGCTTCTCAAGAAAAAGCTGTACCACGGGAAGAAGAACCTCTGCAAGATTGAGTTGCTGGAAGGAAGCGCAGATTGTGTACCTCTTCCCGACCGGAGCGCTGATCTTGTTCTGCTTGCCAACATATGGCACGAGTTGGATTCTCTCGATGCCGTGCTAAAAGAGATTCGTCGGTTGCTCAAATCAGGAGGCAGACTCGCAATCCTTGACTGGCGAGCTGAATTCTCGGCTCCCCCAGGCCCGCAGCAGGAGCATCGCATATCCGCTGCCGCAGTTTGTGACATGCTCCTCTCGGAGGGCTGGGTGGTACAGGTAAACAAAGCCATTGGTGCCTTCAGTTACCTTGTGGTCGCTACTCCCGTAGGTTGAATCAACGCTGATCGTCCTGTCGGGCTAGCTAACGTCGTCAATCGTTATCTTCCGAACGGCAATCCGGTCGGGAGCGAGAAATTCGCCTGCAAGCTGGCCTGGATGAACCGCCTGAATAAGGTGATGAGCGTCTGGCGAAGAGACAATGTGCCAGCGCTGATCGGCAATGACTTCAACGTCATTCCGGAGGATATTGGATGTCACAAGCCTTCATCGTGGATCAATGACGCGCTGTTCCAGCCGAAGCCGCTGGCGCGATACCGAGCACTGTTCAGCCTTGGCTATACGGATGCCTTCCGCTCGCTGCATTCAGGGGAGGGGGAGTCCCCGATTGAAAACCAGCCGCGCTTTGCGCCTGTTTGCCGTATGTACGATTTTTTGACCTGTCCGCTACCACCCTGGCTCTCAGACACGAAAACGCACCACAGGCGATCCTGAAGTGTGTTGTTCGTCGAGCTACAATCCCGTACATAGCGGCTCACGACTAGACTGCCACGTCAGCAGGGCAGGGGCTTACAGCTATCCTTAGACAGCACAGCGTAGGGAGTGAACACGATGAGGTTGTACAAATTTCGCGGGGTCGGTCGTGACTTGGTTAATGACCACGCACTTGAGGCGCTCTTCGGCTCTTTCGCAATATTTTCAGGAAGGAAAAACTTCAATGACCTTTTTGACAGCAAGATCGATATCCCACACCCCACGCCCGAGCAAATTCTGGAATTGCAACAAGACCCGCGAATTGGAGGTCACGCGACTTTTCTAAACGGCTGGGTTGCAGACGGAGCATTCACTCCTAGAGGCATTCTCATGCTCAACAATGCGGAAACGGGGCTTAATGAAATATTCGACAGCTACGCACTGCTTTCCCTGAGCGGCCACATTGACTGTCCGTTGCTCTGGGCTCACTACGCGTCGAGCCATACTGGCTTTTGTATCGAGTTCGAGTTTCCCAGCGGCAATCAACCGAACCAGGTGAACTATCGAGAACACATAGAGTCCGTTCCTTTGCTCGATTTCATTAAGAGCTGGTTCGGTTTAAGCGGCGTGGAGTTTGGACAGCGCATATGCGATGCTCTGCTCGTAAAGCTGAATTGCTGGGCTTACGAGGGGGAGTATAGATGGCTCGCCAGTAACGCGATGGGGCGAATACCTAAGGGAGCAAAATTTATCAAAATTCCCTATGAGCGTCCTTGGGTCAAAGCGATAATTTTCGGCTGCCGCATGCCCGTATGCGTGAAAATACACATTCGCGAGCACCTTCCTTTCAGCACAGAATTCAAGCAAGCAATCGAAGGAAGAGACCGCATTGAGATCGTGCCCTTCGATCCCCGAATGCATCTTTGAGACCGCGTCCGAGAAGAGATCAGTGTGCCCAAAATGTGCCCACGGCCTGCATTTTTGCCATTTCTGGCATGTCTGGCTTAACGTGGAATCAGTAAGTTGCAGACGACGCGAGAGGGCTCGAAGACCAAGTCCCCCTCCCGGCACCACTTAGCAACTTCTACATCAACATCTTAGGCGCTGGTGCGGAGAACTCCTGCGCTGCGGGAAGCGCTGCAGCGGCGGCCGGGATCGATCGTCGAAAATCGACCGTGGGGATGGGCAGAGTGTTGCTTTGCACTTCGGGCAGCGTGCGGGCGACGCTAGCCGCCTGCATCGCCGCGCCGCTTTCGTCAAGCTCCGGCCGCCTAGGGGACGATGACCGCGGCCCCATCCACCGAGTCGCTCCGAATCGCCGCCAATGCTTCGTTGGCATGATCCAGCGTGAAGGCCGTCACCTTCGGCTTGATCTGGAGTTCCGCTGCCAGGGCAAGAAAGTCCCGCGCGTCTGCCCGGGTCATGTTGGCGACACTGCGAATTTGACGCTCTCCCCAGAGCAGACGGTCATAGTCGAACTCAGGAATCCGGTCGAGATGGACTGCGTTGATCGCCACCACGCCTCCCTTGCGCAGGCAGGAGAGCGCCGCCACGACCACAGCTCCGCTGGGAGCAAAGGTAACCGCGCGGTCTAACTCCGTCGGAGGCCGCTGTGCCTCGGAGCCGACCCATCGGGCGCCGAGCGATTCGGCCAGCTTGCGGTGCGACTCTCCACGGGTTGAGACGTAAACTTCGCAATCCCACGCGCGCAGAACCTGGATTGCCAGGTGAGCGGACGCTCCAAAGCCGAACAGTCCGACCCGTTCCCCCGGCTCTACTCCGGCCACCCGCAGGCTGCGGAAGCCGATGATGCCCGCGCACAGCAACGGCGCCGCGTGCAGCGCATCCAACGCCGCAGGCAGGGGAAAGACAAAATCGGTGCGCGCGGCAGCAAACTCCGCATACCCTCCATTTACGCTGTATCCGGTGAACGTCGGCGAGTCGCAAAGATTTTCAAAGTTGTGGCTGCAGTACCAGCACTCGCCGTCGGTTCCCCCGATCCAGGAAATACCTACGCGCGCTCCCAGCGGCAGCGCTGCTGTATTCCCACTGACCACTTCTCCCACAATCTGATGCCCCGGGATCAAACTCGGCCGGCGCGGAGCCAGTTCTCCTTCCACAATGTGAAGGTCTGTCCGGCAAACTCCGCACGCCAGAACCTGCAGCAGAACCTGCCCCGCGCCAGCCTCGGGCTTCGCCACTTCCTGCACGCGGAGAGGACGATCCGGAACTTTACCGGGAGAATTCAGCACGGCGGCTTTCATGCAAACCCCCTTGCAAGGCAATTGCGATTCTATGCCAAGGCCCGAACCGCCCGCATCCCAGGCGCGGGACTCTTAACGGCCGGCTCGACGGAACGAAGAATCAACAAAGAACCCATGGAAAGCTCACACCTTGGTTTCTGAAACATCCTACGATGGCCGTAAGGCACAGTTCTAAAGTCCGGCTTGACCCCGGAACGGAACCGGCAAAGGACGAGTTCGAAGGGACCGGCGCAATTCCCGGGGTCCAATACCGCACTCGCTCTTCTACATGAATCAAGAAGCAGGATGCCAACAATTGTAACGAGAACATTCACTACAACGGTTCCAAGACTGATCGTTGTATCGCATAGGAAAAAGGAGATTCGCCATGACAAGAAAGCCTTCGGACGAGCCAGCCTCCCACACCATCAGCGCACAGCCGCGTCTCCACCAGAGGACACGTGAGCTCCAAGCCTACGGCACCGTGCTGCACCTGTTGCCTTTGGATCTTATTGAGCCTGTCCGCCTGGAAATGACAGAACAACTGAACCAGTTGCTTGCCGATACCATGACCCTCCGGGATTTGTACAAGAAGTCCCATTGGCAGACTGCCGGGCCAACGTTTTACCAGCTCCATTTGCTCTTTGACAAGCACTATGGCGAGCAGGCGAATCTGGTTGACTCCATTGCCGAACGCATTCAGTTGCTGGGTGGATTGAGCATTGCGATGGCGCCAGACGTGGCGGAAACCACAAAGATCGAGCGCCCGCCACGCGGCCGCGAAGAACCGCCTGTGCAACTATCGAGGTTACTGGACGCTCACCAGATCATCATCGGTGAGACCCGCCAGATGGGCCGCCGGGCTTCAGAGTTGGGCGACGATGGCACCAATGATCTGTTGGTGAGCCAAGTCCTGCGCTCCAACGAAATCCAGGTCTGGTTCCTGAGCGAACACCTGGTGGACGTTGGCCTGGTGAAGGCAAAAGAACCATCGTCAACTTCCGAAGCAGCGTAGCAGGCGGCAGACATATCGGAGAGGGACGCCGCTTCCAGGTGGCATCCAGGCGGACGCATTAACCTGGGACCCGACCCATCGAGGCATCGCGCGCACGGGAACGCAGCCGATGTCATGCCGCGATTCGGCTGCGGATGTTGTCTTCGGATAACCAGGACTTGGCGGCCTCGATATCATCAGGGCCCAACTCGTGCCCGCCGCGATGCCAGAAGATTCTTGTGTCGGCGCCGCCGCTCTCGAACATTGCCGCGAGTTCCTCAGGCTGGTCATGCGGGACGATTGGGTCCGCAGCGCCGGCGCCAATGAAAATGGAGAGTTCGCTGAAATCCCACCGGGCCAGGGAAAAAATGTCATGATGGTCCCGGGATGTCCCTGACCGTCTCCGTAGTAGAGGTGATAGGTTGCCGGATCGTCATAGTTCACGGTCAGCTTAATCAATCGCAAGCCAAGCACACCGGCATAGAAATCAACGTTGCGTTGTGGGTCACTGGCAATTGCGGTCACGTGATGTAAGCCGAGAATGTCCGCCATTTCGCCTCCAGTCGCGATCTCTGGCTGCTCGGACTCGTCGCGAAACCGGGTTGCTTACCTGAGCCTCATCCCGGTACAGGGCAACACCACGTCCGCTTCACTCTCCCGATGGAATTCGCCCATGCGCAGCAGAACCAGGCATGTCTCTCCGGGCTCAATGGACGATAGAGTGTTTCAGAAATCAAGGTGTGAGGTCTCCATGGGTTCTTTATGGATTTTTCGTTCCGGCAGGGCCGCCCCCGGCCGGGCGGAAACCGGGCGGAAGCATCACCGCGAAACAACCAGCCCAAGCGGCGGCCAGCCGGGAGGAGTGGATGTTTTTGACTCGGTTGCGCGTCTTGCGCTAAGTTCTTAGTCAAGCTGCTGTTAGTTTGCGAACCCACACTGAAAGCCCAGCATCTTTATAGGTTTGACAGGTACGCGATGAGAATGTTTCAGTCATTCCGACTCGATACCGTAAACCAGTGCCTCTGGCATGGTAAAACTCGGGCGAGCCTCACCCCGAAGGCGTTTGATGTGCTGCGTTACCTGGTTGAACACGCGGGGCGGCTGGTGCCTTCGGACGAAATTCTTGCGGCGCTCTGGCCGGACACCTATGTCAATCCGGAAGGTCTCAGAGGGTACGTCCAGGAAATCCGGAAGGTGCTGGGAGACCGGCCCGACAAGCCCATATACATTGAAACCCGGCTCAAACGTGGATACCAGTTTATTGCTCCCGTCACCGAGGAGAGCATGGCTTGCCCGCTGGATTTACCCACCGAGACGGCGAAAAAGATCGTAGGCCGCGAAGCGGTCCTAGCCGAGTTGGAGCGCTGTCTCAGTAAAGCCGCGCGGGGGCAGCGGCAGATTGTTTTTGTCACTGGTGAGCCGGGCATTGGAAAAACCGCGCTGGCCGACGAATTCCAGCGACGGGCTGCGGCTGACGCCCACTCCATTCGCATTGCCCGCGGACAATGCGTGGAAGGCTACGGAGGCAAGGAAGCGTACTACCCGATGCTGGAAGCGCTGGGTGGGCTGTGCCGTGGTCCGGGAGGAGAATCGGTGGTCCAGACGCTGGCGGAGCAGGCTCCTACCTGGCTGGTACAGTTTCCCGCCCTGGTGAAACCCGAACATCGCGAGATGCTAAAGCAAGAGATCGATGGCGCCACCCGTGAGCGGATGGTTCGGGAGATCTGCGAAGTGTTGGAGGCGAGCACATCGGAGTATCCCCTGCTGCTGGTTTTCGAGGATCTGCACTGGGCGGATTCGTCCAGCATCGATCTGATCTCGGCCGTGGCACGGCGGCGGGCACCAGCCAAGTTGATGGTCATCGGCACCTATCGCCCGGTGGATGTGATCGTATCGGAACATCCCTTGCGAGTTCTCAAGCAGGACCTGCTGGTTCATCAGTTATGCCACGAGATCGGTTTGGAGCCGCTTAGCGAAGCCGAAGTGGCGGAATATCTGGTGGCCGAGTCCGCGGGCGCGAGCCTCCCGGAGAGCCTAGCCAGCCTTCTCTACCAGCACTCGGAGGGAAACCCGTTGTTCATGTTGACAGTACTGGACGACATGACCGCGCGCGGCCTGATCTCCCGGAATAAGGGGAGCTGGCAACTCAGGATTGCTACGAAGGGAATTGACCTGGAGGTGCCGGAAAGTCTGCAACAGATGATTGAAGCCCAGATCGAGCGGATGAGCACCGAGGAGAAACGCGTGCTGGAGGTGGTGAGCCTGGATGACATGGGACGATTCCAGTTCGGGATCGACTGCAAAGCTGCGGTAATAGACTTGGAGCCGGAAAAGTTTGAAGAGGTGTGCGAAACACTTTCGCGGCGGCATTGCATGCTGCGCCCGGCCCCTCCGGTAAAACTGCCAGACGGCACGGTCACCGCATGCTACGAATTTGTGCACGCGCTTTATCGCAAGGTGAGCTACCGGCGAATTGCCCCAGGACGCAGAGCCAGGCTGCACCGGCGATTGGGTAACTGGATTGAGGAAAGCTGGGAACATAGGGACGAGGCCGCGGAGTGTTTGGCGCATCACTTCGAAGCGGCTGGAGATTGGCCGCGCGCCATCCGTTACCTGCGGCTGGCGGCGGATGCAGCGGAGCGGCGGTATGAGGCTCGGCAAGCAGCGGAGATTCTTGAACACGCACTCGAATTGGTGAGACGTCTGCCTGAGGCCGAACGCGCGGCCAACGAAATCGAGGTACTAGAGAAACTGGGAGCACTTTACTCCACCTGTGAGAATGACCCAGAAGTAGAGGCGACCCGTGCAGCACTGCCGGCGCGGGCGGGCCAATGTGGTTTGCTCAAGGTGCGGGTGCGCACGCTGCTGGCACGGGCACATTCCGCTTTGTGGACAGGTTCCCAGCAGGGCCGCCCGGAAATCGTGGAACAGATACTCCGGCTTAGCGCCTTCCATGAAGATGCGCTTCTGGCGGCAAGAACGCGTGCGCACTGTTTTGCCCTGCGCGTGTGGACGAGGTGGAGTGCCCAGGATGCGGCGGAATTCCGTGATGCAATCGCGGAAATTCAGAACGCGGGTGACCGCCGTATCCTCACCCCTTGTCTGATCGACTGCGGCTTCATGAGTTGGATCTCCTCCGAATATCGCGAGGCGCACCGGAACCTGATGGAGAGCCGCGTGATCCAGCTTGATGCGGCAGAGCAGAGCCCCTATCAAGCTACTGCGTATCGAGCGGGTCAAGCCATTGTGCCCCTGAATCTTCTGCTCCTGGGAGAGTGGGGCGAGGCGCTGCGGGAGATCAAAGAAGCAACTGCCATGTGGGACAGGGATGGCGAGGATCAATGGCGTCAGGCAATGCAACTCCAGCGGGCCTGCGTCCATCTGCATGCCATGGACTTTGCCGGAGTGCTGGCGATTTGTGACTCGGCTCTCCCGTTGGCCGGAGATGGCGAACCTCGCCCCGCGCCGGACCATCCAACTCCAGTTCCATCTACGTTCCGGAACCGCCTGGTGCTGGTGGGCTCTGCGGAGACGGCTCTGGGAAATTATGAAAGCGCGCTGGAGCACCTGCTGACAGCGCGGGTTGAAATGGATCGGCGGACGGCGGTTCTTGACTGGTACTGGCGCATGCGTCTCGATTCCGCTCTCACCGAACTTTGGCTTGCGAAAGGCGATCTGTCGCAAGCGCGAACGCAAGCCGAAAGATTTTTGGACGCCACCTTGGCGACCGCGGAACATACCTGGCAGACGCTGGCTTGGGAAGCGAATGCCCGCGTAGCGTTGGCGGAGCTTGACCTGACGAGAGCACAAGAGTGCATTGCCAAAGGACTGTCTACGATGGAAGGCTTTGAAGTTCCGCTGGCTGCCTGGCGATTGCACGCGACTGCTGCCGAGCTTTATCAGCGCATGAACCGGCGAGCGGCGGCGAAGAAGCATCGTGAACTCAGCCGCGCCACTATGATGAAATTGGCGAATTCCCTACCGAGTGAAGAGCCGCTTCGCCAGACATTTCTTTCAGCTCCGGCGATTCGTAAAATCCTCGGCGGCCGGGAAATTCCGTATCCGCTTGCCAGAGTAGCTTGACCCAGCCCACGCTCGGGATGTTTTGTGCGCCGGAAGATCTCCCAGAAACAAGCTGAAGACGAAGGATGCTGGAAGCTTGTGGCCCAGGTTGCCCTGGGCCACAAAGCTTGGCGTTGGTTGCTAGTATTGGCCATTCACTAGGAACATATGCCCGACCTCGGGAGCTGGCGCGTAGTAGGCGTTGCCAGGCTGGTTCACCATGATGCCGCAGTACCCGTCGGCGACCATGGTTGCAAAAGTGCCAGAGACCGTACACACCGACGGAGTCGTGGACGCAAAACTCACCGGCAGCCCGGAGCTTGCCGCGGCATTCAGCGGAAGGACTGTTCCAAACGACTGCTCTCCAGGATACGTGAAGTTGATGGTCTGAGCTTCCCTGGCAACCAGGAACATATGGCCGAACTGAGGAGCTGCTGAGTAGTATGTATTCCCGGGCTGGGTTGCCCAGATGCCGCAGTCTCCCAAGTTCAGCAGGGTCACCGCGCTCCCGGAAACCGTGCAGATGGACGGAGTTGTGGAAGCATAGCTTACGGGCAGTCCGGAGCTGGCCGTGGCGCTCAGTTTAAGAATTACTTCGCCCAGCCACTGCGTGGCCGGTCTCGCGAACGCAATGGTCTGCGCCGCAAGCGTGACCTCGAAGGCATGTCCAACCTGAGGAGCTGGCGGGACAGTGCCATTGCCAGCCTGCGTCGCCCAGATGCCGCAGGTTCCGATGGTCAACAGGGTCACCGTGCTTCCTGAAACCGTGCAGACCGAGGTATTCGTGGAAGAGTAGCTTACCGGCAGGTGAGAAGTGGTCGTGGCATTCAGGGTTACGCTTCCCGTCACCAACGTTGTAGCAGGAACGGCGGGGAAAGTGATGATCTGATTCTTGATAACCGAGAACGTAATGCCGACCGCAGCGGCGGGTGCATAGTCGCTGTTGCCAGGCTGTGTGGCTATGATGCCGCAAGTTCCGGTGGCCAGCAGGGTCACCGTGCTGGCTGAAACCGTGCAGATCGTCGAGGTCGTGGAAGCGTAGCTGACCGGCAGGTTGGAGGAGGCCGTGGCACTCAGCACGTACGGTGCCTCACCATATGTCTGCGTGCCCAGATTCGGGAAGGTAATGGTCTGAGCCGACTTCGCAACCGTGAAGGCATGCCCGACCGACGGAGCTGCTAGGTAGTTGCTATTGCCAGCCTGGTTTGCCACGATGCCGCAGGTTCCAGTAGTCACGAAAGTGACTGTGCCGCCTGAGACCGTGCAGACCGGCGTAGTGGTAGAGGCGAAGCTGACCGTCAATCCAGAACTTGCCGTGGCGTTTAACGTAGGCGAGGTCCCATAGGTCTGCGTGCCCGGATTGACAAAGGTGATGGTCTGAGCCACGTCGCCCGTAGTTAACGCGATTTGACCGGAGGGGGCGGCCTGGAAGTTGCTGTCACCGGGGTAGCTCGCCTCGACGAGGTGCGTCCCTGTGTTAGCAGGCAACGAGATGCCGGTAGGTAGCGCGGTCGCCGTCTGCGTTTGCTGCGTCAGCAGCACTGACACCGACAACGCGGCCACGACCAGGTCCGGTATGCCGTCTCCGTCGAAGTCTCCTACCGCAATTCCCCTGGGGAAGGTGGGCGTTGAAGTGCTCGCCGCCGCCGGCGTAAGCGTTCCATCCCCATTGCCCAGCAGAATCGTCAGGGTAGAGTTGGGACTGCCATTGTTCAGGACGGCCAGATCCGCCTTGCCGTCGCCGTTGAAGTCCCCCACGGTAATGGCAACGGGACTAGTGAGCGTCATTGGGCTCGCCGCCGTCGGCGTAAACGTACCATCCCCATTGCCCAGCAGAATCGTCAGGGTAGAGTTGGCACTGCCATTGTTCAGGACGGCCAGGTCCGCCTTGCCGTCGCCGTTGAAGTCGGCCACAACAGCGGTGCCGCTGCCGCTGCCCGTTGCCGGGCTTGCCGCCATAGCTCTGAACGTTCCGTCCCCATTGCCGAGTAGAATTGCCACCGAATTCTCGAAAGCATCTTCACCTGGCAGGGCCAGATCCGGTATGCCATCGCCGTTGAAGTCCCCCACCACGACGTTCCAGGGCCCGCCGGACACCTGCGGGCTCGCCGCCGCCGTAAATGTTCCGTCCCCATTGCCCAGCAGGATCGTCACAGTGCAGTCGAAGATATTGTCAATGGGCCCGTTTGCTATAGCCAAGTCCGGAATGCCGTCGCCGTTGAAGTCCCCCACAGCGATGGAATTGGGCCAGTTACCGGCCGCCATGCTCGACTTGGCCGTAAACGTTCCGTCCCCATTGCCCAGCAGGATCGACGCCCCATAATCGCTCGCGATGGCCACGTCTTGAATGCCATCGCCGTTGAGGTCTGCCACCGCAATGCTATCAGTAACGTAGCCCGCCCGCAGGCTCTGAGAGTTCAACCAGCCCAGCTCGACCGTGCTCGGAACCAGAGCCGCGGTTCCGAGTACGCTGTCCCCGTTGCTGGTATCGAGAAAGAACACCGTTCCCGTGGGCACCACAGGACCCAGGCCGCCACCGTGGCCGCCAGCGTGTAGTTGCCGTTGCTGCCGCTCTGCACGATGGTCGTCGTCGTCGGATACTGCGTAGTCGCGGTCACCGTCAACTCCGAGGCGCTGGAGGTGCTGGCGGCGTTGCTCTTGGTTCCGGCAAACACGGCTTTGTAGCTATGGCTTCCGATTCCGGGACGGAACTTCATCGAGGCCGTGCCCGCGCTGGTCAACTGCGCCGTGCCCAGCAGATGGATGTCCGTGCAGAGTTTCGCCGTGGCATCGCAGAAGTTCACCTGCCCCGGTTTGACCGCCGTGCTGCCGGCCGTCACCGTGGCCGTCAGTGCGACTACGGTCTTCGATGCAACTGTCGTCACCGGGCTGCCTGCGCTCGTCACCGCCAGCGTGGTGGTGGTAGCCGCGGCGGCCCAGGCCGGAGGCGCGGCGGCGCAGAGGACGAACAGTGCGGCAAGCAGGAAAGCCGCCGTTTGCGCACGAGCCAGGACGCCGAGCAGCGCAGAGAGGTGAGTGGCAGTTGCATGGCGAATCTGTTTGCAGCGATCTTCGGTCGGCATAAATAAGAGTCCTCTGGCGCCGGCAGGAGCCGGTAGGAATCCGCTTTCGGGTGCATCCGTTGCCACGCGGAACCGATACGGCGGAGGTGAACAAGAGCAGAAGACATAATGCGGCAGCAAGCCGGCGCGCCAGCAACACAGGAAACGAATGAACGTGTGAAGGGCGCGGCGAGCGGAAGGAAGATTGAGGACGGTCGTCAGGTTGGACATGGTCGCCTCGTGTGCGGAAGCGGACGCCGGCAGTTCGCGTCTGCTGGGACCAGAGACTAACGAACGACTTGACTGGCTGGAGCGGATGGGATGCTGTCGGAAGAGAATGGTAGCTCAGAGTTGCGCGGGATGCCACTACATAAATGCCGCAGCTTTTGTGGCTGCTGGTGCGAGCCACAAGATCGGCGCTGTAGAATGCTTAACTTCAACCGCCTTGCGCCACATGCAGAAAGGAATCAGATGAAACCTTTATTAGGGCCAACGATTCTCAACGCCTCGGCACTGCTCATCACCCTCGGGCCGCCGGCGTGCGGCAGCGGCAGTTTAATGCCGTCGGTCGCAGACTCCACAACCTTCTCCTATCTGCAAGGCAGTCCCAGACATTAGGTGGCCCCGCATAGCGAACTTGTCCGTGGACATGGCCTCTTGTGGATGGCACGAGCGTGAGCGCGATGAGATCACCGCGCAGCGGGGATCAAAACGGCGCCGCTTCAATCGGCTCAGGTTGGGACATTTCCATAGCGCGCTTTCGCCGTCATTTCCTGCCGAACCGGAAGATGACGCCGGTGCTGAGGCGAAAGTTATTCTGGTGGTCGTTGACCCGGTTGGGGAGCAGGGTGAGCAGGTAATCGGTCTGGAAGGCGCGCAAGGCGAAGCGGCGATTGAGCTGGATGTCAACGCCTCCGCCAGCAGCCATGGCGAATGCGGTGGACGACCCGGCACTGATCTGCGCGGGAGCAAGCCCGCCGGACGCGTGCGCGGCTCCAAGCAGCACCTGGCCGAACGGGGTGAAGCGCCCGGACTTACGCAGCGAATAGCGCGGGCCGGCGAGATAGCTGCTCAGGGTCAGGTCCGCGCCGGTGGCGTCCACATTGCCGCGGTTGACAGCGCCGGCCTCACCCACGACGCTGACCGAGCGGCTCAGGCGGTAGGCAAACGAGGCGCTGCCGCCATCCATGGAAAAGCAGCCGCAGCCGGCGGGAGGCGCGTTGGCGTACACGTAACTATAGGCCAGCGCCAACTCGGCGACGGACTGGGCCTCGGTGGCGGGCGCTGGCTGAGCCAGGGCCGGGACAAGGCAGATCGCAGCGATGGTCCACAACAAGGCGAACGTGGCTCGAGTCATGATTCGCATGGGATCTCCTTTACTGGACCGTCAGCTGAACGCTGGTTGAGTGAGTATCGTTTCCGCTGGCGCCGGTAATAGTGAGGGTGTAAGTGGTGGACCCCTTGCCCAAGGCGAAGCCGCCGCCACAACCCGCGATCAAGGCCGTCGCCAACACCGAAGTAAGGATTGCCACGATTACCAGGAACTTGCGCGCAGGCTTCTTGCGCCGCCGCCCAGCCGGAAGCAGGAGCAGGAGCGCGAGCGCCGGAGAGGCTAGCGTCCACCCCAAACCGTGCGACTGGGTCACGGAGGTGGCCGCGGCCGTTTGCACCGTCAGAGTAGAAGTCGCGCTGCTGTTGCCGGGTGAGACCTGCGCCGATGAGAAACTGGCCTTGGCGCCGGTTGGCAATCCGCTGGTATTCAGCGTGACCACTCCGCCAAAGCTGCCGTTGGTGGAGCGCACCGTAACCGTGTAGCTGGCCGCGCCGCCCGGCGAAACGCTTTGCGAGCCGGGCGAGGCGCTGACGTTGAAGTCCGGCGTCGCTGCCGGGTTTACCGTGAAGGTTATGCTGACCGGAGTTGCCGCTGCGTAATTCGTGTTGCCGGGTTGCGCGGCCTGAACCGTTACTGACCCCGCTCCAGTGATTGTCAGCTTGCTGCCGCTTACGGTCGCTGGACCGGAGGTCACGGTGTAGCTCACCGCAAGTCCGGAAGACGCCGTTGCGGTCAACGTGATCGGAGACACACCGAAGGTCTGAGTGCCGGGATTCGGAAAGCTGATGGTCTGCGCTGCCGGGTTTACCGTGAAGGTTATGCTGACCGGAGTTGCGGCTGCGTAATTCGTGTTGCCGGCTTGCGCCGCCTGAACCGTTACTGACCCCGCTCCAGTGATTGTCAGCTTGCTGCCGCTTACGGTCGCTGGGCCGGAGGTCACGGCGTAGCTCACCGCAAGTCCGGAAGACGCCGTTGCGGTCAACGTGATCGGAGGCACACCGAAGGTCTGGGTGCCGGGATTGGGGAAGCTGATGGTCTGCGCTGCCGGACCGCTGCTGGTCCCTGCGCCGCTCAACTGAACCACGTTCGGTGTGTTCGGTGCGGTGGTGGAGAGCGTAATGGTTCCACTACGGCTGCCGGTGGCAGCCGGCGTGAAAGTCACGTTGAGGGTGCAGGCCGCGCCCGCGGCAAGGGTTGCGCTGAAGTTGCAGCTTCCGCCCGAGGCAATGGCAAAGTCGCCTGTGATGATGCCCACGCCATTGCCGAAGTTGGAACCGGCGGTGGTGGTGAAACCGGTTGCAACATCGCCTGGGTTGGTAAGCGTGAGGGACAACGGCTTACTGGTTGTGTGCACACCCTGGGCGCCGAAATGCAGGACGCCCCGCGGACCGGCTCCGAGCAATTGTTTGCCCGTGGGAATGAGCACGGTTCCGTTACGGTTGACCCGCGCGAGGTAGGCGCCGGCGAGATCAGCTGCGCCAGCCGGGCCGCCGACGGCACCGCTCCCACCGCCGGCAAATTTCGAGATGTTGCCGCTCACGTCCACTTTGCGGACACGGTGGCTGGCGTCGGTTCCGGAGATGAACAGGTCGCCGGCAAGATCGATGCTGACGGCGGTTGCGGTGATTTCAGCGCTGGTGGCCTGCCCCCCATCGCCAGTGTCGCCCTGAGTTCCGTTGCCCGCCGCCGTGGTAATGATGCCGGTCGAGGCATTGACCTTGCGCACCCGGTAGTTGCTGGTGTCGGCAATGTAGATGTTGCCGGCCTGGTCGGAGGCCACGTTATTGGGGAAATTGAGCCAGGCGTTGGTGGCGAGGATGTTATCGCCATTGTAGCCGACTTGGCCGGGACCCGAGACGGTGAGAACTCCAGCAAACAGGGTCGCGTTGCTTGCTGTGTCGATCTTAACGATGATTTGCTGGTTGATGTCGGCGATGAACAGATTGCCGAAGGGATCGAAGGTAATTCCCGCGGGTTGTATCGATATGCCGACGGCTGGCCCGCCCTCGAACCAGACGTGATTGCCGCCGCCGGCGAATGTGGTGATGATGCCCGAGGTGTCAACTTTGCGAATCCGCCCGTTGCCGTAGTCGGAGATGTAGACGTTGCCAAGCGGGTCGGCCACAACATCGATGGGACTATTCAGGCTTGCGTCGGTTGCGGGTCCGCCGTCTCCCAGGGCAGTGGCTTTGGGATTTCCGGCGAAGGCCGAGATGTTGCCGGAGGTATCGATTTTGCGGACGGCGTTGCCATCCTGGTCGGCAATGTAGAGATTGCCGGCCGCGTCGGGCGACACCGCCGCCGCGGTGCAGAAAGTTGCTTGCAGTGCCGGGCCGCCATCGCCTTGACCGACGCAGCCCGGAGCGGCACCACCGGATCCGGCAACAAGCGTCAGCAGCGCGGGAGTGAACTGCAACTGCGCGGTGCCCGCTTTGATGTCAAAACTGACGGCTGGAGACGTTCCGCCGCCGGGCGCGGGGTTGACAACTGAAACTGGGGCCGATCCCGCGGTGGCCAAGTCCGCGGCGGAGATTGCGGCGGTGAGTTGGGTCGCACTCACAAAGGTCGTGGCTTTTGCATTTCCGTTGAAGGTGACGACGGAGGCGGAATCAAATCCCGTGCCGTGGACCGTGAGGGTCAACGCCGCGGCTCCCGCGATTGCATAGGTTGGCTCAAGCGCGGTAATGGCCGGGGACGGATTCTTGATGGTGAATGGAACCGCATTCGAAGTGCCTCCGCCCGGTGCGGGATTTGTGACCATGACGCTGACAGTTCCGGCGGTGGCGATCTCGCTGGCGGGAATCGAGGCGGTCAACTGCGTGGCGCTGACAAAGGTCGTGACTCGTGGGCTACCGTTGAAAATCACAGCCGACGAGCTGAGGAAGTTTGTGCCGTTGACGGTGAGGGTGAAGGCCGCGCCAGCGGCGATGGCGGATGCCGGTTGCAATGTAGTGACGGCCGGCACCGGATTTGTCCCTGTAACGCTGAACGTAAGAGCGTTCGAGGTGCCGCCGCCCGGCGCGGGATTGGTCACTGTGACATTGAAGTCGCCAGCCGTATTGAGGGCGCTGGGCAGGACTACGGCGATGAGAAAGTACGCGTTGACGAACGATGTGACCTGGGGATGGCCGCCGAAATTGACCACCGAGCCATTGACAAATCCCGTGCCGCTCACGCTCAGAACGAGTTCGCCCGAGCCTGCTGCCGCAGTCGTCGGTGACATTGACAGGATGGCCGGCAGCGGGCTGGTGACGTTGAAATTGAGCGAGTTCGACGAACCTCCGCCCGGCGCTGGATTGGTGACTACGACGGCGAGCGTGCCCGGTGCGGCTGCGTCCGCCGCCAGAATCTGAATGGTGAGCTGGGTCGTGCTCACAAACGATGTCGCGCGTGGAGTTCCGCCGAGGCTCACCACGGAGGAGCTTGTAAACCTTGTGCCAAGCACGGTCAAGGTCAAACCCTTGGAACCGACCATGCCGACACCGACGCTGGCAGGCTGGAGTGACGTGATCGCCGGAACAGGATTTTGCCCGGTGATGCTGAAGCTGAGCGCGTTTGAGACGCCGCCGCCGGGCACCGGGTTGGTTACCGCGATGCTGGCCGCTCCCGCGGTGTCAACGTCGCGATCCAGGATTGCGGCCGTAACTTTACCCGAGCTCACATAGGTTGTGGTGCGCGGTAGACCGTTGAACAGCACGGTCGCTCCGCTCACGAAGTTTGTGCCACTCACCGTCAGGGTTAGGTTCGTGGTGCCCGCCGGCGTACTGGATGGCTGAGTCGAAGTGATGGCGGGAACGGGGTTGCTGGTCCCTACGCCGCCCTGGTTTACGGTAAAAGTCTGGCATCCGATGGTGGCGGTCAGCACGCGGGCTGGACCAGGATTCTGCGCCACGGCGTAGGCCAGGGGCGTGTTGCCGCCGGTTCCGGAGGCCGACGGCATGAGCAGAGCATCGGGATTATTGGATTGCGCCGTCCATTTGCAGAAGGAGTACGACTCGGTCAGGTTAAGGGTGTTGCTGCCGCCTTCATTGGAAATGTTCACCGAACTCGGCGACAGGCTGAAGGCGCAAACGTTGGCGGAAGCCTGGTTGACGCTGTATGTCTGGAAAGATCCGGCCTGGTTTCCAACCGTGATGGTTGCCGTTTTCCCGTCGCCGGTATTGGCCGCGACGGCGTACTTGACGATGCCGCTACCGCTGCCGGAACTTCCAGAGGTGATGGTGGCAAAGGGCTGGTCCACGCTTGCAGTCCAGGCACAGCTTGGCTGGGAGGCAACGACTCCGAAGGAACCGCTCCCGCCGCTGGTGGGGAAGGTGGCGGAGCTGGAAGTGAGAGTGAAATAACAGTCGCTGGCGGCCTTCTGGGTGAGGGTGTAAGCCGTCCCGCCGCCACCCTGGGTTCCCACGACGATGGTTCCCGTGCGTGGTGCGCCGGAGTTGGCGCTCACCGAATAGGTGACGGAGCCGTTCCCCGTTAGCAGAGGCTGTTTTGTGAAAGTGATCCAGCTTGGAATTGCTTGTGCGGTCCATATGCAGCTAGAGTCGGAGGGTGTGACGCCGATGGTTCCAGTTCCGGCCGTGCCCGGGAGAGTTCCTGAGTTCGCATCCAGGGTGTAGGAGCAGATGCCGCCGCCAGTTTGCTGGAAGGTCAGGGTTTGTCCCGCCTGGGTGTAGTTGCCGGAGCGCGATGCTCCGGTGTCAGGCGCAAAGAGCACGCCGATGCCGGCGTTTCCCGTGCTGCTCCCACCCGCTGCCATCGGGAGGTCGAGAATGGAGATCCAGGGAGCTGCCGAACTCGCAGTCCACGAGCAGGTCGGAGCATTGGTCTGCGTGTAGACGGTGGCAGAGCCTCCGTCATAACCAACGCCGAGCCCCGGAAACACCGAAACCGAGTATTGGCATGAGCTCTGAATGAAGCCGGAAAACGTGTCGGGATAACCCGCCCTGGTACCGTTGGTGGCCACAATCCTCGCGTCTCCCGGGTTTACAAGCAGCGCCGCCGGAACCACGATCTGCATGGCGGTACAACGGAATGGGGTCGCTTCAAAACTGCAAGTCTGATTGTCGTAGAAGATGCCGGGCAGGGTTGTGCCGTTGAACTGAATGGTTGTCGCCGGCAGAAAGTTTCCACCATAGACCATCAGGGTAAGGTCAGGACTGCCCGCGATGACGGCGGGAGGATCAAGATGGTCGGAAACTGGAAAAGGCTCAGTACTCGCTTCCGTGGCGCTGGCGGTGTTGTTGGCAAGGTTCGGGTCTGGTTCCGTGGCTGTGACGTTTACGGTATTGCTGATGGTGCCGGTGGTCTCCGTTTCCACCGGAACCGTAATGGTTGCGGTAGCGCCGGGAGGCATGGTTCCCAGATCGCAGGTCACCTGGTTCCCGCTTAAGGTGCAGCCCCCGATGGTCGTCGTTACCGGGGATGTGCAAGTTCCCTGCCCTGAATTGACGATCGCGAGGCTGGAGGGAAGCTGATCGGTCCACACGACATTGTGGGCGATGGCGGGACCATTGTTGGTCACGGTGCTGCTGTAAACCTGTTGGCCGGCAGCCGGACCAACGTAAAAGCCTCCCGGCGGCTGGGTCAGGGTCACGCTGACATCGGCCTCGGTGGTGTTAATGGGGTTGCTCACCGTGGCGTTGCAAGTGGATGGCGTGGTGACCGTGGTCGAACCCAGGTAGGTCTGCCCCTGGCCGAATCCGGAGGGATCGGCCGAGGGACTGGAGAAGAACTCAATCGTAAAGGTGGTGCCGGGCAATCCGTCGAATGCGCCCAGGGCATCCAGCACGCTGCCTCCCACGCTGACTGTGTTGGAGAACTCCGAGGTGTTTCCGTTGGGATCGGTCGCGGTAGCGCTCAGGTAGGTCGTTCCCGAACCAGCCGTCAGCACAGGCGCATTCTGCAGCTTGTTGGCGCCATTGGTGTTGGCCTGGCAATGGCTGTTCGTGTTCTCGCCCTGCGTGTCGATGTCAATACCCAGCGCGCCGTTGCCGTAGATCGAGTTGCGGCTGATGAGATTGCCGGTTCCGGCGATGACGCGAACTCCGGCGCCGCCGTTGTCCTGGATGACGTTGGCCACCGTGTTGTTGCTGCTGCCGGATTCGATCAGCACCCCGTGCCCGGCGTTGCTGGAGATGACGTTGCCAGAGCCTTGGTCGGTGCCGCCGATGATGTTGTTGATGGCGGCCGTGGTGCCATAGGTGGCATCGGTGGCGCTCAGCAGATGGATGCCGCTGCCACCATTGGGAATCGGGTTCGCGCCCGCGGCATCGGTGCCAATCAGGTTTCCCTGGATGACGTTTCCCTCCTGGGTGCCGCAACCGGGGGAGCACGCGATTCCCTCGTAGTACCAGGTAGAGCCTGCGATGGAGATGCCATCTTTGCCGTTGCCGGAGATCAGGTTTCCGGCGCCTGCCACCGCGCCGCCGATAGGGTTCTCAAAGGCCGGCCATAGGTTGGTGACGGGTGTGTTGGAACCGAGCCAGGTAAAGGATTCGTCATCGCTGAGGATTGCCGCGCCGGTGTTGGCGACCGCCTGGCTGCCGCCCGCATCCACTCCGAGGTAGTTGCCCTGCACCAGGTTGTTCCAGGCCGTGTCAAACCAAATGCCGGGGCCGAAATTTCCGGAGATCACGTTGCGCGCCGCCGGCGTGGTGCCGCCGATGGTCGCGTATACGTAGTTGTAAATGATCGTGACGCCATAACCGCCCAGCGCCTTGGTTCCAGTGACATCGGTGCCAATGAGGTTGCCTTGCACCAGGTTGTTGCTGCCGTACCCGGAGCCGTTCATGCTGACGTTGGCCGCGATGCTACTGCTGGAGATTACGTTGCCCGCCCCCGGCAGCGTTCCGCCGATGGTGGTGAACTCCGAGGCAAAGACGCCGACTTCGTTCCCCACCGCCTTGGTGCCGTTGCGGTTGGTGCCAATGAAGTTTCCCTGGATCTGCGTCAGATCGACTCCGGCATAGACTTCCACGCCGATTCCATTGCCGGAGATAACGTTGCGAGCCTGGGGCGTGGTTCCACCCACCACATTGCCGGCGCCAACGCTCCAGCCCAGTTCCGGACCATTTCCGACGAACACGCCCACATCGTTGGCGTCGCTCGCCAAACCATTGCTCGTGTAGTAGGAGCCAGAACCGCTGGCGTCGGCCTTGGTGCCGACGAAGTTGCCTTCCGCAAAGCCGCCGGCTCCCTCCATGTCGATGCCGAGGCCGCCGATGGCGCTACCTTTCATAATCAGTTTGCAGGTCGTGTCCGGATTGTTCCAGCCGGCGACGTTCAGGCCGCGAATGGTAGCGGAGCTTCCAATCGAGAATCCTTCGCCGCCGGGAATGGTGGTCTGGTTTCCGTCGATGCGGATAAGAACAAGGGCATTGTTTCCCTTGGAGAGCGTGTTGGGGTTGGCGCCGGGCTGGGTGTAGCCGTCGATGGTGACGGGAGCGGTCACCGGGGGCAGCGCCCAGTCGTTGCAATTTCCGGGCCCCGAGGAGAGCACGTAAAGGGTGCAGACATGGGTATTCGGATCGCAGTTCGGGTCCGTGAGGGGAATGTTGAAGGAGATGGCGGCAGGTTCGCCGACGCTATTGATGTAGGTGAGGGCGTCGCGCAGCGAGCCAACGCCGTCATCGCCGGTGTTGGTGACCACTTGGGTGATGGCTGGCGTGCTTTGGGCGACGATAGGCGCGGCTTGGCCGCTAGACAGCAGAACCAGTCCCTGCAGCGGATGTTGATTCAGCCGCATGGGCAGCACTGCGGCCGGTGCGCCGCTGACGTCGAACGAAGTCAGGTGGGTCATCGACTCCTGGGCTACGCTTTCAGCCGAGATGGCTTCGTGCGCCACGGCGTCTCGCGCCACCGTATTGGCGAGGAGGTGGATCTGAGCGGCGCTGCCATCCACCACCAGCAGGTCGTCAGTTGGGGAGGTGGAGATGCGCCCGGCGACCAGTTGCGCAAAGCCGCTCTGCGGGCTGCTTGTAATGGCGGATTGCGGCAGCGCCACCGCATCGCGTTCGATCCACTCCGGCGTGGGTTCGGCGGCCAGGAGTGATTTCGGCGCCGCCTTGCGTTGCGCCGCCAACTGGATCAGCGCCTGCCGCCGCGTCTGGCGGGCGCCGGTTGCCGACACTACGGTGGCTTTTCCCTTGCCCGCAATGCGCATCACAGCCGGATTGCCAGCCAGTTTGGCGAGGTGCGCCACGGCATTCGCATTCTCCAGCAAGTGAACCGCACCGTCGTCGCCCAGTGCCGCAAGGTTTGCCAGCCCGGAAAAGTTTCCCGAAACCAACGCGCGCACCGAAAAGGGGAGCGTCTGCTGTCCGATTCTTGCGGGAGGAACGTTGTGCGCAATCTTTCCGAGCGAAAGCATCCGGTCGCGGCCGCGGACGACGAACAACTGGTGACCGGCGGCGACGGCCAGATCGAACATCGCTCCGCCCTCCAGCCTGCCCAGCGCCAGCGCGGTGACGGAAGCGGGCAGATCTATGACCTCCGGCTCGGCGTGCATGGCGCCGTTGGGCGCCTCAAATACAAGCACCTGCGAGCCGCGTGCGGCGCTTACACCCACCACGATATCCGTCAGTCCATCGGCGCGGTTGATCTCGCCGGTGGTCATCGCAGTCACTACTCCGGGTAGCGATAGCTGTTGCGGAGCGCTGAATCCACCGTGACCGTCGCCCAGCAGAAAATACAGGGCACTTCCTCCGCGCGATGCCGCCACGATGTCCCAATGACCATCGGCGTTGAAATCGCCCACGCCCAAAAAGTCCGGTCGCTCCGGCAGGTCGAATTTGCGCGCATCCGGCAGGAACGCTTCGGGAGCGCCGTTGCGGACGGCGGCTCCGTATGGCCACAGCGCACCGACATTGCCGCGATGGACGGTGACCATTCCGCCCGGTCCGGCCGCGTATCCGCTGACCAGATCAGGCACGCCGTCTTCGTCAAAGTCGGCTGCCGCCAGGGCCAGGGGTTGGCCCACCGCTTGGGCGCCCTGACGTGCTCCAAGAGCATGGCCGTCGCAAAGATTGATGTAAGGCGCGCCACGGTGCGCCGCGTGGACCATCACTGGCCCCGCTGAACTTGCGCTGGCGCAGGGGGCAGACGGCTGCTGATTGGCGGTTGTGCCTCGCTGGGCGGT
Organism: uncultured Acidobacteriota bacterium; assembly: GCA_963707735.1. Taxonomy (GTDB): domain Bacteria; phylum Acidobacteriota; class Terriglobia; order Terriglobales; family Acidobacteriaceae; genus TOLSYN. The sequence continues at coordinate 189,713 of CAVPRB010000003.1, read as the reverse complement.
GGCGGCCTGCGGCAAAGTGCACAAACTCAAAGCAAGCATCAGGAACATCTCTCTCCCGCGTGGTCTCATCCTGGTTCTCCTTCTCTGGCAATTCCTGAGCGTGCGGCGCTGGCCTGAGGTCTTCCCTGTTTGAAATGGCTTGAATATTGGCATTTCAACTTAGCCAGCGCAGGCCCGGCGAAAAATGCCTCAGTTTTTTCTTGAAGAATTGAGTCGAAACCAAAAAGGGAGTCCGGGTTGGCATGGAGGTGGTAGGATTACCAGCAAACCAGCATAGAGATGTGCATGCGGATGGAGTCGATTGTGGAGGCTGTCCAGGGAGAGATCACTTTGCTCCTGGCAAGGTGGAAAGATGGCGAGCCGTCGGCCTTCGAGCAACTGATGCCGCTCGTCTATCCTCACCTGCGCGAAGTGGCGGCCGCGTATATCAAAAGAGAAAGGAATCCGGAGGATCTCCAGGCCACCGCCCTGGTTGACGAAGTCTGTATGCGGCTGATCAAACAGAAGAAAGCGGACTGGACGGATCGCGCCCACTTCTACACCTTCGCCGCCAAAGTCATGCGCATGATTCTGACGGATCACGCGCGCAGCAATGTCGCGCAAAAACGAGGCGGCGGCGCCCCGCATCTCCCTCTCAACGAACAGATTCCCTGGATTAAGATCGGGAGCGAATCGCTCATCGACCTCAACCGTGCGCTGGATGAGCTGAGCGCGATCGATCCCTATAAGGTTCAACTCGTCGAACTGCGCTACTTCCTTGGCTGCACCGCGGAGGAGACTGCTGCCATCATGGAGTTGTCCAAGGCCACGGTGGACCGCGATTTGAAGTTCATCAGGAGCTGGTTATACCGGCGCCTCTATCCGGAGCCGGCCCCGAACGGCATCGAGCATCCCGGCAAGGCTTGAGTCAATCCGGCGCCGGTTCTCGCAGTCTCTTACAAGTGGGCTCCAGCCCACCGCAGAGGCCTTCACCCCGATGAACGGTTCATCCGAATTCTTCCGGCGTGTCGAGACTGTTTTTCACGAAGCCCTGGCCACATCGGAATCGCTCCGGCCGGCAGTGTTGGATGCGATGTGCAGAGGCGATGCCACGCTGCTGGAGGAAGTCCGGTCGCTATTGAATGCCTCCGAGTTGGAGGAATTGGCGACGGCATCCTACCAACCGGAAGGCGACAGGAGCGAGAAGGCTGCGCCGGCTGCGAGACGCATCGGGCCATACGAACTTGACCACCTGGTAGGGCGTGGCGGCATGGGCGCCGTATATCTTGCGCATCGCGCGGACGGGCAATTTGAGCAGCAAGTCGCCGTCAAACTGATTGACCTGCCCTTTGTGACGGACCTCTTCCGGGAACGATTCCGCCAGGAGCGCCAGATTCTTGCCGGACTCAGCCATCCAAATATTGCACGCATGCTGGATGGTGGGGTCAGCGCCGAGGGCGAGCTTTACCTGGTAATGGAGTACGCCAATGGCTTGCCAATTCAGCGCTACTGCGCGCAACACTGCCTCTCCATCCGCGAACGCATTGAACTGTTCAAGCTGGTTTGCGCCGCGGTTCGCTTTGCCCACCAGAACCTCGTCGTCCATCGGGACCTGAAGCCCGACAATATTATTGTTCTCGAAGACGGTACGCCAAAGCTTCTCGACTTTGGCACGGCCAAACTGCTCACCTCTATGGAGGCCGCAGCCGAAGGCGAGTTCACGCGCCAGGGCTTCTACTCTTTCACGCCGCAATACGCCAGCCCCGAGCAAGTCCTGGGACGCCCGATTTCGACCGCCTCCGACATCTACTCTCTGGGCGTGCTTCTGTTCGTTCTCGCCACCGGCGTGCCTCCCTATGAGTTGCAGGAGTTCACGACCCACGAGATGATCCGCGTAATCTGCGAAGAGCAGCCGCCCAAACCAAGCGAGAAGGCTAGTGCCGGGGCGCTGGACTCCGACATTGACGCCATCGTTTTGAAAGCTCTGCGCAAGGAGCCTGACGAACGCTACGCCAGCGTCGATCAACTCATCGCCGATCTGCAGGCGTATCTCGATGGCCGTCCGGTGACCGCTCATCAGGGCAGTTTTCGTTATCATGCCGGCAAGTTTGCGCGCCGCAACAAGCTTGCTCTTGCCGGCTCGGCGCTGCTGTGCGTAACCGTGCTGGCGGGTATCGGCGGCGTACTGTGGCAGGCTCGGATTGCAAACGCCCAGCGCAGCAAGTCGGAGGCTCGCGCGGATGATTTGCGCAGGCTCAGCAACAGTCTGCTTTCGGAAATTGACGAGGCAATCCAAAAACTGCCCGGCTCGACTCCCGCACAGAAACTCTTGGTGGATACTGTCCTGGAGCATCTGGACCGCGCGTCTAAGGATGTCTCCGGCGATCCCCAGATGGAGCTGGACCTGGCTAATGCCTACATCCGATTAGCCAATGTGCAAGGCAATCCGTACGATCAGAATATCGGCGATGCGCAAGGCGCGTTGGCCAGTCTGGATAAGGCGCTATCCAGCGCCACAACTCTGCTCCGGAAAAACCCGGGCAATGCGGCTGCCGAACATGCCTTGGGATGGGCGCGGCAGTCGCAGAGCGAGATACTCCTGGGGCTGGGAAGGACGCAGGAAGCGGTGGCGACGATGCGACTGGCGGTGGCCACTTTCGATGAGCTGGCGTCCCGGCCTGGCGCCAATGCAGATGCCATGTTTGACGAGGCTACCGCCTACGGGGGCCTGGGCGACGAACTGGGACAAAGTGGCACGGCGAGTCTGAGCGACCCGGTGGCCGCATTGGCGGCATTTCATAAATCGCTGGCGCTCGACGAACGCATCTTCCAACTCGCTCCTGGCTTTTCCCGTGCATCGCGGGGAATCGCCGTTAACCACGCAAAAATTGCCAATGTCGAAGCCGAAACCGATCCGGCCGCGGCGTTGCGGGATTACGGCAAAGCAATCGAAGGCATGAACGCCCTCCCCGAGTTGGCCAGAAAAACTCTCCCCAACCAGCGCACCCTGGCCAGCATTCTTCGCAAGAATGGAATGGCCCTGAAAGAGCTCGGAAGGTACAAGGAAGCTTTGTCTTACGAGGAACAGTCCAAAGCCATACTGCGGCCCTACCTCACCGCGGATCCCCATGATACCCGTGCCGAAAACGATTTGCTTGTGGTCCTGGAGAACGAGGCGGAGTGTTTTGAAGATCGCGCGCAAGGGGTTTTTGCGGAAGGCGAGACCGATCGAACCGAGGATGCAAACAATGCCCTGAGAAATTTGTCGGAAGCGCGCTCCCTGCTTGAACGTCTTCTCCAGACGAAGCCGGACAACGTGAACTGGCGATCCACGCTGGGTCTGGTGCTAGTTCGCATGAGCCTGCAACAAAGAGCGCTGTACCAACCGCGGGAAGCACTGGAGTCGGCGACGAAAGGAGTCGCAATCCTGAAGGCCGTGGGCAAACAGCAAGATGCCCAGGGATACGATCTTGACGCGGTGGCGACGGGCTTGACCGTGGTATGGCCGGAACCGCTTCGCGATCCGCAGTTGGCCGTGGAATGCGCCGAGCGGATGGTGGCAATGAGCCATCATCAGAAGCCTGGATTTCTTCTAACCCTTGCGCGTGCCTACCGCTCTGCCGGGCAACCCGAAAAAGCTCGCGCAGCGGCTAAGGAAGGGATCGCGCTGCTGCCTGTCGCGACCCCCACAACAGCGCCCTCCCGCGTCCGCAAACAATTGCAGGCGGAACTCGCCGGGTGATCTGAAAAGGCCACCGCCTTTTCTTCTGCAACTCTCGCCGCCGATCCGGACTCCGCGGCAATTCGTCAAAAGGCTTCAAACTGTTGGCGGAGTTCCATCTCCGAATAGGTCCAGGTGCGCGTTTCCGGTTTTGCGTTCGAGCCGCGAGCGCCGATGTTCGAACTGGAGTTTGATCTTCTGGTACCTGCCGGCGTCGATCATCCCGACTTGGTGAGCGCGACGCAGCTGGGCAAGCGCCTCGCGGGTAGTTGCGAGCGCCTGCTGCGCGTCGCAGGCATCATGCTCGTGATAGATGGCTAGCTGCTCATAGGCTTCGTATCCCTCGCGGGAGTTTCCCAACATGCCCTGCCAGAGTTCGCGGGCGCGTCCGAGATCTCCATCCCGCCTTGCCAACCGTGCGGTGGCGGCGCGGGCGGCACGATCGGTCTCCATGGGCAACACTGAGGCGATGGACTTCTCATACGTTCTTCGTGCCCGTTCTGCCTGCCCGCGACGCTCGCAAATGCGGGAGAGGCCGTACAGTTCGAGTCCGTCCTCGGTGGTCGATTCCTCATCGCCGAGGATGGATAGGATCCGGTTCGCCAGGCCTGCCAGGCCGCGCAGGTCCATCTGGTTATGAAGGAATACGGGAACCAGCGGCTCGGCACGCCCGCTGCGTACAAAGTCGAGATACAGCCTGGGTATCTGGCCGGAGAGCAGGTCGTCTCCGCGATCCCAGTCGAGTACATGACGTTCCAGTAGCGAGAGTTTTACAGATCCGAGTTTCAGGCGCCACAGGTTCCGCGCCGGATGAAGAAAATCCAAGTGCGCGCGCAAAGTCGGCGGCGGAATGGATCTGGTCATACGAAAACGCGTTTCAAGCAGCGGCCAATCGAACGACTTGCCGTTGAATGTCACCAGCACTGGACGCTCTTCCACACGTTCGGCCAGCGCCGACAACAGCGAACGTTCTTCGCTGTACTCGCGCATGAACAACTGCTCGATCTTGAGTTCCGCGCCCGCCCACCATGCCATCCCCACCAGAAATGGATAAGTTCCGGTTCCTCCCGAAAGCCCCGTGGTCTCGGTGTCCAGAAAGAGCCACTGCTTAGGGTCCGCTGCTTCCGCCGGAGCGTTCGGCAACAACAAGTGCAATGCTGCCGGCTCTGGAAACCATGGCGCGTACTCTCCATGGCAACATTGCAGCGAGAGATGTTCGCCATGATCATTACGGCGTATTGTCGCTCCCAGCAGTATTGCGAGCCTCTGGGGCCCGGTTTCTGTGTGGGCTTCGCGATCCGGCAATTCATGCGGAGCGCTGGTGGCGGACTCGCTGCCGGTTGTCGCTTGAGGCGAAGGCGCCGGGCGCTGTAGCGCCTTGAGTCTCGAAAAGCGATCGGCGGTTATGCGGCTTACACCTTCCGGATTAGCGGCCATGATGATCACTGCCAGGCGAAACCATCGCGGAATGCAACCGCGCAAGAATCGCCAGAGCTACTTCTTTCGTTCGCTCGCTCTTCTCTCCCGCGGGACCAACGCATGAGGGACATCCGTTCTCACAAGGACAAGCCTCGATCAGTTCACGCGTTCTGCCGAGCAGCAGATCGTAGGCGTGGAACAACGGCTCGCTGAACCCAATTCCGCCGGGATACGCGTCGTAGATGTATAGGTTGGGCTCGAAGAACTCTTTCTCGGCATCCGGTCGAGTCGAGAACTCCTGCCATTCGACCTCGGAACCCGTGCCCGCCATCCGCTCGCCCACCGCGGTGCCAAGGTCGGCCCGGTCGCACATCAACAGCAAGGTCGCCATGGAGGCAAGCGCATAGAGCAGGCCGAAGATTCCGCTCTGGCGATCCGAAAGCGAGAACGGCAACTCTTGCAGCAGTTGGTGCCTGAGAGACACCCAGAATGCGGTGGTATGCATTTCGTTTTCGGGTAACTCGAGTTTTCCGGAACCGATGTTCTCATTGGTGAAGAACTTGATTTTCTTGAAGCCGACTACCTGGGAGCGTACGAGTACGTCGCCGTGGGAGCGTGCCGCCGGGCCGGGCGCGGCTTCTTCTTCCGCGATTTCAAGCACGCGGACCTGGGTGTAGCGGATCGCGTCGGTGTAGTAGTCCACGTTGACGCGCTTTACGTAAGCTTTGCGGTGATCGAAATCGAGGCGCTCCACGTGGTACTGCTGTCCCTGGTGGATGTAGATCGCCTTGGGATGCACGGTGGTGAGAGCAGAAGTGAAATCGACTTCGCCGATGACCTCCGGCTTACCGGCATCTTCTCCCGTGATATCGATAATGATGAAGTTGTCCGACGTTACCGAGCGCAAGCTGATCGTATCCGCGGGGTAGCTATCCTGGACCCAGTGCCAATTATTTCCGCTCTGATGCAGAAAACCTGCCTCGGTAAGCCGCGTACACAAGTCCGGCAAATCCACGCCGCCAAACTTCTCATCGGGCGAGAGCGGAAGCTCGAATGCCGCGCATTTCAAGTGGTTCACCAGGATTTCGAGATTGTCCGGCTGGATGTGGCCGTGCTCGGGCGAGCTTCCGAAAAAGTAATCCGGGTGCTGCACGATGAACTGATCGAGAGGCGCGGAAGAAGCGACGAACACCGCGCACGACGTCCCGCTGCGGCGCCCCGCTCGTCCGGCACGTTGCCAGGTTGAGGCGATTGAGCCCGCATAGCCGGCCATAACGCAGGCATCGAGTGAGCCGATATCAATTCCTAATTCCAGTGCGTTGGTCGCGACGACGCCGCGAATGCGTCCCTCCCGCAATCCCCGTTCGATCTCGCGGCGTTCGCGGGGCAGGTAGCCTCCGCGATAGCCGCGAATCGGGTGCGCCTGGCCCGGTTTGGGTTGATTCCTCTGCCGCAGATAGGTGAGCATCACCTCGGTTTGCAGGCGGCTGTTCGCAAACACGATCGTCTGCAGCTTGCGCGCCAGCAGTTCGTTCGACAAACGAGTGGCTTCCTTGATATAGCTGCGGCGGATGCCGAGATTCCGGTCAATCATCGGCGGATTATAGAAAACGAAAAGCTTCTCACCGGATGGCGCGCCGTTCTCCTCAACGACTTCAATTTCCTTCTCGATAAGCTGCGATGCCAACTCGCCTGGATTTGCGATTGTGGCCGTCGAGCAGATGAACTGGGGATCGGAGCCGTAGAAGCGGGCGATGCGTTGCAGCCGCCGCAGCACGTTGGCGAGATGGCTGCCGAAGACTCCGCGATAGGTGTGCAATTCATCGAGCACGATGTAGCGCAGATTCTCGAAGAGGCGCATCCACTTGGTGTGGTGCGGAAGGATTCCGGCGTGCAGCATGTCCGGGTTGGTCAGGACGATGTGCCCGCGCTCCCGGATCGCCTTGCGTGCATCGCTTGGCGTGTCGCCATCGTAGGTAAACACACCAAAGCAGTCATTGAGGCGAGTGCCCAGGTCATGCAGCTCCGCGAGCTGATCCTGGGCCAGCGCCTTGGTTGGAAACAGGTACAGAGCGCGCGTGTCGGGATTCTCCAGCACTGCATTCAGCACCGGAAGGTTGTAGCAAAGAGTCTTGCCCGACGCCGTCGGCGTGACCACAACCACATTCTTTCCGTCGTGCACGATCTCGGCTGTGGCGGCCTGGTGCGAATATAGGTTCGCGATGCCTTTGGCACAGTATGCCGCACGCAGTTCATCCCTCACCCAATCCGGCATTGGGTGAAACTTCGCCTCACGGGCGGGGAGCTGCCGAACGCAAGTCAACACCTCATCCGAGTGGTTGCGAGCGGCCAGGATCCCCAGAAGCTGGTGGACAGTATCGAGAGTTGAACTGGATCGTTGTGCCAGAGCTTCTTGGAAAGTGGCCATTGGAGCGACTCCCGCGAATGCTATTCGCCTTTTATTCGCTTACAGGCTAGCACCACAGCAACAAGCGCGGCAATGTCAAACGATGCACCTGGGCGGTGCATCTAGTTGTTCCGCAGCGATTGGAGATTGTGAATTCTGTCGTATGCTCAACTGGATTACCAGGGGCCATTCGATCCAACGATCCAGGACTGCGGGTTGGGTGGGAATTCAGCCAGAATGCGGAGTCGCAAATGAGAATCGGGATTGACTTGGGTGGCACAAAGATTGAGGTGATCGCGCTTGACGATTCCGCTACCGGCGCCGAAGCCACGCTCTTGCGGCATCGTGTTCCCACCCCCGTTGGAGACTACGCCGGCATCTTGAACACCGTAGCCGAACTGGTGGCATTCACGGAACGGGAGACAGGCAAGACTGGTACGGTGGGCATTGCCACTCCTGGAGCGATCTCACCCTTGACGACTCTGCTCAAGAACTCGAACAGCACAGTCTTGAACAACCAGCCCGTCGACCGCGACCTCGAGGCGCGGTTGCGGCGGCAGATACGCATTGAGAACGACGCGAATTGTTTCGCGCTTTCAGAGGCCGTGGATGGCGCTGCCGCGAACGCTCGCGTCGTGTTCGGCGTGATTCTCGGCACGGGTGTGGGCGGAGGTGTCGTCGTAGATCGGCAGATCCATAGCGGACGCAACAAGATCGCCGGCGAATGGGGCCATAATCCGCTTCCCTGGGCCCGCGCGGACGAGCTGCCCGGGGCTGAATGTTATTGCGGCAAGCAAGGCTGCATTGAAACCTTTCTGTCAGGTGCGGGCGTGTCGCGCGAGTACCGCGCACGCAGCGGCCAGCAGAGAACGGCCTTTGCGATTGCCGCAGCCGCAGCCACCGGCGATCCGATGGCAAACGACTGCCTCGACCTCTATCAGGACCGGTTGGCCCGGAGTTTGGCATCGATCATCAACGTGCTCGATCCTGACGCGATTGTGCTTGGGGGCGGGCTCTCCAATTTGACGCGCCTTTACCCGGCTCTGCCCGCGCTTCTCAAGTCCTATACTTTTTCCGCCGATACCGGCACACCCATCGTGCGCGCCATGCACGGGGACTCCAGCGGCGTGCGCGGAGCGGCTTGGCTATGGCCTGCCAGGGGGAGCGGCGCAACATTGAGTCGTTAGTGTCTTTTCCCGCCGATGGACACCGGGGAGAGGGTTCACGTTCGCCAGGACGAGCGCATGAATTCCTTCCAATCAAGATTGGTCAGCCGGGGGTAGCTGAGAAATTTGTGGTTTGACGACGTCACATGTTTATAGCGCGAAGGATGAGAAGTCTCAACGTTTTCTTGAGATACCGTTTTAAGCAGTGAGGAACGTCCTGGAAGGGATTTTGGCGTCCCGTTCCGGCATGAATTGGAGAGGCGCGCGTTGCATGGAAGAATCGATCCTTTGGGTTCTTCCTGCCCGCTCTACGCGCCTCTCCTGTGCAGGCTTACGATTTATTTTGCTGCCGGCTCGGCTGTCGCCGTGGGCGGTGTCTGATTCGGCTGCAACCCCGGAATCGCCGGTACGTGCGAAACCTGTCCGCTCGCCGCGTCCTCCATCGAAATGCCGTTGCGATCCAGGATGGTCGCCGTGTATTGATCCAGCGCTACCCGGGCTTTTTCGTAGGTTGACAGCGCCGCTACGTAGTTGGAAGCCGCCTGCTTCGTATTGCTCTGCTGCTGCAGCACAAGGTAGCTGGTTGAAACCTCCAGTTCGTACTTCTTCTGTTCGGACTCCAGACTCTGCTGGGCGTAGTCGCGGGCGGCGCGAGCCGCCTCCACCCCGGCGCGCGCCTGTTCCAGGGCAAACGCCGCGTTACGAACCTGCAAAATGATCTGGTTCTTCTGTTGTTGCAGGAGCAACTGACTCTGCCCATACTCCAACTGCGAGCGGATCTGGTTGGCCTGTGCCGCGCGATTGCGCAATGGAATCGAAAGCGAAACATAGGCGCCCTTGTCCGGGCCGGTCCGGTTTACCAGATCGCTGAAGAAATCGCCGTAGTTGCCGGCCAGCCCCTCGGAACCGTAGAAGCCAACCACGTCCAGGGTCGGCAGCAGCGCGTTCTTGGCCGCCTTGTTATTGATTTCATTGTTCTTCAGGTTGAGTTCGCTTTCCAGCAGCTCGGGCCGGTTGGCCAGCGCATAACTCACCAACTCTTCCACGGGAGGAACCGGCTCATTGCTCAACATCATCGTGTCGGTCGGTATAATTGCTGCCGCCGTCAGCGCCGGATCGCTGAAGTTTCGCGCAATCGCATTCTTGGTGATCAGTTGCTGATACTGCAGACTGGTCTGCGACACAATGAGTTTCTGCATCGCCGTTGCTACGGCGGACTGCGCCGAAACCACTTCGATGGGAGCCAGATTTCCCAACTCTACCTGCTTCTTGTTGTCGGTCAATGTAAGTTGAGCAAACTCCACGCCGGTCTGTTGTACTTTCAGGTCTTCGTAGGCGTTCACCAGGTCCCAGTAAATGTTCTGGATCTGCGCCACCGTGGAGATCACCTGCGCCCGGAAACTGGCATCGTTCACCTTGCGGTTGTTGCGGGCGATAATGATCTCGCGCCGATTGTTATCCATGCCCCAGCCTTGCAGCAGATGCTGGCGCAGTTGCGCCCTCCACGCGCCGGAAAGCTGAGGATTGAAACTGTTGGCAAACGGACTCGCGGGCGACAGGTTGTTGATCAGCCGGTCGTTGGTAAAGCTCACGGTAGCCAGCGTGCCCGTAGCCCATCCCTGGGTATAGGTGAAGTTGTAGTCGTTGGTGTTCTGTTGGTAGGACGAGACTCCGTAATACTGGGGAGCGTAGGTAACCGGAGTCAGGATGCGCTCGGTGGCAATATAGGCCGCCAGGGTCGGGTCATAGGGATCGATCGGGGCGCCCACCGAGTTCTGTGTAGACTGCACGATTCCGCCCGAGCCCGAACCAGCGCCACCCACTCCCGTCGATGTGCCGCCTGATCCGCTGCCGGTGGCGCCAACCGAGCTGGTGCTGGCGGCATTGCCCCCCGGCGTCCCGGTCAGCAATCCGCTTGAAACGCCGCGCACCGTGCCGCCCGACTTGGCCAGCAATAGGTCAGTGTCCGCAATGTCCAGATTGTAGCGCGCGATTGCAATGTCAAAATTGTTTTCCAGCGCCAGCGCCACCGCGTCGTTCAATGACAGCATCAGCTTGCCGTCTTTGATCAGGCTGTGCAGCCGATCGCTGTTTCTCAGCACCGGTTGTGGCAACCCGTGCGGCGCATACGGCTTCCATCCAGTCAAAATCGAATTCGGCTGCGTGTACTGTTTCAGAGGGGCCGCATACTCGGCCTGTGCGTGCGGACTGTTGGGAAGGGTTGCTGCTGCCGTCTGCCCCGTCTGCGCCAGCAAACTGGAGGACAGCAGGGCGACGATGGATACGGACGCAACCGTCCGGTGGAATCGGTGTACTGGATGCGAAACGGACATTCGCTCTTCTCCGTTATACGTTTGGTGTTTATGTTTCGGGTTCAGAACCCGTTCTGCAGCCTGGCAAACCACCGGGCGCGTTTGCTGAACACAATCGCTATCTTTTATTACGTTCAATACGCTCACTACGTTCAATAAATCTTGTGCCTCTCCGCCGATCGAGCGCTTGAGCCAATCACCGGCTCTATGCATTGATTGGGAATTTTGTTCTCATCCCTGAGTCATCCGAATTGTACCGCTCGCGGCCACGCTCACCTCCAAAGCGGCATCCGGGGACGCACTGCCTGGCGAATCTGCGCTATGTTCCGCCTGGGCGTGCTGTCCAGTCCGCTTCTCGTCGATTTTCCCGGCGCATTTCCCTCATTCTCAACCATTCGGGTTCCGCGCCCAAGGTTCAGATCCCGCGGAATCGCACTCCAGGCACATCCCCACTGGGCGCGGAACGCCACAAAGCCGCGCCGTTCAAGGGCGCGGCCTGGGGTGCAACTCCGGGGGAGAAAGCGCGGCAGCTCTTGCGCTGTGTCTCCTGGGCTTGTAGCTGATCGGCCAGAGCGCGGGCGTTTCTGCATCTCCGCCGAGCGCGCTTCCAGTCCTGGACCGAGCGCCACGGCGGCGATGGCTCTCAATCCTCAAACATTCTTGCCGCCGGCGCCCCGCTCAGACTCCACGCAGATTTTCCGCTTCGCTGCGCTTGATGAACGCCTCCACCCGGCTGCGTTCCCTGAACTCAGCGACGGCAAAGCGAATGAAGTCGGCAATTTTTTCCTTGAAGGTTTCACCGTCAAACTGCAGCGAGTGTTCGCGAATCGTTCGCGGGCAGAACTCATCTTCCATCGCCTCGAAATCGAGGATGGCCTTCGCCAGTCCGGATGACGACTGTTCGGTGAAGAACAATCCGGTCGGATTTTCCATCCCAATCTCGCCCGGAAAGATCCCACGCACCGTCTCCAGCACGCCGCCGGAAGCGTAGGCGATCACCGGCCGCCCGAAGCTCTGCGCTTCTACCGGGACGATCCCGAAATCCTCCTCGCCCGCGAACAGCACTGCCCGGCAGCCGGCCAGGGTTGCGCGCAACTCCTCGTCGCTCACCCTCCCCAGCAACTCCACCGAGGGACCGGCCATGCGTCGCAGAGCCTTGAACTGCGGACCTTCGCCGATCACTTTCAACCGCCGGCCCAGTTTCGTGCACGCAAGTACCGCCAGGTCAAATCGCTTGTAGTCCACCAGCCGCCCGATCGAAAGGTAATACTCGCCGGGCTGGCCGCTAATCCGGGCCGCCGCGGCCTCCACCGGGGGATGAATCACCGTGCTCTCGCGTCCGTAGTATTTCCGGATGCGCGAGGCGATAAAGCGCGAATTCGCCACAAAGTAATCGACCCGCCCCGCGCTGGCATAATCCCACAGCCGCATATAATGCGCGGCCAGGGAAAAAATCGTACCCACCAGCGGTCCCATGCCGCGCCGGTATGCGGGATACATATCCCATATATATCGCATCGGCGAATGGCAATAGCAAACATGGCAGGTCCTGGAGGAGGTGATGACTCCCTTGGCCGGACCCGACTCGGAACTGATCACCAGGTCGTAATTGCTGAGATCGAACTGCTCCAGCGCCAATGGTTGCAGAAAAAGAAAATAGCGGTGAAATTTCCTTGCTCCCGGAACTTGCTGCAGAAACGACGTCTGCAACCTTCTGCCCTGCAGAATCGGCCCCAGGGTGGAGGGGTCGGCAACCAGCGAAAACAGGTCGGCCTGCGGAAACACCTCCGCCAGGGCCTCCACGACCCGCTCGCCTCCGCCACGTCCTACAAACCAGTAGTGAACAATGGCCACGCGAAGCTCTGACAGTTGGGTATCCATTGAAACAGGATTCTGCCTCAAGCAGGGGCTTCCCTTCGCTCTTCATCATAGCAAGCGCCATCGCGCACCGGGCAACGCGCCGGCTGGAATTTCACCACCGGCGCCGTGGGGCCCGGTTCGATCTCCCGCCGGGCCGAAATTGAAACCTTTCTCTCCAGGCGCGGCGGAGCACTTATACTCTTGAAAGTTGCGCTCCCATTGCCGCCGGAGATTTGCCATCGCTGCCGCGCCTGCCCGGGCACGGCTGGCGATGGGCCAGAGAGAAAGGGTTCATGCAGATTCATTGGCGTTTTGCCAAGAATGCGGTCGCCAACCTGGGACGTGGCAGCGCCGCCGCCGTAGTCGCGCTGCTTCTGCCGCCGGTGCTCATTCGCCACATGACGCCGGCCTCCTACGCCGTCTGGGTGCTGGTGCTGCAAACCGCTGCTTACGTCGGCTATCTGAATTTCGGTCTGCAGACCGCCATCGGCCGCTACGTTGCCTATGCCAACGAGAAGAAGGACCTGGAGCAGCGCGACGCCATCTTCAGCACTGCTCTCGCCGGACTCTGCTGCGCCGCATTGTTCTCCCTGGCTTGTCTTGGAGCCGCCACCGTGGCTGCGCCGGCCATCTTCCCGAGTGTGCCTGCCCCGTTGATTCCGCAGATGCGGCTGGCCCTGCTGATCGTCGGTTTCTCCATGGCGGTCGAACTGCCCGCCTCGGCCTGCAACGGCGTCTTCATCGGAATCGAGCGCTTCGAGATTCCCGCCCTCACCGTCGGCGGCGCCCGCTTTTTCTCCGCCCTTGGAGTCATTGCCGCCGCACTCGCCGGCCGCTCCCTGGTCGTCATGGCGGCAATCATCGCCGCCGCCAACCTGCTCTCCTACCTGGCGCAGTTTCTTGCCCTCCGCCGCATCGTTCCCGATCTCCGCTTCCAGGCCGCGCTGCTGCGCCGTTCCACCGCCCGCGAACTCTATGGCTATTGCCTCGGGCTCACCGTCATGTCGTTCTCCATGCTGCTGGTTACCGGCTTGGACCTGGTATTGGTGGGCCGTTTTGACTTTGCCGTGGTCGCACCCTATTCGGTCAGCGCCAGCATGGTCACCCTCATCTCCGGCCTGCTCTATGCACTCATCAACGTCATCATGCCTCACGCCGCGGCTCTGCATGCCATGGAGAATGCCATCGAAATTGGTAAGCTGGTCATCACTTCCACCCGTATCAGCGTGCTTCTGCTGGTTCTGACGGGGATGCCCATGCTTATCTACGCCGGACCAATCCTCCATCTTTGGATTGGCCAGCGCTATGTCGCCGGCGGCGCGCCTCTGCTCGTCATCCTGATCATCGCCAACATCATCCGCCTTGTCGGAGCGCCGTACTCCGTCATTCTGGTCGCCGCCGGCCAGCAAAACTACATCAAAGTCAGCCCTCTTGCGGAAGGCATAAGCAACTTCATCGCCAGCCTGGTGCTTGGCTCGCTGTTCGGCGGGATCGGGGTTGCGCTCGGAACCCTGCTTGGATCGGTTGTCAGCGTCGCGTCGCACCTCTGGTACTCCATGCCGCGCACCCGCGGCGCGATCAACTTTTCCCGGCGCCAATTCCTGCTTTCCGGCGTGCTTTCTCCGCTGCTCTGGACCTTCCCCTTGCTGGCGGCCGCCGCGGTTTCGTTGCGCAACATTCCAATCCATCCCCTCGTCGGCGCCGCGGCCACCTTGCTTTCCTTCATCGGCGCGGCTCGCCTTATGCTGCGCACACAGGGCTTCCCGCGACGCGATGCAAACGTTGCGGTTGTCAGTGAATGATGGGTTTTGCCGGCCATTTGTATGGAGCACCAACGAGCGGAGCATCCGGGATTCTTACCGCCTTGTGTGCGAAGTGCGAACTAAACTAAACTAACCTGCATTGTGAGTCTTGATTCACTGAGGCGGTTTTCGCGCGAAAATGGGCTCTATCTGCTCGGATCAAGGCTATTGAGTCGTTGCCTCGGATTTGCGGGAACTTATGCGATCTCCCGTAAACTGGGTGTCAAACGAATAAGAATTGGCCCCGGGGCCCACCTTCGAGGTTTGTCTTCCATCGCCATGGGAGAAGATTTTTCGGCCGAGGATGGATTGTGGCTGGAGGCGATCACCCGGTATAACAGTCAGACTTTCCTGCCCAGGATCGTCATTGGAAATCACGTCCGCGTCAGCCGCTGGACCCACATTACCGCTACCCATTTCATTGAGATCGGCGATAACGTGCTCATGGGAAGTAAAGTCCTGATCACCGATCACAACCATGGCCAGTATTCGCGGGAGCATACTTCACCGCTCATTGCGCCCTCGTTGCGCCCCCTGGATCACGACCGGGCGGTCGTAATCGGCCGTAACGTCTGGCTATGCGACGGCGTTGTGGTTACACCTGGTTCTTCGATCGGGGAAGGATCCGTGATACGCGCCAACTCGGTCGTACAGGGCAGTATCCCGCCATTTGCAATCGCCGCTGGCATGCCCGCAAAGATTATGAAGACTTTCAACTTCGATACTCAGAAATGGACCAACGTCGAATGATCCGGGCGGCCTGCACAATTGTTTCCTTAAACTATCTGCCTTACGCGCGGACGCTCTGCGCTTCCTACCTGCGATTTCATCCCGGTTATAAATTCTATGTTCTGCTGGTGGACCGTCCGCCGCAAGGCGTTAACCTCTCCCATGAGCAGTTTGAATTGCTCCAGGTCGAAGACCTTGGTATCCCCAACTTTGATTCTGTCGCATTCAAGTATGACATTCTAGAGTTGAATACCAGCGTCAAACCAACGTTCCTCAAAACCCTGCTCGACCGGGGAGTCGATCAACTCATCTACTTTGATCCGGATATCTCCATCTGCTCGCCGGTTAGCCCGATTTATGAGCTACTGCATGCGAACGCGATCGTGATTACCCCACACTGCCTTTCTCCTAATCGGGAAGCTTCCGAGAGGGAGGCACATCTTTTGGTGTGCGGAGTATTCAACCTCGGCTTCGTCGCAGTTTCCAAATCCCTGGAAGCACAAAGCTTTCTCACATGGTGGGAGCATCGCTGCCTGACCCTTGGATACGAAGAAAGGTGGGCCGGTCTTTTTGTCGATCAAAAATGGATCAACCTTGTTCCCTGTTATTTCGATTCTGTGCACGTGTTGAAGCATCCAGGGTGTAATGTCGCCTACTGGAACCTTCACGAACGGCAGCTCGAAAAAGCGCGAGATTCGTGGATCGTGAACGCGCAGGCTCCTCTTATTTTTTTCCATTTCAGCGGAGTCAGCGTCGATGGCGGTACCATGATCTCCAAGTATTCCGACCAGTTCAACCTCGATTCCCGCCCGGACCTCGCGCAACTGTTCGAGAACTACCGGGCACAGTTAATCAGCCACGGAATCCGCGAGTTTAGCCGCTACCCATATGCATTTGGCCACTTTGATAACGGGGAGCTGGTGAATAAGCTTCAGCGCGCGGCATTCGCCGCTAATCTGGATAGGTTTGTTTCCGGGAACCCATTTGAAGCTGATGGCCCTTTCTATAAGTGGGCACGGAATAACCATCTGCAGGGTAGTCAGGATACAGTCGGAAAATACAATCGAGGCACCTATCACAAATCGGATTCGAGGGTCCGCTTTGTAAACACAATGCTGAGGTTGGCGTTACGTCTTCTGGGGGCCGACCGCTATACGATTTTGATGAAGTATCTCGGATACGTTTCCGTTCTGCGTAACCAGAAGG
This sequence comes from uncultured Acidobacteriota bacterium, assembly GCA_963707735.1. GTDB lineage: Bacteria > Acidobacteriota > Terriglobia > Terriglobales > Acidobacteriaceae > TOLSYN. Next base: position 173,112 of record CAVPRB010000003.1, on the reverse strand, counting down.
ACATTCTCGGTGATACTCCTGCCACATGATACCCATACGCCGCGGAGTTCCAAGGTAATCTCAGGAGACAGCCGCCACGGGACGCAAGAACAGCCATTCATAGATTCCGAGAAAGACTGCATCCACAAAGAGAACGACCACCTTGGTATCGAGCAGATAGTTGGTCCCAAACCAGAATAGAATGCAAAACGCAAACCAGGGATACAGCACGATCCCCGCGGTTCTTCCCAATTTCAACGACCGCCATACCCATCCCGTCGCAAGCCCGTAGGCGAATAGCAAGAATGGCGAAAACCATCCCAGGTCGGAGAACATATAGCCGAATGTTCCCGGCCAGATGAAGTCTCCATTTAGGCCCGCCGCCCACACTGCGTCAAATTCCGACTGCCACGTTGTGGTGAAATCAGGCCACGATAAAAGCCGGTTGATGGGAACCAACTTATTAAACGTTTCGTTGAAAGCCACAAACGAGGAAATATAGACGCCTCTCCCGGCAAAGGGATAGTGCATTCTTCCATCCAGAATTGCGGCCATACGGTTGTAGGAAGCAATCGTGTACCCGGATAGATCGCCCATCAGGGTATCGAAATCAACGGAGCCGCGCAGTAGAGAGAATCCCACGAACAAAGCCACGACCAGGGTAACAAAGGCCGCCGCATATCTCACGACTGATGCGGCGGAAAGCCTTCCTTCGATCACCTTGCCCAGCAGGAATAGGATCGCAGCTCCAGCCAGAATTGGCATGAGTTCCCCTCGTGATAGTTTCAGAGTGGCTGCTGCCAGCATCGATCCGGTTGCAACCAGGATTGCGCACTGGACTACGAAGTTCCTCCACCCATGAAGGTTCAGTTGATGCCTTCGCCAACTTGCCCACCAAACAACTCCCATCAGCCCGACGGATGCCAAACCGAGCGACCCACTTGTTTCAAGACCTCCGACTGACTTTAACCGCTCGCCTTGCGCGGTCAGCAGCAGTTCCAGAAGATCCGCATTGCTACGAACCAGAAGAACGCTCGACAGTATCGTGAGCACAGTGCCGGCGATCAAGGGCAGCATGAGAAACCACATCGGCGATGCCCGCACTTCCATTTTTCCGTGGGCAAAGCCACTTACCGGAAAGTAGAAGTTGACAACCACCAACCCCAACACAAACCCAAATACGCAAAGCAGAAAGTAAAGCAGCGAGGCCGGGTCCAGGAACATAAGATCCGGCTCGCGAAGATAGTATGAGTAAGTATCCGGCGGAAACGTCCAGGCGAAAAGAAACAAAAGAAGCGAGGCCGCCGTCAACCCATAGGGGGATGCAATGTGGCGAACCAGCAAGCCACCCAGGCGCATTTCAGTCTCCCGTCCCGGCTGCCTGCATGGCATTCCCGGTAAGGAGCTTCCGCACGCCGGTAGCCGTGCCTGCCCAGGAAAATCGCGCTGCCTGCGCCAGTCCCCTGCTGCGAAGCTGTTTGCGCAAGGAACTGTCGTCTACGATTCTTTCCATTGCATCGGCGATCTGCTCCACCGAGGTCGGATCCACCAAGAGTGCGGCATCTCCGGCAACCTCCGGCAGGGCGCTGGTGTTGGCGGTCACTACCGGCGTGCCGCAGGCCATCGCTTCCAACACCGGCAGGCCAAAGCCCTCGTAAAGAGACGCGAACACCAGCGCGTCGGCGCCGCGGTAGAGCGACGGCAACTGAGCCTCCGCGACTACGCCCACAAAGTCTACGCGCGGCTTCACCCGTTGCCGTTCAATGCACTCCGCAAGCTCCGCCGTCGGATTTCCGGTGAATACCAGCCGCATCTCCCTGGAAAGGCCCGCGCGCGCAAATGCCTCTACCGTCCGGAACTCGTTTTTATGGCGTTTTCGGTTGCTGACGCATAGAAAGTACGGAAAAGGAAGCGGCGGGGGATCCGCTCCGGGGCGATACTCAGGATCCACTCCGCAGCCGACGTTGCATACTTTTTCCGGCCGCACTCCCGACCACTCAATGATCCGTCCGCGAGAGAATTCCGAGATGGTAACGATGCCGGCGGCGCGGTGGCAGGCCCGCTTCAGAAGGGTTGCATAGTACAGGCGCTTGAGCGCCGTGCTATTTTCCGGACGATCAATATGATTGAGATCGTGCAGGGTGAAGACGAAAGGCGCGGCGCAGAACAGGGGCGAGTTGTAGCCCGGCGAAAAGAACAGGTCTCGGCCCGTCAGATTGCGCAGCGCGCGCGCCAGGCGCGGGGAATCCAGTGGCGAGGCCGGATGCGACGTCAGCGCAAGCGGCGAATAATCCAGGCCGTCGAGCACCCGCCGCGCAAAACGGCCGATCCCGTGGTCTCCAATCCATCTTTGATCCGCATAGATCATTGCCGGGCCGATCCAGTCATCTATCGCAGGGTTGCCCTCAAATCTTCAAGGCGCCGGCGGGCGGCCGGGTCTTGTTTCATGCGCTCGATCCGCTCGCGGAAGACGCACCATCCGCATGCCCCCATAAAGCCAAGCACCAAGGCCAGGATGGTCAGGATGAGGCGAGGTGGCCAGGACTTCTTATCCGGAGGCACGGCCACGTCAGCCACCTGGATCACCGCGCCCTGGCGCGCCTCATCCAGTTTGGCCATTTCAAACTGCTTGGCGATCAGCTCGTAGATCGTTTCGTAATACTTCACGTCGCGCAGCTTGCGGAGGTACTCCATCCCGGCCTCGGGGATTCTGCCCTTGGGCACGATGAAGTCGGACCCCGATTCCTGCCCGGCGCCGGCAATCTTCTCCAGTTGAGCCTGGAGTGCGGCCAGTTGTTGCTTGGCCATCACCAGTTCCGGATTGTCCTCGGTCGCGAAGGAGCGCATGGCCTGGATCTGAACTTGTTTTGCCACCACCTGCCCGCGCAGGATTGCAGCCGTCTCGATCAGCGACTTTGCCTGGCTGTCAATCTGCAAAACTCCCGTGGATTGCTGGGTGCTCTTCATCGCCTCTTCGGCGGTCGTCAGCTTTTCTCTCGCCTCCAGCAGTTGCTCCTGGAAGAACAAGCGGCGTTGCGAAGCCTCCGTGATGGCAAGGTTGGCGGAGAGCTTGCGGAACTCTTCCACGTAGCCGTTGGCAATCTCGGCGGCCATCTTCGGATCGCGATCTTCCACGGTGATGCGAATCAGTCCGTCCTTGACCCCAAGAACCGCTGTCGAACGCTTCTCAAAGGAACGGCGCGTGTCCCACATCGTTTTCTTGCGATACCGTGCCATGAGCCCGAAGCGCTCGATCACCGCGTCCTCCACCGTCCGGCTATGGAAGAACGCGGCATACATGTCCGCGGAATTCTTCATGCCAAGACTCCCGCCGGCAAGGTAGGCGAGCGCTCCCCCAGCTCCCCCAAGCTGGCTCAGCAGGTTGGAACTCATGGAGGACTGCGCCGGCGGCAGAACCGTCGTCGCCGCCGTGTACTTGTTCGGGATCAGCCACGCGAGGATCGCCACCAGCACCGCGGCGCCCAGGGTGAAACGCAGGATGAATCGCTTGTGGCGGCCCACTAAAATCAGGAAGTCCAGAGTCGCAAACTCCCGGGGAGCTGCCGGCAGCGACGAGTCCTCCGCCTGCCCGATGGTTTCCGTGTCGATCATTTCCGCTCCTACTGAATCACAGCCAACGCCGCGCCGGTAATGGCCAACTGCGAGGAGATCTGGGTCCAGTCACGCAGACCGCGGACAAAGTTTCCGGTTGGAATCCGGGTCGGCACCACGATCTGGTCCCCAGGATACAGGCGCAGAGACGAAAACCTGTCGCCCTCAAACAGGCCGTTGACCGACTTGCTGGGAACCACCGTACCGTCGGCGCGAAGCACGAAGGCATGGTGCATGTCCGCATGGGGCCTGCCTCTGCCCGCCATCCTCAAGTAATCGCCAACTCTGCGCCGCGGGTCGTAGACAAACGAACCGGAATTGTAGACCATGCCCACCACCGAAACCGTCGAAGGAAGATGCGGGATCACGATGCGGTCGTTGTCCTCCACGGCAATCCTCGGATAGGCGTCAATCGAGTTGGCCGTCGGCTTCAGGTTCATCACCACGCGCCCGGTCGCCTTCAGATTTTTCAGGCGCTCAACCAGTTCCTGCTGCGACTTCTGCTGCGCCGCAACCATCGGCGCCTCCGCGGCAGAACTGCCGATGGCGGCCGAAGCCGACGCCTGGTGCACCTCCACTTCCAGTGTATTCGCCAACTCTTCGATGCTCTTCTGCTGCTCCAACCGGGCCGATTCGCGGGTCAACTCGGTGCCGTAAATGTAGGCCGCGGGCGTCACGCCTCCGGCGCGTTTGATTACGTCGCGGAGCAATTCACCCTCTTCCGCCTTGTAGATTCCCGCCCGAACCACTTCGCCCTCCAGCCGGATGTAACGCGCCCGCTGGCTCTGCGGAACCGCAACGTCGGATTGCGAAAAGATGGTGATGATGTCGTCGGACTCGAGTGCAAGATTGTTGGCCTCATCGCCTTCCAGCACCGCCTTGCCCAGGTCAAACGACAGCAGCCTGGTGGAAAGGTCCACGGGATTCACCCGCTGGATGACCGCGTAGCTCCAGTTGATCTCCGGAGACGCCCGGTGCAAATCTCCGGTCAGGGTTTCGCTGTTCGGATTCTTCCGCGCCAGCTCAGAGGGAACATCGTTGCCCTGCGCCTGATCGCCAACCGTGGATTGCCCACGACCGTCGGAGGCGGCATTGGCAGACAGTGGAGACGTGACATCGGCTCGCTCGTGTTTTGGTTCGGGGCGGATGGGATACTCCGTGCTGCGCCCGTCGGTCATGCCGGCGCGGCCCATCCAGTAGGGACGCGTCAGCAACGCCTGCGCATTCGGAATCAGATCGCGAACCCTCATCCCGGGCTTCCATGGGTAGCGTCCGGGATCCACCACGTTGCCGCGCAAAGTAACCGCGTTATGGAAGCGCGGAACGAGGGACAACACGCGCACGATGTCGCCGTCGTTGAGCGGCAGCGCGCGCGATTGCGCGTCCAGTGGAAATTCCATCACCGAGTGCGCCTGATGATCGCCTATGCGCTCCACCGTCACTTTGCTCGCGTCAGCCGCGGTGCTCAGGCCGCCTGCAATTTCAATCAGCTCTCCCAGCGCCGAGCCAGCTTTCACCTCGTAGATGCCCGGCGTGTTCACCGAACCGGCCACGGCAACCAGCGGTCCCACCGGAGGAAAATACAACACATCGCCCGATTGCAGGCGGATATCCCGGGACTTGTCGCCCTTCACCAGCAGCTCATAAAAATCCAGGTGCGCAATCGTCTTGCCCTCGCGCTGTACCTGCACGTCGCGCAATGAACCCTGCGGCGAAGGACCACCGGAAGCAAACACTGCGTTCACCAGCGTACTCAGCGAGTTGATGGTGTAGCTGCCCGGATCGCGCGCCTGGCCCATCACGTAAACCTGGATGGAGCGCGTGCGCCCAATGTTCGCGGTCAGACTGAAATTCCGGTAATACTTGAGAATCTCGTCCTTCAAGTGCTCTTCGAGATCCCTGTAGCGAATCCCCGCAACCGAAATCTGGCCTACCTTGGGGATAAAGATCTGCCCGGAACGATCCACAATCACATGCAGGCTGGCGTTGATCTGGCCCCAGATGCGGATCTGCAACTCGTCATCGGGGCCCAGGACGTAATCGCCCGGAACCTGGGCGCGGTCGGTGGGAGCAAACGTACTGGGAGGTTGCGCAAACAGCGACTGGCCGAAAAGCGGCAGGGGGCGCCCCACCGTGTCCGCCACAATCTGCTCGAATTCGGTTTGCGGCCAAACCGGCAACGCAATCTTGGGGCGTTGCGACGGATTCACCGGGGCCCACATCTTCCGCTCCGGAGTCTCCGGACGCTCGCCCGTCAACTGCGGCAGTTGAACCCGCGCAGGCGTTGTGTCCTGTTGCTGGTGCATCGATCCGCCGCTGCTGCTGTCCTGAAAGCAGCCCGCGGGCACCGAACCACCGCTGGTGACGGCCGCCAGACAGTCAGCCGCCGATGGCCTTGTCCCCGAAGTCGAGTCCTGCTGCGCGCTCGAGTCCTGCTGCGCGCCCGCATCCTGCTGCGCCAATGAATATCCTGCCAGGGCAAGGACGATCCCCAGCCAAAGACAAAACCGTTTCATGAGCTTGCCCACGTACATGGCCATCCGTTCGAAATCGAATTCATTATGAGGTCCCATCATTCTCTCACCAAAGATGGTTGTTCGCCTTCCGCCCCATGCGCCCGTGCTGCAATTCAATCCACCGCGGGCGGCCGGAGCAAGCTCTGCCTCCAGGAACTCCGGCTTTGATGGCGATAAACCCAGGTGAATCATCCGCTCAAGCAGGTCTGTTCCCAGTTGCAATTGCCCGCCTGCCACCAGGAATTCTCCTGACTCGCTCAGTCGAATAGCTCGGCCTGGCTGAGCAAGAGCCCGTCCCGGTCCTTCGGCGAAAGCAGCGGCTCAAAGCGCAGCGGCCAGCGGATCGCCAGTTGAGGATCGTTCCACAGCAGGCGCCGCTCGCCGGCGGGAGCATGGAAATCCGTAACCTTGTACAGAACATCCGCCCGCTCGCTGCATACCAGGAAACCGTGCGCAAAACCCTCCGGAATCCAGAGCATGCGCTTGTTTTCCTCTGAAAGCTCTTCGCCGGCCCACTCCCCAAAGGTTGGCGAGTTGCGCCGGATATCCACCGCTACGTCCCAGATCGATCCGGAGACCACGCGAACTAGTTTGGCCTGCGGCCGTTGCAGTTGGTAGTGCAGGCCCCGAAGCACATTCCGCGCCGAGCGCGAGTGGTTGTCCTGGACGAAAGTCCGCCCCAGTCCAATCTCTGCAAAGCTCCTCTGGTTGTAGCTCTCCAGGAAGAATCCGCGTTCGTCGCCAAACACCTCCGGCTCCAGCACCACGACTTCTGGAATCCTCGTTTTTCTCAGCTTCATTTCGTCCCGCCATTCATGGCCGTTCGTGGGCCGCTCCAGACACGGATTCCCCGGCCCGAATCTCGGACCCGAATCGCGCCTTGGGAAACAGGCGAATCCCAAACGAAGTGGCCACGTCAGTCCGCGCCGCCGCCGCCAGCAGGGGGAACTGCCAGCGCTCGTACTGGCTCGAGGCCGAGAACTCGATCCCCGCCCGCAGCAACCACGTAATGCTGCCGGAAAAATCCTCCAGGTCCCCGCCTTCAAGAAATGATTTGTCCGCCGCCGTCTTGCGATAGCTCACCGAGGCCTTGTTGCGCGCCGAAAACCAGTATGTACCTGTCGCCTGCACGCCGCTACCCTGCCGCCCAATCCAACTGCCGAGGATCTGTCCGTAGTTGGTATATCCCTGCGGGTAGTGTTGGTTCGCATAAAAGTAGGCTGGAAACGCCAGTCCGGGCAGGTTTGTGGTGAATCCCTCCACCCGGAAATCCATCTGCCGCAATCCCGGAAGCTGCGGCAGATAGATGCCGGGATCCATCGCAAAGCGTTGCGCGAACTTTGCCGGATTCGGCGCATCGTAGGCAAATCCCTCGCTGTAGAGAACCAGCCATTTTCTGATTCCCGGAATATGGCAGGAGAAGTTGAACTCCGTCGCCCTTTTTCCGGGGTCCACCGCTTGGGCGTTGCCTTCCAGAGAAAAGGTATGCACGAATGTCTTGAGGTTCAGCGGACGGCCATAGCCGGCAAAGATCGTGGTATGAGCAAATCCAAACTCGAAACTCTCCGAGTGTTTGATGGCAATGCTCACGCCCCACATGTACGGCGGCGGATCCAACGGCTGACCGGCGCTGCCATTGAGAACAAAATCCGGACCAAGGCGCACAAAGTGAACCCCGCCTTCGCGAGCCAGGAAGAAGTCCGTGCGCACCGCCCCCAGTCCCTGCAGAAAGCCCGGCAGCGCCAGCGGACTCACCCTCTCCAGGCGCAGCATCGGCATGGCTTCGGCGTTGTTGGAGAGAATCATCGAGGTGCTCTTATCCGGCCCCCACCATAAGCTCTGTTGCCCGAAGCTGAGCTGCCAGTTCGAGCTGTTCAGTGCCGCGTAAGCCTCCACCGGGCGCGCCCGGCTGGTGGTGCCCAACCTCAGGTTCCAGCCGAACGGCAACCCATCGGATGCGGCGACCGCCTGCTGTGCGGTTGCGCTGTAAGCCGGCAGCGCCGCCGCATACTGGTACTCGCCGCGCAGGTAAAAGGCAAGCGGTCCCGCCTCGGCGCGGGCGGAGATTCCCCCGACCCCATTGGCGCCCTGCCCATAAGGCCGGCCGCCATCATCCACCAGCGTTTGCGCAAAGTGGAACGAGTCCCGCAGCGGCGTGCCCGCAATTCCAGTGAAACGCGCGTACAGGCTTTCCACCTGCATACCTGAGTTTCTTCCACCATCCCGCAGGTCGTTCTCGTGCGCAAGTTCCTCGTCCAGCGCATCCAGCAGTGGCGCGGCGGCGCCGTCGCTCTCCACCAGGTTGCCCGCGTCCATCTTCTCGTGTGCCTCCGCCAGCAGGCGCGCGCACTCCAGCCGCGTCCACGGCCGCAACATGGCGCTGCCTGTGGTGATGTATCCCATCGCCTCCAGGCGCTCGATGACCGCGTACATCCAGCTATCCAGCGGAACGTAACTGGAGCCCATCTGGCTCGTCACCTGCTCCTGCTCGCTGTTTTCGTCCCGCTCGAACTTACCCCACTTGCGGACATCGATATCCGCGTCGCTGGAGCGGGCGCGATACACCTGCCGCCCAATGTACCAGCCCAGTGCGCCGCCGATCACCGTATCGCTCATGAAATGGTCGTGAGCCTCCACCCGCGCCACGCTCACCGCTCCCGCAAGGCCGTAACTTAGCAGTTTTGTCAGCGGCCCCGGATACTCATGGGCGATCACGCTGGCCACCGCCCAACTGATCGCCGAGTGCTGCGAAGGAAACGAGCCGGCCCCGCTGCTGCTGAAGAAATCTCCGCGCCCGTTGCCGGTGAAGGGACGGTTGCGGCCCGCTGCATACTGGATCAGCGAAGTGTCGAGATAGGCGTCGATGGCGGCTTCCCCAGTTAGGAAGCCGGTCTCCCGCGCATGTTCGTTCTGTGCGAAGCTGCCCCACAGGTACATGCCGCCGCCCACCCCAACCAGGGCACCCATCCCCGCGTTGGAGAACGTCGAGGCTCGCGCCACGGTCGAGGGCGTCCGGGTAACGTGCCCCTCAACCGCCGTGTCGGAGGCAATCAGTCCCGCCACCGCAACGCTGAACGGCACGGCCAGTTTCCACCTCTGCTGGCCCATGCGCAAGGGCATGGTGAGCAGCGCGCCCTGGTCCTGCAGGATATCGCGTGGAAGTGACTTCAGTCGTACGCCGCGGCCGTCATCCTGACGATTGCTCGCCTCCGGCGTCGCGGTCGCCTCTGGCGGCGGGACCGTCTGTGCCTGCGCCAACCAGGTGATACCAGCAAGCAACACGGCCGCCCCCCAGTTCCGCACTCTGACTCCCCCTGATAGAAAATCAGGCCCAGAAGCCAATGCCCGCTGAGCCCTCATCAACCGGTTTGAAAACGCCGCCGCCGCGCCCAACCCACCTCCCGCACTTCGCAATGGCGCGGCCTTCCTCCCGGCGGCAAACCGCCGCAGTCACCCCCAGGCAGGCGGCCAGAACGCCTGGTCAGTAGGCATTCTGCGCAAAGAATCCGGAGAATACCGTCATCAGAATAATCTGGAGATCGAAGGTGAAGCTCCAGTTCTGGATGTAATACAGATCCAGTTCTACCCGCTTGGCAATGTCGGTATCGCCGCGCAATCCGTTCACCTGCGCCCAACCCGTAATCCCGGACTTCAGATGATGCCGTGTATTGTATGCATCGATCTCATCGTTGAATTTTTCCACGAAATGCGGACGCTCCGGACGCGGTCCCACCACGCTCATGTCGCCCCGTAGCACGTTGAAAAACTGGGGCAATTCGTCCAGGCTGCTCTTGCGCAGAAATACTCCCACCGGGGTGCGCCGCGAATCGCATGGGGTCGTCCAGCGCGTATCGCTTTCCTCCAGTGGCGTCACCCGCATGGTGCGAAACTTCAGCATCCTGAAGCCCTGCCCATTAATGCCCACGCGCTCCTGCGAGAAGAAAACCGGACCCGGCGAGGATAACCTCACCGCAAGTGCGATCAAGAGCATGGGAAGGGCCGCAACCGTCAGTGCGATCACCGAAAACACAATGTCAAAACAGCGCTTCAGAATCACGTAACTGATCGTTTCCGAAGGAGCAATCTGCACGTCGAGTATGTGCGTGCCGCCGATCCGGAAGAAGCGCTCGCGCACCCTCACGTCGGCGCCAAAATCCAGGCAAAAACGGATCGGAATCGCAAGGTCTTTCAACTGCCGGATCAGGCGGGAAAGTATCGGCAGGACTTCGGGCGACGCAGCGATCACCATATCGTCGGCAAGGTGCTTGATGTGGTGGCGCATCAGTTGTCCCAGCTCAAAGACCGGAACCCCGGATTCCACACCCAGAAGCTGCCCGGGAATGCGCACGAACGCCACCGTCTCGCACGGCGTTACCACGCTGTTCCTCAGTCTTTCAGAGGTCTGCTGGGCAAATGCATCCGCGCCAATGATGATGATCCGGAGCCGTTCCACCTGCCTGCTGGAGCGCTTCACCATGTGCCGGAAACCCAACCGCAGCAGCAGAATCCCAGCCAGCAGAATCAGTGCGCTGGCGCTCAGCATCAGCCGTGAGAAAGAAGCCTGCCGGTAGAAAAACAACGCGCTGAACCCGGACATGTACGTCCAGGCCATCGCCTTCAGGCAGTTTCGCAGTCCGTCGGAATCAAGAAACAGCGCTTCCACGCTGGCAACTTCAAAATGTACCGAGCAAAGAATCCACACCAGGGTCAGGGTGACGCACAGGTACAGGTAGTCATGGGTCAGGGGATTGATCAGTCCAAGGCGGCGCAACCCGGCTCCAGAGATCAGGAAGGCAAGCACAGGCAACAGGAAACATAACAGCCGAAAAAAGAATTCGTACAAGCTAAGTCGCCGAATCATTTTCCCCTCGCCTTGGAGTGCGGGGCCGAACCCAACCGTTCATCCCAAAAAATCATACCGCGTCGCCCGCCACTACCGCCTGGGACTAAACAGTCTCCGGACTTCAGTCGTATTCAAACCCAACTCAGGCCCATTTCTTCTTGGATCGTATCCGTCCACCCGTCTCAACATAGGCGATAATTTCCCAATCCTGAATATGGATTCTTCATTCACCAGGAGGCGCGTTCTTGGCTCGCTTCCAAACTGCTTTTCGCCGATTTTCCGATTGTCCAGAGGGACAATTCATTGCAACAGGCACAACAACTTGACTGCTTCGTTTTTCACTCGGCAGTGTAGCATAACGGGTCTGGAAAAGACCCATCGGCCAAACCCTGGAGCATCTTCCGGACTTACCCATCGGCTGGCGTTGACCGGATCCAGCCAGACATCCTCGGCCGCGCTCGCAGGCCGCGAATCGTTCTTCTATGCAGTCCATCCCCGCATCATGGCAGTTGCAGCGGTCCCGCCACCTGCAGCGTATTTCCCGCGCCCGTTCCGGTGACCGCCCAGCCCAGTACCGTCGCCGGATCGATCGCCGCCAATGGCCATCCGGTCTCCGTCGCCGTCCCAGTCTGGTAGCACCATGACACGCCATCGGCAAAGGTGTAATCCGGTGCGGGGTATCCGGCGATCTCTTCGCTGGCCAGAGTATAGTTTCCCGAGGCAGCCGTCACCTGCCCTGCCGTGACAACCGGTAGCATCAACTGATTCGCCGCCTTGGAGTAAATTACGTCTTTGCCGTACATCGTCGGAAAACTGACAGTGGCAAGTCCCTGGGCGTCCAGGTAGGCGCTTCCGTTACAAGTTGTACCGCTCCAGAATATGTCTGAATAACCCGTATAGACCGCGTTGAGACTGATCAGGAAGGGCGCCGTTGCCACCGGGAATTCTCCCGAAATGCCCACCGTGACAAAGTACCCCGAGTTATAAATCGTCACGTCGGTTCCAGCCATGGCGATCATGGTTCCGAGCGTGTTTCCCTTGCCGTCTTTCACAACCAGGCCGCCCCCGCCCGAGCCACCCCCGGCAGTGGCGCAGCTAACCGTGCCGTCGGCGTTCACCGCCGTCACCGCCTTGCCCGCGGCGCAGGTGCCCGCAACTCGCTTCTGCACCACCGCCGTGTTCGCCTCCACCGTCAGCGCCGGCGATGTGCCGCCCACGGTAATCGAACTATCCGGTGAAGTCAGGGTCACGCCCGCGCCGCCTCCCGTCGCGGCCGTCGCCTGGGTGCTGCCATCGGGAAACTTGAAGCCGCCCGACAGGCTCTGCACCACGCCATTCACCGACAGCGGATAGGCTGGCGTGGTGGTGCCGATGCCGACGTTGCCGGTGTTATCGATTCGCATCCGCTCGGAGCGCGAGGTGGTGCCGTTCTTTGTGGTCGCAAAACTCATTGCCGTGCCGTTCGCCGTCGTGCTCCAGTTCTCCGTGGAAACAAAGCTGACCTTGACCTTGCTGCCGGGAAATGCCGAGCCGTTGTATCCGGCGGAGGCAAACTGGCCCAGGTTGTCGCCATTCTGGGTGGCGAGCGGCGTGGTCGAAGTGCCGCGTCCAGAGATGAAGTTGAAGTTCGGCGAGTCGCCCGCGGTGTTGGAATAGTTGTCGATGCGCAGCGTCGGATTGGTGCCCACAATGTCGAGCGCGGCCGCCGGGGCGGCGGTGCCGATGCCGACGAAATTACCCGATTGCGCGATCAGCGAATTGCCCAGGTCGCCGGTGCTATCGGTAAAGACCGGCAGGTATCCAGCGGTCGCGCCTGAAGCTGCGATGGCGGCGGCCACGGCCTTGTTGGCCGCCGAGTGTATGGCAGCCGTATTGATATAGGCGCTCGTCGGCGCCGCGCCACCGGCCACAGCCGGGGCATTCGTCAATTCTTCGCGGGTCACGTAGGCCGAAGGCGGCAGACCGCCAAAGGTCTCCGCGTCGGCGGCCTTCAGGGCATAGGGCACGCTCACGATCAAGGTTCGCGGCGCGGCCTCGCTGCCGTCCACACTCACTCCGATCCAGCGCGCCACGCCATCGGCAAACAATCGCGCCGGCACACCGTTCTCCGTGGCCGTGCCGAGCAGGACGGCGAAACTCCCATTGCTATTGACCCATACAACCTGCTCCTCGCTCCACATCGGGCTGCTGCTGGACTGCTGAGCGTAGATTGAGAAGCGCAACAATTTCTGAGTCCGTATGCCGTCTGTGTTGGCAAGTTGGCCGCCGTATCGCAGCACTTCGGGAACCACCGTTGGCGCCTGCGCCTGATTCGTCTGGGCAGCTGCCAACCCCATCAGCCATATTATTAGGAACATAACTTTGAGCAATCGCATCTCTCTCCTCCAAACATCGTTCAGCAGGTTTATTTGCAGAAAAGTGGTCTCGGCATGGAGCCGCTAAGTGTATCACCGGAAAACCCCACGCAAAAAATGGTCCAGATGAGACTCTATTCGCAAATTGAGCCGCATCCCCGGCCTTGTTCTGAGCCTCAATCTCTGTTGCTCCAGATGAAATCAATCGGGCATTTCCGGCAGACCCATGTCCCGCCGCCAGCCGCCGCGCGCCACCTTTCTGCCGGCAACGCTCTCAAAGAACTCCTGCCTTGGTAAGGTAATATGAAACCAACCGGCCCAGGCAACCGAAAGTTGCATCGTGTGCCGGGCTCTGTAATAGGACTGGCACAGTCAATCGCCCATGGAGTCCATCACCCAGCCCTCGTGCGCGGCCACCGGAGCGCCGGAAGATATCCGCTCCCGCCCGGACCTCGCACCGCGCACGGTTCCGCCGATTCGCCGCAACTTCTCCTGGCTGCTGATGGGCAACGGCGCCTTCTCGCTGGCGCAATGGGCGCGGGTTGCGGTGCTCGCCAAACTTGCCACCCCGGCGCTGGTCGGCCAGTACGCTCTGGCCCTGGCGCTGGTCAGCCCCGTCTTCATGCTGACCAATTTGCAATTGAGCGCCGTGGAAGCCACCGACGCGCGCAACCGCTACACCTTCGCCGACTTTGCCACCCTGCGCCTGCTCTGTTCCGGCCTCGCACTGCTCCTCATCGCCACGCTGGCCTTCTTCCTGCACTGGAATCCTTCCCTGCGCCTGCTCGTCCTCGTGCTCACCTTGGGCCTGGCGGTCGATTCCCTCTGCGACATCTGTGGCGGGCTGCAGCAGAAGCAGGAGCGGATGGACCGGCTCGGCATCAGCCTTCTGTTGCGGGCTGTGCTCTCGCTCGGGTTCTTCGCCATGCTTTTCCGTCAAACCCATTCCATCCTCGCCGCCGTCGCCACCCTGCCGGTGGTCTCGGCCGTGGTGCTGCTCACCTGGGACCTTGCAATGGCGCGGCGGGTGCTACGGAACGCTCCTCTGCTGGCGTGGCAGGGCCGCCGCCTTGGCCGCCTGGCGCTGTTCAGCTTTCCCCTCGGGCTCATCATGATGCTGATTTCGCTGAACGTCAGCATCCCGCGCTACGCCCTGATGCGAAACTCCGGCAGCGCCGAGCTGGGCATCTTCGCCTCGCTCAGCTACGTGGTCATGGCGCTTTCCCTGGTTGTCAACGGACTCGGACAGTCGGTCTCGCCCCGCCTTTCGCGCTTCTATGCGCAAGGCGAGGTGCGGCGATTCCGCGATTTGATGCTGCGCTTGTGCGCCATCGGAGCCTTGCTCGGTCTCTGCAGCCTCACGGTCGCCGCCCTGTTTGGCCGTCCCTTGCTGGCCTTTGTCTACCGCCCGGAGTACGCCGCGCACGTCAACGTATTCCTGGTTCTCTCCGCAACCTCCGGCGTCGCCGCGGTTGCCTCGTTCCTCGGCTTCGGCATCACCGCGGCGCATGTCTTCCGCTACCAGGTTTGGACCATGCTGGCCGCGGTCGCCACGACCGCCCTGGCCTCGCTCATCCTCGTGCCTCGCTGGAACGCCATGGGTGCGGCGATTTCCCTGCTCGTTTCTTCCCTGGTGCAGATCTCGATCGCCGCGGCGATTCTGCGCCGCGCCTTGCGCACCCGGCAGCAGAAGGCCTCCTCGTAAAGCCACGCCGCCTGGGTCCGGGTCTCAGCGATTCAGTTGATAGAGGAAGTAGCTGCCGTTCTGGTGCACCAGCCGTCCCGCCAGGTCCTGCCGCCGGCGGGTCGTGAGGTAGTAATCGGCGCCGTAGCTCTTGCCCAGAGCTTCAATCCTGGACGCGTCCAGTTCCGGGTAATTTCGCTGCAACTCATCCAGTACCCCGTCGCTGCCCGCACGGAAGGAACCGCCATTCAGCGCCATCATGCGCCGGTACCACTCCAGAATTGCCCGGCTGTGCGGCGCTCTCTTGAAGTTCACCACCTCGGCGCGTTCCGCATCGATCCAGAACGTACCCTCCCACGGCGGCGCGATGATGACCGCCGACGCCGGCGTGTGCCACCGGATCCAAGCGGTTGCCTCCTGCCAGGGAGACTCTTCGTGCCGCATGTATTCCGACCAGGATTCGGCAAAGACCCCAAGGTGGCGTTTCATCACCGGGGCCGACTTCACCCCCACCACAAGGGTGGCCGCCAGCAGAACCAGGCACCATCCCAGGGCGCGAAGTTTCACCGGAAATCTGGTCAGAACCTCGCGCCCTGAAAGCCAAACCAGCAGCGTCGGCAGCGTGAGCCAGAAGAAAAGACCCACCAGCACGTCAGCGACGCGGAATGGATAGTACTTCAGGAACCAGAACGCTCCCAGCCTCCGGGCAACCAGTCCCGTGCCGAATTGCAGCAACAGAACAACCAGGAACCAACCGGTCAGTGCGGCTTTCGAGCCCGCGATCAGCCGGTAAAGCCCAAAGGCGGTCACGCCAGCTAGGATGCACAGGATCGCAAACTCAGCCTGGCCGTGAAAAAAACATGGGTCCAGATGATGCGGATTGCGGAACAACACAATCAATCGATTCGCCTCGGCCTCACTGCCGCTGCCTTCCGCAAGACGAGTACTGCGCAGAAACACCACCGCCAGCGGCAGCAGAAAAGCCCCGGTGATGGCGCCGAACTGGAGCGGCCGCCGCCATCCGTAGCTGCGCCCGCAAATCAGCAGGGCCGCGCCCAACGCCATCGCGCCCCACCCGCCCACCAAGACATGAAACCAGATGGCAAAGCCGCAGTACAACGCTGCCGCAAGCACCCTCTTGCGCAGTGCGCTTTCCAACCCCAGAAACAGCAGTGCGTAGGCCACGCACTTACTCTCGATGCCGCCAAAGATCCATTCGTTGGCGCCCATGGTCTGGGATTGAAAGAGCCATATCGCCAGGCCCACCGCCAGCGCATAGCCTTCCACCTCCATGGCGCGGGCCAGCCTCAGCAAGGCGTAGAGCAGCACTGCCCAGATCAGCAACCGCCCCACCAGCGCAACCAGGATCGCGTTTTTCAGCAGCACCCAGAGCGGCGCCACCAGTGCCGAAAACACGCCGTACAGAACGTCTTCGCGCGAAGCCATCTGCAGCCAGTCGTTGCCAAGGAACGCCGGCTCGATCATCCTGCGCGCCTCAATCAGTTTTCCGGCTTCGTTGTCGAGCAGATGGGGATAGTAAAAACGGGTCAGCAGAATCGGCAGGGCGGGAAGCAGCGCCAGCCAATACTGTTTCCTGCACCATCCCAGAAAGCTTTTCAGGACATGGCTGTCTGCGCCGCAACGGACCGCTTCTGTCTGCATTCGTCTCTTCCGGGATGCGGGCCCTCGAGCAGCCCATCCCCTGCAGATTCTATCGCAAGCCCGCCGCTTTACCTTGCGGCGTGTGATCCATCGTGAACCCGGGAGGGTGCCATGCTGAAATAAAGCTCGGCATGCCGTTCGGCAATCTTATCGAGCGAATATCTCGGTCATTGCCTCCCGCCGTCCGTTCGCGCCCAAGAGCGCGCGCCAGTTCCGGCGAATCCAGCACCCGCAGAATGTCGAGAGCCATCCGCTCCGGCCTTCCCGGACTCGACAGCAAACCGCAGCCTGCTTCCTGCACCATCTCGCGCAGAGCGGGGATATCGGTGGCCACCACCGGGCGTTCCATCGCCATGGCCTCGATGATGGCCAGCGGCGATCCCTCCCACAGCGAATTGAGCACAAAGACGTCCATCAAGGCGACGCATTGCGTCAGGTGTTCCGGGTCGTCCGTCCACGGCTCCAGAATCACTCTCTCCGCCAACCCGCTGACTGCGCAGGTAATGCTGGAACTCACGCCCGTAACGGACCATCCTCGCCAAGGAAGAGAAAGGTTATGTCCTTTCGCTGCCGCAAGATAAATTCAGCCGTCCGGGCAAAATCAAGCGGAGCTTTTTGCGGATGGAAGCGGCTGACCGTGCCCACCACCTTGTGATTCGCCGGAATTCCCAGCCTGGCCTTGAGTCTTTCGGGATATCCGCGCAGAGTCCAGCCGCTGACGTCCACGAAGCAGGGAACCATTACGATGCGATCCGCAGGAACGATGCCATATCGCAGCGCCAGTTCCCGCTCGTAGTGGAGACGCAAACCAGCACGTCCGTCGCTTTTCCCAGCTTTCGCTCCGCCATCAGGTAGCTGCGAAATTTCGTATTGATGTCATGTACGCTCTCGAAAGGAAAAACAATGCGGAGTATAAACCGTGGGCACCTTGCGGGACCGGCTGATCGCCCGCCCGAGCAATCCCGCCTTGGAACTGTGCAGATGGAGCACGTCGAACTTTTGCCGTTGATAAGCTTCCATAAGCTGCAGCAGCGCGCTGGATTCCGTGAACGGATTCAGGCCGCGATGCATTTCGGCTTTCGCGAAGCTGACGCCGAGCCCGCCAACCGCTGGCGCAGAATGCTTTTCGCCGGGCACGCCACGGTGAAGTGAATGCTGCGCTCCTTCCAGTTTGCGCACCAGTTGCTCCACGTACACAGGCACCCCGGCCGCCAATGGCTCGCAGACGCAGAGCACCTGCAGAGGCTCTCCGCCCACCTCCCGAGCCGCTGTCCTCGACTTCAGCCGCCGTTTCCTTCACTGCTCCCTCCGCGGCCCGTCCGCGCAGCCGCGGAATCGGCAATCCGCTCCCGTCGCCAAGCCATGCTTCCGGCTACCCCATGCTCCCCCGTCAGTTCGGAATAAATCCTCTGAAACGCTCCACCGATCCCCGGATGTCGAACTGTTCCTCGGCGCGCGCCTGCCCGGCGCGGCCCATCTTCGCCGCCAGCTCCGGGTCCCCAAGCAGTCTTCTCCATGGCCTCGGCCAGCGCGGAGCAATCGCCCGGCGGAACCAGTATGCCCGTCTGCCCATCCACGATCACTTCCGGAATACCGTCCACCGCCGTTCCAATCACCGGCTTTGCCGGCGGCCATGGCCTCCACCAGCACCTTGCCGAAAGTTTCCCGCGTCCGAGCACAGCACGGCCACGTCGCTTGCAGCCATGATCGCCGCAATGTCGTTCCGTGCTCCGGCGAACTCACGGCTCCCGGAACCATCGCCTCGCGCCTGCGCGCGCAGTGTGCCCTCCAGTGGGCCGCCGCCCACAATCAGCAGCCGCGCCTCCGGCCGCCGCCCGTGCAGCCGCGAAAATGCCTCCATCAGCAGCGCGTGATTTTTGTCCGGTGCAGCCGGGCGACAATCGTCACCACCGCCGCGCCTTCCAATCCGAACTCGCGCGTATCCGCTCCCCTCCGCCCCACCGCAAACGCCCGCGTATCGATCGAGTTCAGAACCACCTCAATCTTTTCTGCGGGTATGGAGTTCTCCACCAGGCATTGCTTGGTTGCCTCGGAGACGGCGATGATCTTGTCGCAGCAGCGCGCCGTGCCCGCGTCGATGGCCGACAGCAGCGCCGTCCGCCGGTGTCCCTCTATCGCCGTCGGGTCATGCTGTGCTCGGACGAGATGATCACCGGCACATCAGGCGCGCAGCCCATCAATCTTCCCCACAGGTTCGCCCGGAACAGGTGCGTGTGCAAAATGTCAGGCCGCTCGGCTTTCAGAAATCGCCACAGGCGCAACAGCCCCGCCGGATCGGCGAACGATCGCATCCGCATATCGTGGACGCGGATGCCAAGCCCTTCGATCTGCCGTCCCACGCTGCCGTTGTTGTAAAGACATGCCACCACGAACTGGAAGCGGCTGCGGTCAAAATGGCGAAGGCTCTCTAGCAACCCCAGCTCCGCCCCGCCAATCTCCAGCCCGGTAATCAGGCGAACTACCTTGATCGGCGGCCGCGTTGCCCCGCGGGCTGCTTCGGCATCCATCGCAATGGAAGAACTAACGGCCACGGGCAATTACCTCAAACCGCGTTAGGGCAACGGCAAGTGTTTCTCGCAACCTGCAAGCTGCAGTTCGCCCTGCAAGCTGCGCCGGAAATCTTCCCCGTAGTCTATACCGATGCGCTCCCGCCCGGCAGTTCTCCCGCCCATTCTGAACTTCACGCACGCTGACCGCCGCGCCACGCGGGTCGCAGCTCGCGCCCCGCTCATTGCGACTCAAAGCTCGCTGAGGTGCCGGATGGATTCACCACCTTCACCGCCGCTGGCAGTGAGGCAAATTGCGACGCCGTAATCGCCGCCGAGATCTGCCACGGACTCACGTAACTGGTCGCGACGCTGGTGCCGTTCCAGTCGGCCACCGAGCCGGTCACAAAGCCGGAGCCTGTCAACGTCAGAGTGTAGTTGCCGCTGCCGCCGGCGGCCACCGAGATCGAGCCGCCGGAGATGGCCGCCACCGGGGCGCTCGATTCAACCACGAACGGCAGCGCGGACGATGTCCCGGCATTGGGCGCGACGCTGGCAACCGTAACCAGGTTCGTCGCAGCCTCGGCAATATCCGCCGCGCTGATCGACGCGGTCAACTGCGTGCTGCTGACAAAGGTGGTCGTCCGCACCGCGCCATTCCACAGCACCCGCGAGGTTGACGTGAAGTTCGCGCCCGTCACCGTCAGCGTAAAGCCCGCCCCGCCGGCCGTAGCGTGGTTCGACGAGAGCAGCAGCGTCAGCGGTAGCGTCTGCGAAGCGCTATACACCGCCAGGTCTCCGCTCACGTAGAGAAAGGTATAGTTAGTCGCCGTCAAACCCTCGCTGGAGAAGGTGATCGGATAGGTTCCCACCGCCGAGCTTGCCACCGCCGTCGTCACCAGTGTCGCCGTGCCCGAAACAACTGCGCTGGTGTCGCCATCCACAAATCCCGTGATCGCATAGCTGAACGCCGGGTTCGCGGCTCCATAGACGCGCGCCGCATTGTTGGCCGCCACCGTCAGCACCGGTTTGTCCACTTCTAGGGACGTTGTTCCGCTCGATGCCGCAAACAGCGTGCTGCCGCCGTACTCGGCGCTGATCGTATTCGACCCGACGGCGAATCCATTGGCCACGCTGTCAGCAACATCGCTCAGCGTCGCCACCCCGTCCGATACCGCCGCCGTACCCAGGGTCTTGCCGCCCACCCCGAACGTCACGCTTCCGGCGATGATCCCGGTGCTGCTCGACTTTACCGTTGCGGTGAGCGTGATCGTCCTGCCGAGCGTCACCGGACTCGGCGTTGCCTCCACGGTCGTGGTCGTCGCCCCTGGGCCGCTTGACCCGCCCAGCGCCGTGTACAGCGCACCACCGTTAATCGAGCCCAGCCCCGTGACCATGTCGTAGCCGGTCGTCGCCGTATAGCCAAATTGGGCGCTGGATGGGCAACCTACGTCGGTTGGAAACCCAGTCGCCGGATCGCAGGGCACAATGTTGTCCCCGCTCGAAATGTCGTGGAAGACCGCCGCGTAGGTCGTGGAATTGGCCGCCAACTCGTAAAGCTTCGGATTGATGTTGCCGAAGGCTCCGTACTTCTGCACCAGCAGCGTCAGCATTCCCGCAAACGAGGGCGTCGAAGCCGACGTGCCCCCAATCACGTCCCAAGTTTGATATCCGGCGGTGCCTACGCTGCTCAGGAATCCATCCTGGCAATCGTTGCCGTACTCGGTCGAGTCGTCGGCCTGCGAGCAGGTCAGGTAGCCATCATGGTTCGGCGATGCCGCAAACGCCACATCGGGCACAAAGCGCCCGCTAGTTCCGCTGTAGTTGCCCGGAGCCGGCTGCACCCAGCCTGCATTTGCGGTTGTCGGCTGCGGGTAGTACAGGCTCACCCCGCCCCCGCTCGCCGAAAGGTCATAGTAACCCTCATCGGCGTTAGCCAAGGTATCGTTCCACACGGTCTCGGGAATGTACCTCAGCGCGGAATCCACGATGATCCCTGTGCCGGATACCGCATCGTTCCAGTACGTGGTCGGATCGCTCGCATCGCCACTTAGCGTCGTCCCGCCCACGCCCGTGTAGTTGGGAGAATCCACCGGCACGCTCACCCAAACTCCATCGGTCGCCGGATAGTCCGTCTGTGAGTCGCACCCAAACGCCCCCGTGTCGCCGGAGGAGACCACAATCGTCTGCCCCTGCGAATTCGCCTGCTGCCCAATACCGGTGATGTAGCCCTGGTAGCCCGAATTCGCCCCCCCAAAGCTATACTCGCAGTCGGTGTAGCTCATGCTGATTACCGGCAACACCTTGCCCGTGGCCGGAACCTTGTAATTCTGCACCGCGTGCTGCAGCGCGTCGAAGACGTCATAGTACTGCTCCGTGACGGGATCAATCACATTGTCCGCAACGTCCGACCAGGGCGCGTACACAAAGACCACGGCTGCATTCTTGGCAATGCCGCCCGACCACTCAATGTCCAGGTCCGCTTCGTCCAGATTGCCGTCGGTCAAATCCGTCGCCGCCGCTCCCGTGCAGTTGGCCGCCGTCGGATCGATGCACACATAGCAGACGGAGGCGGTACTGCTGGCGGGGCAACTGTTGAGGGTCGGAGAACTTGGCGTGCTCATTCCCGCCGCGCTGCGGAAGTTTTTAATGTCTGAGATCGGTGCGTAGGTTTGTCCCACCACGCCCACGTAAGCACCCGTGCCCGTGTAGCCATCGTCGTAAATCGGATTCACGTTGTAGATCGTCGCCCAGTCGGCCGGCACCAGAAAATTCACAAAAGAGCTCGGGCCGGTTTGCCCCGTGTACGCAGGCGCCGCCCGCTTGTGCAGCTTCGGCTTCAGCCGGAAATCATTCAGCCCGCGCACGTTCAGCAGCACGCTGGCAATGCCCGCCGGAACCCGCAAGTCCGTCGCGTTGGCAAAGTGCATCTCGCCGTTCAGCTTGTAGCGGTGCAGCTGGGTGTGGAAGGCTGCCTCCACCTGCCCCGCCGTGCCTCCAAAGTAGATCGCATTGCGCGACCGCGACACGCCCTTCACGGTGAATCCCTGCTGCGTCAGCCACCCGGTCACCGCGTTCAGATCCGCCTCCGTCAGACCAAAGCGCGCCCCGTATTCTTCCTGCGTCAGCCACTGGTGGTACTGCGGAGACTTCTCATCCTGCTGCGCCTCCAGCAGCGCATCCAGGTCTGTCTGCTCCGCCGCGCCCAGGCTCGCGTTCAGGGTAAGCGATTCCATTCGCATCGCGGGATTTACCGCGCCCAGGTCGGTCGCGCGCCGCGCATGCGGATGGACCGTTCCGCCCACGGTCACCACCTCTGCTGAATTCAGAGCCTGCGATACCCGGTTTGACCGTTCCAGACCCTGCGCCGCCAGCAGCGCCGCACCCAGCACCACCATGGCAGGCACGCCGAGCCACCTCTTCCAACTCCATTTTCCGCCATGCGACTGCATCACGCACCGTGCGCTGTCCATGCCCATCGCGCAATCCTTTAGGAAGATATTTGCCAACGGAACCGCGCCCAAACCATACAAGAGTTTGTGCTGAAAACCGCGTCGCGCAAGGTCCATACCAGACACTCTGAACGGATTCATTTGGAATTGCAAGATGACGGGAGCCGCAGGAATGGCGGCTTGCTTTCGCGCCCTGGAGTAGCCGGCGCGCCCACACCCTGGAGGTCATCGCTGCGTCCTGGCGCTTCCATCTCAGCCTTTGGATGCATCCCTGCCGAGCAAGCAACCGGGAACTTCTGGGTGCGTTGCAGCGCCTCCCGCTTCCAACCGGATGCTTCCAACCGGATGCGCGCAGAATTTGCCCGGGGGCGCCAGTCCCGCTCTGTTTACTTCCAGTCGGGATCGGGCGGAAGTTCGCTTTCGCGCCGGGGACGGGGATCTTCGTGGCTGCGCACGGGACGCCCCGGATGATCGCCCGCCTCTTCCACTCCCTCCACAACCCCGGCTTCGAATGCCTGATCTTCCTCGGCAAGTTCCTCCACGCTCTCGGGCGCGGCTTCGCTCTCCCCGGGCAGTCCCTGGGTGTCGCCGGACTGTCCAGCGCCTTCCGAAGCCGGCTGCCCGGGATCGGGTTCAAACTCGACCAGTTCCGCCTCGCGGTCCCGACGTTCATTCGATTTTCGGCTCATCGCGTACCTTCCTATCGGGATTGTATGCCTTCCGCCTGATGCGTAACCCCGGATCGCGCCGGAACTTCGGCCCCAGGCGCACGCTCGCAGGATCGCAATTCGCGGAATTGCGGGAACATTTCCGCTCCCGGTGGAGTCTATTCACACCAAGGACAGGCGTAAGGGCGGTCGTCCTGGGTATGGACCGCCAAGCCGCAGCCCGGCGCGCTTCTGCCCCGGCAACGGATTCGCAATTCGCAAGCTTGAACCTCGGCTGCAGGTTGTTGGCGGGGAGCCAACAGGATTAACATGGAGGTCGTAAGGTGAGCGCCGTAGGAGTCGCGACCGTGGGCGAGTTGGCCAGCGCATGGGAAATGCGCCCTGAAGAAGCTTTGATCGTCGCCGATCTCAAGGCGGGGAACGAAGATGCCTACGCGCGGCTCATCGCACAGTACCATCAGAGCATCTTACAACCTGGTCTACCGAATCCTCGACGATCCCACCGACGCCCCCGATACCACCCAGGAAGTTTTCATCAAGGTCTTTCGCGGAATGCCGAAGTTCAACTGCGAAAGCAGCCTGAAAACCTGGATGTATCGCATTGCCATCCATGAGGCCAGCAATCGCCGCCGCTGGTTCTTCCGCCACAAGGTGCAGGAGCTTTCCATTGAGCCTGTCTCCGATGAGCGCCAGGGCCGCGCCACAAGCCTGCGCGACAGCCTGGTGGATGGCGCTGAGTCGCCTTTTGAAACCGTGGCCCGCGGCCAGTTTCGGGCGCGCGTCGAGCAGGTTCTGCAGGAGTTGCCCGAGCACTATCGAACCGCGGTGGTTCTGCGCGACATCGAAGATTTCTCCTACGAAGAAATCGCGGAGATGACCGGAAACTCATTGGGCACGGTCAAGTCCCGGCTGGTGCGCGGACGCGAAGCGCTGCGGAAACGGCTGGAACGACTATGCCCACGAGCTGGGCCCGGAAGCGGAGATTGCCTCGGGTAACGGCGGCAAAGGCCGCGCCCGCAAGCTCGCGCCGGGGAACCGGGAGATTGAGGTCACACTATGAAGTGTACCGAAGCAAAGCGCTTGTTTTCTCCAATGCTGGACTCGATGCTGGATGGCGCCCTGCTGCGCCTGCTCCGGGATCATCTCGCGGAGTGCGACGGCTGCTCCGCCCAGTTTGCCGCGCTGCGCCGGACCAAGTGGCTGATGGCCACCATGGCGCCCCACCCCGCCCCGCCCGAGATGGCTCTCCAAATCAAGGTCGCGCTTTCGCAGCAGTTGGCGGCCCGCCGCCACAATCGCTGGGAGAGCCTGCTGGTGCGCTGGGAAAATGCTCTCAACGCCTTCATGTTCCCCGCCACCGCCGGAATGCTCTCGGCGATTCTCATCTTCGGCCTGCTCATCGGAGTCCTGGTCCCGGCCCATCTCAGCCGAGTCAACGACGTGCCAACCATGCTCTATACCCCGCCGGAGATGACCTCGGCGCCCTTCGGCCTGGGCAGCGGCACCACCAATGGCGACGCCATCCTGGTCGAAGCCGCCATCGATACTCACGGCCGGGTGCAGGATTACCGCGTCTTGAACTCGCCCGGCGATGCCGGGTTGACGCCCGAGATGAAAAACGCCTTGATCTTCGCCCAGTTCCGTCCCGCAACCAGCTTCGGTCTTCCAACCA
The DNA here is from genome assembly GCA_963707735.1 of uncultured Acidobacteriota bacterium. GTDB lineage: Bacteria > Acidobacteriota > Terriglobia > Terriglobales > Acidobacteriaceae > TOLSYN. The sequence continues at coordinate 148,163 of CAVPRB010000003.1, read as the reverse complement.
GCGGGCGGGTCGTCATCTCGTTCTCCAATATCAACGTGGGCGGCTGAGCCTCGCCCAGGGGGAACGCTGTTGGATCTTCCGGTGCCGTATACGAAATCCAGGCCACGGTTCCGTGCCGGCATCGCGTCATCGGGTTCTGAGGAATCCGTATCCGCCGTTCCGGCAAGCCCCGCGAAGTATTTGCTTCCCCGGCCCGCAGCTCTTACACTGGCTCCACAGAACACCCGATTGCCGGATTCAAACCAGGAGGCTTCTCTGAACATCCGCCTTACGATTGTGCTTGCGCTCGCCGTTCTGCTCGCGCTGCCGGCCCTGGCCCAGCAACCGCCCCGCATGAGCGTCGAGAGCAGCCAGGCGCTGTTTTCAGTCATGGCCGCCATTAACGTCTGCGGCTATGATGCCGGCCTGTCGCAGTCCAATCCTTTGCGCTCCCAGATTCGAGCCGAAGTTCTCCAGGCCGCCCAATCCCAGCAAGCGCAGTCGGCGTTACGCATCCTGTGCGCATTCTACGAGGATCACCAGCAGGAAAACGCCTCGCGCACCCTCTCCAACTATGTTTCGCTCGGCCTCAACATGGCGGACGGCCCCAAGCTGGAGTTGCGCACCAAGGAAAGCGATCTGCCTCCCGACGCCATTTTCGTGCTCGGATTTCTGCCCCTGTTGCAGCACTTCAGCGAGGCTGCCAATCTGGATGCGATCTGGCAGCGTGATCGTCCCGGCTACGACCAGCTCATCCGGAGCCTGCGCCAGCCCATCAGTGAGACCCTGGTTTCCACCGACCTCTACCTCAGGCGCAATCTCAGCGGCTACGTCCGCCACGATTTTGTCGTCTACGTGGAACCGCTGGCTGCCCCCAGCGAGGTGAACTCCCGCAACTACGCCGAGGATTACTACACGGTGATCTCGCCCACAGCCGCCGGCGTCATTCGCCTCGACCAGCTCCGCCACACCTATCTGCATTACATTCTCGACGCCAAGGTGCTCTCCAGGGGAACCACTTTGGAGCGGCTCGCCCCGCTGCTGGAGTCGGTTCACAACGCTCCTCTGGAAGACAGCTACCGCTTTGACATGGGCCTGCTGCTCACCGAGTCGCTCATCCGGGCCATCGAAGCGCGCCTGCTCGGCGGCCGCAAAGGTCCGGACAACCCAAAGGAACAGCTCGCTTGGGACTCCACCCGCCAGGGCTTCATCCTCACCCGCTATTTCTATGACAAGCTGGTGGTGTTTGAAGGCGACGAAGTCGGCTTCGACCAGTCCTACGCCGACTGGCTGCACGACATCAACGTCGCCGAACAGAAGAAGATCGCCGCCTCCGTTCCCTTCCTCGCGACCGGCACGCCGGAGCTGGTCCGCAAGCCCCAGCACCGGGAAATGCTCGTCGATCTGGCCGAGCGCGCCTACGCCAGCGGAAATCTCGACGGCGCGCGCAACTACGCCCAGAAGGCAATCCAGAATCAGGAAGATCAGGGCCGAGCCCTCTTTGTGCTCGCCCGCGTCGCCGTCGCCGGCGGCAAGTTAACCGAGGCGCAGAGATTCTTCGAGCGCGCCGCGTCGGCTTCCAGCGACGCCAGAATCCGCGGCTGGTCCCACATCTACCTGGGACGTATCCTCGACATGCAGGAGCATCGCCAGGAAGCTGTCGGACACTATCGCGCCGCTCTGAACGAGGCTGGATCACCCGAGTTGAAGGCGGCGGCTGAAAAAGGGTTGCAACAGGCTTACCAGCCGCCTGCCAAGCATTCCACCGATTAGAATTGGAGAATCACTTTGAAAACAGCGATGACATTCACCACGGCTGCAATTCTGCTCTCCGCCACCATGGCCCTGGCGCTGCCTCAAGCCGCCGCCCAGCCCGCTGCCCAGAAGCCGACCGCCTCCGGCACGCAGGCCGCGCCTCCGGCGGCCAAGAAGATTCCGCAGGCAAAGTCAAAGGCCGAATTCGAAGCCTACCAGGCCGCCATGAAAGAAACCGACCCCGCCAAGGCGGAAACCGCGGCAACCGAATTCGCCCAGAAGTTTCCCGACAGCGAGCTGCGCCAATTCCTCTTCCAGCAGGCCATGGGTCTGTATCAGCAGCGAAGCAATAACGACAAAACTCTGGAGATGGCCCGCGCCGCCCTCAAGTACGATCCCACCAACTCGGTAGCTCTGCTCACCGCCGCGCAAATCCTCGCCGAGCACACTCATAGCGAGGACCTGGACCGCAATGAACGGCTCGCCGAAGCCATCACCGACGCGGAAACCGCTCTGCATCACACGGGCGATATCGCGCAGCCACCCAGCCTCACGCCCGAGCAGTTTGCTTCCGCCATGGCGCAGCTTCGCGGAACCGCTCACGAGGTCTTTGCCACCGTGGCCTTCAAAAAGCTTGATTATCCCACCGCTATCAAGGAGTACAACCTCGCCATCGATGAAGAAAAGGAGCACGCCGACCCCGTCGTCTGGCTGCGCCTCGCCGTCGCCTACGATAAGAACAGCGACTATCTCCCCGGCCTCGATGCCGTCCAGAAGGCCATCGCCACCTCCGAGCCCGGCAGCCAGATCCGCACCGTCGCCGAACAGGAAAGGTCGCGCCTGGACGCGCTCACGCCGATCAAACCTGCCAGCAAGTAACCGGGAATCTCCGCGCTCCGGTCTCGAACCTGGGATTCCATCTTTTTCACCAGCTCTCTTATGAACCATCTTCCGCTGGACACTCTCGAAGCAGCCGTGGGCCACCAGTTCGCCAATCGCGCGCTGCTGGAGCAGGCGCTGACCCATACCTCCTTCGCACGTGAGAGTCTCGAGCCCGCCCCCGACAACGAGCAACTCGAGTTTCTCGGCGATGCCGTGCTGCAACTGGTCGCCAGCCAGGAGCTTTTCCAGCGCTTCCCTTCCTACCAGGAAGGCGAGCTCTCCAAACTGCGCGCCCACCTCGTCAATGCCAATCACCTCCTCCACTGCGCCCATCTGTTGCAACTGGGCAGCTATCTCCGCCTCGGCCGCGGCGAGGAGAAAACCGGAGGCCGCCGCAAAACCGCTTTGCTCGCCGATGCCGTCGAGGCCATCCTCGCCGCCCTCTACCTGGATGGCGGCCTCTTTGTGGCCCGTTCCTTCGTCCTCTCCCACATTCTGGAGCCCGAGCTCGAGCGCCTTTCCACCGCCCAGGGAGAGGTCCTCGTGGCCGACCACAAATCCCGCCTGCAGGAGTTGCTTCGCGCCAGCGGCCGTCCCGAGCCGCGTTATGAGTTGGTCACCGAAGACGGCCCCGCCCATCGCAAGAGTTTCACCATGCAGGTGGTTGTGCTCGATCCCGGCAACCAGGCCGAATTTTCCACCGCCGGCAGCGGCAATACCAAGAAATCCGCCAGCCAGTCGGCGGCAAGAAAGGCGCTGGAACGTCTGCAGGATAGCAACCATGGATGAGCCCTGTTCCGGCCCCTTGCAGCCGGGCCAATCCAGCGCCGGTCCATCGCCCGGCGATCCATGCACGCCCGTTGCGCCCGGCAATCCTCCCGGTGACCCCGCCGGCTCCGGCGGCGCTCTCGACCCAGCTGCGCCGCCCGTTGCGGCCAGCCCCGCTGCCGCTCCCAAACTCCGCATCACCCCACGGAACCTGCTCGCGCACCTGCAATTTTTTCTGCTCGCCCTCACCATCGCGCTCTTCATCATCACTTTCGTCGTGCAGGCCTTCCGCATTCCATCCGGCTCCATGGAAAATACCCTGCTGGTCGGCGACTACCTGCTGGTCGATAAAACCCGCTTCGGCCCCGCCGGAGCCTGGCAGCCCATGCTTCCCTATCGCCCCATTCACCGTGGCGACATCATCGTCTTCCGCTATCCGGCCGATCCCTCCCAGCACTTCGTCAAGCGTGTCATCGGACTTCCCGGCGACCGCCTGCGTTTGTGGCATAGCCGCGTTTTCATCAACGGCCGCTCCATCCCGGAGCCCTACATCGTCTTCAAAGAGCATTCTCCCGATGAATTTCGCGATAATTTTCCGCGCGGCGACTGGTTCAATGAAAACGTCAGCGTCGCCTGGGCCACGCAGTTGCGAACCCTCGTCCAGGACGGCGAACTCATCATCCCGCGCGGCCAGTATTTTGTCCTCGGCGACAATCGCGACCAAAGCCTGGACAGCCGCTACTGGGGTTTTGTGCCCCGTGAAAACATCATTGGACGCCCCCTCCTGATCTACTTCAGCGTTGTCGAAGCCGACGAGGACGAAGACCCCGTGGCAAGCGGCCCGCCGGATGATAAACTTCTTACTCTGCGGGCCCGTATCTCCCATGTGCTCGGCGATCTGCGCTGGCGGCGGATTCTCCGCCTCGCGCCTTGACCCCGGACCGGATCAGGACTGGACTAAGTTGGCGAAAGAAACAGTAGCGAAAGAAACAGAAGTCAAGCAGCAACTGGAAAAAAAGAGGGAAACGATGCCGGAGTTTTTCGCCTCCATCGCATCCGTCCTCGTCATTGGCCTCTTCATCATTACGTTCTGCATGCAGGCCTTTGAGATTCCAACTTCATCCATGGTCGGCACCCTGCTCATCGGCGATCACGTCTTCGTCGACCGCGTGCGCCTGGCTCCCAAGTCCAGCTTCATCGACAGAATCATTCCCTACCGCGACCCCGTGCGCGGCGACGTCGTCGTCTTCATCTCGCCCGCCGAGCCCGGTCTCTTCGTCGTCAAGCGCGTCATCGGCGTTCCCGGCGATCGCATTCATCTCCGCGGCGGCAGGGTCTTTCTCAACGGACAGTTGCAGGACGAGCCCTACGCCATCCATTCCCTGGGCGACTATCGCCCCTACCGCGACGAATTTCCGTCGGTGCCGCCAACCAGCGAAGACCAGCTCTATCCCAGATGGCAAATCGCCCAGCAGGATTACCTCCAGGGAGACGATATCGTCGTGCCTCCCAACTCTTACTTCGGCATGGGAGACAACCGCGACGTCAGTTATGACAGCCGCTACTGGGGCTTCATTCCCCGCGAAAATGTCGTCGGACGGCCGATGTTCATCTACTGGTCCTTCCAGACGCCCGAAGACCAGTACACCAAGACCAGCCTCGGCAGCCGCGCCGCGTTTTTCTTCCACATCCTCACCCACTTTTTCAATGACACCCGCTGGTCAAGAATGTTGCACGTGGTGCGCTAGTGGAAGGTAAAACCGTCCGCCGTGGCCTTCTCATCGCAGCCGCGCTCGCCGTGGCCGCCCTCGTCTTGCCGCCGTTCATCAATGTGAGCCGCTACAAGGGCCGGGTCATCCAGTCCATCGGCAACGCCCTCGACCGCTCCGTCACCTGTGAGTCGATCGAGTTGCACCTGCTCCCCCAGCCCGGCTTCTATCTCGAAGACTTTGCCGTCGGCGACGATCCCGCCTACAGCGCCGAGCCCATCCTCCACGCCGAGGAAGTGAACGCCTATCTCAGCCTCAGCTCCCTCTGGCGCGGCCGCCTGGAGATCGCGCGCCTCAATCTCAAGTATCCCAGCCTCAACCTGGTCGAGCGCGAGGACGGAAGCTGGAACCTCGAATCGTTCCTCTGGAAGGCATCGCGCATCGAGGCCGCGCCCACCGCCGCGCCAATCTCCAACTCCCGTACCCGGTTCCCCTACATCCAGGCCACCCATGGCCGGATCAACTTCAAGTACGGTTTGGAAAAAAGCGTCTTCTCTTTCACCGAAGCCGACTTCACCCTCTGGAGCCCGGCGGAGAACCAATGGCGCATGCGCCTCGAGGCCCAGCCGGTACGCACCGACATGCCCGTCACCGATACCGGGACGGTCAAAGCCGAAGCCACCATGCAGCGCGCCGCCCTGTTGCGCGATGCCCCCATGAAGGCCACGGTAACCTGGGAGCGTCTCCAGCTCGGCAATTTAACCCGCCTCGTCAACGGCGAGGACGGCGGCTGGCGCGGCGCCCTGGAGACAAGCGCCCAATTCAGCGGCACTCCCGCCTCGCTCCATTTCACCACCGCGTCAAAACTGCGCGACTTCCGCCGTTTTGATATTTCCAGCGGCGATGCTCCTGTCCTCTACGCCACTTGTCAGGGCGAGATGAACATCAGCGCCAGCCAGCTCCAGAACACGGAGTGTCACCTGCCCCTCGGAGCCGGGCTGCTCTCCGTGCAGGGAACGCTGCGCGGTCTTCATTTCCCCCGCTACGACCTCACGATTTCCGCCGAAAACCTCGGCGCCGGTGCTCTGTTCAACCTGGCGCGCCGCGCCAAGCGCAACCTGCCGGATGACCTTAGCGCCAGCGGCACCCTCTCCGCATCGTTCCGCGCCACCCGCCTCACCGACGCGCCCGCCACCTGGATTGGCAACCTCGTGCTCGACTCTCTTGTCGTCCATTCCGCCGTCCTCGGAAAAGATCTCGCGGTCAGCCGGATGGTGGCCGTGGCCAACACCACCGGGCCGGACGCCACCACCCGTCGCCGACATCCTGCCCATGATCCCGCGAGCCTTCGTGCCCTGGTGGTCCAAAGCTTCGACCTGCCGCTCGGCGCCGGCACTCCAGCAATGGTCCAGGGAACCATCGACGACCAGCGCTTCGCTCTGCATCTCGACGGCGACGCCACCCTCGAACGCCTCCAGCAGTTCGCCCGCGCCGTTGGCCTCGGCGCGCCCAAAATCGCTCTCGCCGGTCCGGCTACCCTCGATCTGGTCATCAGCGGTGACTGGCGCTCGTTTTCCCCGCCCCAGGTCAGCGGCTTCGCACAACTGAAAAACGCTCACGCCAAGGTGCCGGGACTTGCCCTGCCACTCGACATTTCCAGCGCCCGCGTCGAGTTCGACCGGGATCGCTTTCTCCTGCGCAATGCCTCCGCAACCGTCGGCAAGGTCACCCTGGGAGGCAGCGCCAGCTTCCCGCGCTTCTGCGATGGCGAATCGCCCTGCGAGTCCACCTTTGAACTCTCTACCGACGAGCTCAACCCCGAGCGCTGGAACGAGGTGCTTAATCCCCACCTGACCAAAAAGCCCTGGTACCATCTCTTCGGCCCCTCGGCCGAGCCCAACGTGATTGTCAATCTTCACGCCAGCGGACACATCGCCGCCCGTCGTCTCACCCTGGGAACCGTCACCGGCTCCTCTTTTGAGACCGCCTTTTCCATGGCCAACGGGGTTCTGGAGCTCAAGGACGCCCGCGCCGACCTGTTCGGTGGCGCCATCTCCAGCAATTGGCGGATCGACTTTACCGGCAGTGAGCCGGAATATGAAAGTACCGGAGCCGCTACGCAGATCCAGGCCGAGCGCCTCGCAACCCTGCTCAAAACCTCGATCGGCAGCGGCGTCCTGGGACTCCACTACAAGCTGAACATGGCGGGCTGGGACGCCGCCGCGCTGGCCGCCTCGGCGGTGGCGGAAACCGGATTCACCTGGCGTGGCGGCGCCTTGCGCGTCGCTCCCGACGGCAAGTTCTCCTGGCGTGTGCTCAGCGGAGACGGTGAAGCCACTCTCGGCAAGATTGGCTGGAGCATCCCGGCCAGCAAGTGGCAGACCCCCGCCGGAATCTATCAGCTAAGCGGCACCGTTTCGCGCGATTCCGCCATAGCCTTGGAATTCGCTCAAAAAAACGGTGCGCTCTGGAAGGTGGCGGGATCGCTGGCCAAGCCACAACCCGCCGCTCCAGCCCCCAAGCCCACGCAGGCCCGGCGGCGATGAAACCGTTACCCAGGTTTGCTCCATCGCCACTACTTCTCCTGGCGGTCATGGGAACCCTGCTGCTATCAGCCTCTCACGCCCAGCAAACCCATTCCGCCGCCTATGCCAGCGCCGCCCGCCAGATCGCCTGGCTCACCGAAAACGCTCACAGCGCCAATCCCTCCACCCGTCCCACCGTACTCACCGCCGGCGAATGGAACGCCTACCTCAACGAAGGCGGGGTCAAGTTGCCTGCGGGCCTATCGAACATCCACATTTCCAGCCAGCCTGCCCTCGTCCACGGCGATGCCGATGTTGACTTCGACCGGCTCACCGCCAACCGCACCCGCGGCAATCCGCTGCTCGCCCTGTTCACCGGCAAACACCACGTCGCGGTCACCGCCAGGGCTGCCGCCAGCAACGCGGTCGCCACCGTGCATGTTGACTCCGTCTTTTTCGATGGCGTCGAAGTTCCGCGCCTCGCCCTGGAGTATTTCGCCAACCGCTATCTGCGGCCCAAGTACGGCAACACCGTCGGCCTGGACTCGACCATTCCTTTGCGCGCCCACATCGCCACCGCCATCGTCGGCGCCGACAAGGTCACCATCACCCAGCGCTGACCGTCGGCCCGCCGCCACACCTCCGCCCTGCTCCGCGAGCTCCTGCCCCGGCATGTTAGTATCAAGGTTTCGGGCACGTGGTGAAGCTTCTCCGGCGCGTCGCCGGATTTTGCCTGCGGCCCGCAGGCCCGGCCTCGCAGGCCGCCCACTTTTCCGAAGGATACCCCGAGAGAGAAACGGATGCCCTCAGAAGCAAAACAAGCTGTAAATCGCCGCGTACTCAGCGGCATGAGACCAACGGGAAAGCTCCACATCGGCCACTACGTCGGCGCCCTGCAGAACTGGACCCGCCTCCAGAACGAGTACGACTGTTTCTTCTTCGTCGCCGACTGGCACGCCCTCACCACCGATTACGCAGACACCTCGCGCGTCAAGGACAACATCCTGGAGATGGCCTTCGACTGGCTCGCCGCCGGGCTCGATCCCGAGAAGGCCACCATCTTCATCCAGTCGCACGTCCCCCAGCACGCCGAGCTTCACCTCCTGCTTTCCATGATGACCCCGCTGGGTTGGCTGGAGCGCGTCCCGACCTACAAGGAGCAGAAGGAAAATATCAAGGAGAAGGATCTCAACACCTACGGATTTCTCGGCTATCCCGTCCTCATGACCTCCGACATTCTCATGTATCAGGCCTCCTACGTCCCCGTCGGCGAGGATCAGGTCGCGCACGTCGAGATCACCCGCGAGATCGCGCGCAGGTTCAACCAGTTCTACAGACTTCCGATAGCAAGACCGATGCCGGATGCCAATGCAGCCTTCGAGGGATGGCGCCCCGACAAGCAAACGAACAACGTTTTCCCCGAGCCGCAGCCGCTGCTCACGCCTGCCCCAAAGCTTCCCGGCACCGATGGCCGCAAGATGTCCAAGTCCTACGGCAACTCCATCCTGCTCAGCGATCCCGAGGCTGAGGTTCGCAAGAAGCTTAAAACCATGGTGACCGATCCGGCCCGCGTCCGCCGCACCGATCCCGGCAATCCCGATCTCTGTCCCGTCGGCGATCTGCACAAAATCTTCAGCACTCCGGAAACCAATGCCGAAGTTCGCCAGGGCTGCACCACCGCCGGCATCGGATGCATTCAGTGCAAAAGCTGGGTGGCCGATAACATCGTCACCGTTCTCAATCCCATCCAGGAGCGCCGCCGCAAGTACGAGGACAATCCCCGCCTCGCCTGGGACATCCTCGAAGCCGGCTCCGCACGCGCCCGCGCCGCCGCCGACGCAACCTTGGCCGAGGTGCGCGAAGCCATGGGAATGTCGCTGGACTACCCGGCGCCAGCGGCGGGCAGCGCAGCGTTATCCCCCGCGCCCGCGAAATCCGGGGAGTAGCCCATGAGCGAACCCTCCGCCACACCGCCCATTCCGGCCTCTGCCGCCAAGCCGGAGCCCGCCGGCAACTCCCGGCAGGACGCCCGCACAGCCGCGTCCAGCCTCGCCGAGGCGTTCCCGGTTTTGGTCAGTGTTGGCAGCGTCTATGACGGACCGCTCGACCTGCTGCTGGACCTGATTCGCAAGCAGGATATCGATATTTATGACATTCCCATTGCGCAGATCACCGCGCAGTACCTGGCCTACGTCGAGCACATCCGCAATTTCGACATCGATCTGGCCGCCGAATTCATCTACACCGCCTCTCTGCTCATCCAGATCAAGTCCCGGATGCTGTTGCCCAAGGATCCCAACGCTCCGCCCGACGAGCAGGACCCGCGCCTTGAACTGGTTCATCGTCTGCTCGAGCACGAGCGCTACAAGCAGGCGGCGCAGATGCTCCTGCAGAGGCAGCAGCTTGAAGAAGCCGTGCTCTCCAACCCTTCGCTCAAGGAATTCCGCAACGCCGAGGGCACGGAGCCGGAAATGGCCGCCGGCGTCATCGACCTGGTACGAACCTTCCAGAAGATTCTGGAGCGCGCCAAGAACCGCCCCGTCCTGCAGTTTGACGAGGATGCCGTCACCGTCGGGCAGATGATCGATTACCTGCGCCGCCGCCTCGCCCTCGAAGACCGTCCCATCCGTCTCAAGCATCTGCTGCGTCATCTGCGCTCGCGTTCCGCGTTGATCTGTGCGTTCCTGGCAACCCTTGAGATGATTCGCTTGCAGGCCGTGGTCTGCCGGCAGGATGATGTCTTCGGCGAAGTTGTGTTGAAAAAATCCTCCGGCTTTGACCGCCTGGTGGATGAAGGCAGCGCCGCCGTCCGCGACGACTGGCAATAGAGTGGGTTTTTCAACGAGCGAGTCCTAATGAGTTTGAAAGCAAAAGTCGAGGCCATCATTTACGCGGCCGAAGAGCCGGTCACCCTGGAGCAGATTGCGCTCCTGCTTAACGACGTTGTGTTGGCCGACCTTGCCGTTGCCCGCCAAAACGCCGCCATGGCGCAGGCCGACTCCGCCGCCGAGGCAGAAGCCGCCGCATTCGGACAGAGCGGCTTCCTGCCCGTGCTCGTCTCATCCTCGCCCGACTTGCCCACGCCTGAAGCCGGACCGCTGATGCCGGCCGAAGGCGGCCCCGGCGCCGCACCCTCGGAGACTGCGCCGGAAAACACCGCGGACACCGAGGCGCTCGAACCAATCGGCTCGCCCGGCGAAGCTCTCGCCGAACCTGCCGAATACCAGGTAGAAGCTGACGCCACCGCGCCCGGTGAACCCGCCTCCGAACCCTCCATCTCGGCCAGCCTCAGCCCGCCCGACGCCACCGCACGCAAGCGCCAGCCCAAGAGGTCCGAGGAGGAGATCGCGCAGGATAAGGCCGTCCGCGCCCGCCTCCGCGAAGTCCTCGCCGACCTCATCACCGACTATGCCAGCCAGGATTGCGGCATGGAGATTCGCCAGGTCGCCGGCGGCTTCCGCATGGCAACCAAGCCCGAGCATCATGACGTAGTCCGCGCCTTTGCGAAAAGTCTCAAGCCGCCCATCCGTCTCTCCCTCGCCGCCCTTGAGACCCTGGCCGTCATCGCCTACAAACAACCCGTCACTGCCCCGGAAATCTCCGACATTCGCGGCGTCGAGTCGGCCAGTGTGCTGGGAACCCTGCTCGATCGCAAGCTCATCATCACCGCCGGACGAAAGCAGGTCATCGGCCGCCCCATCCAGTACAAAACCAGCAAGGATTTTCTCCTCCGATTCGGCTTGAACGATGTCAACGAGCTGCCCAGCATGGAGGAGTTTTCGCAGCTCGCCTCCGATGGCTCGATTGAGATCGCGCCCCTTCCGTCCGAGGAGAGTCCATCGCTGTTCGAGACCGCTGTCCAGCCTCCGCTGCCGGCGCAGCCGTCCACCGCAACCGGGCCGCAAGATGCCCCGGCAACCGCGCCTGCGGAGCTCGCAACGGATTCGCCAGAAACCCAGCCGCAGTCTGAAGCTGAGGCTATCCTTGCACCCGAAACCGGCAACCCCATCGGTCATTAAATGACCCCTGCGGTAGCCATCCCGGGGCGAACTCTGTCCCTGGCATTTCTTATGTGATACTTTTCTCGATCGCCTGACGGCGAGCGGATGTAGCGAAAGGCTGTTCTTACCATGGAAGCAAAACCTGAAAGATTACAAAAGATTCTCGCCGCCGCCGGACTGGCTTCCCGGCGCAAAGCCGAGCAGTTGATCGCCGCCGGCGTCGTCTCCGTCAACGGCCAGGTCGTCACCGAACCCGGCACCAAGGCCGATCCCCGCATCGATGAAATTCGCGTCGACGGCAAGTTGCTGCGCGGCCCCGAGCGCCACGTCTATCTCGCCATCTACAAACCCAAGGGACACATGACCACGGTCAGCGATCCCGAGGGCCGTCCCACCGTCATGGACCTGCTCAAAGGTGTCGAGGAGCGCGTCTTTCCCGTGGGCCGTCTCGATTACATGAGCGAAGGCCTGCTCCTGCTCACCAACGACGGCGACCTCATGGCCCAGTTGACCAAAGCCGGCTCGCACGTCGCCAAAACTTACATGGTCAAAGTCAGTGGCAAGCCCACCGACGAAGCTCTCGACAAACTACGCAACGGAATCATGCTGCCGCCCGAGCCTGGCCTCACCGGCGCGCGCGGCAAAAAGCAGCCCGGGGTCGAGCGCCGTTCCTTCGCCGTGCTCACCCAGCCCGCCACCATCCGGCTTGCCGTCGATCAGGAAAACCCCTGGTTCGAGGTCACCCTCACCGAAGGCCGCAACCGCCAGCTCCGCCGCATGTTCGAACAGGTCGGCCACCACATCGAGAAGATCAAGCGCGTCCGTTACGCCTCGCTTACCTTGGACCTCGAACCCGGAGAATTTCGCCACCTCACGCCCAAAGAGGTGAACCAGCTTCGCAAGTCGCTGGACACGCCATTCAAACCCAAGCCCATCAAGGTCAAGCGCCGCGATGACCGTCCCGAGCGCGCCCCGCGTGTCGATACCGCCCGTTTCGTCAAAGGCCGTCGCGGCAAACCCAGCGCGGATGCACCCGCGATGGCGCCTATCGCCGTCCGCGCTGGCGCCGCACGCCCAACCGCCTCGCGCCGTCCATTCACTCCCCGCGAGGATCGCGGCCCGCGCAGTCCTCGTGGCCCGGAGTTCGCCGCCGGCGCCGGTCGCGAAGAGGGATTCGTCCCAGCTCGCCGCGACGCTGGCCCGGCCGCCAAGCGCCCGTATACCCGCAAACCCGCAGACGGCTCCGGCCGCAAGCCCGGCGGCTTTGACCGTAAGCCGGCGAGCTTTGCCCGCAAGCCCGCAGGCGAATTCCCCAAGCGCGATGGCGCATACGCCAAGCGCGCTCCCGCCCGTCGCGAGCCTGGCTTCGCCGATGACGCGCCCAAACCGCCCGCCGCAGTGTCCGTGGGAGGCTTCGGCTTCAGCAAATTCAACAAACCAAAGTTCGTAAAGCCCAGCAAGCATCGCGACCTCGGCAGTGACAAGACCGCTCCCGTCGGCGAGCGCACGCCCTTCGGCGCGCCCCGGCCTGCTTCCGCCGGCCGTCCGTACTCAAAAGAACGCGGCCCCGCCACGGATCGAGGATTCGCCAGAAAGCCCGGCGCATCCACCGGCAGCCGCCCGTACTCAAAGGGTCCAGGCAAACCGGCGGGCTCCGCCGCGCGCACCGGCGGAGGCTTCAAACCGCGCCCGTCCGGAGACTTCAAACCGCGCTCCGGCAGCAGCGATTTCAAGCGCGGCGGCGAGCCCCGTCCAGGCGGGCGCACGGGAGGCTTCGGCAAGAGCTTCGGCTCGGATCGTCCGCGCACGTCTCCCGGCGGCGGCTCCCGTGCCAAACCGTCAGCAGGCAGAGGATTCGGCGCAAAACGCCCTGGCTCTGCTCCGCCGCGCGGCCCCAGCGGTGGGCCTCGGCGGCCATCGGGTCCAGCCCGCGCCGGACGCTCCCCAGCTCCTGGGCGCCGCCGTCCCCACGAAGAGTAGAATTAAGAGTTGGCTAAAGAGGTAATCATGGGTAAGTTTGCGGAAATGGTGCCGGAGCGCGTGCGCGCTCTGGCTTCCTATGTTCCCGGCAAGCCGATTCACCAGGCAGAAGCTGAATCGGGCGTGAAGATGATCAAGTTAGGCTCCAACGAAAATCCATTTGGCCCTTCCCCGCTCGCCATCCGGGCCATGGATGCCGCCATCAAGTCCGTCCACCTCTATCCGGACAATGACATGGTCGCACTGCGCGAGCGCCTCGCCGTGCATCACGGCATCGCGCCCAACCAGCTCATCGTTACCGCCGGCTCCACTAACCTGTTGGACATTGTCGCCCGCACCCTGCTTGCCCCCGGACTCAACGCCGTCACCAGCGAGCGCTCGTTCATCGTCTATCCCATCGTCACCCGCTCGGCCGGCGCCGAGTTGCGCCAGGTTCCTTGCCACAATGACGGCTTCGATCTCGATGCCATTTCCGACGCCATTGACTCAGATACCCGCCTCGTCTTCATCGCCAATCCCAACAATCCCACCGGAACCATGATCCCCGCCCGCGAGATGGATCGCTTCCTCGAGCGTCTCCCGGAAAACGTTGTCGTCGCCCTCGACGAGGCTTACTTCGACTACGCCGATTGGCTCGCCCGCGAACGCGGCGTCGACTACTCCCACTCGCTCGACTACGTTCGCCAGGAGCGCAGTGTCCTCGTCCTTCGCACCTTCTCCAAGGCCTACGGACTGGCTGCCGCGCGCGTCGGCTATGGCATGGCGCCCTCCGAGCTCGTCAACTACCTCACCCGCCTCAAGACCGCCTTCATTGTCAACGGCGTGGGCGAGGCCGGGGCGCTGGCCGCGCTCGACGACCGCGAGCACTACGAGCGCTCCATGCGCAACAACTCCACCCAGCTCGCCCTGCTTACTCGCCAACTCCGCGAGATGGGATTCGCGCCTGTCGAAAGCTGGGGTAACTTCCTCTACATCGAAACCGGCGAGGATGCATCCACTCTCGGCCGCCGCCTGCAGATGAGCGGTATCATCGTCCGTCCCCTCACCGGCAGTTGGGGCGCCCGCACCGCCATCCGCGTCAGCATCGGCTCGCCGGAGGAGAACCGCAAGTTTGTCGAGGCCCTCAGGCTCGTCACCAAGGGAGCCCACGCCGGCTAACGCGGATTCGCAGAGGGAGTATCCCGCAAACCGCGGGTGCCCCACCTTCGCCGCGGCTTTATGCGGCTAAGGTGGGAGTCAGCGAGCGACACCAATCAGGGAACCGCCCTTACACGCTCGCGCTCAAGTAATCATGGCTACCCTTCGGGGTGGCCATTCCATTGCCCGCTTCGCCGCTAGCGCTGGCACCGCGGACAATAATGGCTGCTCCGTCCCGCCACAACCACGCGCCGGATCCCCGCGCCGCACACCAGGCACGCCTCGCCCGTCCTCTGGTACACACGGTGCTGGAGCTGGAAGAATCCGCTGTCGCCGCTGGAATCCACGTAATCGGAGACCGACGATCCTCCGGCTGCAATCGCCTCGGCCAGCACCTCCTGAATCGCGTCATAGAGCCGCATCAACTCGCGCCGCGTCATCCGCCAAACCCGCCGCCGCGGCCGCACTCCGGCCCGGAACAGGCTCTCGTCCGCATAGATGTTGCCAATGCCGGAGAGCAGCTTCTGGTTCAGCAGCGCGCTCTTGATCGGCGTCTTGCGTCCTTTGAACAGTTCCACAAACTTCTCGCGCCCGGCAGCCATGGGCTCGGCTCCCGCCGCCGCAAACTTCCTGCCCACCAGCACCGCCAGCTTGCCGAATCTTCGCGGATCCACAAAGCGCAGCTCGCGCCCGGACCCCAGCGTCGCAATCAGATGAGTATGTTTCGCCTGCTCCATTCCCGGCTCGCAAACCAGGCAGCGCCCGGTCATTCCCAGGTGTATGATCCATTGCGCCGGACCCTGCTTCGATTCGAGGTCGCCGACAAGATGCTTGCCCACCCGCCGGAAACCTACGATCCGCGCGCCCTTCAGCACCCGCGCAATCTCCGCCGCGGGCGACTTCAGCAGGTTCGTCTTATCGCCAATCCAAACCTCGTCGATGCGGTCTCCCGCCAGCCGCTTGTCCAGCCCGCGCGCAATCGTCTCTACCTCAGGCAGCTCAGGCATGGGCTCAGTGTAAACCACCGCTCCCCAATTGCCTCCCGGCCTCTGGAATTTACGCGATCGGTTGCGCTCGGCGGCCGCGCTCTTTGTCCATCCTCGGGTATCACGGCCGCCGTTGACGGTTGCAACGCAAATCGCTATGCTGTTCGCCATCGTAGCGGGAGGAACCCATGTCGCATCCGGTGGTTCACTTCGAAATTGGCTGCAAAGATAAGGAAAATACTTCAGCCTTCTACCGTCGGGTCTTCGGTTGGAGCATCGACCCCGGCCCGATGGGCATGATCGATACCGAATCGACCGGGGGTATTGACGGGCATATCGCGGCGCTCGGCCACGAACCTCACCAGTTCACCCACTTCTACGTCGAAACCGGCGACGTCGCGGAATCGCTCAAGAAAGTAGAGGCCGAGGGTGGAAAAACAGTTGTATCGCCAGTGGAGATTCCACTCGGAACCTTTGCCTGGTTTGCAGATTTGGAAGGGAACATCGTAGGCCTTTGGAAACCGAAGCCTGGTTCCTAGCCGGCTGCGGAACGCCGGCGGATCAGATGCGCGTCCGCCAATGTTCCGCTCCTGAGGTCTCATCATCTCCCGGCTCCGCGGGAGCCCAGTCCCGGTTCCCGCGCCGCCCGGACAATCCGCTTTGCTCTGCGCCCTGATTGCGGTTAAAATCGCTTGTACACAGCCTGATCAGGAATTCCTTCCGTTTCTCCGCCTGGGACTCACATTACCTGCGCCTGTGTGCAAATCTCTGCGCAGCCCGGCTGCGTCCGTGTTTGGGAGATAAGAGTGAGCAAAGCAAAGACCGCGGTGGTTCTCGGCGCCCAGTGGGGCGATGAGGGCAAGGGCAAAATCGTCGATGTGCTCTCCGATAACTTTGAAGTTGTCGCGCGCTATGCCGGCGGACACAACGCCGGACATACCGTCACCATCTCCGGCAAGAAGTTCGTCCTGCAGCTCATTCCCTGCGGCATCCTCCGCCAGGAGTCGCAAGCCGTCATCGGTAACGGCGTCGTCCTCGATCCTTTCGCTCTCATGAAGGAGGTCGCCACCCTGCGCGCCGCCGGGCTCCAGGTGGCAGGTCCCGCGGACCGTGGTTCGGCGGCCAATCTCTTAATCAGCAATCGCGCCCATGTCATCCTGCCCTACCATCGCATGATCGAACTCGGCGCCGAGAATGCTCCCGGACGGGTCAAGATCGGAACCACTTCGCGCGGCATCGGCCCCACCTATGAGGACAAAATGGCGCGCCGCGGCCTCCGCGTCGCCGACCTTCTCGATAAGCAGCTTCTCAAGAAGCACATCCACAACGCCTGCCAGGAAAAGAACACCATCGCCCACGCCCTCTTCAATGGCGAAGCAATCGATCCCGGCCGGATGTACGAACAGTATGCCGCCGTCGCCGACCAGATTGCGCCCTTCGTGGCTGACACCGCCCTGTTCCTCAACCGCGCCATCCGCAACGGCCGGAGCGTCATGTTTGAAGGCGCGCAGGGCACCATGCTTGACATCGATCACGGCACCTATCCCTTTGTCACCTCCTCCAGTGCAACTTCCGGCGGAGCTTCCATCGGAACCGGCGTTCCGCCTACTTCCATCACCACCGTCATCGGCGTCACCAAGGCCTACTGCACCCGCGTCGGAGAGGGCCCATTCCCCTCGGAGATTCACGGCGAGCTCGGCGAGGTTGTCCGCAAGAAGGGCAACGAATACGGGGCCGTCACCGGAAGGCCGCGCCGCTGCGGCTGGATCGATCTGCCCCTGCTGCGCTACTCCAACATGATCAACGGCACCGCCTGGCTGGTCGTCACCAAGCTCGATGTCCTCGACGAGCTCGCCGAAATCCCCGTCGTCGTCGGCTACAAAATCGATGGCAAGCCGGTCGAGGAAATCCCGGCGCAGGATTCGGGCTACCGCAAGATCGAGCCCATCCTCGAGTCGTTCCCCGGATGGCGGCAGAGCACCTTCGGCATCACCGAGCACGACAAGCTTCCACCCAAGGCCCAGACTTACCTGCGCTTCCTTCAGCAGGAGTCCGGCGCCGCTATCGGCATGGTCTCCACCGGCCCCGACCGCAACCACACCATCTTCGTCGATGAGTTTTCCGCCTTCCTCACCGGCAAATAGTCCGCTGCTGTCGGCTCAAGTTGGAGGCCGCCGCGCGCCATAATCCTCCAACCAGTGAGACAATAAATTTGCAGTTTCAGGAGGGGTTAAAGTGATCGTTCTTATCGTGCATGCCACCATGAAGCCGGGCACCGAAGAAGAAGCCAAACGCATTTATCGTGAAGTCACCGAATCAACCCGCAAGGAGCCCGGCTGCTTGCAATACGTCATCCATCAATCCACGGAGAATCCGCTGAACTTCGCGTTCTACGAGAGTTACACGGATCAGGCAGCCGTCGATGCGCATCGCGCCACACCGCACTTCGCCCGCTACAAAAGCGCCATCGCTTCGCTCGAAGCCGCGCACACCCGCGAGTTCTTCGTCCCCGTCAGCTAGTCTCTGTTACACGCTCGTGAAAAACCCGGCCCCGGCCGGGTTTTTCCTCGCCCTCCATGCTAGAATTTTGCTCCGGAATAGGGGGTTCCAGGATGGAGAACTCGAGACATCAGACCATTACGCCGTCGCTCACCGTCAGCAATGCCGATGCGGCGATCACCTTCTATGAAAAAGTCCTCGGCGCCAAAGTGGATGGCCCCGTGATGCGCGGCCCCGACGGAAAGAGTGTCATGCATGCCGAGCTACTGTTCGGCGATACGAAAATCTTCCTCAACGATGAAGTCCCCGCAATGGGAGCCCACTCACCCACTCATTACGGTGGAACTCCCGTCTCCATGCATTTCCAGGTGCCCGACGTGGACAAAACCTTCGCCGCCGCCGTCGCCGCCGGGTCCACCGTAAAGATGCCGCCCAGCGACGCCTTCTGGGGCGAGCGCTACGCCCACATCGTCGATCCGTTCGGTCACGGCTGGGGCCTCGCTACACCCAAAGAACAGCTCACCGAGGAGCAGATCAAGGAACGCTCCGCGCAGTTCTGGAAGCAACCCGCCAACCAGTAGCGCAGCCGCAAAGAAAAAAGGTGCAGGGGATCGTTCCCCGCACCTTTCCTTTCTCTCACCGCGACCCGCTACTTCGCCAGCTCGTACCCCGCGAAGAAAAAGCTCAACTCGAATCGCGCCGTGTCTTCCGCGTCCGAGCCGTGCACCGCATTGCGTTCAATGCTCTCGGCATGCTTCTTCCGGATCGTTCCCTCCGCGGCGTTCGCCGGGTTGGTTGCGCCCATCAGTTTGCGCCAGTCGGCAATCGCGCACGCCTTTTCCAGCGCCAGTACCACCACCGGCCCGGAGGTCATGAACGCCGCCAGCGAATCAAAAAACGGTTTGCCCACGTGAACCGCGTAGAACGCGGCCGCCTGGGCTTTTTTCAGATGAAGCATCTTCAGTCCAATAATGCGGAATCCATTGCTCTCAATCATGGCGATAATTTCGCCTGCTGCGCCCTTGGCTACCGCGTCGGGCTTCACAATGGCAAGTGTGCGTTGCAAGGTTTCCATGGCAGTTCCTGACTTGTAGGATGGCTGTGCGCGCGGCCGCCTCACCGGCCAGCCGCGCGGCCTTTTCTAGCTTAACAGCTTCGCTTTCGTCCCCAGCGCTTCCACCAGGGTTTCGCCCATCAGCGCGGGAGACTTCACAATGTGCACCCCCGCCGCTTTCAGTGCCTTGAACTTCTCCGCCGCCGTTCCCTTACCGCCGCTGATGATCGCCCCCGCATGTCCCATGCGCCGTCCCGGAGGAGCCGTCTGCCCGGCAATAAAGCTCACCACCGGCTTTTTCACGTGCGCCTTGATATATTCCGCCGCCGTTTCCTCGGCATTGCCGCCAATCTCGCCGATCATGATGATCGCTTCGGTCTCCGGATCGGCATTGAACAACTCCAGCGCGTCCACAAAATTCGTGCCGATGATCGGATCGCCGCCGATCCCGAGCGCCGTCGATTGCCCCATCCCAAGCTGCGAAACCTGGTGTACCGCCTCATACGTCAGCGTTCCGGAGCGCGACACAATGCCAATGCTTCCCTGCCGGTGAATGTTTCCCGGCATGATGCCGACCTTGCATTTGCCCGGCGAGATGATGCCCGGACAGTTCGGCCCGATCAGGCGTGACTTCCCGCCTGCCATGTAGCGCCACACGCTCACCATGTCGCGCGTCGGAATTCCCTCCGTGATGCACACAATCAGCGCCACCTCGGCATCCACGGCTTCCAGGATCGCATCCGCGGCAAATGGCGGAGGTACAAAGATCACCGTCGCCGTCGCGCCCGTCGCGCCCACCGCATCGGCCACCGTGTTGAACACCGGCCAGCCCTCGTGCTTCGTCCCGCCCTTGCCCGGAGTCACTCCGCCCACAACCTGGGTGCCGTACGCGGCGCAAGCCTTGGCGTGGAACGTTCCTTCGCGGCCGGTGAGGCCCTGCACGATCAATCGTGTGTTCTGATCTACAAGTATGCTCATCGCTTATCTCCCCGCCGCCGCGGCAACCACTTGTTCCGCCGCGTCTTTCATGGTTTGCGCCACAATAAAGTTCAGCCCGCTGGCCTTCAGAATCTTGCGTCCCTCCTCCACGTTCGTCCCTTCCAGACGCAGCACAATCGGCAACTGGATGTTCGTCTTCCGCGCCGCTTCCACCACCCCGGTAGCCAGCGTGTCCACCCGCAGGATGCCGCCGAAGATGTTGATCAGCACCGCCTTCACGTTCTTGTCGGCCAGCAGAATCTCAAATGCGTGGGTCACCTGCTCGGAGTTCGCGCCGCCGCCCACGTCCAGGAAGTTCGCCGGCTCGCCGCCCGCAAACTTGATGATGTCCATCGTCGCCATCGCCAATCCCGCGCCGTTCACCATGCAGCCAACCGTGCCGTCCAGCTTGATGTAGTTCAGGTTGTACTTGCTGGCTTCCACTTCCAACGGGTCTTCCTCGGTGATGTCGCGCAATTCCTTCTCGTCCGCATGGCGATACAGAGCGTTGTCGTCAAAGTTCACCTTGGCGTCCAGCGCAAACACCCGTCCGTCGGTGGTCGTGATGAACGGATTGATCTCGAACAGCGAGGCGTCGGTCTCCTCGTAAGCCCGGTACAGCGCCATCATGAACTTCACCGCCGGCGCAATGAACTCCGGCTTCAATTCCAGCGCGAACGCGATCTTGCGCGCCTGGAACGCCCGGAACCCGATCGCCGGATCGATGTACTCCTTGATGATTGCCGTCGGGTCTTTGGCCGCAACCTCTTCGATCTCCATTCCGCCCGCCTTGGACGCCATGAACACCGGACGCGCCGCCGCCCGGTCCAGCACGATCCCCAGGTACAGTTCGCTGGCAATCGGCAGCGTCTCTTCAATCAGCAACCGCCGGACCTTCTTGCCCTCCGGCCCGGTCTGGTGCGTCACCAGTTGCATCCCCAGGATTTTTCCCGCCAGTTCGCTGGCCTGCGCGTAGCTCTTGGCCAGTTTCACGCCGCCGCCCATGCCGCGGCCTCCAGCGTGAATCTGCGCCTTCACTACTACTCCCGTGGCGCCCGCGTCCAACAGATCCTTGGCGGCGCGCTCCGCTGCCTCGCGCGACTCCACCATCGTGCCGCGCGGCACTGCCACTCCATACTTTGAAAGAATGGCCTTCGCTTGGTACTCGTGAATTTTCATAGGTAAATTTTCATTGGAAGCTGCAAGCCTGCGCCCGCAGATGCCGATGGACGCATTCGCTTCCGCGCCCGTCGAGCTGAGCCCTCTGCCTTTCCACAAGATGCGGCCCGCGCTTCCGCCAGCCGTCGTCTAAATCAAAATTATATTAGCCGCCACTGATTCCACAAAGAGGATTCGGCGCCCGCTAGCGCGCCGGCTGCCCCGTGGTCCGTATTCCGGAGGGCGCTCTGACTTTTCGCTGTCGTGAAAAAGGCCGGCATCACGAAAAGCAATGGCGGAATGGACAATCTTCCATTCCGCCATTGCCCAGGAACTCAGAACCACCAGAAGTATTGGTAGATGTCGTCCGGCAAATCGGAGGGAATATCCGCGGCAGCCGGAACCTTGGATTGGCCCGCCTCCTCGATGATCTTCAGTCCGTCTTCGGGCGTAATGTAGCGCTGCTCGACCAGCTGCGCGGTATCGGCAAGGACGAGTTTCAAATACGCTTCCTTGTTGCGATACAGGGTCTTCAATTGCGTCTCGGCGAAGGGCTGGTCATACCCGATCAGGTAGCAAAGCCCCGGCCCCGTGCTGGCGGAGAACCATTGCGCCGTCGGGACATCGACATACGGCGTGCGCACTCCTCCGGCAGGATTGCCGTACGTATCCAGAACCTGCGTACCATCGGTCTGGAAATTCAACAGCAGTCCCGGAGGCGGCTTCACGCCCCGCCTTACCCAGAGATCGAGATTCACAAAGGCGGCGTTCTGCAACGCTTTCGTCGGGTAAGGACTGCGCGGACCAAAACCGCAGCTCTCCGCCGGCATGGGTGCTCCGGCAGCCGCGATGTCCGCAAAGGCAGGCCCGAAATCAAGTTCGTTCGGCGAGGCATGCGCCGCCGCCGCGATCTCATACTCGCGGAATTGATCCGGATACGTGTTGCTGTCCGCGCGCCGCCCCGACTGAACAAGCGCGAGCAGTTCCTCGCTGTCGGTTGCCATGCGAATCACCGGCACGCCGGCATTGCTGATTTGCCAGGGTCCCGGCCCGAAGAAGAATCCTAGTCCATCAAGTCCCGGCTGGCACTGGTTGATGGTCGCCGCGGCATTGAAACCGGCAACATCCAGATACCCATCGAACATGTACTTGCCATTGGCTTGTTTGGCGATTGGATGCACCGCATCGATATACGTCTGCAGATCGAATCCCGATTGCGAATAGCCATAACCGTACACGCGCTCGACCCGGAACCGGCGTAGAGGATTGTCAGACGCGTCGCTTCTCACCAATGCCGCAATCTGGCTGAAAATGTCCCACAGCAGGCCGTTTTCGGTCGTGCGTGAACTATCTCCGCCAATAACGGTGTACAGCGTCGTGCAATTATCGGGGTCCGTCAATGGCAGCGGATTGGCCCAGCTCAGCGGCGCGTAGCGCGTCGGATTGAATGTCTTCAGCGCGGCCACCGTCACCGGCTTGCTGGTAAAACCAATCCAGACGTCGCCGTGGTGTACGATCTGCTCCTTGGAAATAGCCCAGCCGATTTCGAAATCCACATAATTGGTGGCGTTCATGATTTCGACAATTACATTGCCGCTGAACTGCCTGCTGTCGATGGGTCTCCGCACCAGCATGCGCGTGGTGTAGGGCGCGTTGGCGGTGCGCACCGTGGCTGCGCCGGGCGGCGTCCAGTTATAGACGTTGGCGGTTCCGCTGACGAAATACTCTTCCTCGACATAGCCAACGCGGGCAAGGTCTTCGGGAACGTTGAGATGATTGGCGGCGCCGAATGGATAGGAGTCGCTGGTCACGGGGACGTAGGTAGCGCTTGGGATCGGAACGGACTGGCCCGCTGCCGGGACAACCGCAACCAGGGCGAACACGGCAAAGCAGACCACGCAACCCAACGCTGTGCAGAGACGATGGTTCATCGATTCTCCTCCTGGGAAGCACTGCAGAATGAATCCCAAGCCGCAAACTGGCGACGCTCGCGCGGAAATACGGAATGGCTCCCGTCTGCCGTGTGCGGGCTTGACCGGAAACACCTGACATTGCTACCGCGAAACATCATCCTCCGCCGGCGGCAAGTGCACAAGCTCTCGTATGGGAAATTTTCCTGGGGCAACTGGCCGCGGGGAAAGCGGCACCCAGCCGGGGTTGTACTGAACCACTGCCAGTCCGCATCCGCCCGCGGCTGCTTCCCTCGGCGGTCAGCCCAGGCTGCATGCCGCGACCTTCGAGGGCGTTGAATTCCGAGCCACGCGATGGGATGAACCCCTCAAACTTCTGCTTCGGTCGGCAGAGACGAGTTGTTAAGCCTGCCAACGGCCGTGCCGTTTCCCCTAAGGTTTGGTTTTGCGCATGGTTACAATATGGGTAATACTGAGCACCAGTTATGTTCACCACATAGGCAATCGTTCGGAACCTCTCGCAACGATTGGCGGATCGATAAACTTCGCTTCTCAAACGATTATCTATTCAGTGAATCCATCCGCACCAAAACCAGTGCAAACGTAACAAAACCCGCCGGTTAAGGCGGGTTTTGCTATGAAAGTAGGGAATAAAAGAATGAATCCCACTCAGCTAAAATTTTCGCAGCGCTTACATATCTTCCGCTTTCTTCAGTGCCTGCACCAGCATTGCCAGAACTTCCTTGCAATTGACGCCTTCGTTCAGCGCTTTCTCTGCTGGTCCAAAAATGCGATCAACTTCGGGACGCATGGCTTCGCGGATCTTCTCGCACTCCTGCTCCCAGGGTTTGTTATGGAGCACGCGCAGGAACGTGTGCGCTGCGCGGGAGTTGAGGTGCTGCTCCTTGCAGAACTTCACGAACTCAACACAAGCTCCTCTTTGCGACTCAACGACGGGCAAATCCTGCCCATCGAGAACCGCCACCGTCGTTTCCAGAGTCTTGGTCGTCATAGTAACTCCAAATAACGCCTCCAACATAACCATCTTTCGGCCATACCGATGTGATGAACCTCACGATCACTGGTGATCGCGGTACGTGAGCATGCTTCGAAGAAGTTTCCAGTTCTGTCCACGGGCTGCTATCCTTTGAGCACGGATTCAATCTCAAGTTCATTGCTGGGGAGCACAAACATAGATGGCAAATAGCCTCGAAGGGCGCGTGGCCGTTATCTTTGGCTTGGCCAACAAGCGCAGCATCGCTTGGGCCATAGCCCAAAAACTGCACGCGGAAGGCGCACAGATCGCAATCACTTATCAGAACGAACGCCTGCGCCTGGAAGCCGAAGAGATTATCAGCAGCCTGCCCGGTGCGCAGGGATTTCAATGTGACGTCACCAAGGACGAGGAGATCACCCAGGTCTTCCAGCAGATCGGCGAGAGGTATGACGGCAAGATCCATATCCTGGTGCACTCCGTCGCCTTCGCCCCGGCCGATGACCTGAAGAACGACTTCCTGCTCACCAGCCGCGAAGGGTTCCGCATCGCCCATGACATCAGCGTCTACTCGCTGATCGCGCTGGCTCGCGGCGCCGAGCCGCTGATGACCGAAGGCGGCAGCATTATCACCTTGACGTATCTCGGCGCCGAGAAGGTGATGCAGGGTTACAACGTGATGGGCGTGGCCAAAGCCGCTCTGGAAGCCACTGTGCGCTACCTTTCGGCATCGCTCGGACCCAAAGCAATCCGCGTTAACGCCATTTCCGCCGGCCCCATCCGAACCCTTGCCGCGCGCGGCATCGGCACCCTGGGGGAGTTCCTCAAACTCGTCTCCGAGCGCGCTCCCCTCAGGCGCAACGTCGATCCCCTCGAGGTCGGCGCCACCGCTGCCTTCCTTGCCAGTGACGGCGCTTCCGCCATCACCGGTGAGGTGATCCATGTCGATTGCGGTTACAACGTGATGGGATACTAGGAAACGCGGAGCCGGATAAGCGCCGCAGTCGTCACAGCGCAGCCATGCCGCACTCCGCGTTGATATTGTTACGAAGCGCAGCCATGGAACTCATGCCCCGATCATCAGGCGTACTTTGCGCTCGTCGTGGCCCACGCGCGAAATGACGATCTCGGCGTCCTTCTGTTGCAGAATGCGGGGAAACTTTTCGCCCCACTCGATCAGCAACACGTTGCGCTCGTCCAGCATCAGGTCTTCCAGGCCAAGCGAGTCCATCTCGCCCGGCTTCTCCAGGCGGTAAAGATCGATGTGAAAGACGTCCTTGTCCGGCCCGTGGTATTCGTGGATCAGGGTAAATGTTGGACTGGTGACATCGTCGGCCTCGGCGGCCCCGAAGCCCTCGGCAATGCCCTTCACCAGTGTCGTCTTCCCCGCACCCAGATCGCCTCGCAGCAGCACCACGTGGGCGTTCCGCAGTTGCACCGCCAACTGGCGACCCAGCTCGACCGTGTCCTCGGCGGAGTGCGAAGTAAAATCGCGTGTCATGGCCCGAATGATAGCATCGCAGGCCATCAATCGGACGCAGAAATACATTAGCGAAGGCGAATGTTTCTTCTCTCGGCACGTTGTCGCATTTTGCGGAATGCTACTGGCAGGCCACGGAGCAAGTCGGTCGCCACCAGCACCTCCTCGCCCATGCGCTCGGCGGCCGCATCTCCGGCCAGTCCATGCAGAAACACCGCGGCTCGTACCGCTCCCTCCAGGTGACCAGGAAACTGCGCCACCGCGCCCGCAATCATACCGGCAAGAATGTCTCCGGTTCCGCCGGTCGCCATCCCTGGATTTCCCGTGGCTACCACCCAGACCTCGCCATTCGCATAGCCAATCACCGTCCGGAATCCCTTCAGCACCACGACGCAGCGATGCCGCCGCGCAAACTCCCGCGCAGTGCCGACCCGGTTCGCCTGGATCTCGGCCACGCTCCGCCCGGTCAAGCGCGCCATCTCCCCAGGATGCGGGGTTAGGATCAGGGGACGCACGCCGCCCTGCAGAGGTTCTGGCGAACCGGCAAATGCGTTCAATCCATCGGCATCCAGCACCACTGGGCAGCGTGAACCCTTCACCGCACGGTGCACGAACTCCGCTACCCCGGGTCGCTGCGATAAACCCGGCCCAATGGCCAGCACGTTCCGGGATTTCGCCAGTTCCAGCAGGCGAACCGCGTCGCCTGCGGCCACGCCGTGCGAGCCCGCATCGCCGAGCGGTTCGGTCATCAACTCCGCCGCGAAGCCCGCCACGAGTCGGCAGCACCGACGATGGGCTGACCACCGTTACCAGTCCGGCTCCGATGCGCAACGCCCCCATGCCGCACATCGCGGCAGCTCCAGCTTTACCAAGCGATCCTGCGACAACCAGCACATGCCCGAAGCGTTCCCTTGTTGCTATCGAGCGCCCGTGGAACGAATAGTGCGGAGACCTCCTGCGGCGTCACAGCGTAGAGGTTCTGCGCGGAGACAATCGCAACCTCCGGGGCTGCCGATTGGCGCGACTTCGATGGGTCCGCGCGTCAACTTTGCGAACAGTGAGCGGGTTTGGGCGCGGTAAAAGTAATTACGGCGCTGGAGCGGCAGACACCGCTGTGCGGAACCTCCGCGCCACTGGAAATACGACATCGGCATCGCCAGCCCGATGGCAGATCGACCGAGAGCACGGGCGCCGATGAACGATTGATCGCCGTCGATGGCGGCTTCGGCCAACTCCTGCGAGTGTGATGCATCGTTCGCGCGGCCGGTTGAATCCGGTTCCGAAAATCGCATCGATGATGAGGTCCGCGCCCGCCAGGCTGCGCGCATACTCGCTGCGCCACTTCCTCCGTGGTGCATGCCACGGTTGGACGCAGAGGCAGCCGCGCCAACATGCTGGCTGCGTTCGCTTTCAATCCCTTCGGCGGAACCAAGCAACAGAACCTCCACCACTTTGCCGGCGGCGTGCAAGACGGCGGGCGGCAACCAAGCCGTCGCCGCCGTTGTTGCCTCGGCCACAGACCACGGTGATTCGGTTGGCAGCCGGCCAGTGCGCGCGCGCAAATTCAGCCACCGCGCTGCCGGCGTTCTCCATCAGCGTCAGGGAATGCAACGCCATGGCGCTCGCGTGGTGGCACGGTCGATTGCAGACATTTCGGCAGCGGTGGTGATTTTCAACTTTTTCGCTCCAGCCAGCGATTCCAACTCTCGCAACTGCGAAGGCTCACCCATCACGATAAGATGATCGCCCGCGCAAAGAAGAGCGTCAGGCGCCGGACTGTACTTCATCTCCTCGCCCTCGCGCTTGATTGCAAGAACGGTGATCCCGAGATCATGCGGATTCCGGAGGAGCGCAAGCCCTGGCCCACGTAGACCGAGGAAGGATCGATCGTCAGCTCCTCCAGCTCCAATCCAAGCTCGGAGCTGCGCTGCAGAGCCACCTCAAGAAAGTTGATGACGTGAGGACGGAGGAACGCCTCGCGCGATGCGAAATCCGGCAAAACTGTAAGGCGAAACCACCTGGTCGGCACCGGCGGTCCGCATGTGCTTCTCCGCGCCCTCTTCGCTGGCGCGGGCAATGATCTTCAAGCCCGGATTCAAACTGCGCGCGGTCAGCACGACGTAGGTGTTGGTGGCGTCGGTGGTGGTTGCGGCCACCAGTCCGGCGGCTTGGTCGATACGCGCGGCGAGCAAGTTGCGCCTCCAGGGTTGCGTCGGCGTGGACGATCAGCCAGTTGGTTTCCGCGCGGATGCGCTCGGCCTTGACCTCGTTGCTTTCCAGGATGACGAACTGCGCGGGCTTGCTTTCCAGTTGACGAGCCACGGCGCGGCCCACGCGTCCGGCGCCGCAGATGATGTAGTGCCCTTTCAATCGCGCGATCTCTCGTTCCATTCTTCGCCTGCCAAACAGATTGTTGAACTCAAATTCCAGTAGTGCCTGTCCGAACGCCCCCAGGATCAAGAACACCAATCCGACACCGGCAAGGATGATGGCAACATTGAAGTACCGTCCAGCCTGCGAGAGCGGATGCACTTCCCCGTAACCGATGGTGGTCAGGGTGGTGAGCACCATATAGAAGCCGTCAAACCAGCTCCAGTGCTCGATGAAGTGGAAGCCGGCCGTGCCGATCATCGCCACGAAATAGAGCCGCCGACAGAATCCTTACATTTCGCAGTGCTCGCATAAGTGCTCTGGCGGCGATTGTACTCGACAGGAGATACGGCGGAAAGACGCAAGAGCGTAGGCGGAAGGCACGCTCCAAATCTGCACACAAGAAAGCGCTCTTGCGGGCAAGAGCGCCTCCGTCTCAGAAAGCTCTGCTTAATCTGCCGAAGTAGCAGCTTCTTCGATAATCGCCGCCTGCACTTTGCTGTGGTGACGGCCATAGAAGAAATAAATGAACAGGCCGATGACCAGCCAGATGATCAATCGCGCCCAATTCACCCAGCCCAGCTTGTACATCATGTAGCCGTTGAAGAGGATGCCCATGATCGGGATGAAGGGCACCCACGGGGTGCGGAACGGACGATGCTGATCAGGGTCTGTGTGGCGCAGGATCATGATGGCAATGCAGACGATCACGAAGGCCAGCAGGGTGCCGATATTGACCATCTTGCCGATGTCGTCGATCGGGGTCACGCTGCCGACGATGGCGGCAAGCAATCCGACGAGGATTGTGTTCTTGTAGGGAGTGCGGATACTTCGGGTGGATGGCGCTGAAGAATTTTTTCGGCAGCAGACCGTCGTTGCCATGGCATAAAGCACGCGGGTCTGGCCGAGCAGCATGACCAGCATCACGCTGGTCAGTCCCGCCAGTGCGCCGGCGGTGATGATCTGCGAAGCCCAGCCGAGATTGCGGTCGGAGAATGCGCGCGCGATGGGAGCTTCGATATTGATCTCGCGCCAGGGAACCATGCCGGTGAGCACGGCCGCGACCAGAATGTAGAGCACGGTGCAGACCACCAGTGAGGTGATGATGGCGATAGGCAAATCGCGTTGCGGATTCTTGGCCTCCTGGGCGGTCGTGGACACTGCGTCAAATCCGATATAGGCGAAAAAGATGTAGGCAGCGGCCGCGCCGATTCCCGAAAAACCATAGGGCGCGAACGAGTGCCAGTCCGTGCCCCAGTTGCCGCGGTTCACATAATGCGCATGCCGAGGACGATTACAAACAGCACGATCGTCACCTTGATGGCGACGATGGTGGCGTTGAACCGTGCGCTCTCTTTGATGCCGACAACAAGCACCCAGGTGATGAGGAGCGCGATGACGAATGCCGGAAGGTTGAAGCCAATCTCCACTCCGAAAAGGTGTGGCGCCCCGAGCAGTACCCGCGCCTGCTCTGCCAGGTCCGGGGAGCCGCTGTGCTTCAGGGCGTCCATCGCCTGCAAAAAGGCCTGGGTTCCTGGAGCCAGTTCCGGATGCGCCAACTTTGTCATATGGCGGGCGACGATGTCCTGCGCCGCGCGCATGCCCGTCCAATGGTCATAGGCCAGCCACAGACGGAATGTTCACATTGAAGTATGCGCATGAACTCAATGAAATGGTTCGACCATCCGGAGGAGACCGTGCTCGCGCCCATGGCATACTCCAGGGTGAGATCCCAGCCGATGATCCATGCGAACAACTCGCCCAGGGTGGCGTAGGCATACGTGTAGGCGCTGCCAGCCAGCGGGATCAGCGCCGCGAATTCCGCATAGCAGAGACCGGCGAACGCGCAGCCCAAGCCGGAGAGCACGAAGGACAACATCAATCCGGGTCCGGCATAGTGCGCGCCCAAGCCCGACATGACGAAGATCCCAGCGCCGATGATCGCTCCGACTCCGAGTGCCGTCAGTTGCACTGGACCCAGTTCGCGCTTCAGGCTGTGTTCGCTCTGTTCGGATGCTTCATTCAGAAGCATGTGCATTGGTTTTCTTGCCAGCAGATTCGACATTCGCGTTCAGCTCTCCTTCAATCAAGGACTTGGATTATGCCGCAGTGCCGCCAGCGTTTGCCTGGCGCGACCACAGGAAATATACCGGGATGCCAAGCAGAACAATGACCAGGCCCGGCCATGTGTACTGAGGCTTGTAGAGCAACAAGACTACATCGATGAACAACGCCATCACAATGTAGATGGCGGGCAGCCAGGGATAGCCCAACGCGCGGTAAGGACGCGGCGCATCCGGGCGGGTGCGGCGCAGAACGAACAGGCCCACCAGGGTGAGGATGTAAAAGAGCAGCACCGCGAAAATCGTGTAATCGAGTAGTTGGCCGTAGCTTCCGCTGAGGCAGAGAATGCTGGCCCAGATGGCCTGCACCATGAGCGAAAGGTGCGGGGTCTTGAAGCGCGGATGCAGCCGGCCTACGGAGCGGAAGAAGAGTCCGTCACGGGCCATGGCGTAGTAGACGCGCGAGCCGGCCAGGATCAGTCCGTTGTTGCAGCCGAAGGTGGAGACCAGAATTGCCAGGGCCATCAACTTGGCGCCGCTCTGTCCCATGATCTGCTGCATGACGGCGGTAGCCACGCGGTCCTCCGAAGCGTACTGGATGCCGCGGCCGACGCTGGTCATGGCGTAAGGGTCGCCCCAGAGTGGAAGCACCAGCAAATAGATGAAGTTCACGGCAATGTAGATGAGGATGACCGTGCCGGTTCCGATGGCGAGCGAGAGGGGCAGATTGCGCTGCGGATTGCGAACCTCGCCGGCGGTGAAGGTAACGTTGTTCCAGGCATCGGCTGAAAACAACGACCCGACCTGCGCCACGGCGATCACCGTAATGGTGGAGACCAGGGCAGTCGCTCCGCTGACCCCGACGGGAATCTTGTGCAGCGCGCCCAGCCCCGCGTGGAGCCAGAAGTTGGCGCCAAAATTTGCATGCAGCGCCTCGGGCGTGCTGCCAACCCAGACTGCCAGCACAATGAGTCCCAGCAGGCCCGCAATCTTTGCGGTGGTGAACACGACCTGCACGAAGGCTCCGGTCTTCACGCCGAAGATATTGACGATGGAGAGCAGCACGATCATGGCGATGGCAACCAGGTTCTGGGTGTTCAGTCCGACTTCCATGTTGCCCAGCACCATCGGGCCCAGGTGAATCGCAGGAACCTTCCAGATGTGCACGATCCAGTTGGAGGAGGAAACAGAAGGCAGAAAGACGCCGAGAAACTTGCCGAAGGCCACGCCGACGGCGGCGATGGTGCCGCACTGAATGACCAGGAAGAGCGTCCAGCCGTAGAGGAATCCCCACAGTGGTCCAAGCGCCTCGCGCAGATAGATGTACTGGCCGCCCGCATTGGGCATCATGGCCGCCAGTTCGCCGTAGGAGAGAGCTGCCACTACGGTCATGAAGCCGGTCACCAGCCACGCCGCAATCAGCAGAGCGGGCGAGTCGACGATGCGGGCGATGTCGGCGGCCACGATGAAGACGCCCGAGCCAATCATCGAGCCCATCACCAGTGTGGTGGCGCTGGTGAGACCCAGGCCTTTTACAAATTCCTGGTCTTGTCCGGGATGAGATTGCTTTGCGAGCTGACTCACCGCTCTCCTTGAAAACAGAATTGTCCTGGGCAATCAAACGCTACCACACATCGGGCCAACGCCCGCGGTAGCCGTTCGGAACGCTTGAACAAAACTCTACATCATCAAGCGGAAAAATTCCCTAGCCGATTCGCGCGGCGAACGGGAAATGTCGCCGATTACGGCCACCGAGTCCGCCCCAGCCTTCAGAACCGCTTCGGCATTGGCCCGCGTGATGCCGCCAATGGCCACCAGCGGCAGTTCCCGGCCGGAGTCCTCGCGCAAGCGCCGGGCCTCGGAAACAGCCGCCAGACCCACGACCGGGTCAGGATTCTGCTTGCTGCCGGTGGCAAAGACGGGACCGATGGCCAGGTAGTCCACCGGCTTGGTCAGCGCCTCCGCCATCTGTGCGGCGTTGTGGGTGGAGAGCCCAACGATGCCTGGGCGCCAACCACCCGGCGCGCGCCTTCGGGCGAAAGATCCTCCTGTCCCAGGTGCACGCCGTCGAAGCCCGCTGCCAGGCAGAGGTCGGCGCGATCATTCATGATCAGCGTGACTGCCGGAAGCAACCGCCGCAGTTCGCGGGCTTGCGCCAGCAGCTCGCGTCACGTTCAGCCGCTTGGCGCGATACTGCAGAAGCGGTGCAGCCCGCCTCGGCCAAGGCCAGCGCATGGGCGCAGAGCAGCTGCAGCAGTTTTCCGGGCTTCGCAGCGCGGCGCTTAGAGCTGTCTGCATCGAGGATCGGGATAGAGGATTGGAATCTTCATAGGCTGGCATTGAACCTTCCGCTCGATAGCTCAACCGCTGCAGGAAAAAGGACGCTGAACGTGGGCCGCCCGAGTCTGCGATTCCTGCGCTGATGCTGCTACTTCTTTGCGGCATGAAAGCGTTCCATGAACTTGGTATCGAAGTTTCCGGCCACGAAGTCCGGGTCGGCGCAGAATGCGTTTGTGCAGCGGAATCGAGGTGTGGATGCCCTCGACGATGAACATGTCCAGAGCGCGCCTCATGCGGGCCAGCGCCTCCGGGCGATCCTTGCCGTGGACAATCAGCTTTGCAATCAGCGAATCGTAATACGGGAGGCACGACGCCTTCCTGATACTGCGCCGTATCCACCCGGACGCCGATTCCGCCGGGCGTGTTGAAGACGGTGATCTTGCCGGCCGAGGGGGTGAACTTCTCCGGATGCTCGGCGTTGATGCGGCACTCGATGGAGTGGCCGCGTGGAACGATGGGCTGCGTGATGATGTCGGCGAGCTTGGCTCCGGCGGCAATCAGAATCTGGCTCTTCACCAGGTCAACGCCGGTGACGAATTCGGTGACGGGATGCTCCACCTGGATGCGGGTGTTCATCTCGATGAAGTGAGGCTGCCATCCTCGTCCATCAGGAACTCGACGGTTCCGGCGTTGACGTAGCCGATCTCCTTCATCGTCTTTTCCAGGATGCCGTTCATCTTTTTGCGCAGTTCGGGAGAGACGCTGGGAGAGGGCGACTCCTCGATCAGCTTCTGATGACGGCGCTGGATGGAGCAGTCGCGCTCACCCAGGCTGACCACGTTGCCGTGCTCGTCGGCCAACATCTGGAACTCGATGTGACGGGGACGCTCGATGAACTTCTCCATGTAGAGGTCGCCGTTGCCGAAGGCCGAGGCCGCTTCGGAGTGCGCCGCACTGAACATGTGGGGCAGTTCCTCGGCCGAACGGATGATGCGCATTCCGCGTCCGCCGCCGCCCGCCGAGGCCTTGACGATGACCGGAAAGCCGACCTGTCGCGCCCATTCCAGGGCCTCCTCCTCGGTGGCGATCACGCCATCGGAGCCGGGAAGGATGGGCACTCCGCAGCGCTTCATCGCCTGGCGCGCCTTTTCCTTCTCGCCCATCATGCGGATGACCTCCGGCGGAGGGCCGATGAACTTGAGGCCGGAGGTCTCGCAGACGTGCGCGAAATTTGCGTTCTCGCTGAGCAGTCCGTAGCCGGGATGAATGGCGTCGACGTTGGCAATTTCGGCGGCACTGATGACGGCGGGAATATTGAGGTAGCTTTCGCCGGCGCGCGCCGGGCCGATGCAGAGCGCCTCATCGGCAAAGCGGACGTGCAGCGAGTTGCGGTCCGGCTCGCTATAAACCGCGACGGCCTTGATGCCCAGTTCCTTGCAGGCGCAAATGACGCGGAGCGCGATCTCGCCGCGATTGGCAATCAGAATCTTCTTGAACATGCTTCCGTGTGCTCCCGCTGGCCTGCCCGACGTGCGGCGTGGCCGCCTTATTCCGCATGCATGGCTCAAGGCGCGGTTCAAATCGATCGCGCTGAGCGCCTCCGCCGCGCCACAGAAGACAACCGGGCCGGACCAGGTCCGAGGTTCACGTTGGTACGAATCTTGAACAGTGGCTGGCCGTACTCGACCGGCTGACCGTTGGAAACCAGTATCTTCACGATCTTGCCCGCCGCTTCCGATTCAATCTCGTTCATCAGCTTCATGGCTTCGACAATGCAGAGCACCTGGCCCACCGCGACGGTAGTCGCCCTGCTTGACAAACGCGGGCGCGCCCGGAGACGCAGCTTCGTAGAAGGTTCCGACGATGGGAGACTTGATGATCTCGATGCCCTCTTCGCTCTCATTGGCGGGAGCGGTTGCCGCCGGAGCCGATGCCGAAGTGAAAGCGGCAGAGGCGGCACGGTGTGGCAGCAGGCGTCGGCCAACGGAAGCAGCCGCGGCCCTGCTGCCCACGCTTGATGCGAATCTTGATATCGCCGCGTTCCAGTTCGAACTCGGCAATATCCTTTTCGACAAGAAACTCTATCAGCTCTTTGATTTCCTTCTGATTCATTGGCTGCCAGGAGCGCCGCTCAGTTCGCGACGTAACTATGGATGTTGTAGCTTCTTGTGCTTACCCTTGATCCCGCGCACCTCAATTCAATTCGATCAGCTCTTTGCTCACCGGCGTCAGCACCTCATATGCCGCTTTCAGTCACCAGCAGCATATCCTCAATCCGGACGCCGCACTTGCCTGGCAGATAAACCCCGGGCTCGATGGTTATGACCATGCCGGGCCGCAGAGCCTGCGTCGCTGCCCGCAGACAGCCTTGGCAACTCGTGAATTTCCAGTCCCACGCCGTGCCCGGTGGAGTGGGTAAAAAAACGATCCAGCTTGGCGCGCTTCAACTCCTGCCGCGCCGCCTGATCGACTTCTGCGGCGGTGACACCGGGTCGCACCACGCTGATCGCCGCCAGTTGCGCCTCCAGAACGGCGTTATAAAGTGCGCGCGCTTCGGCCGGAGCCTTTGCCCAGATGCACGGTTCGGGTCATGTCGCTGCAATAGCCATCGAGCACAACTCCGTAGTCTAACACCACGAATCCCGTCGCGGGCAGCTTTGCGGCCGAAGCCACGCCATGCGGCAAGCGCCGAGCGCTCAGCCGAGGCGACGATGGTCTCGAAATGACATTCCCTCCGCGCCAGCTCTCCTGGCCATGTATTCAAGCTTGGCGGCAATCGCCGATTCGGCCAGGCCCTGGCGCATGGATCTGCAGCAGGGGCCGGAAAAGCTTCGAGGACAGCTCCACGGCGTTGCGCAACAACTCAATCTCGTCGGCATCCTTCAGCGCGCGCAACTGTTCCACCGCGCCCGCCAAGCCGGACGACTTTGACTCCCTTGCCCAGCGCCTGCTCAAAAGCATCGAGCTGAGCCACGGTGAGGTGCTCGGACTCGATGGCAACGCGCTTGAGCCCCAGCTTGACGCAGGTTGCAGCCGCAGCCGCCAAGGGAAGCCCTTTGTGATTGAGACGCGAGCGCCTCGACCTGGGCAGAGGCCTGCTCCGCATATCTCCCATCGGTGAAGAAGACCGGACGCCGGGCCGCAAGCAGCACTCCCGCACTGCCGGTGAATCCGCAGAGATAGCGCACGTTGGGCAGATGCGTGACCACCAGCGCATCCACCTTGCTGCCGATCCAGCGCCTCGCGCAGTGCTTTCTGCCGCCCTCGAAAATCCATCTTCATGATTGTAAATGCTGCGAAGCAAAACGGGCTTCCGAAGAAGCCCGTTTGCGCCAGACAGAGTGCGCCATCTAGGTTTGGATGATCTTCGGGGTGATGAAGAAGATCAGTTCATCGGTTTCCGTCTCAACCGAGCGCTCCTTGAACAGATTGCCGAGCCACGGAATGTTGCCCAACCGGGCGTCTGCGATAGTGCTCACCGAGTTGGTCGTCTGAATGACGCCGCCGATGACAACCGTGCCGCCATCGGTGACCAGTACCTGGGTGGTCGCCTGCTGCGTGGTGAGGATGTAGTTGCCGTTGAGCTC
Organism: uncultured Acidobacteriota bacterium; assembly: GCA_963707735.1. Lineage (GTDB taxonomy): Bacteria > Acidobacteriota > Terriglobia > Terriglobales > Acidobacteriaceae > TOLSYN. Next base: position 112,068 of record CAVPRB010000003.1, on the reverse strand, counting down.
GCCGCTGGGCTGCGTGTTCTCCACATCCACGGTCAGGAAGATCGTGTTATCAACGGTGACCTGCGGAGTGACCGTAAGGCGCAGAACCGCATCGACATAGGAGACGCTGGCGTTGCGTTGGCGGTTTGAGCGGTGTAAACAGGAATCTTCACGCCCTGCTTCACCTCGGCCTTCACGTTGCTCTGGGTTACGACCCTGGGACGGGAGAGAACCTTGGCCAGGTTGTGAGTCTCGGCCGCTGTCAGGATTGCGTCGATCCCATAGGTCTTGGTGATGTTGCTGAACGAGAAGCCGGTCGTCGGTCCGGTTGCCGGAAGGTTGGTGAAAAGAGGAATGTTGCTGACGGGACCCGTGCCCGTGGTGGTCGTAGCGCCGCTCGGATTCGAGCCGCCAATCGTGCTGATGCCATTGCCCCAGTTAAAGCCCAGTTGGAATCCAAGGTCCCGGGTGAATTTGCGTGTTGCCGAAACGACGCGAACCTCGATCTCTACCTCCTGGCTCTTTCGGTCGAACTTCGTAGATCAGGCGATCCAGGGTGGGAAGCACGCTGGGAATGTCCGAGATGATGAGGGCATTGGTGCGTTCGTCCGGGATGACTTCCCCGCGGGCGGTCAGGAACTTCTTGATGGTCGGAACGACGTTCCTCGCCCTCGCGTAGCTGAGGAAGCGGGTGATGGTCTGGCGATCCACGGCAAGGGCGACCGCCTCGGACTGGGCGCGACGATCGACCGCCTCACGCCGCAGGGTGTCGGTGGCCGCGATGCGAAGCACTTTTCCCTGCAACTCGCGATCCAGTTGATTGTTCTTCAACACGATGTCGAGGGCCTGATCCCAAGGCACGTCGTCGAGCACGAGGGTCACACTTCCCTTCACGTTGGGATCCAGAACGATGTTCAGACCGCTGATCTCGTGAATGAGACGGAAGAAATCCTTCAAATCCACATCCTTCAAGTTCACCGAAATCGGCTCGCCCGTATATTTGGTGGCTGACGGAGCGGCTGCCGCCGAGCTGCCTGAAAACTGATCCGGGAGCGCTGCATTCAGGCGGGCAATCTCGACCGCCGGCTTATCTGCCTGAGGAGAACCCGCCATCGTACCGGCGGCAACGCTCGCGCGGACATTGGGATCAACAGTCGGTTGATCCCGGAGTTGCGAGTTGCTGTTGGACAACGACCCCGCGACATATTTCGCGGGTGATGCGCTTGGCTGGGCGGTGTTTGCACCGTCACTGGTCTGCAAAGTAGTCGCCCTGATGCGGGGCCGCGCCGCCACCTTCGGAGCCTCCGCAGGAGTTGGAGCCGGCACCGCGGCCGGGGCCGAAGCTGGAACCGGAGCCACGGCTGGGGCAGGAGCCGCGGCTGGCACGGGAGTTGCAACCGGAACTGGGGCAGGCATCGGAGTTGAGATCGATGCCGCAGTCGGGGCTGGGGTCGGGATCGGAGCCGGAGCCACAGCAGGAGCAGGGACCGGGACCGAAGCCAAGGCCGGGGTAGGAGCCGCAGTCGGGACTGGTGCAGACATCGGAGCCGGAGCCGGAACCACAGCAGGAGCAGGGGTCGGGACCGAAGCCAAGGCCGGGGTAGGAGCCGCAGTCGGGACTGGTGCAGACATCGGAGCCGGAGCCGGAACCACAGCAGGAGCAGGGGTCGGGACCGAAGCCAAGGCCGGGGTAGGAGCCGCAGTCGGGACTGGTGCAGGGACCCGAGTTGAGATCGAAGCCGGGGCCGCAGCCGGAACTGGTGCAGACATCGGGGCCGGGATCGCAGTCGGAGCCGAAGCCAAGGCCCGGGCAGGAGCAGGGGCTAAAGCCAAGGCCGAAGCGAGCGCAGTATTCGGACTCGGGGAAGGAGCCGAAGCCAAGGCTGGAGCCGGAGCGGGTTTCAGCGGCGTTGAGAGCGTTTCGGCTTGTTCACTCTTGACATGCACGGTCACCTGTTCGGCGGCAGACACAACATCGAACCCACGCGGTCCGTTCAGATCGATCACGATGCGCGTCATCGGAGGCTCGGCATGGAAGCGGCCTACCCGGACCTGAAGCACGTCCCTGCCATGCACCGGGATGTTGCGCACCGATGACCGCAGCACTGCGTTGTTGAAATCCAGCACCAGGCGATCCGGATTCTTCAGTAGAAATGGCCGCGCCGAGCTGGGACCTTCGATGATGACGTCCAGAGTGCCTTGTCCGCGCTGCACGCGTACGTTTCGAATGGTGGTCGGAGCGAGGCTGCTGACCGCCGCAATGGGTCCCACCGGAGGCTGCGGAGTGCGCTCGGCGGAAGTAGCCGCAACAACCACGGGAGCGGACTGCTGCGTCCCTGCATCCTTTACCGCCGGCGCGGCCTTTTGCGGAACTGGCTGCGGCGAAATAGAGGTCTCCGCCGGCGCTGGCTTGGCCGCGGGCGCGGCACTTTCCGCAGGTGCGGGAGCCGGGGAACTGGCATCGGTGGAGACCGCCGCAGAAGAGTCTGCCGTGGCCGGCCCGCCGCCGCTCAACAGAACTTGCAGACCACCACTGACATCATTTACGTCCGCGGTCACCTGCTCGCCCAGTTCCAATTAATGCGGGTGACGTCGCCACCCGAGGCACTGGTATAGCTGGAGAGCTTGTAGCTTTTCAGCACGGCTGAATTCAGCGTGGCCGTGCGTTCCACCGCAGCGTCGGCGGTCACGCCGGTCAGATCCACCAACAGCAGATGCTCGTCCGGCCTGTATTCCTTGTGGGTAAACGAACCGGTGGTCCGCAGATTGACTGTCGCCGTATTTGCCTTTGGCATCACCTGCACCGAATTCAGTTGTGAAGCCGCCGTCGCCGTGCCGGCGCATAACAGCGCCATCAGTCCTACCGTCAGCAGTCGCTTGAACTTCATCGTAGCTCTCCCCGCGTCGCCTGTTGCCAAGCTTCGCGCGTCTGTCCCAGTTCCCTGTGTGCTCCAGTTTCCGGGCTTCATTTCCGCAATTGCTTTCCTACCTCAGGTGCCTGCTCATACCGCAGGCGCTCCGAGCTTCTTGGTAACTTCGCGCGTGACCGTCCGTCCCAATGCATCCGACGAGCGCTGCCGCAATGTAATTGCGTCGCTGGTAATCCTCACCACGGCTCCGTCCGCGAGGGGATCGTTTTCACGCAGGAAATAGGTATGTTCACCGTTCATCACCACGGCGATGAAGCCGCCGGGGGAACGAACCACGCCGTGCAGACTAATTTCGCCAACCACCAGGCACTGCCTGCCGCTGCCGGTACAACTCGCCGCATTGCGATTTCGCTCCACGATTGGGCTGACGAACGGATCGCGCGGCCCCTTGTGCGCCGGCTTGCGCTCAGTCGCCACCGTCCGGTTGCGTGAGAATCGCGGCCCTGCGCCCTGCAACCTGCCGTGCCGCCTGCCGGACTCCGTCGCCATGGACTGGGCTGGCAGGCTCCTGCCAGGATTCGCCGGGATCCGGTCCGAGCCTCTCTAAACCGCCTGGATGGCTGTGCCGCGCCGGCCTTGCGGAACCCGGAGACGGCTTGGCTTGAATGTTTGCCGGCGGCGCGGCCGTTTTCTGCGGCGCCGTTGTGGTCGCCGCTCCAGCCCGGCTGGCCGGTGCGGGCGTCGCCGCCGGCTGTGTCCGAACCCCGCTGGGATGTGCCGCGGCAGGCGGGTTCACCTGCTGTTTCGGCGGCGAGTTTGTGCCCATGCGCTTGCTGCAAGCCACAATCGCCAGGATAAGTTTGATGCTCTTCATGGCCTCTCCTACTTTGTCTTTGGCGCGGCGGCCGGCGCTCCGCCCTTGGCAGTGCTATAAAAAGTCGTCAACCAGCAATTGGCTGCAACGGTTTCATTGGGCGACCATGGGTAACTCTTCTTGATCCGCGGACTTGCCATCCTTCAGTGCTCCCATGGTGAGCCGGCTGACATTCACGATCCGTTCCAGCTTCTGCAGGCGCTCATAGAAGTTCAACACCGCGTAGAAGGGACCGTCGACATCGATATCGATGGGAACTTCGACGTAGTACTCCTTTGCCACGGTATCCTTCGGCGTGTAGCGGCGGATTTCCACGCCGGAAGCAACGGACTCGTTTTCCACCAGGGTGATGAAGGTTGGAATCTCCTTTTCCTCGGGTACGATTTTGCGCTGTGCCTCCATCTGGACCCTCAAGACTTCGGTCTGCGCAGTCAGTTCCGCCAGCTTCGCCTTGTATGGACTCAAGAGCGCGACTTCGGCCTGCTTGCTCCTGAGTGTGAGTGCGTTCGCCTGATTTGCCTTCGCTAATGGTTCAAGGGCGAAATAATAGGCCCCGGCCGCAGACAGAAGGATCACCAGCGCCACGATTCCGAGTTGTGCCACATAGGGCAGTTGTTTAAAGCTCACCATGACCTTTAAGCCTTCGTCTTTTCGCAAATCAGACTGAAACGAAAACGTCTGTATCTTAGGATTGTCTTCCTGTTCGGTCTCATGCAGTTCGACGTTCTTGAAGTACCCGGATTGACGCAGGTTCGTCATCAGATTCGCGACCTCATCCGGTCCCAGCGCCACGCCTTCCAAAGACACCCGTGCGCCGTCGTCGTGCAGGTTCAATAGCCAAACTCCGTCGGTCCGATTTACCGTCTCACTTACGCTGGTCAGCAGGATACCGGGCCCGCTTGCGCCGCGCGCAGTTGGTCGATGACGTCAAACCGCCGCTTGAACGCGTCGTAATCCTTCTGCCGCTCCAGGTACGCCTGCTTCACTTTCGTCATCGAGGCAATCGATTTGTTCGCCTCTGCGATCGAAGTTTGCAGCCGTTCGTGCGCGCTTTCTAGTTGCAGGTAATACAGATAGAGTCCCGCGCCAGCCACCACGAGGATCGCCAGGCCCGTAATCAATGGAGATGGGCCGGCCGTAGTGAGTTGCGGCATGGCGAAGAAGCGCCGGCCCTTCTTCCCTTTCTTTGGCTTTCCCGTGCCTAGCAGATTGATCCGGATCATAATTTTTCAAAGCTCCTCAGGGCCAATCCCACCGCCACTGCCAGTTGCGCCGCGTTCCGTTCGATCAGGTCCGCCCCTTCGCCAATCGGCGGCACAATTTTCAGGAACGGATTCAGCGGGTCCACAGGGATCGAAAATTCCTGCCGCAGGGCTTCCACCAAGCCGGGCACCTGCGAGGAACCGCCCGCAATGTAGATCCGTTCAATGTGCTCGCCGCTGGCGGTGGCGCGGAAGAAATCAAATGTCTTCTGAATCTCAAGAACGATGATTTCGGTCACCTGCTGCAAAATCGGCAACTTGGCGTCTTCGCTGACCGTCCCGACCTTCTTGCCCAGTTTCAGGGCTTCGGCATCATCAAAGCTCAGATCCAATTCCTTCTGCAGCGAATCCGTGTACTGGTTTCCACCCACGCTCACGTCCCGGGTGAAAAGTGGAACTGCGCCGCGCACGATGTTGATGTTCATCACGCTGGCGCCAATGTTCAGCAAAGCAGTGGTGGAATTTGGAGCGGGGGAGTAGTTGTATTCGTAGCAGTTCTGCAAGGCGAACGCGTCGATATCAACAATTGCCGGCTGCCGTCCCGACAACTGCAGCGCATTTGTGTAGTTCAGGATTTTGTCCTTCTTCACAGCCACCAGAAGAACGTCAATGGTCGGGCCGTCCAGGTCGTCACTGAGAACCTGGTAGTCGACATTCACGTCGCTCATGTCGAATGGTATGTACTGCGCGGCTTCGCTGCGGACCGCATCCCCCAGTTCCGGTTCGTCCATGGTCTGCATCGAGATTTTCTTGATGATCACGGAGTGGCCGCTGACCGAGGTCGCGACCTGCTTGGCTTTAAACGCGTGCTCGGCAAAGATCTTACTGATGGCGCTGGCGACGCTGCCGCTGTCCACGATCATGGAATCGACCACGATGTCGCTGGCCAGAGGCTCCATGCCCAAATGGCTCACCAGGATTTCGCCTCGGTTTCGCTGCAACTCCACGGCCTTGATGCTGTTCGACCCGATGTCCAGGCCGACGATCGTTTTGTTGGAACCAAAACTAAAACCAAACATAAGCAGACACCCTCTTTACCCAACCGCAGTGGTCCGAATCGCTCTCGGCTTCCGTTTCAGCGTACCCTCGCCCCCGCTGCTCTTGCTCTCCATCCAGCGGTCGAGTAACGCCTTCTTGAACTTCCAGCGGTTCCCCAGCTTGAACGCCGGGATCTTGTTCTCGGACACATACTTGTAGAGCGTGTCCGGGCTCACGCCAAGATACTCGGACGCTTGCCGAATGTTCATCACCTCAGGCGAATCGGACATAACTCGTGGCCCTTTCAAATGCCAGAACGCAGCCTGCAGAAACCATAACCAAGTTACGGACGCGGCGGCGCTTTGCCACCGGGCGATCATTGCGCATCCGAACTCCTCTCGTATCGGGCGCTGACGACTGCGAGGAGAATTCCTCTGCTTTCTCGGGGGGAATACTAGACGCTGGTTATAGCAGAGTTCAGGGCGGCCAAGTCAACCATAACTTCCGGCCAAACCCGGAAGATATCCGGCATGCTCGTGCTTATTCCGGGACAGAATCGCTCTCACTCACAATGGAATGTGGATTTATAACACATACACCACAAGATGGTGTGGCAGTGATGCAAAGGATGCCCGGGATGAAACGAACGGATTACGAAAGGACAAAAGGGCCTGGAACTCCGCCAGGCAACTCGTAACCTGTCTGCCTGTTTTACTCCTTCCGCATTGGCGTAGGCCTTTGGCTTCCTTTGCTTACGTCGCCGCGTCAGACCGGGCCGGCGAGGGAGAAATGTGCCCTGGGCCGCAACCCCCGGGCGCGAGTTTCCGCGGCGCGAGGATGAGCAGATATTGCTTGGCGGAGGGTTTCCTGAAGCGGAATGAAGCCGTCATCATTCCGTGTATTCCCATGGGCACGCTCCGGGCCCGGCCAGCCTTCGCATGCCCATCAACGGAAAGGCCCGCCGGCGCTGGCGGACCTTTCTGACTGCGCGGAATACGGTCGTCTACCGGTTAGTAATTCATATCGAACTGCTCCTGGTGCAGTAGCGCGTCGCTCTTCACCAGGACGGTATGTCCGATCAGTTCTTCCATCTCCTGCAGCCACTTTCCATTGCCGCCCTTCAACTCCTTGGCAACTTCGGGATTCACGCGGAGGATGACTTCCTTGCTCTCCACGTGGCGGCGCACCTTGCGCATTTCAACGTAAATCTCATTGCACACCGTCTGCACCGACTTCACGAATCCCGTCGCGTCGCAATAGGGGCAAGGCGTGCCGAGCGTCCGCTCCAGCGACTGCTTGACCCTCTTGCGAGTGATCGCCACCAGTCCAAAGTCATTAAACTGGAGGATCTTGGATGGTGCGCGATCGGACTTCATGGCTTCTTCCAGGGCCTGCATGACCTTTTGGCGATTCTTGCGCTCGTCCATGTCAATGAAGTCGACGACGATGATTCCGCCCAGATCGCGCAGGCGAATCTGGCGCACGATCTCCTTCACGGCATCACAGTTGGTCTTTACGATGGTGTCTTCCAGGCGTGAGGTCTTGCCAACGTACTTGCCCGTATTGATGTCGATGGCCACCAGGGCCTCGGTCTGGTTGATCACGATGGAGCCACCGCTTTTCAGCCATACCTTCGACTTCAAACTCTTGTTGATTTCCTCGTTGATCCCGAACTGCTCGTAGAGCGGCGTGTCCTTGGTGTACAGCTTGATGCGGCGCACCAGGTTTGGCTGGAAGCGCGATGCAAAACGGACAACGCGCTCGTACTCGCCTTCGTTATCCACCCAGATCTGGGAGAAATCGCTGGTCACCTGGTCACGCAGAATACGCTCCACCAGATTCAAGTCGTGATAGATCAGAGACGGACTCTTGCTTGATTCGGCGCGGGTGCGGATTTCAGTCCACAGATGCTTCAGGAAACGAATGTCGGCGCGCAGTTCATCTTCTTTGATATTGGAGGCCGCGGTGCGAACAATGAAGCCGCCGTGCCCGTTCTCACGCTCGCTGGAAACGATGCGCTTCAGGCGTTGACGCTCCTCTTCGCTACTGATCTTGCGCGACACGCCAATGTGGTTCACCGTCGGCATGTACACCAGGAAACGGCCGGGAAGCGCAATGTGGCTGGTGATGCGGGCGCCCTTCTTGCCGATCGGCTCCTTGGCAATCTGCACCAGGATCTCCTGTCCTTCCTTCAGCAATTCACTGATCAAAGGCAGCGCACGCGACTGTTGACGCGAACGCATCCGTCCCCCACCACGCGGCGGCGGCGCGCCGCGGCGGGAGCGGCGCTCACGGCGCTCGAAGCGCTCCGGCCGCGGGTTTCCGGTCTCAGGAGCAGCGGCAACCTCGGGCTCTTCGCTCTCGTCCGGTTCCTCGCCTTCGTCCTCGTCGCTGTCTTCCCCGGCAAGCAACTCGGATTCCTCGAACTCCTCGCCGCCGAAGTCGTACTCTTCATCTTCTAACTCGCTCTCCTCGTCGCTCTCGCGAACGGCTGCACCGATCTGCGAGCCATTTCCATCCTCCAGCGCATCTTCCTCGATTTCGCTTTCTTCATAGCGGTCGAAGTGCTCGGCCAGAGCCGGCATCTCCGCCTCTTCCTCGTCGAGTTCTTCGTGCTCGACGTGACCGCCCTCAATCACAAAGCTGCCGAGCTGACTTTCATAAGGCATCGGCTCCTGCTCTGCTTTGCCTCATGAACGCGGGTTCCGGTCTCCGCCTTCGGTTCGCCGGCCGCAGAAACGGCTTCACGGCTCTCCGCGTGTGACCGTTTCGTTTGCTGCCATGGGGCGCCACAGCCTCATCCTGACGGCGCCGAAGATCTTCGAAACTCGGTCGCGCCAGGAATGGCGGCCTGCAGCGCGTCCCGTCGATTCTGCTTCGGAAGCCTCCATCCGCGCTTCGTTCGTTCTGCTTCAGGCACCGTTTCCGCGGGAGCCGGTTGGCTGTGATCCTGGATGTACGGTGGCTCGGGTTCCGATGACTCGGGTTGCGCCTCGGTAGCGGGAAGCTCTGAGACCGTGGGGGCATCGCTGGCGACCACTGTCGGCATGGCTGCCGCGGATTCCCCCAGTATCGGTTGCTGCGTGGCTTCCTGCGGCAGCTCAACGGTTTCCCCGGCACACCCGGCTCGGATCACCGTTTTCCACCTCGGCCGCGTAGCGCTGGGTCAGGGATGAAAGCCCGCTCACGCCAGAATAGCTGGCGCTGGACAAAGGTTCATCCGGGTCTTGCATCTCCTGGCTCGGTGCCGTGCTACGGAGCTGCGTGTTCCGGCGTTCCGCAGACGGCTTCGGGCAGATTCGGCGGACGGCAATCGGCTCGATGGAACAGCCGCTTCCACCGGCTCCAGGAGCAGACGATGGCTCGATGCCGCGATACTTCGAAATCGACTCGCCCGGCAAAGACCATCGGGGTGTAGTTCTGCGGCAGAGCGGACGCTCTCCTGCTCGCGCGGTTCGCGTTCACGTTCGCGGCCACGTCCACGGTCTCGGTCACGTTCCCCGCGGCGTCCACGTCCACCACGGTCGCGATCACACGGTCACGACTGCGGCCATAGCCGCGATCAGATTCCTCGGCTGCGCCACTTTCCGCGGCGGGAGCCGGCGCCGGGGCTTCACCATCGGCGCGGTTGTACTTGGAAATTGACTCGCCGGGCAGCAGCATGGGCGTGTAGGAGATCGCCGCCGGTGCCGCGGCCGCTCCATCTGCTGCCGATGCATCGGCAGCTTCAGCCCTGACTTCGGGCTCAATCTCCTCTGTCGTCCACCGAGCGCGCCAACCCGTGGATCACCAGTCCACGAGGCTCGAATCCGCGCAACTGGCGCCTTTTCGGCACACGCGGGCCGGTGGCCGCAGGTTCACTCTCGGCGGGGGATTCATCGAGAATCGCCGGCACTGTCTGGCTCGCCCGCCAATTCCTTGGAATCGCCGATACCGGGCTGCGCCTCGACCGGACGATCGTCCGTGCCGCGGTCACGTCCACCCCGTCTGCCACGGCGGCGGCGGCGGCCACGCCAACGCGGTGCGCCCGCATCCTTGCCTTCAGTCTTATCTTCCTCGCCGTCGCCTACGGCTTCTTCCTGGGACTCTTCGAAATCGCCTTCTTCCGGCGGGTAGTGGTTCGGTAATGATCAGGCCGTTGGCCTGAGCCAGCGTCGCTCCGGTAACTTTCACATCCTCGAATTCGCCGTCTTCGTCTTCGTCCTGGAGTTCCAGAAAGTCGGACACGTACAGGAACGCGTCGCGTTCCAGGCCAATATCGACGAATGCCGATTGCATGCCGGGCAGCACGCGGGTGACGCGTCCCTTTATAAATCGAGCCTGCCAGCGTGTACTCGTTCTCGCGCTCGAAGTACACCTCGGCAAGCTGGTCGTCTTCCACCAGCGCCACCTTGGTTTCATGCGGCGTGGTTGAAACGTACAATTCTTTGTTCATTTTCGCTCCCGGCCTGGTCGCAATGAGCAGGCTGTTTTGAGCCGGAAGCACGAAGGCAGGTTGGTCAGTTTTGAAGATCAATGCGTCGAGCCGCGCTCTCTGGCTTCTCTGCCAGGGCGCGGAGCCCAGTTCGCCCGCTGGATTGAATTGCGGGGATCATGCGGCCGGTTCCGCCTTGGCGCCTTGCGCCATTCAGGGTTCCGGCTGCGTTTGATGTGAACCTATGCACCGATTCCGTACTCCCCGGAGACTCTTGCCCCGGTCCGGTTACGTTACGCCTGGGTTTTGTGGCCACTTCTCTCCAGCATTCCCTGCAAATTTCGACTTCTGGAATGCCGGATGGGGCCGTTCCCTGCCCTTCAAACGCATCGTAATTCTTCAATTCTGACCGGCCTGATTGCCTTCATCGCCGGCTTTGCCCTCCCATCGAGGGCTTCATCTCGTGTATGCGGCCTGGGAATTTCCCCCGCCGAAAGCCCCGGCGATCATCGCCGAAGACCCATTCCCTCCGCCTGCTTCCGGCGGCTCTCCTGGGATTTTGCAAAAAGCTTCGCTCCGCGAGCCTCGCTAGTCATCAAGGCTTGCGCGGACGCTACGAAGTTTCCATGTTTCCGGAGCTTCCGCCGTCCGGAGCCTGGGTCCGCTTTACGCGTCATCCTAATTCACAAACCGGCGCATGCGGACGTTCATCACAATGCCCAGTGCCAGGAACGTAAACAGGATCGACGATCCTCCGTAGCTCATCAATGGAAGCGGAATGCCCGTCACGGGCATGAATCCCACAACCATTCCCACGTTCACCAAGACGTGGAACGCCAGCACCGCGACCACTCCCATGATCAGGAAGACTCCGGCGCGATCCGGCGCCGTTTGTGCGTCATGGATCAAACGCATCAACACCCCAAAGTATAGCAGCATTACCACCAGCGCGCCCACAAAGCCATGCTCCTCGCTCCAGGCCGCGAAGATGAAATCGGTGTGCGGAACAGGCAGGAACTGTCCCTGCGTTTGGGTTCCTTTGGCTACGCCCTTGCCCCACACGCCTCCCGAACCCACGGCCACCAACGACTGGATCACCTGATAGCCGGAGCCCTGCGAATCGGCTTCCGGGGCAACAAAGGTCGAAAGCCGCTCTTTCTGGTACGGCTTTAATCCCCACTTCCACATGGCCGGCATCAGTACGGCCGCAATCGACCAGCAGCACAATTCCGTGCTTGGGCCTCATGCCGCCCAGAACCAGCGCCATGATCGCGATCGGAATATAGGTCAGCGCCGTACCCAGGTCCGGCTGCTTCAACACCAGCAGCATCGGAAACAGCACGACGACTCCGGCCTTCACCAGCTCGCGAAATGGCAGTTCGTTTTCCCTGTACTCGGCAAAATACTTCGCCATGGTCAGAATCAGAATGAGCTTGACCCATTCCGAGGGCTGAAAATGGAAGAGCTTGAAATCGATCCAGCGCTTGGCGCCCAGGTAGCGCTTGCCGAAGACCAACACGGAAACCAGCGAGATCAGGCTGACAGCCATACATCCACGGCACGAACTCCAGCAGCGCCTGGTAGTTGATCAGGCTGACCAGAAACATCAGGGCCACCCCGGCAACAATCCAGTACACCTGCCGGATGTGCATCCCTTCGAACTTGGTGTGCAGCGTCGCCGAGTAGATTTCCGACACGCCCAACAGGCAGATGATCAGGACGAAGATCAGCAGCACCCAGTCGAAATCGCGGAAGTGAACGTATCGGCTCAATGCGCGTCTCCTGCCCGCCATCGCGGTTCCGGCAGCGTGGCCACCACTCCAGGCAAATTCCGCCACGACGCACGCTTCTTTCGCCGCGGCAGAGGATTTTCTCCTGGCGCCTCGGCTGCGGCGCAAACTGTTCCATGCCCGGAGCGGCCACGGCGCGATGAAATCGCTTTTTCCCGCCCTGTATTCACGACAAACCGCGCCGCCTGCAGATGATCGCTTCCCGGATCACTCCAGAAGCCGGAGACCGCAAGAGTATTTTGCCCGCCGCGGTTCCGTCCCAGCGTGCCTGGCTGCGGCGCTGGCACGCCCGGCTCTTCGTTTTCCGGAGGCGGCTTCAAATGTTCCAGCGGCCGGTGGTTCTTCTTGTCCACGTAAACCTTGATGACCTGGGTTGCCAACCGTGCCGCCAGCCTGCCATGCTCGCCGCCCTGGAAAAGGACGCAAACCACGATGTCAGGATTGCGCTTTGGAGTGAATCCGACGAACCAGCCGTTTTGCGCAAACTCTGCCTTGTTGGCGTCTTGGCCCGCAGGGTCAGCGAGACCGTCTGCGCCGAGCCGGTCTTGCCCGCGATTTCTATCCCGGCGATGTGTGCGCTCGGAGCCGTGCCTTCCGGGAGCAACACCGCGCCATCGCATCCGTGATCGTCTCCCAGCCCGCCGGATCGATGGCGACCTCCTGGGTGTCCGAGTAGTGCAGTGCGTTGCGATAGGTCTCGGAACCTTATCCGGAAAGACGACGTGCGGACGGACCATGTGACCGCCCATCGAAATTGCGCTGATCGCACGCATCAATTGCATCGGCGTTATCGCCACGGCGCCCTGTCCGATGCCGACCGAGATGGTTTCTCCGGCAAACCACTTCTGCCGGAAATTTTTCAGCTTCCACTCTTCGCTCGGCATCACGCCGCTGACTTCCTGGGGCAGATCGATACCGGTCTTTTGTCCCAGCCCGAACGTGGTGGCGTACTTTGCGATGCTTTCGATACCGAGCCGCTCGGCGAGGGTGTAGAAGAAAACGTCGCAGGACTGGTAGATGGCCTTCGGCAGGTCCACGCCGCCGTGCCCGCCCTTCAGCCAGCACCGAAGCGGCGTCCGTAGAACGTGGCGCCGCCGTTGCAGTTGACATGCAGAGTCTGCGCGATTCCTTCCTGCCAGCCGGCCACGCTCATGATGATTTTGAACGTTGAACCCGGCGCCAGCTGCGCCTGGATCGCCTTGTTCAACAGAGGCTTGCCGGGATCGGTGAGCAGGGCGTTCCATTCCTTGCTGAGATGATGCGCACGGCGAAAGCGTTGGGATCGAAGGTGGGACGGCTGACCATGGCGAGAATTTCGCCGGTCTTCGGATCCATGGCGACGATGGCGCCGGGCTTGTCTCCCAGCGCCTCTTCGGCGGCGATCTGCAAGATCGAGATCGATGGTCAACTGCAGCGGCTTGCCGGGAATCGCCGGCGTGTCGCTCAACTCGCCGACTTCTTTTCCCTTGCTGTTCACCAGCACGCGCCGCGAGCCGTTCTTGCCCATCAGCATGTCGTTGTATTCGGCTTCCACGCCGCTCTGCCCTACTACGTCTCCGGAGTTGTAGAGCTCAAAGCGCGGATTGTTGAGCATGTCTTCGCTGACCTCGCCGACGTAGCCGATCAGGTGCGCCATGAATCCGTTCTTGGGATAGAGGCGGCGGTGCACGGTGATGGTGTCCAGCTCCGGAAATTCATTGCGATGCGATTCGATGAAGGCAAGATCGTCGGGAGTGATGTCGTACTTGATGAAGATCGGCTGATAGCCGGGCATGGCCGAGAGCCGCTTCACCCGCGTCTTCAGGTCGTCGGCATCCAGGTGCAGTCCAACGGCGATGGCCTCCAGGTTGGAGTCGCTGATCTTTCCCTGCGAGCGCAGCAGCAGCGCCGAGAACGAAGGATAGTTATCGACGATGGGACGGCCTTCGCGATCCAGCAGTTTGCCGCGCGGCGCAAGGATCGGAACCTCCTTCACGCGGTTCTGCTCGGCCATGCTGGTGTAGTAGTCCGAGTGCAGAACCTGCAAGCGCCACAGTCCAAAAATCAGCAGCAGGAAAATGCCCAGTATGATGTACTGCGCCATCGCCAGACGAATTAGCGGAACCTTTTCTTCGCGACCGTTCATGAATGAAATTGCGACCCGGTGACGCTTCCTAAATCCCTGATCTTGAAGCGATTCAAAACGCGAACAGAAACACTGCCATCAACGAATTACAAACCGCCGCGCCAGCCTCATGTCCAAGATTGAGATGGACCGACTGCCCCATCAACTCGCGCTCTATGGCCACGACTACCGCTTGATGGACGCCATAAAAGAAAAAAACAAGCAGGAACCGCGATCCCGGATTTTCCACGTCGATCCGGATTCCAATCGACGACGCGCCGTAGCCCACCAGAGTCTTTGCAATTCCAAAAACGCCGAAAGGAGTGTGCGTGAAACAGTCCTGCAGCAAGCCGATGGCGGCGCCGGTAAGCAGTCCACTTAACTGGCTCCGGCGCGAGACCGCAAAAAAGATCGTCAGCAATAATCCAAAATCGAAGATCCGGAAGAAATGCAGCCTCACGGGCACAAACGCCTGCAATCCCACCAGCAGGATCGGCAAGCCCACCGAGAGCGGCCAGGAGAAGCGATACACTTCCACCTGTTCGCGCGACGTATAGCTGAGATTCGCGGCTCTCATTGGGGATTTGTCCCTTCCCTTGCGGCGGGCTTGGGCTTGGCTGCGTCCGCGTGCGCAGGCGCCGGAGCGTTAGGCTTGGACTTGACTGTACCCGCGCGCGCCGGCGCCGGAGCGGCCGCCGCGGCTGATGGCTGCGGCGCGGCCACGCTCGAAGGCGGCACGCCCGGCAGATGCTGGGCAAGAATGTCCGCCGCGCCAATCGAACCCGGATCGGTCGTGTCCGGCGCGCGCGGCTTCTGCTCGGTGACGATCAGCACCTCTTCCAGCCGATCCAAATCCACTGCCGGTTTCAGCTTGATGTCGAGAAACAGGTTGCGCCCCATGCTTACATTAACCACGGTACCGATCGGCAATCCCTTGGGGAAGACCCGGTCGCCGCCGCTGGTAACAAGTGCTTCGCCGGGCCGCACCGTTTCATCTCCCATGATGTAACTTAACCGGAGTTCACCGGTGGAAGTGCCGTTCACAATGCCCTTGAGACGCGAATTCGCCAGGGTGGCTCCCACTCCGCTGGTCGGATCGCTGATCATCAGAACCTGTGCGGTTTCGTCATAGACTGTGAGCACCTTACCCACAATGCCATCCGGCGTAATCACCGGCATGTCGGCCCGTATCCCGTCCTTTGTGCCCTTGTCGAGATACAGCAGGCTTGAACTTTCGCTGCCGCTGGTACCAATCACCTGGGCGGCGACCGTGGCATCGATCCACTGTTCCTTGAATCCCAACAGGGCTTGCAGACGGCGCGCCTGGCGGGCATCCTCCTGCTCCCTGGCGCGATCCAGACGCATCTGTCCGGTTTCTGCCCGCAGGCGCAAATTCTCGCGCCGCACGTTGCGCAGGTCGATGTAGTTCGCCCAAACTCCACGGACGCCTTCGCCGGTATGAATAAACAGGCGCTCGAAGGGCGCGAGGGAGCTGACGGCGACCAGGCGGATCACGCGCACTGGACCCTCGGCCGTCTGGCGCTTCACCTGCACCGCCAGTGCCAGCAACTGGGCCAGCAAAACCGTGGTCAGAACCACCGTATTCTTGTGCCGCGAGAATACATTCATCGCTTCAGCGTTTCAGTCTTGGCGCCGGGCTTGCCAGCGGCGTCCCTGGCCATGGCACCGGCAAGCGGAGCTTTGCGCCAGCGGGAAAGTACGGCTCCCGCAGAGTGCAAGGCCGGAGCAACGCTCCGGCCCCCCGTCTTTCTTACTCGATGCTGATCTTGCGCAGAAGTTTGAAGTCACTGAGCATTTTGCCCGTGCCCAGCACCACGCTGGCCAGCGGATCGTCGGCGATGGAAACCGGCAGGCCGGTCTCTTCGCGGATGCGTTTGTCCAGATTCTTGAGCAGAGCGCCGCCACCGGTCAGTACAATGCCGCGATCGCTGATGTCAGCGCTCAACTCCGGCGGAGTACGCTCCAGCGCAACCCGGATCGCGTTCACGATGGTGCCCACGCATTCGCTCAAGGACTCGCGAATCTCGCTGTCGTCGATGGTAATTGTCTTGGGCACGCCCTCGATCAGGTTACGTCCCTTGATCTCCATGGTCAGAGGTTTCTCCAGGGGATAGCCCGAGCCGATTTCGATCTTGATCTGTTCTGCCGTGCGCTCGCCGATCAACAGATTGTACTTGCGCTTCAAGTAGTTCATCACGGCTTCGTCCATCTGGTTGCCGGCCATGCGAACCGAGCGCGAGTAGACGATTCCGCTGAGGGAAATCACGGCGATGTCCGTGGTGCCGCCGCCGATGTCGACCACCATGTTGCCGCAGGGCTCGGTAATGGGCAACCCCGCGCCGATGGCCGCCACCATCGCCTGCTCCACCAGGTGCACTTCGCTGGCCTTGGCGCGATAGGCCGAATCCATGACCGCGCGCTTCTCCACCTGCGTAATCTCGCTGGGCACGCCGATGACAATTCGCGGATGCACCAGCATCTTGCGGTTGTGCGCCTTCTGGATGAAGTAGTTCAGCATCTTTTCGGTGATCCTGAAATCCGCGATCACGCCGTCTTTCATCGGTTTGATGGCAACGATGTTTCCAGGCGTGCGGCCAAGCATCTCCTTGGCTTCCTTGCCCACCGCCTCCACTTCGTTGGTGTTCTTGTTGATCGCGACAATCGAGGGCTCATTGACAACGATGCCTTTGCCTCGCGCATAGACAAGCGTGTTCGCCGTACCCAGGTCAATTGCAAGGTCGCTTGAGAACATGCTGAACAACGAACGCAGATTCCCGAAACGCGAGCCGGTGTGGAAGCCATTGTTTGACATCTTTTTACTATCTCTCTTTTTTCCGTGCGAAAAGAATCACGCCCCGGCAAGTCCGCGCATGCGGATTTCACCCCCGCGCCACCCTTCCCATCCAGGAAAAAATCAGTCTTGAGATCTTCTCTCTGAAGAAAACGGATGGGACTCATGCCTGCCAATTTGTGAATAGCACTAGCCGGGACTCATTTCCTATCTTACTACTCCGCCCGCCCTCGCACCGGCGGCCGTGCAAATTTCATCGTGGCGATACGCGAAGCGAGCCCGCCATTTGCGATTACAATCCACAGGATGAAGCGCACATCCACCCTGGCCTTGCTCCTGTTTGCCGCCGCATGCTTCTGGGCGCAGACGCCGCGGGATACCCTGCTCCTGGGCGCGGCTCCTGCCTCCCAGGCCGCGGCAGCAGGCTCCGCCGAGGCAAAGTCGTTGCCTGACTCAGTCCACGTCATCGTCAAGGAAAGCTTTCCCGTCATCGACTCAAAGGGGGCGGAATACAAGGAGGGGCAGCCCGGTCGCCTACGACACGCGCGTCCAGGTGAACTTCACGCTGGCGTCCTTGTGATCAGCAAAGCTGCTTTCTGCCGCCGCCACTTGCCACCACCTATCCCTGCCGATTACGATATGCGGTCGATTACTTGTTGCCCCGGCTCTGCGGTTTTGCCCCGGCAGGGCGTACTTCCAACTCAACGATTCTGGAGAACTACTTCCGATGGCTACCACCGCTTCCGGCATCAATACCTACAGTAACTTCATCGATGGAAAATGGGTTCCGGCCAGCTCCGGCAACACCTGCGAGAACCGTAACCCGGCGGACACACGCGACCTGGTTGGCGTCTTCCAGCGCTCCGGCGCCGCCGAGGTCAACCTCGCCGTTGAAGCCGCTGATGCCGCGTTCAAGAAATGGAGCCGCGTGCCCGCGCCCCGCCGTGCTGAAATCATCATGAAGGCTGCAGCCATCCTGGAGCGGCAAAAGGAAGCATTCGCGCACGACATGACCCGCGAAATGGGCAAAGTCCTCAAGGAGACCCGGGGCGACACCCAGGAAGCCATCGACACCGGCTACTACTTCGCCGGCGAAGGACGGCGCATGTATGGGCTCACCACGCCCAGCGAACTGCCTAACAAGTTCGCCATGTGTACTCGCAATCCCGTCGGCGTCGTCGGCATGATCTGTCCGTGGAACTTTCCCATGGCGATTCCTTCGTGGAAGCTTTTCCCCGCCCTGGTCGCGGGCAACACCTGCGTGATCAAGCCCGCCGAGTACACGCCCCTGTCGGTCTTCAACTTTGTCGGCGCGCTCACCGAAGCTGGAGTTCCCCCCGGTGTCGTCAACATCGTCACCGGCCAGGGCGCCGAGGTGGGCACGCCACTGATGGAACATGCGCTGGTTCGCGCCATCTCGTTTACCGGCTCCAGCGATGTGGGCCGCGTCATCGGCGCCAATTGCGCCCGCACCTTCAAACGCTGCTCGCTGGAGCTCGGCGGCAAGAATCCGATGATCGTGCTTGACGATGCCAATCTCGACCTGGCGCTGGAAGGCGCGCTCTGGGGAGCCTTTGGCACCGCCGGACAGCGCTGCACGGCCACCAGCCGCATTATCCTGCAGAAAGGCGTATACCAGCGCTTCATCGAGGAACTGGTGCGCCGCGTCAGATTGCTCAAGATCGGCAACGGGCTCGATGAGAGCGTGGACGTGGGCCCGGTCGTCAGTAAGTCCCAGATGGAGACGGTGCTTGGCTATATCGAAGTCGGCAGCAAAGAAGGCGCGCGCCTGGCCACCGGCGGCAATCGCCTGGATAGCCCTGACTACGCGCACGGCTTCTTTATCGAGCCGACGGTGTTTGCCGATGTCGATCCGAAGATGCGCATTGCCCAGGAGGAAATCTTCGGGCCGGTCGTCTCCTGCATCGCGTGCGATTCGCTCGAACACGGCATCGAGATCGCCAACGATGTGAAGTACGGGCTTTCTTCCGCGCTCTACACCAAGGACGTGAACCGCGCCTTCGCCGCCATCCGCGACCTCGACGCCGGCATCACCTACATCAATGCGCCGACCATCGGCGCCGAGGTTCATCTTCCCTTCGGCGGCGTCAAGCAGACTGGCAATGGCCATCGCGAGGGCGGAGTCGGCGCGTTCGACTTCTATACCGAGTGGAAGGCCGTCTACGTCGACTACTCCGACCGTCTGCAGCGGGCCCAGATCGACCGCCAGGAGTAGAACCTTGGTGGCAGCGGGGTTAACTTGCGCGAATCACAGGCGCGAAAGGTCTGGTAAACTCACTGAGGCGTGAGCCATACAAAAGCTTTGCGAACATCGCAGCGCGGCCTTGCCGCCCGCCTTTTACGCAAACGTCGCGGTAACCTCCCGGGGTTGCGGGGGATTGAAGTCGTTTCCGCCCGCTCCATGCGCTTCCACTTCGCCGCAACATAGGGTTCGATAAGAACAGGATCTCTAAAATTTAATGATTACAAATTTGACTTTTCAGATAGCCCCGGCGACTCGCATGGCCAAGGTGTGCTATGCCATCCGCGACCTCGCCGTTGCGGCCGACCTGGTTGCGAGCCAGGGTCACGAAATCCTCTACCTCAACATTGGCGATCCCAACAAATTCGACTTTCCCGCGCCCCCGCACATGATCGAAGCCGCCGAACGCGCCATGCGCGACGGCTTCAATGGGTATGGCGATTCGCTCGGCGAAAGCTCCGCCCTCCGGGCGATCCGTGATCGGGCCCAGGCCAATGGCTTTCAGAATATCCAGGGCATCATGGTTGGTTTCGGCTCCGGCGAAGTCATCGACCATTGTCTTACGGCGCTGGTCAATCCCGGCGACAATGTGTTGACGCCCTGCCCGGACTATCCCCTGTACGCAGCCGTGCTGGGAAAGATTTCCGCCACCCCAAACCCCTATTTTCTCCAGGAGGAGAATGGCTGGCAGCCCGATCTCGATGACATTGCGGCGCGCATCAATCCGCGCACCAAGGCGATCCTGCTCATCAATCCTAACAATCCCACGGGTGCGATCTATTCGCGCGCCACGTTGGAGGGGGTTGCCGAACTGGCGCGCCGGCACAAGTTGCTCATTCTGGCCGATGAGATTTACGACAGACTCATCATCGACGAAGACTGCGAGCACGTCTCCATCGCGGCGCTGGCGCCCGATCTTCCAGTCATCACCTTCAACGGACTATCGAAGGCCTACCTCGTGCCCGGCTGGCGCATTGGCTGGGCGATCGCGACCGGCCCGGCGGGGTCGCTCGACGATTACCTGGAGTCCGTCTACAAACTGCTGCGGGCACGGCTCTCGGCGCCAAACCCATTCATGTACGCCATCGCGCCTGCCTTGGAGGGACCACAGGACCATCTCGAACTGGCGCGCACCAAACTGCGCCGCCGCCGCGATCTCACCGTGGAGTGGGCCGCGCGCACGCCGCACATCTCTCTGACCGCGCCTCGGGGAGCCTTCTACGCTTTTCCCAAGCTGAACATCCCGGAAGACGATCTCCAGTTTGTCACCGAATTGCTACAGCAGAAACATGTGCTGTGCGTTCACGGCACTGGCTTCGGACAACGCGAGGGCGAGCGCCATATGCGGATGGTGTTTCTGCCGCAGGAAGAAGTGCTCCACCGGGCTTACGCGGCCATCACCGAGTTCATGGCGGAGAGGTATTAAGACGGAAACCGGCGCTCTCACCCGCCTGGCGCGGGTGGGAGTCTTCGTCTCTTTTCCTCAAAATGGAAAGGAACGGCGCGCATAGCTTCCCCATCCGCTGCTCAGCGGAGCGAAGCGGGCAAGAAAGCAAGCAAACTAGAAAACTGGAAGGTCTCTGTAAATGACTATAAACAATTGAGATAATGGTCTATCACCCGGAACCATACACTCAATCAAATCATTCGATAGCATTTTGATCCCGTATTCACCATCCTGATCCCCATAGCGCCTATCATAAGAGGTGACATGAGTGAAACGATCATCAAGCAGTATTTGTTTGTTAGTGACTTCGACCAGACCCTGAGCTTCAACGACTCGGGCCTGATCCTCACCGAGGTGCTTGGCATTCCGGTGGATGAGTTCAAAGATAAAGTTGCGGGCATGGTGCAATTGAATCTGGTGCAGCAGGGCGCGGAACTTGCATACCTGCTCCTGCACGACCCGGCGTTCAACTCACGGGTCCGCCGCAAGCATTTAATCGAAACCGGCAAGCGCATGCCGCTTAAGCAAAACATCGAACTGCTCTACCGCACCTTGCGTGATGGCATTCCCGGCCATGAGTTCGATTTCTACGTTCTCTCCGCCGCTCCGGTGGAGATCGTGCAGTCGGCGCTGGAAGGCATTGTGCCGGCCGACCACATCTACGGCACCGAGTTCGAGTACGGGGCCAGCGGTGCGATCGAGCGGCTCATCCGCTGCACTGCCGGTTACGGCAAGGTGACGCGCATCATGCAACTGCAGGCTGAGCATTCCATCGGACTCGACCACGTGGTCTATGCCGGCGATGGCAGCTCGGACATGAACGCCATGCTGCACGTCAACGAGGGCGATGGACTGACCATCGCGGTTTCCGAATCGCGCTGCGTGACGCAGATTGCCAAGCGCACCGTGCTCGGCGATAACGCACTGAGTGTCCTTGTTCCTATCCTGGAAGAGGTGGCGCATTGGACGCAGCCGCAGATTCGACGCTTCTTTGAGTCCAACGGTTTCCTGGTGCAGGAGTGGGCGCGCATGCGCACCGACGTCCTCACTCTGCGCTCTACTTCCGCAACTCCATCCGCGATCGCGTTGGACACGGAGGCTCAGTGATGCACGGTTGGATTGGCTGGATCGCAACCGCTTGCTTCGGCTTATCGTATTTTTTCAAGAAGCCGGCGACGCTTCGCTTGATTCAGGCAGGCGCCGCGATCTTATGGATCAGCTACGGTTTGCTGATTCACGCCACGCCGGTGGTTGCGGCCAACGTGATCGTCGCGCTGGCGGCGCTCTACTCGACCTTTGCCGCCCGCTCTCGCAACACGGTAGGGTCCACTTAGACCTCGACCCTTCTCAACCGAGGCTCGCCACAGCGGCGGGCCTCGTTTGCGTGGAGCTGACAATTTGGTGGGAGGCTCGCGATGGGCGCGCAGACGCGGGTCCTATTCAGCTTTGGGAATTGCCTGGCGAGCACCTCTGCAGCGGGTTTCTTTGGCGCCCGGTATGTGCCATTCTTTCTGCCATGAATTCGTTACGAAGGGTTCGCGCGCTAAGTTTTTCTCTTTGTGTCTTCGGCGTTGCATTGCAGGGAATCGCGCAGCAGGCCGCCCCGGCCGCACAGAGCGCTGCCCAGAAGCCGCCTGCAATTTCCGTAAAGGTGAAGGAGGTCAACCTGATTGCGATTGTGCGCGACAAGAAAGGACAGCCGGTCAACAGCCTGAACAAGCAGGACTTTGTGCTGGAGCAGGATGGACGGGCGCAGACGATTACGCAGTTCGCGCACGAGAGCGACTTGGCCTTGACTCTGGGAATACTGGCCGACACCGGGCCAGGACAACGCAAGGCGCTCGCCGACGAGCGCAAGGCGGACACGGAGTTCGTCAATCGTTTGCTGCGCGACGGCAAGGATAAAGCCTTTGTGTTGCACTTCGACAAGGAAGTGGAATTACTGCAGGACGTGACGGGGTCGCACGACAAACTTGCCAAGGGGATCGACCAGATTTCAGTGGGTGAGGCGCCGCGCAACTCCGGAGGCGGACGCGGGCACGGTGGCGATGACGGCCAGAGCCCGCATTATTTTTTCGGCGGCGGCATGCTCTACGATGCGATCTACTTGTCTTCCGATGAGGTGCTGAAGGGAGTAACGGGACGCAAGGCGATGGTGCTGTTCTCCGATGGCGTGGACCGCGACAGCAAGACATCGCTTCAGGGCGCAGTTGAATCGGCACAGCGCGCGGACGCGCTTGTTTACTGCGTGTACGTTGCCTCCGAGCGCGAAGAACGAGAGAGCGGCGGCAACGGCGGCGGACGTCGTGGCGGCGGCTTTCCTGGCGGCGGCGGTCCGTTTCCCGGTGGAGGTGGTGGCTATCCCGGAGGCGGGCGGCGCGGCGGACAAGGGGGCACCCCGCGCGAAAACAAGACCGACGGGAAAAAGATACTGCAGCAGATTTCAAGAGAAACCGGCGGAAGGTATTTTGAGCTGTCGAAAAAATTGAGCGCTACGGATATCTATGCGCAGATCGAGGAAGAGATGCGGCATCAGTACAGCTTGAGCTACACCCCGGACAAGGCCGACAGCGGCTATCACAAGCTGCATTTGAGCACTCGAAACGCAGATTTGACGGTGCAGACGCGTGAGGGGTTCTACGCCGAGTGAGCGGGCAACGATTGACGGAAAGGATAATCGTTTGGGAGGCAAAGTTTGCTCTTCAGGCAATGGTTGCGTAAAGGCCGGAAGGATTGTCTTTGTGGATATGGATTTGACCTGAATCGTTGGCGATTAAGTTAATATCGCGAAGGGTGAGTCGAGCGACCCGCGGAAGGGTAATTCGATCCCCGGTTGGTCAGCTTTGACCTGTAGGGGAGATTTGGGCGGCGCCGTCGAGGTTCACTTCGTTGCGAGCAGTTCCCCACAACGACTCAAACGAGGCTGAGGGAAAAAAGAAGCGCGACCGATGCGGCCGCGCTTTTGCATTTAGAAAAATGATGGCTCGTTCCAACGATTGCTAGTTCGATCCGCCGGGAGAAGATTTTTCAAGACCGGACTGATACGGGTTGGCGATGGCGGCGCTCTCCGGGTTGAGCAGGTTCTGCTGGCTGGGGCCAAGACCCAGCTTGATGAGGGCACGGGCATCGGGAAGGATCTTCGTCTGCCAGTGGTTATCGTCTTGGAAGCGGATGAGTGCGTCGCGGGTTGCCTGGTTCCATTCGCCGGTGGCCTCGCCGTCGAAGTAGTGCTCACGGATGAGGGCCTGCTGAATTTCCATGGTGCGCGCCTGATCAATGGACTGCTGTCCGCGGAACCTGGTCTTGACAGACCTTTACAAAGGGCTGTCTCCTGCCCCTGTTTCCCCGGCGCGTGCCTGCAGCCTGGATCCTGGCGGCCGGGCGCGCGGACTTTCGAGAGGAGGCACGGGTTCGAGAGGCCGTCTCCGAGGTTCGCGTCTTGACCCTTACCGTGCTGGGCTTGGTCCTGGGCGGCAGCCAGGGCGCAGCTGCACAGCAGGGCTGCCGTGGCCAACAAAACCGTAGTTCTCATCCTCATCCGTGACCACATCAAAGACACCTCCCGGAGATGAACTATAACCCGTGGTGCATCAGGACTCGGCCGAGAGCAAAGGATAGCGATACGAAGTTACGAAAAAGTTGGCCGAAATCCCGCACGCCGCCGGACTGGAAACGATCCGATGCCCGGCAACGTGGTTGGGATATGCACAGCTTACTACGGCAGGGTGCCTCCTAGGAAGGCATTTGTTGCGTCACGGCCCTGTCCGGCCTGGCGAACGACGAAAACGACGTCCTGCCCTGACTTCAATCCCGATTCGATTTTGGCAAAGGTATCGGGATCGCCGACCGGCTGGCGGTTGATTTCGAGGATAACGTCGCCGCGTCCGAGCTGGACGGAATCGGCAAAGCTGCCGGGCTTGACATCGAGCACCAGCACACCCTGATTGGGCTGCAGATTCAAGCGCTTGGCGGCGGCGGCAGGAACCGGCTTGACGGTGATTCCGAGCTTGCCTTCCTTGGGCGCCTGCTCCTCGTTTTCCTCCTCGTCGGTGCCCAATTGGGCGCCCAAGAGCTTCTGGCGGTCGGCCACGGTGACGGTGGCCTCCTCCTGCTTCCCATTACGGAGGTATCCGATCTTCAGTTTGTCTCCGGGATGGTGAGAGCTGACCTCGGCGACCAGTTCATCGCCGGTGGCGACGTTCTTGCCGCCGACCGAGATGATGGCGTCGCCAGCCTTGAGTCCGCGCCTGCGCGGCCGGGCCGCCAGGAGTTACATCCTGCACGACGACACCCTTGCCGCCGCCGTACATGCGGGTGACGGCCGGGCTGGTTTCCGCGCTGAAGGTGATGCCGATGGAGCCGCGCTCGACCTTGTGGGCGGGCGAGACCAGCTGGTTGAAGACCTGGGCGATGGTGTTGGAAGGCATGGCAAAACCGACGCCCTGGTAGCCGGAGCTTTCGGTGTAGATGGCGGTGTTGATGCCGATGACCTCGCCGTCCATGTTGACCAGCGGACCGCCGGAGTTGCCGGGGTTGATGGCGGCGTCGGTCTGGATGAAGGACTGGAACTGGCGTCCGGGGACGATGTTGCGGCCCTTGGCGCTGACGATTCCGGCGGTGACCGTGGACTTGAGACCGAAGGGGCTGCCGATGGCGAGAACCCAGTCGCCGACCTGCATGCTGTCCGAGTTGCCCAGCTTGGCGATGGGCAGGGGGTGGTTGACGTCGATCTTGATGACGGCGAGATCGGTTTCGCGGTCGGTGCCGATGACCTTGGCGGGATAGCTGACCGTGGCGGGCTCGCCCATGAGGCTGACGCGGATGCGGTCGGCTTTATCGACGACGTGGAAGTTGGTAATGATGTAGCCGTTGGAGCTGACGATGACGCCGGAGCCGAGCGACTGGGCGGTCATGTCACCACCGCCGGGAGCGCCGGGAACGTTGCCGTCGGGCTCCTGGCCGAAGAAGTGGTCGAACCAATCCTGCAGGCCGCGATTGTTGTCCGTCGGGTTCCTGTTCGTCGTCGGGGTTCTGCGGCTGCGGCGGCATGCGGTGCAGGTGCTTGTGAGGATTCTTAACGGTGGATTCGGTGTTGATGTTGACGACGGCGGGCTCGACGGCCTTGGCGACACGGGCAGAATTCGTTGTCATGCTGGTGGACGGCGGGCACGGCTCAACTGCGGTGCGTCGGTGCTGTCCACGGATTTGGCGCGAGCCGTGTAGGTGAGAACGGTGCCGATCAACAGCACCAAGGCCACGGTGACCGACCCTACAAAAAGCTGGCGCAAAACGATTTCTCTTGTTGTTTGTCATCTGATCCTGCGACGATCCGCTTGCATCGTTCAGCGGTTCCATGTGCCCTCCGGCAAAGTCAATCTGCAAACTATTTTATCGCGTCTGGGTGGAAAGGCGCGCGCTGTCCGGACGTGGTTGAGCCATGCCGGTTCAGGATGGTTAGACGCCCGGGGTTGGGAATACGTCAACAATAATTGGGCGGGGGCTGGTTATCGGGGATAGGGAAAAAGGGCGGATTCCTTACAGAGAGGCTTGGCGGAGCGCTTTGGGCAGGCGGGAAGCCCACGATGCGGATGGATTGCCTCCGGGGTGGGAAGTAGCGGAAACCCTTATGGTGCGGACAGACTGCCTCCCAGGTTATCGCCGCAAAGAACGCGGCGCGAACCTGGGGCACCCTAGCAACGCGTTGCTGCCGGCCGCGGGCGCATGGGTTAGCAGCAGTCGCAGCTTTGGCCGCGCATGGCGCGGCGGGCTTCGACGATGAGGATGGGGATGGCGGCGAGGGCGGCGGCGGAATCGGTCCAGGCGATGTGGAACCAGGCGTTGAGGGCGACTCCGGCGAGGGTGATGAGAGCGAGATAGGCGCAGGTGGCGGATTGGACCGCGTCGGCGGCAAGGGCGTTGTTGGCCGTACGCCGGGCGAGGGAGCGTTTTTGCCAGGCGAGCAGCGGCATGACAACCAGCGCGGCCACGGTGATGACGATGCCGGGCAGGCTGGGTTCGGGCCGAAGCTTTCCGGCTAGAGCGAGGATGGAGGTGAGACCGACGACGGCGGCGAGAAGGAAAAGTAGAGTGCCGGAGGCGCGGTCGATGTGGCGGCGGTGGAGGGCGAGGGAGGAACAAGGGCGAGGAGGACGAGCGCGGCGGAGAGCAGTTCGATGAAACTGTCAAAACCGAAGGCGAGCAGCGCTGGGCTGTGAGCTCGGGCGGCGGCCCAGAGCGCGATGGCGCACTCGATGAGCATCCAGATGAGGGTGACGGACTGAAGCATGATGAGAGAGCGCGGATTGGTGGGGAGGGTTGGCATGGGATCTCACCCTTACGAATCGTAACCCATCGTGCGCTTGGAATCGATTTGCGTGGGGGTGGGTTTCGGCTGGGCATCGCCAGGTCAACCGGCCCACGCTAGCCAAGGGAAGGCGAACTTGGAGGAGTCGAAGGCTGCCTCCCAGGCGGGAAGTGACGGAAACCCTATGATGCGGGCAGACTGCCTCCCAGGTTATCGCCGCAAAGAACGCGGCGCGAAGCTGGGGCACCCGCGAGTTCAGGAGTTCCCTGCTGTGAGAGCAAGGATCGCGCGGGATCAGGTGGCTTCTTCGGCGAGTTCCTCCTCGGGCTTCTGGACCTGGCCGAGAAGTTCGCTGGCGAGGACTCCGACGAGGATGAAAGCGGCGCCGAGAAGTCCACGGCCGCCGAGGCGCTCGCCGATGAGGACGTAGGAGGTAAGTCCGGCAAAGACCGGCTCCAGGGAGAAGATGAGGGCAGTGTGGGTGGGCGGCGTGAATCGCTGCGCCCAGGCCTGGATGATGAAGCAGGCGACGGTTCCCAGGAGAGCGGTGACCGCCGAGCGCCGCGAGCATGGCGGGGGTAAAACGGATGAAGCCGTGACGGTCGGCGATGGGGATGGAGACGAGCATCCAGAGCGGCGCAGACGGCGATTTCGATGGGGACGAGGTGGGCGAAGCCGTAGTGCTGGGCGCTGCGTCCGACGGACGATGATCTGGAAGGCGAAGGCGACGGCGCAAGCCAGGGTGAGCAGGTCTCCGCGATTGAGCGATGCGAGGGAGAGTCCCTGTGCCGGCGGGAACGCAGAGAAGATAGAGGCCGACGAAAGCGGCGCAGACTCCGACCAGCGTGTAGCGATTGACGTGACGGCGCCAGAAGAGGGCGAGCAGGAGAGGAACGAGGACGACGCAGATTCCGGTGAGGAAGGCGGACTTGGAGGCCGAGGTGTAGAGCAGGCCGGCGGTTTGGAACTCATAGCCGAGCCACATGAGGGTTCCGATCTCAAAGCCGGCGCGGAAGGCTCCGGCGGGCAGGCGGCGAAGCTGGCGAAAGAAGATGGCGCAGAGCACCAGGGCGGCAATTGCCATGCGCACGGCATTGAAGACAAGCGGGGAGGCGTCCGACAAGCGCAGATTTGATGACGATGAAGGTGGAGCCCCAGACGAACGTTGCCGCCGAGCAACAGAAGATGAGCCTTGAGCGAACGCGACATCAGGCGGACCTCCGTGCATTGGAGGCGGCGGACGCGGACGCGGTCTGCGCCGGGAGTCCGGCGAGGAGAAGAATGAGCAGGGCGAGGCGCTTGAGCGCCTGTTCACGCCCGGCTGGATCGAACCACTCGTGCAGGGTGTGGGCTCCGCCGCCGGAGCCGCCGGCGCCGAGCGAGATCGCTTCCAGTCCGAGCGAGAGCGGAATGTTGGCGTCGGTGGAGGCGCGCAGTATCTGCGACTCGATTCCGAGGTGGGCATCGACGGCGCGGATGGCGGCGAGCAGAGGCGAGGCGGCGGACAACTCTCCGGCAGGACGCTCGCCGAGCATGGCGATGGTGTGGTTGAAGACCGGGGCGGGCGGGCGAGGAATGCGCCTGGGTCTCAGTGCAGGCGTCGGCGACCGCGCGGCGGAGACGCTGCTCGAGTGTCATCGAGCGTCTTGGGATCGGAGGAGCGCAGATCGACCTTGACGACGGCGCGCTCGGGAATGGTGTTGACGGAAGTGCCGCCCTCGATGCTGCCGATGTTGAGAGTGGTGCGGGGATTGACGGGCAGAGGGATGCGGAACAGCGCCTCGACCACGAGAGCGGCGGCGACGATGGGATTAGGCGCGCCGTGATCGCTCCAGGAATGGCCGCCGGGGCCGGAGATGACGATCTCAAAACGGCGGCTGCCGAGAGCTTGCGAGATGATGCTTTCGCTGCCGGCGCCGTCGAGGGCGATGAGGAGACTCAGGGACGGGTCGGGCGATTGGCCGGCGGCGGGTGAATCGGCGGCAGCAGGCGGGAAGCGCTGGCGGTAGAGGTGCTGCATGCCGCGCAGATTGCCTTCGCCCTCCTCACCGACATTGGCGATGAAAAGCAGGGGCAACGCGGTGGGGATTGCAGCCTCCTGAAAGGCGGCAGCCAGGGCCCAGAGAGCGGCCAGTCCGGAGCCGTTGTCACTGATTCCGGGCCCGAGGAGCAGCGCCTGATCGCGGCGGACGTGGAGCGGAGTTGAGGCGGGAAAAACGGTATCCAGATGAGCGCTGATGGCGATGACGGGAGCCTCGGGATGGACGCCGGAGGGCAAACCTGCAGGCAGGTCTGGAGTGGCGGCGGATGGGGACGGCAGATGGACCTGGGGCCGCAGCGCCAGAAGGTTGCCGACGGCGTCCGTGGTGGTCGCGAGGCCAAGGGCCTGGAGACGCTCGGCGAGCCAGGCGGCGCGGGGTTGCTCGGCAAAAGGCGGCGCGGGAATGGCAGTGATGGCGAGCTGAAAGTCGGCGATGGCGAGCTGGTGGCTGCGAAACCACTCGAACAGACGGTGGAGGCGCGGGTCGGCAGCGAGGCGAACCACTTCCTCGGCGAGCGTACCGGGCTGAGCGCGCTCGGACTTCCATCGAGTCCAGGGACGAAAAGGCATTGCTGAAATGATGGTACACGAGGGGAATGCGGTTGGCGGCATTCTGCAATCGCCCGTCTCCCGAAAACAAGGCGAATAGGGGCAACCTCCGATTGGACGCCGGTGAGCCGGACCATTGGCCGGGCGTCACCGCGGTTTCCGGATTTCTGTTGCCCTGGAGGCCGCAGCGGGGAACAATATGGGCGGTTTTGGGCCGTCCAGCTTGCAACGCAATTTCGAAGACCGGAGTCGAACCATGCGAATTCGCACGATTCTCATCGTCGCCGCGCTCTGTGCCGCCTTGCTCGGCATGGCACAAGGGCAGCAGGCAGCCGTCACCCCGTCTCCCAAAGGCCCCAGCGGCCTCAGCTTTGCCTTCGATGCGCCGAGCGGCCAACTGACCGCCAGCGGCTTCGCCCTCAACCTGGCTCCCAATACCGGCGGCCCGATGAACATTACGGGGATTATCGACGTCACCATCACGATCAAGCTGGTCTCGAGGTTTCCCGTGGGCACAACCTTCCCGTGCGCGGCGATTGCCATCGGCGGGCAGGTGAACCTCAACACGATGGTCGTTGACGGAGGCATTGAGACGGCCAATGGGATGGCTGGCGGCACGTCGGCGGCGGCATCCTCGGTCACCTGCTCGCTGACCATTCCCTACGAGTGGATGGTGTCGGGCGGCACGGGTGGAGACAACGGCCTGTTGATCGCCTTTGCCGTGGGCGCGGTGCATCCGGGCGGGAAAACCCTGCGCTCCAGCATCCAGCTGAGCGGCGTCGAGTCACTGCCGGCGAGCGGAGCCGTCAGCAGGTACGCGTTCCATGCGGAGCTTTAAGGGGACGGTGATCGGCATGGCGGAGGGTTGGGTTCCATAGGCGAGCGGGCAGGGCCCCACATTCTCAGAAAGATATCTCCCAGGGCACACGGCTACTGAGGCCGCTGCGGCTGCGGAGGCTCGCCAGACGTGTGCCACGCTCGGGTTTCGGTGGCGCCGGAATGCGCTTCCCGGTATCCTTAGTTGCGTATGGCTTACCCAATCCAAGAGAAACTGACGCCACTGGCGGCGTTGTGCTCGCAGTACGGGGTGCGGCGGCTTGCCCTGTTTGGCTCTGCGGTGCGCGACGACTTCGATCCGCGGCGCAGCGACTTGGATTTTCTGGTCGAGTTCCTGCCCCTGGCCGCCGGGGCGCACTCCAAGGCTTACTTCGGCCTCTTGCGCGAGCTGGAATCGCTGTTTGGCTGTTCCATTGACCTGGTGGAGGCTGGGGCCATTCATAATCCTTATGTGCTGCGCTCGATGGAAGCGGAGCAGAAGACGCTCTATGCCGCGTGACCTGCGGGCTTTCCTTTGGGATGCCATCGCGGCGGCCAACGACATACGGGAGTTTGTCAAAGACATCGGCGCTGAAGACTATGCCAGGAGCCCGATGCTGAAGGCTGCGGTCGAGCGGAAGTTTGAAGTCATCGGCGAAGCGTTGGCGCAGGCGTCGCGGCTGTTTCCAGAAGTGGCAACGCGCATCGCCAACTGCGAGCAGATTGTCGCCTTCCGAAACCGCCTGATTCACGGGTACAGCGTGGTGAGCGACGCACTGGTCTGGGACGTGATTGGAAGCGATCTCCCGAAACTTAAGAGCGACGCCGAAGCCCTGCTGCAAGAGTGCGAAGACCGTCAGTCGCCGCAGTCATAGGCGCGGCGAGGCGTTGTCTGTCGGCGAGATTTGATGACTGGGCGTGGCCCAGGTCCGCAAGCAGAGGCGGATGTGGGCACCCTCCGCCCTTGTAAGAAATTGTCCGCAGGGTCAAGGACAAAGTCAAAGTCAAAGGCAACAACCCCACCTTAGTCGCGCAAAGAGCGCGCGCCGAAGGTGGGGCACCCGGCGCCGAAGGTGGGGCACCTGGCAGATTTCAACGCCGCTAGCGGCGGCGATGGAGGAGGGCGGGGATGGATTGGATTGCGGCCCGGATGCGGCGGCTGAGAGTAGCGCCGTGGATGAATTCGCTGAAAGCCGCCATGGCGGCGAAGTTTCCGGCGTAGGGATACCACCAGAGCTTTTTCATGCGGGGAGTGAGATCGACATCGAGGTAGACGGGGCGGACCATTTCCTGCATGCCGAGGCGGCCGTGGGTGCGTCCGATGCCGCTTTTCTTGAGGCCTCCGTGAGGCGCGGCGGCGACGGCAAAGGCCGAGATGAGGTCGTTGACCAGGACCGCGCCGGCCTGAATGCGGCGGGCGACGGCGGTGGCGTGCCCGGTGGCGCCCCAGACGCTGGCGGCAAGACCGAAGTCGCCGCCATTGGCGAGCGCGATGGCTTCCTCGTCACTGCCGAAGAGCATGATGGGAAGGACTGGGCCGAAGGTTTCATCCCGCAGCACACTCATGGCAGGGTCGAGGTCGGTGATGAGGGTGGGAGCGTAAAAGTTGGAGCCGAGCAGCGGCAGAAGTTCTCCGCCGGTGTGGACAGTGGCTCCCAGGACGCGGGCCTCGTCGACCTGGCGCTCGACAATCTGGAGTTGCCGGAAGGTGATGAGGGGACCGAGATCGGTATCGGGCAGGGAGCCGTCGCCGACCTTGAGCTTCGAGATTTTATCCAGGCAGCGGTTGAGGAAGCGGGAATAGATGCTGCGGTGGACATAGCAGCGCTCCACCGAGATACAGGTCTGGCCGGCGTTCATCATGGAGCCCCAGACGGCGGCGCTGGAGGCGGTGTCCAGATCGGCGTCCTCCAGGACGATCATGGCATCTTTGCCGCCGAGTTCGAGGACGACGGGAAGCAGGCGATCGGCGGCGGCGATGGCGACCCGGCGCCCGGTGGCGACACTGCCGGTAAAGATCAGCTTGTCGATGCCGCCGGCGATGAGGTGCTGGCCGGTGGGACCGAGGCCGGTGACGACCTGAAGGGGACGCGGCAGCCCGGTGAGCGCCTCGGCGTCCAACGCCTGGGCCACCAGACGCTCGAGTTCGAGGGCGGTCTGGGGAGTGAGTTCGCTGGGCTTGAGGACGACGGCGTTGCCGGTGGCGAGGGCAGCGAAGGTATCGGCTGCGGGAATGGAGAGCGGATAGTTCCACGGAGCGATGATGCCGATGACGCCGAGGGGCTCAAACGAGAGCTGAGCGCGTTTGAAGCGCAGGGCCGGGTTGGAGTGGGGAATCTGCTGGGTTCGCAACACCGCGGCGGCATTATCCGCACAGAACAGCGCGGCATCGGCGGCGACCAGAACATCATTGAGGAGCGCTTCCTGCAACGGCTTGCCGGATTCGCGGGTGATGACCTGGGCAAGCGCCTGCTGCTGGGAGCAGAGCAGTTGCGCCAGGCGGCGGAGGACAGCGGTGCGGCGCACGAGCGGCAATCGCGACCACCAGAGCTGCGCCTGGCGGCCCCGGGCAACGGCGGCGGTGACATCTTCGGCCGAAGCTGCGAGATAGTCGGCGATCGGTTCGCCGGTGGCGGGATTGAAGGTGGAGAAACTTTCGCGCTGTCCAGACCTGCCGACGAGATGAATGCCTGAGTCCATCAGGGAAGTTGTACAGCAAGTTTGGATGCGGAGGGAAGTACAAGCTGAAGCAAATTACCGCCGAGGTGAAAGCGGCGTTCCAGAAGAGGATGTGGTATGGTTTGCTCGATTGGCCGCCCGGAGGCCAGGAGTCGCAGTCTGGAGGGGTGGCCGAGGCAGGGTGACGCGACGCGGGAAGAACAATTCCCCGCCGATTGCGCAAGCCTGGAGAGGCGGCAAAGGCGGAGTCATCGGGTTGCGGGGATGTTGGTGAACCTAGCGGGGATGGCGAGGTGGAAAGGTGAAAGAACAGAAATTTGAAGGCCGGCTGACGGCGCGTGGACCCAAGGGAGCGTGGACGTACATGCCGATTCCGTTCGACGTCGAGGAGGCGTTCGGCAAGCGGTCGCGGGTGGCCGTTGCAGGGACGATGAATGGCTTTCCGTTCAGGAATTCGCTGATGCCCGACGGCGACGGGAGACACTCGATGACGGTGAGCAAGGAGCTGATGGCTGGGGCAAAGGCGAAGGCCGGTGAGCTGGTGAAGGTCACGATGAAAGTGGACGAGGCGCCGCGGGCGGTGGAGGTTCCGGTGGAGTTGGAGGCGGCGCTCAGAGGCGACAGCAAGGCCGCGGAAGGGTTTGCGGCGCTGGCTTACTCGCATAGGAAAGCGTTTGCGGACTGGATCGATTCGGCGAAAAGGGCGGAGACGAAGACGAGCCGGGCGGCAAAGGCCGTGGAGATGATTCGCGCGGGGAAGCGCCTGGGGTGAGTGGCGGGGGAAGAACAAAAGCAGGGGCAAAGACAGGATCAACTACCCCACATCTGCCAACGACAGGCAGATATGGGCCACCTGACGCCTGCCTGTCCCGAACGCTCAAAATACTCAAACTTAAATGCTCATTGGGTCAGTACTCGACTTCTACCAGGTAGAGGCCTTCGGCGGGAGCGGTGGGACCGGCGGCGCGGCGGTCGCGGGCTTCCAGGATGGCGAGGACGCCGGTGGGAGCAATGCCTCCCTTGCCGGCAAGGAGAAATGTGCCCACGAGGTTGCGGACCATGTGATGGAGAAAGCCGCTGCCGCGGACAATGTAGACGAGCTCTTCGGCGTTTCGCTCGAAGCGCGACTCGTGGATGGTGCGGACGTTGCTGGGGCGCTGGAAAGCGGCGGGAACCTCGGCGGTGGAAACTCCGGCGGGAGGCTCGGCGGAGGCGTCGGCCAGGCGCTGGGCGCGGTCGGGATCGGCGGCGGCGAACGAGGTGAAGTCGTGCCGGCCCACGACGAGGGCGGCAGCCTGCCGCATCGCCGGCTCATCCAGTGGATAGGGATGGTGGGTGACGTAGCGGGCAAGAAAAGGCGGGACGACATCGCCGCGCCAGATGCGGTAGTGATAGAGCTTGGCGCGGGCGGAGTGGCGGGCATGGAAGTCCGCCGGCATTTCATCGACGGCGAGGACGCGGATGGCGGCGGGAAGACGGTCGTTGAGCACGATGCGGAAATTGGCGGCCGGAATGGAGCTGGCGGTTTGAAAGGTTGCGACCTGGGCGAGAGCGTGCACCCCGGCGTCGGTTCGTCCGGAGCCCTGGGGCAGAAGCGTTTCTCCGGTGAGGCTCTGGAGGACCGAGGCCAGCGTTCCCTGGATGGTGGGCTTGGCAGGCTGGACCTGCCAGCCGTGGAAGGCCGAACCGTCATAAGCGAGGGTGAGTTTGAGAGTGCGAACATGAAGGTTCCAGGCTGGCGGATTGCAAGCATGCACAGGTTGCAAGGGTGGCGAGTTTTGGCGGCGAAGTCAAGGTTTCAGACGCGCCTATTGGCGAAGACTGCGGGCGTAGCTGGCGGGGGTGGAACGACGGCACGGCAGTGAGGGCAAGAACGGTTCCACTCAGAAAGGTGTAGCGGGTGCGGCTGGCCAGCAACGATTTCCGCATTCTTTCGGGAGCGGGGCAGGGCGGGGTTGGTGGCTGAAATGCCTCTGGGAATGTTTGGGATATTTGAGCCGTGCAGGGGTCCTTCACTTCGTTCAGGATGACACCTTAAAACAACAGCAAGAACAAGTGAACGACGAAAAAAGCAAGAGCAAGAGAACGACGGCACGGCAGTGAGGGCAAGAACGGTTCCACTCAGAAAGGTGTAGCGGGTGCGGCTGGCCAGCAACGATTTCCGCATTCTTTCGGGAGCGGGGCGGGGTTGGTGGCTGAAATGCCTCTGGGAATGTTTGGGATATTTGAGCCGTGCAGGGGTCCTTCACTTCGTTCAGGATGACACCTTAAAACAACAGCAAGAACAAGTGAACGACGAAAAAAGGAAGAGCAAGAGAACGACGGCACGGCAGTGAGGGCAAGAACGGTTCCACTCAGAAAGGTGTAGCGGGTGCGGCTGGCCAGCAGTGATTTCCGCATTCTTTCGGGAGCGGGGCAGGGCGGGGTTGGTGGCTGAAATGCCTCTGGGAATGTTTGGGATATTTGAGCCGTGCAGGGGTCCTTCACTTCGTTCAGGATGACACCTTAAAACAACAGCAAGAACAAGTGAACGACGAAAAAAGGAAGAGCAAGAGAACGACGGCACGGCAAGCGCCTAGAGCGTCGGGGGCGCATCGGCACAGGAGGAACCGCTCCATACTCGATGGTTGGAACGTGTGGACGCGCCTTGCGGGGTCATGGCGGTTTGCAAAAGTTTACAGGGGGCGGGAAGCTGGGATGGCAGAATTATGTACGAGTGGTGCTGCCCGGCGAACGCGGCCCTTTGTGTGTGCGTATGCGCAGCGGGCCGCGGGCCGGGACAGAACCGCTCGAATTCATAACGGAGATGAGCGAATGCCGGTTTCGCGTCCAGCACACATGCTTCAAAAAATGGTTGCGTGCGCATCCATTCTGGCCTTGCTGACCTCGGGTTTGCCGGGCCAGACGGCAGCGACGGGGGGGGCGATTCCGAACAGCGCGCCGCAGAGTACACAGCAATCCACGCAGCAGAATCCGCAACCCAGCGCGCCGCAGGCTGCGCCGCTGAATCCTC
Source organism: uncultured Acidobacteriota bacterium (assembly GCA_963707735.1). GTDB lineage: Bacteria > Acidobacteriota > Terriglobia > Terriglobales > Acidobacteriaceae > TOLSYN. The sequence goes on along the minus strand of CAVPRB010000003.1, from coordinate 75,873 downwards.
CCGGCCAACCCGAATACAAGGCCCCGAAGGGCGAGTATACCCAGGCGTACGGCGTATTGGGCGTCTGGAAACCCTACCGGCCGCACGGATTGCCACTGCCGGTGCTGCACAACAGCGACCGGTTGGCCAGCCTGCTGCGGGACGGCAAGCTGATGCTGTCATTGAACGACGCGGTGGCGCTGACCCTGGAAAACAATTTTGACATTGCGATTGCGCGCTACAACCTGGACATTGCCGACACCGACCTGATGCTGGCCAAGTCAGGCGGCACGGTGCGCGGCGTTTCAACCGGGTTGCTGACCGGCACGCCGGGAGGCAATGCCAGCAGCACGAGCACGGCGGGCGCAACCGGGAGCGGCTCGGGCGGCACCTCGACCGGCTCGGGCGGCGCGGGCGCGGGCGCCAGCGGGGTAGTGTTCTCGGTGCAGAACGCGGTGGGCTCGCCGATCGACTCCTACGATCCGATCCTGACTGGGATGCTATCGACGGACCACGCGCGGATTCTGGACACGAACCCGGCGGCGTTCCTGGTCAGCTCTTACCAGCAGAACACCAACATTTACAACTTCAACTATGCCCAGGGATGGGCGACGGGAACGCTGGCGCAGGTAAGCTTCTCCAACCAACGGCTGTGGAATAACCTGCCTCCGGGGAGCGCGGATTACAGTACGTTCAGTCCCGAGCTTAGCGGTTCGTGGAAGGCGCAGGTGCGGCAGCATCTGCTGCAAGGGTGGGGGATCGAGAACAATCGCCGCGAGATGATCATTGCGCAGAACGACCGCAAGGTGACCGACGCCAGCTTCCGGGCGCAGGTGATCGCAACGGTGGCGCAGATCCAGAATATTTACTGGGACCTGGTGAACGCCTACGAAGACGTGAAGGTGAAGCAGACGGCGCTGGAGTTTGCCCAGCGATCGCTGCGGATAACAAGAAGCAGGTGAAAGTGGGGACGCTGGCGCAGATCGAGGTGGTGGCGGCTGAGTCAGGGGTGGCGACGGCGACGCAGAACCTGATCACTTCGCAGACCAACCTGCAGTTTCAGCAACTGATTACGAAGAACGCGATTGCGCGCAACTTCGACGATCCGGTACTGACGGCGGCGCAGGTAATTCCGACCGACACCATGACTTTGAGCACCGAGCCGGTGCCTCCGGCGGAGGAGCTGGTGAATTATGCGCTGGCCAACCGGCCGGAGCTGCTGGAGAGCGAGCTGAACCTGAGCAACAATGAAATCAACAACAAGGCGGCGAAGAACGCGCTGCTGCCGACCCTGGACGTGGTTGGCTACTACGGCTCGTCTGGACTGAACAACAACTACGGGGACGTCTTCAGCAGCCTGGTGAACCGGAGAGCCCGGACAAGGGCGCCTATGTTTCGCTGTCGGTTCCGCTCCGCAACCGCTCGGCGCAGGCGAACCAGATCCGCTCGGAGCTGGAGTACCGCCAGAACCAGTTGAACCTGCAGCAACAGAAGAACCAGATCAACCTGCAGGTTCGGAACGCGGCTTATGCCCTGCAACAGGCTCGCGCCGGGGTGGAGTCAGCGCGGGCGGCACGCGATTACGCGCTGCAGAGTCTGGACGCCGAGCAGAAAAAGTACGAGCTGGGAGCTTCGACCAGCTACCTGGTGCTGCAACAGCAGAGCAACCTGACGCAAGCGGCCTCGAACTACGTGGCGGGGCTTTCGACCTACGAAAAAGCGCAGGTGGCGCTGGAGCAGGTTACGGCGACGATTCTGGATCACAACGGGATTTCGATGGAAGACGCGGTGTCCGGGCGCGTGTCGCATATGCCGGCGATTCCGGGGTTGCAGCCGAACCAGACGCCAGCGGCGGTCACGGCGCCGCCGGCGGCAAAATAATTCGCTAACCTTTTAGAGAGCCGAGCGTCTATCCCGTGTAACCTCCTGACGAAACCTTCAGTCCGGACGGGTTCCCTGCAACAGGAACCTGCCGGCCTTAATTTTTTGCGGCAAGTTCCACATCCGCTGACAGCGGTAGATGGAGGGCAGCCGTTTGGGCGAGCGGCAGTGGCACTCCCACATTCGCCAACAGAGGGCGGATGTGGGCCACCTGTCCCATCCGCGGCAGATTTGAGGCACCACACCAGACACCAATGTGGGACTCCAAGGCAGTGGGGTTTGCTAGGATGGGGCCATGGCAGAGGCGAGCTCGACGGTGAGACCGGGAGGCGGCGTCCGCAAGAACCCCAGACGCTGGTCACTCTCGGTCGCCATGGTGGCGTGCAACGAAGAGGCGAACCTGGCGCGGACGCTGGCCAGCGTCATCGAACTGGCCGATGAGATCAACCTGATCGACAGTGGTTCCAGCGATGGCACGCTGGCGATGGCGCGGTCGTTCGGGCCAAAGGTAAGGATTTTCGAAGAGCCGTGGCAGGGATTTGCGCGGCAGAAGAACTCCGCGATCGACAAGGCGACGGGCGCCTGGGTGCTGCTGCTGGATGCCGACGAGGCGGTGAGCGCGGAGCTGGCGGCGGAAATCGAAACCCTACTGGCCGGGGAGCCGGAATACCAGGCCTACTGGATACCACGGCTGAACCTGATCTTCGGGCGATGGATGCGCCACGGAGGATTCTATCCCGACCGCAAGCTGCGGCTGTTCCGCAAGGGGACGGCGCGACTGCCGGAAGAGCTCGAGGTACACGAGACTCCAGCGACCACGGCGGCGGCCGGAAGGCTGAAGCACGACCTGCTGCACTATCAATATCCGACCCTGGCTACCTACATTGAACATATGGACCGTTACAGCACGGCCAGTGTTGGGGGACTGCTGCGCGCGGGGCGGACGAGCCGCGGGCTGGCGGCGTTTGTGGTGAACACCGTGGTGAATCCGGCGGCGACGTTCGTGAAGAACTACATCTTCCGGCTGGGATTTCTGGATGGGCGGGAGGGATTGCTGCTGCACCTGTACCACTCGGCGTACGTGAGCTGGAAGTACGCGAAGGCGTGGGAAAAGAGCCGGAGGTAGGGAGCTGGAGCGAAGTCGATCGGCGGGTCAGAAGCGACGGCGGTGCTGCGGGAGGTTGGTGGCATCCCAGGTTATCGCCGCCAAGAACGCGGCGCGAACCTGGGGCACCCGTCATGGGAAAAGAGCCGGAGGTAGGGAGCTGGAGCGAAGTCGATTGGCGGGTCAGAAGCGACGGCGGTGCTGCGGGAGGTTGGTGGCATCCCAGGTTATCGCCGCCAAGAACGCGGCGCGAACCTGGGGCACCCGTCATGGGAAAAGAGCCGGAGGTAGGGAGCTGGAGCGAAGTCGATCGGCGGGTCAGAAGCGACGGCGGTGCTGCGGGAGGTTGGTGGCATCCCAGGTTATCGCCGCCAAGAACGCGGCGCGAACCTGGGGCACCCGTCATGGGAAAAGAGCCGGAGGTAGAGGGCTGGAGCGAAATCGATTGGCGGGTCAGAAGCGACGGCGGTGCTGCGGGAGGTTGGTGGCATCCCAGGTTATCGCCGCCAAGAACGCGGCGCGAACCTGGGGCACCCGTCGTGGGAAAAGAGCCGGAGGTAGAGGGCTGGAGCGAAGTCGATCGGCGGGTCAGAAGCGACGGCGGTGCTGCGGGAGGTTGGTGGCATCCCAGGTTATCGCCGCCAAGAACGCGGCGCGAACCTGGGGCACCCGTCATGGGAAAAGAGCCGGAGGTAGGGAGCTGGAGCGAAGTCGATTGGCGGGTCAGAAGCGACGGCGGTGCTGCGGGAGGTTGGTGGCATCCCAGGTTATCGCCGCCAAGAACGCGGCGCGAACCTGGGGCACCCGTCATGGGAAAAGAGCCGGAGGTAGGGAGCTGGAGCGAAGTCGATCGGCGGGTCAGAAGCGACGGCGGTGCTGCGGGAGGTTGGTGGCATCCCAGGTTATCGCCGCCAAGAACGCGGCGCGAACCTGGGGCACCCGTCATGGGAAAAGAGCCGGAGGTAGAGGGCTGGAGCGAAATCGATTGGCGGGTCAGAAGCGACGGCGGTGCTGCGGGAGGTTGGTGGCATCCCAGGTTATCGCCGCCAAGAACGCGGCGCGAACCTGGGGCACCCGTCGTGGGAAAAGAGCCGGAGGTAGGGAGCTGGAGCGAAGTCGATTGGCGGGTCAGAAGCGACGGCGGTGCTGCGGGAGGTTGGTGGCATCCCAGGTTATCGCCGCCAAGAACGCGGCGCGAACCTGGGGCACCCGTCGTGGGAAAAGAGCCGGAGGTAGAGGGCTGGAGCGAAGTCGATCGGCGGGTCAGAAGCGACGGCGGTGCTGCGGGAGGTTGGTGGCATCCCAGGTTATCGCCGCCAAGAACGCGGCGCGAACCTGGGGCACCCGTCATGGGAAAAGAGCCGGAGGTAGGGAGCTGGAGCGAAGTCGATCGGCGGGTCAGAAGCGACGGCGGTGCTGCGGGAGGTTGGTGGCATCCCAGGTTATCGCCGCCAAGAACGCGGCGCGAACCTGGGGCACCCGTCATGGGAAAAGAGCCGGAGGTAGGGAGCTGGAGCGAAGTCGATTGGCGGGTCAGAAGCGACGGCGGTGCTGCGGGAGGTTGGTGGCATCCCAGGTTATCGCCGCCAAGAACGCGGCGCGAACCTGGGGCACCCGTCGTGGGAAAAGAGCCGGAGGTAGAGGGCTGGAGCGAAGTCGATCGGCGGGTCAGAAGCGACGGCGGTGCTGCGGGAGGTTGGTGGCATCCCAGGTTATCGCCGCCAAGAACGCGGCGCGAACCTGGGGCACCCGTCATGGGAAAAGAGCCGGAGGTAGGGAGCTGGAGCGAAGTCGATCGGCGGGTCAGAAGCGACGGCGGTGCTGCGGGAGGTTGGTGGCATCCCAGGTTATCGCCGCCAAGAACGCGGCGCGAACCTGGGGCACCCGTCATGGGAAAAGAGCCGGAGGTAGGGAGCTGGAGCGAAGTCGATTGGCGGCCGAAAGGCCTTGCGTTCGGCGGTGGAGAATTGAGCTGCGCAGGGGTCCTTCGCCAGGGCTCAGGATGACAACGTAAGAAGAAAGACAGGAGCAAAGGCAACAACAGGAGCAAAGGCAACAACAGGAGCAAAGGCAACAACAGGAGCAAAGGCAACAACAGGAGCAAAGACAACAACAGGAGCAAAGGCAACAACAGGAGCAAAGGCAACAACAGGAGCAAAGGCAACAACAGGAGCAAAGGCAACAACAGGAGCAAAGACAACAACAGGAGCAAAGGAAGGTGCACGAGCAAGGTCAACGGCGCCACCTTAGCCGCGCAAAGAGCTCGCGTCGAAGGTGGGGCAGCCGGCATCTGAAGAGGGAGCGATCGAGGAGAGCGAAATGGCGGAGAAGAAAGCTGCGGTGAATCCGGTGGAGGAAGTGCTGCGGGGACGGCGGCCGAGCGAGAGCGAGCGGCGCTGGGCGGAGACCACGCTGACCGCAGGCTTTGGAGCGGCAGCCGGAGAAGCCGATTGGCGCGGCCACGGGGAACGAATCTGGACGAGCGACGGCGGCGGCGCGGTTTACGACGATTTCAGGCAGGCCGGTACGGCGGCTGTACACCCAGGCGGATCTGCCGGAGGACTGGTCGGAGGAAAAGTACCTGGGATTTCCGGGCGAGGCTCCGTACACGCGCGGGATTCACGCCACGGGATACCGCGGCAAGCTGTGGACGATGCGGCAGTTTTCGGGATTCGCCTCGCCGGAGGAGACCAACGAGCGCTATCTGTATCTGCTGGAGCATGGCGGCAACGGACTTTCGGTGGCCTTCGACCTGCCGACGCTTGATGGGCTACGACAGCGATCACCCGTTCAGCGAGGGCGAGGTGGGCAAGTGCGGAGTGGCCATCGATTCGCTGGAGGACATGGAGATTCTGTTCCGCGGAATCGATCTGGAAAAGACCACGGTTTCGATGACGATCAACTCTCCGGCGAGCGCGCTGTGGGCGATGTACCTGGTGGTGGCCGAGAAGCAGGGCGCGGACTGGAAGAAGATTTCCGGGACGCTGCAGAACGACATTCTGAAGGAATACATCGCGCAGAAGGAATACATCTATCCGCCGGCGGAGTCGATGCGGCTGGTGATTGACACCTTTGAGTTTGGCGCGAGGTACACGCCGCGCTTCAACACGATTTCGATTTCGGGATACCACATCCGCGAGGCGGGTTCGACGGCGCTGCAGGAGCTGGCGTTCACCATCTACGACGGGGTGGAATACGTGGAGTGGGCGCAGCGGCGCGGGCTGGAGGTGGACGAGTTCGGGCCGCGGCTGAGCTTCTTCTTCAATTCGCACAACGACTTCTTCGAGGAGATTGCGAAATTCCGGGCGGCGCGCAAGATCTGGTACCGGCTGATGAAGGATCGCTTTGGCGCCAGGAACGAGCGCACCTGGCTGATGCGCTTCCATACCCAGACGGCGGGGGTTTCACTGACGGCGCAGCAGCCATTGAACAACATTGCCCGGGTGGCGCTGCAGGGGCTGGCGGCGGTGCTGGGCGGTACGCAGAGCCTGCACACCGACAGCTACGACGAGGCGCTGGCGCTGCCGACGGCGGAGGCGGCGCGGATTGCGCTGCGGACGCAGCAGGTGATTGCCTACGAGAGCGGAGTGGCGAATACGATCGATCCGCTGGCGGGCTCGTATTTTGTGGAGCGGCTGACCCTGGACATGGAGAACGGGGCGTTTGCGTACTTCGACAAGCTGGACGCGATGGGCGGGATGGTGAAGGCCATCGAGCGCGGCTTTCCGCAGAAGGAGATCGCCGAGGCCAGCTACCAGTTCCAGAAGGCGACCGAGGCGCGGGAGAAGATCACGGTGGGCGCCAATGAGTTTCGTGATCGAAGAAGAGCCGCCGACGATTCTCTACATTGGCGAGGGGGTGGGCGAGCGGCAGAAGGCCAAGCTGCGGGCGCTGCGGGCGCGGCGCGACAACGAGGCGGTGCGGCGGGCGCTGGAGGGCTGAAGCGGGCGGCGGCGACGACGCCCGATGCAGGGCGCGACGGCAATATCTCCGCAGGCGAACACGATGCCCTACATTCTTGAAGCGGTGCGGGCGTATGCGACGGTGGGGGAGATTTGCCAGGCGCTGCGTGAGGTTTATGGCAGCTACGAGGAGTCGCCGTTCACGTAGAAAACAGTTTGCGCGAAGCCGAAGAGTCTGTAGACTATCTGCATGCTTCGCGAATTTTTTTCCAAGTATACAAACGCGCCGCAGCCGAAAGCGGTGCTTGCGCTATTTGTCTGGGTGGTCGCCCTGGTCTGCCGGTTCGGCGGTTCGAGTAAGAATTATGGCTGGGCCATGATAGGGGTTGCGACCCTGAATTCGCTGTGGGTGGCGTGGTGCTTCTGGGAGTATTACGGGGGACGGAAGGCCTGATAGCGAAGGCGCGCTTGCGAAGATTCTCAGGCGATTGCAATGCCCGGCGCAGCGCCGGGCATTTTGCTGTGCGGGATGAAAACCGGAAAGGATGGGGAGCGATGGCGGAGAACAGAGGGGTTGAGCCGTGGATGCGAGGCACGCATGAAGAGGTTCCGGCGGTGCTGCGGGCGGTGATTCACGCCCTGGAGCTGGGGCGCGAGGACGTGGGGAGGTGGTGCTCCCACCTGACCGACGAGGAGTGGAACCTGCGCCCGCAGGAACTGGCTCCGGTGGCCTTCCATGTGCGGCACATCGCGCGCAGCATTGACCGTTTGCTGACCTATGCGGAGGGCGAGCAACTTTCCGCAGGGCAACTGGAACGGATGAAGACCGAGTTGGAACAGCGGGCCAAAGGACGCGAGGTTCTGGAGGAATTCGAGGCGGCGCTGGCGCAGGCCGAAACGCGGATTCGCGCCTTTGCCGGCAGTGACCTGGAAACCAGGCGGAGCGTGGGGCGCAAGGCCCTGCCGACGAGCGTGGGGGGATTGCTGGTGCACGTGGCCGATCACACCTCGCGCCATGTGGGGCAGGTGGTGACGACGGCGAAGCTGGCAATTGCGTCACGGGGAGTGTTTTAGGGGCCTGGAGCCGATTTTCACCACGGTTGAACCGATGCGGGGCTTGCACTGGACAAACTGCCAACGTTTTGCATCCCCGCAACCGGGTGAGGCGCTGTATCATGGATGGAGTATTTCTATATTTTTCACTGGAATCCACGCAATTATATGGCAAATGAAGGCAAAATTCGCGATACTGGTAGCGAAGCCCGGCCTGGATGGACATGACCGGGGAGCCAAAGTGATCGCGCGCGCCTTGCGCGACGCCGGCATGGAAGTAATTTATACGGGACTGCGGCAGACGCCGGAGATGGTTGTGAACGCGGCGCTGCAGGAGGACGTGGACGTGATTGGATTGTCCATTCTCTCCGGGGCGCACAACGCGATTGTTCCGCGGGTTGCGGAGCTGCTGAAAGAGCAGAAGATGGATGACGTGCTGGTGCTGGTTGGCGGCATCATTCCCGACCAGGATATCCCGGCATTGAAGGCCGTAGGGGTGAAGGGCGTATTCCAGCCCGGCACGCCCATGGACGATATTGTGCAGTTCATACGTGAGAACGTGAAGCCGCGCGGGGTTTCCGCGTAGGTAGAGAGAAATGTCTCTCCCGGAGCAACTGAATAAGCTGGTGCAATCGACGACGGGACCGGCGCCGTGGTTCTGGGAAACTTTTCCCGAGGTGCACGGCGGCGGTTCGCGAAAGTACCGATGGCGCTTCCATGGCCAGGAGCAGGGGCTGAACTTCCTGGTGACGCTGCATGGAGAAGGCGAACCGGACCGGCCCCGGCTGGCGCTGAATACCTACTGCCGGCCGTTTTCCATTGCAGAAAACAGGATTGGGGTGTGGTGCCCGGAAGGGCGCGTGCTGCGCTTTGTGTGCTTTGAGCCCGACTGGATGCAGACATTCGGCCTGGAGGAGATTGCGGCGTGGTTTGCGGCTTCCCGCGAACGGATGTATGCGGGCACTCCGCCGGTGGCGGAATTCACCATCAACACGGAACTGGAGGCGGGAATGCACCCCCTCGAGGTGCCCGAAGCCTTCCGCGCGGTGGACGAGCTGCTGACCCCGACCAGCTACCCGGCTCCCGCCAAGAGCGATCCCGCATTCGCGATTTTTGTGGTGTACCCGCAGGCCGAGCTGGTCGAGGTTCTGCCGCAGAACTGGATCACCGGGGAGACCTACGACGTGGCCAACCACTGGATCACACGGGCGGCTCGCGACCCGGAGACGCATCGCATTGTGGGCGAGCTGTCGCGGGTGGGTACGTTCGAGCTGGCGGACAACGGCAAGGACTTCAGCCGGTGGCTGTGAAGTGAGAGCGAGTGAAACAAACCCACGTTCCAAGGGATGGCGCACGTGGGGCGCCCGGCAAGGGCAAAGTCAACTACCCCATGTCTGCCAACGACAGCCGGAAATGGGACATCCAGCACCCGGCGCAGGTCAAGCGACGCCACGATCAGAGGATGGACTAGGTGGGCCAAGGCATAGGTCCGTACGTCTTGGTGACCGCAGCTTACAACGAAGAGGCGTGCATCGAGCGGACGATCCGGTCGGTGGACGCGCAGACAGTTCGTCCGCTCCGGTGGGTGATTGTCAGCGACGGCTCCACGGACCGGACGGATGAGATTGTCCGGCGCTGTGCGGCGGTGAGCAGCTACATTCAGTTCCTTCCCAGGAAGAGGGATCAGCATCGCGCTTTTGCCTCGAAAGTGTTAGCCCTGCGCGCGGGAATGGAGTTGCTAAACGGCGACGAGAGTCCATTTATCGGCCACATCGACGGCGACGTGACCCTGGAGCCCAACTATTTCGAGCGCCTGCTGAAGAAGTTTAGCGAGGATCCGGAATTGGGCATTGGGGGCGGATGGATTTGGGAACGGGTCGATGGCGAGTTCCAGCAGCGCCCGGCAAACTCGACCACGTCGGTGCCCGGCGCGGTACAGATGTTCCGGCGGAAGTGCCACGAGGATGTAGGTGGATTGTTGCCGATGGAGTATGGGGGCGAAGACTCGTACGCGGAAGTGAAGGCCAGGATGTGCGGGTGGCGAGTGCAAGCATTTCCCGACCTCAAGGTATGTCACCATCATAAGAAGGGCAAGGTGGCGGTCCGGTTGCGGTACTGCTACCGCCAGGGATTCATGGACTTTGCCCTGGGGAATCATCCCCTGTTTGAACTTGCCAGGGTGATTCGAAGAGTCCCGGCAAGGCCCTATTTTGTCAGCGCCGCGGCGAGGCTGCTGGGGTTCGGCCTGGCTCACATCTCGGGCAGGAGAATGGTGCCTCAAGACTTTATTGCTTACCTGCGAAGGGAGCAGCTAGCCAGACTGTGGTCTTATAGGCCGTTTCGCGGCGTGGCTCCATGAACTTGCCGCTGGCCGGGACATGGGCACGAAGGACAGACGCGGACCGCTAGACCCGGTTGCGGGCCTGGGTTGGGCAGAGGGTAAGGCGACCGCAAGGGCCAGTACAGCATTCGCATCAACGACCAATTCAGACTGTGTTTCGAGTGGACTGGCACTGACGCTCGCAGTGTCGAGATGGTGGACTACCACTAAGGGGGAAAGAAATGGCCAGCAAGAAAGTTTTCGCGATCCATCCGGGCGAGATTCTGCGCGAGGAGTTCATGAAGCCCCTGGGACTTACCGCGTACCGGCTCGCGAAGGACCTGCATGTCTCAGTTCCCCGGGTCCATGATATTGTGCGCGAGCGGCGCGCGGTGACGGCGGACACTGCACTTCGCCTGGGCCGGTACTTCGGCACGGATGCGCAGACGTGGATGAACCTGCAGGCGGATTACGACCTGCGCATCGCCCGGAGCAAGGCGGATATCGGCCGGGTGCGCCCACGGAAGACAGCGGCGGCATAGACCGGGACCGGGAAACCGATGCGCGCCGGCCGTGAGGGTGGGAGCAAAGGCAAGGTCAACGATCCCACATTCGCCAAAAGAAGGCGGATGTGGGCCACCGGGCAGACCAATTTGGACATCCTCCTTCCTTCCTCCGCCATTGCTTGTTGGCCCACGCTCTTGTAGGCTGGTGCGTTTGCATCTGATGCATCTGAGTGTGGGGTGAGGAGCACGATGAGCGAGTTGAAATCCACTTCCCTCGACAATCAACTGACGACGGCGGTGAAGACCGATGCGCCGCGCTATCTGCGCAATCGTGGAGGCGATGCGGGCGCTGGTGGCAGGCTTGCGCGCGGAGGAAGCGAAGATTCGCGAGGGCGGCGGGGCCAGGGCCATCGAGGCGCAGCACAAGAAGCGGCGGCTGACGGCGCGGGAGCGGATCGGGCTGCTGCTGGACGAGGGCACGGCGCTGTTCGAGCTGGGGCTGCACGCGGCGCATGGGATGTACGAGGAGTGGGGCGGCGCTCCGGCGGCGGGGGTGGTGACCGGGCTGGGACGGGTGCATGGACGGCTGTTCATGCTGATCGTGAACGACGCCACGGTGAAGGCTGGAGCGTTTTTCCCGATGACGGCGAAGAAGGTGATCCGGGCGCAGAACATCGCCATCGAAAACAGCTTGCCGACGATTTACCTGGTGGACAGCGCGGGAGTGTTTCTGCCGCTGCAGGAAGACGTGTTTCCGGATCAGGACGATTTTGGGCGGGTGTTCCGCAACAACGCGGTGATGTCGGCCAAGGGAATTCCGCAGATCACGGCGATCATGGGAATGTGCGTGGCCGGAGGCGCGTATCTGCCGGTGATGTGCGACCACATTCTGATGACCGAGGGCAGCGGACTGTTCCTGGCCGGGCCGGCGCTGGTGCAGGCGGCGATTGGGCAGAAGGTGAGCGCCGAAGAGCTGGGCGGAGCAAAGATGCACGCGGAGATCAGCGGCACGGTGGACTTCCGCGAAGCCGACGACGAGGCTTGCATCGCGCGGGTGCGCTCGCTGGTGGAGAAGATGGGAGCGCGGCCGGAGGCGCCGTTTGACCGGCGCCGAGGCGGTGGCTCCGCTCTATGCGGCGGAGGAGCTGTACGGGATTTATGAGAGCGACACTTCGCGGCAATATGACATGCGCGAGATTCATGGCGCGGGTGGTGGACGGCTCGCGCTTTGACGAGTACAAGGCGGGGTACGGCGAGACGCTGCTGTGCGGATATGCGCGCATCGACGGGCACGCGGTGGGCATTGTGGCCAACCAGAAGCTGCACGCGACGCAGATCGATCACAAGGGCGACAAGCGCACGGAGTTCGGCGGGGTGATCTACACGGAGAGCGCGGAGAAGGCGGCGCGCTTCATCATGGACTGCAACCAGGGGCGGATTCCGCTGGTGTTTCTGCACGACGTGAACGGCTTTATGGTGGGACGCGATGCGGAGTGGAGCGGGATCATCCGCGCCGGGGCGAAGATGGTGAACGCGGTGTCGAACTCGGTGGTGCCGAAGATCACGGTGATCGTGGGCGGCTCGTTTGGCGCGGGACACTATGCGATGTGCGGCAAGGCTTACGATCCGCGATTTGTGTTTGCCTGGCCGACGGCGCGCTACTCGGTAATGAGCGGCGAGAGTGCGGCGGCGAACACGCTGGTGGAGATCAAGCTGAAGCAACTGGAGCGCGAAGGCAAAGCGGTGGACGAGGCGGCGCGCAAGGAACTCTATGATTCGATTCGGGCGACCTACACGGCGCAGATGAAGCCGCAATATGGAGCAGCGCGGCTGTGGATCGACAAGATCATCGACCCGGCCGAGACGCGCGAGGCGCTGGCGTGGGCGCTGGCGGCGGCGCGTTGCAATCCGGTGGTGGAGAAATTCAGCGTGGGAGTTTTGCAGACGTAACGGCGGCAAAACTTGCGGGGGCGGAACAAACCAGCTGTAGAAAAGCCAGGAAACCTTGAAGATTTGGACATTGTAGGGTCCTTCACTACGCTCAGGATGACACTCGAGGACAAATGCAAGAGCGAGAACAAAAGGCAAGAGCAGAACGAGAACAAAAAGCGAGAGCATGGGCGAAGGCAAAGGCAAGAACACGTATGACAGAGAACGCGGTGAAGATCGTGGAGTGTCCGCGCGATGCGTGGCAGGGGTTGGCGCGGCAGATTCCGGCCGAGACCAAGGCGGAATATTTGCGGGCGCTGGTGGGAGTGGGATTCAAGCAGATCGACGCGGTTTCGTTTGTGTCGCCGCGGGCGGTGCCGCAGATGGCCGACAGCGAAGACGTGCTGAAGCGGCTGGACCCGCCGGACGACGTGGAGATCATCGGCATTGTGGTGAACGAGAAGGGCGCGGAGCGGGCGCTGGCCACCGAGGCGGTGCGCACGCTGGGCTTTCCCTATTCGATCAGCGAGACGTTCCTCAAGAAGAACCAGAACCAGATCGGCGGAGGAAAACAGCGACGCGCTGGAAGCGGTTTGGCGCAAGGCCGAGGAAAACGGGCTGGCGATGGTGGCCTACGTTTCGATGGCGTTTGGCAATCCGTACGGCGACGCTGTGGAACGTGGATGAGGTTTTGCAGGCGGTGCAGAACATTGCCGACCTGGGGATCCAGACGGTTTCGCTGGCGGACACCGTGGGCGTGGCGACGCCGGAGATGGTTGCGGAAGATTGTGGGCGCGGTGGTCGAGGAGTTCGATTACATCGAGGTGGGCGCGCATCTGCACGGACGCAAGGAGGATGCGGCGGCGAAGGTTCTGGCCGCCTACGACGCGGGCTGCCGGAGATTCGATTCGGCGCTGGGCGGGCTGGGCGGATGTCCGTTTGCGCAGGATGCGCTGGTGGGAAACGTGCCGACGGAAGTGGTGCTGCGCACGCTGGCCGAACACGGCGCGCAGGTGCCGATCCGCAAGCCTCTGGAAAATGTGCTGCGCATGAACGAGGATATTGCACTGCGGTTTGCGCGGTAGGGCTGCGGCATAAACCAACCGGTGCATCGCACTTCAGCTCACGATACAATCGCGCCGGATCATGAAAAAAACTCAACACATCACTCTGGGCCTGCTGGCAGGCATGGCGTTGGCATTTACCTCCGGCTGCGGGCGGCGGGCGGAGCGGCGCGACTGCGTGGACGAAGCGGGACGCCTCGCCAACGACCAGAACTGCCAGACAGTCGAGCAGCGGCGGCGCTCGGGCTACGCTGGAGTACTTCCCTACTACCACTATCTCTATGGCGGAAGCTCCGGGGGACACGTTGGCCGGGTGCCCCACCTTCGCGCCGTGTTTTCCGGCGCTAAGGTGGGAGGCGATACCGTCCATCTCTGCGGATTCCCTGATTCGCCTTCCCATGTCCAATCTCTTGCCGTAAAGTGATTCGCATGACGCAAGGATTGATACGGCTGCAGCACTCGGGGCAGTCTCATTTTGTAACCTTCAGTTGCTATCGAAGGCAGGCGCGGTTGAATGCCGCAGCGATATGCGCGCTGTTTCTCGGGACTCTTGAGAAGACCCGTCAGCAATTTTCTCTGTGCGTCTACGGCTACATTGTCATGCCCGAGCATGTCCATTTGCTCCTTAGCGAACCTGGCTCAGGCACGTTGGCCGATGCCATACATTTCTTGAAACTGTCATCCGCCAAACAAAGGCAATCCATCTCCGACGGAGCGCGTTGACAGCGGACATTTCTGGCAGAAGCGCTACTATGACCGCAACGTTCGCAGCTAATCCGACTTCAGGGAAAAACTTCGCTACGTTCATCGCAACCCGGTCAAGCGGGGACTGTGCGAGAAACCCGAAGATTGGCCTTGGAGCAGCTTTCGGCACTACGCGCTCGGTGAGATCGGAACCGTCGAGATTGAGTCGGAGTGGACGGCCCGAAGACGGGCAGGCAAGAAGACGGAAGTGCTCCAGACGGGAGCATGTTGCTTCCCACCTTAGCGCCGGAAAGCACGGCGCGAAGGTGGGGCACCCGGCACTACGCGCTCGGTGAGATCGGAACCGTCGAGATTGAGTCGGAGTGGACGGCCCGAAGACGGGCAGGCAAAAAGACGGAAGTGCTCCAGACGGGAGCATGTTGCTTCCCACCTTAGCGCCGGAAAGCACGGCGCGAAGGTGGGGCACCCGGCCGACCAGGGCGCGGCGGGGATGGGAATTCGCGAGAGCGAGACGATCATTACCAACAACCGCAGCCGGTTTGTGCCGCACTTGTTCCGGTAAATGGAGAGGCCGGCGATTTGCCGAGACCCTCACACGAGGGTAAGCTGTGGCGGCCATGTATACGACACTGAAGCTGACATATGAAGGTGGGATTGCGACTCTGACCCTGAGCCGCGCGGAGAAACGCAACGCGATCTGCCATGCGCTGATCGATGACTTTATGGCGGCACTGCGGGAGGTGGAAGCCGCGGCCGCGCAGGTGCTGATTGTGGCCGCCGAGGGCAAGGCATTTTCGGCGGGGATGGACCTGGAGGATATGCGGGCGCTGGCAACCCATACCCCGGAGGAGAACCACGCCCACAGCGAACGCATCGCGACCCTGTTCCGCTCGCTCTACGATTTCCCGAAGACGACGATTGCGGCGGTGAACGGCGCGGCCATTGCGGGCGGCGCGGCGCTGGCTACGCTGTGCGACTTTACCGTGGCCTCGACGGCGGCGAGCTTTGGCTACACCGAGGTGCGGATTGGATTGGTGCCGGCGGTGGTTTCGGCGTTTCTGCTGCGGCAGGTGGGCGAGAAGCACGTCCGCGACCTGCTGCTGACCGGGCGCATCATCAAGGCCGAAGAGGCTTACCGCATGGGACTGGTGAACGAAGTGGTGGAGGCGGCGGACCTGCGGGCGCGGGCACAAGAACTGGCGGAACAGTTGCTCGAAAACTCGCCGGGATCGCTGCGGGCAACCAAGGCGCTGCTGCGCAGCTACGTCGACGCCAGCTTGACCCTCGATATCCGCAATGGGATGGAGGCCAACGCGTCGATGCGCCAGAGCGCGGACTTTGCCGAGGGAGTGCGGAGCTTTCTGGAGCGGCGCAAGCCGAGGTGGAGCGAGTAAGGCGCGGCTACGGAGTGGTCTGCCCAGTCATTTCCGCCGAATGACAGGCAGGCATGGGGTATCTGACTGCAAAGCCCCAGAGTTGGAACTGAACAAACTGAGCCAACTCCGGGCCACCTGCCCGCCCGTGCCTGGGTGCGGCTTGGCGGGGCAAAATCACTCTGGCGGATGACACGGGTCACAGCCCGAATGTTTGCCATAAATGACAATGACATACTGCGAAAGGACTTTTCCATGGGCTCAACTACCGTTGCCGGGTGGGCGCGATGCTCACCCTTCCCGGAGATGCGGTGCGCCAGATTCAATGGCGATTTGCCGACCGCTTCGATTTCAGATGCTGGTGCAATCGGCGCGCGCAGTGGCGCGCGGCACCGTGGCGCGCATGGTGGCCGCCGGCGAGCGCAACACCCACGAGTGGACTCCGGCGAAGAGCGCGATGATGGAGGCGTTCGATCGCGCCGGGATCACGGCGGCGTTCATGGAGCCGGAAGAGGGCGGATTCATCGCGGGCCCGAAGAACCTGGCGCTGGCGCTGGCGGCCTTTGAGCTGGCGTGGGTGGATGGCGGCGCGGCGACGGCGAGCCTGGCGAGCTTCCTGGCGCTGGCGCCGATCCACGAGCGCGGCACGCCGGAGCAGGTCGGCGCACTACATGGCGCTGGCCGCGCCGCCGCAGCCGGGCGAGGAGCGCAAGCCGCGGCGCGGAGCCTTCGCGCTGACCGAGCCGATTCCCTACGTGGGCGTGGACACCGGCATCCTTGAGCGGGCGGATGCGCGTGGCGGAGTGGAAAGACGGGCGAAGAGCCGATGCTGCAGGTGGAGAAGCGCGGACGCTTCATCACCAACATTGCCTGCGCGAACTTTGTCACCGCGGCGGTGGATTCCGGCGACGAGCGCATCAAGGGAAGCTGCGTGGTGATTCTGGAAGAAGAGCGACGAAGGCACCTTCGACCGGGGCACGCCGACCAAGAAGCTGGTGCATCAGCTCACCTCGACGGGCGATCCGATCTTCAACCTGAAGGTTCCGGCCAGCCGCATTGTGGGCGGATATACGGTGAAGGACGGCGTGATCGTTCCGAACTTCAGCCACGGCGAGGTGATCGAGGCGGTGTTCCGGCGGACGCGGGTGACGGTGGGGCTGATGACCTCGGCCAAGCTGCTCTCGGCGGTGGAGCCGGTGATCCGCTATCAGCGCGGGCGCTTCCGCGGGGCGGAATCGATCAAGGAAGGCAGCCTGCGCTACGAGCTGGGAATCCAGCAGCGCGAGGATGCGCTGCAGCGGCTGGTGGACGTGTGGGCCACGGGCGAGGCGGGCGCGTCGCTGGGATTTGCGGCGGCGCGGCTGTTCGACGAGCTGGATCCGCTGGAGAAGCAGAAGGCGGCGCTGATGGCCGGAGCGCGGCATCCAGGGCGGCAGGGCGGAGGCGAAGGCGCTGCGCGAGAGCGAAGCGCGGGCGCTGGAACTGCTGGCCGGCAATCTGACCGGCGAACGGCGCGCCGAGCTGGAAGCCGACCCGCTGGTGGATTTTGTGCTGAAGGATGCGGCGGCCAATGTGCTGTGTCCGGCGACCAAGCTGTGGAACACCGGCGACGGCGCCAACATGATGCGCGAGGCGGTGAGCCTGATGGGCGGCTACGGCATCACCGAAGACTGCCCCGGCTTTCTGGCGAACAAGTGGATGGACGCGCAGCTTGGAGGCGACCTACGAAGGGCCGGAGGCGGTGCAGCGGCGGCAGCTGACGGTCACCATGACCGACGAGGTTGTTCCTGGCGCAGTTCCGGGCGTGGATCAAGGAGATGCGCGGCATCGCCTCCGAGCGTCCGGGCACGGGCGCATGCACGCTGGCCACGGCGATGACGATGTGGCTGTGGACGCTGAACTACACGCTGCACGGCAAGGACGCCGACGGCAACAAGCTTTACCACGGCCAGCGGCAGGGCGTGACCTTTGCGCTGGCCGACGCGCTTGCTGGCTGCTGGCGGCGCGCTGCCAGATTCTGGACGTGCAGGAGCTGGAGGCGCGCGGCGGCAGACGATGCGGTGGTGGCCGAGGGGCTGCCGGCTACCGTGCAGTTCTTCTCCGACCTGTGCCATGTGCAGTCGGCGCGGGCCTCGGGCGAGGTTTCGCGCATCTGCGCCGAGCTGGTGTATGGCTACAACCGGCATCCGGCGTGGGACGCGGAGGGACACAAGGCGTGCTTCCTGAGCGATGAGCTGGATGAGTACGAGGGCTTCATCCCGGGCATTGCCGCGCTGGCGACCGATGTGATCAGCCGATGGCGATGCATCCGGTGAAGGCCGGGCCGTGCGCGGGCTGCGCGGGATCGGCGGACTTCCTGCGGCTGCAGAACAAGCTGGCCACCTGCCTGACCGGCTCGCGGCTGGCCAAGGACCGCGCGGCGGAGACGGTGGCGAAGGTGATGATTCCCGAAGCGCTGGACTACCCTGCATGAGCGAAGTGAACGACGGAAGCTGCCACGGAAATGGAACGGCAGAAGATGGAGGTGGATATTGCCTGCGTGGGCTTTGGTCCGGCGATGGGCGGCTTTCTGACCGACGCTGACGCGCGCGATGGCGGCAGCCCGGGCGATGCGGCGCTGGAGAGCAAAGCCGATGCCGGGAATGCCGCTGCAGGTGCTCTGCTACGAGCGCGCCGACGATATTGCGGCCGGAGTCAGCGGCGTGGTGACGCGCGGCACGGGCGATCCGCGCGAGCTTTCCGGAGCTGAGCCCGGCGGAGATTCCGATGATGTCGCCGGTGAAGCAGGAGAAAGTGCTGTACCTGCTGGATCCGATCGGCGCCAGCCGCCGCTCGGCGACCTTGCGCGCTGGGCGATGCGGCTGATTCGCGCGCTTCGCGAGCTGCTGCCGGTGGAGCACGACGCGCTGGAGCTGCCGTACACGCCGGAATTCCTGCAAAAACACGACGGGCTGGTGATGTCGATTGGCCAGTTCAACCAGTGGGTGGGCGGACAGTTGATGGCCAGCGGACTGGCGCAGGTCTGGCCGGGAACGCCGGTGAGTACGGCGCTGTTCGATGGCAAGGCGGTGACCGGCGTGCGGCTGGCCGACCAGGGAGTGGATCGCAGCGGGCGCTCCCGAGGCCGGTTTCATGGCCGGGATGGACGTGCGCGCCGCGCTGACGGTGGTGGGCGACGGGCCGGTGGGCGCCGTTGGGCAGAGCATCGACCGCAAGCTTGGGATGCCGGCTGGACACGCGCAGCACGAGTGGGCGGTGGGCATGAAGATGGTGGTCGAGCTGCCCGAGGACACGCCGCTGGAAGCGGGAACGGTGTGGCATACGTTCGGCTATCCCGAGCCGGAGATTTTCGGCTTCCTGTATGTGCATCCGGAGCGGCTGGCCTCGGTGGGAATCTTTGTGCCGTCGTGGCTGGGGAATCCGGCGCGGACTTCGTACCGGTACTTGCAGCACTTCATGCAGCATCCGTATCTGTGGCGCTATCTGAACGGCGGCACGCTGCGCTCGTGGGGCGCGAAGTCGCTGCAGGAATCGGGCGCCAACGGCGAGCCGTTCCTGGCCGGCGATGGATATGCGCGCATCGGCGAAGGCTCGGGCAGCACCAACATGCTGACCGGCTCGGGCGTGGATGAAGCCTGGGCGACCGGCGTGCAACTGGCCGAGGCGGTGGCCGAATTGCTGCGCGCGGGCAAGCCGTTCACGCGGCGAGAATCTTGAGGCAACCTACGTGCGCCGGCGGCGCGCGAGCTGTGTGGAGAGCGGAGCGCAGGCGGCGAAAGAAGCGCGCAACGGATTCCACCAGGGAGTGGTGCGCGGCCTGATCGGCATGGCGCTTGGCGGGACTGACCAACGGCAAGCTCTCGCTGGGCGCAAAGATTCGTCCGGCGCACGAGCAGATTGAGCCGCTGGAGAAATTTTACGCGGCGCGCTTGACGGCCGGAGCAATTGGAGAACGCGAACGCAGAAGGCCGCAGCCGGTGGGCGCTCGCTTGCATGACGCGCTGATGGATGCCTGCGGCTGGCCGGAGATCGCGCTACGACGGCAAACTGCTGGTCTCGCAGCAGGACGCGCTGCTGATGGGCGGGAAGGTGCAAGCGGCGGCCGGCTTTGCCGATCACGTGATCTTCCGCGATCCGGCAGCTGTGCGCCGCGTGCGAGGAGAGAACCTGCATCGCGATGTGCTCGGGGCAGGCGATCACGCAAGGCGAGGGCGCGGTGCCGGCCTTCGACCGCGAGAAATGCGTCCACTGCGGCGCGTGCCTGTGGAACTGCGCGCAATCGCCCGATGGCGAAGACTCGAATATCGAGTTCCGCGCCGGGGCGGGTGGGTTGCACTCGGCGGAAAATTAACGAAGATCTGACTTCTGGAACAATCATAGGACACAAAACTCATGGCAAATAGCTTTCACATCGTGGTCTGCGCCAGCATTGTGCCCGATCCTCTGCAGACGCTGGAGCCCGCCGCCGGGCGCGACCGGTCCGGCACTGAAGAATGAGATGATGCTGCCCGCGGTGCTCGATCCGTGGGCGGCTTGCGCGCTGTATGAGGCGGCAAACCTGGCGGCGAAGCATCCGGGAAGCAAGGTGTGGCTGGTGAGCCTGGGGCCGAAGGCGAAGCTGCAACAGGTGATGATGACGGTGGCGCAGAAGGTTCCGTTTGAACTGGTGGCGATCGATGGGCCGCTGGGCGGATTCACCGATGCGCACGCGACGGCGGCGGCGCTGGCCGAGGCGATTGCGGCAATCCCCGGACTGGAGCGCGAACGGCTGCTGCTGTTTGGCGGATGGGAGTCGGCTTCGCGGGGCGCGGGCGTGACGATGCAGATGGTGGGCGAGCGGCTGGGCATCACCGATCAGTTCCAGGGCGTGGACCAGATCACGGTGCAGCGACGATGGATCGTTCGAGGTGCTGGAGCGGGTGGAAGGCGGCAAGCACCAGGTTTCGGTCTGCGCCGGCACGCCGGCGGTGCTGGGATGGGCGACGGGCAATTTGCCGGAGCCGCGCAACAATCCGCAGATTGGCATGGCGAACATGCGCGGCATTATGCCCGCGCTGCAGAAGGCCAAGAGCGTGAAGCTGGAGGCCAATGGGCTCAGCTACGTTTCCGTGAGCCTGCCGAAGCAGCAGCGCGAGACGCGCGTGGTGAAGGACATGCCGGAAGACGAAATCGCGCGCGAAATCGTGCACCTGGATTGCGGAGTAAGCCATGGAAAAGCTTCTTGTATTGACCCATGTGGATGAATCGGGCGACGGCGCTGACGCAAGGCCTCGCTGGAGGCGGTGGCGGCGGGCGTGGAGTTTGCAGGCGCGCTGGGCGCTTCGCTGACGATCGGCATTGTGGGAGCGCAGACGCGAAGCCGCGGCCGGCAGCGCTGGCAGGCGACGGCGGCGCGCGTGCTCGCCGTGGCGGGCGAGGCGTTTGCGCAGGCGCGCTACGCCAGCGACGCGGCGGCCTGCGAGGCGCTGTGCCGCGCGGCGGAGGCGACGCTGGTGCTGGCTCCCGCAGTGCTCGCGCTTTGTCCGCGTGATGCCCGGCGTGGCGCACCGGCTGGGAGGCTTTATGCGATACGCACATCACGGCGCTGGCAAAAGGCGAGACGCTGGAGGCGACGCGCTGGTTCTATCGCCAGCGCGTGGAGGCCGTGCTGCGGCGCGAAACGCGTCCGTGGTTTCTGCTGCTGGAGGCGGGAACGCGCGCGGCGTGGGCGGCTGCCGCCGGGGACGGTGCAGGTGGAGACGGTTGCCGTGACGTTGCCGGCACTGCGCACCACGGTGACCGGCGTGCGCGCGCCGAAGCAGGATGAGCAGACGATTCGCCCGGATGCGAAGCTTCTGTTTGTGGCCGGTGCGGGATGGACGAAGAAGCAGGCCGACGGACAGGTTCATGCCGCCGAGGCGGAGACGCTGATTCTGGGCTTCCTGCGGGCGGCCGACGCGTCGCTGGGCAGCAGCAAGTCGCTGGTGGACCAGAGCGGCGAAAACCAGGCGGTGCTGAAGTTCATGACCCACCTGAACCAGATCGGACAGACGGGCGCGACGCCGCGGCATCCCAAGGGGCTCTCCACCTGCTGCCACGGCGAAGAGCCGCACGTGGTGGGCTGGCGCTTCATCACCGAGCGGCGCGCGGTCAACCTGGACCCGAACTGCGGATGGGCGCGCGGCAAGGCCGACGTGCTGTACGTGGCCGACGCCTTCAAGGTGATGGCGAAGGTGAACGCGCTGCTGGCGGAGCGGAAACAGGCGGGCAACTGAAGTGAGGGTTCCGGGCGGCAAGCGGCGCGGGCCGGAGCCGAAGTTTACTTTACTTTTTCATCGCGGCGTTCGGAATGGAAGCCGCGGAGGACGTTGCCCTGCAGGCTGCGCAGTTCGGCGACAATGCGATTCAGGGCCTGGGACGCGTCATCGCTGACCTCGCCGTAGCCGCGCATGACCTTGGGCCGCAAATCCGATAGCGCAATGTCAATGAAGGTGAGCGCCGAGCTGACGGCGTGGCTGGCCGTGGTTCTGGGCTTTGGAATGGCCACCGCATTGGATTCGAGAATGGCCGCGATGGCCTGCCGCATGGCGGCGGCGAAGTGCAACAGCAGGTCCTTCTGGGGCTGGGTCAAGTCGGGTGCGACGCGCGGAAAAAGACCGCTCTCCTCGCCTTCGACCACCTCTTCGATGGAGCAGAGGAGACGGTCGATCTGGCGGAATCCCGCCAGGAAGTGGTTTAACTGGGCCGGGGTAAGCAACGGCGCTGGCTTGTCTTGTGCACTCATGGCTGCCTCATCGCGGCGGTTGCGAATCAAGTTGTCGGGAATGACGCCGCATAAGTTTCTCCGTGACAACGGTTCTTGTCAGGAGTCATCCTCTGCCCGGGCGGAACAGCGGCGTGAAGACAGCGGTTAACGGCGAACTCCTTCACCGGCGAGGATAGTATCTTCCGGTGGGAGCGGCAGGTCAACCACGAGGCGGCGGGCCGGGGAAGAATGCGGGTGCGCAAGGCGGGCGGCGATCCGGGGGCGCGCCATGGGGTGGCGGCTCAAACAGTGGCGGGTTGGCTTCCCGGACCCTGCGGCCCAGCAACCTCAATAATTGATTGAACCAGTGGGCGGGATTCGTCCGGTTGCACAACTCGGCTGGCGGGCCGGGGAAGGAACTGCTCCAGCCCATCGACCTACGAGGTGGCGGCGGCGAGGACCGTGGACCCCTGGTGCTGCAACTTGCGCTGGGACGCCAGGTGGAGATTGAACAACAACAAGAGCGCCGCAAGCAGGAATAGGAGCTGGGGAAGAAAGCTGATCTCAAACGGCGATTGGCCGGGCATCTTCGGCGCCAGCGCAGAGATCATTCCCAGCGGCAGCACTACGAGGAGAAGCACGCGTATGTCCCAAATCTCCCGGTCGTCCCCGCGCGAAGCCGAGGAGTCTGGTTCAAATGCGTTTACGTTGGTTGAGGTGCGATGCGAGTTTCTCAAAAGCGATCTGTAAAGCATGGGTACACTGATTTCTTAGAGGTACGGCAGAGGGGAGAAAGCTTCAGAAGGACTGACTTAGCTCAGAGGAACTGAACAGGGAGAAGAGCTATCCGGCCTTGCTACTATTTTACCACCTTCGCCGCGGTAACATTCGGAGATAGGAAGTGAGCAGCAGTACCGTGGTAATGGGAGGCGTTATGTTGGCGTGCTTTGCGGTGGTTCCAATGGGGATTGAAGGCGGAGTAAAGAACCTGGTGGCCGAAGCGCTGGCAATCGTGGACGCCTCGGGACTCGCTTACCAACTGGGCGCAATGAACACAACGATTGAGGGCGAGCCCGGCGAGGTGATGGAGGTGATTCTGCGCTGCCACCGGCGGCTGCTGGAGATTGCGCCCAGGGTGCTGACCAGCATCACCATCGACGAGCGCAAGGGAGCGACGGGAAGGTTAACCGGAAAGGTAAAGGACGTGGAAGAGGTGCTGGGAAAGCGGCTGGGGCGCGAGTAGGGGCCGGGATCGCGTGGTTGGCAGGAAAGCGCCTTGAAGGTGAGACCCCGGGCCGTCGTGCCGAGGGGCGACCGGCAACTGGAACGGCAGTCGCCGGCCTGATATCCCCACGCCCAACTTGCGCCATTCCCCGGCAATATCCGATTTTTTCCTGGTGATCCGAAAACCCGCCGGCCGATGTGCATCCATGCTGATTGCCAGCATCGACGGGTTGAAGCCGGGCCCACTGGGCCCCGGAACGCCGGAACCTCCCCGGCTAGAAAATACCGGGGAAAGCATCCTGCGGGCGGGCTGATTCTCCCCAAATGCCATCAACACGTTTTTCGAAAACCAAGAAAATTCCCCAGCCCCGAGCAATCGCTCTTGACAGTGCCCGATCAACTATCCTAGATTCTTTTTCCTGAGAGTCCAGCTTTCCCGGTGGCGGATCCTGGATTTGGTTGCAGCAAAGAAGAAACTGTCCGCGGTTCTCTGGCGTCCCCCGATTGAAGAAATCCGGCCCTCCCTTTTGTTAGGCAGTAGTTGGTTTGGTTCCCAAGTAGCTCGACTGCAAGTCCGTACCCCGGCCCATGTGCTGCCCTTTGGAACGATTGACATCGAATCGGCATTTCTAAGAGAGTCCGCATGTCCGCAGCTTCCCTGCAACATCGTAGCGATAACGCTAACGCAACTCCCAACAGCGGCCTGGTCCAAGCTTCGGCGATGATGCTGATTCAGCCATGGAGACCGGTCTCTGATCAAAGGAGTGGGGGGACAGTGCGTGCCGGCAGGTCTCAGGCAAGTTGCGCTTTGGGTTGCGTGAGAGGCTCGGAATCCTGTCCATGAAGAGGTTGCCATGCCC
Organism: uncultured Acidobacteriota bacterium; assembly: GCA_963707735.1. Taxonomy (GTDB): domain Bacteria; phylum Acidobacteriota; class Terriglobia; order Terriglobales; family Acidobacteriaceae; genus TOLSYN. The sequence goes on along the minus strand of CAVPRB010000003.1, from coordinate 51,248 downwards.
ATTACCAGAATGATCAGAAGGGAAAATTCGAGTTGGCTTCTGGTTTTCGCCGGGCTTTTGCTCGCAATAACCTCTGCATTGGTCGCAGCGCCCGCAGAGGCGCAAGTGTTGCAGTCGATTGCGGTGACGCCGGCCAACGCTTCCATTCCCGCTGGCACGGGGCAGCAATTTACCGCTACGGGGACCTACAGCGATGGGAGTACGCAGAACCTCACCACTGCAGTGACGTGGACTTCCTTGAACCTCTCTGCGGCGACGATCACCAGCGCAGGCTACGCGACAGGGATGGCCGTGAGCAGTACGACGATTGAAGCGACTTCGGGCTCGGTCAGCGGCTCCACTACCCTGACGGTTACGGCGTCGGGTCTGGCCGGGTGGTGGACCTTTAACGACGGCTCCGGCACCACGGCCGCGGACTCGTCCGGGAACGGTTTAACGGCCACATTAGTCAACGGCGTCAGTTGGGTTACGGGCAAGATCGGGGATGGGGTGTCGGCCAACGGCGTGAATCAGTATGTCAGTATCCCGGCTATCAATCTCAGCGCCACCAACGCAGTTACCTGGGCCGCCTGGGTGAATCGCACCTACTCCACGGGCGGAGGGCACACGCTGTTTGAAGACAGCACGAACTTCAACAATAGTACAACCGGCTTCGGCTTCTTCCCTGATGACGGGCAAGACTGTCCCACCGCTTCTCCCATGATGACGGGTGTGCATGGGAACGTGGGGTACACGATTAACTGTTACGCTCAGCCCACGTCCGGCGTCTGGCACCACATCGCGGTGGTGTACGACAAGAGCCAACCTGGGACCAGCGTGATCTCGCTTTACGTGGATGGCGTGTTCCAAGCTGCAAAGAAAAATCTTTACACCGCCAGGAATACCAACGACTTCGGCGACAACCCGCTTTACCTGTTCTCCCGCGGAGGCACGCAAGAGTACACGGCGGGAGAGGTGGATGACCTGCGACTTTACAACGTCGCCCTCACGGCTTCCCAGATTGAGCAGATTTACCTAGCTGGTAGCGCCTCGTTGGTGTCGATCGCGGTGACACCGGCCAATGCATCGATAGCGAAAGGCACCTCACAGGAGTTCACTGCCACGGGTACGTATAACAACGGCACTACCCAGAACCTGACGAGCTCGGTGACCTGGAGTTCCTCGAACACGGCGACGGCGACGATTACGAGCGCAGGTTTGGCTACGGGCGTGACCACCGGCAGCACGACGATTCAGGCGACGTCAGGGTCGATCAGCGGCTCGACGGGCCTGACGGTGACGGCGCCGGTTTTGGTGTCGATTGCGGTGACGCCAGCGAGCCCGACCATTACCGTTGGCACGACCCAGCAATTCGTCGCCGCGGGAACCTATAGCGACTCCAGCACGCAGAACCTGACCAGTTCGGTGACATGGAGTTCTTCGAACACGGCGGCAGCGACAATTAACGGCGCGGGATTGGCGACGGGCGTGGCCACGGGCAGCACGACGATTCAGGCGACATTGGGATCGATCAGTGGTTCCACCGGCCTGACAGTTACATCGGTGTTGGTGTCGATCGCGGTGACCCCAGCCAATGCTTCGATTGCCAAGGGGACGACCCAGCAGTTCACGGCGACGGGAACCTATAGCGACTCCAGCACCCAGAACCTGACCAGTTCGGTGACCTGGAATTCGACCAGCACGACGGTGGCGACGATTACGAGCGGAGGCGTGGCGACGGGCGTGGCGGCGGGCGGGACGACGATTCAGGCGACCTCGGGGTCGATCAGCGGCTCGACGGGCCTGACGGTGACGGCGCCGATTTTGGTGTCGATTGCGGTGACTCCGGCCAGTTCTTTCGTTGTGATTGGCGCGACGCAGCAGTTCACGGCCACGGGAACTTATAGCGATAGCAGTACGCAGAACCTGACCAGTTTGGTGACTTGGAGTTCGTCGAACCCGGCCGCGGCGACGATTACGAGCGCGGGTTTGGCGACCGGCGTGGCTGCGGGCAGCACCACGATTCAGGCGACGGCCGGTTTGATCGGCGGCTCCACGGGCCTGACGGTGACGCAGTCGAACCTGGTGGGCTGGTGGAAGTTTGATGATGGTTCCGGCACCACGGCCGCGGATTCCTCCGGGAACGGTCTAACGGCAACTTTAGTCAACGGCGTCAGTTGGGTTACGGGAAAGCTCGGGGACGCCGTGTCGGCCAACGGGGTGAATCAGTACGTCAGCATCCCGGCTATCAATCTCAGCGCCACCAACGCAGTTACGTGGGCCGCCTGGGTGAATCGTACCTACTCCACGGGCGGAGGGCACACGCTGTTTGAAAACAGCACGAACTTCAACAGTAGTACAACCGGCTTCGGGTTTTTCCCTGATGACGGGCAAGACTGCCCCACGTCGGCTCCCATGATGACGGGTGTGCATGGAAACGTGGGGTACACCATTAACTGTTACGCTCAGCCCACGTCCGGCGTCTGGCACCACATCGCGGTGGTATACGACAAGAGCCAACCCGGTACCAGCGTCATCTCGCTTTACATCGATGGCGTGCTCAAGACTCCGGGCCAGAACCTTGACACCGCCAGGAACACGAACGACTTCGGCGACAACCCGCTTTATCTGTTCTCGCAAGGAGGCACACAAGAGTACACGGCGGGAGAGGTGGATGACCTGCGCGTTTACAACGTCGCCCTGTCGGCGTCGCAGATCCAGCAGGTCTATCAAGCGGGGAGCGCCTCGTTGGTGTCGATTGCGGTGACGCCGGCGAACCCGTCGATTGCCAAAGGCACGACGCAGCAGTTCACGGCTACCGGAACTTATAGTGATAGCAGCAGCCAGAACTTGACGAGCTCGGTGACCTGGAGTTCCTCGAGCACGGCGACGGCGACGATTACGAGCGGCGGTCTGGCGACAGGAGCCGGCACCGGCAGCACGACGATTCAAGCGACGTCAGGGTCGATCAGCGGCTCGACCGGCCTGACGGTGACGGCGCCGGTTTTGGTGTCGATTGCGGTGACGCCGGCGAACCCCTCAGTTACCGTTGGCACAACTCAGCAATTCATCGCCACGGGAAGCTATAGCGACTCCAGCACGCAGAACCTGACCGGTTCGGTGACCTGGAGTTCTTCGGACACCGCTGCGGCGACGATTACCAGCGCTGGCCTGGCGACGGGCGTGGCCACGGGCAACACGACGATTCAGGCGACGTCGGGATCGATCAATGGTTCCACCAGCCTGACAGTTACATCGGTGTTGCTCTCAATCGCGGTGACCCCAGCCAATGCTTCGATTGCCAAGGGGACAACCCAGCAGTTCACGGCGACGGGAACCTATAGCGATAGCAGCACCCTGAACCTGACCAGTTCGGTGACCTGGAGTTCGTCGAACACGGCGGCGGCGACGATAACGAGCGGAGGCGTGGCGACGGGCGTGGCGGCGGGCGGCACGACGATTCAGGCGACATCAGGGTCGATCAGCGGATCGACGAGCCTGACGGTGACGGCGCCGATTTTGTTGTCGATTGCGGTGACGCCGGCCAATTCTTTCGTTGTGATTGGCGCGACGCAGCAGTTCACGGCCACGGGAACTTATAGCGATAGCAGTACGCAGAACCTGACCAGTTTGGTGACCTGGGCTTCCTCAAACCCGGCGGCGGCGACGATTACGAGCGCGGGCCTGGCGACGGGCGTAGCTGCGGGCAGCACGACGATTCAGGCGACGGCGGGGTTGATCGGCGGCTCCACGGGCTTGACGGTGACGCAGTCGAACCTGGTGGGCTGGTGGACCTTTAACGACGGCTCCGGCGCCACGGCTACGGATTCCTCCGGGAACGGTCTAACGGCCACATTAGTCAACGGCGTGAGTTGGATTACGGGAAAGACCGGGGATGGGGTGTCGGCCAACGGGGTGAACCAGTACGGCGTTGTGCCGGAAATAAACCTTAGCGGGACGAGTGCGGTTACCGTGGCGATGTGGGTAAATCAGACGTACTCGACGTCTGGGGGACCTACGTTGCTGGAGTTCAGCACGGATTACAACAGTTCCACCACTGGATTCGGTCTGTTCCCTGACGATAATACCTGCAGGGGCATCCAGGCAGCCGTGTATGGAAACGTGGGGTACAGCGTGGCTTGCTACGCGCAACCCTCTTCCGGGTTCTGGCACCATCTTGCGGTCATCTATGACAAGACGCAGGCGGGAAGCAATGCGGTGAATCTGTACATTGACGGCGTTTTGCAGACAGCCACTTCGCGTCCCTACACTTCGACCAACACCAACAGTTTCGGGACCAACCCGCTCTATCTGTTCTCGCAGGGTGGCAGTCAATTGTTCAACGCCGCGGAGGTAGACGACTTGCGGCTTTATAACGTCGCCCTCTCGGCTTCCCAGGTCGAGCAGATCTATCAATCGGGGATTGCTTCGCTGGTGTCGATCGCGGTGACACCGGTGACGCCGTCGATTGCGAAAGGCGCAGCACAACCGTTCACGGCGACAGGAACCTATAGCGATAGCAGTACGCAGAGCCTGATGGGCTCGGTGACCTGGAGTTCGACCAACCCGGCGGTGGCGACGATTACGAGCGGGGGCGTGGCGACGGGCCTGGCCGCGGGCGGCACGACGATTCAGGCGATATCAGGGTCGATCAGCGGCTCGACCGGCCTGACGGTGACGGCGCCGGTTTTGGTGTCGATGGCGGTGACGCCTGCGAACCCAACAATTTTGAACGGTACGACGCAGCAGTTCACGGCCACGGGAACCTATAGCGATAGCAGCACCCAGAACCTGACCGGCTCGGTGACCTGGAGTTCGTCGAACCCGGCGGCGGCGACGATCAGCGGCGCGGGATTGGCTACGGGCATCGCTACCGGCACAACCAACATCCAGGCAACTCTGGACTCCATCGCAGGCTCCACGGGCCTGACGGTTGCCGCGACCCTGCCGAGTTTCACCTACCTGCGCCCCGTTACCCTGAATAATTCCGGCTCAACACTGACAAACTACCAGGTGAAAATCAGCCTCAACTCGTCCAATATGAACTTTGCGCACGCGAACCCGGACGGCTCTGACGTCAGGGTCCGAGCCAGCGACGGCGTAACCAATCTCCCTTACTGGATTGAGAACTGGAACAGTTCCAGCCAGATCGCGACCGTGTGGGCGTTGGTGCCCTCTATTCCAAGCGGGACCTCGACGATTGATCTGGTTTATGGAAATTCCTCCGCATCCACGACCGCCAGCGGAACGAGTACCTTCCTGTTTTTCGATGATTTCTCATCGGGAGACGCAAGCACGCTCAACGGATATTACCAGGAGAGCGCGCTTGCACCAGTCAATTTGGGAGGGACGCAGGCGTGGGAAGGAAGTGGTGTGCCGCATTTCTTCTCCGTTCTGGTGAATCCTTATGGCGCATCGCTTGACGGAACCACGTACGCATATTGGGCCTGGTACGGTCTGCGCGACCGCACCACCAGCGGCATTGGCCTGGCCGGTTCGAACGATTTGGTGAATTGGCACAAGTACTCGGCCAATCCCGTGATCCCGGTCGCTACCGGGGCCAGCCGGCCTAGCGTCATTCTTGACGGCGCTACGCTTCACATGGCCTATGAGAACACTGCGTCCACGAACCAGGTTGGTTATGCCACGAGCACGAACGGAACCGCCTGGACGATTCAATCGCCATTTACATCCGATGGGGACGGCGGCTTCACTCCGGCCCTCTGGAAGAATCCGAACGACGGCAACTTCTACCTGTACTGGTCGAGCGGCCCCTTAGCCAGCGACGGGTCCTATCCGATCTATGTTCGATCCGCAGCCACGATGGCAGCACTCGTGACCGCGCCGGATACCGAGATATGGACTCTGCAAACTGCTCCTCCCAGTCTCGGCGCGAATACACTCTATGCGCCCACCAACATCCTTTACGACTCCGCCAGCGGTCTGTATGTGCTCCAGTTCGAAGCTGGGCCGAATACACCGACCAGCGATGCGAGCGACGATACGACTTGGGATGTGACCACCCTCCTGAGCGCCAACCCTACCTCGGGATGGTATTTGGCGGCGGGAAATCCTTCCCAAGGCGGCGGCAATGCCTGCCCCACGAGTATCAACGCCAACGGAACCCTATACACCTACTACTGTACTTACACGGGCTCTGCCTGGACGATTGACTACACGACGGCGACGGTCTCAGCCGGATTGCAGCAGTTTGGAAAACCCAAGACCTCACTTTGGAGCGATGTGCATGACACGGCCGACCAAGCTCCGGTTTGGTATCTGAAGCCCTGTACGGACTGGAAGGGGAACGCCAGCACGTGCCTGATGGGTTTCGGACGATACTCGGGGCTCTACCATAAGGATTCCATGCTGGAGTCTTCGTACTCCGGCACAAACTATATTCTGGATGGCCAGGTGTACGGCACGGAGTCCAATGACGCTCAACTGGGCTTCAGGATGAGCGCTACGCCAGGAGACGAGTATTCGGCGGATGTTTACTATAACGACAACGGCAAGAACAACTTTTACATCACTGAAAAAGCGCCATCCGTGTCGAACGCGGTGGCAAGCGTGGCGGCTGGAAATCTAGCTTACAATACCTGGTACCAGGTTGAGGCCAGTACGAACGGCGCGACTCAGGCGGGGAGCGTCGAGAACGGAGCCTACAGCGCCAGCGGCACGGACACGACTTATGGGTCAGGCAGCGCCGGTCCTTCGTTGGAACTCTACGGAGCGAGCATGTTTGGCGACCTGTTCATCCGCCAGTACGCTTCCACGCCCCCTACCAATTCGGTAGGCTCGGAGACATCGGGGACTTACTGAGGTTGTGCTCCGCAAGAGGTAGGTGAGAGCGCATCTTAGCGTCGAAAGAGCGATGGGCAAATAGCTTGCCTCACTCCCAGCTATACGCGCCCAAGCCGGCCAGTGCGTTTGCGATGTGCTCCAAGGATCAGAGACATTCTGTAGTGATTTGCCATCCGGCGATTGCGCGGCAGGAGGAAGGCTATTGCAACTTCGCATACTCCGCTTTGGCTTGGTTGAGGATGGGGACGTCGGGGTCGGCGTCTTTCCAGAGGGTGAGGAAGTCCTGGTACGAGGCCTTCGCCTTGGCGGTGTCGCCCTGCAGGGCGTAAGCACGCGCCAGTCCCAGCCGCGCCAGCGCACCCCAGGGAAAGTTCACCACCAGTCCTCGGTGGTCAATGAACTTCTGAAACTCCCCTGCCGCCCGGTTGCCGTCGTGGAGCATGAGATAGGCTTCTCCGCGCAAATAAACCGGGCACAGGAATACCGCGAGGTTCGTGGGTTGGCCAAGCTCGATTGTGCTCGCCACCTGCAATAGTTCGATCGCCTGGTTTGGGTCTTTGCGCTCCAAGGCGACGGCGGCTCGGATGGTGGGCAGCCAATACCGCTGGACGAACGTGTCCAGAGGGAATGTCTTGTCGAGTTCGGCCGCCAGCTTCTCCGCCGCGGCTGTATCGCCTGCCCGCGCCAGAGCCAGTGCCGCCATCGCCCGCACGTCGCGGTTCCTGGGGGCCAACTTCACTGCAGCAGCGGCTTCGGCACGTGCCTGTTCCCGGTTTCCCGCTTCCACCTCGCGCAGCGCTGCCGCTGCCTCGTATGCCGCAGCGCCCTGTTTGGCATCGTTGTGCTGGGCGGAATCCATCGCTCGCCGGGTCACCTCGTGCGCGCTCTTCAAGCTTGCCGTACCAGCCTTCCGTGTCCGCTTGTGCCGCCAGCAGCATGTCTTCTGAACCCGGCTTTCCCATGGCGGCTGCGACCGACTGCGCCATCCGCGCCGCATCGCCCTTCAGAAACGCCAGCAGATAGCAGCTCCTGGAACAGAAACTCGTTCTCCAGCTTGCGCTCTTCTGCCTGCTTGTACACCGCCTCTGCTTCATCCAGACGGTTGAGGTTCGTGTAGGCCAGGCCGAGGTTCGCATAGTTGACCACATCATTCGGCCCCAGAGCGCAGCGCCTCCTGGCATTCCTGCAATACCTTCTCCCAGTTTCCCAGGTAGCCGGAGATAGCTGCCAGGTATACGTAAGGCGTGTCGTCCTTCGGGTAAGTCTGCTGCCACAGCTCGTACGCCTGCGCCGCCTTCTCCAGCTCTCCGGTCGCATACAGGTAATAGGTTCCCTCGATGGTAAACCGCTCCCGCTCGCTCACCTTCTCGCGCAGTTCGTAGGCCTTGCGCGCGTTCTCCGTCGCCCGGCCCAGCTTCGCCGAGATCGCTGTAGCCAGCCGACAAGGCTCGATAGGCCATGGCAAAATTCGGGTCGAGTTCCACCGCCCGCTTGTAGAAAGGCATCGAGGCGGTTGCACCTTTCGTATACTCCATCTTTAGTCCCAGGCTGTAGGCCTTCAGCGCCTCCAGTGACGGGGTCGTCGCTTCCTCCACCGGCGTAGCGTACTTCTGCACCGAGCTGAGCGACTCGCCCAGCTTGCCCCGCAAACTGACCGCTGCGGCGTCCAGAGCCTTGAGCACCGCTTCCTTGCCTGCCGCCTGCTCCTGCGCCTCCGCCAGCACGTCACCCGTGTTGCAGTTCACTGCCTTCAGGCCGATCACGTACTGGTTGCCCAGCCCCGCAATCGAGCCGGTCAGCATGGCCTTGCTGCCGGTGCGCTGGCAGACTTCGCGTGTAACCTCCGGCGTCAGACGGTCCCCGGCGGTGCGGCCCATCAGCTTCAAGGTTTCATTGACCTTGCGGTCGGAGACCAGAGTCGAGAAAGGGCGATTGCTCAAGCTGCACCGAGAGTCCCTGCTTCAGCGTGTCGTCGAAGACCGCTGTCGCCCGTCCTGTTGTGAAATCGGAGAGGACGATGGTGTCCTTGTCGGTCAGGCGGTTGCTCTGCCGATGGGAGCGATAGTAAAGCCCGCCCGCCACGAGCAAGGCAACTAGCAGCACGGGACCTGCAATCCTCCAGAGCTTCGCAAGCCGAACCACAGGAACTCCCGGCATTGCCGCCGTGCGTCCGCTCTCGCTGTCCCGCTTCAGCCGTTGCAGGTCCGTGCGCATGTCGGCGGCATGCTGGTAGCGCAGATTGCGGTCTTTCTCCAGAGCCTTGTTGATGATTCGCTCCAGTTCGGCGGGCACGGCGGGGTTCAGCCGCACGGCAGGAACCGGAGCTTGGTTCAGAATCGCCTCGAAGATGGTTGCGACACTGTCCCCACGGAAGGGCAACTGCCCGGTGGCCATCTCATAGAGAACGACTCCAAACGAGAACAGGTCGGTTCTGCGCATCCAACTCTTTTGCCCGCGCCTGCTCCGGCGACATATAGGCGACGGTGCCCAAGGTAGAGCCGGGACTGGTCAGGTGCTGCTCGTCAATCGAGGCGCTCACCGTGCTCGCCATGCCGATCTGGCTGGGGGTACTGCCCGTGGGCGCCATCTTGGCCAGACCAAAATCCAGAATCTTGGCGTGCCCGCGCTTGGTGACAAAGATGTTGGCAGGCTTGATGTCGCGATGGACGATGCCCTTGGAGTGAGCGGCATCCAGCGCGTCGGCAATCTCGATGGCCAGACTTAGCAACACCTCGGTTTCGACGGGCTTGCCGCCGATCCGATGCTTCAAGGTCGCGCCGTCCAGAAACTCCATGGCGATGAACGCCTGCCCGTCCTGCTCGTCAATGTCGTAAATTGTGCAGATGTTGGGATGGTTCAGCGCGGAGGCGGCTTGAGCTTCGCGTCGAAAGCGGGCCAGCGCCTTCGGGTCGCGGGCAATTTCTTCGGGCAGGAATTTGAGGGCGACGAAGCGAAGCAGCCGGGTGTCCTCGGCCTTGTAGACAACACCCATGCCTCCGCCGCCGAGCTTCTCGAGCGATGCGGTAGTGCGAGATGGTCTGGTCGATCATGAGATGGACGTCTCCGATGAAGCAACTCCGGAGAACTGTGAGGCCGAGTCAAACAAGCCGGTGCGACCGACGGCTAATCATCCCATGCCCGGGCAACGAACTCCCACATGAACGCTCCCGGCACGCTGGGATGTCCCAATTTGGAAAACCTGGAGACTGGCAGTGCTCACGTTAGATTGCGGAGGAAAGAACAGTTTCGAGATGATCTGCTTGAAACTGCGCCCCAATGCGCCCTCGTGCAAACTAGAAAGCCCCCTTGCGGGGGTCTCTATACCATTAAGTTAGTTGGACTTAATGGCGGGGTTGACGAGACTCGAACTCGCGGCCTCCGCCGTGACAGGGCGGCGTTCTAACCAACTGAACTACGACCCCGCGTGTTTGACGCGGCTGATACCCGGCCCAGGTGGGCCGTGGAGCAGGCTCCGGGAGGCTACAGGATTGGTGGGCAGTGAGGGACTCGAACCCCCGACTTCCTGCTTGTAAGGCAGGCGCTCTAACCAACTGAGCTAACCGCCCTTACGGTGCTCCCTTTGCCGGATGTCAGACGGCTCAGGGGGCGGCCTCTTGTGGTACCGTCTCCAAAATTGAGTATATGGAAAGACTTGGGGCGAGGTCAAACCGGATTGTGAAAATCGGCATGGCGAATCCGGGCGCAAGGACCAAAAAGACTAGAATGATGCCGTTGTGTGTTTCAGGCTACGGTTGCCTCCGTGACGGAGGTTCGCTTTGCGCCAGGTGAAAGATGAAAGCAATTCTGTTTGTGGATGACAATAAGGTACTGGCGCGTATGAGTTGCGAGATTTTGCGGAGACATGGCTATCGCGCGGAGTGCGTCCACAACGGCTGCGAAGCCCTGGCGAGGTTTGAGGACGAGACCTTTGACCTGCTGGTCACCGACTATCGCATGGAGGGTATGAACGGGGTGGAACTGGCCGGGCTGATCCGCCAGAAAGTGCCCGGCATTCCGATCATCGTCGTCAGCGGATACGCTCCGGAGAGGGATTCGGACGCGGTCAATGAATGGCTGGACAAGCCGGTAATCTTCCCGGCACTTCTGGAGAAGATCGACTTGTTGCTGAACCGCGGCGATGCGAGCAAAGGCGGATGACGGACGCGTGAGGCGCGCGCCAGCGCCGGCGGCCAGTGCACCAGCCTCGCCGAGGGCGCCGTTGTTTACGCGCCTGCTACACTTTCCGTAATGAAGCGGTTGATTGTAAACGCCGATGATTTCGGGCTGACGGGGGGAGTGAACCGCGCCATTGCAGCCTGCCACGAGCGCGGTATCGTCTCTTCGGCAACCCTGATGGCGACCGGCGTCTGCTTTGATGACGCGGTGACCCTGGCGGCCGGGATGCCGCGGCTGCGGGTTGGTTGCCACATTGTGCTGGTGGACGGGACGCCGCTGCTGCCGCCCGCCGAAGTACGCTCGCTGCTGGCGCCGGGAAGCGATCGCTTCTACAACTCGATTGGCGAAGTTCTGCGGGCGGTGGCGCGGGGACGCTTCCGCGCTGCCGAGATTGAAGCTGAGGCCGAGGCGCAATTGACGCGGCTGCAACGCGCCGGTATCGCGATTTCACACTTTGACACGCATAAGCACACTCATATGTTTCCATCCATCCTGCGGCCTCTGCTGCGCGCGGCCCGGGCCCGAGGCGTGAGCGCCTTGCGCAATCCGTTTGAGGCTCCGGGAGCGGTCCGCTGGAGTGAAGCGTGGCGCAACCAGACGCTTTTTATGCGTAAGGCTGAGACCACGCTGCTGCGCGCGTGGCTGTACCCGGGCTGGCGCAAGGTAGTGCGCGACTCAGGTTTTGCCACTACCAGCGGCAGTTTGGGCGTGGTCTCCACCGGCTCGCTGGATGACGCCGCTCTCGGCGCCATGCTGGCACAGATGCGGGAAGGCACCTGGGAGCTGGTCTGCCATCCCGGCTACAACGACGGTGAGTTGGCGGCGGTGCGCACCAAGTTGCGCGAGTCGCGCGAGGTGGAGATGAGGGCGCTGCTGGGGATGACTCCCGGAGGCTTGCGCCAGGAGTACGGAGTGGAGCTGGCGACGTTCGGCGAGGGACGGGCGCGAATGGCAGATAGTTAGACATCCCATTCGCTAGAGGATGGTAGAGTTGCCCCAGAAGGAGCATCATGCGGATCGGAATCACTTGTTATCCCACGTATGGCGGCAGCGGAGTGGTAGCCACGGAGTTGGGCATTGAGCTGGCCAACTGCGGACACGAGATCCACTTTATTTCCTACTCGCAGCCGATCCGGCTGACGGAGCCGCATCCGCACATTCACTTTCACGAGGTGGAAGTTTCGCAGTATCCGCTGTTTGAATATCCGCCCTACGATCTGGCGCTGGCGACGCGGATGGCCGAGGTGGCGGAGCTCTACGGCCTGGACCTGCTGCACGTGCACTATGCGATTCCGCACTCGGTTTCAGCCATGCTGGCGCGGCAGATGTTGTGCCATGACCACGTCCGGCGGCCGCGGCGGCTGCCCTACGTAACCACGCTGCACGGGACCGACATCACGCTGGTGGGACTGGACCGTTCGTACCTGCCGATTACGCGGTTTTCGATTGAGCAGAGCGATGGAGTGACGGCGATTTCCCACGACCTGAAGCGAGCCACGATTGAAAGCTTCGAGATCACCAAGCCGATCCACGTGATCCACAATTTTGTGAACTGCGATCTGTACCGGCGCGATCCGCAGGCGACGGCGCGGAGGATGGAATTCGCCACGCCGGAGGAGCGGTTGCTGGTGCACCTGTCGAACTTCAGGCCGGTGAAGCGGGTGACCGACGTGGTGGAGATCTTCGACCGGGTGCAGAAGAAGATTCCGGCGCGGCTGCTGATGATCGGCGATGGTCCGGACCGGCGCGCGGCGGAGCGGCTGGCGTGTGAGAAAGGTATCCACAACAAGATTCACTTTATGGGCAAGCAGGACCGGATTCACGAAAAGCTGGCGATGGCCGACGTGATGCTGCTGCCGAGCGAGATGGAATCGTTTGGTTTGGCGGCCCTGGAAGCGATGGCCTGCCAGGTGGTGCCCGTAGCTTCAAGAGTGGGCGGACTGCCGGAGGTGATCGAGAGCGGCGTGGACGGCTTTCTGGCCGAAGCGGGCGACCTGGAAGCGATGGCCGCGCGCGCCCTGGAAGTGCTGGGCGACGACGCGTTGCTCGAAACCATGGGCAAGGCCGCGCGGGCGACGGCCCAGGCCCGCTTCTGCACGACGAAAATCATCCCGCAGTACGAAGCGCTTTACCGGGGGCTGGTGGAGGGCAGGCCGTAGCCGGCAGGACGGGATTCGGTATGTCGTCAGCGGTAGCCCCCGCCCATTGCTCGAATGGCCCCGCGCAAGCAAACGACGGGCTTGAATGGGCCATTCGCCCCGCAGATCGAGAGAGAATCTTAGCCGCATGAGGCCGCGGCGAGGGTGGGGTGCGCGCGTGAACTGCATCCCGCATTCGACAACCGCGGGCGGATGTGGGCCACCGTGATGTAACCTGAATACATGAGCACAATCTGCGAGACCACGCTGCGGGTGCGCTATGCAGAGAGCGACCAGATGGGAGTGGTCTATCACGCCAACTACCTGGTTTGGTTCGAGGTGGGCCGGGTCGAGCTGCTGCGGCAACTGGGCTTCAGCTACCAGGAGATGGAAGCCGAGGGCATGCACACGCCGGTGGTCGAGGTGCAGTGCCGGTACAAGCATCCCGCGCGCTTTGACGACCTGATCACGATTCGCACCCGGCTGGCGCAGATGCGGACTTCGCTGCTGCGCTTTCAATACGAGATTGTGCGCACGGCCGACGGGCGGGTGCTGGCCGAGGGCGTGAGCGTACACGTTGTGGTGGGAGCGGACTTGAAACGCACCCATCTGACGCAGAAGTATCGCCCGGCTTTGCGGGACGCCGCGGAAACCTCAGAGCCGGACGCAACACAATCATAAAAGGGGAATCGATGGCTGCACTGCAATTGAATGGGAACGACCTGACGCTGGAGAGTTTTGCCAAGGTGGTGCTGCATGGACAGCCCGCGCAGTTGGAACCGGAAGCGCGGGAACGGGTTACGCGGGCGCGCGCCGTGGTGGATGCGTTGGTGGCGGGAGACCGGGTGGCTTACGCGATTACGACCGGGGTTGGGCATCTGGCCGATGTGCGCATCTCGGCCAGCCAGGCGCTGGAGTTGCAGATCAACCTGGTGCGCTCGCACGCGGTGGGAGTGGGAGAGCCGCTGAGCGAAGCGGAGGTGCGGGCGATGATGCTGTTGCGCGCCAACTCGCTGGCGAAGGGACTGAGCGGGGTGCGAGCGGTGGTAATCGACACCCTTTGCAACATGCTGAACCGCGGCGTTCATCCGGTGATTCCGTCGCAGGGATCGGTGGGCGCCTCCGGCGACCTGGCGCCACTGGCGCACCTGGCGCTGGTGCTGATCGGCGAAGGCGAAGCCTGGTTTGAGGGACGCCGCTGGAGCGGCGGCGAGGCGATGCGGGCGGCGCAGATTGCGACCATCCGGCTGGAGGCCAAGGAAGCGATTTCACTGATCAACGGCACCCAGGCGATGCTCGCCGTAGGATCGCTGGCGCTGCTGGATGCCGAGACGCTGGCGGCGACGGCCGACGTGCTGGGAGCGATTTCCCTGGACGCGCTGCAGGGCACCGACGTGGCGTTCGACGAGCGCATTCACCGGGCGCGTCCCCATGCCGGGCAGATGCTGGTGGCCGGACATCTGCGCGCGATGCTGGAGGGTTCGGCGCTGCGGGAGCGGCATCGCGACTGCAAGCGGGTGCAGGACGCTTATTCAATGCGCTGCATTCCGCAGGTACACGGGGCCGTGCGCGATGTGCTGGAGTATGCGCGGCGAGTGTTTGAAATCGAGATGAACTCGGCGGTGGACAATCCGCTGGTGTTTGTGACGGAGCCCGCGGCGGGCTCGCACGAGACGGACGATCCGGCGGCGGGAGAGGTCATCTCCGGAGGAAATTTCCATGGGCAGCCGATTGCGTTCGCCCTGGACTTTATGGCGATCTCGATCTCGGCGCTGGCGGGAATCAGCGAACGGCGCATCGAACGGATGGTGAATCCGGCGCTGAGCGAGGGACTGCCGGCGTTCCTGGCGACGGGCGCGGGGTTGAATTCGGGCTTCATGATGCCGCAGGTGACGGCGGCGGCCCTGGTGGGCGAGAACAAGGTGCTGGGGCATCCGGCGTCGGTCGATTCGATTACCACCAGCGGCAACAAGGAAGATTACGTTTCGATGGGGATGACGGCGGCGCTGAAACTGAAGCGGGTGATCCAGAATGTGCGCTACGTGCTGGCGATCGAAGCGCTGGCTGGGGCGCAGGCGGTGGACCTGCTGGCTCCGCTGAAGCCGGGAAGACGCGCGCAGCGGGCGCTTGGGGAGATTCGCGCGGTCTCGCCCATGGTGGCCGTGGACCGCTCCCTTTCGCCGGATATTGCCCGGGTCGCCGAGGTGATCCGGCAGGGAAAACTGGCATCCGTGCTGGAGTAGGCGGCGGATGGCCGCGCCGTGATGACGGAGATTCTATGGAATTTGGGAGGCTGGTCAACGGGAAGGTACGGATTTTGAGAGATTTGATTGATACCTTCGCGCATTGCGTTGATTTTAAATGGTTTATTTTTGTTGAATTTGGCTAGTGGATTGCTCATATAGAAGCGCATTCCTTAAACGTCGTTCCCTGAAAGCACGCTAAAGTTGCGGGGGCAGATGTGTGAGTGTGAGCCGGGTTTCTTGCGAGATTGGTTTTTCTACCAACCGTTACCGGCCTCAATTGCAGGATTTGTGCACAATGTGCCTTCGTTATCAGGAACAGTCTGCACAGGGCCAACTAACCGGTTGGCTCGTTTTTTTTGGTGCGGACGCAGCCATAGAGGTCCGGGGAGCACGCGGTTGAATCCGCTTTGAATTGCGCAGTTCGTGGATTAGAGTTGGCGCGTCTGTTTGCGATCCTTCTCGCCTGGAGCGTACGTGCATGTACGTGAAACAGATTGCCTGTTTTGCTTATTCCAGAAAGAACCTGGGCCGCTGCGTTGCAGGCAAGCAGGTCGGCGGCGGCATGGCATCGCTCTGGATTCGGCCCATTGGCCCGCGGGAGACAGAGGAAATCTCGGAATCCGAATGCAGGTACCAGGACGGAAGCCATCCCGCACTGCTTGATGTCGTCCGGGTTCCGCTCAGCATCCCCGCTCCGCACGCCCACCAGACGGAGAATCACCGGATCGATCCCGGCTACTACTGGGTACGGTCCGGGAAACTGGGCTGGGACGATCTGCAAAGATTCGTGGACGACAGTGCCGGACTATGGAACTCGGGAGACAGCAGCCACCATGGCGTGAACGATCGCGTAGCGATGAGTTATGCGCAAAAAGCAGGCCACTCGCTGTTGCTGATCCGTCCTGAAACCTGCTCGATTGTCGTGGCGCTGGAGGAGAGTGCACTGGCGCCTCGGCGGGCCAGGGTGCGGGCGCAGTTCGAGTACCGGAAGGTTTCCTATCGTCTTGCCGTCACCGACCCAGAGACGGAGGATGCGTTCCGCTCGTCGGCGCCGGGCGAGTATGCTATCCCTGAGTGCGTGATGTGCGTAAGCCTCGGCGAGTGCTTCCGCGATCAGTTTTGCTACAAACTGTGCGCGGCAATTATCACCCCACAACGGGTAAGGGCAAAATGAGCGAAGCGGTTTATACCATCGGCCACTCCTCGCGCAGCGTTGAAGAGTTGACCGGGATGCTGATGGGAAACGGCATCACGACGGTTGCGGACGTGCGCTCCCAGCCCTATAGCCGGCTGCACTCGCAGTTCAACCGCGAATCGTTTTCCTTTGACCTGGGCGCGCGCGGGATTGGCTATGTTTATCTTGGAGCGGAGCTGGGCGCAAGAAGCGGCGACAGTTCCTGTTACCTGAACGGAAAGGTTCAATACGCGCAACTGGCGAAGACGGCGCTGTTCCGCCAGGGGCTGGAACGAATCCGCGCCGGAGCTGAGAAGAATCTGCGGATCTCGCTTTTGTGCGCCGAGAAGGAGCCGCTTGCCTGCCATCGCAGCATTCTCATCTCGCGGCACCTGGTGGAGAGCGGCCTCGCGGTTCGCCATATTCTGGACGGCGAGACGGTGGAGGATCACCCGGCCACCATGCAGCGATTGCTGTTCCTGCTGAAGATGGGCGGAGGAAATCTTTTCCTGTCCGAAGCGGAGTTGTTGCAGGAAGCTTACGCGATTCAGGGCGAGAAGATTGCCTACGACAGCCGCGCCAAGTGGGAGGAAGATAAAGAAGGCATGAGCGCATGACCTTGTTCACCATTGGCTTCACGAAGAAATCGGCGGAACAGTTTTTCGAGAGCCTGCGCGGGGCTGGAGTTCGCCGCGTGCTCGACGTGCGTTTGAATAACGTTTCGCAACTGGCCGGGTTTTCCAAGCGCGACGACCTGCGGTATTTTCTGCAAGCGATTTGCGGGATCGAATACGCACACCTGCCCGAGTTTGCGCCAACCCCGGCAATGCTGGACGAATACAAGAAACAGAAAAAGGGCTCGTGGGAGGATTACGAGTCGCTCTACCGGAAGTTGCTCGAGACGCGCGCCGCGGATCGCGAGATGCAGCGCGAGTTTTTCGATGGGGCATGTCTGCTGTGCAGCGAGGCCACGCCGGAACATTGCCATCGGCGTCTCCTGGCCGAGTACCTGCGCGAGCGTTGGGGAGAGATTCGAATCGTTCACCTCTAGCGGCGGGATGCGGTTGATTTTACGACGGTTGGGTGGACGCGAATCCGGTTGGTTACCCTGCGGCAAACTTTCCGGTTGAAATCTTTTCTCCGGTTTTTGCTTGGATATTGAACGGCCATTGTCCTATATCGCAGAAGATTGGCCGAGATTGTTCTTGACATTGCTGGGTAAAACCTTCAAATTACATTTCGTCATCGGTTACCAACGTTTTCGGCACAATGTAAATTGGCTGGGATTTCCGTTGACAGGAGTTTGCCCCGCTCTGGCGGCTCCGTAAAATTTGCATGGCTACGACTCTAGCGCCCGTGGATTCGCGGGAAGTGGTTCGTTGCGACGATTGCCATCTAGTCCAATTCCGGACATCCAACAATGTTTGCCGCAGATGCAAGACTGCTCTGGACGCGGTGCCAGAGGCCGTCGTCATGTGCGCTCCAATGCAGGTGGCGCACACGGTTGCAACAATGCCCTCCAATCAACTGCCGGTGGCGGCGGCGATTCGTTCGCTGCGCATGCGGGCAGGCTTGAGCCAGCGGCAACTGGCGATGCGCATGAACGTGCCGCGCACCTATGTATCGAAGATTGAAAACGAGAAGGCATGCCCGACCCTGGGTTCGCTGGAGCGGCTGGCCGGAGCGTTGCGCGTGCGCATTCCCGACCTGCTGACGATGGGACGCACCACGGAAGACGATATCCGCGAGTTGTCCCAGGACGAATTCATCTCCGAGCTGATGCCCTACATGCACAGGCTGAACGGGCTGCAGTGGACGAGCGTGCTGAACCAGGTGCGCGAATTGACGGCGATGACACGGCGCTCTGCCTGAGCCGGAACCGCGGAAGCGACCCCGGCCATGCGGCCGGAAGCGGGGCAGTGCGCGGGCGGCAAAGCTGAACGGCGCGGAGTGACGCCGCGGGCGCACGGGCTGAACGGTGCCGACGCCTGGCGATCTGCGCAGGCGTGGCGCGGGCGGGAGCCCGAGCGGACGGGCGAGGGTTGGGCCTGCGCGTCCGGCAGGAGAAAACGGCAGAGTCACGGCCCAACGGGCGCGGCGGCGGCGTCCGAATGGCGCGGCGGCGTTTTATTTGCGCGGTGGGCGGGGCTGGCGGGAGTAACATGGGGCGCGGCACGGACGTGCGGCCCCGGGCAAGGGCGGCGCGCTCCCTTCATTGCAAGAAGCCGAAGCGTGTGCTAGCTTCGAACTACCCGTGATTGAGGATATGCTTTGCACACCATCGCCCCCGCCGGGCTGAGTCGCAAGCAAGCAGAATTATTCGCCAAGCTCGATCCAGAACGGCTACCACAACACATTGCAGTGATCATGGACGGCAATGGTCGCTGGGCCCAGCGACGCCATCTGCCTCGCATTGCCGGACACCGGCAAGGGGTCCAGGCGGTGCGGGACATCATCAAGCTGGCCTCGCGCATCCACCTGCGGGCGATGACGTTGTATGCATTTTCAGTCGATAACTGGAAGCGTCCAAAGGCGGAAACCAGCTTCCTGATGGCGCTGCTGCGGAGCTACCTGAAGAAGGAAGTTCCGCTGATGAACGAGTTCAATGTCCGCCTGCGCTACATCGGGCGGATTCACGAACTGCCTCCCGAAGTGCAGGAGCGCATGGCCTGGGCCGAAGAGCAGACGGCGAAAAACACCGGCACCATCATGACCCTGGCGCTGAACTATGGAGCGCGGGCGGAGCTGATCGACGCCTTCCGTTCCATTGTGGACACGGCGGCCAGGAACGGCGGGCTGGCGGAGTTGAAGATTGACGAAGAAATGGTTTCCCGCCACATGTACGCCGCCGATCTGCCGGACCCGGACCTGGTGATCCGCACCAGCGGCGAGATGCGGCTTTCAAACTTCCTCCTCTGGCAACTGGCTTACACCGAGATTTACGTGACCCCGACGCTGTGGCCGGACTTCGACGGCGTTCACCTGCTGGAAGCGCTGGCCGACTTCCAGAAACGCGAGCGGCGCTATGGCAACGTGGGCGCGGCGTTCTAGGAAATCGTCTCCGCGAAGATGAATTTTCTCTCCTGCTTTGCTTCCTGAGCGCAGCAGTTGGTACCCTGCTGGTATCGACATGAAACGTCTCCTGACCGCTGCCATCCTGATTCCCCTGGTATTGCTGGCCGTATTGCGCGCGCCGCTCTGGCTATTCCTGCTGATGACCGTTGTGGTAGCGCTGCTGGCGGTCTCGGAATACCTGGGCATAACGGACAGCTACGGCCTTGAAGCCTTCCGGGTCTTGACCTGGCTCTACACGGCGGCGCTGTTCGTGGTCTATTTTTATGCGCAGGCATTTGGCCTGGGGGCGCTGCTGGCGGGGATTGTACTGCTGCTGCTGTTTGCGCCATTTCTGCTGCTGATCGCCGCCATGGGACGCCAGGATTTGAAGATGGCGCTGCCGTCGGCTGCCATGAGCTATTTTGCGCTGCCCTACATTGGGCTGCCGCTGCTACTGCTGGCGGTGCTGCGGGATTCGCCGCGGGGATGGGTGGGCGTGGTGTTTACGTTCCTGGCCGTCTGGATGGGCGACACGGCTGCGCTGTACGTGGGCAGGAGCATGGGCCGGCACAAGCTGGCGCCACGGATCAGCCCAGGCAAAACCATCGAGGGGACGGTGGCGTCGGTGGTGTTTTCCGTGGGCGTCTGCTGCCTGTTCGCTCACTTTCTGCCGGAAATTGCCGCGGCGCTGGGCAAGGCGCACCTGCTGCTGGAGCCGATGCGGGAGTCGCTGCTGATCGACGTTCCGGCCTATGGCAGAGCGCCGCTGTGGCTGGCCGCCCTGCTGGCGGCGGCCATCAACGCGGCGGCACAGGTAGGGGATCTGGTGGAGTCCGCGCTGAAGCGCGGCGCGGGGGTGAAAGATTCGGGAAACCTGCTGCCGGGTCATGGCGGAATGCTGGACCGGCTCGACGCCCTGCTGCTGGCGATGCCGGTGGCATTCTTGCTCTTCCTGGCTTTTGGCAACAGATTCGTGCAAGGCTAAGGCTGGCGAGTTAAACTGGATGGATATCGTGATGAAAAGAATTGCAATTTTGGGCTCGACCGGCTCGATTGGGAAGAGCACTCTGAAGGTCGTTGAGAGCTATCCGGAACGCTTTACGGTTGCCGCGCTGGCGGCGGGCTCGAACCTTGAGCTGGTCCTGGAACAGGCGCTGCGCTGGCGTCCGAAGCTGCTCTCGGTGGCGCGCGAGGATGATGCGGTCCGATTGCGGAAGCGTCTGCGCGAAGCCGGCGCCGGCGAGATCGAAGTGGTCTGGGGCACGGTTGGAACCGTGGAGGTGGCAACCCATCCCGAGGTTGATTTCGTAGTCAGCGCCATTGTCGGCGTCGCCGGACTGGAGGCGACCTACGAAGCGGTGAAGGCGGGCAAACAGATTGGCTTGGCCAACAAGGAATGCCTGGTGGCGGCCGGCGAGTTGATCACCGCCGAGGCGCGGCGGCAGGACAAGCCGCTGCTGCCGATCGACAGCGAACACAACGCGGTGCACCAATGCCTGCGCGGCGGACGGATGGAGGAAGTCGAGTCGGTTTGGCTGACCGCATCAGGCGGTCCATTCCTGCACACGCCGCGCGAGCAATTCGAGAACATCACCGTGGCCCAGGCATTGAATCATCCGACGTGGAAGATGGGACGGCGCATCACCATCGATTCGGCAACCTTGATGAACAAGGGATTCGAGGTGATCGAGGCGGTGCGGCTGTTCCATAAGCCGCCGTCGCGGATCAAGGTTGTGGTGCATCCGCAGAGCACGGTGCACAGCCTGGTGGAGTTTGTGGACGGCAGCATCCTGGCGCAGGTGAGCGTGACCGATATGCGGTTGCCGATTCTGTACGCGCTGACCTGGCCGGAGCGGGTGCCGAGCGATTTGCGCTTCGATGTGCTGGGGCTGAAGCACCTGGATTTTTGCCCGCCGGACCTGGACAAGTTCCCGTGTTTGCGGCTGGCTTATGAAGCGGTGGAAGCGGGCGGAGCCAAAACCGTGGCTCTGAATGCGGCCGACGAAGTTGCCGTGGCGGCGTTCCTGGAAGGCAAAATTCCCTTCCTTGGTATTCCCGCCACGATTCAGGCGGTATTGAATGAAACGCCAGCATGCAAACCGGAATCTATATACGAGGTGCTCGGCATGGATGCGGAAGCCCGCGAGCTGGCACAACGGTATGTGAATGCGGGCGCGACTGGCGCGCGGGTGCCGGCCACGAAGTAAGTACCCTGGTGTTGGAGAGAACCTATTCTGTTTATGACGAGCGTTTTTTACACTCTGGTGGGCGCGGTTGTGGTGCTGGGAGTGATGATCCTGGTGCACGAGTTCGGCCACTTTGCCGCGGCCAAATTGCTGGGCGTGCGGGTGGAAGTCTTCTCCATCGGCTTCGGCAAGCGGCTGTTCGGCTTCCGCCGTGGAGATACCGACTACCGCATTTCGGCGCTGCCTTTGGGCGGCTATGTGAAGATGACCGGAGTCAACGCCATCGAAATGCCGGAGGACCGGCCGCAGGGCGCGACTCCGGATGAAGGTGAATTCTTGAAGCATCCGCGCTGGCAGCGGCTGCTTATCGCCGTGGCTGGCCCGGCGGCGAACATGATATTGGCCGTAGGACTGCTAACCGTTGTGTTCGCCCTCCACCATGAAATTCCCTACGGACTGTATCAGCCGGCGGTGGTGGGTTGGTGCCTGCCCGGTTATCCGGCAGAAGCAGCAGGGGTGAAGCCTGGCGACCAGATTCTGCAGATCGCCGATACCCAGAATCCCACCTGGCAGGACGTACACAACAAGGTTCTGATAAATCCCAACCAGCCCCTGGCCCTGCGCGTGAAGCGCGGCGACGCGGTGCTGCCGATGACGCTGCTGCCCAAAGCCGACGGCAAGCAGCAGAGCGGCGAGGTTGGCTGGCTGCCGCAGGAACCGTTCCTGGTGACGGCCCTGGAGCCGGACATGCCGGGGGTGCAGTCGGGATTGCAGGTGGGCGACGAAATCATCGCCGTGGACGGAACTCCGATCCACTCCACCGGAGCCATGCAGGCTTATCTGCAGACGACCAAGGACAAGCCGGTACATCTGGCGATTGTGCGCGGCAATCAGAAGCTGGCGTTGACGATAACGCCCAAGCTGAGCCCGGCGGACGCGCATACCGAAAGCTACCGGATCGGCTTCATCTCCGAGCCCATGCAGGTGGAACAACTGCCATTGCCGGAAGCATTCAGCCGGTCGGTGGAGGAGTGTGAAAAGCTTTCCGGCCTGATCTTTGAACTGGTCGGGCGCATGGCCGAGCGCAAGGTTTCGATGAAGCAGATGTCGGGCCCGATTGAAATCGTGCGGGTCTCGGGCGAGATGGTTCACCATCGCAGCATCAACGACCTGATGGAGTTCATGGCGATGATCAGCCTGCAACTTGGGCTGTTCAATCTTTTGCCGATCCCCATACTGGACGGCGGATTGATCGCCATGCTGCTGGTGGAATCGGTGATGCGGCGCGACATCAATGAAGGCATCAAGATCCGGCTGTACCAGGCGGCGTTTGTGTGCCTGGTGCTGTTTGCGGGTATGGTGATCTTCAACGACGTGGTGAAAATGCTTCCAGGGCAGTAGGTTCGACCGCAGTGGCCAGGGCGCCCGCGGGCGCCCTTTTCCCAACCCCACAGGGTGCTGGTAAACTTAAGAGAAGAGTCCTCATGGCAATCCTCAAACGCAGAAAAAGCTACACGGCAAAGATTGGAAACGTGCGCGTCGGCGGCAACGCGCCGGTCATGGTGCAGTCGATGACCAACACGGACACGGCGGACGTGGCCTCGACCGTGCAACAAGTGGCGGCGCTGGCGCGCGCCGGTTCCGAGGTGGTGCGGGTCACGGTGAACAACGAGGCCGCCGCCGCCGCGGTGCGTCCGATTGTGGACCAGTTGGCGGACATGGGCGTCGCTGTGCCCATCGTGGGCGACTTCCATTACAACGGGCACCTGCTGCTCAGGAATTTTCCGGAGTGCGCGCGGGCCCTGGCAAAGTACCGGATCAACCCCGGCAACGTTTCCATTGGGCGCAAGAACGACGACAACTTCCGCACCATGATCGAGTGCGCGATAGAGAATGACAAGCCGGTGCGCATCGGGGTGAACTGGGGATCGCTGGACCAGCAGTTGCTGGCGCGCATGATGGACGAGAATGCGAAACTCGCCGAGCCCAGGCAGCCGCGCGCGGTGATGATTGAGGCAATGATCACCAGCGCACTGCACTCGGCCGAGCTGGCCGAGAGCTACGGGTTGCCGGGCAATTACATTCTGCTGAGCGCAAAGGTGAGCGGCGTGCAGGACCTGGTGGACGTCTATCGCGACCTGGGGGGGCGCTGCGAGTATCCGCTGCACCTTGGACTGACCGAGGCGGGCATGGGCGCCAAGGGCATTGTGAGCAGCACCGCCGGGCTGGCCATCCTGCTGCAGGAAGGCATCGGCGACACCATCCGCGTCTCGCTGACTCCGGCTCCGGGCGGCGACCGCACGGAAGAGGTGCAGGTGGCGCAGCAGGTGTTGCAATCGCTGGGGATTCGCAGCTTTCTGCCGCAGGTTACGGCCTGCCCCGGCTGTGGGCGCACTACTTCGACCTACTTCCAGGAACTGGCGCAGCAGATCCAGCTCTATGTGCGCGAGCAGATGCCCGGGTGGCGCGAGAATTTCGACGGCGTGGAGGAGATGAAGCTGGCGGTGATGGGCTGCATCGTGAACGGGCCGGGCGAGAGCAAGCACGCCAACATCGGCATCTCACTGCCGGGGACGTTCGAGGATCCGAAGGCCCCGGTGTTCATCGACGGGCGCCTGGCGACCACCTTGAAAGGCGACCACATCGTCGAGGAGTTCAAGCAGATCCTCAGCCAGTACGTGGCATCCACGTACGCGAAGAAGGAAACGGCAAAAGTCTAGACCCGGTGCGGAAGGCAACGGCGCGGGCGCGCGATGGCCCGCGCTTACGTTTGCCCGATGCCTCCCCGGCTAGCCCTTGACGGCGAGAATCATAAGACCGAATGCCGCACCGAACCAGGCGGCAAACGCGGCGGCGTGAATGGCGATTCGAAGTGGCTTGCTGTCGATGATCCAGTTGTATGCGCCTTCCATGGCTGGCACCTCCTGCGCCATGCTGGCTGGCGCATGGGGACATATACGGAGGCGGGACGCGGAAAGTTTAGGTCCGGCAGGAATTTGTTGCGGTCCATTAAAAGTAGGTCACTACGACGATCCAGAAGACCGGATTCTCGTAGGTGGCGCTGGACTGGTAGCAGGCGCCGACTGAAAAGCTCCGGGCCTGGCGCGTCTTGAGCCCGGCCAGGGACTCGGACGTGTGGGCGAGATCGACTGCGGTGAAGGCCATGGAGCTGGCCACCCTGGACGAGAGCAGGGCTCCTGCATTCAGTTGATTGTTACTCGCCATGGCGCAGGCACGCTTGCGCAGGTCGGGCACGGAGACACGGTTCAAGTCGGGCGCGCCGGCGGCGCGCCGCAGCTCATTCAGGTGGCGGGCCACCTCGTCTTCGGCTTGCTCCACGCTCGCCTCGGGAAAGCCCCGGATGAAATCCTGGGTGACGTAGATTCCCGTGGGAGTTTGCAACACTCCGACGCCGATGGAGTTGTACTGCTCCCGGAGAATGTTGGCGCGATGGCCGGGCGAGTTCATCAGGGCGGCGTGGGCGCCGGCGGCATCGAGGTTAAAGGCGACATTTTCTCCGCTGGCGTCAAAGCGCAGCCGTTGCGACTGGAGACGCAGCAGGAACCTGGGCTCGCCGGGAAGCTCATGATCGACTTCGCCTGTGGTCGCCATGAGGGCGCTATGCTCGCGCGCCACCAGCCGCAAGCGCTCGTCCATGACCAGCGCGGGAAGACCGCGCGCCTGACGCTCGCGATTCACCAGGCGTGCAATTTCCTGCTCCGCCTGCGGAGCGAAATTGCAGGAAGCAGACCGGGAGGCGGATTTCGCGCACAACGCCATGGCGAGCGTCAGCAGCAGCAACGGCAAGCGCACGGCGCGCACGGGTACCCCTCCAAAATCCAGCTTGAGTTACAATCCAAGAACCTGAGGCCAACCCCATGTCCATGATAGTCCTTGCCGCCATTATTCTCGCATCACTTTTTGGAGCCTGCATCACCGCCGTGGTCCTGGGCGGGCGGCGGGCTGCGCTGGCATCGCGGCTGGGGGCGCTGGAGGCGGAGTTGGCGGCGAGCCGGAACGAGGTCAGCGCGGCCGGGACGCGGCTGGGCGAGTGCGCCGGCGAACTGAGGACGAACGTGGAGGCACGATCCGCGGCGGAAAAAGAAGTGGCGCGATTGAGTGAACAGCTCAAACAACTGGAGCTGCAGTTTGCGCAACAATTGAAGCAGCAGGAACAACAGGCCAACGAAAAGATCGAGCTGCTGACCTCGATCCGGGATGAGCTCTCGAACAAGTTTAAGTTAGTGGCCGGCGAGATTCTGGAAGAGAAGACGAAGCGCTTCACGGAGCAGAATCAGACGAATCTTGCGCAGTTGCTGACGCCGCTGTCGGAGAAGATCAAAAGCTTTCAGCAGAAGGTGGAAGAGGTGTACGTACAGGAGGGCAAGGATCGCTCGGCGCTCTCCGAACAGGTGCGGCTGCTGATGGGATTGAACCAGCAACTCTCCGCCGACACCGGCAACCTGACGCGGGCGCTGACGACATCGTCCAAGGCGCAGGGCGACCTGGGCGAGATGATCCTGGAGAAGATTCTGGAGTCCTCCGGGCTGCGCAAGGACGAGGAATATTTTGTGCAGAGCAGCTTCCGCGACGAGGACGCGCGGCAGGCGCGGCCTGACGTGATCGTGAAGTTGCCGGAAAACAAACACCTCATCCTCGACTCCAAGGTTTCCCTGACAGCCTACAACGAGTACGTCAACGCGGAGACGGACGAGACGCGCAAGGCGGCGCTGGCGCGGCACATGGAGTCCGTGCGGCGGCACATCCGGGAACTGGCGGAGAAAAATTACCAGTCGCTGCACCAGTTGCAATCGATCGACTTTGTCTGCATGTTCGTTCCCATCGAGGGCGCGTTCATGGCGGCGATCGGCAACGACAGCGAGTTGTGGGGCAGCTCCTACGAACGCAACGTGCTACTGGTGAGTCCGAGCACGCTGCTGTTTGTGGTGCGCACGGTGGCGCACCTGTGGCGGCAGGAGCGGCAGAAGCAAAACGTGCAGGAGATCGTGAAACGCGGCGCCGAGTTGCACGACAAACTGGTGGGATTCGTGGAAGACCTGAAGAGCGTGGGCGACCGGTTGGACCAGGCAAAATCGAGCTACAGCGAGGCGTTCAACAAGCTGGCCACCGGCAAGGGCAACGTGATCCGGCAGGCGGTGATGCTGAAAGAGCTGGGGGTGAAGCCGAAGAAGAATCTGCCGCAGGAACTGGTGGAAGCAAGCGCCGAGGACGAGCCGCTGCTGCCGGAGCCGGTGGACACGGCGGGCAAGGCGTAACCTTGCGAAACCGGCATGGCAAAGGCCCCGCGTGCGATGATTCGCGCCGCGGGGCTTTTTCGTGCGGGCAGGTTATTGGCGCAGCGCGCCGCCGAGCAACTCGACGGACTGCACAATCTGCTGCGACCAACTGGCGACTTCGTCGTCGCGCAGGGTGCGCTCGGCGGACTGGAAGCGGACGCGCAAGAGGAATGAGTACGTCCCGGCGGGGAGCGAGCCGCCACGGAAAGTTTCCGCCGGAAGGATCTGTGTGAGTTCGGCAATCTCCAGGGCGGAGAGCTTGTGGCGGATGCTTTCGAACTCCACGCCCTCAGGCAACACAAACGAGAAGTCGCGCTCGATGGCCGGATATTTCGACACCGGCGTGTAGGCGGGCTGGCGCAGCGCAAGCTGGTAAAGCGCTTCGACGAAGACCTCGGCGACAAAGACCTCCGGCTTGAGCTTGCGCGCGGCCCCCACTTCGGGATGAAGCTGGCCGAAGATGGCGACGGTTGTGCCCGCAATCCGCGCACGGGCGGCGCGGCCCGGATGCAGCCAGGCTGGCACCGTGCGATCATACGTCACCGGCGCGGCGTTGGCGGGAATATCGAAGGCGGCCAGAAGCTGTTCGATGTCTCCCTTGACGTGGAAGAAGTTGACCGGCTCCGGCTTGCGGTGAACGGTGGACTCGCCAGCCGTCCCGGTGCAGACGAAAGCAAGCGAATTGTGTTCATCGACCGCCTCGCCCTGCATGGCATAAACGTGGCCGGCCTCGAAGAGGCGGACATCGGTGTTGCCGCGATTCAGGTTGTAGGCAACCTGCAGCAGCAGTCCGGGAACCAGCGAGGTGCGCATGAACGACGCCTCCTCGCTGAGAGGATTGGCGATGCGCACGGGCTCGGCCGGAGCGAAAAATCGGGCGTCCTCCTGCGGGATGAACGTGGAGGTGAGCGACTCATTGAGCCCGAGAGCGAGCAGACGGCTGCGCAGCGCGGCCTGCTTGCGGGCATTGGGCAGCTCGATCACTCCGCCGGCGAACGAGGGCAGGGTGCTGGGAATTTTCAGATATGAGTATATGCGCGCGACCTCTTCGATGAGGTCAATCTCGCGCTCCACGTCGAGCCGCCAGGTGGGAACGGTGACGCGGAACTGCGGGCCGCCGCCTTCCACCGCGAAGCCGAGGCGGCGCAGAATGCGGGCGATCTCCGCCGGAGGAACCTCCACGCCGAGGATGCGGCGGACTTCACTGGAGGCGAGCGCAATGCACGGGGGCGAAATGCGGCGGGCGATGACGTCGATCTCGGCGGAGACCGCGCCGCCGGCGGAAGAGACGATCAACTCCGCAACCCGGGCGCAGGCCAGCGGGGTGATGCCAGAATCGGCTCCGCGCTCATAGCGGTGCGATGCGTCTGTGTGCATGCCTAGGCGGCGGGCGGTGCGGCGGATGGAGACCGGATCGAACCACGCGGACTCGATGAGCACGTTTTTCGTAGCGTAGGTGATCATGGTGGCTTCGCCGCCCATCACCCCGGCAATCGCCACCGGCTTTACGGCGTCGGCGATAACGAGGTCCTCGGGAGCAAGCTTGCGCTCCACGCCGTCCAGCGTGGTGATCACTTCGCCATCGCGGGCGCGGCGCACGATGATCCTGCGGCCCTCGAGTTTGTCGAGATCGAAGACGTGGGTGGGCTGTCCGATTTCGTTGAGTACATAGTTGGTGGCGTCGGCCACGTTGCTGATGCTGCGCTGCTCGATGAGTTCGAGGCGGTGCGCGAGTTTGGCCGGGGCGGGCGCGATCTTCACTCCGCGCACCGTGCGGGCGGTGTAACGCGCGCAGCCCTCGGCATCGTCAACGACGATGGAGAAATCGGCAGGGCCGCTCTCGGAGACCTTGGGCGCGAGGGGCGCAAGGTCGAGATCGTAGATGGCCGAGACCTCGCGGGCGACGCCGTAATGGTTCATGGCGTCGACGCGGTTGGTGGTGATCTCCGCCTCCCAGGTCTGATCGGAGCCTTCGCCGAAGTAGCCTTCAATGGCAATGCCGCTGATGGTGAGAGCTTCGGCGACTTCGCGGTCGCCCGCGGTGGGAGAGACAAAATCGCGAATCCAATTCGGTGAGATTTTCATGATTGCCTATTTCCGATTTCATTCTTAAGCACGAACCGTTCAGGGTGCTCGATAATTTCCTTTTGTGCCGTTTCTAGTGCCTGTTTATATCCCTGCGTGTGATCTCCATTCGGCAGGTACAGGTCGTATACGGTCGCATATTCTGCCATAGCATCTTTTACATAAATTGGGAAAGCGCCCTCTTCTTCTCGGCCGAGTTTCTCGAGATGCCATCGCTTATAGACATTCGTAAGCTTTAAGAACTGGAGGAGAACAGCTGCTTTTTCTTTCTCTTTATCAAGCTTGCGTTGCCGTTGAAAATAATTTTCAGCAATTAGCAAAGAGACGAGTGTGCCGAGCAAAACTCCTAAAAGGAGATCGCGCGCCGGGCCAAGTGCATCGATAATTGCTTTCAGTACGCTCATTCTTCTTTACGCAAACTGCTCCAGGAAGCGCATGTCGCCGTAGAAGAACTGCTGGATGTCGTCCACGTTGTAGTTCATCATCGCCAGCCGCTCCACGCCCATGCCGAAGGCGAAGCCGCTGAGCTTGCGCGCATCGTAGTTGACGAAGCCGAAGACGTTGGGATCGACCATGCCGGCGCCGAGAAGCTCGATCCAGCCGCTCTGTTTGCACGGGCGGCAGCCTTTGCCGCCGCAGAACGGGCAGGAGATGGAGACTTCGACGCTGGGCTCGGTGAAGGGGAAAAACGAAGGGCGGAAGCTGGTCTTGACCGCCGAGCCGAACAGCGATTTCATGGCGTGATCGAGCGTTCCCTTGAGGTCGCCGAAGGTAATGTTGGTATCGACGCAGAGGCCCTCAAGCTGGTGAAAGACAGGCGAGTGGGTGGCGTCCGGCGCGTCGTTGCGGTGCACCTTGCCGGGGCAGATGACGCGCACCGGAGGGCGCGAGATTTTCCATGGTGCGAATCTGCACCGGCGAAGTGTGCGTGCGCAGCAGCAGTCGGTCCCGCTGCGCGCGCTGCTCCTGGTTGGCGATGAAGAGCGTGTCCTGGGTGTCGCGCGCGGGATGGTTCGGCGGAAAGTTCAAGGCCTCGAAATTGTAGTAGTCGCTTTCGACCTCGGGGCCTTCGGCGATGGAGTACCCCATCTCGACGAAGACGGAGATCAGACTCGTCCAAGGTGCGCAGCACGGGATGGCGTACGCCGAGCGGACGCTCGATGCCGGGCAGCGAGATGTCGAGGGTCTCAGACTTGAGCCTGGCGCCCAGCGCCGAGCCGGCGGCGAGTTGCTCCGCCTCGGAGACAATGGCCTCGGCCCGCTGCTTGAGGGCGTTGACCCGCTGCCCCACTTCGCGTTTGGCGGGGCCGGGCGCGGGCTTTAGCCAGAGATCGTTGACCTGGGTGAGCAGGCCGTTCTTGCGCGCCATCCAGCGGTTGCGGAATTCCTCAAAGGCCTTGGCATCGGAGGCGGCGGCCTGGGACTCGCTGACCAGCGCCGCGAGCAGGTCAGAGGCAGCCGCGTCGAGCGCGGCGGGAGAAAAATCTTCGAGCTTCGGGACGGTGTACATAACTCCCTCTCTATCTGTCATCACTTCCACCAGCCTTGTCATCCTGAGCGGAGCGAAGCGGAGCCGAAGGACCCCTAGTGCTCTCATACCACTCCGGCTCAGGTCCTCCCACTTCGGGTTTACTGACTCAATGAGCGCGATCTTCTTCGCCCGCGTCCATCCCTTCAGCTGCTTCTCACGGTTGATCGCACTGCGAACATCGTCGAATCTCTCGGAATACAGCAGGCGATCGACGCCGTACTTTGAGGTGAAGCCGGGGAACTCATGATGCTTGTGCTGCCACACCCGCTTCTCAAGGTTGTTCGTCATCCCGATGTACAGCGTACCGGATATGCTCCCGAGGATGTATGTGTAAAAGCGGTACTCCCTGTTTGCCATAGGGGTCCTTCGCTTCGCTCAGGATGACACCTCAAGATCAAATAGCCACCGCAACGACGAAAGCCACGAACGGCCTGCCGAGCGCACGAACCGTTAGAGTTCGTGCTTCCCGTGCCATTCGTGGCTTTCAGTACTTAGTCGAGCGCTGTTTTACGCTTGTGCCGGCACGGCGGCCTTGGCCTGCACGACCAGGGCGGCAAAGCCCGCGGGATCATGGACGGCGATATCGGCCAGGATCTTGCGATCCAGTTCGATTCCCGCAACCTTCAGACCGTGAATGAACTGCGAATAGCTGAGCCCGTTGAGTTTGGCGGCGGCGTTGATGCGCACGATCCAGAGCGAACGGTATTGGCGCTTCTTCTGCTTGCGGCCGGTAAAAGCGAACTTGAGGCCGCGCTGTACGGCCTCCTGGGCTGCCTGGTAGAGCTTGGACTTAGTGAGGAAGTACCCACTGGCGCGCTCTAAAATCTTCTTGCGCTTGTCACGGCGCTTGGTACCACGTTTTACGCGAGGCATTGCTGCTACCTTCCTTTTAGAAACATCCGCTGGACTCGAAGGTCCGCGGGATTATGGCGGCTGGAGGCAGGAGGTTTTAGACCCTTGGACCTCTTCACACACCCGGGTTTTCACCCTTTGGTTGCGCCGGGCGACGAATCGATGCCGTCCGGCGGGAGATCGCCCGTTAGTAGGGGATCATCCTCAGAATCTTAGGCAGATCGACTTTATCGACCATTCCGCCCATATCCATCTGGCGCTTGCGCTTCGTGCCCTTCGAAGTCAGGATGTGGCGCTGGAAAGCGAAACCGCGCTTTACCTTGCCCGTACCCGTCTTCTTGAAGCGCTTGGAGGCGCCGCTGTGAGTCTTCATCTTCGGCATTGTTTGCGTCCTAAATACAACTACTGTTATTAAACACGAGAACGGCCTCTCCGGGCAAACCGGCCCGCGGGACAGCCCTCGAAACAGATCATTGGAACCGGCAGCATGCGGTGGAATAAAGCCGCCGCGTGGAGCACGCCCGCATCGGGCGGACTGCGCCTATGCGGCTACTTCTGAACCTTCGGCGGCGCCAGAATCAGGTGCAGGGTGTTGCCTTCCTGCCGCGGCATGTTCTCTACCACGGCCTTGTCCGCGATGTCCTTGATCAACCGCTGCAGGATCTCACGACCGAGCATCTGGCGGGTCATTTCACGTCCGCGGAAAAAGATGGTCGCCTTCACCTTGTCACCGTCACTCGAGGAAGCGCAGAGCATGATTTTTCTTGGTCTGATAATCGTGCTCGTCCACGTTGATGCGGAACTTCACTTCCTTGATGGTGATGACTTTCTGGTTCTTCTTGGCCGCGCGTTCCTTCTTCTCCTGCTCATACATGTACTTACCAAAGTCCATGATGCGGCAGACAGGCGGCTGCGCGGTGGGTGAAACCTCCACCAGGTCAAGTCCTTTTTCCCTGGCAATTTTGAGCGCATCGAGAGGAGCCATGATGCCAAGCTGCTCGCTCTGATCGTCGATCACGCGAATCTCGCGGACGCGAATGCGCTCATTGGTGCGGATAAAACGCTTATCGATACGGTCCTCCGATGGTACTGAAACCGCTTAAAGTATAGCACGGAAAGGAAGTTCGGCCGCGATTGAAGTAGCGGACCGCAGCCTGGACAGCGGCGTGCGCACAGGCCTCCGACAGCCTACGCCTTCAGCGCTTTGGCAATGTCGCCGGCCAGCCTGCTCGGGGCGGGTGAGCGAGGCGTAGCGGTCCAGAACCTTGCCCTCGCGGCTGACCAGGAACTTGGTGAAATTCCACTTGATGTCGTCGCCGAGCAGTCCGCCGGCCTCGGTCTTCAGGTACTTGTACAGTGGATGCTGCGGCATCGCCGTTGACCTCGATCTTGGAAAACAGCGGAAACGTGACGCCGTAGTTGAGTTCGCAGAAGCCGCGAATCTCCTCGTCGGTGCCTGGCTCCTGATGGCCGAACTGATCGCAGGGAAAGCCGAGAATCTCCAGTCCCTGTTCGCTGATATTTCTTGTAGAGCTCTTCCAGTCCCTTGTACTGCGGCGTGAATCCGCACTTGCTGGCGGTGTTGACGATGAGCAGAACCTTGCCGCGATAATCGGCGAGCGATTTCTCTTCCCCATTATTGAGTTTGGCGGAAAAATCAAAGACGTTGGGCATGGGAATTCCTTTCCGAGGGCTGAAGACACAGGACCTGCTTACTCTCACTCCTCTCCCACCAGCGCTTCGCCATCTATGGAATGGATGCGCGCGCTGAGCATTCGATTCGCCGGGAGCTCGCCGGCAAGCCACAGCTTCTGATAGTTGCCGGTGAGGGCCTCGGTACGGCCGTGGGAGACCTGGGTAAGGGTGAGCGCCGGCAACGTCTGGCCGAGAAACTGCTCCTGGAAGCTGCGCTTCTTGCGGGCGGCAAGTTCGCGCAGCACGCGGTTGCGCTCGCGAGCCTGGTGCACGGGAACCTGCTCGGGCATCTGCGCCGAGGGTGTGCCGGGACGCGACGAATAGGTAAAGACGTGCAGGTAGGTGAAGGGCAGGCGCTCGATGAAGGCGCGGGTCTCTTCAAAGTCCTCGTCGCTTTCGCCCGGGAAGCCGACCATGACGTCGGCGCCGATGGCGGCCTGCGGCATGGCGGCATGGATGCGCTGAATGCGATCCTCGTAATGCCAGGGACGGTAGCGGCGATGCATCCGGCGCAGGATTCGGTCGCTGGCGCTCTGCAACGGAACATGGGCGTGCTTGGCGATGCGTGGCGATGCGGCGGCCAGGGCGATGAGTTCGTCGCTCCAGTCCATGGGTTCCACCGAACTGATGCGCAGCAATGGCACGCTGGTGCGCTCGCAGAATGGCCTGGAGGAGATCGACGAAGCGGGTGCGTTCGGGGCCGGCGGTCGATGGACAGATCGCGAATCGCTGCGTAAATCTCGACCCCAGCGCCCCAGATTGATTCCGCTCAGCACCAGTTCCTGGTAGCCGTTGGCGACCAGTTGATCGACGTTGCGCAGAACTTCGCCCAAGGGAAGCGAGCGGCTGCGCCCGCGCACAAAAGGAATCACGCAGAAGGAGCAACGGTTGTTGCATCCGTCCTGCACCTTGAGGTTGGGGCGAGTCTTTTCGTGATCGGAGTCGAAGACGGGCGCGGCCAGCAGTTCAGTGTGGGCAAAGATATCTTCCACCACAACGGGCGCGCGGCCGGCCTCCGAGGGAATCGCCGAAGCGCGACCAGCGAATCAGCGGGACGGAAGCCGTTGCCGGCAGCTCCCGCAAGGCGATGCTTGTGCGAGTTGCCGACGACGAGCGAGACGCCGTCGAGCGCGGAAATCTCCTCGGGAGCGCGCTGGGCATAGCATCCGGTCACCAGGATGCGGGCCGAAGGGTTGGCGCGATGGATGCGCCGGATGGCGGCGCGCGCATCCTGATCGGCCGACGCAGTGACGGTGCAGGTATTCAAAACGACGACTTCGGCCTCGGCTGCGGTGCCTGCCCGCGACAATCCGCGCTCGGCCAACTGGCGTTCAATGGCCGCGCCGTCGGCCTGGGTGGCTCGACATCCGAAATTTTCCACGTAGAAACTGCCCACCAGATTATTATATGGGTAGTTGGAGTGGTTCCGGAGCCGCTTTCGCTTGGGCCTTCTATCGAGGGCACGGGAATTCCCCTGTGCTCCTCCGGTGAACTAAAGCACTGGCGGCTACTCCGGGGCTTGCCATCCGTGGACCCGTGGCTGGGCACTACGGACGAGGCAAGCCGACTTCGTCACCCTGCGCCGCGCCTCCCCGCCCTGTCCGCATTCCGCAACCCGAAGGAGCGGATGAGCGCGAGCGCGGCGGCATCGGGTGGCTCAGACGCGAGGCGCTTTCTTTTGCTGCGCAAAGCACTCGCGACAATAAACGGGCCGGCCCTGCGTAGGACGGAATGGCAGCGTGGTTTCCTTTCCGCAGCCCGAGCAGACGGCAGTTGTCTCCTGCTTGGCAGGGCGATTGGACGATGCCTGGGTAGAAGCTTGTCCCTGCTTGCAGGCCTTGCACCGTCTGGGTAAATTCTTGAAGTGCTTATCGTGGAAGAACAGCTGCTCGCCGGCCGTGAAGATAAAATCCGCCCCGCAGTCTACGCACTTCAGCACCTTGTCCTGGAATTCCATGGGATCCCCTTTCAGCCCCAACTCCGTAAGGTCGGCACCGTGCTGCTCCACTGGCGCACGGCGCACGCCTGACTCCGGCTGGCGCCCGCCCCGAAAGGCCGGTTCCCAACCGTGAGCCCCGGCCACCGGCCGGACGCAACCTTGTGACTACAAATAAAATTGCCCAAAAAACGGAATCCGCTCCGGAAATATCCGGTTCCCTAAGACACCTGAATGACACCACTAGCAATTTAGAACGCCAAGATGTTACTACCGAATCAAGCTCCCGGCGAGGCTTTTTGCGGGAGGTGCGATGGCGGAAATTTTTCCGCCTGGCCGGCGCCGGGACCGCCCGCGTCCCCAACCCCCTGCTCCGCCCGGAACGGCGGACGGGTTTCCCTGATGGGAAGATGGGTGGTTTTGCTGGTTTCTTCGCGCCTTTGGTTCTGGTATGGTCAATATTTTGGGACGATTTGTGCAACAAGCGATTGCACAGACCGTACGGCTCCGGCTGCTGCGCCGCCCGAGCCGGTCCTGCACGCTGGAGGTATCTCATGATTCGGCCCTACAAGGGCGTGTTGCCCCAAGATTCCCAGCACCTGTTATGTGGATGTTTCCGCGCAGGTGATTGGCGACGTGGTGCTGGGCGAACACGCCAGCATCTGGATGAACGTGGTGGTTCGCGGCGACGTGCACCACATTCACATCGGCCGCAACACCAACATCCAGGACAACTCCGTGCTGCACGGGATGCTTGGAAAATGGCCGGTGGTGCTGGGCGACGACGTAACCGTGGGCCACACCGTGACCCTGCATGGCTGCGTGATTGAAGACCGCTGCCTGATCGGCATGGGCGTGATCTCTTGAACGGCGCGCGCATCGGACATGATTCGATCATTGCCGCCGGAACCCTGATTCCCGAGGGAACCGTGGTGGAACCGGGTTCGCTCTGGATGGGCGCGCCGGGAAAGTTCCGCCGCTATCTGAGTGAAGAGGAGAAGGCATCCATTTTGACCTATCGCACCAACTACCTGGGTTACAAGGAGCAATATCTGCGGGAGCTGGGCCGGTGAGCGCCAACAGTTGGCCCGCTGACCACGGAGCCAAAAACGGTCGGAATCCTGATCTATCCCGGACGCGGAAGTGCTGGACTTCTGCGGCCCTTTCGAGGTTTTTGCCACCACCCGCCTGGACGAGGAGACGCGGCGCGAAAGCGAGTCGCCGATCCACCAGTTGCTGGTCTCCGAGAGCAGCGAGGTGGTGCGCACCAGCGGCGGAATGCGGATTCTGCCCGATGTGGACTTTTCTTCCTGCCCCAGGCTCGATATGCTGCTGGTGCCGGGAGGGCATGGAATTCGCGCCTTGATGCATCAGCCGGAGTACCTGGACTGGCTGAAAAAGATGGCTCCGCAGGTGGACCGCCTGGCGTCGGTTGGCACCGGTTCCCTGCTGCTGGGCGAGGCTGGGTTGCTGATCGGAAAGACCGCCACCACCCACTTTCGCTCGGTGGATTTCTTCCGCGAGCGCTTTCCCCGCACCTCGCTGCTGCCCGAGCTGCCGATGGTGGTGGATGGAAACATCACCACCGCCAACAGCATCCGCGCCGGCATCGACATGGCGCTGTACCTGGTGGCGCAGACCTACGGACAGACCATTGCGCGCGAAGCCGCGCGGCAGATGGAATATCCATACCCGGATGAGCAGAATTTCCGGTCAAGGAATGAAAAATGATTAAAGCTGTACGCGGGACCCGCGACCTGCTGCCTCCCGACACCGAACTCTGGAACTTTGTGGATGCGCAAGGTACGCGAGGTCTTTGCCCGCTATAACTACCACGAGATTCGCACCCCGGTCTTTGAATCCACCGAGCTGTTCAGCCGCGGCGTCGGCGAGGAAACCGACATCGTCTCCAAGGAGATGTTCACCTGGGAGGACAAGGCTCGCGCCGCCAGCGAGAAGACAGCCAGGCCCTGACCCTGCGCCCGGAGAACACCGCCGGCGTGGTGCGCGCCTACATCGAGCACGAGCTGGGCCGCAGCGGATTGCTGCAGAAGCTCTACTACATTGGGCCGCAGTTCCGGCGCGAACGCCCGCAGAAGGGACGCTACCGCCAGTTCTACCAGATCGGCGCGGAGGTGCTCGGGCCGCCGTCGGCGGGCAGCGAACTGCCCATCCGCGACGCCGAGGTTCTGGACATGCTGACCGCGCTGCTGGACGCCGTGGGGCTGAAGGGCTGGACGCTGTATCTGAACTCCGTGGGCTGCCTGAACTGCCGCCCGGCCTACAACCAGGCGCTGCGCGAGGCGCTGGCGGGCGTGAAGGATCAGATGTGCGGCGACTGCCAGCGGCGGGCCGAGACCAATCCGCTGCGCGTGCTGGACTGCAAGGTTCCCGACGACCAGCCGATCATCGAAAAGCTGCCGAAGATCGCCGATTACCTCGACGAGGACTGCCGCGAACACTTTGCCCAGGTGCGCGCCATTCTCGACACGCTGGCAGTTCCCTACCAGGTGAATGAGCGCATGGTGCGCGGGCTGGACTACTACACCCGCACCACGTTCGAGTTCACCCACGGCGAACTGGGCGCGCAGAGCGCGGTGCTGGGCGGCGGCCGCTACGACGGACTCAGCGAGCAGCTCGGCGGCCCGAAGGCTCCGGGAATCGGCTTTGCCATCGGCGAAGACCGCCTGGTGCTGGCCCTGCAGGCGCAGCAAGCAGCAGGCGCTCGCGCCGCTGAAGGCGTTTGTCGATTCCGCTCGGCGCGGGCATGAATCGCCACGCCCTGAAGCTGGCGCGGGAGTTGCGCGCCGCAGGCATTGCGGTGGATGTGGGCGATGAAAGCTTCCGCCTGAAGAAGAGCTTTGAGACCGCCGAAAAGCTGGGCGCGACCTACGCCATCCTCGTGGGCGAAAACGAGGTGCAGGCGACGCCTTCGCGGTCAAGAACCTGAAGAGCGGCGAGCAGACCACGGTTGCACGCGCGGAACTAGCTGGATATCCTGGAACGATTAGGAAGACGAATTCCACCAAAGCAACCGGGCCGGCGCGAACCGCGCGCCAGATTGTCGTACGATGGAGAATGCGGAGTTTTACGCCGACTATCGCGACCATTCGCAATACACTCGCGACATTATTCGCAACATCATTCGCAACACGGGAAGCGATTATGCAACTTGATTTCTTAGGCGATTTGAAGCGGACGCACCGCTGCGGCGAGCTGCGCTCGACCGATGCCGGCAGCACGGTCACTCTGATGGGCTGGGTCAACCGGCGGCGCGATCACGGCAATCTCATCTTCATCGACCTGCGCGACCGCTCGGGCATAACCCAGATTGTATTCGACAAGGAGCGCAACCCGGAGATGCACGAGCGCGTCGAAGTCCGTGCGCAACGAGTATGTGCTGGCGGTCACCGGCAAGGTCGAGCTGCGCTCGGAAAGCACCATCAATCCCAAGATGGAGACCGGCGAAATCGAAGTGATTGCCAGCGAGCTGAAGCTGCTCAATGAGAGCAAGGTGCCGCCGTTTTTCCCCGGCGATGCCAACGTCAACGTGAACGAAGAGGTGCGCCTGAAATATCGCTACCTCGACCTGCGCCGTCCGGAGATGCACGCCAACATCGAGATGCGCCACCGGGTTACGCTGGCCATCCGCAACTATCTTTCCGAGCGAGGGCTTCTACGAGATCGAAACGCCGTACATGACGCGTTCCACTCCCGAGGGCGCGCGCGATTACCTGGTGCCGAGCCGCGTGCATCCGGGCGAGTTCTACGCCCTGCCGCAGTCGCCGCAGATCTTCAAGCAGTTGCTGATGATCGGCGGCCTCGACCGCTACTTCCAGATTGCGCGCTGCTTCCGCGACGAGGATCTGCGCGCCGACCGCCAGCCGGAGTTCACCCAGATCGATCTGGAGCTGACCTTCCCCACCGAAGAGACGATTCATGCGGTGGTCGAAGGCTTCCTCGACGCGGCCTTCACCGCCGCCGGATACACCATCGAGCGGCCCTTCCCGCAGATGCCCTACGACGAGGCCATCCGGCTTTACGGAATCGACAAGCCCGACCTGCGTCTGCCGGCAATGACCGACGTGAAAGCCGTGCTGCCGCCGGATGCGCTGGAGACGCTGCTGATCGATCCGGCGCTGCCGGTGGTGGTCATCCGCACCCCGAAGGTGGGCGAGCTTACGCGCAAGGAGCGCGACGAGCACAAGGCGCTGCTCGAGCGAAAAGCAGTCCAAGGTCATCAAGTTTTTCGACGACTTCAAGCGCCTGGAAAAGAGCTGGCCGGAGGCGATCGCGAAGATTCGCGAGCTGAGCGGAGCCGAAGCAGGCGACCTGCTGGTGCTGGTGGCGGCTCCCGGAAAAGCGGAAGCCGCCGCGGCAAGCTCGGGCGACGCCGCCGCCGAACGCCGCCGTCAGCGCGATACCTACGCCGTTTATGCCAACGCGGGACAGCTCCGGCTGGCGCTGGCGCAACGCTATGCGGCACGCCACAAGGCCTTCGAGGAAAAAGCGTTCAAGTTCCTCTGGGTCACGGATTTTCCTTCCTTCGAGTGGGACGAGCAGAACGAGACCTGGACCTTCGCGCATCACCCGTTCACCTCGCTGCACGAAGACCACATGGAGTTGCTGAACGAAGGCGTGAAGGCGCTGCACGATCCCAATTCAGCGCTCGGCGCGATTCGCGCCCGCGCCTACGACGTGGTGCTGAACGGAACCGAACTCGGCTCCGGCTCGATCCGTATCCACCAGCAGGAGGTGCAGGCGAAAATCTTCGAAGCGCTGGGCATGGACGAGGAGGAGCAGAAGCTGCGCTTCGGATTCTTCCTGGAGGCGCTGCAATACGGAACGCCTCCGCATGGCGGCATCGCCCTGGGACTGGATCGCATCGTGATGATCCTGGCCGGAGCGCCCAGCCTGCGCGAGGTCATCGCCTTCCCCAAGACGGCCGCGGCCACCGACCTGATGATGGACGCGCCAACTCCGGTCACCGACGCCAATTGAAGGAGCTGAGCATCGCCATCAAGAAGTAACGGCCTTGGCAACGCCGGCGGATGGGTACGTTTGAGCGCTCCTCACCGGTGCGCGCCGGGGGCACGGTGCAAATGAAAAGCGCCGATGCCAGGGTGGCACCGCGCCTCATCCGGGAAAGCAGGTCGGCGATCCGCCGCAATCCGGCTCACGAGGGTCAACATCCGCCGCAGATTGCAACATAATTTTCTTGCCGGCGCGCCGCCCATGCCCAAACCGGCAGGATATTCCGGGCTGCGGGCGCGACTGATTTCCCGGAATCGGGTTATGTCCGCCTGGCGCATGGTAAATGCGGGCGAATCATGCGTAGAATTCTACTGGGAAGAGAGTTTTGCGCAGGCAAACTTTTCCGCCAGCCAGGTTCGCTGGGCGGAAGCCCGTTCTATTTTTCCGTGGAATCGGTTGCACCATGCCGGTGTTGGCAAAAGCCGGGCAGACGCGACGCTTTCATGATTCAAAGCGCTTGCGTCATTCATATTGATTCCGGGAATTTTGATCGCTTATGTCGCATTCGAATTTTGACTCGTCGGCCGCCATCGCGAAGACATTGCGCGAAAGCATCGAGCGCCATGTGCGCTACACCCTGGTGCGGCCGCTGGACCACCTGACTCCGGCTGAATTGCTGGTTCCGGTCTCGCTGGCGGTGCGCGACCTGTTTGTGGACCAGATGCTGGCCACCAGCAAGCGCTACCGGCAGGCCGACGCCAAGCACCTCTACTACCTTTCCATGGAATTCCTGATGGGGCGCCTGCTGGGCGACACGATCTGCAACATGCGCCTGAACGAAGTGCTGGACGGCGTGCTGGGCGAATTCGGCGTGCGCCTGGAGCAGGTGCTGGAGAGTGAGCCCGATGCCGGCCTCGGCAACGGCGGCCTGGGCAGGCTGGCCGCCTGCTTTCTGGAATCGCTGGCAACCCTGGACATGCCGGGATACGGATACGGAATCGACTACGAATACGGAATGTTCCGCCAGGAAATTGCCAACGGCTTCCAGCGCGAGAAGCCGGACCGCTGGAAGACCAACGGAACCCCGCTGCAGATTCAGCGTCCCGAGGAGGCCATCGTCATTCCCCTCTACGGCCGGGTTGAGAATGCTCGCGACCGCGGCAACTATCGCCAGAGCTGGCTGGATTTCCAGGTGGTGGTCGGCGTACCGAATGACATGCCGGTGGTCGGCTACAACGGCCAGACGGTCAACTACCTTCGCCTCTTCCAGGCGCGCTCGTCGGATGATTTCGACATCGACATCTTCAACCGCGGCGACTACATTCGCGCCGTCGAACAAAAGATCGGCAGCGAGAACATCTCGCGCGTGCTCTATCCGAGCGATTCGGTGATGGCCGGCAAGGAACTGCGGCTGGTGCAGGAATATTTCCTGGTCGCCTGCGCGGTGCGCGACATTGCCCGCAACTTCCTTGCGGCGCACAACGATTTTTCGGCCTTCCCGGACAAGGTTGCCATCCAGATGAATGACACCCATCCCGCGCTGGCGGTAGCCGAGTTGATGCGCGTGCTGGTGGATGAAAATAACCTGGAGTGGGAAGACGCCTGGGAGATTACCCAGAAAACGGTGGCCTACACCAACCACACCCTGCTGCCGGAAGCGCTGGAAAAGTGGAGCGTCGGCCTGATGGAGCGGGTGCTGCCGCGCCACATGCAGATCATCTACGGCATCAATCACAACTTCCTGCGCACCCTTACCGCCTACTCGTGGGTCGATGGCGAGAAGCTGCGAAAGATGTCGATCATCGAGGAAGGGCATGACAAGAACGTGCGCATGGCGCACCTTGCCATCGTGGCCTCGCAC
Source organism: uncultured Acidobacteriota bacterium (assembly GCA_963707735.1). Classification (GTDB taxonomy): domain Bacteria; phylum Acidobacteriota; class Terriglobia; order Terriglobales; family Acidobacteriaceae; genus TOLSYN. Next base: position 9,260 of record CAVPRB010000003.1, on the reverse strand, counting down.
GCGGTCAACGGCGTTTCCGCCCTGCACAGCGAGTTGATCCGCACCGCGCTGGTCCCGGAATTTGCCCAGCTATGGCCCGCAAAATTCAGCAACAAGACCAACGGCGTGGCGCCGCGGCGCTGGCTGCTCAAGGCCAACCCGCACCTCTCGCGCCTGCTGTGCGAGAGCATCGGCGACGCCTGGATCACCGACCTGGCGGAGTTGCGCAAGCTTGAGCCCTTTGCCAATGATGCCGCTTTCCAGTCGCGTTTTGCCGACGTAAAAGTGCAGAACAAGCTGCGGCTGGCGCGCATCATCCGCGACGAGACCGGGGTCAGCACCGATCCCCGTTCCATGTTTGACGTGCAGATCAAGCGCATCCACGAGTACAAGCGGCAGTTGCTGAATGTGCTGCGCGTGATCCATGACTATCTGCGCATCGTGGAAGACGGCGACGCCCCGAAGACGGCGCGAACCGTCCTCTTCGCCGGCAAGGCCGCTCCCGGATACTGGGCCGCCAAGCAGATCATCAAGCTGATCCACAGCGTGGCCGCCGTGGTGAACAAGGATCCCAAGGCCAACCAGCTTCTGCGCATCGCCTTCCTGCCCGACTACCGCGTCTCGCTGGCCGAATCGATTATTCCGGCCGCCGACCTGAGCGAGCAGATTTCAACCGCCGGCATGGAAGCCAGCGGCACCGGAAACATGAAGCTGATGATGAACGGCGCGGTGACCGTGGCAACCTGGGACGGCGCCAACATCGAAATCGCCGAAGAAGCGGGCGAGGACAACATCTACATCTTCGGACTGCGCGCCGAACAGATCGAGCAGATGCAGCGCAACGACCTCTACCACGCCCGCGAGTACTACGAGCGCGATCCGCGCATCAAGCGGGTGCTGGATTGTTTCCTCAACGACCGCTTCTCGCCCAGCGAGCCGGGACTGTTCCGCTGGATCTTCGACGAACTGATCAACCGCGGAGACCGCTTCTTCCATGTAGCCGACCTGCCGCAGTACATCGACATCAACCAGAAGATCGACGCCGATTTCCAGGACACCGCGAAGTGGCGGCGCATGGCGATTCTGAACACGGCGCGCTCGCATAAGTTTTCCAGCGACCGCACCATCGAGGAATACAGCGCCGGCATCTGGAACCTGCAACACTTCCCCCGCCGCGCGCAGGAAGTCGCGACGCCGGACGCCGCCGCCTCGCTCGGCCTCACGGCGGACTGATTCCAACCGGAAGCGCGAGCATGGAATCGCGTTTCCGTTTCTTTCATCTTTCGCACCGCGTCCGCGGCGGCTGTCCGGCGCGCGGAACAGGCTCCGGGCTCACTCAAGCCCTCGACCGCGGCAGCAACACGGCTTGATCATAAATCTGATGTCGTCTCTCATAGAGGAGTGGAGGAATCATGGCAAATCATAAGCCGCAAAAAGGCGTCGTAGGCATTCTGACCGGCGGCGGCGATGTCCCGGGTTTGAATCCGGCGATTCGCGCCGTGACCATCCGCGCCCTGCGCGAAGGCTACCAGGTGATCGGAATTCGCCGGGGATGGGGCGGCCTGATCGATATTGTCCGCGAAAAGGATTACGACAACAGCGGCAATTTTTCCACTCTTAACGAAGAGATCGTGAATCGCGCCGGGCGCACCGGCGGCACGTTCCTGCACACTTCACGCACCAACCCGGGCAGGGTCGAGAAAGCCAACGTCCCGCTGCATCTGCAGGACAAGTACGCGGAGGAGCGCAACGATCTGACGCCCGAAGTGCTGGCCAACCTCTCCTGGCTTGGCATCGACTACATGATTCCCATCGGCGGCGATGACACCCTCAGCTACGCCGTGCGCCTCTACCGGGAGGGGGTGAAGGTCATTGCGATTCCCAAGACGATGGACAATGACGTGCCCGGCACGGATTACTGCATCGGGTTCAGCACCTGCGTCACCCGCACCATTCAGATGACCAACTCGCTGCGCACCTCCGCCGGATCGCACGAACGCTTCCTCGTGATGGAAGTCTTCGGACGCTACGCCGGATACACCGCGATGCTGCCCACCATGGCCGGTGCGGCCAACCGCTGCGTCATCCCCGAACACAAATTCGGCATCGATCAACTGACCGAACTGCTCAGCTATGACCGCAAGAAGAATCCCAGCAAATACTCCGTGGTGCTGGTCAGTGAAGGCTCCATGTTCGAGGGTGGCGAGATGATCTTCGCCGATCAGTCCACCGACGCATTCGGGCACAAAAAGCTGGGCGGCATCGGCGACCTGGTATCGGAAAAACTGAAGGAGCTATCGCCCCGTTACAACGACGGCAAAACCGTCGACGTCATCAACCAGAAGCTCGGCTACCTGGTGCGCGGCGGCGATCCGGATGCCATCGATTCCATTGTGCCGATGGCTTACGGCAACCTCGCGCTGGACCTGCTGCTGCGCGGAATTCATGGCAGGCTGGTGGTGTTGAAGAACGGGCGCTACGACGATATGCCGGTGGATTGCGTGACCGGCAGCAAGAAGCTGGTGAATGTGCACGATCATTACGACATTGGACGCCTGCGCCCGTACTACAAGAGCTTCCAGATGAAGCCGCTGTTCATCATGACCGGCGACTAGGGCGTCCGGCGCCGCATGTTTCCTGGCTGCCCCGCCGGCGATCGTTCGTCAGGTATCTCTGATTTGTGCGCTTCCGTCCCGTCGCGTCTCAGGCCAGGTTCATCCTGCGCAACAGAGACTGGAATCGAGCATGGGGGTGCAGGTTTCTGAAAAGGAACGAGCCCTTGACCCCGTAGATGGCGCCCGAGCGCAGTTCGAAAGCACGCTCGAGGCAGTCTATGGCGGCATCGGCTTCGCCGACGCCGGTATAGGCATAGGCCAAGTGGTACGGCGAAACGAATTCACGCAGCGCGCGGTCGCGCAACTGATCAAGAATCTGCCGCCCACGTTCTAGGTTGCCAGTCAGCCCGCAGGCCTCACTGAGCTGGGAGAGGAACAGCGTAGAACCCGGTGAAAGCGCCACCGCCCGCTCCAGTGAGGCGATGCCGGCGGCCGTGTCGCCGTGGAAGATCAGGGCCCAGCCCAGGCTTGAGTGGCAACGGGGGCCTCCCACGTCCTCCTGAACCGAGCGTCTTGCCTCCGCCAAAGCGTCCTCGATCCGTCCCGCCCGCAAGAGTGTGTTCGCGACATCGGACTGGATGAGAATCGGGTCCAGCGAGCGCGCTCGACGCACCTCGCGAACCGCATCGTCGTAGCGTTCGAGCGAGGCGCACAGCCAGCCGTAGTGATCGTGCACCGCGGCGCTGCCGGGGCTGAGTTCCAGGGCTTTTATAAATTCGCGTTCGGCGCCCGGCCAATCAAAATCGAAGACGAACCGAATCAGGCCCGAGATGCCGTGCGCCTCCGCCAATTCATCATCGGTCTTCAGGGCGCGGGCGGCGGCTGCTTTGGCCAGCCGGACCGTTTCATCCGGAGTATTGTCGGCGCAGCCGTGGATGCACATCTCAGTGTACGTCTCGGCAATGCTCGCCCAGACGAGGGCAAAACCGGGATCGCGCGCGGTGGCGGCATCGAATTCGACCAGGCTGCGGCGATACCCGTCCTCGGTGAACTGAAGGAACGAGTTGCGACCCCGCAAGTAGAACTCGTAGGCCTGAAGATCGTGGGTCGGACGCCGGTCTACGCGCGCGCGTTCGTCCTGCGACAACTCCGCACGCAGGGCGTTTGCTATGCTCAGTGCGACTTCGGTCTGGATGGCAAAAATGTTGACCAGATCGCGGTCGTAGGTGTCCGCCCAAAGGTGTTCGTCGGTCGAGCCGTCGATGAGTTGGGCGACGATGCGCACCCGGTTGCCTGCCCGCCGGACGCTGCCTTCGAGCAGCGTTGCGGCGCCAAGCTTCTCGCCGATTTCGTGCCGGCTGCGGTCGCGCTTCTTGAAACTCATCACCGACGTGCGCGAGATCACTTTAAGCGAGCGAATCTTGGCGAGGTTCGCTATGACGTCCTCGGTGATTCCGTCGGCAAAGAACTCGTTCTCCGGATCGGCGCCGAGATTCACGAATGGAAGCACTGCAACCGAAGCGGCCCGCTGGCGGCCGGCAGCCGGTACCCGGTCGCGGGTAAGTGCCGATAACACGAACTCCAGATCGTGGGCCGACTGGAACCGCGCCGCGGCAGACTTTTCCAGACAGTGCGCAACCAGACGGTCAAATTCCGCCGGCAGTTCAGGGCGGCGGCGACTCGCGGGCAGCGGCGCGTCGTGCAGGATCGCGCTCAGGGTCTCAATGGGGTTGCCGCACGCGAACGCCCGCTCGCCGGTCGCCATCTCGTAGAGCACGCAACCAAAGGAAAAGATGTCGGCGCGCGTGTCCGCGAGTTCGCCGCGCACCTGCTCGGGCGCCATGTAGCCAACCGTGCCGAGCACGATCCCGGCTGCAGTCGCGCGGGTCAGCGTCGCCGCCTCTCCCAACAGCAAATCCGGGGCCGCCTGCCTGCGCGCGATACCGAAATCGAGCACCTTGATCCGGCCGCCGCGCGCCACTTTGATGTTCTCTGGCTTTAGATCGCGATGTACGATCCCCTGGTCGTGCGCTTCCGCGAGCGCCTGGACGATCTGAATCGAAAACGAGAGACACTCTTCAACCGGCAGTGGTCCCTCCGCGAGGCGCTCCGCCAGCGTGGGACCCTCGACGAGTTCCATGACCAGCGCGCGCGAGTCCTCGCACGTCTCCAAACCGTAAATCTGTGCGATGTTCGAATGGTTGAGCGAGGCCAGCAGCCGGGCCTCGCGCTCGAACCGCTCCGCTCTGTCCCCATCCTCAGCGAATCCGCGGGGCAGAATCTTGAGGGCGACATGCCTCCCTAAGACTAGGTCCTTCGCACGGTAAACCACTCCCATGCCGCCCTCGCCAAGCTTGGCGGTGATCTCGTAATGGCCAAAGCGGGAGCCAATCATGGAATGCTTTCCGGACGAACAGAACCAATTCAACGGACAGCCGCACGCTCGAAATGCGCTGTCTTCCTCTCCGTCGCCTAGATTCTACGCCCTGGGTTGGTACCGCGTGAGCGGCTCACAGCTGTGCGCTTCATTCTTAGCTGCCGATGCCTGAGCCGTGCCACGCGAGTGACTCATGGGCTATCCGGAAGCTATTGCGCCCAGCTTCCAGGATTGCTGAGAAAAACCGGTTCAGTATCTGGCTATCCCAAATCAGGATCTACTGCCGCCTTACGTGTGCCCTTACTTCGTCCAGCAGCTTCAGCGTTGTTTCAATTTTGCGCTCGCCCATCGGCTTCAGCGACCGTCGAGTTCCCGCAGCCTCGGCTCGATCTCGTCCAGCAGCTTCAGCCCGCTGGCGGTAATGCGGGTGACCACCACCCGCCGGTCCTGGCTGTCTCGGGTACGCCGGATGAGGCTGGCTTTTTCCATGCGCTCCAGCAGCCGGGTCACGTCGGGCTCGCGGGCAATCATGCGCTCGCCAATCTCGCCACAGGTACGGCCCGTGGGTTCGGCTCCGCGCAGGATGCGCAGCACGTTGTATTGCGTCATGGAGATGTTGAAGGGACGGATGATCTGTCTCGAAGCGCTCCTGCAGCACGTCGGTGGTGCGCAGCAGGGACACCAGCAGCTCTTCTTCGATGGTGGCAAAAGGCTTGGCCTGGTGAATCTCTTCGCCCACCGCGCTGCTGCGTTTCCTGGTCATGGTTGCTACTAGTCTGATTTCCGCGCGGCCCGGCCGGATGCAAGGAATTATGTTGCAACAAGTTTTGCTCCGCGACCGGAGCGGCCCCGGTTGCCGCGTACCCGGCGGCGAATGCCTAGCCGCCCGCGTGGGTTGCGCGCTAGAGCCGGTTGATCAGCGACGCCACGTAGGCCGCGCCGAAGCCGTTGTCGATGTTCACCACCGAGACGTTGGATGCGCAGGAGTTGATCATGCCCAGCAACGCCGCGATTCCGCCGAAAGCCGCGCCGTAGCCCACGCTGGTCGGCACCGCAATCACCGGCACGCCCACCAGTCCGCCGACCACCGAGGGCAGCGCGCCTTCCATCCCGGCGCACACCACCAGCACGCGCGCCTGGCGCAACTCCTCGCTGTGCGAGAGCAGGCGATGCAGCCCGGCCACGCCTACGTCGAACAGGCGCGTGACGTCATTGCCCATCACGTCGGCGGTCACCGCGGCCTCTTCGGCCACGGGAATATCGCTGGTTCCGGCCGAGATGATGCCGATGGTTCCCTTGCCGCAGCTTCTCGCGTCTTTGCCGCAGCACCAGCGTCCGCGCCAACGGGTTGTGCTCCGCCTGCGGGAAGCAGCGCAAGGTCGCCGGCCACCTGCTCTTCGCTGACCCGCGTGGCCAGCACGTTGTTGCCGCGCTCGGCCAAGCGGTCGAAGATTTCCACGAAATGCTCGGGAGCCTTGCCGGGACCGAAGATCACCTCGGGCACGCCGACGCGCAGCGCGCGATGATGATCCACCTTGGCAAAGCCGAGGTCTTCAAAGGGAAGAGATTTGATCTGCTCGAGCGCGGCATCGGGAGTCACGTCCCCGGTGCGCACCTGCTCCAGCAGAGGCTTTCAATCGATTCGCGTCCACGCTACTAGCCTATCATCGCGGCAGCCGGATCTTGACTGCGCCGCTCGCGCCGCACTTGCTGCCGAGCGCGGCAAAGCACTACGCTAGGTTGGATGCCCGACGGAAGCGCACATGCAAGACACAGCGCACGATTACCCTCGCCGTGACCGGCGCCAGCGGCTCGCTGTTTGCGCGTGAAATGCTGCGCGCGCTGGAGGCCGATGAGCGCGTCGGCTGCATCAACTTCATCAGCAGCGACAGCGGCCTGCGCGTGATGGCCGAAGAGCTCGGCCTGGGCGGGCGCAGCGACCTGCTGCGGCAGTTGCTGGGCGGCGAGCCGCGAAAAACGCGGCTGCAGAACAACCAGGATATCGGCGCCAACATCGCCAGCGGCTCGTATCCGACCGACGCGATGATCGTGCTTCCCTGCTCGATGGGAACGCTGGCGAAGATCGCGCAGGGACTGGCCTCCAAGCTGATTGAGCGCGCCGCCGACGTCTGCCTGAAGGAGCGGATTCCGCTGGTGCTGTGCGTGCGCGAGACGCCGCTGAACCGCATTCATCTGCGCAACATGACGCTGGCGGCCGAGGCGGGAGCAACGATCTATCCGCTGATTCCGGCCTTCTACAATCATCCCGATTCGCTCGAAGAGATGGCGCGGCAGTTCGTCTACCGGGTGCTGAAGCACGTCGGACTGCCGCAAAAAGAAGCCTACGTCTGGAAGCCGGAAGCGGCGAATGATTCGACCGGAACGACAATGGTTCGTTTCTGAAAGTTACCTTTTGGCAATCGTTGCGAGCTTTTTGCGAAGGATTGCCGGTCTGCCACCTCTGGCTGCGCTGCCGATTTGCCCTGCATGATATTGACCATTTGACAACCCCCTCGGCGCGGGTCTAGGATGCCTTCACACTGGAGAGGAGGTGGTCCGATGGATAAAAGTTCAGGCGACTGTAGCAGACAAATCGTGACTAGTGAGGTGGCTGAGGTTTAGGGCGGAATCGCTCTAACCACTCGCCAGACTTCCCGTTTTCTTTGAAGTCTGCCGCTGGGTTGCGTTTCATCCGTATCGCTGCGCAGATTGGGTTGCGCGGATGCGGCGGGAGCGAGCCCGCCTCAGACCAATCCAACACAGCTAACCGGCGCCCCGCATGGCTACAGTGCGGGGCGTTTTCTTTTGCCGCTACCGCTCCAAGCTATTGAATTTACAAAGTTACTGTGGTCACCTCACCCGTAGTCACACTTGACAATTCCGTAAGCAATAGTAATCTTCCATTGCGATCCTTTCGACCCAGGGAATCAGGGAGAGTTCTGGGCGGACTTCCACCGGGAGCCCGCGCGATTCTGTTTCTACCCCGTATTGCCCCATGAAGGTGCGTGTTCATTGAACTCAGTGAATCAATGGATAGCCCGCGGCATGTTGTTTCCAGCCGCGCTCTCTTCTTGGCGCCCAGATGATGGCTGCCCAGCAGCCGGCTGCGCCGGACCAGGCTTTCACCCCGGCCAGCATCGCCGGGCAGCGGTTGATCCGTTTCAGCGGCCGCGCACTGGATGCCGCCCGGCGTCCGGTGGCGGGCGTGGCGGGCGTAACCTTCGCCATCTACGAGGACCAGGAAGGCGGCGCGCCGCTCTGGCAGGAGACGCAGAACCTGGCCACCGGCGCCGACGGGCGCTTCAACGCCCTGCTGGGTGCGACCAGCGCGACGGGCATGCCTCCCGAGCTTTTTGCCGGCGGCAATTCGCGCTGGCTGGGGGTGCTGACCGCGGCGCCGGGCGCATCCGAACAGCCGCGCGTTCTGCTGGTGAGCGTGCCCTATGCTCTGCGCTCGGCGGATTCCGAGATGCTGGGCGGTAAGCCCGCGTCCGCCTACCTGACGGTGAACGCGCAGGACGCAGACCTAGGCGGGTGTCCGGGATCGGGCACGGCAACGGTGGCAAACCCGGCGAAGACAGCGGCGCCGGCGCTCACGGCCTCGTCCGCAAAAGCGGGCTACCTGCCGATCTTTACCGATGCCTCGGGCGACCTGGGTGACTCTCTGATCTCCCAATCCGGCAGCTTCGTCGGCATTGGAACCGCTAAGCCGGCGGCAGCGCTTGATGTGGCGGGTGCCAATCCAACCTTGCGCGTTGACAACTACTCCAACACCGCGGGCGACTCGCCGAACTTCAACTTCCTCAGCGCCCGCGGCACTTCGACCACCCCGCTTGCCACCCAGAGCGGCGACAACCTGGGACAGTTTGCCGCCGCCGGGTACGACGGCTCCGCTTTCCCCGGCAGTAAAGTCAAGGTCAGCTTCATCGCCACCCAGAACTGGACCACAACCGCCAATGGCACCGCCATGACCTTTGCCACCACGCCCAACGGCTCTACCGCGCGCAGCGAGCGCCTGCGCATTGACAGCACCGGCAACATCGGGATCGGCACGACCACTCCCACCTACACTCTGAGCCTGGGCGGCGCCCAAGCCGGCAGCCTGGTCGCGGAGGCCAATCCCACGGCGGCAAGCGCGGGAAACAATCTTACGATCTCGGCGGGGGCAGCCTCGCCGGGCTCGACCAACAAAGCGGGCGGAGACTTGATACTGGCGGCCGGCAACGGCACCGGCAACGGCGCGGGCGGCAACCTGCAACTGCAAGCCGCGGCAGGCAGCGCGGCCAGCGGCGCTACGGCGGACACGATCAGCGACCGGCTGCTGATCGTTGGCAAGCCTAAGGCGATGT
>CAVPRB010000002.1:0-84595 GCA_963707735.1 uncultured Acidobacteriota bacterium | reverse complement strand
ACTAGGGGCACCGACCGCAACCGCATGCTCGGCGCCGTCGTCGGCAAGGCGCTCGGCTCGCTGGACCAGGGCACCGGCGTCATCGAGGTCCTCGTCACCCTGCAATAGCCGCCGGCTCACTCCCTGCCCTCCATCTCCGCCAGCTCGCCCCGGCGCCGGAAGCAGCACCTGCCGCGTCCGTAGTGGGGTCAGCCACGTCCGGTCCGGATCGGGTCCAAATCCCGGCCCCCGCGTGTAAATTGACGTAGAAGTCAAAAATTGCTGATCCCTGCTTGACAGGCGGAGCTTTTTTTCAGTTTAGTCCTGCAAATTAGTTTGGCTTGTCTGGCTCCAACATCATCCTTCTTGGTCTCATCTGCGCTGTTTGGAGAAATCAATTCCCACCCACCATATGAGAATGGAGGATCCATGTCTGGACGGCACGCCGTTGGCAACTCGCTCGTTCCCCATCTACGCCGCTTGGTTACAATCCCTGGCTGCAGAACATTGTTCTGTGCCACTCTTGTGCTCGGCCGTGCCTACGCCGAAGACGGTGTCGCGGTGCCCCATCTGGTCAAGTTCAGCGAAAACCATCGCCAGCGGGGGGCCGGAACACGTCGGCGTCATCTTCGCGCTTTCCGAGGATCGAACCGGTGGCGCGCCGCCGCTCTGGCAGGAAGTCCAGAACATCACCGTTGACGGCACCGGCCATTACAACTCGCTCCTCGGCGCCGCGCAGTGCCGCGGGCATTGCCCTGGAAGTCTTCAGCAACGGTGAAGCGCGCTGGCTCGCGTCCAGGCCGAGGGCCAACCCGAACAGCCCCGCGTCCTGCTCGTCAGCGTCCCCTACGCCCTCAAAGCCTCGGACTCCGAGACCCTCGGCGGATTGCCCGCGTCGGCTTTCCTGCGCGCCGACGCCGTTACCGTTCGCCATCCTCCGTCGCGCCTTCCGCCTACATTAACACCGCTGCTGTAAACGCAGCCGTCAACAAGGCTGTCGTCGCCGCCATCGCGGCCTCCGGCGCGGCTCCCGGATTCCTGCCGGTCTTTACCGACACCTCGGGCGACCTTGCCAACTCGTTGATCTTCCAGACCGGCGGCAACGTCGGCATCGGCACCACCAAGCCGGCCAACGCGCTGGAAGTCTCGGGCACCAACCCAACCCTGCGCCTCGATAACTATTCCAACACCCCAGGCGACTCGCCCAACTTTAACTTCATCAGCGCCCGCGGCACCTCAACCACCCCGCTCGCCACCCAGAGCGGCGACAACCTCGGCCAGTTCGCCGCCGCCGGATACAACGGCGCGGCCTTCCCCAGCAGCCGCGTCAAGGTCAGCTTCATCGCCACCGAGAACTGGACCTCAGCCGCCAACGGCACGGCGATGACCTTTGCGACCACCAAGAACGGAACCACGTCCCGCACCGAGCGCCTGCGCATTGACAACACCGGCAACGTCGGCATCGGCACCACCACGCCCGCGTTCCCGCTCTCCGTCAACGGCGTCATCCAGAGCACCAGCGGCGGCTTCAAATTCCCCGACGGCAGCACCCAGACAACGGCTGCGACGGGAGGTGGCGGAGGAGGAGTCAGCTCGGTCACGGCGGGTGACTCCTCCATCACGGTCGCAGGCACCGCTTCGGCTCCCACCGTTGCCGTCGCCAGCCTCGGCATTACCGATGCCAAGGTGCATGACGTCAGCGTCGCCAAGGTTACGGGCGCGGCCAGCGTTGTGGCCAGCAACACTTTCACCCTCCCGCAGACCATTGACGTTGGAACCGGCCAGTATGGTTTTGGGCTCAAGGTGGAAGATGACAACACCGGCCTGTCGCCGAACACCATCTATGCCACCTCGGCCTCGGGCGATGCTAATGCCAATGTCATCTACGCAATCGCCACCAACGCCGCATCGGCCGCTTCCGCGGTCGTTGGCCAGACCACCGGTTTAGGCGTTCCAGTTGTCGGCCTCTCCACCATTACATCCGGCGGCGTAGCCGGGGTTGAGGGCGTCGTAGGTTCGACTTCCGGGGTTGGCGTGTTTGGCTATTCCGGCGCAACCACCGGAAGCACCGTCGGCACCAAGGGACAGGTGTTCAGTCCCAAGGGGTATGGCGTGTGGGGACAGTCATTTGACCCCGGTGGTTATGGCGTGGTCGGCTACGGAGTCGGCAGCAACTGTACCAATTCCGGTTGCACCCCGGTTTCCGGCGGCAATGCTGGCCTGTTCCAGGCCGGCACCGGAGGCACGGTGCTGCTCGGCCAGGTCGTGAACTCGAGCGCCGTCGCCAGCAACGTCTTCCGCGTTGACGCCACCGGCAAGGGATTCTTCGATGGCGGGACCCAGACCGGTGGCGCCGACTTTGCCGAGTCCGTCGATGTCGAAGGTGAGGCCGCCGCCTACGCTCCCGGAGACCTGATGACGGTCGATCCCGCCCGCGATCGCCAGTTCAAGCAAGTCTCCCAGCCCTACTCCACCCTGGTCGCCGGCATCTATGCCACCAAGCCCGGAATCCTGGCCACGCCGCACACCATGGATGACCCCCGCCTGGCCTCGGAAATCCCCCTGGCCATGGTCGGAATCGTGCCCTGCAAGGTGACCGCCGAGAATGGTCCCATCCATCGCGGCGACCTGCTGGTCTCATCCTCTACCCCCGGCCACGCCATGAAGGGTACCGACCGCAACCGCATGCTCGGCGCCGTCGTCGGCAAGGCGCTCGGCTCGCTCGACCAGGGCACCGGCGTCATCGAGGTCCTCGTCACCCTGCAATAGCCGCCGGCTCACTCCCGCGTCTTTGCCAGCAGCGCTCGCACTCTCCGTGCGAGCGCTGTTCCGGCCGGGCGTTTTCCCGCAGGTGTCCTCGCGATCCAGGCGGCGCTTTCCAGCACGGCCCAAGTCTCCTGTGCCGCCCCAGGGACGCTTCGACCTCTCGACCGCGCTCATCAGTGCCGTTCCCATGCCAACATTTTCACGCGCAGCCGCCTTCCAGAGTTGTAGGATGATTGCTCAGGAGCTAATCGCATGCAATCATTCGAATTCGCCACCGCGCAGCAAATCCTTTTTGGACGCGGCAAAGTCGCGCAGTTACCCGCCATAGCGGCCCGTCATGCTCTCCGCCGCGTGCTCGTCGTCACCTATAACCCCGTGGCTTCCTTGCAACCGGTCATCGACCTGCTGATCCAGGCTGGCATCGAGGTCGTTCATCTCGGCGTCGATTCCGAGCCCAGCATTCCCGTAATCCAAAAGAGCGTAGCGATGGCCATCGATGCGCGCTGCGACGGAGTTGTCGCCATCGGCGGCGGCGCCGTCATGGATACCGGCAAGGCCATCGCCGCACTCATGCGCAACACCTCGGACCTTTTCGAGTACCTCGAGGTGATCGGCAAGGGCCATCCGATGGAGCACGCCAGCGCACCCTGCATCGCCATCCCCACCACCTCGGGCACCGGCGCCGAGGTCAGCCGCAACGCCGTGCTCTTCTCGCCCGAGCATGCCGTCAAGGTCAGCCTGCGCTCGGCCTCAATGCTGCCCGTCGCCGCCATCGTCGATCCCGATCTCACCCGGAATCTTCCTCCAACCACAACCGCCTGGAGCGGCATGGACGCGCTCACCCAGGTGATCGAGCCTTACACATCGGCGCGCGCCAATCCATTTACCGATGCACTCTGCCTGCAGGCCATACCTGAGGGCGCGCGCTCGCTGCCGCGCGCCTTCCACGATGGCGCTGACATGGAGGCTCGCACCGGGATGTCGCTGGTCAGTCTCTTCGGCGGCCTGGCCCTGGCCAATGCCGGCCTCGGCGTCGTGCACGGCTTCGCCGGCGTGATTGGCGGCATGTTCCCCGCGCCGCATGGAGCCATCTGCGCCGCCATTCTTCCCCATGGCATGGCTGCAAACATCGCGCACCTCAAGGCCGTTGGAGACCAGGCCTCCGAGGCCTTGCTCCAGCGCTATCGCACGGTCGCCCGCAGCCTCACCGGAAACCCGGCGGCGGAACCTGCCGACGGCGTCGAGTTCGTGCAGAAGCTCAGCCGCGAATTGGCGATTCCGCCACTGGCAAAATTTGGTATGAGCGCCGGAGATGCCGAAGAGGTGGTGAGCAAATCCGCTCGCGCCAGCAGCATGAAGGCGAATCCCGTCGTGCTTTCCCTGGACGAACTGAAGGAAGTCTATCAGCGTTCCCTGTGAACCTCGGCCGCAACCGCGGCCTTCCCCGGCAACCATTGCCCGATCAGGCAATGGTTGTCAGGGGAAAATATGCCGGTATTGATAATCCTTCGGAAGTACGCCAAACGATTGCCGGAATGGTAAATTTCGCTTTCCAAACGATTGCCCATCTCGCCAATCGTCTGGGCGCTCCCGGTGCGTTTGTTCCCGGTCCCGCTTCCCGACGCATTCTTCCGTTTTTGTACTCATTTCCTGCTCTACTCATTTGAAGTATTGTTGTAGGCCCGGCGAGAGCGGAATTGCAGTCCAGAATTCCGGGTCGGAAGAATTCGCACCGAGTGCTGTCCCGCTGCGCCCTCGGGCAATTCGTAGGTCAACACATAACCGCTGTGCAGATCTTGAAGCACCGTGCGCAAAACCTCCTTCACGTTTTGTCCCGGCGCAAAACTCAGACCGCCCGTGCACGCGGCAAGATAATCCAGCACCCCATCCCCGTTGCCCGGCGCGGATTTGCTGGAGCGGGAGTTGACCGCGTAGATGGGCGACTGCAGATTCTGCGCCGCTTCCAGTGCGTCGGGCAAAGAGTGCATGCTGATCGTGTCCGCGCCATCGGAGAACAGAATCATCGCGGGACGGGACTCGGGGTCGCGGGTCTCCTTCAGCATCTCCGCCGCCTGGAAAAGCGCGTCGTACAGTGGCGTGTCGCCGTTGGCGCGCAGAGCACTCAGCTTTATTCGCGCGGCTTCTTCGCGGCAGTTGCGCGCGCAAAGCAACTGTGGCTGCAACCCGCCGAATGACAGAATCGACACCCTGTCCCGCTCTCCCCAGGCGGAGTCTTCAACAAAGCTCCTTACCTCGTTGATCTCCGTTGGAATTTGCGACTCGACCGAATCGCTGGCATCCAGCACGACCACCAATTCCAGCGGGCTTTCAGAGGCTGAACGAAAACTGCGAAAGCGGCGAATGATCGATCCGTTGTCCACCACCGCAACGTCGGAGCTCTGCAATGTCTTGACGACGCGGCCTTGGCGGTCGGACGCCGCGAAGGCTAGCCGCACCTCGTTCGTGCTGGCTCGGAACGTGTAGCCGGTCTCATCGGCAGCGTGGAGAGGGAGGAACGACAGCGCAATGGCCACGAGCAATGAAAACAGGAACAGTGCGATTCGGCTCTGCGTCGAAAGATGCATTACGAACTCCTTGGTTATCATCACGAACGGCTGCATCCGCCAGTTCGTTGCGCGGTAGGCAGCAGCGCGATCGGGATGCCCTTGAAGCGTCATCTTGCGTTGGTGGAAACCATGGAGGCGCGGGGAGGATTGCGCACTTCGTAGTTGACGCTGCGTTCCATCATTCTCGCCGCTAGTTCCTTGCGCTCCTCCTCGCGATCCCAGTCCGCGCGCAGGGTCATCTGCTGAATCGCGAAACGTGCATCTTTGTTTTCTCATCATCGGAGAAGATGACGAGTTCGTTCTTGCGGATCAGGAATTCCATGTTCTCCGCCAGGGGAATGAACTCTTCGGCGCGCCGCCCCACGACCACGTACACAACCTTGTCGCTCATCACCGTGTACTCCGGGACAGTAACCCCGGCCGGCGCCGAAACTCCAGACATGGTGGCCATGAAACCGCGCTGCATGGCGCAATCGGTCATTCGCATTTTGATCACGGTGCCTTTGAAAGACCAGTTTCCCTGGGCCTGCAAGAAGCTGCGGCACTCAGTACCATCACGAACAGCAAAGCAATGCGCTTCATTCCAACCCCCCGGATAAAACCGTCAGACGCGATGCTGGCAACGCATCGTCCCGCAAGACTGCCTACGTCAAGCATCTGTGTTCTATAACGGCAGATGAGCCGGCAGACAGCAGCGGCCGGCTCAAACCATGAAGCGCAGTGGTTCCCGGATCAGTACAGGGTGGTTTGTGTTTCGATTTGGGATTGTGAGGGATGCAACAGATTGAGCGGGATGGGTTAGGACGGCAGCGGGCGTGATTCGCCAGAGCTAGTCAGTAGACTTTGAGAGTCTACCTTTGAGTTGCGCACTTCCAGTTGAAAGAGCTGCTGAATTGCGCCGGTCAGCTCGGAGCGCCCCGGCATCTCTTTCAACTGCCTCGCCAGGGTCGCCGAGATGCGCTGCGTGATATGCGCCGAGAGCGCCTCCAGCGCGACTTCCTGATCCTCGGTGAACGGCCCGAACTGTTCCGTCAACTGATCCATCTCCTGCTGACAGATGAGTTCCAGCCTTTCGCGCATGGCTGAAATCGTGGGCAGGATCGACTCCGACAGAAGCTTGTTGCGGAATCCCGCAGCCTCTTCGGCGATGATGCGTTCGGCCATCGGCAGCATGGTGCGGCGTTGCTCACGCTTGTCCATGGCGCTGCACAGATCGTCCAGGTCGTAGGCAGTCACTCCTTCCAGCGTGCGAACATCGGAATCCACGGTGCGGGGAACGGCCAGATCCACAACTACGAGCTGTCTTGTCCTTGCGCTCGCGCAGCACGATTTCCAGTTCCTCGCGCGTCAGCAGCACCCGCTGCGAGGCGGCGGAGACCACCGCGTCGGCCCGCAAAACCTGTTCCCAGAGACTTTCCGCGTGGGCGGCCTTGACCTTGCATTGCCGGGCCAGTTGCTGCGCGTGATCCCAGCTGCGATTCACAACCGTAATCTCACCGGCTTCCGCGCTCTGAAACTCGCGCACCGCGGCCAGGGCCATCTGCCCGGCGCCCAGAATGACGATCCGCCGCTGGACGCAGATCGCCAAGCGATTCGCGGCACGACCGCAACCGCCGCTTCCGCCACGGTTGTCATGTTCGAGGCAGCCCCCAGTTCCTGGCGAACCCGAGCCGCCACGCTGAATGCCTTGGCCATCAACGAATCCAGAAAACGTCCGGTGGTGCTTGCTCGCTGTGCCTGCTGCCAGGCGGCAAGAATGGAATTGGTCGCCTCCGGCTCACCGAAGACGGCTGAATCCATTCCGGAAGCTACGCGCAGGACATGGGCTACGGCCGCGTCGCCTACCAGACGGTAGAAGTTCGACCATTCCACCAGTTTCAAATTGCTCGATCGGGTCAAGAAGCGGAGAACCGAGTTGGCAGCCTCGGAGGCATCCTGGGTCCAGACAAGAAATTCCGTGCGGTTGCAGTTGGAGAGAACAATGACTTCGTCGATGGCATCCGAGCGGACCAGCGCCGACAGCGCCGCCGATCTCTGCGCGGAGTCCAGCAGGAAGCGCTCGCGCATGGCCAGCTTGGCGCTGCGGAGGCTGATGCCAATCACCACCAGAGTCGGTTCCACGGGAATTCTCCTTTGTTTCACTTAATGAGGCACATGGAGGGCCAAAACTGGACGCAAATTCGGACGGAGTTATCGTTTCGTTTTCAATTACTTAGGAACTCACAACGGCGCTGCTTGTGCAAGACTCGTCTTCTACTCTGTGGGAATTGACCCAGATAGTGCGGACGATTCCGCATCTCTGGTTGCGGTGCTGGCACGCGCGCTGCGTGGTTCCAGTGAATTGCCGATTGGAGTGTCAAGAAAGCGGCCGCAAACGCCGCCTTGGAGAGCTGTACAGCCTGGATTCATGCGACCGGAATCCGCACTCCGACTCGCCGCTCACCAGCTTCAGTGCCGGGGAGTACTCACCTCTTCGTCTTCGGAATGCATCAGGCCAAATTTCTTCAGCTTGTAGCGCAGCGCATCGCGGCTGATGTCGAGCAGTTTGGCCGCCTGGGTCTGGTTGCGATTGGCCTGCTGCATCGCCATTTCGACAAAGGTGCGCTCAATCTCCTCCAGGCTCGTGCCGCCTTCCGGAATCGAAAGCCGGGGCAGGTTCTTGCCGTTGACGACCTGAATCTCAGGCGGTGGCAGGATGAGCGCGCTCGCCGGCCGCGACGTTGCCTCCCGACGAGACTTCAAAGGCAGTCAGGCTGCTGAGGGGCGAACCGACGGAAAACGGAAGGTAGACCGGACGCAGCATGTCGTCGTCTTCCAGAATCATGGCGCGTTCGATGGCGTTTTTCAGTTCGCGCACATTGCCCGGCCAGTCGTACTTGGTCAGCAGCTCGCGGGTCTCCGGAGTGATGCCCGCGCACGGATTTGCGAAAGCGCTTGTTGTAGCGCTCGATGAAGAAGTGCACCAGCGGCAGAATGTCTTCGCGGCGATCACGCAGCGGCGGCAGGAAGAGCGAAATGATCGCCAGGCGGTAGTAGAGATCCTGGCGGAATTGTCCTTCGCGCACGGCGCGCTCCAAGATCGCGGTTGCTGGCGGCAATCACGCGCACATCCACTTCCTGATCCTTCACGCCGCCCACTCTGCGGATGACCTGTTCTTCCAGCACTCGCAGCAGCTTGGCCTGCAGCAGGCCGGAAAGTTCGCCAATTTCATCGAGGAAGAGCGTGCCGCCATCGGCCTGTTCGAACAAGCCCTTCTTCATCGCCTTTGCGTCGGTGAATGCGCCCTTCTCATGGCCGAAGAGTTCGGCCTCCATCAGGGTTTCCGGAATCGCCGAGCAATTGATGACGATGAGCGGCTTGTCTTTTCTCCGGCTTTCAAAGTGAATGGCGCGCGAGATCAGATCCTTGCCCGTGCCGCTCTCGCCCTGGATGAGGATGGTGGTGGCTTCGCTGGAGGCAACCTTGTTGACGAACGACATCAGGTCCTGCATCCGCTGCGACTCGCCGACCACATCGTGATAGGCGGCGCGGCGGCGCTGCAGGACTTCCTTCTTCAGCGTCTCGTTCTCCGAGCGCAGCTGGGTTGCTTCCAGCGCGTTCTTCACCGCGACGCGCAGTTCGTCGTAGTCGATCGGCTTTCCGATGAAATCGTATGCACCCTGTTTGAGGGCCTGCTTTACGTCTTCCAACTGAGGGTCGGCGGTGATCATGATGACGGCGCGCGCGTCGCCTGCCTGCTTCAGGCGCTGCAGCACCTGCAAGCCGTTCATGTCGGTCGAGGCGCACGTCCAGCAGCACCAGGTCGGGAGATTCGTTGCGGGCCAGGCGCAGTCCGTCCGTGCCATTCTCGGCCTCCGATACCTGGTATCCCCACTCTTCGCACTTCTGGCGCAGGGACCAACGTACTAATTTTTCGTCATCGACGATTAAGACTTTTTCACTCGGCATCTAGATCGTTTACTCTAAATCGGCTTTTGAGATTATCACGGACGAGCATATCCGGTGGAGGCATTCGCGATTCCCGGCGCCAGATTCACTCCGGTGGGTCTGATTTTCGGAAGGACCAATGTGAATTGGCTTCCCTTGCCCAGTTCGCTGGTTGCCTCGAGCCGCCCTCCGTGATCCTCCACAATGCGGCGCGCCAAGGAGAGCCCCAGCCCGGTGCCGTTCCCCTTGGTAGTAAAGAATGGCCGGAAGATATTCGGCAGCACTGCCGGGGGAATTCCCTTCCCCGTGTCGGTCACGGTCACGGTGACCGTTACGTTCGTCGGAGAAGAACTCGACGCGGACACTGCCACCTTCGCCGCAGGCCTGGACCGCATTCAGCACCAGGTTCAACAACACCTGGTGAATCTGTCCAGCTATCGAATTCCAGCGTCCGGGAGCGGCTGCGTTCCTGATCACTTCCAATGTCACTTTCCTGGCCGTCGCCTGATCGCGCGCAAAAAGGGCGGCGTGCTCGGCCACCGCGACCAGGTTTGCCAGGCCGGAAGACCGGCGGCTTGGGACGCGCAATCTCCAGCAGTTCAGTGACGATTTTATTAATGTGGACCACCTCGTGCCGCACCTCGCCCAGCACGCTGATCGCAGCGGAATTGGCGGGCAAGTCGCGTCCGACGATCTCCATGACCCCGGCAATGCCGGCCAGAGGGTTGCGAATCTCATGGGCCAATCCCGCCGCCATCTCGCCCAGGGTCGCCAGATGCTCGGCGCGGGACATCTGGGTGCGGTGCAGGCGCTCGATCTCCTCGCGGCTCTCGCGCAACTGCTGCACCATTTCATTAAAGTGCCGGCCCAGATCGCCGATTTCATCATTGCGGTCGGCAAAGCCCACATTCACAAACAGGTCGCCGGCAGCGCACCCGCGCCATTTTGCTCTGCAACTCCACCATGGGACGATGGATCACAACCGCCAGCACCATGAAGAGGACGGCGCAGATTACGATGCCGCCGGCGACGGCCACGGCCAGAACCTGGTTGCGCGCCGGATCCTGCAAGGTGAGGGTCACCAGCACGAACAGCAGCAATCCGTTGACCAGCACCAGCGCCACTGGCAGCAACGTCTTGATTTGCCAGTTCAGGCGAACTCGGCCCACCGGAGTCTCCTCGGAGAATACAAGGTTGGTTCCATTATCCGGGCGTAGCCGCGAAATGCAAAGTCATTCCACCGGATGCGGAAAATCGCGCGGGAAAGCGACGCGCAGAAATGGCTGCACCCAGGGGCGCAATCGGACTGCCGGTGCGCTTCGCGCAGCCCGGTCCGAATGCGTTGCGGCGGGCACGCCAGTCATGGCAAGAAAAAAGCCGCCGGGACAAAGCGCGGCGGCCTGAAACTCAGAAACCCGGATTAGCCGGCGGCATAGGCATGCAGACCCGGCAACAGATAGGTAACGCCGAAGAAGGTGAAGATGACCACGGCGAAGCCCAGAATCGCAAACCACGCCGCGCGGCGGCCTTTCCAGCCCCGGGTGATGCGCATGTGCAGATAGCCGGCGTAGACCAGCCAGGTGATGGCCGCCCAGGTTTCCTTCGGGTCCCAGCTCCAGTAACTACCCCACGCCTGGTTCGCCCAATAGGCTCCGGCGGCAATCATCAAGGTCAGCAGCGGAAAGGCGATGCAGATGATTTTGTAGGTCACCCGGTCCAGATCGCTGGCCGACGGCATCATTCTCTGCAATCCTTCGCGTCTCCACAGGAGCAGCAGGTAGAGCAGGCCGGCAACGATTCTGCCCACCATACCCGCCAGCAGGAAGGGATTGGCCGGCAAGGCGGTCGAGTAGAGACCGTCTGCTTCGGGCGCGCCGTACTGGCCGTGCTTGACGCGAGCGACAAAGATTGCCAGCCCTGCCGCTTGCAGCATCAGGGTGACAAACATGCCCTTGCTGGCAACGTCGAACAACGAGGCATCCTTCTTCAGTTGCCCCGCAACGTAAAGTGCCAGGGGCACGAGCGCCGAGAGCAGAACCAGCAGGAAAAGCCAGCCCAGGTCGGGAATCTGAATGAACAACGGATGCCCGCGTGAAACCATCACTTCGCTCTTCGCTTCCAGATCGTAGGCGGTCACGCCGAGTGCGCCCGAGCGGAACCGCGTCAGCAGCATGGCCGCGTAGATCGCAACCATTCCCGCGGAAGTCAACGCCTGGAATGATTCGGTCTTCATGTTGTCCTGGATCAGGAACATCATGGCCAGGGCAAAGCTGACCGCGCAGGCCGCGTAGGAGAGCATGGCAAGGGTCACATGCACCTGTAACCAGGTGGACTGCAGCGCCGGAACCAGCGGCCGCACGTCGCTTGGCAGCAACTGCATCAGAATCACGGAGACCACCGTGATCGGCATGGTGATCGATCCGATGATCTTCACCTTGTAAGCCCGCTCGGCAATCAGCGTCAGCAGAGCGAGGGTCCAGACAAAGCTGAGCAACATCTCATACATGTTGGAGAATGGCGGACGGCCTGCGACCGACCAGCGATGCGCCACGGCGGCGGTGTTGGCAATAAAGCCGAGCGCCGTCAGCAACGAGGCGGCGCTGACGTAGCGCTCAATCCCTGTCACTCCGTATCCCATGTAGAGGGTTGCCGCGCCGGTATAGAGAACCAGCGCCGCGTAGAGCATGTTCGCCTCGCCATAGATGGGGCCGGAGTGGGTCTTGGCCGCAGCCAGCAGCGCCACCAGCAACGCGAAGGCAATTCCCAGTCCTACCAGAACCAGCAGGGTGGCACCACTGGCTGGATGCTGCTGTTCCACTTGTGCGTCCGACATAACTTTATGACTCCTAGGTTGACCCCGGCTCTAAGCCTGGGTCAGCGTCTTTTCTTCATGATTCTTCTGGCCGGCCTTGGCCGTGGTTCCGCCGAGTTCCTCTTGCAGGGCCGTTTTGATCTGCTCAAACTTTGCCTGGAAGCGGTCGCGGTTCTTGTTGGTCGTGCCACCGACCCAGAGGAGCTTTCCGCCCTTGCCGTCGTCGAGGACGGCCGCCCAGATGCGGACATGCTGGGTGTAGAAGGCGATCACCAGACCGCAGGCCATCAGCAAGACGCCGATCCAGACTCCATACTGACCGGGCTGGTGCGAGACCTCCAGGCCCGTGTACTTCTCCCATGTTGCGCTCTTGAGCGCAAACTCATAAGGCGCATCTTGTCCCTTGGTGCTGTTCAACTGCGAATAGAGGATCCAGAGTTTCCGGGTCTCACCCTTGGCGTTGGTCAGGCCAAGTTGGACCGCCGGATTCTCCGGCTCGTCGGACTTCTTGTAGACCTCATTATCCTGAACGTAGTAATCGGGAACCCAGCGCAGTACGCTAAGGCTCTCACCGTCTGCCAGCACCGCCTTGCCATTCAAAGGAACCTCGACTGGCGCCGCTTCTCCCCCGCTGGTTGGCGTTGCCGCGAATGTGAGCGTCCTCGGCGTGCCCGACTGTCCCATGCTCGACTGATAAATTCGAATCCCGTGATAAACAAAGGGGTCATTCACCACGATCGTTTTAGCGGCAACTTGCTTGCCATCTTCGATCAGGGCCAGTTTGGACCACCACTTTTTCGGACTGCCGTCGGCGTAGGTCTCTTCCCCGGCGGCGTCGCAGCGGATGAGGAATGGAAGCGTCTTCTTGCTCTGGCCGCCCCGGTTATCACGCAAAGTGATCTGCCCGAGAGCCTGTCCCTCCGGGACCATGATGTTGCCGCGATAACCCACAATGCCATCGACGATGTATCCGGCAAAAATGCAAAGCAGGCTCAGGTGGACCAGGTAAACGGCAAAGACGGAATAGCGCTGCTTCTCCGCGTAGATCCCGGTGGAGCCATTTTCAGTCACTCGTTCCGGCTTGAAGCCGAAGCGGCTCAAGATGCGTTCGGCCACCGTCAGCGCGCCGGCTCCGTCGGTCACCGCAATTTTCACCGTGCGGGGCAGGCTGGCGCGGAAGTGAGGCTCGGCGAAACGGACGGGCTTGGAGTAGACCTTCCAGGAATTCGGCCAGTGGTCCACCGAGACGAAGATCAGGCAGACACAGAATAACGAGAGCAAGAGCAGGAACCACCAGGCATGGAAAATATCGGTGAGGCCGAGACGGTCGAGCCACATCAGGGTTTCCGGCGAGTAGGCACGTTGCACATCCTCGGGCTCCGAGGTGGGACGCTGTAAAATGACCGTGCCAATGGCAGAGAAAACACCTACGCTGATGATGAGGAAAATACCCGTTCGAACGGAAGCGAGCGTTTGGTACAACTTGGTCCAGATTGACTTCAAACCCATGCCGGGCTCCTGCTCCTTGAACAGCACAAATCTTGATTTGCAACTGGTGGGCCAATTGCAGCGAAGCGAGCAAGTGGTTTGTTTCGAGTGAATTATGTAGAGTTCAAGGTTATATTTCCGGGCCAATCATGGGGCATATCGCGCATCAATCTCCGATTTTCGAGTGTGTTCACTCATGATTCCAAACATTGAGCATAATTTCGCATCTTGGAATCCAGCTCCTGCCGCTCTGGCTGAGCACACTTCTGCCCTCGGCCCGTCGGCCTGGAGGTGAATTCCCACCGCTTTGATATTACTTTGCCTCTTAGCACAAGGCTCGCGGTGAGTCGGAAATCACCGGGCGGCAGGAAAGTGGCCACGGCGGGTTTTGCTATCGGTTTGCGGAAGCACTCAACGAAGCGCCGACGCAACCGGCACTGCTGGCAGGGGTTGCGCTTGGCGCGAGGCCATGGTCATCCCTGGGCTTTGGCCCTGGTTGCGTTCTGTACCCGCTTGATCATCTCCTGCACCTGATCCTTGTGCGGGTGGTCCGGGTGGTATTTCAGGAAGGTTTGCCAGACGGCGATGGCGCCCTTGGGATCGTTCTTGCCCATGAGCCGCACCACCCCGGTGTTGTAAAGCGCCTTATCGTTCTTGGGATCCACCTTCAATACCTTCGCCAGCTCTGCCAGAGATTGGTCAGCGTCGCCGGCGCGGAAATATGCATTTGCCAGGTTGGTGCGAACATCCAGATCAGCTTTCACATTGAGGGCGTGGATGTAGTAGCTTTCCGCCGCCTTCGGGTCGTTGGCCCTCATTTCCGCATTTCCAGCCTGCGAGAGCAAATCGAAATTATTGGGATCGCTCTTGAGCTTCTCCAGAACCTGGCCCTTTGCCGCGTCTGGTGGCATCGCATGGGGATTTCCGGTGGCGGACGGCGGAGGCATCTGCCCCGCGCCAGGTGCCATCTGCTGATCGGATGCGGCGATGGCCGCTGGGGCAGGCGATGGCTGGGCTGGACCGTGGAACAGTGCGCCCAGAGCGACTCCGAGTGCCAGGCAGATCACACCTAGGGTGTACACCTTTGTCGAGGTCCACTCGACACTGGTGGTGGGGGTTTGATTTTCCATCTTTCAGTAACTCCTAAGGACATCTGCCGGATGATGGCGAATAAGGCCGGTTTGAACTGGATGGCGCTGCCGTCTACGCAGGCAAATGCTCACGGATGGCACGGTTGTGTTGGCGCGCAGGCTTACTTAACAATGAGATTAGCACTTCGGCTGCCAAAGACGTTGCTCCCGATGCACACTGTTACTGTCATGGTATGAGTAACATACGTGCGGCCTATCCGAGAAAGGGCGTGGTGCAGCCGCGGATTTTACGGCTTCTAGCGCAACCTGTGCGCGAGATGCCCCAGGGGTCGAGACTCTGCTTGAAGGTTGCGCCGCTGGGTGAATGAGCTGGCGCTGCTGCAAGAGAGTCAACCGACGATTGCTTGCGGCCGACATGCGCCAAAGTTTCCTGCGGACCTGGTAAGCCGTTCCAAAGGACTGGCCGCCGCCGTGGGTTCGATCCCGCAACTGGGCGTAAACTAACGGGGATAGGGGCCGCACGAAAAGTGGGCAACGGCGTTTCTGTTTGGCAGCCGGGCTGCTTGATGTTCGGAATCATTCCGCGCGTTGTGGGGAATATGGAAACGAGTTCAGAGCAGATACTGACTGGGCGCAACAGTGCGGCTACGGCGAGCCCGCAAGGCCTGAGTCTGGCTCGGAAGCTGTACCTTTTTCTCTGCGTGGTGGCGCTGGGTTACGCCCTGCTGGCGGGTCTGCGAACCCTTACCCAATATGACCTGGGCTGGCAACTGGCGACCGGACGATGGATTGCTCAGCACCACCAGATCCCTTCGACGGACGTGTTCTCATACACGGCGCAAGGCCGGCCCTGGATCTATCCGGTTGGCTCTGCATTGTTTTTGTATGCTCTCTATCTCCTGGGCGGATACTCGCTGTTGTCCTGGCTTGGAGCTATCGTCTGCGTCGGGACTGTTGCCCTGCTGTTGCGGCGGGGTTCACTGATCAGCGCCGGATTAGCGATTCTGGCGGTCCCACTGATTGCAGTTCACACGAACCCTAGAGCCGACATGTTCACGCTCCTGCTTTTTGCCACATTTCTAAGCCTGATCTGGCAGCAGCATGAAAGCGGGCGGGCCCACCTTTGGCTTTTGCCGGTGCTGATGGTGGCTTGGGTCAACTTGCACCTGGGGCTTGCCGCAGGATTGGCGCTACTCGGCGGTTACGTTATGGTCGAATGCTTCGATTTGATTTGGCCCGAACGGCGTCAAGCCGCGAAGCATCGGCTACGAAGCTCGTGGCCGTGGCTGGTGGCCACGATCGCCGCGACTTTTGCGAACCCGTGGGGCTGGCGGGTCTACCCACAGATGCTCGGGTTCATGACTCCCTTGACGACTCGGTCCGCGCCCATCTCCATCGCCGAATGGACTCCGGCCAATCTGAATTGGACCAGCGCTTTGGCTGGGCTGTCGCCACGCGATCCTGACAATTTCCTTCTACTTCTATGGGTCGCCGCTCTTGCCATTCCCATTGCGTTATTGCGCCGGCAGCCTGGGGCCGCAGTGCTGCTGAGCGGCGCGGCCTTTCTCGGGATTCGTTATGTGCGGTTTCAGGCCTTATCCAGCGCGGTTCTGGTGGTGATCGGGGGCTCTGTGCTGACGTCGGCCTGGCGTACCTGGCAGAACGCGATTCGTGATTCACGGATCAAGGTGATACTCAAGGTTGGATTGTGTTGCCTCGCCGTTGTGTTCACGTGTGCATGGTCGGCCGACGTAATTTCCGATCGGACTTACCTGAGGGAAACCAATTTGGCGTCGTTCGGAACCGGACTGTCCTGGTGGTTTCCCGAGGGCGCTGCGTCCTTCCTAGAGCGAGAGAACATTCCGGGACAGGTCTTCAACAGCTACGACGAGGGCGGCTACATAGCATGGAGACTCGGGCCCAAACACCTTGACTACGTTGACGGACGCGGCGATCCTTTTGGGACCGAACTGGTGCGGCGAAGCGGTGATTTGCTGGGATCTTTGCCTGATTCGTCCGCCTGGCGGAATGAAGCAGAACGTTATGGAATTTTCGCCATCATCGCCCCTCTGGGACGCTACGATGCGTTGCAGTTTTTCCCGGTCTTGCCCCAGTTCTGCGCCAGTGAAACCTGGAGGCCGGTTTATCTGGACGAAGTCTCCGTGGTTTTCGTCAGACGAGCACCCGAGACCGAGGAGCTCATTCAGCGCGCTCAAATCGATTGCGGCACTGCTCCGCTGCCGGCAGTCAGCCCGGCTCAGTCCGGCAGCAAAGCCTTTAATCAGTGGGCGAATGCCGCTTCTGTTTTGTCTGCCTTGGGACGTAATGCCGAGGCCTTCACGGCGACAACAAATGCGTTAGCGATCTTTCCAGACAGCGCCTACGTGCACTTCTTGCGCGGCAACCTGTTTGCCGGGACCGGAAACTTGCATGCCGCGGAATCGGAATATCTCTTGGCGGCAGCGCTCACCCCAAAAGCTCCTATTTGGACGGCTCTGGCGGAGATGTATGAGAGGGAGGGAAGGCTCGTCGAGGCAATCGCAGCCAGGGAACATGTCGCTGATCTGGCCTCGGACCGGTACTCGAGTCTGCTTTCGGTTGGGTACGACTATCTTGGCGAACAGCGCCCCCAGGAAGCGCTGAAGGCATTTGATCGCGCACTCGGCGCTGCTCCCGCTGAGGTTGAACAAAACAAGTCGTTTTATGCCAACCTTGCCCACGGCAGGGCGATGGCCTGGATCGCCCTCCGGAATTCCAAGCAGGCAATCCTCTTGGAAGAAGATGTCGTGCGGCTTGCTCCCGATCGCTCCGAAGATTGGCTTGAACTCGCCCAGTTGTACGAGTCCGAAGGCCGGATCGAGGATGCGCAACGGGCGCGCGGAAGTGCAGCAAAGCTTGGCGAAGGCCAAATGGGATCGGGCTTCCGTTGAGTATTCCAGGCGGTGAGGCTCCCGGCAACCTGGACCCTACCTGCGAACAAAGACCGTGGCAATGCGGTCTTCGTAGATGACCGTGAAACGGGGATCGATCTTCATGAGGTTGACCAAGGGAATGTCTTTTCCCAGCAACACCACGCCAGCCTGGTTCAGATAAGGATCGCTCGCATAGGATTTGTTGCCGTTCCCTGAGCTGAAAAACATCTGATCCAACTCGTCTCCATAGAGGTCATTGCGCCCGTCGATCGCCACCGGATAATCCGGCATGTACCAGATGAGAAAGCCACCCCAGTTAAGATCGTTGTAGAGCGGCCCTGGGGGAGGATTTTGCCTCAGGAAGTTCACTGCCCGTACTGGAAACTGGCTGCTCATCGCCGCGTCAAGGCCACGTGTGTTGAAGTCGGTGTTGTGCGCGAACAGCAGTAACAAGACGAGGACGACGGCCGCCAGACCAGCGACTTCGACAGGACTTTCCGCCTGGTCGCGGCTGGCATCTTCAAGCGGACAATCGGCGATACAGGCCGCTGCCGAAATGCAAATGAACCAGGAATCGCGCATGGTGCGGAAGGCGACGACACTGGCAACGGTCAACAGAGCTAGCTTGAATGGGTCAATTTTCTTTTGATACCCAACGGCGAAAAATCCGGCTGCGGTTAATAGAAGTTGCACGTAGTGTGCGCTGAAACGAAAATTGAGCGGCTGCAACTCCCGGATCATCGCGTAAGGAAGTTTGGACTTTGAGTACTGGAAGATCACCTGGTAGAGATGGAACGAGTACGGTCCGATGCAGGTAGCCAAAAGGCAAACGGCGAAGACTGCGGCCAACGGTTTGAGCGGAAGCGCCGGGCGCAAAACAAAAGTGGGCGCAACTCCCAGCCTGCCCGCCAAGCGCTGTAGCAGGTTGACCGCGACCAACAGGCCGAGCAGAAAGAGTCCATAGATAAACTGGATGTGAATATTCGCCCACAGTGCAAAGACGAGCGGCAGCCAGTAAAGCGTCCGCATTCTGCCGCTGCGCTGAGCTTCCAGAAGCAGGGTAAGGGTGACCATGAATAGCACCATGGAAAAGAACACCGGCCTGGGCATCAGAGAAAAGAGAAACGCCCAGCAGGAGACAACGGTGAGCGCCGTGGCTACCCAGAAGCGGCCGGAGAGCCGACGTAGCATCCAGTACAAACAAATGGCCACCACGAGGGTCAGCAACACGCCGAGGATGCCAACTCCGAGAAGCCCGAACCATCGGTAGGTGAGCGAAAGCAGCACCTCATAGCCCCAGCTATAGGCGACCCACGGACGAGTGGCCGCGGTGAGCGAAAGTATCCCGGTTCGAGGAACGCCATGATGTTGGAGAATCCAATTGCCAACTCCGAGATGCCACCAGAGATCGAGGTCAAGGACGCAGTACTTGAGGGTGAAGCAATATCCTCCCAACCCGGCCGTTAGTACGGCTAGAGTAAACAACTGCAAGAGACGCTTTCGAAAAAGTCCGCGTATCTCCTCAACAACACTCATGATCGGGAACACCTCGATATCCTAGAACCTACGCGGTAAGGACCTGGACCTTGTGCAGGCAACGGAGCGGTGCCAGTCCGCGTGGCGCCAAGGTCTGGACCTGGTCGATGTCACCGGTGCCTTAGCCAAGCAAGAGGTGACAGAAATCATTTCCAGGGTGTGGGAGCTGGGATAGTTTTACCTTACAATCATTCTTATACTATTTGGGACGCGCGGTATCAACGTGGAACAACCAACTGCAGTCATCATCGGCGCGGGCCCTGCGGGATTGACTGCGGCCTACGAGCTTCTTACCCGGACAGGCATCCGCCCCGTCGTCCTCGAGCGCTTTGACTACATGGGCGGCATCTCGCGCACCGTGCGGTACAAGGGGAATCGCATGGATATCGGCGGGCACCGTTTCTTTTCCAAGAGCGACCGCGTCATGAACTGGTGGCTGGAACAATTGCCGCAGGAGACGCCCGGCGAGCCGGAGACCGAGGACGACGTCATGCTGGTGCGAGGCCGCAAGTCGCGCATCTATTTTCTGCGCAAGCTCTTCGAGTATCCCATCCAGCTCAGCCGGGCGACCCTGCAGAATCTGGGGCCGGCCCGAACCGTTCGCATCGGCTTCAGCTATCTGCGTTCCGTGCTATTTCCCATTCGCAAGGTGGAGAACCTGGAGCAGTTTTTCATCAACCGCTTTGGGCGCGAACTCTATCTCACGTTTTTCAAGTCCTACACTGAAAAAGTCTGGGGCGTTCCGTGCAACAAGATCAGCGCGGAGTGGGGCGGGCAGCGCATCAAGGGTCTTTCCATCCGCAAGGCCATTGCGCATTATCTGAAACAAGCCGGCAAGCCGGGAGACATCGCGCAGAAGGGCACCGAAACCTCGCTGATCGAGCAGTTCCTGTATCCCAAGTTCGGGCCGGGACAAATGTGGGAGAAGGTCGCCGGGCGCGTCGTGGAGATGGGCGGCGAGGTCATTACCAACTTCAACGTCACATCCGTGGAGGTGGAAGACGGGCGCATCGTGGCCGTAAGCGGACATGCCTCCGATGGCGCCGAGCGCCGCTTCACGGGCGACTATTTTTTCTCTACCACGTCAGTGAAAGAGTTGGTGCAGGCCATGGTGGAAGGCGGCAGCCGCGTACCGGCAAACGTGCGCGAGGTGGCGGAGAACTTGCAGTATCGAGATTTTATCGCCGTGGGTCTGCTGGTGGATCGACTGAAGGTGCGCGATCCGGGCGGCAGGCCTGGACAGTTGGTCGCAGACAACTGGATCTATATACAGGAACCCGACGTGCTCGTGGGCCGGCTGCAGGTCTTCAACAATTGGAGCCCGTTCCTGGTGGCCGACCGGTCAAAGGTCTGGCTGGGCGCCGAGTACTTCTGCTATGAGGGTGACGATTTGTGGACGCGCCCGGACGAGAGCATGGCGAACCTGGCTGCCGACGAGTTGGCAAAGATCGACATCATCGAGCGCGGCGACGTGCGCGACGCCGTGGTGATCCGCATGGCCAAGACCTACCCGGCATATTTTGGTCTTTATGATCGCTTCCAGGAAGTACGTGACTACGTCGATGCGATTCCAAATTTGTACATGGTAGGCCGCAATGGCATGCACAAGTACAACAACCAGGACCACTCCATGCTGACGGCGATGACAGCCGTGGACAACATCATCGCTGGCCGCGTCGACAAGCGGAACATCTGGGACGTGAACACCGAGCCGGATTATCACGAGAGCAAGAACAACTAAGCGCTGGCGGCGGTACCGGGCAGGAGGCGAAGAACTCACCGTTGAGCGGTTCCGTGGTAGTCGGCGCCGAATTGATGAACCTGGATGCGGCGACAAGTTCATACTCACGACCAGGAACACAGGCAGTTAGAGCTAACGAGGAGAAGCCCCATCATGAGCAGTGTCCCGCAGAGAAACGAGGAGCAAGACGCATCCACTGGAGTCACAGATCCGGGAAGCGGCTCCAGTCTTTCTCTCTCTTCGAAAGGGAGAACTGCGATAGCCGGTGCCATGGTTACTGCCTCGGTGACACTTTGCTTTTTCCTGCTTTTTTGGAATCGCTTCCTTGGGCTTAGATCAGGGGACGGTGGTTTTTCGGGCGCAGTATTTTTTCTTAAGGGAATTCTTCCGTATAGAGATTATTACCTCCCGGTCCCTCCTCTGTGGGTGGTTCGCTGTGCGGCGGTGCTTGCTATTTTCGGAAAGCTGCCAATCGTGCTGAGGGGCTACGCTGTTTTTGAGCGAGTATTTCTTTCGCTTCTGTTGTACGGCTGGCTGGTCCGTTTCTTTCGGGTTAAGGATGCGGCATGGGCCGCTATTGTCACCATGGTGGTTTCGGCGGGTGACTACGCGGATCCGGTGAGTTCCTATAATCACTTTACGATCATGCTCGCTATCGCCGGTGGTTTCACTGCGAGTTATGCCCTTGATGCCGGGCGAACCAAGCGTACGCTGGCGGCAATCGGATGTGCGGCGGGAGTTATTTCGCTCCTGTGCCTCGCCGCGAAGCAAACCATTGGGCTTGGCGTGACTCTGGCAATTCCGCTCGCAGTGGGTCTCTGTCTTATCAGACTGGAGGGCTTCCCGAAGGCAATGAGGTTTCTAGCGGGATTTGCCGCGGGTTGGTCACTCGCGGCGGTCGTCTCGCTTGGCTGGATGGTGCACTTTGGCATCCTTCGCGCATTTCTGACGCAGGCCTTTGTTACCGGCCCCGCGGCTAAGGCGGCGCACCCCGGCGACTTCCTGGTGCATACGCTTGTGACCCTGAGGGACTATTGGTGGGCGGCGTTGATTGCATTGTTTGTACTGGCCGTCTGTTGGGGTGCTCTGCGCAGGTCCGAGAACGAAGAAAAGAAGGATACAGACACCGATTCGCTCAAGGGAATTCTACTGGCATTGCTGCTTGGGTTGGGTATCATCGGAGCCTCATCCATGCAGCCTCTCCCATTCAGGCCGGACATGGCTGCCAAGCCAACTATTTACATTTCGCTTATTGGAAGTGGCCTGCTGAGCGCCTATTACTGCTGGCGTTACCTGAGCGGAGGTATCTCGCGAAGGCAATCGCAGTTTGCCCTGATTGCGTCGGTTGCTTTTATTGCGGCGTTCATGACTTCACTTTCTTATCCGGCATTTGAAGCGATGACGATTCCATGGCTGGGACTGTTTCTAG
Source organism: uncultured Acidobacteriota bacterium (assembly GCA_963707735.1). Taxonomy (GTDB): domain Bacteria; phylum Acidobacteriota; class Terriglobia; order Terriglobales; family Acidobacteriaceae; genus TOLSYN. The sequence continues at coordinate 62,346 of CAVPRB010000002.1, read as the reverse complement.
CATTACTATTGAACGATTTCGATCGCTGGCGGCGATGGGTTGTGTATGCAGTTTGCGGTGTGCTGCTATGTTGCGAAACCCAGTTCAAGGAAAGAGCGCCGTTCGGGTTTAACGGTTGGCAAGAACCCCCAGTGAAGCTTGCGACCATGAAATCGTCGCTGCCTGAGTTGCGGGGATTCCTGCTCCCGGAAAACACCATCGATTTCGTCGATTCAACCATTCGCATCATCCGGGAAAACTCCACCCCAACGGACACGATCTTTGTCTATCCGGAACTTGGGTTCTTTTATGGTGCGACGGGACGCAGACCTGCTACTTTCTCCGGTTCGCATAACTTTGACCTGGTCCCCGATGCTTTCGCAAAGGAGGAAGCTGAGCGGTTGCTCCGAGTTCGGCCGGCAGTACTTATCTACGGGCCGACGCCGGAAGAATTCCTGCGCGCGAATGAGGCTTACTGGCGCAATGGGAAGCGCAGCGGTCAACGGGATATTATTGCTGCGGTCGAGACGTTGGCACAGGAATACAAATTCGTACAGGTGTTCAGGTTGTATCCGTTCGGGGACCCAGTCTATGTCTTCGTGCGACCCGACGCGGAAGGTTCCGGCAGACAATAAGGCAAGGAGTTGGAGCTTGCATCAGCAAGCGGAAGATTTCCATTAGGCGCGGCATGACAACCAATCGAGAAAAGATCACCCTGGAATTGCCCGGACAGCAGACGGCGATTGTCCAGAGCCGCTGGTGGCATATCGCCGATCTAGGAGTGTTTGGTATCTGGGTCACTCTGGTGGCCTTTATCCTGCGGCATCACGAGCCCTGGGCGGACGAATCCCAGACGTGGTTGATCGCGCGCGATCTCGATCTGAAATCGATCTGGTTTTACGAGTTACGCTACGAAGGCACGCCCGGCCTGTGGCACACCATTCTATGGATTGCACAGCATGTTTTCCACGCGCCTTACGGTGCGATGGGTGTGATTGGCGCGATGTGTGCCGCGCTGGGAGTAGCGTTCGTACTCTGGAAGGCACCGTTTCCTCGCCCGCTTCGCTACCTGCTCGTATTTTCCTACGTTATTGTTTACCAGTACGCAGTGGTGGCACGCTCTTACAACTTGCTGCCGCTGCTGCTGTTCGCTACCGCTTTCTTTTATGGTGATCGCGAACATCCAGTCCGGATGGCGCTAGTCCTGGTTCTGCTGGCAAATGTCTCCCTCCACGGAATTGTCCTGGCCGCAGTTTTTGGTTCTTGCTACCTGATCGAGGCAATCAGGATTTGGCCACGGCTAAGCACTGCACTGCGGCGGCGCTATTTATTCTGCATTGGCGCCGTGCTTCTCGTTTTCCTATTCCTCTTTATCATTCTGAAGCCGACCCATGACATGCTCATGTTTGCTCCGGAGAAGATGCCGGCCAGCACGAAAAATACGATTCGTCTGAGCAGGTTCGGAGATGCTGTCGGCTTTGCTTTTTTTGATCAATGGCTACTTTCCTCGCTATTCCTTTTTCTGGCAGCGGGATGGTGCTGCATGCGGCGGAAGCTGCTGCCGTTCCTGCTCTCTGTTTCTCTAATGATTGTGCTGTTCGCGACGGTTGCTGGCCGGCCGCACCATCACGGCACGGTATTCCTGGCCGCGATTGCGGGCTTGTGGGTTGCGTGGCCAAGCGAAGACGAAGTCCGGTCTTTTTCCAGGACCGCGCGCCTGGCAACGAACGGAATGATCGCGCTGCTGGTGTGCCTGTTTTGCCTGAACATATGGGACGCCGCTGCGTCGATGAAAAACGATTACCTTTATCCCTACAGCGGCTCCGAGGATGCCGCTAATTTCTTAAGGCAGGTTGGCGCAGACAAGTCCACGATCTTCGGTTACACCTACGGAATGTCAGCCGTGCAGGCTTACTTTAGCCATAACATATTGATGAATATCCCAACCACCTACATCCACTACGGGCAGCCGTTCTATGGATTTGAAACTAACTTGGATGAGCTGCAGTCCGCCGCTCCGCAGTATGTCATTTTCTACAGCGCTTCCCCTGAAAGTGATTTCAGGATGGTAAACCGGCCACTGAACAGAATGGGATATCGGCTGGTACACTTCTCCGACGGCCACATCTTTTACAAACGATCTGATTTCGGTGCCGCGGCCTACCTTATATACAAGCTGGATGGAAACTGATGCGCCCGTATCAGGGCACCTTTGATTCGAACGATGTGGCAGCCTCACGTTCCGTCCGTCACCGCTTGTCAGCGCCCCAAGAGTATTAGTTCTGCCGCACCAACACCATGGCCAAGTCGTCGCGGTATACCACCTTGAAGCCGGGGATGGTAGCAAGCGGCTCGGCCATCAGGGAGTTGACGGGTAGCAGGATCGTCTGGGCATGGGCGAAATCAGGATCGGCGTCGAGAGGAATCTCGGCGCTTGTAACCTGGAAATAGCGGAGGTTGATTTCTTCGCCATAGAGATCCCTACGTCCGTCGATGGCCACCGGGTACTCGGGCAGATACCAGGTCAAGAAGCCTCCCCATTGATACTCGTTAAACAAGGGTTGCGGAAGTTGGTTTCCTCGAATGTAATCCGAGGCTTGGACGGGAAAGTTTTCGCCGACATTTTTTAATAGCGCTTCGCTGCCGGAGGGAATGCGGTAGGCTGCCGCCACACCTACTGCGAACACCAGGCCGGCCGCTGCCAGAAATTGCCATGCTCCAAGGTGCGCGCCGGTCTCCTGCCCAGTCTCTGGCTTATCAATTGCGAATGCATCGCCAACCATGGCCACGGAGGCCAAGGCAAGGAACCCAGCGTTGCATTGCATGCGAAACGATACAATGGCGCAGGCGGCCATGAGCGCAATTTTGAACAGGTCCCGCGACCGTTGCCTTCCAAGAACAAAGAACGCCGCCATGGCCAGCAACAACAAGACGTAGTCTTGCGGATGGCGGAAGTTCATGGCATGGTGCTGCGCGACAAATGCGACCGGAGTGGCATTCTTGATCACAGCTTCGTAGACGTGATAGGTGTAAGGCGAGAGCAGGGTGGCGGCCGAGGAAACGGCGGCGACCGCCGCGATCATTCCCATCGGCAGCGCGGGTGCATCGTGAGTCCAGGCCAAGCCGCAGCGGCGGCAGATCTCTACAGTGAGCTCGGAGGCGAAGAACAGGGCCAAGACGCAGAGTCCGTAGACGAACTGGATGTCGAAGTTTGTCCAGAGGACGAATAGCAGCGGCAACCAGAGGAGCGCCCGCGCATTGCCCGTTCGCCGGCTCTGTAACAGCAGCGCCAACTCGATGGAAAACAATACAAGCGAGCCAAGGTTCGGCAGTGGACGCACGTGGAGAAGAGCATACTGCGCGGCAATGGCGAGTATAACAGCGAGGCAGAAGTGCCGTCGCCTACCGCCCGCCAGCAAGAATGCCGACAGCGCGAGCGCAACCTCAATCACCATCAACGACAGCGGGACAGCCCGTAGTCCGCACAACTCATACGCCGCCGCGAGCAGTCCATCATATCCCCAACTGGCAGCCGTCCAAGGCAGCGCCGGGTATTGCGAGAATATTCCGCTGTGCGGCACTGCGTGATTTTGAAGAATCCAGATGCCGGTGCGCAAGTGCCACCACACATCGGCATCGGCCAGCGAGTTTAGATGAATGGACTCATAGACAGCGGCAGCGCTAAACAGCAGCAGCAGGATGAGAATGCGCAGTAGGGAAACGGAGGGTCCGTCTCCGCCTGCGCGCCGCGTTGCGGGTACTGGTAACTCGGAACTCATGGACATAGTCTGCAACAACTTCATTCGATCAAGTTGGTTAAGACACCGAGAGCTGCTGGGTTTGAAACCTCAACGAATAGACAAGGGAAACAATGCCCCTGCCCTTGCCCCACAGAGCCAGCGACCCGACCTTGCACTCACCCGTGCCGCCCCTGCTGGCGTAGGCCGGAGGTTCCTCATGAGGGTCACTTCCCCTTTCCGCCGGGCGAGCTCTTTACCCCATGATTCGTAGCCTTGGCAGCGGTGACCGAGCCGTCCGCATTATGCGCATAGCCATGGCATGTAAGAGTGCAGGTTTTCGCGCTGCGATTGTAGGAGATGGGCGTGGACCCGTTCGGACCCACCACATTCGCGTCGAAGTTTACCAGCCTCTCACCGGTAATCGTCGCGCTGGTCGCACCCATTCCGTGAGCGGTGTGGCAGACCGAACAAGAGAAGCCAGTGCTGATGTGGAGCGAGTGCTGCAGGAAACTGGTGTTCTGCATGATCTGGTTGGTCAGGTCGTGACATTTGCCGCACAGTGCATAAGGGCCATAGGAGCTGAGATCGGGATTCGGGTAAAGATTCGTAATCGGCTGCCCCGGCCCGGGCGCCTGGTTGTCAAGGTATTGGCGCTCGAGAATGTGCGTCCACTTGGACCCGTGCGGGCCGGCTGGGCCATTGCCTCCGAACTCGCGGTTGTCGTCACTGTTGTGACAGTCAGTGCATAGAATCTGCGTACCCATGAGGCGGCCATTAGTCTTTCCGTCAAAGTCCAACATGTTAGTGAGCAGACTGGGTTGCGTATATTTACTGTTGCTGATGTGCGTCACGGGATGACTCGACGTAGCCGTGAAGCTGAACTCTGGAATGACATTCAAGGGGTCGCCGGCGGCCACTACCCGCACCGGCAAGTAACCGAAGACGGCGTTCACGGATTTTCCCGCGCTAGTGCCATGACATCGCAGACAGTTCTCATACTGATTGACTGAAGGATTCACGATCGTGGTGCCATCCGTCGCGCTGATGCCTGCGACGCCATTCTGCGAGATCCGTATCGCCGGTGGCGCGGTAAACGTAGTCACTTGCATGGAGGAATGCGGGTTATGGCAGTCCGCGCAGGTGGAGTGACGATTATTGTTGAGGAGTACAAGGGGGACGGAACCGGTAGCAGCCGGAAAGCCTTCGTCCGCGTCATGGGTGTTGGTGCCCGCCGGGAACGGGTGCCCGACCTTGCTAAACTCGGCATAGATGTTGAGTGCGGCGGGAGACATATTCGAGCCGCCGCTGTGGCAGGCGATACAGTCCTGTTCGTTCGGCCCCCGGAGCAGTCGCAGCGGCCCGCCCGCTTCGTGCGGCGCATGGCAGGAAATGCACGCATTCACCGCGACCGTGCTGTAGCTTCCAACACTTGCCTGGATGGTCACTTTGTTGGTGGCCGTGGCGTGAATGCTCGTCGACCAAACCGCCATCGGGTTGACCTGTCCTGACATAGTTCGGGTGGGATCATGGCAGGCGAGACACATCTGGCCGTTGGAACTATCGCGAACCAGGAAGTTCAGTGAGATCGCATCCTTCGCCTGAACGTGGGGATTATGACAAGAGGTGCACTCGATATTTCCCCGGATGAGCTTGACGGCGCCGGTCGGATCAGACGTCAGGTGCTTGGAAACAAGGGTCGAGACCAGGACGATGGAATCCTTCAACGGAAGCACAAGGCTGAAGGGATGCGAGTTGGAAAGGTTCGTTCCAAAAACATCGGCGCTGTACATGGATCCCGTCATCGTTATTTTGCCATAGGGCTGGGTCGTTCCTGGCGCGACCGTCCCGTCGTGACAGCTGAGACAGAGACTGCTGGGGCCGCCCACAAATGGCTGGGTATTGCCCTTCTCTACATACGTGCTACTGGTGTAGGGAGTATAGGTCTGAGTGGAAAGCTGCTGACTCCATAGAGGCCCCTTTCCAGTTCCGGCATGGGGAGCATGGCAGTACGAACAGATGTCGTTCCTTGTACCGGTAATAGGAGACTTGCTTCCCGGCCCCAGGTTGTGCACGCCAATGACATCGCCCGCAACCTGCGCCGACACGGTACCCGCAGCCAGGACGATCATCAGGCATCCCAATAAAACCTTAGACCTCATTGACTACCTCCCCTGGTCTGCTGGCGCATTCCGAAATAATGAAAGACCTGGACGCGGCGGTTGTAGGAGTCCACCACGTAGATACGGTCGTTGCGATCAATAAACAGACCAGCCGGCAATTGAAACTCTCCCGCCTGCGTGCCTGATTTTCCAAAGTAATAGAGTAGATCGCCTTGAGGATTAAAGACCTGCACCACGTCCCACAATCCATCCACAACGTAGAGGTCGCCTTCCGAATCGACTCCTACCCCTTTGGGCCTGAACATCGATCCGCTCGCGTCGCCGATGGCGCCGATGGCATACCGGAAAACTCCTGAGCGGTCCAGTGCCTGGACCCGGAAGTTCATGGCGTCCACAACGATAAGGTTTTCTCCAGCCAAGCGCAGTTCAGTGGGGTAGTTGAACTCCCCGTTAGCCTCACCGTTCTTGCCGATCTTCTGCAGAATGTTGCCCTGCATATCGAGCAAGAACACCTGGTTGCGCAGTGTATCCGCCAGGTAAATTCGCTGTGCGGAGGAATCGACGGCAATCCCGGTGGGACGCTTGAAGTAACCTTCACCGCCCCTCAAACTGCCGATCGCCCGCTTATACTTTCCGCTGGAGTCGAAGACGAAGACTTTGCCCGCATCCGAATCGGTCACGTAAATGTTGTCCTCCGCATCCAGTGCCACGCATTGCGGAGAGCGCATCGGATCCTTCGTATTTTCCTTGCGCGAAATGAATTTATATTTCTGTTGCGTGAAGTCGAAGATGTGGATTCCGTGCGCTCCGGGATCGGTCACAATGATGCGGCCACGGGAATCGGTGATGACACTATAGGGGCGGACCAGGAAGTGGAAGTTCGGCTCGCCGGCAACAACGTCGAGCACCTTGTTCCAGAAGCCGCGCTTCGGCTTTACTTCGCGTTCAGAACTGAAGCTGCGTTCGTAACTCAGCTTGCGGCCGCCTTCCAGCAAGAGGTCGGGCGGATTCACGTCGGCTACTTTGGCCTGCCGCGACGCCAGCGCCGGCGTGAGCAGGAGAAGGACGGCACAGGCCACCTGCAGAGCCGGCCGCAGGCTCCTTCCGCGCGCTTCGGCTAGAAGAAGTTGAACCATCGCGATACCCCAATATAAAACGACGATATGGTCTGCGGCACGGTTCCGGACGCAGTGAACCCCTGCGTCAGTTGGCTGAATCCACCTGTCAGGTACATCTTCCGGAACTGGTACTGGACGAGAGTGTTAAACTCCGAGGTCGTGTTTGTCGAGCCGGTCAAGCCGCTTCCGGTGCTGCTATCCGACTTGGCGTAGGCCGCCGAGATCGTGAGCCTGCGCGCCGGCGAACTGCCGACCGAGACTGAGTAACTGTGGCCGCCAAAGAGAATACCCGATCCGGCTGGCAGAACTGGTGAAGGCACCGGCACCGTCACTACCCCGGTCCCGGTCAGAATTCCGTTTCCGCTCGACTGCGAGTAGCTTACACCCAGGTTGGCCCAGTGCCCGTAGGAGATGCCGCTGCTGGCGCTTTCACTTTGGTTGGTTGTGCCCGAAAGGCCGGTCAGGCCGGACCGGTTGGCCCCTGCGTTGAGGCTCCAACTCACTTTTCCCCAGCGCCTCCTCAGGCCACCTCCATAGCCATACTGGGAGGTCGTGTAGGTTACAAGGAGCGTTTCCGCGTTCTGCGAATAGTTGAAGTTGCCATTTGCAATCCAGGCCCCAAACCGGCGGTTGAAATTGGTGTTGATGTTGAGGCCGAGCGAGTTGTCGGAACTGCCGTCAACCGTGGTGTCCGCCACCGACAGGGAGGTATTAAAGTTACCACCGAGAACTGCGTGCCAATAGTTAGCGGCGCCGCTGTAGGTATTGCTTCCGTATTCATTCCCAAGGTAGTCCTGGGTTCGGCGCTCGGCCGAAGCCTGCACTTGCATAAACGGCAGAGGCACATAACCGGCGCCGGCCGCGAAATCGTAAGCGTGCGAGGCCGGGCTCTGGATCGATTGTGAAACCACTCCCCCGGAGGCGAGCACCGTTTCGTCAATGGAACCGCTGAGGTTGTTCGAGTAACTCATGCTAAACGAAGCATGAAATTTCTGGGTTGGCTGGAACGATGCCGCGGCGTTGAAGGTGCCCACCGAATAGTTCTCGCTTTCGCCCTCGAAACTCGTGTTCACGCTCTGATTACTATAGTTGCAAAACGCTGAGCCGTTCCAGGGAAGCTTGTGCGAAGCCGTGAAGGTGTAGCCGTGGTCCGTCGAATCGGTCGAGCTGACCTGCTGTTCACCGGCAAGAATCTCCGGAAACTGGGAGTTGGAAGCGCCCGTGTAATAGGACGCGCCCAAGCCGAAACCTTTCCAGTTGTAGGAACTGTTCAAGTTGAAGGAATGCGAGGAGGAATCGGCAGTCAGCCCGGTACCGTAGATCGAATTGTGGCCTCCGCTCGTCTGGAAGCTTGCGCTCAGAGTTGGCAGGTGAGGGACGTGCTCCGACCAGGAGATGCCGAAGGTGTCGCTACTGCTGTTGGTGGTGTAGTTGGCCAACCCCGGTACGGCGTAGTTTCCCTCGCTGTTATAAGACTTGGAATAGCTGATCGATCCCGGAAAATTGCTGCCACCGAAAAGCGTGGTCTGGGCGTCCACGCCGCTGGCATCGGAGATGGAACGATAGCTGGAGTTGTCCCGCGCCTGGTTGTAGTAGGGCGTGGCGCTGAAGGCCAGGAAGTTGGGGCTGTAGTAATAGCCCGAAGCCGTGCCGGTGCCGCCCAGTCCAATGCTGTGATCCGAACTAGTCTGGTTTCCGTAGTCTCCGTTGTATCCGGCAGAGAGGGTGCCGTTGAGGCGCAGATTCAGATTGTCGCCCACCTGAAGCTGGGCAAGCAGCGGCGCAGTCAATACCAAAGCCCCGGCCAACAGAATAAAGGCATTTCGTATGGAACAGCGCAGCACAAGGCCCTCACGGGTGGTCACAAACAACGGGGTGGCGGAATGAGAACCACGCTGTGGTAGTGCAATCCAAACACCAAAGCAGTACGAACCCCTAAGTGGTTGAAATATCAGTTAATACTACCACTCGGCAACAGTCTGCAGCTATCGAGGATTGCGCGATATCACACAGCTGACCGCGGGGTTTATTCTTCTCCCGGGAAGGTGGCTTTGGAGGCTGGGGGTTTGTCTCGGGGGACATTTACCAGCCAGGATCAGGCATTCCGCGGCAGGCCACGCAAGCCATAGCTCCACCGGCCGCCTGCCTATTCGAGTGGGTGCTTACAGCCGTCAAGGAGGGATCCTCGACCCAGCCTGGCTACGCACGTTGGAGTTAGAGTACCTCGATCTTGGCGTTCTGGTGCAGCTTCTGGTCGAGGGCCGAGCGCAACTGCTCGGTTTTCCTGCTTACCATGTCTTTCCGTAATTCCGCTTTCACGTCCTCGAAGTTCCGCTGGCCAGCCATGAGGTGCTTATTCAACCGGACGATCGTGTAGGCGTTCTCAACCTGGATGAGGCCGCTGACCTGATCGGGCTTGAGCGCCAGCAAGATCTGCACCACCGAAGGCGGCAGCTTGGCGCGCTCCACGGCCTTGTGATTGCCCATCATGACGCGGTAATCGTCGTCGCTATACTTTTCGGCCAACAATCCGAACTGCTCGTAGGTTTTCGCCGCCTTGGCCTGGCTCAGAGCTGCGTCGGCCCGTTTGCGCGCCTCTTTCAACTGGTCCGGGGTCGCATTCGCCGGAGGCAGAATGGAGATTGTCTGAAAGGCAAAGGATTCCTCGGTGTGGAAACGCGCCGGATTCTTGTCGTAATACGCCTTGAGTTCGGCCGCGGAGATCGTGGCCTTCGCCTCTATCTCGGCCTTCAAGAGTTCGTCAATCAACAGCGAGCGCCTGATCTTGCTGCGCAACAACGGCCGGGAGCCCTGGAACTCCGTCTGCAAATACCGTTGGAACTCGCTTGGGCTGTCAAAACGGCGGGCAAAGTCAGCCTCGGCCTTCTCCAGCTTTCCGGGAGGCACCGTCAATTTGCGGCGCAATGCTTCCTGGTACACCAGCTCCTCGAAGACCATCATCTTCATGGCGCCTGCCCGGATGTCCGGCTCCATTGCCTTCGGGATTGAACCGTTGTGCTGGCGGGCGTAGGGAAACATTGCGTACATCGTACTTTGGAGGTCTTTATCCGTTAATACCGTACCGTTGACCCTGGCAACGGGCTTACCCACCACCTGCATGGGGGCCGTTGAGTCGCCGATGGAGTACTTTGTTGGCGCATGGGATGGGACGGGCTGGGCTGAAAGAGAAGCAAACGCCATGAAAAGCAGGGCGCAAGCTGAGAACTGGAACTTCATGGTCCCTCGCTGGCAAACGCAAAAGTAAGGGGGAGAGAACTTCTCTCCCCCTGGTAAGGCAACAAATTTAGAACGTGGTCGGGATCGCGGCGCCGCCGTTCGACTCGTTCGCTTCGCCACCGTGGCACTGGCGGCAGAACTGGGCGTTCTGGTTCGACGCAACGTTGGTGCTGTTGGCGCCGTTGTAGGGCGCGCGGATGAAGAACATGGTCTGATAGTAGCCAGTCGGCAGCCCGGACTTCGCGCCGTTGGTGACCGAGACAATGTTCATCAAGTGCTGGTTGTGGCAGCTGGTGCAGACGACAACTGCTTTGCTGTTGTAGGCCGACAGGCTGACGAAGAAGCCGTAGTTCTGGACGAACTGCGCCGAGTTGGTGCCGGTCATCGAGATGGTGCCGTTGGCAGTCTCGGACGCAATCCCAATTGTACTGTCCGGCGCAGGAAACGGTGGCGTTCAGGCCCACCGGGTGGTTGGCAATGTAGCTGCCGGCTCCAACTCCAAGGCCGCCTTCATTGCCCATCAGTGTTGGAATTGGGTTGGGACCGTATTTTCCGGTAACGGCCACGTTTTCATAGACTACGTTCTTCATCATGGCGCCGGTGGCATAGTTGCCGTCATGGCAGCTAAGGCACATCAGAAGGCCGCTGACGTCAGGCGAACCGGCAGCAAGACTGGCGGGCAGCAGTTCAACGGTGTTGCCGCTGAACGTGATGGTCTGTCCCAACAGGGCTTGGGTGTCCTGGCCCCAGAGGTACGAGTTTGCGATGGTCTGGGTGTGGGCCGCGCCGTTACCAGCCTGGCCGCCGTGCGGAGCGTGGCAAGCCGCGCAACCACGGCCGTAGTTCAAATGGGCGCCCAGAACATCACCCGTGGGTGCACCAATTTGCGCCATGACGAAGGTGCCAAGGGCGAGGACAACGAGGACGAGCATGAACTTTTTCATAAAAGGTGAAACCTCCTGATGATAATGAAGAGTCTTAAATCTCTTCAGTGTTTACAGCTTCGGAGGAGCGGTAAAGCGTCTCTCCGTTTCGGCGGCCATTGGCCCCCAAACTTGTCGCGGCTTACTTCGCCGCGGATCCTTGTGCGCTAACCTGCGCGGGCGTTACCCCCGGCTGCGGTACGGCTGCCTCGGGCGGCTTCACCGCCGTGGTACCGGCCGCGGGCGGCACCTTCGCGCCCGCATACTTCTGCTTCCGCTCGTCTGCCTGGCGCTGCCGCTCGGCATCCGCTTCCGCGTCGGTTACATACCGGAACACCTGCATGCGGCCGGGGTACTGCTCGGTGGTAAGAATCCGTTTCCTCGTCTTGTCGAACGCCACTCCCACCAGCGAGTCGAACTGGCTCGGCAGGTTTCCATGGGAGCCGATCGGCAGCAGCACCTGGCCCTCGCGGTTGAAGACCTGCAAGCGATCCATCATGGCGTCCGCGACCCAGATATGCCCGTCGGAGTCGATGGCAATTCCCTTGGGCCGCTCAAAGCATCCTGGTGAATCACAATTCTTGCCGAAGGTGCTGACAAAGTTGCCGTCTGCGTCAAAAATCTCCACGCGGTCATTCAGCGTGTCCGTCACGTAAACATTGCCATCCGCATCGACCGCAACGTTGGTGGGTGCGGCAAAATCTCCAGGCGTGGTCAGGGCATGCTTCTTACCGCCCGTCCCGATCCGCCTCAGCAATTTGTAGGTGTCGGGGTCATAGACCAGAACCTGGTCCTGCTGGGTGTCTACCACGTACAGAAGCCGGTTCTCGGTGTCGATGGCCAATCCGTTCGGGTCCACCAGGCCTTCCCTGATCTGGCCCTCGATCTGATGCTTGGCGTTGAAAACCAGAACGTGAGCCAGCTTGCCGTCGGAGACAAAGACGCGGTCATTGTCGTCAATCGCGATGCCGTTGATCCACTGGAAGTGAGCGTCTTTGCCATTGGCAATCAGCTGCACATCCCTGGTCTCGGTGTTGAAGATGAAGACCGCTCCCACTTTCTGGTCCGCAACATACACAAGACCCTTGGAGTCCGCGGCAACCCCGTACGGTCCGATCAGCTGGTAGGGGAAGTCCTTGAGCATCTTTTCCTGCTTCTCGGATCCCTCTGGAGTGCCTGCCATGCGGTCCATCCAGCTTTGCTTCTTCTTCACCACAACCGCATCGGTGAGGTCAATTTTCATCCCGGCGAAGTAGTCCACGTAGCGAACCCGGATGATGTCGGGAGGCTGGGGCCAGACGAGCTTCGAGAAATCATTGGGCTTGGCCGGGGCGCTCGGCGCGGGCGCCGTAGCGCTCTTCTTCTTTTTGTCACCGTGAGCCGCCGAGGGCGCAGCCAGAGCGACAAACAGAAGCAGCGCGAGTGCGATCCACTTGCCACCGCGAACCGAATTTAGAGGAACTACAAACATCTCCCTGTTCTCCCCCGCAAACCTGCACTACATCTTGAATCTGTTCTTGTGGCAGTTGTCGCAAAACTCCATGTTGTTCTGCTCATCCTTAATCAGCAGGTCGGCGTTAGCCGAAGAGTGCGGCTGATGGCAGCTCAAGCACGACAATGGAGTCTTCACCTTGGTGACATCCGCCGGATCCATCAAATCAGAAACCGGGTGACCATTCACGGGATGGCCGAGGCCGTATCTGATTGGCAGCACGACTACTTTGTCGAAATATGTATCCGGCAACTTCACCCTGCCGCCGAAGATCGTCACCAGGTGCTCGCCCTCCAGCTTTGCCGGCGGGTCGGCATCCGGACCGTGGCACTCAAGGCAAAGCGCATTCGGAGTCTTGGCGCGCAACAGGTGCAGGTTGTCGTTGCCGTGCGGCTCATGACAGGTGGCGCAACCTTGCTCAAATGCCGGCTGGTGCACGTGCGCCTTTTTCCCCTGCTCGGCCTGTTCGGTATGGCACGTCAAACAAACGGCGACCGCATTCGGCCTCGGGAACCCTGGAGAGTTGCCGGCGTGCGGGCTGTGGCAGTCAGTGCAATCGCCCGCCGCACCCGGATGCTGCACCTTCGCCTTCTCAATCTGTTCGCCCTTGTCGGAGTGGCAGGTCAGGCAAATTTCCTTCGCGGTCGCCGCGATCAGCACAACCTTGCCATCCTTGGCCGGGGCGTGGCAGGAGTCACATTGCCCGCCGGCAAACGGCACATGGGTGAACTTCGCCATCAGCTTCTTGCTGGTGGACTGGTGCGGATCGTGACAGGAAAGACAGTCAGCCTTCTCGAACGGCTGTCCCTGGTGCGCCTTGACGATGGCCGCATCTTTGGGATCATGACAATCGAGGCAGAGCGCCGGAGCATCCTTGGTCAGGTGATAGTCAAACTCGCGCTTGCCGCGCTCTCCGGTCTTGTGGGTTATGTGACATGTGTCGCAGCCCATATCCAGGGCGGCGTGACGGCTGCCGTCTTTCGGGACGTCGAGACCGATCTTGTGACAGCTCAAACAAAGATTCGTATCCTTTGAATCTCCGCTCTCGGGCTTGAGCAACTGGTTCTTGTAATCGGAGGTGTGCGGATCGTGGCACTTCACACAGTCACGCACAGCCGGAGGATGGACTTTCCCTTTGATGTCAGAGGCTTTCTTATCGGCGTGGCAGGTGATGCAAAGGGCTACAGTGGTGGTAGTAAGGAGCTTGGTGCGGGTAACATCCCTGTTAACTCTGATCTCGTGGCAGCTTGTACAGCCCATGGCAATCGCGGAATGGACCGACTTGCCTTTCGTTTTGTCCTCATGGCATTGGGCGCAGGTCGCGGGATCCTGCTTCGGATCCAGGGGAACCGGATGGATTCCCGCCCAAGCCGCCGTCGAAAATGCGCTCGCCAGCACCATGATTGAAATTGCCCTCAGAGCCCCGTTCACTCCTGCCTCCGGCATAGCAGTGTGCAATTGCGTCGCCGTTGCATAATCTCTCACTGACCCGGCTTACACGACATCTTTAACTTACTGAAATTAAATACGATAGTAACTTTGATATTCGAGGTGATGAATTTTCAATCGATGACGGTCCGAGTTCGCCGGGAAGACAGTTGCGGGATCTGACACAGGTCTAAGGCTGGCATTGGCCATTTCCCACACCTCCGGCGGCGTGCTCACCCGGGTGTCAGCTCGACGCGAGGACTATCCTCTGACCAACTTGTTTGATGGGGCCGAACGAGCGGCGACGACCCGGGAGGTGCGCCGGGACGCTTGCGGCTTATCGTGTACCTGTGTTGTGGTCCAACTCTCGCGCCTTCTCGCGCGCCTGCTGGGACAGGTCCACCTGGCCTGCCGATTCATAGAGGTCGGCGAGTTTCTTCCAGCGGTTGGCGACGGAAGGGGTGAGCCGCACGGCTTCCTTCTGGAATTCGATCGCCTGGGAGAGATGGGAAAGCATGAACTGGGCGTCGGAGCGCCCGTCAGCGATCTCCGCATAGAGATCCGGCGCAAGCGATTCCGCTCCGTTGCGGTACGGACTGTTCCTCTCGGCGCCGGAGAGTGCCTCCAGCGCTGCCTCGGGATGCTTCTGCCAGAGTTCGACCTGCGCCAGCGCCAGGTATGGGATCAGCGGATTGACGGAAAGGTGCGCAGCTCGCGCGAATGCCTGCCTGGCTTCGGGTAACTGTCCTCGTTCCAAGTAGATGCGCCCCAACTCATACCAGGGTTGATCGCTCTCGCTCAGCGCCAGGCTGGCGCGGTATTCGGCCACGGCTTTGTCCAACATCTGGTGACGTTGGTAAAGCTGCGCCAGCACCAGCCTTGCATTGGGATCTTCCGGGTAGAGCGCCACGGCACGAAGCAACGCCGCCTCGGATTCATGATCGCGTTGCAACGCGTAAAGCATTCCCCCGGCGTTGGCGAAGTAGTCGTACAGGTCCTTGCGCGATGCCGATGGCGGTGGCACGAGCCGTTGGGTGCGGCAGTCGATCTGGAGACGATCGATCCATGGCCGGTTGGCCGGGATATTGCGCACAAGCACCAGCGAGATTTCGTCCATGTAGACGGGGCTCCAGTTTGCGCTCTGGCAGAAAGCCATGGCGTCTTGCCGGTCAACGGCTCGGGGCTCCGCCTCCAGAATCAACAGGACATTGATTTCCCATCTCTCTGCCGCCCCCTGCCAAGCTGGCGAGTCGGGCGCTTGCGACAAAAGCTTCTGCTCTTCCACCAACACCGCAGGGGCCAGGTGATCGAAGCGCCCATCGATGAAGTCCCCTTGCTCAGGACCAAGACGCCACGCCGCAAAACCTCCGAGACCATACTCCTCGAAGATGTTTCCCGGCAGCCGTTCGCGCTGGATGAAACTGGCTGCACGCTCGGGAAACCAGTATGCTTCGCCGACGCCGAAGCGGGACTGGGTGCGGAAAACCACATGGGTGCGATTGGTGATGAAATCGGCCGTATGCAGCACGGTGACCGCGCAGATGGCACAGGTGAAAACCAGCGCCAGGACGGCGGGCACGCGAATCAGCGGTTGACGTCTTGCCCGGAGCTGCTGCCCCGGCTCCGGCGGTTGGGTGCTGAACCCTTCGCCCAGCAGCGTGCCGGCGACGATTACGGTCGTCACGCAGAAGAGACCGATGTAGCGCGCGTGCTCGACCGCAAGATAGAGGGCCGCTGCCTGGATCACCGCCGCGCCGAATTGAGTTCGCCACAGCGCCAGGGCAATCCCCACGATGGCAACCAGCATCAGCCAGGTGAAGCCATTCTCGGGGTGCCTGATATCCACCAACTGTGTCAGCAGATGGGACGACAGCGGAACCGAGAGAAATTCGCCGATGAAGGCCGACGTGTTAAAGGCGCCCTGCCGCCGCCCTTGCAGGCCGGCCAGGGTGAGCGAGGCGGAATAAAGTCTATAGCCCCACGGATTTAACAGGGTTACCGCGACAGTCCCGGCCAGCCACGGCCAAACTTGCCGGAGACGCTCCAGCGCTTCCGGCCGGCGCCCGGCAAAAGGCAACTCGCAGGCTTCCAGCAGAAGGTATGCGCCAATCACGGCCAATCCGAGGATGAACCCGGGATGCAGGTTGACCCAGAGGAGCATGATGACCGGCAAAGGCCACAGGCTTTTGTTGGACCCCCTATGAAACGCCCATAAAATGCCAAGAAAGATGGTGAAGAAGACGGTGTTGAACAGGTCAGCGCGCGGCCCAGTGCGAAATGCAATCGGCTCCACCGCGCACATGGCCAAGACGATGGATGCCAAGTCGCGTCCGCGCACCAGGTACGCCACCGTCGCCACGCATGCCAATGCACAAAACCAGCTCAGTCCCGCATAGCCGAAGGCGCCATAGACCAGGTAGAGCAACACTCCCGCAAATGGAGGATAGATCCAGGGCGTGCCCGCGGCGGTATAGGAAAGTACGTCGGTACTGGGGATGGAGTGATGCTGGAAAACGTACCGGCCGGTGGCAAGGTGCCAGCCCATGTCGGAATCAGACACCGTGCGCAACCCTGCGGCCAGCGCATTTGCCAGCACCAGGACGAGAAGGACCAGAACGGCAATGCGATAAGATTTCTCTGCGCGGAAGCTCATGATGGCGACGAGAGCGTTTCAAGTATCCCATTGCGCATAAAAGGATTCAACCGGACTCTTCTGCGCGCCAACCCATGCCGCGGATGGCGACTGGCCGCGGCCCGGTTCCGGGTTTCCGGACTATCTCCTGAGGGGAAAGCGGGATGCCGTGCCGCAAGGGATTGCGCGCAGCGATGGGTTGGACAGCAGGCTGGGCCTGGCCCAGACCCAGCTACTCTTATCCTGCCAGACAGGGTCAACATCGGTGGCCACCAGCACATCCACCCGGAAGTCATCGCAAAAGCGGTCCAGGTCCAGGCCGCGCGCGGCGCTTGGAGAATTAAAAGCCGAGGCCATGCGCGGAAACGCCTTCCTGCAGTTCTGCAGGTTGCCGCCAAAACCGCTTTCGCAAAACGCATCTCCCATGATTGCCTGTCGCGTGGAATACAGATGGGCGATCAGGACCTCGTCCCGCACCGGGTTGTACTGCGCCGACATGGAAGAGGAAGTGAGTCCGTTGAGCCGGCTGAAGCCCTCGCGCATCCAGTAGGTTCGCGCTCCAAACCCCGGGTCGCCAAGAAAGGTTTCCGAACGCGCCCATCGCCCCGCGTCCGCCAGTGGTGCGTAAACGCGCAGGGCGACGAGCTGGTACATGGTTCCAGCCACGCCGAGCACCAGCGTGAAAGTCAATAGACTCTTGATCCACCCCGGCCCAGGACCCACGGGCGCACCGGTACTTCTACGAAAGAAAGCATCATGGACCAGCGGCGCCGACCATATCAGCAAGACAAACTGGACGACAAGCATGCCCCTGTATCCCAGGTCGTTCTGACTCGTCGCGTCAGACTTGGCGATGCTCATGGTCAGCAGGCAGACCACGAACATCATCCACGCCATGCGGCGCTGCCTGCTTAGGGGGACTGGGTCCCGCCGGTCCCGGTGCAGATTCAACAGCATGATCAGGGCGAAGAATCCGAATTCGAGGACATACACGATCAGAAGAACCGGTAGCTTCGCGAGGTTGAGCAGCCAGGCGTTGTGGATGCCCAAAGAGCGCAGGAGCAGGAGCGCATCGGAGCAGTCGCGGATTGCGAAAAAAGCAAATCGCGCACCGCCGGGGGCGGAGCCCAAGCCCGTAGCGGCTTGGTTTGAAAGCAAGTCCAGCAGGTACGGCGCCGAGAGCAGTAGCGAAAAAGCAGCCGTCGCCACATAGGTAGCGAAGGTCTTGATTTTCTTCTGCCGGAGCGTTTGCAGCGCCCAACAAACCGCAAAAACGGCGAAGGTAAAGGTCACGTAGACCGAGAGGCCGGCGGCGCTGGCAAAGGCCAGTCCTGCGATTGCCGCGGCCCACGCCCGAGGGCGCAGCGGGTTATCCTCATCGACGGTGGAAAGCGCGAGCAGGCCAGCCATGCAGGCCGTAAGCGACGCCACGTGATGCGGCACCCATAGCAGCGATCCCATCCAGGACGTGACCTGGTTTGAATCCCACCACTCCATATCCGGGGAACAAAGCACGAAAATGGAGTACCTTCGCGGCTATAAGGGAGAAGATCCAAACCGGTTACTGCAAGCAGCGCGATCCCGATCACGGATTTTCTGCGAAGATGTTCCGTCTCGCCAAGAAAGTACTTCAGGAAAAGTGGAATGATGGCCGCCAAGCCCGAGGCCGCTCCAGAACACGCTGGCGCTGAAGCAACCTTTGGCGCCAAGGCCGGCCAGCCGCATCGGCAATGCGCACACCACATACCAGTAGTAGAAATATCGAAGAACGGGGATCTTTCCCACCCCGTAAAAGGGATTGCGGGGCGGGACTCCACTCCGCTGCCGCCTCGACTAGCGGCAGGCGCACGGAGTGATCAAATGCCACAAAGCTGACGTAGAGACGATGGCCGATCTGCAGGTCGGCGAGCGAGAACTGCACCGCCAGAAACCAGGCCAGCACCATGCCGAGCAGGAACCATGTGCTCCGACGAATGCCCTGAATAAATCCCGCGGGAAGCGGGAGCTGCCGGAGGATCGTCGCCACCGAGATCACGGCGAGCAGAAGGAAAAACGCCAGCGTAACCCTGTAGGAAAAAATTCGCGTCAATAGCACTGCCAGAATGGGAGTGACGGCAACGGAATACGCCACGCTGAACAGCATTTTTTCGGCGGCGGAACGGCTGCGCATACCGAAAATGTTGCTGGCCATTCCCAGCAGATATCCGGGAGGAAAAAGAAATAGAGCAAACGCCAGCGTCGCAAAGGTGGTCTGCACCAGGTCGGCGACCGTAAAGTTCTGCATTTAGAAATTCCCGAACTCCTGGATTGGCTTTCCCCGAGTCTGGTTCGCGAATTCTCTGCCCACGATCAAACCCGCGGAATCATCCGCGGGTTCCAGATTGTGGTTGGTACAGCCGCGGCAACGGCCCGGATCGAGTCTTACATCGCCGGTTTGTCGGTCTTCTGGCCAGGCTTGATGTTGGCGTGTTTCTTGGCCTGCGCCATATACATCCGGACTTTGTCGGCTTGATCGTAATTGGGATTCTGCTTCAAAAGCAGTTCCCAATCCGCCATCGCGCCTTTGACGTCCATTCTGCCCTGCCATTTCACGATGCCGCGATTGAACAGTGCGTTGCTGTTCTTGGGATCATCCTTCAGGGCGCGATCGAACTCGGCAATCGAGTGATCGAGATCGCCGTTATAGAACAGCGCGGTGGCCATGTCCGTGCGCACGGACGAGTTCTTCGGGTCGATCGCCAGGGACTTCTGGTAATAGTCGATTGCGATCGGAAAAATCTGCGCGTCGTAATACGTGTTGCCAATCTGCGACAACAGGGGCGCGTCATTGGGCTTTGCCTTGAGCTGTTCCAGCAGCGGCGCCGCCTGCTTATCCGCCATCGCCTTCAACTGTTCAGGGGAAGGCATCTGCTGCTGTCCCATGCCGGCCGGCGGCACTCCTGGTTGCTGCTCGAACCGCAGCCGGTGCGGGCGCGCTGCTGCCGCCCACGGAACCGCGCACCAGGTAACCCACCGCGCCTCCTACCAGCAGGCAGAGAACTGCCATGATGTATGCCTGCGTGCTCGTCCAACTCTGGGAGCTGGTGCCCCCACTTGTTTCTGCCATATGTCCGTCCTTGAGATGATCTGAAGCGGGCACGGCGCGGGTTGCAGCCTGATGCCTCGCCTTCAGTTGAACTCATGATATTCCTTCCGTGCCGGGCTCCGTGTGACATCCATCACGGAACTGGTTTCCGGGCGGTGTTTGGAACTGGCGCACTGGCGCACCCGCCCGGAAACGACGGCGTGGGAGCGCGGCATTGCCGTCCCGCTGGCGCGGCTCACGGCTCCAGCATTTTCCAGCTTGCAAGCATCTTTCCGGGGACTGTTTTCCCGTAAGCGGGATTGCCCTCGGGATCGCCTTCGATCTCCAGCACCAGGGCCGGAACCTGCGGCGCCGTGCGCAGCAACTCCATGGCGCGCTGGAAGTCGACGTTGCCTTCGCCCGGCCACAGGTGCTCGTCTTTCATCGCCGTGATTGTCATGCACGTGCACCGAACGGATCAGGGCTTGAGGGTTTCAATCGCCGCCTCCACTCCCGGCCCCAAGTGGGCGTGTCCAACATCGAGGCAGACTCCGATGTCGTCGTAATGCAGCGTCTGGATCAGCTCCACCAGTTGTTCCGGAGCGGTAAGTTCGTTGGGAATGTTTTCCAGCAGCAGGCGCACGCCAAGCGGCTTGGCAAAGGCCCGCAGATGCTCGATCGAAGTCAGCGCGCCCTCAAACTTGTGCTCATCAAAGCTCTCCCCCGCAACCCCCACGTGCAGCACAAGAAAACGAAACGGAATCACCTCCGCGGCTTCAATGGCGCGTTTGATCTCGTCCATCGCTTCGATTCGCTCCTTGCGCTCCCGTCCCGCGATGTTGAGCGGAGGCGAATCGAATCGTGCCCCACTCGCCCGACGCGAACATCGGCGCATGCATGGAATGCGCACTGACGCCATCCTGCGAAGCGAACCAGGAGGCGATCTCACGCACCTGTTGTGGGTTGCCGTAATCGAAATGGCCGCGCATGGCAAAGATTTCGATTGCCGCGACTCCGCCCCCGGCCAGTCTGTCCAGAATTCCCGGATGCAGCCGCTCCCTTAGATGCATGTGTGTCGAGATCGCCTTCAGCATTGGTTTGCTCCGCGTTCTCTACCAGCCTACGGCACTGCCGCCGTTGCGCGCGTCGCTGGCGCCCAGGCGCTCGCCGGTCTTCCAGTCGATGGCAACGCACTCGGCATCGCCCCAGGAGCCGGTGCGCTTGATCTTGTGTCCCATCTTCTCCAGCAGTGCCAGAGTGTCCGGCGAAAGCTGCCAGGCCTCGACCCTCAACTCGTCGGGCATCCACTGATGATGGAAGCGCGGAGCGTTCACCGCGCGCTGAATATCTTCGCCGAAATCCACCGCGTTGATCAGCACGTTGGCAACGGTGGTAATGATGGTCGGGCCGCCCGGCGAGCCCAGCACCAGCAGCAACCGCCCGTCCTTCACCACCATGGTGGGAGTCATTGCGCTGAGTGGACGCTTGCCGGGAGCAATCGCATTGGCTTCGCCCTGAATCAGTCCGTACATGATTCGGCACTCCCACCTTGGACGCAAAGTCGTCCATCTCGTCGTTGAGCAGAAAGCCGAGTCCGGGCAGAGTTGCGCGCGAGCCGAACGAGTCGTTCAGCGTGGTGGTGACCGCAACCGCATTGCCGGCTTCGTCCACAATGGAGTAGTGCGTGGTGTCCTGCTTCTCCGGCCCCAGTGTAGGGAGCATGCAAAGCCGCCGATTGATCCAGTTGCGCCATGCTCGGCCGCTGCAGTTCCGCGCTCACCGAGGCTTTGTTGGGATCGATCGAGGAGCGCCATTCCGCCGCGTACTTCTTGTCGATCAACTGCGCGACGGGAATGTCCACAAAGTCCGGATCGCCGAGAAAGACCGAGCGGTCGAAGAACGCACGGCGATAGGCCTCGGCCACCAGGTGCAGATGCTGGGCGGAGTTGCGCTGCGCCGCATGCAGGTCGAACCCTTCCAGAATGTTGAGCGTCTCAATCAGCGCGATGCCGCCCGAGGATGGCGGCGGCGCGCTGTAAATGTCATATCCGCGATAGGTTCCGTGCACGGGCACGCGCTCGACGACCTTGTAACCGGCAAGATCGGCGGCGGTGACCAAGCCTCCGCCACTGCTCAATTGCCGCGGCGATCTGGGCGGCCAGCGCGCCGCGATAAAACTCGTCCGGATTGCGCGCGATGCGCTCCAGGGTACTGTGCCAGCTCCGGCTGCTTCAGGATTTCGCCCTGCTCGTAAAAATGGCCGTTGCGCTGGAATATCCGCCTGGACTCGGGATCGCGCGCCAGTTCCGCGTCGTGCATTGATCGCGGCTTCATACTGCGTGACCGCGACGCCCTCGCGAGCCAGGCGAATCGCCGGCTCCATCACCTTGGCCAAACCCAGCTTGCCCCAGCGGCGCTCGGCATCCACCAACCCGGCGACCGTGCCGGGCACGCCAGCCGAGCGATAACCGAACTGGCTCTCCTCGGTCACGTTGCCCTGCTTGTCCAGATACATGTCGCGCGTGAGCCGCCGCGGGAGCCTTCTCGCGAAAGTCGAGAAAGTGCGTCTCGCCCTTGGCCGTGCGGTAGAGCATGAATCCGCCGCCGCCCAGATTCCCTGCCGCTGGATGCACTACGGCCAGCGCAAAGCCGGTGGCGACCGCGGCATCGACCGCGTTGCCGCCCTCGCGCATGATCTCGGCGCCAACGCCGGACGCCAGCGGATGCACGCTGGCCACCATGGCGTGGCGCGCCCGAACCGGCTGAAATCCCTCGGCCCAAAGCGATGGCCAGAGCCAGCAACAGGCAGCAGAAAAACAGCATCGCGGCACGGCGAAGATCGGGGAGCATGTGCCTCCTGAGACTTTCCAACGCTAACCCAAGCGCGTGAAACTGGTCAAACGCGCGAGGCCCCAGCCCCGCACCGGATAAGCGTGGCTTGGCGCGGCCAGAAGTGGCGGCGACCCTGCTGGAACCGGCCGGGATTGGATGGCAGACAAAACGGCGGAACGGTGGCGACGCGCAATCGATATATAATCGACTGGCTTCCCGGCATGGAATCGGCTGGCAACAGATTGGGCCACCAGGAACCCTCGGATGTCGCTTCTGGCAGAGCGGGATATCGCGCAAGCCTGGCCGCCGAATTTTGCGACGCGCCTGCTTTCCAGTTCTGGAAAGCAGGCGCTGTTTGAAGCACCGTAAGATGGAAACAGGGTAGCAAGATTGTCAGGTTAGGGAATGCGGGCCCATGACTGCGCATCCAGTTGCAGCCGGACTCGAGGCAACGCTGGGTTGCCAGGTTCAGTAGCGGGCCAGGTTGTGGAATCGATTCACCAAATTGCAGGGCGGAGACCGGATTATGTCGGAGACAGTTCAGAACAAATTGCAGCCAGTACAGATTGGGACGAAGACGGTAGGAAACGGCCACCCTTGTTATGTGATCGCCGAGATTGGAATCAACCATAACGGCGACGTCGATCTGGCGAAGCGTTTGATCAGCATCGCCGTGGGCGCTGGCTGCGATGCGGTCAAGTTCCAGAAACGCACGGTGGAGATCGTGTATTCCGCCGAAGAGTTGGCCAAGCCTCGCGAAAGTCCCTTTGGCACGACCAATGGCGACCTGAAGCGCGCGCTCGAATTTGACTACGAGGATTTTCTCGAAATCGATCAGTACTGCCGCGCGGTGAAGATTCCCTGGTTTGCCTCCTGCTGGGATGAGCCTTCCGTCGACTTCATCAACCGCTTCGATGTGCCATGCTTCAAGATCGCCTCGGCTTCACTGACCGATGACAACCTGCTTCGCCACACCCGTGCAACCGGCAAGCCGATCTTGCTCTCCACCGGCATGAGCACGGTTGAAGAGATTGACCATGCGGTGGAAGTGCTTGGGCAAGGAAAACCTGGTAATCCTGCACGCCTGCAGCACCTATCCTGCCTACTATGAAGAGCTGAACCTGCAGGCGATCCGCACCCTGGCGGAACGCTACGGCGTTACCGGTGGGCTACTCGGGACATGAGTCCGGACTTCCCTCCTCGGTTGCCGCCGTTGCGCTTGGGAGCCTGCATCGTCGAGCGCCACATCACGACCGATCGCGCCATGTGGGGATCGGACCAGGCGGCTTCGCTGGAGCCGAATGGAATAACCAAGCTGGTCAGCTACATCCGGGTGGTCGAGCGTTCCATGGGCGATGGCGTCAAGCGCGTGCTGGAGCGCGAACAGCCGATCCTCAAGAAGCTGCGCCGTGTTGGAGCCGGCAGTGGCAATTAAGCTGATCGCAATGGATGTGGATGGCGTACTCACCGACGGTTCATTCTGGTGGGGGCCAAACGGCGAAGAGTGGAAGCGCTTCCACTTCGCCGACATCATGGGTCTGTCGCGGGCGCGCAAAGCGGGCTTGCTGCTCGCCCTTATCTCCGGTGAGGACAGCCCGCTGATCGACCGTCTGGCGGCGAAGATGCAGATCAGCGATGTGGAAAAGTCGTGCAAGGATAAAGCAGCGGCCTTGCGGAGAACTCGCCGCGCTGCACCATCTCTCACTCGATGAGATCTGCTTCATGGGTGACGATGTGAACGATCTGCCGGCGCTTGAAATCGCGGGTCTGCCCGCCGCGCCCGCCGATGCGCAACCGGCGATCCGCAAGCGATGCCGCTTGTTACGGCCGCCAAGGGAGGAAATGGCGCGGTGCGCGAACTGATCGAAATGATTCTCTCCGATTCCATCTCCCGCACAAGTGCGGTGCCAACGCGATTCCCGGAGTGACCCATGGCGTGCAAACACGTCGATAGCAATAAGGCCACGGGAAGCCATGCGGCGCGCTCGACAAAGGCGCACCGGATCACCCAGGTGGCGGCGTGAAAGTACTGCTCACGGGCGGCTCGGGTTTCATTGGCCGGAACCTGCTGGAATTGCTTGGCGGTCGTTACTCCATCGCCGCACCCACCTCTGCGGAATTGAATCTGCTCGACCAGAATTGCGTGCGCGAGTATCTGCGCGCGGGACAATTTGACGTGGTGGTGCACACGGCAACCACGCGCTCCAACCGCCGCATGGGCGCCGCGCCCGACATGCTCGACCGCAACTGCCGGATGTTTTTCAACCTGGCGCACGACCGGTCCTTGTTCGGCAAGATGCTGCACCTCGGCTCCGGCGCGGAATACAACCGCGCAGGACTTCCAGCCAGAGTAAGCGAGAGTTACTTCGATACTCATATTCCAACCGATCCGTATGGGTTCTCAAAGTACATCTGCACGCAAGCATGCCGCAGACGACGGACAACATCTTTACGTGCTGCGTTTGTTCGGAGTATTTGGCAAGTACGAAGCCTGGGATGTGCGCTTTATTTCCAATGCCTGCGCGCGCGTAGTGAAGGGCCTGCCGATTGTGATCCGGCAGAATGTGCAGCTTCGACTATCTTTATGTTTCCGAACTTGCGGAGTTACTCGCATGGTTTCTCGAACACGAACCCCGCCAGAAAGCTTATAACGTATGCCGCGGCGAGGCTTTTACCGCTGCTCGAACTGGCTGGAATGGTAGCCGCCGCATCGGGCTGCAATCCGGATATCATCGTGCGCAACCCGGCGATGGCTCCGGAGTACAGCGCGGATAACACGCGCATGTTGGGCGAGATTGGCGGCTTCCGCTTTCGCCCGATGCAGTGACTGCATCCGGAGAGCTTTATCATTGGTATGAAGCACACGCGGACAACATCAGCGTGGAACCAACTGACGTTTGATGACTCGGAGTGAACCAGTGAAGACCATCAGCATTATTACGCCCTGTTATAACGAAGAGCTGAACGTGCGCGAATTGTATGAACGCGTGCGCGACGCCATCGCCTCGCTTGGTAACTACCGTTACGAGCACATCTTCATCGACAACGCTTCCACGGATAACACGCTGGGCGTGCTGAAGGTAATTGCGGCGATGGACAGGAACGTCAAGGTAATCCGCAACACGCGTAACTTCGGCCATATCCGGTCGCCAATGCACGCGTTCCATCAAGCCACGGGGGACGCGGTGATCGGCATTGTGGCCGACCTGCAGGACCCGCCCGAGATGATTGTGGACATGGTGAGGCACTGGGAGGCAGGTACGCCGGTGGTCATCTGCGTCAAGGTTGCGAGCGACGAGAACAGCCTGATGTTCTGGATTCGCAAGCGCTACTACCGGCTGGTGAACCGGCTCTCCGGGATCGAGACCTACGAGAACTTTACCGGCTTCGGTCTGTACGACCGCAAGGTGGTCGACATTATCAAGTCGTTCGATGACCCATACCCTTACTTCCGCGGCATCATCGCCGAGCTTGGATTTCCGCGCGTGGAGTTGCCCTATCACCAGCCGGCTGCGCAAGCGCGGAATTACCGCAAACAACTTCTACACCTTGTACGATATGGCGATGCTGGGGATTACGAATCTTTCCAAGGTGCCGCTGCGCTTGGCGGTCTTTGCCGGATTCGGCGGCGCGATTCTCTCGGTACTTACTTCGTTTGCCTACCTTGCTTATAAGTTGCTGTTCTGGAGAAGCTTCTCGCTTGGCGTTGCGCCGATCCTGATCGGATTCTTCTTCCTGGCATCGATTCATCTGCTCTTTCTTGGAATGATCGGCGAGTACATTGGCGCGATCCATACCATGGTGCAGAAGCGGCCATTCGCAATTGAGCAGGAGCGGATTAACTTTGAATTCGGACCCGGCGAGCCATTGAATGCCAACGAAGAGAAGAACGCGGGAAGAGCCTGACACGTGAGCACGCCTCTGGAATCCCGGCTCGAGCTCCTGACCAAACATATTCCGCCCGGCCAACTGCTGCGCTATCTGATGACTGGGGTGTGGAACACTCTGTTTGGCTATGGGACTTTTGCGCTGTTTACCGCGCTGCTGGCTCCGCTGGGACGGCAGAGTTACCTGCTGGCGGTAATTCCGTCACGCTGATTAACATCACGGTTTCTTTTTTTGGCTACAAATGGTTTGTCTTCAAGACCAAGGGTAACTATCTTCGCGAGTGGTGCAGATGCGTAGCCGTTTACAGCAGCAGCATCGCGCTGAACATGGCATTGCTGCCCATCGTTGTCTTCCTTATCCGCCACCACTCGGGCTATGATGAACAGGCTCCCTACATTGCCGGCGCTCTGCTGACGAGTTCTCACCGTGGTGTTCAGCTTCTTCGGTCATAAGCACATATCCTTCCGCCAGACATAGCACGAGCGTCCCCGTACTTACCTCCTCGGCAAGGAGTCATGCCAGGAGTAAGTAACAGGCAGCTTCGGGTGCTAAAGTCCGGCGCTGTCGAATAACTCGCGCTCGATAATTTCGCAAAGAATATGGCCGGTAAGGATGTGCGCTTCCTGAATGCGCGGAGTGCAGTCGGAGGGAATGCAGATGGGATGTTGCGCAAGCATGGACAGTTTTCCCGCACGCTCCGCTAAGTCCCACGGTAACCATCTGCTTGGTGTGAGCAACTTCGATGGCGCGCAGTACGTTGGGCGAGTTACCGCTGGTACTGAGTGCGAAGGCAATGTCTCCGGCGGCGCCCAGTGCCGGCGAGCGGACGCGCAAAGACTTCCTCGTACCCATAGTCATTGCCGATGGCGGTGAGGGCGGAACTGTTGGTGGTGAGCGCCAGGCCAGGCAGGCTGACGGCGTCCAGAAGAAAGCGCCCGGTAAGTTCGGCGGCAAGGTGCTGCGCGTCGGCGGCGCTGCCACCGTTACCGAAGAACAGGACCTTGCGCCCGGCGCGCAAGGCGTGAGCCATGGCCACCGCCGCGCCGGATAAGGCCGCCAGGTAAGTAGCATCTTCGAGAAGAGTAGCCACGAGGGCGAGGTGATCGTTAATGCGGGCGGTAATCAACGACTCGTGGGGAAGTAACATGAATTCTCCGGAGCACCGATGGTCAGTCTAACTTACGCCGCGATCTTACGCGAGGTTGGGCGGCGTTGGCAGTCTTCTTCCTGGCGGGGATGGCGGCGTCGAGGGCGGCACGGCGAGCGCGCGGAAGGCTCTGCAGAACGAGTGCGTGCGCGTTGCGGATCAGCTCGCGCAACTCCTCATCGCCGAGCAGGTTAAGACTGCGCAACGCGAGCCAACGGGCGCGGGCAAGATAAGGGGCGGGAACGATGCCTTCAATCTCCTGCAACTGCTCGAATGCTTCCAGGCTTACTTTGATGGAGAGCGCATGTTCACTGGGTTCGAGAGGGGCGACAAGAAACATCTTGCCACCCACTTTGAAGACCAGATCGTAGCCCCACTGCACCTGCTCGGTGACGTGAGGGAGACGCAGACAGAAGCGGCGAATGCTTTCCAAATCCATCGAACCATTATCGTCCAGGTTAATCGTTGGAGAGCGGAATTTGTTCAGAGAGTCAATCCTTTTGCAAACTCTCCAAGGATTGCCTGAATGGTACCGGATTCCTTTCGCATGATTACGCTTACGACAATACCGTATACGACAATGGCGTGCTGCCCGCAACGATAGCCGGGCTAGGCTCGGGCGCCGTTCTTGGCTTCGTCGAGTTGCACCCGGGCGCTCTGCCGCTTTTTGCCATGGTAGTAGACGATGGTGACCGAGTCGCCGGAGCGATGGTTGTTCATCAGGTGGGCGAGGTCCTGGGTATCCTTGACCGGCTGGCCGTCGATTTCGACGATGAGATCGCCGCCGATGACGATCTCGTAATTGCCGTAGTAGACGCGCTGATTGCCGCCCTGGATTCCAGCGCGGGCGGCGGCCGAGCCGGGAACGACCTGCATGACCAGCACGCCGCTGTCGGTGGGCAGATCGAGTTGCTCGGCCAGTTCCCGGTTCATGGGCACGGGCAAGGGCCGGATGCCGAGGGTGGGACGGCGGACGCGTCCGAACTGCACCAGGTCGTTGAGCACGGCTTTGGCGGAGTTGATGGGAATGGCGAATCCCACGCCGGAGCTGCCGCCGCTGGCCGAGGCGATCATGGTGTTGATGCCGATGACCTCGCCATGGGAGTTGAGCAGCGGGCCGCCGGAGTTGCCGGGATTGATGGCGGCGTCGGTCTGGATGGCCTCGTCGATATAGGTGCCGTCCGGCTCCTGCACCTGGCGGATGGAGCTGACGATGCCGCGGGTCATGGTCCCGTTGAAGATGCCGAAGGGATTGCCGATGGCGAGCACCTTCTGGCCGACCTGGAGGCCGGAGCTGCTGCCCAGGGTCACGGGCTGCAGGTTGGGCGCCTTGATCTGAATGACGGCAAGGTCGTGCGACTTGTCGGCTCCGATGACGGTGGCCGGGTAATGCTTCTTGTTTTCGAGGATGACTTCCAGTTTCCGCGCGCCGTCGATGACGTGGAAGTTGGTGAGGATGTGGCCTTCCTTGTCAATGATGAAGCCGGAGCCGGCGCCCTGCTGAGCCTGCGCGCCGAAGAAGAAGTCATAGGAGACAACGGTGGAGGTGATATTGACCACGGAGGGAACGACGCGCTTGTAGACATCAACGTTGTTCTGCTCCTCGCTGTCAAGCGCGGGAGCGGCCTCGACGTCGGTGACGTGGATGGGATCGCGGGTAATCCACGAAGCGGCGGGGCCGACGCGATGGGTGGTGTAGTAGAAAAACGCCGCGGCGAGCAGCACTCCGAGAGCGAAAGGGCGTAGAGCTTTCATGGTGTGTGCCTGTTTCACTGGCATAGATTATAGACGCGCGGGGCGGTGGAAAGTTGCGCCGGGCAGAGGAAGCACGGGCGCGGATACCGGGTTCGGGGGGAGCGCGGACGCCGTTGCTGGGCGGCGGACGCGCCACGGGTTACACTAACCTGCGATTGCGGAGAAGACGGCATGAAGCTGGTAAGCGGAAAATTTCTGATGGTTGGACTGGGAACCGGAGCCTTGGCGGGGATTCTGGCGGGGTTGGTGGGAATTGGCGGCGGCGTGTTGATTGTGCCGTCGCTGGTTTACTTCGCGGGCTTCAACCAGAAGCTGGCGCAGGGAACGTCGCTGGCGGTGCTGCTGCCGCCCACCGGGGCCCTGGCCTTCTGGCAATACTACCGCACGGGAAACGTGGACCTGAAGATGGGCGCGCTGATCTTTCTGGGCCTGCTGCTGGGCGGATGGGTGGGCGGCGGGTGGGCGCAGCAGTTGTCCAACGCGGCGTTGCGCAGAGGTTTCGCCGTATTCCTGGTGCTGACCGGCGTCAATATGTGGTTTACAAAATAGGCGGCGGGCCCAAGCTGGCCGTTGGCAGGGGACGGGATCAGCTTTGGGCGGCGGGCTCAGGCTTGGGGAGCGGGCTCGGGCTGAGGCTGCTTGATGCCGCGGCGGAGTTTGGCGGCCTTGACGGTGTTGCTCATCAGCATGGCGATGGTCAGTTTGCCGACGCCGCCGGGAACGGGAGTGCAGGCTCCGGCCATGCGGGTTACCCTGGGGTCGCAATCGCCGATGATGGTGCTGCCCTTTTCGGCGAACTGCTTTTCGCGCTTTTCGTCGCCCTTGAAGAAACGCTCGAACAGGACCGGGTCGGTGATGTGATTGATGCCGACATCGAGGATGGTGGCGCCGGGTTTGACGAATTCGGTGGTGATGAAGCCGGGACGGCCGATGGCGGCGACCAGGATGTCTCCGCGGCGGCAGACCGAAGGCAGATCGCGGGTGCGCGAGTGGCAGATGGTAACCGTGGCGTTGGCGTTGGTAAGGAGCATGGCCAGGGGTTTGCCTACGATGTCGCTGCGTCCGACGATGACCGCCTCCTGGCCTTCGATGGCGATATTGGCGCGGCGGAGGATCTCCATGCATCCTGCCGGCGTGCAGGGAACGAGGCTGGGACGCTGGGTGCTGAGATTGCCGACGTTGACGGGATGAAAGCCATCGACGTCCTTCTCCGGAGAGACGGCGAGCAGGACGCGCTTGGTATCGACGTGGGCGGGCAGCGGAAGCTGGACCAGAATGCCATCGATGTCATCGCGGGCGTTGAGCTGCTCGACGATGGCGATCAACTCGGCGGTGGTCGAGGTCTCCGGCGGGGTAATCAACTCACTGAAGATTCCCATTTGCCCGCAGGTGAGAACTTTGCTGCGGACATAGGTCTCGGAGGCGGGGTTGCTCCCGACCAGGACCGCGGCCAGACCGGGACGAAGTCCCGAGGCGGCGAGTTGCTGAACCTCCTCGGCGATCTCGGCCTTGATCTGCGGAGGCAAACAGGTTTCCGTCGAGCAATGATTGCGGGCATTCGTGTCTCCCGGCTCCTGTTGATTGGATTACCTCTTAGTGTACCGGGATTGGCGCGGGGATGCGAGTGGAGAAGGATAGAATGGCAGGGATGATTCCCGCCAAGCTGGTGAAGATCGTGGTGTGCCCCATCTGCCACGGAGGTCTGCGATTTAACGCCGATTTTACGAAATTGCGCTGCACCGAGTGCGGCAAGCGCTTCCGAGTGCAGGATGGGATCCCCGTGCTGCTGGCGCAAGAGGCTGAGTAAGAAAAACTTAACCGTGGTGCTCTCAACTTTTGCGGCGTTCGTCCGATGAGACAGTTGTGCTCCGGATTGCGACAAAGGGGATGGACCGCGAGCAATGAGGCGAGGACGGCGTCCCCGCCTGGATTCAAGTTTCTGGTTTCGCGATGCGAGCCAAACTGGGAGTGGCGGGAAATGTCTGTAACGCAAGCGCGACCTTCCAGAGTCTGACGGGTTACTAGAGATGTGTGGAGGTGGCCCGATGCAACTTGAAAAGTTTTCTGTACTGGAGATTGCGGAACTGCGCAGCGAGTTGATCCAGGGCGGGTTGGATGCTCGCGACGCGGCGGAACTGATGCAGTCATTTCTGTCCGGCCGCGGCTATGGCGTCTCGCTGGAGGCGGCGCGGGCGGCCGCGTTCACGGTGGAAGGCTCAGGCTGCTCGCTGGAGGTGATGCAGCGGGAGTTGAACCGGATTGCGATGGTGCAATAGGGACTGAACCGCCGGCCGGAGACGAGGCGCGGGAGGCGCACGGCGTCGAGTTCAAGGCAGAGTTCAAGGAAGAAGGGGACGGCCGGAGCCGTCCCCTTTGACTGTTTGGCAGCGGCAAACTATTTTTTGCCGGATTTCTTCTGGGTGCCGAAGCTGGTCTGGACGGCGGCTCCCAGGGAGGCGAGCAATCGCTTTGCTGCCTGCGCGTTCTTGCCGTCGGGAGCGAGTTCAAGGTATTTATTGAGCGCCTCAACCGTGCCGGGAACGGGGATCATCTTGCCATCCTTGCCGAGGGTTGCCTTGCCGAGGAGGTTGACGCCCTTCTGGTAGTAAGCCTCGGCGCGGGTGGGATCGGCGGCGATGGCTTTGTCGAATGCCTGGTTGGCCTCGTCTGGCTTGCCCTGGTTGGTAAGGATTGCGCCCTCGTTGAAGTAGCACTGCCCGGCCTGGGTGGGATCGAGTTGGGCGGTCTTGTCGCACTCGGCCATGCCAGCCTCGGTCTTGTCCTGGCTGCAACAGGGCCAGGGCGAGACCGGTGTGGTAGCTGGCAAGGGACTTCGAGGTGGGCGGGGCGAGCGCGATGGCCTTGTTGTAGGCGGTTTCGGCCTCGGGGTACTTCTTGCTCAAGGATGTAGGCGTCGGCGAGCGAGGCGTAGACGACGTCGTGCGTCTGATCCTGCGCGGCGGCCTGCTCCATGGTCGCCACCGCCTCGTCGTACCTTTTGTCCTTCTTCTGCTCGACGGCCTGGGCCAGCAAGCGCGTTGATGCCCTTGATCTTCTCGTTTTCCTTCTTGGCGTTCTCGTTGGCCTTGACGCTGCTCCTCGGTGAGGCCGGATTCCTTGGCGGCTTCGCGCTTTTGCTTGGCCAGGTCGAAGTCGTAGACGTTATCGACGGCGAGTTTGGCGGGTACGTCGTTGAGGAAAAAGATCAGCTTTCCGTCGGCGCCGAAGAGGCTGATTTTATAGATTCCCGGGGCGGGCGCCCATGGAAAAGTACTCGCCCTTACTATCGGTTTTGAGCGATGTCTTTGCGGCCACTTTCGTGATTGGCAAGCTCGACGGTGGCGCCGGCAAGGGGTTTACCGTTTTCGTCCTTGCAGTTGCCCTTGACGGCGGTGAAGTTCTGCGCGACGGCGCTGACGGTGAACAGGGCATCATCGTGGCGAACAGGAGAAAGAGTGCAATGCGCTTTATCATTTCCGCCTCCAGCGGAGAACAGGATCTGGTTGCCACGCGCGCCTCAACGGCATCGCCGGCTAAACGGCAGGCGACGCCAGATAAGGAATGGGATCGGAGGTACCGGCGGCTTTAAAGGCGCGCAGACGCAAGGCGCAGCTCTCACAGACGCCGCAGGCACGATCTTCCCGGCTGTAGCAGGACCATGTTAGCTCGAAGGGAGCATTCAGTTCCAGACCCAGCTTGACGATCTCCACCTTCTTGAGCGCGATGAGCGGAGTTTGGATCTGGATGTTTCCCTCTTTGGTCCCGGCCTGGATGAGGCGATTGAAGGCCTCGTAATACTCGGGACGGCAGTCGGGATAGCCGGAGCTGTCCTGGGCGACGGCGCCGAGATAGATGTCGGTGGCGCCCACAACCTCAGCCCAACTGACGGCGACGGAGAGGAAATGGGCGTTGCGGAAGGGCACGTAGGTGATGGGAACGCTGGGAGCCGATCTCCGGCCCGGCGATGGGCACGGCGAGGGTGGAGTCGGTGAGAGCCGAGCCGCCGATCTGGCTGAGCGCCTGGTTGCGCACCATGAGACGGCGGGTGATGCCGAGGCGGTCGCAGATTTCGGTGAAGGCGCGCTGCTCGCGAGCTTCGGTGCGCTGGCCGTAGGAGACATGCAGGGCGGCACGTGAGCCGCGCCTTTGTCGCGGACGGCGAGAGTGGCACAGACGGTGGAGTCCATGCCTCCGGAGAGAGTGACTACGGATTGGATGGAGTTGGGCATAAAGTTCTCTTTCAATCACGCTCTGGCAACCGCGGTTTGAGCGTGATGGAGCTTAAGGTAAACCGCTCAACCGCAGAGCTTAGACGCCTTTCAGTTGCGGCTCCCAGATGAATTTATGGATCTGGAGGCCGAGGCGGGCGTTGAGATTGTCGGCGAGCATCCACTCGGCAAGGTCGCGCGGATCGAGCAGGCAGTTTTCCGTGGAGCGCGAGCCGGTGGCTCCTTTGCGAAAGGCGGGCGAGAGGATCAGCGCGGCGGGTCCGGACTCGCAGCCCGTGGCTGCGGATGAACTCGCGGGCGTAATCGTAATCCTGACGCGAGGCGAGGACAAACTTCAGCTCATCGCGCGCGGTGAGGGTGGCGAGGTTCTCCGGGCGGAAGCGCAGATGCTCGCCGCTGCCGGGACACTTGACATCGACAATTTTGTGGACCTCGCGCGGGACGAGTTCGAGGGGACGCTCGCCGCTGGTTTCCAGCAGCAATTGGTAGCCCAGGGCGAGAAGCTGGTGCAGAAGGGGATGAGTTCGCGATCCTGCAGCATGGGCTCGCCGCCGGTGATTTCGACCAGGCCGCCGCCGGGCGACAGGCGCTGAACTTCGGCGAGAATCTCATCCTCGGACATTTTATGGCCGCCGCTGAAGGTGTACTCGGAGTCGCACCAGGCGCAGCGCAGATTGCATCCGGCCAGGCGCACGAAGACGCATGGGAGTCCGGCGAAAGAGCTTTCACCTTGCAGCGATTTGTAGATTTCGATGATATGCATGGCGGCCTACTTCGTAATAGGTGGCGATGGAGGTATCGGTCTCCCAGATGGTGACCTGCTTGACGCGGACCCGGCCCGCGGTGGCCTGCTTGAGACCCCGGCTGCACTCGTCAAAGAAATACTTGGCGAGGTTTTCCGCCGTCGGATTGAGGACGGTGAAAGGCTCGATGTCATTGATCATTTTGTGATCGAGATAGTCGACGACGGGCTTCATGACCAGCTTCAACTCCTTGAAATCGAGCAGAAGTCCGGCATGGTCGAGCTCGGCGCCCTGCAGGGTGACGCGGACGCGATAGTTGTGGCCATGCGGATTCTCGCACTTGCCCTTGTAGTTGCGCAGGTAATGACCGGAGGAAAAAGTGTCTTGCACGGTTACTTCAAACATGAATCTCCAGACGGGATGCGGGGCATCCGTTGCCCTTGACGTTGCGCCGGGGCGCCCTCGGAAATTGAAAGGGACACAGCACAGGTCTCAAGGAGCTAGTGCAATTCCCTATTATACGGTCGAAAGGCGCTTGCGGAGGAACAGGGTGGCTTGGGGATTGTCGTTGTAGCGGGGACAGGGCTGGTATCCGGTGCCGAGATAGAAGTGGATGGCGGCGTGGAGATCGTCCTTGGTGTCAAGGTAAAGCCACCCGAGGCCGCCGTCGCGGGCGTGCTGCTCGGCGGCTTGCATGAGGGCGTGGGCGAGGCCGAGGCCGCGAAACGCGGGACGAACGTAGAGGCGCTTGACCTCGGCGGCGGCTGGAATTGACGGCAGCGGGCGGAGCATGACGCATCCGGCCGGGGCGGCGCCGGCGGTGGCGATCCAGATGGGTGAGTCGGGGCTGGCGAGGTAGTGCTCAAGGGCGGCGCGGTCGTCGCGCAGAACCACGCCGACGGCTTCGTAATACTCCTCGATGAGGGCAAAGGCGGCATCGGCCTGGGGAGCGGTGGCGCGTTGGACGGAGATGGAGGGCGCAGGTTTCACGGGTTCACGGCTCTGGCTTCAATTAGAATAACTCCGATGACACCGCAAAAATGGAAGCTGGGAACGGTTCGCGCCGGCCAGGACGTGGCATGGAGCTACCCGGCGAGCTATGCCCGCCAGGTAATGGGCGGAGTGGAACGACTGGTGATTGCGCCGGGCGCACCCCCAGGTGGGCTGCTGCGCGAACTGCTGGCCTTGCTGCCGGAGCCGCTCTGGGTGCTCTACGTGCTGGTGACGCCGCGCACCGAGGCCGCCGCGGGGCGGTATCAGTCAGCCACGCCGCACACCCGCGCAGAGGTTTTGGCGCTGCTGGACCGCTTTGAGAATTATTTTGCCTGCGATGGGCGGCATAACCTGTGGCTGGCGGCGCCTCCGGCGGGACAACTGGTGCTGGATCGCCACGAGGTGATCTACGCCTATGGGCCGATTGCGGAAATTGTGGCGCGGCTGAAAGAGAAAAACTTTGCCGAGGTTGAGATGATTCGCGTGCCGGTGCCGCACTCGCACCACTTCCACGAAGAGATGGACGCGGAGGAACGCGGGGTGCTGGCGCACTGGGAATGGGTGCAGTCGGAGTTGCAGGAGACGGACGATCTGTAGAGGGGAATCGTAGTCTGCGGGAGCGCCCCCGGTTCCGCACATTCGATCGTGTACGAATTCCGCTATTCAGCCGGCTTGCCAGTGGCCGATTCGAGAACTGAGAGAAGCTGCTTGGCAAGCAAGGACGAAAGATATTCCTCCAGAGCGGAAACATCGACGCGGCCCTCAGAAGTAGCCACATCCGCCTTCTCCAAAGCTTCATAGTAAGGGCGTTTGTTGGCTGCAATTTGTTCTGGAATGGCGTTGGTTCCTGGCAGGTGCACGCCCAGGCGAACACAAAGCACAAGATAGCTTAGTGCTCGTGACGTCCTACCATTGCCATCCGTAAACGGATGAATCCAGTTCAATTTCCACAAAACAAAAGCTGCCAAATGAATTGCTGGCTTCTGCCAGTTCTCATTGACGTAGTCGCAGAGCGCCTCGACTTCGGAGGGAACCAAATGCGCACCACAAGGCTGGAGTTTACTGCCCCGAATGGAAACAGCCGAAGGACGAAAATTTCCAGCGTAGCTACTAAGTCCATCCAGCGCGACCCGGTGCAAACTGAGTATGGCGGAAAGTCTTAGGCGAAAAGGCCGCTCCGGTTGAAGCCAGTAGTCCACCATCTCGACTACGGTGTCAAACTGCTTCAGGCCATTGCGGGCTTCCTGGTGTGCTTTGAGTACTTCATCGGAGATCAGTTCGGCATCAAGGGCGCGGCTGTGACGCTCGTCCGAGATCACGCGTCTTTCTCTAACAAATCTGCCTGTTGATCCACCATTTCGCGCGTGATGCGGTCGTTCTCAATATGGGTGTTACCGTAAGCAAAGCTTCGGCGCTGCTCTTCCTTTTCGGTCTGACCAATCGGGTGCCCCTTCGCGGCAGCCAAGAGCTTCTCGATTTCAGTCGGCATAGTAAACCTCGCAAGCACTAGATGATAGTACGGCACACCTCGTCGCGTACAGAGATGACCATTCAGATGCTCCTAACACTTGGCAAAGTGGGCTTATTCGCAGCCGAAGAACTCTTCGACTTTGCGGATATCCGTGGTGCGGGTGTAGGCGGGGAGGCTTTCGACGAAGACTCGGCCATATTGTTTCTTGAGGATGCGGTTGTCCATGAGCGCGAGCAGGCCGCGATCGTTGAGGGAGCGGATGAGGCGTCCGAAACCTTGCTTGAGGGTGATGACGGCGGCGGGGACCGAGTAATCGAAAAAGCTGCTGCCGCCGTCTTCGTCGATGGCTCGGCCCCGGGCCTGAACGATTGGGTCGCTGGGAACGGCGAAGGGGATTTTGTCGATGATGACTGCGCTCAGCTGCTCGCCCTGGACATCGACTCCCTGCCAGAAAGACGAGGTGGCGAACAGGACGGCGTTGGGGGTGGCACGGAACTGTTCGATGAGCGCGGTTTTGGGCGCGGAGCCCTGCAAGAGCATGGGGTAGGAAAGTTGGCCGAGAAGCGCGTCGTGGACCTGCTGCATCTGGGCAAGGCTGGTGAAGAGGCAGAAGGCGCGGCCACGGGTGATTTCCAACAGTTGGCGGATGCGTCCGGTGGCCTGGGCGGAGAAATTCGCGTCGCGCGGGTCGGGCATGTCAGGCGGGACGTAGAAGATGACCTGCGATTCGTAATCGAAGTGCGAAGGGACGATGAGTTCGCGGGCGCCGTCGAGTCCGAGGCGCGTCTTGATGTAGCTGAAGCCGTTGGCCACGGCGAGGGTGGCCGAAGTGAGGACGATGGAGTCAAAGCGGTCAAACAGCGACTGGCGCAGGATGGCCGAGACGTCGATGGGCGTGGCCTGGAGAAAGACGTTTTCATTTCTGGCGAAGCGGCGGGTAACGCTGCGCTGCCGGCCGCTGGCGCTGGGGCCGCTGGCGCTGGGGCCGCTGGCGCTGGGGCCGCTGGCGCTGCGGGTAACGCTGCGCTGCCGGCCGCTGGCGCCGGGGCCGCCTCGGCGCTCGATCCAATAGACGGTGTTGCGCTCGTGGCTCTCCATGAGGAAGCTGAGCTGGGCGTGGAGTTCGTCGCTGCGGCGGATTAGGTTGTGGACTTCATCGGGCTTGTTGGGGATGGCCTGGAGTTCGGAGTGAAGCTGGCGAATTACGTTCTGGAGGCCGGTGAACTCGGAGCCGAATTCTTCGAGGAACTCCTCGCGGCCGTCAAAACTGAAACGTCCGTCGCCTTCGGGCAGTAGCGAGAAGAAGAACTGCGAGCGCTCGCGCACCCGGCCGGAAAGCTGGATGAGATCGGTGGAGACGACTTTCTTTTCGCGGATGGTGATCTCGAGATCGCGCAGGAGGTCTTCGACCTTGAGGTTTGAGACGCTGATGCCGAAGTAATTGGTGGCAACGTCTTCCAGTTCGTGAGCTTCGTCGAAGATGACGCAGGCGGCGCTGGGCAGGACTCCGGCGTCGGGAGCTTTTTCAGCGGCGAGTTTGACCGCGAGATCGGCGAAGAAGAGATGGTGGTTGACGATGATGATGTCGCTCTCGGCGGCCCGGCGGCGCATTGAGGTGATGAAGCAGCGCTCGAACTCCGCGCACTTGCCGCCGATGCAATGGTCCGCGCTGGCATTGAGCTTGCCCCAGAGCGGACTGGTCTCGGGCAGGGTAGTGAGCTCGGCGCGGTCGCCAATGCTGGTCTGCTTGTCCCAGTCGAGCAGGGTGCGGAACTCGTTGATCTCATCGAGGCCGTTGAGGATGGGCTGGCCGGTGAGGTCGTAAAGTTTCTTGCGGCAGAGATAGTTCTGGCGGCCCTTCATGTAGCAGACCTTGAGGCGCGGCTCACCCGCGGTGGATTCGCCGAAGAGGGCGCGCTCGAGGAACGGCACGTCTTTGAAGAAAAGCTGCTCCTGGAGGTTTTTGGTGCCGGTGGAGACGATAACGCGTTTGCCGCTTTTGATGATGGGGAGCAGGTAGGCGAGAGTCTTGCCGGTTCCGGTTCCGGCTTCGACGATGAGGTGGCGCTTCTGCTCGATGGCCTCTTCGACGGCGGTGGCCATGGCGAGCTGTCCGCGGCGGAATTCGTAGGCGGGATGGCGTTGGGAAAGTACGCCGCCGGGACCGAAGAACTGGTGGAGCGAGAGCCGGGAGAGCTCGACTGGAGCGGTGGCGGAAGATGCGGATTCGGTGGGCTCGGGCACAGACCCCTATAATAGACGGTGGGGCCGCTTGGGCGGAGAACTGTTGTTCGGGCTTGCGGCGCGGGTTGGGCGACAAGGAGAACACCACTGCTAAGGTGGAGTGCACTGCTTTCCACCTTAGCCGCGCCAGAGCGGCGCGCCGAAGGTGGGGCACCCGGCGTTTTCGTTCAGGTCTAGTCCAAGGAAATGACATCTGCAAAGAAGATTGGGAACAACTAAGTGGCGAACATTCTGCAAGACGAACACGAGGGATTGCTGGCCATCGTGGGACGGCCCAACGTGGGCAAGTCAACTTTGTTCAACAAGATGGTGGGACGGCGGCGGGCGATTGTGGGCGACGAACCCGGCATTACGCGCGACCGGCTCTACGGCACGGTGCGCTGGAACGGACGGCAGTTCCGGGTGGTGGATACGGGCGGGATTGTGCCCGAAGACAAGGACCTGATTCCCTCCGAGATCTTCCGGCAGGCGCGGGTAGCGCTGGACGAGGCTTCAGCCATTGTGATGGTGACCGACGTGCGCACCGAGCTGACCGGGCCGGACATGGAGCTGGCGCGGTTGCTGCAGAAGCTGGGCAAACCGCTCTACCTGGCCGTGAACAAGGTGGACGATCCGAAGCTGGAGCCGGAGGCGGAAAACTTCCGGCGGCTGGGGATCAAGAACTTGTGGCCGATCTCGGCGGAACACTCGACCGGGGTTGCCGAACTGATCGAAGAGTTGCTGACGGTGATTCCGACGATTGCCGAGGTGGACGAGGAAAAACGGCCCAACAACTTTGCCCGCCGCAACCTGCCGGTGGATGTGGAAAAAGAGATTGAGGACCTGCGGGACGAGGCCGATGACTTTGAGGAGCTGGCGCCGGCGGACGAGGACGCGCTGGAAGATCACTTGCTGGAGAGCATGCCGCATGAGATCAAGATCGCCATCATCGGGCGTCCGAACGTGGGCAAGAGCACGCTGCTGAACCAGTTGACGGAGAGCGACCGGGCCATTGTCAGCTCGGTTGCGGGCACCACGCGCGACGCCATTGACGAGGTGGTGAAGCACGGCGACAAGAACTACCGGTTCATCGACACGGCGGGCATCCGGCGCAAGGGCAAGACCCACATGATGGCGGAAAAGATGAGCGTGGTGATGGCCCGGAAGCATCTGGAAGAAGCCGACGTGGCGCTGATGGTGATTGACGCGGTGGAAGGCGTCAGCGCGCTGGACGCAAACATTGCCGGGTACGCGCACGAGTCCGGCCGCTCAGTGGTGATCGTGGTGAACAAGTGGGACCTGGTGACGACGGCGCGGGGCGATGAGAATAAGCCGGCGGCCGACAGCCGGGTGTATGAAGAACAAGTGCGGCGGGTGCTGAAGTTCCTGGACTATGCCCCCGTGATTTTTGTGAGCGCGCTGAACGGCAAGAACGTGAAGCGCGTGTTTGAGACCGTGGAGCGGGTGGCGCGCGAGCGCTGGCGGCGGATTACGACCGGCGAGATGAACCGCTTCCTGAAGATGGTGGACTTTGAACGGGCGTCGGTTCCGGCGCGCAACAAGATCAAGATTTACTACATGACGCAGGCCGCGGTGGCGCCGCCAACGTTCATTCTGTTTACGGACAAGGATGTGAAACTGCACTTCTCCTACCAGCGGTTTCTGGAGAACCAGATCAGGGAGGCGTTCGAGTTCGAAGGCACGCCGATCTGGATCAAGAATCATCCGAGGAAGCGGCGGGAGTTTGTGCCGAGCGTGAAGAGCGAAAAAAGATAGCGGGATGCGGAATGCGGACAGGCGCGGGCCCATGGTCCGCGTTTTTCTTGCGCAAAACCATGGATTAGCGCGGCAGGGTGAAGTCGGTGGAGATGTGGTAGAAGCGGCGGCCATCGAGGGTGATGGGGCGTCCCCAGAGCAGCGGGGTGATGGCGTCTCCGCCGCGGGTCTGGAGGGTGACCGGGACGGCGTGGAATGGCTCCGAGAGCGCGATCTGTTCGAGCAGGGCGTTGAAGTCCAGCGCGGAGGTGAAGCCGTTGCTGCCGAGGTCGCGGCCATTGAGATCGGCTGGCGAGGCGAAGCCCAGCATGGCGGCGAAGGCGGGATTGGAGTCAACGACTTTGCCGCGCTCGTCGATGCAGGCGATGGCGAACGGCGCCTGCTGGAGCAGCAGGAATCCATGATGAAGACGGCGGCTCAGCTCGTCCTGATCCTCGAGCAGGCGGCGTCCGACGTTGACGCGGGCCAGCAGTTCCGGCTCGCCGCAAGGCTTGGTGATGCAGTCATCGACGCCGGCGTTGACGGCGGCGCCGATGTCCACCTTATAGTTGCGGGCGGTGAGCAGGATGAAATAGGTATAAGGAAAGGCGAGCGCCGAGCGCACGTTGCGGCAGAGGTCCAGGCCGCCCAGCCGGGGCATCACCCAGTCGCAGACGACCAGGCGGGGAGCGTTGGAGCCCTGCAATCTCTCCCATGCCTCGGCACCATCGGGACACAGGATGGGCCGGTAGTCGTGCTCGGTAAGGACGTGCGACACCGATGCCCGCGAGAACAGAGAATCATCGACGACGAGGACATCCATCATGGGCAGAGCTCCAGTAGTGTAAACGGCAGATGCAGCGGGAAACTTGAGCGATGGAAGCGAAAAAGGAACACACAAGGACCCGGGCCGCAGGGGTGGGAGTTGTTGCTTTCCACGTTATCGCCCAAAAGCGGGGCGCGAACGTGGGGCACCCGGCTGTCCCGGTGAAACCGTAAGTAGTTGTCATTGTCGTACGTCAAACGAGAATGGCACAGTACGGCAGCTTGCTGGTTCTCTCCATTGATGAACGCGAAGAACTGACGCTCTGGGCTACTCGTAGCGCAGGGCCTCGACGGGATCGAGGCGCGAAGCTTTGAGTGCGGGGACCATGCCGCTGACCAGGCCGACGGCAAACAAGACGGCGAAGGAGAGCAGGATGGTCGCGGCGGAGAGCTGCATGTGGATGTCAGCCTTGCCGGACTTGTCCTTGAAAAGCGGGCCGAGCAGGGGCAGGGTTCCGATGAAATGCGTGAGCGCCCAGGAGAGCAGGATTCCGGCGGCGCCGCCGAGAAACATGAGGGTGAAGGTTTCAGCGAACAGTTGCAGTTGGATGTGGCGCTTGCGGGCGCCGAGAGCGCGGCGCAAACCGATCTCGCGAATGCGCTCGTCAACCGAAACCAGCATGATGTTCATGACTCCGACGCCGCCAATGCCAAGGGTGAGCGCGCCGATGAACAGCAGCAGTCCCTGCATGCCGATGGTGATGCCATCGATGATGGGGCGAAATTCCTCGCGGCCGAACATGGTTACGGCTTTGTCATCGGTGGGAGAAAATCCCTGGCGCTCGGCCAGGGAGGCGAGGAACTGTTTTTTCGCCAGCGCCTCCATGGAGGGCTTGAGCGGCGCGAAGATGAAGACCGGTGCGTTCTTGGTGTCATAGAGATCGCCGGCGGTGGAAAAGGGAATCCAGGTAGAGTTGTCGTCGCTGGAAAAGTAGTTGGAGAGCTGGATTTTCTTGTCCATCACGCCGACGACTTCAAAGCGCATGCCGCCGACAACGACGGATTCACCGATGGCGTCGCGGTTGCCGAAAAGCTGGCGCTTGACGGTGTCGCCGAGAAAGATGACGCGGCGGCGCTCGACCAGATCCATGGGGCTGATCCAGCGTCCGGTGGCGGGCACTTCGTTGCGCATCTCGCCATACTCGGCGCAGACGGCGCGGACGGCGGCGTTGACGAGATGTTCGTTGTACTGGATGGCCAGCTCGCGCGAACTTTCACGGCAGATGGTTTTGATGGCGGGCGCGGTAGCTTT
Source organism: uncultured Acidobacteriota bacterium (assembly GCA_963707735.1). Lineage (GTDB taxonomy): Bacteria > Acidobacteriota > Terriglobia > Terriglobales > Acidobacteriaceae > TOLSYN. The sequence goes on along the minus strand of CAVPRB010000002.1, from coordinate 19,500 downwards.
GATGTAGTCGAGATCCTCCTGCTCGAAGCGAACCTGTTGGCCGGCGCGCTGGCCTCCGGCCTGCTGGCTGGTTTGCTGCGCCCAGGCGACGACGGCGGTCTTGCCAAAGGAATCAAACGCGGTGACCAGCACGGAGCGGAAACTGGAGCCGTAGGCGATCAGCATGGTGACCGAGGCGATGCCCCAGACGATTCCTAGCATGGTGAGCAGGCTGCGGGTGCGGTTCTTGAGCAGCGCGTGGATGGCTTCCGAAAGCACGTCCTGGATCAGTCCCATGGCTCAGCCTCCAGCCTCGAAGCGCAGGGCTTCGATGGGATCGATGCGGGCAGCCTGGCTGGCGGGATAGAGCGCGGCGCAGAAGGCGATGGCGCCGAGCAGGCCGATGGCCACGGCGCCGGATTCCCATGTGGGCAGCAGGCCGGCAAAAAAAGCCGGCATGGGGAAGGAATCGACCAGGGCGCAAAGTCCGTAGGCAATGCCAAGTCCGATGGCGCCGCTAAGCAGAACGACAATCATGGTTTCCAGAAAGAACTGGCGCAGGATGCTGCGGGCGGTTGCGCCGAGAGCTTTGCGCACGCCGATCTCGCGGGTGCGCTCGCGGACGGCGATGAGCATGACGTTCATGACTCCGATGCCGCCCAGAAACAGCGTGGTGACGCCGACGGCGCCGAGAAAATATTTCATGCCATCGGTCATGGTGGTAAAGGCGGCGGCTTCTTCCAGGGTGTCCCAGTTGCTGATGGCTTCCTTGTCAAGCGGGTCGAAGCCATGCAGGTGGGCGAGCGCCAGGGTGAACTGATGCTTGCAGCTTTCATGCTCCAGCACGCCGCGCGGCGCGATGAGCAGACGGTCCACACTGTGCGCGACCTGCGGCGGCTTGTTGGGCAGGTCCTGCTGCATGACTGGAAAGGGAATGAATATCTTGTTTACATCCCAGCCGTCGTAGCTGGAATCCTGCTTCTTGTCGCGCATGGTGCCGATGACAACGTAGGGAACTCCGTTGATGTAGACATTCTGGCCGATGGCTCCGCCCTCGGGAAAAAGCTGCTTGTTGATCTCACTGCCGAGGAAGGCGACGCGGCGTTGCTCGCCGACATCCTGCCAGGTGTAGAAGCGGCCGGCGGCAACATCAATGCTGCGAACCTCGGCGAACGGGGGAAACGATCCGGCGACCGTGGGGTGCGCGCTGTTGAAATTGCTGCGCACCGTGGCCTCATTGCCGAGTTCGGGAAGAACGTATTTGCAGGAGGGCGACTGGGAGGCGACGTAGGCGACGTCGGTGTCTTCAAAGTGGATGCGGCGTCCGGCGCGCGCGCCTCCGGCCTGCAGGCTGGTGCGTCCGGCGTTGACGATCATGAGATCGCGGGCGAAGGTTGCCTCCTGCTTGGCCTGGCCCACGCGCATGCCTTCCCCGGCGGCGACCATGAGCACGATGGACACTATTCCCCAGGCAATGCCGAACATGGTGAGAAAGGTCCGCACCTTGTTGGACCACAGCGTGGTCAGCACATCGAGAAACAGATCGCGCAGAGACATAGGATCGTTAGGCGGAGATTCGCCGCACGGATAGATACGCAGAGCGGGGCGGAAAAGTTCAGCGCGCAGGAAGAACCGCGGCGAGCGACTGGAACCAGGAGTCGAAGGCGGCGAGGGCGCGCTCGCAGACCAGTTGGTGACGGAGTTTCTTGTCGCGCACGCGGCGTTTGGTAGCCTCGTCGAGCGGCTCCAGCAGATCGAAGGTGATGTTGGCGGGCTGGAAATCCGCGGGGTCGGCGTTGCAAAGGTAATGGGTGAGCGAACCGTGAGCGCTGGCGCGCGGCGCGGCGATGGAGACGCCGTCGGTTGCGAGCACGGGACCTATCCCACTTCGGCCAGAAGAGGGCAGAAATGGGCCACCCAATCCGGTGGCAAGGGCGGCGGCGGTGAGTCCGGCGAGCAGGCCGGTGGCGATGGATTCGACGTAGCCCTCGACGCCTGCGAGTTGCCCAGCGAAGAGGATGCGCGGATGCTGCTTCATCTGCAGGGTGGGAGTGAGCAGGGCGGGCGCGTTGATGTAGGTGTTGCGATGAATCTGGCCGTAGCGCAGGAAGCGCGCGTTTTCGAGGCCGGGGATCATGCGCAGGATGCGCGCCTGCTCGCCAAACTTGAGATGGTTCTGGAAGCCGACGAGGTTGTAGGAGTCGGCGCGCAGGTTTTCCTGGCGAAGCTGGACCACGGCGTAGGGAATGTTTCCGGTGATCGGATTGCGCAGGCCCACGGGCTTCATGGGACCGAAGCGCAAGGTGTCAGGGCCGCGGCGCGCAATCTCTTCGATGGGCAGGCAGCCCTCGAAATATTGCGCCTTGTCCCAGTCGTGACCCCCGGCGCGCTCGGCTTCGGCCAGGGCGGCGATGAACGCCTCGTATTCCTCGCGCATCATGGGACAGTTGATGTAGTCGGCCGTGCCTTTATCGTAGCGCGCGGCGCGGTAGACCTTGGAGTGGTCAATGGAATCGGCTTCCACGATGGGCGAGATGGAATCGAAAAAGAAAAGCCGGCCGCTGCCGCTGAGACGTTGAATTTCGGCGGCCAAAGCCTCGGAGGTGAGCGGGCCGGTGGTGACGATGGTGATGCCATCGAACTCCAGCGAAGTGACCTCCTCGCGCACCACGCGGATCAGGGGCTCGGCGGCGATGGCTGCGGTGACCAGGCGGCTGAACTCCAGGCGATCGACGGCGAGGGCGTGTCCGGCGGGAACGGCGGCGCGGCCGGCCAGCGCCATCAGCAAGGAGCCGGCGTGGCGCATCTCCTGCTTGAGCAGCCAGGGCGCGGAGTTTTCACTGTCACTCTTGAGCGAATTGGAGCAGACCAGTTCGGCGAACAGATCCGTCTGATGGGCGGGCGTGGGGCGCACCGGGCGCATCTCGTAGAGCGAGACGCTGAGGCCGCGGCGGGCGCACTGCCAAGCCGCTTCAGGACCGGCGAGGCCGGCACCGATGATGCGGATGGGCAGAGCTGGCGGATTGGTCCGCGAATTGGTCTGCGAATTATGCAACGATGGTTTCCGTCAGTTCGCCAGGGTGCGACCGGTTGAGGCGCACCAGCAGAACGATGACCACAACAACGGCGGCGATGACCGCGAAGGTTGCGACTCGATGATGCTCGAAGGCAGTCACCAGGAAGCTTAGAATCTGGGGACCGTAGGCGACGATCAGCCCGCCGAGAATGATGAAGCGCAGCAGGCGGCCGACAAAGATCGAGAGCAGGAAGTGCGGGTAGCGCATCTCGGTGACCCCGGCCATGAACACAAACGGCTTGAAGGGAAAGCCGGGCGGCATGATGGCCGGGATGATGAGCGCCAGGTCGCCATACCGCTCCGAACGGGCGTGGATGCGGGCAAAACGCTTCTGCCCAATCTTCTTGACGACCAGCTCTTCCCCGCCCTTGTAGCCGATGAGATAGGGAACCGTGCTGCCGAGGGCCGAGCCCAGCGACGCCATGACGGCAAACAGGATGACGCGCCGGGGATCGATGGCCACGTAGTAGGCGAACATGGGATCGACGGGAATGCCCAGGAAAGAAGAGTCGAGGAAGGCGATGAGAAAAACCGCCCAGACTCCGCCCAAGGGAGCCAGCATGGCCATGATCCATGCCTTGTAGTGCACGAAGAAATGTTTGAGAGCTTTCACCGAGTCTGCTGTCTGCGCCGGCTCGGGCGAACCGGGGCAACGGCCCAGGAAGCGCGAATCACCGACGCCGGGAGTATGCATCGATTGTATCAAGTTGCGGGGGCGGGCGATGCGGCGGAGGCGCGCCAGGCCCTATAATCTAGCGCTGTATGACTACCGACCGCTCCCCCGCCCGGCAAGCCGAGAAGTTACGCGAACAGATTCGCCACCACGAGCACCTCTACTTTGTGCTGGATGCGCCCGCGATTGCGGACGCCGAGTTCGATGCGCTGGTAAATCAACTGAAGGCCATTGAGTGCGAGCATCCCGAGCTGGTAACGCCGGATTCGCCGACGCAGCGCGTAGGCGGCAAGGCGCGCGAAGGCTTTGTGAAGGTGGCGCACTCGTCGCAGATGCTTTCGCTGGATAACGCCTACAGCGAAGCCGAGCTGCGCGACTGGACGCGGCGCGCGGCGGATCTGGCGGGCCCAGGCGAGCTGGAGTACGTGTGCGAGTACAAGCTGGACGGGCTTTCGATGGCCTTGCACTATGAGGCGGCGGACGGGGGCGCGAAAGACGCCGGGGCGCGATTTGTGCGCGGCATTACCCGCGGCGATGGAGCGACGGGCGAGGATGTGACGGCGAACCTGCGCACCATCCACTCGATTCCCTTGCACGTGAGCGGTGAACAATTGCGCAAGGCTGGGCTGGAGCCGCCGTTTGAAGTTCGCGGCGAGGTGCTGATGCCGACGAAGTCCTTTGTAGCCATGAACGAGCAGCGCGAGGACATGGGGCTGGCGCGCTTCGCCAACCCGCGCAACGCCGCCGCCGGAGCCGTGCGTGTGCTGGAGCCAAACGTCACGGCGCAACGCAAGCTGGACTTCTACTCGTACTTTCTGCTCCAGGACGGGCGGGTTGCGCGAGCCACGCAATGGGAGGGACTGGAGGCTCTGAGCGCGGCGGGCTTCAAGGTAAATCCGAATCGCACGGTGGCCCGCAGCTTTGAGGAAATATGGAGATATGTGAACGCCACCGAGGCCTCGCGCGACACCCTGCCGTATGAGATCGACGGCGTGGTGGTGAAGCTGAACTCAACCGCCTTGTGGCAGAGGCTGGGATTTACCGGCAAGGCTCCACGCTGGGCGATTGCCTATAAATTCGCGGCGCGCGCCGGGGTGACGCAGGTGGAAGACATCCTGATCCAGGTGGGGCGCACCGGCAAGCTGACCCCGGTGGCGGCCTTGCGTCCGGTGGCCATCGGCGGCACCACGGTGCAGCGCGCGACCTTGCACAACCAGGACGAAGTGGAGCGGCTGGGAGTGCGCGTTGGCGACTGGGTGATGGTGGAGCGCGGCGGCGACGTGATTCCCAAGGTGACCCGGGTGGTGGACGACGCCGGGCACCCCAGACCGGCCGATGGGCAAGCGTTCCATATGCCCTCCACCTGCCCCGAGTGCGGCGGGCACGTGGTGCGCGCCGCAGGCGAGGTGAACTACTTCTGCGTGAACGCCAACTGCCCGGCGAAACTGCGCGAATCGCTGCTGCACTTTGCCTCGCGCAAGGTGATGAACATTGAAGGCATGGGCGAGGCGCTGGTGGATCAACTGCTGGCGCGCGGCCTGGTGCACGACGTCGCGGATTTGTATTCGCTGCGGGAAGACGCGCTGATGCAACTGGAGCGCATGGGCAAGAAGAGCGCCGAGAACGTGCTCGGCGAGATTGAAGCATCGAAAAAACTGGGGCTGGAGCGGGTAATCTTCGGGCTGGGAATCCGCATGGTGGGCGAACGCACGGCGGAGTTCCTGGCCGCCCATTTTGGCTCGATGGACGCGCTGATCGAGGCCGGCGCGGCGGAGCTGGAGGAAGTGAATGAAGTTGGACCGCGCATTGCCGCCAGCATTCGCGAGTTTTTTGCCGAAGAGAAAAATCGCAAGCTGATTGAGCGGTTGCGCCAGGCCGGGCTGCAATTTACGGGTGAAAAGAAAGTGCGCGGCACGCAGGTGGCCGGGCTAACATTTGTGCTGACCGGAAGGCTGCCAACGTATTCGCGCGACGATATCAAGAAAATGATTGAAGACGCGGGCGGCAAGGTGATCGGCTCGGTGAGCAAGAAGACCAGCTACGTGGTGGCGGGCGAAGAGGCGGGATCGAAGCTGGACAAGGCTGCGTCGCTGGGCGTAAAGGTGATCAGCGAAGCCGAGCTGTTGCAGATGCTGGCGGAGTAGCAGACGGCAAAGGAGCAGGGTGCGATTTGCGGCAATCGATTTCGAAACCGCCAGCGGAGCGCGGGTCAGCGCCTGCTCGCTGGGCATTGCCGTGGTGGAAAACGCGGCGATCGTCGCGCGCCGGGAGTGGCTGATCCGGCCTCCGTCGCTCTACTTCAGCCCGTTCAACATTGCCGTTCACGGCATCACTCCGGAGATGGTCGCGGACGCGCCGGAGTTCGACCGGCTGTGGCCGGAGATGGAGCGCGCCATCGGCGGGCGGACGCTGGTGGCGCACAACGCCGCCTTTGACATGGGCGTGCTGCGGGCAACCCTGGCGCACTACGACGTGTGCTGCGAGAAGATGCAGTTTGTGTGCAGCGTGGCCCTGGCGCGCCGGTGCTGGCCGGAGCTTCCACGGCATTCGCTGGATGCGCTGGCGCGTGAGTTCGGGATCGGCTTCCGCCATCACAACGCGGAGGAAGATGCGATGGCGGCGGCCAAGGTGGTGCTGCGCGCCGCCGAAGAGTACTCGGCGGAGTCCGTGGAAGAGCTGATGGAGCGCACCCAGATCCGGCTGGGCGAGGTCTCGCCGGGCGCCTATCGCTCCTGCCGCCGCATGGCGAAAAAACGCAGGCGCCCCAAGCTGGTCTATGAGCCCGAGAGCGCGGCGACTTAGCTACGGTTCGAGCGCCCGGCGGATGCGGCGCGCGGTTTCTTCCAGCGACTCGGGCAGGACGCGAGTTTCACCGATGACGGACATGAAGTTGGCGTCGGCCATCCAGCGCGGCAGGATGTGCATGTGGATGTGTCCGGCGACCCCGGCTCCGGCGGCCTTGCCAATGTTCATTCCCAGATTGATGCCGTCCGGGTGATAGAGCTCGCGGAGCACGGTTTCCATGCGCTGGGCCAGGGCCATCATCTCAGCGGCGGCCTCGGCGGGCAGCCGGTCGAGGCGATCGACATGCTGGTAGGGAACGACCATGACGTGGCCGGAAGTATAGGGAAAGCGGTTGACGATGATGAAGCAGTGGGCGCCGCGATGGAGGATGAAGTTGCTCTCATCGTCGCCTAGATTGCGATCGCGCGAGGGAACGCGGTCACAGAAAATGCAGGAGGGAGCGCGGTCTGCCGTGGTGATGTAGGCGTAGCGCCAGGGGGTAAAGATGTGGTCCATATACGGGAGGGTAACAAACTAACGTGCGTTTTGGAGGGGTAAAAGATGCGGCGATGTTCACGCGTCAGCTCGGATTCAGTTTGCCGAACGAGGTGGGGTGCGGGATATGGAATTGGGAAGAGCTATGGAAACAGTGCAGGGCGCCTGGCGGCCCCGGGCTCTCCTGGTTCGGGATACTGAGGTGCTTGGCGATTAGGCAACAGGTATCGCGCGCGGTGCTGGTTCACCATAGGCGGTGAACATTAAAGGCATCGAACAATTCCTCGTTGCTAACCAGTACAAGACCTTCCGCTTGCGCCTGGGCGATCAACATACGATCGAACGGGTCTTTATGTTCAATTCGCATAAGTCCAGCACGTTCAGCATGTTCGATTGAGATTGGCAGTTCGAGAAATCCCAGTCGCGGGAGAGTATCGCTAAACGAATGTACAAGCTGATCTGCATCGGGAAGTTTGCCAATCCGAAATTTCGTGGCAACTTCCCAGGCTGTCGCCGCGGAAACGTACACGTCGTTGTTTACATCGCTCAACGCTCGCCGCGCCTTCTGACTTAGCTCCTCTGAGTCAAGCACCCACCAAAGGAGTGCATGTGTGTCCAGCAGGAGTTTCATTTACTCTCCAGACCATAGGTGAGCTTCATCTTCAGGAAGCGGAGCGTCGAAATCCGGCGCGATCGTGAACACACCTTTGAATAGACCCCGCACACGCCCCTTGACCTTTGCCTTAGGGATGGGGGTGATCTTCGCAACCGGCTGTTTCGTCCGGCCCGACGTGATGACCACTTCTTCGCCGCTCTGAGCCCGCTTCACTAACGCGGAGAGGTTTGTCTTGGCTTCGTGCATGGTTGCTTCGTACATGACAGGCCCCCCTAGCTTAGCTAAGATTATATTGGCTAATAACAATGAAAGCAACCCCGGTCAGGGAGCTCCCGGTTGGGATGGAGTTGGGCATGGAAATTTGCCCGATTCCACGAGACTGTGAGCTACCTGGCGATGTTTCGTTAGCTACCGCATCAATCGTGTACCAAATACCCACAATACCGCGAAGGTCCCAGCGCTGGCGCACATTGAGGATGCGAGCAAGTACCACATTCGACGCCGCGTCCCTCTTCGCATGAATCGATGAGTAGCAGCAGCGATCAAAACCGCGGGAATCAGACTGGCGGGGATGTAGAAGTACAACAGTGGAGTTTCGGCGAAGAGCCAAACGTTAGGCCTGATCAGCGCACCAATCAGTATCGTGGCCGCTGAGAAATTTGGAACACTGAGGACGACTACAACCCAGAAAGGCCATATTCATGCATGTTGCCCTTGCGCTTGCATCTTGGTCGTTCTCCTCAAAAACGGGGCGGCTCGCCATTATGCTCCAGCATTGTGGACGGAAACAGGCCTTTTGTCCACCAACACCAAAACGGAAATTTTGGGGCGTCCGCGACGTTCGGGCGCGGCGGACCCAGGCTGCCACGCACGTCGCCGGCGAACGGGCGCGGCGGGGAAAAGCTATGGATGGAAAGAGTGGGGGCGCCTGGCGGCCCGGGCAGCGATGGACTGCCTCGCCTCCCATCTTAACGCCTGAAAATACGGCGCGAGGGTTGGGGCACTCCGATGCTCCGAGCATTCCACCACGGGTCAGCGCGGCGGACCATCTCATTTGGCGACCTCGCGCCTCCAGCCGGTATCTGCTTAACATCGTTGCCTTCGCGGGTTGAGTGCAGGTGCAAATTCCAGAATCTGGACCCGCGCGCGGTAGTTGTCCGATGCAGAGGCAGACTTGATCCTGTGCAGCCTGCTCAAAGGATGACGATGGGACTGCTTCCGGCGATGAAGAGTGAAGATGGAAGCTTGCGTGCTCTTTGCTGAATGATCAAGCAATTCTGAAAGGTCACGCCGTTGACCCAGGACTCTCTTCAGGGCGGTTCGCATAATCTTGACCTGCTCCGAGCCGTAGCGGTGCTCTCGGTCTATTCCGCACACCTGAGCCACGCCGTGGGCTTCTACAATGCCGGCAGCCTCGGGCGTTTTGGCGTGATCATCTTCTTTGTCCATACCAGTTGCGTGCTGATGGCCTCGCTGGAGCGCCTGCAGGCTTCCGGTCTCAGCCGGCTGGGCGAGCTCTGCCGGGCCTTCTATCTGCGGCGATTCTTTCGTATCTACCCTCTGGCCATCTTCTGCATTCTGCTTGTCCCGCTGTTGCAGGTCCCGGCACATCCCACCGCGGATTACCACTGGATCGGCGCCAAGGCTCTTGCCGCCAACCTGGCGCTCTCCCAGAACCTCTTCTATGCAGGCAACGCCCTCAATGTGCTCTGGAGTTTGCCGCTCGAAGTGCAAATGTACGTGCTTCTGCCACTTGTCTATCTCGTTATCCGGCGCTACCGGTTCGGGGCATTGGTTGTTCTTGGCGCTGCGGTGATCGCGGCCCTGACGTTGCCACGGTTGAGTGGGCGGCTTGGGGTTTTCAGCTTTGCGCCGTGCTTTGCCGCTGGGGTGATGGCGTACTCCCTTTGCGGCGAGTCGCGACGAAGGCTGACCCCATGGATTTGGCCCCTGGTGGTTTTCCTTGTGATCCTGCTGTTCCATCCCCTCGACAACATCAGCCTCTACGGTAAGCTTCCGCCGGCTTGGGCGCTTTCGCTTTTGCTGGGGCTTACCTTTCCATTCATTCGTGACATGGAGTGCGGCTGGATAAACCGGATTTCGCACTGGGTTGCCGAAAAGTCATACGGCATCTATCTCAGTCACACTTTCATCATTTGGTGTGCCGTCAAGCTGATGGTCAACCGTCCGCTTCCGCTGCGCGTGCTGGTTCTGGTTTCCGGCTCGATCTTCATCCCTGTAATGCTGTACCGCAGCATTGAAAAGCCAATGATCGGCCTTGGGGTGCGACTTTCTTCCCGGATGTTGGGGCGAAGCGTGAGCCAGTCAAAAGGAAAGCATCCGGATCATCGCTTGGTTGGGATTGGCGAGCATCTGGCGGTTGAAGCTTGCAAACAGGTCTAGCGGTCGGGAACGGGGCATCTGCCAACGGTCCCGGGACGGAGATTTGGGGCGTCCGGGGCGTTATGGCGCTACGGTTGCAGGCTGCCATTGGCATTGCCGGCGGGGAAAAGCGGCGGGATGGAGAGCCGGGAACGCCGGCGGAGCCGGGCCGGGGCGGGCCGGTGGGATGGTTCATCTTGAATTCTTTGTCAACAAGTTGCCGCCGGGTTTGACTCCATTCCGGGCCGTTGCTATAGTCAGAGCAGTCTTCCTGCGCGGGCATCATCGCAGGGAGGTCCGGCCGCTGGTGCGTTATGACCTGTGCAAGCAGGTTCCATTCCAATTAAGAATGCCAGCAGTCCGTATTATTTCCAGAAGCCTCAACCGTGCTCACCCACGGAAGGGCAGACGTAAATTGAATGGTATTTCACGATATCCGCGACGACTCTTCAGCTATCGAGCAGCCCCCGGACACCGGTTTGCCAACGGACAACCAGCCCGCCGAACAGCACAGCCCAATCTCAAACCTTTTGCCGGAGAAGCCTGCCGAGGGCGTCTCCCGCAACCCAAAAAACGAAAACATGACGGAAGATTTCGCAACAGCACTCGAGTCGTTCGAGCAGGAGCAAGCCGAACTCGCCGCTAACGAAGACCGCGTCCTCAAGGGCACGGTGGTTAGCATCAACAACAACTACCTGGTGGTGGATATTGGTCTGAAGTCCGAGGGCGTTGTGCTCCTGGATGAAGCCAAGGACCACGAGGGGAACGTGAAATTCCAACCGGGCGACGCCATTGACGTGATGGTGGAAAAAGGCCACACGGAGGAGGGTTACGTAAACCTCTCCTTCCAGAAGGCACAGCGGCTGCATGCCTGGGACGAGATCGAAAAAGCTCACAACGACAAAGCTTCCGTCAAAGCCCGGGTGGTCGACCGCATCAAGGGTGGTCTGACGGTGGACATTCTCGGCGCGCGCGCGTTTCTGCCCGGTTCCCAGGTAGACGTGCGCCCGGTGCGGAATCTGGACGCTCTGAAGGGCCAGGAGCTGGAAGTCCGCATCATCAAGGTGAACAAGAAGCGCGGCAACATTGTGGTGAGCCGCAAGCAGATCCTGGATGAAGAGGTGACCGCCAAGCGCGACGTCACCATGACCCACCTGGAAGAGGGCGCGGTGCTGACCGGCACGGTGAAGAACCTGACCGATTACGGCGCCTTCGTCGATCTGGGCGGCATTGACGGCCTGCTGCATATCACGGATATGAGCTGGGGCCGGCTGACCCATCCGCGTGACCTGGTCAATGTCGGCGATCAGATCCAGGTAAAGGTTTTGAAGTTTGACCGCGAAAAGCAGCGGGTTTCGCTCGGCTTCAAGCAGTTGACGCCCGACCCGTGGCTGGACGCCAGCGAGCGCTATCCGATTGGAGCGCGGGTGCATGGCCGCGTCATCAGCGTGACCGACTACGGCGCCTTCGTGGAACTGGAGCAAGGCATTGAAGGCCTGGTCCACGTCAGCGAGATGACCTGGTCGAAGCGCATGAAGCATCCCTCGAAGCTGGTAAACGTGGGCGACCAGGTGGAAGCCGTGGTGCTCAACGTGAACCCGCAGGAGCGCCGCATTTCACTCGGTCTGAAGCAGCTTGAGTTGAATCCGTGGGAGAGCCTGCACGAGAAGTTCCCGGTCGGCTCGACCGTGGAAGGCAAGGTCCGCAACCTGACCGACTTTGGCGCCTTCATCGAAATTGAAGACGGCATCGACGGCCTGGTCCACGTCAGCAACCTGAGCTGGACCAAGCGGGTCAAGCATCCTTCGGAGATTCTGAAGAAGGGCGACAAGGTGAAGGCTATTGTTCTGGCCATCGAGCCGGACAATCGCCGTCTCTCGCTGGGCGTCAAGCAGTTGCAGCCCGATGTCTGGGAGAGCTTCTTCGAACAGCATCGCGTGGGCGATGTGCTCAAGGGCAAGGTATTGCGGCTGGCCAGCTTTGGCGCCTTCGTCGAGCTTGCCGACGGCGTGGAAGGCCTTTGTCACAACTCGGAAGCCGTGGACGCCAACTCCCAGCAGATCACGCTGGAACCAGGGCAGGAGTTCGATTTCAAGATCATCAAGATGAACGCGGAGGAGAAGAAGGTGGGATTGAGCATTCGCGCCGTGGGCGAGGAAGCGACTCGCGCCGACGTGGAAGCCTACAAGCATCCGCAGTCTTCGCCGGGCACCTCGACGATCGGCGAATTGCTGGACTGGAAGCGCGGTTCCAACGACTGATGAATCCAAGGTAAAGAAAAGCCGCCCGCGGGCGGCTTTTCTGTTTGCGCCGGGCCCAGGAGCGGACGCGGGCCAACTGACATGGCCACCAGGTACGCGACAAGAACTGCCGCTCCGGCCGCGGACGCTGGCGCGGAATTACTTGTCGAGCTTGAGATTGATATGCGCCTGTTTGCGCGTATCAAAGGAGCTCAGGGTCTTGACCTGGCTCTTGCGGCCGTTGCATTCGGCGTGGACCTCGTAATCGATGTCGGGCGAGAGATTGTTGAAACGGTAGGAGCCGTCCTGGTTGGTGATGAAGGTGTAGACGGCGAGGCTGCGCGTGTTCTTGAGATAGACAATCGCGACGGGAACGACGCGGTCCTCGTGATCGAAAACATTGCCGGTCAAATTGCGGGGAGCGGTGGCGTCGTCCTTCTTGCCTCCAAAAAGTTGGGCGCACAAGAACGTAGAGAGCAACAGGACAGCCGCGCTGATCAGGACTAGACGACGCACGCTGCAACCTCCTAGGACCCCACTACGCGATTCTACTACTGCGGGAGGTGGACACCGATATCGACGCGCTCGTCGCCGGCCACGTGAATCCGGGTTTCCGGCAGCGGCCGATCCTTCGCGTGCTTCAGATCAGGCAGCAGGACGTAATCGGCTGCGGAAGCCGGGACGCGGATGGCGAATTCGCCGCGATGGTCGGAGAAAGCCTCCCAGCGGAATTTCTTCTCGCTGGCGCGGCGCAGTCTGACGTGTACGCCATAGACGGGGCGGTTGTCCGGACTCCAGACGGTTCCGAAAATGAGTGCATAGGGCGCGGAGCTGCCGCTGGCCGCCCAGGCACACGCCGGCAGCCACAGCAGCAAGGCGGTGAGAGCCGCGACGAGCCCGACCCTCCGCCGCCTAGTAATCGCTATCCTCCTCGAGATCCTTGACGTCCACTTCGTCTACGTCGCCGTCCTCATCGCTGACCTTGGTCAGTTCCAGAGGCTCGATGCCGACCACCTCAAAATCACTGCCGCATTCCGTACACGACAGGATTTCGCCTTCATCGAGTTCGTCTTCTTCAACATCCAGATCGCTTTCGCACTCTGGGCACAAGACCATAGCTACCTCCACTTTTTTCCTGGGCCGGTGACGATTGTCTCACCACGCTGCCCCGCATTTATATTTAGATTCTCTTCCGCGCAGCGTCAAGCATTGTCGTCAACAGAAATGAATGGCGCCGAGCGATTGGATGCCCAAGATGGAAGTCAGGAAGTTTTTTCTGTGCGCTGTTTTGCGCCGGTAGCGGTGGGGTTTCAAGTGCATTCTGAGCGCCAAAATCGAGTTTTCCACAGAGAAAACCGAATTGGCAAACCTGGCGGGGTGAGTGAATTCCCGCTGCCTGGCCGTGGCTAGGCGCATGCACCCGGCGGCAGAATATTCGGTCCGCGGAGCCGCGCCACCGCCTGAGGTAGAATTGCAAACAAAGCAACCGGCGAGCTTTGGCGGTCGCGCCGGGAAACGTCTTCCCCGCTCTGGGAACCGGGAATTCCCGGAGACGCTGATTTTCAGAGTACAGTGCCGCTGGCGCAGGATAATGTTGTAGTCGCGGTTCGCGCCTGCAACGCGGACGCCGATCGCCCTGGGGCCGGCGATTCCGGAACCGGCGCATTGTTGACGCAGAGGAGAATTATGGCACGCGGTGGCCCGGTAACGACCTTTGGATTTCCGCCGTTCACGCACGCGGTGAAGACGCTGATCATCGCCAACGTTGCGGTGTATCTGGGGATGCTGCTCTCGCGGCTGACGGTGCCCGCGCTGGCGGTTTTCGCCGACTACTACTTCTACCTGCGCCCGGTGGCCGTTGTGCACGGGCAGGTCTGGCAACTGGTCAGCTACGCCTTTTTCCACGATCCGCACAGCGTGACCCACCTGCTGTTCAACATGCTGGGACTGTGGATGTTCGGGGCGCAGTTTGAGATGGATTTCGGGACGCGGCGCTTCTACGAATTTTATTTCTGGTGCGTGGTGGGCGCCTCGCTCACCACCCTCGGAGTGGGAGCGCTGGGCATCCTGGCCTACCAGCATGTACCGATCCCGCTGTTCGCCGTCATGGGACAGATCTGGCAGCAGGCCACCATCGGCGCCTCGGGCGGAATCTACGGACTGCTGATCGCCTTCGGAATCCTGAACGGCGACCGCCAGGTCTATGTCTTCCCGTTTCCCATCGCCATCAAGGCCCGTTACATTGTGGCCATCTGGCTGTTCATTGCCTTTGTGAGCGCCTTTAGCGGGTCCAACGGAGTGGCCGAATTCGCCCACCTGGGCGGCGCGTTCTTCGGCTGGCTCTACCTGCGCTTTGTTCCCCACTACGGGCTGCAGGTGGTGGCCTCGGAGGGCGCGTTTGGACTCCGCAACCGCTATTACAAGTGGAAGCGGCGGCGGGCGGCGAAAAAATTCGAGGTTTACATGCGCCAGAGCAAGCGCGGGGACTACTTCGACGAGCAGGGAAAGTATCGCGGTCCCAACTTGGACAAGAAGGACGACGACTCACACTGGATCAATTGAGACACGTGCGCGGTTCGCTGGAGCAACCGGCGCGCCGGAGACTGCCGGCGCTTTTGCGGGGTGAGGCTCATCCCCTGGCGGACGCGCCTTGGCGCGCGCAAGAGCCGGGGTTCCAGCCGGGTTAAACGCCGCCTTCGAGAACGTCCACGACAATGCCTTCCTGGGTCGAGAAGATCGGTTCGAGCTCCTCGTAGATCGTGGTGATGGTTCCCAGCTCCGGCAGTTTCATCCAGTAGTGATGCACATCGGGGTCCTGGATGGCGGTGGCGCGGGCGTCCTCCGAGAGCCAGATGCGGATGTGCAGAAAGACGTCCGGCTGCTTCAGGTCATGGAAGAGCGTGTCGTGCGAGTACTGCTTGGCGTGCATCATGGTGTAAAACTCGCGCAGAAACGCAAACAGCTCCAGCTCTTTGCCGGGATGCGGTTTCAGGATCGCCATGGAACGGATTGGATCTCTCATCGTCAGGAGTCCTTTGCAGTAGATTTCTTCGCTCCAGCAGCCCGGTGGCCGGGGCCCTGCGGGGGGCGGATTCGATGCAGCCGGATAAAGTCGGTCGAGCCGGCGGTCACCATTCTGGTCCCGGCAACGATGGCCACCACGTCGCCTGTGGCCGCCACCTTGGCGTGCCGCAGTTCGGCTTCGGCGGCGTCCACCATGGCTTCCACGCTGGCCAGCGTCTGGATGGGAACCGGCCGCAATCCCCAGTAAAGGTTCAGCCGGTTACAAACCTCCAGCACGTTGGAGAAAGCGTACACCTCGGCCCGCGGCCGGTACTTGGAAATCAACCCGGCGGTGTTGCCGGTTTCGGTGAATACGGCAATGGCGCGCATGTTCAGCTCTTCGGCTACGTGGGCCACACTTTCGCAGATTGCCTCGGGGATCGTCAACTCCCGAATTTCGCGGCGGCGCGATGGGGGCTCCCGGCGCATATCGGCCTCGGCCTCGACCACGATACGCGCCATCATGCTGACGGCTTCGCGGGGATGCAGTCCGCTGGCGGTTTCACCCGAGAGCATGACCGCATCCGTTCCATCGTACACTGCGTTGGCAACGTCGCTGGCCTCGGCGCGGGTGGGACGCGGATTCTGAATCATCGAGTCCAGCATCTGGGTTGCGGTGATTACCGGCTTGCGCCAATATTCGGCGCGGCGGATGACGTGCTTCTGGATGCCTGGAACCTTTTCCGGTGGAACCTCCACGCCCAGATCGCCGCGCGCCACCATCACTCCATCGGCGGCTTCCAGAATCTCCTCGAGATTTTCAATGGCCTGGGGCTTTTCCAGCTTGGCGATCACCGGCGTATCGCTTCCCGCGGCGGCGATGATCTTTTTGACCGCGCGAATATCGGCGGCGCTGCGGACAAAAGAGATCGCCACCACGTCCACCTTGGCCGCGAGTCCGAAGGCAAGGTCCTTCTTGTCCTTGCGGGTGAGCGATGGCGCGCTGAGCACGGCGCCGGGCAGATTGATGCCCTGGTGCTCACCCAGCATCCCGCCATCGATGACCTGGCACAACACATCCTCGCCCCGCACCTCGAGAACCTTCAGCGAGAGGCGGCCGTCGCAGAGCAGGATACGCGAGCCAACCTCGGCCTCGCGCGCCAGCGTCTTGAAGGTGGTTCCCAGCAGCTCGGCGGTGCCTGCCACCTCTTTGTTGGTGATGGTGACGCGGGTGCCGGGAAGCAGGTTCACCGGCATGTGATTGGCCAGCGCGCCGGTGCGTATCTTGGGACCCTGCAGGTCCTGCAGAACGCAGACCGTGCGTCCCAGCTCCGCGGCCACCTTGCGCAGGGTACGGATGCGCTGCAGGTGTTCCTCGTGGGTGCCATGGGAGAAGTTGAGGCGGGCTACGTCCATTCCCAGCAGCAGGAGCTGGCGAACCTCTTCCTCGGTACTGGAAGACGGGCCAAGGGTGCAAACGATTTTAGCGCAGCGCCGATGGGCCTGCTCGGGTGAACACTCCCCGGAGATGATTGTTTTCAGATCGTCAGTCATATTCTTTCGAATTCCGTTCGCCGCGGCCTGGGCCGGACTCCAGTTTGGAGAAGCTTCCAAAAAGGTAGCGCGGATAGCGCAGCGCGTTAAACTCCGCCCCGATCAGGATCACCAGCGATACCAGGTAGAGCCAGACAAGCAGAGCGATGGCAGTGCCCACCGAGCCGTAGATGACGCCGTAATCCGCATAATGGCGGAGGTACCAGCCGAAAATCGTAGTGGAGGCAAACCAAAGCCCGGTGGCCAGCACCGAGCCCGGCAGAACCCTGTGCCAGGGCTGGGTGCGCGGCAGCCCGTGATGATAGATGAGCGCGATCACCGCAATCGTGGTGACCACCGCAATCAGCCAGCGCACCACCGTCCACATGGACAGGATGTACAAATCAAGTTCGCGGTTGGCGTGGAAGGCCAGCCAGTGTTCAATCTGATTTCCGAACGCCAGCAGAAAGCTGGCGAAGGCCATTGGCAACCCGGCCATCAGGACCAGCAGGAACGAAACCAGCCGTTCCTGGTTGAGGTTCCATGACTTTTTCATCTCGTAGGCCCGGTGGAAACCGTCCATCCAGGAGATCATGACGCCGGAACCGGTCCATAGCGTAAGCAGCGAAGTGGTGACGATCATGCGCACCGGCGCGGGCTTGCGGCCCTCAAAAAACGTGAGGATGGAAGGCTCCGTGCCCGAAGGCATGATGCCGCCGATGGCGAATGAGATTTCCCGCACAAAACCAAGCGTGCTGTGCGACGCGGTGAGAATGGATGCGATGAGAAGAACGGCGGGAAACAGGGTGAGAATGGCGGAATACGCCGCACCTTTGGCCACGACAAACTGGTCATGCTCCAGCGTCCGCACAACGAGAATGTGTACCTGCTTCAGGAAGCGCCGCATAGAAGATACAGTTCCTGTATTCTCCGGGCCGAGGATGGCCATAGTGATTGTAATTGACTGGCCGAAGGTTATCACCGCCAGGGCGTAGTCCACAGATATATTCGCCGTGGTTAAAGCGGCTTTTCCATTTTGATCAACTGGATGGGCATGGTGAGCTTCTGGCGGAGTTCCTCGGGAACCTCCGCCTCACCCACTTCCCGGTAGCCGAACTTGCCGTAGATGGCCCGTGGCAGGGTGCGCACGTCAACCACCGAAAGCTCGGCGATCTTGCATCCGGCCTCGCCCAGAGCCTGCTCGGCTGCCAGCATCATGGCGCGGCCCAGTCCCTGGCGCTGGTCGTCCGGGCACACCGCCAGCATGCCGATGTAGCCGCGCTCACCGCGCGGTTCGTAGTACACCGAAGCCACCAGCCGCGCGCCCCGGTGAGCCAGCAGAAAATGCCCGAGGCGAAAATGCTCCTCAAGCTGCTGCTGGTGGGTCCGCGGGCGGTTGACGAAGAAAGCTTCTTGCTCGAACGCCAAGTTCACGAGACGGATCATCGCGGGAATGTCCGCCGCGGCGGCCGCGCGGAGGGTGACTCCGGCGGGTAGCGCGGGGTGGGTGATTGCGCGGTTCATGGCATCGTCCCCGGTTCAAGGTTTCGTCTTAACGTCCCCGGTTGCAGCACGGGCCGCATCCGGAGATGCGGCCCGTGGCTGGTAAGCGATACGCTTGCAAGCCGGGCCGGCGCCAACGGCCTGCGCTGCGGCTCGCGGCGCGTGGTTTAGAGCGAAACCATGATTAATGTGTCCCGTATCCGCAGTGGCGGAACCAAGCGGCTGCGTTGTCGGCGGTGATCGTTTTCAGGGCCTCGGTGACGGCTTGGTCCAGCGCTTCGGCGGTGCGAGCTTTGGCGGTTCGTAAGAACTGCTTGAACTTGGACCATGCTTTTTCGATGGGGTTCAGGTCCGGCGAGTAGGGCGGCAGATAGATCAGCCGTGCGCCGCAGACGGTAATCGACGCTTCGATTCCTTGAACCTTGTGGGCCGACAGATTGTCCAGGATGACCACGTCGCCGGGCCGCAGTTTCGGACATAACACCTGTTCGATATAGGCGGCAAAGACGTCGGCATCGGTGGCCGCTTCGATGGTCATGGCGGCGACGATGCCGCGCAGGCTCATGGCACCCAGCGTGGTCAGCACGTTCCAGTGGCCTTGCGGCGCGGCTTCGGCAATGCGCTCGCCCTTCGGCGCTCGTCCCCACGGCCGCGTCATCTGCGTGGTCACTCCGCTTTCGTCGAGGAAAATCAGCCTTTCCGGCGGGATCGTGGCGATGGTGGCGAGGAATTCTTCGCGCCGCTGGCGGTTGGCTTCGCGGTCGCGCTCGGCGGCGTGGAGGGATTTTTTTTACGCCGCAACCCCATCGCCCGCAAGACCTGCCCAATCCGGCTTTTGCAGACGCAAACCCCGGCCTCGCCGAGCCGGTCGCGCAACTCCACCTCGGTCAAGTCCGGCTGCAGGCGGAGCCAGCCGCGCAGCTTCTCCTGGGCAGCGGAATCGATCCGGCTCACCGGACCGTGACGCAACTGCGCAGGCCGCTCTTTCTGCCCGGTCAGCAGTTGTTGCCGACGAATCTTCTTGCTGTACCCGAAACTGACCCGGAACTGTTGCGCCAACTCCCGCAGACTGCTGTCG
This sequence comes from uncultured Acidobacteriota bacterium, assembly GCA_963707735.1. Classification (GTDB taxonomy): domain Bacteria; phylum Acidobacteriota; class Terriglobia; order Terriglobales; family Acidobacteriaceae; genus TOLSYN. The sequence goes on along the minus strand of CAVPRB010000002.1, from coordinate 138 downwards.
CCTACCTCATAGGATTCCAATAGCTTGCAGCGCAAATCATCAGAATAAGCCTGTGCCATTCGTTCGCCGTCGCGGAGATCGCCAACTCAATTCTACTCACCCCCACAACTATGGATATAACAACCCTGGTTCCGCTCT
>CAVPRB010000001.1:150000-193329 GCA_963707735.1 uncultured Acidobacteriota bacterium | reverse complement strand
AACCAGGTATTGCTCGTAACCTTGGCGACGCTGACGTCATGCACCTTGGCATCGGTAATGCCGAGGCTGGCGACGGCAACGGTGGGAGCCGAAGCGGTGCCTGCGACCGTGATGGAGGAGTCACCCGCCGTGACCGAGCTGACTCCTCCTCCGCCACCTCCCGTCGCAGCCGTTGTCTGGGTGCTGCCGTCGGGGAATTTGAAGCCGCCGCTGGTGCTCTGGATGACGCCGTTGACGGAGAGCGGGAACGCGGGCGTGGTGGTGCCGATGCCGACGTTGCCGGTGTTGTCGATGCGCAGGCGCTCGGTGCGGGACGTGGTTCCGTTCTTGGTGGTCGCAAAGGTCATCGCCGTGCCGTTGGCGGCTGAGGTCCAGTTCTCGGTGGCGATGAAGCTGACCTTGACGCGGCTGCTGGGGAAGGCCGCGCCGTTGTATCCGGCGGCGGCGAACTGGCCGAGGTTGTCGCCGCTCTGGGTGGCGAGCGGGGTGGTTGAGGTGCCGCGGGCGCTGATGAAGTTAAAGTTGGGCGAGTCGCCTGGGGTGTTGGAATAGTTATCGAGGCGCAGGGTTGGGTTGGTGCCCAGACTTCCAGCGCGTTGGCCGGCTTGGTGGTGCCGATGCCGACGTTGCCGCCGGTCTGGAAGATCAACGAGTTGGCAAGGTCGCCCGAGGTGTCGGTAAAGACCGGCAGGAATCCGGAGCCGCGCCGGAGGCCGCGATGGCGGCGACGACAGCCTTGTTGACGGCTGCGTTTACAGCAGCGGTGTTAATGTAGGCGGAAGGCGCGACGGAGGATGGCGGAACGGTAACGGCGTCGGCGCGCAGGAAGGCCGACGCGGGCAGTCCGCCGAGGGTCTCGGAGTCCGAGGCTTTGAGGGCGTAGGGGACGCTGACGAGCAGGACGCGGGGCTGTTCGGGTTGGCCCTCGGCCTGGACGCCGAGCCAGCGCGCTTCACCGTTGCTGAAGACTTCCAGGGGAATGCCCGCGGCACTGCGCGCGCCGAGGAGCGAGTTGTAATGGCCGGTGCCGTCAACGGTGATGTTCTGGACTTCCTGCCAGAGCGGCGCGCCACCGGTTTGATCCTTGTAAAGCGCGAAGATGACGCCGACGGTTCCGGCTGGCGAGCCGGAAATGGTTCCGCTGAACTTGACCAGATGGGGCACCGCGACACCGTCTTCGGCGTAGGCACGGCCGAGCACAAGAGTGGCACAGAACAATGTTGCAGCCAGGATTGTAACCAAGCGGCGTAGATGGGGAACGAGCGAGTTGCCAACGGCGTGCCGTCCAGACATGGATCCTCCATTCTCATATGGTGGGTGGGAATTGATTTCTAACAACAGCGCAGATGAGACCAAGAAGGATGATGTTGGAGCCAGACAAGCCAAACTAATTTGCAGGACAATACAGTCCCGAAGCTCCGCCTGTCAAGCAGGGATCAGCAATTTTTGACGGCTGCCAATTTACACGCGGGGCGCGGGATTTGGACCCGATCCGGGACGGACGCGGCGACGCCATGACGGACGCGGCAGGTGCTGCTTCCGGCGCCGGGGTGAGCTGGCGGAGATGGAGGGCAGGGAGTGAGCCGGCGGCTATTGCAGGGTGACGAGGACCTCGATGACGCCGGTGCCCTGGTCCAGCGAGCCGAGCGCCTTGCCGACGACGGCGCCGAGCATGCGGTTGCGGTCGGTGCCCTTCATGGCGTGGCCGGGCGTAGAGGACGAGACCAGCAGGTCACCGCGATGGATGGGACCATTCTCGGCGGTCACCTTGCAGGGCACGATTCCCACCATGGCCAGGGGAATCTCCAAGGCCAGGCGGGGGTCATCCATGGTGTGCGGCGTGGCCAGGATTCCGGGCTTGGTGGCGTAGATGCCGGCGACCAGGGTGGAATAGGGCTGAGAGACTTGCTTGAACCGACGATCGCGGGCGGGATCGACCGTCATCAGGTCACCGGGAGCGTAGGCGGCGGCCTCACCTTCGACATCGACGGACTCGGCGAAGTCGGCGCCACCGGTCTGGGTCCCGCCATCGAAGAATCCCTTGCCGGTGGCGTTGACGCGGAAGACGTTGCTGGAATTGAAGTTTGGGTCGATCACCTGGCCGAGCAAGACGGTTCCTCCCGAGGAGGTCTGGAATTGACCACCGGTTCCTTTGCCTGGAACGGGGACGCAAACAGTGGCGCCGTTCGTGGTGGTGCAGGATTCACTGACTCCAGTACCGAGGATGGCTACGCCATTGGGGCTGAAAATCTGTCCAATCACGCCGTAGGTGTTGCCGGTGGTGGAAGCAGCGAACCCTTCGACGCCGATGCCGGAGTTGGAAGCGACCTGACCGACGATGGCGGCTACCTGGTAGGCCTGATTGGTGGAGACGGCGTAGATTGGAACGCCCGGCCCGCTGGTCTGGGCGGTAATGGCCGAGGCGGAGGAAAAGGGATCGGTGACCGCAGCATAAATTGCGTTGGCCGAGGGGTCGCCCGAGGCCGTGGTTGCGAAGATGGCATTGGGCGACAGACCGGTGTTGTCAGCTTCCACGGTGAGTCCCACGTTTCCGAAGGTTCCTACGTTGATGGTCTGGGGAAGGTTGAAAGTATTGCTGGCCGAGGTGCTGGCCGCTCCCAGGTTGCTGAGGGCTGCCGCGGCCGTTGCCGCTCCCGTGCCGCCCTGCGCAAGGCTAACCGTTCCCGCAAGTTTGCTGGCGCTCATGCCGACGATCTGGGAATCGGTGGCGGCGCCGGCGATCTGAGGGAAGGAATAGTCGCCCGGCTGTGCGAATACCGAGCCGGTGCGGGTGTTGAAACCGGTGACGCCCGCAGCAACGTTGACGAGGGAGTTCCCGACCGGCACCCAGCCGTTGCCAGTGGCATTGCAGAGGAACAACTGCTGCCCCGGGGAAGCGTCGGTCATTACCAGCATTTCTTTACTGGCCACGCAACTTGCCGGCGCTGCCGCCGAGAGCAGCGCGCGGACGGGCAGGGTTGCGCCCGCGCCGCTGAAGTCCTGCGTGCCGGCGTTGAAGGTGTTGGCGGCGCTGGTCAGAGCGACGTTCGAGGGCAGGTTGGCATTGGCTACGGTACCGGTGAGCTTGGCGGCGTCGAGCGAGGCGAGCCACGCCGGGTTGGTGTAGCTGCCCGTGGTGTAGACGCCGTTTAGAACGCTGGCGGCAGTGGTTGCCGTGGAGGCATTGCCGCTGATGCTGCCTACAATCGTGGTGGAAAATGTCTTGGCCCCGCCGATTGTCTGCGCGGTTCCCAGGTCCACAAAGTTCTGGGCCGCGGAACCGGTGCCGCCCTCACCGACCGGCAAAGGCGAAGTGAGGCCCGTCAGCGAAGTGATGTCGCCGTTGACGCCGCTGGCGGCCACTCGCAGGGTGCTTCTGGCGGCCGCCGCCGAGGTGGCTCCGGTGCCGCCGTCGGCGATGGCGACCGTGCCGGTCAGACCCGCGGCCGTCTGCAGGTTGCCGTCGGGAAACAGGATTCCGCCGCCGCTCTGGATAATGCCGTTGACCGATAGTGGATAGGCGGGTGCAAGGGTGCCGATGCCGACGTTGCCGCTGTTGTCAATGCGCATGCGCTCGATGCGACGGGTGGCGCCGTTGGCCGTGGTCTGGAAGCTCATGGCCGCGCCGTTGGCAGTTGCAGTCCAATCCTCGGTGGCGACGAAGCTGACCTTGACCTTGCTGCCGGGAAACGCCGAGCCGTTGTAACCTTCGGCGGCGAACTGGCCAAGATTGTCGCCGTTCCGGGTGGCCAGCGGAGCCGCCGGATTGCCGCGCGACGACCAGAAGTTGAAGTTCGGCGAGTCGCCGGTAGTGTTGGAGTAATTTTCCATTCGCAGGGTGGGATTTGCGCCCACAAGGTCCAGGTCCGTCTGCGGGGTTGCGGTGCCGATGCCGATGAAATTGCCCGACTGGGCAATCAGCGAGTTGGCGATATTCTCCGGTGGTGTCGGCGAATACCGGCAGATAGCCAGCGATGGCGCCCGAGGCAGCGATGGCGGGGCCGGTTTTGCCGGCCGCGGAGTTGATGGCAGCGCTATTGACAGAGCCGGCGGGCGCAGCGTTGGCGGGCGCAGCGTTGGCGGGCGCACCTGTGGCGGGCGCATCCGCGATGGGCGAAGCGAGGAGGGCGCCGGAGCGGAGAAACGCCGAGGCGGGCAGGCCGCCGAGGGTTTCGGCGTCGGAAGCTTTGAGGGCATAGGGGACGCTGACGAGCAGGATTCGAGGCTGCTCGGGCTGGCTTTCGGCCTGGACGCCGAGCCATCGCGCCTCGCCGTTGCTGAACAGATCCAGAGGGATGCCGTTGGCGCTGCGCGCGCCCAGGAGCGCACTGTAGTGACCGCTGTTATCGACGGTGACGTTCTGGACTTCCTGCCAGAGTGGCGCGCCGCCGGATTGATCCTGGTAGAGTGCGAAGATCACGCCCACGGTTCCGGCGGCAGCGCTGGAGACGGTTCCGCTGAACCTGATCAAGTGCGGGACCAGGAGGCCATCTTCGGCGCAGGCGCCGCCAGCCAGAATGGCGGCCGAGCAAAGAATGACAGCGCAGCGGCGCAAATGGGAAACGATCGAGTTACCAGGAGCAGACCGTCCGGACATGGATTCTTCCTCGCAATTGTTTGCGGCGGACAGTTGCATTCGAAGCGTGGGAGCGGGAGCCCGGACAACGCGGATCGAACGGAAGCTATCCCCTCGAGGTCAAAGGTTAGAGGGGGGAATCGGTGTCCTCAAGCGAAATGGCACAAGATAAAGCCCAGCTTTACACCATATTGGCGCGATGCAAAACTGGGCATTCTCAACAAGTTTATTTCTCCGCGCTCGCCGCGGCGGCGCTCAAGGCAACTCAAAGCCGAGCGACGCGCCTGCCGGATTCATCGCCGTTACCTGGGCCGGCAGCGAGCCGTAGTCCGACTCCGGGATAATCGCCGAGATCTGTTGCGGGCTCACGTAGGTTGTCGTCAAACTCGCGCCATTCCATTCGACGGTCGACTCTGTCACAAAGTCGGAACCGGTTAAGACCAGCATGTGAGTGCCGCTGCTGCCGGCCGCCATTGCGATTGAGCCCCCGGAGATCCTGGCCACCGGGGTTGATGAGAAGCTGCCCGCAGCAAGGTAGTAGTGATTCGACGGGCTGGCATAGACGGTCGCGCTCACGCCCTTTCCAGCTCCGCCGCGGAGCACATAACAGCTGGTCGATCCACTCATCGGCATCCCGTTTGAGCTGATGCTGAGGGCGCCCGCTCCGTAGCTGATGAAAGTCTGGTACCAGCCGTTGCTTAACCCCGGCGAACCGGATGGCAGCGTGGCTGTGCAGGGCGATGAGCAATTCACCTCATACACCTGCCCAACCGGCGCCGTGGACGGGACGACAAAACTGGCCGTCTCTGAAATCACGGCAATTGCAGGAATCAAGACGGAGCTGGTGGGGATTTGCTTGCTTGCAGAAGTAATGGAAGCCCCGGACCCTTCGTTGGAGTAATGCGCCAGGCCAGTGGCGGTGACCATGTTGGCGCCGGTTAGCGTGTTGTCCTTGAGCAAATTTGTGTAACCGTAGCCGCCGATGGCTGCTCCGGAGACGTCCAGGGAGCAAATGTCGTGGCTATTGGAAATGTCAATTCCCGCTGTCATTGGATGCGTCGGGTTCGATACAAACTGCACCCCCTGGAGACTGACGCTTACCACGTTTGCGAGGCCTCCAACCTCAATTCCCACGATAGGGCCCTCGACATCGGCGCCGCTGAGCACATAGGGGCCGCCGTTTGCGTTGATGCCAACCTTTGCCTGCACGGCGTCGCCCGTCATGGCGCAGCTGAGACCGAACAAGCCGTGCAGTTCCCAGGCGATGATGTCGATACAGGTCGCGCCTGCATCATTCACGCCGATGGCATCATACGTAAAGTCGATGTAGGGGCCGGAGTTGATGGCGCCATAGGAAGGGCCGGCGCTTTCGATTTGTAATCCGTGGGTGCATCCGGTGGCCAGGACGTGCTGAAGTCCAGAGCCTTCCTGTGAGTACTCGTTCAGAATGGCGGTAGAGCCCGCGACGCTATTGCAGGCGATGTTGAGATTCCGGATCTGCACCCCGTGAGGGGGAGACGTTCCGGTTGTGTATACGCCATGGGCCGCACCCATGGTGAGTACAGCCGTCCCGGTTGGAAAATTTGGTCCCGCCTAGCTGCAAAACCCGTAGGTGCAAGCCGCGCTGACGATCTTCACGCCGGAGTGTCCGTCAATGTATGCTGCCGCGGGGATGTACTGCTGCACGTTGGTTACGATGATGTTATCGGGGCCGAAGTCGATGCCACCGGTGAAGGCCGGCAAGATGCCGGGTGTGTAGGGATAGTTTGTGAAAAACGGAGTATTGCACAGCTGCCTGCCGTGGAATCCGCGGGCGTCAATAATGGCTCCATGGTAGCCCTTGTCAACCGCGAACTGCCATGCCAATGCAATGTCCGCGCACTCGTCGGGCCCTGAGAACCCGTAGCTTGCGTCGATGGTTGGATAGCTGGTGTTGATGAGGGCGGGCGCGGTGACCGCCGCAGCGCACACGGTTCCCGCGGCCGTTCCGCCGGGGCAGGCTACTCCCGCGGCTGCGCCCTGAGTGCTTCCGTCAGGAAAAATGAAGCCGCCGGCGCTGCTCTGGATGACGCCATTCACGGTCAGCGGATAGGCCGGCGTGGTGGTGCCGATGCCGACGTTGCCGGTGTTGTCAATGCGCACCCGCTCGGCGAGGGAGGTGGTGCCGTTGGCGGTGGTCGCAAAGGTTATCGCGGTGCCGTTCGAGGTTGCGCTCCAGGGTTCGGTGGCGATGAAGCCAAGGTTCACCTTGCTGTTCGGGAACGCCGCGCCGTTGTATCCGGCGGAGGCAAACTGGCCGAGGTTGTCGTTGGCCTGGGTGGCGAGCGGAGCGGTCGAGGTGCCGCGTGCGCTGAGAAAATTGAAGTTTGGCGAATCGCCCGAGGCGTTCGAGTAGTTGTCGATGCGCAGGGTTGGGTTGGCGCCCACAATGTCGAGCGCCGTCGCCGGGTTGGCGGTGCCGATGCCGACGAAGTTGCCCGACTGCGCAATCAGCGAGTTGGCGAGGTCGCCCGAGGAGTCGGCGAAGACCGGCAGGTACCCGGCGGTTGCGCCCGAGGCCGCGATGGCGGCGGCGACCGTCCGGTTGGCCGCCGTGTGTACGGCGGCGCTGTTGATGTAAGCGGCGGGCGCGGGTGTCAAGGCGTCGGAGCGCAGGAAGGCCGAGGCGGGCAGTCCGCCGAGGGTCTCCGAGTCGGAGGCTTTGAGGGCGTAGGGAACGCTGACCAGCAACACGCGCGGCTGCTCGGGCTGACCCTCGGGCTGGACGCCGAGCCAGCGCGCTTCACCGTTGGCGAAAAGCTCCAGCGGAATGCCCGTGGGGCTGCGCGCGCCGAGCAGCGAGCTGTAATGGCCATTGGCGTCAACGGCGATGTTTTGGACTTCCTGCCAAAGCGGCGCGCCACCGCTTTGATCCTTGTAGAGAGCGAAGATTACGCCGACGGTTCCGGCTGGAGCTCCCGCGATGTTTCCGCTGAACTTTACCAGTTGTGGAACGGCGGCGGTGTCTTGGGCGTAGCTGCTGCCGACTAGGAGTACTATGCAGCATAATATGGCGAAGAGACGGCGAACATGAGAGACAAGTAGGAAGGAAAATCTTTGATCGAACATAAAATCCTCACGTACCGATGCGCTTCCACGGGACCAGTGGATTCGAACCCAACGTACGGGGACCCGGACTGCATACATCGAACAGACACTACACCAAGGGGAAGATGGAAGTTTAACGCCGGGAATTTGGAACCGCAAGGAAAATAATCAGGACAGAGCTGGCTCGAAACCGAGTGAGGCAGAGGGAAACCAGGCGTGGTGAGGCGGGGCAGGGAAAGCATCGGCGACACATCGTAAAATGAGGGAATGCTGATGCTTGCTTCGCAATCGCCGCGGCGGGCCGAACTGCTGCGCAATGCCGGAATCTGCTTCGAGGTCCGTGCGGCGGACGTGGATGAACGAGTGCGCGCCGGGGAAGCTCCGCTTGCGTATGTGAAACGATTGGCGCGCGAGAAAGCGCTGGCAGTTCTGGCAACGGCTCCGCCGGGAGCTGTTGTGCTGGGCGCGGACACGACCGTGGTGGTGGATGGCGTGAGCCTGGGCAAACCGGTGGATGCGGCAGACGCTCGGCAGATGCTGCAACGGCTGAGCGGACGCGGGCACCAGGTGATGACCGGGGTGTGCGTGGCGTTGCGCGATGCGAACGGCGCGGCGGTGGCCGAAGTTGAAGCCGAGGTGACCGAGGTGCAGTTTGGGGCGGTGAGCGCCGCGGAGATCGCGGCCTACGTAGCCTCGGGCGAGCCGATGGATAAGGCGGGAGCGTATGCGATCCAGGGGCTTGCGTCGCGCTGGATTCCGCGGATCCAGGGATGCTACTTCAACGTGGTGGGACTGCCGGTGGCCCGGGTGTGCGCCATGCTGGCGCGAGTGAAGTGAAGGGGCTCTGCGGAGGGTTGGTTCGGAAGGGTTAGGAACGAGGGCAAGGGCAGCGACAAGGGCAAAGTCAACTACCCCACCTTAGCCGCGCGAGAGCGGCGCGGCGAAGGTGGGGCACCCGCTCTAGCCGGCGGAGCCGAAGGCGGCGATGAATTCGGCTAGGAGAGCGGCGCGGCGGGGCATCTGGCGGGCAAAGACGAACTCGCGGGGGGTATGGGCTCCGTCACCAACCGCGCCGAGACCATCGAGGGTAGCAATGCCGAGGGCGGCGGTGAGGTTGCCGTCCGAGGCCCCGCCTACGGAAGCTTCCTCAAGACGGAATCCGAGCTGCGCCGCGGCCTCGGCGGCCATCCGGTAGAGATGTGCGGTTGCCTGGGAACGCTCGAACGGAGGACGATCGACGCCCCCGAGAAGCTGCAGGCGGCAGCGGGGATCGCGCGGACGCAGGTTGCGAAGGGCAGCATCGACACGAGCGGCCTGTAATGCGTTGAGGAAACGCACATCGACCACCACTTCCGCCCGGTCCGCGACCACGTTGGCGCGGCTGCCTCCGGAGATGAGTCCAGGATTGAGGGTAAGTCCGCCCTGGGGCCGTGAAAGCCGGGCGATGGCGGCGACCTGGTGGGCGGCTTCGACAATGGCCGAGGCGCCGCGGGCGAAATCGAGCCCGGCGTGGGCGGCACGGCCGTGGACGCACAGAGTATAGCGGGCCGTACCTTTGCGCGCAGTCTTGACGGCGCCTTGGGGGCCGAGGGCGGGCTCGAGGACCAGCACCGCGTTGGAGCCCAGCGCGAGGCGGGTGGTGAGGGCGCGCGAGGCGGGGCTGCCGACTTCTTCGTCCGGGACCAGCAGGAGAGTGACGTGGCAGGGCAGTGGGCCACGCGCGAGCAGGGTCTTGAGGGCGAAAAGCGCCTGGACGATGCCGGCTTTCGTGTCAAAGACGCCGGGGCCGTAGAGGCGCGTGGCGCGTTCGCGCCAGGGCATGGCGAGCAGGGTTCCGAGGGGATAGACGGTGTCTGTGTGACCCAGCAGGAGCAGGCGCGGCGAACGGCGCGGGCCGGGGAAATCGATTTGCAGAGCGGGGCCGTAATGCTGCAACCGGTGCTGGCGGATGCGTGGGGCGAGGGCGGCAAAATCGGCGGCGATGAGCGCGGCCAGGGATGCGATGGCAGCGGGCGCCTCGGAGGGGGATTCCTGCTGGACGTAGCGCGCGAGGGTCGCGACCATCTGGGGAAGCTGGGCGGTGAGCGAGCGAAGAAGCGGGGATGAAGCGCGTGGAGACATAGGCACTGCTGGTCAGTTTAACTCGTGCCCGTCCCACATTCGCCAGAAGAAGGCGGATGTGGGCCCGCTGCCGAGCCCGGCGCAGTTCGTGGTCAGCGGCACTGGCTGCTATACTCTATGCTTTCACGGGATGGTCCATGAGCGAATTTCACAGTCCGGACGCGACGTTGACGCCTGATGTGCTGAAGAAGTTACCCATCGACAGCGTTGCCATTCAAAAGATACTGCCGCATCGCTATCCGTTTCTGCTGATCGACCGGGTGGTGGAGCTGGAGCGGAAAAAGCGGATCGTCACCATCAAGAACGTGACCGCGAACGAAGAGTTTTTCCGCGGCCACTTTCCCGGCAACCCGATTATGCCGGGAGTGCTGATGGTGGAGGCGATTGCGCAGTCCGGGGCAACCCTGCTGATGACCGAGATTCCGGACCGCGCCGAGATGTTGACGGTGTTTACCGGGATCGAGCGGGCGAAATTCCGTCGCCAGGTGACGCCGGGCGACCAGTTGCGCATCGAGGTGAAGGTGATTGTGTGGCGCACCCTGGCGGTGAAGATGGAAGGCAAAATAACGGTGGACGGTAAGCTGGTGTGCGAGGCAGCGGTGACCTGCCAACTGGTAAATCTGAAGAAAGTAGAGCAGGCCGCGACGGCGGCCGAATAGGCATGGCCATTCATCCGAGCGCAGTGGTGGACGCGGGCGTGCATGTGCCGGAATCCTGCACGATTGGACCGTTTTGCCTGGTGGGTCCGGACGTGGAGATGGGCGAACATTGCGAGCTGATTTCCCACGTGGTGCTGAGCGGGCCGACGAAACTGGGACACCATAACCGGCTGCATCCGTTTGCCGTGGTGGGAATGGGGCCGCAGGACCTGTCATTCAAAGGCGAGCCGACGCGGTTGGAGGTGGGCGACCATAACGAGATTCGCGAGTATGCGACGGTGCATCGCGGCACGGTGAAGGGTGGCGGGCTGACGAAGATCGGCTCCGGGTGCCTGATCATGGCGTATGCGCACATTGCGCACGACTGCTTCATCGGCGACAACGTGATTATGGCCAACGCGGCGACGCTGGCCGGACATGTGACGGTGGAGGATTGGGCGGTGGTCGGGGCGCTGTGTCCGGTACACCAGTTTGTGACCGTGGGGACGCACTCCTACGTAGGCGGCGGGACGACGGTTACGCAGGATGTGATGCCGTTTGCCAAGACCTGCGCGGTGCGCGACGTGCATGCGTACGGGGCGAATTCGATTGGGCTGGAACGAAGAGGCTTCAGCAAGGAACGGGTGCGGGCGATTCAGCGGGCGTTCCGGATTCTGCTGGCCGCCAAGCTGAATACGACGCAGGCGCTGGAGAGGATCGAACGCGAGGTGGAGCAGACCGGGGACGTGCGCATGCTGGTGGAGTTCATTCGCCGCAGCGAGCGCGGAGTGGTGAAGTGAGGGCGGGTTTCAAGGGCGAAGGCAAGGCCGGAAGAATCGATTCGCGGTTGAAATGCCTCTGAGGCGGCGGGAGCGGTTTGAGCGGGGTAGGGGTCCTTCGCGTTGCTCAGGATGACACTCCTTAGCAGGATGATGGCCGCAAAGGGAACGGCGGCGGCAGGAAATTGAGTTCAGCAGAGAGAAAATGTGGACGATAAGGTGGCCGGGGCCGTATGCTCCGGCTTTGTTGTTCAGGTGGGCAACGACGGCCGCATTGTGCAGGTGAGCAACAGCAAGCCGAGGGGGCGCAAGATGGGTACACGGCTGGGATTGATTGCGGGAAATGGAAAGTTTCCGTTCCTGGTGCTGGACGCGGCGAAAGCGAAAGGCTACGAGGTGGTGGTGGCGGCGATCCGCGAAGAGGCCGATGCGGCGATTGAAAAACGCGGCGCGGTGGCGGTGCACTGGCTGAGCCTGGGCGAGTTGAGCCGGCTGATTGAGACCTTCAAGGCCGCGGGCGTCAGCGAAGCGATCATGGCCGGCCAGGTGAAACACAAGCAGATTTTCAGCGCCATCAAGCCGGATTGGAAGCTGGCCAAGCTGCTGCTGAGTCTGACGACGCGCAACACGGATTCGCTGATTGGCGCGGTGGCGGAGGTGCTGGCCGAGGAGGGAATCCATCTGCAGAACTCGACCACGCTGCTGGAGCCGATGCTGGCCCCGGCGGGAGTGCTGACGCGGCGGGAGCCGAGCGATGAGGAGCAGACCAACATCACCTACGGACGGGCGGTGGCGCATCACGTGGCCCGCTTCGACATTGGGCAGACGGTGGTGATTGCCGAAGCGGCCTGCGTTGCGATTGAGGCGATGGAAGGCACCGACGAGGCGATCGCGCGGGCCGGGGCGCTGATGCAAAGTCTGCACGGGGAGGCGAGCACGCTGAGCCGGGCGTTGACCGTGATCAAAGTCGCCAAGCCGAACCAGGACATGCGCTTCGACGTTCCGGTGGTGGGAGTTCATACGATTGCGGCGATGGTGAAGGCCGGAGCAAGCTGCCTGGCGCTGGACGCGAATAAGTGCCTGATGCTGGATCGCGAAAACGTGATTGCGGCGGCGGACGCGGCCGGGATCGCTATTGTGGCCGACGCTGCCGGCCCTGGCAGGGGTTGAATCGCACGGCGATGAGCAGGATGAATCGCGTTTTGAGCCAATGGAGTTTGACGGAGCTGCGTTTGCGCCTGGAGGGCGGCGAGGTTTCCGCCGTGCGGGCGGTGCGTGCCTGCCTGGACAGGGTTGCCGCTGGGAACGAGGAGCTGCGCGCGTTCATCCGCGTGCGCGAGAGCGAGGCGGAAAGCGAGGCGGCAGAGGCGGATTTGGCCAAGGCCGCGGGCACGGACGCGGGGGCGCTGTGGGGCGTTCCGGTTGCGGTCAAGGACTTGATGGACGTTGGCGGGATGCGGACGACGGCGGCGAGCCGGGTGTTGCAAGGCGAAGCTGAGGCGGCGGGCGATGCGGAGTGCGTACGGCGCTTGCGCGCGGCGGGAGCCATCGTGCTGGGCAAGACAAATCTGCACGAGTTTGCCTACGGCGGCAGCGGGGCGATCAGCGCGTACGGAGCGGTGCGGAATCCGCTGGACCCCAGCAGGGTGTGCGGCGGATCTTCTTCGGGATCGGCGGCAGCCGTGGCGGCGGGAATGTGTTTTGGCGCCCTGGGAACCGACACAGCGGGCTCGATCCGGCTACCGGCGGCCTGTTGCGGCGTGGTGGGCTTCAAGCCGACGTGGGGCAGAATTCCAGTGGCGGGAGTGATTCCGCTGGCGTGGTCGTACGACCACGTGGGACCGCTGGCGCGGTCGGTGGAAGACGTTGCCCTGCTGTACCGGGTGCTGACGGGCGCGGCGGGAGGGCGAGGACAGGGCTGGCGGCAGAGTAACGGGTTGCGCTGCGGTGTGGCGCGAAAATATTTTTGCGACGGACTGGCGCCGGAGGTGGAATCGGGATTTGAACGGGCCCTGGCGGCAGCGCACGGGTTGGGGTGGAGTCTGCACGAGGTGGAAATCGAGGTCAGCGAGGACCGGAGGGTGAGTAATGCCGAGAGCTGGGCCTTCCACGAGAAATGGGTGGGAGAGCGCGCGTCACTCTACGATCCGCGGACGATGGCCCGGATTGTGAATGGCCGGAACCAACCGTTGGAGGAATACGTGGAGGCGCGGCGGGCACTGGAGTTGATGCGCGAGCGGCAGCGGGAGGGAGTGGCGGGAGTGGACGTGGTGCTGACTCCGACCTCACCGCTGCTGCCTCCGGCGCTGGAAGAGTTTGACGGGCCGCAGGCTCGGGCGCTGGAGTTGAAGATGCTGCGCAATACGCGGCCGTTTAACGTACTGGGATGGCCGGCGGTTACGGTTCCGTGCGCGCCGATGGTGGGGGTGCAGGTGAGCGCCGGTTGGGGGCAGGACTGGGTGGCGCTGACGGCGGCGCGCGCAATGGAGCGGGCGATGCGGGGATTGGGTGAGAGAAATCTACCGAAAAACGGAGAGAAATAGCGCAGTTGTTCCGGTTTCCATAGAAAAGCCGGTGGATTGACTCGGCGCGCGGACGGTAAGTTGCGGCTGCTGAAACACCTACGGAATAACTTGAAGATGGATCGAAATTTGCAATAGAGGAAGGTGAGCTATAGAAGGTGCGGGACTTCGGTCCTGATTGTTCTCCGGTGATGGCCCAAGGCTGCACCGCTTGAAGCAACACGAAGAGATTTCTTCGACAAGCGCCTTCTAAGCTCTGAACTCTGCGACTTGGCCATCGGGCGTCCGGTGGCCTTTTTTCGTTGGGAATAGGCAGAGCAAGAACAATTTGGCGGGGAAGTTGGCTGGGCGGCGGCTCGGGATGAGATTTCTACGGCGGTTCCTTCCCTGGGACTGCTTTGCGGCTGCAAAGCAGTCCCAGGGTTGGGTAAGCGGCTATATTGGCGGTGAGAATCGGAGGTGCGGGAATCAGGCTGCCTTCTCGCTCATGCCGAAGGGCGGATCGTCCGCCGACGGACCGTACATGCCGGGCACCGCGACGTCCATGAGGCGAAGATAGACCGAGAGCTGGGCGCGATGATGAATAAGGTGGTTGAGAATCACGCTGCGCAGGACAGCGACCCTGGGCATGGTCATCACCGTCTGGCCGCCAAAGCGCATGCTCCAGATTGCGTTGAGCTGTTCGTCGGTGGCGGTGGCGAGGGCTGCGCGGGCTTCGCGGGTACACTGGTCAAACTTGTCGAGGAGTTCCTTGCGCGTAGTTGGCTCAAATGGCTTAAGGTCGTCGGGCGTAAGTTCGAGCACATCGGTCTGCATGGTGTGGGAAGCCCAACCTGGGATGTCGGCGACGTGTCCGGCGAGTCGATTTGCCTTCCATGACTTGTGGTGGGGCTGATAGTTGAAGCGGTCTTCAGGGATGCGTTCGAGCATGATGCGTGTGTTGGCCATCTCCTGATCAAACTCGGGCAAGATCATGTCCCGCATTGCCATGGGCTACTCCGGGCCGCAGCTGCGGCGTTGAGAGATCAGATTCGAAGTGGCGGGGGCGGTTGCTATTTTTGTCGCTTCACTCTGGCGGCGCCGTTCTGTGTCTGCCAAATTCGCCAAAAAAGAGGGCGGATGCGGGCAGGCGGCATTCCTCGTATAATACGTAGCCATGCTAACCCGGCTTTATATCGATAACTTCCGCTGTTTCGTCAACTTCGAGTACAAGCCCGAACGGAAGCAGTTGTTGCTAGGGGCGAATGGCAGCGGCAAATCGTCGCTGCTGGAAGCAATCCGCGGCCTGAAGCAGTTCGTTCAGGGCGATGAGAATCCATTTACCCAATCCACCCGCACGCGCTGGCAGGACAAACCTATTCAGGCCTTTGAGATTGAAGCTCTCCTGGATGATAAGAAATTCGAATACCGGCTTGAAATTCGCTTTGCGCCGAAAACTAGAGAGAGGTCTGTCAATCTCGAGCGGTTGAAAGTCTCTGGCACGCCTGTATTCGAGCTGTCAAATGGAGAGTTGCACTTTTTCCAAAATGATGGCCAGGTTGCAGTAGCGGTGCCACTGCAAGCAAGCAAATCTTCATTGCACCTGTCGCAATTGAGCAATGTGAACGTCAGCTGTTTTGTCGAGTGGATGAGTTCTATTCATTGCTTTCGCATCGATGCCTATCCGGGCATCATGGACGAGAGTTCGGACCGAGAGGAGCAAGAACCCGACTATGAACTCGACAATCTTGCCGGATGGTACCGCTATTTGGTGCAAGCGTACCCTGAAGAAAATGTGGCATTCCTGAGTTCCATGAAGAAGGCGCTGAGCGGGTTTCAAGCGCTGAGATTTTCTTGGGACGAGGACGGCGCACGAAGGCTTCGGGCTGATTTCACGGCTCCCGGGAAGAAAGCCAGTTATGCAATCTTAGAGTTTTCCGATGGTCAGCGGTGTCTGCTTGCGTTGTACATGATCCTTCATTTTTTGATCGCAAAGGGGCGTACGGTCTTTATCGATGAGCCGGATAACTTCATTTCGTTACGCGAAATTCAACCTTGGCTCCTGGCGGCGGAAGAAGCAGTTGAAGATAGTCGTGGGCAACTCATCCTCGTCTCACATCACCCGGAGATTCTGAATCAATGGGCACAGAATCATGGGTTGCGCTTCTATCGCGAAGAAAATGGGCATGTTCGAACGGAGAAGTTCAAAACCGATCCGGAAGGGAATCTGCAGCCTTCGGATTTGATTGCGCGAGGGTGGGAGGGTGAGTAAACCGTCGCTGGTCATTGTCCTCTTGGAAGACAACCGTCACAAGATGCTCATCTACCGATTTCTGAAAAAGCGCGGGAAGATATTGAATGAGGATCAGATAAGGATTCAAGTGTCTCCCTCGGGTTCGGGAAGCGCAGAAAACTGGGTGCGAAAAGAGTTTGTCAAGGAGGCAACTGAGTACCGCAGGCGTCAGGCGAGGGCCGAAACGGCGCTGATCGTAATGATCGATGCGGATGTACACACTGTTCAAGAGCGGTTGCGGCAGCTAGATCGAGTGTTGCGGGATAGCGGAAAGCAGCCCGTCGATGCCGCTACCGAGAGAATTGCGCGGCTGGTTCCAAAGCGCAATGTCGAAACTTGGATTCTATGTCTCAACGGGCAAGAAGTGGACGAGGAAAGCGATTACAAAGGGAGACTGCATGACTGGTCCGAGATGACCCGCCCAGCTG
The DNA here is from genome assembly GCA_963707735.1 of uncultured Acidobacteriota bacterium. Taxonomy (GTDB): domain Bacteria; phylum Acidobacteriota; class Terriglobia; order Terriglobales; family Acidobacteriaceae; genus TOLSYN. The sequence goes on along the minus strand of CAVPRB010000001.1, from coordinate 176,906 downwards.
CGGAGACCCTCCATGAATGGACTCGATCCAATAGTCAACTTCCGGACGACTGTGTCGAATCTCTGCGTTGTGGAATCACAGAGCTGAGGCGTCTCGACAGCTGAGGCTGCCTCTCCCGCTCTACCCAATCTGCGGTGGCAGAGGCTACAATCCTTGGTTACGCCTTGCGCTGCGCGGTGGAAGTGATGGGCCGCGCAATTCTTTGCGCGATGGCCGTCAGGAAGCACGTATGGCACCCATTACAACGATTGAACACCTCGGCCAGTTCGAGGGGCAAGAGGTCACGCTGCGCGGCTGGCTCTACAATCTGCGCGAGAGCGGCAAGCTGCTGTTTCCTATCTTCCGCGACGGCACCGGGCTGGTGCAGGGAGTGATGGCGAAGAACGCGGTTGCGCCGGAGATGTTTGAGACCGTCAAGGGATTGACGCAGGAATCCAGCGTCATTATTCATGGCAAGGTGCGGGCCGACAAGCGCGCGCCGGGCGGATTTGAGCTGGACCTGGCTTCGGTGGACGTGGTGCAGAAGGTGTCGGAAGAGACGCCGTACCCGATTTCGCTGAAGGATCACGGGGTCGAGTTCCTGATGGAGCACCGGCATCTGTGGCTGCGCTCGCCGCGGCAGGTGGCGATCCTGCGCATCCGCTCGGAGATTGAGCGGGCGATGCATGACTTCTTCTACGCGCGCGAGTTTACCCGGACCGATCCGCCGATTCTGACTCCGGCGGCATGCGAAGGGACGAGCACGCTGTTTCCGGTGGACTACTTCGAGGAGCAGGCTTACCTGACGCAGTCCGGGCAGCTCTATATTGAAGCGACGGCGATGGCGCTGGGCAAGGTGTACAGCTTCGGGCCGACCTTCCGGGCGGAAAAGTCGAAGACGCGGCGGCACTTGACCGAGTTCTGGATGATCGAGCCGGAGGTCGCCTACGCCACGCTGGACGACATCATGAAGCTGGCCGAGGACTTCATTACGTTCATCGTGAGGCGAGTGCTGGAGACGCGGCGGCACGAGCTGAGCGTGATTGGACGCGACGTTGCGCCGCTGGAAAAGATCGCAGCGCCATTTCCGCGCGTCTCCTACGACGAGGCGGCGAAGATGCTGGAGGAAGGCTTTGCCAAGGGCGAGCTGGAGGCCAAGTTCGAATATGGCAATGACTTTGGCTCGCCGGATGAGACCTACATTTCATCGAAGTTCGATCGTCCGGTGATGATTCACCGGTATCCGGCGGCGGTGAAGGCGTTTTACATGGAGCCGGACCCGGAGGACGCTGACCAAGGCTCTGTGCGTGGACGTGCTGGCGCCGGAAGGCTATGGCGAGGTGATTGGCGGCTCGCAGCGCATGGGGTCGTACGAGCGTCTGCTGGAGCGCATCAAGGAGCACGAGCTGCCGGAAGAGGCGTTCCAGTGGTATCTGGATCTGCGCAAGTACGGCGGGGTGCCGCACGCGGGCTTTGGCATGGGGCTGGAGCGGGCGGTGGCGTGGATCTGCAAGCTGGATCACGTGCGGGAGACCATTCCATTCCCGCGCATGTTGAACCGGATGTATCCGTAGAGCGGCGCACTTGAGTGCGGGCGGGCACGCATCTGGCACCACGGTATTCGAACGCAGGAGCGGCTGTGGGCCGCTGCGTAGCGAAAGCAGAGGGCACGGGGCCGCGGTCCCGTGGCTGAAGGAATTGGACTCCTGTATGGTCAGCATTCCCGCATCGTTTCCCGACGTAATCAAGAAGCAGCATCTGCGTGATCGGCGTGCCGCTGGATCTTGGGGCAGCAGCGGCGCGGAGTGGACATGGGGCCCTCGGCGCGTGCGCGTGGCCGGACTGGAGGCCAAGCTGGAGTCGCTGGGCCACGTGGTGGAGGATGCGGGCAACATCAGCGTCACCCTGCCCGAGCAGAAGAACTTTGGCGATGCGCACGCCCGCTACCTGCGCGAGATCACGGCCACCTGCACCAAGCTGGCCGAGGAGGTTCTGCACGCGCTGGAGGAGGAGAAGACTCCGCTGTCGATCGGCGGAGATCACTCGATTGCCGCCGGCTCGGTGAGCGGGGTGGCCGAGTACTACCGGCGCGAGGGGCAGCACATCGGGCTGATCTGGATTGACGCGCACTCGGACATCAACACGCCGGAGACCTCGCCCTCGGGCAATGTCCACGGCATGCCGCTGGGAGCGCTGATGGGACTGAGCGGACTGGACCCGCTGGCCAAGCTGTACGACTGGGCGCCGAAGGTGCGGCCGGAAAACTGCGTGCTGGTCGGCAGTGCGCGACGTGGACATGGCGGAGAAGGAAAACATCCGGCGCACCGGGATCGAAGTCTTCACCATGCGCGACATCGACGAGCGCGGCATGCGCACGGTGATGGAAGAGGCGCTGCGCATCGCCGGACGCGGCACGGTGGGCTATCACATTTCGCTCGACATGGACTGGGTCGATCCCGGAGGACGCGCCCGGAGTGGGCACCCGGGTGCCGGGCGGGGCGACCTATCGCGAGGCGCACCTGGCGATGGAGATCATCGCCGACCACGGACGGATGACGTCGCATGGATATCGTCGAGGTGAACCCGGTGATCGACGAATACAACCGCACGGCGGAGCTGGCGGTGGAGCTGGCGAGCTCGGCGTTCGGGAAGAAGATACTGTAGCGGGCGCTGGGAAGCCGTGTCCGCATCGTGGTTCCGAGCGGACGCGAGCCGATGCCGAATGGTGCATGTGGCGCGCAGTTTTTTGCGCAATATTCGCTGGCTTTCGGCCGCTTCGGCGCAACGCAAATCCCGCGAAACCTTATAATCATATGGAGTAGCACAAGGAAGCCCCACCCTTATGACAGTGAAGAAACTCCGTGTTGGCGTGCTTTTTGGCGGGCGCAGCGGCGAGCATGAAGTCTCGCTTTTATCCGCCGCATCGGTCATGCAGGCCATTGACCGCAGCGAAGTACGATGTTGTTCCCATCGGCATTACCAAGCAGGGGCTGTGGCTCACCGACCTGCACGCCGAACAGTTGATCAAGGGCGAGTTTGTGGCGGCGCCGGCGCAACAAGAGTCTGCGCGCCGGCGATCCGGCGGCGACCTCGTCGGCCGCGGTGCTGGCCAAGGGCGAAGCCGTGCATCGTGCCGCCGATGCCCTCGGCGGATTCGATTGTGCCGTTTGAGACGCCGCGCGATCACGCAGCTGCCGCGGCCGATCCGCGTCGATGTGATCTTCCCGGTGCTGCACGGCACCTTTGGCGAAGACGGAACCATGCAGGGACTGCTGGAACTGGCCGACATTGCCTACGTCGGCTCGGGCGTGCTGGGTTCGGCGGCGGGCATGGACAAGGACATCATGAAGCGGCTGTTCTGCGACTCGCGCCTGCCGCTGGTGAAGCACCTGACGGTGCTGCGCTCGGAGTGGGAGCGGCAGCCGAAGAAGATCGAGAAGGCGGTGGATTCGGCGCTGAAGTATCCGGTGTTTGTGAAGCCGGCGAACCTGGGCAGTTCGGTTGGCATCAGCAAGGCGCACGATGTCGAGCGAGCTTGCCGGCGGCCATGAACGAAGCGGCGCGCTTCGACCGCAAGATCGTCATCGAGCAGGGTGTGGGCGGCAAGCGCCACAAGGCGCGCGAGATCGAGTGCGCGGTGCTGGGCAACGACGAGCCCATCGCTTCCATCTGCGGCGAAATCATTCCGGCCAAGGAGTTCTACGACTACAACGCCAAGTACATCGACTCCGGCTCGGAGCTGCTGATTCCCGCGCGGCTGGACCATACCCAGGTGCGGCAGATTCAGGAGATGGCGATCCGCGCCTTCCAGAGCGTGGAGTGCTCGGGCCTGGCGCGCGTGGATTTCCTGATGGACCCGGTGACCGGACACTTCTATCTCAACGAGGTGAACACCATGCCCGGCTTCACGGCCATCAGCATGTATCCCAAGCTGTGGGCCGCGACCGGCATCGAGTATCCGGCGCTGATCGACCGCCTGATCCAGTTGGCGCTGGAGCGCCACGCGGACAAGAAGCGCAACCAGTACACGAAGGACTAGGTTTGCGCCGGTTTCGCGGTGTTCCCTCCAGTCTCGCGCGACGGGTGTTGGCGCGGGTTGAAACCTTGCTGGGCGGAACTTTTCTTTCCTCCACTGCGTACAGCTCAGTGCGCGGCCCCGTGCCGCCGCGGGGAGGTGGTCGTTCGATGAAGCTCAAGCTGTTGTGCATCCTTGTGGTTATCCTGGGGGCGGTTTCCGCGCCTGCCGAGGAGTGGAAGCGCGACTTCAGCACCGGTCCGCATCCCCAACTGCGGGTGCAGACCAATGACGCGCACCTCGAGGTGCGCGGCGCGGCGGGCAACACGATTTCGGCGCGGGTTGTGGCCGACGGCTGGCGCATCGGCCCCGGCGACCTCTCGGTGACGGCGCAGCAGACCGGCGACACGATCTCTCTGCAGGTGAAGACTCCGGACCGTCATATTCACTTCAACTTCGGCAACCGCTCGATCCGCATCGAAATCAGCGTGCCGCAGGGCACCGCGCTGGACCTGTCTTCCTCCGATGGCTCCATGCAGGTGTCCGGCGTGAAGGGCGAGGCACGGCTGCTTACCGCGGACGGCTCGATCCACGTGGACAACTTCGACGGCACGCTGCACGGGCATACCTCGGACGGCTCTATCCAGGCCAATGGCCGGTTTGACTTGCTCGACCTGAGCAGCAGCGACGGCAGCATTACGGCCGACCTGTGGAAGGGCTCGCACATGAATGGCGACTGGACCATGCGCACCTCCGACGGCTCGATTACGCTGCGGGTGCCCGGCGATTTTTCCGCCTTTCTGGACGCCTGGACCAGCGATGGTCACATCGATCTGCAGCTTCCGGTCGAGATCAGCGGGCGGGTGGAGGAAAAGCGCATTCGCGGCAAGCTGCGCGGCGGCGGGCCGACGCTGCAGATCCACACCTCGGATGGCAGCATCACGTTGCGGGGGCTGTAGACGGATTCATTTTCCGAGCCGCCGCGAGCCTGCGAGGGCTTGCGTTCTAGTTCCGGACGCATTAAACTAACTAACCAGTTAGTTAATTATGACCCTTGCCAAGTCCAAACCGGCGGAGCCGCGAGCGCACAACGCGGCGGCCAGCCGCCGCTCGATTCTCCAGCACGCCATCGCCGAGTTCGCCATTCAGGGCGTGGCGGGGGCGCGCACGGCCGCCATTGCCGAGGCTGCCGGGGTCAACAAAGCCTTGCTCTATTACTACTTCAAAAACAAAGAGAGCCTCTATTCCGCCGCGCTGCAGGAGGTCTTCAGCGGGCTGGTGGAGGATGTGCTGCCGATGCTCGAAGGCCGGCTCAGTCCCGGCGAAAAGCTGCTGCGCTTTACCCGCGCGCACTTTGAATACCTCATCCATCATCCCGACTATCCGCGGCTCATCCAGCAGGAGCTGTCGCGGGCGCGCAACACCGGCGAGCCCTCGGGCGACTTCCGCGCCATCAGCAGGGCGCATTTCATCCCCCTGCAGCGCGCCGGGCTGCGGGCCGTGGAGGATGGCATTCGGTGCGGCGAATTCCGCAAGGTGGAAGGCGGCAGCGCGCTGAGCACGATGCTGGGGGTGAACGTTTTCTACTTTATCTCCGCGCCCATCATGAGGATGGTTCGCGGCAACGACCCTTTTTCTCCGCCGTGCATCCGCAGGCACATCGCCATGTCGCTGGACTTCATCGGCGCGTGGCTGTTCATGGATCGCGACCACGGAATCAGGCTGGCGAAAAAGATCGCCGCCGCGCCCTCGGCCCTGCCGCGCCGGGCCGGCGGCGTGGGTTTGGGCACAACCGGGAGCGCCATCCGCCAGGCGGACGCGCTTGCGGCCGGTCATGGTTTGGAAGCGAAGGCAGGAAAGCGAGCCACCGATGAATGCTAAGTACCGTGTCTTCGTCATGCTGGGAGTGGTTTTTGTGCTGGCGCTGGGCTTTTACTTTTTCTCCACGCGCGGCACCTCCGACGTGGTTCTGATCGGCACCGTCGATGCCAACCAGGTGATTGTGAGCAGCAAGGTTGCGGGACGCATCGAGCGGCTAGCGGTGGACGAGGGGCAGAGCGTGAAGCAGGGCGAGTTGATCGCACAGATCGACAACGCCGACCTGATCGCCGAGCGTGATTCGGCGCAGGCAACCCTGGACGGGCTGCGTTCCCAGGTTCGCCAGAGCAGCGAGAGCTACGACAGCACGCACGGCGAGACCGACGCGCAGGTGAACAACGCGGCTGCCTCGCTGAAGGCCGCCCAGGCTCAGCTAGAGGAAAGCGAAGCCACCGAGCGGCAGCAATCGCACGACACCCGGCGCACGGTGGCGCTGGCCGCACAGGGCATTGTGAGCCAGCAGGAGCGCGACCACGCCGAGCAGACCCTGCTGGCCAACCAGGCCCGGGTGCGCGCCAATCGCGAGCAGGTGATTGCCGCCCAGGCGACCTTGAACACCATGCGGGCGCGCATCAACCAGGCGGCGGCGGCGCACAGCAACATTGCCGCCACCGAGGGCGAGATGGAGTCGGCCAACGCCAAGCTGGCCGAAGCCGAAGTGCGCGTGGGCTACACCCGGATCGTGGCGCCCGTGGACGGCGTGGTGAGCGTGCGCGCGGCGCGCGAAGGCGAAGTGGTGAGCGTGGGCACGCCGATCATCACCATCGTCGATCTCACCCAGACCTGGGTCTACGCCGCCATTCCCGAGACCCAGGCGCAGGCGGTAAAACTGGGCGACCAGCTGGCGGTGCGGATGCCCGGCGGCGAACGGGTTACGGGCAGGATCATCGCCAAGGCCGCGGAAGCCGATTTCGCCACCCAGCGGGATTACAGCCGCAGCAAGCGCGACATTCGCACGGTGCGGCTGAAGCTGCTCATTGACAATCCGCGCGAGACCTACGTTCCCGGCATGACCGCCGAAGTCTTACTTCCGCAGCGCCTTTTGAAGGGCAGGTAACGGAGCCTGGGATGAACCTATTGAGCCGCGGCAAGGGTCCGCACGCCGAACGCGCTGGGCAGGCCATCGTGGTCGAGAAGATCGTCAAGAAGTTTGGCGACTTCGAGGCCGTGAAAGGGGTCACGTTCGACGTGAAGGACGGAGAAATCTTTGGCCTGCTGGGTCCCAACGGGGCCGGCAAGAGCACGCTGATCCGGATGATGACGACGCTGATACCGATCACCAGCGGCAAGGCTTACATTGCCGGCTACGACGTGAGCGAAAACGCCGATGCGGCGCGCCGAACGATGGGCGTGATCCCGCAGGCGATGACCAGCGACATCGATCTCACGGTGGCGGAGAATATGAGTATTTACGCCAAACTCTACGGGGTGCCGAGGGCCGAACGCGAGCGCAACATCCGGGAGCTGCTGGAAGCCGTGGACCTGACGAAGTGGCGGGACGCGCAGGTGAAGACCCTGTCCGGTGGAATGCGCCGCCGGGCCGAGATTGCGCGCGGCCTGGTGCACGATCCGCGCATTTTCTTTCTGGACGAGCCCACCACCGGACTCGACCCGGTCTCCCGCGTGGCCGTCTGGGAGATGCTGAACGCGCTCAAGAGCCGCCGCCAGCTTACGATCCTGATCACCACGCATTACATGGACGAAGCCGACCGGCTGTGCGACCGCATTGCCATTGTGGACCACGGCAACCTGGTTGCGCTGGATACGCCGATGGCGCTGAAAACCAGCATTCCGGGCAACAACGTGGTCGAGGCCCAGTTCGTCAAACCGCCTGCGGGATGGGGCGATCAACTCCACGAACTGACCGGAGTGGAGAGCGTGCAGGACGAGGGCGGCGACATGTTCCGGATACTGACTTCGACCGGCTCGCAGACGACGACCGGACTGGTTGAGCTGGCGGTGCGAGCCGGAGTCGAGATCAAAACTCTCACGGTGCAGAATACCTCGCTGGACGATGTGTTCGTGCACTACACCGGCCGTCAGCTCCGGGACGAACAGGTCAAGGCTTTCGGCTACGTGATGCCGCCGCGCCCAGGAATGCAGCCATGAACAGAATGCTAGCCATCGTCGAGCGCGAGATGCGCAAGTTTTTCCGCTCGCCCACGCTCATGGTTACGGCCATGATCATGCCCCTGGTGCAACTGATCATTCTTGGCAACGCGTTCGGCGGAAAGATTCGCGACGCGCGGATGGGGATTGTGGATGAGGATCACGGCCCGCAGGCGGTGCGGGTCATCGAGGCCTTCCGCTCGGTGCATTCGAACATCCGCACCTTTGTCGCCCTCCCATACACGGATGAAGTGCGCGCCCGCGAGGATGTGCGGCAGGGACGGCTGGAAGGCGCGCTGATTATTCCGCCGCAGTTTTCGCGACGCTTCTACGCGGGAGAAAATCCCCAGCTCGGCATGGTGGTGGATAACAGCGACCAGTTCATGGCGACGTCACTGCAAGACGAGATGCAGTCGCTGGTCAGCGCGCTGAACCTTCCCGACGCCAGCGCCACCCGTGTGACCAACAGCGTTGCCCTGGAGATCATCGAGCTTTACCCTTACGTGGAATATTTGAAATACCTGCTGCCCGGCTCGATCACCCTGGCCATGTTTGTCTCGGTGATGATTGGCGGCGGCATGCTGTATATCGACGACAAGGCGCGGGGCGTGCATGAGGGTTACCTGGTGACGCCGATCACGCGCCTGGAGATGGTTCTGGGACTGAACCTGGCGGGCTCTATTAAAGCGGTGATGGCCGGGTGCACGCTGACGGTTCTGGGTTCTCTGATTGCCGGGTTGGGAACGTCGTTTCAACCGGAGCGGGTGCTGCAATGGTTTCTGCTGATCTGCGCCACGTCGTTTGCGTTCAACGGCATGATGTTCCTGCTGATGGTGCGGGTGGAAGACCCGCTGGTGCCGCGCGCCATGTTCGGCATTTTGAACACACTGCTTTACTTTCCCAGCGGGGCGATCTATCCGGTGCAGGCGTTTCCCCGGTGGCTGCGCGTAATCTCCTACGTGGACCCCTTCAGCTTTGCCGTGCATGGGCTGAAGGCCACGCTGCTCAAACAGGCTTCATGGGGAGCCGTCTCGCAGGACCTGCTCTACCTCGCACTGTTCGGCCTGGTTAGCTTGACGTTTTCGGTGCTGCTGTTCAAGCGCACGCTTTAGGCGCAACCCGAGCTGGAGGCGGGATCGCGGCGTGTGTGAGATTGCCAAGGCGAGCAAGGCCGGGCTATCTTGCCAACAGGCAAATTTCCTGGGAGCGGGCGCATGCGAAACCTGATTCTTGTCCTTCTGCTGATTGCCGTGGTGGGCATTGCCGCTTTGGAGTACCGGAAAATCAGCACGCCGGTTCCGGCCGCGCAAGCCTTCGTTGGAAGCTGGCGGCTGGTTTCGTCGGTGGAGCTGGCTCCCGACGGCAATTCGCATCCCTATGGGTTTGGCCCTCACGCCCAGGGGTACCTGATGTACGACGCCACCGGACACGTCTGCGCCCAGGTGATTGACCCCGACCGCCAGCGCTGGGCCGATCAGGAGCATCCCACCGCGGTCGAGCTGGCCGCGGCGTACAACGGCTTCGGCGGATATTGCGGAACCTACACGGTCAACGAGCGCACGCACATGGCCGCCCACATCCCGGAAGTCTCGCTCAATCCCAATCTTGTTGCCCAGCCGCAACCGCGCAGCTACCGCTTTGAAGAGGACAAGCTGATCTATTACGGCACGGAAAAGCTGGACACAGGCGGTGAAAGCCACTGGACGATGACCTGGGAACGGCTGAAGTAGCCGCGGCCGGATGGGCGGGAAGGAATTGGCCGCCAGCGCTCTAATCTCCGAAGCGTTGCATCTGCCGCCAAACCTCGCGCACTCGCGCTTCGACCTCTTCTTTCAGGCCGCTGTTGGCGATGACGAAGTCGGCGAGCTTCACCTTTTCCTCTTCCGGCATCTGCGCCGCCATGCGCCGGTGAACCTCGTCGCGCGCGGCTTCCGGGGTGACGCCGGTGCGCAGGGCAAAGCGCGAAATCTTCTGGTCCATGGTGCAGGTGACGACGATGAGGCGGTCGTAGCGCGGCAAGCCTCCGGCCTCGACGAGCAGCGCCGCCTCGCAGATGGCCACCGCCGCGGGATCGGATTCGCCAACCTTGCGCATCCAGTCGTCTTCAAAGGCCAGCACCGCCGGATGCACGATTGCATTCAACTCACCGATGCGGGCAGGGAAGGCCGCGGCGGCAAGGCGCGGGCGCACGATGGTTCCATCCGCGTCCAGAATTCCGGCGCCGAAGGCGGCGACGATGCGCGGATGGAGCGGCGCGCCGGGGCCATCAACTGGTGGGCCACCAGCGTCGGCGCGCAGGGTATGGGCGCCGAGCGAGGCGAAGATTCCGAGGACGGTGGTTTTGCCGCAGGCGATTCCGCCGGTGAGTCCAACCTTGAGCATGGCAACAGTTTCAGGCTTAGGGAGGACGGAGCGCAAGATAAAGCATCGGCAGGAATCCCTGCCCGCGATGGGAAGGCGGCGCACAACTTTTGCTTCAACTCAAGTTGAAGTCTGCAAGCGGCAGGGTGGGTGGGTAGCAGCGGGCCGAGTCCGCAGTTGCGAGAGCCGCTCCAGGATCGATGCCGGCCGCTCGCCGTTTGACACCGCGCGGGATGGGTCGCTATCCTTGTAATCTGTCCTGAGGAGTGTTTCCCGCCAGGAGTAGGGGTGGAGTTTCGGCTCGTGGTTGGAGCTGGCGAATCCCTTGCGTCTCATTCGCTTACAAGCGAAGCGGTGCGATGCGGCGGCGGGCTGGGCTTCGGGAGCATGTGGCATCATGAAGATTCGCATTCAAGACCTGGAATTCCGGAAGCTGGAGTTTGAGCTTCAGTTTCAGCCCGGAGAGATTGATTTCGGCTCTGAGGTGCGGCAGGTTGGCTTGCTGCGAACCGAGGGGCGCGCCGAACTGATTCGCGAACACCACGGCGGGCACGCATCGATTGACGACATCCGTCTGGTAGGCAAGCTGGATGGGCGGATCGAAGTGAGTTGTGCCCGTTGCCTGGAGCCGGTGGAGATTCCGATTTCGCGTTCCTTTGACCTGTTGTACCGTCCGCTGGAGTCGGAAAAAGGCTCGGACGAAGTGGCGATCAACGAGGCGGAAACCGAGATTGGGTATTACTCGGGCGAAGGCATGGAGTCTGGAAGATTCGCTGCGCGAGCAGATTCTGCTGGCGGTGCCGATCAAGACCCTTTGCCGTTACGATTGCAAGGGCCTGTGCTCCGAGCTGCGGGGTGAATCGCAACGAGCAGCTTTGCGATTGCGACCAGGGCAAGCCGGATCCGCGCTGGGCGGCGCTGGGCGACTTGAAGAGACAAATTGCAGTAGCGCCTTCGGGCGAATTAGAGAGTTCGCGGCCGCCACTGGCGGCCGCAGCGAAATTGAAAGGTAGTCGATCATGGCAAATCCTAAACGGCGACACTCCAAGCAGCGCACGGCTCTCCGCCGCGCTCACGATCACCTTACCGCACGCTCGATCAGCGAGTGCCCCAACTGTCACGAAGCCAAGCTTCCGCACCGCGCCTGCGCCAAGTGCGGCCATTACAAGGGCCGTGAAATCGTTGAGGTCGAAAAGGCCGAGCTAGGCCTCTCTTCGCGCGACGATGTCAATCACCATTGCGGTCGATGCCATGGGTGCGGACCGCGCCCCAAAGCCGGAAGTAGAGGGCGCGATTCTTGCCGCACGGCAATGTGACGTTCGAGTGCTTCTGGTCGGGCAGCAGGATGTGGTGAGCGCGGAGCTGGCTCATCACCCCGAAGCCCGAGGCTCTGCCCATCGAAGTGGTTCATGCCTCCGAATTCATCGGCATGGACGAAAAGGCGGCGCAGGCGGTCAAGCAAAAGCGCGACTCCTCGATGCGGGTTGGGCTTCGGCTGGTGAAGGACGGCACGGCGTCCGGCTTTGTCTCGGCGGGAAATACCGGGCGCCGCGATGGTTACGGCCAAGATGGTGCTGGGGGTGATTCCCGGGGTCGATCGTCCGGCGCTGGCCACGGTCTTTCCCGACGGCCGCCAACACCGCCACGATCATGCTGGACGTGGGCGCCAATGTCGATTGCAAGCCGCAGAATCTGCAGCAGTTCGCCATCATGGGCGAGATCTACTTCCGCTCCATCTTCAGCGGACGCTTTCCCACGCGCCAGCAATCCGCGGGTCGGACTGCTCTCGGTGGGCGAAGAAGAGACCAAGGGCAACGACCTGACCCGCGACGCATTCCAGCTGATCAAGGCGCTGCCGCTGAACTTTCTCGGCAATGTGGAAGGCCGCGACCTTTACAACGGGCACGCCGACGTCATTGTCTGCGACGGGTTTGTGGGCAACGTGGCGCTGAAGGTCAGCGAAGGCCTGGTAGAGGCGGTGCGCGCCATTCTGAAAGAGACCGCTGCAGTCGACGCATTACCCGGCAGATGGGATATCTGCTGGCGCGGAAGGCGTTCAAGGACTTCAAGAAGCGCCTGGATTATTCCGAGTACGGCGGCGCGCCGCTGCTGGGACTGAAAGGCGTTGCCATCGTCAGTCACGGCTCTTCCAACGGCAACGCGATTAAGAATGCGATTCGGGTTGCGGCGGAATTTGTGCGCTCCGGACTCAACCAGAAGATCGAAGAGCATATCCAGGCGGCCCGCCACCGGATCGGGGTCCCCGAAAAGGTTTAGTAGCGGTTGCGAGCGCGGTTCCTGCTTGCGGCTCATCGCGGTCGCCCGCAGAATCGCGACTGCCGCATCTTGCACTCGCAAATGACGCGAGTGTAAGTTAGCGCAGAGACCAGAACTCTTGCACGGAGCCAGGATGGAGACTACGGCAAACCGCATTCCCGGACTCGCATTTCTCTTTCCCGGCCAGGGCTCGCAAGCCGCGGGCATGGGCAAGGAACTCGCCTTCAATCACGCGGTTGCCCGCCGCACCTTCGAAGAGGCAGACGAGGCTCTGGGGTATTCGCTGAGCACGCTCTGCTTTGAGGGGCCGGACGAACAACTCCGGCTGACCGAAATCACCCAGCCGGCGATTCTGACGGTTTCGGTTGCCGCTGCCCGCGTGCTTGCCGAAGCTGGGATTGCGCCCAGCTTTGTGGCCGGACACTCGCTGGGAGAATATTCCGCCCACGTTGCCGCAGGCAGCATCAGCTTTGCCGATGCGGTTCGCACGGTGCGCAATCGCGGCAAGTACATGCAGGAGGCAGTGCCGGTTGGAGTGGGAGCGATGGCCGCGATTCTGAACCTTGAGCATCGAGCAAATTCGCGACCGCCTGCAGTGAGGCGGTGGCCGAATTTCCCGGTCAGGTCTGCGAGCCTGCCAACATCAATTCGCCCGGCCAGGTGGTGATCAGCGGCTCCAAGGCGGCGGTGGAGCGCGCCGCCGAACTGTGCAAGCAGAAGGGAGCCAAGCGCGCGGTGATGCTTCCGGTCAGCGCACCCTTCCATTGCTCGCTGATGCAGCCGGCGCAGGATCGGCTGGCCGCCGATCTCTGCACGCGCTCACCTTCAACGCGCCGGAGATTCCGGTGATGTGCAACATCGAAGCCGGCGCCGGTTTGCGATGCGGCGAGATCGCGCGACACGCTGATCCGCCAGGTGACCGGCACGGTGCAGTGGGAGAGCTTCGATGCGCGCCCTGATTGCCCAGGGCGCCACGCAGTTCCTCGAAGCCGGTCCGGGCTCGGTGCTCACCGGACTGCTGCGCCAGATCGACAAATCGCAGCAGCTGCCTGAACGTGGAAAACGAAGCGACGCTGCAGAAGGCCAAAGCGCACTTTGGCAGATACGCGGAACGATATAGCTCCCGGCGAACGAATGGCGCAGCCTGGGCAGCTGCTGATTGATCGAACTGACCCTGTCCAGCCATCGCAAGAACGGCGTGCTGGCCACGCAGGCTCCAGTATAGTTCAGATGGACGCTATTCCACCATCTCGTCGGGCGAGAATCCCAGAGTTTTGTCCTTGAACTCCACCCGCACCGAGCAAAGTGTTTTGCGCTGGTTGACGCGCACGCCGATGACCACTCCGCTGGCGTCGGGTCGGGCTTTTGCGCGGCCACGATTTTGTAGCTGTTTATCGGCCCCCACTCTCCGGCCGGACCCCAGTCCAGGTAAAACGCTGGAATCCGTAGCGCTTGTAGGCTTCCGGATGCTGCTTCCAGTTGGGATCATTCATCCAGATGGCGTAGGCGGCCTCGTAGTTTTTCGCCTGCAACTGGGCAAAAAATGGTCGACGCGCCGTTCCTCGGGCCAATAGCGGTTGAACCACAGCAGAGCGGCAATGGCGATGACGGCAACGATGGCGCCGGCAATCCAGATGCGCCGGCGCCGGGCCCTGGCTTCATCGTACGGTTGAGCGTTAAACAGTGTGGTGGACATGGTCAGCTACAAGCTAAGAACCCGGAGCGGAAAGTCAACCCGGCGGCGACGTTCGGGCTGCGCATGGCAAAAGCTATTGCAGCGGCATGGTGCAGTTGGTGCCGCCGTTGGGATCGTACAGGACCGGATTCATATTGTCCGAGCAGAATCCGCGATAGCCCGTGACCCCCAAGGTGACAGGCGTTCCCCAGACGCTGTAAGTGCTGATGGGAACTCCGGAGGTGTTGGTAGAGCTGGAAGTTGTATCCGCTCTTCGGGCAAATGACGGTGGTACATCCCAGGACCCAATCCAGGACGCCCGCGTTGGCCGAGCTCGTCTGCCCTGTTGTCCGGCGCCGCCAGCATGTTCAGAGTCGCGGCATAGCCGATGGTGGGATAGGTTGTATTGTAGGTGACCTGAGCCGTATTGATCGTCCGGATCGAATACACGGCCGAGGCTTCGTTGGCTGCAATCTTGCTGTGCAGAAAGCTCGGGATGGCAATCGCGGAGATGACCAGAATGATCGCTACCACGATGAGCAATTCGATTAGGGAAAATCCACGTTCCTGCATGACGACTCCGCACCATTGATTTGGCAATATGTCGTTATCAGTACAAACGGCGATATCCTGGCCATCTGCACCGGACAGCCAGGCGAAGCATCCCGGGGAGGGATTCCAAAGTATAGCAAGATATTCCGGCTAGGCAAGCGATTACAAAAAATTTCAAGTTACCAAAGTGTAATTTTCCAAATTCATCCGTTCAGTGGCGCGCGGGCCCGCCCGGGCGGCTGCAACCAGCGCCGAAGACTCCCTCTTCACGCGCGCCAGCCACACTGATCCCGCCGCGCGACAAAGCCGGCGCGCCTGTCCGGAACTCCCGCATTCGTTTTCTTCCGGATTACTTCAGGTCCTGCTCGTGAGAGTTGGCAATCTGGCCGACTGCATTCTTCGGGTAATCCTTGGCGATCTGCTCGTAGATTACCTTGGCCTTGTCGGGCTGATGTTCGGAGACGTAAATATCAGCCAGGGCGAACTGGGCGTTGGCTTTGGGAACGCTGGTCGAGGGCTTGTCGATGAGAATCTGCAGCAGGTTGATCGCGTCCTGGTCGCGTTTCTCATCGCGATAGACGGACGCCAATGCGTATTTTGCCAATGAAGCCAGTTCGGTGCGGCGGCTGTTGCTGAGAGCCCGAAGTTGATCTTCCGCGACCGGGTAGTTGCCCAATTCTTTTTCCGAAACTCCAGCCAGGTAGCGGGCGTATTGCCCCGACCCCGTCCAGCCGTACTTGTCGCTGATCGCGTAGAAGGCGTCCTTGGAGGCAATCAATCGCTCCTGGTCGCTATTGAACATGATCATGGAGCCATCCTTCGGCGTGCCTGGAGGGACGATGGGAGCATTGTAGGAGACCAGGGCCTGTCCCAGCGCGTCGGACGCCTGCTGCTGGCGCGAACTGACGTACCAGAAAATGCCGCCGCCGAGGACTCCGAGCACCACAACCGCGGCAACAATCTGCACGATTCCGGAGCGATGCTGGACAACTTCATGGACGGCTTCTGCCGCAGACGCGGCAAACTTGTCCTGCTTCAATTCATGACGGGTATAGCGCACGGGAGCTTCCTTCGCTGACGGAGAACTGTCTGGAAAGCCCGATGTTATCAGCCGCCAAGGGCGAAGGTCAATGAACTAGCCCCGCGCCGGCTGGTTCGGTTTGGCCTCCTCGCGCTCCAGATCCCGCACCTGCAGGGCGTAGTCCAGCAACATGCCAAGTCCGATGAACAGCGGGATGATCCCGCCGATGCAGCCGGCCATGACATTGCGCTCGTTCACCAACCAGGCGATCGATACCAGTCCGACGATGATGCCAATGCCGACGGCCACCAGGATGATGCCAGCCTTGCGCGATCTGGATGCCGCGAGTCTTGGATCCTGCGTCCTCGAAGCGCTCCAGGCAGCCATCTCCACGTTGACGGGTTCGGGAGGGAGCGGAATTCCGCGCGCGATGGCCGCCATGCGCTCTTCGCTCTGCAGCTTGCGCCGATGATACTTGCTGATGGAGATGGTCGCGACGATGCCGAGCACCATGACAAACGCGCCGAGCGGAATGATAAACGGGCTGTAGAATGCGTTCATTGTTCTCTCCTTCTTTTCCTTCTGCCGGCGTTAGACCGGTGTGAGGATTGAAAGTTTCAGCCGCGAAGTGAAACTTTTCGCAGGATTTTGAGTCTGACTGTTCTTGATTACGCCAGCGGAATTCGAGGTGGTTGTCGGCGAGCAGCAGGCGCAGGTCTTTCGCTCGCTGGCGCGCCTGGTGGGCGGAGGCGAGCACGTCCAGGACTTGGCGCAGGAGGTGTTTCTGCGGCTCTACCGCGGCATGCAGCACTTTCGCGGAGACTCGCAGATCACCACGTATCTCTACCGGATTATTCTCAACGTTGCCCAGGACGAGTGGAAGCGCCGCCGTTTGCAGCAGACGCACACCTCGCTTAGCGAGCCGGATGCCAACTGGGAGGAAAGGCTGGCCTCGCCTGAGCGCAACGCCGAACAGGTTTTGAGCGGACGGCAGTTGGGCTCGCAACTGGCGGCCTCGCTGGCGGAGTTAAGCGAGCCGGAGCGAGCCGCCATTGTTCTTTTTCACCAGGAGGACTGCACCTATGAGCAGATTGCGCTGGTGCTGAACCTTCCCATCGGCACGGTGCGCACCCATCTCCACCGCGGCCGCCAGAAGCTGAAGAAGTTGATGCGGGATAGGATGAAGCCATGCCGGACGATCTCAATCACGAGGAGCTAAGCTGCGCCGCGCTGCAGGACCTTCTGCGCGCGCGGCCAGAAACGGCGCTGTCCAGCGCACAGGTTGCCCATCTGTCTACGTGCGACGCCTGCCTGGAGGCGCTGCTGCTGGGCGGTCTTTCGAACGTTCCCGCACCGGTGATTCCAGCCGGTTTTGCCGCCAATCTGTGCGCCAATCTGCCGGCTGAGACACTGGCGCCGCCGCGGCGGCCACGCCTCAGCGGATTCGCGATCTCGCTGGTTGCCCTGCTCGTCCTGGTTTGCGCCGGCAGTGTTGCCTTTGCGGTGGCGCCAACCGCCTGGCTGCCGGAGGGATGGCTCGGCATCCTGGTCGAATCCATTCTGGTGGTTGAGATCGCCTCGCTTGCGCTTTGGCTCGGCGCCCGCGGCTCCGCCCGGTAGCCCTGCGACCTCCCTACGGAAGTTGGCCGGCCGATTAACGGCGTGTGCTTGCGGGACAATCATTGCCGCCGAAAGAACGCTGTGACAAGTTCACTTGACAATTGAGAATGCCATGGCTAGAATTTTCCGGAAAGTTGGCTTTACATGGCACCGAGCATTCAAAACCGGGTCAGGGAGCATCGCAACGCCCGCGGGTGGACGCAGGAGCAACTTGCCAGCGCCGTGGGGGTTTCGCGCCAGAGCATCAACTCCATTGAGCGCAACCGCTATGTACCGAGTTTGCCGCTGGCGCTCACCTTCGCCAGGGTCTTCGGGTGTGCCATCGATCAGATCTTCGCCCTGGAGGATGAAAAGTGAAATTACCTATCGTGGGATGGGTGGCTGTCCGCCTCCGCCGTTGCCGAGAAAACTAGACAGCTCGCAGCCGCAACGGGCAACATGATGATGGGTGATCGCCCGCCTGCAAGTTAGGATGTTACGGAATGGCTTTCACGCTGGAACTTGATGGTGTCACCAAGGCTTTCGACGAGTTTGTCGCCGTCGACAATCTCTCCTTCGACATTGCCGAAGGCGAAATCTTCGGCCTGCTGGGCCCCAACGGCGCCGGAAAAACCAGCTCGATCCGGATGATGATCGGCATCACCGTTCCGGACTCCGGGGCGGTTCGCGTCTTTGGAGCAGCCGCTGAGCCGCCGCCTGCTCGACCGGGTTGGATATCTTCCTGAAGAACGCGGCCTCTACAAGAAGATGAAGATCATGGAGAACCTCGTCTTCCTGGCCCGGCTGAAGGGCATCGCCGTCCGCGGAGGCCAAGCGCCGCGCCCATGCTTGGCTGGAGCGGCTGGACCTTGGCGCGCTGGGGCAGACTCGAAGGTGGAAGAGCTCTCCAAGGGAATGCAGCAGAAGGTGCAGTTCATTGCCGCCGTCATCCACGAGCCGGACTTCATGATCCTGGACGAACCGTTCAGCGGCCTGGATCCGGCGAGTTCGCTGGTCCTGAAAGACGTGCTGCTCGATCTGAAGAAGCAGGGCAAGACGATTCTGTTCTCCACCCATCGCATGGACACCGTGGAGCGTCTCTGCGATTCCATCTGCCTGGTGAACCAGGGGCGCAGCGTTCTGCTGGGAGTGCTGCGCGAGATCAAGGCCAGCTACGGGCGCAGCAGCGTTCAGCTTGAATACGAAGGCGAACTGCCGCTGCTCACCGACCGCGCGCTGGTTGCCAGCTCCAATGACTTTGGCAACTACGTGGAGCTGCGGCTTGCCGCCGGCGCCGATCCCCAGAAGCTTCTGGAAGTTGCCATGCGTACGGCCAAGATTCGCAAGTTTGAGTTGGTGGAGCCTTCGCTGGAGGAGATCTTCATCGACACGGTTGACATCCACCAAGGCGGTGACGCCATGCGTAAAGTGCTGCTCATCATCCGGCGCGAATACCTGGTCCGGGTGCGCACCAAGGCGTTCGTGATCTTCACCGTGCTGATGCCGCTGCTGGTCGGAGCCGCGTTCGTGCTGCCCAGCAAGCTGATGCTGCAGAACGCGGGCACCAAGCACATTGTGATCGTGGCGGCCGACAGCGCGCTGGCCAACTCGATCAAGAGCGAGCTTGCCGGCTCGCACGCCTCGCGACGATGACGACGCGCACGCCGGCGGAGACGAAGAAACCGGGCAGGCCGGAGTTCGATGTGAGCGTTGAAACCGCGCCCAGCGAAGACTTGCGCCAGCAGCTGACCAGCCAGGTGCGCGAGGGCAAACTCGATGGCTTTGCCTGGATTGAGGCCGATGCGGCAAGCACGCGCAAGGGCCTCTACTATTCGCGCAACGCCAGCGACTTCATTGAAGCTCAGCTGGTCAGCCGGGCCTTCCGCGTTTGCGCTCAGCGAGCGCCAGCTTGCCGGGCATGGCTTCTCCACCGGCCGAGGCCAAGACGCTGCTCGGCCCGGTCGCTGTGGATACCGTGCACATTGACAAGGCAGGGAGCCAATAAGTCCAACGGCATTGGGAGCCTTCTTGCTGCCCTACTTTCTGCTGATTGCGCATCTATGTGACCGTGCTGATCTACGGCCTCTACGTCATGCGCTCGGTGATCGAGGAAAAATCCTCGCGCGTGGTCGAGGTGCTGCTGGGCTCAGCGTCACCCCGATGCAACTGATGGCGGGCAAAATCATTGGGGTCGGCGCCGTCGGCCTGACCCAGATCGGCATCTGGGCGGCGGCGGGCGCGATTCTCGGGACGCGGCAGCTTTGCCATGGCTCACCAGACTGATCGGAGACAGCATGAAGGACGCTCACCTTTCCACCGCCGCTGATGGTCCTGTTCCCGGTGTTTTTCCTGCTCGGCTATGCCACCTATGCCTGCCTCTATGCGGCCATCGGAGCCATGGTGCAACAGCGACGAAGAAGCGCAGCAGTTGCAGTTCCCGGTGACCCTGCCGCTGATTCTCTGCATGGTCTGTGCCATGGCCATCATCCGCGATCCCAACACGCCGCTGGCCTTCTGGCTCTCGATGTTTCCGCTTGACCTCGCCGATCATCATGTATGTGCGGGTCTCGGTGAGCATGCCGCCGGCCTGGCAGATTGCAGCTTCGATCGCCATCAGCCTTGGCTTCGCTGTACGGGCTGGTGTGGCTGACCTCGCGCATCTACCGGGTCGGCATCCTGATGTACGGCAAGCGCCCGACGCTGCCGGAGATTCTCAAGTGGATTCGCTACGCGTGAGCGGCGGCGCACGTCCGGCGCTGGTAGCAAGAGATCAAGCTTCGGGGTCTGGGAGCTTTGCGCGTGCGACTCTAGCGTAGCTTCGCGCGCGCCTCGGCCAGCATGGTTTCGACCTTGGCCCGGTCCTTGTAGGCAGGATCGATCTTGAGCAGCGACTCCCAGGCCGCAATTGCGCCCTTGGGATCGTTCTTTCCGCCCATCTTCACGACGCCGACGTTGAACAGCGTCTGCACGTGTTGCGGGTCGTCCTTGAGCGCCTGGTCAAACTCGCGCAAGGCGCGGTCGGCGTCGCCGGAGTAGTAGTAGGCGATGCCCATGTCGGTGCGTACATCCGGATTGCTGGGAGTTTCGTTGAGCGCCCTGGTGTAGTAGGCGATGGCCGCCGGCCACTGCGAGGCGTCAAAGTAGGTGTTGCCCAGCTCGGTGAGAGCCGGGACATCTCTGGGATTTGCATCCAGACGGGCGAGCAGCGGCTTCACCTCGGCATCCATGGCCTGGGCCGGCGCAACGGCAATTGCCGAGGGCGGCAGGCTTGTGCCGGAGGGGAGATCCGAGGCCGAACTCTGGGTGGGCGTGCCTGAACTATGCAGCAGATATCCGCCTACGCCGCCCACGATCAGCACCACGACAATTGCCGTGTACACCTGCACATTCGTCCAGCCCGCGGTTTTGTTTGGGGTCGGATTCTTCATCGCCATGATCGCTCCAGGGTGCGCGAGGCGCACAAGCCGACGCGCCACTGCCCGAGACATGGTATCCTGACGGGCCCTGGGAGCCAAGTGGGGCCGCTGTGGCTTAGAGTCCCGGGCTTCCCTAACGGCGCAGTGACCGGAGGCGGTTATACTGGGCGTCGTGCAATTCCGCTTCCGGGGTACGCTATGACCCGACTTCCGCTGGCATCTCTGGCGTTTGCGCTCGCCGTTCTTACCCAGCCGCTAACCGCGCAGCAGTTCCCTGACCTGGAGGTTCAACTGCGTTCGGCCACCGGCTCCAGCCGTTTCCAGATCGGCGAAGTGATTCCGCTGGAGGCTGTGTTCTCAAGTACGGCGCCGCAGCGCTACCTTGAACCCTGCGAGCTGTTCAGCCAGCGCAAGTTTGGCTATGCGCTGTGCCGCTTCAGCAGCCCGTGGGAGTTCAGCATTACGCCTGACAAGGGATGGGTGGACCTGAGCAAAGAACCTCGAGTTCATGCGCTCACCACGGGCGGCCCCGCGGCCGAGGTCGCAGGCCGTGACCTCACTGCTCTGCCCGCAGTGTTTGCCTACGAGTTGACCAGCCGGTTCCGCTTCGACAGACCCGGCGAGTATCGCGTGCGTTTCTCCACGGAAGTTGCGCTCGATGATGAATCCACGCCGCGACGGCAGCCGTTGGCCGCGACCGATCCGGAACTTAAGCCGCACAAGTTCCCAATCGCACGCGAGATCGTATTGCAAATTGTCGCTCCCGACCCGAAATGGCAGAACGAGGTCATCCGCAAAGGCTACGAGGAGATCGCCGGGCCCAGTCCGCGCCCCACCGATCCGCCCTCGCCGGAACTGGTGCAACATGGGAAAGACGCGCGGGGTCTATGCATCCTCGGCACGCCGGAGGCCGCGCGGGTGCTGGCGGGATTGCTTGCACGCGGACATCGGGAGGTACAAGAGTGCATGGAACGGTCTCCGAGCGCGGCCGCCGCGATCGAAGAGATGGAGCGGCTTCTTGTCGATCCCGACGTCGGGGTGAGCCGGGAGTTCTTCTCCGACCTGGTCGACCTCCAGTTCCGGGAGGATACCCGGACTCGGGGCGAAGGTAACAATTCAATGCCGCAATTACGGCCGCGCGAGTGGGACCGGCTGGCGGCAGCGCTTGGGCAAAAACACGACGCTGCGGTGGCGGAGTGCCTTTTCACGCTTCTGTGGAACTCTCTGGGTAGCGAGAACTGGCCGGTTCCGGGGCCGGTGATTGCCGGGGTGGTCGCCAATTGGGACCGCATCCCTTTGCAGCGGCAGGAGTGGATTTTGAGAAGTGGCTGGGGGCGGGTGCGCTCTCCGCTGATGCTTCCCTTGGTATGCCGCCTCGCTAAAGCTGGCAATCAGCAGGCGCTTTTGCGATGGCAGGAACTGGATCCTGCGGCGGCAGGAGCTTCCGCGGAGCAGGAAGCGCCGCTCCCGCAGCCTGGTCCGGGCGCCGCTCCTTCGCACTAGAACGCAATTGGTGGCAGGGAGTGCTCGCAAGCATGACCGACGAACGCCCGGCTTCGCTACCCGTCCCGCGCGGCACCGCGCGCGAAGTTCTCGGCGCCTTTCTGCGTCTTGGCTGCCTTAGCTTCGGTGGACCGGTTGCGCATCTGGGCTACTTCCATGCGGAATTCGTTCAACGCCGCAAGTGGTGCGACGAGGAGACCTTTGCCGAAATCGTCGCCATCGCCCAGGCCATGCCCGGTCCGGCGAGCAGCCAGGTTGGGTTTGCCCTCGGGCTGCTGCGAGCCGGATGGAGAGGTGGCGCCGCTGCCTGGCTTGGGTTCACCATGCCTTCGGCTCTGCTGATGCTGGGGTTCGCCTTCGGCCATCTGTTCCTCACCGGCAAAGTCGGGCTCGGCGTAGTCCACGGTCTGCAACTGGTAGCAGTGGCAGTTGTGGCCCAGGCGATTCTCGCCATGCGAAAGTCGCTCGCGCCTGACGCAGCGCGCATGGCCCTGGCGCTGGTGGCGGCGGCCATCGCCTTGTCTGCTCCAGCGGGGGCGGGCACCGTGCTGGCGATTGCGGCCGGTGCGCTGCTGGGCGGCTTGCTGCCGCGGGTTGCGCAGCGTCCCACCACTGCTGCGCTCGGGTTCGGGATCCCGAAGCGGGCGGGCGCGCTCGCCGCTGCCTTATTCGCTACCCTGCTGCTGGTTCTGCCCGCCGCCGCAGCGTTCACCCGGTCTGGTCCCATTGCTGTCTTCAGCGCTTTCTATCGCACCGGGGCACTGGTCTTTGGCGGCGGCCACGTGGTTCTGCCGCTGCTGGAAAACGCCGTGGTTGCCCGCGGCTGGGTCGATCAACAGACTTTCCTCTCCGGATACGGGGCCGCGCAGGCGCTTCCCGGTCCGCTGTTCACCTTTGCCGCCTACCTTGGCGCGGCCATCGGGTCCGCGGCCGATCCGATCACGCTCGCTGCCCTTGCGCTGGTTGCGATTTTTCTTCCAGGACTTCTCCTGATCGTCGCCGTGCTGCCCTACTGGAGCAGCCTGCGCCGCCGCCGATGGATACAGGGCTGTCTGCTCGGGGTGAATGCCGCGGTTGTCGGAGTCCTGATTGCGGCATTCATTCGCCCGGTGTGGAGCAGCGCGGTGCACACTGGCTTCGATCTCGTCCTGGTCCTGGCCGCCTTTGCGCTGCTGGTGCGCTGGAAGGTTCCTCCCTGGATCATTGTCGTTGCGGTTGCGTCTGCCTGCGCCGCATCCGTCTTCCGCCGATGAAGCAATTCGCCGCGCTGGAGGCATGAGATGCCCGGCGAAGGCGGGATCAGACGGCTCGTCAGCGAAAGGGCGCGGGGTTGCGCGCTGAGTCCGCGGAATAACGATGGCTCATTCCTTTGCCATGTATTAAAATGGCGGTTCTCCACGGGAGTTCCAGCGCCGAGCTGGCGCGTATTCTTTGCATAAGTGATCCACACCAAGGCGCCGCGACGAGCAATGCGCGCCGGGGAAGCCACCGGATGTCCAGTTTGAAACAAACCGTCCCAGCCTCCCGCAGCCGCAAGCTGCCGAGCGCGATTTACTTCGAGGGCGATGTGCTGGCGCGTGCCGCGGTGCTGGAGTGTGAGCGCATTCCGCACTGCAGTTTTGAGGCAGCGGGGCCAGGCCGGCTGGACGGAGAAAACGTTTTCGTCGTCGCCGATCCGCAGTTGTTCATGCTGCACATCAAACGCTTGCGCGTGCCCAATGTGAGGGTGATCGCGCTGTGCGACGAGCGCTTTCGCGATACCCGCATCGACAGCACGGTCTACGCCTATCTTCCGGCGGCCGCTTCCATCGCGCTGCTGGAGCGCATGTTCGACAATGCCATCGATCATATGCACCTGGTGCAGACGAGGAGGGAAGCCAACGACAAGCTGGCGCTGGCGAACTCCGAGATTTACGAATTGAACCACGTCGGTGCGGCGCTGAGCGCCGTACACGACACCCGCGTCCTGCTGGAATTGATTCTCACCAAGTGCCGCGAGATCACACGCGCCGACGCCGGATCGGTTTACCTGGTTGAAGAAGAACCTGGAGAGGAGCGTTGGCGGGCCTGCGATCCCGGCAAGCCGAGGAAACATTTGCGCTTCAAACTGGCGCAGAACGATACCGTCAGGCTACCCTTCCGCGAAATCGTGCTGCCGGTCGATGAGGCGTCCATTGCCGGCTACGTGGCCGCGCACGGCAGCGTGGTGATGATTGAAGACGCTTACGAGTTGGAGAGCTGGGTTCCCTATTCGATCAACAAGCAGTTCGATCTGAACTCCGGATACCGGACGAAGTCGATCCTTGCGGTGGCGATGATGAATCCGAAGAAGGAAATTGTGGGAGTGGTGCAGCTCATCAACGCCAAGCGCAACTGGCGAGCCCGTCTGGACACGGCGAAGGACATTGAAAACGAGGTCCTGCCGTTCTCGACGCGGCAGATGGAAATTGTCTCCTCCCTGGCCAGCCAGGCCGCCGTCGCCTATGAGAACAGCCATCTTTACGAAAACATCCAGCGCCTTTTCGAGGGGTTTGTAAAAGCCTCGATCAGCGCCATTGAACAACGCGACCCGACCGCTTCCGGCCACTCCTTCCGGGTGGCGAACCTGACGGTCGCCATGGCCGAGGCGGTCAATTGCGACCACACGTACTATCCCGACACGAAGTTTAGCGCGTCTGAAATGAAAGAGATCCGCTACGCCTCCCTGCTGCACGACTTCGGCAAGGTCGGGGTACGCGAAGAGGTGCTGATCAAGGCCCGCAAACTGTATCCCGGGCAAATGGAAATGCTCCGCCGCCGCTTTGACTTCGCGCGGCGTACCCTGCAGGCCGAGAGCGGCGAACGCAAACTGGCCTACCTTCTGGAAAACGGCCGCGAAGAGTTTCTGCGGGCGCTGCCGCGGTTCGATCGCGAGTTGGCGGAACAGTTGGGGGAATTGGATCGTTACGCCGAATTTATCCGCATCTCCAATGAGCCGTCACTCCTGCCGGAGGGAACGTTTGCAATGTTTGCCGAGATGGCCGAGAGGAAGTTTCGCGACTGGGACGGGGTCGTACGCCCGCTGGTGACTCCGGAAGAGGTGCGCATGCTGTCCATCCGCCAGGGCTCGCTGGACGACAGCGAGCGCAGGGAAGTTGAATCGCATGTGGATCGGACCTACAAGTTTCTGAAGCAGATTCCGTGGACGAAAGAGCTTCGCAACATTCCTGAAATTGCCCGCGGCCACCACGAGAAACTGAATGGCCAGGGATATCCCGGCAAACTGGAGGCGGCTGACATTGCGCTGCCGACGCGGCTGATGACGATTGCGGACATCTTTGACGCGCTGGCCGCCGCGGATCGCCCGTACAAGGAATTAGTCTCCGTCGAGAGAGCGCTGGAAATCCTGGGGCAGATGGCGGAGAACGGTGAGATCGACGTGCAGGCGTACTCCCTGTTTGTGCAAGAAAGGGTCTACGAACGCTGGAAGGTTGACTGTTTCGAGTACTAGGAATGCGATGGGCATCAAGGTCTGGCGCCTTTGCAGCATCGGCTGATGCGGTGGTGAGTCAGGATGTTGGCAGGCAACGGCGGCTGAGCGAGGCCGCAAGCCTGTGAAAAAGTCCTGGAAAAAGGCAGCGGGATGAGCTTTTCGAAAATTATTCACATGATGTTTACACTGTGTTCGCAAGGGTTTCCAGCGCACGGGAACGGAACACCCGGGCGGGGCGCTTGCCAGCGGCGTACTTGTTTGTTACAACAGTAAAGCAAGCCACGGCGCTAGAGGCGCTGGCGCGGCGCAGGTCGTGTTTGGATATTTCGGAACTTAGTCTGGTGTAGACCGTAATGCCTGCGACGATGTTGCAGCGCGCCGCTTCGATTGACTCAAACCTTATAAGCCGACCAGCGACGGCAGCGTGGCTGCGATAACTGCTGGCGGCAGGTTTTACGATGCGGCAAAAGCCGAAACCGACTGGAAACTCGATGTGCGGCCGCGAGGACATTTCGAAGCGGCCACGCGGTGCGAGTTGCAAAATTTGAGCAGGTTTGATAAATTCGCACGAGTGGCATCCGGGCTGAGGGATGGACCGGTTGCGCGGCTTACTTGCCAAGAGCGAAACGCTCTGATAGGGTGAGTAAGTCAACGTAAAAGGGAGTGGCACTGAGGTTGACAGAATCGAAATGGTTCTGCTAGTCTGAGAAAGTTGCAAACGGCCCGGCCACGGGCGAAACGGGAACAGAGCTTCCTGGCAGGATTCAGCGGTAACGCAGAATACCTTAAATGATCTTTAATTTGAACGAATGACTTTTTGCTGATGCGCGATTAATCGCGGCAAATCGGGAAAAAGTCAGCAATATCGCGCGCTCCGCAAAGAAATCGAAGCGTCGAGCGAAGCAATCCTCAACCAACCGGACTCTTCCTGTGCGGCACTGTCGAGTGCCGGATGGGCTATGCGGTTGCGTGTTCTGAAGGAAACTTCCATAGCGATATTGTCAAAAGTTTCGAGGACAGGCGGTCGTAGCGTAAAGCTCGATCGTCGT
>CAVPRB010000001.1:0-147500 GCA_963707735.1 uncultured Acidobacteriota bacterium | reverse complement strand
CGTACAACGGCCCGATGAATATATAGTCGGGCACGAGCGAACCCAGGGAAGTGAACCATCTCAGTACCTGGAGGAAAAGAAAGAAACCTCGATTGCGAAAGTAGTGGCGAGCGAAATCGCATGAGCCTAAACCAGTCCTACCTTCGGGTAGTGCTGGGGTTGTAGGGCCGACAATAGTAGAGTTACCAATTCATTTGTTAGTCGAAGCCCTCTGGAAAGAGGGGCCATAGAGTGTGACAGCCACGTAGGCGAAAACAGATGAACTCGAAGTCGGTACCTGAGTACTGCGGGGCACGTGAAACCCTGCGGGAAGCAACGGGGACCATCCCGTAAGGCTAAATACTACCTACTGACCGATAGTGAACCAGTACCGTGAGGGAAAGGTGAAAAGAACCCCTGCGAGGGGAGTGAAATAGTACCTGAAACCGTGTGCCTACAAGCAGTGGGAGGGCTATGCCCGTAAGGGAATGCCTGACCGCGTGCCTATTGCATAATGAGCCGGCTAGTTATTCTTGTCAGCAAGGTTAAGCGGAAGCGAGCCGTAGCGAAAGCGAGTCCTAATAGGGCGTTAAGTTGGCAGGAATAGACGCGAAGCGGGATGATCTACCCTTGGCCAGGTTGAAAGTGGGGTAACACCCACTGGAGGACCGAACCGGTGTTTGTTGAAAAAAGCTCGGATGAGCTGAGGGTAGGGGTGAAAGGCTAATCAAATTCCGTGATAGCTCGTTCTCTCCGAAATAGCTTTAGGGCTAGCCTCGTGCGATTTGCAGTGGTGGTAGAGATCTGGATGGACTAAGGGGCTTTCCAGCTTACTGAATCCAACCAAACTTCGAATGCCATGGACAACCAGCACGGGAGTCAGACGGCGGGGGCTAAGCTTCGTCGTCGAGAGGAAAACAGTCCAGATCGCCTGCTAAGGTCCCAAAGTTCTAGCTAAGTGGGAAAGGATGTCGGAACGCCCAGACAGCCAGGAGGTTGGCTTAGAAGCAGCCATCCTTTAAAGAAAGCGTAATAGCTCACTGGTCAAGCGGTCCGGTGCCGACAATTCAACGGGGCTCAAGCTAGACACCGAAGCAGCGGATGCGTCGTAAGACGCGTGGTAGGAGAGCATTCTCAGCGGTTTGAAGCGAGACCGGAAGGACTCGTGGACTGCTGTGGAAGAGACCCTGCCGGCATAAGTAGCGATAACGGAGGTGAGAACCCTCCGCGCCGAAAGTCTAAGGTTTCCTGAGGAAGGTTAATCCGCTCAGGGTTAGTCGGTCCCTAAGGCGAGGCCGAAAGGCGTAGCTGATGGACATCCGGTTAATATTCCGGAACTCCCAAGATTTCGTTATCACGATGGGGTGACGCAGAAGGATAATCCCGGCCACATATGGCTATGTGGTTCGATGTATGTAAGCCTGATCTGGTAGGCAAATCCGCCAGGTCTTAAGGGTGAGATACAAAGCAGTCCCGTACGGGGCAAAGGGGATGATTTCACGCTGCCAAGAAAAACCTCTAAGGAGAAATTTGGGGAACCGTACCACAAACCGACACAGGTAGACGAGGAGAATATCCAAAGGCGCTCAAGAGAACACTCGTTCAGGAACTCGGCAAATTAACCCCGTAACTTCGGGAGAAGGGGTGCCTCACTAGGGTTCATAGCCCGAAGAGGCCGCAGCGAATCGCGCACGGCGACTGTTTAACAAAAACACAGGTCTCTGCAAAGTCTAAAACGACGTATAGGGGCTGACGCCTGCCCGGTGCCGGAAGGTTAAAGGGAGAGGTTAACCGCAAGGTGAAGCTTTGAACTGAAGCCCCGGTGAACGGCGGCCGTAACTATAACGGTCCTAAGGTAGCGAAATTCCTTGTCGGGTAAGTTCCGACCTGCACGAATGGCGTAACGATCGTGCGACTGTCTTAACGAGTGACTTGGCGAACTTGTAGTACCGGTGAAGATGCCGGTTTCCCGCATCTAGACGGAAAGACCCCGTGCACCTTTACTATACCTTCACTATGAATTATGGACTTTGCTGCGCAGGATAGGTGGGAGGCTTTGAACTCAGGCTTTTGGGCTTGGGGGAGCCAACGGTGAGATACCACCCTGTGGATTCTGTGATTCTAACCTACTCCCGTTACCCGGGAGAGGGACATAGTGAGGCGGGTAGTTTGACTGGGGCGGTCGCCTCCTAAATTGTAACGGAGGCGCACGAAGCTACGCTCAGGCTGTTTGGAAATCAGCCGTCGAGTGCAATGGCATAAGCGTGGTTTACTGCGAGACCTACAAGTCGAGCAGTTGCGAAAGCAGGTCATAGTGATCCGGTGGTTCTGTATGGAAGGGCCATCGCTCAACGGATAAAAGGTACGCCGGGGATAACAGGCTGATCGGAGCCAAGAGTTCATATCGACGCTCCGGTTTGGCACCTCGATGTCGGTTCATCGCATCCTGGAGCTGTAGAAGGTTCCAAGGGTTAGGCTGTTCGCCTATTAAAGCGGTACGTGAACTGGGTTCAGAACGTCGCGAGACAGTTCGGTCCCTATCTGGTGTGGGCGTAGGAGATTTGAGAGGGCCTGTCCTTAGTACGAGAGGACCGGGATGGACGAACCTCTTGTGTTCCAGCTGTCGTGCCAACGGCATGGCTGGGTAGCGAAGTTCGGTTGTGATAACCGCTGAATGCATATAAGCGGGAAGCACTCCTCAAGATTAGATCTCCCAATCCAAAAGGATAAAGAAGGGCACAGGAAGACCACCTGTTTGATAGGCTGGATGTGCAGGCGCCGTGAGGCGTATAGCTTACCAGTACTAATCGCCCGTTCGGCTTGACCATAAAATTTACTCTGCGCATGAAGCGAAGTTGCTTCTACCTTGAGTTACCCAATGCTATTTGGTTGTGAGACATCGATCTCACGATCTTTCAAAGTTTCCGGTGATCATACCGCAAGGGAAACACCCGTTCCCATCCCGAACACGGAAGTTAAGCCTTGCAGGGCCGATTGTACTGCACGCGAAAGTGTGTGGGAGAGTAGGTCGTTGCCGGATTAAATAAAGGCCTCACGCCGCAAGCGTGGGGCCGTTTCCGTTTTGCGATTGGCCCGACCTAATGCGAGTCACCTCCGCGCGATTTCCGGACTGGGGAGCTCCGCGATGTCCTTGAATCTCACTTGCAGAACGCGCGTCAGTTGCCGCTTATCGCTCCCGACCGCTATTCCGGCGAGGTAAAGGCTTGGCTGGAAAGTCCGGCGGGGCGTCTGTGCCTCCGGTTCGAGCTTGAGGTTCCGAGTCACGCGGAGCGGTTTGCCGGGAACCCGGCAGACGGCAAAGGCGCCGAAGTCACCGACGATGAATGCTCCTGACGACGTGCCGAATTCCAGTATGGTGCGCAATTGCACCGCGTTTCCAGCACGAATGCGGCTTTCGGTCTTGCAAACCCGGCTA
This sequence comes from uncultured Acidobacteriota bacterium, assembly GCA_963707735.1. Taxonomy (GTDB): domain Bacteria; phylum Acidobacteriota; class Terriglobia; order Terriglobales; family Acidobacteriaceae; genus TOLSYN. The sequence continues at coordinate 144,085 of CAVPRB010000001.1, read as the reverse complement.
CGGGCGGTACAATTCGGGCATATCAATCCTGCACAAGGAGATTGCAGTTCGAAAGAGGATATTTTATGTCTGAAACCGCCTCGACCATGCTTCCCCTGGGTACCAGCGCGCCCGTCTTTACCCTGCCCGACTCCACCGGCAAATTGGTTTCTTTGAATGATTTCAAGGATGTACGCGCACTTCTGGTTGTGTTCGTGTGCAACCACTGCCCGTATGTGAAGCACATTCAAAAGGAATTCGTATCGCTTGCCAGGCAGTATCAGGCGCGGGGCGTCGGTGTGGTCGCCATCAGCTCGAACGATGTCGAGCATTACCCGCAGGACGGGCCGGACAAGATGGCGGAAGAGAGCCGGCAGGCAGGCTACACGTTTCCGTATCTCTACGACGAAAGCCAGGAAGTGGCCAAGGCCTACCAGGCTGCTTGCACTCCGGATTTATTTCTCTTTGACCAGAACCACCGCCTGGTTTACCGGGGACAGTTTGATGACAGCCGGCCTGGCAACTCGCGTCCGGTAACGGGTGCGGACCTGCGCACGGCGCTCGACGCGGTGCTGGCTGGCAGCGCCATTTCCCCGGAGCAGAAGCCGAGCGTAGGCTGCAACATCAAGTGGAAGCACTAAGGCGCTGCCGATTTCCGCTCGAATTGGCAGCACTGCCAGGGCCGTGTCCCGGTGCGCGATGCCGGCTTTGCGAGAAGCAGGGCCGGGCGCCATCCATGGATGACGGCGCGAATTCAGTCGCGTCCTTACGGCCACGCAAGAACTTTTGAAGTGCTTACCGTCCGTGAGCGAAGGAGGGATTTCAAGAATGACTTTGAAGAGCCAAAGACTAGCCGGCGATGTAGCGATTGTAACGGGTGCGGCTTCGGGGATTGATCGCGGTATTGCCTTGGAACTTGCTCTGAATGGAGCATCCGTTGCCTGTGTCGATATTAACGATAAGTCCAACGAGGAGACTATCCGGGAGATCACCAAACAGGGTGGTGATGCATTTCCGGTGCACATGGACGTGGGCGATTCAGCCTCTGTCAAGCAAGGTATGAAATACGCCTATGACAAAATGGGTAAAGTCACGATCCTGGTAAACGGCGCTGGTTTGAATAGATTTAGCCCGATTGAAACTTGCTCTGACGCCGAATGGCAGGAAGTATTGCGGGTTGACTTGACAGGTTACTTCTACTGTTTGAGAGAGATTTACCCCTTTATGAAGGCCAGCGGCGGAGGAAGAATCGTGCAGCTCTCATCCTCGTCGGCAAAAAGCGGGAGCAGTCACGGTGGCCCACACTACACGGCTGCTAAAGGTGGAATCATCAGCTTAAGCAAGTATGCCGCAAGAAGATGGGTGAAAGACAACATCCGCGTCAATACCATCTGCCCGGGAATTGTGGATACTCCCATGGGCCGCCATCCGGGCGCTCCGCGAAGCCTGGACGATTTCACCAAGGACATTCCCATGGGCAGAGTCGGCACGCCTGACGATATCGCGGGTGTGGTCATGTTCCTGGTCAGCGAGGAAAGCAAGTACGTTACCGGAATCACGATTGATGTGAACGGCGGCCGCTACGTCTACGGTAATTAGTCGCACGGGATTCGTGAGTCAATGGGTGATTCCTACTGCTTTCCTTTGGATGTGATTTCTGTTTGGCGGTTGCAGTAGCGACCGTGCCTGCGCGACGGCAAGCTGAGAGCGGATGAGAGCTTGCCGGAGCCGGGTCCAAGAGCCAGTCGGAGCGCTTGGCCATCGAACCGGATCGACTTTGCCAAGGCGGGGAACTTCCCGGGCGCATGATTTCCGCGGAGGACGCGGATTCTTCACTATTCTTTGGGCCGCTGAACTCCGGGGATGTGTTTCTCTATTGACCACATCCGCTCCGGTGAGTACCATCTCTGCACAGTTTTTTGGGTGTCTGAATTTCCACATGAGACAGTTTCTGAACAGCTTCTCGCCGTTGAGTGGGTGCAAGACGGAGGCCATGACATGCAGCCGAGCAGTCAGAGCAGGTACCAGTTTCAGAGTGCAGTTCTTCGGACGATCCTTTCACTCTTGCTACTCCTCCTTGGCGTTTCAACGGCGGCCCCTGTGGGGCAACCTGCGACGGCTTCCAGCTCTGGGCAGAGGATCTGGCTGAATGCACCCCGCAATTTGAATTTGCGTTATGCAGGAGGGAGCGGCGCGGCCGCACTGAGCGCCGGCCACGCCGAAGCTCTCTCGCTGGCCCAGGGGATCTGGACGAAGACGGTGTTGCTGACCTGGTGATTGGTTATGCGACGGCCAACGGCGGTGCTGTCGCCATCCATCGCGGCAATCCGGACGCGCGCGCTCCCAGGAGTCACAAGAGTTTCCTTGCAGCCGGTCGCGGACAATTCCCTGATCCGGTTCTGCCACAGGTTGAAGTACTTGATGTTGGTGTGGCGCCGGACTTGCTTGTGGTAGCAGACCTTGACGGCGACGGGCACAAGGACATCATTATCGGCTCGCGGACATCCGCGATCGTTTATGTGCTGTTTGGAGACGGAAAAGGCAAGTTTTCGAGAACCTTGCAAGTAAAGTTGCCCGGCATGGCGACGGCCCTGGCGGCGCGACGCATGGATCGCGGTTCGGCTGGCTGGACTCTGCTGGCAGGCGTTACCGGAGTAAACGGAGCACCACCGGCACTGGTGGTCTTCACCGCCAGGCCGGCGGGAATTCGTCCGCTGTTCAGCCTGCCGCTCCCGGCCCCTCTCACTGCGATAGCCTTCGGCAATCTGGACAATGACGCTTATCCGGATGCGGCTCTGATCGCAGGCGGCCAGGTCTTTATACTGCACGGAGCTGACGTGCGCGCGGTAAGCGCAGGTACCGGCGCGGCCCATCTGGAAGCGGTTTCCGAGAGCTTCAACGCCGTTGCGGTGGATGTGGGCACCTTCATCAATGATCGGGACCCGCGCCAGCAGTTGGCGGTCCTGGATAGCAATGGGTCGGTGAGCATCGTGACGCACGCAGGACTCGACACCCGGCCATGGAGCGCGGCGGAGTTGACGAAGTTGCATAAGGCCTCGCTGCGAGGCCACCCGCGCATTCTTGCGGAGAACCCCAACGAAGGATGGACGGTCGCAGAGATTTTGCCTGGCTTGACCGCGGGGTCCAGGCACACGCTCATGATTCGCACCAGAATCTCCGGCAAAGGTCTGGACGACATCGTCGTGGCTGATCCCGGAAGCGGGCTGCTGCATCAGCTTTCCCATGCCAGCGTGCGCGATCCGCATCAACTGGTAGACGGATTGCCCGCTAGCTCGCACCTTGTGATGTCCCTGAACTCCAGCCAGCCGCCGGTCGCAATGCTGGCGATGCATGTCAATATTGACGCGCGTCCTGGGTTGGTGATGGTGCACTCGGGACAAATTTCGCCCAGCGTAATGATGCCAGTGCCCGACCCGACTTTTTACGTGAACACGACCCTCGATCTTCCGCTGAACGTCAACGGCAACACCTGCGCGAACGTCAGCAGCACCGACACCTCGTCGATGTGCAGTGTGCGCGAAGCTGTTACCAAGGCAAACGCAGTGGGTGGCAGCGACACCATCATGGTCATCGCGGGGACCTACACCCTGACCATCCCGCCGGTGACGGGAGTTTATGATTCTTCTGTGGGAGCACTGGATATAACCGACGCTGTGACCATCGTCGGCGACGTGGATGGCAGCGGCAATCCGGCAACGATTATCCAGGCGGGCACGACCGCGTCCAACGGCATCGACAAAATCTTCGGCATTGACCCCAACCTCGACGCGGCCTTCGATACTCAGTTGACCAACCTTGTCCTTCAGAACGGCTACAACAGGCAACCGTACACGGACGGCACTGTTTTCCCCGGCTTTGGCGGCGCCATACAGTGGGAAGCTTTCGGTACCGGAACCCTGGAAATCACCAACTGCACCATCCAAAACAACACGACGACCGACGGCGACGGCGGCGGCATTTCAGCCGATAACGCTCTTGGCGGGGCGGGCGCGTTGACCATCACTGGCAGCACGATCCAAGGCAATGCGGCGAACGATGCTTCGACCGGGGGATCCGGTATCGGTGGCGGCATCTTCCTGGGCGCCAGTACTCCCATGACGATTACGAATACGCAGGTTCTCGGTAACCAGGCAATGCAGACCAACTCGCCTGCGGGCCAGGGCGGAGGCATCTTCACCTTCGACCCCGCCGGTGCGGACGTGGAGATCCAAGGCAGCATCAGCGGAAACCAGGCAGCCGGTGACGGCGGCGGCATCTACGCTGCCGGCGGAATCAACATCAATGCGCTAACGGTGATCTCCAACAACACGGCGGGCGCCGATGGCGGAGGCTTGTGGTACAACAGCCTCGACGAAACCACGACCATCACCAAGTCCACCTTCACCGGGAATAGCGCCACCGGCAACGGCGGTGCAATCGAGGTGGACACGAGCAATACCGGCAACGATCTGACCATTGGCTTCAGCCGCCTGGCCGGCAACACAGCTTCTTCGGGAAACAACATCTACAACGCGGCGGGTTCGGTGACAGCCACGGACAACTGGTGGGGCACCAACCTTCCAGCCGGCACGATCAACGGTACGGTAACCTTCGACCCGTACATCGCACTGACTCTCACCCCCAGTCCGAGCCAGATACTAATCGACCAGGACTCCACGCTGACCGCCGACATGAGCAAGGACGACTTTGGCAACGGCACCGCTTTAGCCGGCAATCTGGACGTGCTGAATTTATTGCCCATCACGTTTGATGATGCGATTCTGGGCACAATCCTAGAGCCGCAACCCGAGGCGCTCACGGCCGCCGCAACCGCTACCGCAACTTTTTCCGCAGGCAGCGCGCCGGGAACAGGAGAGGCCGACGCCGTCGTGGACCAAGCCACGGTGACTGCCGACATCACGGTGATCGCGCAACAGACGATCACGTTTCCACCGATCCCGGACCAATCGTATCCTACGGTAACCTTGACCTTGTCGGCCACGGCGAGCTCCGGACTGACGGTCAGCTTTACTTCCACAACCCCTACGGTTTGCTCGGTTACGGGAACCAGCGCGGCGTTGCTTACCCCTGGGAACATCTGCACCATCCAGGCGACGCAGGCGGGCGACAGCAGTTACCTACCTGCCCCTGCGGTCTCACAGAGCTTTCAATACAGTCATCAAGGCCAGACCATCAGCTTCCCGGTGATTCCAACTCAGGTGATTGGCGCAACCATTACGTTGAACGCGACGGTGAGCTCCGGACTGCCAGTGATCTATGCTTCCACGACTCCGTCGGTGTGCACGGTTTCGGGCAACTCCGCAACCATGAACGCCACCGGATACTGCGGCATCTCGGCGACGCAGCCTGGTAATAACGATATCTGGGAAGCCGTCGCCGGGCACATGTTCCTGGTCACACTTGCGCCGCAGACGATTACGTTTGTGAATCCGGGCACGCAGACGTATGGAGAGGCGGCGTTCACGGTGAACGCGACGGCGAGCTCTGGACTGACAGTCACCCTTGCATCCACGACCCCGTTGGTCTGCACGGTGTTGGGCACCACGGTGACCTTGATTGCCCCAGGATACTGCAGCATGGTGGCGACGCAGGCCGGCAACAGCTACTACGCCGTGGCTCCGGTGGCCGGGCATATTTTCCTGGTCACTCTTCCGCCGCAAACCATTACGTTTGCGAACCCGGGCACGCAGCACTACGGTACGCCACTCACGTTAACTGCCACGGCGAGCTCCGGATTGGCGGTCAGCTACGCTTCCACCACTACGCCGGTCTGCACGGTTTCGGGAAATACGGTGACCTTTGTGAGTCCCGGCACCTGCGGCATCGTGGCCAGCCAGCCTGGCAATAGCAACTACGCGGCAGCTCCGGCGGTTGGACATGCCTTCGCGGTTTTGCAGGGCGCTCAGACCATTACGTTCCCGAATCCGGGCACGCAGACGGTTGGAACAATCGTTACGTTAACCGCGACGGCGAGCTCCGGACTGCCGGTGACCTATACTTCCGCGAATGCGTCCGTGTGCACAGTCTCCGGCAGTCAGGCGACCATGTTGGCGGCAGGAACTTGCGGCATCTTCGCTAACCAGGCTGGCAACAGCGACTACTTCGCAGCGCCTCAGGTTGGGCATGCCTTTACGGTGACTCCGGGGACCTAGCCGGCAGCGCCACGGTTTGTGGCCCCGGGCGACCTGGGCCACAAACAAGTGCGCGGGTCAAGATTTGATTTGCACTTGGTCTCTTCCTGCATCCACAGCTCGCTGGTTCGTCCGGCGCAGGGATCGTTGTCCCCCTGCGGGAGTGTGGCCGAGAAATTGCCTCATACCTTTTCCGAATTCTTATTCGAGCGCGAGCAACGGCCGCGTCCGTGCGCCTCTCCACCCGCGCAGATTGCATTGCGTCAGTGGTTTTCAGCGACCAGAGGTTCTCCGGATAGGACTCGGAACGCGCCGGGAGATGGCGTTGAGCGCGGTGGACTTGAAGGCACGAACCCGCCGCGCTCCATAGAAATCGGCAGGCCGATCAGCTCCGCGGAGGGAAGACACCCTGCAGGGCAATGATGAAGTTGAGGCTGAGATACGGGCTCATGTTGTTGTGCGGAAGGCCTCCGCCTACCGGACTGACGGAGGCTGGATTCATGGCGACGTTTGCGCCGGAGGATGGCGTGTAAAGGTTAGGACGCCCGAAGCCGCCTCCGCCCGCCAACGAATGACCTGCCGGTGTGCTGGAGGTGGCACTTCCGCTGCTTCCCTCCAGGGTGTGGGAATGAGTGGGCATTTGGCTTGCCTGCAAAGTCACGCTCGTCACGCCGCCGGCCTCACCAATCTCATAAGGGGAAAGGCCGGGTCCCTGACCGGGTCCCAGCGGCGCGGCGCCCTGGAGGTTCGGGAGGGCAAAATTCGACATGCCGTTTCCGCCGTAATACGTCCCGATGAGCGAAAACAGGGCGGTATTCTGACTGATCGGCAATATCTGGCCATCGCAGAAGGCCCATCCGTAGATAGCGAAGTTGCCGGCAAAAATCCTGATTTCAGCAACAAACGGATTTGCCATTTGATCTCCTCAGCTTTGTGTCGGAAAGATGCCTGACAGGGCGATGATGAAGTTCAGCACCAGGAAAGGCGGCCTGTTTTCGTGCGGCTGGCTGCCGCCCACGGATGTGATCGACGCAGTACTCATCGGAGTGCTCCCACTGGGACTGTAGGGGTTGGCACTGTTGGCCGCGGGCAGATTGCCGGCAATTCCCGCGCTGCCCTTGTTCGAAGAGCCTTCGGGTGCATGGGTATGGGTGGGTGTCTCGGAAATCGTCAGGGTGTGGACCGCCTCGCCGGCGGTTTGGCCAAGCACGTAGCTGCCACCAAAGCCGTTGCCAAAATCGATTGGAACGCGTCCCTGGAGGTTGGGAAGCTGGAAGGTCACGGTGCCGTTGCCGCCATAGGTTGTTCCCAGAATTGAGAACAGAGCCTGGTTCTGGTTAATCGCCAGCGTTTGGCCGTTGCAGAGCGCCCAACCCCTGGGCGCAAAGCCGAAGGATGCGATTTTGATTTCGCCAAGATACGGGGTAGCCATGAGTGCCTCCGGTTAGCTCGGGCTCGGGAAGACGCCGAACAGCGCGATGATAAAGTTGATCGCCAGAAAAGGAATCCTGTTTTCGTGCGGCTGTCCCCCGCCAGCGGATCCAAGCGCCTGGCTGCTCAACGCCGTACTGGGCGCGACAGGCGAAAACATCTCCAGGGAAGAAGCGGCATAGGTTCTTCCGCTGGGCGACGACTGGGTTCCGGTTCCGCTATTCGCCAGGAGAGCATGAGTGTGAGCCGGGAGTTGGCTGGTTGCAAGCGTTACTGACTCTACCCCGCCGCTCTGACCGATGACGTATGTATTTCCACTGCCGTCCGCTCCCTGGTGAATGGGGATGCGGCTCTGCAGGTTGGGAAGCGCGAAGGTCGATTGGCCGTCGCCGCCGTAGGTGGTGCCGATCAAGTTGTACAAGGCTTCGTAGTCCGAAATTGGAAGTAGCGCTCCATTGCAGAATGCCCAGTCAACGGGTGCGAAGTTACCTGCGAAGATGCGGATTTCGCCTATATATTGGGTTGACATCGGAGAACCTCACTTGCGATAGAATACCGCTCCAGCGACGCAGTACTTCCCCAGAAATGCGGGGTGCGCTTGGCGCCCCCACATAAATTGCAAGAACTTTAATCGTGGGGGAACCCCAAAGGCAAGAACAATTATGTTCACTTTTCCACTTTGTTCATAAATTCTGACATGATATTGTACTCGGCACGCTGCACACGCATTAGAACACCGAAACGATTCGTTGCATGGCACCCCGGGGGGAAAAATGGCAAGTTCTCGTCGTTCGTTTCTTGCAGGCGCTGCAGCTTGGATTGGACTGGTGGCTACGGCTCCGCTGCACGCAGAGGTGACCGCGAATCTGCCCTCGTGGGCGAAGAATGCATCTTCGTGGGTTGACACCACGCCTTATCAGTTCACTCCGGAGCTGTTTGAGCCACTGATTGGGTCGAAGTTCCAGGTCACGGATGCCAGTCTGGGCAGCTTGACCATGACCCTGACAAACGTCGAACTCCCGCAGCCAAAATCCGGCGCTGGAGTAGCCGTCAAGAGTACGGTTGTCTCCGGCTTTGCATTGCGCTTCCGTCAGATCTCCGGGGTCTGGCTGCCGCAGGGTACGTATCAACTGAGCTTGCCGCAGTTGGGAACCTTTCCACTGTTTATCGTGCCGGGAAGCAAGGTGCGTCCCACGAGCTACACGGCGATCATCAATCACGTCTAGCTGTATAACTTCGGCGTCGCTCAGGCCGGGGTCCACTGCATTTTGTAGTGGATGCCCTCGTCAGCCATGCGGGTGAAGCCCCTTTTTTCCAGCCAGGCTTGCGAATCGCTGAACTGATCAAGATAGGTGGTGAGAGGCAGCGCCTTGCCGCGGGCCTCTGCTTGCAACCGCCGCACAACTTCCGTTCCAACTCCAGCGCCGCGATGCTCCGGCAGGATGGTGAACTCCAGAACGTGGATTTGGGCTTCGTCGCGCGTAACGAAAATGCGGCCAGCATCGTTTCCGTTGTGGACCACGATGCTGTACTCGGCATCAGGGAAGTAGGCCTTGTAGTGCCGGTCCTGGGCTGCAAACTGGTGCTGCAGAAAGAGAGCCTTTTGCCCGGCATCCCAGGGAACTAGAGCCAACTCCCGCTCGCGCGTGCTGGCGTAGATACGCAGGAGCAAGTCGCGGTCCCGGACAGAGACCGGCCGGAAGCAAACCGATGGCGAAGCAAAGCCAGGCGTGCTCATGGTTTTGGAGCAGGCGGGTTGCCGGTCAACCTGCTGAAGACCACCTGGTAAACGAACTGGGACTCCTCTTTGCCGACAGGCACAATGAACAAGTCCATTTCGCCAAGTACGTCATGGTTGAGATGAACTGTCTGCTGCTGCAGAAACGGCTGCAGCGGCCCTTTGAAGAATAGCGAGAACTGCAGCATTCTAGGGGTTGAAAGGCCGCGCTGCACCTCCGCCAATTGCAAAGGAACCGCATCACCCGCAGCTTCCACCCGAAATATACTTCCCACGTGAGGTTCAAATACTTCCGGGTTGTATTGATCGATGCTCATTGCACTCATGTGCCTCGGCTTCCCGTGAATTCCACACCATCTCATCGTATAACGCGTCGCCGCCCACCTGCCGGAATCCCAGGCGGAGATACAACCGGCGCGCGGGATTGCTGCTCAACACATGCAGGGAGATCATGCCCCCCGAGGCCTTGCACTCTTCGATCAGCTCCCGAAGCAAGAGCGTCCCGCTGCCTTCCCCGCGATATTCGGGGAGCAGACTGATGTCCACGAGGTGAAAGACCGCGGCGGCGCGCTCCACCATGATCCTGCCGGCAGGGCGGTCGCCTGCGAGCAACAGACTGTGTTCAGCCCCTGGATAACAATATGCGTAGGAGCGGCTTTGCGCATCGTACTGCATGCGCAGGAAAAGCTCGGCCTGCGGCGCGGGCCAATTCCATAAGGCGACTTCCTCCGCCCGCGTGCTGGCATAGAGATGGCGAAGGAATGGCTCATCGTCGATGGTAAAGGCGCGTTTGGAAAGTTTCATGGAAAAACAGCCGCAAACTCAATGGTCCGCCCACAGATTAACAACTTTTCCGCACGACGGCGCATGGTTCTTCGCCGGACATTCCATGTTGCCCGAAGAGAGGGCGGCCCCGCTGACGGCCTGCCGGTACCTCTCCCAACGTAACGTGGAGGCGTCGCCGCCGGCTTGCGCCCCGCGCTGGCCTACCGTTACACTCCGGGCATCGTAGAGCGTCGCAGAGTCAGTGGCTTGGCAGCGGTTCGTCGAGGTTGCCGGCCTTGATGTGCGCGACCAAGGTATCCAATGAAAAACAAAGCCGGCGCTACCCGCCTGAAATCTCTACTCTTATCTCTCATCCTTGGCGCGGTTGCTGTCGCCGGCGGGTGCGGTTCGAGCTCGTCCCCTGCAACCCCGGTGGCGGCCACGATGAAGATCACGACTACGTCTATTCCCAATGGAACCGTGGGCATTGCCTATAGCGCCTCGATCACCGCCTCCGGTGGCATCACTCCATACACGTACTCGGCGAGCAGCCTGCCAGGTAGTTTTGTGATCAACAGTGCGACCGGCGCCATCATCGGTACGCCGACGCAAACGGACGTAGGGCAATGGCCGGTGACCGTGAAGGTGAGCGACTCGACGAAGCCTACAGCACAGTCAGCGACGGCCAGTTTGACCATTACCGTGAAGCCGGAAGACTTGAAAATCACGACTACTACTGTACCCAACGGAACCGTGGGCGTCGCCTACAGCGCCTCGATCAACGCCTCCGGTGGCATAACCCCCTACACGTACTCGGCCAGCAACCTGCCCAGCACGCTTGCGATCAACAGCGCGACCGGCGCCATCACCGGCACCCCGGCGCAGAGTGCGGTGGGGACGACGCCGGTGACGGTGAAGGTGAGCGACTCGAGCAAGCCCGAAGCGCAGTCCGCGGAAGCCGGTCTGAGCCTTACGGTGAATGCGGCGGCCACGGTGGCCGCATGCAGCGGTATGAGTACGGGAGTGAATGCGAATCTCAACGGCTTTCTTCCGTTCCCGGCAACCAATGTATGGAACACGGACATTTCCTCAGCTCCACTGGATCCGGAAAACACCACCATCACTTCCGCTGCGGGCTTTGCCGGATTGCATCTTCATCACGACTTTTCCTCCACCGCCGGCGGCAATTACGGTATCCCTTACATGGTTGTCGATTCCAGTTCAACTCCATTGGTTTCGATCTCCGTGCTTGATTACGCCGATGAGAGCGATGTCGCGCTGGCTCCGTTCCCCATCACCGCTCCCATTGAGGGCGCGCCAGCCGATTGCGATGGCTGGCCGGATACCTACGTCGGCGATTCGCACGTCCTGGTGCTGGACCGGAAGAGCTGCATGTTGTATGAGACCTTTAACACGCACCGCTGCAATGGCGCCTGGAACGCTTCCTCGGAGACGATCTGGGACCTGAAGAACTATGAGCAGCGACCCTGGGGCTGGACCTCGGCGGATGCCGCCGGGCTACCCATCTTTGCCGGGCTGCTGCGCTATGAAGAGGTTGCCGCCGGCAAGGTTGACCATGCCATCCGCTTTACCATGTATCACACCAAGGACGACGCCAACGGAGGATACTTCGTCTATCCTGCCAGTCATGCCGCGGGCGATATCTGGGGAGTGAACAACGTCATGGGAATGCGCATCCGGCTCAAGGCTGGATTCGATATCTCCACCTATTCCGCAGCCAACCAGGCGATCCTGACCGCGATGAAGAAGTACGGCATGATTCTCGCCGATAACGGCGGATATTTTTATTTCCAGGGAGTGCCGGACCCACGCTGGGATGATGACGATCTGGAGAATCTGGACAGCATCCAGTCGTCCAACTTCGAAGTCGTAAAGATGACTCCGGCATATCCGGGCTATGACGCCAACACGGCTCCCGCGGGAAACGCTCCGACAATTGTGAGCTTCAACGCCTCGCCTTCCGAGGTCTCTGCCGGGTCCCAGGTGACGCTGACCTGGGAGACAAACAACGATTCTTATGACTTCATCGACAAGCTTGGCGGAGTGCGCGGGGGCAGCGTGACCTTGACCCCGACGGCCACTACTACCTACACCCTGAATGCAACCAACCAATATGGACGCTCGACGGCGAAAGTTACAGTTCAGGTTCAGTAGCTGGATACTCGGTCACCTGGCGCGCTAGCCTCGACTCGCGGACCTCAGCTTCCGGGTTCCAGCCTATGCCTCGCCACGCCGATGTCTCCACCACCAACACGTATTACCTCAAGGGCGCGTCAGATGACGCCCGCGCCGCAGTGGCGAAGCTGGAAAGCCTTGTGATCGGGAATGAAACGGCAACGGCCGAAGCAAATGACCCCAAAACCTTCGGAAGTGACAACGAAGTGGCAACCAAAACGACGGTCGCCCAGCTGTCATAAATCTGTAAGCTCCCTATTTACAATAAGTTGAATTTGGTGGCGGCGCGTGGACTCGAACCACGGACCTACGGATTATGAGACCGTCGCTCTAACCGGCTGAGCTACGCCGCCACGGGCAGTCTGCGGGGAGGGCCCGCTAGTGCGGGCAGGCAGACATGATGCGGTCAGGATGCGACCAGCAACACCGATTCTATTGGGCCTGCGATGCAGTGTCAAACCGTTCTCTCAAGACATCCGACTCTGGTGCAATCTGGCGCAAGCGTAAATGCCTGCACCGGGTACAGAGCGCCGGCACGGCGAGTGCCGCATCTGTTGCAGCGCGTAGCAGCGGCAGTCGGCCTCATACGGGCGTTGACGATTTCTGGTTCCTCGCTGCCGGTCGCGTCGTTTTGAAATTGCGCCTGGGCACCTCGAACCCCATGCGCCGTCGCTCAGACGTGCGCGACCTCGTGGCGACGCCGTTCGATGACCGCGATCAGGTTGTTGTAAGACTCGGAGAAACTCTTGACGCCCGCCACCGTCAACGCATCGGTTACGGCCGTTAGATCGACTCCCACCTCTTTGAGCTTGGCGAATACTTCATACGCTCCCGGCAGATCGCTGGTGATGGTCACTAACGCTTTGCCGTGATCGCGGAATGCGTCATAGGTGACCGGAGGCATGGTGTTTACGGTGTGCGGCCCAATCAGGGTGTCGATGTAGAGCACATCGGAGTACTTGGGATTCTTGGTGCCGGTGGAGGCCCAGAGCGGCCGCTGCAGCTGCGCACCGGCAGCCGCCAACTTCTGCCAGCGCGCTCCGCTGAACAGTTGCTGGAACGTTTCATACGCCAGCTTGGCATTGGCGATTGCGGCCTTACCCGCCAGTTCGACCGCTTCCGGCTTGCCGGCCCGGGCGATCTCTTCCAGCTTCTTGTCCACCGCCGAGTCAATGCGGCTGACGAAGAAGCTTGCGACCGAAGCGATGCGATCGAGGGCGCCGCCGGCGGCCAGGCGCGTTTCCAGACCCTTCAGGTACGACTCGACCACCCGAGCGTAAACCTCCACCGAGAAGATCAAGGTCACGTTAACGCAAATGCCCTCCGCGATTAACTGTTGAAACGCAGGCAGCCCCTCGGGCGTCGCCGGAACCTTGATCATCACGTTTGGCCGGGCCAGCTTGGCGTGCAGGCGCCTGGCTTCTTTCACCGTTCCGGCGGTGTCCAGCGCCAGCAGCGGAGATACCTCGATGCTTACGAAGCCGTCTTGTCCGTTTGTGCTCTCGTAAACGGGGCGGAATACGTCGGCGGCGCTGGCAATGTCTCCCACCACCAGCGCATCGTAAATCTCGGCAAGCTCTGCGCCCTTGCCCACCAGTTGCCGCAGTGCATCTTCATAATCCTTGCTGCCGGAAATTGCCTTCTCGAAGATCGTCGGATTCGAGGTCAATCCGCGCAGCCCGTCCTCCTCAATCATTCTCTTCAGGGTTCCCTGGGAAACCAGCGAACGGGTCATCTGGTCGTACCAAGGGCTCTGTCCCAACTTGCTCAACTGTGCTAACGGATTGCTGGGCATTCGATGTCTCCTCAATGCTTCATTGCTTCGATTCGTCAGAATTTGGATTCCATGGCGGCTATCTTTTGTACCCGCCGCTGATGCCGTTGCTCGCCGCTGAAGCTGGCGGCCAGAAAAGCCCGCAACAACTCCAGCGCCAGTGCTTCGCCAATTACCCGCGCTCCCAGGCAGAGCACGTTCATCTGGTCGTGCTCCACGCCCTGGTGCGCGGAGTAGGTGTCGTGGCAAACAGCGGCGCGAATGCCGCGCACTTTGTTTGCCGCTACCGACGCGCCCACACCACTGCCACAGATGAGGATGCCGCGTTCGGCCCGTCCCTGGGTCAGGGCCGACGCAAGGTCGGCGGCGCGGTCCGGATAGTCATCCGGCGTCACGGCGTCGTGTGTCCCAAGATCCAGGACTTCATGGCCCAACCGCCGGACTTCCTCCAACACGGGTTCGAGCAGGAACGAGCCGGCATGGTCGGCCGCGATGGCAACTCTCATCTATTTCGTCCTTCCTAAGCCCTTCACTATCGCAATGGACTCACGGGCGTGTTCCACCACGTTTTCCGCCGTAAATCCGAAGTGCTTGAAAACTTCCTTTGCCGGTCCCGAGGCGCCGAACTGGCTTTGCCCCACGACCTTGCCATCCAGCCCCACGTAGCGCTCCCAGCCAATCGGAGTTCCGGCCTCGACGGCCACGCGCGCGCGCACCGCGCCGGGCAAAACGCTCTCCTTATACTCTGCGCTCTGCTCTTCAAACAGGTCCCAGCATGGCATACTCACCACCCGCGCTTTCAATCCCTCGATGGCCAGCTTCTCCTGGGCGGCCAACGCCAGTTGCAACTCGCTTCCGGTGCCGATCAGGATCACGTCGGGCCTACCCTGGGTGTCACTGAAGACATAGGCGCCTTTGCGGACGCCCTCGGCGCTGGCATACTTGGAGCGATCGAAGGTCGGCACGGCCTGCCGCGTCAGCGCCAAAGCCGTCGGATGTTTTGTGCTCTCGATGGCCAGCTTCCAGGCCACCGCAGTCTCGTTGGCGTCGGCCGGACGGATCAGCCGCATGTGTGGAATCAGGCGCAGCGACATGACATGCTCGACTGGTTCGTGGGTGGGGCCATCCTCGCCCACCGCAATGGAATCGTGGGTAAAGACGTAGGTTACCGGCAGTTCCATGATCGCCGCCAGCCGCAACGCTCCGCGCATGTAATCGCTGAACACCAGGAAGGTACCGCCAAAGGCGCGTAGTCCCGTTGCCGCGATCCCGTTGAGGATTCCGCCCATGCCCATTTCCCGCACGCCGAAGCGCAGAACACGGGCGCCGTAGCTGTCGCTTTCGAAGTTGGTTTCGCCGTCGATTCCGGTCTTGTTCGAGCTTTGCAGATCGGCCGCGCCGCCGATCAGCCAAGGCAGGTTCTTCGCAATCGAATTCATTACCTTGCTCCCGGACTCGCGCGTGGCAATGCCTTTGGCGTCAGCGGGAAAGACCGGGACATCCTTGTCCCAACCTGCGGGCAGTTTGGAGGAGAAAATTGCGTCCCACTGCTCTTGCAGCGCGGGATTTCTGGTTGCCCAGACCTCGTATTTTGCCTTCCACTCCGCTTCCAGTTTCTTGCCGCGCTCCACGGCCTGACGCAGATGCGCAACCGCCTCTGTGGGAATCAGGAACTGCGCGTCTTCCGGCCATCCGTAGAAGCGCTTGGTAGCCTTCACTTCCTCGACGCCGAGCGGTTCGCCGTGGGCAGCACTTTTGTCCTGCTTGTGGGGCGAGCCGTAGCCGATGTGGCTGTGCACGATGATCAACGTAGGCCGCGCGGTCTCCGTCTGCGCCTCGCGGATGGCCGCTTCCACCGCGTCCAAGTCGTTGGCGTCTTCCACGGTCAAAACGTTCCAGTGATAACCCTTGAAGCGAGACTCCACGTCGTCGCTATAGGCGAGCGAGGTTGGTCCATCCAGGCTGACGTGGTTTGAGTCATAAAGCCAGATAAGGTTTGACAGCTTGAGATGGCCCGCCAGTGCCGCAGCCTCGTGCGAAATGCCTTCCATCATGTCGCCGTCGGAGCATATGGAGTACACGCGATAATCGACAATGTTGTCCCCATTCTGGTTGAAGTGAGATGCCAGCCAACGCTCGGCAATCGCCATGCCCACCGAGTTTGCGATTCCCTGTCCCAGCGGTCCCGTGGTTGTCTCCACCCCGGGCGTGACGCCGTATTCCGGGTGCCCTGGACATTTCGAGCCCAGTTGGCGGAACTTTTCGATCTCGGCGAGGGGAAGGTCATACCCGGTCAGATGCAGTATCGAGTAGAGCAGCATGGAGGCGTGTCCGGCGGAGAGCAGCACACGATCGCGATTGGGCCAGTGCGGGTTGGCAGGACTGTACCGCAGGAAACGGTCCCAGAGCACATAGGCTACCGGAGCCAGTCCCATCGGGGCTCCCGGATGGCCGCTGTTCGCCTTCTGAACCGCGTCGATGGACAGGGTGCGAATGGTATTGATGCACAGTTGGTCGAGCTCGGATGCCTTCGTCGTTTGAGGTTGCTCCACATTCGATGCCATGTAGATTGATATCCCTTTCCGCCCCCGCGCACCGCGCTGGATGCCACGAAAGATCTTCCGGGAATTCCGCAGAGTTGCCGCGCACTCACCTAGGAATGCCGCGCGTGATTGCACCCCGTCGAGCCGTAGCCCGGGTTTCGATGGCCACACTACTTCTTTAAGATGCCGCAGATGCCATGGGGGAACCAGAATTGCCGCTTCTGCGCGATCATATCGTGAATGTATCGTTTGCGCCGGGCGTTTGGAGCCGCGAAATTTTCGCCCGAGGAGGTCCCGTCGCGAGTTTGCAATGGTCTGTTGATGGCGAACTCCCTGATCGCAGTTGGGGAAAATTCGTTTTTACCCCCGGCATTTCGGGTGCGATGAAACAAAGCACGGCCAGGCCCCGGCGGTCCTGTCACTTCCGCCGTATAATGAGGGAAGCTCTGGATGGTTTCTGAAGGGTCCATGTCAAAAAGCATAAAGACAACTCTCCTCCTGTCCTCGTTCCTCATCCTTGCCTTCGCGGTAGCGGGTGCGGTCGGTGTTAAAGCGGGAAGCGGCAACGATGGCGCATATCGCCAGCTCGGCGTTTACAGCGAGGTGCTGTCGCGCATCCGGACCGATTATGTGGAAGATCCGAATATTCCGCAGGTCAGTAATGGAGCGCTGCACGGGTTGCTTGAGGCGTTGGACCCCAACTCCAGCTATCTGAATCCCGAGGAGTACAAGGTCTATAAGCAGCGCGGCCAGGCCGCCGCGGGGATTGGCGCGGCCGTTTCGAAGCGGTTCGGCTATGGCGACGTAATTTCGGTCGTACCCGGAGGCCCTGGCGACAAGGCCGGTTTACTCGCCGGAGACATCATTGAAGCGTTGGATGAAAACAGCACCCGCGAGATGTCCGTGGCCGAGCTGAACGGATTGCTCGGCGGACAGGTTGGCTCGACCGTAAATCTCAGCGTGGTGCGGCCGACCAAGGCACAACCACAAAAGATTTCCATCATTCGTGAAGCCATGAAATACCCTCCGGTTTCTTCCAAGATGCTGGACAACCAGATTGGGTATATCCGCGCCGAAGGCTTTCCCGCGGGACGTTCCGAGGAGATTGCGTCGCGGATTCGCGAACTTCAGAAGAACGGCGCAAAGCGGCTGATTCTCGACTTGCGCAACTCCGGCAATGGCGAGATCAGCGAGGGCGTCTCGACCGCGAACCTATTCCTGAATCACGGGCAGATCGCCTACGTAGCGGGACAGAAATATCCGCGCCAGGACTTTACTGCCGACCCGGCCAAGGCAATCTCCAGCTTGCCGGTGGTGGTGATCGTGAACCGGTCTAGCGCCGGAGCCGCGGAAGTGGTTGCCGGAGCGATTCTTGAGAACGCGCGTGGCGACGTTCTGGGCGATAAGACATTTGGCGCCGGCTCCATTCAAAAGACCATCGATCTGCAGGACGGAGGCGCCCTGATCCTGTCGGTTGCCAAGTACTACACGCCGGGCGGCAAGGCGATTCAGGATGTGGCCATTACTCCCAACGTCCTGGTGGCGGACAAGGCCGACGACTTCATCGCACCGGAGGATACCGACATCCTGCCCGATGAGAATGAGAAGGCCGAACCTGCGAAAGGCCAGCCCGACGAACAGCTTCGCCGCGCCATCGAGCAGTTGACCAAGGATGATCAGAAAGTGGCCGCGGCTGCCTAGCCCGCTGCACTCTCCTCAAGCAAGCCCCCGCCCGCAACCCGGCGCTGGGGCTTTTCGCTTTCTGCGAAGTCCCGCGCAGCGGAGGACAAAAGCTAAGACCGCAGAGTGGCTCTGCGGTCTTAGGAAAACTGCGGGCCGGCTACTTCTTCCCCTTCTTGCCCTTTTTGCCTTTCGCTTTCTTTCCGGTCTTCTCGGCATCCTTTTTCTTGTCGGCCTTCTTGGTGAGCTTCTGATCCTTCTTGACCGCCTTCAGAGCCTTCTCCACCGCCTTCTTGGTTGCTTTTCTAGCGGGCTTCGCTTCCTTTTTCGCCGCTTTCTTGGGCGCCTCTGGCGCGGCCTTCTTGGCTACGCTTTTCACGGCAGCCTTCTTGGCGGGCGCTTTCTTCGCGGGCGCCTGCGCCACTGCCTTCTTGACTGCCTTCTTGGCAGCGGGTTTCCGGGCTGCTTTCCTGGCAGGTTTCTTCGCCGAAGGAGCCTGCCCGGCTGCCGCTCCGCTTGCCTGCTCGTCGCGCTGAGCCCGGCTGGCGGAGGGAGCTACTGCATCGTCTTCAGCGTGGCCCAATTCCTGTTCTTCCGCTTCTTCCTCTTCGTCTTCCAGCTCTTCTTCCTCTTCGTCGTCTATTACGTCGTCGAATGGTTCGTTATCGCCGAATTCATCGCCATCATCACCGCTGCGACCGTAAAGAGTCTCGTCGAACGTCATGTGTCCTCCTGGTATCGATTGCCGCTCCGCGCCAGCGGATTGCTGAGCACAGGTACAACACGACTTCTGCCGCTTCATTGTCTAACGCATGCACAATGCTTGCACAACGTGCCCGCCCCTGCACTCGACCACAATAACTCAGGCTTGTTTGCGATGCAACGGAATGAGGCATTCCTTCGCCAAACGCGCAGCTATTTCTTACGCATTCGCTTTACCGCTTGTGCTTCCTGCCGGCGGAAGGCTTGGTTTTGGCCGGCTGCTTCGCTCGCTGCTGTTTTGTAGAGGGCGCTGATTTGCCGGCCGTGCCGCCAGCTCTTTTCCGGCCGGCACTCTTCGCCGATGCGGGAGCGGCGCGTACCCGCCTGGATTTAGATGCCCCAACCCGGCTTTGCCGGCGGCCACTGGGTGCAGAGGTTCGCTCTACGACAGCCTCGGCGGAGGGCTTGAAGATGGTCAGAGACCGTCCCGCGCGCAGTGCGTTGCCTCGCAGATGATTCCATTGCCGAACCTTCTCGGCCGGGACACGGAAGTCGGCGGCCACCGACAGGACGGTGTCTCCCTTGCGCACGGTGTAATGCCCGGGATGCTTGCTGTAGCCCTGGACGGCTTGGCGGCTTCCCGCCTCCGCGGCCGATGCCTTGGCCGGGGAAACCGGAATAATCAGCTTGCTTTCGCTGGCCAGCTCGCTGCCTTCCAGGTTGTTGGCCTCGGCGATGGCGGTGGCAGTGGTGTGGTAACGGCGTGCGATTTCGCCCAGTGTCTCTCCGCTCTCCACGCGGTGGTACCGCCAGTAAACCCGCATATCCTCGGGAATGGACGCGACCGCTGTTTCGAACCGCGCGGCCATTCCCTGGGGCAGGTGCAGTTCAAAATCCATATCCTTGGGAGTGGTCATGCGCAGCAGGCTTGGGTTCAGCTCCTGCAACACCGAGGTGGAGGAATCGGTGCACTCGGCCACCAGGCGGAGATCGATGGGATAGTGAATATGCAGCGTGTCGGACGCGACGGGTGAGTCCAGCGTGAGGTGATCCAGCCCATACTGCGGATGGATTCTTCGCCATGATGGTCATGGCGAGAATGATGGGGACGTAGTTGCGTGTCTCACCCGGCAGAACGTTGCGCCGGTAAAGCTCCCAAAAGTCGGCGTAGCCGGTGCGTTGCACCGCGCGCTGTACCGTGCCGGGTCCGGAGTTGTAGGCGGCCATGGCCAGGTACCAGTCACCGAACTGGTTGTAGAGATCCTTGAGCAGCCGGGCGGCGGCACGCGTGGCCTTCTCCGGGTCCTGCCGCTCGTCCACCCACCAATTGTGCTGCAGCCCGGCGTGCACGCCGTCCCAGGGCATGAACTGCCACATTCCGCGCGCTCCCATGCGCGAAAGCGCCAGTGGCTGGAAGCCGGATTCGGCCTGCGCCAGGAACATCAGGTCCTGCGGCACGCCCTCCTCGCGGAAGATTCGCGAGATCATCTCGCTGTAGCGTCCACGCCGGACCAGGGCGCGCTCGATGGTGCCATGTCCGCGGGAGGAGAAGTAATTGATGTAGCTGACGACCGGATCGGTGAGCATGAGCGGAAGGTCGCTGTGGGTGTTTGCCAGCTCGGCCTGTGCCTTGGCCTTGATTGAGGGATCGACAGGGAAGGTGATGCTGTTGGCTTCGTCGATGGGCGCGGGCTCGGCGCGTTGCTCGGTGAATCCGTCGCCGGCTTTGAGAGCCTGCAACTCCAGCTCGTGGGTTGCCTCGACGATCCGGTCGAACTCGCTCTGCAGCCGGTCATCGTTCTGCACGCCGACGGGTCCGCGCAGCAGAAGATTGAAAGCTGCGTCGAAGTTGTCCTTGGCCGCCTCCATGTGCCCGGCGGCGTAGTTGTCCTTACCGCGGGCATACTCGGTTTCGGCGCGCGCGATCAGGTGTTCGACGCTTTCGACCGGCTGAGCCGCGGCGGGGTTCTGCGTCGGAGCCGCTGGCAGCGAGGACTTGGGAGCTGGCGAGGAAAGAGCTGGCGCGGTGGCCTCGGGCGCCGGCAGTGTGGATGCGGGCTTCTTGTCGGGATCACAGGAGGCGAGCGCCAAGCAAGCGAGCAGCAACAGCGGAAGGAGGATACGATAGCAAGAGTTCATTTCATTTGTGCGGAGTGTTTCCGGTGGGATCACAGTTGGCAGCCACCGCAGCACGCGCTTTCTCAAATCTACGAACGATTCACCAAAGGGTCAATCGTTGGAAGAGTCATTGTTACCAATTCGGCAATGGTTGCGCAGGGTTGGAAACTATATACTACTCTCCAACCAGAATTGCCCGGACTATTGACTCACTGGCGAATGGTTAGTAAGGGCTTGCTCCAGGTCGTCAACGAGGTCTGCCGCGTCTTCGATCCCGACGGAAAGACGAATCGTGGCAGGTGAGACTCCCAGAAGTTTCAGTTCGCGACGGGGAGCGCTGGAATGCGAAGAAAGCACGGGATAGGATACAGTGGATTCAACTCCGCCCAGGCTGGTGGCGAGATACCACACCTTGAGCGCGTTGATGAAGCGCTCGGCCGCCGGGCCTCCGCCGCGAATGTCAAAAGAAACGACCGCCCCATTGTCGCTCATCTGCGCGGCGGCCAGTTGGTGAGCGGGAGAATCCGGCAAGCCGGGATAGAAAACACGGGCCACCCTGGCATGGCCGGCGAGGTAGTCTGCGATGATTGCGGCGTTGCGGCAGGCGCGTGCGACCCTCACTTCGAGGGTCTTCAACCCGCGCAGCAGCAGGTAGGCGACTCCGGGATCCGAGCAGCCGCCGGAAAGAATCATGGTCTCGCGCATGGGTTCGGACCAGCGGCGCGAGGCAACGATTGCTCCCGCCGTGAGGTCACTGTGTCCGCCCAGGTACTTGGTGGCCGAGTGCACGACGATGTCGGCGCCGAGGGCGAGCGGTTTCTGCAGAATGGGAGTTGCGAAGGTGTTGTCGACCACCACGGCAATTTTGCGTTTGTGGGCGCGGGCGGCGAGATCGGCAATGTCAACGCAGCGCAGGATTGGGTTGGTGGGAGTCTCCAGGAACAACATCCGCGTCTGGCGAGTGCAGTAGCTCTCGATGCTGGGCAGCTGGGTAAAGGGGACGAAGCGGGTGCGGATTCCGCAGCGGGACAGCAATTTGGAGAACAGCTTGGTGGTGCCGCCGTAGACGTCGAGCATGGAGACGATTTCGTCGCCGCTTTTGCACAGGGTCAGGGCCACGGCGAGCTCGGCCGCCAGGCCGCTGGCCGTCAGGATGCAGTCTTCACCCTGTTCCAGCGCGGCGATCTTTTCCTCGGCGGCGCGCACGGTCGGATTGCCGTAACGGGTGTAGAGAAAGACTCCGGCGTCTCCAGCGGCGTAGCGGCGCAACTGCTCGGTGTTCTCAAGGGCAAAGACGGCGGTCTGCTGGATCGGAGTCGTCAGCGGGGCATTGCGGCCGTGGCAATCCTCTCCGGCATGGACGGAGAGGGTGGCGTCGGTCATGGGGGCAGGTTTATTCATAGTCGAATGGAGATGGACGTGCTCAACATGAAGTGCTCCAGATCGGGACCGGTTGCCATGTGGCACAGCCCGAACGAATCTCAGACACAATTCTATCCACGGATTCGGTCCCGCGGAGAACAATGTTGGCAGAGACCCGTGCTGCTAGCGTCTGGCTCGTATGGCGTCGAGGCACTGTCCGTAGAGGTCGATGAGATGTTTGGCGTAGTCTTCGGCGTGCGACACGGTACCGCCCTGGAAGCCGGCGCCCGGGGTTCCGGTACGGCCGAAGCCGGTTGTAGTGGCGACGAATTTCATCATTTCGAGTGCGATTTCCTCATCGCGGCGCAGCGGTGGCGGCGCAGGGATGGGAATGGCGGGTAGCTCGCTCACGGGAATTCTCCGGGGCTGAATTGAAACAACTCCGCGCCACCTAAAGTATAGGCGGCGCGGAGCCGATGATAACAGATATACGAACATGAATAAGAGCCCCAAAAAATTGTGGAAGCGCGCCGGGTGCAGAGTGGAATCTCCCGTTCGCCTCCGCGGCTACGACATTCCGGCTCCGGAAGCCTGGCAATGAAGCGGCGCCTGGGCTTCGATCCGTACCGGGAGCGGCGGCTTCCTCGGAGGAAGCGATTCCGGGGCTCCGGGAGCGTCGGTTGCGTACTCCTCGCCGGAAGCAAAGACGGGGCGGAGCAGGCCGACCTGGAGCAGGGTGACGGAAAGGGAATCCAGAGCGGTGGCGTAGCGCCGCTCGGCGCGCTGCACGGTAATGCCGAGGCGGAGTGCTGCCTCGGGGATGCTGTATTCGAGCAGGGTTACGCCGGCGATGATCTCCATCGAATGGCGTTCGAGGCGCTCGAAGGCGCGCTCAATGTCGTGGACGAAGATCACCGCATCTTCGAAAGTATGGAGCTTGTAGGAGCTGACGCGGGCGCGGAAGCAGAGTCCTCCGAGGATGCTGGGCAGGCGGCCGATATCGACTGCCATGCGGAAATAGCGCCGCAGCAGGGCGCGGGTATAGGGACGGTAGGCGGCCATGGCCGCGGCTTCGTCCGGGTTACGGCGGCCGCCGGACACGAGATGCAAGCTGGAGTTCGCCACGGAATTCATCATGCCTGCACCTCCGCCCGGAAGCGTGTCCAGAGCTGCAAAAAGGAAACAGAAGCTCCCGCGGGAACCGGTGCTTCCGCCCTGGCGCATGGTGCACATTGGGTTCTCTGGCTGCCGGTACGGCGAAGCCAAATGGTTCCGCAGTGTTCGCAATACTTCAGTTCCATACTGCGAGTCTGCGTGGATTCAAGATTTGCTTTCATTGCTGTTTCGTCCCCCCTGGAATAAAAAGCTGCCGCTGGCGGGGGCGAAAAGTGCGGGGATTCGAATCCGAGCAGGAATCGCGCCGA
This sequence comes from uncultured Acidobacteriota bacterium, assembly GCA_963707735.1. Lineage (GTDB taxonomy): Bacteria > Acidobacteriota > Terriglobia > Terriglobales > Acidobacteriaceae > TOLSYN. The sequence goes on along the minus strand of CAVPRB010000001.1, from coordinate 120,221 downwards.
TGCCGGCGACAGGGCTCGATTCGTTTGCGATGGCCTGTTTCTTCTGGATCTGTCCGGTGGATTCCCGGTGGAACCGCCGTGACCAAGCTGTTTTATTTCCCACGGCGAGTGTCAGGTCAGTCGGCGCTCGTCTTTGCGGGTAAAGTAGCCTTCTTCGTAACCGGATTTAAGGACCGTGCCATTCTGAACAACGATGCTGAGACGACCGGAAAAGCGCACCTCCTGGAGTAATAGAGTGACATCGGAACCAAGAAGTTCGGAATTGCGAACCTTTCGCCGGAACTCAGCGAACGAAGCTTGGCTTGCATTGTTGCTATCGTGCTCCATTTCTTACTCCCTGCCGCAGATTGAATTTGTGTCGATGGGTGGATGATTGAGCACCGGGCACTTTGAAGTCAATGGAATATTGCTAATAGTTATTACCAAAGTTTCCAATTTTTCTTAGAGTTATATTTTCAAGGTTGTGACACGGGGCGGCCAATGATGATCTCGGATTTGCAGAATCGATTGCGGGATCTTTTGCGGGAGCGCATTGAGGCGGCCGAGCTGACGGGAACGGAGTTGGCGAAGCGCGCCGGTTTCCGGCAGGCTCATGTTTCCAACTTTCTGAACGGCCGCCGGGGCCTGAGTATTGAGGCGATGGACCGGGTGATGGAGGTATTGCGGCTGGAGGCCCTGGACCTGATGCCGGCGGCGCGCCGGGGGATGGCGGCGGCGCATGTGCGGGATGCCGCGTTTGACGCCATTCCGGTGGTGGCGAGCGGTCTGCTGATGCAAAGCGAGTTTGCGTTCGGCGAGGTGGCGGAGTTTTTGCGCTTCAAGAAGAGCTTTTTGCGGCGGATTCGTCCGGAGATGGCGAGCCAGCGCGGGCACTGGCAACGATTTGTATTGATCAAGGCGGACAAGGAGTCGGGTGCGGCGATGCGTCCGCGACTGGTGGCGGGCGCGATGCTATTGATTGACCGGCACTACAATTCGCTGCGCAACTACCGGCAGCGCGAGCGCAACCTCTATGTGGTGAAGAGCCGGGAGACGTGCAAGGTCCGCTACGTGGAATTGCAGGACGGGCAACTGATGCTGCGTCCGGAAAACCTGGCGGTTGCGCTGGGATTCGTACAGCCCAGCAGAGGCGAGACGTTTGCGGACTACATTGTTGGGCGGGTGGCTCACATTGCGCTTGAGACTTAGAAGATTGGACCTGGGAACGCGCGGTGAAACGGGTCCGGGAATTTGTTGTCAATAGCAGAAAGTTTCGCTAGACGGCTTAAGTAATTGATATCGAAGCAAATAGAGTTTGGGGTCCAGGTGAGGGGATGAGGGGGGTGAAGTTGATATCCTGAAGATAGGAGCAAGGAGAGGGGCGGTGGCGGTGGCAACCGAGAGAAAGCCGAAAAAAAATGCAGGCAACAAGGGGAAGACAGATGGAGTGAACAAGGCTGGGAAGGCTGGCGGAAAATCGGCATCCGGGGAGGGAAGATCGCTCGAAGCGCCGAAGCAAAAGCCGGCCGGCGGGAAAGCAGGATCACGGAAGGTGCAGGCAAAGCGAGCGGGCAAGGCTGCCGCGACCGGGAAGCAGTCGAAGTCCAAGGCTGGCAAGAAGTGTAAGATAGCGGTTCCCGAAACGGCTGCCGGGAGCGTGCCGGATCGGGGTGGGATGCAGACGCCGGACCCATTTGAAGTTGCGATGCAGACGATGAAGGGTTCGGTTCCGGCGATTGTGGAAGCCATGGTGGAGTTGGCGAAACAGGGAAGCTGTTCCCACGCCAAGACACTGCTGGAGATGACCGGGGCAAGACACATGTTCGACAGCGAAGTGGAGCTGCAGGACAACGGCGCGCCCTGGGCGAAGCTGGTACTGGAACGGCTGGACGAAGCGGAGACGGAAGAAGCGGAACAGGAAGCGGCCAGGCTACAGGCGCAGCCGCAAGAAGTTGTGGCGGCGGAGTAGAGGAGCGGGACCGGGTGCGAGCCGGAATCGATTGAGGCGGACGCTGGCATGGACATGACGTGGGTGACTGACCGGATTGCGGTCGGCGGCGGAATCTGGGTCGAGGAGCGAATGGCCGAGGTGGCGCGGGCCGGGGTGACGCACGTCATCGACATGCAGATTGAGTTTGACGACACCTTGCTGGGCGAGCGGGCGGGAGTGGAAGTGCTGTGGAATCCCGTGGACGACGACTTTCTGCCGAAGGGCAGGGCGGTGTTTGAGCGGGGCGTGAATTTTGCGTTGCGGGCGCTGCAAGAACCGCGGGCGAAGCTGTTCATCCATTGCGCGGCGGGAGTGCACCGGGCGCCGATGATGGCGCTGGCGGTGTTGTGTGCGGTGGGATACAGCCTGGAACAGGCCAAGCGGATGATTCAGACCAAGCGGTACGTGGTGGATTTTGCCGACGTTTACGTGCGCAGCGTGGAGGATTTCTTGAAGGGCGGCGCGGGAGCAAAAGGCAAAGCCGGAATGAGCCGAAAGGACGGCGACAAAAGAGTATGAATACGAGAACAGTGGGAAGTTCAAACCGCCTGATCAGGCGGTTTTTGATTTTTGTGGGGGTCGCGTTCGCCGTCGGTTCGAGCTGGGCGCAGGTGGCCCCGGTGGAAACCCTGGTGCAGGATACGCTGTATCGCGCCGACGGCAAGGTTGCGCACGGAACGCTGACGATCCGCTGGAACGGCTTTACGAGCAGCGGAGGCGAAGCCGTGGCGGCCGGCGAGATGACGGTAAAGACAAACGCGAACGGGGGGATTGCGATTCCGCTGATTGCGAACACGGGGTCGAGTCCTTCCGGCACCTACTACCGGGTTTACATGAAGCTGGACGACGGCACGACGAGCGAAGAGCTATGGGTTGTGCCGGCGGTGGCGACGACGACGATTGCGGCGATCCGGGCGAAGGTGGCTCCCCAGGCCGTGGCGGCGCAGTTTGTGAGCCGCGACTACGTGGACACGGCGCTGGCCGCGGTGGATGCGACCCTGGCCACGGTGGCGCCGGGCACGCTGGTGCACCTGACCGGGGCGGAGACGATCGTGGGCGCGAAGACCTTCGCGGTATCACCCGAGGTGCCGGTTCCAGCCGATGCCGGAGCGGCCGTGGGCAAGGGATACGTGGACCAGGGATTTGCAGGACTGGCAACGGTGGCTTCGACGGGAAACTACAACGACCTGTCGAACAAACCTCCGTCAGCCAACCTGGGTGCTCCGGGAGCGATTGGTTTGATCACGCCGGGAACGGTGAATGCGACCGGGTATTCGGTGAGCGGAACGCCGCTGGCAAGCGCGAATCTGAGCGACGCGGGATCACTGGCGAGGACGGGCCAGTCGAATACATTTTCGCAGCCGCAGACGGTGACATTTACAGGCTCGGATACGTCGGCGGCGGCGCTGATGGTGGATGCGTCAAGCTCCACTATTACGACGAACCCTGTTTTCAAGGTTGCGCTCCCGCCGAGCGGGGGCCAACACGCGATGCAGGCGATCAATGGAAGCGATAGCAAGGCGTGGTACTCGCTGGAGTACAACGCAGGGGGAACGGGGTTGCCGGGCATCGGTCTGGGGCCGGGAGGATCGGCCGCGCGCGACGCGTTTCTGTACCGCAGCGCGGCGAACACGCTGACGACGCCGGGAAGTTTCACGGCGGCACAGGTGAACGGCACCGTGCAGATTGCGCCAGGACTGAACCAGGTAGTCGGCAATCCGGCGACCAATGATGACACGGCGGCGATTACGGCGATTTTCACCGCGGCGGGGAACGGGACCGACATTCTGGTTTCTCCGGGAACCTATGGGGTCTGCGGGTTGGCGGTGCCGTCAGGAATGCACTTGAGAGGACTAGGCGGCGGCTGCTGGGGGAACGTGGCGGACCCTTGTCCGGTGAGGTTTACCTACTCGGCCACCTGTGCCAGTCCCTCGACAACTCCGGTGATCCATGTGGTCAATGCGGGCGGAGATGGAACGCTGGTGATGAATGGGCCGGTCATTGAGAACATTGGAATCTGGGACAACACGAATTCCGGCGCAGGCGGAGGTGGTCTGGGCGCTCTCTGGTCTGACAACGTGGTGAAAGGTACTTTACGCAAGGTAAGCGCATTTGGTTTCACCATGACGGGAGCCTACGGTTTTCATTTCACGCAGGTCACGCAAGGAAGTGATCAGTCTTACTGGATCGTAGATCAGCCCTCGGTGCGGCAGGCGGACACCGGCATCATTCTGGACGGGCTTAGCGATGGCATGATAATCGAGGGTGGAGAGATCGCGTCGGTTAACACCGGACTGAAGACAAACACCACCTATTCCCAAGAGAACTCGGCCACGGTCATCGGAACCTCATTCGAGTTGAATGCGAATGGAACGTGCGCGGATATTTACACCCAGGGGATGCATTTTACCGGACGTTGCGAGGCCAGTACACAGGGCACCGGGATTGGGGTTCATCTTGAATCGACGGCGGCACACAACTACATCAATCCATCCCTTAACTACGTTGCGGTTGGAGTGCAGGCGGAAGCGGGCAGCTACGACAACGAAATCCACCTGGCCAAACTAGACACCGTGACCACGTCCAAGGTGGAGTTGGGGAATAACGAGTGGGAGATACCTGGGATAGAAAATACGTACAACGACAGCAACGGCGGGTATGTTTCACTCTACGGTTATTTTAGTGGGCTGTCGGCTCTAAACAACAATACAACCCTGGCCCAGGGAGGATTGCTCGGACGCTACGGGGCCATCCTGCGGAACTCGCCGAAGGCCTACTTTATTTTAGGCGCGGGCGGCGTTGTAGCAACCGGGACTAGCACGCTCACGGTAACAGTTCCCTCGGCGTATGGGATGGTTGCCGGGGAAACGGTGTTCTTGCAGGGGTCAATTCAGAACGGCGGAACGGCCACGATCACAGGACCCTGCACGGGGCTTGCTGTAACTTCCAGCACCGTGTTTACCTGCACCTTTGGTAGTTCGCCAGCGGCGGGGACTTATAACTATGGGTCGATGTGGGCGGCGGGCGGGTTGTGGGAATCCGGGATCAACAGCACGCAGGCATCGATTGGCGGCGGTGCTATTAACTACAGTGCCGCGGGGGGGACTGCGACCGGCGTGATTGCCAGCGGCATCCACTTCAATCCGGCGGGTTCGCCGGTGGGGACCATCCAGTTTACCTGTGACAGCGGGTTGCCGATCAGCTTGGCCTTCACGCCGACCCCATGCATGAAAGCTACGCCAACCACGACAGGCACCCGAGCACTATATTCGCTGTTGCCGGGCAATGACACGGTAGGCTCAACGTCCGGCCCGTTTGTGGGCGAGTACATCGGCAACAGCACGTCGGCCTACACGCATGTAAGTTCGAATGCAACGGCGGCGAGAACGATTACCTATCCCGACGCGAACAGCAACCCGGTGCAGCCGCTGAGCGCTGCGCCAGGCAGCCAGGGATGCGTTGGATACATCGACCTGAACGGGGTTCAGCAACCGTGTACGGCGGTTGCGGCGTCAACTGCGACAAGTGCCACAACTGCGACAACCGCGAGCAATGTTGCCGGAGGGGCGACGGGTTCGATTCATTATCAGACAGGTGCTGGTGTGACAGGGATGCTGGCCGGTAATACGGCGGCAACAGATCAAGTGATAGTTTCGCACGGTAGCGGGAGCGCAGCGTTGGCTCCTAATCTGACGAACGCTCCCGCTTTATCCGCTGTGAACATGACGGGTTTCCCAACTCTGAATCAATCGACAACGGGAAATGCCGCCACGGCTACCGCCCTGGCTTCAGCTCCCTCGGCCTGTGCTGCCGGGCAGGTAGCCACGGGGATTAGCGCCAACGGAACGCCGACGTGCACTTATATCGGAAAGACGGTGTTGCGCGGTTCCTGCGGTTCCACGGCAACAGCGAGTTCCACCTTGATACTGTACAACCTGGGCCAGACTGCAAGTTCCACGTGTACGGCGACCGCCTATTCCACTTACGGTGCGGCCTATATACCCACCGCCGCGACGGTCACGGACCTGGCGGTGATCGCGGGCGCAGCGGGCGTCAACAGCAGCGATGGAGTCTTCCAGGTCTATAACGGCAGCACGGCACTGACTGGGGCTAGCTGCACGCTGGGGACGGGCTCATCGTGCCACATGAATGGGCTCTCAATCGCGGTCGCAGCGCAGGGGCTTATCAACGTCCGGTTCACCACGCAGACAGGTACGGCCATCAGCAATGTGCAAGCCTCGGTGTCGCTCATCGTGCAATAAGAAAGGCACCGGACGCGGCGGGGCGAACATCGAAGACGAAAGTCCATTCCAAAGAGCCAGGGCATCCGGGGCGGTGCGGCGGCGGCCGGGGGGATGCCCTGCGCGGAAAAGCAACGAAGAAGGGAGAAGAGAGAGTGACGGAAATCATGGAACGGATGTTTGATCATCCGAAAACGAGCACGGCGGGCTTGCTGCTTGGCTTGACGACAGTGCTGGGAGTGCTGCAACAGCAGGGAATTTCACTTGGGCAGGCGGGGACGGGCACGATTGTTTCGCTGGCGGCGGCGCTGGCGACGGCCTTGCTGGGACTGCTGGCCAAGGATTAAGCGGATGACGGCGCAGCCCATTACCGTCTCTCTTACGCCCGCGGGATTTGCGGCCAGCAAGCAGCGGCTGGTGAGCGCGGGCGTCGTGGTGCCGAGTGGCGACAGCGGCTCTTTGGCCCATGAGGGCGTCACCGTTGCGTGCGACTACAACGGCAGCGACACCCTGACCGTCAGTGTGATTCACAAGCCCGGTTTGGTTTCGGAGGGCTTCATTGAGAACAAGATCCGCGCGTGGTTTGCGGAAGGTGTGCCGACAGGAGAAGCGCAATGCCAATAACAAGCGTTGAAAAGAAGTTTGTCAGCGTCCTCGATAAGGTTGGACAGGATTTTGTAAAAGGTCTGGACGAAGTTGAGAAGTATCTTCCGCTCGCAGCTACGCTGGCGGGGCTGATTTTTCCGGCGGATACGGCGGCCATTGCCGGGGTTGTGAACACGACCCAGCTGATTCAATCGGCGGTTGCCAGCGTGCAGCAGAAACTGGCAGCCGCCGGAGTGAAGACTGCCACCGGGGCGGCGCTGGCGGCCGACGTGCTGACCATTGTGACTCCGACGGTGACCCAGTTGCTGACCGAGGCCGGGGTGAAGAACGTAAGCTCGGCCTACATCCAGAAAATCGTAAATGCGGTGGTGGCGATCCTCGACGTGCAACGGGCGCCGGCGGCGGCATAACTCCGGGCGGGGAGCGTGCGCGGCGAGGATTGGCTGGGCGCGGAGACGAGGCGGGGATTCTGAGCGCAGCGAGGTGAGCGTTGGCGAAGGCGATGGGGACACGGGCCTCCAAGGGAATGGACCTGGAGGCCCTGATGGCGCTGGGCAAGAGGCTGGACAAACGGGCGGGACGGGGAAGCTATCGCGAGGTGCTGGCGTCGAGCCTGCTGCGGGTTCGGGACAAACGCGGACGGCTGGTAAGGCTGAAAACCAACCTGGCGCAACGGGAATTTGAATCCAGGTGCGGGCCGAAGAACATTGTGCTGAAAGCCAGACAGATGGGAATCTCGACCTGGGTGGCGGCGAGATTTTTCCTGAGCACGATTACACGGCCGGGCACCTTGACGGTGCAGGTGGCGCATACGCAGGAGGCGGCGGAAGAGATCTTCCGCATGGTGCACAGGTTCGTGGAAAACCTGCCAGTGGACCTGAAAAGCGGAGCGCTGAACCGGTCGAAGTCCAACCGGAGGCAACTGGTGTTTCCTGGACTGGACAGCGAATACCGCGTGGAGACCGCGGGAGATGCGAATGCCGGCCGGGGACTGACGATCCAGAACCTGCACTGCTCGGAGGTGGCACGGTGGGGAGCGAACGGCGCGGAAGTGTTGGCGTCGCTGCGGGCCGCCGTGCCACCGACCGGGGAGATTGTGCTGGAATCGACTCCGAACGGGATGGGCGGGTGCTTCTACCGGGAGTGGCAGAAAGCAGACGAGACGGAATACGTGCGGCACTTTTTTCCCTGGTGGATGGACGCGGGATACCGGATCGGGGCGGAAGCGGCCGAGGAGTTGGCGGGCGGGCCGTTGAGTGCGGATGAACAGCGGCTGGTGGAAAAGTTTGGACTGGACCGGGCGCAGATCGGCTTCCGGCGGCAGGCGCAGAACAACTTTGGCGAGCGCGCCGCGGAGGAATATGCGGAGGACCCGGCGACCTGCTTTCTGGCCAGCGGCTCGGCGGTGTTTGACGTGGCCAAGATCGAGGCCCGGTTGCACGAGCTGGGTGAGGCATTGGAGACGAGGGAAAACCAACGCATCCTGGTGTGGCTGCCGGCGGCGAGGGGCAGGCAGTACATCCTCGGCGTGGACCCGGCGGGCGGAGGCTCGGGCGGCGATTATGCGTGCGTGGAGGTGATTGACCGGGCCAGCGGGCTGCAGTGCGCGGAACTCTACGGGCACTACACGCCGGAGGAGTTGGCGGCGCAGGCGGCGAAGCTGGGACGGGAATACAACGACGCCCTGCTGGTGGTGGAACGCAACAATCATGGCCATGCGGTGCTGGCCATGCTGGAGCGGGTGGAACAATACGAGCCGCTGTTCCGCAACAACCGCTATGCGGGCTGGGTGACGACGATGCTGACGCGTCCCACGATGCTGGAGCGGTTTGGGGCGATTCTGGTGGCGAACCCCGAGCTGTTCCATAGCCGGAGATTGCTGGAAGAGTGCCGGACCTTTGTGCGCCACGCGGATGGCCGCATCGCGGCATCGGAGGGCAGCCACGACGACGCGGTGATGGCGATGGCGATGGCGCTGGCGGTGCGGGATTCGGGATACCAGATCCCGCGCCGCGACGATCGCCTGGCGCTGACGTGATCAGACGGATGCGGAGAGGTGGACGGCGGGGAGGGGAAGCGGGGTAGAGTAGGAAATCCGGCAAAACCGGGGCGCGGGCCCGGCGATGGGTGGGCTTGCGCACCTTGGGCGGAGAGTTCGGAGGCGGGATTGGCGGTGGCGGCGGTGCAGCACGTGAGAAGGATGCGGGGAGGGGCGCAGAGTCACCTGATGCGCTGCTCGGACGGCTACTTCTACGTGGTGAAGTTCCAGGACAACCCCCAGCATACCCGGGTGCTGGCCAACGAGATGCTGGCGACACGGCTGGCGCAGACGGCAGGGTTGCCGGTGCCGGTGACGGAGGTGGTCGAGGTGAACTCCTGGCTGATCGAGCACACCCCGGAGCTGCGCTTCGAACTGCTGCATGGTTCCAAGGCCTGCACCCCGGGGTTGCAGTTTGGCTCGCGCTTTGTGGTGCCGCCGATGCAGGGATTGATTTACGACTATCTGCCGGAGCACCTGCTGGACCGGGTGCGGAACCTGGGCGCGTTTGCCGGCATTCTGGCGCTGGACAAGTGGACCTGCAACGCCAACGGGCGCCAGGCGGCTTTCTGGAAGAAGAGCCGGGAGCGGAAGTTCACGGTGTCGTTCATCGACCAGGGATACTGCTTCAATGCCGGAGAGTGGTCGTTTCCGGATTCACCTCTGCGGGGGGTTTACGCCCGCAACGACGTCTACCGCGAGGTAACGGGGCTGGGAGAGCTTCCAGCCCTGGCTGGGCAATATCGAGAGCATGGACGAGCAGGTGATGTGGCGCTGCGCCGAGGAGATTCCGACGGCATGGTACGGCGAGAGCTGCGACATGGAGCAGTTGGTGGAGAGCTTGTGGCGGCGGCGCCAGCGGGTGGCCGAGCTGATCCTGGAGTTCAGGCACTCGAGCCGGACGCCATTCCCAAAGTGGAGGGATGTGGTGAACTGAGGGAAGAGAGGAGTGAAATGTGGGAGGGAAGTTGGAAGAAGGATGGAAAGCGATTGTAGGATGAGAGGGCTTGGGTAGGCTCCGGGGATGAAGGAACGGCGACAATGCGAGTTTTTCCTGCTGCGATATGTGCCGGACGCGGTGAAGGACGAGTTTGTCAACGTGGGCGTGCTGCTGGTTGAAAGCGGCGGCGGCTGGGCGGACATACGCTTTACCAAGGACTGGAAGCGGGTGCGGTGCCTGGATCCGGATGCCGATGTGGAGATGCTGGAAGGGCTGGAACGGGAGATCAAGGACCGCATGCTGGAGGGTCCGGGCGGCCAGGAATGGCTGCTGCAGCGCATGCAGGACAGCTTCTCAAACGCCATCCGGCTGACCCCGGCCAAGGCGGTGCTGGCGGATTCGCCACAGGAGGAGATTGGGCGGCTGGCCGAGATGTACCTGGAGCGGGCGAAGAAGGGCGCGCGCGCCTCCAGCGGAAGGATGCAGATCTTCCAGACCATGCGCGGCGAGTTCGAGCGCCAGGGGGTGTGGGGGCTGATGCGGCATAACATCAGCGTGAGCCAGTACACCCACCGCGGCGACCCGCTGAAGATCGACGCGGCCTACCGGCCCAACGGCACCGTGCACATGTACCAGGCGCTGTCGCTGGAAGCCGACGTGAACGCGGCCAAGGTGCTGGCATTCACCTATCCGAAGCTGCGCGAAGGCGTGCTGCGGGCGGAACAGGCGGAGACGTTGATGACGGCGATTGTGGAAAGCGAACTGGAGCGCGACGACGATGTGACGATGTTTGCCTTGGAAACGCTGGCGGCCAGCCGGATCATGGTGGCGACCACCTCGGAGTTGCCGAGGATTGCGCTGAGCGTGCGGCAGCAGATGGGATTGCAGTAAGGCAAGGTTTCAAAGTTTCAAGGTTTCAAGGTTTCAAAGTTTCAAGGTTTCAAGGTTTCAAGGTTTCAAAGTTTCAAGGATTCAAAGATTCAAGGTTTCAAGGTGGGGCGGTACCTGACCACCCGGTTCGGGATGTTGGGAGCAGAGGCGAAGGCAAGAGCAGGTTTTTCAGGAAGGACGCTACGGCGTCCTTTTTATTTTGCGCGGGGACCGACCCGGCGCGGGGGAGCGAATGAACATAGCGGAGAAAATCTGGGAGCCGATGCGGCGGGCGGGAGTGCGGATGCTGGGGGGCAGTCAGGCTGCGGCATCCAAGCGCAAGACCGCCCCGTTGCCGTCGATTCTGCAGACGTTTGGGACGCGGGCGGAGTTGCTGCCGAAGAAGACACCGGAGGCGCTGCGGCGCTTTTCCGAAACGCCGATTGCACGCAAGGCCATCAACACGATCAAGGACCGGGTGGCGGGAATGAACTGGCGCATCCAGCCGCGGCGGGGACGGGTGCTGGACGAGGAGATGCAACAGCGCATCCAGGTGCTGACCGAAACCATGGAACAGCCGAACCCGGACGATTCCTTCCGTTCGTTTGTGGAGCAGGTTCTGGAGGACATCATTGTGGGCGGATATGGCGCCATCGAGCTGCGGCTGACCGGGGACGGGCAGAAGCCGCTGGCACTCTATCCGGTGGACGGGGCGACGATCCAGATGCGGGCGGACTGGAACGGCGAGCCGAATTCGCCACGCTACGTGCAGGCGACGGGGCTGGTGGGACCCGAGAGCAGGATCGAGCTGAACGACAACGAGCTGTCCTACATCCGGCTGAACGCGCGCAGCTACACGCCGTTTGGACTGGGGCGGCTGGAAGTGGCGTTTGAGACGATTCACGAGTTCCTGGGAGCGCATCGCTTTGCGGCCAAGCTGGCGAGCAACTCGGTGGTGCAGTATGCGCTGTGGATGCAGGACCTGGATCCGGGGCAGCATGAGCGCCTGATCCGGTGGTGGCAGGACGACATCGAGGGGACGGGACGGGTTCCGATTCTGACGGCGGAGAACAAGCCGGAAGTGCTGCGCTTTGGGGCGGGCACGGATGCGGACCTGCGGCTGAGCTGGCAGGAGTTTCTGATTCGAGTGATTGCCAGCGCCTTCGATCTGCCGCCGCTGTTTCTGGGGGTAGAGGCGGATGTGAACTACTCGACGGCGCAGCAGTTGGCGGCGTCGGCCTTCCGCACCGCGATTGTGCCGACGGCTCGGCTGCTGGCCGAGCACCTTACTCGCGATGCATTCGCCAAACGGCTGGGCTGGGACGACCTGGAGTTTGTCTTCCTGGACCTGGATGCCACCGACCCGCTGGAGCAGGCGCAGATTGACCAGATTCTGCTGAATTGCGGCGTGCTGAGTGTGAACGAAGCTCGCGCGGCGCGGGGATGGCAGCCACTGGGGGATACGGGATTGGGGGACGAATGAAGATGCAGTGGGAAGCAATGGCGCTGGCGATGCCGGCGGTGGAGGGTCATCCCAACCGGCGGCCGTTTCGCGGGGTATTGACGGTGGCGGACGCGCCGTCGGACCGGGCTCCGAGCGGCGCCCGGGGACACAAGGTGATGCTGACGGCGACGGCGACGGAGCGTGCCCTTGGGTCACTGCTGGGCATGGCGGTGGACTACGCGCCGGAGCTGGACCGGCACGACGCGCAGAGAAAGGTTGGCATCATCACGGCGGCGGATCTGCGGCCGGCGGCGGGGAATTCCCACCGCCTGGACGTGGCGGGTTATCTGTTCGAGCGCGACTTTCCCGAGGTTGTGGATGAGATGCTGCGGCGCCGGGGCGAGTTGGGCATGAGTTACGAAATCGCCGACGTGCGGGTGCTGGATACGGAGGCTCCGGTGTGGGTGGCGACGGAGTTCAAGTTCACCGGAGCCGCGGTATTACTGCGGGAAAAAGCCGCCTACCACGGGACGAGCGTGGAATTACTTTAGCAGGCAGGGGCGAGGCAGAAGGCAGACGCCGGATTGCCAAGCCAGGGAGAAGCTGCAACGGAAGAGACAGGGCCGGCATAGCGCCGGCCTTTCTATTGGGAGGATCGATGAAGGAAGAGAGCAACGAAGCGCAGAAGGGTCCGATCGAGGAGTGTGCGGCGCAGTTGAACAATGCGGCGCAGGCTCTGGAGCGGGTGATCGGAAAGCTGGAAGCGCAGTACGAGGCGCTGAACCAGAAGATTGACCGCATTATCGCCACCGTGGAAAAGCAGGCGGGCGGGGAAAGCGGCGAACCGGCGGCGGTGAATGCGCAGGTGGAACGGACCGCGGAGCTGGAGAAAGAGAATCGCGAACTGCGCCAGCGCGCGGGCCGCAAGACGCTGCCCCCGGGAGTGAACACTCTGCTGGCAAAGAGCGGGGTTGCCGAGGGCGTGCAGATTGAAGCAGGCACGCTGGAAAAAGCGCTGGGCGGGCTGAGGATCGAACAGCGCATTGCGGTGAAGGCCGAGCTGGCACGGGCGGGATTGATCGCCTAGAAAGCTACCGCGTGGCCGCCCGAAGGCAGTGGGAGGCGGGCAGTTTGCGTTGCGAATGATCCCGCGTGGTGGTTCGGCGGGGAGAGCGTGGACAACCGGGGCACGAAAGGTGCGACGGGATAACGAGGCCGGGCGAGTGGGTCCGGCAGAGAAGGAAAGCACAGCATGAATACGCAATTTGTGGACTTGCACGCCGCAGCGGACTACATGGGACCGGGTGCAATCGAGGTTGAGCGTTACCAGACCGAGATCTTTGACATTGTCCAGCGCCGCGGCGCTTTCGGGCAGCGGATCAAGAACGTTCCAGCCACCGGTCACCCATCTCGCTTCTTTGAGGAGACGGCAATCGCCGCGCCCACGGCGGCCAACGGGTTTGTGGATCCGCGCAATATTGTGGCAGTGGTGAACTCGCCCACCCGGGTGGAGCGCTCGGTACCGCTGAAGGCGCTGGTTTCGCAGATCAATTACAACCTGTTCGACATGGAGGTTGGCAGCCAGCAGGAACAGTTTGCCTACCTGCAGGCCAAGGACCTGGCCGACTCCGTGACCGGCGTGATGCGTACCCACGACGTGGCGCTGTGGAACGGCAACGACACCTCGCTGAGCACTCCGACCACGCTGCAATATTACGGCGCGGCGGCACAGATCAGCGGCGGCGGCAACGTTTCGACGATCACTACGGTCGAGAGCATTGTGGATGGGTTGAAGTCGCAGATCGCGACCATGGTATCGAACTCGAACTTCGAAGTTCGCCCCACCGCGATCTATGCCAACCCGGTGTTGCTGGACCTGATCGATCGCGAAATGAAGCAGGAGTTCAACGTGGTTCTCTCGACCACGCAGGTCGCGGGCGGTTTGACGGTGAAGACCTTATCGACGCAGGCGGGCGACTTGCCGCTGATTCCGGAATGGGCGCTGCCGTACACGGGTGTTCCGGGCAGCGGCTCGGCCGTGCTTCCCGCCTACATTGTGACCGAGGATCTGATCGAGTACCACTGGCTGACCGACGCCAATCCTCGCGTCTTCCAGCTTGGATTGACCGGCACGCTGGCCCGCCAAATGATGGTGGTGAAGTTTGGCGCGGTAGTGGTGAAGGGCGCGAATTACGCACACGCCCTGGTGAACGTAAACCGCTAATCCGGGCGGCCGAGCGAGGGGCTGGGAAAGATCCGGTCCCTCGCTTTGCCCGGTGTGATGGACGGGGCAAGGGGACGAACGGGAGAGCGTGGTTGGAGTTGGAATTCAGACGCGTGGGGGAGGGCCGAAGTCCTCCCCGAAGCGCGGGAGAAGAGCGCAAGATGGGATACCTGTCAACGGATGAATACACGCGGTTCGGGCTGCAGGAGACGACTCCGGACGGCCTGGTGATGGCGGCGTCGAGTTTGATTGATGCGCATTGCCGGAGGAAAGGCTTTGGCATTGCGCGGTACATGGAACGAATTCGGGTGGGCAGGTCGCGGACGGTGAGGCTTTCCTATCTGCCGCTGGCGGCGGCCGCGGGCGCGTCGTCGCCGATCGTGCTGGCGAGGGGACGTTACGTGTCGAGCGACGGTGACTGGGCCCTGTCGAACCCACTGGCGGCGGAGGTGGCACAGGTGTTTGCAACGCAGAATACGTGGTTCACCGTGTCCCCGGACTCACTGGATCTGGATGTGGAGAGCGGCGAGGTCATCATCTGCGGCGGACTGCTTTCTCCGGCGCTGCGCGACCTGGAGTTGACCTACACGGCCGGATACAGCGAGGTGCCGCAGAAGGTGAAGCAAGCCTGCGCGAAGCTGGTGCAGAATGCGCTGGCAACCCCGGCGCTGAATGTGTCCAAACAAAAAATTGACACCATGTATCTGCAGTACTTTGCAGATTCGCTGGTGGACGCCGACGTGCAGCGATTGCTGGCTCCGTTTGTGGCGCAGAGGCTGGCCTCATGAGCCCGGAGGTGGCGGGATTGGAACGGGCGGCGGTGGCGATGCTGCGCACCCTGGGCGCGGGCAGGGCTGCGCTGCTGTTGCCGCAACCGGTCACGGCGAATGCGCAGACCGGACTTGGGCTGACGACTCCGCTGGTCAACGAGGTGGAGATGGAGCCGGTCCTGGTGCAGGCGACGTCGAATGGAAAGACACTGCTGGCGCGGATGACCCGGGGCACGGCGCAAACGGCACTCGGCGGCGCCGGAGCGATCGATGGCGGCGAGCTTGCCACCCAGCAAACCCTGGAGACATCGATGCTTCGCGTAGGCGCAACAGAGTACCGCATCGTTGCGGTAACCGTGAAGTGGTTCGGCGGCGCAGAGCTGCTATATGAACTGGAAATCGAGGAATAAATGCAGGCGGCGAAAGATACGTTTCTGAAGACACTGGCAACCAGGCTTGCGGTGGTGAATCCGGCGCGCACGGTGACCCTGGACGGGGCGTCGCGTCCCGCGGTCATCGCCGTGGAGAACGAAACTCCATTGCCTGCGAACACGGTTCTGGAAACCTTCCTGCTGCACTGGGAGGGCGCCAGCCGGGCCATTGCGGAATGTCGGCTGATGTACGTGGATTGTGAGCTGAGCTATGGCAGCGAGGGCACCGACAGCATGTTGTGCATGGACCGGGGACGCATCGTGACCGCCATGGACAGCGAGCTGCTGCAACTCTGCGAGCCCTGCCACGCGCCGAAATGCGACTACACGCAGACGCCCCCATCCGCATTGGGAACCAACATTTTCTGGACGTGGCCGGTGATGGCGCCTCCCAGCGAAGTCAACGGAAGCCTGATCAGGAAGGCAACGTTACGGCTGTTCTTTTTCCCGGAGGTGGCGTGATGGAACGAGTCGGAATGCAGGAGTACTTCGATGAAGTGCGGGCCTACTTTGCTCCCGTGAATCGAACGACGGAGACGGGAACGGTGTTTGACCCATCGGTTGGATTCGATCTGTACAATCCCCCGGCGCCATGGGTCCGGCTGGGGCTGGTGCGCAACTTCAAACGCGTGGCCAAGTCCAGTATGGGGACGGTGAGGAGCGGTCCGGCGGGAGTGGCGCAACTGCAGTATCGCAAACTGGTGGATGCGCGGGTGAGCCTGGATTTTTGTGAGTGGGGCAAGCTGCAGATGGCGTTGGCGGCAGGTTCGCAGCACATGAATGTCCTGCAAAGCGCCGGGACACAGGCCAGGGCGTCGGGCGGAGTTGCCACGCCAGGGCAGCCGATTCTAGCGGGTTCAACGGCAACGCAGATTCTGCTGAATCCCGCGGTATTAAGCAACTACGCGGCCGGAGAATTGATCGTAGTGGACGTGGACTATGCCGCCGGCATGACGGGCTTGGGCACGGGCGTTACGGGAGACATGGCCGGTGTGAGCACGGTACTGGACTGCGACGCGGTACGCCGCGTGAGTTTCAACGTGGGCTGCGTGTCTTCCGTCACGGCAACCGGGCTGCAACTGAATGCGCCGCTGCTGGGCGGCGCTCCGGCCAATGGGGCGCGGCTGCAGAAGGTGGTGGCGTACGTGGATCATGAGGGAGCCAGTTTCTTTCAGGAATGGTCGGCGGTGTTTGCCTTGGAGGAAGTGAGCGGCGGACGAGTGTACTTCCACTATCCGCGATTGCAGGCGGCGTCTCCGGCCGAGGAGACGGTGGCGGGGCTGGCGAGCGGGTTGAACACGACCCTGCTGCACGCGGAATTTGCAGCCATGGCCTCGACCGACGCCAACGACGGAGAAAGCGTGGTGTGCTACCGCTCCTTTGTTCCGGCCGCGGCAACGCCGGCCTACTGATTGCAGGAGCCGCGCGGGGTTGGTTGAGAACTGCACGATGGCGGCAGCTTCAGAATTAGACGCAGCCGGAAGGGGCGGAACACTCGCCTCTTTTGTGTTGGACGCGAGTGCCACAAACAGGGTTCGTGTGAGAGGCGAGATGAAATTAACGATCGACAACATGAACGGCGCCGGAGAAACCGACTATACCGCGCTGCTTGATGCCGAGGCTCCACCAAAGATCGTGCGCAAGCTAAACCAGCCGCCGCTATTGACGGTGTGGCTCGCCTGCCAGCAAACAGGCATTGGGGCTGTGGCAGGCAGCAAGGTGCGTCTTTACACCGACTCGGGAGGGTTATGGTTCAGCGGCTACCTGGTGGACGGGCCGGAGCAGAACTTTGCGGGCGTCTCCATGGGAGCGCCGGTGTTCCGCCTGCTGCTGAATGCGAAGGGAGAGCTCTGGGCGCTGGATCGTCGCGCCCTGAGCGAACACGCGGCAATGGGCGGAACCACGTCGGGCCAGGCGGTTACGGCTTTGGCGGAAGAGGCGAACGCGGCCTGCAATGTTTCAGGGGTGCAGGCGATCGCCGGAGCCGGCAGCGTGACGATCGAGACCGGTGAGTTGTGGAGCGCAGCCGCGGCACAGATTGCCGGGGGAGCGCGCGCCGTGCTGACAGCCGCCAACCTGGCGCTGACGATGGCGCCCGCGGGCGCGGTGATACGCACGCTCACGGATTGCGACCCTGGTTTTTCACCGGAAACGCTGAAACTCGCCGTAAGTGCGCCGCTGGCCAACGATATCACCGTGATCGGCGAAACCGAGCCGGCGATGTACTGGCGCGATTGCATTACCGCGACCGGGGCCGAGGACTATTTTTACCTGTCCCAGACGGCGTTCAAGTCAAAAACCGAGGTCCTGGTGGAGGATGACTTCTGCGGCGCGGTACTGGACCCAACCAAGTGGGTGAGCGACGTCCCGGCTCCGATCACATTCACCAAGAACGGGGCACAGTGTGCGGGGCCGGTGGCACTGCGCTTCCGCGACCGGCTGGAAATCGGTGGCTTGACCATCCTGGAACAGACCGGCATCAGCTACGTCAGCGGCAATGGCGTGGCCGGCGGTCTTTTCAGCGGCGGATTCAGTGTGAACAACTGCATCGCCGGAGTCATGATGACCGGGGGAAACATTTGTCCGGTAATCAACGGCGTGATGAATGCGCCGGTGGGGCAGCTGGCGCCGAACCTGCTCTACGAGTTCCGCACCCTGGTGTTTCATCCGGAGCCAATCCGCGCCGGGCAGGTTTACTCAAGCAGCGTTTACAACGGCGCGAACGCGCGCAGTTCGCAGGTATGGGTGGGAACCACGCACGTGGTGCTGACCATGCGCGCGATCGATCCGGCGAATCCTTCGACGACGAGCACGCCCCAGGTTGTCATTTATGACGGGACGCTGCAGAACGTGCCGGCCTATGCCGATTACGAACCCCTGTGGGGGCTGAATCTGAGTTGCACGCTGGGCTATGCTTGCGCGTCCAGCTATGGCGCGGTGTGGGTGCAATCGGCTGTGCCGGGGCAACCCTGGCGGACGCGGGTGATTGGCGACGTTTCGGCGGGTGCGGAGTGTTACTTAAGCTCCGGGGAATTGCACTTCACCGCAGCCAGTGAGCCGGTCCAGAACGAGCAGATCGAAATTTTCTACCGCACCGAGGCGCTGGCCTGCGGCCGGGTGGTGGACACAGCAAACGCGCAAACGCTGGCGAACCAGGAAGACAACGGAACACGCGCCATGGTGGTGCACGTTACCTGGCCGCCGCCACGCACCTCGCTCGACTGCGAGCAGGCCGCGCGCGCCCTGCTCGACGACCTGACCCAGGCGGGCTACAGCGGCGAGTACCAGGGCTGGGTGGCATCGCTTCCCCAGGGCGCAAGCGACGTGCAACCCGGCGAGCAATGGAACATCACGGCGCCATCGTGGGGGCTCAATTGCACGGTGATCGTGCGCGAGGTGGAGATCAGCTTCCAGAATCTTTCCGACGAATTCGCGCAATTCAAGTTGCAAGCCGCCAATGACGCGGCGCAGCCGTTCACGACCCACTTTTTGCGCACCAAACATAATGCGCTGCTCACGGTGGTGTCCAGTAACCTGACGGACAACGTGTCGGCGCGTCCGGCGGGACTGCCCGATGCGCGCATCACCACCTGGGGCGCCACGACGATGACCATGGACACGGGCACTGCCCCGATTGCGGGCGGCGGCTTTGAGGTGCGCGTGGAAGGAGACTGGGGATGGGGGATGACCACCAACCGGAATCTGGTGGGGCGCTACACCAGCCAGACCTTTACGTTGCCCAACACCGGGGTGACGCAGACGTTTTATCTCAGGCAGTTCGACGCCAGCACGCCGCCGCAGTACTCACCCTACTCGAGCGTACTGAACCTGGAAGTGTAGACATGACAAATTTTGAAGAGCGGGTACTCAGGGATCTCGGCGAGTTGAAGGCGCACATGCGCTGGATCGTCGGCAACGGCAACGAAGGAAAAATCCAGGAGCTTGAAACCAGGATCCAGAAGCACGAAGCGGCGCTGCAGCGCACCGCCGGGCTGGGTGCGGCGGCGGCAGTGCTGTTGACCATCATGCACCTGGCACTGGATTCATTCAAGACGATCCATCACTGATGACCAGACAAGAGTTTGTGCGGCAAGCATACGCGGCGGCATCACAGAGTTCGGCATCCAGCGGCATGCCGGCGCTGGTCACGGTGGCCCAGGCTGCGCTGGAAAGCAGTTGGGGACAATCGAAACTTTCACGCGAGGCAAATAACTATTTCGGAATCAAAGCGCACGGCAGTCAAGTCCAGGTACAGATGAACACGGAGGAATACCAGCGCGGAACCACGGTTACCATCGACGCGGACTTCGCGAAGTACTCCTCGATGCTGGATTGCTTCCAGTGCCGCGACAGGATTCTTCTGCGCAACCCAATCTACGCAGGGGCGCGGCAGATGCGTGGAGATGAGGACGGTTTCATCGCAGCCATGGCAAAGCATTGGGCCACCGATCCAAAGTACGCAGACAAACTACAGGCGGTCTTACGCGAGGTCAAGGGACTGGTCCAGTGATTCTTCCAGCAACTTTGTTGCGCGGCATCCGTCTGTGCCGGAGGCTGTGCAACACATGGAAGGCACGCGGGAAGCCACACCGGCGGCGAAGAGAATCGGACGTTGGCGCCCGTTGTGGATTCGGCGCTGAGTCTTACGGCTGCGATGGCAAACGAACAGATTGCGGACGGAGACAAGTTTTGCTCCGGTCTGAACAAGATGATCGACGGCGTGGCGGACTGCATGAACGCTTCGGTCTGGTCCAAGGTGAAGTGAGGTAAATTCGGGCGGCAATTCCTGATGGCTGGCGGTAGACCTCCGGGTCTGCCGCCGTTTTTCTTGCGTTGATTGCCGAACGTAACGGCGAGCCGGCGCGCGGGATCAATAGAGCGCCTGCTCGTTGCCGGAGCGCCTCTCGCCGGTTATCGCCTTCCCTGTGAACCAGCAGGACAACACGCAAAGCAAATCAGCAAAGGAGACAGTATGTTACAACCGAAGAGATTCCGAGTTGATGCCAGGCTCAATAACAATCCGCAGGTCATGCTCAGCGCCTTCGTCTCGGCGCACGATGTGGACGAAGCCCGCGAAAACGCCGCCACGCTGCTCAAGGAATTGCATCTTGACGGCGCCCTGGCCGCGTTGCCAAATGCAATCGTCCGGCTAGCTGTCGTCTGAAGCAAAGCGCGGGCGTCCGCGCGCCGGGTCTTCGCGGACTCTCAATGCTGGCAATGCTCGGCGGGCCCACAGGGCGGCCGAGCAAGTCTGTCACGAGCGCCGCTCAAGCCAGCGCCTCGCTCCAGTGTTCAAGCGCCGACTTCACCACCATCATGAACTGGTCGGCCACTGCGCCGTCAACCACGCGGTGGTCGAAGCCGATGGCCATTGTGATCATCGAACGGATGGCGATGGTGTCATTGCCTTCCTTGTCGGTGAGCACAGCCACTTTCTTTGTGATCGCGCCGAGATCGAGGATTGCGACCTGTGGCTGATTGATGATCGGCAGCCCAAAGCTAGCACCGAAGATTCCGGGATTGGTGATGGTGAACGTACCGCCCGCAACCTCGTCCGGCTTCAATTTCTTGCTGCGCGCACGCTCACCCAGGTCGTTGAGCGCCCGCTGCAGACCGACAAAGCTCAGTTCGTCGGCGTGCTTGATTACCGGAACCAGCAATCCCCAGTCCAGCGCCACGGCGATGCCGATATTCACGTCGCGCTTGTAGTGAATGTTGTCGCCCTCCACCGAGGAGTTCATGATGGGCCAGGCGCGCAGACCCTGCGTCACCGCGCGAATGAAGAATGGCGTGTAGGTAAGCTTGAGCCCGGTCGATTGCTGGAAGCGGCTCTTGTTCTCCTCCCGCAGCCGCACGATGCGCGTCATGTCAACCTCAAACACGGTGTGCACATGGGCGCTGGTGCGCCGTGACCCGATCATGTGCTCGGCAATCTTCCTGCGCATCACCGACATCGGCTCCACCGCGCCGGGTGTGCCCCGGAAGTTCGCGGATGCAGCCGGAGCGGGCGCCGCGGTAGCCTTGCCGGCCAGCGGCGGTGCCGCCACACCTGCCGGCGCTGCTGCCGGCGCGGCTTTGGCGCGCTCCACAAACCGCAGGATGTCCTCCCTGTTGACCCTGCCACCGGCTCCACTGCCGGAGACCTGTCGCAAATCCACATTATGTTCGGAAGCCAGTTTGCGCACCAGCGGAGAGCTGCGAACCTCGTCGCCCGACGCCGCTTCGCGCCCTCGCAGCGGAGCCACGGGTTCGACCGCCGCAACCACGGGCGCAGCCATCTCTGCCGCAGCCGGAGCTTCGGCGGCCGGGGCCGCAACGCTTGCCGCGCCGCCGATCACCGCAACCACGCTGTTGACTTGCACCGTTGCACCCGTCTCGGCCTTAATCGCCAGCAGCACGCCGGAAGCCGGCGCGGGAATCTCCGCATCCACCTTGTCGGTTGAAATCTCAAACAGTGGCTCGTCGCGCGTAACTTCCTCGCCCACCTTCTTCAGCCACTTCGTGATCGTCCCCTCGAAAATCGATTCGCCCATCTGCGGCATTACCACTTCGGTCGCCGGCCCGCCTGGCGTGGGTGCGCTGCCTTCCTCTGCATCAGCGGCGGGCGCGGTCACGACGATCGCATTCTGGCTGGCCGCTTCGCTGGCCTCCGAGGTTGCCCCCGGAGCCATTTCCGCCGTCGCCCCGGTTTCATCAATCACCGCGACCACGGTGTTCACCTCAACCGTCTCACCCGCCTCCGCCTTGATCTCCTGCAGCACGCCGGAGGCAGGCGCGGGAATCTCGGCATCCACCTTGTCGGTAGAGATTTCGAACAACGGTTCGTCCCGCGTGATCCTGTCACCGGGTTGTTTGAGCCACTTGGTGATGGTGCCTTCAAAGATGGATTCGCCCATCTGAGGCATAACTACGTCAGTCGGCATGCTCTTCCTTCCGCACCGTTGTTGGCGCTTCCACTCCCCACGTCAGCCCCCAATTATAAACGCGCAGTTTGCGGCATGGCTCTCGGCGTGCACGCAGGCAGAGCCGACCCCTGGCATTCGATTCACCCCGCGCTCACACCTTGGCGGCATCGTGGGATTCCATTCCATAACTTGCGCGCCGATGGCGCCGGATTTCAGTGATTCGCCTCAAGGGTGTACGCAAAGTCGTAGAAATGTTTCCCGCCGGTGATCTGGATCGTCATCGTCCCCGCCAGCCCTGCCAGTTGCCCGGTACCGGAGTCCGGCACCACGGTGACGCTCTGTTCCGGCGTGCCCCGCGTCATCCTGCCACTGTGCTGCAGCACAAAGCTGCCGCTCTGCCCGTCCAGCGAACCGCTGAACCGCTCCATGGCCACGTACCCGGCCGAGCCCTTCACGCTGCTCATCGCGCTCAGCATCTCGCCCTTGCCGCTGCCTTCCAGTCCGCCGTGGAACTGCTTTTCCAGCCGCATTCTGCCCAGGCTTGCGCCCTCGGCCTTGTCTTCCGATTGCGGCTCCATTTTCACTTCAAATGTCCCGCTTGCGTGCGCCGTCATCCCGGCCTCCTTTGGTGCCGCGCCAGCCGCGCCGGGCCGCGGCTCCGGCACGGTTCCCCGCGCGCTCTGTGCCGCTGCGCCCAGGCTCAATCCGATGACCAGACAGCCACCGGCGATCCAACCCATTCCTCTGCCACGCAGCTTTCTCATGTTGTCTTTCAGCGCACCAGGTAGGGCTTCGGGGGATCGTTCAGAATCGCACAGGCGTCCGCCAGATCCTTCCGCCTCACCATCAGCGCTATGCCTCCGGTCATTCCGTTATAGATGCCGCTACTGATCCTGCTGAGGTATTCGTTGGTGCAAAAACATTCGATTCCCGCCGACTCCAGCCGTCCCCGCGCAAACAAAAACTCCTGCTCCATCAGGAACTGCGCCACCACTACCCACGCGGAGCTTGCGTCCTCATCCATGCTCGCATTGTCCCACAAAAAGCTTCCTGGAACGCCCCATCCATCCGCGCCCCGAACCCGGCATCCATCCGCGCTCTCATTGCGCCAATCCATCCCGCCATCCCAAAAACTACCCGCCAATCCCCCCGTGGGACTATACTTTGGATGCTATGGCCTTCCCAATGAATCGTCAGCGCCGTCTGCGCCGCACCGAAGCCTTGCGCTCCTTCGTGCGGGAAACCCGGCTTACTCCCGCCGGGTTCGTCTATCCTCTTTTCATCTGTCCCGGCGAGGGCGTCCGTAAACCGGTCCGCTCCATGCCCGGCATCTTCAACCTCTCTGTCGATGAGGCGGTAAAGGAATGCCGCGAAGTCCACTCCCTCGGCATCCCCGCCATCATCCTGTTCGGCCTGCCGGAAACCAAGGATGAGGTCGCCACCGGCGCCTGGGCCGAGGACGGCATCGTCCAGCGCGCCGCCCGCGCCATCAAGGCCGCCTTCCCCAGCCTGCTTATCCTGGGAGACGTTTGCCTCTGCGAATACATGTCGCACGGTCACTGCGGCATCGTCAAGAAGGTGGACGGTGGAACCCCGGAAACCGAGTATGAGATCGTCAATGACGCCACCCTGGACATCCTGGCCAAGACCGCCGTCTCCCAGGCCCACGCCGGCATCGATATCATCGCCCCTTCGGACATGATGGATGGCCGCGTTGACGCCATCCGCACCGCGCTCGACCACCACGGCTTTGAGAACACGCCCATCCTCAGCTACGCCGCCAAGTTTGCCAGCGGCTTCTACGGCCCGTTCCGCGAGGCGGCCGACTCCGCCCCGTCTTTCGGCGACCGCCGCAGCTATCAAATGGACCCGGCCAACGCCCGCGAAGCCATCCGCGAAATCGAGCTCGATCTGGAGGAAGGCGCCGACATGGTCATGGTCAAGCCCGCCCTTCCCTACCTCGATGTCATCGCCGAGGCCCGCATGCGTTTTGACGTTCCTCTCGGCGCCTACCAGGTCAGCGGCGAGTTCGCCATGATCAAGGCCGCCGCCCAGAATGGCTGGATCGATCACGACCGCGTCATGATGGAAGCCCTCACCAGCATCCAGCGCGCCGGAGCCTCCATCATCCTCACCTACTTCGCCAAGGAAGCCGCCAAACTCCTCGGCTAATTGCGGAAGTACTGCAACGAGAAGGGCTGCCAGAGATGGCGGCCCTTCGCATATTTCGGGGATGAGGGCACAGGCGCGGCAAATTAGGCGATCCACCGCACGCACACTACTTTAATGCGTTCAGAATTTTGGCTTCTACTTCCTCATTTGGCTTTCTGTTCAATGCTTCGCGGTACCACTGCCGAGCGTCAGCCTCGTAGCCTTGCCGAGATAGGCTGAGCCCTAGATTGTATGCAGAAGCTACGTCACCCTTGTCAGCTTCAGCTGCGATACGGAAGCTTGCTGCGGCCTGATTCCAATTCTCGGTATCGAAGTAACAGGAACCTAGGCGAAACTGCATCCAAGGAAACTTCCCATCCGATACCCGAAGCGCAGCTTGTGCTGCGGAGATACACTCAGAATACCGTCCAAGGTGCTGAAAGACGGATGCTTCAATATGCAATGCGAATGGATCGTCCGGCTTCGCTGAAACCGATTCCTTGATGTATTCCAACGCTGATGGGTATACGCCTCTTGCATCGAGCGCTTCTGCCATGAGCCTGTAAACAAGCGGCAGTTCCTTAGTAAAGTGCCCTTGGTATTGCTTTCCAGTCTGCTTTACCGATGCATCCAAGCACTTTCTGCCATCCGTAAGGATGGCGTCTTGGCTAGTGGTCGGCTGGTAGTATCTGTCCACCGAAGCATAGCAGTAGTCGTAGCCGTAGTAATCTGGACTGGCCCCGGCAGCCCTTTCGTAGGCGTCAGCCGCTCCCACGTAATCCTGGGCCGTGGTTCTCCGATCACCTTCTGAGTCCCACTCGTAAGGTGTTGGCTCGTAATGACCCGCATATTGTCGGAACCACCTCTCCGCGTCTTCGGGGCGCTTGGTCTGGTCATTTTCAAAAACTAGGTTTCTGAGCGAAACTACGGCCAAATCGCTCCCGCAGACATGTAATTTTCCGTTGGCAATGAGGGAATGCAGCGGAATCGCGTCTGCGTATTCTGCGTGCTCCATTTTGAAATAAGCCAGCACGAATTTAGCAACTAACGAGCGCTCTCCCTTTGCGAGTCGGGCCGCGTCGCCAGCCTCGCGATTTGCTTCAGCGAGAAACTGCTCGTGAGCCGCAGTTGCCTCAGTCTCCTCACTGCTTCCTTTTTGTGCCCATTGCGAAAAGAGGCTCTCATTCACGGCGCGGTCATAGAGAGTGTAGGAAAGCAATGCGCGATTCTCTGGGGATGGCTTGTTTCGCACAAGTTTTCTCGCGGCATTGATCCCGACAGCGCTGAGGTCTATAGCCTGTGTGCCTAAGCAGGCCAGTTCAGTTAGCTGGTCCTCTTTACTGGAAGCCTCGACTGTCGATTGCATCAAGTCGAGAAGTTGCCGCGTGTCCTGCTGGTAATCTGAGGCAGGATCATCTGAATACTTGTCATCCTGTCTCTTCTTCAGGAGTTCCTTGGCCTCGGCTAGGCTGTTGGACACGTCTGTCGCAGTGATTTTGGCATCCGATTTCTGAGCGAGGATTGATCGAACATATGCGACCGGGACGGCAAAATTGAGGTTTTGTCCATCCTCCAACATTCCTACCGCTACGCCGACGACCTCTCCTCTGAAATTGAGAATGGGGCCACCCGAAGATCCGTGCGAAATGGGGCTCGTAATCTGCAAAAGGTCACGGTCGCCCCTCTTCCTCAGTCCGGAAATAATGCCTTCACTGATCGTCTTTTCCAGACCCTCGGGATTGCCAATCGCGAAGACCTGCTCCCCCGGCGATACCTCCTCCGATGCGAGTGGAAGGGGTTTGGACGTCAAGTTGACATCAACAGATAGGACTGCTAGGTCGTTCTTTTGATCGACACGAAGAATCTTGAGCGGAATGCGGACGGGGCCTACCGCAAGAACTGGATTCCCAGCTTCGACCACATGGGAATTTGTGATTAGGACTCGCGGAGCGACCAGGAATGCACTTCCTAACGCGCTTGGAGTACCACTGCTGTCATTGAGGTAGACTAGGAAGACAGAGTCCTGCGACAAGCGATAAACCCTCTTGGCAGCGTCTTCTGTTTGTCCAAGAGCTGCCACAGCGGTTAACCAAAAAAATGCAAACCAAAGTGAACGCACGGCATACCTCCTGCTCATACTGCCGGCGATATTCGCGCTGCACCCAAGTGTACATCCACATTAAGCGGGCGACCCGTGCAAACGGTCGAGGGACGCGCATGGCCTGAGCCAAGAAACCCCCAAAAGTGCAGTCCAAGCTTGCCCGCCAGGTGCCCCACAATTGCCGCAGTTGGCAGATGTGGGAAATGCGCCCCGCAGCATCACCAAAGACGCCACTGGTCTCGCCTTTGCTCTTGCGCTTTCTTTGCCGCGCCACCCGCGCGCCTCACCTCCGCTTTCCGCCCAGTCCGGGCCCATCTCACGCAGTCGGGTGATTTTAGTCACAGCGAAGGCGGGGGCGCGGCATTATAGTTGTGAAAGTGAAAAGCAATTTCAACAGCATACCGCCACCCGCCGGAGTCCCTCGCAGTGAACCCGTTTCGTCCTCTTAATCGCACCATCCAAATCTTGCTCCTGTTCCTTGCCTGCACCGCCTCGCTTCTCGCCGCCACCCCCGACGCCGTTTCCCTCCGCGGCACCGTCACCGACCCCACCGGCGCCGTCGTCCCCGGAGTCAAAGTGAGCGCCCGGAATCTCTCCACCGGCGCCGTGCAGGAAGCCACGACCGGTCCCGAGGGCGCCTATGCGCTCACGCTTTCCGCCGGCCGTTACGACCTTCAGTTCAGCCTCGCGGGCTTCCAGCCGGCCCGTCCGCCGCGGAGTCGATCCGGCTGCCATCGTCGCCGCTTGACGTTCAGTTGCCGCTCGCAACCCAGAGTCGAGTCCCTCAGCGTCACCGTCGAGCTGCCCGGCATTGAGACCACCAACTCGCAGCTGGGTGAGACCATCTCTGCCGCCAAGATGACTTCCGTTCCTCTCGAATGGCCGCAGCTTTACCGATCTGCTGGCCATTCAGCCGGGCGTGATTCCCGCCAGTTCGCAGCAGCCCAACGCGGTTGTCATGTCGGGCTGCACGGCCACGCCGCCCTCGGGCGATCTCAACCCCGGCAATCTTTCCGTCAGCGGACAGCGCGAAACCAGCAACGGATTCACCGTCAACGGCTCCGACGTCGAGGAGGACTTCAACAACGGCACCGCCGTCGTCCCCAATCTCGATTCCATCCAGGACTTCAAGGTGCTCACCAGCAACTTCGACGCCGAGTACGGCAACTTCAGCGGCGGCCAGGTCCTGGTCACCACCAAGTCCGGAGGCAACCAGCTTCCACGGCAGCGCCTTCGAATTCCTGCGCAACACCGCGCTCGACTCGCGCAACTACTTCGCCACCAGCCGCGCCGCCTACCAGCGCAACCAATACGGCGGAACCTTCGGCGGCCCCATCCGCAAAGACAAGACATTCTTCTTCCTCGATTACCAGGGCACCAGCATGACCCAGGGCCAGGAGACCGGCTTCATCGCCGTGCCCAGCCTCGCCGACCGCACCGGCAATCTCTCCGACCTGGCCAACCAGCTCACCGGCACGGTCAGCGCGCACTTATCTGGGCCGACCCAGCTCTTCGCTCCGAAGCTGCGGTCGAACCGTATCACCGCCGGGCTGAACCGTACTCGCAGGGTCTTTCCCAACGGCACCATTCCCCAATCCACCTGGTCCGCGCCGGCCACGCACTTGCTGCAATACATTCCCCAGCCCAACGTCGGCGCCATCTGCCTTTCCACCTCCTCGCAGAACGAAACTCTTGGCGACAACAAAGCCGCCGCCCGCATTGACCAGAACACGCGCTGGGGCAATCTCTCCGCCTACTACTTCATCGACCAGTACAACCTTGAACAATCCCTACCCCACCGCGCAGGGCGGAGCCAACGTGCCGGGCTTCAATGCCATCTCCAACGGACGCGCGCAACTCTACAGCCTCGGGCTGACCAAGGCCTTCGGCGCCCAGCACGGTCAACGAGGCGCACTTCAGCTACATGCGCGACTTCAACGTCATCGGCAAGCCGGTCGGCGGCGTCGGACCGTCGCTTGCCTCGCAGGGTTTCGTCGAAGGCGCAGGCACGCTCGGCATCGTTCCCCTGGACCCGAGCATTGAAGGCATCGAGAACGTCGCCTTCAACAACTACACCATCGGCGTCGATGTCACCGGAGAGCGGCAGGTCAACAATACCTTCCAGTGGAGCGACAATCTCTCGCGCGTCCTCGGCCGCCACACTCTCAAGTTTGGCGGCAGCTTCCACCTCGATCAGGTCAACATCGACTCCAACTCCATCAACAACGGTTCGTTCGTCTTCCAGGGCACGGAGACCGGCTCCGACTTCGCCGACTTCCTGCTCGGCGTCGCCAGCACCTACGAGCAAGGCGACGCCAGTTCCTTCTACATTCGCAACAAATACATCGGCGCCTTCGCCCAGGATAGCTGGCAGCTGCGTCCCAACCTCGTGCTCAACTACGGCCTGCGCTGGGACGTTCTGCCGCCCTGGCACGAGAAGTACAACCAGCTTCAGACCTTCGTTCTCGGACAGCAGTCCGTCGTCTATCCCGGCGCGCCCACCGGCATCGTCTTTCCCGGCGATCCCGGAATTCCCCGCACCCTGGCGCCCACCAAGTGGGACAACTTTTCGCCGCGCCTCGGCCTCGCCTACTCGCCCGACTTTGACTGGCGGTCCGCTCGGCGCACTCTTCGGCCACTCCGGCAAGAGCAGCATTCATGCCGGCTTCGGCCTCTTCTACTCGGCATTCGAAGGCCTTTCGGCGGGCATCATGAGCGCCAACGCGCCCTACGGATACGACTACGACAGCACCGGCGGACAGCCGCTGTTCAACGAGCCATTCGTTTCCGCCACCACCGGCCTCAGCAACGGGCAGCCTTTTCCTTCGCCTATTCCTGTCTTCGGCGCATCGGCAGCGCATCCCAACACCAGCGTCAACTGGTCCAACTACACGCCCATCACCGGCGACCCGGCGTTTTACTATCGCAACACCTCGCCTTACACCGAGAGCTACAACCTCTCCGTCGAGCGCGAAGTGGCGCGCAACACCTTCCTCAAGCTCGGCTATGTCGGCTCGCAGGCGCATCATCTGCTGGTACTCACCTCGGCCGATCCCGGCAACGCCGCGCTCTGCCTCAGCGTCAGCCAGCAAAGCCAGGTCGTGCCCGGCACTCCCACCTGCGGCCCCTTCAACGAAGGCGGAGTCTTCACCCAGGCCCAACGGCAGCACCGTGCAAGTCAGGGGACCGTTCAACGCCTCGTTTGACGGCATCACCTATCAGAAGACCATCGGCTTTTCCAACTACAACGCCTTCGAGGCCTCCGTGCGCCACACCAGTCCAAATCGCTGGAGCTGATGGCCGCCTACACCTACGGCAAATCGCTCGATGACTCGTCCAGTCTCTCCGAACCCGTCTATCCCATGGGCGCGGCGCTCAGCAAGGCCATCTCCGCCTTCGATCTCCGCCACAACTTTGTCGCCAGCTATCGCTACGCGCTGCCGTTCGATCGCCTCGCCAGCAGGCAGAATCGCCTGACCACCGGCTGGTCCGTCTCCGGCATCACCCGCTTTTCCACCGGACTGCCGGTCACGCTCTACAACAATACGGACAGTTCGCTGCTCGGCTCCATGCCCAACGGCATCAACAACAACGGCGTGGACACGCCGCACTACACCCCCGGCAATCTCGCGCTCAACACCAATCCGCGCAACGGCCATTCCGCCTTCAACACCGCATTGTTCCCCACCGTTCTCACCACGAGCTATCTCGGCCAACTGGGCAATGTCCCGCGCCGCTTCTTCTACGGCCCCGGCCTGGACAACTTCGACATGTCCCTGCAAAAGGAGCTGGCGCTGTCCCGCGAACGAGCTCTCCAATTCCGCGTCGAAGCCTTCAACGTCTTCAATCACGCCCAGTTCTTCGGCCCCGCCGCCGTCAATGGAAACATCAGCAGCGCAGGGCTTCGGACAGATCGTGAACGCCATGCCCCCGCGCCAGGTGCAGCTAGCGATGAAGTTCATCTTCTAGCCACCGCCGCAAACCGGCCCTCCGCCAGTCGGCTCGCACCCTCCCCAGCCCTTGCTCCTGCTCCTGCTCTTGCTTTTGTCCTTGCTCTTGCTTTTGTCCTTGCTCTTGCTTTTGTCCTTGCTCTTGCTTTTGTCCTTGCTCTTGCTTTTGTCCTTGCTCTTGCTCTTGTCCTTGCTCTTGCTTTTGTCCTTGCTCTTGCTTTTGTCCTTGCTCTTGCTTTTGTCCTTGCTCTTGCTCTTGTCCTTGCTCTTGCTCTTGTCCTTGCTCTTGCTCTTGTCCTTGCTCTTGCTTTTGTCCTTGCTCTTGCTCTTGTTTTTGTTTTTAAGTTGTCATCCTGAGCG
Source organism: uncultured Acidobacteriota bacterium (assembly GCA_963707735.1). Classification (GTDB taxonomy): domain Bacteria; phylum Acidobacteriota; class Terriglobia; order Terriglobales; family Acidobacteriaceae; genus TOLSYN. The sequence continues at coordinate 89,221 of CAVPRB010000001.1, read as the reverse complement.
CAGCGAAGGACCCCTGCGCAGCGCAAATATCCATTCGTACTTCCAAGCTTTTCGGCCACCGAACCAGCCGCACTACGCCGCCCGCATCCGCCTTCGGTTGGCAAATGCGACCGCCCCAAGAGCACTACGCGCGGCGCGCCCGCTTTGCCGTCTGCGCCATCGCGTGACGCAGCAGCAGATTCACTTTCGTCTGGTAGCCCGGGCCGTAACTCTTCAGCCACTCCAGCACATCGGCGTCCAGCCGCAGGGTGACGGGGTTCTTCGCTGGCCGGTGGGCTGTGGCGATCTCCGCTCCGCTCCAGTCAATCCCTTCTGGCATCAGGGAGAGATCAATGTCCGCGGCTTTCGCGATCTTGCGCTTCAGTTTTTTTGTGAGCTTCTTCATCGCTTTTCTTCTTCTCGCCAACTCCGCTGCGCATCGTATCATGGATGTACGTACGCTCGTACATACAAGCGCGTCTCCACTCCGATCGCCCTTGCCGGACGCCGACGGCGCCCGCGGCAAACGATTGGCAACTAGGTTACCCACGGCACAAAAACCGTTAACCATTCAGCCAATCGTTCCCAACCCGCCGCAACCATTGCCGAACCAGTCAACTTCGCCTTTCCAACGATTGCCCATCTTGCCAATCCCCGAGCGAATATTGCACCATGAATAGTGCAAATCTGTCTTCTTTTCCCTCGCTGTGCTTTAATTTCATTTACGCGCAGTCCGCGCATTCCCGGAGGATGAATTGACCGCTCATCACGCCCGCAGCCAGGGCAATCGTCTCGCCGCTCTGCTTCTGTTCTGCACCTTTGCCATGCTCGCCATGGCGCAGTCCGCCGACAATAAGAAGCGCGAAGATGAACTCGCCGAATGGATCCGGTCGAACTACACCAAGTATGAGTACCGCATCCCCATGCGCGACGGCGTCAAACTCTTCACCAGCGTCTATGTCCCCAAGGACGCCGGACAGCACATCTATCCCATCCTCCTGGACCGCACCCCTTATACCGTCGCGCCCTACGGCGTGGATCAATTCAAGACTAGCCTCGGCCCTTCCGAGCTATTTGCACGCTCCAAGTACATCTTCGTCTATCAGGACGTGCGCGGAAAGTTTCTCAGCGAAGGCACATATGAGGATATGCGCCCCTACATCGCCGGCAAGCAGACCCGCCACGATGTCGATGAGTCCAGTGACGCCTATGACACCATCGACTGGCTGGTCAAGTACGTCCGCTACAACAACGGACGGGTCGGCGTCTGGGGCATCTCCTATCCGGGCTTCTACTCCGCCATGGCCGCCATTGACGCGCATCCCGCGCTCAAAGCCGTCTCGCCGCAGGCGCCCATCGCCGACTGGTTCATCGGCGACGACTTCCATCACAACGGCGCGCTCTACCTGCCGCACATGTTCAACTTCATGTACTCATTTGGTCAGCTGCGGCCGCAGCCCACGACCAAGTGGGCCGGCCGCCTGGAGCGCGAAAGTCCCGACGGTTATAGCTTTTTCCTCGACGCTGGAACCGCTCTCCAACGTTGACGCCAATTACTATCACAACAAGATCGCCTGGTGGGATCAGGTCGTCCAGCATCCCAACTACGACGCCTTCTGGAAGGCCCGCTCCACTCCGCAGTTCCTCAAGAACATCAAGCCCGCCGTCCTCACCGTCGGCGGCTGGTTCGATGCCGAAGACTCTGTACGGCGCGCTGCACACCTATCAGTCGGCCAATGCGCAGAGTCCCGCCGGCGACGTGAAAGCTTGTCATGGGCCCCTGGTTCCACGGCGGCTGGGCGCGCGCGCGATGGAGACCATCTGGGCAACGTCTGGTTCAACGGCAAGCAGAGCGTTTTCTATCGCGAGAGAATCGAGTTTCCCTTTTTCGAGCATTACCTCAAGGGCGCGCCCGACCCGCAACTTCCCAAGGCCTCGTCTTTGAAACCGGAACCAACCAGTGGAAGCGCTACGATGCCTGGCCGCCCAGCCAGGCCACTTCCGCCGCGCTCTATCTCGGTCCCAACGGCCAGCTCAGTTTCAGCCCGCCCGCCCCCGGAAGCGAGTTCGACGAGTACGTAAGCGATCCCGCCAAGCCCGTGCCTTTCACCACCACAATCGATCCCGGCATGACGCGCGAGCACATGACCGACGATCAGCGCCAGGCCGGCCGCCGCACCGACGTGCTCGTCTACCAGACCGCGCCGCTCACCGAAGACGTCACCATCGCCGGTCCGCTCAAGCCCGAACTCTTCGTCTCCACTTCCGGCACCGATGCGGATTTCGTCGTCAAACTCATCGATGTCTACCCCGCCAATTTCCCTGACAACGAAGCCAACCCTAAGGACGTGCATCTGGGAGAGTACGAGCAACTGGTTCGCGGCGAGCTCTTCCGCGCCCGCTTCCGCAACGGCTACGAGACGCCGCAACCCTTCGAGCCCAAGCAAATCGACCCGCGTCGCCTACACCATGCCCGACGTCAATCACACCTTCCGCCGCGGCCATCGCATCATGGTGCAGGTGCAGAGCACCTGGTTTCCGCTGGTCGATCTGAACCCGCAGAAGTTCGTCCCCAACATCTACAACGCCGAACCCTCAGACTTCCAGAAGGCCACCGAGCGCATCTATCACTCGGCTGCAAACGAGTCGCGCATCAACCTGCTGGTGCTTCCCAATTGAACTCCACTCCGCGCCCATCCCGCGCTATCCTGAACATGGCATGATCTCCGTCCTCAATCTCGGCCGCTGCGATTACGCAACCGCTCTGCGCCTGCAAGAGACTCTGGTCGAGCTGCGCAAGCAGGAGCGCGTCGGCAACGTTTTACTTTTCGTCGAGCATCCGCCGGTCATTACTCTCGGCCGCAACGCGCGCGCCGGCAACATTGTTGCCTCGCGCGAAGCTGCTCGCCTCGCGAGGTGTCGAAATTCACGAGATCAATCGCGGCGGCGATGTTACTTTTCACGGTCCCGGACAGCTCGTCGCCTATCCCTATCTTCGACCTGCGCTCTTTCGATCCCAAGCTCGGAGTCATCGCCTACGTCCGCCTACTTGAAGAAATACTCATACGCATCTGCGCCCAGTACGCCATCGAGACCCAGCGCATCCCCGGCATGACCGGCGTCTGGACCTATCCCACACCGTCCGCCGCGCCTCAACCCGCGCCAGCTCGGGCGCGACTACATCCCCGCCGCCGAAGAAGAAGTCGCAGGTGGCCCACATCCGCCTTCGGTTGGCGAATGTGGAGACCAACCCTCGGCCTGGTCCGAACGCAAAATCGCCGCCATCGGCGTGCACATCTCGCGCAGTGTCACCTCGCACGGCTTCGCCCTCAACGTCACCACCCCGCTGGATCTCTTCCAGCTCATCGTCCCCTGCGGCATCAGTAAGCCGGTCACCTCCATCGAGTTTGAAACCGGCCTGCGTCCCTCGCTCGACGAAGTCATGACCATCGCCTCGCGCACCTTTGGCGAACTCTTCCACTCGCAAATGCTCTGGCTGGAGTCCATCCACGACCTCATCCCGGAACGCTCCGGCGAAGCCGACTTGCCCCCGCCCCAGGACACTCCCGCCCGCGCTCCGGAAAACTAGCGCCGCATCGCCGGCGATGACATCCACCTCGCCTAGCCCGAGCGCTTGTGGCCCGAGAGCGATCGGCTGGCCCGTACTCGCCGCCAAGCTTCCGCCCCGCGCAAGTCTCCCGCCAGCTTCCTCTCTGCGATAATGACACTCAGAGAATGACTCCGATGCCCACTCCGCTTCTGCACACCAGCGCCGCCGTGCTTGAGTTTGACCGCCTGCGCGAGATCGTGCGCGGCTGCTGCCAGAGCGAGCTTGGCCGGCAGGCGGTGGACTCGCTTGCGCCCACCACGGACGCCGCGTGGATTGAACGCCAGCAGCAACTCACCGTCGAGGTGCGGCCTTCTTCCGCGCCGGCGGACGCTTCGATTTCGGCGGCCTCATCGATCCGCGCCAGCTCGTTCTCCGCGCCCGCATCAGCGGAGCCACGCTGGAAACCACCGAACTCCGTGACGTCATCCTCGTCGTCGATCGCGCCGCCGAGTGGCGCGAAGCCGCCATTCATCCGCCGCAGGCCATGCGCGAGCCCTGGCCCGCCGTCGAGCAGCTCAGCGCCGCCATTGAGGATTTCACCCCGCTCCTGCGCTACTTCGCCAACAAGCTCGCGCCTGACGGAACTCTCGACGACAACGCCTCGCCCGCCCTGGCCGCCATCCGCCGCGAAATGGAAAAGCAGCGCCGCTCCATTCAGAACTCGCTGCGCGGCTATCTGCGCCGGCTCTCCGAAGGCGACGCCTTGCAGGACGAGCTGGTCACCATCCGCGGCGACCGCTTCGTCATCCCCGTCAAGACCGAGCAGAAACGCCGCGTCCAGGGCGTCGTCCACGGCGCCAGCTCCAGCGGCCAGACCGTCTTCGTCGAGCCTCTGGAAACCATCGAGCAGAACAACGAACTCGTCCGCCTGCTCGAAGACGAGCAGCGCGAGATCCACCGCATCCTCCTTGAAATGACCGCCCGCCTCGGCCAGCAATCCGAGGCCATCCTCGTCGCCGTCGAGGTCCTCCGCGAGCTCGAGCTGCAATTCGCCAAAGCCCGCTTCGCCGAGCAGTACCAGTGCACCCGGTCCATCTCCTCGCCGCCGGCAGTGCAAATTCGCTCGTCCTCATCGACGCTCGCCATCCCGTCATGGAGCGCAATCTGCGCTCGCGCGGCAAGTCCGTCGTCCCGCTTACCCTGGAGATGGATTCCATGCACCGCCAGCTCATCATCAGCGGACCCAACACCGGCGGCAAAACCGTGGCCTTAAAACCGTGGGCCTGCTTGTCCTCATGGCGCAGGCCGGAATCCCCGTCCCCGCCGAGCGCGCCGACCTTCCCATCTGTGACGCGGTTCTCGCCGACATCGGCGACTCGCAATCCATCGAGCAGAATCTCTCCACCTTTTCCGCCCACGTCACCAACATCGATTTCATCTCGCACACCGCCACCGCCCGCTCGCTCGTCCTGCTCGACGAACTCGGCTCGGCCACCGATCCCGAAGAGGGAGCCGCGCTCGCCGTCGCCATCGCCGAACACTTCCGCCGCGCCGGCGCGCTCACCATCATCTCCACCCATCACACCGCGCTCAAAATTTACGCCACCAACTCGCCTGGAGTTCTCAACGCCGCCGTCGGCTTCAATGAGAAAACTCTCGCGCCCACCTACGAGCTCCGCGTCGGCGTTCCCGGAGCCTCGGCTGGAATCAACATTGCCCAGCAGATCGGCCTCAATCCGCAAATCATCGCCGACGCCCGCCGCCGTCTCAGCACCCAGACCCAGGACATCGCCGGCTTCCTCGACCAGCTCCACTCCGATCTTCGCCAGATCGAAACCGAGCGCCTGCACCTGCGCCAGCGCGAGCAGGAGGTAGCCCGCGAGCGCAGCCGCCTCGAAGCCGAGGGCCTCAAGGAGCAGCGCGAAAAAATCCGTGACCTGGAGAAGAAGCTCGACTCGCTCATGCGCGACTTCGAGTACCACGCCCGCGAGGCCGTCGCCGCCGTGCAGGATCGCGCCGCCGCCCAGAAGCTCGGCAAGGAAGCCGAACGCCGCATCGCCAAAGCCCGCCGCGAATTCCGCGAGCAGTTCAATCAAACCGTCGTCGCCCACACCACCGGCGCCGACCAGGGCGACGAAAATGCCCGTCCCCACGTCGTCGCCCGCGTCACCGTCGGAGACACCGTCCAACTCAAATCCATCGGACGCACCGGCAAGGTCGTGCGCAAACTCGAAGGCGAAGCCCTCGAAGTCCAGGTCGGCCCCATGAAGATGCGCGTTCCCCTCGACGACATCGCCGCCGTCATCGGGCAGGCCGCCAACAATCCCGTCACCGCCGCCCGCAGCAAAGGCATCAACGTCCGCCTCCGCGACGAAGACGCCTCGGCCCCCACCGAACTCAACGTCATCGGCCGCAACGTCGACGAAGCCACCGCCGAGGTCGAAAAGTTTGTCGACCGCGCCTTCCTCGCCGGACTCTCCCACATCCGCATCGTCCACGGCTCCGGCATGGGAATCCTCCGCCGAGCCCTCCGCCAGTACCTGAAAACCCACCCCCAGGTCATCGGAGTCACCGAGCCCCCGCAAAATCAGGGCGGCGGCGGAGCCACCGAAGTCGAGCTGAAGGTGTAGGGGAATAAGAAACCGTAGCAGCACTGCCCTGAATTTGGTAAGAATGGCGTTGACTGATCAGCGGCAGGTGCCATACTTTAGCGACCGCAGAAATCATCGTTGGGCTGTATGCCCGCAAAGGACTCAATGCCGTCTCTTCTTGAGCAGTATAGAATCTCCGACTTTTTGGACTGGCACCGGGAAAAACGATTAGAGCTTAGCCCAGATTTTCAAAGGGGAAGTGTTTGGACTCCGGCTGCTCGGACATTCCTGATCGACACCATCCTCCGGCAGCTTCCCGTCCCGAAGGTTTATTTGCGCACGAGAATTAATGTGGCTACCAAGAAGTCGGTACGCGAAGTTGTTGACGGCCAGCAGAGGCTCAGGGCCATTCTCGACTTCGCCGAGAATAAGCTGGTGCTGTCGAAAAGAGCGTCTGAGTTTGTCGGTAAGAGATACTCCGACCTTAGCGAGCAGCAGCAGGAGGCATTTCTCAGCTACCCAATTGCCGTTGATCAACTCGTTAACGCGTCTATTGACGATGTCTTAGAGGTATTTGCCCGTCTCAACTCGTACACGGTTTCCCTAAACGACCCGGAGAAGCGCCATGCTAAGTGGCAAGGCGACTTCAAGTGGGCGATTCGTGCGTCCTCACGGAAATGGGCGGCGTTTTGGGAGAAGTACAAGGTTCTTACCGTTCGTGAACGGATACGCATGTTGGACGACTCACTTACGGCCGAAATGGTTGGGATACTCCTAGAAGGAATAAAGGACGGTGGGCAGCCTAGATAGGGGCGCTGTATAAGAAGTATGATGAGTCGTTCGATGCCGCCGTAATAAAGAGCTTGAACAAGACGCTCAAGTACCTCGACGAGAACCTGGCGGAGTCCTTGGTTGACACGCCGCTGATGAATCCCCCCCACCTGCTGATGCTATTCGGCGCCTTGGCCTACATTCTTATAGGGATCCCTCCCGGGACCTTACGCCGGAGGAGATTGCTCGGCTCCCTCAGAGGACTATCAAGGATGACCTCGACCGTGTTCGGGACAACCTGCGGCTGCTCGGGGCAATTATCGACGGGGACGCTGAACCGCCAGAGCCTTACGCCGAATTTTGGAGAGCGTCGAAGTCTAGTACCCAACGGATTGCTAGCCGCCGCATACGTTTTCCAATCTACGTGCGCGCCCTTACCCGCGACAACATGTGAGCGATATGCCGACGTCCGCATTCCACGACCCGCTGTGGCGGCTAAGGGGGGAAACATTATGGTTACAGAGAGAATTTCTCCATGCGGCGGCCTCCGGAGGGGGCCGCGAAGCTCAATTGGCGTGCGAGATGGTCGTGGTCAGGCTGCATGACGCTTGGGCGAGATTTTGTCGAGAACTGGTTGTCCTGTCCGCCTATGGGCACACAGTTACGCTCGGTGGAGTGCAACTCAACCCGTCCAACCCAGCAATAAAAACCCGTGGCGCTGTCGTACCGGTCCTCTTATCGACGTTATATAGGAGAAAAAAGGCATTCGAGCCGAGATGGGCCGACGCTGGCGAATGCATCGAAGCCGCAAGCCGGTTATCTATCACGAATCTATCAACTGTCTCCGCCGCGCTTGGAGCAACCAACTCGCCGGCAGAGGAAATACGACGCGTCAGGAACTTTTATGCGCATCGTCACAAGGACACAGCCACGATTGCGGCAGCGACCAATTTATTTTCTGGCCCCACGCGCCCTGCGGTTCTCGAACTTGCCGCCTATACAGGCGGAGGGAATCGGGTTATTGAATCGTGGGTAGCAGGTCTGATCGTTGTTGCGACGGCTGCGGCACAGTAGTTTTTCTTACTTGCTCCACCCCCGTCGCATTTTTCCACGCACAGGAAGCGCCGCACCTTCCCTTACGTACAGCACTTCCAAAGAAACGCGCCCAGAATCCCGGTTCAGGGAAGAACCAGGGTTCACGGCCCACGGCATTCCGCCGGACTTCATGGAGCTTCTTCCCCAGCGATTGCCGGGCAAGGTAGGTTTTGGCGCAGAGCGGCATCAGCTAGGTCTTGCCGGAGCGATAGGAGCCGAACAGGCGCAGTTCGACGGTGCGCGGCTGGAGCTCGGCCAGGGCGCGGACCATGCGGGGCTCGGAGGCAGCGGCGGCGACTTCGAGGAAGAATCGATAGTGCCACGGTGCTCCCACGAGGGGACGGCTGACCAGGCTCATGACATCGACCGAGTTGCGGGCGAACGGCTCGAGCGCATGAAAGAGCGCACCGGGCAGATTGGCGACGGTGAGGACCAGGGTTGTGGCATCGGCATCAGGGATGGCTTCGCAGGCGGCGTCGGATGCCTGGAGCAGGGCGAAGCGGGTGAAGTTGTTGGGATCATCTTCCACGGCGGAGGCAAGGATCTGGGCGCCGTACTGACGGGCGGCGAAGTCGCTGGCAATGGCGGCCACGGTTGGGTCCTGGACCTCCATGATCTGGCGGACGCTGCCGGCAGTGTCCTCGGCGACGGCCTTCGCGATGGCGGGATGAGCGGCGAAAAAACTCTCGCACTGGGCGAGCGCGACGGGATGGGACTGGATGCGGCGCACGCCTCCGAGCGACGCGCCGGGGCAGCCGATGACGCAGTGACTGATGCGCAGAACGACTTCGCCGGTCATGGCGAGCGAGCCCTGGTACAGCAGGTCATAGCAGCGCAGCACGGGACCGGCGAGAGTGTTCTCCAGGGGCACGAGGATGAGATCGGCGCGGCCCCGCGCGATGGAGTCGAACAGCGCTTCGAACGTGGCGCAAGCGACGGTGATGGCCTGGTCGCCAAGCAGCTTGCGGGCGGCGAGCTGGCTGAAGGCTCCGGGCTCTCCCTGAAAAGCGATGCGGGCTGAGCTGGCTATTGCGTGCATGAGGACTCGGCACCCAAATGATACTGGAGACGGCGGCTTTCGGCGAGGATGGAGCCGAAGATTCGGCGCAGGCTGGCCGCGTTGAGGGGCCCGGAATTACTCTCGACGACGGCGTTGAGGATGGCGGCCTCGCGCGCTTCGTCGGAGACAGGCAGGCTGTGTTCGAGCTTGAGGCGGGCGATTTCGGCGACGGCCTGGGCGCGGCGGTTGATGAGGCGGAGAAGTTCGAGATCGAGTTCGTCAATGACGGTGCGCTGTTGTTGAAGGGACTGAGTCATGGTGTTGCTCTCCTTGATTGAGATCGGCGCAAAAACACAAAGGCCGCGATCTGGGATCGCGGCCGGTGAAGAAAGTATGTGCGAAGTCTAGAGTCTTAAATCAGAAGCGCACACCGTCCTGGCCGGCCGCGAGCGAAAGTCGCGGTAAGCAAAGAAACCGAAAGTAAATCGAGTGGTGTGCATAGACTCTGACAAAAACTTTAGCGGAAGACGACGGGAACTGTCAACGGAGGAAGTGAAAAAGAACAACAGCGCTGCGCTGGGATTGCTGAAAAGAACGAAACCGCAGCGCATACTGCAGCCTCGCTGGGGTCCTTCGCGTTGCTCAGGATGACAACCTCAAAAACAGAGACAAAAGCAAGAGCAACTGCGAGAGCTAGCGCAACCGCAAAGGCTAGAGCAACTGCAGAAGACGTGGCAACAAGGCTTCCGCCGCAAGTTAGCATGGGCGATGCATTCAGCCTGAAATGGTTTTAGTAGGGAGCGGTGCGAGCTTCGTAATCGCTGATGAGCTGCTCCTTCTGCAAGGTGATGCCGATCTGGTCGAGACCGTTAAGGAGACAATGCTGGCGGAACGGGTCGAGCGGAAAACTGGCGCTCCAGCCGGTGTCATCGGAGACGGTGAGGGATTCGACGTTGACGGTCAACAGGTAGCCGGGCCGCGCGGCGGCGCGGGCCAGCAACTCGGCCATGGCGGCTTCAGGCAGGGCGACCGTGAGCAGTCCGTTGGCGGCGGCGTTGGTGTGGAAGATGTCGGCGAACGACGGGGCAACGACGACGAGGATTCCGAAATCGATGAGCGCCCAGGCCGCGTGCTCGCGCGAGGAGCCACAACCGAAATTTTTTCCGGCCAGCAAAATGCTGCCATGGATGTAAGGCTCACGGTTCAGGATGAAGTCCGGATTGGGATTGCCGGCGGAGTCGTAACGCCAGTCGTTAAACAGGAACGGGCCGTAGCCGGTGCGCTCAATGCGCTTGAGGAACTGTTTGGGAATAATCTGATCGGTGTCAATGTTGGCGCGGTCCAGTGGAATAACCTGGCCGCGATGAGTACGCATGGGCTGCATGGAAGCTACTCCTTGTATTCCCATTGACGGACGTCGGTGAAGTGTCCGGCGACGGCGGCGGCGGCGGCCATGGCCGGGCTGACGAGATGGGTTCGGCCCCCGCGTCCCTGGCGTCCCTCGAAGTTGCGGTTGCTGGTGGAGGCGCAGCGCTGGCCGGGCGAGAGAATATCCGGATTCATGCCAAGGCACATGGAGCAGCCGGGCTCCCTCCATTCGGCTCCGGCGTCGCGGAAGATGCGGTCAAGTCCCTCGCTCTCGGCCATCAGCTTGACGGCCTCCGAGCCGGGAACGACGAGCATCTGAACCGCGGGGCTGATCTTGTAACCCTTGAGGACGCGGGCGGCCGCGCGCAGGTCTTCCAGGCGGCCATTGGTGCAGGAGCCGACGAAGACGCGGTCGATGGCGAGGGCGCTGAGGAGCTGGCCGGGTTCAATGCCCATATACTCAAGAGCGCGGGCGATGGCCAGCTTTTCAGTCTCGTCCTTTCCATCTTCGGGACGCGGGGCGCTGGCGCCGACGGGCGCAGACATTCCGGGCGAGGTGCCCCAGGTAACCCAGGGCTGAAGAGTGGAGGCATCGAACTCCACGACGCGATCAAACTGCGCGCCGGGATCGCTCGGCAGGGTGCGCCAGTAGGCGACGGCCCTGTCCCAGTGCTCGCCCTTCGGCGCATGAGCGCGGCCCTTCAGCCATGCAAAGGTGGTTTCGTCCGGGGCGACCATGCCGGCGCGGGCGCCGCTCTCAATGCTCATGTTGCAGAGCGTCATCCGGCCCTCCATGGAGAGCGCGCGGACGGCGGAGCCGGCATACTCGATGGCGCAGCCGGTGCCCCCGTCGATGCCAATCCGGTGAATGATGCCGAGGGCAAGATCCTTGGCGGTGACGCCCGCGGGCAGCGCGCCTGACACATTGACAAGCATCGATCCAGGACGCTTCTGCTGCAGCGTCTGCGTGGCCAGAACGTGCTCCACCTCGCTGGTGCCGATGCCGAAGGCGAGAGATCCAAAAGCGCCGTGGGTGCTGGTGTGGCTGTCTCCGCAGACGATGGTTTTGCCGGGCAGCGTGAGGCCAAGCTCGGGGCCGATGACGTGCACGATCCCCTGTTCGGCCGAGCCGACGTCGGCCAGGGGGACGCCGAACTCGGCGCAGTTGTGGCGCAGGGTGTTGATCTGTTGGGCAGCGATGGGATCCAGGATGTGGAAACGCTCAGCGGACGTGGTGGGCACGTTGTGATCGACGGTCCCGAAGGTGCGATCGGGACGCCGGACCTTGCGGCCGGCCAAACGCAGACCCTCGAACGCCTGGGGTGATGTGACCTCGTGCACGAGGTGGAGATCGATGTAAAGCAGAGCAGGTTGCGGCTCCTGGTGGCAGACGAGATGGGCGGCCCACAGCTTTGCAAACAAGGTTTGGGGCGAAGCGGAAGCAGAGAGCGTGGTCAACTCAGAAACCTCAGACGGCAAAGTATGCCATGCGCGAATTCAGCGCTTCGACGGTGGCTTCGGCGATGCGCTGGCCGATTTCCGCGGTGCCGGCGGCGTGGGCGCGTTCGGCGGGCGGCAACAGGTCGGCGGTCCTCATGCCGGACTTGAGCACCTGGTCGATGGCGGCCTCGATGCAGTCGGCTTCATTGTTGAGCTTGGCGGTGTGGCGCAACAACATGGCGACGGAGGCGATGGCGCCGACGGGGTTGGCGATCCCCTTGCCGGCAATGTCAGGAGCGGAGCCGTGGATGGGCTCGTAGAGATCGACCTTGCCGCCGATACTGGCCGAGGGCAACATGCCTAGCGAGCCGGCGATCACGGCAGTCTCGTCGGAGAGAATATCTCCAAAGAGATTTTCGGTGAGCACCACATCATAGCGAGTGGGGTAGGTGATCACGTTCATGGCGAAGGAATCAACCAGGGCGTGCTCGAGCGAGACCTCGGGGAACTCGGCGGCGATGCGGGTGACCACCTGACGCCAGAGGCGGGAGGTCTCAAGAACATTGGCCTTGTCGACGGAAACCAGCTTCTTACGGCGGCCCTGGGCGAGTTTGAAGGCGACGCGGGCGACGCGTTCGATCTCGTGCTCGCTGTAACGCATGGTGTTCCAGGCGCTCTTGCTGGCCAGGTCGAAGGCGCGCGGCTCGGCGAAATAGAGTCCGCCGAGCAGCTCGCGCACGATGAGAATATTGGCCCCAAGGATGCGCTCGGGACGCAGCGGAGAGCAGTCGGAGATGGACTCAAAGGCGATGGCGGGACGCAGATTGGCGAAGCAGCCAAGGGTTTGGCGCAAGGCGAGCAAACCTGCTTCGGGACGCCGTTCGGCGGGCAGCGTATCAAACTGCGGACCGCCGACCGCGCCCAGCAGCACGGCGCTGGCGGCAAGGCAATGCTCCCTGGTTTGCGCCGGGAAGGGCGAGCCGAAATCGAGCGAGGCCTGGCCGCCGATGGGATACTCTTCAAAACGGAAATCGTAGCCGCAGAAGTCGGAGACCGCGCGCAGGACGCGTACGGCTTCACGCGTGACCTCGGGCCCAACTCCATCCCCGGGAAGAACCGCTATGTTCAATTTCATTATTGTTGCGCCGCCACCAAATTCCCCGCGCTGGCGAGGAGACCGCGATGGCTGATGACCATCGAGATCAAGTCCTGATCGTAAACCTTTTTCTTGCGATCGGCCAAGTGAGTGAACTTGGCGTAAAGAGCGTCGATCTCATCGCCGGCGACATCGAGACCCAGCTCGTTGAAGCGATGCATCAGGGCGTGGCGTCCGGAGTGCTTGCCCAAGACGATGCGATTGGCGGGCATGCCGACCGATTCCGGAGTCATGATCTCATAGCAGAGCGGATTGCTGAGCACGCCGTGCTGGTGGATGCCGGCTTCATGGGCAAAGGCGTTGCGTCCGACGATGGCCTTGTTGGGTTGCACCTGGAAGCCCAGGGTGCGGGAGAGCATCTGGCTGGCGGCGTAAAGCTGGGAGCGATCGACGGCGCAAGAAAAGGGATACACGTCAGGGCGGACATGCAAAGCCATGACCAGCTCTTCGACGGCGGCGTTTCCGGCGCGCTCGCCAATGCCGTTGATGGTGCACTCGACCTGCCGGGCGCCGGCCACGATGGCGGCCAGAGAATTGGCCACAGCCATGCCGAGATCGTTGTGGCAGTGGGCGGAGATCACAAGGTTCTCGCCGTGGACGGTGTGGCGGATCCTTTCGATGAGGCGGGCGAACTCGGCAGGCATGGTGTAGCCGACCGTGTCCGGAATGTTGAGCGTGGTGGCGCCGGAGTCAACGGCCGCCTGCAGCACTTCACAGAGGAAGTCCGGGTCGGAGCGGGTGGCGTCCTCGGGCGAGAATTCCACGTCATCGCAGAGCGAACGGGCGTAGGCGACCGAGTCGCGTGCGTTGCGCAGAGCATCCTGACGGGAAATCTTGAGCTTAAAGGCGAGGTGGATGTCGCTGGTGGCCAGGAAGGTGTGGATGCGCGGATGAGCGGCGCTCTTGAGGGCCTGGGCGGCTACTTCAATGTCATTGCGGACGCAACGGGCAAGGGCGGCGATGCGGGCGTGGCGAATCTCACCGGCGATGCGCTCGACGGCTTCATAATCACCACGGGAGGCGACCGGAAAACCCGCCTCGATGATGTCAACGCCAAGGCCCTCGAGCTGGTGAGCGATGGCCAGCTTTTCATCGGTGTTCATGCTGCAGCCGGGCGACTGCTCGCCATCGCGCAGGGTGGTGTCAAAGATGAGGACTTGCTCGGATGGGGCGAACACGTCGGTATCCATCTGATTACCTTCGTCTCCCGCGGAGCATTAGTCAAACTACTTTTATTTTCCTATGCATAAGGTATATGTGATTTAATAAGCAACTCTAATTCTCTGTTATGGATGGCTAATGATGGACCTTTATCAACTGGAAGCATTCGTTGCGGTAGCGCAGGAGCACAGCTTTTCACGCGCGGCGCTGCGGTTGCATCGCACCCAGTCGGCGGTGAGCCAGACGATCGGCAAGCTGGAGGAGACGGTGGGCGAGAAGGTTTTCGAACGCTCCTCGCGCGACGGCACAATGACAGCGGCGGGGAAGGTGCTGCTGGAGTACGCCGAAGAGCTGCTGAACCTGCGGGAGCGGGCACGGGACGCGATTAACGAGCTGCGCAGCCTGCATGAAGGCAAGCTGACGGTTGCGGCCAACGAGTTCACCTCGCTTTGCCTGTTGCCGGCCTTGCACCTCTACCACCGGATGCACCCGTCAATCAAAATCCAGGTGCAGCGCACCCTGTCGGGAGACGTGGCAAGGCAGATCCTGATGCACCGGGTGGAGTTTGGGGTGCTGTCATTCAAGCCGGAAGACGAGCAGTTGAGTTCGACGATTTTCTACCGCGACGAGCTGGTGTTCGTGGTGTATCCGGGCCACTCGCTGGCGGCGGCCGAGAAGGTGAGCATTCACGATCTGGGAGCGGAGTCGTTTGTGGCGCACAATGTGACTTCGCCACTGCGGATCAAGGTGATTGAGGCCTTCAAGAAGACTCGCACCACGCTGCACATGGACGTGGAACTGCCAACCCTGTCGAGCATCAAGGAATTCGTGCGCATGGGCAACGGGGTAGCGCTGATGCCGAGGATGAGCGTGGAGGGCGAGTTGCAGCGTGGCGAACTGGTGGCCGTGACCGTGGACGAACTGCGGCTGGAGAGGACGCTGCGGCTGGTGACCCGCAAGGGAGCCACGCTTTCTCACGCAGGGGTGGCGTTCATCAACGTCTGCCGGGCAATGGCGGCCGACCCGAAGCATGGCGCGGTGTTCGAGCCGGAAGGGCTGGTGAAAGGGAGACGGCAAAAGACTCAGTCCCTTGCCCCTCCGAACCCGAAAAAGGTAGGACGCGCTCCCTCGCCGGTTCGATGAGGGTTAGTCGAGGAGTAACTCCATGCGGACGTCGGCGCGGGCGTAGGGCGAAGGCGGCAGCGCGTCCTCGGGGATGAGGCGGAAGCCGAAGCTGGCGTAGAGGCCGAGGGCGGGCGTGAGCTTGGAGTTGGTCTCCAGGTACAAGCGGCGGGCGCCAAGATCGCGCGCCAGATCGATGACTGCCTGCATCAGCAGGTGGCCGATGCCGTGACCCTGGGCGGATTCGGTGACGGCCATTTTGGCGACCTCGAAGGAATCAGGCGCCAGGCGCATGAGGGCGCAGCAGCCGACGAGTTCGTCGGCGCGCTGGGCAAAAAGAATCTGGCCGCCAGGCTGGAGGATGTATTTCTGTGGGTCTCCGAGGGTGGCGCGGTCCTTGGCTTCGAGGACAAAGAAGCGAGTGATCCAGGCTTCATTGAGTTGGCGGAAGGCGACTTCGTCTCCGGGACGGAAGGCGCGGATGAGAACTTCGGCGGGAGTGGGGGAAGCGGCCATGTTGGACGAATGTACAACTCAAAATTGGATTTCGGTAGTCTACCAAATCATAGCCGCTGATCGGCTCGGTAGTCCTGATTATCGCCAACTGCGGGCGGTTGTGGGCCATCGGCCGTCAGTCAACGTTCTTCGCCGACGCATCCGGCTCCTTCTCAAATCCTGCGACGAAACTGCGATAAAGGGCGATGGCGCTGAGGGCGGAGAGCGCGAGAAAGGTGAACCCTTGCGCGGTTTGGTGGAGCAGGAGTTTGCCGGTGCCGAAGAGGCAGAGGTAGACCATGGCGCAGCCGAGCAGCCAGGCGATGAGGTTGCGGCCCAGGTCGCGCGTGGGGGCGATGGCGCCAGGTGCCAGTTGGGCGGCGATGGGTTGCCAGCCGCGGACGTCGGGACGGACGAGGCGGTAGAAGGTTTCGAGAGTTGCGCGGGGTTCGGCGGGCGTGAGCAGGGTGATCGCCAGCCAGACTATCGTGGTGATGACCGTGGTAGTGAGCGCGGTTTTGGCAAAGAGCACCGGCGAGGAGCCGTGGAAGGGATGAACGGCATTAAGGGTGACAGTGACGGCTAGCGAACAGGCCATGGCTGAGATTTCCGACCAGGCATTGATGCGCCACCAGTACCAGCGCAGGAGGTATACGGCTCCGGTTCCGGCGCCGACTTCCATGACCACCTGCCAGCCGCTGGCGATGGAGTCAAGATTGACGGAGACCCAGGCGGAGGCGATGACGAGCAGGATGGTGGCCAGCCGCGAGACCACGACATAGTGACGATTGCTGGCCCGCGGGCGCAGAAAGCGGCGATAGAAATCCGAGACCAGGTAAGAGGCTCCCCAGTTGAGCTGGGTGGCGACGGTGGACATGAAGGCGGCTAGAAATCCGGCGATGGCGAGGCCGCGCATGGAATGGGGCAGGTAGTTGTTCATGACCAGCATGTAGCCGGTTTCAGGATGGGCGAGGCCGGGATAGAGAACGATGACGCAAAGGGCGGTGAGAATCCACGGCCAGGGGCGGATGGCGTAGTGAGCGACGTTGAACCAGAGGACACTGAGCAGGCCCTGGCGCTCGTCGCGGGCACTGAAGATGCGCTGGGCGATGTAGCCGCCGCCACCGGGTTCGGCGCCTGGATACCAGAAGGCCCACCACTGCAATCCGATGTTGACCAGGAAGGTTGCGACGGGTATGGTCCAGAGCATTTCCGCGGTGAGGCCGCTTGAGAAACTGGGGAAAAATGCGAGCGGATTGCCGGTGGCGCGCGTTTGCATGGAAGCGTTCCGCGCTGCCCCCAGGCGCGCGATCAGGGCCGAGCCGCCGCCGACGGCGTGGACGGCGTAGTAGGCGATGGCGATGACAATCGACATTTTCAGGACGAACTGGAAGAGGTCGGTCCAGAGCACTCCCCAGAGTCCGCCGAGCGAGACATAGAGTCCGGTGAATGGGATGAGGAAGAAGACGCAGACTGCTAGCGCGGCGCCATCCGGGCCGGCCCACACGCCGCCCAGCGGTGCGACCCAGCGGCCAACCGTAACTAGCAGGGGCGTCCCGCCCAGGGTGATGGCGACGATGCTGGTCATGGCCTTGGTGACCCACCCGAGGATGACGCAGTTCATCAGCA
Source organism: uncultured Acidobacteriota bacterium (assembly GCA_963707735.1). Lineage (GTDB taxonomy): Bacteria > Acidobacteriota > Terriglobia > Terriglobales > Acidobacteriaceae > TOLSYN. The sequence continues at coordinate 71,864 of CAVPRB010000001.1, read as the reverse complement.
GGCCGAGGTAGACGGCGCGGAAGCCGCGCAGAAAAGCCGCGGGCTTGCCGCTGTAGCGGATCTCGGCGAACTGTACGTCGGTGAGCAGGCCGCTGCGGCGCCAGAGCCGGGCGAATAGAAAGACGGTCATCATGCCGGAGAGCAGTGAGCCCCACCAGAGCCAGTTTCCGCTGATGCCCTGGCTGTAGACGAGTCCGGTGACCACCAGGGGCGTGTCGGCGGCAAAGGTCGTGGCGACCATGGAGGTTCCCGCCAGCCACCAGTTGACGCTGCGGCCGGAGACGAAATAGTCATCCACGCTCCTGGAGGAGCGCTTGCGGAAATAGAAGCCGAGCAGGATGGTGATGGCGAGATAGGCGAAGATGGTCAGCCAATCCAAGGGCGCGAGGGTCATAGAGTCCGGCGGACGGTGAGATGGCGGAAGGCTAACACGAATGCATGCCGGGGTGGTAGAGCGTTACCAGAGACCCCGGAAGGGCGCGGTGGGAGGAAATCCGCGGGCCTTCCGAGGTCCAGTGAGGCGCGGCGTCATGGGAGCGTTATTAGGCCGTGGCGCCGGCTTCCGCCTCAATCATCAATCAACAGGCGGAGGCGACCCGTTGCGGGCGTCGAGCATTGCCAGAGACAGCTTTCGTTGCCCGGGGATGTTCCATTGCGATCTCCCAAGAGTTTCGGACGCCGTCACTTCGTTCTATCGGCTCCAGGGGCAGGAGCTTGAAGCCGGAGGGGTGCAAAGATGGCGCAGCACGATCCGTCTTGCGCGATTCTGTACACTAGGGTGCAAGGAGCAAAAACAAGGAGCCGCACGATTGCATATTCCAGACGGATATCTGAGTCCATCGACGTGCGCCGTGATGTATGCGGCGAGCGCTCCGTGCTGGTGGACGGCGCTGCGGCGTACGCGGCGGAAGCTGTTTGGACGTACCCTGCCGCTGCTGTCCCTGTTCGCCGCATTCTCGTTTGTGACCATGATGTTTAACCTGCCGCTTCCCGGTGGGACGACCGGACATGCGGTGGGAGTGGGAATAGCGGCGATTGTGCTGGGACCATGGGGTTCGCTGCTGGCGATTTCATTGGCGCTTACCATCCAGGCGCTGTTTTTCGGCGACGGCGGCATCACCACGCTGGGCGCGAATTGTTTCAACATGGCGATCGCGGGCTCGTTTGCCGCTTGGGGCATCTACCAGGTTGTGAGCCTGGGAGCAACGGCGGATTCGCGACGGAGGGTGGTTGCGGCAGCGCTGGCCGGCTATGGCGCGATTAACGTTTCAGCCCTGTTGGCGGCGATTGAATTTGGCATTCAGCCGATGTTGTTTCACGATGCAACGGGTGCGCCGCTGTATGCGCCCTACCCGCTCAGAATTGCGATCCCGGCGATGATGGCCGGACATCTCACAATTGCCGGAATGGCCGAGGCGGTGATGAGCGCCGGACTATTCAGCTACCTGCGGCGCAACGAACCGGCGCTGGTGGGGATTTCCGCGCTGAGCTCGCAGGCTGTGCCGCAGGCGCCGTGCAGGCTGTGGGGAGCGCTGGCCGTGTTGCTGCTGCTGACGCCGCTGGGAATCCTGGCCAGCGGTGCGGCGTGGGGCGAGTGGGCGCCGCGGGATTTTGCGAATTCGGCTACGCGAGCGCAGATCGCCGTTGCCAGCAGAAGTGCTGCGCCGCCCGCGGCGATACCGTCCGGTTTGGCGCGATGGGCGAATCTGTGGACGGCGCCACTCCCGGATTATGCGCCGCACTTCGTAAAGAGCGCGGCCTTCGGGTATCTGCTGTCGGCAATGTTCGGGGTGGGATTGATTCTGGGCGTAATTTGGATTGGTCAACGCGTGACGCGCCCGTCGAAGCCTGGGAGCGAGCCATGAGCGCGGGAGTCATGGCCAGGACGGTTCGCGGATTTACCCGGGCGCTGGGGCAGACGCTGGTGTCAGAGCACTCGGCGCGCGAGCCCGGCTTGCTGCAGGCGCTGGACCCACGGGTAAAGCTGGTGGGACTGCTGGCGCTGGTGGTTTCCGCGGCGCTGGCCCGCAGGCTAAAGGTGATGGTGGTGCTGTTCGGGCTGGGGATGGTGCTGGCGGTTGCTTCGCGATTGAGTTTGTGGGCGTTGGCGAAGCGCGTCTGGCTGGTGGCGTTGGGGTTCACCGCGATGATTGCAGCCCCAGCCCTGTTTCTGACGCCGGGAGTGGCGCTGTACCGGCTGCCGGTTGGCTCGCTGGCGATTACCGTGCAGGGAGCGCGCAGCGCCCTCCTGTTGATTGCGAGGGTGGAGAGCGCCGTGACGCTGAGCACGCTGCTGGTGCTGACCACGCCGTGGATGCATCTGCTGAAGGCGCTGCGCACGCTTCTGGTTCCAGTGGAGGTGATTGTGCTGCTGGCGATGACCCATCGTTACGTGGTTCTGCTGACGGAAACCGCAGACCAGATGTTTGAGTCGCGGCAGAGCCGGATGGTGGGGCGGTTGAGCGGCCACCAGCAGCGGCGGTTGATGGTGAATACCGGCGGCGTGCTGCTGAGCAAGACACTGGAGATGGGCAACCAGGTTTTCCTGGCGATGCAGGCGCGGGGCTTTCGCGGCGAGGTGCGCCTGCTGAGCGATTTCCGGCTGCGCGGCTGGGACTACCTGGCAATCTGCGGCTTTGCGGTTGCGGCGGCAACCGCGGTGGTGGCGGGACGATAGAAGATGAAGAGAGGAAGCGAAGCAGTGCCGGAAGAATTCCAAGTTGAGCCGCGGCAGCCAGAAGTGCTTGAGTTTGAAGCCGACCAGGTGAGCTATGAATACGAGCGGGTTCCAGCGCTGCGGGGACTTTCACTGCGGGTCAGGGCGGGTGAACGGATCGCGCTGTTGGGAGCCAACGGAAGCGGCAAGAGCACCCTTCTGCGGTTGCTCGACGGGCTGCACTTTGCATCGGCGGGCCACCTGCGCTTCCGGGGTACATTGCTTACCGAAGCTGCGATGGAAGTCGATACGTTTGCGCTTGGATTCCGGCGCAAGGTGGGGCTGGTGTTTCAGAATCCGGAGATTCAGCTTTTCAATCCGACAGTTTTTGACGAAGTTGCGTTCGGACCTCTGCAACTGGGCTGGCCGCGGGAGGAGATCCTGGAACGGGTCCATGCGACGCTGGACTGGATTGGCGCCGGGCAATTGAAAGACCGCGCGCCCTACCGGCTCTCCGGCGGCGAGCAGAAGAGGGTGGCGATTGCATCGGTCATCGTGCTGGACCCTGACGTCCTGCTGCTCGACGAGCCAACGTCCATGCTGGATCCGCGCAGCCAGAGCCAGGTGATCGAACTGCTGGAGAACTGGAATAATGGGCAGAAAACGATCATCACGGCGACCCATCAACTGGAGATTCTGGGAGAAATCGCCGGCCGCGCGCTGGTGCTGGAGCACGGGGCGGTGGTAGCCGACGCACCGCCGGCCGACGTTCTGGCCAACACCGAGGTGCTGGAATCAGCCAACCTGATCCACTCCCATCGGCACCGGCATGAGGGAGTTCCGCACAAGCATCCTTCGCCTTACCTGCGCCATGAACACCACCAGCACTAAAAACGCACGTTGGCAGCCGTAAGCCCAGGGCGGTGAGTTCACAGTCCTGTAATGGTTGTTCCCTTGCGCCAGGCAGTACACTGGATGGCTATGCCGCCTCGCTCGCTGCTCAGTCCGGAGTTCTACCTGAATCGAAGCATGTCGTGGCTCGCCTTCAATCGCCGGGTTCTGGAGGAGGCTGAGGACGAGAGCAATCCGCTGCTGGAGCGGGTGAAATTCCTGGCGATCACGGCCAGTAACCTGGACGAGTTCTTTGAGATTCGCATCGCCGGATTGCTGCAGCACCTTGAAGAAGGCCAGATGGATGCCGGACCCGACGGGCTGACTCCGCTGGACGAGCAGGAAATGCTGGCCGAGGCGACGCACGAGTTCGTCGGCGAGCAATACGACTGCTGGAACCAGAAGCTGCTGCCGGCGCTGGCCGAACATCGCATCCGGGTGCATTCGCTGGCGGACCTGAACGATGCCCAGCGCGAGGTGGTGGACGACTACTGCCGCAACGAACTGGACGCGCTGCTGACCCCGGTGACGGTCGATCCGGCGCATCCGTTCCCGCGGGTGATTCACAAGGCCCTGTGCCAGGCGCTGCTGCTGCGGCGGCGGCGGCGGGCGGCCGCCAACGTAAACTACATGGGAGTGGTAACCGTACCGCGCGCCCTGCCGCGGCTGGTGCGGCTGCCGGATGCGAATGGCGATTCCTTCATTTCGCTCGCCGACCTGGTTGGGCTGCACGCCGGACGGATGTATCGCGGCTATGAAATTCTGAGCGAAGGCGCCTTCCGCATTACCCGCAACAGCAATCTCTATCTGCAGGAAGAAGAGTCGCGCTCGGTGCTGGAGTCGGTGCGCACGGAGTTGCACAACCGGCGCAAGGGCGACGCCGTTCGACTGGAGATCGAATCCGACGCCAGCGCCGAGATCGTTTCGCGTCTGCAGAGCGGTCTTCGAGCTGGCAGGACTGGCAGGTCTACCGCACCCAGGGACCGGTAAATCTTTCGCGTCTGATGCATCTGTACAGCGCGGTGAATCGCCCGGACCTGAAATTCAAACCCTTCCAGCCGCGGGAGTGGTCGCTGCCCAAGGGAACGCGGGACATCTGGGCCGCGCTGCGGCAGCGCGACGTGCTGCTGCACCATCCATTTGACAGCTACGACAGCGTTGTCTCATTCATCGAAGCCGCGGCGCAGGACCCGGCCGTGCTCTCGATCAAGCAGACGCTCTACCGCACCAACGATAACTCGCCCATCGTGGAGGCGCTGGTGCAGGCGGCGGCGACGCAAGGAAGTAACCGTGGTCGTGGAGGTGAAGGCGCGTTTCGATGAAGCCTCCAACATCAAGTGGGCGCGCGAACTGGAAGATGCGGGAGTGCAGGTCTTCCACGGGCTGGTGGGGCTGAAGACGCACTGCAAGCTGACCCTGATCGCGCGCAAGGATCCCGACGGCGCGATGCGCCGCTATGCCCATCTGGGCACCGGCAACTACAACCCGACCACGGCGGCCTTCTACACCGATCTGAGCCTGCTGACGGCGAATCCGGAGATGACGTTTGCGGTGCACAACGTGTTCAATTTTCTGACCGCCTACTCCGAGCAGCCGAACTACAACCCGCTGCTGGTGGCGCCGGTCGACCTGGCCGAGCGCGATTGCGAACCTGATTGCGCGGGAGGCCGACCACGCCCGGGCCGGCAAGCCGGCGCGCATCATCGCCAAAGTGAATTCGCTGCTCGACAAGAACGTGGTGCAGGAGTTGTATCGCGCTTCGCAGGCCGGAGTGCAGGTGGACCTGATCGTGCGCGGCATCTGCTCGCTGAATCCCGGCATTCGCGGCATCAGCGACCGCATCCGGGTGCGCAGCATTGTGGGCCGCTTTCTGGAACACAGCCGCATCTACTACTTCCAGCAACGGCGGCGAAGAAGAGATCTACCTGGGCAGCGCAGACTGGATGCCGCGCAATCTGCACGAGCGGGTGGAGGTGGTTTTCCCGCTGCGCGATCCCCTGCTGCGTGACCGGGTGAAGAATGAGATTCTGGCGCCGTACCTGGCCGACAACGTGAAGGCGCGCATGCTGCAGCGCGGAGGCAACTACGTTCGCGCAGAGCGCAAGGGCAAGGCCGTGCCGTTCAGCGCCCAGGAATTCCTGATCGACGCCGCCGAGGGCAAGCGCGACCTTTCGGCAATTCCAGTGGCGCCGGCCCGGCCGCCCCGGCGGAGGGTGAGAATCGCGCGCCAAGGTAAGATAGAGCCATGATCGTATATTTTTTGCGCCACGCCAACGCCGGACAGAAACGGATGAACCCGATTCAGGACGAAAAACGTCCGCTCGACAAGGAAGGCATTGAGCAGTGCCGCTATGTTGGCAGATGGTTGAGTTCGCTGGACACCCACGTGGACCTGATTCTCTCGAGCCCTCTGAAGCGGGCAACGCAGACTGCGTCGATGGTGGGAAACGAAATTGCTTACGAGCAGAAGATCGAACTGAGTGCGCCCCTGCGCCCGAATGCAGCGTTTGAAGGATTCCGCGATCTGCTGCACAAACTGGCCGGTCTGGAGGCGGTGATGGTGGTGGGGCACAATCCCAACATGAGCCGATTCCTCTCGCTGCTGGTGACCGGCGGGCTGAGCGAGCGCGCCATCGAGATGAAAAAGGGCAGCGTGGCGCGGGTGGAGATGGGCTCCAAGCGCAGCGTGCTGAGCTGGCTGGTAACCCCGCGAGTGATCAAGAGCGCTTACAGTTCGGCGCAGACAAGTTCGCGGCCGAACACCTCGGAAAAATAGGCTCGTTCCTTCTCCATCGCCCATAATTCCAGCTCCGCGCCGCTGGGCCGGGTGATCAAGGTGAGGTGCACGCTGCGGGGTTCAAGCCGGGCCCGGAAGGAAAGCACGGCGGCGCGGCGCCCCTGCTCCAATGCCCTGGCGAGGCGCACCAGGACGACGGCGCGCTGCAACAGCGGGCGGTCCGCGGGAGCCAGGGCACGGAGCGCCTGGCTTACGGGAGTAATCTTCGACTTGCCCAGGTAGCGGGCGATGGCCGCGATGACGCGGAGTTGCGACGGGTTGAAGCCCAGCAACTCGGAGTGAGCCAGGATGTAGTAGGCATGGCGGCGGCGCCCGGCGCGGCTGATAAACGAACCCACCTCATGAAGCATGGCGGCTGCCTGAACGAGTTTGGCGTACTCGGGTGGCAACTGATGCACCGGCGCCAGCAGCTTGAACAGATTCTGGGCGTGCTCGGCGACGCGGTTGGAGAAGCGCAAATCGACGTGGTAGTGAGCGGCGAGACTCAGAATTGAGTTGTAACGCTCGCTTTCCAATTGCTTGCGCAGTCCGATGTCCTGCTCATCGGCGGCCATCTGCGCCAGGATTCCGTCGCGCAAACCGAAGGGCAGATAACGGAAGCTGGTCAAGTCGAGCTCGGTGAACAGCTCGGCGAAGACGTGTGCTCCGGCCAGGATGATTTCGGCGCGGCGGGGACCGATACCGGTCAGCGAGCGGCGCTGTTCGACGTTTAAGGCGGAGAGCTTCTTGGTAAGACGCAAGAGTCCGGCCCGGGGCACGGTTGAGCTGGGGCTTGGCTGACCGGCCGACCAGAGTTCGCTCAGCGCGGCAGGGGTTCCGGAGGTGGCAACCGTGAGGTTGATCCTGTGCTCGGTGAGTTCACGGCGGAGGCGTCCAACCTCTTCGCCAATGTAGCTGCGCATCTGTTCGAGCTCGGTCTGGGTGGGAGGGTCGTGGTGGAGAAATTGGCGGGTGAGGCGGACGGCTCCCAGAGGCAGGCTGTAGACATGCTCGATCTGCCCCTTCGAGGAGACGATGAGCTCGCAGCTTCCGCCGCCGAGGTCGATCAACAGCACCCGTCCGGCGCCGATGCGGGCATTGGCCATGACCCCGAGATGAATGAGGCGGCCCTCCTCGACGCCGCTGATGATCTCGACGCGCCAGCCAGTGGCGGCCTGCACCCACTGCAGAAACGCGCCTGCGTTGTTGGCGTCGCGCAAGGCGCTGGTGGCAACGACGCGCACGTGGGTGGCGCCGTGAGCCTGCGCCGCTTTTTGGAAGCGGCGCAGCACGCGCACGGTCTGTTCCATGGCCGCCGGGTCCAGGGCCCCGGTGCGGAACACGGCCTCGCCCAGACGCACCACCTCACGGTCCTCATGCAGCACCTGCAAACGCTTATGAACGACGCGGGCAATCTTTAACCGCACCGAATTTGCACCGATGTCTACGGCGGCCAGTGTCGCCATTGCTTCATCCCGCCTTCTTTGTCATTCTTTGGGGTAAATCTGCGCTGACTCCTGAAGCCGCCCGCTTGCCGCCGTTCAGCGCGCTGCGCACACTCTGCACGGTATGGCGCGCCTGGCGGTACTGGCTCGCGGCGCGCACCTGGAGCGCGGCGCGGAGCAGCGCCGCATCCGGCGATTTCAAGGCACGCCCGGCGAACTGAAGGAGAGTTGCCCAGTCGTGCCAGCTTCCGATTGCGTCCTGCACCTGCTTGAACTTGGCAGCCAGTTCAACGGCCTCCGGATGGAGTTCGAATGGCTCCAGCAAGTAGCGAAGCTTTTTTGTCTGGATGCGCAGCTGATGGAGGCGCCCGGCATCGACGGGCAGGACGTGCGTCCATTGCAGAAACTGCTGGCGGGCGAGTGCGGTTTGCTGCAGGGCCTCGCCCGCGCTGGCCGGTACGCGGGTGGCGGCGGCAACGAGCCCGGGCAGGCTGGCCGCAAGCAACGAGGCGGCTTCGGACACGCGATGGCGCAAAGAGACGAGGTGGCGGACACGCCGGGCCTTGAGGAGCTGCCGCAGTTCTTGCTGCGCGCCTTCCAGCGCAGCCGCCGGCGGTGCTGCCGGCAGCGCCGGGCCGTCCCCGCGTGGGGCGGACGGCTGGGGTAACAGAGGCGGCTCGAGCAGAGCGAGATGGACGTCTATATCGCGCACCTTTCCTGCCTTCCGGCGCAGCGACTTGAGGGATTTTGCGGTCCGGGCAGGCGCGCCCGGGAGTTGCACTTCAAGACGGCGCACCGTGGTACGCAACCGGTGCACGTCTTCTTTGCCGGCGCGGTTGGGAATGCGCTCGAGCAGGGCGAGCAGCTGGGTGCTTAGTATGGCTGGGTTGACCCGGCTTGTATTCATCGTCGCCACGGCGAAACGATACGCCATTGCGCGATGCGAGGCAAATGGGACCGGCTCGCCGCGGGATCGCAATTGGCACCGGCGTTGGGTGGGCGGCCGGGCTAGGGACGAGCGCGTGCCGGGGAGCCGCAGGTGCCAAGTCGGCTTCCCGCAGCATCTTTCACACAACATTCATGGGTGGTTTATCACCGCGTAACCGCGCTGGGCAAAGCTGGAGATGCTATGGCAGAGCAAGCGCTGGATACCCTGATTCTCTCCGACCTGCACCTGGGCAGCGAGGTGAGCCGGGCACGCGAAGCGACGGAATTGCTGGAAGCGACGAAGTTTCGCCGCCTGGTGCTGCTGGGCGATATCTTCTGCGACCTGAACTTCCGCCGCCTGACCAGCGACCACTGGAAATTTCTCTCCCGCATCCGCAAACTCTCCAATCCCAAGCGCAAAGTAGAAGTGGTATGGGTGGAGGGAAACCACGACCAGGGTCTATCGCAGATCATGTCTCACCTGGTGGGCGTGCCGGTGTACCAGCGCTACGTTTGGGAGTATGAGCGCAAGCGCCACCTGGCGGTGCATGGACACCAGTTTGATTACTTCTGCCAAAAGAACGCGTTGCTAAGCCGCGTTGGCGAACGGATCTTTTACGAGTTGCAAAAGTTGGACGGCGGCCGCAAACGACTTTCGCGCTTCATCGACCGGATCAACACGCGCTGGCTACGCATGGAAGCCAGGGTGGCCGAGGGCGCATTCCAGTATGCCCGCGCGGGACGGGCGGAGCGCATCTTCTGCGGACATACCCACGCGGCCACGCACCAGCACCGTCATGGAATCGATTACTACAACAGCGGAAGCTGGATCAACGCCAGCCCGACGTTCCTGACCATTGGCTGCGAGGGAGTTCGGATTTGCGAGTACGCAGGTCCGAAGTACGACTACGCGACCGAGGTTGAGCAACTGCCGCTGGGCGAGATGCTCGATCCGGCAAGACTGCTGGAGCCCGCGTTTGGCAGCTATGAGAGCGTGCGCTGCTAGGAGCGCTTGACTTGGCGGTCTCCAAGTTAGAACATATGTTCTAACTTGGAGGTATTGTTATGCGCGCTGCCGTGACCCAGATTGGCAATTCAACCGGGGTGATTCTTCCGAAGGAAGTTGCGTCGCGCCTGAAGGTCAAGAAGGGCGACAGCGTGTTTCTGACGGAAACGCCTGATGGTTATACCGTCACGCCCTACGATCCGCAATTTGAAGCGCAGATGCAAGCGGCGCGGCGCGGCATGGCCGATTACCGCAATGCCCTGCGTGAGCTTGCCAAGTGATGACTTGGCACTGGCTCATGGAAGGGGCGGTTAGCGCCATGCACGGCGAACTGCTTGCCGAGCATGGCGGAAGCCTCGGCGTTCGTGATGCTGGTCTTTTGTCATCAGCGCTGGCCCGTCCGCAAAACCGGGCGGCTTATGATGAGCCGTCCGTATTCGATCTGGCTGCCGCCTATGCGTTCGGCATCATCCGGAACCATCCTTTTGTGGACGGGAACAAACGGACGGGTTTCCTTGCCGCCTACGTTTTTCTTGATCTCAACGGATGGGAATTGAGGGCTAAGGAGGCCGACGCCGTGGCAGCCGTGATGGCGCTGGCAGCGGGCGAGATGGATGAAGCCAGCTTTTCCGGCTGGATAAAAACCAATTCAGTTACTCGGGCGGAGCGGGAGTAGCCGGGAGCTCAGCCTTAGCCTTTTTCAAGCATGGGCCGCTTTTCGCGAACTTGGATCGCGCACTCGATCTTATTTGGCGAACCTGTGACAACGCCGAATCCAACACCGGCGAAGATGAGCATAAAGGTAAAATTTACGCCAAGAACAGTGACCTTTACGCCGGCGCTTTTTCCCAGCGCTCCAAGGTTTCGCGGCGGATTCCCTTGTCGGCGATGATCTGGCGGTAGAGTTCGGCGCTAGGGCGGGCGATGCGCTGCTGGGTGGCTTCGTCCAGTGCGTAAAGGCCGAAGCGTAGGTGCCAGCCCTCGCTCCATTCGAAGTTATCCACCAGGCTCCAGTGGAAGTATCCGCGCACGTCATAGCCCTGCTGCCACATGCGGCGCAGCTCGCGCAGAGAATTGACCAGCAGCCAGGGACGGATGCGATCGGCGCGGTCGGGAACGCCATTCTCCATCACGTACATGGGGCAGCCCAGCGCGGCGTAGACCTCGACGGCGGCCGAGACCACCTTGGGATAGGCCTCGCCATAGGGCGCGGCGACGCCATGGTCTCCCTGCGGCACATTTCTGGGCACGTAGAGGCCGCCGGGACCGAACTTTTCGCCGAGTGGGGCGCGCACGTGCAGGCGGTTGTAAACGTTGAGGCCGACGAAATCGATCTTGCCCACGCATTCCGGGACGCCGGCGGCCATCATGGCAAAGGGCAGCGGCAGCGGCTCGCCCTGCAGATAGCTGAGAGCGGCGCGGTTGAACAGAGCGTCATAGGAGGAGGCGAGCTGAGCGGTCGAGGACGTTGTCACGGGCAGGCTCAAAGACCACGTAGTTGACCGCCAAGCCGACGTTGGCCCGGGGCTGCTCGCGATGCAGCACCTCGTAGGCGGCGGCGTGGCAGCGCATCATGGAAGCGAAGACGCTGAGGGTGGAGTTCAAGTCGTTGAGGCGTCCGGGAGGAAACTCGCCGAACAAATAGCCGAAGGCGGCATAGACATTGGGCTCGTTGAAGGTGACCCAGTCGGTGACCAGGTCAGCCAGCGAGCGCACGGCGCGCTTGGCGTAATGGCGGAAAAGCTCCGGCGCCTGAGCATCCAGGAAGCCTCCGCGCGCCTCAAACCATTGCGGATGGGTGAAGTGGTGGAGGGAGACGAAGACCCGCATGCCGCGGCGGTGCGCTTCCCGGACGATCTCGCGGTAGCGGATGACGGCGGCGTCGCTCCAGTGGCCGAAGGACGGCTCCATGCGGCTCCACTCCAGAGAGATGCGGATGGCATTGAGTCCGAGGTGGGAGCAGAGGTCGAGATCGCGCTCGGCGTTGAGCCACCAGTCGCAAGCCGCCCCGCAGGCATCGCCGGAGCGGATGCGTCCGGCACGTTCCCAGTCATGCCACTGGTTGAGCGTGTTGCCGCCCTCGAACTGGTGCGAGGAGGTGGAAACGCCCCAGAGAAAATCGTCTGGAAACGAAACGGGGATCGCGAGCATAGGCGACTTCAGTCAACAGGGACATGCAAGACTAGCACAGGCGCTGCCCAGCAGGAGCCATGCGGATTCCGCAGGTCAGTGCGCCGCGAGCGCCGGCGGCGAGACGGAGCCACATTCCCTCCGATGATCATATTGTGTTGTTTCGAATTACCCAAATGAAGCTGGAGTTCGGGGGTGGGGCGGCTGGCGTCGGCCATGGTGACATTTCAGATCGCGTTTTTGCACCCGGTCTAGTCGCAGGTATAATTCCGGCAAATGAAGTTTGCCACTTCAGCTTTGGTCGCCGCGCTCATTTGCACTGCGGGATGGAGTCAACAGCACCTCTCGCCCCCTGTTGAACTTGCAGACGAGCCACACCACACTCTACTACTCGCTAATTCGAAGGTCCGTGTTTTTCGCCTCGAACTGCAACCGAATGAAGCGACTCTCCCCCATCGCCACAATAAGTTTTACGCCTTCCTCAGTCTGCGCCCAGTCAAGATCAGCAATGAGGTCAGGGGCCGACCTCCAGTGGTGACTTACATCGAAGCGGGTGAATTGCACACCTCAAAGGGCGGTTTTGCGGTGGCCGAGCGCGACAGTTCTGCGCAACCCGCCGAGCTGCTCGTCATCGAAACTGTGCAGCTGGGTGGCGGTGGATTCGACACACCGATGGGAGGGTTCCGTTATCACGATGCCGCATTCAGCGAGCTGTTCGAAGCTCCAGTTGTTCGAGGGTACTCGATGGATATTGCGGCTGGAGGTCGTACCGAGCCGCACGAGGAGAGGTACGACAGGCTGCTCGTGGCGGTGTCAGACTTGAATCTCCGTGAGAACGTGATGGGCCAGTCACCGTCCGAGTTAAGGATGGAAGCTGGAGAAATCAGATGGGTCCCGCGCGGGATGATGCACACGACAATGAACATTGGAAAATCCCCCGCCGTGTTTGTCACACTTGAGTTCGAATAGCTTTTCGAAATTTTGCAAGAGTGAAGAGGCCAAGAACCAGAACGTTCGTAAGGCCATGCCGCATCATGCCTGCGACGGCGCAGCCCCACTAAGACGAACGAAGTTGGCGAGGATCTGCATTCCGTTGCTGGTGAGCACGGACTCGGGATGGAACTGCACGCCTTCGATGGGCAGGCTGCGATGTCGCACTCCCATGATGATTCCGTCGGCGGTGGAGGCCGTGACCTCCAGCACCGGCGGGCAGGAGTGCGGCTCGATGACCAGCGAGTGATAGCGGGCGACCTCGATCTCAGCGGGAACGCCGGCGAAGATGCCGCGTCCGTCGTGGGTCACGCGGCTGGCCTTTCCGTGGACGGGCCGGGGCGCACGGACGATGCGCCCGCCGAAGGCTTCGCCGATGGCCTGGTGGCCGAGGCAGACGCCGAGAATCGGCAGGCGAGGCGCCGAGTTCGCGAATGGCCGCCAGGGAAACTCCCGCGCCCTTGGGTTCGCCTGGGCCAGGTGAAATGACGATGCCGCGATAGCCACCGCCGGCAATTTCGTCGACGGTGACCTGATCATTGCGGCGCACCACGGGTTCGGCTCCCAGCTCGCCCAGAAACTGCACCAGGTTATAAGTGAATGAATCGTAGTTATCGATGACCAGCAGCATGGTTATCCCTCCGTCTTCGGCCAGGGCCACGGCACGGCGCAGGGCGCGCGACTTGTTGATGGTCTCCTCCCACTCGCAGGACGGGACCGAGTCGGCGACAATGCCGGCGCCGGCCTGCACGCTGAGTTCGTCGCCGTCCAGCTCCATGGTCCGGATGGTGATGCAGGAGTCGAGATTGTTGGCGTAATCGGCATAGAGCACCGCGCCGGAGTAGGCTTCGCGCGCACCACGCTCCAGTTCGGCAATGCCCTGCATGGCGCGAATCTTGGGCGCGCCGGTCACCGTACCGGCCGGAAAGCAGGCTCCGAGAGCATCGAAGCGATCGAGCTCGGGACGCAACTCGGCCTCCAGTTCGGTTACCAGGTGCTGCACGTGCGAATACTTCTCCACGGTCATCAGCTTGTTCACCTTCACCGTGCCGTAGCGCGCCACGCGCCCAAGATCATTGCGCCCAAGATCGACCAGCATCATGTGCTCGGCGCGCTCCTTCTCGTCGGCGAGCAACTCGGCGCCAGGCGAGCATCCTCTTCGGCATTGGCTCCGCGGCGGCCGCGTGCCGGCGATGGGGCGGTAGGTCAGGTCGCGATCGCGGCAGCGCACCAGCATCTCCGGCGAGGCGCCGATCAGTGCCTGCTCTCGCCGTGGAGCCAGGCGAAGGGCCAAGCTTGAGCAGAAACATGTAGGGCGAGGGATTGGTGGCGCGCAGGGCGCGATAGAGGGCGACCGCATTGGCCGTGGTCTTGCGGCGGAAGCGCTGCGACAAAACGATTTGGAAGCACTCGCCGGCGAAGATCAATTCCTTGCCCTCGGCCACGGCAGCCTCAAATTCGGCGCGGGCAAAGTTGGACTCGAAGTCGGCCTCGCCCGCGCCTGCCACGGGCATCGCCTTGCAGCGGCAACTCGACGGCGGCGCTCGAGCTGGCGCACCACTTCGCGATTCTTTGCCGCCGCTGCGTCGAAGGCTTCTCCTGAGCGCGGCTTCGGACGCACCCGGCTCCACTTCCGCCAGGGTACGAATCTGGATCTGCTGGCGGGCGTGATCGAAGGCCAGCACGGTGCGGAAGATGAGGAAGCAAGCATCATCGCCCGTGCCGGCAATGGCCTGCATCGCCGGATCAAACCAGCGCGAAGCGGCATAGCCGAGGTATCCCACGCAGCCTCCGGCCATGGGCGCGATATTCTCGGCCACCGCCAGCTTGCGATGAGCGAACTCGCGACGCAGAATGTCCACGGCCGTGCCCGGCTCCTGGCGCTCTCCGCTAGCATCCTGCACGGTGGTGACGCCGCCGCGGCTGCGCACCACCATGGCGGGATCGGCTCCGAGGAACGAGTAGCGCGCCAGGTGCTCGCCACCCTCGACGGACTCCAGCAGAAACGAACGCGCGCGCACCCTGCGCAATCCGCAAGTACGCCGAGAGCGGAGTGAGCAGATCGGCGGAAACCGTTTCAGCGACGGCGACCAGCCCAGCGGAGGACGGCCAGCGCAGCAAAACTCCGCGAACTGCGCGCGGCGGCCGTCACTGGGCCACCCGGCGCCGGCAGGTTTGCGTCAGTGCGGTTCATACATTGTGCGGCCCACGATTCCGGCGATGCCGCGCAGGTTTGCACCATGCCAGCGAACTGATCGGGATAGAGCGACTGCGCGCCATCGGAGAGAGCGCGGTCAGGATCGCAATGGACTTCGACGATCAGCCCGTCGGCGCCGACGGCGACTCGCGGCGCGCGCCAGCGGCACGACCTTGTCACGTTTACCGGCGGCATGGCTGGGATCGACGATGATGGGGAGGTGAGTCAATCTCTTCACCGCCGGGACGATGCCGACATCGAGGGTGTTGCGGGTGTGGTCGGCAAAGGTGCGGATGCCGCGCTCGCAGAGCACGACGTTGTAGTTGCCCTCGCTCATGACGTATTCGGCGGCCATCAGCAATTCATCGAGGGTGGCGGCCATGCCGCGCTTAAGCAGCACCGGCTTGCTGGCGCGTCCAGCCAGCTTGAGCAGCGCGAAGTTCTGCATGTTGCGCGCGCCGATCTGAATCATGTCGGCATATTGGTCCACCAGGGCGAGGGATTCGTGATCGACCGCCTCGGTGACCACGAGCAGGCCGAACGCCTCGCGCGCGGCGGCCATGATCTCCAGCCCCTCCTCGCCCATTCCCTGGAAAGCGTAGGGCGAGGTGCGCGGCTTGAATGCGCCTCCGCGCAGGAATCGCGCACCGCAGTTGGCCACCGCCTCGGCGGCGCGGAAGAGCTGATCGCGGCTCTCCACCGAACACGGTCCGGCCATCAGCGCCAGCTCGGTGCCGCCCACTGTGGCGTCGCTCGCCTCGAAGCGCACGACCGTGTCCTCGGCTTTCATGTCGCGGCTAACCAGTTTGTAGGGTTTGGAGACGGCGATGACCTCGGCCACGCCGGGCAACTGGCTGAGCGCATCGGCTTCCACCGCGCCCTTGTTGCCGGTGATTCCGATGGCGCAACGGGTTGCGCCAGGCAGCGGATGAGGCCGGTATCCCAGCTCTTCCACGCGTTTACAGACCGCCTGCGTCTGCTCGTCGGTTGCATTCACATTCATCAATACAAGCATTGCCTTATGCCTCCACCGCCTGTGACGCGAGCAACTCGCGCACAAAGCGTTCCACTTCCCCGGGAGCACGAGCTCCGAATTCTTCGATCCTCTTGACGATGGCCGAGCCGACGATGACGGCGTCGGCGCCCTGCGCCCAGGTCTGCGCGCGCCTGCTCCGCATTGCTGATGCCGAAGCCAACCGCAACCGGCAAATCGGTGACGCGCGCGGATGCGCTGATCAACGCGGCGGCATCGGCGCTCAACTGCTGGCGCGTGCCGGTGACGCCGGTGACCGAGATGGCGTAGAGAAAGCCGGTGGCGTGCTCGGCAATCTGCGCGATGCGCTGCTCGGTCGAGGTGGGCGCGACGAGCGAAACCAGGTCCAGCCCGCGGCGTTGCAAGGCGAGAGAAAATCCCTGCGCCGACTCTGCCGGAAGGTCGGTGACCAGCACTCCGGCGAGGCCCGCGCTCGGCTGCATCCTGCGCCAGTTTTTCAAGGCCGTGGCGCAGCAGCGGATTGAGATAGCTGAAGAGCACGATGGGAACCCCGGTGGCCTGGACGGCGCGGCCTGCGACTTCGATGACGTCGTTCAGCTTGACGCCACGCGCCAGGGCGCGCTCGCAGGCGCGCTGAATCACCGGGCCGTCGGCTGCCGGATCGCTGAACGGCATGCCGAGTTCGATCGCAGTGGCCCCGCCGCGCGCCATGGCGACCAGCAGTTCGTAGGTGGTTTCGAGGTCGGGATCGCCGGCCGTGATGTAGGGCACCACGCCCTTGCGGCCTGTCTCGCGCAGAGTTTTGAATGCCTGCTGCAACCGGGTGGTCATTGCGCGCCGCCTTCCTTGAGTTTGCGCCACGGTGTCCACATCCTTGTCGCCGCGTCCTGATAGATTCACAATCATCAATCCATCTTCGCCAAGCTCTTTCGCCAGCTTCACGGCGTAGGAGACGGCGTGGGCGGACTCCAGCGCGGGAATGATTCCTTCGCGTCGCGAGAGCAGATCGAAGGCCTCCAGCGCTTCGGCGTCGGTTGCCCAGACGTACTCGGCGCGTCCCTGTTCGCGAAGATGCGCGTGCTCCGGGCCGACGGAGGCGTAATCGAGACCGGCGCTGACCGAATGGGTCGGTGCGATCTGGCCGTCGTCGTCCTGCAGCACGTAGCTGTAGGTTCCCTGCAACACGCCCGGCACTCCGCCGCGGAATCGCGCGGCGTGATCGCCGAGCGATTCGCCGCGACCGCCGGCCTCGACGCCAACCAGACGCACATCCTGGATCCGCGAGAAAGGCGGTGAAGGCGCCGATGGCGTTGGAGCCGCCGCCGACGCAGGCCACCACCGCATCGGGCAGGCGGCCTTCGCGAGCCAGCACCTGCGCTCGCGCCTCGTCGCCAATGACGCGCTGAAACTCGCGCACCATGGTGGGATAGGGATGCGGGCCCGAGCGCCGATCCCAGCAGGTAATAAGTCTCGCGCACGTTGGTGACCCAGTCGCGCAGCGCCTCGTTGATGGCATCCTTCAAGGTCTTGGAGCCGGCCTCGACGCCGCGCACCTCGGCTCCCATCAGGCGCATGCGGAAGACGTTGAGCGCCTGGCGCTGCATGTCTTCCGCGCCCATGTAGACGACACACTCCAGGCCGAAGCGGGCGCAGACCGTAGCCGTGGCGACGCCGTGCTGGCCGGCGCCGGTTTCGGCGATGATGCGGCGCTTGCCCATGCGCCGCGCCAGCAGGACCTGGCCGAGCGCGTTGTTGATCTTGTGCGAGCCGGTGTGGCCGAGGTCTTCGCGCTTGAGCAGAATTCGCGCGCCGCCCGCGTATTCGACTGAGCCGCTCGGCGAAGTATAACGGCGTGGGCCTGCCGCTGAACTCGGCGAGCAGGCCGCTCAACTCGCGCTGAAAGCCCGCGTCCTGGCGCGCCAGCGGTGAACGCCGCGGTCAACTCGTCGAGCGGCTCGACCAGGGTTTCGGCCACGAAGCGTCCGCCGTAGCGGCCCAAAATAACCCTCGCCGGAGGCGCTCAAAAGGCTCTCCAACACTGCCTCGTCCTTCATCGCTCCTGCCTCTCCGCGGCCCGCACGGCCGCCACAAATTCGCGCATCTTGCTCACGCTCTTGATTCCTTTTGCCGACTCCACGCCGCTGCAGACATCGACCACGTCGGGATGCGCAACGGCAATCGCCTCGGCGACATTGGCCGCGTGCAGGCCTCCGGCGAGAAAGAGCCTGGCCGCCGGGAATGCTCCGCGCAGGCTCTTCCAGTCCACGCTCTCCCAGCTAAAGCTTTCGCCCGAGCCGCCATGTCCCGCGCAGGGAGTGTCCAGCAGCAGGCCGCGGCAGGCGGCGAACTCCGCGGCGCGCCCTCGCTGAACTCCGCATCCACCTTGAGGGCGCGAATCACCTCGAACTCCGGCGGCCAGGACCTCGCAATCGCCGCGCGGATTCGTCGCCGTGCAACTGCACCGCATCGAGCGGCACGGCGCGGGCGATGCGCAGCACGTCCGATACATTCATATTTACGAATACACCGACCAGCTTCACCCGTCCCGGCGGCCGCCTGTGCAATCTGCCGCGCCCGCTGCAGGGTGATCGCAGCGCGGGCTTTGCGGATAGAAGTTCAATCCGAGCATGGCCGCGCCCAACTCGACGGCAGCCAGCGCGTCTTCGACGCGGGTGATGCCGCAGATTTTAATCTCGACCGGGCTCATCGGCGCTGCTCCAGGCCCTGCAACTCAGCGCAGCGCGGCAAGACGGATCGCCCGAGCGCATCAGCGTCTCACCGATGAGGAACGCCTTGTATCCGGCGGACTGCAGGCGCTCGATATCGGCGCGCGTGCGCAGTCCGCTCTCGGCCACCAGGGCCGCATCCGGCGGCGCCAGCGCGGCCAGACGCAGGGAGGTTTCCAGATCGACCTTGAGAGTTTTCAGATTGCGATTGTTGACCCCGATCAGGGTGGCGCCGAGGGACGCGGCGCGCTGCAACTCCTCGGCGGTGTGCACCTCGACCAGCGCGTCGAGATGAACCAGGTGGGCGGCATCGAGCAGCTTCAAGGCATCGGCATCGGTCAATCCGGCGACGATCACCAGCACGGCTTCGGCTCCGGCGATGGCGGCTTCATACACCTGGTGGCGGTCCACCAGGAAATCTTTGCGCAGCAGCGGCAGTTCGACAGCAGCGGCGACGCGGCGCAGATCCTCGAGCGATCCCTTGAAGTGCTCCGGCTCGGTGAGCACGGACATGGCCGCCGCGCCGCCAGCCTCATAAAGGCGAGCGATCGCGACCGGATCGGCCCCGGCCTGAATGTCTCCCGCGGATGGCGAGTGGCGCTTGAACTCGGCGATGATGGCGGTCGGGCGGGCCAGCAGCGCGCTGCGGAAGCGGGGCTGCGCCCGTGGCGCGCCGCCAGCGCGGCATCGCGCACGGCTTCGCGCTCGCCGTCGGCCGAGCAGGCTCATCTGGCGGCGCTTGGCGTCCATGACGCGTTGGAGAAATTCGGCGCTCACGCGGCCGCTCCTTCGGGCAATTGGGCCGATTCGTGGGTTGCGCCTTGCGCCGCGTGCTCCGCACCGCTGCCTTCCTGTGACATCGCGAATCAGCGCTTCCAGTTTTGCAGCGCCGCGCCGTCGTCGATGGCGTGCTGCGCACGGGCGGCACAGTCGCGCAATCCATCGCCGGTGCGCACATGCAAAGCGGCCGCGGCGTTCAGCACCACCAGGTCGCGCGCCAGCGCTCGCGGCGCTGGCCAGAGAGCACCGCGCGCACGGTGGCCGCGTTCTCTTCCACGCTTGCGGCGCGCGCCGCATGGCGGTGGGGCGTTCGGCGAGTCCGAAATCCCGGGGCGAAATCGTGAGGAGCTGCTTGGGCTGGCCCTGCGCGCACCTCCAGCACGCGGGTGGCGCAGGCGGTGGTGATCTCATCGAGGCCGTCGCCGCCGCGCAGCACCCACGCGCGGGCGACTCCGATCTGGGAGAGCGCGCCGGCCACATCCGGCCATGCGCGCCTCGTCGGCCACGCCCAGCAGACGGTACTGTGCACGGCATGGATTCACCATGGGACCTACCAGATTGAAGGTGGTGCGGAATCCCAGCGCGCGGCGGATGGGCGCCGACGCGGGCCAGCGCGGGATGATAGTGCGGCGCGAAGAGGAAACAGATTCCCAGCTCGCGCAAACAGCGGACGGCGGTCTCAGGCTCGCAGTCGATGCGGACCCCGAGGGCGGTCAGCACGTCGGCGCTGCCGCTGCGGCTGGTGGCGGCACGCGCGCCGTGCTTGGCAATTGCGCATCCGGCGGCGGCGATGACAAAGGAGGCAGCGGTGGAGACATTGAAAGTCTTGACCGCGCTGGCGCCGGTGCCCGCGGTGTCCAACAGTTGCGAGGGAATTGCAATGGGCCGCACGCGCTGGTAGAGCGCATCGGCAAAGCCGGCCAGCTCATCCGGACTTTCACCCTTGGCGACCAGCAGCGCCAGGGCCGCCGCGATCTGGGCATCGGGGGTTTCAGCGGCCAGCATGGCGCTGACCAGTTGCGCGGCCTGGTGACGGGTAAGGTCGCGCGCCGCCAGCAGCACTGGGAAGCAACTCGCTCAAAGTGGGCGTGGCCGATGCTTTTGCGGAGATTGGTTGCATGTAGTTCATCCTGAAATTCCGCGCGAAACGCAGAAGCGTTGCGGCAGAGGCGATACATTTGGTTGCAGGGGGAACGCTAAAAATGCGCCTGAATTAGAGGCAAGCGACGGTGTGGGGCCACCATCGACGGGAGGAGCAGACAGCGCAGGATGAAGTTGCACGGCTCACAGGAAAAGATTACGACGGATGAGGCACGAGGTCAAACGAAAAATCCCTGCTATCGCCTGAACCAAAGGTAGGCGGTGATGTCACGGGCTTCGCTGTCCCCGATTCCCAGCTCGGGCATATGGGTCTGCGGCTGGATGGATCGCGGCGAGCGAATCCAGCGCATCACGTTTTCCGGCGTGTTCAGGAGATTTCCCGTGATATAGGGCTCTTCTGCCAGATGTTCCAAGGAAGGCGCCGAGCGTCCCGCCGCCCCCGCCACGCCGGGAATACGGTGGCACCCACCGCAGCCGTAGTGCTGCATCAGGCTCACCCCGCGTGCGGGATCGCCTCCAAAGCGCGGTCTGGCCGCCGCGAGCGTCCGCTCCCGCGCGCTCTGGCAACCAGCAGCGCAGACCAGCAACAGGAGGGAGGCAAAGGCGATGTGTGGCAGACAGCTTTGCCATGCATTGCTTCTCACAAAAACCCCTGCGCCGCGGTAATCACGGCGTCCACTCCCGGTTGCTTTGCACCCTTGGCGGCGGCCAGGAAAGCGGAAAAGCGCGCGCCCTCCAACTCGCCCACGGGCAGCAAACCATGAGCGGTGCGCAAGGACTCGCGCAGCAGCGAGGGTGCGAAGATGGCGGCTCCGGCCGGTAGCGCATAGATCTCCGGGTGCGGCATCTCCGCCACCGTCTCTGGCCGCTGCTTGCGCGACGTGAGCCAATTGTCAATCTGCTGGCGCAATCCTCCCGGCGAGGGCATCAGGACAGGCACGGCGGCCAGGCGCGAGGGAAAATCCTTGCGCACCTTGCGGGCCAGGGCTGGCGGCGCGAACAGCCCTACCGGACTCTCCAGCAGCAAGTGGTTTTGCACGAGGCCCGACGCGCTGTTGGCAAGCTTGACGTCGGCCAGGGCAAAGTGCAGGGTACGCGCGCCCAGTTGTGCGGCAAGCGCCTGGGCCGGGGCTTCGACGACGGTAACCAGCGGTCGCGGCTTGAGGCCGAAGACTTTTTTCAGCAGAATCGCCGCCAGCGCCTGCGGGAGCGAGGAACTGACGCCGACGGCCAGCTTGGGAGGGGGCGCAGTGCGGTTGTCGAGCGCCGTCAGCATCTCGCCGCCGAGGGCGAAGATGCTCTCGGCGTAGCGCAACACGGTTTCTCCGGCGGCAGTTACCTTGAGGCCGCGGCCGCTGCGCTCCAGCAGTTTGCGTCCCAGCCTGCGTTCAAGGGCGTGGATCTGCGCGCTTACGGTGGGCTGCTTGAGACCCAACTGCTGGCTGGCGCGGGCCACCGAACCCTCGCGCGCGACGGTAAAAAAGTAGAGCAGATGATGGTAGTTCAAGTGTTCCATGGCACGATGAATGTATATCATCGCGGGCGCGGCCGGCAGAAGATTCCGTCCGGGCTGGGGGCGCGGAACTTGCCGATGGCTTCGCGGCTCGGCAAGCTTGTGAGGCGGCGGGCGCGGACATCAGGCGGCAACGATGATGGCGGAGAAATGGAGATGGAGTGGAGAGAATCTGGAGGCGCGGGGCGGAATCGAACCGCCGATAGAGGTTTTGCAGACCTCTGCCTTACCGCTTGGCGACCGCGCCTCGTTCAATGGGAGACATGCGCAAGACTCTCCGATGCTATCGTGACCTGGGCTCGGACGCAATGTCTAGCTGGCAGGTTCCGGACCGGCTAGATTCCAGCGCCGAAATCGGCAAAGTTGCTCTTGTCAAACTCGCTGCGATAGTCGCGGCCCTCCTTATCCTCCCTGGCCAGCCCGGCCACGGTACCGTCCTCCGGTTGCTTTCCCTCTGCCAGGTGGGCCAGCTTGTCGAAGCGCAGGCGCAGGTCGTCAACATCCTTGGAGAGCGCAATGAGCGCATCGCTGAGCGGGTCCTTGATCTCGCGCGGATTGGTAATGAGCACCCGTTTGCCGTCGCGATAAACGATGTGCGCGGGCACTCCGACGACGGTGGAGTTGGGCGGCACGTCGCGCAGCACAACCGAACCGGCGCCCACGCGCGAGTTGTCTCCCACCACGATGTCGCCGAGAACGCTGGAGGTGTTGCCGATCACCACGCCATTGCCGAGCGTCGGATGGCGCTTCCTTTTTTCCAGGCTGGTTCCGCCCAAGGTAACGCCATGGTAGATGGTCACGTCGTCGCCCACGATGGAGGTCTCGCCAACGACCACGCCCATGCCGTGGTCGATGAAAAGCCTTCGTCCAATGGTGGCTCCGGGATGAATCTCAATCCCGGTCCAGAAACGCGAGAGCTGGGAGAAGTAGCGTGCCAGGAGATGGAAGCCACGGCGCCAGAGCCAGTGATTCAGGTGGTGCATCCAAACCGCGTGAAGACCCGGATAATTCAGCAGCACGGAGAACTTGCCGGTGGCCGCCGGATCCCGGTCCAGCACGGATTGAATGTCTTCTCGAATGGTTTGCAGCACGCGCTTGCCTCTCCGTCCGGGAGTTGCCCGCCATGGACTGCAGCCCAGGAAATGCTGATTGCGGGATGCGCCGGCGTTGGGTCTCGCTCCCTATGTAACTACGGCTTGCATCCCGCTGTCCACCTCGCTGGCCGCTGCAGTCCCGGCGACTGACCGCCGAGCGACTGCGCCTGGACAGGGCGGAATGAAGCCGGCGGGCGCGTAGAAGAGAGAACTGAATCGACTGATATATTTACGGAATCCAATCTGGTGTGCGTAACCGGGAAATCATTGTGCGGCACTTTCACGCGACACTTCCATAAGCAGGAATGAGTATTTGATCGATGGGTGATGCTCCCGCAACGTCCTTTCCGGCAGGTTCGGTTCCCGTCTCCAACCCTTGGCTGGTGGCGATTTCGGTCATGCTGGCCACCTTCATGGAGGTGCTGGACACTTCGATTGCCTCGGTGGCGCTGCCCTATATCGCTGGATCGGTTTCGGCCACCAACGACGAAGCCACCTGGGTTCTGACCAGCTACCTGGTGGCCAACGCCATCATTCTTCCCACCAGCACCTGGTTCTCGCAACGCTTCGGACGCAAGCGCTTTCTGCTGACCTGCATTGTGATCTTCACGGTTTCCTCCTTTGCCTGCGGAGCCGCCGACAGCCTGGCCATGATCCTGATTGCGCGCGCCGTGCAAGGCGCGGGTGGGGGAGCTTTGCAGCCCCTGTCGCAGGCGATCCTGCTGGAGAGCTTTCCCGCCGCACAAGCGCGGCCAGGCGATGGCGCTGTTTGGACTGGGCGTGGTGGTGGCTCCGGTGCTGGGCCCCACCGTCGGAGGCTGGCTGACGGAAACCTACTCGTGGCGCTGGGCTTTCTATATCAACATTCCGATGGGCATCCTGGCCATCTTCATGATCCTGCATTATGTGCACGATCCCAGCTATATCCGCGACGCCAAGCCGGGACGCTTTGACAGCATCGGCTTTGGCCTGCTGGCGATCTGGCTGGGAGCCCTGCAAATCGTGCTCGACAAGGGGCAGGAAGACGACTGGTTCGGCGCAACCTGGATTCGCTGGGCGGTCGCAATCCTGGTGATATGTTTTGTCGCGTTCCTGGTATGGGAATTGAAGCGGCGTGACCCATTGGTGAAGCTGCGCGTCTTTCTCAACCGCAACTTCGCCCTCGGCTGCGTGCTGATCGGACTGTTCGGCGGCAGTCATCTACGGCATGATCACGCTGCTGCCGCTGTTCTACCAGGAGTTGCTTGGCTACAACGCGCTGGCCGCCGGAATGGCGGTCAGCCCGCGCGGCTTCGGCTCCGTGGTCGCCATGCCGCTGATTGGAATCATCAGCAGCCGCATCGACAACCGGTACCTGCTGGCCACCGGCTTTGCAATCTTTGGCTGCTGCGGGCTGTGGTTTGCGCGCGTCGACCTTCAGATCGCGCAGTGGAGCATGCTCTGGCCGGTGATCATCAGCGGCTTCGGAGCCAGCATGATCTTTGTTCCGCTGGCCACCACCAGCATGGCCGGACTGCCCAACGAGCAGATCGGCAACGCCGCCGGACTGTTCAACCTGCTGCGCAACGTCGGAGGCTCGATCGGAATCTCGATTGTGAACACGGTGGTGGCGCGCCACGAGCAGATCCACCGGGTGGAGATGTCTGGCCACATGAACGCGGCGAACGTGACCTTTCAGCAGATGCTGAGCGGTGCCACGGCGCTCACGGCGCGCACCGGCGGCTCTCCCCTGCAGGCTTACGAGATCCTGAATGGAATACTCTCGCAGCAGGCACGGCTGCGGGCTTACGTCGATGACTTCCAGTACCTCGCCGCCGTCTGCTTCCTGTGCATCCCTATCGTCTTCCTGCTTCGCAAGGTCGATTGCGAAGAAGGGCGCGGTGAGCGCGGCACACTGATTTCCTGCGGCGGCGCCGCCGGCGCGAGTGGCGACAGCTCTACATTTCGTGATGAAACCAGGGATGGGTGACCACTTCGGCGAGGATCAGCAGCAGTGCGCCGATCGAGGTGGCAAGCTGCATCCAGCGCTGGCGGCGCTGCTTCGGCGTCAGCGGCTGCGAGCCGCCACTGCGCCGCGGGATTCTGGCGGATTCGGTGTTCATTCCACAGTAGCAGAAGCGTGAGCAGAGCCAGGCACGCCGGAAGCCCACAGGATTGGCACGCGCAATCGCCTCGCGATGGAAGCCGTGCGCCGGACCTGCGGCAGTGGCGGCGATCAGCGAACTCATGCCCAGCAGTACGCGAACCCCGCTGAGCGCGACGGCGGCGGCGCAGAGAGATTCGATGACGGCAAGGAACAGCGAAGACCAGCCGAGAATCGTGGTCCGAACACCCTGCCCATTCGCCTGTCTCGTCAGCGCGCATCGCTCTCCCTTCGCCGGTCGGCTATCGCTGGTCCTGTTCCATGGCGTGCGCCAGCCGGATCACCGTCGCCTCATCGAAGTGTTTGCCCAGAATCTGAATTCCCATCGGCAGCCCTTCGCGATTATTTCCGCACGGCAGCGAGATGCCGGGAACGCCGACCAGGTTGGCCGTGACCGTGTAGATGTCGCTCAGATACATCGCCATCGGGATCGTCGGTCTTCTCGCCAAGTTTGAAGGCGGCGGTCGGCGTAACCGGGGTCACGATGGCATCGACACTTGCAAATGCATTCTGAAAGTCGCGGGTGAGCAGGGTGCGAACCTGCTGGGCTTTCAGGTAATAGGCGTCGTAGTATCCGGCGCTGAGGGCGTAGGTGCCGAGGAGGATGCGGCGCTTGACCTCGGCGCCAAAGCCTTCATCGCGGCTGCGCCGGTACATATCGGACAGCGTCTTTGCCTGCGGCGAGCGGGTGGTGTAACGCACGCCGTCAAAGCGCGCCAGGTTCGCCGAGGCCTCGGCGGTGGCAACAATGTAGTAAACCGGAATGGCGTACTCGGTGTGGGGCAGCGAGACAGTGACGATTTCGCAACCGGCGCGTGCGCAGGCCGTCGATGCGGCGCTCGATGGCCTGGCGAATCTCCGGGTCCAGCCCTTCGCCGAAATATTCGCTGGGAATGCCGATGCGCAAGCCCTTGACCTCGCGCCCGCACTCCGATGAGTATTTGCCCACCGGCACATCGGCCGAGGTGGAATCGTGCGGATCGCGTCCGGCGATCACTTCCAGCAGGGTCGCCGAATCCTTCACCGTGCGCGCCAGCGGTCCCACGTGATCGAGCGAGCTGGCAAAGGCGATCAATCCATAGCGCGAGACGCGGCCGTAGGTGGGCAACAATTCCGACCACGCCACAGAAAGCCGCGGGCTGGCGGATGGAGCCTCCGGTATCCGAGCCCAGGGTTGCCACCGCGAAACCGGCGGCAACGGCGGCGGCGGAGCCGCCCGAGGAGCCTCCGGGAACGCGGGTGGTGTCGCGCGGATTGCGCACCGGATAAAAGGCCGAGTTCTCGTTCGACGAGCCCATGGCGAACTCATCGCAATTGAGTTTTCCCAGGCAGACGGCGCCAGCGGCTTCCAACGTGTCGACGGCAGTGGCGTCATAGGGGGCGATAAATTTGTCGAGAAAGCGCGAGCCCGCGGTGGTGCGCTCGCCGCGCGTCATCAGCACGTCCTTGATGGCGACGGGAACTCCGGCCAGCGGCGGCAGCGGATCGCCTTTTTCCGCCAGGCGGTCGATGCGTTCGGCCTGCGCCAGGGCGCGCTCCCGGGTCAGGGTGAGAAAGGAACCGATCGTCTCATCCCGGCTTGCGATTTGTGCGTAGTGCGCCTCGGCCAGCGCCTGTGCGGAGACCTGGCGGCTCTGCGACCAGCGCGCGCGCCGTGGCGATTGTCAGTGTATTGATATCCATCGATCTTTCCCCTTCCCTGGCCTCTAGCGCTCAATGACCTTGGGAACCCTGAAGCAGGTTCCATCGGTGTCCGGTGCGTTGGAGAGCGCGATCTCGCGGCTCAATCCCGGCTTCACCTCGTCGGGGCGCTGCGCATAGGCAAACTTTTCGCTGCCTTGGCGCCCGGCGGAGGCAAACGCGGAAACCACTTCGGCGAGCGGCTCCACGTTGGCTGGTATCCAGCTCGTTGAGCTTGTCGATGTGGCCCAGGATGGAGTTCAGATCGGCGACCATGCGCGTGCTCTCGCTCGGGCGTGAGTTCGAGATTGGCCAGATCGGCGACGTAGGCTACGTCTTTTTCTGTGACCTTCATGCGATCCTTTTTCCTGCGCATGCATTCACTGCAACTAGACTTCCTCGCGGCGGTTTTGCAGCCGGATGCGCGGCAACCGATGCCGCTCCAGTTGCGGGCGCCGGATCCTGCGGGCGGGCGAGTTTGAATTCGATGCGCTCAATCCGTATGAACTGGTTGAGGCGCGCCAGAAACTGCGGAGCCATGGCGTAGAGTTGCGCGCGCCAATTGGCGTCAGGAACCTCGATCACCAGCGCCTGCAACTCGCAGGCGAGGACACGGGTTCTGTTCGGCCACGGCTCGTCCGGCGGCAAAGTCCCACGCGGCCTCGGGCAACTGCTCGGACCGGCACGTTCTTCAGTGCCTGCGCCATGATGCGCTGCAATGTATTGGAAACCCGCTCCATCGAACCGCGATTATAACGGAGAGCCGCCACGGCATGAACGGGAAGATGGGAGCCCCGGTCTAGGATGGCGGGAAATGGCTGGCGGCAAATGCCATGGCCTCGTCGCTGAGTGGCAATGGTTCCATCGAGTTGCGCGTCCTCGACCGCCGCGAGAATTTCGGCGAAGCGCGGGCCGGGCCGGAATCCCGCGGCGATCAGGTCGTGGCCGCTGATCAGCGGCGCGGGACGAGCGGCCCCGGAAGGCAGCGCGGCCAGCCGTTCGCGGGTGTAGTCGTAGAGATCGAGATTCCCGTGGCTGGCAAGGCAGTCAAGGCGATGCAGCGCCAGATGTTCCTCGAAACTCGGGCAGGCGGACGAAGCGCTTGAAGGTGGAGTCCTTCATCTTGCGCACGTCGGCAAAGCGCATGTGATTAGCCACCAGCGCCAGGATCTGCTCGCGCTCGCGATTGCTGAAGCGCAGTCGTGAGAGCACATCGTCGGCCATGCGCACGCCGATTTCGACGTGGCCGTCAAAGCGGATGCGATCCGGCGCGCGGCGGAACGTGGCGGGCTTGCCGACATCGTGCAGCAACGCGCCCCAGGCCAGGGTGAGTGAGCATCCTGCCGGCAAACCGTGCAGCAGCAGCAGGGTGTGAACAAAGACGTCGCCTTCGGGATGAAATTGCGGAGGCTGCTCGACACCTTTCATGCGCGCGATCTTCCGGCAATGCCTGGCGCAGCAGGCCGGTTTCGTCAAGCAAGCAGAAGGCCCGTTGCGCCTGTCCCTCGGTCAGCATCTTCGAAAGCTCATCGCGAATCCGCTCGCTGGACACCTGGTGGATCTGCGCGGCCAGGCCGCGAATCGCCTCGGCGGTCGCGGCTTCAATGCGGAACTCGAACCGCGCCGCAAAGCGGACGGCGCGCAGCATCCGCAGCTTATCCTCGGCGAAGCGCTCGCTCGGGCGAGCCAATGGCGCGCACGATTCCAAGCTCCAGGTCGCGCCGCCCCTCCGACGTAGTCCAGCAACTCTCCATGCGGCAGTGTTGGGCGGGGTATTGGAAGACGCGGAGAGCGGATCGAGCAACAGCCCGTTGATGGTGAAGTCGCGCCGTTGGACGTCATGGCTGCGCCGAGGTGGTATAGCGCACCGAGTCGGGATGCCGGCCGTCAAGATAGGCGCCGTCGGAGCGAAAGGTTGCGACCTCGATATGTCCGCGCGCCTCGGCCTCGCCCAGCACTTTGAGCGGTACCAGCACCACGCCGAACTGCGCTCCGACGGCAGAGGTCTGGGGGAAAATGCGCATCACCTCCTCGGGCGTGGCCGACGTGGCAACGTCGTAGTCGGCGGGGTCGCGCCCCAGCAGCAGATCGCGCACACATCCGCCCGCCCACAAGGCCTGGTGACCGTGCTGCTGGAGAACACGAACTGCCTGCAATGCGGCGCGACGGTGCATGACGACATTGTAGATCGGAGGCGGTATTCTCTAGGAGTGGACAAGCGAGTGTTGATTCTTGGAATTGAGAGCTCCTGCGATGAAACGGCGGCGGCCATCGTGCGCGGCGGCGAAGAGCTGGTGTCAAGCGTGGTGGCTTCTCAGATTGCCACCCACGCTCCTTACGGCGGCGTGGTGCCGGAGCTGGCCAGCCGCGAACATCTCCGCAACCTGGTGCCGGTAACCCGCGCCGCACTGGCCAAGGCGGGGCTGACCTATGCGGACGTGGACGCCATTGCCGTGACCAACGGCCCCGGTCTGGCCGGGGCTCTGCTGACCGGCGTAAGCTTTGCCAAGTCGCTGGCCTGGGCCCTGGAAAAGCCGCTGATCGCCGTCAACCACATTGAAGGCCACATCCATGCCGTACTGCTGGAGGAGCGCCAGAAAGGCGACGGCGCGCTCGAATTTCCCGTGCTTGCCCTGGTCGTCAGCGGCGGACACACCCACCTGTTTCTGGCCGACCAGCGGGGCGATGGCTGGCACTATGAAAACATCGGGCACACCCGCGACGACGCCGCCGGAGAAGCCTTCGACAAGACCGCGAAGCTGCTTGGCCTTGGCTATCCCGGCGGGCCGATCATCGACCGCATCGCAAAGTTCGGCGACCCTGCGGCGGTGCAAGTTCACCTTCGCCCAGCTCAAGCATGAAGCGCGCCAGGAATCCAAGCGCGCGGGACGGATCGAGCCGGATCGCAAGCGCTTCGACTTCAGCTATAGCGGAATCAAGACAGCCGTGCTGCGCTACGTGGAAAGCCACGGGATGTTCGGCGCGATTGAAGCGCGCCGCAGCGCGCTGCTGCAAATCGCCGCGCCCACGGACGAGGATTACAAGAGGCTGTGCGATCGCCAGACCCTGGACCTGGTCGCCAGCTTCCAGGCAGCAGTGGTCGGCGATCTGACCCAGCGGACGATGGCAGCCTGCGAGGAGTATGGGGTGCGGACCCTGCTGGTGACCGGCGGGGTTGCCGCCAACAGCGCCCTGCGCGCCAGCTTTGAGCGGAGCGGCTCGCGGCAGCCGGGTGCGGGTGCAGTTCCCTTCGCGCCTGATATCCACTGACAATGCCGCCATGATCGCTGCCGCCGCCTACTCAAAATGGATCTCCAGGGAATTTGCCGGACTGGATGTTTCGGCGGAGGCAAACCTGCAGTTACGTTAGGGCCAGGCGGACGATGAGCGCTAGGGCAGTCAATGAAGGCGGCTTACGAGCCGCCTTCACTTCATGGGCCATTCAAGAGGCCGCGTGCAGCTTGTGACTCCTCCCCCCGGAGGCAAACCGCATGTGCAGCTTGCAGTAAATATAGGGCCAGTTTGGCGATGAGAATACCTCCCAAACGGGAGGTACTTTCATCAGGGAGTGCTGGAAGGCAGTCTGGTCAACAGCCTGATCAACTGCCCCTGGCCGCGCACGCGGTTTTGCGGTAAACGCATTTCTGGTAGTAGCGAACGGTATCCGCCTTGATTTTTATCGCCTCGGAGATTTCGGCAACATCCATCCCCAGCTTCATCATCTCCGCCACGCGGCACTCGGCAGGAGACAAGCCGAACATCGCTTGCCAGAGCCGGTGCTCACCGTGCCCCTGCTCCTCCGGTGTGGTAAGGAATAGCAGCGCCGTCGGATTGTCTTCCAGGAAGGCCCGGCTGGAGTGATAGGGCAGTGCCGACAGGTAGAGCGGAGTTCCCCGTCCGGAGTGCAGCACGGCGGCGCCCGTGCCAGGGTCATAAGAATTGCCATCGCCGCAGGCACAGGCCGGTAATATGCAGGCGTCCAGCACGCCCTGCTCCACGGGGACCACAGCCAGCAGCCGGTGATTCCTGATGCGCAGAGTGGCAGTGCCGGCAACCAGCGCCTCGGCCCGCCGATTCATCGACAGCACGCGGCCGCGAGCGTCCAGCGAGATGCAGGCGGCGCCAATCAGGTCCAGGGCATACTGCCCGGCCGCATTGCTGTGGCGGAGGGTGGTCATGGTGCCGTGAAGTTTGAAGGCCCGGCGCAGGTGCGGCACCAACTTCCTGAGCAACTGCTTGTCGCCGCGGCTGAATGGCTCTTCGGTCTTTGGACGGGAAACGGCGAAGCCCGGCAGCACGTCCCCGGGGGCGAAGATAGATACCCCCGCGGCCCACTCGATATTGTGCTTGCGATATACCTCGTTGAAGAATCTCGACTTACGGAAAGTCTCCATGGACAGATCGTCCGCAGCGGCACCGCTGTACCAGCCGTTCTCCTTATGCTTCCGGATTTCCGCAAGCCAGGGATTGAACCTTGTCATGGTTTCGGTGTCGCGCCGCATCTCTTCGCTGAATCCCAGATCGGCATAGACCTCTGTCTGCACGGATGTGGGGGAGCAGACCAGAATCGCCGCCTTGTCGGCGCGGAGCACCTCGGAAGCCTTCTGCAGGAAAACCTTCCACATTTCCGGCTGCGCGGCCGCGTCGTACAGCGGATCCAGCAGTGCCGCGGTGATCCCCGAACTCTTGGGTTCCACTTTCCTGCTCCAGACCTATTGCCAGCAGAATAGCTATATCACAGCATGTTCGCGAGCGAGTTTAAAATTACGGACCAGAATTAATGGCGGGATGCCAAAGCCAAAGCGGGAAGACGGCAGGAAATCCACCAAGCGCGAGCCCTCAACTGAGAGTAGCGTCGAGTGCGCGGCAGAGCTGCTCTTCGATGTCGATGTCTTTGAAGATCACGGCCGCAGTTCCCGCGGGCAGGTCCGCGGTCAGGAGGCGGGCGCTGGTGCGCGCCGCCAGGACAATGATGGGAGTATCGGCAAAGACTTCCATCTGCCTGATCCTGGAAACCAGCTCTATGCCGCCCATGCGCGGCATGGAAAGATCGGTAATGATAATCTCCGGGACGAAATTGCCCAGCACGGCCAGTGCTTCGACGCCATTGGTAGCCGATTCCACGACAAAGCCCCGTTCCTCCAGGAACCGGCAGACGGTGTGGCGGATGAGCATGGAGTCATCCACGACCAACGCCATTCTCGGGATTGGGGGCGGGGCAGACATAGACGAGACGAGGACCCACTTGCAGCCCCCAACATAAACCATGTATACCACTTCCCGATGACTCCTGCCGTGCTCTGAGTTGACGGGAGGGCCTGGCACACTACGGCGCACGTCCCGAAACGAACGCTGTCCCGCCCCGGATCAAGCTTCGCCGGCGGCGGATTCCTCGATGGCCATGTCCTTGAATTCGCTGCTTTCGAATACCTCGCGGCATTCCAGGCATTCGACGAATTCCGAATCCTCTTCGCGGGCAACGATCTGCACGCGAGGGTGGCGGCACTTCTGGTCCATGGGACTGCTCACTGACGGCTCGGTATGGCGCTGAGGTTGCGGTGAAGGCATAAAGGGAATTTCTCCGCCGAGGCGGTAGGTGGGGATATTTTAGCTTGGCCGTCCGGGAAGTCAAGACTGGAACCATGTGGAATCCGGACAGGTAGCCAGCCGGCAATTGGCGGGTGGAGCAGGTTGCCAGGGACAACAAAGCCGGTTGCCCGCTGCGAGGCGTCGGTTGCCGTTGCGGAGGCGGAAACGCAGTTCCGCAAGCGGGAACAGGGACCGGGAGTGCATTCAAAACGCGGAACGATTAGAATCGGGCGCATGAGCTACCCGGCGAGGCGGGGCCTGCAATGAGACGACCGATCGCAATCGCGTGTTTGCTGGCCATGATCGCGGGCGGGGTCTGGGCCCAGCAATCCGCGGCGCAAGCGCCGTCGCCGCGGCCGGCGCCGGCGGTGAAAAAAAAGAGCGCACCCGCAAGAAAAAAGAGCAAGGCCTTGGCTGCATCAGCGCCACTTCCCGCGCAAGACTTGCCGCCGGTTCCGGCCACGCTGATGAATAGCGCCCCGGTGACGCCCAATGTGACGATGGCGAACGGGTTACTGACAATCGATGCGCCCAACTCGACATTGAGCGACGTCCTGAACGGAGTTCACGAGGCCACGGGCGCGTCCATCGAAGGCGCATTGCCGAGCGAGCGCGTTGCCGTGCGCCTGGGACCGGGCAACCCCGGACAGGTCATCGCTGCGCTGCTCACCGGGACGCGCTATGACTATTTAATCCTGGGATCGCTGGAGAAGCCGGATGCGGTCGCGAGGATAATGCTGAAGCCATCCGCGCAAGGCGCCTCCGGCGACCAGGCGGCAAAGAGGACCATCGCCGGCGCGGGACCGCACCGGCCCCAGTCGATCGGCATGCGGCAACCGCAAGAGGACAATGTGCCCGATGCGGCTTTCGACGATACCACGGCACAGCCGGGCACGGACACCAGCGCAGACCAGACGCCGCAAGACTCAAATCAACCCAGGACGCGAGACCAGATCTTCCGCGATCCGCAGCCCATCGATCCGCAGAAGCAGAGATAGCAACAGGTTTCCCTCTGCCAGCAGGCGAAAAAATTGGCACAGGGATGGGTGCTGCCTTAACTTAGCGCGAAGCCTTCTTGCCGCATTGTGACGGGCTGGCGCGAGCGCTAGCCGACGGCCTCGTTAATCACTGCCTGTGGAGGTGTCGAGCAGGCGTGCGGGAGCGGTTTTGAGCGATCGCCGGCTGCGGTCAAACAGGTTGAGAATTCCAAAGATGATGGCGTATCCAAGTCCGATTCCGGCGGCCAGCGACAGAGCGATTACGGCGAACAGTGCGAGCGACATTGCGAGCGATAGCACCCTTGTACCTATCTCCACAAACTTGGGCTGCCGGTCCGGAATACCACGGAGATCAGAGCCTTGTACGATTCCATGGTAACTCCAGTGCCGAATCAAACCTGTGACCGCGGACACGAAAAGACTCCAAATTCAGGAGCCTTCAGCCAGTGCAGCAGCCCTGCAATGCTCCGCAGTGGCCCGCCGCGCGGCTCTAACCAATATGCGGCGGTTTGACCTGGACCGCTATTGGCAAATAAGATACCTGAGTTGAACTATCTCTCCGGCATTTTTAGCGCGTCCGTGGGGGCGCGTCCAATTACGACCGGCCTTGTACCAAACGCGGCACCGGCGGCCGGGCGGCAGAGTCATTCAGCAGGAACCGATCGACATGGTCATCCGCAACATCACGGTGCACGGCGCGCGCCAGCACAACTTGAAAAACATCGACGTGGAGATCCCGCGAAACTCTTTGACGGTGATCACCGGATTGAGCGGCTCGGGGAAATCGTCGCTGGCCTTCGACACCATCTATGCCGAGGGACAGCGGCGCTACGTCGAAACCCTTTCGGCCTACGCCAGGCAGTTCCTCGACCAGATGGAGCGGCCCGACGTAGACTCCATCGACGGGCTGAGCCCAGCCATCTCGATTGAGCAGAAGACCACCTCGCGCAGCCCCCGTTCGACCGTCGGGACCATCACCGAGATTTACGACTATCTACGCCTGCTCTACAGCTTGATCGGCATCCCCCATTGCCCCAATTGCGGCAAGGAAATCTCGCGCCAGTCGGTGGAGCAGATTGCGGCGCGGGTGATGGATCTGGCTGGGATTGCCGGCGCGGGAGCCGAGCCGCGCGTCATGCTGCTGGCGCCCATCGTGCGCGGACGCAAGGGTGAGTTCACCAAGGAACTGGAGAAGCTGGCGGCCCACGGATTCAGCCGGGCGCGCATCGACGGCGAACTGCGCTCGATTGAGGAAGAGATCAAGCTGGACAAGCGGCGCAACCACACCATTGAAGTGGTGGTGGATCGCCTGCTGGTAAAGGAAGGAATCGAGCGGCGGCTGGCAAACTCGATCGAGGTCGCCATGAAGCTGGGCTCCGGCCTGCTGGTGGTCAGCGTGGTGGGCGGCGAAGAGCAACTGTACTCGTCGCGCATGGCGTGTCCGGAATGCGGCGTCAACGTGGCCCAGCTTGAACCGCGCTCGTTCAGCTTCAACAGCATGTACGGTGCTTGCCCGGAGTGCAATGGACTGGGCTCGAAATATGACTTCGACCCGGCCAAGGTGATCGTCGATTGGTCCAAGCCGCTGCTGGATGGCGGACTGGGCCCCGGCGCCGGTTCGGCCTCTCTGCAGGCGATGGTCAAGCGCGCCGCGGAAGATAAGGGAATCGACCTGGCCACGCCGTTTGAGCAACTAGCGGAAGACCAGCAGAAGTTTCTTCTCTATGGCGACAGCTCCAAGCGGACCCGCGCCGGCTTCAGGGGCATTCTGGCCTTCCACAAGCGGACGCTGGAAGAAGTGACCACCGAGGCCTACCGCGAGTACCTGATGCAGTACATGTCGGCGACTCCCTGTCCGGTGTGCCAGGGGCGCAGGCTGCGCCCGGAGAGCCTGGCAGTGAAGGTAAACGGCATGAGCATTGCGGAGTTCACCCTGCTTCCCATCTCGCGCGCGACGGAGGTGGGCGCACAACTCCAGTTAAGCGGGCGCGAGGAAAAAATCGCGGGCCGCATTGTCGAGGAGATCCAGGGGCGGCTCGGTTTTCTGAACCATGTTGGGCTGGGATACCTGTCACTGGATCGCTCGGCGGCGACCTTGAGCGGAGGCGAAGGCCAGCGCATCCGGTTGGCGACGCAGATTGGCTCCCGCCTGCGCGGCGTCTTGTACGTACTCGACGAGCCCTCGATCGGTCTGCATGCGCGCGACAACCAGAAGCTCCTGCAGTCGCTCGAATCGCTGCGCGACCTGGGCAACACGGTGCTGGTGGTGGAGCACGACGAGGAGACCATCCGGCGCGCCGATTATGTGATCGATTTGGGACCGGGGGCGGGAAAGCTAGGCGGAGAGTTGGTGGCAGCCGGCACGCCCGCCCAGGTTGCGCTGGTTTCCGGCTCGCTGACCGGGCAATACATTTCCGGGCGCAAAACAATTCCGGTGCGCGAGGAGCGGCGCAAGGTGAACGGCCACTGGATCGAGGTGCTGGGCGCGCGCGCCAACAATCTGAAGAACGTTGACGTCAGCTTTCCGTTGGGAGTGATGACGGTGGTGAGCGGCGTTTCAGGCTCGGGTAAATCGACCCTCGTGAATGACATTCTGTTCGCGGCGTTGGCGCAGAAAATCTACAAATCGCGGCAGGAGCCGGGCGCGCACAAGTCGATTCAGGGAGCCGGAGAGATCGACAAGGTCATCCAAATCGACCAGTCGCCGATTGGCCGCACGCCGCGTTCCAATCCGGCGACCTACACCGGCGTCTTCACCCAGATTCGCGAGCTGTACGCCATGCTGCCGGAGGCGCGCGAGCGCGGCTACAAGGCGGGACGCTTCTCCTTCAACGTTTCGGGCGGACGCTGCGAAGCCTGCCAGGGCGAGGGTGAGCGGCGCATCGAAATGAACTTTCTGCCGGACGTGTACGTGCTGTGCGAAGTCTGCGGCGGTAAGCGCTACAACCGCGAAACTCTGGCCGTTCGCTACAAGGGATACACGATCGCCGACCTGCTCGATACGCCCATCAGTGAAGCTTTGGCGGTGCTGGAAAACTTTCCCCAGGCGCGCCAGAAACTGCAGACGCTGGTCGATGTGGGGCTGGGATACATCCATCTCGGGCAATCCTCGGTGACCCTGAGCGGCGGCGAGGCGCAGCGCATCAAACTGGCGCGCGAGCTGAGCAAACGGCAAACCGGACGCACCCTGTACCTGCTGGATGAGCCGACGACCGGCTTGCATTTTGAGGACGTGAGCCGGTTGCTGGATGTGTTGCACCGGCTCACCGATCTAGGCAACAGCATCATCATCATCGAACACAACCTCGACGTGATCCGCAACGCGGACTGGATTATTGACCTCGGCCCCGAGGGTGGCGAAGAAGGCGGAAGAATCGTGGCGCAGGGAACGCCGGAGCAAGTGGCAAAGGTGAAGAAGAGCTACACCGGCCAGGCGCTGAGCGCCATGCCCAATCGATAGTCCTAGGCAAAGAACTAATAGCGCCGCTGCCCTCCGCCAAGGATGCGCGCGGGCAGAAAGATTACCGCCCGGATCAGTTCCAAAACCCCATCGACGGCAATTCCGATGAGGCGGAACGGCAATAGAAACAGCCACACGATGGGATAAAGAACAATGGCCAGCAACGCAATCGGCCAGCAGAAAATCAGCAGAATCAACCACAGGAGGAAAGTCATCTCAGCGCGCCTCGATGGGTGGTACGCAAAAATGAGGCGGATGGTTCCCGGAGAGCAAGGCGAAGGGCGCGGATCCTCTCCGCGCCCTTCGCAGTCCTGGAGGCGTCAGCCGGCGCTGGAAGCAGCCAGCGCGCGTTTATCGGTCTTCCCGCTGAGGGTGCGCGGCATCTGGTGGATGAACGAAAAGCTGCGCGGAATCTTGTAGTGCTCGAGCATTCCGCGGCAAGCGGCGCGCAGAGCCGCATCGGTGAGAGTTGCACCGGGCTGAAGCTGCACGAAAGCATGCAGACGCGCCCCGTGCTTCTCATCCGGGAAAGCGATCACGGCAGCTTCTTCCACGCCGTCAATCGTCTCCAGTGCGTTCTCCACCTCGGAAGGATAGACCTGCTCGCCGGAGACCTTCACCAGGTCATCGGCGCGGCCAAGCAGAAACAAAAACCCTTCCGGGTTGAGATAACCTTTGTCGCCGGTGTAGAGCACGCCGTTGCGAATCTTCTGTGCCGTCGCCCGCGGGTCGCCCAGGTAGCCCAGCATGACCGAGGGACCGCTGACGCAGACCTCGCCGATCTCTCCCGTGGAAAGAATTTCATCTTTCTCACCGCGAATCGTGACCTGGATGTTGGGCAGCGGTCTGCCGACCGAACCGGGACAATTGTCGTCCGGCGGACTGAAGGCGACCACTGGCGATAGCTCGGTAGTTCCGTAGCCCTGCACCAGGGGATAGTTGAAGCGTTGCTGGAATGCGTGGGCAACGCTTTCGGGCAGGCGCTCGGCTCCGGCGATGCACAACCAGAGCGAGCTGGAGTCGATGGGCGTGGGATCCTTGATCAACACGCGGTACTGGCCAGGCACGGCGATCAGGCAAGTGACGCGATGCTTGTCGATCAACTGCAGGATTTGCCGGGGAACAAAGCGCTCGGGCACAACCACCGAGGCACCCTCGGTCAGCGGCAACAAAGTGGTCACGGTGAGTCCATAGGCGTGGAACAGCGGCAGAACGGCAAGCATGACCTGGGCATTGTCAAAGCCGGTCGCCTGCTTCAGCCCTTCAATATTGCCAAGAATATTCGCCTCGCTGAGGGCGACCGCCTTGGGGCGTCCGGTGGTTCCTGAAGTGTAGAGCAGGGCCGCCACCCCGGATTGGTTCGCTCGCTGCGGAACCTCGGCGGGCTCAAATTCAGCGGAAGTATCGCCAATCCAGCATTGCATCCCGACGGCCAACATGTGGGGCAGGAACTCCTCGCTGGTGATGACCAGCTCGACTCCGGTCTCCATGGCCATCAGTTTCAGCAGCGGTGGCGGCGCCAGGGTGGGCAGCACGGCAACCGTCTTGCCTGCCCACAGAGCCCCTAGGACGAGCGGGGCGAACTCCGGCGTGTTCGAGTAAAGCAGGGCTACGGTAGGTCCCTGCGCCCGCTGGGCAATGCGGTGAGCAACACTGGCGGCGCGCCGCTCCAACTCCCTGTAAGAGATCGAATAATTGGTGCCGATGATGGCGGCGCGGTCCGGATAGAGCCTGACAGCATTCTGGAAGCGCTGGAGGATGGCGCTGGTCTGCATTGCGTATGCTCGTGTGCTCGTAGAGTGATGGA
Source organism: uncultured Acidobacteriota bacterium (assembly GCA_963707735.1). Classification (GTDB taxonomy): domain Bacteria; phylum Acidobacteriota; class Terriglobia; order Terriglobales; family Acidobacteriaceae; genus TOLSYN. Next base: position 32,961 of record CAVPRB010000001.1, on the reverse strand, counting down.
TCGTTGCCGGGTAATTTTAGCACGCAGGCAGGGGAACGCCGCACTAGACGATGGAAGCTGGCGCCGGAGGCAGGGTGCAGAGCCGCTCGGGAATGGTTGCGGCCAGGGTGAGGGCGCGGGCCACGCGGTTGATCCATTCCGTGGCGGCATCCTCCGGCTCAAAACCGGCGGATGGCCCGGCCTGTGCGATTCCCGCCGTAATGGTGACCGCAATCGGCTCGAGAACCTCGCGTAACTGTCCGACCAGGGCTTCGGTCTCCGGTACGTCCATGCGAGGCAATAGCAAGGCCACGGTGTCGCCGTCAAATCGGAAAGGCATGGCCTGGTCCTGCGCGATGGAGCGCAGAGCACGCACCAACTCGGCCACCGCATGCTCAGTCTCCGACTCCGAGGTAAGCGAGGCAACCTGCAGCAGCGCCAGGGTGCAGGGAGAATCTCCCTCGCTGCGATGCCGTTCCAGTTCGGCGATCACCGCATCGATGTAGGAGGAGCGTTTCAGCAGTCCGGTTTTTTCCTCAGACACGCCGAGGGTGGAAACCAGCGAGCGCAGGCGAGCGCCGTGGACGGCGAGGGCTACCTGGTCCACCAGCGAGCGTAGCAGGGCAACGTCGTCCGGCGACCAGCGGCGGCGCGCTCCGCACTGCTGCACAATGAACAGTCCGATGGGTTGATCCTCGCTGAGCAGCGCCAGTATGACCAGCGAATGTACGTTGAGGCGCGCGAGTTCCTGGCGAATTGGGGCCAGCGGTTCGGAAAGCTGCACGTCGGCGGCGCGGAAGACCGGCTCGGTGGCCGTGAGGCGCTGGCTGAGCGCGAGCAGGCGCACCATCGCGTTGCGTTCGGACTTGGGCACGTCCGGCGAACAGTACTCCACCACCAGCGACGGCGGTTTGCCGGGAGTAGCCAGGGCGGCCAGGCAGCGGCTGTATTGCCAGCGCGTGCCAATCTGGTTGACCGCCGTCACCAGCACCTGGCGGGGATCGCTCTGGCGCGCGATGAGACGGCTGACCTCGGCGGCGCGCGCCATGGCATCAGAGGTGCGAGTTTGCTCGACGGGTTCCTCGCGGCGCGCTGGAACCTCCAGACCCGCGTTGATAAAAAGCTGCCGCACCCGCGCATCGCTCTCAACCTCGGCCGCAAATGAGGTCTTGAGCTGCTCGATCTTCTCCAGCGCTTTATCGCGCATGCCGTATTGGAGGAATATCTCCGCCTGCAGAATCAGATCCTCCAGAATCTTCGGCGCCGGAGTCTCCGCCGTGCTGGCTTCCTCCGCGTGGACCGTGAAGTGCTCGATGGGATTGATGGCAAGGCGCTTGACCACCGTCTTCAGCCGGTCCTCCGGAACGTGGCCGGCGAGTTTGTGCACCCGGTCCCTGTGCGCGGCCTCGTAGGAATCAATATCGACGGCGCGGTCCAGCGCATCCAGAGCCTTGGCGTAGTTGCCTGCCGAATAGTAGATATCGAACAGCCGGGACAGTACCTGGGAATACTCGAGCTCGCGGTTGGCGCTGTTATAGAGCTCGGCGAGGTATTCAAGAAACGCGACGTCGGGCTTGGCCTTCTCGGCCAACTGGGCCATGTCAGCCATGAATTCGGTTCTGCGTCCGGCCTTGCGGAAAAACTCCTCGAGGCGGCGAGTCAGGAGCAGGGCGCGATCGGCGCGGTCACGGTCAATCAGGCCTCCAATGACCGAGTGCAGGACGGTAAGATTGGCGCCGGGGTTGCGCTCGAACACTCCCCAGATGAACGGCTCGGCCTCCACCACGCGCCCGACGGCGAGCAGGGCCAGGGCATAGGGCTCGCGCGCCTCCTCCGGACTGGAAGGATAGGTGGCCAGCGGTTCCAGCAGTTCGATGGCCTCGTTGGGACGGTTGTGTGCGATCAGCGCGCGGCCATACCCGAGGCGGGCCGCCATGTTGGTAGCATCGTCGGCGTAAGCGCGCCCATAGGCATCGGAAGCATCCTGCCCCAGCCGCTCCAGCATGATGCCGAGATTCACCAGGGCGCCGGCAGCGAAGGCGGGTTTATGCAGGGCTTCGGCGATGCGCGCCTGCTCGCGGTAATCTTCCAGCCGCGGATCGAGCTCAAGCGAATGGGAAATGCAGTCCAGCGAACGGGACGGATCGCCATGGCGCTGGAACTCTTGGAAGGCGACGCGATAGGCCTCGGCGGCTTCCCTGCGGCTGGTGCTCTCGCACAGCTCGGCATAGCGGCTCACCATCTCCGGATCCAGCGTCTTGAGCCGCTGCAGTTTGCGGAACAGCACCCCGGCGGTGCTAAGCTGCTTGCTCTCGACAGCCAGGGAAAACAGACGGCGTAGCAGGTCTGACGCCAGAGCGAGTTGCCCGATCGACATGCTCAGGTCGGCGGCCTTCTGCAGCAACTGTTCGTCCGCCGGTTGCAACTCGAGCGCCGCGCGGTATTCAGCCAGTGCAAGTTCCGGCTTCCCCTTGTCGAGAAGCTTTTCGGCGCGGTCGATGATCTTGGCAACGTCACCCATGGTTGCTAGCGATTCTAAGCCCGATCGCAGATTGACGCACGCCGGGCCGGAATGGAAAATGTGGCCGAAGGGGGTATCCGCCAAGGCACAGGTCTGGAACTCCCATTGACACTTCGCCTTTCATTCGCCAAACTATTCAACATTCCACGGGGTTGACGAAAGGCCGGGCATGGCTCTGACAAAACGGCAACGCCAGATATATGACTTCATCGCTGATTTTGTGGAGAGCAACGGGTACTCTCCATCATTTGAGGAAATCGGTGCGGCGCTCGGTCTCAGCTCGCTGGCCACGGTGCACAAGCATATTAACAACTTGGAGCGGAAAAAGTTTCTACGGCGCGACTACAACCGCAGCCGCTCGATCGACGTGCTGCCCCTGCCCGAGGGAATTCCAAGCCGCGCCCGCCCGATGGCCGTAAGCGGGCTCGAACTGCCGCTGGTGGGACGGATTGCTGCCGGCAAGCCGATCGAGCAGGTAGAAACTCCGGAGACCATCTCGCTCACCGATTTTACCCGGGCCAAGGATGTATTCGTGCTGCAGGTAATGGGCGAGAGCATGCAGGACGAGCACATTATGAACGGCGACTATGTGCTGGTGGAGAAGACCGAGAGCGCCCGCGAGGGCGAGATCGTAGTGGCGCTGGTGAACGGCTCGGAGACAACCCTGAAGCGCCTCTACCACGCCGGCGCGCAGATTCGCCTCCAGCCCTCCAACGCTGCCATGCAACCCATTTTCTTTCCCGCCGACGCCGTGCAGGTGCAGGGACGGGTCGTCGCCGTTCTGCGGAAATACTGAGGCCGCCAGCAACCTCGCGGCATGCCAGGCTCTGCCGCATGCGCGTGTCTGCCCCATTCCAGGAAAAAGCCCGGCCGCGGCCGGGCTGGCGGGTCACGCTCTACTCAAGCGAGCTTTTCCAGCGCCTTTTCAATCGTTTCCTTGGGGACATAGCCGACGATCTGCTCCTGCACCTGGCCGCCTTTGAAGACAAGCAGGGTTGGAATGCCACGCACGCCATAGCGCTGCGGGGTGGCCGTGTTGCGGTCCACATCCATCTTGGCAACCTTGATCTTGCCTTGATAGGACTTCGCAATCTCATCCACCACCGGGGCAAGAGCCTTGCAGGGGCCGCACCAGGCGGCCCAGAAATCAATCAGCACAGGCTGCTCGCTCTTGAGCACCTCCTGATCGAAGTTTGCGTCGGTTACTTCCAGAATTGCTTCGCTCGCCATTCTTCCTCCAGTTCCGTGCAGGAAAACTTCTCGACCGCTCCATCGCCGGAGCAGCACGGCTAAAACCTTATCGTAACACTTCAATTCGATGCGCAGGCGCGGCTTTGGACGCAGAAGCAATCCGGAGGGAAGGAACCTGCCCGGAGACACAAAGACGATGCAAGCTCTGCCGTAGCCCGCCAAGGCGCCCTCTGCTTACAATGAAGGCGGAGGATTCATGCGCTATCTTGTCGCCGTTCTTGCCCTGGCCGGACTCCTCGTTTCCTGCTTTGCCCTGCGCGAACACTTCCGCACCGGAGCCGTCGCCGTGCAGCATCAACGAACGCTGGGACTGCGGCGTGGTCAACCACAGCCCGTTTGCCGAGATCGCCGGCGTTCCGGTGGCGGTCTTTGGCATTCTGGGCTATGCGGCGATCGCAGGCTTTGCCCTGGCGCGGCGCTGGTGGATCGTGCTGCTGCTGACCACCGGCGCCGTCGGCTTCTCCATCTATCTCGACCTACGTCGAGGCGCGAATCCTGGAGACCTACTGCATCTGGTGCGTCACCTCTGCGGGAATCATTACGCTCACCGAGATTGCAACCATTGTGGCGGTGGTGCGAAGCCGGAAGTAGCGCACGTCATGCGATTGCCGGCCGTTTGCACTCCGGCCCGGGAGTTGCAATGTCCTTGCTTGCGGAGTTTGTGAAACAGGCGGCGCTCGACGAAGGCTTCTCGCTGGCCGGGATTGCGCCGGCCGCGCCGCTCGGCGAGCTTGACTACTTCCCTGCCTGGATTGAAGCCGGATACCACGGCGAGATGGAATACCTGGCGCAAGACCAACGATGCCGGAGAGCTGCGGCGGGCGGCGCTTGCAAACGTCGCTCCGTGGGCGCGCTCGGTGGTGGTCTGCGCCGCAAACTACAACTCGGCCGCGCCCTACTCCACGCAGTGCGCCGACCCGGCAGCGGGGATGGATTTCGCGCTATGCCTTTGTCGACTCCGACTATCACGAGCTGCTGCTGGCGCGCCTGCGCCGCATCGAGCAGCGCATGGTGGAGCGCATCGTGGACCGACCGGCTGCACGCCAACGCTCCGCGCACCTGGTGCTATGTCGACACCGGCCCGGTGGTGGAGCGCGTGCTGGCGGCGCACTCCGGCATTGGATGGACGGGCAAGAACGGCTGCATTCTCAATCAGCAGCTTGGCTCGTGGCTCTTTCTCGGAGTGATTCTCAGCTCGCACCGCGCTGCCGCCCGATCTGCCCGCCGCCGACCGCTGCGGCTCCTGCACGCGCTGCCTCGACGCCTGTCCCACCCAGGCTTTCATTGCGCCGCGCCAACTCGACGCCGACCCGCTGCATCTCCTATCTCACCATCGAGCAGCGCGGACGCGGCGCCGGAAGAGCTGCGCGAAAAGATGGGACGGCATCTGTTTGGCTGCGATATCTGCCAGGACGTTTGCCCGTGGAATCGCCGCGCCCCGGCCTCGCCCGACCCGGCCTTTGCGCCGCGTACCGAACTCGTCAATCCCTCTTTGGAGTGGATTTCAGGTATGAACGATGGAGGAGTTCCGGCGCACCTTTCGCGGGTCGCCAGTGAAGCGCGCGAAACTTCAGCGGACTGTTGCGCAACGCCGCCATTGCCATGGGCAACAGCGGAGACCGAAAACATCTGCCGCGCCTGCGCGAGCTGGCGCGGCATGCAGACCCGGCGGTCGCCGAACATGCGCGCTGGGCGATTGCAAGACTGGAGACGACAGCCGATGCCGACCCCACTCGGTAGCCAATCCTCCATCTACGCCAGCCGGTTTTTTTCCCGCCGCCGTCTCGACCTGCGCGCCCGCCTGGTGGCGCAGCGCCCGACCGGCGAGCGCATCGTCGTCGCAGGCGCGCACGCGTCGATGTTTCACGCAGCGGCGCGGGAGTGACGCTGACGCGCGAATTGCCTTCGGGAACCCAGGTGGTGCTCTGTTTGCGTCTTCCCGGCAGCGGGACCGTGCTCTGCCTTCAAGCCGTCATTATCCGCCGCCAGGGATTCCGCGCTGGACTGCAATTTGTGCAGACCAACGCCGAACAGCGCCTGCTGCTGTCCGAACTCTGTTACGCCTGAGAGCGATCCCGCAGCATCCAAGGAAATAGCCGGCGAGTCCGGCATCCGGGGAGGAAGCTGCCATGCGTGCGCGATGGTTATGGCTACCGCCGCTGCTGCTGGCGTTGACGTCCGCCGCGCCGGCGCAGCAGTGGTATGCAGTCCAGACCAGTCACCTGATCAGCTACTCCGAGGGCAACGACCGGGGAGCGCGCGAAGCGGCACTGCGCGGCGAACAGCTCATCGCCGTTTTCGACTGAGCTCTTTCATCGCAACCCGATCGTGCTTTCCACTCCTCTGCGCGTGCTGGCAATGGCTGCGCCCGCAGGGGTGCCAATGCTGGTGCGCACGCCCCCCGCGAATTTTGTAGTCGTGGATCCAGCGCAGCCGGATTCGTGGACGCAAGCGGCGCAGTTGATCGCCGCGCTCACCCTGGAAGATAACTATCCGCGCGCCCAGCCGTGGTTTGATTCCGGCATCGCCAGTTATCTGGCCGGAGCGCATTTCACGGGCGACTCGATGGAACTTGGCGCGGCGCCGCGCGGGCATGGCAACTGCCTGCGGCCGGCGCGTGGATTCCGATGGCGAAACTGCTGGGGATCAACGACCCTGCGCCGCTTTCCGCCGCAGAACACGCCAGCTTCGAGGCCGAATCGTGGGCGCTGGTGCGCTGGCTGATCGACAACAGCCGATTGGCCCAGGCGTGTGCTTATCTGAGCGCCGTGCAGTGGCGCGGCGCAACCCCGGAGCGAGCCACTGGCCGAGGCGTTTTACATGAGCCCGGCCGATCTCGACCGCGAAGTGCGCGCGTCACTGGGAAATCCTTCCTTGAAAAAAATGCCCGCGCCACGCGTCGAGAATGGCCTCTTCAAATCGCAAAAAGTTTCTGCCGCCGACGCCCACGTGATCGCCGCCAGCCTCTCCCTGTTTGGCCCCAGGGCGGATGACTCGCTGCAAGAGCTGGTGGCTTTCATGCGCCTCAACCAGGAGAACGTCGCAGTCCATCGCTGGCTGGCCTGGGCCTTCCTGCTGCGTCATGATCTGGATAACGCGGTGGAACACATACGGCGCGCCCTGGCGCTGGATGATTCCGATCCTTCCATGCACTACCTTTACGCGCGATGGGTGAACCAGGGCGAGGATAACAGCATTCACGTGGAGTCGGCGGAAACTCGCATGGGTGGCGAACTGAAGGCCGCGTTGCAACGGGATCCGAATTACGCTGCCGCGCGGGAACTGCTGGGACTGGCAGAGTTGAGCGGCCGCAACCTGAGACCGGCACAGGCAAATCTCGAACGCGCCTCGGCGCTCTGTCCGCGCAACAACCGCTACTACCTGAATCTGGCGCGGGCTTACCAGGCAGCAGACAACCTGGATGCAGCGCGCAAGCTGGCTATTTACGCGGGCGCGGGAAGCGATGAAGCGGTCTCGGCGGAGGCAAAAGAGTTGCGGAACGAATTGGCCAGGGAGAAAAGGCAGGTGCAGCAATGGGATTCAATGGGAATTCACCGCGACGCCAACGCAAAACCCGGTAAATATGACAATCTGCAAGAGGCAATTGCCGAGGACGAGCGGGCAGAGGCTAAGAAACAGAACCCGGAACTGCCGCCGGAGACGCGCAAGATCGAATCCATGAAGGGCCGCATCGTCAGCGTCGAGTGCGGGCTGGCGCCGCAGGCGATCCTCATCGTGAGTTCCGGCGGACACACCTGGCGGATTCGCGTGGCCGACCGCGATTCGGCGGTGTTGATCGGAGTTGAGCAGTTCGACTGCAACTGGCACGACACCGCCGTCTCGATCAACTACCGCAGCAGTGGCGAATTCCAGGGCGACCTGGTGTCCCTGGAAGCAGATTGACGGCCGGAAATTGAGAGCAGGCCGCCACAGCCAAGAAAAGGGCCCTCGGGGGCAGGCTGTTACAAAACCCTGTGACTCTGGGGCAAGTTGATGTAAAAATGCTCTCGCGGAAGCGAGGGCATTTTTCATGGGGTTCATTCAGGGCGAGGCGCGGGGGCAGCAGACGTTGTTTCCGGTAACGCTGGATGATCTGGTTCCCGACGATCATGTGTGCCGAGTCATTGAGGCGTTCGTGGATAAGTTGGATATGGCGGAACTTGGGTTTGTGCGTGCCGAACCCGCCGAGACGGGGCGTCCTGGGTATGATCCTCGCGACCTGCTGAAGCTGTATCTGTACGGGTACCTGCAACAGGTCCGCTCGTCGCGGCGGCTGGAAGCCGAGTGCCAGCGCAACGTGGAAGTGATGTGGCTGCTGGGCCGTTTAACTCCCGATTACAAGTCGATTGCCGAGTTTCGGCGGATGCACCGCGAGGCGGTGACCAAAGCGGGAGCCGAACTGGTACATTTTGCGCGTGCGGTAGGACTGGTCCGGGGCGAGTGGGTTGCAATTGACGGCTCGAAGTTCCACGCCGTGAGCAGTGCCAGGAGCGTGCGGGAACGGGATGCAATAAAGCGTTATCTGGAGCAGTTGGAGCGAGCCGACGCGCAGGACGAAGTCGTCATCGACCCCAGCGCGGTTGCAGCAGCGCTGGAGAAACTGAAGAAGCATCCCGAACCTGAAGCGCGGTTCATGCGCATGGGCTTTCATGACCACGCACCGGCTTACAACGTGCAGACGGCGGTGGACGCCGAACACGCGCTGATCGTGGCGCAGAAGGTCACGACGGAAGGCAACGACCAACGCTGTTTGCTGCCGATGGCCGAGGCGGCCAAGCAAGCCGTCGGGGCTCCGGAAACGCTGAACGTGGTCGCCGATGCTGGTTACTCCAACGGCGAGCAGGTCGAGCGTTGTGAGCAACAAGGCATCGTGCCACATGTTCCCGCCAACCGCGCCATCAACAACAAGGGCGATGGCACGTTGTTCGACCGCAGCCAGTTCCACTATGACCCGAAGACCGACAACTTTCGCTGCCCGGCCGGGCAGACGCTGGTGCGCATCCAGCTCTCCCGCAAAGATCGTTGCGTGATGTATGCCGCCCCAGCTCAGGTCTGCGGAGCGTGCTCGATGAAAGTTCGTTGTACGACCGGCTCGCGGCGCTGGACGACGCGCCATCTGCACGACGACGCCCTGAATCGGATGCAGCAACGAGTCACACCCGCCCTCATGCGGCTGCGGCGATCCACGGTGGAACATCCGTTTGCCACGCTCAAGTACCGCATCTTTGGACATCCGCGCTTTCTGCTGCGCGGAGTCGGCGGTGCACAGACCGAGATCAGCCTGGCGACCATGGTCTATAACCTGAAACGCATGATGAACGTGCTGGGTGGCCGGAAACTCTTAGCAGAACTGGCCTGCTGAGCATCCGCAACCCAGTCCTGCGCTCAAAACCACGCTCTACACAAACCAAAATCGCTCTCCATCAACAAAAACGGTGCTCCGACACCGGAACACCGTTCTTAACTTTCATTCAAAGCCCGCGTTTCGTAACAGACTGGGGGGCTAGGGCCTTGTTGGAGCGCAAGCATTCATGTTTCCTAGTTTCAGGCGTTCATGCTTTCCATATATAAGCGCTGATGATTAACCGCGGCTCACGTTCTGAGCCTGTAGTCCCTTGGGTCCTTTGACGCATTCGAACTCGACAGTTTCGCCTTCGTTCAGAGTGCGATAACCATTTTCCTGAATCACCGAATAGTGCACAAATACATCTTCACCCGTACTGCGCTGAATGAAGCCATATCCCTTTGCGCCGTTAAACCACTTAACCGTACCCTTCTCCTTCACGACGTACTCCTTTCACATCTTGCAAAAAAACAGTATTTCATAGTCCGATACGCGGAACACCAGAGCTTCCGTCGCAGCCTGAAACCGCCCAGCAAGCAAATCCGGATTCCAGCATCTTTTCAAATTCCGCAGCCCTAGGACCGCGTTGCGGAAAAGATGCTGGAATCCGGACTTGAATGCTGCGCTGACTGCCGACTGCACATCCACTTATTCCTTCACTGCACCGCAAAAACTCGCCATCGAACGTAATTTAGTAGGCATGGACATATTTATCGCAACCTGCTCAAGTTGGCAAGTGAATGTTGCAGGACGAGAGCAAATCATGTAAGAAATCGCCTAAAAAGGAGAAAATTTGTGCACTGGCGCAACGCGGAAGCCAGGCGAACCAGGCGCTGCGGGAAGCCGGGAAGCGATCGACGCGAGCTGATTTCGCTACAATAGGAAGAGACATCATGACAAGCGACAGTACATCCAGCGCCGCGGCGACCGCCGTGGCCAGCAGCGTTTCTTCCACCGGCGACGATCCCATTGAACAACTGCGCAGTTCCATGCTGCAGACATTGCGGCGCAACGGCATGTCCACGCTGAAATATCTGGGCACAACCGAAGTGCACACCTATGCATTTTCAGTGGCCGCAAACGCGATCCTATCGTTCTTCCCTGCGGCGGTTCTGCTGCTGACGCATGAGCCGGCGCGTCTTTCATTCACCGTCGATGGTGAGTGCGATCAAGCGGATGCTGGCGGCGTATCTGCCGAGCAACCAGGGATTTATCATCTCCACCGTGGACGCCATGTCGGCGACGCACAAGATCCAACTGTTCTCGATCGTGATGCTGTTCATCAGTTGCACGGGCGTGTTTGAGCCGCTGGAAGTGGCTCTGAACTCGGTGTGGGGCTTCAAGTCGCGCAACTACCTGATGAACCAGGTGGTATCGCTGGGACTGGCGCTGTGCTGCGGGGTGCTGGCGCTGTTGAGCGTGGCGGGCACGGCGGGAGTATGGGCTCCGGCGGCGGAGGCGCAAGTCTGGCTGGGCAATCACATCGGCACCGGGGTGGTGTATTCGCTGGTGAACCAGATCAATCTGACCATTCAATTCATTGCGTTGAAAGATATTTGGAATGATTGCCAGCGTGCTGATCTTCTTCCTGATCTACTGGCTGCTGCCGAATGGAAAAGTGCCGTACAAAGCGGTTCTGCCGGCGGCGATCATTACCGGCGTGGCGTGGGAGATCGCGAAGATGATCTTCGTGGCGTGCCTGCCGTTGCTGGATTTTCACGAAGCCTACGGCCCCTTCTATGTATCGGTAACGCTGATTTTCTGGGCGTTTTTCTCGGGTCTGCTGCTGCTGGGAGGAGCGCATCTTTCGGCCCAGGACTGCGACGGCGCGGAGACTGTCCCTGATGACCACAGAAGCCGATGAGCCGAAGGCGGCAACGATTGACCAATAAGGTAATCGTTTGGAAGGCAAAATTTGGCTTCTAGGTACATGGTTGCGCAAGGTCCGGAAGGATTATCCGGAGCGACAACAGGCACCCTGATGGGGTGCCTGTTTGGTTAATCGTCTGCCAATGCATTGGCTCCGGGGCGGGCGGGGCAGCGTGGGGATGCTTGCCCGGGGTGCCGATGTACCAGTCGACCCATTCGGTGACGGTCTTGTACCAGAGCTGAGAGTTTTGCGGTTTGAGCACCCAGTGTCCCTCGTCGGGGAAGTAGAGCATGCGGCTGGGAACCTTGAGGCGCTGCAGGGTGGTGAAGAGCTGGAAGCCTTCGCTGACATCGAGGCGGTAGTCGAGCTGGCCGTGGATGACCAGGGTTGGAGTTTTGAAGTTGGGCGCGGCCAGCGCGGGCGACCAGCGGCGATAGAGCTCGCGGTTGGACCACGGAGTTCCCTTGAACTCCCACTCGTTGAACCAGAGCTCCTCGGTGGTGCCGTAGGCGCTCTCGGGATTGAACATGCCGTCGTGGGAGACGATGCACTTGAAGCGGTCGCTGTGGCCGAGAATCCAGTTGGCCATGTAGCCGCCATAGCTGGCGCCGAGGGCGCACTCGCGATCGCGGTCGATGAAGCTGTATTTGCTGCTCGGCGTAGTCGAGGCCGAGCATGAGGTCGTCAAAGGGACGGCCACCCCAATCTCCGTTGATCGTCATCGATGAACTGCTGGCCGTAGCCGGTGGAGCCGCGCGGATTGATCATGACGACGACGTAGCCGGAGGCGGCGAAGAGATTGGGATTCCAGCGGAAGCTCCAATCGTCTCCCCATGCGCCTTGCGGGCCGCCGTGGATGAGGAACTTGACGGGATACTTCCTGGACGGGATCGAAGTCCGGGCGGCTTGAGGATGAAGCCCTGCGACCTGCTTCTTCTCCGAGCCGGTGAACCAGAACCACTCGATGGGCTGCATCTGGATCTGCGGCGAGCAGGGCGTCGTTGAGGTGGGTGAGCTGACGCGCTTCAGCCGTGGCGGAGGCCGGCTCATCGCTTCTCCGTGTAGACGGCGTGGTGGCGACTGGCCGGGGCTTGGAACGGTGAGCGCCGGCGGCAGCAGGACGCGCGGCGAGCGCGGTGGAGATGGTGAACAGCTCGGTGGGAAAGCGCACGGAGCTGCGGGCGAAGACCAGGGTCTTGCCGTCGGGGGTGGGAGTGAGGTGAGTCATTGTAGCCGCGGACGATTTCCCTGGGCTCGCCGCCGGTGACCGGGATGACTGTAGATGGGCGACTCGCCGGCATCCTCGGCGGTGAAGTAGAGCTTGGAGGAGTCCGGCGCCCAGGCGACGGACTCGACCCAGCGGTCGAAGTTTTCGGTGAGGTTGGTGATTTTGCCGGTGGCGCGCTCGATCAGCTGGAGGCGGAAGCGGTCGCTCTCGTACCCGGCGCGGAACTGGGAGCGGATGGCGAGGTAGTTGCCATCGGGCGAGTAGAGAGGCGTGGAGTCCGCGCCGTGGTTGGCGGCGGTGAGGTTTACGGGCCTGGCCTGCGGGTCGGTGAGCGTAGAGGGTGAAGACATCGCTATTGGTGGATGTGGCCTGCACCTCGTCGAGATTGGCTGGTGAAGGCGATCTCGCGGCCATCGGGAGAGAACTGGTACTGGTCCTGCCCGCCGAGAGAAAAGGGCGGGACGTCGTGATCGCCGGGAGTGAGGTCGCGGGCGGCGCAGGCTGGTGCGGCGGATCGCAGGCGGCGCTGATGAGGAACAGGTGCGAGCGCTTGCCGCTGTCATAGGCGTTCCAATGGCGGTAGAGCAAGTGGTCGAAGACCTTGGCCTTGACCTTGGATTTTTCGGCGGCCTCGTCCCTGGCCTTGTTGCAGGCATCATCGGGGCAGTTGGGCCAGACGGCGGAGAGAAAGAGAACTTGGCTTGCCGTCGGGCGACCAGATGGCGCCATCGGCTTCGGTGGAGATGCCGGTGAGCTGGCGCGGCGATGCCGATGAGGGTTCCGGTTTCCGGCTGGAAGGGCTGCACGTAGAGCTGCGAGACGCCGTTGCGGACGGCGGTGAAGAGGACGCTGCTTGCCATCGGGCGAAAAGCGCGAGGCGGTCTTCGGTTCCCTGGCCGGGTTCGGTGAGGCGGCGAGCTTCGCCGCCGGCGAGGGAGACGATCCAGAGATGGGACGCCTGGAGTTGTCGGCGAGGGAGACATCGACGGCGGAGAAGGCGACCCAGCGGGAGTCGGGCGAGACCGTGAAGTCGCCGACGCGCTTGAGGTTCATCATGTCCTCAAAGGTGAATGGGCGCTTCTGGGCGAAGGGCCGGAGAAGGAAGCGAGCAGGACAATGGCAATGAGACAGCGACGCAGCATGACGGAAATCTCCGGAGGGAAGCGAACAGAGCAGTTTACCGCATGGGGATGGTTTCTCCCACATTCGCCAAAGCGTGGCGGAAGTGGGTGCGCCAGAACCTTCTAAATGGCGCGGTTGACAAGCCTCTTGGGGCGGCGCTGGAGATTTGAGGTGTGCTGGAGCCCCTCGCTGCGCTCAGGGTGACACTCAAGTCAAAGGCTAGAACCAACTCAAAGGACAGGAACGGACCAGCGCAAGGTTGCAGGGTGGTGCTACTGAACTTATCGCCGCAAAGAATGGGGCGCGAACCTGGGGTGCGCGGCTCAGGCGTGGAACGTTTGTGCGACTCGAGAATGGGAGTTCAATTTAAGGTGGCGCGTCCGCGGCCGGGTGCGCGCAAAAAGGATTGCGAGGATGAGAATGAGAACGACAATAATCGCGACCATGGACGTTTTTCGCATGCAGTTGCTTTCTCCCGACGCATCCGGAGTTTAGCGCAACGTCGCTGGCAGACACCAGATCACAATTGCCGCTTGCGGGCGGGGGATATAACATCGCGGGTATGGGCGGAGACATGGACGAGCGGGCGCGGCTGGTGGCGGGTGGGCCACTGGAGGGCGAAGAAGGATTTGAGCTGAAGCTGCGGCCGCAGCGGTTGCAGGAGTTTATTGGCCAGCCGAAGGTGAAGGAAAACCTGGCCGTGGCGATTGCGGCGGCGCGGGCGCGGGGCGAGGCGCTGGATCACATTCTGCTGTATGGGCCTCCGGGACTGGGCAAGACGACGCTGGCAACGATTATCGCCAACGAGATGGATGCGGCGTTTCAGCAGACCTCGGGTCCGACGCTGCAGATCAAAGGCGATTTGACGGCGATATTGACCAACGTGCAGGCGCGGCAGGTGCTGTTTGTGGACGAGGTGCACAGGCTGCAACCGGCGCTGGAAGAGCTGCTGTATTCGGCGCTGGAAGATTGCCGGCTGGACATCATGGTGGGGCAGGGGCCGTCGGCGCGGACGCACTCGTTTGAGATTCCGGCATTTACGTTTGTGGCGGCGACGACGCGGATCGGGCTGCTGTCGGCTCCGCTGCGCTCGCGGCTGGGACTGGTGCTGCGGCTGGAGTTTTACTCGCCATGAGGATTTGAAGATCATCCTGAACCGCTCGGCGCAGATTTTGAATGTGGGGATTGACGACGATGCGGCGCTGGAGATTGCGACGCGCTGCCGCGGAACACCGCGGGTGGCAAACCGGCTGCTGCGGCGGGTTCGCGACTATGCGCAGGTGCGCGGAACGGGGCACATCGACTGCGCCACGGCCAAGGCGGCGCTGGAGATGCTGGAGGTGGACGAGCATGGCTTTGACGAGGTGGACCGGCGGCTGCTGCTGACGATCATCGAGAAATACCAGGGCGGGCCGGTGGGAGTGAATACGCTGGCGGCGGCGCTGGCCGAAGAGCCGGACGCGATTGAAGAAATCTACGAGCCGTTCCTGATCCAGATTGGGTTTCTGGACCGGACTCCGCGGGGACGGGTGGCGACGCAGTTGGCGTACAAGCACTTTGGGGTGGAGCCTCCGAAGAAGCAGAACACGCTGTTCTAGCGGGGCGGCGGGGATGACGGCTGGGTTATGAACAGGCGCAGCTTCGTCCGGTGGGCGCGGGGAGTTCAAACGGGGTTCACGCGGAGATAAGGAACTTTGCGTTGTGAGCCGGGTTTGAAACCGCACAAGCAAATACAGCATTCGCCAAGGAGAGTAACGATGAAAAGTTATGCAAAGTTGATTCTGATGGCGGCATGCGCGGTCGTGTTGCTGACCACGTTTGCCGCAGCCGACACGCCGGGAGCACATCCCGCTTACCTGCACGCATTGACCGACCTGCGCCATGCGCGCGCACACCTGGGGCAACGTTTCCAACAGGCGGGCCGACGCCGACGAACAGCTTGCGATCGACGAAATCGACGCCGCGATCCACGAGGTGAAGGAGGCGGCCATCGACGATGGCAAGAACCTGAACGACCATCCTCCGGTGGATGCCGGCTGGGGTAGAGGCGACCGGCTGCGGCGGGCGCTGGACCTGCTGGACCAGGCGCACAAGGATATCGACCAGCACGAATCGGATGGCTATGCCAAGGGACTGAAGAAGCGCGCCCTGCACCACATTGACGAAGCGCGCAAGGCGGTCCACCACGCCATCAAGGCGGAGCGGCACGAGTAGGGGAGTTCAGGTCAGTAAAAAAGGGCAGCCCGCGGGCTGCCCTTCCTCGTTGTGGTCCAGAGTGGAGCTTGCTGCTTCCCCACATTTGCGTCGAGAGACGCGACACAGATGTAGGCCACCTGAGCGCTGCAGGGATCGATGGCGTTGCCTCCCAGGTTATCGCCGCAAAATACGCGGCGCGAACCTGGGGCACCCGTGCATTTGCTCTTACTCTTCTTCCTCTTCCTCCAGGCCGGCGCCGGCGGCCTTGGCGGCAGCGATGATCTTTTCCTGCTGCAGTGCGGGGACGAAGTCGTAGTGATCCATTTCCATGTTGAACGAGCCGCGGCCCTGGGTCATGGCGGTGAGGTCGGTGCCGTAGGTCAGCATCTCAGACATGGGGCAGTGGGCGCGGATGATGGTGTTGCCGGCCTTGTTGTCCATGCCCTGGATGCGGCCGCGGCGGGAGTTCATGTCGCCCATGATGGCTCCGGCGAACTCGTCCGGGACGGTGATTTCGACCTGCATGATGGGTTCCAGCAGGGTGGGCTTGGCGACCTCCATGGCTTTCTTGAAGGCGATGCGGCCAGCGGTCTTGAAGCTGAGTTCGTTGGAATCCACGTCGTGATAGCTGCCATCGTAGAGGCTGACCTTGAAATCGACGACGGGGTATCCGGCGAGGAAGCCACGGGCGGCGGCTTCGAGGATTCCCTTTTCGACGGCGGGAATGTAGTTCTTGGGGATGGAGCCGCCGAAGATGTCATTGGAGAACTCGAACTTGTCCGCCGCGAGGCAGCGGCGACATTCTGATTTTGCAATCGCCGAACTGGCCGTGTCCGCCGGACTGCTTCTTGTGGCGGCCCTGGACTTCGGCGGTGCCGCGGATGGTTTCGCGGTAGGGAACCTTGGGCGCCTTGAGGACGACCTCGGTGTGGTAGCGGCGCTTGAGCTTGCTGACGACGACCTCGATGTGCTGCTGGCCGGTTCCGGCGATGAGGAAATCCTTGGTCTGGGGATCGCGGAAGAAGCGCAGCATGGCATCCTCTTCCATGAGCTTGTGGACGCCGACGCCGAGTTTGTCCTCGTCGGCGCGGGTCTTGGGCTCGATGGCGAAGGTGATGGCCGGCTCGGGCAGGGTGACGGGCGGGTACTGGATGGGCGCGGACTTGTCGCCCAGGGTGTCTCCGGTGAGGGTTTCCTTGAGCTTGGCGACGGCGCCGATGTCTCCGGCGGAGAGCTCGGTCACGGGAATGAGCTGCTTGCCCAGAACGGCGGAGATGTGGGCGAACTTTTCCGCCGTGCCGCGGGCGTAGTTGGTGACGGAGGCGTCATTCTTGAGGACGCCGCTGACCACCTTGAAGTAGGAGATGCGTCCGGCGAAGGGATCGCTGACGGTTTTGAAGACGAAGAGCGAGAGCGGTTCGGAGGCGGCGATCTTACGCGACCGGAGGCTCGGCGCCGGCGGTGGCGGGGACGCCGGCGAAGGTGCTTGCGCTCGGTGGCCGAGGGAACGTAGTCGAGAAGGAAGTCGAGGATTTCGTCGCTGCCGATGTTGCCGAGGCCGGAGGCGAACAGGACGGGGAAGAGACGATCTTCGCGGATGGCGTTGTGAATGCCGGAGACGATGTGCTCCTCGGCGATGGTTCCGGTGTCGAAGAACTCGCTCATCAGATCGTCATCGCCTTCGGCGACGAGCTCGACGAGAGCTTCATGCGCGGCCTTGGCCTGCTCGGCCATATCGGCGGGAATCTCTTCGATGCGGGCGCGGCCGTTGCCGCCCATCTCATAGTAGTAGGCCTTCATCTTGACCAGATCGACGACGCCCTTGAAGTTCTTTTCGGCTCCGATGGGGAGCTGGACGGGAACGACGTTGCGGCCGAAGGTGGAGGTAAGCGATTCCATGACGCGCTCGAAGTCGGCGCGCTCGCGGTCCATGCGGGTGCAGATGACGACGCGGGGAAGGCTCAACCTGTCGGCAAAGTTCCAGACCTTCTGGGTGACGACCTGAACGCCGGAGACCGAATCGACGACGACGAGAGCGGCATCGACGGCGGGCATGGCCAGTTCGGCTTCATGGACGAACATGTTGAAGCCGGGAGTATCGATGAGGTTGATCTTGACCTTGCCCCACTCGACGGCGGCAAGCGAGGCGGAGATGGTCATCTGACGGGAGATTTCTTCTTCGTCGTAATCGGTGGTGGTGGTGCCGTCATCGACCCGGCCGAGCCGGGGAGTGCTGCCGGCGGTGAACAGCAGGGCGGAGACAAGAGAGGTTTTGCCGGAGTGGGAGTGGCCAATCACAGCCACGTTGCGGACATTCTCACCTTCGTAGGTCTTCACAAAATAACTCCCGAGAGCTTTGATTCGAAAGCCGGCAACGACCGGAACACGCTGCCGAAGCATTTCGCCCACGGCACTGGCCTGAAAAGGCGGCGAGCGCCTTACTGGGTAAACAAGCTGCGTAAACGAGCTGAACCAAACAGCCATTCCGCTGCCCGAACGCGGCCGGAAGCGCGCGTCTGGAACTCCCAGAGCTGGGACGGAAGGGCAAAACCGCGTGTACCTTGCGGCACAGACGGAAATCTCTAAAGCAAAGCATCGTAGCACAGGCCGGAGGTTGGCTCAATTTTCATCGAACCGTGACAATTCTCTTCATAAGTTGTGATACACGAGGGCGCGGGAAGCTGCCATAGTCATGCGTCACAGAATGATGTGATGAGAAAAGAAAAACATGCCCGGCAACGCATGGGGTTCCGCGCCGCAGGACTGGCAGATGGACCACCATGCAACTCCGTGGGGGAGGCAACGGGTTATGTTCCCGAGCTCCAGGGCGCGGCCGGGATGTGGATGGCGGGGTGGGCGGGTGGCTCTGGTAAACTGCGGGGGGCGAACTCCGCTTGTACTCCGAAATCCTTATGAACACATGGGAAGCCATCCGCATCGCCTTGCAATCGCTGTGGGCCAACAAGCTGCGCAGCGTGCTGACCCTGCTGGGGGTGGTGATCGCAGTGGCGACGGTGATTGCCGTGGAGACGTTCGTCAACGGCATCAATGGGTATGTGGCGGAGAAGATCTTCAATCTTGGCGCGGACGTGTTCATCGTCTCCAAGGCTCCGAACGTGATCACCAACGTGGATCAGTACCTGGAGAGCGAGAAGCGCAAAGACATTCGCTACGAGGACTTCCTGGCGGTGCAGGAGGCGTGCACGGCGTGCAAGAACGTGGGCGCTTCGTTGCGGCTGAGCAACGTGCGGGTGAAGTACAACGAGCAGAACAGCAACGACACGACGGCGCGCGGCTGGACGCCGGGGATGACGGCGATCTACGACCTGAATCTGAAGTCTGGGCGCGGGCTGACCGAGGCCGACGTGAACGCGGGCTCGAACGTGGTGGTGATCGGCAGCGACATTGCCGAGAACCTGATGCCGGAGGTGGATCCGCTGGGCAAGGAAATCCGCGTCAACGGGCAGGCTTACACGGTGATTGGAGTGGCTGAGCCCAGGGGCAAGGCGCTGGGGCAGAGCCTGGACAACTGGGTGGTGCTTCCGCTGACGAGCTGGTACAAGCAGTTCGGCACGCAACAGGTTTCGCTGAGCATCTGGGCCAAGGGCGAGGGAGTGGGCGCGCCGATGGAGACGGCGATGGACCAGGTGCGGGTGGTGATGCGCTCGCGGCGTCACGACGCACCAGGCAAGCCGGATAGCTTTGTGGTGGAGACGAACCAGAGCTTTCTCTCCATCTGGGCGAACCTGAGCGGAACGTTTTTCATGGTGGCGGTGGCGCTGGCTTCCATCTCGCTGATCGTGGGCGGGGTGGTGATCATGAACATTATGCTGGTTTCCGTGACCGAGCGGACGCGCGAGATTGGCATTCGCAAGGCGTTGGGAGCGCGCTCGGGGCGATGTGATGCAGCAGTTCCTGATCGAGTCCTCGACCCTGTCGCTGGTGGGCGGGGCGATTGGCGTGGCGCTGGGCATCGCGGTGGCGAAGACCGTGACCATCATGATTGGGATGCCGAGCGAAGTAAAGCTCGTGGACGGTGCTGGCGGGACTGGCTGATGGCGGGCGCGGTGGGCGTGTTCTTCGGCGTGTATCCGGCGCGCAAGGCGGCAAAGCTGGACCCGATCACCGCGCTGCGCTTTGAACTGTAAGGCATGGCGCTGCACGTGGTGACCATGGCATTGGGACGGGAGTTCGGCAATGGCGTCGCGCGGTGAGTTCAGGGAGATCTTCCGGCTGGCCGGCGAGACGCTGGTGCGCAACAAGATGCGCTCCGGGTTGACCATCCTGGGCATTGTGATCGGCGTGGCGACGGTGATCACGATCTCGTCGGTGGTGCGCGGGCTGAACAGCAACGTGCAGAGCATGGTGCAGCAGATGGGCTCCAATATCGTGTTCGCATTCCATATGGACGTGTTGAACTTTGGCCGTCCGACGGCGGAGATGCTGAACCGGAAGGAGCTGACCTACGAAGACGCGGAGGCGATGAAAGAGCTGCCGCACGTGAAGGCCGTGGCGCCGTCGCTGCGGCTGTTTCTGCCGCAGTTCAACGTGGGCAGCTATGCCGTGAAGTATGAAGGACACGTGGCGAAGAACACCATTCTCGAAGGCGATACGGTCGATACCAAGGAGGTGTATCGACTACGCCCTGGCCAAGGGCCGCTGGTTCACCCAGACGGAAGACGAGCAGCGGATGCCGGTGATCGTCATCGGCAACGACACGGCCAGCGAGTTGTTCGCCGAGACCGACCCGATCGGCAAGGAAATCAACATCGAAGGCGAACTGTTCACCGTGATCGGCGTCTCGGAGAAGAAGAAGAACGCCTTCAGCGGCGGGACGAATCCGGAAGACAACATTGTGATGTTCCCCTACTTCACGTTCAGGAAGCTGCATCCGGAGCTGAAGCAAAACTGGATCTCCGTGAAGGCCACATCGCAGCCGGACATGGCGAAGGCGATGGACGAGATGCGCGACCTGCTGCGGCGGCGGCGCAAACTGAAGCCGGACCAGCCGGACAACTTCGCCGTGTTCAGCCAGGATTCGATTGTGCAGGTGTGGAACCAGGTGACGGGCGGAGTGTTCATCTTCATGTTCGCCGTCTCCAGCGTGGCGCTGATTGTGGGCGGCGTGGGCGTGATGAACATCATGCTGGTTTCCGTGACCGAGCGCACGCGGGAGATTGGAGTGCGCAAGGCGGTAGGCGCGCGCAAACACGACGTGCTGCTGCAGTTCACCATGGAAGCCGTGGTGCTGACGGCGGTGGGCGGCGTGGTGGGAATTCTGCTGGGCGGAGTGCTGACCTATTTGATTGCGGCGCCGCTGCCGGCGCTGCCGGCAACCATGAGCGTGCGCTGGACGGCGTTTGCGTTTACGTCCTCGGGATTCATTGGGCTGGTGTTTGGGATTTATCCGGCGTGGAAGGCGGCGAATCTGGACCCGATTGAGGCGCTGCGGTACGAGTAGGGGTATCATGCATGGCATGAAAAATTTCGGCTACACTCTCGTTCTCGTCGCCGCCGCCATCGCCTGCGCCTGGCCGGCGGCTGCTCAGCAGAAACGCATCAGCCCGCATGAAACCATCAGCAAGGAGATCGAAGGCAACCGGGTCATGGTTGTGTACGGACGGCCCTACACCCGGGATCCCAAGACCGGCGATGCTCGCAAGATCTGGGGCGGCCTGGTGCCTTATGGCAAAGTCTGGCGCACCGGCGCCGATGAGGCCACGTTGCTGATTACGCAAAAGCCGATTGAATTGGGCGGTGCGACTCTCCCGGCCGGCGCCTATACGCTGTGGACGCTGCCCGCGGAAAGCGGCGGGAAACTGATCATCAATCAGCAGATTGGCCAGTGGGGCGAGAACAACCGTGACCCGAAGCAGGTTTATGACGAGGCGCGGGATGTGGCGCGGATCGATCTGAAGAAGGACGCCTTGAAGGAGCCGGTAGACCAGTTCACGATGTCGATCGAGGCGAATCCGGCGGGCGGCGGAATGCTGAAGTTGACGTGGGAGAACGCGCAATACTGGGCGGCGTTCAAGATCAGGAAGTAATCGGCCCGCCAGGCGGCGAGAGAGACTTGAGGGCCGGGGTGCGGTTGCGCTTCAGACCCTGCCGGTCTTGCAGTCGAGAACGCCCAGACTGTAGTGATTCATCAGGAGGCGGACGCTTTCCGGCACGATGCCGGTGACGATGACTGCCCAACCCTCCGCTACCTCGCGCACTGCCGGATCGCTTTCAAACCACAGCCGCAGACCCTTGGCGATGGCTTCCGCATTCTCTTTGCTGGCGACCGCGATGACCTGGGATTCCATAGTCTGATCCGCACCATTTTCCGCGAACGATGAGGGCCCGCGCCGCGTTGCTAGGCGGCGTGGCGGGCGCTTTCCACGGTGGGGAAAACTTCGAACAATTTGTCCAGGCTGGTGAGCTTGAAGAGCTCCTGCACGCGCTGGTTCACGCCCACAAAGAGCAACCTCTGTCCCCGCCTCTGATGGGAAACGTAGGAGTTGGTCAGCACTCCGAGACCGGCGGAATCGATATAGGGAACGCCGGTCAGATCCAGAATGGTGGTGACGGACTCCGCGCGCAAGACCTCCTGAAAGGCAAACAGGTTGTTGAGGACCAGCGGGCCGTCCAGACGGTAGGTGTGCTCATTTGGACCTGTGTTGGGCAGAAGCTCGAACGTGAGTTCCTTGGAAAGCATCGGCAGAGTATATGGCAGCGCCGTGACGGGAATGTTAACGGGCGGTTAATTTATCAGACTGCTCCGAATGGCAGGAGGCGGCGGCCAACGTCCATCCACTTTGGAGCCGCTCCGGGCACGGGGGAGGAACGAAAATCGATAGCCGGCCGGAAGGCTTGAAGCCGCGCCCGAGAGACGAGCTGCGCTGGGGTCCTTCGCGTTGCTCAGGATGACAACTTAGGGGCAAGGACAACGGCAAGGACAAGTGCAAAGACAACGGCAAGGACAAGTGCAAAGACAACGGCAAGGACAAGTGCAAAGACAACGGCAAGGACAAGTGCAAAGACAACGGCAAGGACAAGTGCAAAGACAACGGCAAGGACAAGTGCAAAGACAACGGCAAGGACAAGTGCAAAGACAACGGCAAGGACAAGTGCAAAGACAACGGCAAGGACAAGTGCAAAGACAACGGCAAGGACAAGTGCAAGGACAACGGCAAGGACAAGTGCAAGGACAACGGCAAGTGCAAGGGCAACGGCAAGTGCAAGGACAACGGCAAGTGCAAGAGCAACGGCAAGTGCAAGGGCAACGGCAAGAAGAACGGCAACATCGACTGCCGCACGTTTGCCAAGAGCTGGCAAGCAGGGGGCGCCGGAATCAATACGATGGGCACGGCCGGAGCCGTGCCCATTGTGTTGCGGAAGACGCGTTGCGGCTAGTCGTGGACGCCGTCCATGAAGGCGCGGAGTTTGCGCGAGCGCGAAGGATGGCGCAGCTTGCGCAAGGCTTTCGCTTCGATCTGGCGGATGCGTTCGCGGGTGACGGCGAAGGACTGGCCAACCTCTTCGAGAGTGTGCTCGCTGCCATCTTCGAGGCCGAAGCGCATCTTGATGACCTTCTCTTCGCGCGGAGTGAGGGTGCGAAGAACCTGCGAGGTCTGGTCCTTGAGGTTGACGTTGATGACGGCCTCGGCGGGCGAGACGACGGCGCGATCCTCGATGAAATCTCCGAGGTGCGAATCTTCCTCTTCGCCGATGGGAGTCTCCAGCGAGATGGGCTCCTGGGCGATCTTCAAGACCTTGCGAACCTTGGCGACGGGGATGTCCATGCGGCGGGCAATCTCTTCGCTGGTTGGCTCGCGGCCCAGCTCCTGCACCAGTTGACGCGAGGTGCGGATGAGCTTGTTGATGGTCTCGATCATGTGCACCGGGATGCGGATGGTGCGGGCCTGATCGGCGATGGCGCGGGTGATGGCCTGGCGAATCCACCAGGTGGCGTAGGTGGAAAACTTGTAGCCGCGGCGGTACTCGAATTTATCGACGGCCTTCATCAGGCCGATGTTGCCCTCCTGAATGAGGTCGAGGAACTGGAGGCCGCGGTTGGTGTACTTCTTGGCGATGGAAACGACGAGGCGGAGGTTGGCCTCGATGAGCTCGCGCTTGGCGTGCTCGGCATCCATGTCGCCTTGAATGATCTCGCGCTGGGTGCGCTTGAGTTCGGTGAAGACGGCTCCGGCTTCCACCTCGATGCGCTCCATGTCGGTGCGCACGGTGCGAATCTGCTTGCGGATTTCCTTCTTCTGCTCTTCGTTCTTGGTGAACTCGCAGCGCTTCTCAAGGTTGAGAACCTGGCGGTCGAGCGCCTTCATGTTTTCGACCGTTTTGTTGACGCGGTCGATGAGGCGCTTGCGCTCCTGGTTGGTGAAGCGCAGCTTGCGAATGGCGCGGCTGACTTCCACCTGGGCGCGGCCCAGTCCCCAGTGAATCTTGCGATAGTCCCTGCTGCTTCTTCTTGTCCTTGCCGGGAGCTCCGACTTCGGCGAGCTTGACGGCGAAGGCGAGGCCCCGTTTGTAATGGCGGCCGAGTTCGTCGATTTTGCCGGAGATTTCCTTGAGGCGGCCCTGCAGCACCTCGTCGGTGATCTCTTCCTCGTCGAAGACCACGACTTCCTTGACCGAGCGGACGCCGCGCTTGAGATCGTCGCCGATGGCGAGGACTTCGCGAATGACGATGGCCGAGCGCGACAGAGCCTTGAGGACGCGAATCTGTCCGCGCTCGATGCGCTTGGCGATTTCGACTTCGCCTTCGCGGGTGAGCAGAGGAACGGTGCCCATCTCGCGCAGATACATGCGCACCGGGTCGTTGGTCTTTTCCAGGGCGCCGGGAGTCAGGTCGAGTTCAACGTCTTCGGACTCCTCGGCATCGGGATCGAACTTTTTTTCCGAGGGAAGCTTGGTGTCTTCCAGGACGTTGATTCCCTGGGTTCCGATCATTCCGAGCAGGTCGTCAAGATCGTCGGGGGAGTTGATGTCGTTGGGCAGAAGGTCATTCACCTCGTTGTAGGTGAGAAAACCTTTTTCCTTGCCGGTATCGATCAACTTTTGAATATCTTCGTATTTATCGTCGAGAGCCAAGAGCAATATCCTTCACTGGCGCCGTAGGCAGCCGAAAAATCGTCATGGGCGGCGAGGCGGCCGCCAAACAATCACAATTCGGCTCTCCGGCCGCAAACGGGCCGAAAAATAAGCCGAAACCTCCTAAATTTTATCACGCAGTGCACAAGAAGAGCCCGCTCCGCTACGGGCAAGTCGCCAATTTGGCGAGGAGGCATAAAGCCTTTAGATGGCGGAGAGTGGTCCCGAGTTTCGGGAACTTGGCTATTGTTTCAAAGGAGCGGATAAAAAGCAAATGGGAGGAAGCGCACGGGAAGCCCAGGCTGACAACACTCCGGGAACTGGCTGCGGTTTACTTATCCCCCGGAAAGCCTATAGAACCCATCAATTCTTCTTATTGGCCGGAAACTTCGGGCGCTGATATTGTCCAACAATGTTGGCAGAGCCCTTGAAAGCTCCACCGCGCGGGCTGTTCGAGCGCTACGAGGTAGGCGAGTTCTACGACGAGATGTTCGCCGCCTCCGGCGAGCCGCGGCCGCACTACGCCAAGCTGTTCCACACCCTGGCGGAAATGGCGCCGGAGCAGTTTGACGAGCGCCGCAAGATTGCCGACCTGTCCTTCCTGCTGCAGGGCATTACCTTCACGGTTTATAGCGATGGCGCGGGAGCGGAGCGGCTGTTTCCTTTCGATCTGATTCCCCGGATTGTGCCGCACTCGGAGTGGAGCCGGGTGGAACGCGGGCTGGCGCAGCGGGTGACGGCCTTGAATCTGTTTCTGCAAGATGTGTACGGGGCGCAGCGGATTCTGGCGGACAAACGGATTCCGCGCTCGCTGATCTATTCCTGCCGGCACTTCAAGCGCGAGATGGTGGGGCTGGAGGTGCCGCGCGGTATTTATGCGCACATCTCCGGCATCGATCTGATCCGGGATTCGAAGACCGGCGAGTACCTGGTGCTGGAGGACAACGTGCGCACCCCGAGCGGCGTCAGCTACGTGCTGGAAAACCGCCTGATCATGACGCGGACGCTGCCCGAGGTTTTCCCCGCCTACGGGGTGCTGCCGGTGAACCACTACCCGACTGAGCTTTGCCGGATTCTACGCAGCCTGTCGCCACGTGGCGCCGCTGCCGCGGAAGTCGTCCTGCTGACGCCGGGAATTTACAACAGCGCCTACTTCGAGCACAGCTTTCTGGCCCAGCAAATGGGCGTTGAGCTGGTAGAAGGCCGCGACCTGATCGTGGACGACACCGTGGTGTACATGAAGACGATCCATGGGCTGCGGCGGGTGGATGTGATCTATCGCAGGGTGGATGACGACTTTCTGGATGCGCTGGTGTTCCGCAGCGACTCCCTGATGGGCGTGCCGGGATTGATGGGCGCCTACCGGGCGGGCAACGTGGCCCTGGCCAACGCGGTGGGCAACGGCGTGGCCGACGACAAGGCGGTGTATGCCTATGTGCCGGAGATCATTCGCTACTACCTGGGCGAGGATCCGATTCTGGGCTCGGTGCAAACCTACCTCTGTTCGCGCCCTGACGACCTGGCTTACGTGCTGGAGCATTTGCCGGAGCTGGTGGTGAAGGCGGTGGGCGAATCGGGCGGCTACGGAATGCTGATCGGGCCGGCCTCGGACCGGGCGACGGTGGAGGATTTCCGCAAGAAGATCCAGGCCGACCCGAGAAACTACATTGCGCAGCCGCTGGTTGGACTGTCGCGGGTTCCATCCTACGACGCGGAAAAAGGAAAAGTTGGCGGCCGCCACGTGGATCTGCGGCCGTACTGCCTGTTTGACGGCGAAAGTGTGACCGTGGTTCCGGGCGGGCTGACGCGGGTCGCGCTGCGGGAAGGCTCGGTGGTGGTGAACTCCTCGCAGGGCGGGGGAAGCAAGGACACCTGGGTTCTGAGAGAAGAGGGATGAGCGAAATGCTATCGCGCATCGCGGACTCGATGTTCTGGCTGGCCCGGTACATGGAGCGGGCCGAGGATACGGCGCGCATTCTGGACGTGAACTACCACATGCTACTGGAGGAGTCGGATAAATTCTACCGCCTGCGCTGGGATCCGCTGCTGGTAATGGCCGGCGAAGAGCCACGCTTCCGGAGCCTGTACGAGGACGCCAACGCGCACACGGTGTTTGAGTTTCTGGCCTTCCGGCAGGATAACCCGAACTCGATTCTGCAGTGCATCGCCAAGGCGCGGGAAAACGCGCGCACCATTCGCGACCGGCTTTCGCGCGAGATGTGGGAAGACATCAACGGGCTGTATCACGCCATGAACGGCTTTGACCCGAAACAGGAGATTGCCGGCGGGCCGCACCGCTTCTGCGACGCGGTGAAGTTCGGCAGCCATCGCTTCCACGGGGTGGCCGATGCCACGCGTGCCGCACGACGAGGGCTGGGAGTTCCTGCGCCTGGGCTGCTTCCTGGAGCGGGCGGAGATGACGACGCGGCTGGTGGACGTGCAGTACCAGTATCTTCTGGAAGGTCCGCAGTCGCTGGGTCAGCCGGATAACCATCAGTGGATGGCGGTGTTGAAATCGGTGGGCGCCTACGAAGCCTACCGGCGCAAATACCACTCGCAGATCCAGCCCGAGCAGGTGGCCGAGATGCTGATTCTGCATCCGCAGCATCCGCGCTCGATCCTGTTCAGCGTCAACGAGGTGCAGTTGGGATTGCGGGCGATGAGCGGCAGCGCGCCGGGTGCGTACTCGAACGAGGCGGAGCGGCAGACGGGCAAGGTGCTGGAGAGCCTGCGCTACGACAAAATCGAGGAAATCTTCGATCGCGGCCTGCATGCCTACCTGAGCGAACTGCTTGGGTCCTGTTTGACGATCGGCGAAAACATCGCGCGCAGTTATTTCTATTACGGGGTGGGCGTATGAACCGGTATCACCTGGTGCACATCACGGAGTTTCACTACGACGGGCCGGTTACGGAGAGCTATAACGAGGTTCGGCTGCGTCCGATGACGGATGAAAAGCAGAGCTGTCTGTCATTCCGGCTGACAACCAAGCCGGCATCGCAGGCCAAGGCGTACCAGGACGCGTTCGGCAACTGGGTTCACCAGTTCAACGTGCTGCAGGAGCACCGGCACCTGAAGATAGAAACCGACTCGGTGGTGCTGCGGATGGATGTGCCCGAGGCCGCCGCCGCAACGCCACTGGCGCAGGTGCGGGACGAAGCAGGATGGCTTGTACGAGGAGTTTTACGACTACCTCGTGGAGAGCAATTATGTTCCGCACCTGGCGGAGCTGGACGAACTGATTGCCGCCGCGGAGGGAAGAAGCGACGGCACGGCACTTGGATTTGCGGAGGCAGCCTCGCTGCTGATCCACGAGCGCTTCCAGTACGTGCCGGGAGCCACCCATGTCCAGTCTTCCATTGTGGACGCGCTGCGGCTGGGCGCAGGGAGTGTGTCAGGACTTCGCCCATCTGCTGCTGGGTGCGGCGCGCAAGCGGGGACTGCCGGCGCGCTATGTCTCCGGCTATCTGGTTCCGCAGCGGCAGGATAACCCGAACTCCGCGCTGGAGGAAGTGATCGGCGGTCAAGCCTCGCATGCATGGGTAGAGGTGTATATTCCGGATTGCGGATGGATGGCGCTGGACCCGACCCTGGGACAAGCCGTGGGAGAGCGCCACGTGCGCATCGCCTACGGACGGGATTATGGCGACGTGGCTCCGGTGCGGGGGCTCTACAACGGGCACGCGGGACAACGGCTCTCGGTGGACGTACAACTGCGTCCGGACGTGGACGTGGATGGACACGAACAACTGAGCGGGAGCGCGGCGGTTCCTTCCGAAGAAGAAATTGTGGAAGAGCGTCCCAGCCAGCCAGCGCAACAGCAGCAGTGAGGGGAAGGTTTCAAAGTTTCCAAGTTTCAAGGTTAGGAACAAAACCCGGGGTAGAGGTAGATAGCGGCGCCCTCGATGACTGACGCGACGGTTAGAACATGCCGGAGCGGTAGACGATCCACCAGCTGACCCATAACGCGAGAAACATTTCCGCGATGGCCCAGGCGAAGGGCAGGAAATATCCGCCGAGGCTGAGGAGGGTGAAGAGCCCCCAGAAGATTTTCCGGTTTGTGGAGTCCTCGCTCACGGATTCCGATGATACGAGAAATTGTGCTGCAAGACACGCTTGACTCCAACCCCCGAAGGAACCTAGCCTGTAGTCTCCCGCTAGGAGAACATTTCCACGACTGGCCGCCTGGATCGCAGGCGGGTTACGGCACAAGGAGCACAAGTTTGCCCGGAGAAATCACGGCAGTCTCCCGATCCTCTGCCATCCAGGACGCCGGTTGGCTTACCCGCCCGCGATTGATCGCCTTGTTTTGGCTGGCAGCCGTCATTGCGGTGGTAGTGATGGCTCGCACCGGTTCGGTTGGATGGGATTCCGGCGGTTATTGGAAGACGATCCAGTCGGTTCGCCAGGGCAGCGATCCCTATGCCGGGGTGGAAGTGGCGCGGCAGGCGTTTCTGCAGCGGTTCGCGGCAACCGGCACGGGGGCGCACCCGCCGTTTGTCTACGCCTGCTCTCCCTACCCGCCGATGACGGTGCCTTTGCTGCGGTTCCTGGCAATGTTTCCCGGCTGGGTTCTTGGCGTGCTTTACGTGGCTGCGGTGGCAACGGGCGCCCTGCTGCAGCTCTGGGCCGGGTTCCAGATGGCGGACAAGGACGAACGCCGGTGGCTCGCGCTCATGCTCCCGGCCATGATCTTTTTCCCGGGGCTGGTGACCGATGATGCCGTCCTGAGCGGTAACGTGGCGTACCTGCTTTATGGCCTGGTTCTGGCCGCCGCCGTCACCGGTTGGAAGCGCGGCAACTGGTCCTGGTACTACCTCGCGGTGTTGACGGCTTCGATTTTCAAGGCGCCGCTTCTCTCGCTGCTGGCGTTTCCGGTGCTGATGGACCGGCGCCAGTGGTTCCCAACCGGCATCGCGGCATCGTCGGGAGTGCTGATCTTTGCCGCGCAGTCACTGCTTTGGCCAACCATGTTCCGCGAATGGCTGCTGAACACCCAGCTCATGTTTGACGGGGGGCACGATTTTGGATTTGGTCCGGCCGGCATGCTGGGCAGAGCGCTCTGGAGCCAGGGATTGGCGTATTCGTCCGCGACCAGCATATTGTATGTTGCCTTTAGCGTTGTGCTTGGAATTCTGCTATTGTTTCTTGCCCGCCGCGTGCGCGAATGGAATCTGCCGCTGGAGAGCTGGGCTCCGGTGGCGCTGGTGGGCACGCTGCTGCTGAATCCGCGCATCATGAAGTACGATCTGGCCGCCATCACCATTCCGATGTTGCTGATTGGCGGGCGGGCGTTGCGGGCGGCCCTGGGCCGGCCTTCTGGCGAGACCCCGGGAAGTAACGCGGGAGGCAGCGCGCAGAAAAGTCCCGAGCGCGAACTCATCTTCGCGGGCGCGGTATGTCTGCTGATCCCCAATGCGATCACGGTTGCCGGGCCCACCTGGGTTCCGGTGGAGTTTGCCGTGTTGCTGGCAGTCTTTGCCCTGGGTGTCTGGTCGCTGGACCGCTTCCGGATCGAGCTTCAACCCGAGGCATAACCCATGGCGGTTGCGGGTGGCGCCAGCCGGCAGAGCCTCAGCGCCGCCGTTTCCCGGTGATACGGCGCGGACGCAGGGCGAAAACCCGCGTCAAGCTCTGCGAGCTGGCGATGTACTCTGCTCCCTGCTGGCGAAAATCCGGCGCGTACTTTTCCACCAGCCAGCCCAGGGCGCTGATCTTTTCCTCACCCTCCAGCTCGTGGACCTCGCCGGAAGCGATGGCGCTCTGGTAACGGGTGCTGAACATTTCCGGCTGCAACTCGGTTTCGCCGACCACGCAAAAACTCACCGTAGCTCCGGCGCCGAGATTGTCCACCTTGCGGCCTTCGGGGGCGGAGTGAAAGAAAATCTCACCATCGCGATAGACATAGCTGAGCGGCACGCCGTAGGGCTCACCGTCTGAGCCAACGGTGCTGAGCACGCCATACTCGCCAGCGGCCAGGAGCTGGCGAGCTTCTTCTTCACTGACTTCGCGGTCCTTGCGCCGCATTTCCCTGATTGGTTGGTCGTTCATAGAGCCTACCCCACTGGATTGCTGTTGCGGATGATGGCTGCTTTCCGGGCTGATTGCAAGCGGGAATTTTCGCCCGCTGCGCGGCTGGTTACGCCGCTACTCCCGGCGGCGGGCGCGCGGATTCTCAGACGGTGGCGGCATGGCGCAGGGCGCGGTCCACTTCCTGCTTTTCCTGCATCAGGCGGGCGACGGCAAGGGGATCGTTGTTGCGCGCGGCTTCGGCGATCTGGCGGCGGAGTTCGCGCTGGCGATGCTCAAGCTGGCGGCGGCGCAGGGCCTCGATGGCTCCGTGAAGAAGCTCGGCGGTGAGCGGCTCGTGATCCTTCATGAGGACGGACATGAAGAGGGCGCGATCCTCGTCGGCGAGCGGCGAGGGTCATGAGGTCGGCGCCTTCGGCGAGGGCCTTGAGCATGGCGTCGATGAGCGCCTCGGCGCGCATGCCCTTGTGCAGTTGCTCGGCGCTGAGAGTGTAGTAGGCCTGCTCGGCGGGGTTGTAGACCTGCTCCTGACCGTTCTCATCCTCAAAGGTGAAGGCGAGTTCGCGGCCGGAAGCGAGAGCTTGCAGGAGGATGCGCTCGGCTTCGGTGAGGGCGGCCTCGGGCGCCGGCGCGAGCTTGGTTGCGGTGCGGGCTCCGGCAACGTGACGAAGTTCCTGGCGCAGTACGGCGGAGTCGATCTGCAATTTCTGCGCGACGTCGGCGGCGAGTTCGTCGCGCACGATGCGGCTGGGAATGCGCTGGATGTGCGGCAGAAGATAGTTGACCGCTTTGACCTTGCCTTCGGCGGTGCGCGGAAACTGGGCCTGGGCGCGCTCGATGAGGTAATCGAAATACTTCTGCGAGGCCTGCAAAGCCGCGCCGTAGGCGGCGGCTCCCTTGCGGCGCACGAACAGATCGGGATCGAAGCCCTGCTCGAGGGTGACGATGCGGATCTCGAAATCCTCGCTGACCAGCAGGGCAAGCGAACGCTCGGCGGCGGCGGCTCCGGCGGTGTCGGGATCGAAGTTCACGACAATTTTCTTGCTGAAGCGGGCGAGCAGGCGCGCCTGCGGCTCGGTGAAGGCGGTGCCGCTGGAGGCGATGACGTTGTGAAATCCGGCATTGAAGACGGAGATGCAGTCCATCTGGCCTTCGACCAGGATGATGTAGTCGAGGCGGCGGATGGCCTCCTTGGCAAGGTGGAGATTGAAGAGCACGCGCGACTTGCTGTAGATGGGCGTCTCGGGCGAGTTGAGGTACTTGGGGCCGGACTTGTCGTCGCTGGCCAGGGTGCGCCCGGTGAAGGCGATGACCTTGCCGCTCTCATTGCAGATGGGAAAGACGATGCGGTTGCGGAACTTGCTGTAGAGCGCGGCGGGCGGCGGGTTTGGACGCAATCGCCGGCGGCGCGCGTCTTCTCGCTCCTTCCAACTGAAGAGGCCGCTTTCGCGCAGCGCGTCCTCGTCGGCCATGCCTTTGAGCTTGTCGCGGAGCAGGAAGCCGGACTCCGGGGCGAAGCCGATGCGGAAGCGCGCGATGGCTTCGTCGTCGAGGCCGCGGCCACGCAGATACTCGCGGGCGGCGGCACCTTCGGGACGGGCGAGCTGCTCCTGAAACCACAGGCAGGCAGCCTCGTGAAGATCGAGCAGAAGCCCGCGGGTGCGGGCCTCGCGAGCTTCCTGCGGCGAGTTGAACTGGGCCTTGGGAGCGGCGATGCCGAGCTTCTGGGCGACGGCGCGGACGGCCTCGGGGAAGGTGATGTTCTCGATCTTCTGGACGAAGGTGAAGACGTCGCCGGAGACTCCGCAGCCGAAGCAGTGAAAGAACTGGCGGCTGGCGTGGACGGAAAACGAAGGCGTTTTTTCGCCGTGGAAGGGGCAGAGCCCGGAGTAGTTCTGCGCCCCGGCCTTGCGCAGCTTTACGTATTCGCCGATGATGCGGACGATGTCGGCCTGCTGCTTGACGGTGTAGGCGAAGTCTCCGGGGTTAGCCACCTTACTAGTCTGCTCCATTGCGGCGGCGGGCGGGCGGGATTGGCGGGCAAGTTTGTGGAAAAGCTGTGGGTAAGGGAGATCTGGCGATCTTTGTGCATTGGCAGATGCAGCGGGGATGGTGCGCTCGGGACTTAAAGGCGAGTCCCGGGCGACTCCTCACCACTCGACATGCACCTTCCCGTGAAGTCCTGGAGCTGAAATCGCCTGCTTGGAAGCTTTGAAACCTGGTCCATTCCGGCTATGCTATGCGTCGTGGCCGTTTCGATTTCAGTCCTGGCCTCGGGCAGCCGAGGCAATTGCACGCTGCTAGCGACCCCCCGCACCCGCGTGCTG